>NZ_CP051254.1:0-3573046 GCF_017795365.1 Hyphomonas atlantica corrig. | reverse complement strand
CTCAGAGAAGGCGGGCGCGTAGGCGTGGTCGGCCTGTGCTTCTACAGGTGCCGCCTCCTCCACGATGTCCGGAACGGGAGAATCTTCGGCAGGCTCTGGTGCCGTGTCTTCTGTTGTCGTTGTTGTGAATCCTGTGGGTGTGTAGCCACCGGCGGGCTCATTGAGCGGCGTTGGCTCTTCGATCTCTTCCAGCGCAGCAGGTTCGTCTTCCGGTGTCACGCTGAACGCATTGATCGCATCGTGTTGCGCATCGTCGCTCGCTGTCGCGTCGGCGTCGCCGTCTGTCGCGACGGTGTTGTCATATGTCGCCATTTGTTCAATTTCGTCGCCGGATGTCGTCTCACTGTCGACTTCGGTCGCCGTCACGGCTGTGTTCTCGTCCGTCAGGATCTCGTCTTCCTGCGCCGCCTCTTCAGGCCCGGCAGGCGCAACCATGGAGGCACCATTGACCTGGTCAGCGAGGCTGGCGACCGCGAAGGTGATGTCTTCGGACTGGCTGTCCATCTCGGCATAGTCTTCCGCGTCGAGCGGGGAACTGTCATCGAGTGGGTCTTCGACACTGTCTTCGGTCACCTCGACCATTTCGACTGGTTCGTCGACCGGTGGATCGATCATCTCTTCAGCCGGGGCCTCCACAGCGTCCAGTCCGGCCAGCACGGCGCTGATGGCTTCTTCCGCGCCGCGCGCATGGCGTTTGGCTTCGCGGTACAATTCTTCGACGAATTGCGCATAGGGGCGGCCCTCTGCGTCGATCTCATCAGCAAATTCGGCCGGGCTGCAGGTCTCTATTTCGCGGCCCTGGGAATCTGTCAGCAGCACCGCGTGGGGGTCGGCTGTCAGCGTGACCCGATATCCTTCGGTGTCGTGGGTGATGTTCCCATCTTCGCCTTCCTGCCACGCCACTTTTTGCCGGCGCGTCATGTCGCCGAGCTTGTCGATCAGCCGTTTGGTCGATGGGTGTAGCATCAAGACCCGCCTTTCTGTTTGTCCCGCGCCTGCGTTTCTATCAATTACAAGCTGCTAGGCGAATGATCAAACGTCCAGACGCGCCAAAATCATGGAAATGGCGCGAAATCCGGCAGGTTACAGTTTCCGCTGAGTTAATCGGCGGTCTGGGGCAGCTCTGGCAGGAACATCATGCGCGCAAGAACGGGTTGCGACGTGTCGCCATTTGTCGCGAAGCCCCACTGAAAGCGTGCGCCCGTGTCACCGCTTGTGCAGATCAGGAGCCCTTCGGCCTCATCCACGCCGTCCTGACAGGTTTCTCTCTGTGCATCGGTGAGCTGGTCGAGCGTGAAGCTGCCCACGCGTTCGCCGCCCGGACCGGCAACATCCGGGTGCGTGGTCGTGACACGCTGGACCTGGCCAAGTGACCAGTCAGGCTCCAGCACAAAGGCGGCTTCGGCCTGGCTGTCGGCGACAACTTTGAAGACCGGATAGGTCTGGCCTTCTGCCTGCATCTGGTCCGGGACGACCTCAAAACCGGGGAAGGCGGCGCGGATGGCATTTGTATTGAAGGGAATTGCGCCGGACAGGGATGCCGCGCCGTCCGGACCGATGGTCGCGAGCGATGCTTCAGGAAGCGAGGCCTCCTTCGTTTCGGCCTTCACCCTGGCGACATCCTTCAGGAAATCCTTCACGGGTTCCCCCTCTGCGACGGAAAGGTCCGTTCGGAATCCACGCACCACGCCATTCGGATCGACCAGCAGGTAGGACGGCGTCCATTTGATGGCGAGCGCGTCGCGCAGGCTGGCATCTTCATCGAGCAGCGTCGGATAGGAATATCCCTTGTCCTCGAAATAGGCGCTGACAGAACCGTACTTTCCGTACATGTCAGACGGCGTTGCGCGATTGGCGTTGGCCGGCGTGTGAATTGACAGGAAGCCGAGATCCGGATCCTGCTCGATCGCAGTTACCAAGGCAGCGACATAGGGCGCATCGGCCATGCAGTCGCCACACCAGATGCCCCAGACGTCAATCACATTCCATGTGCCGTCCAGCGAGGCCGGATCAAATGCGGTGCCGTCCGCCATCTGGCCGGACAGGGCGGGCAGGGGCTCTCCCAGGAGAGCATAGCTGTAGGGCCTGCCGTCCGCGTCGCGTGCGATGGTTTCGCCTTCGCGAACCGTGGCGGTTTCCGGTGCGACCGTGTTGGAGGTGATGAAGCCCGTTGCAGCGTTCGGATCCGTGCTGACGCCGTGATCGGCTTTGTCTGCTCCTTGCCCGCAGGCAACAAGCGCGATCAGGCTGGCGGCAGAGATGAATTGGCGGATCATGATGGCTCCAGTTCGGGCAAGTCGATGGGTGTCAACATAAGGTCTTGTCCCCAAAAGGAAAACGCCCCGAACCGAAGTTCGGGGCGTTCGCTGCGTTCAAACTGAAAAGGATCAGCTGAAGATTTCGAACAGTCCGGCTGCGCCCATGCCGCCGCCGATACACATGGTCACAACACCATATTTCGCGCCGCGGCGCTGGCCTTCCATCAGAAGGGAGCCGGTGCAGCGCGCGCCGGTCATGCCGAATGGGTGACCGATGGAGATCGAGCCTCCATTGACGTTGTACTTCTCCGGGTCGATGCCGAGACGGTCGCGGCTGTAGAGGCACTGCGATGCGAAGGCTTCGTTCAGTTCCCACAGGTCGATGTCGTCAACTTTCAGGCCGTGACGCTCCAGCAGGCGTGGAACAGCGAAGACCGGGCCGATGCCCATTTCATCCGGATCACAGCCAGCGACGTTGAAGCCGACGAAACGGCCGAGTGGCTTCAGGCCACGCTGTTCGGCTTCCTTGGCTTCCATGACGACCACAGCGGCGGCGCCATCGGACAGCTGGGAGGCGTTACCAGCGGTAACGTATTTGCCTTCCTTGACCACCATGCCGCCAGAGAAGACCGGCTTCAGGCCAGCAAGGCTTTCATAGGTCGTACCGGGACGGTTGCATTCGTCACGGTCACAGACGACTTCCTGGAAAGTCTCTTCGCCGGTTTCGCGGTTGACCAGCTTCATCGTGGTCTTCAGCGGAACGATTTCCTCGGCCATGTAGCCTTTTTCCTGGAAGGCAGCGGTGCGCTTCTGGGATTCAACGGAATATTCGTCCTGATATTCGCGGCTGACGCCATACCGGTCCGCAACGATCTCGGCGGTCTCGATCATGGTCATCCAGATCGCAGGCCACTTCTTCATCAGTTCGTCTTCGGTGTAGCGGTGCACGTTCATGTGGCCGCTGCGGGAAACGAGGGAGAGGGATTCAACACCGCCGCCGATGGCAACCGGAGCGCCTTCATTGATGACAGTGTGCGCTGCGTTGGCGATGGCCTGCAGGCCGGACGAACAGAACCGGTTGATCGTCGCGCCGGACGTGGAGGACGGGCAGCCAGCCCAAAGCGCCGCGTTGCGGGCCACGTTGTGGCCGGTTGCGCCTTCTGGCTGGGCAGAGCCGAGGAACACGTCTTCCACAGAAGCGGCTTCGATGCCGGCGCGGTCAATTGCGCCCTTGATGGCATGGCCGGCCATCGTGATGCCGTGCGTGTTGTTCAGGGATCCGCGGCTGGCTTTCGCCATGCCAGTCCGGGCGTAGGATACAATAACGGCTTCGCGCATGAGCTTTCCTCCAAGATAAGCGTCGTTGTTGCGGCGCACACTAATCAGCAGAATTCCGCAACGCCAGCCTTACCTTAGCGTAAGCGGAACGCAGAAACTGCATTGTGATCGAAAAACCCGTGCGAGCAGGGGGCTGAAGCCCGTCCGAATGAAACCTAGTTCTCTCCCGGTTGATACTTGAAAGACCAGGTCAGCGAGTAGATCGGATCGTCGTCAAGGCCGGGTACGGGCTGTTCGAACGGCTGGGCCATTTCAAACCCCAGCGAGGCATAGGTTTTCCATTTCAGACGTACACCCAGGCCGGCTGATCCAAGCGTGATATCGCGCAATTCGGTGCCAGATGCGTTCAACGATCCGCCGCCATAATCTGCAAAGGCATAGATCTCGCTATTCTTGAAATCGCCATCGCTGAGCGGCCGATAGGCGGGCTCGATCAGGCCAGCATAGCCAGTGTCGAACGCCACCAGGCCGTTGCGAAAGCCGCGACCATAATTCGTGCCGCCAATCAGAAAACGTTCATTCGCAGGCAGGGTGTCATTCGTCCACTGTCCGGTGAGGGACGCGCGCAGGAAAGTGCGGTCGCCGAATTTCTGAACCAGACGGGCCGTGCCGCCGAGCTTGCCGAAATCGAGTGATGCACCGGGCGTCGAGGTCTCGGCACCTTCAATATCCACCCCCCGGGAATAGAGCACGCTGCCTGTCAGCAGGCGTGTCTTTGCTGACTTGCGCGCAGACAGGCCAAGGCGGGCTGCTGTGACTTCGTCATTGGCGATGACCGAGCCGAAGGCTGCATTCGAACTCATTGTGTGATCGATCCGTAGGCTGGCCGAGACTTCATGCTTGAAGTCCAGGAGGATCGGGTGGGTCAGACTCGCCGACAGCCGCGTCGCTTCGCCTTCAATGGGCAGCGTGTCGGGTTTTGTTTCTTGGTACACAGCGGCGACATCCAGCAATGTTCCGCGCAGGCCGACAGTCGTGGCATAGGTCAGCTGCGCGGACCGGGCCTGTTCGCCATCGCTCGCGACCGAGACTTGTCCGGAAAGCTTGTCGCCTTCCCGGAGGAGGCCGTAGACGGTTCCACCCGCTGCGATGCGCCCGGTATCGATCAGGCGGGATTCGCGACTGTCGAAGCCGGCATAGAAGCGGTTCTTGCGGGGTTCGATGTCGAGGATGAGATTGGTCGCGCCTTGTTCTCTGGTTGTGCCAAGGCGGGGGTTGACCTTCAGGCCGGGCACACGCCGGACGAGTGACAGGGCGCGCTCATAATCCGTGCTCGAAGCAGGCTGCTGACCGACAAGGGGCGCCACATAGCCTGCGATGAGCGGGCTTTCCGTCAACTCGCCATCCTTCCGGATGATCGCCTGTTTTACATAGCCTTCAGCGACATGAACCCGCACCACGCCCTTGGAAAAATCCTGCGACGGAATCGCCAGAGAGAAGAGCGCGACAGGAGAATTCTGGTACGCCTCCGACATGGCGGCGGCGAGAGCTTTGAGAGTTTCTTCGTCCGTAGGCTGACCGAGAAATGCCTCGGCCGCGAGCGCGACGTTTTCCGGGACGTCGGAGCCGACAAAGTCAATGACTTCAATGTTTGCCTTCGTCTTCTCAGTTGGCGTCGAGACGTCGAGCCGGCCGCGTATTTGAGGCGCTTCGAGTTTGGGTGGTTCGGTCTCAGGTGGTGAAAACCCCGGATCGAGTGAGGGATCAGGATCAGTCGCGGAGCTTTGAAGCCCCGCGGCTGGGAGTGGCAGAAGCATCGCGCTCAAAAGCACGAACGGCACTGCGATGTGAGCGCGATGTTTCATGTCTTGGCCTGGGCTTAGCGTCCGCCGCCCAGTCCGGAAAGCAACCCGCCAAGGCCGCCTTCGCTGTCGTCGTCAGAGCTGCCGGTGACTCCGTCCAGAAGGCCTGCTTTCCCTTCGCCGGAGAGCAGGTCTTCCAGCCCTTCCTGCAGGTCTTCGCCTGCGTCTGCCAGCAGGTCACCGGACGAGTCGGGATCCAGCAAGTCGGTCCCGCCGAGCGTGTCCTCCACGCCGCCAACAACATCAACTGTCGCGACGCCGGGGATTTCCAGGCCACTCTCACTTTCAGGGGCCAGGTCGACGTTCAGCAATGTGTCGTCGCTCGCGACGCCTGCTTCGAGAAGGGTGCCGGATGCCTGCTCTTCAGACAGGACACTGAGGCCAATGAGGCCAGCCTCGCCGTCTCCGCCGAGCGATTCGGACTGGTCGAGCAGGTTCACCGAGGCCAGGGTTGCTTCGCCATCAATGAGATCGCCTTCACCTCCGATGACATCCACGCTGGCCACGCCCGGAATATCGAGCCCGCCATCGCTGTTTGGTGCGAGGTCTGCGTTGAGGAGCGTGTCATTGCTTCCCACGCCGATTTCGCCGAGCGTTCCGGATTGTTGGTCGGCTGCCAGAATGCTCGTCCCGATAAGGGACTCTGAGCCGTCGGCACCGCCCACAACATCGGCCGCGCCGACGCTTGCGGTCAGGATTGGCGACGGCGCTTCAAGCACACCATCCACCAGGGGTTGTTCCCCATTGCCAAATCCGCTGAGTGCGTCGCCTGTCGCGGTGACGGTATCTGCCGCTGCGACAATGATGTCGCTGACGGCATTGCCGTCCGAACCGCCAACTCCTGCCGCGAGCTGCTCACCCGTTTCTGACAGGGTATCGCCAAGCGAAACGGCAGGCTCGCCAATGACAGGCGGGGATGTGGACGGGTCGCCCAGATTGGCCAGCAGGCCTGTGCCGCCGATGCCGTTATCGCCTGTCAGGCCGCCCACGGCGATCATGCCAGCCTCGCCGAGTCCGAAATTGCCATCCTGGCCGTCCATGCCGTTCATGCCGTCGGCGCCATCAGTGCCATCCCGGCCATCAATGCCATCGCGTCCGTCTGCGCCGGGCGCTCCGCGTTCACCCTGCGGGCCAGCCGGGCCTTGTTCGCCCTGAGGGCCAGCGGGACCCACTTTGCCAGCCGCGCCGGATGCGCCGGGAGTGCCGATACTGGCATACCGTTTGGTTCCGCTGGAGTTACATGCGGTTGCCATCAGCAGTGCGCCAATGGCGGCGGTTGTAATGAGGTGTTTCTGCATTGAGGTCGTCCTCCTTTGTAGCCAGCGGCTAAGGGATCGGGCCTTTTCGGCCCTTGTACTGGCCAGCAATCAAAGGGTGTTGGAGACATGTTGCAGAGGCATTTCGAGATCCTGCCATTCCGCGAGACCTCATTTACGTTTCGATAAGAAGCCAAGCGTTTCCGCGTCAGGTCAGCCGCGGTTTCCGTCTTCGAAACTTGCCAGAGTCCACTCTGCAAACTCAGACAGGTTTCCGCTACGGAACTTGAATCCTGCAATGCCTGCTGCACGCGCAGCGGCGATGTCGGTATCCTTGTCACCGATCAGGAAACTTTGCTCACGTTTGACGGGAAATTCAGCCATCGCCGTCAGCAGCATCCCGGGATTTGGCTTTCGGTCGAAACTTTTTTTCCGATAAAGCGGGTTCTCACCCTCTTCGTGGAAGGGGCAATAATAGACCTTATCAATGTTAGCGCCTTTCATCGAAAGTTCCGCCAACATCCAGTCATGAAGCGTTTGCATATCGCTTTCGGAATAATAGTTCCGGGCGATGCCTGACTGGTTTGTCACGACGAATACAAACCAATTGCGCGCATTAAAGGCTGCGATCGTTTCCGCCGCGCCGGGAATCCACTCGAAGTCCTCGATGCGGCTGACATAGCCCTTGTCGACGTTGATCACGCCATCTCGATCTAGAAACAGGGCTGGCCGGGAAGCAGTCATTGGATCGGTCTCTGCCCGTCCTCCCGCCAAGTTGCAACTCTCCCATTGGGGGGAATTTGCTGGACCTGACCGGCAAAAGCAGATTTCCTTAACCATGGAGGGGCCGAAAGAGCCCCCCGAAATGCCTTAAGGGAGGGCGTATTATGGAAAGTATCTTACCACTCATTCTGAGCGCGATTGGCGGGCTAGTCATTGGACCGTTGGTTGCGCGCCTTGGCGGCGGCGGTGGCACCGGGGGACTTATCGGTGGCATTGTTGGCGGCATTGGCGCGCATTTCGGACTGGATGCGGCAGGTATTCAGGTGCTGGGTGATGCGGCAGCTGATCCTGCATCCCTGATGAATATCATCAACTCGCTGCTCGAAGGCGGCGTGGGTGGTGGCATCGTTGGCGTGCTGGCCGGACTGGTCATGAAGCCGAAGGGCTGATCACGCTGCGAAATCCAACGGACGCCGGCCCTGTCAGGGGCCGGTTGTCCCGTCATCGTCGGGCAGGGCGCCCCGGTTCGCGATGACCCCCCGCTGAAAGGGAATGAGCGAGACTGCCGTCAGGATTGCGGCGAGCAGGAATGCCGCGCCTGCAAAGTGAATGCTGGATTCCGGACGGGTGAAGTAGAACAGCGCGCCGCTCATCAGGATCGGGCCGAAGATCATCGCGAACGAGTTCAGGCTGGCGGACGCCCCCTGCAATTCACCCTGGGCATTCTTGGGGGTGACAGTCGACATGAGCGCATTGAGGGCGGGGTTTGCCACGCCGCCGAGCGCGTTGAGCGGAATGATGAGATAGACGATCCATCCGGCGCCCGCGATCGCGAACAGGAAAAGCGATACGGCATTGATAAGGATGCCATACAGGGCGGTGCGAACCGTGCCGAAGCGTTTCAGCGCCTGTCCCATGAGGCCAGCCTGAACGATTGCCGCGCCGACGCCCACAAGGCCCAGCGACAGACCGATATCGCGCGGCGTCCATTCGTAACGGATCTCGGTATAGACCGACCATGTGGATGGGAAGACGGTGTGCGCCAGGAAGAAAATGCCTGCACAGGCAAGGAACCAGGACACGTGGGGCAGTTTGGAGAAGTGTTTCACCGCGCCGAACGGGTTTGCGCGTTTCAGGTCAAAATTGCGTCGGTCTTCCTGGTTGAGCGATTCCGGAAGCACGAATGCGCCATAGATGAAGTTGAGACCGGCGAGCGCGGCGGCGGCGAAGAAGGGCGCGCGCGGGTCGAAATCCCCGAGGAAACCACCCAGAACCGGGCCGAACACGAACCCGAACCCGAATGCTGCGCCCGTCATGCCGAACGCCTTGCCGCGTTCTGCCGGTTCGGTGACGTCGGCAATATAGGCGTTGGCCGTTGAGAACGTCGCGCCTGAAATTCCGGACAGGGCCCGCCCGAGAAACAGGAGCCAGACAGAGTTGGCAAAGCCCATGATCAGGAAGTCCAGCCCCAGCGTCGCGATTGAGGCGAGCAGAATGGGGCGACGGCCATACCTGTCAGACAGCGATCCCAGAACCGGCCCAAACAGGAAATTCATGATCGCATAAGTCGCGCCGAGCGCGCCGATATACAGGGTGGACTGTTCGGCAGAGATGTTGCCGAGTTCCTGCACCAATGTCGGAATCACCGGAATGATCAGGCCGAAGGCCAGCATGTCGATCGCGACCGTGATGATCACGAACATGAACGCGTTCTTGTCGTGGCGCTTCGTTGAGGCAGGGGAATCTGTCATGCGCGCATCTGGCCGTAGCGTCCGGTCTGGTCAATGCGTTTATGCGTCCACTTTGTTGACCATGTCGCCGGGTGACGCCTTGCCGAGCAAACCGGGCTGTGGCCAGTCTGGGAAATGACCGATGGAATTCCCGTCACGCGTCGGCTCGTGTCCGCCCAGCGGGCTGACAATATTCGCCAAATGGTGCGCAGAGCAGAGACGCTCGGAGATGCGCCTGATGCGTCTCGGCTGGCGAGGCCGGACGACGCGCCGGCGCTCTATGCCCTGTTGTCTGATCCTGCAGTCCATGCACCGATTTACACGCTGCCGCGTCCGCTGACAGAGGCAAGTGTTCAGGCGTTCATCCAGTCCCATCTGGACGAACGGGAGGCGGGCACGGGCCTGCTGTTCGTGCGGGCGGCAGAGGATGGCCGCATCATGGGCTACAGTGATGTGCAGGTCTGGCCGCACTGGGCCGCAGGGGAGCTGGGCGGCGCGCTGCACCCGTCAGAGCACAATAGAGGGCAGGGCACACGCGGCGCGGCGGCAAGCTTCGACTGGATGTTCGAATCTCTCGATCTGGACCTGCTGTGTGAAACGGCCAGCCTTGAGAATGTGCCCACCCAGCGCATGCTGGACGGTATGGGCTTTGAGCGCAAAGGCGAGGTAGAAAGCCGTCGGCCGGACGGCTCGGCGCGACGGTCCCTCGTCTGGGAAATGACGCGAGATGCCTGGCGCGCCAGACAGGGGGCCGGTCAGCCTTAACAGCGCCTGCAAGGCCGGATAAGGATAAGGTCTGCGAATCCGGAGGGCCCGACACGTGCTGACCTATATCCTGCTTGGCCTTGTGGCCGTTCTCATTGTCGGGGGCGTGCTCATCTACAATCGCCTCGTCAGCCGGTCACAGATGGCCGACAATGGATGGTCCGACATTGATGTTCAGCTGAAACGCCGGGCGAACCTTATCCCCCAATTGGTGGAGACGGTGAAAGGCTATGCCGCGCATGAGCGGGACTTGTTCGCGGAGATCACCGAAAAGCGAACCCAGGCCCTGGCAGCGGGTGATGATCTCGCGAATCGGGGCGCGGCGGAAAGCGCGCTGTCGCAACCGGTTGCGCGCCTGATGGCTGTGGCCGAGGCGTATCCAGACATGAAGGCCAGTGCGAACTTTCTGGAGTTGCAGCAGGAGCTTTCCGAGACCGAGGACAAGATCGAGATGGCGCGGCGTTTCTACAATGGGGCTGTGCGTGAGCTGAACACCAGTATTCAGAGTTTTCCGGCCAATCTGCTTGCCGGACCGTTCGGGTTCCACGCGCGATCATATTTCGAAGTCGACATGGCCGATCGCGCACTGCCCGAAATCGATATGGGGAGCCGGTCGTGATGCTGCGCTTTTTCGCGGCATGCCTGGCCGCCAGCCTGTTTGTGCTTTCCGCCGTCGCCGAAGAGCGGATCAACAGTTTCGACGTGGCCATCACGGTGGAAGAAGATGGAGATATTCAGGTGTCTGAAACACTTCAGGTTACATCAGAGGGCGTCCGCATCCGCCGGGGCATTTTCCGCGAATTGCCGCGATACTACGCCGATGATGAAGGGCGGCCGGGGGACAAGCTGCCCTACCAAATCAATGTAAAGCGCGTGACACGGGATGGCCGCAAGGAGCCCTATGCCGTGGAACGCGACGGCAATGCCTTCCGTATCCGGATCGGGGATGCGGATGTGTTTATAGATCGCGGCGCGCATACCTATGAGATCGAATACGAAGTAAAGAACCAGATCCGCTACTTCGACACGCATGACGAATTGTACTGGAACGTGACGGGAAACTATTGGCTGTTCCCGATAGATCAGGCCGCGGCGCGTATCACGCTGCCAGAGGATGCACGCGTGGTCTTGCAGGACGGATATACAGGCGGTTACGGAAACTCGGGCAGCGATTACGCCTATCGGCAGAGCGGCGGCGCCCATGTGTTTGAGGCAACGCGACCCTTCGATGCCGGAGAGGGCCTGACCATCTCGCTGGGTCTTGAGAAGGGCGTGATTGAACCGCCGTCATTTGCAGACAAGAGCGTGCTCTGGTGGTTCCGGTATGGCGCGCTGGGCATATTGCTCGCCTCATTCCTGGGTGTTCTGGGATTCCTGATGCGCAGCTTCAGGAAAGTCGGAGAGGATCCTCCGAAGGGCCCGGTCTTTGCGCGTTATGAGCCGCCAGAAGGGTTGTCTCCGGCTGCGGTGCATCATGTTTACTTCAGGGGCTTTCGCGGCCACGGGGCGCTGATCTCGACACTGATAAATATGGGCACAAAAGGCCTCGTGGATATTGACGCATCAGAGAAGAAGTCCACTGTGCTGACCCGCAAGGGCGGTGCGGCGGCCGCCCTGACTGCTGACGAGCAAAAGCTCGATAGCGAATTGTTCGATGGCAAGAAGACGCGCACGCTGGGCGGCAAGTATGATGCCAGCTTTACCACCTCCTACACCTTGTTTCGCAAGGCCCTGTCGCGGAAATATGGCAAGCCGTATTTCCGTTGGAATTTGAGCTATACACTTGTGGCCGTGGTGCTGACCATTGTCGGGGTCGCTGTGGCGATCACGCAGACGGTCAATTGGTCCGTCTGGCATTTGGCGTTCATCCTGGCGCTCGCTGCGCTCAATGGCCTGTTCATGTATCTGATGCCGGCCCCGACGCCGAAAGGGCAGAAGATCCGCACAGAGATCGAGGGCTTCAAATTGTATCTGGAAACAGCTGAGAAGTTGCAGCTGAACACGGTCGAAGTTGGCAGTGACGCACCGCCGCCCATGAGTGTTGAGCGCTATGAGCGGTTCTTGCCTTACGCGATTGCGCTGGATGTGGAAAAGCCCTGGACGAAGTATTTCGAGGACACATTGCCGACAGAGGCGGCGTCGTATTCTCCTGCCTGGGGACATTTCGGCAGTCGTTCGTTCAGCAATGTTGGCGGCATGAATGATGCTGTCATGTCCAGCATGAGCACGGGTGTCAGCGCTTCATTGCCGCAAAGTTCCAGCTCTTCCGGTGGAGGAGGGGGCGGTTTCTCCGGCGGCGGTGGCGGCGGCGGCGGGGGCGGCGGCTGGTAGCTGCCTAGCGAGCGCCCGGCGCGTGGCGATCAAGGAAGGGCACGATAAGATCCAGCAGCACGGGGATCATTTTCTCCGGCATGTCGTGGCCCCATTTGTCGAGGATGTTTAACTCTGCTCCCGGAATACGGCGGGCGATATCCTCTCCGGCGGCCGGCTTGATCAGCGTGTCCACTGCGCCGTGCAGAACCAATGTAGGGTGCGATACGCGCTCCAAACGCTCATGCCATCGCGGCTGGGCCAGAATGGCTGCGTACTGCCGTGCGACGCCCACGGGGCGATCCGAGCGCGTCATGGCATCCATTGAAAGCTTCCGGATATCATCGTCTGAGTTGCGGATATCGGGATGCGATCCGTATGCCGCTGCAGACTTGACCGCCTGGTCCGCTATGGCTTCAGGCGTGCGCTCCGGCGGGACCGATGTAAGAGCCTCAATGGCAACCGGATCTGACGGGGGTAGGGACGGGTCACCCGATGTTGTCATTACCGGGATCAGTGTTCGAACTTTCTCCGGATGGTTCAGTGCCATGAGCTGAACGATCATGCCGCCCATCGACACGCCCAGTATGTCAGCCTGGTCTGCACCGAGGGCTTCGACAAGGTTGGCGGCGTCTGCGGCCATGTCATCCAGAAGGTAGGGCACGCTTTCATGGACCGGTTCGCCCGCGGCAATGCCTTTGACGATGCTTTCAGGAGATGGCGGCACTTTGCCTGCCAGTTCCGTGCTCAGCCCGATGTCGCGATTGTCGAATACGACGACGCGTCGGCCGGCATCGGCCAATCCCTTCAGGAATGCTTCGGGCCACCGGGTCATCTGCCCGGAAAAGCCTGACACGAGCAGCATCAGCGGATCTTCAGGTGAACCTGTCTCAGCGTACTCGATTTCAATTCCGTTGACGGCAATACGCGGCATACAAGATCCTTTAGCGGCTGAGTTCCTTCATCGCCTCGTCCAGGCCTTCCAGCGTCATCTCAAACATGCGGTGCCCGCCAATCAGCTCGCGGATCAGTTTGATGGAGCCGGTATATTCCCACGCGCCTTCCTTGACCGGGTTCAGCCAGACAAAGTTCGGATAACGCTCAACGAAGCGCTGGATCCAGATGCCGCCGGCTTCCTCGTTCCAATGCTCGACGGAGCCGCCTGCATAGGTGATCTCATATGGGCTCATCGTGGCGTCGCCAACGACGATGACCTTGTAATCGGATGGGAATTTGTTCAACACGTCCCAGGTCGGGATGCGATTGTTCATGCGACGGCGATTGTCCTTCCACAGACCTTCATAAGGGCAGTTGTGGAAGTAATAGTATTCGAGGTTCTTGATCTCGGACCGCGCAGCTGAGAACAGCTCTTCCATCACGCGGACATATGGGTCCATAGATCCGCCGACATCCAGCAGCAGGAGCACGGAGACCGTGTTGCGTTTCTCCGGGCGCATTTCGATGTCGAGATACCCCTTGCGCGCCGTGTTGCGGATGGTCTGGTCCAGATCGAGTTCATCATCAGCGCCGGTGCGCGCCCATTTGCGCAGGCGCTTCATGGCGATCTTGATGTTGCGTGTACCGAGCTCAACCGAGTCGTCGTAATTCTTGAATTCGCGCTTGTCCCAGACTTTCACCGCGCGGCGATGGCGGGATTTTTCCTGCCCGATGCGCACGCCTTCCGGGTTGTAGCCGTTGGCGCCGAAAGGAGAGGTGCCGCCCGTGCCGATCCATTTGTTTCCGCCCTCATGGCGCTTCTTCTGTTCTTCGAGCCGCTGTTTCAGCGTCTCCATCAACTTTTCGAAGCCGCCCATCGCTTCGATCTCGTCCATCTCTTCCTTGGTCAGGAATTTCTCGGTCATCTTGCGCAGCCATTCTTCCGGCAAATCCTGCACGTCTACCGCGTCGGCGAGCGTATCGAGCCCCTTGAAGACGTGGCTGAACACCTGGTCGAACTTGTCGATGTTGCGCTCGTCCTTCACCAGGGCCGCGCGGGAGAGGTAGTAGAAATCCTCCACCTCCATATTGATGACCTGCTTGTCCATCGCCTCCATCAGCAGGAGGTATTCCTTCAGCGTGACAGGCACTTTTGCTTCGCGCAGCTCATTGAAGAAGTTCAGGAACATGGGGCGGTCTCTTCGATTGGGTTCTCCTGAAAGATAGCGTCGCCGGGCCGCCCTGTCCAAGATGACGCTGGGAAAAGCAAAATGCTGCTTGACATGAAACCTTTTGGTTTCCTATTAAAAGGGAAACCAAAAGGTTTCCTATATGACTGATCCAGACGTATTCCGCGCGATTGCCGACCCCACTCGTCGCCAGATTATGGCCTTGCTCGCCAGCGGCGATTTGCGCGTGTCTGACATTGCCAGCCGGTTCGACATGAGCCGACCAGCGGTTTCCAAACATCTGGCCCTGCTTGAATCGGCCCAGCTGATCCGCGTTGAGCGCCAGGGCAGGGAAGCCATTAATTGTCTCAATCCCGACGGGCTGAAGCCTGTTGCGGAATGGCTGACCTTCTTCAGCCAGTTCTGGGACGACAAACTTCTCAAACTGAAACAGGCCGTGGAGGGATCCGATGACTGACGCCACTCTTACCAAAACCATATTCATCAACGCCGCGCCGGAACGGGTCTGGACCTATCTCGTCGAGCCGGAAAAACTGGCGCGATGGTTCCACGAGGCAGATTCGGACCTCAGCGCAGGCACTGACTATGCGCTGCTGCGCGAAAACCCGGACAAGCCCGACCCGAAGATGATTTGGGGCAAGGTTCTGGTATCGGAGCCGCCTCGTCGCCTGCGTTACACATTTACGCATGCGTTCCTGAATGGACACGAAACCATTGTGGACTGGACGCTGGAATCCGCATTTGGTGGCACACGACTGACACTGGTGCATTCCGGGTTTGAAACGTTCGACGGTGATGTGTTCGACATGCTGACAAGTCACGACAAGGGCTGGGACCAGCATTTCGTTCGGCTGCGCACGGTGGCTTCCTGAGCGGCTTACTCATGCCCGGTTCAGCTGCTTCTTGCTAACCGGGCAGCATGAAATCCCTTCTGACCAGTTCGCTGTTCAGCATTGCCGCGTTCGGTTTGGACGCTGCACATGCGTTCGAACATCCGGCGTGCGGCACCGCTGATGAGGCGGCGTGTATGCTGGACGCGATCTGGTCGGCGGCTGAGCACTTGCCCGCAGAAAAGCAGAACCGGTTGAAGGCGCCGTTTCTGGAAACCGTGGCGAAGAGTGGCGACACGCTGTTGCTGCGGCACTGGCAGGCGCGGCTTGGCGCAGATCTGAGACGTGAGAAGGCCGTCGAACCCTATGCGAGGAAAAAGGCCAAGGCGGCTTTGTCGCGGGGGAATTGGACAGCATTTTTGCGCGATGCACGGGCAGGGGCGCAGCCTTTCAATATTGGCCGTCCTGAGATCATGGCAGAGGGCGCGCGTCTGGCACCGGACGCTCCAACCCGACGGCGCGTGGTTGATGCGATGTTCGAATTGGCCGGGCGTCCAATTGCAGCAAGCGGACTGGACCGGTCGTTTGAACAGGCCGATTTCGGTCATTCCCTCGCAGAACTGGCGATGGAGGCATGTGACTTGAGCAGTTTTGACCGTGCCATTGCGCTCACCGCTGATCCGGAGTCTCTACGCTATGCGCTGTGGCGGCGGCGGATTACCGGGCAGGCCGGAGCGCTGGCTGGGCGCATCCGGGCGGACGCGAATTCCGACGATACGCACCATGTTCGTCTTGCCCTCGACGGCTATGGACCCGTCCTCAAGCTCGGTTATTGCAATTGATGGGAACCTGAACCGGGTTCGCGCGTTACACGCGGATGGAGTTTACGCCCATTGAAGACCTGAAGACCGAAGTCGAAAACATGGCTTCAGCCTTCTTCAAGAGCCTGCCCAATCTCACCATTGCGCTGGTCATCCTGATTGTGACCCTGATTGCGGGCCGGATTATCCGGGCGATTGTCTCGACGGCCATGCATCGCGCGCGGGTTCGGGACGCATTGGTGACATTGGCGCAAAACCTGATTTCCATCGCGGCCTGGATCGTCGGCGTTGCGATTGCGATGACGGTGATTTTCCCGTCCGTGTCGCCATCTGACATTATTGCCGGTCTGGGCCTGACATCGGTCGCGATCGGCTTCGCGTTCAAGGACGTGTTCGAGAATTTCCTCGCAGGGGTTATCATCCTTGGCCGCGAGAAACTTCGGATCGGTGATGTGATCGAATGCGAAGACGTCTATGGCCGGGTCGAGAGCATTTTGATCCGCGAAACCCATGTCCGGGAAACGGATGGCGAGCTTGTCATCGTGCCGAATTCGTACCTGTTCAAGAATCCGGTCAATATTGAAACCGACCGCACCCTGAAACGTCAGGAGCTCGTGGTCGGCGTCGATTATGATACCGACATGCGCAAGGCCAAGTCGGTGTTGCAGGACGCGCTGGCAGGCTGTGAGTCGGTCGAGCAGTCTGAAACCATGGACGTGCAATGTGTCTCGTTCGGTGGCTCGTCCATCGATTTCAAACTGCTCTGGTGGTCTGGCAGCCGCCCGGCGGACCAACGCGCAACCTATGACGAAGTCGCCTTTGCGGTGAAGGATGCGCTGGACGAGGCGGGCATCACCATTCCATTCCCGCAATCCACGCTATCGTTCCGGGAAGAGGCTGTTCCAATTCCGTTGAAGACGCGGGTTGTGAAAGAGCGGGAAGAAGCCCGCGAAAACAACTGAGCCCGCGCCCGATTGCCCCTTGGCGCGGCGGAGATTCGCGCCGTAGAATGCCCGTATGAGCGATTTGGAATTTACTGAAGATCCTGATGGCGATCCGCCTGAAGCCATTGTGGGCAGCAAGGAGGTTGGCGCGCTGGCCCACCTCTATCGCGCGGAAGTCTATCGTTCGACCATCTGGCGCCAACGTCTGGACCAGACGACGAACTGGGCTGTGATCTCGACCGGGATCGGCCTGTCAGTATCCTTTGCCAGTGATCGCGCATCTCCCTTTCCCATCGTGCTGGTCGGGGCGCTCTGCATCATGTTCCTGATACTGGAAGCGCGTCGCTATCGATTCTTCTATGTCTGGCGGTTTCGCGCGCGCGTGTTGGAGATCGCATTTTACGTCCCCATGCTGCGCGGGAAGGGCGCCCGGATACCGCTCGACCGAGGCACCGCCCTGTCGGACGATTACGAAAAGCCGCAATATCGAATATCCATGGCGCGCGCCATTGGGCGGCGGTTGCGCCGGAATTATGGCTGGATTTTCGCCATTCAGGGCGCGGCCTATTTTGCCAAGATTGCGATCCATCCAACCGATGTGCTGACTCTGGGAGAGTTTGTCCGGCGTGCCCATATCGGGCCGATCCCCGGTCTGGTTTCGATCATCTGTGGCCTGCTGTTCCATGCCGCCTGGATGACACTGGCCTGGAAAACCTGGTTCGACGAGCGCCAGGACAAGACCAAGATGGCCGACTTCCTGAAAAGCCGCGAAGACGTCAACCGGCGGCCCAAGGCGCAGCCGCTGGGCGACATCTCAAAGGATTGAGGTGCGTGTGACGTTGCCAATCGGTAGTCGCCCAAGCCAGTCAGTCATTCCAAATGAGCGACAATTGAAAAGTACTCTTAGGCAACAGGCTGAATACGTCACCGGTCCGTGAAGCGTTTAGTATGCGATCACATCGAAAAGTGCGGGGCTCGTTTCGTAGATGATCAAATGAGACGACATACCAGACCGGATATTTTAGCAGGAGGTAGTGCGGATCAATCCGTCGCCGCGATACCGCGCCATCCTCGCTCTTGTAGTCGATTTCCAGTGTTTCCAAATCCATAAATGCCTGATGCAAGGATTGAACAATCCGTTTTGGGGGAGCGGTGACACTGGCCTGCACATATGTCGAGGCCGTAGCGCCTACCAGAATTCGGGCTCTTAATCGGTCAACAGATTCACGTTTGGTTGGCGAGAATGACGCTACGAGTTGACGGCGAACCGAGTCGAGATTGGCCAGAAACAGAGGCGATTTCATTTGCTCCGCAACGGCAATGCTGATGAGAAGGTCAACAGCCTCGGAGTAATCAAGATTCAGGCGGCCGACGCCCCAGTTTCGATTGAGGCGTACGCCACCACCCCGCCCGCGATCGGCATCAATCTGCATTCCCTGGTCCCGCATGAGCGCCAGATCCCGGGTGATGGTGCGTTCGCTGACGCCGTGCTGACGGGCGAGGTCTTTGACCGTGCGGTGGGAGTCCTGTTTCAGTTCAACCGCGAGCAATTCTATCCTGCGCAATCTGACTGAGGTATTTGCTCTGGGCATCAAAGAAATACGACACAAAATGTCGCATTTTTCAATAAGCAACTCTCACCACACACCTCAACGCACGCGCTAGCTAAATGGCGTATTGGAGATTGCATCATGAAAATGAACTACTTCGTCGTCGGAACAAATGACATGCCCGCTGCTGTCCGATTCTACAAAGCGCTGTTTGAGCGGCAGGGTCTCAATCAGGTTGCTCCGTCCGACCGCATGACTTATTGGGTGGAGCAGGATTTTGCATTTGCCGTGGCGCGCCCATTCAACGAACAGCCAGCGACTTTCGGGAACGGCACTATGGTGGGATTCTGCGTCGGAACCGTTGAGGAGGTCAGGCGCATTCACGCCTTAGCCATTGAGCATGGCGGTACGTGCGAGGGGGCACCTGGGCAACGGGGCCCTAAATATTCTGCTTATGTCAGAGATCTCGATGGCAACAAGATTTGCTTGTCTGACTAAGCCGAGCACGACGAAGGCCGTGCGATAAAATTCTGACCGAATTCCATCCACAATGGCCCAATTCAGGATGATCGCATCTGTTCATCTCGGATTGGGGGTAATTGCATCTTGATGGTGCGGATTTAACCCGCCGGGCCTCTGCGGCCGCCGCCATTGCCGTCGCCGCGGCGGGCGAGGAAGGCGAGGCGCTCGAACAGGGCGACATCCTGTTCGTTTTTCAGGAGTGCGCCATGCAGGGGCGGGGTGAGGCGGTCCGGATCCTGTTCCTTGAGGGTCTCCAGATCAATGTCTTCATTCATCAGGAGCTTCAGCCAGTCGAGTAGCTCAGACGTGGACGGCTTCTTCTTCACACCCGGCAGTTCGCGCATGGCGTAGAAGGTCGTCAGCGCGTCCTTGACCAGCTTGTTCTTGATATCCGGGAAGTGGACATCGACGATCTCTTTCATCGTCTCTTCATCCGGGAACTTGATGAAGTGGAAGAAGCAGCGGCGCAGGAAGGCGTCCGGCAGTTCCTTTTCATTGTTCGATGTGATGATCACGATCGGACGTTGCTTCGCCTTGATGGTCTGGTCGGTCTCGTAGACATAGAACTCCATCCGGTCGAGCTCTTGCAGGAGGTCGTTCGGGAATTCGATGTCGGCCTTGTCGATCTCGTCAATCAGCAGGATTGGGCGCTTTTCAGCGGTGAACGCTTCCCACAGCTTGCCCTTCTTGATGTAGTTCGCCACGTCCTTCGCGCGCTCTTCACCCATCTGGCCGTCGCGCAGCCGGGAGACCGCATCATATTCGTAAAGGCCCTGGCTGGCTTTCGTTGTAGATTTGATGTGCCACTCGATCAGTTCTGCGCCGAGCGCCTTGGCCACTTCAACGGCGAGGACGGTTTTACCGGTGCCGGGTTCACCCTTGATCAGGAGCGGACGCTCCAAAGCGATTGCCGCGTTGACTGCCACTTTCAAATCATCGGTGGCGACATAATCCTGGGTGCCTTCAAAACGCATGAATTCTTCCTCATCTGGGTCTGACCCAACAATAGTGTGGCGGGCCTGAGGAGCAAGCGCTGACGTGGCGAAAGGGCAGCTGCCGCGCTGCAGCATCGAATTCATTTCTGCACCGGGAGGCTCTGTGTTAAAAGGAAGTCAGCCATGCGTACCGCCGCAGTGCCTCAAGCTTCAGATGAGCGCCGCGCTGGATTTGGTTAGGTCGTCCCCTGAGGACCGTGACGGACCAAACCCCTCGCAGGCCTGTTGATCCTACGCATTCGGGAACCGGGCGCATGGTGCCTTTATGGCATGCAATTGATTGCAAATTTTTGACAGACTTACGCAATCGCAATCAAGCGTTAACGCCTTTCTGCAAATTTTATCAAAATCTGCAGGAGTGGAATCAGACACTATGCCATTGAAGCTGTCCCTCAAACCGGGCGAAACATTCGTGGTGAACGGCGCGGTTGTCAGAAATGGCGACCGGCGCGGCGTACTTCTGCTCGAAACGCGCGCCCGAGTGCTGCGCGAGAAGGATATTCTGAGACCTACCGAAGCGACCACGCAGGCGGGGCGCGCCTATTTCGCGATCATGCAGATGTACCTGCTCGGCGAAGTCGATGGTCCGCCATATGCGCAGGCAGCTGAAGCCATCGCAGGGTTGCTCGCCGTCTGCGAAAGCGATGAAGACCGTGAAAATGTTCTGGAGATTTCGGCCGATGTTGCCAGTTCCAATCTATATCGCGCGCTGAGCCGGTGCAGAAAGCTGATGGCCGCTGACGCGCGAGGACCGGAATGATGGCGAAACCAATGCGCATGAACCCTCTCCCTGATCCGAAGGCTGTCTCACTAGATGAGGCAATCTCCCTGTTGGAGGCCGGGAAGGGTGAAGGCTTGTTGGTGGATCTCGGACACGGCCGCACAGCCACAGCAGATGGCCATCGCGGTGAGGAAGGCTTGCTGCAGCGTTTGCGCGGCCATCGCATGATGATGTCCCTTGCTTCTGGTGGCGCCGACCTGTCCCGGTTCGCGGGCATGGGAGATGCAGTCATTGTTGCGCCTCTCGTGCAGGAAATCCTCGACGCAGCGGACCAAAAAGATTAGGTCGCGCGCATGAGCGCCGAACTGATCTCTCTTTTTACCGCATCCTTTGTCACCTTTTTCGTCCTGATCGACGCCTTGGGCGTAGCGCCCGTGTTTGCGACGCTGACGGCGAGTGGTGATGCCGCCTATCGTCGCCGCATGGCGATCAAGTCGATTATTGTCGCCACAATTATCATTTATGGGTTTGCGTTTGGCGGCTCCTGGCTACTCGGCGCAATGCACATCTCGATTGATGCGTTCCGCGCTGCCGGCGGCATCCTGCTGTTCATGATTGCGCTCGACATGGTGTTCGAGAAACGCACGGAACGTCGCGAAAACCGCGTTGAAGAGCATATCGACAGCCACGCAGCAGACCCCGAGCCGGATGATGTATCCGTGTTCCCGCTTGGCATTCCAATGGTCGCCGGGCCAGGTACGATCGCCACGGCCATGTTCTACATGTCTGACAAGTCCGACTGGATCGAGAAGGGGATTGTCTTGTCTGCGATCGGCCTGAACCTTGCGCTGACGCTACTGATCTTCCTGGCTGCGGGGCCGCTGGTCCGGCTGATGGGGGCAAGTGTTGCGGGCGCGTTGACGCGGATCCTGGGTGTCATTCTTGCTGCCTTGTCCGTTCAGCTTCTGATCGATGGCATTCGCGGCGCATTCAATCTCTAGCGATCAGATTCCTGTCGGCTCGATACGCTTTTTCGGAAGGCGGACATTCCGGCGGAACGTCGCGATCATCACATAGAGCAGGGCCAGCCCGGACGCAGTAAGGCCCATGACCTGAAACATCAGGTCGCGGGTCCATTTGATGCCGGTGTCGGCAATGCGCAGGGCGTCTTCGCCATTTTGCTTCACCAGAGCAACAGAGCGGTCACCGCCAGCCTCGGCCAGCAGGCGCGCGCGACGCAGATCCGCTTCGTCTTTTACATGCTCGATCAAAGTGATGGCTGCGGGCGTGCTCGTTAACATGCCGATCCGGTCGATCTGGACGAGGTCTGCCTCGAGTTGCTGCAGGCCCGCCGGATCGATGGCGCTCATATAGGCGTCCCGCACACGATCAACACGCACGCTGGTTGTGGCCAGTTCATCGAAAACGTCTTCCAGGGCAGGGCGGAGTGCCGAGTCGGGAATCGCATCGTTCAGCCGGTTGCGCATATAGGTCGTGAATTCCGGGGTCATTCGCCGGGCGCGCCGGGCGGACTTCAGGATGGACGCTGCCCGGACATTCCCGTCGCCCACGCCATCCGCGCTCTCGGCACCGATGAGGCCGATGGCCGTCACTTTCAGCGTAATCGGATCAACCCGGTCGCCCCTTACCCAGCGCTCTGAGTTATTGGCGAGGTCCGCGAACGTGCCAAGCAGGATGAAACGTCTGTCAGCCGATCGGGCGCTTGCCGCCAGGGTTACTTCGGTTTCGTCTTCTTCGCCGAGGGCCGAAGCGTCTTCCGAAGCGGCCTGCGTCTCACCAATTGCGGTGGTGTCTGAACCGTCCGCTTCGTCAGTATCTTCAAAGTCCGATGAAATGGATGCAAATGTCTTGCGGCCTGCGGCGGCTTCGGCCTCTTCGAATTTGAGACCGATATCGAGCGGAAGTTTCCGCAAGGCGGCAGCAGCCAGGCGATCATCCGCGCGGTCCATCTTCACCCCGTCTGAATCTGCCTGAAGCTCCCGCACAGATTCACGGTCAAGCATTTCGGGTGCAGCCAGCAGGAAACCACGCGCCGCGGAAACGTCCATATCGGTCAGTTCGCGTTCGACGATGTCGTGCCAGAACTTGTATTTGTCGCCGCCACTGCGCGGAGAGATGGAGGCAAAGGACTCGTCCATGTTGCGGCGGGTCTGGTCGATGGCTTCGATGGTGGGTGTGTCGGAGAACCCTTCGCCGGAGAATGCCATTGAGAGGCTCTGCGCGGCGATGACAGGCATGAGGACCAGCAGCGAGTTGAAGACAACTGCCTGCATCCAGCCGGACGTCTTATCCATAGTTTTCCGGCGTCGGGCCATGTACGCTGAAACCAATGCATCCGTAGTGTTTGGGACAGATTTCATTCAGCGCATCGTCGCGAGAAAGATCAAGGGCTGGCCTGTAAATTGCACCGAATTTCTCGGAATACGACGCAGTCGATTGGTAACAATCTCATGAAGATTACATGATTTTGCCTCAATTGACTGAAAACATTGGCAAAAATTACTCAGCGGCAGGAATTGCAGAGAATCACTAGGCGGTCTATATCCGCCCCCAAACAGAGTAAGGTGAATAAGCGATGAGTGTTGACCTATCGGACGACTATCGCCCCTCAGACGACGAGGAGTTCATGAACGAGCGCCAGCTCGCCTACTTCCGTCGGCTTCTGGAAAACTGGAAGGCTGACATTCTTGATGGCGCAAAGCAGACGATCAACAATCTGCAGGGTGAGTCAGGATCCTTGCCGGACATCGTGGATCGCGCGTCTGCCGAAAGCGACAAGGCGCTTGAGCTGCGCACGAGGGACCGACAGCGCAAGCTGATCTCCAAGATCGACTCGGCGCTGCGCCGCATCGATGATGGATCTTACGGCTATTGCGAAGTGACGGGTGAGCCGATTGGTCTGCGTCGCCTGGAAGCGCGCCCGACCGCCACGCTCAGCCTTGAGGCGCAGGAGCGCCATGAGCGCAAAGAGCGCACGCTGCGAGACGACTAACTCAATTCCAGTTCGGAATAAAACAACGGCGGTAATCCGGCATCGGATTACCGCCGTTTTCTTTCGCCCAATCTACCCAACGCTTCGGCGGTTATGCTTGGTGCCTCATGCGATGAAGGCATAATGGCATGAAGGTCCAAACGATGTCTTACAGCATCGTAATCAAGGCCTTAACGCCAGCTCGTGATACTTAACGTGAAGTGCGCCCGCATTAATCCCAACGGAGACCAGGGTAGAATCATGGCTGACGATGAGCGGACGAAAGAGGAAATTCCTAACCAGTCGTTAACCGTATCTGGCGCAAAACGGTCAGGAACCCAAGAACCGGCCGACCGCTCCATGAAGACCGACTTGCCTCTTGCTGCTGATGATGGATGGGACATGTCACCTCGACGTGAGTCCGACATCATGTTGGACATGCCAACAACGTTCGAGCCGATCACGCCCGATCGTCCGTTGCCGACGTCGCGCGGTGTTCTGAGCGCGGCGGAAATCGAAGCGCTGCTGCGACCCAATCTGGATGACATGCCGGAGCCTGAACCCGAGCCGGCGCAGGTGGAAGACGTAGAGGTTCGCGACCTCGCCTTGCCGCCAGCGCAACCGACCGATGTGACCGACGAGGCACGCCGGATGGCGTCTCGCCTGAGTCTCGCCCTGCGTGATGGATGTGGCCTGAAGGCGGCCGCTCTGGCGCGCGCGAGTGCACGGGGCAGTTTCGACCAGGGTTTACAGACAGATTGCGCGGGTACGGGATCAGCGATCGCCTGCTTCACCGCACCCGGCGGAGAGATTGCCGCGATGCTGGTGATCAGCGCGCCGCTGGCGAATGCTTTGATCGAAACGGCGTGCGGTGGACACCCATCCCAGCAGAAGGCGCGCATGTTGACGCCGATGGATGCGGCGCTGTTGGAAGGGCTGGTTCGACCATTGGGCGCCGCCTTGGCGTCGTCGCTGAAATTCTCCCGCATCGAGACGGATCCGGAATTTGCGTCCGCGCTGGCCGGGCCGGGGCAGACCACGATTCTTGACCTCGATGTACGCGTGAATGATGCAAAGATGCCAGCGCGTCTGATCATGGCGGAGGACGACCTGTTCGATGGCGCGAGTGAACCGGCGCCTGTCCGGTCTCGCCAGATGGCTTTGAGTGCGCCTGCAGCTGTACCAGCAGCAGCGGGGGCAGGGGCGATGACAGCCGTTCTGACCGCGCGTATCGCATCGCTCAGCGTACCACTCTCGCGTCTTGCAGACCTCAAGCCAGGCTCGACCCTGCTGCTTGGCCTGCCATCAGACCAGCCTGTCGAATTGCTGACTGGTGGCCGCGACGGCGCTGTGGTTGCAGAGGGCCAGATCGGTCGCAAGGGCAACAAGATGGCCCTGCGCATCAGCAGGCGGACGGCCCTGCTGCGCTAGTCGGCAACAGGGCGTCCAGTAGCGCCGTTCCTTACAGTCTGAAGCCTGTGAAGATCGGTGGCTTCCTATCCATTTCATCGTCAACCGCAGCGACAACGGATTCGGATTCTCCGTGGGCTTGGAGTTCCGCTTCGCGCTGCCGCCAGAGACGCTTCTGGTAGTTGGTCGAGATGATATCGGTGACCACCAGAACGAAGATGACGAGGTAGAAGCTCGATTTGCTCATGGCTTCGATGGTGAAGGTGAACAGTTTCATGTGAGCCAGATGGGCGCCTTCAGTGACCAGCAGGACCCCGACCAGGAACAGGATGAAGAGGCCGAGAACTTCGTACATCCGGTTCTTCTTGAGGAACTCAGCGACCGCGTCGGCCATGAGTGCCATCACGATACCGGATACGATAATCGCGATCGCCATCAGCCAGACTTGATAATCCTTGCCGGGACGACAGCCGACAGCGCCTTCGATGGGCGTGCTGATCAGGGCGGACTTGCAATCCGTCACGGTGCCCTTGAACGTGTCGATCACCTCGCCGCTGGCCGATACGATGTTTGCGACTTCGACGTTTGCAATCGCCATCGCGGAAAGGATGGAGTCGAATGAGAAGACGAGGTTCATCGCCACGATGAGCGTGATGGCCTGCATGACCGATTTGGCCTTGCCGCCTTCGCTGTGCTCA
This sequence comes from Hyphomonas atlantica corrig., assembly GCF_017795365.1. NCBI lineage: Bacteria > Pseudomonadati > Pseudomonadota > Alphaproteobacteria > Hyphomonadales > Hyphomonadaceae > Hyphomonas > Hyphomonas atlantica. Next base: position 3,547,255 of record NZ_CP051254.1, on the reverse strand, counting down.
ATGTGGTCGACCGTCAGCAGGTGGGTGATTTCCTTGATCGCGGTGTAGATGATGAACGCGCCGCCCGCGAGCGTGATGAGGCTCTGGAAGGTAAACTCGCCTTCAAAGAACCCGGTCAGATGAAATCCGAACAGCGGCTCGGCCAATGCATCGAACAGAGCGACGATGATGAAGAGCAGGATGATCCTGAAAGCGACCGCGAGGCCGATGCCCCATTGGCGAACCATCGGCGCTTTCTCTTCGCCAACGCGTTTTGATTCGATCGAGATGTAGAGCAGGTTGTCGAAGCCGAGCACGGCCTGCAGCATCAACAACATCAACAGCGTAAACAGGCCCGATACGGAGAAGACCTCCGTCATGATTTCACCCAGCATCCCCAAATCTCCTGATGGCAAATTGGTCCAGTCCCCTGATAGGGACGGTCAAACGTTCAGATCAAGTTACGTCGCCTGACTTTATCAGTTCCCAAGAAAGCGCCGCGCAGCGTATTCGCCATTCCCGCCAAATGCGGAAAGTCTGCAAAGGGCTGCGCGGCGTTTCGGATCAGGCTTCCTGTTTGGAGGCGACCCAGGTTTTCACATTCTCTTCCAGAATGCTGAGCGGAACCGGGCCATCCTTCAGCACAACATCGTGGAACTCTGCGATGTCGAATGCATCACCAAGTTCGGCTCTGGCTGATTCCCGAAGCTCCAGGATCTTGATCATGCCGATCTTGTAAGCTGTCGCCTGACCCGGCATCACGATGTAGCGCTCAATGGCTTTCTTCGCGTCGCCTTCGGGGTTCGGCGTATTGTCGAGAAGATACTGGATTGCCTGTTCACGGGTCCATTTCTTGTCGTGAATTCCGGTGTCGACGACGAGACGGGCAGCGCGCCAGATCTCCATGGCGAGGCGGCCGAAATCATCATACGGGTCGGAATAATAGCCCATTTCCTTCGGCAGGTATTCCGAGTACAGGCCCCAGCCCTCGGAGAAGGCGGTGTAGCCGCCATACTTCCGGAAGCTCGGAATGCCTTCCAGTTCCTGCGCGATGGCAATCTGCATGTGGTGGCCCGGAATGCCCTCATGGAAGGCAAGTGCCTGCAATTGATAGGTCGGCATATCCTGCATGCGGTAGAGGTTCGCATAATATGTGCCTGGGCGGCTGCCATCCGGGGCAGGGCGGGAATAGAAGGCCTTGCCTGCGGACTTTTCGCGGAACGGCTCAACCGCTTTCACGATCATGTCGGCTTTCGGGAATGTGTTGAACACACTCGGCAGGTCCTCTTTCATCAGCTCGATCTGATGACGTGCCTCGGACAAGTAAGCCTCACGACCTTCTTCCGTGTTCGGCAGGTAGAATTGCTCGTCAGTCCGCATGAATTCAAAGAATTCTTTGAGCGTGCCTTCGTATCCGACCTGCGCCATGATTCCGCGCATTTCGCCGTGAATGCGCGCCACTTCGTCGAGACCCAGCTGATGAATTTCAGCTGCGCTCATGCCTGTCGTGGTCATCTGGTTCAGGCGCATCGCGTAATAGGCGTCGCCGTCTGGCAGCTTCCACGCACCATCATCTGTCGTGGCGGTTTCGGCGTGGGCCTCCATGACCGTGATCACATTCTCATAGGCTGGGCCGACGGATGATGTCAGCGCCGCAACTGCATCCGAAAGCAATGCGTCCGCCTGGCTTTGACCAATGGTTTCAGCCTCGACCAGTTTGGTGACCTTGCCGCGGAAATCCTTCATCAGCGGGCTGTCTTCGCTGCCATCGGAAACGTCCGACGTGAACGGGTATCCTGTTATGACGCCTTTGGAATCGTTCAGGACATAGGCGTAGGCGAAGGCCGGTGGCTTGATGCCAAGGCTCGCCGAATACTCCGCATTTTCAATGTGCTGATCGAGATAAGCTGAGATGCCTTCGAGCCGCGAAACATAGGCCTCCGCGTCTGACAGGCTGGTGACGCCATGCTGGTTGACCAGGAAAGCCGGAATGCTCGACTGCACACCCCGCATCTGATCGAACGTGTAGCTGTGATGGCGGAATGGGAAGGCCGCTTCCGCCTGCGCGAGTTCATATTCCGCAAGTCGCCAGGACAGTTTGGCCTGATCGTCCAGCAGGTCGTAGTCGAACAGGGTTTTCATCTCTTCCATGTCGGCGCGCTGGATTTCCATTTCGCGCACGGCATTTTCGTCAGAGACGTCGTTCCATTTGTCATAATCGGTCTTCACGCCCAGATAACTCTGGTACATCGGATTGCGCGAAAGCGTGGCCTGGAACTTGTCTTCGAAGAACTGGTTCAGGCGGGCGCTTTCTGCAGCAACGATTTCAGCGCGGTCCTGAATTGCCGGCGCTGGCGGCATCTCGGCAACTGGCGGCGGAAGCGTGTCGCTGGGCTCGCTCTGGCATGCGCCGAGCAGCAGGAGCGCTGCGATTGCTGTTGAAGTCCGTCTCATGAAAACCTCCGATTCCACTGTGATTTCTGCAATTTTCAACGTTCATCTTAACGTCTTTTCCCACTTCATTAACCTTTGTCGTGCCACATTTGGTAGACTAGGATTCCGTATGACTGAGTCGCCAGCGATGCTGGACGGAAATAGGCGTAAAGTGCTGGCGCGACCCTGGCGGCTGGCAGCAGGAGTGTAAAGCGACCGATGGATTTAAAAGTGCAGGCCAATGCTGCTCCCGTTGACGATCAGGATTCTGCCGCTGAACTGAGTGCGTTGTCTGAGCGTGGACGGCTGGACTGGATGCAATTGTCATTCTGGGTCTGCCTGCTTGTGTCGATTGCCGCTGCGAGTGTAGCGCTTGCCTGGCCGAACGCATCGGGCGCGCCGGGACCGATCCTTCTGATCGCAATGGCATCTGGGGGTCTGGTTTTCCTGTTGTGGAGTGTGCGCGGCGCCGGTCGGATGCTGGGCCTGTTTCCGGAGCGCGGCTCGATTGCTCGCGCGGCGCAGGCGGCGACGCCTCGTTATGGCTGGATCGAAGCGCTGGATGAATCTGTTCTGATTGCAGACCGCGGTGGCGCGCCAATGGCGGCGAATGGATCTTACCGCGAACTGACCACGCTGGCTCTGATTGGTTCACAGGCCGAAGGTGCGCCTGTCACTGTCGACCGCCTGTTCGGGGCCAATCCCGGTCTGGCAGCGCCCGTTTATCGCCTCTCCAAGGACGCCAAAGTCGGCCATGCGCGCCGCGAAATCCTGCCACCGATCACGATTGGCCCTGAGCGCGTACCGGCGCAGTTCGAGATCACTGTTTCTCCGCTGCCACGTGACAAGGTTCTGTGGCGCATCCGCCCAATCGCAGGCGAGCGCGAAGCGACTGGTGCGGCGGACTTGAAGTCGCTTTACGTCGAAGACGCTCCGATGGGTTTCTTTGCCGCGCGTCCGGACGGTACGATTACCTACGCCAATGGCTGGCTGCGCGACATGCTCGGCCTGCCGGAAATGGCGAAGAACATCCGGATCGATGACATCATGCGTCCGGAATTTGTGAAGATGCTGTCGCGAGATCGCAAATCCGGCGTGCCGGGCCGGGTGGATATTCAGTTGCGCGGCCGCGATGGTGTCGAGCGTCCGGTTCAGGCGATCACGACCTGGTCTGGCAAGGGCGCCGAAGCGACCGGTCGTACAATCATCCTGGCCAGCCAACAGGTGATGAATACGGGCGAGGAAGGCTTCCGCCTATCGACCGCTTCGCGTCCGCCGCGCCCGGATGGCGACCCGATGTTTGATGACGCGCCTTTTGGTGCTGTGCGTCTGGAAGGCGGCAGCGTCGACAGCGCGATCATCATGGATGCCAACCGCTCCCTGATGGATTTGACCGAAGGCAAGGCTGCGCCGGGCGGAAAATTCTCTGACCTCTTCCTCGCCGAGGAAGGGCAGGAGGCGTTGAGTGGTCTCCTCGTTGATGCGATCGACAAGCCGATCAGCCTGAAGCTTGCCGGGCAGGAGCCAAAGCACGTCAACGTATTCGTGGCGCTGGACGGCGCGGGTCGACCGTCGGTTGCATACGTCATGGATATTACAGAACAGCGCCAGCTGGAGATGCGTTTGGCGCATGGCGAGAAGATGCAGGCAATTGGCCAGCTCGCCGGCGGCGTGGCGCATGACTTCAACAATGTGCTTCAGGGTATCATCCTGAACAATGAGCAGCTGATGGTCCACCATCCGCTGGGTGACCCTTCCTATCCAAATTTGAAGTCGATCCACGAATTCTCGATCCGTGCGAAGGATCTTGTGAAGATGCTGCTCGCCTATGCGCGCCAGCAGACCTTCAAGCGCGAAGTCTTCGCGGTGACAGACTTCATGACCGAATTCTCCATTCTCCTGCGTCAATTGCTGGACGAGCGGATCGAACTGGACGTCAAGCATGGCCGCGATGTGCCATACGTCAAGGCTGACAAGAACCAGCTGGAAAACGCGCTGTTCAATCTTGCTACCAATGCGCGCGATGCGATGCTGAGCCACAAGAATGGCGGCAAGCTGACGATCCGTACGGCGCGGGCGACTGGCAAGGAAGCCCAGGAGAAGGGCTTTTCCTTCGTCAATGATGGCGACTACATGCTGATTGAAGTGGAAGATACCGGCCACGGCATGCCGAAGGATGTCATGGACAAGATCTTCCAACCCTTCTTCACCACGAAAGAAGCGGGCGTTGGCACGGGACTTGGCCTCGCGACTGTGTACGGCATTATCAAGCAATCCGGCGGCTATATCTGCACCACCTCTGGCGTGGGCAAAGGCACGACGTTCCACATCTACCTGCCAGCGCTGGCCGCCGAAGAGATTCCGGAGCCAGTGGATATGGCGCAGGTCGAGCACGCCGCGAGCCAGCCAGTGGATATTTCCGGCCGTGGTCGCATCCTGCTGATCGAGGATGAAGACGGCGTTCGCGGCATCGCGGCCTCGCTGCTGCGCTCCAGCGGCTACGAGGTTGAGGAAGCCTGCGATGGCGAAGAGGCAATGGAGATTCTGGAAGACAATCCGGAGAGCTTCGACCTCGTCATTTCAGATGTCGTGATGCCGGGTAAGGATGGCCCGACGCTGATCCGCGAGGCCAAGGAGTTGCTTGGCCATGCACGTGTGATCTTCATCTCTGGCTATGCAGAGCGCGATATTGCCAAGCAGCTGGATGATGACCGGGCAGTTTCCTTCCTGCCGAAACCGTTTACTGTTCGTCAGTTGGCAGAGCGTGTGAAGCAGGAGCTTGGCAGCCCGAAAAAAGAGGCCGCCTGAAGTTCACGCCCAATGTGACTGGAGAAGGGCGGCGAATTCCGTCGTCCGTTCTGCACAGGCCCAGTGCCCCGCACCGGTCTCCACATGAAGTGGGACATTCCATCGCTCTGAAAACCGTTTGGCGACGGAAAGGTCGACATAAGGATCAGTCTCGCCCCAGAAAAGCTGTCCGCGCTGTGGCAGATTCGCGAGGCCGTTGACCCAGTCATCCAAAAACCGCAGTCCGTCGGCTGAGCGGTAAAGATCGAGGATGCTCTGCCGCATGGTCTTGTCAATCAGGGGAACTTCCTTCTTTGCGAGGCTTTTCGGCATGCCGCCAGCGATCATGGCGGGAAGAAGCCGCTTCTTGTTCCGCATGCCCAGCATAACCAACTCGCCCAGGATTGGTGTAGCCCAGCGGCGGGCCATGGCATGTCCACGATATTCGGGATCGATCACCGCGTTGGTAACGCACCAGGTGCGCACAAGATCCGGCCGCAGAGAGACGGCCCTCAAGGTCAGCAAGGCGCCCCAGTCATGGCCAACGATATCTATGCCTCCGCCAATGTCTTCCATCTGGCCGACAAGCCAATCTGTATAAGCTTCTTTGGTGGCAGAGAACCCGGCCGGACGGGCGCACCCAAAACCGGGCAGGGCAGGCGCACGATAGTCGTTTTCACTGAGGTCCAGAACGGAAATCAGCGGTTCCCACAAATGCGGCGTATCCGGCACGCCATGAATAAAAAGTTTCATGCCTGACTTCTAAGCTGACTTGACAATAGGTGGATATTCCTGTTTAGCGAGCAAGGCAATGGTTGGGAAAATTATCCCATGAAACATCGTGACATCTGGCGAGGCATTGATGCCCTGGCCGCTCATCATGGATTGACCCCATCTGGTCTTGCGCGGCGGGCCGGGCTGGACCCGACGGCGTTCAATCCGTCGAAGCGAGAGGCGGCGGATGGCCGGCCGCGCTGGCCGTCTACGGAGAGTCTCGCGCGTGTGCTGGATTCAGTGGGCAGTCGGTTTGAGGATTTCGCGGCGCTGGTCGATGGGCGGCGCGGCGCGATTGCGCCCTTGATTGGCTTTGCGCAAGCCGGGCAGGACGGCTTTTTTGACGATGCAGGGTTTCCGGTTGGGGGCGGCTGGGAAGAGGTTCGCTTTCCGGGGCTTGAGACCGAGTCTGTATATGCGCTGGAGATCAGCGGAGATTCGATGGAGCCAGCCTATCGCGCGGGGGATCGGATCATCGTCTCGCCGGGCTCCGAGGCGAAAATTGGTGACCGGGTTGTGGCGAAAACGCTGGAAGGTGAAGTGATGGCCAAGATCCTTGCACGGCGGAATTCGCGCGCGGTGGAGCTTGCCTCTCTGAACCCGGCCTATCCCACGCGCAGTTTCAAGCCGTCCGAGATCGCCTGGATCGCCCGTATCCTCTGGGCCAGTCAGTAGGCGATCTGTCAGCTGTCTACCTTTTTCGCATTCCATAATTGCATGAAGGCAGGGGGTGGGGAGGGGGTGAACTCTGTTTCCGAAAGTGCGTCGAGCGCGCGCTGCCTGTCGGTCTCGGTGAACGTTCCAGTGGTCAGGCAAAATTCGACAGAGTTGCCGTTTGGGTCTCTGGTATAGATCGAATGGCACCAATTATGGTCGATTTCGAATACGTCCAGACCGGCTGCGAGCCATTTCTGTTTCCAGTCTTCCAGCTCCTGTTTCGAGTCAACGGAAAAGGAATAATGGTTCGTGCCCGGCGGCAGTTTGGCGGCGGCGTTGATGTCATAGACATAGTCTTCGCTGCCTTCGGTGTCATGAAGCTCCCAGAAGGCGATAAACCGGCTGTCATCGCCATCCATGCGGTAAAAGAAATGCTTGCCCCAGCCTCCGGTCATGATGGGAGCAACTTCAACCTTTACCAGCTCAAACCCCATGATGCCTTCATAGAATGCGTGCGTGGCTTTCATGTCTTTCGCGGCGAGGGCGAGATGATGATAGGCCATGTTCAGTTTCCTCCCTTGTCGACCATCGACATGACATCCGTGTTCGCATCTTTTGGTGCGGCTATCTCAACAATACGCTCATCCACATCATCATATTCCAGCTTCAGTGCGCGGCTCATGATCGCGTGCATCATATAGGTGCAGGTGATGTAGGTGAGTTCGAGAATTTCCTCGTCTGACAGCCCGGACTTCAGCGCATCGAACACGCCATCCGGAACGCGGCCGCGCTGCAGGACAAGTCCGTCCGTATAGGCGAGAACTGCGCGCTCCAGCGGGCTGAAGCAGGATGCCACCTGCCAATGAGGTATGGCGGCGATCTGGTCTTCGGTGAGGCCGACGTCGCGGCTGGCCTTGCAATGCTGGGAAAAGACAAACTGTGAGCCAACGGCAAAGCCTGCGCGGGTCTGTCCGAGTTCACGCAGTTTCGGATCCAGCTTCCGATTTTTTGACCGGTAAAACTGAAACCCTTCAGTTGTGTGCTTGAATGCATCCGGCACGATGTTGAAAACAGTCCACCAGTTCCCGGGCGTTCCGGTTTCGGTTCCGGGCTCCGCAATCGGGTCCCGGTCGCCGAACAGGATGTCAAAAATCCGGTTTGCGAACGGATTTTCCGCTTCGCGCCCCGCCTGTTTCAGTCGTGGCATCTGATATTCCTCCCGATGAGGAGTGTATCACCCGGAAACTAGAAGAACAGGCATGGCAGTGGGGCGTCACGTTGGGGAACGTAGTGGCTTGGGTGCGAATTTGGACAGGATTCCACCAACACCACATCACAGAGAGAGCGTGTAACGGGCGCGCATCGCTTTGTTCAACCCGCCCTACAGTATGCGGGTGGGAGGGACTGCCGCATTCTCTGCTTGCCGTCGGGTCATTTAGGCGTCACAAACGCTCCCCATGGATTGGGGTAAACTGAAATCTTTCCACGCGGCGGCAGAAGCTGGCAGCCTGACCTCGGCAGGGGAACGGCTGGGCATATCGCAGTCGGCTGTCTCGCGCCAGATTGCGGCGCTGGAAGAGGCGCTCGGCGTATCCCTGTTCCAGCGGCATGCGCGCGGTCTGGTGCTGACCGATAGCGGGCACACCCTGTTCCGTTCGACCATGGAAATGGCCACCGCCGCGCAATCGGCGAATACGCTGCTGAAGGACCAACAGGAAACCCCGCAGGGTGAACTGATCGTAGCCGCGCCAGTGGCTTTCGGGTCCACCTGGCTTGTGCCGCGCCTCGGCGGCTTCATGCGCAAGCATCCGGACATGAATCTGGATCTTCGTCTTGATGACAGCCGCGAATATGATTTGCTGAAGCTGGAGGCCGAATGCGCCATCCGCCTGTGGGCTGCGGACAAGGCAGACCTTATCCAGCGCAAGCTGGGCACAGTTGCGACGAACCTTTACGCCTCGCCGGAATACCTCAAAGCCTATGGCATGCCCCGCACGCCGCAAGATCTGGATAATCACCGCATCATCGCCTATGGCGACGAAACCTCCATGCTGGATGTGATGAGCTTTGCCTGCCGGGTCGGTCGCGATGACAGCCCGCCACGCCAGGCCGCGCTAAAAGTGAACAATGTGTTTGCCATGTTGCGCGCGGTGGATGCTGGTCTGGGGATTGCGGATGTGCCGGATTACATGGCCGGGACAATGCCGCGCCTTGTGAAAGTGCTGCCGGAAACGGTCGGCCCGATCTTCGATCTCTACTTCATCTATCCGAGTGATTTGCGCCGTTCCAAGCGGATTGCGGCGTTCCGGGATTTCATCACCGCAGAGACCGAAATCCTGCGTCGTCCTGCTATGCGTCAGAATTAGTCAGAAATGCGACATTCATGCATAATTGCATGAAAGCTTTGCTGTCTCGTAGGTTGAAAACAGGGCTGGAGTGTTTATTTAACACGCATGCCAAGGGTCCCGGGCATTAACCCAATCCTTCCTCCGATTGGGCGTTTCCTCCCCCCTACGGGACCCGATACTTTACAGCCCGGCGCGTTAACTCGCTGCCGGGCCTTTTTTTGCGCGCAGTCCGGGGTTGATCCGGTGGGCTCTTGCTGACCCATTCATTACACAAATGAAAGAGTGCCGCGCCTCAGCGGGACCGTCAAGCCCATGAAACGCGCCACTTGTTGTGCAGTGCAATATACAGGATGCGCCGGAGGCGCGGATTCCCTAGAGATTGGCGCGCAGCATCCAGGCGGTCTTCTCCGAGATGGCGGCGCGCTGCGTCATCAGATCGGCCGTTACGGCGTCGCCATTATCTTCCGCGATTTTCAAACCGGCTTTCGCTGCGCGGCTGACCGCTTCATGACCTTTAACCAGGTTTTCGACCATCGTGTCAGCATCCGGAATGCCATTGTCCGGCTTGATCGTAGCTGGTTCGACCATCTCGCTGGCAGAGGCTGGGGCAAAATGGCCGAGCGCGCGGATGCGTTCAGCGATTTCGTCTAGCGCCAGCCACAGCTCATTATATTGTGTCTCGAACATGGTGTGCAGGCTGTTGAAGCGTGGGCCGGTCACGTTCCAGTGGTAGCCGTGCGTTTTGGAGTACAATGCATATGTCTCCGCCAGCAGGACGCGCAGGGCGTCAGCGGATGTGTTTCGGGCGTCGTCGTTCAGACCGATGTCTACAGGCATGAGGGGCTCCTTTTTGCTCTCTTGTTCAGCACGTAAGAACGGGGAAAGTTCCATTCAAATCAATACGTGGAACACCCGATATAGAACCCCTCTATACCATTGGTTTATGACAGGTTCGCACAGAAGCGCTGGATGCGGGTCAGGGCTTCCTGCAGTGCCTCTGTGGAGGTCGCGTAGGATACGCGGAATGCCGGGGAAAGGCCGAAGGCTTCACCGAAGACGATGGCGACTTTTTCCTTTTCGAGCAGTTCGGAAGCAAAATCCTTGTCACTCTCAATGACTTTTCCGGAAGGGCTGGTCTTGCCGATCACGCCCGCGCAGGACGGGTAGACATAGAAAGCGCCTTCTGGCGTCGCGCAGGTGATGCCCTCGGCAGCATTGAGGCCAGCCACGACCATGTCGCGGCGCTGTTGGTAAACGGCGCGTCGTTCGGGCAGGAAGTCCTGCGGCCCGTTCAGCGCTTCGACCGCGGCCCACTGGCTGATGGAGCAGGGATTGGACGTGGTCTGGCTGATCACCTTGCGCATGGCTGTGATCAGTTTTTCCGGTCCGCCAGCATAGCCGATGCGCCAACCCGTCATGGCATAAGCCTTTGACACGCCATTCACGGTAAGCGTCCGCTCGAACAGTTTCGGTTCGACCTGCGCGATCGTGAAGTACTCAAAGTCGTCATAGACGAGGTGCTCATACATGTCGTCGGTCAGCGTCCAGACATGCGGGTGGCGCAGCAGCACATCGGCCAGGCCGCGCAGCTCTTCCTTCGTATAGGCGGCGCCAGTCGGGTTGGACGGTGAGTTCAGCAACAGCCATTTGGTGTTCGGCGTGATTGCAGCTTCCAGCGCTTCCGGCGTCAGCTTGTAATTGGCGTTCGGTCCGCAGGCGACCGGCACGGGCGTGCCGCCTGCCATCAGCGCCATGTCGGGATAGGAAACCCAATATGGCGCCGGGATGATGACTTCGTCGCCGGGATTTAGCGTCGCGACAAAGGCATTGTAGATGACCGGCTTGCCGCCCGGCGCGATGTGGATCTGGCCCGGCGTGTAGGTCAGGCCATTCTCGCGCTTGAACTTTGCGCAGATCGCTTCTTTCAGTTCCGGGATGCCGTCAGCGGGCGTGTACTTGGTCTTGCCATCGCGGATCGCCTGCATGGCGGCTTCCTTGATGTTGTCCGGCGTATCGAAATCCGGCTCGCCCGCCCCGAGGCCAATCACATGATGCCCGGCCCGTTTCAGTTCATTCGCTTTTGTGGTGACGGCGATAGTGGCGGACGGCTTTACGCGGTCCAGGGCTTCAGAAAGGCGAAGGGTTTCAGACATGAGTATTTCCTGTGCGTGTCACGCTCGGCTGGCGTTTGCGTCGGCTTAATCCTGCGGCTGGCGCGCGGCAAGAGCCGGGCAGGGGGAAAACCGCCGCAGCCGGGAAAATTCCTTTCCAATGCCTGAATCGAAAGCGGTAAATTCATATGCCGGTCTAGGGCTGGATTTTAGCCATGTGTGAGACACTCCTCGTTCCTGAAACAAGCATGAAAGCGTTCCCAGGACGGGAATTTGCGGGGAGACATGAGCGTATCACTGGACATGAGTTTGCTGAATGCGATGCTCGACAAGATCGCGGAAGTGGCAAACGATATCATTCTGGACGTCACCGATTGGGTCGATCATCTCTCTGACATGGAGAAAGTCTTCTTCATGGCGGTGTTCATTGCGCTGTTGTTCTTCCTGATTCTCGTGAAGGCGGCGAACCGGAAACATGCGCCCAAGCAGGGGCGTTCCTTCATGTCGTCCATCATTCTGGTGATGCTGTTCAGCTTCGGCGCCGGCTGGATGCTGGATTCCCGGTTTGCGTTTCATAGCATGTTGAACTTCGGCTAAGGCTCGCATCCGGCGGCAAGCCGGACTATCTGTTGAGTCATGAACCCGACTGATTCCGGCGCGACGTCCCTGCGGGGCATCGATGTCATCAAAGACAATCTGAAAAGGCTGCCGAGCAAGCCCGGCGTGTATCGCATGTTCGGCGAGCATGATGACGTGCTCTATGTCGGCAAAGCACGCGACCTGAAGGCACGTGTGTCGAACTATGCGCGGCTGGGCGGTCATACGCAGCGAATTGCGCGCATGATCTCCATGACCAAGCGGATGGAATTCGTCGTCACAGAGACCGAGACTGAGGCGCTGCTGCTCGAGGCCAGTCTGATCAAAAGCCTGAAGCCCCGCTTCAACGTTTTGCTGCGCGACGACAAATCCTTCCCCTACATTCTCATCCGTCGCGATCATGAAGCCCCGCAGATAAAGAAGTATCGTGGTTCGAAGATGGATCAGGGGGACTATTTCGGGCCGTTCGCGAGCGCGGGGTCCGTAATGCGCACGCTCGATACGCTGCAAAAGGCGTTCTTGCTGCGCACTTGTGAGGACAGCGTCTACAGCGTTCGGACCCGCCCCTGCATGCTGCACCAGATCAAGCGCTGCGCTGCGCCCTGCGTCGATTTGATTTCGACCGAGGATTATCAGGCGCTGGCCGATCAGGCGGCAGATTTCCTACGCGGGAAGGGGGCCGACCTTCAGAAGCGCCTTGCGGCAGACATGGAAGCAGCTGCGGAGGAAATGGAATTCGAACGCGCGGCGCGATTGCGAGACCGGATTCGCGCGCTGGCCCATGTACGCGCCAGCCAGGATGTGAATCCGGAAGATATTGAAGAGGCAGATGTATTCGCCATCGAGATGGATGGCGGCGTATCTTGCGTGCAGGTCTTCTTCATTCGCGCCGGGCAGAACTGGGGCGCGACGGCGCATTATCCGCGTCACGAACGGGAACAGACACCAGAGGAAGTGCTGTCAGCCTTTCTTGTGCAATTCTACGACAAGCGCCCACCGCCGAAACTGATTCTTGTCAACAAATTGCCGGATCAGGCCGAGTTGATTGGGGAAGCGCTTGAGCTGAAGGCCGGGCGCAAGGTTGAGGTGCGCCGACCGGAGCGCGGTGGCAAGAAAGACCTTGTGGCTCAGGCTTCGCGCAACGCGGGAGAAGCCCTGTCGCGCAAATTGGCCGAAACGGCCAGCCAGGCGCGCCTGCTGGCGGAAGTGGCGAAAGTGTTCGAGTTGGACGCCTCGCCAGACCGGATCGAGATTTACGACAACTCCCACATCCAGGGCTCAAACGCCGTAGGCGGAATGGTTGTCGCCGGACCGGAAGGCTTCATGAAGAACGCCTATCGCAAGTTCAATATCAAGGACACGGCCATCGAACCTGGCGATGACTATGGCATGATGCGCGAAGTGATGCGGCGTCGTTTCTCTCGCGCCCTGAAGGAACGCGAAGAGGGCAATGGTACAAACTGGCCGGACCTGGTTTTGATTGATGGCGGTTTGGGACAGCTGAACGCCGTGATCGAAGCGCTAGCCGAAATTGGTGTGACCCCGGAGGACGTGAACCTCGTTTCCATCGCCAAGGGTGTGGACCGAAATGCCGGTCGGGAGCAGTTTTTCCGGCCGGGCCGCGCGCCTTTCAAACTGCCGGAAACAGCGCCGGTACTTTATTATCTCCAGCGCCTGCGCGATGAGGCTCACCGCTGGGCCATCGGTGCGCACCGGGCAAAGCGGTCCGCCGCGATCAAATCCTCCCCATTGGACGAGATTGAGGGCGTCGGCCCTGCGCGCAAGAAAGCCCTGCTGCACCATTTCGGGTCGGCCAAGGGAGTCTCGCGGGCCAAAGTGGCCGATCTGATGGCCGTAGAAGGTGTCAGCGAGGCGCTGGCAGAACGCATCTGGGGCCACTTCAACAGCGGCTAGGATTTCGCGGGAGCAAAGCGCGACGTCAGGTTTTCGATGTAGCTTTCCAGCAAATGGACCAGTTCATCTTCCAGAACTTCAGGATTGAGGTCCAGCTCCGGCTCGGCAGCCGCGGCGCGCAAGAGCTGCACAACCGTGTGGGTCAGGATGAAGGCCGCTTCGCGCCCGTGTGGGAAGTCGAAGCTCAATTGTCCGCTGACAGAGTCCAGAAAGGCGAAGTGCTGACGGCTCATCACATCGCTGCCGCCTGAGCGGAAGAGGGCATCCGACAAAATCAACCGCGTCTGGTGTGACCCGGTCGGTCCCTTCATGAGGGCCCGAATGATCGCCCGGACGGCAGATGTTTCCGGGTTTTCGAGCACGAGTTCGGTGATCTTTTTGCGCACATTGTCGCTTTGGCGCTGACTGAGCGCAAAGAGGATGGCCTCGCGATCAGAAAAATACTGATACAGTGTGCCGATGCTGACGCCCGCACGCTCAGCGATGCGATTTGTGGTTAATTTCGTGAGACCGCTCTCTTCCAAAAGCTGAAACGTTGCTTCGAGAATTGCTTCAACAGTGGCCTGCGCACGCGCTTGCCTTGGCTTTCTTCTAGACTTTTCAGTCACTTATAGTCCTCAATCCGAAATCTGACCCATCGTTTGCGATGCGAGTGGAAAATATGAGGATTGCTTACATTATGTATCTGGAACTGCAAGTAATACGACAGGAACAGTCTGATGCACCCATCGCTCGCCCAGGTTCAGGAGCGGATTGCCTACCAGAGAACCGCTCTGCCGGTGATGTATGGTGACGTGGATTTTTCCGCAACTCCGGAACGCTATACAGAGCAGGTCGAAGACAGTTCCCTGCCAAAATCACTGCGCCACCTGCCGCCACCGCCCGCCGACATGAAGGAGCGCGTGAAGGCGTACACGATGTTGGGGGACATTACGGCGGATGCCTACGCGTCGCTGATGGGGGAGTACGGGTTTAAGCGCCTGGTCGACATGCTGACGGCGGCGTGTGACCACGGCATCGACGCTGTGCCGGATGCGCCGAAGGAACTGGTCGCACTGATCGAGGAAATGGAAACCCGGCCGGACTGGCTGGACATGGACCTTGTGCGGGAAGGGGCGCGACTGAACCGCCTGCCGATGGCGGTGACATCGCCCTGGATGATCCGGGGAGCGTTTCTGGCAACTTTCCTCAACAAGTATACCGCTTTGCCAATGGCGATGACCGGCACCTTGGGTCATTCCACGGCTTCCCGCCGTGTGAACGAAACCGCGACATTCTTCACTGTGACGACCTTGCCGGGCGCGCTGGAGCCGCGCGGTGAAGGGTTCAAGGCCGCCGCCATGGTGCGCCTGATGCATTCCATGGTCCGGTTCAATATTCTGCGCCGTATGAAAAGCTGGGATAAGTCCGTTTACGGCATTCCGGTGCCGCAAGTGGACCAGATGCCAGCCGGACTGATCGACGTGTTCCTTCTGGCTTATCAGATGCTGGATGAAGGACGGACCGAGTTTACCGCAGAAGAGCGCGCGCGGGTCGAGTTCAGCCGCTATCGTTGTTACCTGCTAGGCTTGCCGGAAGACCTGTTGATGGACACACCGCAAGGCATCGTCGACATAATGAATGCGCGGGGCGCATCAATCCGCGAAGGCTTTGACGACAAGACGTGTGGAACTTTGGTGCGCGCGACGCTGGAGGCGTATTTGCCACCGGATCAGAAATTGGGGCATCGCATCTTCAATGCCCTGGAAAAGCGGCTCGCCCGGCTTGTCCTGGTGAAGCATTTCCTGAATGGGGACAGTGATCGCGCCCGGGAGATTGGCGTGCCCGTTGGCGCAAGTGAATATGCTGTCGCGGCGGTACTGTTTCCCTATATTGCGGCCAAGATGGCGCTCTACCGGTTTGCGCTGTCCGTGCCCGGATTGCGCAAAATGGCCGATCGTCGCCTGACAGCGCGCATTCGCCGCCTGTTGAAACGCTACGGCCATGCCGAGTTCACATCGAATGCTGAAGCTTACCGTCCTGCAGTACCCGCGACTGCATGACGGTGGGAGGGGAGTTTGATGCCTCCCGCGGGTTTGCCTGGGGGCGGGGGGCATCAAACGTTTTCCACGAGAGACCACAACTCCAGACCTGAACCATCGCCCGCATCCGCGCGGCGAAGGGGCGTTTTCATGTTTATCGGCTGATTTGGTGGGTTGAACCTGCGCTGAGGAATCCCTAAAAGATACACTATAACATTTTGGGGTGTACTCAGGTGAAAATTCAGAAAACAGATAC
The DNA here is from genome assembly GCF_017795365.1 of Hyphomonas atlantica corrig. Lineage (NCBI taxonomy): Bacteria > Pseudomonadati > Pseudomonadota > Alphaproteobacteria > Hyphomonadales > Hyphomonadaceae > Hyphomonas > Hyphomonas atlantica. Next base: position 3,531,378 of record NZ_CP051254.1, on the reverse strand, counting down.
GACGGCGGTTGGTCTTTCAGGCCTGTGCCTGGTGCATTGTCTGGCCTTGCCAGTGCTTGGCTCGGTCATGCCATTGATGACAACGGTGGCGGAGGCCGAATGGGTGCACAAGGCGTTGGTCATGATTGCGCTGCCGATTGCGCTTCTGGCATTCACGCAGACCCGCCGCCCCACGACTCGTCTGGTCTTCGGCGCCTTGGCCACATTTGGCGGCGCGTTGCTGGTTGCAGGCGCCTTTGTAGAGTCCCTGCACGATTACGAAACGCATCTCACCGTCATAGGCGCGTGCTGCCTTGCTGGCGCGCACCTGTTTCGCTGGACCAGGCACCAGCAACACTAGGTTTCCTCTGCGGGCTTGTGGATCAGTCGCCCTCATCCATGGCGACGATGATCTGCGCATAACCTTCCGACAATCGTTTCATGTTGTCGACGGCAAGGCGCTCATTCGTGCCGTGGAAGCCGTTCAGATCTGTCGGGTTGAGAACGGAAGGTGCAAACCGGTAGACGCTATCGGTGATCGCGCTGGCATAGCGCGCATCCGTGGCGCCAAGAACAAGACCCGGCGCGACCGGCGCTCCGTTTCCGGCCGCTTCTGCCACACTGGCCAGAACGGCGTACGCCTTGTTGTCCGTTGGTGAGACGGGCGAGGCTTCACTGCCGCTGATCCCGCCATCAGAGACGGTGACTTCGATCCTCTTGATGTCGGATGTTACATCCTTCACGTGCTGGATGACATCTTCCACAGTGTTGTTCGGATGTACCCGGAAGTTTACCGTCGCCATGGCGCGTTGGGCCAGCACGTTTTCCTTGGCGGACCCAACAAGCATGGTCGGTGCGGTGGTCGTGCGGATCATGGCGTTGCCGGCAGGAATGCCCGCCATTGCAGATTCGACCGAACCTCCGAACAGCCAAAGATTGGCAAAGGCCATTTTCTGCGTGAATGGCAGGTCAGGTGCAGATACTCGGAACAGGTCTGAGACCGGAGGTTTCGAGAAGTCGGCAGGCATCTGGTTCTCGTCCAGTGCCACAATCGCACGGGCCAGGCGGACAGCTGCGGAATCGCGTGGAGGCGTTGAAGAATGCCCGCCTTCGGCAAGTGCAGTCAGGGTCAGCGTCAGGTACCCCTTCTCAGAGATGCCGATGAAGGCCATCGGCTTGCCAGTCAGGGGAGAGGGGTCGACAATTGCGAAGCCTTCATCCAGCGCCATGACCGGCGTGACGCCGCGAGATTTCAGCAGGGCGATGCCTGCTTCTGCGCCACTTCCCGAGATTTCTTCATCGTGTCCAAACATGAAATAGACGGTGCGCTTTGGCTGGAAACCATCGGCGGCCAGCGCGTCTGCGGCTTCCATCAAGGCGACTAGGCTGCCCTTGTCGTCAAGCGCGCCACGCCCGTAGACGTAACCGTCCACGATCTCCCCCGCAAACGGCGCGCCGGTCCAGTCGTCTTCCGTGCCAATGTTCACGGGCACAACATCCTGGTGCGCCATCAGCAATAGGGGGTCGAGCGAGCTGTCCGTGCCTTGCCAGGTGTAGAGCAGTGTCAGTGTACCGGGCACGAGTTCCTTGCTCATGGCGCTGTGCGCGGTGGGATAAGTTGTCTCCAGCCAGGTGTGCAGGTCCAGCCACGGGCCTTCCTGTCCGGGGCGTGGGTCACCCGCGGCGACTGTGATGGTGCGGAACTGGATTGCTTCGCTCAGATGCGTTGCCGCGCTGTCTGCCGACACCGTTGGCACTGTAGGAAGGTCAACACGTTCGCTCGACGCCGCGCCGCCATAGGTAAAGGTGCGGAACACGACGATTGCGACAAGAATCACGACCAGCGCGACAAGGCCCAACAGGATTTTCTTCAGCATCGGGTTTGCTTCCTCCAAACGTATCTTTCTTCCCGTGTCAGGCCCGACCGCCGCGACGTCAAGCTCTGTGCCAACAAAAAAATGACTTGGCCGTCACGTTTTTCGCGGGCAGGCTGAGCCCATGACTGACGCACGTGGCCCGCGCCTGTCCTTACCGAGAGTGCTTGCTTTCTCCTCGCTCAGCATACCGCTGGCAGGGGTGGGATTGCCCTTGGCCGTCTATCTCGCGCCGCTCTATGCGAACGAGGTGGGGCTGGGGCTGGAGCTGACAGGATTCCTGTTCATGGTGCTCCGCTTCTGGGACATCACGACCGATCCGATCATGGGCTTTGTGGTGGACCGCTATCGCAGCCCGTGGGGACGCGTGCGCCACTGGATCGTGCTCAGCGTTCCACTACTGGGGATCGCGACCTACTTCATCTATATGCCGGAACGGGGGGCAGGGCCGGCCTACTTCGTGGTGTGGATGATCCTGTTCTATGTCGGGTTCACCCTCTTGCAGACGGCGCGATCCGCCTGGGTTCCGGCCATTGCAACAGATTATGACGACCGTTCGCGCTTCTTCACCTGGGCGGAGGTGATCAGCATCGTCTCCATGCTGGCCCTGCTGGCCGTCCCTGCGATCCTGGCGGTGTCGGGTTTTGAGGTCGACCGGTTCGGTCAAGTGGCCGTGATGGGGTGGGCCTTGCTCATTTCGTTGCCGATTGTCGCCTTCCTGTCGTGCACATTCGTTCCCGACAATCCGATGCGGGGCGACCGGGGCGAAGCCATGAAGTTTGACCTCAAGGCCATGATCGCGGCCCTGAGAAACAAGTTTCTCGGTGTCGTCCTCTCCATGGAATTGCTGGTGGGAACGGCTGTGGCCATCACCGCATCAAACTATCTGTTCGTTGCGGAATACGTGTTCGGCCTGTCGGATTCCATGGCCAGCGTCATCCTCATGATCTTCTTCTCGACGGCGGTCGCGGCGCTTCCGCTATGGCTGAAATTCTCGGCGATGACGGAGAAGCACACAGCCTTCCTCTGCGCCGTCATCATGGGGATGGCCAGTTACATCATTTACTATATTGCCGGTCGTTCAGGGGGCGGTTTTGGCGCGTTGCTTGTCGGTGCGCTCGTCAATGGTGCGGCTTTCAGCGCCCCTGTCGTGATCGCGCGCTCCATGGCGGCGGATGTGGTGGAGTATCAGGCTGCGCGTTCCGGGGAGAACCGGGCCGGCATTTATTATTCCCTGCTGACCAGTGCCTACAAGATCGGCAGCAGCCTTGCGTTCGGCATCGGATATTTCGTTCTCGGCCGGGTCGCCGGGTTCAAGCCGGGAACAGTCAATTCACCAGACGCTTTGCACGGCCTGTTGCTGGTTTTCTGTGTCCTGCCATTCATCCTGTACGGACTCGCAGCACTGGTCGCATCGCGCTACACGCTGACCCGAGCCATGCAGCAGGACATCAGCAAAAGCCTCGACCCGCGCGGGCCTGAGATGCTGGACTAGAACCCGCCGCCTTCGGCCAGCCATTCGGCCTCTTCAGGTGTCGTCTCCCGGCCGAGCGCAGCATTGCGGTGCGGGAAGCGCCCGAATTTCTCAATCACTTTCAAATGCTGGATAGCGTAGTCGTATGTGTTCTCAGCAAAGCTGCGATAGTCAGGCCGGGCATCTTCGGCCAGTTTCTTGAATACAGCGACGCTTTGCTTCTGGTCCTCCAGAACCTCCGAATGCTCCAGTGGCAGATAGAAGAACACGCGTTCGGTCTCGCTGAGCTTTTCGTCCTCCTTCAGTGCCAGCCCGTCCTTGCACAGACGAAGCGCCAGCGAATCCTGATGAAACGCCCGCGCGTCATTCCGGAAAAGGTTGCGGCTGAACTGATCAAGCACGATGATGGCGGCAAGGCGTCCACGCGGGCCTTCGGCAGCCCAGTCATCTGCGAAGGGCAGGTGAGAGGCGTCCTCTAGCAGGTGCAGGAACTTATCCCGGATTTCGGCATCTGTTGCGTCAGATTTTCCAAACCAGAGCTTGTGCTTTTCTTCAAGTCCGTCGACGGAATTTGGCGTGTTTCCCAACCAATAGTCCAGTACGTCTGCGGGTGTCGGGATCTGCGTCATTCTGCTGGCCTCCGGGCAACGATCATATAGTTCACCTTCGTGTCGCCAGAGAGTTTCCAGCTGTCGCCTAGCGGATTGTACGACACGCCAATTGGCTCCTCTGTTATCAGTCCGGACGCGGTGAGGCCGGCATCGGCTTCTTCGGGCGTCACGAATTTCGACCAGTCATGCGTGCCGCGCGGCAACCAGCCAAGCACATATTCTGCACCAATCACTGCCGTGGCGAGCGCCTTAGCCGTGCGGTTCAACGTGGCAACAATCATCAGGCCGCCTGGCTTTACCAGCCCGCCGGTATCTTTCAGGAATTGGTGCGGGTCTGCGACATGCTCGACCACTTCCAGATTGAGAACAATGTCGAACTTCGGCTCGCCCGCTTGGATCAGCCCTTCGGCGGTGCCGGCTCGATAGTCGATTTGTAGCCCCTGTTCCTGTGCGTGGGTCAGGGCGGTCTTGATGTTCGCTTCAGAGGCGTCGACGCCGGTAACGGACGCGCCAAGCCGGGTCATCGGCTCGCACACCAGTCCGCCGCCGCAACCAATATCCAGCAGACGCAGGCCTTCCAGCGGGCGTTTTGCGTTGGGCGAGATGTTGAAATGCCGTTCCGCGGTCTCGCGGATGAAGCGGAGTCGAACGGGGTTGAACTTGTGGAGCGGTCGGAACTTGCCGCGCGGATTCCACCAGTCTGCCGCCATTGCTGAGAACTTGGCGACTTCGTCCGGATCAATGCTCGGCGTGGCGGGGGCGTCGTTCACCCTGTCTTTTGCTACTGTCATAGTTCAAGAAACCTGTTTGATCCGGCGGGGAACACCCCCTATGGAGAGCGAATATAGTGGGATATCCCAAGAAGACGACAGGTTATGGGGCGAAATGGCGCGCACGGTTCTGAAATTTGGTGGCACATCGGTCGCAGACCTCGACCGCATCGCGAATGTCGCAGACATTGTGGCAGATCGCGCGGCGAAGGGCGAGCACATGGCTGTCGTCGTTTCCGCCATGTCGGGCGAAACGAACAAGCTGGTCGGCTATGCCGAGGGCGCGGCGGGGGATAATCTGCCACGCGAGCAATTCGACGATGAATACGATGTCGTGGTTGCTTCAGGTGAACAGGTTACTGCGGGTCTTCTGGCTTTGGCCCTGCGCCGTCGAGGCCTGAAAGCGCGCAGCTGGCTTGGATGGCAATTGCGCCTGAAAACCAATAAGAGCCACGGCCGCGCGCGGATCATGGGCTTTGACGATTCCATGCTGCCGGATGCGGTGGATGCGGGGGAAATCGCCGTTATTGCCGGTTTCCAGGGGGTAACCGATGATGAACGTGTCGCCACGCTCGGCCGGGGCGGTTCCGATACCAGCGCCGTGGCTGTGGCTGCTGCGCTGAATGCGACCGTTTGCGACATCTATACGGATGTCGACGGTGTTTATACGACCGATCCGCGGATCGTGCCCAAGGCGCAACGGATCGAGAAAATCTCGTTTGAGGAGATGCTGGAACTCGCATCCCTCGGTGCCAAGGTTCTGCAGACGCGTTCTGTAGAAATGGCGATGAATCACAATGTGCCTGTCCGGGTGCTGTCCAGCTTTTTGAAGCCTGGTGAGCCCAATCCCGGAACCATTGTCTGCTCAGAGGAAGAAATCGTGGAAAAACAGGTTGTTAGCGGCGTTGCCTATTCACGGGATGAAGCCAAGGTCACGCTCTACGGAGTTCCGGACAAACCAGGTATCTCCGCCAAGATCTTCTCTGCCCTTGCACGGGCTGGCGTGAACGTGGACATGATCGTCCAGGCGCAGGCACGTGGACCTGAGCAGGCCAACATGGTGTTCACCTGTACCGATCGGGACAGCCCGATTGCGCGGGATACGCTGGAAGGCATGCACGAAGAAATCGGGTATGAGCGCCTCGAAGTCGTGCGCGATGTTTCCAAAATCTCCATCGTGGGCGTGGGAATGCGCAGCCATACCGGCGTTGCCGAGACCATGTTCAAGGCATTGTACGAAAAAGGCATCAACATCGATGTTATTTCCACGTCCGAGATCAAAATCTCTGTATTGATCGGGGATGCCTACACTGAGCTTGCCGTTCGGGCACTTCATACCGCATTCGGCCTTGACGCTGCCTGACAGAGGCTGCGACAAACAGGCTGACCATGCCTTATAATCTGCCCGCGACGCGACTGCTGATGAACCGGCTCCGCCAGGTCATGGCGGAGGAAGGCGAAACACGTTCGCGGCTCGACAAGGTTGTAAGGCTGATTGCCTCCACAATGGTTGCAGATGTCTGCTCCATCTATTTGCGGTTGCAGGATGGCGGCCTGCTGCTGATCGCTACTGAAGGTCTGAAAGCTGACGCGGTCGCCGCAACGCGCCTCACCGCGAATGAAGGGCTTGTCGGTCTTGTTGCGCGCCGCGCTGAGCCGATGGCCATTCAGGATGCGCCGCGTCATCCATCCTTTTCCTACCGGCCAGAGACCGGAGAAGACCCGTTCCACGCCTTTCTTGGCGTGCCGATCCTGCGTGGCGGCCGCGTCATTGGCGTGCTGACCGTCCAGAACCGCACCGAGCGGGCCTATGATGATGAAGAAGTCGACAATTTGCAGACCATTGCAATGGTGCTCGCAGAGATCGTCGATCGCATCAATCCGGACGCCCTGAACAATGGCGGCACGGATGAGAAGCGAGAGCGAAACACTGCGTCACTGGAAGGGCGTGTGTTCTGTGAAGGGCTCGGCTATGGCCGCGCCGTTTTGCATGATCCGGTCGTGCCCGCCGCAAAATTCTTCGCAGCGGATCAGGTGACGGAAAGTCATCGCCTGTCGGAAGGCATGGCTGAACTCAAGGCCTCGATTGATCGCATGATGTCGCTCGACGGCGCCGCACTTGGCGAAGACCCGCGCGATGTGATGGAGACGTATCGGCTGCTAGCGCATGACCCGTCATGGGCCGAGAAGCTGCAGGAAGGCGTGAAGTCCGGCCTCTCGGCAGAGGCTTCGGTAGATCGTGCCCGCCGCGAACACCGCGCCCGCCTGCAAAGTGCGCGTGACCCCTACCTGCGAGAGCGCCTTCACGATCTCGAAGACCTCGACAACCGGCTGCTGCGCATCCTTGGCGGGGAAGAGGGCAAGCCGCAAATCAGCGAAGAACGTAGCGTTCTCGTCGCCCGGCGTCTGGGGCCTGCCGAGTTGCTGGAATACTCCAACACGGGCCTGCGGGCGATTCTTATGGAAGAGGCGGCGGCGTCCTCTCATGCCGCAATCGTGGCGCGCGCGCTTGGTATCCCCACGCTCGGCGGCATCAAGGGGCTGACAACGCGGATTGATCAGGGGGACTGGGTGATCGTGGATGCCGAAGAAGGCACGTTGCACATTCGCCCGGATGACTCTCTGTACGATGCGTACAAGGGTCGGGTCTCCCTCCGCTCGGAACGTCAGGCGGCCTATGCTGCGTTGAAGGATCTGCCTGCGCGCACGAAGGACGGGACCGATGTGTCCCTGATGCTGAATGCAGGCCTGGAGCTGGATCTCGACATGATGAAACAGGCAGGCGCCGATGGGGTCGGCCTGTTCCGGACTGAGTTCCAGTTTCTTGTGTCTGAGTCCCTGCCGCGGGTGAACGACCAGATCGAGCTCTACAAGACGGTGCTCGACAAGGCTGAAGGCAAACCGGTCGTCTTCCGCACTGTGGATCTCGGCGGCGACAAGGTGCTGCCCGCGCTGAATCTGCAGCGGGAGGAAAACCCGGCCCTCGGATGGCGTTCCATCCGGTTCGCGCTGGACCATAAGGGCCTGTTCCGCCGTCAGTTGCGGGCACTCGTTCGCGCGGCAGGGGATCGCCCGCTGACCGTCATGTTCCCGATGGTGACCGTGGTTTCCGAATTCGAGGAAGCGCGGGATCTGTTGATGAAGGAAGTGGAATGGTCTGCGCAGCGCACGGGCCGCACCCCGGCAAAAGTAGAAGTTGGTGTGATGCTTGAGACGCCGGCGCTTGCCTATGGGCTGAAGGAACTGGCCGGAAAGGCATCGTTCCTGTCGGTCGGGACGAACGATTTGATGCAGTTCTTCTTTGCCGCAGATCGGATGACGCCGCATGTGTCGGAACGTTACGATCTGGTGTCACCCAGCGGCCTGCGTTTCCTGAAAGAGGTGTCGGATTCCTGCAAGACGCACGGCATCCGCATGTCGGCCTGTGGCGAGGCGACCGGAACGCCGCTGTCAGCGCTCTGCTTCGTCGCGCTCGGATTTACTGCATTGTCGATGTCGGCAGGATCTATTGGACCGGTCAAGCAAATGATAAGGTCCTTGGATCTGCAGGCGTTCCAGCCGGACTTTCTGGCTGCGCTGGATGCGCCCGAGCAGGATTTCCGTAACCAAGTGTTAGCCTTGGCAGCCGATCATGGGATCGAGCTTTCTGATGGTTAATACGCTCTGGCCCATATAATCACCACATTCATGGACCAGATATTGCGGTGCAGGGAGGGGACCCCCTCGCTGTATCGATAAGCTGGATGAATATGGCACACGACGATTTGACCCGCGAAGATCTTGTTGAAACCGGCCCGGAAACGGCTGCGCCGAGCGCTGATGGCGTGAGCGCGCATGAGCGGGCAATGGAGATCTTCAAGGCGCGCGAGTTTGAAGGTGAGGCCCTGCGCATGGGTCAGGTCCTGCGCCGCGTGCGTGAGACGCTGGGCCTTGAAATTGCGGACGTGTCTCGCGATACGTTGATGCGCAAGGACTATCTGATGTGGATCGAACGTATGGAAGTCGGTGAACTTCCAGGCGGCGGTTATCTGACCGCGATCCTCAACACCTATGCCAAGTATCTGAAGCTTCCCGAAAAAGAAGTCATTCGCGTTTACAGTCAGGAATGCGGTGCGGTGCAGGAAGTGCAGAATGATGCACCGGTTCCGAAGATTGGCGAGATTGGTCCGGAGAAGTCGAGATGGCCGCTCGCTGTCGCCGCGGCGGCACTTCTGGTCGTATTGGGGGCAGGCGCGATCGGCGTTTCGCAACTGGTTCGCCCAAATGTGGAGCTTGAGCCCCAGGCTGGCGTCGTCGCCGTGAATGGCGCGCGCGACAGCCTGTTTGCAGATGTTGAAACGTCCAAACGCCCGGCACCGAAGGATTTGCCCCTGGAGCTGGTCGCCGTGAAGCAGGGCTGGTTGGAAGTGCGCGGCGCGGATGGCACGATCTTCCGCAGCCGTGTGATGGCTGAGGGTGAGAGCTATTTCCCGCGCCTCAATGCAGGCTGGACGGTTTCCGCGCGTGATGGCAGCGCGTTTGAATGGCGCGTTGGCGATGTAACGGTCGGTCCCCTCGGACCAGAGGCAACCCCGGTCTTTTCCGCCAGTATTGATGAACAGATCAGCCGCGCAGCAGATGCGGCGGCCCCGGCGATGGCTGCCAATGGCGGCAACAAGGCGTCGCGCTAGGCTTGCCATGTGTCGCCGGACCGGCCATGTGATGCACGACAGTCACCGGACAGGACTTCGCGCCCATGTCTCATAATGCCCTTCGTCCCTGGCGCAGCATCGAGCGCCGCAAATCGCGTCAGATCCGCGTAGGCAATGTATTGGTTGGCGGAGACGCGCCAATCGCGGTTCAGACCATGACAAATACGCCGACCGAAGATGCGGCGGCAACGATTGCGCAGATCGAACGCGCCGCAGAGGCAGGCGCGGACATTGTGCGCGTTTCCTGCCCGACGGAGGAATCAACGGCGGCGATGCCGGAGATTTGCCGGGCAAGCCCGGTGCCGATCGTGGCGGACATTCACTTCCACTATAAGCGCGGTATTGAAGCGGCTGACGCCGGTGCGGCCTGCTTGCGGATCAATCCCGGCAATATCGGGTCTCCTGCGCGAGTGAAGGAAGTGGTTGCCGCGGCGCGGGCCAATGGCTGTTCCATTCGGATCGGCGTGAATGGCGGATCTCTGGAACGTCACCTGCTTGAAAAATATGGTGAGCCTTGCCCGGACGCGATGGTCGAGAGCGCTCTGGACCATGCTCGCATTCTCGATGATCTCGGCTTCCACGAATACAAGATTTCGGTGAAGGCCTCAGACATGTTCCTGACGGTCGCGGCGTATCACCAGCTGGCCGAGGCGACGGACGCACCGTTGCATCTCGGCATCACGGAGGCTGGCGGCCTGCGGACGGGAACAGTGAAATCTTCCATCGGTATGGGAACATTGTTGTGGTCCGGCATCGGTGATACGATCCGCGTCTCGCTCTCTGCTGATCCGGTGGAAGAGGTGAAGGTTGGCTTCGAAATGCTGAAGTCACTGGGCCTGCGTACCCGCGGCGTGAACATCATCGCCTGCCCAAGCTGCGCGCGTCAGGGGTTCGACGTGATCAAGACAGTTGAAACACTGGAGCAGCGCCTGGCCCATATTTCAGAGCCCATCTCGCTCTCCATTATCGGCTGTGTCGTGAACGGCCCCGGTGAAGCCGCCATGACCGATCTCGGCTTTACCGGCGGTGGCAAGGAAAGCGGAAAGATGTTCGTGTCCGGTCGACCGGATCATAATGTGTCGAATGCCGACATGGTCGAGCATATCGTCGAGCTGGTCGAGAAGAAGGCCGAACGCCTGAAAGCTCAGCGGGAGGCTGCTGAGACCGTCGCGGCGGAATAGGCGCCGTCTTCAGTCGTAGAAGCACTTTTCCGTCCCGTCGCCCTGATCATAGCAGCGTGGCTCGTTCGACGTTGGCGGGGTATAGGTCGGCTTCGGCACAGTGCCCTCATAGCCTGCATTGTAGCCGCGATCCTGATCAGAATAGGTCCCATTGAAGGTCTGGGTGGTGCCGCCCGTATAGGGATTGCGGCCTGAATTCAGATAGGTCCACTCTGCGACCAGGCTGCACTCATAGCTGGAAGATCCGAATGTGCGGCAAAGCTCAAACGCATCTGCGGTTCGCCGCATTTCGAAGTTCTTGCGCCACCACTGGTAAAACTGGTCGCCGCCTGCCTGACGTGCGGCGTCATAGCCAACCCATTTCGGGTCTGGCGCCGTTTGCGGAGGCGCGGCGGGTGCAGGTTCGGATGTGGTGCAGCCAAGCACCCCTTCAGCCCATTCAAGCATGCCGTCATCAGGGAATGGCGCACTCATCGGAACACGCGGCTCAGAACTGGTCTTGCCGTTTCTGAAGGCATAAACGGCGTCCTGATAATCCACCAATTGCTGAAAGCGCGTTCCGGACAGGTCATCCGGAAGACCGCAATTTCCTTTCGGATAGCTGCAACCATTCAAGACCCCGAGAAGGTTCACGTTCTCGTAGACCTGATAGGTCGCGCGCTTCCAGTATACGATCGCATAGGCCTTGGTCTTGTTGGAATCGCCCGGAATGGCATTGATCGAAGTAACCAGCGTGTTCACAAGCTCGCGGCCTTTCGGGCACGTCCCCTGCGCGTGCGCCGGAAGCGACAGCGCCAGAAATGCACCGATGCTGGCGAGCACGAATTTGATGAGTGATTTCATAAGCCTATCCCTGTCTCGTCAAATAATACGCCAGCCAGACATCACTTCACAAGACGATCGCGCAAAATGATCATAGCTCCAGCCGGGCCTGACTCGTTGACTTGTGTTCATCTTGCCAAGGTTACAGTCTGGCAATGTTGTTCGAGCGGGCTGGAAAGGGGACGCGCGCAATGATCAGGACGTTCACCGGAATTGTGGCGGGCTGTGCGGCTCTCTGTCTGTCGGCCTGCACTACGGCGGAGCTGGAGGCCGTCTCGCAGGGGCTCGCTCAGGCAAGCTATGACATGCAATATACGCCGTACGGTTCGACCGGCTATGGCGGCGCGAGTCCGTATGGTTCGGGGGCGACAAATTACGACACCACGCAATGGGTCGGCTACAATGAGTGCGTAAATACCGGCAGTTTCTATCAATGCGATACCAATGGCGACGGCTATGTCGACATGTTCGGCAACACCGATACGGGCGAGTTCACCTCCTCCTCCCTGAAGGTGAATGGCCGCGGCGAGGGCTTCACATGGAGCACGGAATGCGGCTGCTGGGAGCGCAATCGTGCTTATGATACGGCGCGCGCCGATGATCATGATCATCACCGCCGCAGGCATCGCAGGGATTGATTTGGTGCCGTCGCCAGTCTTAATCGGCGCATGAATCCTGATCTCTTGTTCCTGTTTACCGACCGTATCGGTGTGTTCGTCTTTGCGATTTCCGGCGGCATCGTCGCGGTACGCAAGGAGATGGATCTGTTCGGCGTGATCGTGATGGCTTTCCTGCCTGCGATTGGTGGCGGTACGTTGCGTGACCTCATCCTCTCACAGCCAGTGTTCTGGCTGGAGGACACACAAACGCTCGGTTTTGCGATCGCGGGAGGTCTTGCTGCGTTTTTCTTCCATCGCTGGCTGGAGAATTTCCGGCCCCTTCGTTGGGCAGATGCGATTGGCATGGCTTTGTTCGCCGTGACGGGCGCGGCAAAGGCGGCGGCGCTGGGGCATGGCTGGCCAGTCGTGCTGATCATGGGCACAATGACCGCCAGCGCCGGCGGCTTGCTGCGCGACGTTGTGGCAAACGAAAAGCCGCTGCTTTTGTTGAAGTCCGAAATTTACGCCACGGCGGCCTTGTTGGGATCTCTGGTCTATTTCCTGACCAGTCTTTGGCTCGGTGACGAATTCCTCGCTTTCATTCTGGGGCTCGTCTCTGCTTTCGTGCTTCGGGCGTTGGGCATCATATTCAAACTGTCCCTGCCGCGTTCGCCTTTCTAGCCGCCCCGGACGGGCTTGCAGGCTTCAGCCCGAACAGGGGCCGCAGGAAGCCGACGCGGCGGATGACGAGTTCATGCAGCAAGGCGCATCCGGCAAACGTTCCGCCAATGACCAGCACGGCCTCCAATCCAACCGGCAGGCCCTGGCGGGTGAGCCAGTAGCCGAGCATCACTGTCAGCGTCTGGTGCAGGATGTACCAGGGGAAAATCGCTTCCGTCATATAGGTCAGCGCGCGGCTTGGACGGTTTAGATAAATTTGGGCGAGCCCGAGCAGGACAGCAATAGCGATCCAGGCATAGGCAAGCCGGGCCATTCGCGCTGGCCAGATGATCCAGTCCCACTCACCAGAGGTGCTGAGGGTTTCCCACTGTGCCCAAATGGCCGACAGCCCGATCCCCAGGATCAATACAAGGGCGATGGCGGCGGGCAGGGCGCGGCGGATGGCCGACCAGAAGTGGGCGTCTTTTGCCAGTACGAAGCCCAGCATGAGCATGGTCAGGCTGTGGGCGTGATTGGCCCAGTCATTCGTCAGATCATGCGTGATCGGGAAATGCGGATCGAGCGTGATCCGATAGAGAACATGCGGCAGGACGGGCAGAACCAGCACCGCTGCGGGGCCCCATCTGCCAGTGAAGAGCGCCTGCGTCATGCGCGCGCTCGGCCCGTGCATCAAGCGTGAGATACGACCCGCAAAAGGTGCCAGCAAAAGCGTGTAAGCAAGCAGGTACACAATGTACCAGAGATGGTTCCAAGTGGGGGTGGTGACTGAAAAATCAGAATTGAAATCAAGGTATCGGGGCCAGAAAGCCCAGAAACTACCTGAAAACTCACCTGCTTCGACCAGTTGGAGCCAGCTTTGGGGCGCCACAATCAGCGTCATGCCAAACAGGATGGGCAGCCCCAAACGTACGCTGCGTTCCCGCGCGAGTTTGCCGCCACCGAGTTTGTCCGCCGCAAATCGTAGTGCCACACCGGAGATGAAGAAGAGAAGCGACAGCCGCCAGGGGTTCAGCAGCAGCATGGCCCATTCGGCCTCGGGACCGGCGTGGACGCTTTTCACGTGCCAGCCCCAAGTCACGTAGAACATGCCTGAGTGATAGAGAATGAGCAGGCCGAACGCGATGATACGTAGCCAGTCCAGATCGTATCGGCGGGGGAAGGCGGGGGCGTGTGGCATGGCGGTCTCCAGAGGGGCTGGCGTGACCCTCGCTTTCAAGAGACATCAAGTCAGCTGGAATGGGGCATCAGGTGGCCAGGGGTGACGAGTTGTGTCCGCCGGGGACAAATGGCGGCGTTCGGGGACGAAATTCTGATATTTGTGTTCCGGCTATGACGTGGGTTGTGGCAGGAAACCCCGATGGAGATCGTCTCAACACATCCGGAACTGGAGGCCGACCGGCGCGCAGATCGCAAAACGTGGTTGTACTTCGCGTGCTTCCTGTTTGCGTCTTTCGTCGTGGAATCCCTGTCAGATCAGCATGTGTTGCTGCGGACGGACGACCCGTATCCAAACCTGCCCTGGCTTAGTCAGGCCAGCTCGCACGGAGTGATCCTGGCGCTGACGCCATTTATCACTTTCATGCTCAGCCGGTTCCCGCTGACGACGGAGGCGTGGAAGGTCAATCTTCTGGTCCATGCGGCCGCGACGATTGCTTTTTCTGTCGTGCACATTCTCGCAATGGTCGCGATCCGCAAGCTTCTCAGCCCGATCATTTTCGGTATTCCGTATGAGTTTGGTCTCTCGGATGTGTCGGTCTGGCTCTATGAATTCCGCAAGGACGTTCTGACCTACACGCTGATTGCCGCCCTGTTCTGGCTGAACCGCATGGTGGAGCAACGTGCGCTCGACGAACGCGGGGCGAAGCGCGACGCCACAGACCTGCATCGACTGACCTTGAAATCCGGTGGGCGCAGCTATTTCGTGAACGCGCCAGACGTGATCTCGGCAAAGGCGGCCGGCAATTATGTTGAAGTTGTTACCGAAGGGCGGGAGTATCTGGCGCGCATGACGCTGACCGAGCTGTCACGTCTTCTGCAGGCGGCGGGCGACCGGCATGTCCGCGTTCATCGTTCTCACCTCGTCAATCTGGACCGTGTCAGCGAGATCGTACCCACAGGGGAAGGCGATGTGACGCTTCGGCTGGACACAGGCGCCGAAGTGCCAGGTTCGCGCCGCTATCGCGCGCAGTACGAAGACAAGTTGGCGGCGTAACCACTTTTCCGTGAGGGGCTAGGCGCTCAGCCAAATGTCGCTAGGTTTCAGGCTTGGTTTGTCGGAGTGGCTCATGCTTTCAGTTTTTCGCGCTTGCGTCTGGTTTCTCGTGCGCCTGCCACTGATCCTGCTAATTTTCGTGACGGCGCTTGTGATGAGCAGCTGCACGATGCTGGGCCTTAACTATGCGAGTCTCGAAACTGCAAACAAGCCCGTTCCGAAACCGGAAATCGATGTCGCCGCGATGCTTGGGGACGATGCCTATCGCGGCCAGATGATGGAGAGGTTCGAAGCAGTTCTCTATGGGCCCTGGCCAGAAGGCTTGCCGGTCAGCTGGGGCGAGTCTCGCCTGGTGGATGCGAGCCTGTTTGGCGGTAAGGGACGACTGGAAGAAATTCCGGTCACGATCGGACAAGGCGACGGGGCCAGCCTGTTTCATCTCGTTGTCGCCACCCCCGCTGCGCCGGGGCCACACCCAGTCATCATCAGTCAGACCTTTTCCAGCAATTGCGCGGCGTTTCCCGGCTATCCGGTGACCTCCACAGATGACGCGATTTGCGATGGCAGCGAGATGGAAGGGGCGTTTGGCTTCGTCGCGACACAGATATTCGGCACCTACATCGCCAAAGTGCCGCTGGAGCGGTTCATGGATGCAGGCATCGCGTATGCCAGCTTCTATGGATCGGATTTCGTTCCTGACCGCCGGGCAGAGGCGCGAGACGTGATGGCAAATCTTGGAGGCCCCGTCGCGCCGACCAGCACATTGATGGCGTGGGCCTATGCCTATTCGGCAGCGTCTCAAATTCTGGAGACCCGGGCAGATATCGATCCGGATGGCACAGTTTTGCTCGGCCATTCCCGTTTCGGCAAGGCGGCGTTGCTGGCGGGTGTGTGGGACAATCGCATTGATGGGGTCATCGCGCATCAGGCGGGGTTTGCCGGGGCGTCGCTGTCGCGCTCGCAAACCGGCGAGGGCCTGAAACGGATGGGAGAATCCTATCCGCATTGGCTCGCACCCCAGGCCCGGGACTGGTTTGATCGTGTGGATGAACTACCGGTCGACCAGCACCAATTGCTGGGATTGTTGGCGCCGACACCCGTGCTGCTCGGAAATGGACGGCGGGATGTCTGGTCAGATCCAAACTCTTCATTCCGCGCGGCGCAGGCAGCGTCATCCCTTTACGAGGCGGTGGGAATGACCGGCCTTCCGGATGGCGGCATGAAACAGGATTTCGATCCCGATGCCGGAATTGCATGGTGGCTCCGGCCGGGCGGGCACAGCGTCGTGTCTGAAGATATCGACACGTTCATAGCCTTCGTGCAGGCGCATTTTTCCGATGCGGGCATTAACCAAAGTGCTGTTCAGGCTGCAGAATAGGGCATAAGCTTCCTGCGGAACGAAAAAGCTGTGGGAGGCCAAAATGCCAATTAATGTCGAATTTCTTCACCCCGTCCTGGCGTTGATCGTCTGGACACTGGTCATGTGGCTCTGGATGTACGCCACGCGCATTCCGGCCATGCAGAAGGCGCAGATCAATCCCGACGATGCCCGCCATCCGGGAACCTATGGGGACAAATTGCCGGCAAATGTTCGCTCGGTCGCCGACAATTACAACCACCTGCATGAGCAACCGACCGTCTTCTATGCGCTGATGTTCTTCGCGGCGCTAACGGGGGGCGGCGATCATTTCGCGACCCTTCTGGCGTGGATCTATGTCGGCTTGCGGGTCCTGCATTCCTTCGTTCAGATCCTGTCTCCAAAAGTAACGCTGCGCTTCCTGGTCTTCGCGCTTGCATCGATTACGCTCATCGTGCTGGCCGGCAAGGAAGTGCTGCGCATAACCACCGGATAGGGGGCTGACAGCGGAGGGGGACTTATCAGGCGGCCAAAAGCACTCTAAATGGCGCGGATGGCTACTCTTTCCCTCTCCCGACTCCAGCAGGTTGTTGAACGTTTCGAGGAAGTCGAGGCGCGCATGGGCGCGACCACGGAAACCGACGAAATCATCGCCCTGTCGAAGGAGCATTCCGAACTGAAGCCCGTGGTCGACAAGGCGCGGGAAGTGATGGCTGCGCGCAAGGGGCTTGAAGAGGCCGAGGCGTTGATGTCGTCCGGCGACGCCGAGATGGCAGAACTTGCCGAAATGGAATTCGAGGACATCAAGGATCGCCTGCCGGACCTTGAGCAGGAGATGCAGGTTCTGCTTCTTCCGAAAGACGTCGATGACGCGGCCAACATCGTGCTGGAAGTTCGCGCCGGAACGGGCGGGGACGAGGCGGCGCTTTTCGCGGGCGATCTCTACCGGATGTATACGCGCTACGCACAGACCATGGGCTGGAAGGTCGAAGTGGTCGATGCCTCTGAAGGCGATGCGGGCGGTTACAAGGAAATCGTCGCGAACGTATCCGGCGACGGCGTGTTCGGTCATATGAAATGGGAGAGCGGCGTGCACCGGGTGCAGCGCGTGCCCGCAACGGAGACGCAGGGGCGTATTCACACGTCCGCCGCGACCGTGGCCGTTCTGCCTGCGCCGGAGAATGTCGAGATCGACGTCAAGCCAGAAGACATCCGTATCGATACAATGCGGTCTTCGGGCGCTGGCGGCCAGCACGTAAACACGACGGACTCAGCGGTTCGTATCACACACCTTGCCACGGGCATCGTTGTGACCAGTTCGGAAAAGTCCCAGCACGTGAACCGCGAGAAGGCGATGGAACAGCTGAAAATCCGTCTTTACGAGAAAGAACGGTCTGAACGCGACGCCGAACGCGCCGAGGCGCGGGCCAGCCAGATTGGTTCAGGTGACCGCAGCCAGAAGGTGCGCACCTATAACTATCCGGAGAACCGCGTCACGGATCACCGGATCGGGTTAACGCTTTACTCGCTCGACAAGATCATCACGGGCGACAAGCTGAATGATGTGGTCGAAGCGCTGATCACGGAAGATCGTGCGCGCAAACTGGCGGCGATGGAGGCCAGCTGATCTGCCTGACATGACATATGATCAATTGATGGCTGATGGCACTGCACGGTTGAAGGGCGCTGGTATCGTCAACGCCCGGCTTGAAAGCCGTTGGCTGTTGGCTCATGTCTCAGGATGTCAGCATTCAGAGCTTATAAGTCGTGGGTCCGATCAGGTTCCCGAACAGACCATTGCAGCATTTCTGGATCGACTTTCTCGCCGTGAGGGGCGCGAGCCGATGCAGCATATACTTGGCACGACCGAATTCTACGGACTCGAATTCCTCAGCGATGCGCGGGCACTGATCCCCCGCCCGGATAGCGAGATCGTGGTTGAGATGGCCCTGGAGCGTATCTCTAGGGAGCAGCCCGCTTTCATCGCAGACCTTGGCATGGGCAGCGGCTGCCTGCTCGCAGTCCTGCTGACCAATCGTCCTTTGGCGAGGGGGGAAGGGGTAGAGGCCAGCGATGCGGCGGCGACGTTGGCTGGCGAAAACCTCACACGCCTTGGACTGGCCGATCGCAGCCTCGTTCATCGTGGCTCGTGGACGGGCTGGCAGAATTGGGCTGAGGCGGATCTGATCATTTCGAATCCGCCCTATATCGCCAGCGCCGAAATCGAAGGCTTGATGCCGGAGGTTCGCGAATACGATCCGATGTCGGCGCTCGATGGCGGAAAGGACGGGCTCGATGCGTATCGGGAGATTATCGGACTCGCAGCTCAAGGCATGAAGCAAGGCGCATGGTTGGTGTTCGAAATCGGATTCGACCAGAAAGAAGCGGTCAGCGCCCTGCTGGATCAGGCCGGATTTGACGAAATCACCTGCCGCAAAGACCTCAGCGGAAATGATCGCGCTATCGCGGCAAAACGGCCATTTGTGTAATACTTACATTTCTTCTTGGCGGATTGGGAAAGTCACGCTAGAAGATTCTCGTGAGACGGCGACCACACGAAGTGTAACAGCATGTCCCTCTCACGAGACTCGCGCAAATCTAGGGCTGTGGCCGCTTATTTCAGATGGCCAATTGCGCTGGGAACTGCCTGCAAACTGAGCAGGCGCATGTAACGGGATGATCTTCATGAAACGCTCACGCGGGCGCAATCGTCGCTCAGGCGGCAATAACCAGAACAATCACAACAATCCGAATCGTCACTATGAAAGTGTTGGTCCGGACGTGAAGATCCGTGGCTCTGCCCAGCAGGTTCTGGACAAGTATCAACAGTATGCGCGCGACGCCCAGACAAGTGGCGACCGCATCCTGTCAGAAGCCTATTACCAGTTCGCAGAACACTATCAGCGCATTGTTGCGAAGCAGCAGGAAGCGAAAGAGCGCGCCCAGCAGCAGCGCCAGCAGAGCCGTGACAATCGCCGCGATGATCGCGACGACAATGACGACAACAATTCTGACAATGACGCCTCTCCAAAGCAGGAGGCCGAGGTCGAGTCCCGCAACAAGAGCCGGGATGAAGACAATCAGGATGAGTCCAGGAATGAAAAGGCGGCATCGGACGAATCGTCTGCAGAGGATACTTCTGAGGCATCGGACGACGACGCCAAGGCGAAGCCGCGCACACGCACACGCCGGAAGCCTTATGCCAAGAAGGACAAGGCCGATGATAGCGCGGATGGCGAAGCCGACGGCGTGCTGAAGACCGTCTCGCGCGGTCGGCGCAAATCGGCGCCGAAAGAAGACGATTCGGCGAAGTCGGAAGAGGCGTCGGCAGAGTCTGCTGAATAGTCCTGACTATCTGACCGTATTGAATTGCCCGGCCTGCGGATCGCACTGGCCGGGTTTTTCATGCGCGAATTCTGTATTCCGTGCGCTTGCAACGACCGTCACTGCATCCCACATCAGGAAAGAACCGGATACCGGCTGCCGCTGAGCGGGGCCATCATCCATCAACTTCCATGATCTGCCTTTCAAAGGGGATATAGATGAATATTGAGCAATACACAGAACGCGCCCGCGCAATCATACAAGGCGCACAGACGGCCGCCCTCGCGAGCGGACATCAGGTTTTGACGCCAGCGCACATCCTGAAAACAATGCTGGAGGATCGCGACCAATTGGCCGTGAACCTCATTCGTGCAGCTGGAGGCCGGCCGGAACTCGTCGCGCAGGGCATTGATACCGCGCTTGGAAAACTGCCCAAAGTGCAAGGCACAAATTCAGGCTTGCGTCTGGAACAGGCTGGAGCGCAATTGTTTCAGAGTGCTGAAGCCGAGGCAAAACAGGCCGGTGACAGCTTCGTAACGGTAGAGCGCCTGTTGTTGGCTGTTTCAAAACTGAAAAATGATCCGGCAGCGGAGGTGCTGTCTCAGGCTGGCGTAACGCCGTCCGCTCTGGAAGGCGCGGTGGCACAATTGCGCCAAGGGCGTACAGCTGACAGCGAGAACGCGGAAGAGGGGTATGAAGCCCTCAAGAAATACGCGCGGGACCTGACCAAGGACGCTCGTGAAGGTAAGCTGGATCCTGTCATTGGCCGGGACGAAGAAATCCGCCGCGCCATTCAGGTCCTGTCTCGTCGGTCCAAGAACAATCCGGTCCTGATCGGTGAGCCAGGCGTCGGCAAGACCGCGATTGCGGAAGGCCTGGCCCTGCGCATCGTGAATGGCGATGTGCCGGAAAGCCTCAAGGGCAAGCGCCTGCTCGCGCTCGACATGGGCGCGCTGATTGCGGGCGCAAAATTCCGGGGCGAGTTTGAGGAGCGCCTGAAAGCCGTGTTGAACGAAGTTCAGCAGGCGGAAGGGGGTGTCGTGTTGTTCATCGATGAGATGCATACACTGGTCGGTGCCGGCAAATCAGACGGCGCGATGGATGCGTCGAATTTGCTGAAACCCGCGCTCGCGCGCGGCGAGTTGCACTGTATCGGTGCGACCACGCTGGATGAGTACCGGAAGTATGTCGAAGGTGACGCCGCACTCGCGCGTCGCTTCATGGCGGTTTACGTCAATGAGCCAACGGTTGAAGACACGATCTCGATCCTCCGTGGCCTGAAAGGCCGTTATGAGGCCCATCATGGCGTGCGCGTGTCCGACGCCGCCATTGTCTCTGCTGCAGGGCTTTCCAATCGGTACATCACGGATCGCTTCCTGCCGGACAAGGCCATCGACCTGATGGACGAGGCAGCGTCCCGTCTGCGCATGCAGGTGGATTCAAAGCCGGAAGAGCTGGACGAGATCGACCGGCGTCTTTTGCAGCTGAAGATTGAGGCCGAAGCGCTCAAGAAGGAAAAGGATGCGGCATCTGTTGATCGCCTGAAAACACTGGAAGGTGAGATCGCAGACCTGCAGACAAAATCCGACGAGCTGACGACCACATGGTCTGCCGAGAAGAACAAGCTGAAAGGCGCAGCGTCTGCCAAGGAACAGCTCGATCGCGCCTATGCCGACATGGCTGAAGCTCAGCGCCAGGGTGATCTCGGCAGGGCGTCGGAGCTGAAATTCTCGACCATTCCGCAATTGGAAAAGCAGATTGCCGAAGTCGAAGGCAGCGAAGAAGACAAGGGCGATGGTGGCCTTGTGTCCGAAGTCGTCCGCCCGGAGCATATTGCTGCCGTCGTTTCCAAATGGACCGGCATCCCGGTCGACAAGATGATGGAAGGCGAGCGCGAAAAGCTGCTGAAGATGGAAGAGGAGCTGCGCAAGCGGGTCGTCGGCCAGGACGCGGCTCTGGAAGCAGTCTCCAATGCCGTTCGCCGGGCACGCGCCGGCTTGCAGGATCCGAACCGCCCAATCGGTTCTTTCCTGTTCGTCGGTCCGACCGGTGTGGGTAAAACAGAACTGACCAAGGCGCTGGCCGAGTTCATGTTCGATGATGACACGGCGATCCTGCGGCTCGATATGTCGGAATTCTCCGAGAAGCATTCGGTAGCTCGCCTGATCGGTGCGCCTCCCGGCTATGTCGGCTATGATGAAGGCGGTGTGCTGACGGAATCCGTCCGGCGCCGTCCGTATCAGGTCATTCTGTTCGATGAAGTCGAGAAAGCCCATCCGGACCTGTTCAACACGCTGTTGCAGGTTCTGGATGATGGTCGCCTGACGGATGGCCAGGGCCGCACGGTCGACTTCAAGAACACGATCATCATCATGACGTCGAACCTCGGCGCAGATGCGCTGGCGAGCGGCGAAGAAGGCGACGTGTCCGATGCGGCCAAGGAGGCTGTCATGGGCGCGATCCGGATGCATTTCCGTCCGGAATTCATCAACCGGATCGATGAGATTGTCTTCTTTAAGCGGCTGGGCCGCGGCGAGATCGACCACATTGTCGATATCCAGATGGAACGTCTCGAAGGCCTGTTGAAGGACCGCAAGATGACACTGCAGCTCAGCCTCGACGCCCGCAACTGGCTGGCCGCACGCGGCTATGACCCGGTCTATGGTGCACGGCCCCTGAAACGGGTGATTCAGAAGGAACTTCAGGACCCGTTGGCTCGTCTCCTGCTGGAGGGCCGCATCCATGATGGCGAGACCATCGAGATCGGCGTCGAAGGTGACCAATTGGCGATCAATGGCGTGCCCAACGACTTCGCCAAAGGCGCCGCAGCCCTGAACTAGATGGCGCTAAACAGAAAGAGCCCCGGTCAAGCTATTGACCGGGGCTCTTTTCGTCTGAATGACCGCCCGATGACTAGGGCGATGGCGGATTGGTTTCTGCGGTGGATGCCAGCAATTGTGCGCCTTGTGCGGAGCGGATGGCGTCGATCTCGGCCTTGCGAAGTTCGAACTCGGCCAGCATCTCTGGCGTTTCGGCCAGCTTGCGCCCGGTTGGCAGCTTCAGCGACATGGCATTCACCGGCTTGCCCTTGATGTAGACCTCATAATGCAGGTGCGGACCGGTGGAGGCACCTGTCGAGCCGACATAGCCAATCACATCGCCCTGCCGCACACGTTTGCCAGCGCGTACGCCGGGCCCATAGCGCGACATGTGCGCATAGGCGGTCTTGTAGTCATTGGCGTGCTTGATGCGAACATAGTGGCCATAGCCGCCATAGCGGCTGGCGCGTTCGATCGTGCCATTGCCGGCCGCATAGATGGGTGTGCCGGTCGGTGCCGCGAAATCTGTGCCTTTGTGCAGGCGGGTGTAGCCCGAGATCGGGTGACGGCGGTTGCCGAAAGAGGATGAAAGCCGCGCGCCATTGATGGGCGTCTTCATCAGGAATTTCGTCGCGCTCTCGCCCTTTTCGTCGAAATAGTCGCCGATGCCGTCATCGCTTGGCGTGAACCGGTAGAAGCCCCGCGTCAGGGCGCGACCATTCAGTTTGGCAAAGACAAGTTCGCCATTCTTCACGGGCGTGCCGCGCTCGTCCACCATGGTTTCATAGACCATTTCGAAAGAGTCGCCCGGATGGATCTCGCGTTGGAAGTCGACATCATAGGCAAACGCACTGGCGAAATCGACGACCTGCTGGTCGCCAGCGCCAAGTTTGCGGGCGGCGTCATAGATTGAAGTTTCGATCGGTGCAGCCACCCGGTGATAGGTCGGGCTCAACCGCGCCTTCAGCTCACTTGCGGTCCAGTCGCCGGTGGCTGTTCGCGTGATGAACAGGTTGCGCTCGGCGTCAGCCTTGATGTTCAGCGCGGTCAGCTTGCCATTGGTGAGAAAGGCGTCTGCCTTCACGCCGGGGCGCAGACGGCGCGGATCCAGGAATTCCTTTTCGTAGATCGTGTGCAGGGCTGCAGCTGCGTCAGACGGCTCCGCACCGAGGCGCGTGACCAGCTCGGTCAGTGTTTCCCTGCGCTTCAGCGTGTCGCTTGTCTGCGTTGGCGCGCCGAGGCCAGGCTCGAATTCGGTCGCCGACAGCAGTGTTGCGGCAAGTGGCGGCGGAACGGGCGAGGCGTGCGCCGCGCTGATGCCACCGGATTCACTGTCCGGGCCGATGGAAACGACTCCTAGAACTGCCGATACCGACCCCAGAAGGCCCAGCACGATCAGGCTTTTCACGCCGTGGGACACAGTGCGTGCTGTGTCGGCGTGTGTTGTCTCATTCTTGTTCACGTCATGCACCATGGCGCGATTTCCCTCACTCACTTAGTGCCACCCAACACCGTTCGTCTCTATGGACTGTGACTGCAAGAAGGACCTTTTATACCGCTTACACGTTAAGAAACGACATTTTTGCTCAATTTGGCCTTCTTGCCTCTCTACAAATCCTAGTAGCCAATCAAAGCAAGAAGCAAGCCGGAAGCCTCAGTGAATACGCCACATTACAAAGATTTAGAGGTCGATAGCTCGAAACCGGGCAAACAGCGCCTGAAATGGGGGCGTTGGTTGGCTCTGGCTGTTTTGACGCTGATCCTGCTATTCGCGGCTCTGGTCTGGCTGGGGCGGAAGTACATCGCCCAGCAGGCACTCACCCAATGGTGTCACGAGCAATCGCTGGAATGCCAAGCGACTTTTGAAAGTCTGGGGCCTCGTGGCGCGATGCTGACCGATGTGCGCATCCGTTCGGGTGGTGAGACGCCCTTTGCGGCGGATGAGGTGATTGCGGATCTCGAATGGAGCGGCTTTGTGCCGTCTCTTGGAGGCGTGTCCGTCGTCGCACCACAGCTTCGCGGAACGCTGGACGATCGCGGCCTGCGATTCTACGGGCTGGAAAGCGTCGGCGGGTCTGGCAGCGGTGGCGGCGGCGCGCTGCCGCCCGTGAAGGTCAGTGCGGGGCGGGTGTCGCTTGCCACCAGCGCGGGTGACATTGGTGCCTCTATTGATCTGGAAGGCGAGTTCCCGACATCCGGCACGCTCCAGATGCGGCTGGACCCGGTATCGCTGTCGGGGCCTGAGGGGACGCTTGTGTGGTCTGAAGGGCGGGTGGACGTCGTCGCGCAGGATGGGCAACTGGAAGGGGACATATTCCTTGATCTCCAGCAGGCTGAAATTCGCGGCGTGCAGGCCCGGGAAGTCCAGCTCGAAGCCATCCTGAACTCACCGATCAGCGGAGAAGGGCGGACCCAATTCGTCTGGGACGGCACCATTTCGAGCGCCAGCTGGACCGGCTATGAAGTGACCGATGCAGAGACGAACGGACAGGCTATTTTCGCGCAATTGCCGTCGGCAGATCTGAACTCGGTTCTCGACGCCCTGATCCAATTGTCGGCTGAGGGAATGGTCGGAAAAGTTTCGGGCAGCGCGTTCGCGGGGCGCGATGTCGCTGCCGAGCTGGATCTGAATGGTGAAGCCGGTCGCGTCTCTGGTCCGTTCCTCGCAGTGGCGAACGCATTTGAGCTACCCCAGGGCCGCGGAGATACCGCCACCGTTCGGGGGCAATTGCGGCGTACGGCAGATGCAGGCATCGGTATTGAGGCCGAGATCACGACCGCAGGCGTCGCGCTCAATTCCGGCACTTCCGGCCAGCTTACAGATTTGATCAGCTTGCCAGACATCTTCTCGGCTCACGAAGCCAGCCTGAAAGATGCACTGCGCCGGGCAATGGTCGGGTTTGATGCGTCGCTCGCGGTTGATGCGCAGCGCGATGGAAGCGGCTGGAGCATGTCCGCGACCGGACCGGCGCAGGTGACCTCAAGAACTGGACTCGCGCTCGACATCGAGCCTGCCGAGACCGCCTGGTTCACTCAGCGAGGCCTGTCGCGCTCCTTCGATGCCAAGCTCGCGATGCGCGGCGGCGGCTTTCCCAATGTTGAGACTACTCTGTCGCTCAGGACCACTGAGAATGGCCTCAACGAAATCCATGCGCGCAATGTAAAACTGGCTCCGTGGCGCGCTGGTGACCGTAGCTTGTCTGCGGACCTGTCCAGCTTTGACCTTTTGCGCTCGGGCGAAGAAGCGCTCACTCTCGAAGCGGAAGGCAGGATCGGGATCGCCGGAAATGTGTCTGGTTTCGATCTGGCCTCGACGCATGTGACGGGGCATCTCATCGTGTCGTCCAGCGACGACGGATGGCGAATTGCGACGACAGAACGTTCCTGCCTGCAGCTGGACAGCGAGGGTGTTCGTTTCGGATCTGTGCAGCTTGGCGCATTCCAGACTCCAATTTGCCCGGAGGGCAACGAGTTCATCAAACCCGGCGAGACCTTTGCCGGAT
This sequence comes from Hyphomonas atlantica corrig., assembly GCF_017795365.1. Lineage (NCBI taxonomy): Bacteria > Pseudomonadati > Pseudomonadota > Alphaproteobacteria > Hyphomonadales > Hyphomonadaceae > Hyphomonas > Hyphomonas atlantica. The sequence goes on along the minus strand of NZ_CP051254.1, from coordinate 3,505,481 downwards.
CGACGACACTTGGCGACATTTCCGTTCCCATTGCCTTCTCGTCGAATACTGGCAGCGTCAGTTTCACCAATGCGGAAATCGACTGGACCGGCGGCAAGACGGCCAGCGTCTCAGCCATCGCGGATGCGTTGTCCCTGTCCCTGAACATAGGCGAGCAATCGCTGACGATAGATGGGCAGACATTGCGGCTGGGCCTTGCGACACACTCCAATGCGCCCCCCGCACTGTCTGCGCGACTAGGCGCGACAAGATTCGACGGATCGCTCATTCCTGCCGATGTCAGCTCCACGGATTTCCGCTTTGACGGCACAACAGGCGAGAGTGGGGTGAAAGGCGGCCTCAGCGCAGATGGCGTCATGATCCGGGATTATCGGGCAGATCCGCTCTATCAGCCATTGACGGCAGATCTGGATGCGACGCTGAATGGGCCTGATTTCTACATGACCGGTCCACTCAAACTCTCGTCCAATGGCATCACCGTGGCGGACACGCTTTTGCGGCTCGATATCGCCACGCTGACGGGCATGGCGGCGGTTAACAGCCGGGACCTGACCTTTGAGCCGGGCGGCCTTCAGCCTTGGCGTCTGTCAGACCGACTGCGCGGCGTCTTCACGGATGCTCGGGGTAATCTGGTTGCCTCGGCGCGGCTCGAGATCGAGGGCGGCAAGATCGGTGGAACGGCCGATGTGACTGTTTCGGAGTTTGGTTTCCAGACCACGCGGCTTGGGCGGGTGCAGGGCGTGAATGGACAGGTCACGTTCAGTGACGTCATCGCCCTCACCACTGAGCCGGGGCAGGTGATCTCGGTAGAGCGTCTGAATCCTGGTGTGCCGCTCGAGAGTGGCAAGATCACGTTCCAGTTGGTCAATGGAAATCAGTTCAATGTGGAATCTGCATCATTCCCGTTTGCGGGTGGCACATTGGCGCTGTCGCCGCTGAATTGGTCCCTCGCGGGAGAGCAGCAGACTGTTGAGGTAACGGCCAACGGCATTGAGTTGTCGAAACTGGTGGAGGTGCTGAAATTGCCAGACACGCGCGCCACGGGCACCGTCTCCGGCAGCTTCCCCATTAACGTCGAGGGCACGGACATCTTCGTGCGTGATGCTCGCCTGAAGGCCGATGAGGCAGGCGGTTACATCTCCTATCAGGGCACCGCCGCTGACTCCGCCGGAGCGGCCGATCCGAATGCGAAGATGGCGTTTGAAGCGCTACAGGATTTTGATTTCACCGTGCTGGAGCTAGGGCTCGATGGAAACGTGCGCGACCGGATGACGATTTCCCTGATCCTGGAGGGCCGGAGCCGCAAGGGCATTGCTTATGGCAATGGCAATCAGGTGCTCAATGGTCAGCCCTTCCTGTTTGATATCACGGTCAATTCCGCACTGGGTGAGCTACTACGCAATGCGCAATACTATACCAGCCAGAAAAGCCTGACTGACGAGGTCGTCAAACAGGTCACGGCGAAGCGGCTGGAGGAAGGCGAACGTGAATAGCGCACAACGGTCAACTTCATTGACGTTAAGGCGGCGTGTGGCATGGTCCGTTCGAACCTTGAGGAGCGAATCCTGATGAAATTTCCAAAAGCCTTGCTGATTGGTGCGGGCATAGCAGCTCTGGCGGCGTGTACGCCGACCGTGCGCATCGAACCGTCCGACAAGCCGATCAAGATCGATCTGAACGTCAATATCACCCAGGAAGTCCGCGTGATCCTCGACAAGGAAGTCGAAGATTTGATCGCGGATAACCCGGACCTGTTCTAGTCTTGCGAAATCCGGAGACGAAATCATGAAATCCCTTCGCACTTTCTTCGCTGCACTTGCCCTTGTTTTCGGCATGTCAGCGCTCGCGCCAGCAGCTTTTGCGGGTGATCCCGTGATTGATGCCGCAATTGAATCTGGTCAGGTTGGTGAGCGCATCGACGGTCGCCTGGGCGTGATCGGGTCGGCCGATCCGGCACTGATCCGCAAGGTTCAGGAGATCAACAACAAGCGCGCCGCAAAATACGCCGAAGTCGCTGCTGAGACCGGCACAACGGTCGCTGAAGTTGCCCGCATTACCGGCGAAAAGCAGATTTCCAAACTGAGCCGCGGCCAGTGGTACATGGACGCGAGCGGCAGCTGGAAGCAGAAATAGCTTGTTCGCAGCCCAGGCCGGGATAGATACCGGATCATGTCACGCAAGCTGATCTTCTGGGTTGTCGCCAGCTTCCTGTTCCTCGGGGCCATGCTCTGGGGCATCTCGCGATTGTGGGAAAGCAACGCAGATGGCCTGTCCGGGCATGGCTGGTTCGCCTATGTGCTGGGCGGCGTCCTGACGCTCGCACTCTCCATGGGGTTGTTCCTGCTGACATTTCACAGCGCACGCCACGGCTATGACGAGATTGACCGTCCCGAGGACCGAACTGATCAGAACATTGATTATCGCCAATAGTTCATACAGCTTTGATTGACAGGCAGGGCGGCTCACACAATTCTGCACGGAATTCAATTTCCAGAATGGGGCTGCCTACTTCATGATCGATCCTGCACGCTTGTCCGCGTACATTGCTTCGCGCATCTGCCACGACCTGGTTTCGCCTGTGTCCTCGGTTACGAATGCGCTCGATCTGCTGAATGATCCGGGCGATGTAGAGATGAAAGCGCAGGCCGAAGCCCTGTTGCACGACGGCGCGGAAAAGGCTGGGGCGCGGATCCAGTTCCTGCGTTACGCCTTCGGTTCGATTGGCCTGAATTCCGGGGCAGCGGATATTCACGAAGCCCGCAAGATCACCGAGAATTTCGTCGCCAGCCACCGGCCGAGCATCGAGTTCGACATTCAGACCGATCATCTCAGCTTCTCCCATGTGCGCCTGATGATGAATCTGGTGATGATGGGCATCGACTGCCTGCCGCGCGGTGGTGTGATCCAGGTACGCATCCGCAATGAGCCCGTGGGACTGACCATTGCGCTCACCTGCAAAGGAAAGCGGGCGCGCCTGCGTCCTGACATTGCCAATGGAATCAAGGAAGTGGAGCCGGAGGATGGCTGGCGTCCGGAGACGATCCAGCCCCTGTTCGCGAAGATCATCTGTGATGGTCTGGGCGGCGAGCTGACGGCCAGCGAGAATGATGAGACAGTCATCATCATGGCGGCAGGTATTCGCGCCGAAGGCTGATTGCGGGGCGCTGAAAATTTACACTTTGGAAAGGGTTTCTTAACCGGGGCCCTTGAGATTCGTATTAATACTGCTGCGCACAGGATCCATCATGAAAACCTGTTTGATCGTCGACGATTCCCGCGTTGTCCGAAAGGTTGCGGCCCGTATCGTGCGCGACCTGAAATTCGATGTCGTGGAAGCCGGAGACGGCGCGGAAGCCATGCGCCACTGCCGCGAGAAGATGCCGGATGCCATCCTCCTGGACTGGAACATGCCGGTGATGAACGGGCTGGATTTCCTGCGCGCGCTGCGCCGGGAGGAAGACGGCAAGCGTCCGCTCGTTGTGTTCTGCTCCATCGAAAACGACGCTGAGCATATCAATGAAGCGTTGAGTTCGGGCGCGGACGAGTTCATCATGAAGCCGTTCGACGCGGATATTCTTGAAAGCAAATTTGCAGAAGTCGGGCTCGTTTGAAGCATTTCTTAACAAACCTTACCTAATGCATAAGGTTTAGGGGCAGAATGTCCGATTCGGAGTGTCAGATGCAGGAAGAGGTATTCAACGAACTGGCTGAACTGGCGCTGAAAGGCTCCGGTCAGGCGATTCCGAAATCCAAATCCTATCTCATTGAGGCACGGCTGGCGGCGATCGCCCGGCGCGAGGGCTTCGGCACGATGGCTGACCTCGTCCATTGCCTGAAATCTCGCGCAAATGCCGTATTTGCTGCGGAAGTGGCCGCAGCGCTCGTATCCAAGGACACATGGTTCTTCCGGGATCGCGAGGCGCTGCAGCGGATCGTTGAAGACGTGCTGCCAAAGCGCCTGAAAGCGTCCAATACAGGCCGCCTGAAGGTCTGGTGTGCGGGTGGCGCGACAGGCCAGGAAGCCTATTCGCTGGCCATCTTGCTGGAAGACGAATTGCCCGCCAGCCTTCGCGGGGCGAAGATCGACATTCTCTCGACAGACATTTGCAAGGTGGCAACAGAGAAAGCCCGCACCGCCCGTTATGGGCACTATGAGGTGCAGAAGGGCCTTTCCATTCACCGCTTGGTCAAACACTTCACACGTCTGGAAACAGGGCAGTGGGAGGCGTCAGATGCGCTTCGCTCCCGCGTCAGTTTCCGCCAGCACAATCTGCTTGAGCGGGCTGATGGACTTGGCAATTTCGACGTTATCCTGTGTCGCAATGTCCTGTCTGGCATGGCCCGGCCAGCCCGCACACAAGTGATAGAAAGCGTTGCGAAACAGATGATGCCCGGCGGCATGATCTTGATGGGCAGCGGTGAAAACATGTTCGGCGTGACCGACAAGCTGGAGCCCGCGCGCGAATTCCGCGGTGGCTGGGTCGCGGCGGGTACTGCCAACGCTGAGGCGTCTGCGGCCTGACCCCCTCGCAATTTGGCGCGCCTCGCGCTATATGCCCCCATTCCAGAAACTGCTCCGGGCCTTTACCCCGGATGGAGTGAGACATGACTTATGAACTGCCGCCGGCCTGGGATGGCCGTGTGAACTCTCTTGGATTTGCCAAACCGCCTGCGGAAACGCGCGTTGTCGCCGCCATGTCTGGCGGTGTCGACAGTTCCGTTGTGGCCGCCATGCTGAAGGCGCAGGGCTATGATGTCATCGGCATCACGCTGCAGCTTTACGATCATGGCGCCGCCATCGAGAAGAAGGGCGCCTGTTGTGCGGGGCAGGATATCCACGATGCCCGCAACGTATCTGATCAGATCGGCATTCCGCACTATGTGCTGGATTACGAGTCGAAGTTCCGTGAGCAAGTCATGGAAGACTTTGCTGATACATATCTGGCGGGTTCGACCCCCATTCCCTGCATCCGGTGCAACCAGACGGTCAAATTCTCTGACCTGCTGAAGACGGCGCGGGATCTGGGCGCGGACTGCCTGGCGACCGGCCACTATATTCGGCGTACAGATGGCGAGGACGGGCCCGAATTGCACCGCGCTGCTGATGCCAGCCGCGACCAGTCTTACTTCCTGTTCGCCACCACGGCGGAACAGTTGGACTATCTGCGCTTCCCGCTGGGCGATCTGCCGAAAACGCAAGTGCGCGAACTGGCGGACCAGTTCAATCTGCCGGTTGCCTCCAAGCCTGATAGTCAGGACATTTGTTTCGTGCCGGAAGGCTCTTACGCGAATGTGGTTGAAAAGCTGCGCCCCGGTGCCGGGCGCGGCGGTGAGATCGTGCATCTCGATGGCCGCGTGCTCGGCGAGCATAATGGCGTGATCCACTACACGATCGGCCAGCGCCGCGGCCTTGGCGTTGCGACCGGTGATCCACTTTATGTGGTGAAGATTGATGCGCCGACGCGGCGTGTCATCGTGGGCCCCCGCGAAGCGCTGATGACATCGGGCCTGTTGCTTGAGGAACTGAACTGGATCGGGGATGGCACGCTTGAGACAGCCGCCAATTCAGGCTCACCTGTGCTGGTCCGTGTGCGGTCGACGCGCCCGCCTGTGCCGGCGCGCATTGGCTGGAGCGATGGCGTGCCGGCGATCTGGTTTGATGACCCGGAAGAGGGCGTCGCGCGCGGTCAGGCAGCAGTGCTCTATGACGCGGCAGGCAGCACGCGCATTCTTGGGGGCGGCTTCATCCTGAAGACCATCCCAGCAGACGACCGCGTCGTGGCGGCCTAGCGGACTGTGCGCGGTTTCACGACTGACAGGCCAATGCCGCCAAGGACAATCAGTGCGGCCATCACGAAGCGTAGTGTCAGATCCTCGCTCAGGAAGGCAATTCCACCAAGCGTGGCAAAGATCGGCACGCTGAGCTGCGCAACGGCGGCTGTGGACGATGCCAGACGGGGTAGCACTGCGTACCAAAGGGCATAGCCGAGACCTGATGTTACAATGCCTGACAGGCAGGCCAGGACGAAGCCCTCGAACGTTACATTTGGCGCCAGGGCGAACAGGACGAGCAGGCTGAACGGGGCGGCAAGCGCGAAATTGGCCGCGGTCTCCGCCGTGGCATTTTCTGCGCCGCGTCCCATCAGCGAGTAAATGCCCCAGCCGAGCGCTGCAATTCCCATCAGGCCAGCGCCTGTTAGAGAGATTTCTGCATCAGGAGTTGGCCACAGGAACCAGGCAAGGCCGGAAGCTGCGACCAGCGCACCGATCCACTTCAGTCGGGATACTGACTCCCGCGCGATCACAGCGCCGGCGAACATGGTAATCTGTACACCGCCGAACAGGATCAATGCGCCTACGCCGGTATCGAGAGACACGTAGGCGAATGAGAAACCGAGCATATAAGCGAGCAGCGCGCCAACACTGAGATTGCGCTTGCACGTGAACAGGGAGGTGCGATTGTCAGAACGTACCAGAACAATCAGGCAAAGGATTATCGCACCGCTGAAAAGACGAATAACCGCAAAGCTCGCCGGGTCTATCAATTCTCCTGCGAGCGCGAGACGGTTCAGCACGGAATTGGCCGCGAACGCGATCATGGCCAGAAGGGTGAGGCAGAACAGTTTCATGCCGTCAGCGTGGGGCGCGCGCCATCACTCCATCCAGTCCGGTGGGGCGACCTTGGTGTCGTCTCCGCCCATACTGGGCTGGGGGTGACGTTCAAGAAGTTTTGCGACAATGGCATCCGCAACGCGATCAGCCTCGCGCAGGGCCGGGTACGTCCAGGTTTCCAGGACGCCGCCGAAGAGCCGCGCGGCGCCATGATCGATAAGGCTCTGATGCAGTTTGTCAAATTTTTCGGACCGGCCCTCAAGGCGGGCAATGTGGATCGGCAGATTGTGCCAGGCCGCATCAGACAGCATGTTGGCGCTGTCCTCGGTCACAATGGCGCAATCGGAAAAGACCAGCCATGCGAGATACGGATTCTCGCCGTCTTCCGGCCCCGCCCAGAAGCGGGCGCCAATTTCATCTGCCATCGCACGAAACCTGGCGACGATCTGAACCGGTGTGCGGCGGGATGTGGTGATGCGAAGACGCCAGCCCTGTCCAGCGAGCGTGCGCAATTGGGAGTCGAGGCGTTCTGCAGCGGCGTCCGTGAAAGTGTGTGCCTTGGAGTTCCCGCCGAGAATCACAATGGCACTCTTCCCACGTTCATCTGCAAGGTCGGCAAAGGACTGGCCTGCCTGTTCAATGAGGTCTGGCGGAAAATAGGAGGGGGAACCTATTGTCTGAATGACATTCGGTCCGCTGACCTCATCATGCGCCGGTGTGACCAGAAGGTCGAAATTGTCTGACGAAATTTTCGGATCCAGGATCTGCACGGTCAGGGTTTTTCCGCCTGACAGTTCGCGCACGGCACGCGTAAGCGCAGCGGAGCGCCGTCCGGCGGCAACCCATACAGTCGGCCAGGGTGGTCCCAGCAGGTCACGTTGATCCTTGGGCAGAGCGACTACGGGATTTGGCCATTTGTCCGCCGGCAGCCAACGCCACGGGATGCGTGGAGTCAGCACCAATGGGTCGGCACGGTGAGCCTCGCCTGCGATATGGGCGATCTGAATCCACCGGCGCGTGTCGCCCAGTGCCTGCAGCACGGCGCGCACCTGCGCTGCATTGCCTGCGCGGCCGTCGGAGACCGCCCAGACGGATGGTCCGAGCGACCCCGCCTCTGCCATTTACCGGTACTCGACCTTGGCGACCTCATAGGCGCGCGCACCGGATGGTGCGGCCACCTCTGCCTCGTCGCCTTCCTCCTTGCCGATCAGCGCACGGGCAATCGGGGAGGTGATGGAAATCTTGCCATCTTTCACGCTGGCTTCATCTTCGCCAACGATCTTGTAGGTGCTTTCTTCTTCCGTATCGACATCAATCAGGGTGACGGTGGCGCCAAAGCGCACCTTGCCGCCGGTCAGCTTGCTGACATCGATGACATCTGCACGGGCCAGCTTGTCGTCGATCTCTGCGATACGGCCTTCGATGAAGCTCTGCTTCTCCTTGGCGGCATGGTATTCAGCGTTCTCCGACAGATCTCCATGCGCGCGGGCTTCCGCGATCGCCGCAATGATGTTCGGGCGCTCAACGGATTTCAGCGTCTTGAGCTCGGATTGAAGCGCAGCATGGCCTTCTGCGGTCATGGGAATGCGGTCCATCTGTGTCACCTCTATTGTTGGCGGCAAAATCGTTGTCTTAATTGGTAATGGCGTCAAGTGGGGCTGATCAGGCCGATTGCAAGGCGCGCACCGAGATTTCCCGGTCTTTCTTGCTTTCAATGGCCTGTACCGAGGCGATTGAGGAGGCAAGAGTTGTGAAATACGGGATTTTCCCGTTCACAGCTGTCCGGCGGATGGAGGCTGAATCCGCGAGGGATGCGGCGCCTTCGGTCGTGTTGAACACGAGCTGAACCTTGCCATTGATCATCGCGTCAACGATATGCGGCTGGCCTTCCAGAACCTTGTTGATTCGGGAAACCGGCAGGCCTTTGCCTTCCAGGAATGCGGCTGTGCCGCTTGTCGCAACAATCGAGAAGCCAAGGTCCACGAGTTTCTGGATCGTCGGAACAATCCCTTCCTTGTCCGCATCGCGGAGAGAGACAAACACAGTTCCTGAGTCCGGAAGGTGGACCCCGGCCCCAAGCTGGCTTTTCAGGAAGGCCATGCCAAAATCATCATCCCATCCCATGACTTCGCCGGTGGAGCGCATTTCCGGGCCCAGTTGTGGGTCAACACCGGGGAAGCGGGCGAACGGGAACACCGCCTCTTTCACGGCCACACGGCGCGGATTGGCGTTCGTCAGGTCAAATTCGGTAAGGCTGGATCCGGCCATGACTTTCGCGGCGATGGCTGCGATTGGGGCACCAACAGCCTTGGCGACGAATGGCACGGTCCGGCTGGCGCGCGGGTTGGCTTCCAGAACGTAGATCTCGTCATCCTTGACCGCAAATTGAATATTGATCAGGCCACGCACTTTCAGCGCCTTGGCCAATGCGATGGTCTGTTCTGCGAGGCGGGCTTGCAGCTCTTTGGACAGCGTATAGGGCGGCAGGGCGCAGGCGGAGTCGCCGGAATGTACGCCGGCTTCTTCAATATGCTCCATGATGCCAGCGACATGCACGTTCTCACCGTCGCACAGCGCGTCCACATCCACTTCGATTGCGTCAGACAGGTAGCGGTCAATGAAGAGCGACGCGTCACCGGAATCCTTGGCCACATCCAGCGCTTCAGACGCGAATTTGCGCAGGTCCTCGTCATTGCGGGCGATTTCCATCGCACGTCCGCCGAGTACGAAGGAAGGCCGCAGCATGACTGGGTAGCCGATCTCGTTTGCCTTCACCTCAGCCTCTTCAACTGAGCGCGCCGTCCGCGAGGGGGCCTGCTGTATGTTCAGCGTGTCGAGCAGGGCCGCGAATTGCTCGCGATCTTCCGCTAGATCAATAGAGGCCGGGCTGGTGCCGAGGATCGGCACGTTTTCATTGTCCAGCGTATTTGCGAGCTTCAGCGGTGTTTGCCCGCCAAACTGAACGATTACGCCGTTCAGCTTGCCGGCGGATTGTTCCTTGTGGATGATCTCCAGAACATGTTCATCCGTCAGCGGCTCGAAGTAGAGTCGGTCGGATGTGTCATAGTCCGTGGACACCGTTTCCGGGTTGCAGTTGACCATGATAGATTCGATGCCAACATCTTCCATCGCAAAGGCGGCGTGACAGCAGCAATAGTCAAACTCGATGCCCTGTCCGATCCGGTTGGGGCCGCCGCCGAGGATGATGGCCTTGTTGCGGTTCGAGGGCAGGGCCTCGCATTCGGCTTCGTCCGCGCCGAAAACAGGATGCTCATACGTCGAATAGAGGTAAGGGGTCTTCGCCGCGAATTCTGCCGCACACGTATCGATACGTTTATAGACAGGGCGCACGTTCAGGCCGTGGCGCTGTGCACGGATATCTGCCTCCGTTTTGCCGACGAGTTTGCCCAGACGTTTGTCCGAGAAGCCCGCCATTTTCAGCTGCAGCATACCGTCTGCATCAGCGGGCAAGCCATCCTTCAGAACGCCTGCTTCGATCTGCATCAATTCTTCAATCTGCCGTAGGAACCATTTGTCGATTGAGGTGACCTGATAGACCTCGTCGACGCTGAGCCCCTGGCGCAGGGCCTGGGCGACAACCCGCAACCGGTTCGGCGATGGAACGCCCAGCGCATTGCGCAGATCGGCTTCTGTTTCGAAAGTGATTTCATCCAGTCCGGACAGGCCGGTTTCCAGAGAGCAGAGCGCCTTCTGAAGGCTTTCCTGGAAGGAGCGACCGATTGCCATTGCTTCGCCCACGGACTTCATGGCTGTGGTCAGGACCGGATCAGCGCCCTTGTACTTTTCGAATGCAAAGCGCGGGATCTTGGTGACGACATAATCAATCGTCGGCTCGAATGAGGCGGGTGTGACGCCCGTGATGTCATTGTCCAACTCGTCCAGCGTGTAGCCCACGGCCAGCTTGGCTGCGATCTTCGCGATCGGGAAGCCGGTCGCCTTGGATGCCAGCGCCGAGGAGCGAGACACGCGCGGGTTCATCTCGATGACAACGAGACGGCCATCTTTAGGGTTCACGGCGAATTGCACGTTAGAGCCGCCCGTCTCAACGCCAATCTCGCGCAGCACGGCGAGGGAGGCATTCCGCATCACCTGATATTCGCGGTCGGTCAGCGTCAGGGCTGGCGCAACAGTGATCGAGTCGCCTGTGTGCACGCCCATCGGATCAATGTTTTCAATGGAGCAGATGATGATCGCATTGTCCGCCTTGTCGCGAACAACTTCCATTTCGTACTCTTTCCAGCCGAGCAGGCTCTCATCGACAAGGATTTGCGCCATGGGGGAGGCTGCAATGCCTGACCGGCAGATCTCTTCATACTCCTCGACATTGTAAGCAACGCCGCCGCCCGTTCCGCCCAGTGTAAAGGCCGGGCGAATGATGGCGGGCAGGCCTACCTCATCGAGCGCTTCCATCGCGCGCTTCAGGCCTTCGATCCGGTCGTATTTGCCATCTTCCTTCTTGGGAGAGGAGATGATCGCCGCGCGCGGATTCTCCAGACCGATCCGGTCCATCGCTTCGCGGAACAGCTTACGGTCTTCAGCCATCTCGATGGCCTCAGCCTTTGCGCCGATCAGCTCGACGCCATGCTTTTCAAGAATGCCAGCATAATGCAGGTCCAGCGCGCAGTTCAGCGCTGTCTGGCCGCCCATGGTTGGCAACAATGCGTCCGGCTTTTCGGCCTCGATGATCTTCTCGACGACTTCAGGAAGGATCGGTTCGATATAGGTAGCGTCGGCCAGTTCCGGATCGGTCATGATCGTTGCCGGGTTGGAGTTCACCAGAATGACCCGGTAGCCCTCATCCTTCAGCGCCTTGACTGCCTGAACGCCTGAATAATCGAACTCGCACGCCTGACCGATGATGATCGGACCCGCACCAATGACCAGAATAGAGCGAATGTCAGTGCGCTTCGGCATATTACATGTCTCCTACCGGCCAAACGGCTGCCTCATAGCTGGGAGTCGGGGGCGGGGGCAAGGCTAAACGGTCGCGTTTCCGGGATTCACTGTAATTGATGGCGACGAATCCCTGAATACCTGCGCCCAGAGTCCATAGAGGAAGGCCCGCATCCATTTGGATACGGGCCTCACCATCGCACCAACGTCCTTATCGGATTACCAGCGCGACCTGTCATAAGGGTAACGGTCATAGGCGTCAGCATAGCCATCGCCATCAGCGTCCTTTTCGTCGGCCTGGTCTTTCACACCCGGCATGTCGCAATCTTCGGATTCGGTACAGCCTTTGGCCGCGCCACCTGCACCCCCCAGAACCGCGCCAATCGCTGCGCCGCGCTTTGCGTCACCATCGCCGACATTGTTGCCGATCACTGCGCCGGCCGCAGCGCCTGCAGCGGCGCCATAAGCTGCGTTACGTTCAGTTGTGCCGGTCTGGGTGCAAGCGGCCAGAGCAATGGCGCTGATGCCTGCTGCGGCGAGTTTCAGATAAGCGGTCATGGGACATTCCTTTCCGTATTGTACGGCAGAGAAACGTCCCCTTGTGGCGCTGGTTCCGTGGAATATCAGACACTTACCGTATCGTAATCTCCGCGCGTTGCTGTGCGTGTGCCCCGTCTACTGCTCGAAGACGAAGGACACCGACACTGGAACCGCCGGGCTGATGGATGGTAAAGCCGCCACTTCGCGCAAGGCTTCAAGGCCCGCATCCAGTTCGAAATCAGCGGCGTGTACCAGAACCGGACTTGCGGATTCCACCAGCACCTTGTCAGCGCCGACCCGTGTTACGAACAGGTCTGCGAAATATGCATTCTCCACACCGTGCAGGCCCACGGTGATGTCAGCCTCGATCCGCTTCCGGTCGCCTCCTTCCATTTCACTAAAGGCATCAAGCGCTGTCTCGGACGTAATGGTCAACGTCGGATGGGTTTCGGTTTCGAACAGCATCGCGCGCATCCGCTCGTCCCGCAGCTCGATGGCTGTGTCCACGCTGTCCAGCGCGATTTCAATCGTCGCCGCCCCTTCGGGGGTCACACTGCCCGTCATCGTCTTGAATGTGTGAACCTCGGCCAGCTCATCGGCCTTTGTGGAAACAAATGTCAGCCGCGACTCCTCGCTTACCAGATGCCAATCGGCGCTGGCATCTATTGACGAGGCAGGGGCAGGGACAGGGGCTTCGGTGCTGGAGGGCGCACCACAAGCGGTGAGCGCAAGGGCGCAGGCCCCGGCCAGAATGCTAAGGCGAATGGTCATGATCGGTCTCCGGAAAAGTCGGGGCTTGAGGTCTGCGAGGGAAAGGGGGTCAGCTCCAGCGCTTGGCAAGCTTCTGGCTGGTCGCGTCCGCATCCTGTGTCGCCGCGCCCTGATAGCCAGTGATAGAGTCTGCCACGAACGGATTGTCCTGGCGCTCCTGACCGAAGGTCGAGAGGGGGCCGTGTCCCGGCACGAAGCGCATTTCATTGCCCAGCGGCCAGAGCTTGCCCGTGATGGAGTCGATCAGTTGCTGGTGGTTGCCGCGCGGAAAGTCTGTCCGCCCGATGGAGCCACGGAACAGCACATCGCCGACAAAGGCCAGCGCGCCCGCCTTGTTGTAGATCACGACGTGGCCTGGCGTATGACCAGGGCAATGTGCGACGCCAAACTTGTTGCCGGCCAGTTCCAGTTCGTCGCCGTCATGCAGGTAGCGATCCGGTTTCACATTGCGTCCATCGGTGATGCCGTATTTTGCGCCCTGGGCTTCCAGTTCATCCAGCAGCCATTGGTCATCCTCATGTGGCCCGATGATCTGGCAGCCCGTACGCTCCGAAACCTCGGTCGCTGCACCGGCATGGTCCAGATGGCCATGTGTCAGCCACACGCCCACGATCTTCACGCCAAACTGGTCCGCCGCGCCCATGAGCTTGTCGACCTCACCACCGGGATCAATGAACACGCCTTCCATGGTCTCTGTGGACCAGATCATGGACGTGTTCTGCTGCAGGGGCGTCACCGGGATGATGCGGATTTCGAGCTTCGGCTGAGTGGATTGGTCTGTCATGCGTCCAGAAATAGCGATCCCCACCGCATTCGTGAAGGTGTAACCGTGCTTTCCCTTGCGCCGGGCTTTGGTTTAAATGGGTTAACGAGCAATCGAGATGGAGACTGCCCATGCGCATGCCGCGCCACGCCTATGGCCACAAAACCCGCAGCAGCGGTTTTGGCGGATTGTTGCGCAGCAGGTTCAGCCTGATTCTGGTGGGTTTGTTCCTGGTGTTTCTCTATTGGCAAGCAAATCAGAGCGAAGTGCCCTTCACCGGGCGCAAACAGCTGAACACGGTCTCGATTGAGAAAGAAGTTCAACTCGGCCAGCAATCCTATCTCCAGATCCTCAATCAGGAGCAGGACAGGGGCAATGAAGTGTTCTGCGCGTCGGGCACGGTATGCGCTGGCGAGGCCGCTGAATACACGCAAGCCGTTCGCGACATCGGTGTGCGCCTCCAGGCTGCCGCTGTCGAGCTGGAGCAGGATTTGCTGCGCCAGGGGGCTTCTTTCACGCCCGTCGCAGATCAATTCGACTGGACTTATTATGTCGTGGACTCGGAAACGCCGAATGCCTTCTGCCTGCCCGGCGGATACGTGGCGATCTATACCGGCATCCTGGATGTAACCGGCAATTACGACGGTTCGGTCAGCACCGCGGACATTGAAGACCTCGACAAACTGGCGGTCGTGATGGGGCACGAGATCGGCCATGCGCTCGCCCATCATGGTGCCGAGCGTGTCAGCCAGCAGCGGGTCGTTCAATTCGGCCAGATCGCTGTAGGTGTCGGCCTGGGTGACATGGACGCCTCTCAGCAGCGCGCCATCATGCAGGCCTTCGGCGTTGCGGCGCAGGGTGGAATGCTGGCCTATTCGCGCCAGCATGAAACAGAAGCCGACAAGATCGGTCTCGATCTGCTGGTGCGCGCCTGTTACGACCCAGGTGAAGCGCCGGAACTGTGGGAGCGGATGGGGCAGATTGGCGGCGGGCAACGTCCGCCGGAATGGATGTCCACACACCCGGCTTCTGAAACGCGCGCAGAGAATTTCCGCCAATGGATGCCGGATGCGATCGCGGAATATGAGCGCCGCTGCGGGCCGCTCAGCTAGGCGTCTTCATCACCGCGTAGTCGGTCAATGATCGCATCGCGCCAGCTTTCCGGCATCAGGAACAAAGTCCACGCGCCTGCTTCATAATGGGCGCGACGCCAGATATCGAGCGGGTTGAACCCACCTCTGGGGCAGGCGCCATATGCTTTCGCCTGATTGCCGGGATGGCTGGCATAAACCGCCTTTGCGCGCAGGATGTGCATGCAGTTGGAGATGAAGACGATCTTGCCGCTTTCTGCGGTGCTGGTCGTGTTGGCGAGGTTTTCCAGGCCGGAAATCGTGTCGCGGCTTTCGACATCTGCGCTGACTTTTTCTGCACGGCCAGACCGCCGGGCGGCAAGCAATGCCATCTCCTGGCTGCCGAGTCGGCCTTCCTGTGGCCGGTGCCCACCGACAACGAGAAGCCGGTCAAGCTTCTCGGCCTTCAGAAGGGCGACGCCCTTGTCTATACGGGCAGACGCATCGGCCGCATTGTCAGTATAGAAAATGATGCCCCGTCCACCAGACAGCTTGCCGGTTTCATCTGAAAGGCGTGTCACGCCCCAGAACAATAGCGTCGCGACAAGGTCAGCTACGACCAGCCAGATCAACAAGGTTCGAATGCGGTGAATCACAAGGGCTATAATCACCAACTCGCTGTCCGCCGCTAGAGCGGATGTGCAACATCTGCTCCATATTTGCAGTGTTACTCAGTGAGTGAAGGCGCTGCCAGCGCAGCGAGATAATCCCGCACGGGTGTTGTCAGATCATCTGGCAGATCATCCAGCGCAAACCAGCCCCATCCGCCATGCTTTTCCGGCTCCATCACGCGTGGTTCACCGGAGACAATCCGCGCCGAATAAACCGGCGCGACCCAGTGCCGACCATTGCCCTTGTCGATGGTCTCCGCAATACAGGCGAGCCCGGTCAGTTCGATCTGAATGCCGAGTTCTTCCTCGATTTCCCGACGCGCCGTGTCTTCTGCCCGTTCGCCAAAATCGATCTTGCCGCCCGGCAGGCCCCAGGCTCCGGCTTCAGGCTCTTTCAGGCGCTGGATCAGGAGAAGGCGGCCTGAATCGTCGCGAATGGCCGCGCCGCAACCGGCGCCGGGCAGGGAATCAGAATCACTCATGTCAGGTATCTTATCAGGAGTATGCCTGCGCCCGCACCGCGAACCTGTTTTGGATATGTTTTGGAACAGGGTATCGTGTGGGCGGGAAACATCGAGAGGGGAAGGACCAATGGCAAAAGTGATCGGGCTCGGAGGGCTGTTCTTTCTTTGCAAGGACGTGGACGCAACCCGCGCATGGTACACGCGCGTTCTGGGCATCGAGATTGATGATTATGGCGGATCCAGCTTTTCGCAGGCTGATGCTGCCGCGCAATTCCCGCAAGGGGCCCGCACGATCTGGGCGCCCTTCAAGGCAGAGAGCGACTATTTCAAGCCATCCGATAGCGACTTCATGATGAATCTGATGGTGGACGATCTGGACGGCATGATCGAGCGGATCAGGGCAGAAGGCGTTTTGCTGGAGGGAGAGCCAATGGTCGAGAGCTATGGCAAGTTTGCTTGGGTGATGGATCCCGACGGCCGCAAGATCGAGCTGTGGCAGCCAATCGAGTCCGAGCCCGCAGTCTGAGGATCAGAACCAGCCGGCAACCTTGCCCCAGGGTACAAACAATAGCGTGATGGTCAGCGCAGCCGTCGTGGCGGCAAATCCGGCCAGCATCACCGCGCCATCGCGCGCGACAAGGCCGAGGCCGAACAGGGTAATCGCGACGCCCGGCGCCGCTACGGCGAACGGCACCAGTTCAAGCGGGATCATCAGGATCGCCAGAACAGAGACGGCAATTGCGGCCAGATACGTCGCCGTTTTACCGGTTGCCCAGGAAAGTCGTTCCGTAATCATCCGGTCCACACGTTTCAGCCACGGCTTCACGCGGTCTTCTGCCTGTTCAAGTTTCTCGGTTTCAATGGACTGGTTCTGGATGAAAGAGGGCATCCAGATATGACTGGCGCCGAACAGGATCTGCAGACTGAAAAGAAGAATCACGAAACCGACAATCGCCGGCAGGCCCGGAATCCCGCCAAGCGGGGGCAGGACGACGAGTAGGCCAAGCAGTGTGATGATGGGTCCGAAAGAGCGCTGCCCGAACATGTCGAGCAGGTCGCCAATGGAAACTTCGCCATCATCGCCTTCTTCAATGGCGGTTTCGAGAACGTTTTCGAGTGGGTCGCTTTGTGATGCCGTCATGTCCTTCCTCATGCTTGCAGGCTCAACGCGCAAGCACGGGATCGGTTCTCAAGACCCAAAAAAATGGCCGCCCGGCGAAACACCAGAGCGGCCCGAGGAGAGGACTGCTAGTCAGTCTGACGCATTAGCGTGCAGATTTCTTGCACGACTCGATGTCGTCAGCTTCCAATTCAGAATTTTCGTTACCGTAGGAAAGGATCACGCCAGCTTTCTTGGCGATTTTCTTGCAGTCGCGAACAGAGGCTTTCTTGCGGTCGAGGTCGCCTTTGCAGACAGTGCCTTCGCACAGCCATACGGTGCCGATGGCAACAACTTGGCCGTCTTTCACCGGCTCGGCGGTTTCGAAGGTGAACGTGGTGGCAAAAGCAGGTGCGCTGAGTGCGAGGAAAGCGGCTGCTGTCAGAGCTGAACGGATCATGGGAGAGACCTTTCGGTACGTGGACGTTGGAAACGGTGCCGGACCCTAAGTGTCCGTACCGTCCCCATAGCGATTGCTGACGAAAACGTCAATCATTCAGCCTTCCTTGGTTCAGCTAGTCGTCAATCTCCGCGACCAAGCGCGGGGCGAGGTCCGACTTGGACATGTAGGCGGCGGTCAGGCTGGGGTGGTCGATCTTGTTCACAGCCTCGGCGACAACGCGCGACACACAGCGATCATCGACGCGCGGTGCGCTCGACACCGGCAACTCATAGCGACACAGGGAAACAGCCTGATCCTCAACGGAATCAAGGACGGAGGCCGCGCCGAGGCGCGTGTGCAGTGCGCTGTTATCATACTGGATTTCAGCTGAAACGGACTGTGCCGGATCGGCCATTGCAGGCGCGGCCCAGGCAATGCCGGCCAGAAGCGCGGCGGTCGTAAGCAGGGAAAGACGGGAAGACGGCATGGGAGGAAACCTTCTTGCAGTTGCGGCCGGTGGTGACCGTGTATCCAAACTATAATCAATGAACAAAATGTCAATTGTTCATTGATTATTTTTTTGTGTCTTTCCTGCCGTGGCGGCACAAATTGCCGTGCTGCATCGGCGCGTTATTCTCTTTGGTGGAAACGAGATCGCCAAATGCGACCGCCGAGGAGAGGACACCGGACCCATGGATTTCAATATCCCGCAGGACATTGCCGACTATCTGAACGTGCTGGACCAGTTCATCGAAGACGAGATTCGTCCATTAGAGCAGCAAGACGACAATATCCGCTTCTTCGACCATCGCCGTGAGTGGGCGCGCACCGATTTCGAGAATGGCGGCCTGCCTCGCCCCGAATGGGAAGAGCTGCTCAGGGAAGCGAAGCGCCGCGCCGACAAGGCAGGGCATTTGCGCTATGCTCTGCCGAAAGAATTTGGCGGTCAGGACGGCTCCAATCTCGGCATGGCCATTATCCGTGAGCATTTTGCGAAACAGGGGCTCGGCCTGCACAATGATCTCCAGAACGAGCATTCCATCGTCGGCAACTTCCCGCAGATCCTGATGTTGCGGGATTTCGCCCGTCCGGATCAGAAGCATCTGGCAGAGGACGCGCTTAACGGGAAATTCCTTGCCTGTTTTGGATTGACCGAGCCGGACCACGGCTCTGACGCAACCCATATGGAGACGCGTGCCGTGCGTGAGAAGCGCGATGGCAAGGATGGCTGGCTGATCAATGGCGAGAAGATGTGGATCACCGGCATGCATGTCGCGACGCATATCATGCTGTTCTGCCGGACCAGCGGTGAGGATGGCGATGCAAAGGGCATCACCTGCCTGCTTGTTCCGGCGCGTGATCCAGGCGTGATCATCGAAGAATACATGTGGACGTTCAATATGCCGACGGACCATCCGCGCCTGACCATCAAGGATGTCTGGGTGCCCGAAGACGCGGTCTTTGGTCCACCGGAAGGCGGGCTGGCCCTGGCTCAGCACTTCGTCCACGAAAACCGCATTCGCCAGGCGGCCAGCTCCGTCGGCGCCGCGATGTATTGTATCAATGAGAGTGTGCAATACGCCCGCGAGCGCAAGCCATTCGGCAAGGCGCTGGCCACCAATCAGGCTATCCAGTTCCCGCTGGTAGAGCTTGCCACCGAGGCTGAAATGTTGCGCCTGCTGATCTTCAAGACAGCGTGGGAAATGGATCAGATGTCAAAGCCTGAAGTGGCGATCCACCTCTCCGACAAGGTGTCGATGTGCAACTACCGGGCAAACCGGCTCTGCTGCAACGCGGCTGACCGGGCGATGCAGGTGCATGGCGGCATGGGCTATTCCCGCCACAAGCCGTTCGAGCATATTTACCGCCATCACCGCCGCTATCGAATCACGGAGGGCTCGGAAGAGATCCAGATGCGGAAAGTGGGCGGCCACCTGTTCGGCTTCATGGGCCCCAACAAGCACGGCCAGGCCAAGGGCGAAAAGGACTCAAAAGGCAAAAGCACTGAGCCGACGGATTTTGCTGTGCGGTAGAGAGGCAACAAAACTCCCCTCCCGCGCGAATGGTTAATGATCGCGTAACTATCATTAGGCATTTCTCATCTGATCCAGTTTACATCAGGCGGGAAAGGGAGACTCGGATGTCTCTGCTCGAACGGGTAATTCGCGGCCATCGGTGTCGCTCGACGCACCACTATATCGCGATGGACGCGCTGTCCCTGATCGCTTCGGATGAGGCGGACAAGTGGAAGGATTTGTTCCTCGTCCATCACGAACATCTGCTGGAAGGGGCCAAGGCGCCGGATTCCAAGTTCAAGGATTTCAAGAACCACGTCCTGCACATTTCCGAAGGGGAGTGGGGCGGCGCGCCGGGCAAGGCGATGGAGTGGTATGCCACCGCCGTTGATCATTTGCGCCGCAAGCAGTGGAGCAAGGCTGCCTATGCGCTCGGCGTGCTCAGCCACTATTACGCCGACCCGATCCAGCCTTTCCATACGGGGCAGACGGAAGAAGAAGGCACAATGCACCGCGCGGTCGAGTGGAGCATTGCGAAGTCTCGCGACAAGATTGACGCGCGTATCGAGACGCTAGGCTATCCCGATGTGCCTGTGCCAGAGGGCGCAGGTTTCGTGGCGGACATGGTGCGCAACGGCGCGCGCCTGTCGCACCCGCACTATCAGACCTTCATTGATCATTATGATCTGGACGTCGGCGTGAAGGATCCGCCCGCCGGGCTCGATGAGACCATGTTCGATGCGATTGTGGAGCTGGTGGCTTATGCTACGGCTGGCTTCGGGGCGATCATTTCCCGCGCCATCGAGGAAGCGGCTGTCAGCGCACCGAAGACCAACTTGACGTTGCAGGGCTATATCGAGACTCTGGACATCCCGATCCGCTGGGTCACGGCGAAATTGTCCGATGCCGCTGACAAGCGCACAGTCACGCGCATGTACAAGGAATTCCAGAAGACCGGAAAAGTGATCCGCACGCTGCCGGACGACGACAAGGAAATCCGCAAGATGCACGCCAAACAGGTTTTGCGCGTGCCACTCAAACAGCTCGACAAACAGGAAATCGGTCCGATCGGGTCGAAGAATAAGGCCGTGGAAGAGCGCCTGCTGAATGAGCTGATGGCCCAGGAAGAGACAGCGACCGTCGATACGGTCGAAATCGCTTCAGAAGAGGTAGAGGTTGTTGAGGCGGTCACTGAGCCGGAAACCGCAGAAGACGCGCCGACTGAAGCCGTAGAAACACCTGCGACCCGGAAAGAGGCACCCCCCAAGGCAGAGGAAGTTCTGTTCGAGCCTGAGCCCGAAACCGAAGCCCAGCCAGAGCCAGTCACAGCGAAAGCCGAATCAGAGGGTCTTGGCGAGGAGTCCGGCGACATCGCCCGACGCAGTCGCATCACGCGGGAATCTCCTGTAGTGGAGGCACCAAGCATCGGCAAGAAGACAGCCAAGCGTCTCGGACGCGCGGGCATCACCACCGTTGGCGACCTGCTTGATTGCGACACGGAGGAAACCGTCTTCCAGGTCGACGTGGCCTATATCGATGTAGACACGCTGAATGACTGGAAAGACCAGACCATTCTGATGATGGAAGTGCCGGGCCTGCGTGTGCACGACGCCCAGATCCTTGTCGGCGCGGGAATCCGCAACCGCAAGGAACTGGCCGAAGCGCCGGCACGGACCCTGTTCATGCTGGCCAGCGAGTTCCTGCAAACTCCGCAGGGCGACCGCGTGATCCGTGACGACGATTACCTCGCCGAGGAAGAAGTGGAAGAATGGATCGAAATGGCGAAGACCGTCTAGGGGCGATTCCTG
Source organism: Hyphomonas atlantica corrig. (assembly GCF_017795365.1). Lineage (NCBI taxonomy): Bacteria > Pseudomonadati > Pseudomonadota > Alphaproteobacteria > Hyphomonadales > Hyphomonadaceae > Hyphomonas > Hyphomonas atlantica. Next base: position 3,484,312 of record NZ_CP051254.1, on the reverse strand, counting down.
CTGGCTTCCACTGAGCGCCGCGTTGCCTAAAGCCGCTTAAACTCAGCCGTGAAGTGGCGCATCATCGGCGGTTCTTTCACGATCTTCAGGCCGCGAACTTCGTACTTGCGTTTGGCGAGTTCCTCGAACACTTCGACGATATAATCCGCATGCGATTGGGTGTAGACACGGCGCGGCATGGCGAGGCGGACAAGGTCCATGCGGGCAGGTTCCTCGCTGCCGTCCGGCTTGCGTCCGAACATGACGGTCCCGATCTCACAGCCGCGAATGCCGCCTTCTTCATAGAGTGCGCAGGCGAGCGCGTGGCCGGGATATTCGAGTGGCGGAATTTGCGGAAGCCATTCGCGGGCATCGACGAATACGGCGTGCCCGCCGGCGGGTTTCATGACCGGCACCCCCAGCGCATCCAGCCGTTCGGCGATATAGGCATTCGTCCGCACGCGGTAGCGTAGATAGTCCTCATCCACGATTTCGGTCAGGCCCTGTGCGATGGCGTCAAGGTCGCGCCCGGCGAGGCCGCCATAGGTGGGGAAGCCTTCGGTCTGGATCAGGCGTGTGCGCGCCTGTTCGGCCAGTATGTCATCATTCAGTGCCAGCCACCCGCCGATATTGGCGAAAGCGTCTTTCTTGGCGCTCATCGTCATACCGTCAGCGACAGCGAAAGTATCGCGCACAATGTCCTTGATGGAACGCTCTTGCTGGCCATCCTCGCGCAGCTTGATGAACCAGGCATTTTCCGCAAAACGACAGCCATCAATGAAGAACGGCTTACCATGTTGGTGAGCGATCTCTGCTGCGCCGCGAATATTCGCGAGGCTCACTGGCTGTCCGCCACCCGCATTGTTCGTGATCGTCATCATAACACAGGGTACGGCATCGCCTCGCTCGTTCATCAGGCGGGCGAGGGCCTCCAGATCCATATTGCCTTTGAAGGGGTGGTCGAGCGACGGAACCTTGCCCTCTGCGATGGGCAGGTCCAGCGCCTCCGCGCCTGCCGCTTCGATATTGCCGCGCGTCGTGTCGAAATGCGTGTTCGACGGGATCACATGGCCGGGCTTGGCAATCAGGGAAAACAGGAGATGTTCCGCCGCGCGGCCCTGGTGCGCCGGGATGATGTGTTTGAAGTCCATCAGATCACGCACAGCTGCTTCGAACCGATAGAAACTCGGCGCGCCAGCATAGCTTTCATCGCCCGTCATCACCGCGCCCCATTGCGCGGCGCTCATGGCGGAAGTGCCGCTATCGGTCAGCAGGTCGATCAGCACATCATCCGAATGCAGCTTGAAGAGATTGTAGCCCGCCGCGCGCAGCAGGCGTTCGCGTTCCTCGCGCGTGGTCATGCGGATCGGCTCAACCGATTTGATGCGGAAGGGTTCGATGATGGTCTTCATAGGGCACTCCTGGCTCTGACGTCCTGGGGGAGTGCCGGTCTCGGCGCACACACAGGACTTATCCTGCGCCGCGGTTGCCTCGTCTTCGTGACGCGACCGCGCTCAGCGCCTGTTGTGAGGCCTGTCGATTACCATCAATCGCCAGCGGCTGACAAGCGTGTCAGAGCCCGCGAGGGGAGAGGCCCGCCGCCGTATAGATCGCGTCAATGGCGGCCATGTTTGCAAGGGCATCTGCGCCGCCGGTCAACGCAGCTGCGCGTCCCGTCAACACGTCCATCACATGGTCCAGCTGGTGCTCATAGGTGATCTTGCCATCAATGGTCTCAATGGCTTCCTCGCCGCCACGACGAACGCGGATCTGGTGCCCTCGGTACGGGTGGACGGGGTTCAGAAAGACGAGGCTGCCATCCTTGCCGCCAATTTCCAGTGCGATGTTGCGATCAATTCCGTCTGCCATGCTGCATTCGATGCTCGCAGATGCGCCGCTGGCGAAGCCGAGATTGGCCTGCATGCTGAGATCGACGCCGGGGCGTTCGCAGACGGCTTCGGCTGACAGGATTTCCGGTTCGGCCCCGGCAAGTGTGCGGACCATATGCAGCGAGTAGCAGCCCAAATCCATCATTGCGCCGCCGCCGACAGACAGTGTGTGGCGCAGTTCCCCCTCGCGATAGGGAATGGTCACATTGAACATCGCGCGCATGGTCTTGATGTCGCCGAGCTCGCCGCTTGCCACAATCTCCATCACACGCTGGAAAGCGGGGTGGAACCGATAGTGAAAAGCCTCGATCAGGGGTTTGTCCGCCTTATGTGCGGCTTCGACCATACGCGCCGCTTCTGCGGAGTTCATCGCGAATGGTTTTTCACAGAGTACCGCCTTGCCAGCTTCTAGCGCTGCGATGGAGAGTTCAGCGTGGCGGTGAGGGGGCAGGGCGTTGTAGATCAGGTCCAGATCATCGCGGCGAACCAGTGCCTCATAATCGGTTTCGACATGCTCAATACCGTGTTCCTGCGCATAGGCGCGGGCCTTTTCGACATCTCGCGCAGCGACCGCGTGGATCATGCAATCATCGCGGGACGAGGCTGGGTCGATGATGGCCTTGGGGGCGATCTTGGCGGCGCCGAGGATGCCAATGCGGATCATGTCTGCTCCTTCGAGGTGGGATTTCGCCAAATCGTAAACGAATCGGCCCCAATTGTTTACCCGGACCTAACGCGTCTTAACGCTCTCGGCAGGGTTTGATGTACATACCGGCAGTTAAGGTAACGAAGCGGTAAGCACAAACAGCGTTAATAGGGGCTCTATAGGTGTTAACCTTGCCGGAGCGTAGCCGCACATGTTGAACGAGATCACTGCCCATATCGCCCGCCAAAATGAGTTGTCTGAAGAGACGGCGAAAAGTGCATTGGGTATCGTCTTGAACGCGGCTGAGCGCCAGGATTCACCCTTCGCCACGGCGATGTTCAAGACGGTTCCCGGTGCTCGCGCCCTGTCGGCCCGTACAGGCAGCGCCATCGGCGCGCCGACCGGCACAATCGCCCGTATGATCGAACAGACACCCGGCGGCAAGCGCGTGGTCGCGCAATCCATGATCACCGAGCTGCACAAGATTGGCCTGGACCACAAAGCCATCGGCCAGCTGCTGCCGTGCATTTCCACCTATATGGACGAGCATCATGGCCTGGTCGGGTTTGGCCATCTGGGCGACCTGATCGGCTCTGATCTGGACGCAGTGACGGCGGCGGCAAAAGCGGCCTGATCCAGCGATCATTCTGAAAGAAACCGTCCTTCGGGGCGGTTTTTTTGTGTTTGCCGAAAATTCCTGTGAACCAAATGGATTGTGGTGCGTACTGATAGGACCTCGCAGCACACCCCCCTGACTCACCCCCGTCAGCTGCTGCGTGGGATTACATTGAAGGCCAGATCGGTTTCCCCCTCTCTTCCCCCCAGCCGATCTGGCCCTTTTCTTTTGAAGGCAGCCTGTCTAAGTGCTGCGACCAGAACAGAAGAAGCGGGGTTTCGAGATATGCAGGACAGCACGAATGTGAGACGGGACGAGCAATTGGCCCTTGACCTGATGGCGGCCATTCGTGCCGATGCTGAAGCTGCCTGTGCCCCGAATACCGTCGAGATGGTATCCGTTACGTTTGATGTTTCCTCTGCTGCGACGGATGCGACGGACATACAATTTGAGCCGCGGATCGACCGTCGCACAAGAACTGTTCTGTTTACCGGTGGCACGGCCCGTCAGGGCGACCAACCCGTGATGAAGGCTACAGCCGTTTACCGGATCATATCGGAAAGCTAGACACGGCCCCATTGGCGGGTAAAATGATATATCAATATCAGATGCCAGTGTGATGGAGCCCTGCAATGCCTGCTGCCCTTATTACCGGAGCCAACCGAGGCATTGGCCTTGAGCTGGTTCGCAAGTTTCTCGCTGAAGGTCATGACGTCATTGCGACCGCTCGAAACCCAGATTCGGCAATTGAGCTGAACGCCACAGGCGCCCGTGTCTACCCGCTGGAAGTGACAGATGCTGACTCGGTGGCAGCCCTGAAGTCGACCCTAGGGGACGAGCCGATCGACTATCTGATCAACAATGCAGGCATCTGTACCTTCGATGGTTTCAAGGACATCGACTACGATGTGTTCGCTGAAATGCTGGCAGTCAATACAATTGCCCCGGTACGGATCATGGACGTCCTGCTCGACAATGTTGCAGCGAGTGAGGTGAAGATCGCGGCTGGCCTGTCAAGCATGGTGGCCTCAATCGAGAATACCACAAACGATTTTGCGTTTGTCTATCGCGTTTCAAAGGCGGGACTGAACATGGCCCTGCGGTCGGCCGCTCCGGCACTCGCGGAGAGGGGCGTTACAGTGTTGGCGCTGCATCCGGGATGGGCCCATACGGATATGGGCGGCGCTGACGCTCCGGTGCGCCCGGTCGATAGCGCAGAGGGGCTTTACAATGTGCTGACCTCGGCTGGTCCGTCTAAAGAGCTTCGGTTCATTGATTATGAAGGCCAGACTCACCCCTGGTGATCACCTATTCGCGTTGATGCGCAAACCCGCTGAATTCGTCCGGCATGTCTATCGCCGTATCAGCTCTCAGGCGGGGTAGGGCCTCAGGGTGTTCAGTCTGAAGCCATTCGATCATCTGTTCCCGGATCAGGCAGCGCAAATCCCATGCTTTGGGAGAGGTGCTGGCGGAGGCCAGACCGCGCACGGTGACCGACGTCCCAGACGCTTCGGTCACCTGCAAATTCACCACGTCACCATCCCAAAGCGGCGTAGATTTGCAGATCTCTTCGAGTTTCTCCCGCATCCGGCTAATCGGCGCATGATAGTCCACTGTCCAGTAGACCGGCCCAATGATCGATGCGCTCTTGCGGGTCCAGTTCTGGAAGGGTTTTTCGATGAAGTAGGATAGGGGCACAACAAGGCGCCGCCAGTCCCAGATCTTGATGACCACGTAAAACAGGCCGATTTCCTCGATCCAACCCCATTCCCCTTCGACAACGACGGCATCGTCCAAACGGATGGGTTGGGTAAAGGCGATCTGCAGCCCCGCAATCAGATTGCTCAGCACCGGCCGCGCGGCAAGGCCAATTGCAATGCCTGCGATTCCGGCAGATGCAAACAGGCTGACGCCGATCTGCTTTACGCCCGGAATGACGGTGAGGGCCGCCGCGATGGTTACAATACCGGCGATGACGATCCAGACGCGGCGCACCACATCCAGTCGGGTCGCGGATTTGCGCGCTTCCAGATTGTCTTCGGTATCCAGGTGAAGTCCGGCGAGGCGTCGTTTGATCAACGCATCCACGATGGTACCGACCAGCCAGCCGAGGGCCAGAATGAAAAGAACGCCGGAGGCTATTTCGGAAATGGCCTCTGCTCGCTCATCGGTCAGGAAATGATCGGGAACGTAGTCCGGCAGATAAGGCGCAAGGAAAACCAGCGCCGCACCGCACAGGGCGAACAGGATTGGCGGGCGAAATCGTTTTAGCCAGCGTGTTTTGGCTCGGGCATCAATCTTCGTTCGGATAGGCAATTCCCCTGTGTCGGTATGTACGGGGTACGTATCAGCGTCTCAAAGGTTTCACGCTGCCAGCAAGCCCGGCAGGACAGGTTGCGCGCAAACCTGTGATAATGCGGCCCTGCTGGGCAGATCGTGCCGAAGATGGATGCAGTTACTTGATCCGCTCAGCCCGGAAGGCGAGACCGCCATCCAGTTTTATCTTGTAGCTGCCGAGGGCGGCTTCATAGATCTGTGCTTCGGACTGGCCGCTATTGCGTATCGCCTTTGAATCCGTCTGGCGCCAGATCTGCCCGTTTTCGAGATAGACGATCAAGCTTCCACGCCCGCCGCGGATGGATTTCACGGGTTGGGTCACTTCCGTCAGATTGCCATCTTCACCAGACTTGCCCAGCACGATAGAGGGCAGGGACGGGATGGAGAAGCCGAAGGAATCCTTCTGGACTTGCTCGACTTCCTTGCGTGTCACCGTTGTGACTTCGCCCGCCTCTTCGGCTGCCTGGAGACGCCCTACGGCAGCGTCATAGCATGCCAGGCGCTCAGCATCTGTTTCGATCGCGGTGCAGGCATAGACATCTTCCGTGGAGATTTCCTCGGCCACGGCCGGAGCGCCCAGCGCAATAATCATTCCTGTGATGCTCCAAAAGCGGGTCATTTCTCTCACCTCATGTCGTTCAACCGGCACGAAGGCTTTGCAAATCCCTCGCGGTCTGGCAGCACTGTGGCAAATCGTGCGAAAGCCGAAAAGAGTTTGGAGACATAAAAACAATGAAGCTGAATGCGTTGATCGGCAGCGGCATGGCCGCTGTGTTCGCCCTGACCCTCGCTGCCTGCGGAGGCGGCGGCAATTCCGGGGGTGAGGGTGTGCCAACACTGCGGCGCGGAATTTCAGCCAAGGTGGATACGCTCGATCCGCACAAGTCTTCAGCCCAGTGGGAAAACATCGTCATCGGCGACATGTTCATCGGCCTTACAACCGATGGGCCGGACGCCCGCCCGGAGCCGGGCATGGCGACACATTGGGAAACCAGCGAGGACGGTCTCGTCTGGACCTTCCATCTTGGCGACTATAACTGGTCAGATGGCACACCGGTAACGGCAAACGACTTCGTCTTTGCGCTGCGCCGTATTCAGGCCCCGGAAGTCGCCTCGCAATATGCCTCGCTGCTTTATCTGATCAAGAACGCCGCCAAGGTGAACGCGACCGAATTGCCGCCAGAAGAACTGGGCGTGCGTGCGATTGACGACAAAACGCTCGAGATCACGCTGGAATATCCCGCGCCATACCTGCCGGGCCTGTTGTCCCACTACACGACTTTCCCTGTGCCGAGCCAGGCTATCGAAACCTATGGCGATGCGTGGATCCAGCCGGACAATATTGTGGTGAACGGCCCGTACAAGCTCGTCTACTGGCGCACGGGCGACCAGCTCGTCGCCGACAAGAACCCGACCGGGTTCGGGGCGGACGAAGCCTGTTTCGGCCGGGTCGTCTATTTCGAACTGGAAGACCTGACTGCGGTTGAAAACAAGATCCAGGCGGGCGAGCTGGACATCAACAATGCCTTCGATGGCGCCCGCGCCGAGGAGATCGAGGCGAAACTGCCGGGCTGGCCTCGCACGACGCCATCCCTGAACACGACCTATTGGAGTTTCAACACCCAGCAGGCCCCGTTTGACGACATGCGCGTGCGCAAGGCGCTGGCGATGGCTTTGGATCGCGAATTCATGGTCAAGAACGTGCTGACGCCTGGCTTTGAACCGGCCTATTCCTTTGTTCCGCCGGGCATGGACAATTATGCGGTGACCCGTCCTGAACTCGAATGGAAGGATCTCCCACGCGCCGAACGCCTTGCGGAAGCAAAACGCCTTCTGGAGGAAGCGGGCTTCGGGCCAGATAATCCGCTCAGCTTCGAATTCATTCATCGCTCGACGGACGACAATCCTAAGGTTGCCCCTGTCGCTCAGGCAAACTGGGCCGACATTGCGCCTTGGGTCGATCCGATCATCGTGAAGCAGGATACCAAGGTTCTATATGCCCGCCTGCGCCAATCGGATTTTGAAGTTTCCGACGCGGCGTGGGTGGCAGATTTCGACGACCCGATCAATTTCCTCTACCTGCTGGATTCGAACACCGGCCAGCAGAATTATGGCGATTATTCCAATCCGGAGTATGATGCCCTTCTGCAGCAATCCAATCGGGAGCTGGACCTGGACAAGCGGGCGGAAATCTTCGCGGAGGCCGAACAGCTGATGCTGGAAGATTATCCGATCACGCCGATGTGGTTCCAGGTGACGAAGAATCTGGTCGATCCGTCGCTGACGGGATGGATCGACAACGCGAAGGACCAGAACCGCTCCCGCTTCCTGTGCCGGGATGGGCTTGGCACAAGCGAGTAGGGGTAACAGGACGGGGGTCTTGGAATGGAACATGAGATGGAAGCGGCAGGCCTTGCCTCTGGCAGTGGCCTGACCACGGGGGACCATCACCCGGTAAATTCCGGACTGCCCTGCGCCAATTGCGGTGCGATTGTCGAAGACAGGTTCTGTACGACCTGTGGGCAATTGGCGTCTGATTTCCATCGCCCCGTCTGGGATCTGGTCATGAGCAGCCTGGCCGACACATTCGCCCTTGATGGGCGTCTGTGGCGGTCATTGCCGCTGCTGTTCTTTCGACCGGGGCGGATGACGCGCAATTATCTGGAAGGCAAACGGGCGCGCTATGTGCCGCCATTCCGCATGTTCCTGCTGGCGTCGGTCGTGTTCTTCCTCACCCTGTTCACGCTGGGCGACCAACTCGGCTGGTACCATACGTTCAAGATCAATGACATGCTGGAGGAGGGGCTCGATCTCGGTCTGGATGAGACCGGTGAGCCCACGCCCATTGTGTCTGAAGACCGGCTGGCAGAGATCCGCGAGCAACTCGACAACGCAGACCTGGATGAGGAGGAGCGTCTCGAACTGCAGCAGACGCTGAACGACGCGCAGCATGGCATCACCGTCCAGCGTATCTTGCAGGATGATGGCCGGATCAATCGCGACGCGCTCTATGATGAGGTCAATGCCCGTCTGGACGAGAATGCGACGGTTGAGCAGCGCCAACAGGCCTGGCGCGCCGCCGACCATGCCGCCACTGTTTACGAGAACCAGGACCGATATGGTGCGCGAATACGCGAATGGGCACCGCGATTCAGCCTGATGTTCATGCCGATTCTCGCGCTGATGCTGACGCTGCTCTATGCGTGGCATCGCAGCCGGTACATTTATGATCATGTCATCACGGCGCTGCATGTGCAGACGTTCATCTACATGACGGCGACGGTGTTTCTGGTCGTTGCGGCGTTCAGGCCTTCGATGACCGGCTGGCTGGTCCTGTTCGGTGTTCTGACGTTGATCGTATATCTCTACAAACAGTTGCGCGTGACCTACGGAACAGGCCGGATCATGGCCATGCTGCGGACGCTGATTCTGCTCTTTTCGAGTTTTATCGTCCTCATCATCCTGTTGGCCCTGTTGATTGCCGTATCGTTTGCGCTGACCTGATCCGGGCAATTATTCGAAAGTTTCATTCAACCTACGCGAATCCGGATTTCCGGAGCTGAATGACGCGAGAATAGCCCGAAAATGCCTAATTGTTGGGCGCGGCTGAACAGCAGTGATTGCGACAGTTCGGGCAATTTTTCGTCATTCCCCTAGGGAATTGGGATAATAATGCTCAAAATGACCCAATAAGGTGATGCGTTTCTGTCACACCATTGTCATTTCACCCAAAAGCACCGTTGCATCCGATTGACTATCTGCGGCGCACATTTCTTACTGCCACGTAAGACTTGGTCGAAGGGGGCCAGGTTTGCCCGTCGTGAGACGCGGGCATTTTTCAAAATAATCCCACTCGGAGGTTCAGGTGAGCGAACTTAACTTGAAGACACGCCTTCTGGCGTCGTCGGTGTTTGCGGGGGCTGCACTCGCGGCCGCTGCTGCGTTGCCGGCACATGCACAAGAAGACGAAGTCATCGCAGTAACGGAAGCAGGCGACGAAGAAGCCGCTGTCCAGCAAACCATCGTTGTCACGGGGTCCCTGATCCCGCAAAGCGGCAACCTGGTTGAAACCAGCCCGGTCACATCGCTCGGCTCCGCAGACTTCGACGTCCGCGGTGTTGTTCGTGCGGAAGACATGATCAACTCGCTGCCACAGGCATTCGGCGCTCAGGGCTCCAACCTGGCCAACGGCTCGACCGGTACGTCTTCGGTCAACCTGCGTGGTCTGGGTGCATCCCGTACGCTGACCCTTCTGAACGGCCGCCGCCTGCCATACGGCTCGCTGAACACGGCTGCTCCGGACATCAACTTCATCCCGGCCGCCATGGTCAAGAAAGTTGACGTCCTGACCGGTGGTGCGTCTGCGACCTACGGTTCTGACGCTGTTGCCGGTGTTGTGAACTTCGTGCTCGACACAGAGTTCGAAGGTCTGCGCATCGACTCCAACTATTCTTTCTACCAGCACGACAACTCCAACAGCTACATTCAGGACATCCTGTCTGACTTTGCTGCTGGTAACCCGAGCCAGTACACTGTGCCGAGTGGTTCCACCTCTGACGGTGAAACCTTCGACATCACGGCTGCTGTTGGTGGCAAGTTCGACAATGGCCGCGGCCACGCGTCTGCCTTTGTCAGCTTCCAGAACACGAAGGAAATCCTTCAGGCAAACCGCGACTATTCACAGTGTGCCTTGTCGACGACCAATGAAGGTCAGGACTTCACCTGTGCCGGTTCTTCAACGAACCAGTTCGCCAACATTCTGGACGTCGCTCAAGACTACACGATCCCAGGCGGTGTGAACCCCGACGCTCAGACGCAAACCGGCTGGGCGCGCGTGCTCGACGGTCAGGGCGAAATCGGACCTCGTAACTTTGTCTCCGATACGTTCAACTATAACCCGTACAACCACTATCAGCGTCCGAACGAGCGTTACTCCTTCGGCGCTTTCGCAAACTATGACATCAACGAGTACGTGAATGTGTATTCCGAACTGATGTTCATGGACAACCGCACCAAGTCTCAGATCGCACCTTCCGGTGTGTTCGGCTATGGTATCGGTGGCGGTGCTGGCGGCATTCGTTGTAACAACCCGTTCCTGTCCGCTCAGCAGGTTGACTATCTCTGCGGCGAAATCGCAGACGGTGCGATCGATCGTTACACGAATCTCGATGGTGAGTACACGGACGCTGCTGGCAACGTGCTGGCTGATCAGGACGACTTCGTTGCGCGTTTCGATGGTGATCCCGACCAAGCCGCGCTTGGCCCGGACGGCATCGCGGACATTCTGCTTCTGCGTCGTAACGTCGAAGGCGGTAATCGCTTCAATGACATCCGCCACACGACCTATCGTGGCGTGATCGGCATGAAGGGCACCATCGGCGATACGCCTTGGGGCTACGACATCAGCGCAATCTACGCGAACAACCACCGTTCCGAGATTTACCAGAACGATCTGTCAATCCGCAAAATCGGTCTGGCACTTGATGCCGCCTACGCCTTGGATGATGAAGGCAACCCGACCGACCAAATCGTTTGCCGGATCAATGCTGACGACGATCCGACCAACGATGATCCAAACTGTGCACCGTACGACATCTTCGGACCCAACGGCCCGTCCGACGCTGCGGTGAGCTACATCAGCCAGCCACTGTTCCGTGATGGTGACGTCACACAGACAGTTGTTACGGCCAAAATGTATGCTGACCTTGCTGATTATGGCATGACGTCTCCGATGGCCGAAGAAGGCGTGAAAATCGCTTTCGGTGCCGAGTATCGTCGTGACACGCTGGACTCCAACCCAGACAGCAACTTCCAGTCTGGCGACGGTGCTGGTCAAGGCGGCCCAACGAACCCGATTTCTGGTTCGCAGGAAGTGTATGACTACTTCGTCGAGGTCAACGCACCTCTGATCGAAGGCTATGAAGGTGTCGAATCTCTCGGCGTTGACCTGGCCTACCGTCGTTCGAACTATGATGCTGTGTCTTCGGACGCCTACAAGATTGGTCTGGAGTACGCTCCGGTCGAAGACATCCGCTTCCGCGGTTCGTTCCAGCGCGCTGTCCGTGCTGCGAACATCTTCGAACTGTTCTCCACCCAGTCGATCGGTCTGTTTGACCTGACCCAGGGCTCCAATGGCATCTACGATCCGTGTGCCGGTGCAGCTCCGACAGCAACGCTCGCTCAGTGTGCCAACACTGGCGTGACACCGGACCAGTACCGGAACATTGCTGACAACCCGGCTGGCCAGTTCAACACGCTGACCGGTGGTAACCCGGACCTCGATCCAGAGCAGTCCGACACCTACACCATCGGTTTTGTGGCAACACCATCCATGATCCCGGGCCTGACCGTATCGCTCGACTACTTCGACATCGTTGTTGAAGACCTCGTTGGTACGGTTCCGCAGGAACTGGCACTCGACACCTGCCTTGAGACAGGCGACGAGTACTTCTGTTCGCTGGTCAACCGTGGTTCCGGTGGTACGCTCTGGGCTAACCAGACTGGCTACATCGTTGCGACCAATATCAACACCGGTTCGCTGTCGACATCCGGCTTCGACTTGCTCGCAAGCTACGATCTCGACCTCGACACCCGTGGTGGTCTGACGTTCGACTATGTTGGTACACTGCTTGAGTCGCTTGAAACCAAGCCGCTGCCGAATTCGCCAGCTGCTGATATCTTCGACTGTGTTGGCTACTATGGCGGCAGCTGTGCCTCCGGTGGTGGTACCGAAGTCGCAAACGGTGCGTCTCCGGAATACCGTCACAAGGCTTCTGTCACCTGGGCTGATGCTGATGGCAAGTTCAGCGTCACCGGTACGTGGCGTTACTTCTCTGAAGTCGAAATCGAAGGTGGTGACGATGGCACCATCAACGGCGTTCTCGACGCTCAGAACTACCTCGACCTGACCGGTTCCTGGGCTGCTACGGACTACATGTCCTTCCGCCTTGGCGTGAACAACCTGACGGATGAAGAGCCACCGCTCTCCTCCGTGGTTGGTACGGCACCGGGTAACGGTAACACCTACCCACAAGTGTACGACGCATTCGGTCGTTACATCTTCATGGGTGCGACGTTCGACTTCTAAGTCTGACGGACATCAAAAAATAGGAACGGCGGCCTTTCGGGGCCGCCGTTTTTGTTTTGAACGGGTTTCGTATCAGCGCTTTGCGCTTCACATGAACCGGGCTCAGGGCATTTTGGGCGGGTTCCGTATCGCGCCCTTGACCGGCACTCACCTGAACCAGGCTCAAGGCTGTTTGATTTCTGGGAGAGGCAGGAGCTGTCGATCAGCTTCCGGAATGCCAGCGGGCGTAGATTGCCGTCGGCAGCAGGCGTTCGCCGCCTTGCTGGGGCAGGGCCATCTCGCCGGTCTCCATGATGCCGCCAAGCGGGGAGAGGCGGTCGGCCAGGGCCTGTGACAAGGCGAGATAGGACAGGCGGACGGCATAGGCCGTCAGGATCACGAACAGGGGCCGGTCACTCAGCAGTGTCTTCACCGTATCGAGCAGGGCGGGCAGGTTCTCCTCGAACCGCCAGGTCTCGTTCTTCGGGCCGCGGCCGAATTTTGGCGGGTCGAGAATGATCGCGTCATACTGATTGCCCCGGCGGATCTCGCGTGCGGTGAACTTCATCGCGTCATCGGCAATCCAGCGAATGGTGCGATCATTCAGGCCGCTCATCGCCTGATTGTCTTTGCCATAGCCGTTAGATTTCGGGCTGGCATCCAGATGCACCACCTCTGCCCCGGCGGCGGCGCAGGCGAGCGACATCATGCCGGTATAGCCGAACAGGTTCAGCGCCTTGATCGGGCGGCCAGCCGAGCGAATCTTTTCCTGCGCGAACCGCCAATGGACCGAATGCTCCTGGAACACGCCCATATGGCGAAAAGCGGTGCGGCGGGCTTCGAATGTCAGCCCGTTCCATTGCATCGGCCAGCTGTCACGGGCGTTTGGCGAAAGCACTTCCCAGTTTCCGGCGCCATCATCATCCTGAGACTTGGTGGAAAAGCGGGCATCGGCGCGCCAGCTGCTGACCGGGCGGGCCGGTTCCCAGAAGGCCTGCGGATCCGGGCGGATCACGGTCTGGCTGCCGAACCGTTCCAGCTTCTGGAGGTGGCCGCTGTCCAGCAGGGCGTAATCGTTCCAGTCATCGGCGATCAGGAGGCGAGTATCGGTCTTCATTTGAAATCTCTCTGGCGCCAGGCCTCATAGGTCATGATGGCCGTGGCCTGGGCGAGGTTGAGGCTGTCGGCGCCGCCGCGCATGGGGATCAGGCAGAGCTGGTCACAGGCGGCTTCGGCGTGCGCAGGCAGGCCGGATTGTTCATTGCCCATGATGATCACGGAGCCCCCGGTGAAATCGGTGCGGTCATGTCGGGCCGTGCCATTGACCGATGCCGCGCTCATGTTGAGGCCAAGGCCTTTGCGCCAGGCGTTGAACTGGTCAAAGCTGGCGCTTGCAAAGGGCATGTCGAAGATGGACCCCATCGAGGCGCGCACGGCTTCAAAACTGTAGGGGTCGCAGCAGGTTTCGACCAGGATGACGCCGGAAATAGCTGCGCAGTCTGCGGTCCGCAGGATCGTGCCCAGATTGCCGGGATCACGCACTTCATAGAGCGCAACGAACAGGCCGTCCTTGGTCTGGGGCAGGGCATCAAGGCCGAGATGGCGCTGATGGAAGGCGGCGACCACGCTTTGCGCATTGTCCTTGTGGGTGATGCGCGACATCAGCTTGTCTGCTGCCAGAACGACACGCGCACCTGAGGTTTCGGCCTGCTGGATCAGGTCAGCCAGATGGGGCCGTTCCGCCATGCTGGCGGCCACCACAACGCAGTCCGCTTTCCAGCCATTGGCGAGCCCCTGACCGATCAGCCGCGCGCCTTCGGCCAGAAACAGGCCGGTTTCGGTGCGGCCTTTCTTTCTTTCCAGGCTTTTCAAGGTTTTGACGAGCGGGTTTGAAGCGCTGCTTATCGTCTCTGAAGGGCGGGTCATGGCAGGGTTCTGGCGTTTCTGACTATGCGGGGCAAGCCTTGCTAGGACCTGCTGAATAGGGCATCCCTGATTATCAGGGGATTATCAATGGAGGAGGTCGTGGGGCCTCTATGAGACTGCTCGACTACCTTATTGGATGCGTGGCGCTGATCGGCCTGATTTTCACAGGCTGGTGGGCCGTCTATCAGTCTGGCAACACGCCTGTAAACCTCGAAGCGCGGCTGGAGGCCAACGCCAATGCGGCATTGGCCGAGGCAGGCTTTGACTGGGCAAAGGTCGAGATGAATGGCCAGCGCGCCCGGTTGACCGGCAAGGCCCCGTCCGTGGACGCGGTTCGCGCGGCAGCAGAAACGGTCATCACATCCAGCGGATCGGGCGGCGTCATCATGGGCGGCGTCACCCTGGTGGAGAGCGAAGTCGGCGCAGCAGCCGCAGTGTCTCCCTATGTCTGGCGCGCGATCAAGACAGATTCCGGTGCATTCATCCTGATGGGGCATGTGCCCTCGCGCAGCGTACGGTCAGACCTGCTGGCGATGGCCGAGGCGCGTGCCGGTGAAGCAGAGGTCGATGACCGGATGGTTGTGGCGAATGGTGCGCCGGCAGCGAACTGGCAGGGTATGGCCAAGCTGGCGCTGGAAAGCCTGTCAGAGCTGAATTCGGGCGAGGCGAGACTGCAGGATACGCGTTTGCGCCTGCGCGGCGTGTCGATGGACTCGGCGATACGAGCGCGCCTGTCTGCAGACGTGTCCAATGTGACTGCGCCCTTTCGCGGCGAGCCATTCCTGCGCGGCCCGGCGCTGTGGAGTGCGACGCATGGCGAGGGAGAGCTGATCCTCTCCGGCTCAGTGGCAAGTGAGGCCGAGCGGGACGAGATCCTGTCGATTGCCCGGCAATACTACGCGCAGACCGTGCGCGACGAGATGCAGGTGGCGGGTGAGGCCCATCCCCGCTGGCTGGACGGTGTGCGCGTGGGCCTTCCGCATTTCGCGGGCGGCTTTCAGACCGGCGTCATGGCGTTTGAGCCCGAAGAGACGGGGCTGAGTTTCGAGGGGGAGGCCACCGGCTCCACGCTCGCCTATCTCCAGCAGGACCTGGCCACAGTGGATAGCCCTTATCCTGTCACAGTTTTCACTGATACGGTTCAGGTGGCCGTTGAGGAGATTCGCGAGATCGACTTCGAGGCGGACCCGGTTGCGGCCTGTCAGGCGGCGTTTGACTCGGTGATGGAGACCAACAAGGTGTATTTCGAAACGGGCGCAGCTAGTATCACCCGAGAGAGTGGCAACACGCTCGACAAGGTGATGGCCGTGTCGGGTCGCTGCGCGCCGGATCTGGTCATCGAAGTGGGCGGACACACTGATTCCACGGGCGATCGGCAGGCAAACCTGATGCTGAGTGAGGCACGGGCGCAAGCTGTAAGAGATTATATGGTTTCAGCCGGATTTTCCCCTTCGAGGGTGGCTGTAATTGGGTATGGTCCTGATGCACCTGTGCGGGATAATGACACTGAGGAAGGTCGGGCGAAGAATCGCCGGATTGGGTTCAAGGTTCAAGAACGGAGCGAGTGATGGCGTGGCTGTTGGCACATATGTGGGTTGCGCTGGCAGGCGTGGCCGTTTTCGGGCTGCTGCTGGGCTGGTCCATCCGCGGCATGTTGCTGGTGAACAAGATGCGCAAGGCGGTGGTCGAGCGCGATGTGACGCTGACCGAACTTGATCAGGCCCGCGAAGAGATCGAAAGCCTATATGCGGCGCAGCGGGGCCAGCCGATTGGCAATTTCAATCCGCGCGAAGTGCAGGCTGAGCAGAACGTCAAACTGCAGCGCCTGACAGATGAATTGGCCCGCGCCAAGAGCGAACTGGAAACCCTGAAAGAAAAGGCTGACGAAGCCGAGCGCGTTGGCGTTGCCAAGGCGGGTGTGGCTGCGGCCACATCTGCGGCAGGGACGCTGGCGGCTGTTGGCGGCGCGTCCGATCCGAACCCGGCACTGGTCTGGCGCAACCGTCATCTGGAAAGCCGCGTGCGCCATCTGGAAGGCATGTTGGCAAAAGGTGCTCAGGGCGTTGCGGCGGTGGAGACGGCCGTACCGGCTGCCGCGCCTGTGGCGGCAAGCGACGTGTCTGACTCCGAACAGGCAAAAGCCGAGTGGCAACACAATTTCCTGAAGCAGCGCGTCGAGGCGCTGGAGGCGGAGCTGGCTCAGGTGAAGGCGCCGGTCGTCGAGGCACCTGCTGAAGCTGCACCGGCAGCACAGGACGAGGTCGATGAAGAGCTCGCCCGCCTGCGCTGGCGCAACCGGTATCTGGAAGGGCGTCTCGCTTATTTCGAGGGCGATCAGGACGCGCGCGATGAAGCCGTCGCGGCGGATGCGGAGACCGCCGAGGAGGCCGAGGATGAAGCAGAAGAGGTCATCGCGCCTCTGGCTGATCTGGCAGACAGCGACTCTGAACTCGAGACCGAGACGGCAGACGCCGAAGAGCCTGTCGAGGCCACCGAAAAGGTTGAGCCTGAGCCTGAGCCTGAGGTTGAGGCTGAACCCGAGGTTGAGGCTCAGCCAGTGGATGAGGTCGAGCCCGAGCCTGTATTCGTAGAAGCCGAAGCGGAGCTGTCTGAGCCGGAAGAAGACCCGGAAGACATCGAGGAGGTCGAGGCCGAAGCCGATTTCGACGCGGCTACCTTCGAGGTTGCGGACGATCCGGTGGCGGACGGAGAAGACGCAGACGCTGAGCAGGCCGAGCCTGAGATTGAGGCCCCAGAGATTGAAGCTGATGTTGATGCTGAGGCCGAGGATTCAGAGCAGGCCGAAGATGAGGCCGAGATCGTGGCTGATCCCTTCGGCTTCACGGCAGACGACGTGCTGCATGAGCCCGAGGAACTGGACGAGTCCGAGCCTCAGGCCCCGGAAGAAGTTGCCGCAGACCCTGACGCCGATGTGGATCTGCCCACCTTCGAGATAGAGGATCGCTTCCCGGAAGAGGTGGCCGTGCCGGTGACGGAAACGGAGGCTGCGGGCGACGCAGAAGACAGCGCTGACACAGAGGCAGAAGAGTCAGCGGTGGCAACGCCGGAGGAGGCCAGCCGGGCCATTCTCGCCGCGCTGGAACTGGACGATGATGATGGAGAGGACGCCGAGGTCGAAGCAGACGCGGCCGACGAGGACGACGCGGAGTTCGACGAGGCGGATGATGCCCCGAAGGGTGTGCGCCCAATCGCGCTGGACAAACCGGTTGAAAACTCGCCCGACGATCTGACAGAGATCGGCGGCATTGGGCCCAAGATCCAGGAATTGCTGAACGCGATGGGTGTCTGGCACTATGATCAGATCGCCGCCTGGACACCGGACAATGTGGTCTGGGTGGATCATGAGCTGAACTTCTCCGGCCGAATCGTGCGCGAAGGTTGGGTGCAACAGGCCGCTATCCTGGCTGGCGACACGGTGGACGAGGACGCGTAGGCAACGCGGTGTTCACGGCCAATTCAGGCAGAATCTTTCAATCTGGGAACCATTCGCGCAGGGGTGCGATTGCTTTTTGAGAGGGGACGGCTAACGTTTCCACTCAGGTGACAGGGAGATTTGAGATGGCTGAACTGGTCGAATTTGATAGCAAAGTGCTGGCCGGGGCGCCGAATGTCCGCCTGTCACGCCGCGCGCTGATTACCGGCATTGCCGCGGGCACTGTGTTCCCCTTCATTTCCAGCTGCACCACCAATCCGGCAACGGGGTCCAGCCAGTTGATCCTGTTTGGTGAGGATCAAGTGGCCAGCATGGCCGCAACCGCCTGGACCGACATGAAATCCCAGACACCGGTCGTGTCCAATACGCGCCTCAAGAACCAGGTTCTGAATGTGTGGGAACGTACCACTGCAGGCGCGGCCAAAGCGGGCCATATCGACCCGAACGCCAATTGGGACGTAGCCGTGTTTGATACCGACGACGTCAACGCGTTCGTCATGCCGGGCAATCGGGTCGGCATCTATCGCGGCATCACGGAACTGACCGAGAATGACGACCAGCTGTCTTCCGTTCTGGGCCATGAGACAGGCCATGTTGTGGGCCGCCACGCGGCTGAGCGCCTGTCGGTTTCGACCGCCGCGCAGGTCGGCCTGATGGCGGGCCAGATTGCCGTGGCCCAGTCAGAAGAGCTGCGCAAGTACGGCACAACAATCGGCGCGCTGGGCGGCGCGGCGATGCAGTTCGGCGTGATCCTGCCCTATAGCCGCCGGCACGAGTTGGAGGCTGACAAGCTGGGCGTCGATTACATGCACAATGCCGGATATGACACGCGCCAGTCGGTGCGCCTCTGGGAGCTGATGGCCGCCCAATCGGAAGGCCAGCGCCCGGTGGAATTCATGTCCACCCACCCGGACCCGCTGCGCCGCGCCGAGGAGTTGAAGCGCTATATCAATGCCAAGGGCTACGCCCTGATGTAGGCAATTGCGATTTTTATTTGAGCCCGGTTGCCCTGTGCAGCCGGGCTTTTTCGTGGATTGGCGTCTGAAGCGCTGCGGGCGCGCCATTGCTATTTGGTGCGCGTGGCACCATGTATGTTTCTCGACTTTTCGCCGGACGATCAGGCAACGAACACAAGGGCATCGCCCGGCTGTTCCTTTCAGAGACCTCCCAAACAAAATTCGTGTTCCGCGGACCCGCATGTTGCAGGACCGCAATCAATCAGGAGTGTTTCATGACAAATGGCACCGTAAAATTCTACAACGACCAAAAAGGCTTCGGCTTCATCCAGCCTGAAGACGGCACCAATGATGTGTTCGTGCACGCGACCGCGCTTGAGCGCGCCGGCATGCGCATCCTGTCCGAAGGCCAGAAAGTGTCCTTCACGACAGCTGTCGACAAACGCAGCGGCAAGACCGCTGTCGACACGATCGAAGCTGCTTAAGTCTTCACGACTTTGCAGACTTTGTCAGACAGGCCGTCTCCGAAAGGGGACGGCCTTTTTGGGTCTGGGGGGCAGGGAGCATGGCTGCCCGCATCCCCTTGACGTTTCAGGGCATATCCGCCATACGCCCCGCTTCCGTGGGAGGCCTCTAGCCGGGCCAGACCACGGGCCTCCAAAGTAACCGGGCGGATCGAAAGACCACCGCCCCATCTGAAACGTTCGAGAGGACAATATGGCTAAGAAACTGCTGGGGCACCTCAAGCTCCAGATTCCTGCCGGCCAAGCCAACCCGTCGCCGCCTGTCGGCCCGGCGCTCGGTCAGCGCGGAATCAACATCATGGAATTCTGTAAGGCGTTCAACGCCAAGACCCAGAACATGGAACAGGGCCTGCCCGTTCCGGTCGTGATCGATTACTATCAGGACAAATCCTTCACCTTCGTCGTGAAGTCTCCTCCGGCCACTGTGCTGCTGAAGAAGGCTGCCAAGCTGAAGCTCGGCAAGAAGCCTGCTTCCGGCGCCAACAAGCCGGGCTATGAGACGGTCGGCAAGGTCACCATGGCTCAGGTTCGCGAGATCGCGGAAATGAAAATGGAAGACCTGAACGCGAACGACCTCGACGCAGCCTCGAAAATCATTGCCGGTTCCGCCCGCGCAATGGGCATCGAAGTGACGGAGTAAGCGACATGGCGAAACCAGGTAAGCGTACCCGCGCAATTCTCGAATCCGTGGATGCCGACAAGGCCTACACGATCACCGAAGCCGTTGCTCTGGTGAAATCGAACGCAAAGGCGAAGTTCGACGAGACCGTCGAAATCGCCGTGAACCTCGGCGTTGACCCGAAATATGCTGACCAGATGGTCCGCGGCGTGGTCAATCTTCCGTCGGGCACCGGCAAGGACGTTCGCGTCGCCGTGTTCGCAAAGGACGCCAAGGCAGAAGAAGCCAAGGAAGCCGGAGCCGATTTCGTCGGCGCTGAGGACCTGATGGAGAAGATCCAGGGCGGCTTCATGGACTTTGACCGCGTCATCGCGTCTCCGGACATGATGGCGGTTGTTGGTCGTCTCGGTAAGGTACTCGGCCCGCGCGGCCTGATGCCGAACCCGAAAGTTGGTACGGTCACGCCGAACGTGGCTCAGGCCGTCAAGGACGCGAAGTCCGGCTCGGTTGAGTTCCGCGTCGAGAAGGCCGGTATCATCCATGCTGGCATTGGCAAGTCCAGCTTCTCCGAAGGTGACATCGAGACCAACGTCAAAGCCTTCCTCGAAGCGCTGTCCAAGGCCCGCCCATCCGGCGCGAAAGGCCAGTTCATCCGCAAGATCTCCCTGTCCTCCACAATGGGCGCAGGCGTGATGATCGACACGGCGGAAGTCAACCAGACGGCTTAAGTCCGATATCGGATTAGAGAGAGAACAAAATGAAGCCCGGCGCAGAAATGCGCCGGGCTTTTTCGTGTTTGCTTCTTAATCCTTCGACCCCGGCCAGTTCATCCTTCGACTTCGCTCAGGATGAGTCCGTACATGATCAGCGCTCATGCTGAGCGGGGCGGGTTGGCGGAGCGCAACCCACCAGTTTGCTTCCCGCCCAAACCAATTTGTCATCCCGGAAAATCCGAAGGGTTTATCCGGGATGACAGGATGAGAGTGATTTCTCCTGTTTGCCGTATCCCCGGCGCATGCCGGGGACTCCCGCCGCTACGCCACAAAGCCAACCGCAAGAGACTCCGGCGTGCGCCGGAGATGCGGTGCGGTTGAAACGGGAAGAGGCATTGTATTCATCAGCCCACGAATGACAGGCGGATAAAGGCGCCGCGGCCTGCGCCGGGGAGTCGGGTGCCCACGGCGACGTCGCTCCAGGCGTTGCGGTTGTAGCCAGACAGGTGATCGCGCGTGACCTGATTGAGCAGGTTTTCCACGCCTGCCGACAGGCGCACACCCTCATTCACCTGCCAGTCGCCATACAGGCTGAGCGTGACATAGCCCGGCGTTTCCGCTTCGAGGTTCGTGACCGATACCTTGTCCTGTTCGGCAACGGCGCGGGTTTCCAGCGTGGTGGACCAGTTGGCGCCTTCCCAGGTCAGGCCGGCGGTCAGGCTGGGCGGGGCGATGCGATAGAGATCATCGTCAATGTCCCGGCGCTCCCCGCGCACATAGGAGAAGACCGCATCGGCGCGCAGCGGGCCGGGCAGGTCGATGCCGGCGTCGAGGTCAAAGCCGATCAGGCGCGCCTCGACATTGGTGAAGCGCAGGAGGGCCGCGGAGCTGCCATGCATGCTGGCCATCATCTCTTCCATCGAGTCGACCACGCCCGGCGTATCATCAAAGGGCGTACCCTGAATGAAATCGTCGATCTGACGAATGTAGACGGTTGGGCGGATATAGGCCGTTTCGGTCACATAGTCGAAGCCGGTCTCCGCGATCAGGGCCACTTCCGGATCGAGGGACTGGTCGCCCAGATAGACATTGCCATCGGCAAGGCCCGCGCTGGAGCCGGACGGGAGCCACTGGAACCATTCAAGGTAAAATGGTGCGCGGGATTTCTGCGCCAGTGTCACGCGCCAGGTCAGGTCATCCGTAATCGGACGCCAGAGCCGGGCGGCGACGTCCAGCGTGGTCGCGTCCGTGCTGCGGTCAGAGGCATTGTAACTGGCGGCCAGCATCTTCTGGCCCATTGAGGCGTCCGCCCCGAAGGTCGCCGTGCCGCCTGTGCCGTCATAGTCATCGACGCGCAGGCCAAGCTCGGCATTGAAAGCGCCGAGCGCGCCCGTCCATTCCGCAAACGCGCCTGTGCGGTCGATCACGATGTCTGGCAGGGAGTAGACGAAATTGTCGAGATTGCCCGGATCGACCACATGGATATTGTGGTCTTCCTCGGCTGTGTCTGCGCCGATTTGCAGGCTGCCGCCGAAGGCCGGGAAGGTGGCGGCGATGTCTGCTTTCCGCGTGATGGCATAGGCGAAGGCTTCGCGCTGCATCATGGCCGGGCGCAGGTCGAACGTATTCATTCCGTGTGCGGCGTCGGTGTAGCTGGCAGACGCTTCGACCAGCACGTCTCCGAAGGCTTTCTCATAGCCGGCCTTCAGCACGTCTGTATCGACGAAGCGGATGTCCATGCCGAAGGGCGGGTTGCCAGAAAAGCCGGTATTGTGGCGACGCCAGTCGAGGCTGAATTCCCCCAGATCGGTGCGCAGGCCGGTGGCAAGGCCATAGATGCTGCGCTGGAATTCGGAGCCGCCAATCGTGCCGTCCTTGTATTCGGTATCGCCGCCTTCTTCGTAGGCCCCAAGCAGGTTTGCCCGCCAGGTATCAGTGGCGGCACCGATGATGCCGCCGGTGGAGACGCTGTCATTCACGCTGCGCCCACCAATCGTCAGATCATAGCCGAGGCTGGCATCCGACGAATTGGAATAGTCGGTCTTCTTGAAAATGGCATCGACGCCGCCGCCAATGCCGGGGCCTTCGGAGACCGGGCTGATGCCGCGGTCAATGTGCACGGCGGAGACAAGCGGGGTTGGCGCATAATGCAGGGCCGGGTCCATCAGGTTCGGGCCGCCGGAGGCGAAGCTGTGGCCATCAATGCGCAGGTTCAGTCGAGGGCCGAACAGGCCGCGATACTGCATCTGGCCGGACATTTCGCCATTGCCGATGCGGGCCGCGCCGGGCGTGCGGGCGGTGAGGCGCGTGATGTCTACGCCGTCCAGTGGGGCGGCTTCAGGCGAAAGCGCCGAGTCCGTGGCGGTCGTGGTGCGGTGGCCGGTGACGATGATCACGTCCTGAAGCGCCGGGTCTGGCGTCTCGGCAGCGGCGAGCAGGGGGCAGGTGGCCAGGGCGAGCAGGCCCGTGCCGGCAGAAAGAATGCGTTTCATGTGGAAGTCCTCTTCGCCTGCCGGGGTCCGGTCAGGCGGTGTCTGATCGAGTTGTCGGAAAAGTCAGATCAGGCAGAGAGGGGTGGCCCGCGCGCAGGCAGGCGGGTGTCGATCGGGCGCTGTGACAGCGGCACGACATAGAGGCTGGCGCCAAGCCGGGGCAGGCCGAACGCGGCCGGCGATGGCAGGGCGGGCGTCTGGGGCAGGTCGAACATGGCGGTCAGCGCGAAGGGGCAGGTGGCCGTATTGGGCAGGTCGCTGTCATGCGAGGGCGCATCCGGATCGTAATCTTGTGGCAGCTTTTCCAGCGTGCCAGCCTCCGGATCGAGCCGCATGAGCGCGCCGACCCCGTCGCCACAGATGCGGATGATGACGCCGCCATCCTCAGCCGTGTCGACCATATAGCCTGCCGGAACCGTTCCGCGCACGCCCATACCGGCCACGAGGACCAGGAGCGCAAGCATACGGAGATGTCGAAACAGGGCAGGCATGGGGCGGGGCTATAGCGCGCTCTTGCGGAGATGCGAACGCGACACTTGCACACGGGGGACTCCGCCAGATTATCGCGCGCAGCAGTTTCGCCGCCGCAGGCCGGGGCCAGGGCGTTGTGGGGGACTCACAAAGGCGGATGCGGATCAGCTCGTGTCGGGGTGGAGCACGCTGTCGGCCAGCAGATAGATGTCCGACAGGACCGGCCAGGCCGGATCGGATTTTGCTTTTTCTGCGTCGTCCGGCGCGGGCGGCAGGCCGAGCGGGCTTTGGCGCTCTGCGCGCCTGGCCTTTTGCCGGGCGATCCAGCGGGCAAGGCGCTGGGCTTCGCCGTCAAGATTGGTAAAGGCGCGGGCCAGCGCGTGGGCGCGGTGCCGGTACCGGGTTTCGAAATCTGGGCGGGTCACGCTGCGCGGCTCAGGCTCGGGCGGCGGAATGTAGGGGCGGGCGTTTTCGTCCATCACCGAGATGCGCGGGCAGTCTTCCGGTCTCAACAGCGGGCGCGGATCCTTCGGGCGGGTGGCATCGGCCAGTTCCGCTTCGATCAGTGCGAAGCGGGGCGTGTCGGGCTTGGTGGCTTTGCGGGTCGTCTCATCCGGGCGCGCGGCGGCGGGGCCAGCAGGCGTAGCGCTGGCCGGGGCGGGCAGCTCGATCCGCAGCGCCTTCAGATAGATCACCCGGCGCAACAGCATTTCGGCGGTCTGCAACAGGTCAAACCCCCGCTGTGCCATCGCCCGGACTTGCCCCACCAGCGCCATCAACGGCCCCAGCAAATCCCCCACCATCAGATAGGCAAACAATTCCAGTTCGCTCGGCTGCTCGGGCGTCGGCAGATCGGGATCGGTCTCGAATTCCATGCCTGCCAGTATCGCCCCGTCTCGGCGGAGGGGGACACGTTTCCCGAACTATTTCGCAAGCGCTTGATTTGATTGGGACCAGGGTGAGCGGGTTTGTGGGATAGGGGAGGCTTGTGCGCATAGATGATTCGTGGTGGAGAACTCACAGGCTTTGTAAGTCCCGATTTCGCAAACTCGTCATTCTTGCCGGACGCGAAATTTGCCGTTGCCACGGGCCGTCCTGCCGGGTCTGGTGCCCACCCTTGACATTTTATGACTCTGGGGGGTTGCAGGGTTCCACAAGAAGCGTTAACAAGCGCCCCTTGACGGGAGTTCTCTGATATGCATCGGGGGCCTCCCGTTTTCCTGTCCTAGACCATAGGCCCCACCATTTGGAGGGATAAAGACAGTCCACTGTCACCTATGCAGACGGGGTGAGGCGTATAAACGGTTCGGAAACAGGGGGTTAGCGCTCTTTGTTGAAAAGCCGGGCAGGCCAATCCCTGGGCAGGCGCTGGAAGGCTTCGGCCAGAAGGCGATTACCAGGGCGGCCGGATGGTCCGGGCGCCTCAAACTGGAGACCCGCTATGGATAAAGCTGGAAAAACAGTGGCTCTCGAAACCCTCAAGGGGGTTTTTGGCGAGTCCGGTGCTGTCGTCGTGACGCACTATACCGGTCTTACCGTTGCGGAAATGACCAAGCTGCGCGGCATGCTCCGCAAGGATGGCGCACAGCTTAAGGTGGTCAAGAACCGTCTCGCGAAAATCGCACTAGACGGTAAAGGCGGTGATGCCGCCCAGGCCCTGTTCCAGGGGCCTGTGGCGATTGCCTATTCTCCCGATCCGGTGGCGGCTGCGAAAGCGGCTGACGAGTTTGCCAAGGAAAATGACAAGCTCGTAATCATCGGCGCGTTGATGGGTGAGGAAGTTCTCGATGCCAATGGCGTCGAAAGCCTCGCGAAACTGCCATCTCTCGACCAGCTTCGTGGCAAGCTTGTTGGCCTCCTGCAGGCACCGGCGACGAAAGTTGCTGGCGTCGTTCAGGCACCGGCTGGACAGCTCGCTCGCGTGGTGTCGGCTTACGGCTCCAAGGATGCCGCATAAGACACCCGTTTTCGCACATTAAAGACTACAAACACCGAACCTAACAGGAATTAGAAAAATGGCAGATCTCGAAAAGATTGTCGAAGACCTCTCCGCCCTCACCGTTCTCGAAGCGGCTGAGCTGGCAAAACTGCTCGAAGACAAGTGGGGCGTTTCCGCCGCTGCTCCGGTTGCTGTCGCAGCCGTCGCAGGTGGTGACGCTGGCGGCGCTGCTGCCGCTGAGAAAGACGAGTTCGACGTTATCCTGACCGGCGCTGGCGACAAGAAGATCAACGTGATCAAGCTCGTCCGCGAAGTTCAGCCGTCCCTCGGCCTGAAAGAAGCAAAAGAGCTCGTCGAAGGCGCTCCGAAGCCGCTGAAAGAAGGCGCGACCAAGGAAGAAGCCGAAGAGCTGAAGAAGAAGTTCGAAGAAGCCGGCGCAACCATCGAGCTCAAGTAAGCTCCGGCGACTTCAAAACCGGGCGGCGTTCGCGCGAGGCGCTGCTCTTTCAAAGTCTTGCGCGGCGGTCTCATTCCGGGGCCGCCGCGAACTCGCGTTCTGGCGATAAAGTCTTCAGCCCGGTGGCTGTCGACACAAAAAATGGGATCCTGGGATGGCACTCTCCTTCACGGAAAAGAAACGTATCCGCAAATCCTTCGGGCGCATTCCCGAAGCCATCGAAATGCCAAACCTGATCGAGGTTCAGCGCGAAAGCTACGAACACTTCCTCCAGATGCACACGCCCGCTGAAAAGCGGACGGATGATGGCCTGGGCGGTGTGTTCAAGTCCGTGTTCCCGATCACTGACTTCTCCGAGCGGGCGACGCTCGAATATGTCTCTTACGAATTTGAAACGCCGAAATTCGACGTGGAAGAGTGCGTCCAGCGCGACCTGACCTATCAGGCGCCGCTGAAGGTTCGCCTCCAGCTCGTCGTGTTCGACGTTGACGAAGATACCGGCGCTCGCTCCGTCAAGGAAGTGAAAGAGCAGGAATGCTATCTCGGCGACATCCCGCTGATGACCGACAAGGGTACGTTCGTCGTGAACGGCACCGAGCGCGTGATCGTGTCCCAGATGCACCGTTCGCCGGGTGTGTTCTTCGACCACGACAAGGGCAAGACCCATGCGTCCGGCAAGCTGCTGTTCGCGGCCCGCATCATCCCGTATCGCGGGTCCTGGCTGGACTTCGAGTTCGACGCGAAAGACGTTCTGAACATCCGGATCGACCGCAAGCGCAAGCTGCCGGCGACCACGATGCTCTACGCGCTGGGCTATGACACCGAACAGATCCTCGACCTGTTCTATACCAATTCCATCTACCGCCTCGACAAGGCTGGCTGGATCACCGGATTCCGCGCCGATGCGTGGAAAGGGGTGAAGCCGGAATTCGACCTGGTTGACGCGAAGACCAACAAGGCTGTTGCTGAAGCCGGCAAGAAGATCACCGCCCTGAAGGCCAAGCGTATCGCTGAAGCCAACACGGACGAGATCCTGGTGCCATCTGATGCGCTGGTCGGCAAATTCCTGGCCCGTGACGTGGTGAACACCGAAACCGGTGAGATCTTCGGCGAAGCCGGCGACATGCTGGAAGAGGAAATGCTCGCCGAAATGCGCGAGTATGGCATCGACACGATCGAAGTGCTCGACATTGACGCCTCCGGCCGTGGCCCGTGGCTGCGCAACACGCTGAAGGCGGACAAGAACGAAACCCGTTTCGAGGCCTTGTCCGACATCTACCGCGTGATGCGTCCGGGCGAGCCGCCGACCCAGGAAGCGGCTGATGCCCTGTTCGGCCAGCTCTTCTTCGATCCGGAGCGTTATGACCTGTCCGCCGTTGGCCGCGTGAAAATGAACATGCGCCTGAATGTCGGCGTGCCGGGCTATGAAGCTGCGGCAGACGACATGCGCGTGCTGCGCCATGAAGACATCATCGGCGTCATGAAGGTTATCCTCGACCTGAAAGACGGCAAGGGCGAAGTCGACGATATCGACAACCTCGGCAACCGCCGCGTTCGCTCCGTCGGTGAGCTGATGGAGAACAATTACCGCATCGGTCTCGTGCGCATGGAGCGCGCGATCAAGGAGCGTATGGGCTCTGTCGATATTGATACGGTGATGCCGCATGACCTGATCAATGCGAAGCCGGTCGTGGCATCTGTCCGCGAATTCTTCGGTTCCTCGCAGCTGTCCCAGTTCATGGACCAGACCAACCCGCTGTCAGAGATCACGCACAAGCGTCGTCTCTCCGCGCTTGGGCCGGGCGGCCTGACGCGTGAGCGCGCTGGCTTCGAAGTCCGCGACGTGCACCCGACCCACTATGGCCGTATCTGTCCGATTGAAACGCCGGAAGGGCCGAACATCGGTCTGATCAACTCATTGGCCACGCATGCCCGCGTCAACAAGTACGGCTTCATCGAGAGCCCTTACCGGAAGGTCGTGAACGGCAAGCAGACCGATGAAGTGGTTTACCTGTCCGCCATGGAAGAGAGCATCTATTCCATCGCCCAGGCGAATGCGACGGTTGACGCTGATGGCCAGCTGGAAAACGAGTTCGTCAACGCCCGCGTGGCTGGCGAAGCGACCATGGTTTCCCGCGATGACATCCAGTACATGGACGTGTCGCCGAAACAGGTTGTCTCGGTTGCTGCCTCGCTGATCCCATACCTCGAAAACGATGACGCCAACCGCGCGCTCATGGGATCGAACATGCAACGTCAGGCTGTGCCGCTGGTCCAGTCCGAAGCGCCGTTCGTCGGCACCGGCATGGAAGCCGTTGTGGCCCGCGACAGCCGCGCCGCCATCACGGCCCGCCGCTCCGGTGTGGTCGAGCAGGTCGACGCGCTGCGCATCGTGGTTCGCGCCACCGAAGATCTCGAAGGCTCCAAGTCGGGCGTCGACATCTATCGCCTGGCCAAGTTCCGCCGTTCGAACCAGAACTCCTGCATCAACCAGCGCCCGATCGTGCGCGTGGGCGACGTTGTCTCCAAGAACGACATCATCGCTGACGGCCCGTCGACGGACCTGGGTGATCTGGCGCTTGGCCGGAACGTGCTCGTCGCGTTCATGCCTTGGAACGGCTACAACTTCGAGGACTCCATCCTGATCTCCGAGCGGATCGTGAAGGATGACGTCTTCACCTCGATCCACATCGAGGAATTCGAAGTCGCTGCCCGTGACACCAAGCTGGGCCCGGAAGAAATCACCCGCGACATCCCGAATGTTGGCGAGGAAGCGCTCCGCAACCTCGACGAAGCCGGCATCGTGGCCGTGGGCGCCGAAGTGAAGGCCGGTGACATTCTCGTCGGCAAGGTCACGCCGAAGGGCGAAAGCCCGATGACGCCGGAAGAGAAGCTTCTCCGCGCCATCTTCGGTGAGAAGGCGTCCGATGTTCGTGACACCTCTCTGCGTGTGCCTCCGGGCGACGCCGGTACGGTTGTGGATGTCCGCATCTTCAACCGCCACGGCATCGACAAGGACCAGCGTGCCCTTCAGATCGAGCGTGAGCAGATCGAGAAGCTGCAGGAGGACAAGGAAGACGAACAGGCCATCCTGGAGCGCAACACCTATAATCGTCTGCGCGACCTGCTGATCGGCAAGGAAGCTGCGGCCGGGCCGAAAGGCTTCACGCCGGGCAAGATCTCTGCCGCTTCCCTGGAAGACCTCACCGAGACCCAACTCTGGGATATCGCCCTGAAGTCCGAAAAGGCACAGGCCGAACTCGACGCGCTGCGTGAACAGTTCGATGGATCGATCCAGGAGCTGGAAGCCCGCTTCAACGACAAGGTTGAGAAGGTCCAGCGCGGCGATGACCTGCCACCGGGCGTGATGAAAGTCGTCAAAGTCTTCCTGGCCGTGAAGCGCAAGCTGCAGCCGGGCGACAAGATGGCTGGTCGCCACGGCAACAAGGGGGTTATCTCCAAGATCAATCCGCAGGAAGACATGCCGTTCCTCGAAGACGGTACGCCTGTCGATATCGTGCTGAACCCGCTGGGCGTTCCGTCCCGGATGAACGTTGGTCAGATCCTCGAGACCCACACAGGCTGGGCCTGCCGTGGTCTTGGCCGGATCATCCAGAACGCGCTCGAAGAGTTCCAGCAGGACAATGACGTGGAAGGCCTGCGCGCCGCCCTGAAGACCGCCTATGGCGAAGAGCAGGAGCTGCCGGGTGAAGATGGCGAGATCATCGAACTCGCCGGAAACCTGCGCAATGGTGTGCCGATGGCAACGCCGGTGTTCGATGGTGCCCGCGAAAGCGACATCAACGCGATGCTGGAACGTGCCGGGCTCGACTCCTCGGGTCAGGTCAACCTGTTCGATGGCCGGACCGGCGTGAAGTTCTCGCGTCCTGTCACCGTCGGCTACAAGTATCTCCTCAAGCTTCACCACCTGGTGGACGAGAAGATCCACGCCCGTTCGACCGGACCATACTCACTCGTTACGCAACAGCCGTTGGGTGGTAAGGCCCAGTTCGGTGGTCAGCGCTTCGGGGAGATGGAAGTCTGGGCGCTCGAAGCCTATGGCGCAGCCTACACGCTGCAGGAAATGCTGACCGTGAAGTCCGACGACACGGCCGGTCGCGCCAAGGTCTACGAGGCCATCGTCCGCGGCGACGATACGTTCGAAGCCGGTATTCCGGAAAGCTTCAACGTGCTCGTCAAGGAGATGCGGTCCCTCGGCCTGAACGTCGAGCTGATCGAGGAAGGAAGTGATGGCGATAGTGACGAGGAAGCCCCCGTCGCCGCCGAGTAGAGCTGATACCAAACCGGACTGCCCCGCTGGACTGGCGGGGCAGATCGGTCGAAACTGAGATTTCATAGGGCAGGGGCCCGCCAGCCCCATAACAACCGCCCACCCAAGGAGCAGACACCCATGCGCCAGGACGTCGCCAGCATTTTCAACCCGAATACCCCGTCGCCGACTTTTGAGGCGATCCGGATCTCGATTGCCAGCCCGGAAAAGATCCGGTCCTGGTCTTCGGGCGAGATCAAGAAACCTGAAACCATCAACTACCGGACCTTCAAGCCGGAGCGGGACGGTCTTTTCTGTGCCCGTATCTTCGGACCGACGAAGGACTATGAGTGCCTCTGCGGCAAGTACAAGCGCATCAAGTATCGCGGTATCACCTGTGAGAAGTGCGGCGTTGAAGTGACCCTGGCGCGCGTGCGCCGTGAGCGCATGGGCCACATCGACCTGGCTGCACCGGTTGCCCACATCTGGTTCCTGAAGTCGCTGCCGTCCCGGATTTCCGCGCTGCTGGACATGGCGCTGAAGGATGTGGAGCGCGTACTCTACTTCGAGAGCTACATCGTGGTCGAGCCGGGCCTGACCGAGCTTGAGCCGCTGCAGCTGCTCACCGAAGAAGAATACATGGACAAGCAGGACGAGCTTGGCGAGGACGCGTTCACCGCCATGATCGGTGCGGAAGCCATCCGCGAACTGCTTCAGGGCCTGGACCTGCCGGTTCTGGCCGAGACGCTGCGCGAGGAACTCGCCGAGTCGACGTCCGAACTGAAGACGAAGAAGCTGTCGAAGCGCCTGAAAGTGGTCGACGCCTTCCTGATGTCGCGCGCCAAGCCCGAATGGATGATCATGCAGGTCATCCCGGTGATCCCGCCGGATCTGCGCCCGCTGGTGCCGCTGGACGGTGGCCGCTTCGCGACCTCTGACCTCAACGACCTGTATCGCCGGGTGATCAACCGGAACAACCGCCTGAAGCGCCTGATGGAGCTTCGCGCACCGGACATCATCATCCGGAACGAAAAGCGGATGCTGCAGGAATCCGTCGACGCCCTGTTCGACAATGGCCGTCGCGGCCGCACCATCACGGGCACCAACAAGCGCCCGCTGAAGTCGCTGTCCGACATGCTGAAAGGCAAGCAGGGCCGCTTCCGTCAGAACCTGCTCGGTAAGCGCGTCGACTATTCCGGCCGTTCGGTCATCGTGGTTGGCCCGAGCCTGAAGCTGCACGAGTGTGGCCTGCCGAAGAAGATGGCGCTGGAACTGTTCAAGCCGTTCATCTATGCGCGCCTCGACGCCAAGGGCCTGGCCGGTACGGTCAAGGCGGCGAAGAAGCTGGTCGAGAAGGAAAAGCCGGAAGTCTGGGATATCCTGGACGAGGTGATCCGCGAGCACCCGGTTCTGCTGAACCGCGCGCCGACGCTGCACCGTCTGGGCATCCAGGCATTCGAGCCGAAGCTGATCGAAGGCAAGGCCATCCAGCTTCACCCGCTGGTCTGTGCCGCTTTCAACGCCGACTTTGACGGTGACCAGATGGCCGTGCACGTGCCGCTGAGCCTTGAGGCCCAGCTGGAAGCGCGCGTCCTGATGATGTCCACCAACAACATCCTGTCGCCAGCGAACGGCAAGCCGATCATCGTTCCGTCTCAGGACATTGTTCTGGGTCTCTACTACCTGTCCCTGGACCGCGATGGCGAGCCGGGCGAGGGCATGATGTTCACGGACGTCGCAGAGATCGAACAAGCCATCGACAACGGCCTCGTCAGCCTGCACTCCAAGGTGAAGGCGATGTATGAGGGCGTGGATGATGAGGGCAATCCGTGGCGCCGCGTGATCGACACCACGCCGGGTCGCTTCATGATCGCCAACATCCTGCCGCGCATGAAGGGCATCCAGCCTGACCTCGTCAACACGACGATGACCAAGAAGACGATCTCCAAGATCATCGACGAAGTCTATCGCCTGTGCGGACAGAAGGCGACGGTGATCTTCTGTGACAAGATGATGGAACTCGGCTTCCGCGAAGCTGCGAAAGCCGGTATCTCGTTCGGCAAGGATGACATGGTCATCCCGGCCGCCAAGCAGAAACTAGTCGACGCCACGAAGGAACAGGTTTCCGAGTACGAACGCCAGTATGCTGATGGTCTGATCACGCGTGGTGAGAAGTACAACAAGGTGGTCGACGCCTGGTCGACCTGTACCGACAAGGTTGCTGACGCCATGATGGACTCGGCCGCCGAGGCACAGGCTGCCAAGGGCGACCGCAAGGCCCAGGTCAACTCGATCTACATGATGGCCGACTCCGGTGCGCGGGGTTCGAAGAACCAGATGAAACAGCTGGCCGGTATGCGCGGCCTGATGGCCAAGCCGTCGGGTGAGATCATCGAGACGCCAATCATCTCGAACTTCAAGGAAGGTCTGACCGTTCTTGAATACTTCAACTCGACGCACGGTGCCCGTAAGGGTCTGGCTGATACGGCTCTGAAGACGGCGAACTCGGGTTACCTGACCCGCCGTCTCGTTGACGTGGCTCAGGACTGCATCATCAACGAAGATGATTGCGGCACGGAGAATGGCATCGACATCTCTGCTGTCCTGGAAGGCGCCGACGTTGTCGTCTCCCTGGCAGAGCGCATCCTGGGCCGTGTGACGGCTACGGACGTGAAGAATGTCGACGGCGAGCTGGTCGTTCCGGCCAACACCTATATCGACGAAGAACTGGCCGATACGATCGAGAAGGCCGGTGTCGATATGATCAAGGCACGTTCGCCGCTGACCTGCGAAACCAAGAACGGCATCTGTGTCCAGTGCTACGGTCGTGACCTGGCGCGCGGTACCGTCGTCAACCGCGGTGAAGCGGTTGGTGTCATCGCGGCCCAGTCCATCGGTGAGCCGGGTACACAGCTCACCATGCGGACGTTCCACATCGGTGGTGCGGCGCAGGTGGCGGACCAGTCCTCTGTCGAATCGAGCTTCGAAGGCACGATCCGCTTCAAGGATGCCGAGTTCGTGACCCGCAAGGACAAGACGCTGGTTGTTGTCGGCCGCCGGATGCAGGTGGAACTGGTGGACGGCGATGGCCGTACCCGTCAGTCCTTCCGCCCGGCCTATGGTACGCGCCTGATGGTGAAAGACGGTGAGAAGGTGACAGCCGGTACGCTGCTCGCCGATTGGGACCCATTCGCCCAGCCAATCGTTTCCGAAGTCAGTGGACAGATCAAGCTGGTCGACGTGATCGACGGCGTGTCCGTTCGCGAAGAGACAGACGAAGCGACGGGTATCTCCTCGCGCGTCATCATCGACTGGCGCTCTGCGACCAAGTCGGCTGACATCAAGCCGTCCGTCCAGATCGTTGGCGACAATGGCGAGCCGGTGAAACTGCCGAATGGCAGCGATGCGGTCTATCTCCTCTCCGTCGGGGCCATCCTGTCTGTCGGCGACGGCGACACGATTGCCGCCGGTGACACGATTGCCCGTGTCACGACCGGTGGTGCTAAAACCAAGGATATTACCGGTGGTCTGCCGCGTGTGGCTGAACTGTTCGAAGCGCGTCGTCCGAAGGACCACGCCATCATCGCGGAAGTCGACGGCAAGGTCGTCTACGGTCGCGACTACAAGAACAAGCGCCGCGTCTCCATCGTTCCGCTGGAGGAAGATCGGGAGCAGATCGATTACCTGGTGCCGAAAGGCAAGCACCTTGCCGTTCAGGATGGGGACTTCATCAAGCGTGGTGAATACCTCATGGACGGTAACCCGGCCCCGCAGGACATCCTGCTGACGCTGGGCGTCGAGGCGCTGGCCAACTACCTGATCGACGAAGTGCAGAAGGTCTATCGCCTGCAGGGCGTGCCGATCAACGACAAGCACATCGAAGTCATCGTGCGTCAGATGCTGCAGAAGGTGGAAATCACCGATCCGGGCTCTACGGGCCTGATCAAGGGCGAGCATGTCGACGTGATCGAGTTCGAACAGGCCAACGAAGCGGTACGCAAGTCCCGCAAGAAGGACCAGGAAGAGGCGAAAGCCATTCCGCTTCTGCTCGGTATCACGAAGGCGTCCCTGCAGACCCGCAGCTTCCTGTCGGCTGCCTCGTTCCAGGAAACGACCCGCGTCCTCACCGAGGCGGCGATCATGGGCAAGGTCGACACGCTGGAAGGTCTCAAGGAGAACATCATCGTCGGCAGCCTGATCCCGGCTGGTACCGGTGGTGGCATCCGCCAGTTCCGCCGCGTGGCTGCCGATCGCGACAACAAGCTCCGCGCCAAGCGGGCTGCTGCTGCGGCCAAGGAGCAGGAAGCGCTGGAAACCCCGGCCGCCCTGCCGGCACCAGAAGCCGAGACACCGGCCGAATAGGCCAGCTGTCCAGCTTGAACCCAATTGGAAAGCCTGCCAGTTTCGGCAGGCTTTCCTGCGTTTGGGGCAGGAAGTCCCGACCCATCGGAGTGCCTCATGCGAGACAGCCATTTTGACCGGAAAGACATGATCGGGGCCGCCTGCGCCGTGCTGGCCATTGGGGTGATTGCGTTCCTGACGCTGGATTCGTGGGCCCGCAGCGACTGCCGCGACCTGTTGCGGACCGGCGATTTCGCGTCTTCGGAAGGGGAGGTGACAGACCATGATCTGGCGGCTCTGGAGGCCCGTCTCCGGGCGGGTGAGGGGTCTGATGCAGAGACGGCCTGCGTGCAGCGGATCGGTTTGCCCTTTTGACCAGACCGTCACGGCACCGAAACAGCTGTAGCCAGACAGCAGCATGCCCTTGACGCCAGCGCCTGAGAGGCTTACACGCCACCAATCGTCAGAGAGGCGGAAGGCTTGAAAAGGCTGACTGCCGCACCGAAACAGGTGGTTTCGGTCAATCTGGCCCCCAAGTTTTCGTCCGTCCCGGAGGCCAATCGCGGCATTCGGGGCACAATCCGTTACCGGCCCATCGGGCCATTTGATATCAGAAGAGACAGAAGGCCCGAATGCCAACGATTCAACAGCTCATTCGCAAGCCGCGTCAGCCAAAGCCGACGCGTACCAAGACACCGGCCCTCAAGGCCTGCCCACAACGCCGCGGCGTGTGCACGCGCGTTTACACGACGACGCCTAAGAAGCCGAACTCCGCGCTTCGTAAAGTGGCCAAGGTTCGCCTGACGTCTGGTTTCGAATCGCTGTGCTACATTCCGGGTGAAGGCCACAACCTGCAGGAACACTCTGTGGTGCTGATCCGCGGCGGCCGTGTGAAAGACCTTCCGGGTGTGCGCTACCACATCGTGCGTGGTGCCCTCGATACCCAACCAGTCAAAGACCGTAAGCAACGTCGTTCGCACTACGGTGCGAAGAAGCCGAAATAAGGAAGCCGAAGCATGTCTCGTCGTCACTCCGCTGAGAAGCGCCAAGTTCTTCCGGATCCGAAGTTCAAGGACGTGGTTGTTTCCAAGTTCATGAACCAGATCATGCGCGACGGTAAAAAGTCCGTTGCCGAGCGTATCGTCTACGGTGCGTTTGACCTGGTCGAAGGCCGCGCAAAGAAGAACCCTGTCGAGGTTTTCCACGAAGCACTGGAAGCTGTTGCCCCGGCTGTTGAGGTTCGCTCCCGCCGTGTTGGTGGTGCGACCTACCAGGTTCCGGTTGAAGTCCGTACTGAGCGCCGTCAGGCCCTGGCCATTCGCTGGCTGGCCGCTGCTGCTGCAGGCCGCAACGAGAACACCATGCGTGAGCGCCTCGCTGGCGAACTGATGGATGCCTCCCAGGGCCGCGGCAACGCCGTGAAAAAGCGGGAAGACACCCACCGTATGGCAGACGCCAACAAGGCGTTTTCACACTACCGCTGGTAATCAGCACTGGAACTGAGGAGCGATTGCGGGTAACGCGCCCGAAAATCGCTCCGAACTTCCTCCCGGAAACCAGACACGAAGGTTTATCTCATGGCCCGCGAATACACGCTGGATCGCTATCGTAACTTCGGCATCATGGCTCACATTGATGCTGGTAAAACGACCACGACCGAACGCATCCTCTACTACACCGGTAAGTCTCACAAGATCGGTGAGGTCCACGATGGCGCCGCCACGATGGACTGGATGGAGCAGGAGCAGGAGCGTGGCATCACGATCACGTCCGCTGCGACCACGACGTTCTGGTTCCGCACCGAAGACGGCAAGACGCCGACTGGCATCTATGGCGACACGCCAGAGGAAGCCAAGTTCCGCTTCAACATCATTGATACGCCCGGACACGTTGACTTCACCATCGAAGTCGAGCGCTCCCTGGCTGTTCTGGACGGCGCGGTCTGCGTGCTGGACGCGAACGCCGGTGTTGAGCCGCAAACGGAAACCGTTTGGCGCCAGGCTGACCGCTACAAGGTTCCGCGCATCGTGTTCGTCAACAAGATGGACAAGATCGGCGCTGACTTCTTCAACTGCGTCGAGATGATCAAGGACCGCACCGGTGCGATCCCGGCTCCGATCCAGATGCCGATCGGCGCTGAGAACGAGCTGGAAGGCCATGTCGACCTGATCACCATGAAGGAATGGGTCTGGGCCGGTGAAGATCTCGGCGCAAGCTGGGAAATCCGCGACATCCGTCCTGAGCTGAAGGACAAGGCTGAAGAGATGCGCGCTGAGCTCATCGAAATCGCCGTCGAAATGGACGACGCCGCGATGGAAGCCTATCTGGAAGGCAACGAGCCGGACGAAGCCACGCTTCGCACGCTGATCCGGAAGGGCACGCTGAGCCTGTCCTTCGTGCCGGTTCTGTGTGGTTCCGCGTTCAAGAACAAAGGTGTCCAGCCGATGCTGAACGCCGTGATCGACTTCCTGCCAGGTCCGCTCGACGTGCCGCCTTACATGGGCTTTGCACCGGGCGACGAGGACGAAGTCCGCAACATCGAGCGTAAGGCTGACGACAGCCAGCCATTCTCCGGTCTTGCCTTCAAGATCATGAACGACCCTTACATGGGTACGCTGACCTTTACGCGGATCTATTCCGGCACGCTCTCCAAGGGCGACAGCTTCATGAACTCCACGAAGGGCAAGAAAGAGCGCGTCGGCCGTATGGTCATGATGCACTCCAACAAGCAGGACGAGATCACGGAAGCCTTCGCAGGTGACATCGTGGCCATCGCCGGCCTGAAGGAAACCACGACCGGTGACACGGTCTGTGACCCGAACAAGCCAGTCGTTCTGGAAACCATGACCTTCCCGGATCCGGTGATCGAGATCGCGGTTGAGCCGAAATCCAAGGCTGACCAGGAGAAGATGTCGGTTGGTCTGCAGCGCCTCGCCGCAGAAGACCCGTCCTTCCAGGTCGAGACGAACCACGAATCCGGACAGACGATCATGAAAGGCATGGGCGAGCTTCACCTCGACATCCTGATCGACCGCCTGAAGCGCGAATTCAAGGTTGAGGCCAATATCGGTCAGCCGCAGGTGGCTTACCGTGAGAAGATCGGCCGCGGTGCAGAGATCGACTACACGCACAAGAAGCAGTCCGGTGGTACCGGTCAGTTTGCTCGCGTCAAACTGGAGTTCGAACCGCTCGAATCCGGCTCTGGCTTCATCTTCGAAAGCAAGATCGTCGGTGGTGCGGTTCCGAAGGAATACATCCCGGGCGTCGAAAAAGGTCTGGAAAGCGCCAAGGAAAACGGCCTTCTGGCTGGCTATCCGGTTACGGACTTCAAGGCCACGCTGGTCGATGGTGCGTTCCACGATGTGGACTCCTCGGTTCTCGCCTTCGAAATCGCGTCGCGCGCTGCGTTCCGCGAACTGAAAGGCCAGGGCGATCCGCGCCTGATGGAACCGGTCATGGCAGTGGAAGTTGTCACGCCGGAAGACTATATGGGTGACGTGATTGGTGACCTGAACTCCCGTCGGGGTCAGATCCAGGGATCCGAGCCACGCGGCAACGCTGTCGCGATCAAGGCCTTCGTCCCGCTGGTCAACATGTTTGGTTACGTGTCTGACCTTCGCGGCATGTCGCAGGGTCGCGCCCAGTTCACGATGCTCTTCGATCACTATGATGAAGTGCCACGTGCCGAAGCCCAGAAGATCATTTCGGAAGTCGCTGGTTCTTAAGCAATTGTGGCCGGATATCCGGCCCTGAATTTAGACTAAAGGAGAGGCCCGATGGCCAAGGCAAAGTTTGAACGCAACAAGCCGCACGTCAACATCGGCACGATTGGCCACGTTGACCACGGCAAGACGACGCTGACAGCAGCGATCACGATGACGCTTGCAGAGCAGGGCGGTGGTGAGAAGCGGTCCTATGAGGACATCGACTCCGCGCCGGAAGAGAAAGCCCGCGGCATCACGATCAACACGGCGCACGTGGAATATGAGACGGAAAACCGTCACTACGCCCACGTGGACTGCCCGGGACACGCTGACTACGTCAAGAACATGATCACGGGTGCTGCCCAGATGGACGGCGCGATCCTGGTTGTGAACGCGGCTGATGGCCCGATGCCACAGACCCGCGAGCACATCCTGCTGGCGCGTCAGGTCGGCGTGCCGGCCCTGGTTGTCTTCCTGAACAAGGTTGACCAGGTTGACGATGAAGAGCTGCTCGAACTGGTCGAGATGGAAGTTCGCGAATTGCTGTCTTCCTACGACTTCCCGGGCGACGACATTCCGATCGTAGCCGGCTCTGCGCTGGCAGCTGTTGAAGGCCGCGACGACAATATCGGCAAAGAGAAAGTTCTCGAGCTGATGGCGGCTGTCGACGACTACATCCCGACGCCAGAGCGTCCGCTGGACAAGCCATTCCTGATGCCGGTCGAGGACGTGTTCTCGATCTCCGGCCGGGGTACGGTTGTGACCGGCCGCGTTGAGCAGGGCGTCATCAAGGTGGGTGAGGAAATCGAGATCGTCGGTATCCGCGACACCGTGAAAACGACCTGTACCGGCGTTGAAATGTTCCGCAAGCTGCTCGACCAGGGCCAGGCTGGCGACAACATTGGTGCGCTGCTGCGCGGTATCGACCGTGAAGGCGTTGAGCGTGGTCAGGTCCTGTGTAAGCCGGGCTCCATCACGCCGCACACCACGTTCGAGGCTGAAGCCTACATCCTGACGAAGGAAGAGGGTGGCCGTCACACGCCGTTCTTCTCCAACTATCGTCCGCAATTCTACTTCCGTACGACGGACGTGACGGGTGTTGTGACCCTGCCGGCCGACAAGGAAATGGTTCTGCCGGGCGACAACGTCAAAATGGACGTCGAGCTGATCCAGCCAATCGCCATGGACCAGGGCCTGCGCTTCGCGATCCGCGAAGGTGGCCGTACCGTCGGCGCCGGCGTGGTCTCCGCGATCAAAAAGTAAGACTTGCCCCCATCAGGCAAGACCGAGACAAGGCCGTCCCATCCGGGGCGGCCTTTTTTCTTGGGGGGCGGGAAATCTGCAACATTCTGCGACACTTCCAGAGATATCCGCCAAATTGCTGCAAGAGCTGCTCGCTAATACGAGTGCATGACCCAGCGCATCGACTTCCTCATTGCAGGCGTTCAGAAAGCCGGCACCACATCGCTCGATTCCTATCTTCGCCAGCATCCGGATATCTGCATGGCAAAGAAGAAGGAGCCGCATTTCTTCGACAAGCGTCCGCCGACCGGCATTACGAAACTCGATTACTGGCTGTATCATCGCCAGTTCGACTGGAAAGCCTGGCGCGACGGATGTGTTCTGGGCGAAGCGACACCGATCATCACCTGGTGGAATGGGGCTCTGGAACGGGTGTGGACCTATAACCCGCTGATCCAGGTGATTATCATTCTGCGTGACCCGGTCGAACGGGCCTGCAGCCATTACCGGATGGATTGCCGACTCGGGCGCGAGACGATGCCCTATCCGGAAGCGATCCGGCAGGAGCGGGAGCGGGCGCGCAGGGCATTGCCCCGGCAGGATCGTGAACGCTCCTATCTGGCGCGCAGTTATTATGCGCCACAGATCCGGGAATTGCGTCGGTTGTTTTCCGATGACCAGCTATTGTTTCTCCGCAGTGAGGATTTGGCAGATGCGCCGCAGTCCCAGCTGGATCAGGTGTGCCGCTTCCTGAACCTTACCCCGCATCGCTTTGAGGTCGCCGACCGGCTGAATGCCGCGCCGGACAATGACCGGATGAGCCAGGATGACCGCGACTATCTGCGCCGTGTGTTTGAACACGATGCCGCCGAGACGCGGGCGCTATTGGGATGGGACCAGGGTAGCTGGTGTGTGTGAGGGCAGGGTGTGTGAAGCCCCGCCCCCTTGATGCGGTCTTGAATGTCCCTTGAACGCAATGGATTGCATGCGTCCCCCCACCCAGACCTGCGATCAGGGTTCTGCTTAAACGCGACCGCCAATTTACCGCATGCCCCCTTGGGGGGGTATTCTGTAAAACAGGGCCGAAACATGGCGCTTGTCGCAGGCCGCAGCCTGGTTAATATGGAGACAAGATCCCCATGCCGCGCGCATTCGGAGTTTTATGTCCCACACGCATCGCTATTTCGAAATGCTCGGCGCAGCGTATGAGGTGCCGAGTGAAGCCGACCGGTTTGACGCTTTCCTGGATGCGGCGATGGCCTATTTCTTCGGAGACGAAGACGGCAGCGGCCAGCTGGCCGAGGATGTGCCGCGCCATTCCGGGGATGACGCCAAGCTGGAAACCCATCGCGAGCGGATCAGCGCGCTGATTGAAGAGGCCTCCCGCCGGGAGGTCGCGGGGGCCGACAGTTTCCATGCCGTGCTGGAAGTGTCCGCGCGGACAGGGTTGGTGACCGGCAACGATTCGGCGGCGCAGCTGACCGGGCAGACCTTTCCATGCCGACTGGATGATTTGCCCCTGGACAGTATGGCCATCGCGATGATCCGTCAGGCCAAACGGACCAACCAGCCCCAGACCCAGGATCGCATCGTCCTGACTGATGTCGAGTCTGACATGGAGGCGGATCGTTCCCGGGCCTGCCTCGCACTGATCCAGAGGCCGAAGGATTTGAACGACATCGTTCAGGTGTCGCTGTCCTATATCCATTGGTCGCCGGAACTGATGGCGAGATTGCGGGCCGCATTCGGGCTGACCGCGAGCGAGACGGAAATTCTCGAAGGGTATCTGGGTAATCTCAGTCAGAAGGAGATTGCCAGCAAAAGAGGGCGGGCGCTTGAAACCATCAAGGGCCAGTCAAAGAGTATTCTTCGGAAGACGGGCTGTGCGCGCATGTCCGACGTGGTGCAGCTATGCGCCAGCATTGCGTTTCTGATGCGGCAATTGCCGAGCGAAGCGCCGACCCAAAGCGCGGAAACCTGGGTGACGCCGACGCGCGGCATGTCCTTCCTGAACCTGCCGGATGGCCGACAACTGGCATGGTACAGGATCGGATCCGGCAGCCGCCCCGTCCTGTTCGTACATGGCTATATGCAGGGGCCGTTCTTCACGCCGGATTTCCTGCGCCGATTGCGGGAGGCAGATATTTGCCTGATTGCGCCGTCCCGGCCGTGTTTTGGCTATACGAGCCCAAGCCGGACGCGCGACAGCCATGATCAGACCGTGGTACGCGACGCGCTCGCCCTGCTTTATCATCTTGGCCACACCCGGATCAGCCTGTGCGCCCATCATGGCGGCGCGCCGCATGGGTTTCGCATCGCGAAAGCGCTGGGCGACCGGCTGGGCGGCATGTTGGTTGTGGGCGGGACGATCCCGTTCGACGAAGAGACCCATCTTCCCGGCATGAACCCGATGAGCCGCTTTGCGGCCGCCGCGTCGCGTCATGCGCCTTCGGTCATGAAGATGGCGCTGTCTGTCGGCCTGCCGGTCTATCGACGCCGCGGAACGACAGCGTTTCTGAAGAAGCAGTTTGCGCGCTCGCCCCGCGATCTGGAGTCTCTGGACGATCCGATCTTGCGAGAAGTGCTGTCTGAGGGCCTTTATCACGCCGTGGAGCAGGGGACAGAGGCCTGGACCCGCGACGGCTCGACTGTGATGGCCGACTGGCGCGCCGATCTGGATTCGGTCACGACTCCGCTGACCTGGCTGAAAGCCGGGGAAGACACGGTGATCTCGACGGAGCATGTGCAGGCCCTGCTGGGGCATCGGGAAAATGTGGACCTGAAGATCCTGCCGGGACATGCGCTGAACCTGATTCACACGGCGCCGGATGATGTGTGCGAGGCGCTGGCACAGATCGCATAGTCTTTCAGGCGCCATTCCGGGAGAATATCCGGCGTCGTGGGCCTGTGACTCTTTCTGCATAAAAGCGTCACGACTCAGTTGACGGGCGCTCGCCGATCCCATAAACCCCCGACTTCGCCGGGATGGCAGCGCTTTACATAGCGAACGCTCCCTCGAAACAGACAATTAATCCCACGTAACGCCCTGGGCCAAGGTTGGCCTCGTTGGGGCTAACGTGTTTTGTGCGGACGGACCGAGACGATGGAACGACAGAATATCCGGATCAGGCTAAAGGCCTTCGATCACCGCGCCCTCGACATGTCGGCGAAAGAGATTGTGAGCACGGCCAAGCGCACCGGCGCTGAGGTCAAAGGTCCGATCCCGCTCCCGACCCGTATCGAGCGCTTCACCGTTAACCGCTCTCCTCATATCGACAAAAAGTCGCGCGAGCAGTTTGAAATCCGCACCCACAAGCGGATCCTCGACATTGTAGACCCAACCCCGCAGACCGTGGACGCGCTGATGAAGCTCGACCTGTCGTCCGGCGTTGGCATCGAAATCAAACTTGAGGGAGGCCGCTAATGGCTCTGCCAGCACCCCGTTCCGGCGTGCTTGCCCGCAAGGTTGGCATGACACGCGTATTTGACGAGAATGGCCGCCACGTGCCGGTCACCGTCCTGTCGCTTGATGGCTGCCAGGTTGTAGGCGTGCGCACTGAAGAAGAGCGCGCCGTGAAGACCAAGAAGGGTGGCGACGTCACCCGCACGGACGGCTACAAGGCTGTTATTCTCGGCATTGGCGAAAAGAAGGCGAAGCGCACCACGAAGGCGCTGCGCGGCCAGTTCGCGAAAGCCGGTGTTGCGCCAAAGCGCAAGCTCAAGGAATTCCGCGTATCCGGCGACCTGCCGGAAGTCGGCTCCGAGGTCCTGGCTGACCATTTCGTTCCGGGTCAGAAAGTCGACATCGCCGGCATTACGATCGGTAAGGGCTTCGCGGGTGCGATGAAGCGCTGGAACTTCGGTGGTCTTCGCGCTTCCCACGGTGTGTCCATCTCTCACCGTTCACACGGTTCGACTGGTATGAACCAGGATCCGGGCCGCGTGTTCAAGAACAAGAAAATGGCCGGTCATTACGGCGTCGAGCGTGTCACCACGCAGAATCTTGAAGTGGTTCGCACCGACGTTGATCGCGGCCTGATCCTGGTCAGGGGCGCTGTCCCAGGCCATGACGGCAGCTATGTCGAAGTTCGCGACGCTGTGAAGAAAGCTCTTCCGGCAGACGCTCCGGCAGCTGGCTCCTTCAAGGCTCCGGGCGCAGTAGACGCTCCGGCGGCTGAAGCAACTGAAGAGGGTGCTGAATAATGGAACTCGCAGTCAAAACCCTCGCCGGCAAGGCGGCTGGAAACATCACGGTCGATGATGCCATCTTCGGCATCGAAGAGATCCGTGGTGACATCCTGCAGCGCACGGTCCGCTGGCAGCTGGCAAAGCGCCAGGCTGGCACGCACAAGACCCAGACCCGCGGTGAAGTCTCCGTCACGACGAAGAAGTACATCCGCCAGAAAGGTTCCGGCGGCGCACGTCACGGCTCCAAGAACGCGCCAATCTT
Organism: Hyphomonas atlantica corrig.; assembly: GCF_017795365.1. Lineage (NCBI taxonomy): Bacteria > Pseudomonadati > Pseudomonadota > Alphaproteobacteria > Hyphomonadales > Hyphomonadaceae > Hyphomonas > Hyphomonas atlantica. The sequence continues at coordinate 3,440,221 of NZ_CP051254.1, read as the reverse complement.
TGTTGGTGGTTCTGTTGCGCACGGACCAAAAGTCCGCAGCCACGCTCACGACCTTCCGAAAAAGGTCCGCAAGATGGCGCTCGCACACGCCCTGTCTTCCAAGGCAAAGGATGATGCGATCATCGTTCTGGACGAAGCTGTCCTGTCCGCACCAAAGACGAAAGAGCTGGCTGGCCAGTTCGCCGGTCTCGGCATCGAGAACGCGCTGATCATCTCCGGTTCGACCGTGGACGCAAACTTCGCCAAGGCGGCTCGCAACATCCCGAACGTCGACGTGCTGCCTGTCGCCGGCCTGAATGTCTATGACATCCTGCGCCGCAAGAAGCTCGTCATCACCAAGGAAGCGGCCGAAGGCATCAAGGCCCGTTTCGACGGCGCGAAGGAGGCTAAGTAATCATGGCCGACATCAAAGAACATCACTACGACGTCATCCGTCGCCCGCTGATCACCGAGAAATCCACTCTGGTGGCTGAAGACAACAAGATTGTCTTCGAAGTGGCGATCGACGCTGACAAGAAAGCGATCAAAGAGGCTGTCGAAGCGCTCTTCAAGGTCGAAGTAACCAAGGTCAACACCCTGCTCCAGAAGGGCAAGACGAAGCGTTTCCGTGGCTATGAAGGTCGTCGCAACGACATGAAAAAAGCCATCGTGACGCTCGCCGAGGGCCAGTCCGTCGACATCACGACGGGCCTCTAGGGGAGAAGGACGAGAAACATGGCACTGAAGACTTTCAATCCGACTTCCCCAGGACGCCGCCAGCTGGTGCTGGTGGACAAGTCCGACCTTCACAAGGGCAAGCCCGTCAAGGCGCTGACCGAAGGTCTGACCAAGTCCGGTGGACGCAACAACAAGGGCCGCATCACGGCTCGCCGCATCGGTGGCGGCGCGAAGAAGCTGTACCGCAAGGTCGACTTCAAGCGTAACCGCTGGGACGTGCCGGCGACTGTCGAGCGCCTGGAATACGATCCGAACCGCACGGCTTTCATCGCGCTGATCAAGTACGAAGACGGCCAGCTCTCCTACATCATCGCGCCACAGCGCCTTGAGGTGGGTGACACGGTGATCACGTCCAAGACCGCTGACATCAAGCCGGGCAACACGCTTCCGCTGAAGAGCATCCCGATCGGTACGATCATTCACAACATCGAGCTGAAGCCCCAGAAGGGCGCGCAGATGGTCCGCTCCGCCGGCACCTACGCCCAGCTGGTTGGTCGTGACGGCGGTTACGCCCAGATCAAGCTGACCTCCGGCGAGCTTCGCATGGTGATGGACAGCTGCCTGGCAACTGTCGGTGCCGTGTCCAACCCGGACAACATGAACCAGGTTCTCTCCAAGGCTGGCCGCAAGCGTCACCTCGGCAAGCGCCCATCGGTTCGGGGTGTTGTCATGAACCCGGTCGATCACCCGCACGGTGGTGGTGAGGGCAAGTCGTCCGGTGGACGTCACCCGGTCACCCCATGGGGTAAGAAAACACGCGGTCCCAAGACCCGTAAAAACAAGGCTACGGATCGTCTGATCATCCGTCGCCGCAACGCGAAACGCTAAGAGGAGCCGCAAGACATGCCACGTTCTGTCTGGAAAGGCCCGTTCGTAGACGGCTATCTGCTCAAGAAAGCAGAAGAAGCGCGCGCCTCTGAAAAGCGCGTCGTGATCAAGACCTGGTCGCGCCGTTCGACGATCCTGCCTAACTTTGTCGGCCTGAACTTCCAGGTCCACAATGGCAACAAATTCATCCCGGTTTCCGTTTCCGAGGAAATGGTCGGTCACAAGTTCGGCGAGTTTGCGCCGACGCGGACCTACTACGGCCACGGTGCGGACAAGAAAGCGAAGAGGAAGTAGTCATGGCTAAAGCCAAGAATCCTCCGAAGCAGGCGTCCAACGAGTCCCGCGCTGTCCTGCGCATGTACCGTTCCAGCCCGCAGAAGCTGAACCTGCTGGCCCAGCAGATCCGCGGCCTTCCGGTCGAGCGCGCACTGGCCCAGCTGCAGTTCTCGCCGAAGCGTCCTGCCCAGGATGTCCGCAAGCTGCTGCAAAGCGCCATCGCGAATGCCGAGAACAATCACGGCCTCGACATCGACAGCCTCGTTGTTGCGGAAGCCCATGTCGGCAAGAACCTCGTGATGAAGCGCATTCGTGCCCGTGCACGCGGTCGCGCTGCTCGCATCCAGAAGCCATTTGCGCAGATGACCATCATCCTGCGTGACACCTCAGTTGAAGCGGAGGCCGCATAATGGGTCAGAAAGTAAATCCGATCGGCCTGCGTCTTGGCATCAACCGGACGTCTGACAGCCGCTGGTACGCAGACACGGCTGACTATGGCCGCCTGCTGCATGAGGACATCGCGATCCGCAAGGAAATCCGCAAGCGCCTCAAGCAAGCCGGTATCTCGAAGATCATCATCGAACGTCCGCACAAGAAATGCCTCATCACGATCCACACGGCACGTCCGGGTCTCGTGATCGGCAAGAAGGGCGGGGACATCGAAGCCCTGCGCAAAGTGCTGTCCAAGATGACCGAGGACGAAGTTCGCGTGAACCTGGTCGAAATCCGCAAGCCGGAAATCGACGCAACGCTGATCGCTGACGACATTGCTCGCCAGCTCGAGCGCCGCGCCTCGTTCCGCCGTACCATGAAGCGCGCCATCCAGTCCGCAATGCGTCTGGGCGCTGACGGTGTGAAGATCATGGTATCCGGCCGACTGGGCGGTGCCGAGATTGCACGTACCGAGAAATATGCAGAGGGCTCCGTTCCGCTGCACACGCTGCGCGCCGACATCGATTACGGCACCGCAGAAGCCGAAACCACCTACGGCATCATCGGGATCAAGGTCTGGGTCTACAAAGGCGAGATCATGGAGCACGACCCGATGGCTCAGGACAAGCGTCAGGAATCTTCCGGCCAGTCCCGTGCCCGTGCCAATGCAAACCAGCGCGGACCGGCCACCGGTGCGCAAGCCGCCGGAGCGTAAGAGATGCGTCAACCGAAGCGAACCAAATTCCGTAAGGCCTTCAAGGGCCAGATCCGGGGCAACTCCAAGGGCGGCACGTCCCTGGCGTTCGGCGAGTTCGGCCTGAAGGCTCTTGAGCCGGAGCGGGTCACCGCTCGCCAGATCGAGGCAACCCGCCGGGCTGTCACGCGTCACATGAAGCGTCAGGGCAAAGTGTGGATCCGTGTATTCCCGGACCTGCCAGTGTCTGCCAAGCCGATTGAAGTCCGGATGGGTAAGGGTAAAGGCTCCGTCGACCGTTGGGTCGCGCGCGTTGCCCCTGGCCGCATCCTGTTCGAAATCGACGGCGTGTCTGAGGAAATCGCTCGCGAGGCCCTGCGTCTCGGCGCTGCGAAGCTTCCGATCAAGACGAAAGTCGTCAAGCGGATCGAGGGTATCTGATCATGAAAGCCCAGGATGTAAGAACGAAAAGCGTCGACCAGCTCAAGGATGAGCTCGTCAAGCTGAAGAAAGAGCAGTTCAACCTGCGTTTCCAGACGGCCACCGGCCAGCTGGAAAAAACGGCCCGAGTGAAGGAAGTTCGCCGCGACATCGCGCGTGTGAAGACGATCCTTCGCGAGAAAGCCGAAGCAGGTCAGGCGTAGGAGAGCGATCATGCCAAAGCGTATTATGGAAGGCGTCGTGGTCTCCGCCAAACAGAACAAGACCGCAATCGTCCGCGTCGAACGGACCTTCACCCACCCGGTGATGAAAAAGATCGTTCGTCGCTCGAAGAAGTATCACGCCCACGATGAGGCAAACGCCGCTGTCGAGGGTCAAACCGTAACGATCCAGGAGTGTGTTCCACACTCCAAACTGAAACGCTGGGAACTTGTGACCGGCGGGGAAGGTGACGCATGATCCAGATGCAATCAAACCTTCGCGTCGCCGACAATTCCGGCGCGCGCCGCGTCCAGTGCATCAAGGTGCTGGGTGGTGCGGGACGCCGGTATGCGTCCGTCGGTGACGTGATCGTGGTGTCCGTGAAGGAAGCAATTCCGACCGGCCGCGTGAAGAAGGGTGACGTCCGCAAGGCTGTCGTCGTTCGCGTGGCAAAAGACATCAACCGCCCGGATGGCACGACCATCCGTTTCGACACAAACGCTGCCGTACTCATCAATAACAATGGTGAGCCGATCGGTACCCGCGTGTTTGGTCCGGTTCCGCGCGAACTTCGCGGCAAGAACCAGGTCAAGATCGCGAACATGGCCCCGGAGGTCTTGTAAGATGGCTGCTAAGATCAAAAAAGGCGACACGGTTGTCGTGATCGCTGGCCGCGACAAAGGTACCAAGGGCGAAGTCCTGAAGGTGCTGGTCGATGACAATCGCGTCGTCGTCCGCGGTGTGAACGTCGTCAAGAAGCACCAGAAGCCGAGCCAGATGGATCCCGGCGGTCTGAAGTCTTTCGAAGCACCGATCCACGTTTCCAACGTGGCCCACGCAGACCCGCGTGACGGCAAGCCGGTGCGTGTTGGTTTCAAAACGGATGAGCATGGTCGCAAGACACGCTTCGCCAAACGCTCAGGGGAGTCCATCGATGTCTGATGCATATGAACCCCGTCTCAAGAAGAAGTACCGCGAGGAAATCCGCGCGAAACTTCAGGAGCAGTTCAGGTATTCGAACCCGATGAAGGTTCCGAAGCTGGACAAGGTCGTGATCAACATGGGTGTCGGCGAAGCTGTTGCTGACTCCAAGAAGATCAAGTCGGCCCTGGCTGAGCTGGAGCTGATCGCGGGCCAGAAGCCTGTCGCCACCAAGGCACGCAAATCCATCGCCGGCTTCAAGCTGCGCGAAGGCATGCTGGTCGGTGCGAAAGTTACGCTGCGCCGTGAGCGCATGTACGAATTCCTTGATCGCCTCACCAATATTGCGCTGCCACGCGTGAAAGACTTCCGTGGACTGAACGGAAAAAGCTTTGACGGCATGGGCAACTACGCAATGGGCCTCAAAGAGCACATCGTTTTCCCGGAGATCAATTACGATCAGGTGGAAGATGTTCGCGGTATGGACATCATTGTCTGTACTACGGCTGAAACCAACGAAGAAGCCAAGGCACTCCTCGCCGAGTGTGGCTTCCCGTTCCGGAACTAGCGCCAGGAGATCTGCTGATATGGCAAAGAAGAGCGCAATCGAGAAGAACAAGAAGCGTCAGAAGCTTGTAGACAAGTACGCTGCGAAGCGTGCTGAGCTGAAGGCCGTCGCCATGAACGAGGATCTTCCGCTGGAAGAACGTTTCAAGGCTCGCCTCAAGCTGGCTGAACTTCCGCGCAACTCGGCACCAAACCGGGTTCGTAATCGCTGTGAAGTGACCGGGCGTCCGCGTGGTTACTATCGCAAACTTAAGATGTCGCGGATCGCGCTGCGTGAGCTTGGCTCAAACGGTCAGATCCCCGGTCTCGTGAAGTCCAGCTGGTAAGAGAGGAGGATATCAAAGATGAACATTTCTGATCCCCTCGGTGATATGCTGACCCGCATCCGCAACGCTCAGATGCGCGGCATGTCAAAGGTTGTCACCCCGTCTTCCAAGCTTCGCATCCGCGTGCTGGAAGTCCTCATCGACGAGGGCTTCATCCGCGGCTTTACCGAAGTCGAGAAAGACGGCCACAAGAATATTGAAATCGAGCTGAAGTACTATGAAGGCCAGCCGGTAATCTCGGAGATCAAACGTGTCTCCAAGCCGGGTCGCCGAGTGTACTCTTCTGTCTCCGACATTCCGCTGGTGCGCAATGGTCTGGGCATTTCGATCCTTTCGACTTCGAAAGGCGTGATGTCTGACAATGCGGCCCGCAGCGAGAATGTGGGCGGCGAAGTGCTCTGCCGCGTATTCTAGGAGAGCTATCATGTCACGTATTGGTAAACTCCCGATCGAAATCCCGAATGGCACGACCGTCACGGTCGAAGGCCAGACGATCAAGGCCAAAGGCTCCAAGGGTGAGATGTCTCTCGTCCTGTCCGAGCTGATCACGCCGAAGCTCGAAAACAACGAGCTGTCCGTCTCGCCGCGCGAAGACCTGGTTCAGGCTGCAAACGACCGCATTGAGGCTGAAAAGGCTCGTGGTCGCCGTCTGCCAACCTTCGCTGAAGCCCTGGACGCCCGCGCCCGTACGCAGTGGGGCACCGCACGTGCCCGCGCCGCGAACATCGTTGAAGGCGTGTCGAACGGTTATTCGAAGACTCTGGAACTGGTCGGGGTCGGTTATCGTGCCCAGATGCAGGGCACGGATCTTAAACTGTCGCTCGGTTTCTCGCACGACGTCATCTTCAAGGCGCCTGAAGGCATCAAGCTGGAAGCTCCGAAGCCGACCGAAGTGATCGTCTCCGGCGCTGACAAGCAGGCTGTCGGTCAGACGGCTGCGAAGATCCGCGAATTCCGTCCGCCTGAGCCGTACAAAGGCAAGGGTATCCGTTATCAGGGCGAATATGTCCGCCGTAAGGAAGGCAAGAAGAAGTAAGCCCATGAAAAGCTCACGCGATAAGATGCTGCGCCGCGCCCAGCGCGTTCGTACCAAGCTCCGGAAGGTCGCTGCAGGCCGTCCGCGCCTGTCGGTTGCGCGCAGCCACAAGAATATCTCCGCCCAGATCATCGATGACGAGAAGGGCATCACGCTCGCTTCCGCGTCGACGCTGGAGAAGGACGTGCTCGGTTCGGCCAAGACCGGTGGTGACACCGCAGCGGCTGCACTGGTCGGCAAGGCGCTCGCAGAGCGTGCGAAGCAGGCTGGTGTCGAGGACGTGATCTTCGATCGCGGCGGTTACATGTTCCACGGCCGGGTGAAAGCCCTGGCAGACGCCGCCCGTGAGGGCGGTCTCAAATTCTAAGGAGAGGCCCTATGGCTGAAGAAAGAGGAAGAGGCCGCCGGAATCGCGATCGCGACGAGGAGCAGTCTGACATCGTCGACAAGCTGGTTGGTATCAACCGCGTCGCGAAGACGGTTAAAGGCGGTAAGAATTTCGGCTTTGCAGCTCTGGTCGTCGTTGGTGACCAGAAGGGCCGCGCAGGTTTCGGCAAGGGCAAGGCCCGCGAAGTTCCTGAGGCGATCCGCAAGGCAACCGAAGAAGCCAAGCGCAACATGGTTCGCGTTCCGCTTCGTGAAGGCCGTACCCTGCATCACGACGGCAAAGGCCGTCACGGCGCAGGCAAGGTGGTGCTGCGTGCAGCCCCTCCCGGTACCGGCGTGATCGCAGGTGGTCCGATGCGTGCCGTCATGGAAGTGCTGGGTGTGCAGGACGTGGTCGGCAAGTCGATCGGTTCCTCCAACCCGTACAACATGGTACGTGCGACCTTTGACGCGCTTAAAGAGCAGAACAGCCCGCGGACCGTTGCGTCCAAGCGTGGCCTGAAGGTTCAGGATGTCGTCGGCCGCCGCAATGATGGCGCGTCCGAAGCCGGCATGGCTGACGCGACGAACTAGGGAAGGGCACGAGAATGGTCAAGAGCAAACTCACTGTCCGCCAGACTGGCAGCCCAATCGGCCGCAAGCCTGCGCAGCGTCAAACCCTGATGGGTCTCGGCCTCAACAAGGTCGGCCGCACCAAGGAACTCGAAGATACGCCAGCCGTGCGGGGCATGATCCGCAAGGTGGCTCACCTGGTTGAGGTGGTTGGCGAGTAATCGCCGCCATCTGCAGCCGCACGATATCGAAAGATTGACCGATGAAACTGAACGAACTGTCTCCCGCTGAGGGCTCAACAAAGAACCGCATGCGCGTTGGCCGCGGCGTCGGCTCTGGCAAGGGCAAGACGGCTGGTCGCGGTGTCAAAGGCCAGAAGTCCCGTTCCGGCGTTGCCGTCAACGGCTTCGAGGGCGGCCAGATGCCGATCTACATGCGTCTGCCAAAGCGCGGCTTCACCGCACGCAACTCCAAGACACATGCCTGGGTAAACCTCAGCCGTCTGGGCAAGGCGATCGACGCCGGCAAGCTGGACGCCAAGAATGTGACTGAAGAGTCGCTGGTGGCCGCTGGTCTGGTTCGCAATGTGCGCGATGGCGTGCGTCTGCTGGCCAAAGGTGACGCACCAAAGAATCTGAATATCACTGTGACAGGTGCTTCAAAGGCGGCTATCGAAGCTGTTGAGAAGGCTGGCGGCAAGGTGACCGTCACGGGCCCGGCAAAAGACGCTGCTGACGAATAATCGGCGGTTTTTACCGGTAACCCCTTCACAAATACTGTTTCGCCGCCGATTTAGGCGGCGAACGCTTTTTCAGGGAGGTCAAGCGGCCCATGGCGAACGCTGCTGAACAAATGGCTCGGAACATGAATTTCCGGAGCTTTGCCAAAGCCAAGGACCTGCAGAGCCGGATCCTGTTTACCCTCGGGATCCTGCTACTCTATCGTCTCGGAACTTTCATTCCGCTTCCGGGGCTCGACCCGTCCCAATACGCCCAATACTTCGAAAGCCAGTCAGGCGGCCTGCTCGGCAACATGAACATGTTTGCCGGTGGCGCGGTGGAGCGTATGGGCGTCTTCGCCCTGAACGTGATGCCTTACATCACGGCCTCGATCATCATCCAGATGCTGACGGCCACGTCTCCGACGCTTGAAAAGCTGAAGAAGGAAGGCGAATCGGGCCGCAAGCAGATCAACCAGTACACGCGTTACCTGACCCTTGGCTTCGCCCTGGTTCAGTCTTTTGCCATTGCTGGCGGCCTTGCCGGGTTCCGCATTGACGGCATCTCGTCCTGGTTCTTCATCCTGACCGGCGTCGTGACACTGACCGGCGGCACCATGCTGCTGATGTGGATGGGTGAGCAGATCACCGCGCGCGGCATTGGTAACGGCATCTCGCTGATCATTTTTGCCGGCATCATCGCGGAAATGCCGAAGGCGATCTTCAACCTGATCTCCCAGGCCCGCACAACGTCTGTGAACGTGGCCTTTGTCGTGGCGATTGCCGCCATGGTGATCGCGCTCGTCGTGTTCATCGTGTTCATGGAGCGCTCGCAGCGTCGTCTGCTGATCCAGTATCCGAAGCGCCAGCAGGCACATGGCGTGGCACAGGGCCAGAAGAGCTTCCTGCCGCTGAAGATCAACACGTCCGGTGTTATCCCGCCCATCTTCGCCTCTGCGATCCTGATGCTGCCACTGACGGCCGTCGGCTTCCTGGGTGGCAACCCGGCTGATGCCGAGGCAACGGGCGCCATGAGCGGCGTTCTGGGCTGGCTGGCGACGAATTTCGCGCCCGGCTCATGGACCTATATCGTGTCCTATGGCGCGATGGTGATCTTCTTTGCCTTCTTCTACACCTCCATCATGTTCAATCCTGAGGAGACGGCGGACAATCTGCGCAAGTATGGCGGATTCATCCCCGGTATCCGCCCAGGCTCGAACACGGCGGCCTATATCGACTATGTTTTGACCCGACTGACGACCATTGGTGCGCTGTACCTGATGTTCGTTTGTATCCTTCCTGAACTCCTGCGGCGATATTTCCCAGAGATACCTTTCTATATCGGCGGTACTTCTCTTCTGATCGTTGTGTCTGTTACGATGGATACAGTTACGCAAATTCAGTCGCATTTGATCGCGCACCAGTATGAGGGCATGATCAAGAAGTCGAAACTCGGGGGTCGTAAGAGATGAACCTAATTCTGTTCGGGCCGCCAGCGGCCGGGAAGGGCACGCAGGCGAAGCGACTGGTGGAGGAGCGCGGCTTCGTCCAGCTGTCTACCGGAGATATGCTTCGCGCAGCACGTGCCTCCGGATCGGAGCTCGGGGAAAAGGTTGCCAAGATCATGGATGAGGGTGGCCTGGTCTCCGATGAGATCGTGATCGCCCTGATTGATGAACAACTCGAAGTCCAGGCCGGTGCGCCTGGCTTCATCTTTGACGGTTTTCCGCGCACAGTCGGCCAGGCAGACGCCCTGGACCGCCTGCTGGAATCGCGTGGCAATGCTGTCAATCGCGTGGTCCGCATCCTTGTCGATGACGACAAGCTGCTGGCCCGTGTCACCAAGCGGTTCGAGGAACAGGGCCGAAAGGATGACAATCCCGAGACGTTCTCGAAACGGCTCGAAAAATACTATGAGGATACCGCGCCATTGGTGCCCATTTATGCCGAACGTGGCATCCTTGTAGAAGTCGACGGAATGGGTTCTATCGAGGCGGTTGCTGCCGCAATCGACGCGGCCCTGAAAGAGACGGCTTAAAGCTGGGATTCCGCGGTTGACGCGTTAATTTCCATCGCTATAAGCCTGTTTTCTTAGCTTTAGGCTTAATCGCCGGCGCGCAGGACGGACCATTTCCGGCTTGGCGCGCTCTTTATGTTTTGAACAGTCCGCTTGAGGAGAACCGGCCTTGGCCCGTATTGCAGGCGTAAATATTCCGACCAACAAGCGCGTTGAAATCGCGCTGCGGTACATTCATGGCATCGGTCCCGCCATGGCTCGCGAAATCATCGAGAAGGTCGGCGTCGATTCGACCCGCCGGGTGAGCGATCTGACGGACGCTGAAGTCATCAAGATCCGTGAAACCATCGATGCTGACTATCTGGTTGAGGGTGACCTTCGCCGCGATACGTCGATGAACATCAAGCGCCTCATGGACCTCGGTTCCTATCGTGGCCTGCGTCACCGTCGCAAACTGCCGGTTCGTGGCCAGCGTACCCACACCAACGCCCGCACCCGCAAGGGTCCGGCCAAGCCGATCGCCGGCAAGAAGAAATAGGGATAGTCTTCAATGGCTCGTGAAACGACCCGCGTCCGCAAGAGAGAGCGTAAGAACATCACCTCTGGTGTTGTTCACGTGAACTCCAGCTTCAACAACACCATGGTCACCATCACGGATGCCCAGGGCAACACGATCTCGTGGTCGTCCTCCGGCATGATGGGCTTCAAGGGTTCGCGTAAGTCGACCCCTTACGCAGCTCAGATGGCGGCTGAGGATGCTGCGAAGAAGGCTATGGAGCATGGCCTGCAGACTGTTGAAGTCAGCGTGCGTGGCCCAGGTTCTGGCCGTGAAAGCGCCCTGCGTGCGCTTCAGGCTGCTGGCCTGACCGTCACTGCGATCCAGGACACGACGCCAATCCCGCACAATGGATGCCGCCCGCCGAAGCGCCGCCGCGTCTAGTTCGTTTTTTCCCGGCGGCGCAATTGCGCGCCGCCTGTCTCACTTCTGAGGATCCGTCGCCCATGGCAGACATTGAAGCCACCAACGTCAACGACCGTAACTGGAAAGTGCTGATCCGTCCGAACCGTCCTGTCGTTCAGGCCGGATACGATGCGAAGCGCAAGGCGAAGCTCGTGATCGAGCCGCTTGAGCGTGGCTATGGCACGACCCTCGGCAACGCGCTGCGTCGCGTTCTGCTGTCGTCTCTCCAGGGTGCTGCGATCATTGGCGTTCAGATCGACAACGTCGTTCACGAATTCTCCGCGATCCAGGGTGTTCGCGAAGACGTCACGACCATCGTGCTGAACCTGAAGCAGGTCGCCATCTTCATGGAAAGCGACACGCCGAAGCGCATGGTGCTGAAGGCAAAAGGCCCGGGTGAAGTGAAGGCTGGCCAGATCGAAACGTCTGGCGATACGAAAATCCTGAACCCGGATCTCGTGATCTGTACGCTCGATGATGGCGCTGAAGTCCGCATGGAATTCACCGTTGCGACCGGCAAGGGCTATGTCCCGGCCGAGGCGCACCGTCCGGAAGACGCGCCCATTGGCTATATTCCGATCGACGCGATCTACAGCCCGGTCCGCCGCGTGGGTTATCAGGTTGAAGACACCCGTGAGGGAACGGTCCTCGACTATGACAAGCTGACCCTCGACATCGAAACCGATGGCGCGGTCACGCCGGAAGATGCAGTGGCCTATGCCGCGCGCATCCTGCAGGACCAGCTGCAACTGTTCATCAACTTCGAAGAGCCAACCGTTGATACGGGTACGCAGACCGAAGAAACCGATCTCGGCTTCAACCCGGTCCTGCTCAAGAAAGTCGATGAGCTTGAACTGTCTGTTCGCTCGGCAAACTGCCTGAAGAACGACAACATTGTTTACATTGGTGACCTTATCCAGAAGTCCGAAGCAGAGATGCTGCGCACGCCGAACTTCGGCCGCAAATCCCTGAACGAGATCAAGGAAGTCCTCGCCGGTCTTGGCCTGCACCTCGGCATGGAAGTGCCGGACTGGCCGCCGGAAGACATCGAAGGCCTCGCCAAGAAATACGACGACCACCTCTAGCCCACTGAGTAATCGGGGGCCTGACCACCTCCTTAAGGAACACGACAATGCGCCATCGCCTTGGATACCGTAAACTGAACAAGACGACATCGCACCGCAAGGCGATGTTCGCGAACATGGCTGCCAGCCTCATCGAGCATGAGCAGATCGTGACCACCCTTCCAAAGGCGAAGGAAATGGCTCCGCTCATGGACAAGCTGGTAACCCTCGCCAAGAAGGGTGACCTGACGGCTCGCCGCCAGGCCCTCGCGAAAGTCCGCAACGAGGACGCTGTCCGCAAGCTGTTCGACGTGATGGGCGAGCGCTACAAGGATCGCAATGGTGGCTACACCCGCGTTCTGAAAGCCGGCTTCCGCCACGGCGACAATGCACCGGTTGCTGTTCTGGAACTGGTCGACCGCGACGAGAGCGCCAAGGGCGCCGCTGACCGCGCACGTCACGAAGCAGAACTGGAAGCAATGGACGACTGAGTCCGGGTTTACCTGACAGAATTACAAAAAACCCCGGACGGAAACGTCCGGGGTTTTTTCTTTTCATTTTACAATGTGTTTGTCGGGCGGCACCAATCCTTCCGATTGGAGGATTTTCCAGGTTTCAGGTGCAAGACAGGTGAGTCCAGCGGTCGTAGTCTATTCCCGGAAGACGTGGGACAGGGAGTCTGACAGAGGTTTGACCAAGTACGACAGTACATTCCGGCTCTCTGTTTTCAAGCTGGCCTCGACAGGCATTCCAGGAAGCAAGTCCAGAGCCGGACCGGACTCTCCCGACAAGGTGATAACTGCCTCGAAAAAGCTGGCGCCGGTCACCGGGTCTGTTTTGGCATCAGCAGACAATTGGGCAATCTGACCGACGACTTTAGGCGTCTCCGACTGGTCGAATGCCGGAAATCGGAGGATGGCTTTCTGGCCCACGGACACGCGATCAATATCGGACGGCCTGACCTGGACTTTCGCAACCAGGCGGTCGCCTTCGGGAACGATGAACATGAGAGGATCAGAGGCCACTATCACACCCCCGACAGTATGGGCTCGCACGCCAATCACTCGTCCGCTGCGGGGCGCGCGGATGACCAGTCTTTTTTGCCTGTCCAGGTCGGCGTTAAATTGCTCTGACAGCACGTCGATATTCTTCTGCGTCTCCGTCAGATGTGACAGAATTTGTTCTTTTCTTTGCTGGGACAGTCCGATCAGTTCGTTGCGCGTCTCTCCGATCCGTACCTGTGTCGCGGCAATGTCAGAGCCAAGTGACTGAATCGCGCCCACTAGGCGTGCGCGTTCGCGTTTCAACGCGAGAACGCGAACCACGCTAGCATTTCCCTGACTGACCAAGGCCTCAAAACGGACGATCTCATCGTCAAGCAAGCTGTGCTGATCTTCCAGGGCCGCCGTTTGACGCTGCATGCCCTCAATTTGAGCCTGCAATTGCCGGATGCGCTGGTCCAGAATTTCGCTCTGGGTTTTCCATGAAGCCTGCCGTGTGCGGAAGAGGGATGTTTGCAAGTCCAGCGCAGACGACATTTGAGGTGTGTCGTGGAGCACAGAGAAGCCGTGACGGAGCGTCAGCGTGTTGCCTCCGTCTCGCTCTGCTACCAACCGGGCCTCTGTGGCCAGCAAATCAATCAGTTGCGATTCAGTGGCCCGGGTGGCTGCTTCTACAACCGTGCCGTCGAGGGAAATCAGGACCTGCCCCTGCGTGACACTGTCAGCTTCACTGACATGGATGGCTTTCACTATCCCGCCTTCCAGATGCTGCACGGCTTGCTGATTGCTTTCGACAGTGATCTGCCCCCGGCTCAGGACTGCGCCCTCAAACGGAGCAAAAATTGACCAGTAGGCGAGACCGCCGAACACAAGGCCCACGATTAGCCAACCGGTGCGGGCGGATCGCACGGCAGCTCGCCGGGCCAGAACGTCACGGTCTGGAGGAGACGGCAGGACATCAGCCATGGGACTCTCCCCGTGTGCCGATTGTACGTACTTTCAGGCCCGGCTGGCGCGAAGAAATCTCACGCAGGACTTCATCTTTCGGTCCGAACAGTTTTATCTCTCCGGCCTCCAAAAGAAGCAATTTGGTGCACTGTCGCAAAAGGGCTGGCTGATGGGCCACAATGATTGTGGTCGCCTGGCGTGCCTTCAGTCCGGCGATTGCTTCTTGCAAAGCGGCTTCGCCAGCCGTGTCCAGATTCGAATTGGGCTCATCCAGGATGACCAGAGCTGGAGCGTTGTAGAGGGCTCTTGCGAGTCCGATCCGCTGGCGCTGTCCTGCGGACAAATATGTGCCCCCTTCGCCGACATCGGTATCATAGCCATCCGGCAGGGACAGGATCAGTTCGTGGCATGCGGCGGCGTGCGCAGCGGACAGAATGGCATCGGCCGGGGCATGGGGATCAAATCGGCAGATATTGTCACGGACTGTGCCCGACAGCAGGTCGGTTTGCTGCGGCAGATATCCTGTTTGCTGTCCGCGACGGACCGGGTCGAGTGTCGCAATGTCGGCACCGTCCAGGCGGATCACGCCGTGCGATGCCGGCCAGATCCCTGTCAAAAGCTTGGCCAGTGTGGACTTGCCGGCTGCGCTGGGGCCGAGCACGCCCAGAACATCGCCTGGCGAAAGCGAAAAGGACAGGTTCCGGAGCACGGGAAGGGCCGCCCCGGGCGGGCCAGCATGCAGTGCGTCGATCGAAACGTGCCCTTTCAGGGGCGGCAGGGCCATTGACTGCATATCAGGTGCGGCGCGGCTCAGGGCCATTGAAAGTGCTTGCCAGGCGCTGCGGGCGGATATGATCGACTGCCATTGACCGACTATTTGCTCAATGGGGGCAATCGCGCGGCCCATCAGGATCGACGCAGCGATCATTTCTCCGGGCGTGGAAGAGCCATCGGAACTGGTTATTACAAACCAGGCACCGATGCCAAGGATTGCGGATTGCAGGAAAAGCCGGAAAGCCTTTGTGAGGGCAGCAAAGCCACTCAAGCGGTTGCGAGAGCTGAACAGGCTTGAATCGGATGCATCGAATACTTGCCTCCAGCGCGCCTTTACCTGTTCGCGCATGCCAAGTGCGTCTATGACCTCAACACTCCTGACCATTTCTCCTGCCCTTTGGCGCGCAAGCCGCTCCAGCGTGGCGTTCTCTTCCAATAATTTGGACGACAGGACCTGGTTCAGGACACTCAGCCCGAACAGGACCACAGCCCCGAACAACGCCCACAAGCCGAACAGCGGATGGAGCAGGAATAGGACGATCAGAAATATTGGGCTCCAGGGCGCATCAAACAATGCCGTCAGAGCCGGGCTGGCGATAAAGCGCCTGATCAGCCGCAAGTCCCGCAGCGGCCGGTCGGTAGCCTTGCCGGGATGGGAAACGCTCAGGTCGAGGGCAGCATCAGCCGAAAGGTTTCCCAACGAGGCCTCGAAGCGGGATGCTATGGCATTGAACAGGCTGGTCCGGATCCATTCGAGCGCGCCCCACGCCGTGTAGAGCACCAGCATCAACAGGGTAAGTGCGGCCAACGTCGGGACAGATTGTGAATTGAGCACGCGGTCATAGACCTGCAGCATGTACAGGGGGCCAGTCAGCATTAGGAGGTTTGTAAACCAACTGAACAGACCAATTTGCATGAATGTCGCCCGCGCCTGTGCCAGCGCGGCGAACAGCTTGCGCTCCGGCAAGGTATGTCGGGTGGCCTGGCCGGAAACGGCTGGTCCCTGATTGGTCATCATGTGTGTCCCTTTGACGCCATACTGGCATATCCGTTGGGCGTTTTGCCAGTATCGCAAATTTTGTGCCGCCCGCGCCGATTTGGCGGGCAGGCGTGCGCAAGGTTCACGTTTGTCGTGTCAGGCCCGGTGCGGTC
Source organism: Hyphomonas atlantica corrig. (assembly GCF_017795365.1). Classification (NCBI taxonomy): domain Bacteria; kingdom Pseudomonadati; phylum Pseudomonadota; class Alphaproteobacteria; order Hyphomonadales; family Hyphomonadaceae; genus Hyphomonas; species Hyphomonas atlantica. The sequence goes on along the minus strand of NZ_CP051254.1, from coordinate 3,424,208 downwards.
TGGTCAAAACTCTCCTCTTGGGAGATGTTGTTTGACAGGCTGGGACAAAACCAGTGGCTATGTGCCGGGACAATCTATGGGTGTAGGAATATGGATGAGACGCTTCCCTCTTGGGTCGGCACCGACCTGATCGAGAACGGAGATTTTGAAGACAACCCTGTTACGGGGGCGTCGGGCTGGGGTCTGTTCGATGCGATCCCGGGCTGGATTGCGATCCAGGGGGATCTCGAGATCCAGAAGGGGGAGAATGCGGTTTCGGACCTGGGTGTTGCGGGCAATGGTCTTGTTGAACTGGCAGGCCGGGAGAACTCCGGTATCCAGCAGACAGTGACGGTGGCGGAGGGCCAGGAGGGGATCTACCTTCTGAGCCTGGACCATGCGCGGCGCCGGGATGACAACTGGATTGCGAGCTTTGACGTGCTTGTGGATAGTGTGGTCGTTGCGTCGGTTGATACGAGCGTGCAGGGCAGCGTGCAGCAGTTCGAGCTGGAAGTTGCGCTAACGGAAGGGGATCACACGATCGCCTTTGTGGAGACGAGCCGCAATGACGGGCGCGGTACGTTGATCGACAATGTCTCGCTGGTCGCCACGGGAGAGCCTTTGCCTGGGGTCGAGCCGGAGCCGCAGGGTCTGTCGCTGAGTCTGTCTGAAGGGGTGATTGCGGAAGATGGCTCGACGGTTGCGACGATCCTCCGGACGGGCGATGTGGGTCTGGATGCGCCTCTGGTGGTAAGTGTTGAAGTGTCAGGCGGGGACGAGGCGGCGCCGGCCGTGACGGAAGTGAGCTTCGCGGCGGGCGAGCTGAGCCGGGATGTCGTGATCAGCGGTCTTCTGGATGGTGTTGTGGACGGGTCCCAGGATGTAAACGTTGTGGTGCGCAGCGGCGTGCTGGAGGCGAGTGCGTCGCTGACGGTGACGGATGTGGATGTTGCGCCGGATCCGGAGCCGGGGGCGAACCTGATCGAGAACGGAGATTTTGAAGACAACCCTGTTACGGGGACGTCGGGCTGGGGTCTGTTCGATGCGATCCCGGGCTGGATTGCGATCCAGGGGGATCTCGAGATCCAGAAGGGGGAGAATGCGGTTTCGGACCTGGGTGTTGCGGGCAATGGTCTTGTTGAACTGGCAGGCCGGGAGAACTCCGGTATCCAGCAGACAGTGACGGTGGCGGAGGGCCAGGAGGGGATCTACCTTCTGAGCCTGGACCATGCGCGGCGCCGGGATGACAACTGGATTGCGAGCTTTGACGTGCTTGTGGATGGTGTGGTCGTTGCGTCGGTTGATACGAGCGTGCAGGGCAGCGTGCAGCAGTTCGAGCTGGAAGTTGCGCTAACGGAAGGGGATCACACGATTGCCTTTGTGGAGACGAGCCGCAATGACGGGCGCGGCACGTTGATCGACAATGTCTCGCTGGTCGCCACGGGAGAGCCTTTGCCACCGCCGCTCCCTGCGGACACATTGTCGTTTTCAGACGAAGCGGACGGCCGTCTGGTCGATCTGGGAAATGGCAGCTGGTCGATTCCGCTCAAATTTCTTCCGCTCGGTGACTCGATCACATACGGGATCGAGATTGGGCCAGCACAAGCGAATGATACGAGCCTGGGCGGATATCGGGATGACCTCTGGCAAAGTTTTGTCGCACAGGGCATCCTGATCGATTATGTCGGACGTCAGGCGACCGGCCCTGACAATCTGCTGGACCAGAATCACGAAGGCACGCCGGGCATCCGGGCAGACCAGATTGCGAACTATCTGGCGGCCCAGCTGCCCAGCTTCGTACCGGACGTCGTCTTGTTGATGGCAGGCACGAATGACTCCTATCAGCAAGTGTCCAATGCGGGCGAGACCACGCCGCAGGATATCGAACGTCTCATCAACATCATTCTTGCAGAGAACCCGGATGCCCAGATCTTCGTGTCCACTCTGTTGCCGCAGGATCCGGTGAATCCGCGAAATGCAGAGGCGTTGCCCGGACTGGCGGTGGCCAATCAGGGAATTATGGATCTTGTGGCGCGGTTGAATGCGGACGGCCTGACCAACATCCACTTGGTGGACATGAGCGACCTGTCCCTCGACCTGATCAGCGATGTCGGCCCGGACAACCGGAACGATGATGGTCTGCATCCGACCGATGAGGGTTATACGGAAATCGCGAGCCGTTGGTATGACGCGATCAATCAAGCCTTTGCAGACCTGGGGCTTGTCCTGGAAGGGGATGGCAACGCTATTGATTCCATCATCCAAAATGTCATTGGGTCAACCGGGAACGACTATCTTATCGGAGATGCACGGGACAATGACCTCAACGGCCTGGCCGGCAATGACATCCTCGATGGCGGGGCAGGGAATGATTCATTGACCGGCAGTTTTGGCCGGGACCTGTTCCGCGTATCCGAAGGGAATGATGTGATCACCGATTTTGATCCCTCGTCTGACTTTATCGATCTGAAAGGTACAGGTTTTACCTCTTTTTCGGAGATTTTGGCCGCCGCCGAACAGCAAGGCTCAGATGTTGTTTTGTTCGGTGACGTTGCAGAGATGGGTATGTTGACGCTGGAAGGCGTTCTGCTGTCGGATTTGTCAGAAGACCATTTTCTGTACGATTCCGGCGACACGGCAATCAGCGCAGTGACAATGGCGTCATCCTCAGGCAACACCATGACTGCCGTGTCCCATTCGGGCGAGGCGGAAGCGCATGGAGAGATTGTCGCTCTGTACAGTGATGCGGATTGGTTCGATTCCGACGGTGGCTCGCGCGAGTCCATGATGGATGACCGTGATTCAGGGGATTGGTCAGACAATGGAGTGGATGACTATTCCCAACCGCCGATCTGGGACGCCTGGACCTGACGAGCCCCTGCTTCGCTTGATGGAAGCTGGGTGGCCGTCAGTCACAAATCCAAGCTATATGGACGGTTCGTTCGTGTAGTGAATGGTGTAGTAGTGATGACAGAATGAAGGTGTGTCTTCGAAGCAGTCTTAGGCGCATCGGCGATAGTGCGCCGAACACGGTGCCCAAATCTCCCTGTATGTGGATCTTTCCGTGATCCATTCAGACCGCCGGACCGAAATGTCCGGGGTTTTTTCGTTTTCGGGCGCGGGCACCAAAGAAACTGTCATGCTGCGCAGGTAGGCGAGGGGCGGTTCGCACTCTCACCCGCGCCGGAGACACTTCATGAATCGTCTGCCCCGATCTGTTCGCCTGCCATCGGCGGTTTTTATTGCCTCTTCAGCCATCTTGCTGTCCGCCTGCAGCGCGCCTGCGCCAGCCGAGCGGGTTACCGTCGCGACGCCGCCGGCGAAGCAGGTCGCCAATGCCGGGGCCGAGCAGGATTCTGGTTTCACGATTGCCGTTTTGCCGGATACTCAGAATTATCTGGACTACACCCATCAGATGGCAGAGGGCTTTCCGTTCGACGCCAATGAGCTGTTCCTGGAGCAAATGCAGTACATTGCCCACAATCTGGAAAGCGAAGGCGGTGATATCGCCTTTGTTACCTCTTTGGGTGATGTCTGGCAGCATCAGACACTGGCGATGGACCCGGAGCATGCGGCGCGGGGCTTCAAGTCTGTTCCCAACCCGATCATGAACGCGCACCTCGCCCCCAGTGACAAGACCCTGACCGTGGAAATGCCGAAAGCCCATGAAGGCTTCAGCCTGATCGCGGGAAAGACACCCTTTTCTGTCGTTCCGGGCAACCATGATTACGACGCGATGTGGACCGATGCGAAGTTTCCGCCGAAGGCAACGAGCCCTGCAGAAGTCGACATGAATGATCTGGCGGGCTCGCTGGGAGTGCTTCATCCGGGCGGGTTGGAGAATTTCCGGTCCGTGTTCGGGGCCGAAACCGAATTCTTCAAAGACAAGCCCTGGTACGTTTCCAGCCATGATGGCGGGGCCGATAGCGCGCAGGTCTTCGAGGCGGGCGGGTATCGCTTCCTGCATATCGGCCTTCAGTTCGATCCCCCCAACGATACGCTGGCATGGGCTGCGTCCGTGATGGAGGCCTATCCCGGCTTGCCGACGATCATTTCTACGCATGACTATTTGAGACAGGATGGCGAGCGCGCACCGAACGCCATCGTGGACGGGCATGCGGTCGACCCAATCCACAATTCGCCTCAGATGGTCTGGGAAAAACTGATCAGCCAGAATGAGCAGATCTTCCTCGTTCTGTGCGGTCATCAGCACGGACAGGCGTGGCGTGTGGACGACAACGCCGCCGGTCGCAAGGTCTGGCAGGTGTTGGCGGACTATCAGGACCGGGGACAGACCGCGATTGAAGCGGGTGTGCAGTCCGCCTGGCCCGTTGGAATCGGTGATGGATGGATGCGTTTGATGCGCCTTGAGTTCGATGGCGAGACTCCACTGATGCGCGTGAAGACCTATTCCACCCACTACAGGAAGCTGAGCCGCGAAACCGAGCAATATGCAGACTGGTACAAGGCCCGCGAGCAGCCGCACCTTTCGGATGAGGCATTCCATGACGAAGATGATTTCGTCATCGAGCTTTCCGATTTTGTTGATCGGTTCGAACAAAGCGCCCGCGTGGTGGCGGACTAATCATCGCCTGAACTGCCCTGAAAGGCATTTGTTCGGTCAGCGGATGACTTTCACGGCCGCGAGGACGCCGTCGTGGCCGCGCAGACAGGTCTTGTGGAAGTGGTTCACACACTGAAACAAATTGTTTGCCTCAAAGGTTGACAACATGTCGCAGCGTGGTTTATACGCCCAATTCCTGTCAAGCTATTCATTCGTAAGCGGATGGTTTGGTGTATTTACCGGAAGAAACGAGATGAAGCTAAATTGTAGAAATACAAGCAGCTCCTCGCAGATGCGGGGAGTGCCATCAACGGCGCCCGCGCAGTGGCCGGTCGCCTCCTGATATCGACAATATCTGAACTTCGATGATTCCGAGCTGAAGAGATCAGCTTGCGGATCGTATGAAAGGAGGTGGATCATGGGCGCGCCCATGACCCGCGCTGGCGTATTGCTGTTTGGCAAGCCGTCGGCAGCGACGCCCTTGCTCGGCCATGTGGCCGGGCTCCACGCTGAACGGATCGCCCGTTTCTGGCCCGCGCCACACGGAGGGTTCCTGACCCTTCCCACGGCGCGTCGCCACGCGGCGGCTATCCTGCTGGAGCGCCGCTGGAACAGTTCCGCCGATGATGGCGTGGACATTGTTCACGCGGTGGAGCGCGCCCGCGACGCGGATTTGGCTCGCATCCTGATGGGTGGCGAGGCCCCCGGTGGTTTGATGAAAGCATTGGGGCGGATCGGAGAAACTCTTTGGGATGCAGCGGCCTATGCCAATCTCCTGAAGCTGTTTGCCGATCCGGAATCGGTGAAAGTCCTGCGGCATATGCCGCGGATTGAAGCGGCTCGTTTGGGCCTGATCGCAAAGATTCCGGCCGCGCTTCGTGTGCCGGGCATTCTGGCGAACTTGCCACATCGACCGGAGGCTGTGGAGGATCTGGCGGAAGCTTATGCTCTTGCCCTGCAGATCCATGGCAGCGGTGAAGCGGCCAGGATCGTGCAACGGTGGAGCCGGGCAACCAGCCCGCTGGCCTTGTTCGATATGGCAGCCGAAGCACTCCAGCCGGACGAGTTCGGTCTCGTGCTTGCGCCACCCGCTCTGCCGGACTGGTTCAAGCCCGTCCGGACACGCAAGGCCCTGAACGAGATCGCCCTGGAGTTTCGCAACTGTCTGCGAGACTTCTCAGCCGATCTCGCAATGGGGCGGATGGCAGTGTACGCAGTGCGAAAATCGTCCAGTCCGCCTGTGGTCATGGCCCTGCGCCAGGACGCAGCGGGCTGGCGATTGGCGGAAGCCTTGCTGCGGAACAATGATGATCTGAGTGACGCCCATTTGCGGAGCCTGGTCGATGTTGTGGTGGCATCCGGTATCCGGACAGGCGAGTCGGCCTGGAAGCTGGCGGATCGGCTGCACAATCATGTCTGTCCAGATTGTGGGCCAGCGCATGTACCGCCGCGCAACACATGGCGGGAACGTCTCGCGCTCGGCTCCCTCTGGGACTAGGCGTCTGGCAAGCGTCGCAGTCGCGCCTCCGGTCCGAAAGGGCCGGGGGCGTTTCCATTTGTGACGCGCGCGTCATCGGTGTAGTCTCCGGTAAAACACAAGGGAGAGACAGACATGGCCGACGGGCACGAAATGGGCGACCGCGCGAAATTCCGGGAAATGCTGGAAGGCACGAAGGAAGACTGGGACATCATTGTTGAGCACTCGAAAAGCTTCAACAAGGGCCTCGCCAAGCGCGTGCTTGATCATCTTCGCTTGCTGGATGGGGACTTTGGCGGATTCCCGGTCGACCGGCTTGAACATTCGCTACAAACGGCGACACGCGCGCACCGCGACGGGCGGGACGAGGAATATGTCGTCTGCGCGCTGCTGCATGATATCGGCGACACGCTGGGCAGCTATAATCACCCGGATGTGGCCGCTGCGATCCTGAAGCCGTTCGTGTCAGAGGCCAATCACTGGATGGTCGCCAATCATGGTGCGTTCCAGGGCTACTACTTCTTCCACCATATCGGCCTCGACCGGAATTTGCGGGAGCATTTCAAGGACAGCCCACACTACGAGCACTGCGCGCAATTCTGCCATCTCTATGATCAGGCTGCGTTCGATCCGGAGTATGAGAGCGAGCCGCTGGAATTTTTCGTTCCAATGGTGGAGCGCGTCTTCTCGCGACCGGTAAATTCCATGTATCTCAAGGCGATGCAGGAATAAGCCCGAAACTGGATCAGGTGTTCGGGCTGGTTCCCGAGCGCTAGTCCGACGCGGTTTCCTGCAAGCAGGGGCCCTCACTGGCGACGCTGGTCATGGCGGCGTGGGCTTCGCATGTATTGCCATAGGTCTTGCCGTCGCAGCCGCAGACCGGGCGGTATTCGCGTGTGCACATCGGGCGGACTTCGGAGCAGACGCCCGCAGGGTCCGCGATGTTACGGCAGGCGCCATCCTCCATTTTGCAGAACAGGCCGTCTTCGCACGCAATGGCGGCGATGCCGCCACAGGTCTCACCGACCCCGGCGGTTTGGGGCAGGGTTGGCGCGTCATCGGGCGCTTCTGGAGCGGGAGGCGGAGCTTCTGCCTCAACGGGCGGCAGGTCTTCCGGGGGCTTCTCGAACCAGGCACAGCCGGCGAGAAGGGTCACGGACAGGACAAGAGCGATGAGGCGCATGGGAGTCTCCTTTCACGAGAGAACCCTGCGCCCCGATCGCGTATTTGGCAAGTCGTGAGCCTTAGCCTTTCATGCCGGCTGCAACGGCTGCGAAGATGTTCTGGCCGTGCTCACCGCCAGACTGGAAGGCCGGCTTCGTGGTGGCCACATCAGTGATCTGGTCCCATTTCGCGGCGACGGCTTCAGCGGACAGGCCTTCGCCCTGGCCGACAAAGACGCCTTCGGTCTCAACGATGCGGGCCATGGAGAATGCGCCAGCGCCTGCGGACAGGATCATGCCGGATGGGGCATCGTCTTTCACCAGATTCATCACGCCCGGCGTGACATATTCAGGCTTCAGCTGGGCCAGCACTTCATCTGGCATCAGGCCTTGCGTCATGCGGGTTGCCGCAATCGGGCAGACTGCGTTGATCTTGATGTTGTTTTTCGCGCCTTCGATCTTCAGCGTGTTCATCATGCCGACCACGCCGAGCTTGGCGGCGCCGTAGTTCGCCTGGCCGAAATTGCCATAGAGACCGGTCGAGGAGGTGGTGACCACGATGCGGCCGAAATTCTGCTCCTTCATGATGTTCCAGGCTGCGTGAACCGGCATGAATGTGCCGCGCAGGTGAACGTCGAGCACGAGGTCGATGTCGCCCTGTGTCATCTTGGAGAAGGATTTGTCGCGCAGGATGCCGGCATTGGCGATGATGATGTCGATACGGCCCCATTTGGCCATCGTGTCATCGATCATCTTCTTTACGCCAGCTTCGTCGGAAACAGACGAGCCATTCGCGATGGCTTCGCCGCCGAGCGCTTCGATTTCCTTCACAACGGCTTCAGCCGCTTCGGAGTTGCCGCCTGTGCCGTCCAATGAGCCGCCAAGGTCATTCACGACCACTTTTGCGCCGCGGCGGGCGAGTTCCAGCGCATGACAACGGCCGAGACCGCCACCCGCACCAGTGACAATGGCGACGCGATCGTCGAAACGGATATCTGACATGGGAAGACTCCTCATTCCTTTGACTGTTTGCCCCAGTCTCTGACCAAACGCTGACGTAAACGTCAAGCATGCCCCTAGGGTCACCTCTTGCGCGCAATGACGCGGCATGATTGCGTTTCGTCAACACCAAGACGCATCCACGGAGGATACCCATGCTGGCTTATGTGACTTTAGGCTCGAACAACAAGGAACAGGCGCTGGAATTCTACGATGCCGTTCTCGGGGAACTGGGCGGGCAGCGCGTCTATGCCAATGACCGTCTGCAATTCTACGCAACGGGCCCCGGACAGCCGATGATCGGGATTGGTGGCCCCTATGATGGCGAGGCGGCGACCGTTGGAAATGGTGTCATGCCCGCGCTCTCATGCAAGGATCGCGACATGGTCGACCGGGCCTACAAGAAGGCGTTGGAATTGGGCGGCACATGCGAAGGCGAACCGGGCGAGCGCATGCCAACCTTCTACGGCGCCTATTTCCGGGACCCGGACGGCAACAAGCTCTGTGTCTGCAAGGTGGGGTAGGTCACCCTATCGCCGCCAGGAAGACTTCGAGCGCCTCTTTCGCAAAGAGGCGCATGTTCTCCGGGCGGTCGGTGAGGCCGGTTTCCAGCGTGGTGGAGATTTCAAACCGGTTCGGGCCGACCACCGCTACGCAGGTATGGCCCGCTGCGTCGCCATAGCCATTGCCAGTCGGACCGGAGGCGCCGGTTTCGCAAATGCCCCAATCGGCGGCGAGCTTTCCGCGGATCGTATTGGCAAGCAGGCGGGCATAGGGCTCCGTTGAGGAGCGCATGTCGCCAAGGTCTTCGCGGGTCAGGTCCAGCAAATGCTTGAAAGCCTTCGGCGTGTAGATGACGCCGCCACCGCGATAGTAGCGGGACGCGCCAGGAACGGCGAGCAGGGCGGCAGAGATCAGGCCGCCCGCCGAGGATTCCGAGACGGCGACGGTTTCGCCGCGCGTCATGAGCTTGTCGGCAATTTCGTGCGCGATGGGGATGAGCGTTTCCATGCGGGGCAGTTGAGCAGGCACAATCGGGCGGCGCAAGCCGGACGTTGGGAGAGGGCCGGGCTCTGGTCTCCCGCGCCTGTGCTTCGACTTCGCCCATCCTTCAACTTCGCTCAGGATGAGTCCGCACCCTGCTGCCAGATTGCAGCGCTCATCCTGAGCGAAGTCGAAGGATGGGCAGGCTCGGGGAGTTGCACCCGGTAGCGCACAAGAATGCTTCCCCTTCGGCCACGGCGCGGCTAAGCCTGAATGTGACACTTTGGGGAAAGGGAGCGGCGGATGCTTTCAATCGCGGGATATGAATGGGGTTGGGACAATGCGCGGGCACTGATCGGCATCGTCCTGATCTATGGCGTGTGCTGGGTCTTGTCGGAGAAGCGCAAGCTGTTCCCGTTCAAGCTGGTCGTCGGCGCAACGATCATGCAATTCGTATTCGCGCTCATCCTGTTCGGCATTCCCTTCGTGCGTGCGATCCTGTTCAAGGCCAATGACGTGGTTGATGGCCTGCAGAATGCGACGCGGGCCGGCACGAGTTTTGTGTTCGGCTATGTCGGGGACAATGTGGCCGCGCAGCAATTGATGGATGGCTCGCCGCCGCCGCTGTTCTTCTTCCAGATCCTGCCGATCGTGATCGTTGTCGCTGCGCTATCCGCCATTCTCTGGCACTGGCGTATCCTTCAATGGATCACGAATGGCTTTGCCTATATCTTCCAGCGTGCGATGGGGCTTGGCGGGGCAACGTCTCTTGCTGTGTCCGCCAACGTATTCATGGGCATGACCGAAGCGCCCGTGCTGATCCGGCCCTACATCAAGGGCATGACCCGGTCTGAATTGCTGATCATGATGACGGCGGGCTTCGCGACCATCGCTGGCAGTGTGCTGGTCGTTTATGGATCATTCCTCGAAGGCAAGATGGAAAATCCGCTGGCACAATTGCTGACCGCCTCCATCATGGCAGCCCCTGCGGCAGTGGCTGTTGCACTCTGTCTGGTCCCCGAGACGACGCCCGCGACCGAGCGTATGAAAGAGCCGGATTTCAGCTATTCTTCGACTATGGATGCCTTTTCGACCGGCGCGTCTGACGGCCTGAAGATCGTTCTGAACATCACGACCATGCTGATCGCGGCGCTGGCCCTGCTGTGGCTGGTCAATGCCGCACTCACTGGATTGGGGAATCTGTCTCAATTTTCGCCGAGCAATGCCGCTGACTTCATGGATCTCAACGGACTGCTTGAGCCGGTAGAATTTGTGATTGAAGGGGTCGCCTGGCTGATCCTGTGGATCGTAAAGATCTTGCTGCTGCCCTTCTACTACTTGCAGCAATGGGCAGGCGAAGATGGGCTCACAATCGAGAAAATCCTCGGCTGGCTCTTCGCGCCGTTGATGTACATGATCGGCGTGCCGATGGGAGAGGCGGCGCAGTCAGGTTCTCTCATGGGGGTCAAGACCGTGTTGACGGAATTTGTCGCCTTCCTTCAACTGGCCGAAGTTCCAAGCGACGCAATGGACCCGCGCACACGCATGATCACGGCGCACGCCATTTGCGGCTTTGCCAATTTCGGTTCGATGGGCATCCTGATCGGCGGCCTGAGCATTGTGGAGCCAGCGCGGCGGGACGATTTCCTGGCGCTGGCCTGGCGGACCCTGCTGGCGGGCACGCTGGCGACTTGTCTGTCCGGCGCAGTGGTCGGCGCATTGCCATATCAATTGTTCACGGGCAGCTGATCTTTTCCCTCGCCTGTCGCACGGTCAGGCCTAGACTTCAGGTCTGGGATTGGCACGAGTGCGAGACATGAGAATGAGACGAATTTGGGCAGGCGTGTTCGCCGCGAGTGGTGCTGCCTTGGCGGCTGCAATGCCGGTAGCCGCACAGGAACGACTGGAGCCGGTCAATGTCTGGGGTGACCGGGCGGAGACCGATCCCGGTAGCCTTGCCGTTCTGGACAATGCCGAGATAGCGGACACGCTCGCCGACCACCCAGCCGAAATCCTGAATAAGCTGCCCGGCGTGAACATCCAGATGAATTCCGGGCAGGAGCATCTGATTGCGATCCGCAGCCCCGTGCTGACCGGCGGGGCCGGGCAGGGTAGTTTCCTGATCATGGAGAATGGCGTGCCGGTGCGCTCGCCCGCCTTCGGAAACGTAAATTCGCTGTTCGAGCCGCATCATGAAGTGGCAAGCGCCATTGAGGTCGTGCGTGGGCCGGGCAGTGCGAAGTATGGCTCCAATGCCGTGCACGGACTGGTGAATGTCATCTTGCCGGACGTCGGCGCCGGCAGCGAGACCGTCGCAAGCTATGGCACGCTCGGCCGATGGCGCACTGATGTGACGCTGGACCAGGGCGAGCATTGGCTAGCGGCAGTCTCGATCCAGAAGGATACAGGCTGGCGCGACAATACCGGTATGGACCAGCAGAAACTGACTGTGGTGGGAGACTGGGCGCTGGGCGGTTGGGACACGACAGGGTGGCTGACCGCATCCAACCTCAATCAGGAGACGGCCGGCTTCATTCAGGGCGCCGACGCCTACAAGGATGAGGACATAGCCAAATCCAATCCGAACCCGGAGGCCTATCGCGATGCCTGGTCGGCGCGCGCCGGGGCGCGGCTTTCCCGCGAAATGGGCGGCGGCACGTTGACCCTGACGCCTTATGCGCACACGCAGGCGATGATCTTTGCGCAGCACTTCCTGCCGAATGGCGGCGTCGAGAAGAATGGCTCGACCGGCGGCGGCGTCATGGCCCGCTTTCAGCGGGAGGTCTCTGAGGCGGTGACCTGGCGGATCGGCGCGGATGTGGATGTGGCGAGTGGCTGGCTGAAGGAAATCCAGCCGGAGCCGTTCGGATTTTTCCCAGGCGACGCACGTTTTCCACAGGGCAAGCACTATGACTATACCGTCGACACGCTGACCGGCGCGCTGTGGGGTGAACTGGACTATGTGCTTACGGATGATATGCGCCTGCTGGCGGGGCTGCGAGCGGAAACCCACGAATACGATTATTCGACGGATGTCGCCCCCGGAATCAATGGCCGGTTCAATGTGCCAGCGGACCGGACGGATAATTTTGACCTGCTGACGCCGAAGCTGGGCTTGATCTGGTCTGTGGCCGACGCAACCGATCTTTATGCGAATTATGCGCGGGGCGAGCGTGCACCTCAGGCGTCTGATCTCTATCGCCTGCAAAGCCTGCAAGTAGCCGGTGAGGTCGAAGAAGAGACGCTGGACAGTTTCGAGATTGGCGCGCGGGGCAGTGCGCTTGATGGCCGGTTGGTCTATGATGTGGCTGCCTACTGGATGGAGAAGGAGAATTTCTTCTTCCGCGATAGCGACGGGTTGAATGTTCCCAATGGATCGACCGAGCATGCGGGAGTCGAAGCCTCGGCGGCTTTGGAACTGACCACCGCATTCAGTGTTTCCGGATCGGCAAGCTGGTCAGACCAGACCTATACGTTCGACCGGATCACCAGTTCGGGTACGGAAACCATCCGGGACGGAAACGAGATCGACACGGCCCCGGAATGGCTGGCAAATGTCTCGCTCGACTGGCAGGCGACGGAGGCGATCAAGCTGTCCCTGAATGTGGATCATGTCGGCGAGTATTTTGTCGACCCGGCCAACACCACAGTCTATCCCGGTCACACAGTGCTTGGCGCGCGCGGCGCATGGGTGTTTGCTGAGGCAGCCGAAGTGTTCCTGATCGTGCGCAATCTGACTGATGAGCGCTACGCTGACCGGGCCGACCTCGCCTTTGGCAATGACAGATACTTCCCCGGCGAGCCAATCAATGCGACGCTGGGCATGAGAAAGAAATTCTAGGGAGGAAACCAATGAAACTTTACCATACGCCAAACGCTCCGAACCCGGACCGGGTGACTTTTTTCTTGCGCGCCAAGGGCAAGCTCGATGCTGTGGAGCTGGAAGAAGTCTCCATCATGAAGCAGGAGCACAAGACGAAGGAATACCGTGACGTCTCGCCCTTCGCGCAGGTTCCGGCGCTGGTGCTGGACGATGGCACGAAGATCACCGAGAGCCGTGCGATCTGCACCTATTTCGAAAACCTCTTCCCTGAGCCCAATTTGATGGGATCAGACGCCAAGGAAAAGGCGCTGATCGAGATGTGGGATCGCCGTGTGGAGATGATGTTCTTCGTTCAGTTCGCCACATGGTTCCGGAACGCGCATGAGATGATGGCGCCGCTGGAAGTGCCGCAGAGCGCCGAGTCTGCCGCGAAGGGGGAAAAGGCCGCGCGCAAGATGGCCCAGCGAATCGAAAAGCATCTGGCTCAGCATGAATTTTTGGCGGCGGACCGCTTCTCGATTGCGGACATAACCCTGTTCATCACCTGCGGATTCTGCCGAGTGATGAAATGGGCGCCGCACAAGGAGCACGAGAATCTCGGCCGCTGGTACGACGCCATGAAAGCGCGGGGTTTTGCCGGTTAGGCGTTCTTGATCGTCAGGCCGCCATCGACCGGGATGTGTACCCCGGTCAGGAAGCTGGCGGCTGGCAGGACGAGCGACAGGGTCATGTTGGCAACTTCTTCCGGGATGCCATACCGGCGCAGCGGCACGCGGCGCTTGGCGTAGATTTCCTTGTGCTCGTCCTTGATGCCTTCGGTGATGCCGGTGTGGATCGGGCCGGGGCAGATGCAGTTCACCGTGATGCCTTCGCGGCCAAGATCTACGGCAAGGCCGCGGGTCAGGCCGATGACGCCATGCTTGGCGGCGACATAGGGCGAATTGCCCGGCGTCGCGCCAAGCCCTTCGGTGGATGCAATGTTCACGATGCGGCCGAAGCCAGCCTTGCGCATGTGTGGAAGTGCTGCGCGGATGGCGCGCTGGTGTGAGGTGAGCATGACATTGATGCTCGGGCCCCAACTATCCTCATAGCTCTCCTCGGCAATATCTGCCGGAAGGGCAAATCCGGCATTGTTGACCAGGATTTCCAGGCCGCCGAAATGCGCGGCAACTTCATCGACAACGCGTTTGATCGCGTCAGCGTCGCTCACATCCAGCGCCCAGCCATGAACATTGGAAAAGCCAGCGTCGCGGATTTCCTGAACCACGACGTCAACGTTCTCCTGCTTCAGGTCCGTGACGGCGACATTGGCCCCCTGCCGGGCAAAAAGGTGGGCGGTGGCGCGGCCCATGCCGCTGGCAGCGCCGGTGATCAGCGCGGTCTTGCCGTCGATAGAGCGGGACAAATCCTGATAGGGTAGGTTGCTCATGTCTTTTTCTTTCGCTTCTTGATCGTTCCGGAGAAATTCAGGACGGGGCGACCATTGGCCGTGATGATGCCCCGGACGAATGTCAGGGATCGGCCGCGACGCAGTACGTCTCCGCGCGCTTCCATGTATTCGCCTTCAAGGGCGCCATCGAGAAACTCGGATGTGAAAGCGACGGTCACGCCATATTCGCCCTCCATGCCGTCATGGGCGATAGCGAACAGGGAAAAGTCCGCGAACGACATCAGGCAGCCGCCATGCATGACGCCGCCCGCATTCATATGCTTGCGTTCGGCGCGAAACGCGGCGACGGGGCCTTGATTGTCAAACTTGAAATAGAATGGCCCTGCGGCGTCGTGTTCAAAGGGTTCGTCGGGCCAAGTCTGCCAGCCGGCAAATTCCCCGGATTCCACTGTATGTGCGGTCATTCCGCCTCCCTGCTGTTTTTGTGGGGCACGATACCGCACAGTCACCCTTCGACAAGCGTGCCGTTGGGGCATAGATTGGTCTGGCAAGAATATTCACCGGAGGAAATGGTATGGCATTCGATGCCGAAATCCGCGCGGCGCTGATCGAGCAGGTCCGCCGCTTTGTGACCGAGAAGTGCGTGCCGATCGAGGCCAAGGTCGGCGAGGAAGACGAAGTACCACAGGAAATCGTCGACGAGATGAAGAATCTCGGCCTGTTCGGCATCGCGGTGCCGGAAGAGTTTGGCGGTCTGGCCCTGGATATGGAGACCGAGGCACTGGTTGCGATGGAGCTGGGCGAGACATCCCCTGCTTTCCGTAGCGTGGCGGGCACGAATATCGGTATCGGCAGCCAGGCGCTCGTCTTGTTCGGAACGGATGAACAGAAGGAAAGATGGCTGCCGGGTATTGCCTCTGGCGACCTGATCGCCAGCTTCGCGTTGACCGAACCGGAGGCCGGATCGGATGCTGGCAGCCTGACGACCAAGGCCATCCGTGATGGCGACCATTATGTGCTGAATGGCACCAAGCGCTACATCACCAATGCGAACAAGGCAGACCTTTTTACGGTCATGGCGCGGACGGATCCGGATACGCCGGGCCCGAAGGGCGTTTCGGCCTTCATTGTGGAGCGCGATACACCGGGCGTAACGGTGGGCGTTCCTGAAAAGAAAATGGGCCAGCAGGGCGCGCATATCTGTGATGTGATCTTCGAGGATGCGCGTGTGCCTGCCGAGAACATGATCGCGGGCGAGGGCGAAGGCTTCAAAGTGGCGATGAGCGTGCTGGACAAGGGACGCCTGCATATCTCCGCCGTTGCAACCGGCGTCTCCAAGCGCCTGATCCGCGAAATGGTAAACTATGCATTGGAGCGGCAGCAGTTCGGAAAGCCGATCATGCAGCACCAGATGATCCAGGCCATGATTGCCGACAGCCAGGCCGAAACCTATGCGGCCGAATGCATGATCATGGATGCAGCGCGTCGGCGCGATGCCGGTGAGGATGTCACCCTGCTCGCCTCATCGACGAAATTGTTCGCCACCGAGGCGTGTGGCCGGGTTGCGGATCGCGCAGTGCAGGTATTCGGCGGCGCGGGTTATGTCTCCGACTATGGCATCGAGCGCTTCTATCGCGATGTGCGCATCTTCCGCCTGTATGAAGGCACCAGCCAGATCCAGCAGGTGATCATCGCGCGGGAACTGGCCCGCGCCGCGAAGGCAGGGAGATTGTAAGCCACCTATGCTTCCGCTCGATTCACCAAGATGGACGCAATTGTTCCACGTCTATGGGAGTGCGGAAGACATGCCGGAAAAACTACGAGCGCTCGAAATGCTCGACGTTATCGAGTGGACGCCGGACTCCCTTCTGGAATCAATCGCGGCGGCCATCTACCATCAGGGTGATCCGGGTACGGCCTCCTACGCAGCTGTACCGCACCTGATCCGGATCGCAGAGTGCAGAAGTCCGGCAGAGAAAGTGTGGCTGGTCTATCTTTGTGGTTGGATTGAAGGCGCGCGTGGTGAAGCGCGCCCGGAGATTCCGGTTGATCTCAAAGATGCTTACTTTGAAGCTCTGGGGAAAGCACGGAACATGGCGATGGAGTTGTTGAGCTCTCCCAGGGGGGACTGGGTAAAGGGTGAATACGCTGGCGATCTCACGTACATGTTCGGAGCAATTGCGGCATTCGATGGCGAACATGAACTTGCCCAGGATCTTTCAATGTTCGACATACTCAAAGACAGCTACGAAACAACTATGGCGGAGGAAGCCTGATGTTCGAACACGACCCTACAGACCCGCATGAGGTTGGGCTGAATGCCGAGCGGCTGGAGGCCATTCCGGAGTATTTCCAGAGCAACTATATCGACACGGGCAAGCTGCCCTGTGTGGCGACACTGGTTTCTCGTGGCGGCGAAGTGGCGCTGGAGGATTATTCCGGCACGACCCATATCGGCGAAGGTGAGCCAATCGGTCCGCATACGATCTTCCGAATCTATTCGATGACCAAGCCGGTCACATCCCTGGCGGCGATGATGCTGTTCGAGGAAGGCAAGCTGAGGCTGGATCATGAAGTTGCCCGTTACATTCCGGAATTTGCGGACGTGCAGGTGTTCGATAGCGGCAATCGTGAGGACTACACGACGCGCGCGCCAGACCGGGCCATGACCCTGCTGGACCTGTTCACGCACACATCCGGGATTACCTATGGCTTCCTGATGCAGGATGAGCCGGACGCGATTTATCGCAAGGAAAAGATCGGCGCGCCGACCGAGACCCTGCTGGAAATGAGCCAGCGGATTGCGAAGCTGCCGCTGGCCTTCTCCCCTGGAACGCAATGGGGCTATGGACATTCGATTGATGTGCTTGGTGCGGTGGTCGAGATTGTATCCGGGCAACCACTGGACGAGTTCTTCCGGGAGCGGATTTTTGGACCGCTCGGTATGGATGATACCGATTTCTGGGTACCTGAAAACAAGATTGACCGGCTGATGGTTTGCTACAGCAAGCATCCGATCAGCGGAGAGATCACCCTGGCCGATGCGGCGGGCAAGGAGTCGAAGCTCTACAGCAAGCGCCCGAAACTGCTGAATGCGGGCGGCGGACTTGCCTCTACCGTGCGGGACTATCACCGGTTTTGCCTGATGCTGATGCGGGGCGGCACGCTGGATGGCGCGCGCATCATCAGCCCCAAGACGTGGGAGTTCATGCGCCAGAACCATTTGCCCAATGGTCAGACCATCAAGGCGATGGGTGACAAGACGTTTTCCGAGGCTCGCATGGAAGGCAACGGGTTCGGGCTTGGCGGCTCTGTACTGGTTGATCCGGTGGCAAGCATGCAGCCCTCCAGCCACGGTAATTTCAGCTGGGGTGGTCTTGCCTCCACTTTCTTCTGGATTGACCCGGTTGAAGAGATGATCGCCATTCAGGCGACCCAGATGATGCCGTCAGGCACCTATCCGATCCGGCCTCAGCTGCAACAACTTGTCTATGCGGCGGTGGACTGGTGAGTGAGGAGCATTCCAACCCAGTCCGCGACGCGATTCTGGCCGTGACGGCGGCCTGTGGCGCGGGCAAGACGGTTGCGCCGGAGATTGCGGCGAAGGCCGTCAGCGAAAAGAACTTCCAGCGTGTGCTGAAGGATGTGCGGGCTGAAGCCGTACGCCTGCACAAGGCGGGCATCGTTCTGATCTATCGCAAGGGCAAACCGGTCGAAGATCCGGATACGTTCAAGGGCGTTTATCGGTTGGGATTGCCGGCAGCCTGACCGGTCAGTTGCCGTAGCGGCGCAGCTCCGTGCGGTAGCGGCGGCCATTGGCGGTCAGTACGTAGAGCCGGTCATACTCCGTAGCTTCGACAATCGGCGCGCCGGGCTTGCCGCCGAGCGCTTTCACAAGCTCCGGCGTCGTATTGGAATGGCCGACCACAAGGATGCTGCCGGGCGTCGCGCGCAGCATGTTCGCGAACGTGTCCAGATTGCTTGCGTCGTAAGGGAGAACCGTCAGGCCGTACGCATTTGCCGTGGGCGCGGCGGTTTCGCGGGTGCGATTGGTATCTGTGGAGTAGATAGCGGAAAGGTTTGCGTCAGCCAGTTCGGCAGCCAGAATCTCCGCGCGGGCCCGGCCGACAATTGTCAGGTGAGGGTCCTGCCCGCTGGCTTTCTCTGCGTGGCGGACGAGATAAATCGTCTGGGCGTCAGGCTCCGGGGTTGAAGCGCAGGCTGCCAGCGTCGCAAAGGCGATCATGGCCAGAGCGACGCGTCGCGACAGCATCAGGCTGCTTCCGGTTTGGCTACTGGACGTTCCAGAGAGAACGCATCTTCAGTTGGGCCGTTCTGTCGGAGCGATTGCAATCGGTCCCAGCCATCCTGCAACGTGAAGCGCTCACCCCGCTTTGCCCACCACAGGACAAAGCCCGCTCCAGCGCTCCGATCCAGTTGGCTCGACAAACGCCTCATGCCGGGGGGGTGCGTGCGGCCATTATAGGTGAATTCGCGCAGCGCCTCGACGGACTTCCAGCCCGCCATCGTGCAGACATCAGGGGCCGCGAGTTCAGCCGGGTATGGGAACGCGAGTTCCATGCCGTACCACTCACCATTCGGGCGGCGAATACCGTGGGTGTGCCAGTGCATACCTTCGAAGGAATCTGCATCCGAAAATATGCGCGGCAAAATCGCCATGAAGACCCGAACGAACTCGTTCTCCATCGTGAACGCGCCCAGGGGGCGCGCGCAATTGAAGTGTATCAAACGATACTCGTCGGCCATCGAATTGTCCCCATCCAATGTTGACGGGATTAAGACAAAGCCGTTTCACAATTCTTAAGCGAATTCAGAATCGTCCTTAAAACCTTGTGAATTACTTGCCTTTGAACTCGGCGGGGCGCTTCTGAAGGAATGCGCTGACGCCTTCCTTGAAATCATCCGTGCGCCCCGCAGTCCTCTGCGCAATGCGTTCATCATAGATCGCTTCGTCAAAGTCGGACTCGCAGGCTTTCCAGATCAGGTCACGCGCAAGAGACAGGGCAATTGTTGGCCCCGTGGCAAGCTTTTCAGCCATTTCCATCGCTGTGGACATGAGTGCG
The DNA here is from genome assembly GCF_017795365.1 of Hyphomonas atlantica corrig. Taxonomy (NCBI): domain Bacteria; kingdom Pseudomonadati; phylum Pseudomonadota; class Alphaproteobacteria; order Hyphomonadales; family Hyphomonadaceae; genus Hyphomonas; species Hyphomonas atlantica. The sequence goes on along the minus strand of NZ_CP051254.1, from coordinate 3,404,745 downwards.
TCATCAGCGACAATTCGGTTCACCATGCCCCATTCCAGCGCTTTTTCGGCCGGAACCTTGTCGCCAAACAAGGCCATTTCCATGGCGCGGACGCGGCCAATGGTGCGCGCCAGCAGCCAGGTTGACCCGCCATCCGGTACCAGGCCGATGCGGCGGAATGCTTGCAGGAAATAGGCGCTTTCCGCACAAAGTACGATATCACCAGCGAGCGCCAGAGAGCAGCCAACACCTGCGGCAGGCCCATTCACAGCGGAAATAACCGGGTGCGGATGTTCGCGTATGGCTTGCATAAGTGGATTGTAGTGCGTAGTCAGCGCGCGACCGGCATCTGGCTTGGACCCTTCATGGCTGAGCTGTACGCCCAATTGGCCGGGGCCGAGATTCGCGCCTGAACAGAACCCACGGCCAGCGCCTGTCAGTATGGTGCAGCGCGCCTCATCCGCCGCGACTTCAAATGCGTGCAGCATTTCCTGTGCTGTGTCGACGCCGCACGCATTCAGCGTCGACGGGTCGTTGAAACTGATGATGGCGATGTCGCCTTTCAACTCGTAGGAAATCTTCGTGTAGGCCATGCATTTCGCTCCCGGTGGATGTTTTTTGTCATCCTATGGCCTAGCCCCGCTCGCGTGAACGCCTGACCCAGCGGAAATGTTTTTTATTTTGTTCAACGCTCAATGCGCGTTACACTTTACGGAGGAAACGCCTCGGAGGAAAACAAATGGCTCTCGATAGCGCTGCCGGTTCCGGCATGAGTTCAATTCTTAGCCGCCAGAAAGCCGCGCACATTCGCGATGGCATTCCGAGCGCTGCGAAGCGGATCGAGTGGATCGACAAATCCATCGACTTGCTCGTTACCCACGGCGATGCGCTGGCAGAAGCGATGCGCGAGGATTTCGGACACCGGTCTGTCGATCAATCGGCGCTGACGGATATTGCCGGGTCTATTGGTGCGCTCAAATTCTCGAAGAAGAATCTCGCCAAATGGATGAAGCCGGAAAAGCGCAAGGTGGAGTTCCCGCTCGGCCTGCTTGGCTCCAAAGCCTATATCCAGTACCAGCCCAAGGGTGTGATCGGGGTGATCAGTCCCTGGAATTTCCCGGTTAACCTGACCTTTGCGCCGCTAGCCGGCGTATTCGCGGCGGGTAACCGCGCAATGATCAAGCCGTCAGAGTTCATTGAAGCGACCTCTGAATTGATGAAGTCGCTCCTTGCGCAGTATTATGATGAGGAGGAAGTTGCGGTCGTAACCGGCGGGCCTGAAATTGGCGCGGAATTTTCCAAGCTCGCTTTCGACCACATGATCTTCACCGGCGCGACCTCTATAGCGCACCACGTCATGCGCGCAGCGGCGGACAATCTCGTGCCACTGACGTTGGAACTTGGCGGCAAGAGCCCAGTTGTACTTGGCCGGTCTGCGGATATGCAGAAGGCCGCCAGCCGTATCATGGCGGGCAAGACGCTGAATGCCGGTCAAATCTGTCTGGCACCGGACTATGCCTTTGTGCCTCAGGAAAAAACCAAGGAATTCGTGGGCGCAGCGACCAAGGCTGTCGAAACGATGTTTCCAACCGGTCTGAAAGATAATGACGATTATACGTCCGTTGTGAACCAACGTCATTATGACCGGATCATGTCCTATATCGAGGAAGCCCGCGACAAGGGCGCTGAGGTGATAGAAATCAATCCGACTGGGGAGAATTTCTCCCAGCAGCCGCATCACAAGATCCCGCCGCACATCATTGTTGACCCAAGCGATGATCTGAAAGTGATGCAGGATGAGATCTTCGGACCTATCCTGCCGATCAAGTCCTACGGCGAAACGAAAGATGCGGTGAACTACATCAACTCACATGACCGTCCGCTAGGCCTCTACTATTTTGGCGAGGATGCCAGCGAAAAAGACTTTGTGCTGAATAATACGACCTCTGGCGGCGTGACTGTGAATGACGTGATTTTCCATGTCGCGCAGGAAGACCTGCCTTTTGGTGGCGTCGGACCATCCGGTATGGGCAGCTATCATGGTCTCGATGGCTTCATGGAGTTCAGCCACAAGAAGGCCGTCTACACGCAGACCGGCAGTGAGATGCTGGCCATGATGCGCCCCCCCTATGGCGACAAGTTCCGGGGCCAGGTCAAAGGCCGTATCAAGCGTTAGACGTCTACGAAACGACAAAAGAAAAGCCCGTCAGGAAAGACTGACGGGCTTTTTTCCGTGCGGTATTCCGGCTCTACCGCTTCAGGAAGGCCGGGATATCGTCGCCAAAGCCTTTGACGCGATCGGGCGCAGGCTCCAGGATCAAATCATCATCCTTGCGCTTGCGATCTTTTTCGCGCTTTGGCTTTGAGGCGCGCTCACGCTTTGGTTTGTCCTCTGAGCGCTCTTCTTTCTTGCGCTCCGGTTTCGGTTCGGACTTGGCCTTTTCTTCAGTGGCTTCTGTCGGAGCAACCTCTTCAACGCGATCGGTGTTTTCATCGCGGCGGCGACTGCGCGAACGGTCGCCGCGAGGTTTGTCATCGCGTCCACCGCGACGATTGCGGCCCCGGCCACGACTTTCTTCCGGTGGCAGGTTTTCGATCTCTTCGAGCAGGCCTTCCGGCATGAACTCTTCGACGTCCTGCTGGATCATCTTCAGGACGAAGCCCCACGATTTTGTATCATCCGGGGAGACGAGCGTGTACGCCTCACCCTTGCGTCCAGCGCGGCCTGTGCGACCGATGCGGTGCACATAGTCTTCGTCTTTTGGCGGTGGAGCATAGTTGAAGACGTGGGAGACATCCGGAATGTCCAGTCCCCGCGCGGCTACGTCTGAACCGACCAGCAGTTTCAATTCGCCATCACGGAATTTCTGAAGCACTTCGCTACGTACCGCCTGCGGCAGGTCGCCATGAATGGCGGCGGCGTCGTGACCATGCTTGGAGAGCGATGCAGCCACGATGTCCACTTCGACCTTGCGGTTGCAGAAGACAATGCCGTTGTTCACGTCACAAGTCTCAATCACGCGGCGCAGCGCAGTTCGCTTCGCCTTCGCGCTATCATTAGGAAGTTTGACTACGTACTGTTTGATCGTCTCGGCTGTTTGTGCCGGACGGGACACTTCGATCTTTTTTGGGTCTTTCTGGAATTTCTTTGCAAGGCCGGCGATTTCTGGCGGCATCGTTGCGGAGAAAAGCAGGGTCTGGCGGCGTGGAGGGAGCAGAGCGCAGATTTTTTCGATGTCTGGAATGAAGCCCATGTCCAGCATGCGGTCGGCTTCATCAATGATCAGGTAATCGACGCCCATGAGAAGCAGCTTACCGCGCTCGAACTGGTCGATCAGGCGGCCCGGTGTCGCGATCAGAACGTCAACGCCGCGCTGGAGCAGGGCTTCCTGTTCCTTGAAGCTGACGCCACCAATCAGAAGTGCCATGCTGAGCTTGAGGTATTTGCCGTATTTTTCGAATTGCTCCGCCACCTGAGCGGCCAGTTCGCGGGTCGGGCAAAGGATCAGGCAGCGCGGCATACGTGCACGGGCGCGACCGCGGGCGAGGCGGTGGATCATCGGCAGCACGAAGGCTGCGGTCTTGCCGGTGCCGGTCTGCGCTACGCCGGTAACGTCGCCGCCGCCAATCACATGCGGGATGGCTTCAGCCTGAATTGGGGTAGGGTGCGTGTAGCCGGATTCGGTAACGGCTTTGAGAATGTTGGGGCCGAGGCCAAGGTCGGCAAATGTAACTTCAGTCAATGTGTTCGTTCCTAGAATGGTTTCTAATCTAACCCGGCGGCCTTGATGGCCGCATTTCCCGCGTCCAGCGCCTTAGTGCGCATTCGGCGGGCCGGGCGAATCCATTGCCCGGAGCGTCGTGTTGCGCTGCACATAAGCTAAATTGTGGATAAATGGAAGAGGGCGACGCCAGCGGGGCTTTGCGCGTGGAGAGCATCAATCCCGATAGCGTTTCACGTCGTCGATCAGATCCTGCAGCACGCGCTTCGAGCGCCCCCAGTCAAATGCCTGTCCGGGCACGGTGATGGTCGCCTTCAACAAGGTGCCTTCGCTCTGGCGTTCCAGCGTCACGATCATGTTGCCTTCCCAGGACAGGATGGAAGACGCCATTTTCGTATTCAGGATGCATCCGTCCCCTGCTTCGGAAATATCGACCAAGGGTTGGCTGCGGCTGGCGAGGGAGCAAAGGACGGCTGCGAGGGTCTCGCCAAACGTGTTCCGAAACCCCTGTGACATCTCCCGGTTCATCTTCAGGCCCATGCGCGCGTACATGGGCAGGGCAATGTCCTTGATCGCTCCCAGCGGAATTCCCCCGGCGCCTGCAGCAGCCATGACGGGCTCGGCATATTTGAAGAATTGCTCGGCGGTCATGCCCTGCGGCGTAGCCCCTGTGACCCGAACGATGCGAGCGCGTACGTCAGGGTGATTGACGATCTCTCCAACATTCATGGAGCTGCGCCAGTCTAGGCTTGGGTCAATTGTTTGCGGTGGAATGGATGGCGGTGTGGCGGGCGAAGCATTTGCAGCAGCTTCCGTTCCGCAATGGGCGCAGAAGCGGTGGCCATCCCCGAGCTTCTGTCCGCAATTCGTGCAATACATGGGCGGTCCCCTCGTCCATATGACGAAGGGACCATAGCCCGAATCAGGCGCCCGCGTCAGCGAGATTCTGGTTCACGAAATCCCAGTTGATGAGATTGTTGATGAAGCTGTCCATATAGTTCGGACGGCTGTTCTGGTAGTCGAGATAGTAGGCGTGCTCCCAGACATCCATGGTCAGGACTGGCGTTGCGCCCATATCGGTGACTGGCGTTTCGGCGTTTGGTGTCTTGGTGATGTGCAGTTTGCCATCCTTGTAAACGAGCCAGGCCCAGCCAGAGCCGAACTGGCCACCGCCTGCTGCCTTGAAGTCTTTCACGAACTGGTCGTAGCCGCCGAGATCGCGGTCAATCAGCTCTGCCACTTTGCCGTGCGGTTTGCCGCCGCCAGATGGCTTCATGCAGTGCCAATAAAAGGTGTGGTTCCAGACCTGGGCAGCGTTGTTGAACAGGCCTGCCTTGCCGCTATCAGCAGCGGCGGTCTTGATGATCGATTCCAGAGACTCGTTTTCGAGGTCTGTGCCTTCGATCAGGCCGTTGAGGTTGTTGACATAGGCAGCGTGGTGCTTGCCGTGGTGAAAGTTCAAGGTCTCCTCGGAGATGTGCGGCGCCAGGGCGTCGCGCTCATAAGGGAGATCAGGGAGGGAAAATGCCATTTTGGGCGTCCTTTCTTGCAGCAAAGTATCTGGCCTAATTACGCGTCTTCCCACATATGGGTTGCATGTCAAACCCGACCAACCCTCTTTCGGAAACTCAATGGGCCGCAATCGACAAGCGGATCCTTCGGGCAGACGAGGATCGCTGGATTTCAAGCCGTTATGCCGGGGCAAGTGAACGCCGCGCGCTGATCGCGCTTTATGCGCTGGCCTATGAGCTGGCGCGGGTGCGTCTGGTGGTCACCGAAGAGGGATTGGGACTGATCCGGTTCCAATGGTGGCGCGATGCCGTTTCAGAGATCGAAGCGGGCAAGGTGCGCGAGCACGATGTGGCAAAGGCGCTCAAGGAAGAGATCGACGCAGGGCGTCTGAAGCCGGGTGCGCTGCACAAGCTGATCGATGGCTATCAAGGCGCGTTCGAGGCCGAAGACCGCTCGCTTGAGCCCGAGGCGTGGCTCGCCCTGACGGCGGCAAATGTGCTAACGCCGATACATGACTGGGCCGAGGAGATTCGCGACGTGGCGCCCTATTTTTCTGCCGCGCGCCGTTCGGACTCGAAGGCGTTCGGTCCAATCCTTACGCCTGCACCGAAGCCCATCCGGCCCGCGATTGCGCACTTTCGCCTGCGTAAATTCTACATCGAAGGCAAGACACCGAACCCGCTTCAAAAGCGCCTTAGCGTTCTGCAGGCAATCCGCAGCGGGAAGGTTTAGCGCGCCTAAGTACCGCGCGTATCTCCGTAGAGATGGATGTGCAGGCGGTCGGTGAAATTGTAGCCGGCCTTGAGACAAGCCTCCGCCAACCAGCGTTCGCGCGACCGCAATTCTTGCGGCGTCCGGCCTTCCGGCATCAGCCAGACTCGCGCGGGTGGCATGCCGGAACTTGAAACCAATTCATGGACTTCTTCGAGGTCTGATGGGTCAGCGACGACAATCTTGAAATTCGCACGCGGGTCAGCGGCATAGAAGGCCAGCACGTCCGGTTTCAGGCGGATGGCGGCCGCGTTGCCGGAATGGGCAAGTTTGGGAGAAACGTTGAACTGATCAATCAGCTCTGCCGCGAGCCCGGCCGGTTTGATCGACCCATTTGTTTCAATCTCGATGTAGAAGTCTGGATCCGTCGCCTTCAACCGTTGGATCAGCACACCCAAGTCGCGCTGCTGCAGCAGAGGTTCGCCGCCAGTAAAGATGATGCGACGACAGGACTGCTCGATCAGGCGCGCAACAAGCGTTTCAACGGATACATCGACCGTTTCGGCGGCGCGATCAAACTTCCGCGGTGCACCGAGCGCGTCATCACGATGAACAAACTCCGTTCCCTGAAAATTCCAGGTATAGGCCGTATCGCACCAGGCACAGTGAAGGTTGCACTGGGAGAAGCGCACAAACACGCTCGGCTTGCCAGCCGAGACACCCTCGCCCTGCAGCGAAAGAAATATTTCGGGCACGCCGGGGTCGGTAACGGCCAGCCTCATGCGCAGTCCTCCGAGACAAGCGCCGCGCCGAGCGTGCTGGGCGAGACGTAGCCGCTGTCGTGCTGGAAAGGCAGCGGCGCGCCGGTCTTCAGGGCGGAGAGGACACTGCCAAAATCTGTCGCCGGGCGGAAGCCGAGGTCTTGTTCCGTGCGGGAGGCATCATACACCCGCCCGATTGTGTCCGGCAGTATCCAGCCACGCGCCGCATAGAGCGCGTCCGCCTCCGGGAAGTAGTGCCGGATGACGGCGGCGGCATCGCGCTTCAGTCCGGCGCAGTCGGATCGCTGGAAGGGCGTCGGCGCGGACGCGATATAGACGCCGAAACCGATCTCCGGGGCCTTCTCCAGCGCGGCAATATGGGCATCGGCGGCATCCTCCACCGTCAGGCGGCGATGAAGGAACTCGTTTGCCTTCAGATTATCGGCGGGCGGGTGGTCATGCGTGTCGTCATCTTCAGGGAAGAAGCGGGAGGTGCGCAGCACGATCACGCCCATGCCGGTCTCGCCTTGCATCTGGCGGCAAAGATTCTCGGCGGCCAGTTTGGTGACAGCATAGATGTTGCGCGGTTGCAGCGGGGCGTGGGCCTCGTCGAGCCAGATGGCGTGGTCCGACACCTCATCGCGGATGGCCTGCGAGATCATCAGCGACGTTGTGGACGTCATCACGAACCGGTCATGCCCCGCCGCGACGGCGGCTTCGAGCAGGTTCAGCGTGCCGGTGACATTGGTGTCTATGAAGGCCTGCGCGGGGAAGCGGGAAATGTCCGGCTTGTGCAGGGCGCCCGCATGGATGACGGATTCGATGCTGTGATCCGCGAAGACGCGGTCGACCGTGGTGCGGCTGGCGACGCTGCCGATCACCTGCGTGTGCGGGCCGGGGGCGACGTCGAGGCCCGTGACCTCATGGCCGAGCGCGGCAAGGCGCGGGGCAAGATGGCGGCCCAGCCAGCCGGTCGATCCGGTCAGCAGGACTCTCATGCTTTGCCTTCGGCGTTGCGGTAAGGCTCCGGATCAAATTCGAAGCCGTTGATCGCCGCCGCGTCTTTGAGGCAACCGAGGCAGATCATGCGGCAGGTGTCGGCGCTGATTTCGAGCCATTCCTCATCGGTCGCGTTCCAGCAGGAATCGCAGAATGCTTGGATGCCGCCTTCCTCGTCAAAATCCCAATTGAAACCTCGAGGCGTTTTTGTTCGGAGTGTTTCGAGAATGTGCGAACAGACAAAGGTCGCCTCATTGGGTCCATGTTTGTCGCACTCGATCATTGTCACGTGAGCGTTCCTGTCGCTTCAAGCAAGTCGGATTGTTTCGTGAGCCAGGCATCGAAATCGCTGAGCGCGCGGGCGGCCATGGCGCGTTTCTTGGCGCGGCCTTTGTCCTTGCCACGCAGGCGTTTGCCATCTGGCCCATGTTTCGGAAATTCGGTGATGTCAGGAAACAGGCCGAAATTCACGTTCATTGGCTGGAAAGTCGCCTTGCCTTCGAGGTGTCCGCCCGTGATGTGGCGGATCAGGGAGCCAAGCGCAGTCGTTTCCGGCGGCGGTGCCAAGGGGCGGCCAAGGCGCTCAGCCGCCGCAAACCGGCCTGCCAGCAATCCCATGCCAGCGCTTTCGACATAGCCTTCAACCCCGGTGACCTGACCAGCGAAGCGAAGCCGTGGGAGGGACTTCATGCGCAGTTGTTCATCCAGCAGCTTTGGTGAGTTCAGGAAGGTGTTGCGGTGAATGCCGCCAAGGCGCGCGAACTCTGCTTTTTCAAGTCCGGGGATCATGCGGAAGATTTCGGTTTGTGCGCCATATTTCAGCTTGGTCTGGAAGCCGACCATGTTCCAGAGCGTACCGTGGGCATTGTCCTGACGCAGTTGCACAATGGCGTGCGCCTTGATGTCTGGCTGGTGGGGATTGGTCAGGCCGACAGGTTTCATCGGGCCATAGCGTAGCGTTTCGCGCCCCCGCTCCGCCATGACTTCGATGGGCAGGCAGCCTTCAAAATATGGCGTGTTCTTTTCCCATTCCTTGAACTCGGTCTTTTCGCCAGAGATCAGTGCGTCGATGAAGGCGTTGTACTGGCCTTCATCCAACGGGCAGTTGATGTAAGCGGCCGTGTCGCCTCCCGGGCCGGGCTTGTCATAGCGGCTCTGGCGCCACGCCTTGGTCATGTCGATGGAGTCAAAATAGACAATCGGTGCAATCGCATCGAAAAAGGCGAGATCGTCTTCGCCTGTGTGCGCATGGATGGCCTCGGCCAGCTTCAGCGAGGTCAGCGGTCCTGTCGCGACAATGACGCTGTCCCAGTCTTCCGGCGGAATGCCATCAATCTCTTCGCGCACGATGGTGACGTTCGGATGCGCTTCCAGCTTGGCGGTGACCGCTTCGGCGAAGCCCTCCCGGTCAACGGCCAGTGCGCTGCCCGCAGGTACCTGATGGTCGTGCGCGGTGTGCATGATCAGCCCGTTCGCGCGGCGCATCTCTTCGTGCAACACGCCGACAGCGTTGGATTCATGATCATCCGAGCGGAAGGAGTTCGAACAGACGAGTTCGGCCAGCTTGTCGGTCTGGTGGGCATCGGTGCCTTTGACACCGCGCATTTCGTGCAGGATGACGGGAACGCCAGCATTTGCCGCCTGCCAGGCCGCTTCGGAACCGGCCATGCCGCCGCCAATGATATGAATAGGTTTGATGCTCATGCGCGGGATGTGCGGGGCAAGCGCGGCGGCGTCAAGATGGCGGTTGCCGTGATTCCCCGTGGCGAGGGCGCGGAGAGGCGTGTAAGGAGTCTGATATGACACGTGAACTCTCGATTCCCGCGCTCGTCTCTGAGGCTTGGTCACTGGCTGCCAAAGCTGCACGGCCCAGCCTGGTCATCATGCTGGCCTTGATCGTAGCGGGCGGGATCTACACGTTCGCCATCGGGCCGGGGTCTGCAATGGGCGATGCAGCGCCGGCGATCGCCGCGCTGGTCGTATTTTTCGTCGGCGTGGAGTTTTCGCTGGTCGTCTATCGCGCGATGCTGAAGACGCGGACGGGCGACAGGTTGCGACTGGCGCATGCCAATTTGTCGATTTATGTCGCCTTCCTGTTTGTCGGTGTCTTCATTGGTTTCTTCCTGTTGATCCTGCCCGGAATTCTGCTCAAGGCCTCGGGCCGGGTGGATGTAGATGCGGAGACGCCGCCGGAAGTGGTGCAGGCCGCGCTGGTGGACATGTTGCCGACGGCCTATGGCGCCGTGCTGATCCTCGCCTGTCTGGCGGGCGCGGCGGTGTTGTTCTTCATGGCGCTCAGGCTTTTGCTCGTCGGATCAGCCACGGTTGCGACCGGGCAGACCCTTGTGTTTCGCACCTGGCCCTGGACGAAAGGGCATGCGCTGAAACTCGCTGTCGCCGGAATTGCTACGCACATCGTGCCGTTCTCTGTTGCGCTGGCGGCGAACTGGGCATTGCGGGATGTGTGGGGGGACGGCGCTGTTGGCTCATTCCTGTCAGGTGCGGTCGGAATGGCTCTGCTGGTGCCATTCCTGTTGTCAGGTCATGGGCTGGCGGTGGCGGCGCTGTCCAAATTACACCCCGATATCAAAACCCACGAGTGATTGCGCCTGTCATATAAATCGCCCTATCGTGCGACCGGAATGGTCGTTCAGGGGGGTATGACACCTTATGCAAAGCCGGTTTTCGTTTGATGGGGCGCTTATGTTCGCGTTCCGTGCGCCGCATGTGCGGAGCTTTCCGTGGATCTTTTCGGCGGCGTTCGCAGGCGTGTTCACTGCGTTCTTGTTGCTCATCATGCTGCTCGCCAGCGGAGATGCGAGGGAAGTGATTTCCGCATTCGAGGCGCTGGATCAGGCTGGATTTGACGATGACGACCCGCGGGTCTTGATCTCTCTGGTTCTGGGCGCGTTCGAGCCGCTCATCGGCTGGGGCGTGTTCGCCATGCTGGGCAGTTGGGTCATCTGGGCAGTATTCGAATCGGCATCGCAGCGTCGCTATATTCGGGATGAGGGCTTTTCGCTCGGTTTTGGCGGCGATGAATTACGCATGATGGGCGTCGGTTTCTGCTGGGCCGTGTTGCAAGCCGTCTTTACCCTGTTGCCCCTTTTCATGATCTTTGGATCAATCATGGGCATCTTTGATCTGATCGATTCCGGTGCATCGGAAGACGAGATTGCGAGAAGCATCATAGGCCCGATCTTTGGTGCGCTGGGCGTCTGGTTCCTGCTCTTTCTTGTCTACATCTTTTTCGCGACCCGCCTGGCACCATGTTTTGCGCTGACCATCAAGGACCGTGAGTTCCGGTTCCTTGATGCGTGGAACGTGTCGCGTGGACGGTTTTGGCCGATCCTTGGAGCCTATGTGATTATCACGATCGTGGGCGGCATCGTGGTCAGCATCGCAGAGCAAATACTCGAGTTTGGCCTGATCGGCGTGCTGACGCCTGCGTTGGGTGATGCCGAGACGGGCGAGGATTTTCTGCGCGCTTTCATGAGCGGAGGCGTTCTGGTCGTGTTGGCGGTTTACTTCCTGATCCGCCTCTTCCTGTCTGGCCTATTGATGCACGTGGCAGGCGGGCCAGCAGCGCTGGCCGCGCGGCACGACCCACGCGGGGGTGTCGACGACGCATTGCAGGCAGACGTATTCAATTAGCGGGTGGGCGAGCTGATGAACCGATTGGAATTCTCGTTTGGAAATGCCGTGGGGCATTTTCAGAAAACCGGCGGGCCGAAAGGCTTTCTGTGGAAGTTCGCACTGACTTATGCCCTTTTCGCCATCATTGTTCAGGGGCTGAGCCTCTATCTGATGGCCCCAATCTATGCGGCGGCGTTCAATCCCATCGTGATGGAAGACCCAGACGTGATGGACCAGATCATGCTGGAAAACATGGGGCGGGTACTTCTTGGATACCTCGTCTCGTTCGTGTTCGGCATCCTGATGTGGGTTCTGTTCGAAGCGGCCAGCCAACGGCGGTATATGCGTGCCGAAGGGTTTGGCTTGAAGCTCGGTGGCGACGAGGGGCGGCTATTCGTGGTAGGCCTGTTCTGGCTGGGCCTGATAATCGTGCTCTACATCGTCATGTTCCTGCTGATGATTGTGCCGATTACGATTGGCGCGGTCCTGGGCAGTGACGGCGCGATCATAGCGGGGCTTCTGACTTTCGTTCTGTTCATCGCGTATTTTGTGGCGGCGATCTGGATCGTGGTGCGCTTCTCTCCTGCGGGCGCGATGACGATCCGCGATCGCAAGATCCGTTTCGGCAGCGCCTGGCGTGTCACAAAGGGTAAAGTCTGGACACTGATCGGCAGCTGGCTTGTTCTCGCGCTGATCATGATGGCAATCATCATGGCGCTGTATTTGGTTTTTGCGGTAATGGCGATGCTGGCGCTGATGCCTGCCTTCCAGAGCGGTTCGGATGATCCAGCGGTTGTGTTGGCGGCGTTCGCCTCACCGGCGTTTATCATTCCGGCGATCATCTTCGGTCTGGTCTACTTGGCATTCGCAGGCGGCATGATGCATGTCTTCGGCGGCCCCGCAGCACTGGCTGCGAAGACCGATCCGAATTGGGCAGATCCAAACGCGATGGATGACACGTTCGCCTAAAGGCGGCGTAAACTTACTTGGCAGGGCTCGGCGTACGCGGTTTCCGCTTGGCCGGGCTCTTTGCTTTCGCGGCTGGCTTGGCAGGCGTTTTGGTCGTCGCCTTCTTTGGCTTTGCGGCAGGTTTTGCTTTTGACTTTGCGGTGGGCGCTTCGGCGGCACGCAGGCGCTTGTTGCGGGCGGCGCGACGTTCATCCTGACGACGGAATGTCTCGGCCAAATGTTTGCCGGTCCAGCTGCGCTCGCAAGCGGCAATGTCTTCTGGCGTGCCCGAGGCGACGAGTTCACCACCGCCATCACCACCTTCCGGACCAAGGTCCAGCACCCAGTCGGCGGTCTTCACCACATCCAGATTGTGCTCAATGACGACAACCGTGTTGCCGGTGTCGACGAGCGAGTGCAGGACTTCCAGCAGCTTGCGTACGTCCTCGAAATGCAGGCCCGTCGTCGGTTCGTCGAGGATGTAGAGCGTCTTGCCCGTTGCCCGTTTGGACAATTCCTTGGCGAGTTTCACGCGCTGAGCCTCACCGCCTGATAGCGTGGTGGCCTGCTGGCCAACCTTCACATAGCCGAGCCCAACCTGGTTGAGCGTTTCGAGCTTTGTCGCAATGGCAGGCACGGCAGAGAAGAATTTGGCGGCGTCTTCGACTGTCATGTCAAGCACGTCGGCGATGGACTTGCCCTTGAACAAGACTTCCAGCGTCTCGCGATTATAGCGTTTGCCTTTGCAGGTTTCGCACGTGACATACACGTCCGGCAGGAAGTGCATCTCGATCTTGATGACGCCGTCGCCCTGGCACGCTTCGCAGCGACCGCCCTTTACGTTGAAGCTGAATCGTCCGGGTGCATAACCACGCGCCTTGGCTTCCGGCAGGCCCGCGAACCAATCACGGATCGGGCCGAAGGCGCCGGTATAGGTGGCCGGGTTCGAACGCGGTGTGCGGCCGATCGGGCTCTGGTCAATGTCGATGACCTTGTCGAGGTGTTGCAACCCGTCAAGGCTTTCATAGGGCTGGGGTGGGCTGGAGGCGCCATTCAGCTTGCGGGCCAGCGCCTTGTAGAGTGTTTCGATGATGAGCGTCGACTTGCCGCCGCCGGATACGCCGGTGATGCAGGTGAAGCTGCCAAGTGGGATAGTGGCGGTGACATTCTTCAGATTGTTCCCGGTTGCGCCTTTCAGCGTAACCTTGCGCTTTGCCTTTTCGACCGGGCGGCGCGTCGGGATCGGGATTTCCTTTGTGCCGTTCAGATAATCAGCCGTCAGACTCTTCTCGTCTGCCATGACTTCATCCGGCGTACCCTGAGCAATGATCTGCCCGCCATGCACACCCGCCGCTGGGCCCATGTCGATGACATGGTCGGCGGTGAGAATAGCGTCCTCATCATGCTCCACAACGATCACGGAGTTTCCAAGATCACGCAGGCGTTTCAGTGTTTCCAGCAAGCGATCATTGTCGCGCTGATGCAGGCCAATGCTCGGCTCATCCAGAACATAGAGCACGCCGGTCAGGCCGGAGCCAATCTGGCTGGCGAGGCGGATGCGCTGGCTTTCACCGCCGGACAGCGTGCCCGAAGCGCGGCTGAGCGTCAGGTATTCGAGGCCGACATCATTGAGGAAGTCGAGCCGGTCATTGATCTCTTTCAGGATGCGCCCGGCAATTTCATTCTGTTGCTTGGTCAGCGTCTTGTAGACAGATGCGAACCATTCATGTGCCTGTTTGATGGAAAAGACCGAGGTGTCGGAAATGTCGAGACCGTTGATCTTTACCGCCAGCGCTTCGGGCTTCAGGCGTTTGCCACCACAGGCCGGGCAGGGTGCAGCCGCCTGGAATTTGGCGATCTCGTCGCGCACCCATTGGCTGTCGGTTTCGCGATAGCGGCGTTCAAGGTTTGGAATGACGCCCTCGAACGTTTTCTTCACCTCATAGCGGCGCATGCCATCATCATAGACGAAGTTGACCTCTTCCTCGCCTGTTCCGAACAGGATCATCTGGTGGATGTCATCCGGTAGTTTGTTCCAGGGCTTCTTGAGGTCAAACCGGTAGTGCGCCGACAGGGCCTGCAGCGTCTGCGTCTGGTAGGGTGAAGTCGATTTTGCCCAGGGCGCGATCGCGCCATTCAGCAGGTCAAGATCCTTGTCCGGAACAACCAGGCCGACATCCACTTTCAGCTGTTCGCCAAGACCATCGCACGTCGGGCAGGCGCCAAAGGGATTGTTGAAAGAGAACAGGCGCGGTTCGATTTCCGGGATGGTGAATCCGGACACCGGGCAGGCAAAATTGGCGCTGTAGGTAATGCGCTTCGGTTCGGTCTCGCCCTCTTCCAGATCGGCATATTCACCGATGGCAATACCATTGGCGAGACCGATGGCAGTTTCAAAACTCTCTGCGAGGCGCTGCTCCATGCCTTCGCGCACGACGATACGGTCGACCACGACGTCGATGTCATGCTTGAATTTCTTGTCCAATTTGGGTGGGTTTTCAAGTTCGTGGAATTCGCCATCCACTTTTACCCGCTGATAGCCATTCTTCAGGAGTTCAGCGAATTCCTTGCGATACTCCCCTTTCCGGCCACGGACGATGGGCGCGAGCAAGTACAGTCGCGTGCCTTCCGGCAAGTCCATTGTGCGGTCGACCATCTGGCTGACGGTCTGGCTTTCGATGGGCAGGCCGGTCGCGGGCGAATACGGAACGCCGACGCGCGCCCAGAGCAGGCGCATATAGTCGTAAATCTCTGTCACCGTGCCGACGGTGGAGCGCGGGTTGCGGCTGGTTGTTTTCTGCTCGATGGAGATGGCCGGCGAAAGGCCTTCAATACTCTCGACGTCGGGCTTCTGCATCAATTCCAGGAACTGGCGCGCATAGGCCGACAGGCTCTCCACATAGCGGCGCTGGCCCTCGGCATAGATCGTGTCGAACGCCAGCGAGGATTTGCCCGAGCCGGACAGGCCGGTCATCACGACAAGCTCGCCGCGTGGGATGTCCACGTCGACACTTTTCAGATTGTGTTCCTTGGCGCCGCGCACGCGGATGAAGGGGGACTCGGCCATTTCAGGAGCTCTCTGGCTGGGACAGTGTCTGTTTCGAACGCGAAACAGGCTTAATAGTTGCTAGGTCCTATGTGTGCCTTGAGTCCAGCTTGACGACAAGAACAAAATGTGAACATGCAGCGGTCGCTGCATTTTCATGCCAAAGGCGGGGGAAATCTCACCGTCACGGGCGACAGGCCGCCTTGGGAAGAGTAAAAGCAGATTCGAATCGAAAGCGAAACAGATCGGAGCGGAGTTGGAACCATGGCAGGATCAGTGAACAAGGTCATTCTTGTCGGCAATGTCGGACAGGACCCGGAGGTCCGCCAGTTCCAGAATGGCGGCCAGGTCGCCAGTTTTTCGCTGGCCACATCTGAAACCTGGAAAGATCGCAATACGGGCGAGCGCAAGGAAAAGACCGAGTGGCACCGCATTTCTGTCTTTAGCGAAGGCCTTGTTCGCGTTGTGCAGAATTACATCAAGAAGGGCTCGAAGCTCTATATTGAAGGCCAGCTCGAGACCCGCAAATGGCAGGACAAGGATGGCCAGGACCGCTACACGACGGAAGTCGTGCTGCGCGGCTTCAACTCTACCCTGACCATGCTGGATGGCCGCAATGACAGCGGCGGCGGCCGGTCTGCCGGCAATGATTTCGGCGGCTATCAAGGCCAGAGCGGCGGCGCGCGCCAGATGAGCGGCCCGCAGGAGAGCTTCAGCCAGGATCTGGACGACGAGATCCCGTTCTAGAATGGCGAAGGCAGGCTGGCATCCTGCGTATTTGCTGCTGGCGGCTTTTGCCGTCGTGTTGAGCGCTTGCCAGTCTCCTGTCGTTTCGGCGACGGGCAATCTGGATCACATTCTCGAAAACCAGGCGCTGTCGCCCGATGTCGCGGCGCTGGTGATCTATCGGCTGGAAGACGAGAGGGTTTGGACCAGCAGCGGCGACCGGCCCGCTGAGCGGTTCGTCGCGGCATCGACATCCAAGATTCCGCACACGCTGATTGCGCTGGAGACCGGCGCTGTCAGTGGGCCTGATGAATTGTTTGAGTGGGATGGCGAAGTCCGGTTTGTGCCGGGCTGGAATGAGAGCCAGGATTTCGCGACAGCCTTTCGGCGTTCCACAGTGTGGATTTACCAGACGATCACGCCGCGTATAGGCAGCGCGACACTGGGCGACTGGCTCGCCAAATTTGATTTTGGCAATGCAAATACCGGCGACGCCGACGATATCCAAACCTATTGGCTGAAAGGCCCTCTGGAGATTTCGGCGCACGAACAGATCGGATTTCTGGCAAAGCTGGCCGCGCGAACCCTGCCACTATCCGCAGAAACTTATACTCAGGCCTTGCCGATCATGTTGGAGAAATCCGGTGAAGGCTGGACGCTGTATGGCAAGACCGGCTGGAAGAGTGTGAAGGGTGAGACGGATATTGGCTGGTATGTCGGTTGGCTGGAGCAGACAGCCGGTGAGGCGCCGGGAACTTATGCCTTTGCGCTGAACATGAATATGCGCGGCGACAATCCGCCCCTGCAGAAGCGCCGCGCAGCGGTGCATGAAGCGCTGATTGCGATCGGGGCGCTGGAAGCCCCTGCTGACCCCTAGGAATAGGGCGTTTTCGCCCGTAATTACTGCTATTTTGACCCTGTCGCATTTGTTTCAAGAGCGACGGGATGCTAGAGTCGTTGCTGTATCGGAACAGGTGATTCCCGCCGGTTTCACCCCAGCCAGGACGAATTCTCCATGAGCGACGAAACGACTCCTCCGGACGAGCCGGAAACGCCCGAAAATGGCGGTGAGGGCAGCGCGCCCCTGCCAGACGGCATCGAGCCGATTTCTATCGAATCCGAGCTGAAAAGCTCGTATCTCGACTATGCGATGAGCGTCATTGTCAGCCGTGCGCTGCCCGACGTGCGCGACGGCCTGAAGCCGGTTCACCGCCGTATTCTCTACGCGATGGATGTGGGTGGAAACACGCCGAGCAAGCCCTACAAGAAATCCGCCAACATCGTTGGTGCCGTGATGGGTAACTACCACCCGCACGGTGACTCCGCGATCTACGATGCGCTTGTACGTATGGCGCAGCCCTTCTCCATGGGCGTTACGTTGGTTGATGGTCAGGGCAATTTCGGCTCGATCGACAATGATCCGCCGGCTGCCATGCGTTACACTGAAAGCCGTATGACGAAGGAGGCGACTTACCTGCTCGCCGACATCGACAAGGACACGGTCGATTTCCAGGACAATTATGACGGGTCCCAGCAGGAACCGGTCGTTCTGCCCGCGCAGTTCCCGAACCTTCTGGTCAACGGCGCCGGCGGCATCGCGGTTGGTATGGCGACCAATATCCCGCCGCACAATCTGGGCGAAGTGATCGACGCCACGCTCGCCGTGATCGACGACCCGACGCTGGATGAAGATGCGTTGCTGGAGATCGTGCCGGGACCAGATTTCCCGACCGGTGGCCTGATCATGGGCATGTCCGGCAGCCGCAAGGCGCTGACCACCGGACGCGGCAGCGTCATCATGCGCGCCAAGACGGATATTGAGGAAGCGAAGAATGGCCGTCAGGCCATCATCGTGACCGAGATCCCGTATCAAGTGAACAAGGCGGCGATGATCACCAAGATCGCTGAACTCGTGCGCGAGAAGCGGATCGAGGGTATCGCCGATCTTCGCGACGAATCTGACCGGAACGGTATTCGCGTTGTCGTCGAGCTGAAAAAGGATGCCAGCGCGGAAGTCGTGCTGAACCAGCTCTACCGTTTCAGCCAGATGCAGACGAGCTTTGGCGTGAATATGCTGGCGCTGAATGGTGGCCGGCCAGAGCTGATGAATTTGCGCAAAGTGCTCGATTGCTTTGTCACGTTCCGTCAGGAAGTCGTCGTTCGTCGCACCAAGTTTGAACTGAACAAGGCGCGCGACCGTGCGCACGTTCTTGTCGGCCTTGCCATGGCTGTGGCGAATA
This sequence comes from Hyphomonas atlantica corrig., assembly GCF_017795365.1. Classification (NCBI taxonomy): domain Bacteria; kingdom Pseudomonadati; phylum Pseudomonadota; class Alphaproteobacteria; order Hyphomonadales; family Hyphomonadaceae; genus Hyphomonas; species Hyphomonas atlantica. Next base: position 3,386,465 of record NZ_CP051254.1, on the reverse strand, counting down.
TCGACGAAGTGATCCGCATCATCCGCTACTCGCCTGATCCGAATTCTGCCCGGGAAGCCTTGCTTGAGAAAGCTTGGCCGATCATGGACATGGGGCCGTTGCTTGACCTGATCGCAGACCGCCGGACTCGCAAGGGTGACGGCGATACGATCTTTCTGTCCGACGAACAGGCCCGTGCGATCCTGGCGCTGCAACTCTCCCGCCTCACCGGCCTCGGTCGCGATGAGATTGGCAACGAAGCCAAGGGACTGTCCGAAAAGATCGAGGACTTCCTGGATATCCTGCGCTCGCGTCAACGCGTGATGGACATCATCAAGGGCGAGCTTTCCGAAGTGAAAGAGAAGTTCGCTGTACCGCGCCGCTCCGAATTTGCCTTCGGTGGCGTCGACATGGAAGACGAAGACCTGATCGAGGTCGAAGACATGGTCGTGACCGTGACGCATGGTGGCTACGTCAAGCGCACCCCGCTCTCGACCTACCGAACCCAGCATCGCGGCGGCAAGGGCCGTTCCGGCATGAACATGAAGGACGAGGATTTCGTCGTGAAAGTGTTCTCTGCCACGACACATACCGAGGTTCTGTTCTTCTCGTCGGCTGGCATGGTCTACAAGGAGAAGGTCTGGCGCCTGCCAATGGGCGGGCCGAACTCTCGCGGCAAGGCGCTGGTGAATATCTTCCCGCTGGCCGCTGATGAGCGCATAGAGAGCGTGATGCCGTTGCCGGAGGATGATGAGTCCCGTAACGAGCTCGACGTCATGTTTGCGACGCGTTCAGGCACCGTCCGCCGCAACAAGTTGCCGGACTTCGTGCGCGTAAACCGGAACGGAAAAATCGCCATGAAGCTCGATGAGGGCGATGGCATTGTGTCGGTGAAGATATGCTCCGAGAAGGATGATATCCTTCTGACCACAGCGCTCGGCCAGTGTATCCGCTTCGCGGTACCGGATGTGCGTGTGTTTGCGGGCCGTAACTCAACTGGTGTTCGCGGCATTCGCCTGGCGGATGGCGATGAGGTCATCTCGATGGGCATTCTGCGGCACATCGACGTTACGTCTGAAGAGGCGCGGGCTTATCTCAAGCACGCCGCCGCCATGCGCCGCGCGGCCACAGGTGAGGAAGAAGAAGTCTCTGACGATGATGACGAGGCCGTGGCAGAGGCCGCGCTGAGTGCCGAGCGTATTGCTGAACTGGGTGCCGCCGAAGAGTTCATCCTGACCATTGCCGATGATGGCATGGGCAAGCGTTCTTCCGCCTATGACTACCGCGTCACCGGACGCGGCGGTAAAGGCCTTGTCGCCCAGAATATCTGGGGCCGCGACAAGAAGCAGGGGCCGGTCAAGAAAGTGGCCCAATCCTTCACGGTGGATGATGGTGATCAGGTCATGCTCGTCACCGATGCCGGCCAGCTGATCCGTACGCCAGTGGACCAGATCCGCATTGCGGGCCGCTCCACAGGTGGTGTCTGGGTTCTGCGCACGGCTGAGGGTGAACGGGTGGTTTCTGTCGCACGGCTTGTGGAAGACGCTGAAACCGCTATGGATGGTCCCGAAGAAGCAGCGGGAGAATAAATCCCGCGCCAGAAACACGAGCCGCTCAAGCGGGAGGACAGCTAGTGCATCGCGTCGGACTATACCCAGGAACCTTCGATCCACCCACCAATGGCCATATCGACATTATCGGTCGGGCCCGGAAACTGGTGGACACGCTGATCATCGGGGTGGCGGTCAATGAGGCGAAGAAGCCGTTGTTCAGCCTGCAGGAACGCGTCGATATGGTGCGTTCCGAGTGCGAGAAGCTGAACGGGCCTGGACTGGCTGAAATCAAGGTTATGCCGATGCATGGCTTGCTCATGAAGTTCGCTGAGGCCTGTGAAGCGCACATCATTGTGCGGGGCCTGCGAGCGGTTCAGGATTTCGAATACGAATTCCAGATGACGGCGATGAACGAGCAACTGAATCCCGACATTGAAACCGTGTTTCTGATGGCCGATGTTAAGCATCAGGCGGTCGCCTCCCGGCTCGTGAAGGAAATCGCGGCCTTGGACGGAGACATCACGCCATTTGTAACGCCCGACGTAAAACGGGCACTTTTGGAGAAGTACCAAAAATGAAGTTTGCCGCTTTTGCGCTCGCCGCTTCCGCCCTCGCCCTGACAGCAACGGCAGAGACTACAGACAGCGCAGCGCCAGCGGACGACACTGCCGTCGCGGCCTATACGGTGGAGCAGGCGAAGGCAGAGCCTGAGAATTGGCGCGCCGTGGACCCGGAGCGCCTGTTCATCTTCAATACGAACAAGGGGCGCATCCTTATCGAGGCTTTTCCGGAAGTTGCGCCAAAGCATTACGAACAGTTCGCGGCAATCGTCCGGTCTGGTGACTATAACGGCACGAAGTTTCATCGCGTGATCGAGGGGTTCATGGCCCAGGGCGGTGACATCCGTGCGATCAATGGCGTGGGCTCTGGCCTGCCGAACATTGAGGCTGAGTTCACCTTCCGTCGAAACCCGGCCGAGATGCCGCTCGATTATCCAATCGGAAACCGGGACGATGCCGATGGCGGCTTTATCAACGGGTTTCCGGTCGCGACCCGGCCACTCTGGCTTGCGCAGGATCTTGGCAACGAGACCATTCAGAGCTGGATTCCGCATTGCCCCGGCGTTGTGTCGACCGCGCGCCTTGGAAATGATGAGAATTCCGGCAACTCCCAATTCTTCCTGATGCGCGGCTATGCGGAACATCTGGATAAGGAATACACGGCCTGGGGCCGCGTGATTGATGGTCAGGATGTGGTCATGTCGATCAAGAAAGGTCCGGACGGAACCGATGGCGTGGTTGCAAAAGACCCGGACACACTGGAATCCACCGCAGTGGCGGCGGATCTGCCAGAGTCCGAGCGACCACAGGCGTGGGTGATGCGCACCGACAGCGACCTGTTCGCCAGCCAGATTACCGAGCCGGGCCGTCCACATGTTTGTGACCTGCCGGCTGTTCCGACGGTTGTGGCCAATTAGGGCAACTACCGAGGCTGGGGCCGATGGACCTTTCACAATTCCAGTTTGACTTGCCGGAAGAGCGGATCGCCTTGCGTCCGGTTGAGCCGCAGGATTCTGCGCGCCTTCTGGTCGTGCACGGAGATGGCAGGCTGGAAGATGCCCATATCCGGGACCTTCCGCGGTTTTTGTCGCCCGGGGATGTCATGGTGTTCAATGATACGCGGGTTTTGCCTGCCGCGTTGAAGGGGGTTCGTCCGGCAAGGGACGAGACGGGGCAGGATGTTGCCTGCGACGTGAATTTGACTGAGCGCATTGACGCCCGCTCATGGCGCGCGCTTGCCCGGCCGGGGCGCCGCTTGAAAGAGGGCGACCGTATTGTTTTTGCTGAAGGATTTTCCGCAGAGATTACCGGCCGCCACGAAGGCGGCGAGATCGGGCTGCTCTTTTCGCTCAGCGGCGATGAGCTGACGGCTGCGCTGGATGCGCACGGGGCCATGCCTCTGCCTCCCTACATCGCGCGTCGTCGCCCTGCAGACGCTAAAGACCGGCAAACCTACCAGACGGAGTTTGCAGGGGATGATGCCGCTTCAGTTGCGGCGCCCACGGCCGGACTGCATTTTACCCCCCGGCTGCTCGAAGAGATCGATACGGCCGGGATCGCGCGAGAGACGGTGCGCTTGCATGTGGGGCTTGGTACGTTCAAGCCGTTAGAGGCGGCGCAGTTGGAAGCCAACCGGTTGCATGAGGAGTGGCGACGCCTGACGCCGGAAGTTGCTGAGCGTCTGAACGCGGCGCGCTCTGGTGGACGGCGCGTTGTGCCGGTCGGTACGACTGCCATGCGCACACTGGAAAGCTGTGCGAATGCAGACGGCATGCTGCGCGCCGCCACGGGGCCAACTGACATTTTCCTGAAGCCGGGCGATGCTGTGCGCGCGACCGATGCTCTTGTAACAAACTTCCATTTGCCTGGATCGAGCCTGTTCATGTTGGTCTGCGCGCTTATGGGAACTGATGTGATGCAGGCCGCTTACGCCCACGCTATCGAAACCGAATACAGGTTTTACTCCTACGGTGATGCGTGTTTGTTGCTGCCATAGAAAAGCCCCCATGCTTGAAGCATGGAGGCCTCACTACTCGAATAATCAAGAATTAGCGAATTCGAACGGTTGCACGCACACCTTTCGGCTCGAACCGTTTTCCATTCTCTTTGTAGCAGAACATGGTGTCGTGGCGGACGCGCTCGCCATCTTCCCACGTGTACTGGAATGATTCGTAGCAATCATATCCGTTATAATCCGCGTACCAGCGGTGGGTACGCCGTACTTCATGGCGGGTGTGCCAATGGCCGGATTCGTAGCCATTATAGACATAGGTTTCATGCCGGTGACGAGGATGCGGATCCGCCGTGCGGACGCCCACACCAAGGTCAACATCGGCATCTACACCCAAGCCGAGCTGGGCGTATGCGGGAGCAGTGGCAAGCGCCGTCGCGAGACCAAACGCCGCAGTAGCGGCGATACATTTGACCGAGTTCAACATGGATCAACTCCTTTCAGCTAGCCAGCAAAACGGCTCGCTGAAGGCGTGGTTCCTGTTGTCCTGAAATGGCCTTATTTCGGTAGTGCGGGCTGTCCGAGTTCATCCCGCGTGCGGATTGCTTTGGCTGCAGTGATGCGAGCGAGCAGGCGGCCTTTGTCGTCTTTCCAGTCAGCTTCGACGAGGCCGGTTGTTCGACCGCGGCTGACGAGGCGACCTTCAATGGTGATCAGGCCGTGACTGACTGGACGCAGGATACGGGTCTGCAATTCCATGGTCGTGAACCACTCGCCCTCTTCCAGAGCGCTGGCCATCGTGATCGAGACGATATGGTCTGAAAACCCGGCAACCCAACCGCCAAAGGCGCGGTTTTCGCTGATGTCGCGGTCGCCGGTGTTTGGCCACTCGTACCGCGTATAGCCATAGTCGAATTCCTTCAGCCAAAGGTCTGGCCGAATGCCGAGATTCTTGAGGCCGATGGGGGGCTGCCAGGATCCGTCCTGCAGATTGCTGAGAAAGGTGCGGGCTTGGGGTGAGAGGGTACGTTCGGTCATGCGAGCCGAGCTCCATTGGGGACTGTGTGGTCGGGTGAGAAGAGGACAATCCTGTCTTTCTCATCCGGGAAGCCGAGGGTGAGGACTTCGGACATGAATTTGCCAATCTGGCGAGGCGGGAAGTTCACCACACCAGCGACTTGCTTGCCGATCAGGTCCTCCGGCACGTAGTGGTCCGTGATCTGTGCAGATGATTTCCTGGTTCCGACGCCGGGGCCAAAATCGATCAGAAGGCGAATAGAGGGTTTGCGTGCGCCTTCGAGCGGGGCAGCTTCGACGATTGTGCCGATACGGATGTCCACCTGTCGGAAAGTGTCAAAGCTGGTCTCTTCGGCGGGGGCCGAGTCCGGGGAATCTGTCAAATGCATGGATCAGGTAACCGTTGTGCCGCCATCGACAACAATCATCTGCCCGGCCATGTAGGCGCCAGCCTTCGAAGCAAGGAATACGGCTGCGCCAGCAATGTCTTCCGGATCACCTATACGGCGCATGGGGGTGCCTTTTTCGATACGCTCGGCCAGTTTCGGATTTTCCCAGAGCGCGCGGGCAAAGTCTGTCTTGATCAGGCCGGGCGCGACGCAATTCACGCGGATATTGTGCGGGCCTAGCTCAATCGCGTAGTTGCGGGCAAGTTGGAAATCTGCGGCTTTCGAAATGTTGTATGCGCCAATCGTGTCGGACCCTTTGAGACCACCGATCGACGAAATAATGACGATGGCGCCGTCGTTCCGTTCCTTCATTTCCGGGGCGACGAGCTGGATCAGCCAATGATTGGAGATGATGTTGTTGGAGAGGATTTTCTCGAAGGACTCATCGTCGATCTCCTCGATCTTTCCATAATATGGATTCGAGGCTGCGTTGCAGACGAGAATGTCGATCTGGCCAAACGAGTCGCGCGTCTTTTCGACGAGCGTCTTGAGCTCATCCTTGGAGGAGATGTTTGCCGGCACTGCAATCGCGGTCCCATCGCCATGCTTCGCGTTCAGGGCATCGGCGACTTCCTGGCATGGGCCGGGCTTACGAGACGAGATGACGACGCGGGCGCCCTGTTCCGCCATTTGCTCTGCGATGGCCTTGCCGATGCCGCGAGAAGATCCGGTGATAACGGCCGTTTTGCCGGAAAGGTCGAACAGGCTCATGTTGGGGCTCCCTGAATTATGTTTTCCGGGAAATGGTTATCATAAGCGACCGTAGCGAACAGGGGTCACGCTAGGAAAAGCCGGATCAGGTGAGTTGCCATTCCATCATCAGGATTTCGGCCAGTCGCTCGGTGCGCTTGCGCACGACTTCTGACGTCCAGGCGTCCTGATCGACGAGGTCACGCGTCAGGGCGAAGTCCTGGCCGCCGCCACCATTGAAGTAGACATCCTTTTTTGCGCGGTAGTCCATCCGATCGGCTTTCTGGTTCACCTTGTTGGTGAGCAGCACGAAATTGCCCAGCGTGTCGCATTGTTCGCGTCGTTTTGCGGGGTCGGGCCAGACAATCATCCAATGGCTATCCTCGCTGATATTGCGGGGCAGCACATGCTCGACAGTCGCATCCGACTGGGGCGCAATGGTAAAACCACCATCCAGCGCCGCATTCAGGCGCAGCGCCATGGAGCGTCGTTGGCCGAACGTTGCAAACCGTCCCAGCATCCGGTCGAAGGCCCGACGGCTTTCATCCTTGGAGATGTTGAAGGGGCTGCCACGCCCATTCAGGGCGCGCTTGTTACCAATGTTCTCATTGACCTTGTTGAAGCGTTTCGTGCGCTGGTCGCGATCCGTCAATACGAGCATCACGATGTAGGACAGACGTTCGAGCTTGGTGAAAAATTCGGGGGCGTCTTCATGGTCAACGCCTTGCTCAACCAGGAATTTCAGTGCCGGCGCACGCCAACTGGTCTGATCAAGCGCGCGCATCTGGTTGAGCTTGTCACTGATCAGTTGCGCGTGGGGGCCCTCTTTCACGCGGGCCGTCGTGATGATCTTGTAGGCTTCGACATAGCGCGGCAGCAATTCGTCCAGAAAGCCGCGAGCAGTCACTTTGGGGATCACGTTCTTGAGGAAGCCGGTGATCAGTTCGCCCTTGGAGGATTTGTCGTAAATAGAGCGAATCTGGCGCAGCAAGTCATCGAAGGCGCTTCCACCCAGAACCGCCTCATGTTCGGCCCATTGTTCGGAATAGGTGGCGGCTTCCTTGGTGGTGAATTTTGACCGTTGGAACAATTCGGTCTTGATGATGTCATGTGCGCCAGGTTCTTTTCCCCGCGTATTCAACACACGGAACACTTTGAAACCCTGATCCTTGTCGTTGACGACCACGCGCACGAGCGCGCAGCGGTTGATTGTGATGTCTGCGAGGGCGCGCCGGTCTTCGTCGGAAAGCTCGCGGACGCGTTTCAGCAGGGTGCGGGCATTCTGTACCATGCGGCGCTGACTGTCGCTCTCACCGGACTCGCCATCCAGCGAAAGAGTTGCGCCGGGCGTTTGAATCATGTGCCGGAAAAACGGCCCGTCCATATGGTTGAGCTCCAGCCTCCAGCTTGCGGCTTCACCCAGCATCGGGCGGGCCTCATCCGCAATCAGAGCGTGAATTTCCTTGCTTTTCGCGGCGTCCGATTCGGTATCGCGCAGGACAGCGAGGAGAATGGTCAGGGTCGTCAGGCGCTGTTGCCCGTCGACAATTTCCAACAGGCCTTCTTCGGTGCCTCGATTCAGTACGACCGCGCCGATGAAGTGTGGCGTGCCGGTCTCCGCAGCATCGAGCAGGTCCGTCAGCAATTCGCCCGCTTCGCGTTCGCCCCAGGAATAACTTCGCTGATAGGGCGGCATGCACAGCCGCTCGCTAGGGGCAAAAATGTTCTTGAGTGAGCTCTCTTGAGCACGTACGCCGAGATCCATGTTGGCATCCTCTATACAAGACTTGTGAGTAGCCCTTGCCAACAATGACCACAACGTCACATGAACCGTTTGCAAGGCGTTTCGGGAAAAAGTGTGACAGGAGAGTAACGCAATGAGGTTGGTTCGGTTCACAGGAAAAGATGGCGATCGCTACGGAATTCTTCGGGGCGAAAGCATCCGGCCAATCCCTGCAGAGACGCTGGAAGACGCGCTGCAAACGACCGGGTCAGAAGCCCCTGCGATTGCGCTTGCGAATGTAGAGTTGCTTGCCCCTGTTGAGCGCCCGAGAAAAATTCTGGGGATTGGTGTGAACTACGCCGCTCATGCCGCCGAGAGCGTCAGTTTCGTGGATACGAAAGCGCCTCAGGTCCAGAAATGGTTCAACAAGCAGGCCACATCCGCCAATGCGCCCTTTGGCAAAGTGCATCTACCAAAGGTTTCGGAGCAGCTGGACTATGAAGTCGAGCTCGTCGTGGTTATTGGCAAGCACGGTCGACATGTGCTGCGCGAGCGGGCGATGGAGATTGTTGGCGGGTTTTGCGTCGGCTGCGATTACTCGGTCCGCGATTGGCAGAAGGCGAGCCAGACCATGATCATGGGCAAGGGTTTTGACACGCATGCGCCGTTCGGCCCGGCTATCGTGACACCTGACGAGATTGAGGATGTCTCGTCGCTCCAGCTTCGATCCTACATAAATGGGGAGCTGCGCCAGAGCGGGCATGTTCGGGACATGATTCACGACATTCCAGCTCAGATCGCGCATCTGACCGCCGCGTTCACGCTGGAGCCAGGTGATCTCATTTTCACCGGGACGCCTGCAGGTGTGGGGGCGGGACATACTCCGCCAAAATGGTTGAAGGCTGGCGACACGGTTCGGCTCGAGATCGACCAGATAGGCGTAATCGAAAACCAGATTATTGCTGAACCTGAGACGGCAAGAATCGGATAAGCCTCGCTGCGATGATTGTTCGGAGCTTGCTCGCTTTTGCCGCCCTTGTGAGCGCGGTAGCCTGTGGATCGGCGAATGACGCGCCGGTCGCGCCTCCGCCCGAACTTGCAATCCGTTCAACTGACTTCGCGCTTCTGCCTTGTTCCGAGCGCTTGCTGCCAGGCAAATGCGTGATCGTATTCGCGGGCGGAAAGCGTGTGATGTTCGGTGCGCCTGCAGGCGTGACTCTGGATCAGTCGAGCGCAGACCTTCGAAACCTCGATGCAGTGATGCTGCTGTCGCTGCGTGGTGAAGATGTCGAGGGGCTGGATGAGTTGAGGAATGCCGCTTGGCGCGCGGGGCGTGAAAGCTCGCTACCGGTGGCCGGGCCTTCGGGCACAGGTGAATTCGCGGGCATTCTGAACAGGGCTTATGAAGTATCAGATGCGCTGATCTTTGTGGAAGAGAGACCGGCTGGGGGCTTTGATGCGGCTCTGCTTGCCGTATTGCCCGGTGAAGGTGAGGCTGAAGCGACAGTTTTCGACACAGGCGATTTGCGCGTGCGGAAATTCGAAACGGGCACAGACCGCGCGACATATATTGTCGATTATGCAGGTCATAATCTGATCCTTTCGTCATGCGGCGGCACGCCATTGCAGGAATTATCGGGCGGAGAGTTTCGAGTGCTCGATTGCGAATCGGAGTGGCCAATGGGGGCGCCGGAATTCGTATTTCGTGACGGCTCGTCTGATTGACCTCAGCATTCGCTGTTATTCCACAGCTTCCCCCAATGTCGCCGATCAGCTGTCACGGAGGCGATTATGCGGATTTGTCAGACGTCGCCCATAGCGCGCTGACACTATTCACCTTGTCCGGGAACGCGACGCCTGCCATGCTTTGAACCACTGGGATTGTGGCATGAGTGTAAACAAGCTGTGACAAGAAGGTCGCGCTTGGCAAATTCTTTCAATTCCTCGCAATTCGTTAACCAATTGGGCCTAGCTGTTAACATTCATGGGTTGTATCGGGTGCTGACGTAATGACTTTTGTTCTGTTCCTTCTCTACGCGGCAATCGGCGGGGGCGTCGGTTACGGCGTGTTCACGCTGACGGATGTCGGCATGCCCCTGTCCATCGCGGCGGGCGGTATCGCGACAGCGTTGCTCGGACAAATCCATATCCTGATCAAGTCTGACCGCTCCATCAAGGAGATCGACGAGCGCATCGACCGTGTCGAGCGCACGGTCCGTGATTCTGTTGAGCGTGTTGATGTTGTTGAGGCGCGCACCGAGGCCGTTGAGGCGACGATCAAGCATGAGCTCACCGAACGCCGTGATGCGTTGGTTACCGAAATGAAGCAGCTTGAAAGCCTCATCGACCGCCTGTCCAAGAGTTTCGAAAACAAGCTGGCCGAGACCAGCGAGAACGCAATTGTGGCACCGGAAGAAGACGCCATTCTGCGCGATGTGCGCGACGCGCTGAAAGACGGTCGCGTCGATCTGCACTTGCAGCCGATTGTCTCGCTGCCACAGCGCCGCGTATCGTTTTATGAGGGGTTCACCCGTCTGCGCCGTCCGAATGGCTCGCTGGTCCTGCCGGCCGAGTTCCTGGATGCCGCACGCCGGGCGAAGCTGATGGGGATCATCGACAACTTCACCCTGTTTCGGTGTGTCCAGATCGTGCGTCGCCTTGCGGAGCGGGATCGCCGCGTCGGCGTATTCTGCAACATCTCTGCATCCTCTTTGGAAGATTCGACATTCTTCCCATTGTTCCTTGAATTCATGACGGAAAATCGTGATCTTTCAGGCGCGGTTATTTTCGAGATCACGGCTGACCGTTTCGAGACGCGCTCTCGCACGATGCGGGACAATATGGACAAGCTGACGGCGCTTGGCTTTCGCTTCTCGATTGATCACGCAGACAGCCTTGCGCTGGATCTGCCGCGTCTTCAGTCAGCCGGTATTCGCTTTGTGAAGATGAATGGCACGCTGCTGATGGACCAGTTGCGCGATCCTGCTGGCCCGCGTCCCGTGTCGTCGATCAATCGCCGTGTGGACGGCGAAGAAGTCAGCGCTGTGTTCTCTCGCTATGGCGTTACCGTCGTAGCCGAGAAGATCGAAGACGAGGCCAGCGTGATCGAAATTCTGGAATACGATATTCCTTACGGTCAGGGTCATGTGTTCGGCGCGCCGCGTCCGATCAAGTCTTCGCTGATGGAAGAAACGGCCCCGCCACAGGAATTGGTCCAGCGCTTGTCCAATTTCGGCTGATCCCGACCACCTTCAATTTGCCTCATTGATGCAGTCCGATGCCTCCAATTGGTGGAGGACGGTATGAGATTTGTCGCGTTTTGTATTCCGGTAGTCGCCCTTTGTCGCGCAGCGGCGGCCGAGCCTCAAATGGTTCAGCGCATCACGGTGGAATTGCCGGGGCCAGCTGAGTTCGAGGCGCCGGACGCGTTGCAAGCCATGACAGAAGGTGTCGTCTTTCTGGACCTCCGCATTTCGCCGGAACTGGAACCCAACCTGCTGAACTCAGATGGCAGTGCAGCCAACCTGGAAGGGTGCGAATTCGGTGGCGTGGAAGCCGATACGGTCATGATCGGAACGGGGTCCAATCACATGATCCTGGAAGTGCTGATGGGCGATCCTGAAACCCATGCCGCAAACTTGCTGTCCTGCAACTACGCGCCAGAGCTGATTTCTGAAGACGGTTTCGGCCACATGACGCGTGTCAAAGGCTGCTTTCTTGCGCATTCCATTTCCATTCCAACGGCCGTTCATTGGCGTCTCCATCCATTGCCTGCGTCAGCCTGCGGATTTGGCGATTGACCGCCTCACTGGCCGGGCATAGGTCCATATGTATGACAGATTTGAAATTTCCGGGCGGCTTGTCCGATATCGCGGACAAGTATGATGCCGTTCTGTGCGACGTCTGGGGGGTCATTCACAATGGCCGCGCCAAATTCGACGAGGCATGCGACGCGCTGGTGACCTATCGGTCCAAGGGCGGAAAGGTTTGCCTGATTACGAACGCACCTGTCCCGAAACAGCAGGTCATTGACTATTTCGAGCCACTGGGCGTTCCAGCGGATGCCTACGACGATTGCGTATCTTCAGGCGATGCGACCCGTGCGGAATTGAGCAAGCGCACAGACAAGGTGTTCTGGGCGATGGGGGCGAATGCCCGCTGGGAACGCGACCCATACCTGTATCAGGGACTGGACCTGAAATTCGGCGAGCCGGACGAATCGGACGTGCTGCTCTGTATCGGTTTGCGCGATTCACTGAATGACCACCCCAGCGATTATACGGACACGCTGAGACAGGGGATTGATCGCAACATTCCCATGATTTGCGCCAATCCGGACAAGCAAGTGAGAATCGGTGGACGCCTGCATTGGTGCGCCGGCGCGCTGGCGGAAATCTATGAGGATCTTGGCGGCAATGTCATCTATCCGGGCAAGCCTCACGCGGCGATATATGATCTGGCGGTTGAGCGGCTTGGCGATGCCGCGGCGAACAAATCCCGCGTGCTGTGTATAGGCGACAGCCCGACGACGGACATGCGCGGTGCGCGGCTTCAAGGCTTTCACGGCCTCTATGTTGGCACCGGCCTGAAGGAGCATGGCGACAATTTTGAAGCGGAGGTCGCAGACCTTCTGGCCGATTATGGCGAGCAGGCGACCTATGCGATGACTGGCCTCAGATGGTGACGTGTTGCGCTGCAGCGTGTAACCAAACTGCCGAAAAGCAATCAGGAGCCCAAACGGGATGAGTGAGTTCACCGGTTACAAGTACGAAGATCTCGATGTCGGCATGTCTCATGAGACGGTGCACGTGATCACCGAAAACGATATCCAGCGCTTTGCCGAAGTGTCTGGCGACTTCAATCCTCTGCACATGTCAGACGAGTTCGCCGCGAAAACGGTGTTCGGCAAGCGCATCGCGCATGGTGCTCTGACAGCGAGCTACATCTCCGGCATTCTGGGCAACAATCTGCCAGGTCCCGGCGCGATCTTTGTGGGGCTCTCCATGCGATTCAAACGCCCGGTTCACATTGGTGACGAGGTGACGGTGCGGGCAGAAGTGGCCGAGAAGAAAGATCGCGGCAATCGCGTGACGCTGAAGGTCTCCTGTATTGTCGATGGTAAGCGCGTGATCACAGGTGAAGCGGAAGTGGTTGCCCCGCGCCGGGGGGATTGATGGGCGTTTTCGCCGACTATCGAGGCCTGCCGGAACGGGCGCGTGGTGCATCGATTGCCCTTGGCAATTTCGATGGACTGCATGCTGGCCACAAGGCTGTGATGGCGGCGGCAAGAGAGGCAGGAGCCGGCAATTTCTCTGTGGCCACGTTCGAGCCGCCCCCGCACGCCTATTTTCGCCCGCAAGACCCACCTTTCCGCATTTTCCGCCCGGAGCGCCGCAATGCTGCGATCTTGGCTGAAGGCGCAGACTCTGTGTTTGAACTGCCTTTCAATGGCGAAATGGCGTCCAAGACCGATGAGGAGTTCGTGCGCGAAGTTCTGGTCGATGGCCTTGGCGTCAGCCATGTGTCTGTCGGCTTTGATTACCGCTTTGGCCGGGGACGTATGGGCCATGCGCAGCGCCTGGCCAGTCTTGGGCGCGCACTTGGTTTTGGCGTGACCATTGTCGACGAAGTCCAGAACGAAGATGAGAAAGCCTCTTCAACAGCGATCCGCCAGGCATTGCGTGCGGGTGAGCCTGAACTGGCGGCGCAGATTCTGGGGCAGGTATGGGTTGCTGATGGCCCGGTTATCAAGGGCGAGCAGAATGGCCGGAAGTTCGGCTACCCGACCGCCAATACGAGCCTGGGCGAGCTGATCCATCCCAAGTACGGCGTGTACGCGGTGCGGGTTCGCATCGATCGGGCGGGTGAATGGTTGCCAGGTGTCGCCAATTTTGGACGCACGCCAACCACGGGTCTGCGCGATCCGCTGCTGGAGGCGCACATCTTCGACTTTGATGGCGACATTTACGGTCGGTGGATGGAGGTTCAGATAATCTCTTACATGCGGCCAGAGCTGCATTTTGAGAGCCTGGATGCCATGGTGGTGCAGATGGGCAAGGACGTCATAGAGGCAAAGCAACGTCTGGCGGCAGCCTGATTCTACTTGGAGTGTTGCCCAGCCGCCGCCACAATCACTTTCTAGAAACTGAAGCACTGGTTTGAGGGACGACCATGTTGAAGTGTTTGATCGCCGCGGGGATTGGCCTTGCGGCTGTACCAATAGCGAGCGCGGATCCGGGGACGATGGATCCGCCTGTGCCAGAAGCCGGGACTATCGATCCGGCCTTGCTGGAGCCAATCCAGATCATCAAGACGGTGACGATGGACGATCTGCGTCTGATGCTGGATGAGGTCGGCGCGACCTTTATCGCGGCGGGGCGCACAGGCGATGGCGCACCTTTCGTGTTCGGCGAGTTCGAGGACGGTTTGACCTTCGGTGCTTATGCCGTCTGCGCGCTGCCGGATGGCAGCGATTGCCGCGGACTGGAGTTCATGGCGGTCTATGGCTCAACGGTGAGCGAGCAGGTGATTGCGGGAATAGACCGCGATTATCCCGCAATCTCCCTCTACAAATCCGACGCGCAGAAGGTGCGTGTGTCGCGCTATGTCATCCTCGATCACGGCATCGCCTGGGACAACATGATCGAGAACATGAACGTGTTCCGTACGCTTTGTGGCAAGGTGTCAGAACGCCTGGCCAATCTGGCGGAAACGCAAACCACCGCTGAATGGCAATAGTGACTCGTTAAGACGAGCCTGCTACGGAAATCGCATGGCACGGATAGACTGCATTCGAATTAGCCGCCCGGCTGCGCGCTGACCCGGAACGAACGGGGCCGCGAAGCCGGGAGCCCATGCTCTGAACGCATGAAAAAAAGCCGTGGCCATTGCCCGGCATTTCCGTAAAACACGCCAAAACTGCCATAGGCCCGACATGACCGATTCCCTGACCGACCGCGATTATCGCGACACGCTGTTTCTGCCTGCCACCGAGTTTCCGATGCGGGGCGGCCTGCCCAAGCGCGAGCCCGACTGGATCAAGCGCTGGGATGAGCTGAAGCTGTACGAAAAACTTCGCGCCGATGCGAAGGCGCGCGGGGCCAAACCGTGGATCCTGCATGATGGCCCGCCCTATGCGAATGGCCACATTCACCTCGGCACGGCTATGAACAAGATCGTCAAGGACATCATCGTGCGCTCGCACCAGATGACTGGTCTTGATGCCTCTTACCTGCCGGGATGGGACTGCCACGGCTTGCCGATCGAATGGAAGGTGGAAGAGGAGTTCCGCTCCAAGGGCAAGACCAAGGATGATGTCGCGCCTGGAGACTTCCGCGCCGCTTGCCGCGCCTATGCCGGCAAATGGGTGGACGTACAGAAGGCAGAGTTCCGCAATCTCGGCATTGAGGGTGAGTGGGACAATCCGTACCTGACGATGAAGTTCGAGAGCGAAGCCTCCATTGTGGGCGAGTTCCTGCGCATGGCGATGGGCGGCACGCTGGTGCGCGGCGCCAAGCCGATCATGTGGAGCCCGGTGGAACGCACGGCGCTGGCGGAAGCGGAAGTGGAATACCACGACCGCAAGGTGCCAGTGATCTGGGTGAAGTTTGGCATCCCGTCGCGTAATGATGGTGCAGAGCTTGTCATCTGGACCACGACACCGTGGACGATCCCAGCCAATCAGGCCGTGTCCTACAGCACCGACATTTCTTACGGGCTCTACGAAGTCGAGACCGTGATGAGCGAGGAAGAGCTTGGCTTTCCTCCGTACGCCGCGACGGGCGACAAGCTGATCCTTGCGGACAAGCTGGCAAAAGATGTCCTCGACGCCGCCAAGGTAACTGGCTTCAAACGTGTTGAAGACGTGGACCCGGCGACGCTCGGCTCGTTGACTCATCCACTGGCTGGTGTGGACGCGTTCTTCCAACATGAGGTGCCATTGCTCGCGGGCGATCATGTTACAGATGATGCTGGTACGGGCTTTGTGCATACGGCGCCGGCGCATGGTGAGGACGACTTCAATGTCTGGATCGCGTCCGGGCGCAAGGCGTCTGACATTCGCGACATCGTGAACCCGGATGGAGCCTATCAGCACCAGGAGCTTCCGGCCGCGCTGCAGGGGCTCGACATCATCCGCACGTCCGGCAAGAAGCGGGGCGAGCAGGGCAAGGCGAACCCAGAAGTCATCAAATTGCTGGCAGAGAGTGGAAACCTGCTCGCACGTGGCATGACGACGATCCGCGATGCGCATTCCTGGCGCTCCAAGGCGCCGGTCATCCGCCGGGCGACGCCGCAATGGTTCATCTCGATGGACAAGCCTGGCCCGAACGGCAAGACGCTGCGCGAGAATGCGCTGAAAGCCATTGAAGATACCGAATTCTTCCCCGCCGTTGGCCGCAATCGCCTGCAGGCAATGGTGGAAGGACGCCCGGACTGGCTGATCAGCCGCCAACGCAATTGGGGCGTTCCGATCACGATTTTCGTCAACAAGGATGGACAACCTCACACGGCCGCGCTGGCTGCCGAACAGGCTGAGCAACTGAACGAAGCCATCAAAGCGGCGATCGCACAGGGTGGCGTCGAAGCATGGTTCGATACGCCTGCGGAAGACTTCCTGTCGCCCCTCGGTCTGGATGCGGGCGACTGGGACAAGGTGACGGACGTTCTGGACGTCTGGTTCGACTCCGGCACGACGCATGCCTTTGCCCTGCGCGAGCGCGGTATCATCGACCCGGAGACCGGGCAGGCGGATCTCTATATGGAAGGCTCTGACCAGCATCGGGGCTGGTTCCAGTCATCCCTGCTTGAAAGCTGCGCAACACGCGGTATGGCCCCATACAAGCAGGTCCTCACGCATGGCTTCATCGTGGATGCTGACGGCAAGAAGATGTCGAAATCGATCGGCAACACGATCGAGCCGCAGGAAATCCAGAAACAGTACGGTATCGAAATCCTCCGTATCTGGACGGCCTCGGGCGACTATACTGAAGACCTGCGAATCTCTGACGAGATCATCAAGGGATCGGTCGAGACCTATCGCAAGCTGCGCAATACGGTGCGTTACCTGCTGGGCGCGCTGGATGGGTGGAGCGAGGCCGAAGCCCTGCCGCGCGACGAGATGCCGAGCCTTGAGCGCTGGGTGCTTCACCGCCTCGCCGAACTCGATGGCCAGATCCGTGCGGCTTATAACGTCTATGACTTCAAACGTGTCATGGCGCTGCTGATCAATTTCTGCGGCGTCGATCTGTCTGCGGTATATTTCGATATCCGCAAGGATAGCCTGTACTGCGACCCGCGCTTCGATACGCAATCAGCCTGGGACAAGGACACGGCTGTCTTTGGCAATCGCCGCCGCGCCGCACGCACAGTCATGGCGGCTGTGCTGGAACGCCTGCTGACATGGCTGGCTCCGGTCATGCCGTTCACGATGGAAGAGGCGTTTCTTGAAAGCCATCTGAAGGACCGGGCTGAATCTGTGCATCTGCTGCAATTCGCAGAAACGCCGGAAGGCTGGAAGGATGACGTGCTGGCCGCGCGCTGGGCAAAGATCTTCACCGTCCGCCGCGTCGTGACCGGTGCGCTGGAAGTGGAGCGCCGCGAGAAGCGGATTGGTGCGTCTCTGGAAGCTGCGCCGAAAGTGCATATCGCGGACCAGGCCCTGATTGATGCCTTCAAGGGTGAGAGCGCCGCCGACATCTTCATCACGTCCGGCGCAGAGCTGATCCACACGTCCAACGGAAATGGCGGCGGGTTCACGCTCGACGATACCGACGGCGTGGTCGTGTACCCGGAGAAGGCAGACGGCATCAAATGTCGCCGTAGCTGGAAGTATTTCGACCCATCCACGGCTGACCCGGCCTTCCCGGACATTACGCCGCGTGACGCGCTGACCGTAAAGGCCTGGGACAAGGTTCACGGATGAGTGCGGGGAATCGCTTGATTGGCAGGGCTGAAGCTGCAATCTGCTCGGCATGAAACTGAAACTTGCCAATCTCTGGGCCCCGGCGCTCATTCCAGTGTTCCTGCTGGCGGACCAATGGTCCAAATGGCTGATTCTGAAGGATCCTCGGTTCAACGCCCTGGCTTGCCTGGATAACCCCTATCAGTGTGGGCATGTCCCGCTGCCGGGGCCGATTGACCTGACGATGTTGTGGAACCGCGGCATGAGCTACGGCATGTTCCAGTCTGAAGGCATTGGCCGCTGGTTGCTTGCCCTGGTGATGCTGGTAATCGCGCTCGGCTTTCTGTACTGGCTGGTGCGCCACGCCAGCAACTGGCTGTTGAAGCTGTCGCTGGCGATGGTCGTCGGCGGGGCCTTTGGAAATCTCATCGACCGGGTTCGGTTCGGAGCCGTCGTGGACTTCATCAATGCCAGCGACCTATACTTTCCGTGGGTCTTCAATGTGGCTGACGCTGCAATTAGTGTTGGCGCGGTCTTGCTGTTTGTCGACCAGTTCTTACTGTCGGGCCGGAAACAGGCTAAGACACAGTCTGAGTAGTTTAATCGTGATGGCGAGGACGCCCTGATATGAAAAAACAGTTGTTCCTGATGGCGGCCGGTGCCGCATTGGTTGCGTCAACGGCCTGTACATCTTCTGGCGGTGGCCAGCGTACGCCGGACGAGTTCCGCGTTGTCACCATGTCTCCGCTGACCGTTCCGCCGAACTACAAGCTGCGTCCGCCTTCTGCAGGTGGTGCCCTGCCACCTGAACTGGATGGCTCACGCACGGAAACCACGGCGGCATTTGGCGCGACGATCGGCCGGAATGCCAGCGCGTCTGAAAAGGCTCTCGTGGCTGCAGCGGGCGCGAACGCGGTTGATCCGATCATTCGCACCCAGGTCGACTATGAAGAGACCAAGACGATCCGCAAATCGACCAGCATTGCGGACCGGATCTTGTTCTGGCGCAGCGATGACGAGGCGGCAGAAGAGATCGCGCTGGACAATGCGACCGGCGGGAACCCCGTCGTGATTGAGCGCTCCAGCGAAGGCCCACGCATCAAGCTGCCGGGAACCTGATAAAATCAGAACCATGCGTCTGAAGAAAACCTGAGAGGAAACAAGCCCATGAAACGGATACTCACCGGGGGGCTTGTCGCGCTCTCGGTTTTCGCCTCCAGCGCCGTTGCGGAAGAAAGCACCTGGTCACCCAGCGTGTTCAGCCTCGACAATGGGATGGAAGTCGTCGTTGTGCCGGACCACCGCGCACCGGTCGTGACGCATATGGTCTGGTACAAGGTTGGCGCCGTGGACGAGGCCGAAGGCAAGTCAGGCATCGCTCACCTCTTCGAACACGTCATGTTCAAGGAAACCGACGACCTTGCGCCGGGTGAGTTCGACGACATCGTCTCGCGCAATGGCGGCGTCAGCAACGCGTTCACCAGCTGGGACTACACGGCCTATTTCGAGCGCGTTGCGAAGCAGCACCTCGGCACGATGATGGCACTCGAAGCCGAGCGCATGACCGATCTGATCATCAATGACGATCCGAACGGTCCGTTCATTTCCGAGCGTGATGTGGTGAAGGAAGAGCGTCGCCAGCGGATCGACAACAATCCCGGCGTCATCCTGCAGGAAATGGTCCTGTCGGAACTCTGGAAGGGCCATCCATACGAGATCACGGTCATCGGCAAGATGGACGAAGTCGCGGCGCTGACCCCGGAAGACGGGATGAGCTTCTACAAGGAGTATTACAGCCCCGAGAATGCGATCCTGGTGGTGGCCGGTGATGTGACACCTGACGAAGTTCGGGCGCTGGCCGAAGAGCATTATGGCGCGATTGAGCCGACTGGAACGGCACACGGTGAACGCAAATGGGCACCGGTTCCGCCGCTGAGCGAGACGAAGGAACTGGTCTATTCCGATCCGAAAGTGCGCCAGCCGAGTTGGAGTCGCTATTATTCCGGCACGTCTGAAACGCGTGATCGAGACCTGTCCTATGCGTTGGATGTTGGCCTGGAAGTGCTGGGCGGCGGCATGACAAGCCGTCTCTACCAGTCGCTTGTGGAAGGTCAGCAGCTCGCGATCAACGCCAACACTTTCGCCTGGACCACGCTGCATGATGAAGGCCCTGTCGTGATCATGGCGAGCCCGGCACCGGGCGTGTCACTGGAGGATCTCGAAGCCGCTGTGATGGCAGAGGTTGAGAAGGTTCTGGCCGAAGGCTTCACGGACGCTGAAGTCGAGCGGGCTCGCAACAAGCTGGCGGCTCAGGCCATTTATGCCCGAGACAGCCAATCCAACATGGCGAATACATTTGGATCAACACTGGCGCTCGGCGGTTCAATTGATGACGTTCTGAACTATCCGGATGCCATGCGGGCCATTACCACGGAGCAGGCAATCGCCGCCGTCCGCGAAGTGTTTGGCGCGGATCGCCACTACATCGAAGCACACCTGCTGCCAGCAGAGGGAGAATTCTGAGATGAAACCTTTTGACCTCATCATCGGTGCTGCCCTCGGACTGGGGGTTGCAGCATGTGCGTCAGTCGAGCTGGCGCAAACGGACGCAGAAATTACGGCGGTTGCACCGCCTGTCGAGGCGAGTGCGGATGACGCAGGCCTGGATGTCGTCGTTCATGAAGGCGATTTTGCCGAGATCCAGCAATTCACGACGCCAGGCGGTGTGTCGGTCTGGTTGGTTTCTGAACCGTCCATTCCGATCCTGTCGGTTGCGATGGCCTGGGAGGGTGGCGAAGCGGCAGACCCGGACGGCCTCGAAGGGCTGGCGGATGCCGTGGCCTATCACATGAACGAAGGCGCGGATGATCTCGATTCGCTGGCGTTCCAGACGCGGATGGAAGAGCTCAATATGAGCTTCGGGTGCAGCGCGTCCAATGAGTGGACATCCTGTTCCGCATCCATGCTGACGGATAATGCCACGGATGCGATGGACCTGGTGGCGATGGCGTTTGAAGCGCCCCGGTTCGATGAAGGCCCATTTGCCAGGTTCGTGCGTGAGCAGGAAGTTTCGCTGAATACGCGCGAAACCAATGCGCGTTATCTCGCGGGCCGGGCAGAGGCTGCAGCGCTTTACCCGGAGCATCCGTATGCGCGAGAAATTTCCGCCGAAAGCGTTGCTGCGCTGACGCCTGAACTCGCAAAGGCGCATATGCGCAAGCTGATGGTGAAGGATCGGCTTATCGTGACGGCAGTTGGCGCTGTCACGCCGGAAGAGTTGGCACCGATGATTGATGCGGTCGCAGCGCCCCTGCCTGAAAGCAGCGACCTGCCGAAAACGCCGAAGATCGCGTTCACGGCTGAGGACAAATTCGACACGATTGTCATTGACCTGCCCCAGCCTCAGAGCCTTGTGCGTTTTCTGGCGCCGGGTCTGGAGCGGGAGCATCCGGACTTCTTTACGGCCTATGTGCTGAACTACACCTATGGTGGCGGTGGATTTGGCAGTCGCCTGATGGAATCGCTTCGTGTCCAGAAGGGGCTAACTTATGGCGTCTATACCGGCCTGTCGTATGATGAGAAGTATCAGAACTGGGGCGGTGGCGGTCAAACGCGGAACGAAAGCGTTGGGGAGTTTGTTGCGGCGCTGAAAGAAGAGACCGCCTTGATCGCAGAGCAAGGCGTTACCGCTGAAGAACTGGCAGATGCCAAGGCGTATCTCACCGGGTCTTATCCGCTGGCGTTTGATTCCAACGCCAAGATTGCGGGCCAGATGATGGGCGTGCGTCAGGATGATCTGGGTGTGGACTATTTCGACCGTCGCAATGCGTTGATCGAGGCAGTGACACTGGAAGACGTAAATCGCGTCGCCGCTGAATATCTGCAGCCAGATCGGCTCAGCTTCATTGTCGTGGGGCAGCCCGAAGGGCTGGAATAGCGATAGCCCGGCCTAGTCCGCAGTCTTTCGGGGTGCGGACAGGCCGGTCGTTGCCGCATCAAACACGCTCTCCCGATTGTATCGATAGAGCTCCGCCGGTCGGCCGCCGGTGCTGGTTTCCATTGCGCCGGTTCCGATAACAAAGCCGGTCTTGTCCAGAGCGCGCCGGAAATTCTGTGTATGCAGGGACAGACCCAGAATCCCCTCAACGGCGCGCTGAAGTGACGACAGTGTGAATTTGTCTGGCATCAATTCGAATACGACTGGACGGTATTTGATCTTGCCGCGCAAACGAGAAATTGCTGTGGCCAGAATACGCCGGTGATCCGAGGCCATTGGCTCGCCGAGGCGGACATCCGGTTCTGGCAGGCCAGCATCGCGCGCGCATTCGATGACAAGCCCGGCCTCATATAGCAATTCGTAACGATCCAGAACGCGCTCCTCAATCCACCGGATTCCATCCAGAGCGAAAGCAGCGCGGGCACGTTCCAACCGACGTTCATTCCCGGCGGCCCACGTCATCAAGCGGGGCGCAATGTGTGCATCGATCAGCGCTGGACGGCCACTGCGATGATCTTCCCACGGAAAATATCGATACCAGGAGTGCCACCGCGCCTCGAAGGAATCATCCGCGGGGCGGGGCTCTGGGGTCAGGGCGAGGTAGCCAACCGAAATGACGCGCGCATTCGGGGCTGAATCTGCCAGAGTGGCTTCGGGGGTTTCGCGATCCTTGTCCCCAAACGTGTAGAGTTGCTCGACATAGCCGAGTTCAAAGCCGGTTTGCTCACGCACCCAGCCCCGCAATGACAGGTCAAACGTGCGATGGCGGTCCGGGTCAAATGCACCAAAGGGCAGGGCGTCTTCGCCCGTCTCGCGCTGGGTGATCAATACGCGGGGGGCGTCGCCTTCGACAGCAACCATCACGGCGGACAGTCCAATGAGCAAAGGCGATGACAGCGGCATCAGGAGGGCTCCAGCAATTTGTTGATCTGTGCGTAGCGCTTCATGAACGCGGCTTGCGCATCTGGAACCGCTTTCGGAGAAAGTTTCAGCTTGGTTCCTTCAGGCGGCTTTCCAAACAAGCGGTTTGCTTCGTCTTCGGAGAAACCCGCCAGTTGAATCGCTTCTGCCCAGGCGCAGATGAGGTCGGCTTTCTTGATCAGGCGCTTCAGCTTCTGTGGAGTAACAGGCCGCAGACCAAAGCGGATGTGGATCGCTTCCTGCAGGCGGGCCTCGATGGTCTTGTAGCTTTCACCCAGTAGCGCCTTGAAGGGCGATATCATGTCGCCAATCACGTATTCAGGACTATCATGAAGTAGCGCCGTCAGGCGTTGCTGCGGTGTCAGGTCAGGTTGAAGGCGGCGGCAGATATCTTCAACCAGAACAGAATGTTCGGCCACTGAGAATGCGTTTTCACCGCGTGTTTGCCCGTTCCATCGGGCAACCCGGGCAAGGCCGTGGGCAATATCTTCGATTTCCACATCCATTGGGGATGGGTCGGCCAGGTCAAGCCGTCGACCCGACAACATGCGTTGCCAGACGCGGGGGGCCTTAACAGATTGCTTCACGCGAGAGGTCATCACCACCTTATTTAAAGCTTTGGAAACACAGGTAAAGAAACGAGGGCATTCCGGTTACGAACTCGTCCCTTTTTGGCCCCAATCGGCAAATGCGCTGTTAAGGCGTTTGGGGCAAAAGGGTCTCATGAACAAGGGCCGCGTTCAGAGATTCGCCGCCTTTCCTGCAAGTGAGGTGACCATGCTGGATTCTTTGACGACTGTTGTATCTTCCCAAACCATTGCGTTCGGGGTCCTGCTCATAGGGTGCAGCATTGTTGTCGTTGAAGCCGTTCGCGCCAGCAAGGAAATCCTCTGGGGCGACATGTTCATGGATGATCTGGACGATTAGTCCGGCCGGGCCTGATTCAGGCCGTTTTCTCCACAAATACGGTTCCGGCGGAATAACCGGCTCCGAAAGAGCAGATCAAACCGCGATCGCCGGGCTTGAAGTCGCCTGAATATTTGTGGAAGGCGATGATGGAACCGGCCGAAGACGTGTTGGCATAGGTGTCCAGCACGGTCGGGCTTTCCTCGTCGGTTGCTTCTCTCCCCAAGACCTTTGACGAGATGAGGCGGTTCATGTTTGCGTTCGCTTGATGCAACCACATGCGGCGCAAATCGGTTGGGGCGATGTTCAGTTCGCCCAGTTGTTCCCCAATCATCGTGGCAACCATTGGCACCACTTCCTTGAACACTTTGCGCCCTTCCTGAACAAACAGCTTGTCTGGCGCGTCAATGCCTTCCGGTGCGGCGCGGTTCAGGAAGCCGAAATTGTTCCGGATATTATTCGAAAACTGCGTCTTCAGCTTGGTGCCGAGAATTTTCCAATGGCCGACCGGCGCTATGCTGACATCTTCCACCAGGACAGCCGTTGCGACGTCGCCGAAGATGAAGTGGCTGTCGCGATCCGTAAAGTTCAGATGCCCCGAGCAGATTTCCGGGTTGACCATGAGGACGGATTTGGCGCTGCCAGAGCGCACGAAGTCTGCTGCGGTCTGGATGCCGAAGGTTGCGGAAGAGCAGGCGACGTTCATGTCGAATGCGAAACCGCCACATCCAAGCGCGTCCTGGATTTCCACGGCCATGGCAGGGTAGGCGCGCTGCATGTTTGAGGCGGCGCAGATCACGGCGTCCACGTCTTCGGGCTTGCGCCCGGCGCGCTCCAGCGCATCTTTGGCGGCCTTCACAGCGATTTCGGCCAGGACCGAAATCTGCTCGTTCGGACGCTCTGCAATACGGGGAGCCATGATGTCCGGATCCAGAACGCCGGTCTTGTCCATCACATAGCGGGATTTGATACCGGACGCCTTTTCGATGAATTCGACCGATGAGTGCGTCTTTGGCTCCAGCAGGCCGGCGGCGATATCTGCTTCCCGCTCGCGGTTCCAGTTGTCGGCCCAAACATTGTAGCTGTCGACCAATTCCTTGTTGGAAATGGAGTTGGGAGGCGTCCAGAGTCCTGTCGCCGAAATGACTGGTGTATTCATGCCTGCCCTCTTTGTCCGATCCGGATAACCCAGACCGTTATCGCATTTTTCTACAATGGTTTGTGTCTGCGGGAAGTTTGGTCAACTTCCGGTGATTTGCAAGTACCGAGGCTGTTTAGTCTTTTGGGGCGCGTAGCCCGGAATCGACCGTTTCCCGAACTGCTTCGCGGGGCAGACCCTGAGCTTCGTTTATGGCCTCGCGTTCTTCCGCCGCTTTCATTCTTTCGGCGTAGGATGCAGCATTTCGCTCCTGCCGCGCTTCAAGCAGCGCGATCTCTGTTTCTATGCACCGGTCTCGCGTGTCAGGATCAGGGGCTGTCCGGCAGCGGCTCCAGGCTTCGGCGCGGTTTGCCTTGTCCATTGAAGACGTTGCGCAGCCAGCGAGAAATGGCACCGCGACCAGAAGGGCAGCGGCAATCATTGAGGCTTTCATCAATCACATCTCCTGAACGGCCTTGTGTCGGGGACAGGATACATCATGGTCATTGACCATGCCAACTGCCTGAGCCCATGCATAAACGATCGTTGGGCCCACGAATTTGAACCCACGTTTCTTGAGATCCTTCGACATTGCAGCGGACCAGTCGGTGTGAGTGGGCGCATCGCGGAAATGTTTCCACTGGTTCACGATGGGCTGGCCGCCCACAATTTGCCAGCAATAGTCGGAAAAGCTGTCACCTGATTCTTCCATCGCAAGGAATGCCTGAGCATTGCCGATCACCGCGTCGACCTTTTTGGGGCTCCGGATGATGCCGGGGTTTTTCAGCGCTTTGGCTGCGCGGGCGGGCGTCCAGCGGGCGAGCTTTTCGGGGTCGAAGTTGTCGAACTCTTCGCGGATGCTGTCGCGCTTGCGCAATATGGTGATCCAGGCCAGTCCGGCCTGCATGCCGTCCAGTTGCAGTTTCTCCCAGAGCGCGCGTCCATCGCGCTCCGGCACGCCCCATTCGGTATCATGATAGGTCCGATAGAGCTCGTCTGACGGCGGGGCCCATGCGCAGGGATATGTGTCACTCACCGGCTGGCTCCGCGATGTGACTGTCCACCTCCGCGCGTTGCCATTCCGTGAGCTCGAACGTCACAGATGCGCCGTTGCAGGTGAACGTCAGTCCATCCTGCTCAGCCTTGGCAAGCCGGTCCGTGCGGATCAGAGCGAGTCCAACTGATCCGGCCACGCTGGTGAGACTGCCTATGGGGGTGCCTGCGACGATGTCTGCGCCCGCTTCCAGGGCCTCACCCGTCACCTTCACGGTGCGCTTGCGAATCTTGCCCTTGCGCTTCATGCGGCTGGCGACTTCCTGACCGACGAAACAGCCTTTCTTGTAGTCGATACCCGACATCATATCCATGTTGATGTCAGTCGGGAAAACTTCCGCTGCGCGATAGTCTGAGCCCCATTCCGGAACGCCGGCTGCGATCCGGGCGGCATGCCATTCCTGTTCGGGCATATCGATTCCAGAGACACCCGACGGCGTGATTGCGCGATGCGGCATTTGCGGCGACCTGACGTCCACCCAACTCCCTTCGGTCACGACATCATCGGTCAGCCGTTCAATCGTCACATCATTGCGCATTCTGAACATTTTCAGGCGCTTTTCGAGGTCATCCGCCGCGTCGACGTGAACATCCAGATAGATGTTTTCCAAGGCCAGCATGGCCAGGTAATCGGCGATCACCTTTCCTTGCGGCGTCAATAACGCGCCATAGCGTATCTCACCCGTCTGCCAATTGTCGACGGAGTGTGTGACAGTGCGGCCCAGCAGGTGAAGCATGTCAGGGCCGGTCAGGCGAATGATCGCGCGATGGGGGAGAATGCGTTTCATCTGCCTGTTGTAAGTATGGCAAGGTGGCTTCTCAAGTCCGACGTTCCATTCAAGGCTCGGGAAAACCACACTTGACTTAGGCCGCGCGGAGTCACACCCCATTTGCCATGACCTATGATCTGATCCTGAAAGGCGGCACCGTCGTTTCTCCCGGCGGCATGGCGCAAACCGACATCGGCGTGAAGGGCGAGCGTATTGCCCATATCGGCGACCTGACCGGCGTTGATGCCGGAGAAATCTATGACGCAACCGGCCTGCACATTCTGCCCGGTGTGATCGACAGCCAGGTTCACTTCAGGGAACCGGGACTGGAGCACAAGGCCGACCTCGAAACAGAAGCTCGCTCTGCCGCGCTGGGCGGCGTCGTGGCCGTGTTCGAGATGCCGAACACAAACCCGTCCACGATCACGCCCGATGCGTTGACTGACAAGCTGGCCCGCGCGAAGGGCCGGATGGATACCGATCATGCGTTCTATGCTGGCGCGACACATGACAACACAGATGTGTTGCCAGAGATGGAGCAGATGCTCGGTTGTTGCGGTGTGAAAGTCTTCATGGGCGCGTCGACCGGAGATTTGCTGATCCAGGACGATGAAGGCGTTGAAGCTGTGCTGCGCGCTATCAAGCGTCGCGCCGCATTCCACTCGGAAGACGAGTATCGACTCGAGGAACGCCGCAGCCTGGCCGTGCAGGGGGATTGGCAAAGTCATATTGTGGTTCGCGATGTTGAGGCCGCTGTCAGTTCTACGCGCCGCTTGTTGCGCCTTGCCCGCAAGACCGGAAAACGCATCCACGTGCTGCATATCTCCACCGTTGAGGAAATGGAGTTGCTGCGCGATGCGAAGGATCTGGCCAGTGTGGAAGTCCTTCCGAACCACCTCACGCTGGCTGCGCCCGACTGTTATGAGCGCCTCAAAGGCTTTGCCCAGCAAAATCCGCCCGTGCGCGAACAACGCCATCAGGACGCCCTCTGGCGGGCGCTGAATGCCGGGATCGTGGATGTACTCGCGACCGATCACGCGCCACATACGCGTGAGGAGAAGGAGCGCCCCTATCCCGCCTCACCATCCGGCATGCCGGGCGTGCAGACGCTCGTGCCGGTGATGCTGACCCATGTGAACAACGGAAAGCTCAGTCTTCAGCGTTTCGTCGAATTGACGAGCGCGGGGCCGCAGCGTGTCTTCGGGCTCGCAGACAAGGGCCGTATCGCGGAAGGCTATCATGCGGACTTCACGGTGGTAGACCTGAAGCGCAAGGAAACCATCACGCATGACTGGACGAAGTCCAAATGCGGATGGACACCCTATGATGGTTTCGAGGCGACAGGGTGGCCCGTTGCAACCATCATTCGCGGCGGGTTCGTCATGCGCGACGGTGAGATCGTGAAGAAAGGCGGCGGTCAACCGGTCCGCTTCAACGAGACACTGGAGCCGATCAGCTGAACCTGGTGTGGGTGGAGCGGGGCGCATGAAGAAAGAGCGCAAGGGCCTGAACCGGATTCTATTCTGGCTGTATGAGGGCACAGGCAGGTGGCCGTTCCTGTTCCGCTGGGCCATGCTGGCGTTTGATTTCATCACGATCGGCTATTTCCTGTGGGCCCCGTTTGATCAACGGGACCGCGCGCATTTTGCAATCGACTACGTGATTGGCGGCGTGATCCTCGCGGATCTGCTGGCGCGGTTTTACATTGCGCGGCACCGATGGAACTTTGTCATCCGGCCCATAAACATTGCGGATCTTGTCGTCGTGGTGACCATGTTTGCACCGCTGCTTGTGTCGAACTTCGCGTTTCTACGCGTGTTGCGTGCGGTGCGCGCCATCAGGGCCTTTACATTTATCAAGCGCGTGAAGGTTCTGACGCCCTTTTTCCAGCGGCATGAGCGGATCATCGACAAAGTGACCAATCTGGTCGTGTTTGTCTTCATCATGGCTGCCCTGGTTTACTCCACGCAGGTCGGGATCAATGATGGCATACACACCTATATCGATGCGCTCTATTTCACGGTGACCAGCCTGACGACGACCGGATATGGTGATGTCTTGATGGTAGGCCCCGGTGGGCGGTTGCTCTCCATCATCGTTATGGTGCTCGGCCTGACCCTATTCTTGCAATTGCTGCGAACCATTGTGGAGCCGCGCGACAAGGTGGAGCAGGAGTGCGAAGAGTGCGGTCTGCGCTTTCATGAACGTGACGCGGTGCATTGCAAGCATTGCGGAGAAGTGATCCATATTCCGACACCGGGGTTTGAATAACCGGAAAGATAAAAACATACGGGAAGAAACGCTCACATCATGCCAGATACGTCGGACATACCCTTCCGCGAAGTTCCTTACCTTCCTCAAAAGCTAAACGTAGACCGCAGACCGGATGGCACGATCTATCTGGATAATGGTCAGCCGCTGAAGGCCTGTCCGTCGCACATGCTGGCGCCACTGGTGCATTGGGCAGAACATCGCCCGGATACGGTCTGGCTGGCTGAACGCGACCCGGAGAATCCGGCTGCGGAAGGCTGGACCACGCTGACTTATGCTGCCGGGCTCGACTCGGTGCGCCGTCTTGCTCAGGGGTTTCTGGATGCCGGCGCCGGGCAAGATGCGCCGCTGATGATCCTGTCACGCAACTCTATCGCCAACGCGCTGGTGATGTATGCCGCGATGTGGGGCGGCAGCCCGGCTGTACCCGTGACCCCAGCTTATGCGCTGCTCAGCGAAGACCTGGGGCGCCTCAAATACATTGATGGCCTGACGCAGCCCAAATTCATCTATGTCGAGGATGGCGCAGACTATCAGCGCGCTTTGGACGGGCTGGATCTTCAGGGGCGGCTGGTCATCTATAGCGGACGTGCACCAGAGCGCTGTGATGCAGTCCGGCTGGAGCAGTTCATGCGCGCGCCAACCGAGGCTGTGCAAGCGGCGTATGACCGGCTGACTCCGGACACGGTCGCGAAGTACATGATGACGTCCGGCTCCACCGGAGAACCGAAAGCCGTCATTAACCTGCAAGGCATGGTGTCGTCCAATGCCCGCATGATCCGATCGGTCTGGGATGAAGAACGTCTGGACGAGATGACCGGCGGGCCTCAGGTGATGTGCAACTTCCTGCCGTGGAGCCATACTTACGGCGCGCATTCCATCCTGCACAATATGCTCGATTGGGGTGGGACGCTCTACATTGACCAGGGCGCGCCGACGCCCGCCCGCCTGCCAGAAATGTTACGAAATCTGAAAGAGGTTTCCACAACCCAGCATACGACTGTCCCCGCAGCGTGGGCGGCGCTGGCCACCGAGTTGGAGCGTGATGATCAGCTGGCGGAGGTGTTTTTCAGGCGTCTCGTCTGCATGGCCTATGGTGGCGCATCCATGGGGCAAGACATTTATGAGCGCATTCAGGCGGTTGCTGTGCGTATCACCGGCGAGCGCATTTCCCTGTCTGCCGGGTATGGTGCAACCGAGACGGCACCGACTGCGTCAAACGTGCATTGGCCGAATGACCGGATGGGCCTGATTGGTCTGCCTCTGCCGGGCAACACGTTCAAGATGGTGCCGAATGCGGAAAAGATGGAATTGCGCGTAAAAGGCGTGAATGTCACGCCGGGCTATTTCCGCAATGAGGAGAAGACAAAGGAGGCGTTTGACGAAGAAGGCTTCTACAAGCTTGGTGATGCGGTGAAGTTTGTAGACCCGGATGCGCCAGAGCGCGGGCTTGCGTTTGACGGCCGCACCGCCGAGGAGTTCAAGCTGGCAAACGGCACATGGGTGTCTGCGGGAACTGTGCGTGTACAGGCCGTTGCAGCGACAGGTGGCGCGCTGTCTGATGCAGTCGTTTGTGGCCTGAATCAGAATGACATCCGGCTTCTGGGTTTTGTGAATGAAGCATGGTGCAAGCGGCTTGTCGGCGATGACCTGCCGATAGAAGAGCTGATCCGGCACCCAGCAGTGCATGAAAAAATCAGCGCGGGACTGGCGGTGCACAACAAGGCACATCCAAATGTTTCGGCACGCGTAGCGCGGGTCCTGTTGCAGGCTACCGCTCCGCTGGCGGATAATGGAGAGATCACGGAGAAAGGATACATCAACCAGTCCCGTACGCAGGCCTTGCGGCAAGACCAGGTGGATATTCTCTATAAGGATACGGGCGACCTGCCTGACAATCTTCTGATCCTTTAACCAGCTCAAACCAGACAAAACAAAAAGGGATACCGGATGACTGAACAGCCAATACAAACCATGACGGGTGCGGAAGCGCTTGTTTCCACGCTGGCCGATCATGGGGTGACCGCCTGCTTTGCCAATCCGGGCACATCGGAGATGCACCTTGTTACTGCGTTGGATCATGAGCCACGTATTAAGTCGACGCTCTGCCTGTTTGAGGGTGTGGCAACAGGGGCGGCCGATGGTCATGCGCGTGTAACGGGCGCCCCGGCCATGACGCTGTTGCACCTCGGCGCTGGGTATCTGAATGGTGGTGCCAATATCCACAATGCACGCCGGGCCTGGACGCCGATGGTCAATGTGATCGGAGACCATGCCGTTCCACACCAGCGCTTTGACGCCCCGCTGGCGTCTGATGTGGTTGGAATGGCGGGGCCGAATTCCCGTTGGATCAAATCGGCTGATACGGTTGCGCAGGCGGGCGAACTTGCCGCGCAAGCCTGGGAAGCGAGCTTCGGACCAGAGCCCGGCCCTGTGTCACTGATCCTGCCTGCTGACACGGCTTGGCTGGAAGGTGGCAAGCCGGGCGCCACACGTGCACGGCCATCCTTGCGGGCACCAGATCCGGCGCGCATCGATGCCGCCGCCGCGGCGGTGAAATCCGCCAGCAAGCCCGTGATCATCATAAACGGCACAGCCTTGACCGAGGCAGGCCTGGCGCAGGCAGCGCGGGTAAAGGCGGCCGGAATCCGTGTGCTCACCGACACCTTCTTCCCGCGTCAGGCGCGTGGGGCCGGTCGCTTCGTGCCGGACCGGATGCAATACTTTGCCGAAGGCGCAATGGCGGATCTGGAAGGTTCGGATCTGATGTTGATTGCTGGCACGCAAGTGCCTGTGGCGTTTTTCGCGTATCCGGGCAAGCCGAGTGTTCTCGTCCCTGAAGGCTGCGCACCGATGATGATTGGCGGGCCGGATACCGATAGCGCCGCGATCCTGGCAGCCTTGGCGGACGCACTCGGTGCAAAAGAGGTGGCCCCTGCCGCAGAGCTTGATGTGCCGGGTGCGCCGACTGGTGCACTCAACGCGGCTGCCATCGGTGCGTCCATTGCGCGTCACATGCCGGAAGGGTGTTTCGTTTCGGACGATGGCGTTTCCAATGGACTGCCGAGCTTTCTGATGACGCAGCGTGCTCGCCCGCACGACTGGATGATGCTGACCGGTGGTGCCATCGGCCAAGGAATGCCGCTCGCGTTGGGCGCATCACTTGCCGTGCCTGACCGCAAGACCCTTTGCATCACCGGTGACGGCGCAGGCATGTATACTAATCAGGCGCTGTGGAGCATGGCACGGGAGGGCGCGAACGTGGTCAATGTCGTGTTCGTCAACCATTCCTACCGCATTCTGAACATCGAACTTGCGCGGACTGGCGCGGGCAATCCCGGCCCGGCGGCTCAGGAACTGCTTGGCCTTGGCCATCCGGAGATTGATTGGGTGAAACTGTCAGAAGCCCAAGGCGTACCGGCGGCGAATGCGACAACAGCTGAAGAGTTTGACGTGGCGCTTGAGCGCGCCTTTGCAGCTGATGGGCCGCGCCTGATCGCTGCGCATGTTCCAGCGCGCTAGACGTAAAAAGGGCGATACAACCGCCGGTCGTATCGCCCATTCTTCAAGTGCTCAGATGAGATTTAGTAGCGTGCCGAGAAACGAACGCCGTAGGTCTCCGGTGCGCCATAGAGCGACACTTCATCACCTGCAAACGGAATGATGCTGACGCGATAAAGCTCATCAGAGATGTTCTTGCCCCAGATCGTTGCCGTCCAGCGGCCATCGGCAGCTGCGATGCCAATACGGCCGTTGAGGAGGCCGTAGCCTGGTTCTTCATTGTGATTGTCCGGGCCCCAGAACATCTGGTCCTGATAGGAGTAGTTCAGGGCCGCAATGAAGTTCAGATTGTCTGTCAGACGGTGATCAATGTCCGCGCCAATCGTGTACTGGAAGTCAGGCGTTCTCTGAAGCTGGTTTCCGCTGTAGTCGATGCCGCGCAGAGGGTCGATATAGTCTTTGTACTCTGTGTCGAGGAAGGATCCGGCCGCGAAGAGCGTCAGCCATTCCGTCGGCAGGACACGTACTTCATACTCGACACCCTTGATCGCAGCGTCGGCGGCGTTGGCCACGACAAGCGTCAGATTGACATCGTCAAGCAATTCCACCTGGAGGTCGGTGAAGTCCGTGTAGAATGCAGCAAGGTTGGTGCGTAGGCGGTTGTTGAACCATTCGGCCTTCAGACCAATCTCGTATGTAGATGCCGATTCCGGATCATAGGGTGTGGCCGCTGCAACAGCGTTTGCCGTCGCACCCTGCCATCCGCCGCCTTTGTAGCCGCTGGCGTACGAAGCGTAGATGAGCGCGTCTTCGGTCGGGGTCCAGTTCACCGCCACTTTAGGTGTGAACTCAGACCATTCCTCACTTTGCACGACATCATATTCTTCCTGTAGCGGGGCTGGAGACAGGATGTCGCCCGGCAGGCCGTAGTCCAGAATCACCGCGCGCGTGTCGAGATCTTTCTTGTCGTGCGTAAAGCGGCCGCCAATAGCAAGCGTCACGTCAGGCGTGATATCGTACTCGACTTCACCAAAGGCTGCGTAGCTGGCCGTGTCGCTGTAGCCGAGATAGATGTTGTCGCCATCAAGGGAGTCCCGCGTGCCGCCTGGGCCGCCCGGCAGGAAGGATGTGGCTGTGTTCCGGGAAACGCGTTTCACGTTTTCATCGAGATAGTAGAGACCTGCCACCCAACGGAATGCGTTGTCCTGCGAAGATGCGAGGCGAAGTTCTTGCGTGACGCCTTGGTACAGTTCGTGCTGGGTCAGCGTACTATCCGTGATGGATGGCGGGGACGCCGCACCGGCTTGGGTCCAGCGGCCATCGCCTTGTCCATAGCGGTAGGCGGCCAGATAGACGAGCGACATTTCGCCGATGTCCCATTCGACACGGCCAGTCAGGCCAGCCGTATCGCGGTCAGCGTACTGATCATAGGGGGAAACGTTGACGCGTGGATCTTCCGGAATGTTCGGCGTGATGAAGCCAAAGCCGGGTGTTTTCGGATCGTCGACCGCGTGACGGGACGGGCCGCCGGCGCGATCCTGACTGTAATCTGCGACAACGGACACGAATACTGTATCCGACGCATCCCAATTCAGCGAAAGGCGTCCGGCTGTGGAGTCCTTGTCTTCAAGGTCTTGGCCAGTGACGATATTCTTCGCGTAGCCATCATGGGTTTCGCGGAACAGGGCGAGGCGCGCGGAGACCGTGTCAGTCACCGGACCTGTGACAAAGCCTTCGGCGAGGACACTGGAATAGTTGCCGATTGATACGGAACCACCCGCGTCAAACTCATCCTGCGGCGCGGCCGTGATAAGGTTGATGGCACCGCCGACAATGTTCTTGCCGAAAAGAGTGCCTTGCGGTCCGCGCAGAACTTCTACGCGGGACAGGTCGAAGATGGGAGGCGTGGCAGAGCCGCGACGACCGACATAAACTTCGTTGAGAAATGTGCCGATTGATGGGTCAGCCGTAGCGCCATTCAGGCGAACGGATCCAACGCCCCGGATGAACATCTCCGATTCCATGCTGTTCTGAGACTGGAACGTGAAGCTCGGAACTTGGAGTGCGATCTCGGAAAGGTCCGTAATCTGTTCATCGCGAAGCTGGTCTCCACCAATACCGGTCACGGCGATCGGAACATCCTGCAGGCTCTCTTCGCGTTTACGCGCGGTGATGACCAATTCGTCCAGCATGAGTTGGCCCGACTCGGATGCTGTGGTGGTGTCTTCCTGTGCCCAACTGGCGGCGGGCATGAACATGCCAATGGCTGCCGAAGCGACGGCTGAATAAAGCACGCCTTTGGTCAAACGCGTTTGCGCCATAACTTACTTCCTCCCGATTTCTATCTGTAAGTTTTATTAAGCAAGCTTCTCAATCGGGCTGTGTTTCTTGTCAAGCCTGCTGTTATTGCAATATGGGGGCGTGCCGCGACGGAAATGGATTGCATAACCATTCCTTGTTGGCGCATCGGCTAAAATCGGTGAGCGTGGGACCGGAGGAGCGACGCGAGGTGGCACGTCGCGAACACCAGCATCATCTCTATCTGCGAAGCAAAGTATATGCGATGAATTGTACCGTCAGAGCAGGGGCTCTGGCGTCGTCATGAATCGCGATATCGCTAACAGGAGGCCGGGTGTTATTGTCTGCCGCGTTCGAGGTCTTCCTCGATCTTGATCTCGACAGGCTCACCAATCAGGCGATGACGATAGACCTGTGTGTTCTCAAGGACACGCTGGACATAATTCCGGGTTTCCGAGAACGGGATGAACTCAACCCAGTCAATCGGATCGACTTGGCCCGTACGCGGATCACCATAATCCTTGATCCACTGGCGCGGACGGCTAGGTCCGGCATTGTAGGCCGCTGCGGTCATGATGTAGCTGCCATTGAACCGGGAGAGCAGCGTATCGAGATGCTGTCCGCCCAGCGTCATGTTGTAACCCGGATCATCCGTCAGCCAGGATGTACGATAGGGCAAGCCGCGCAAACGAGCCTCGTTGCGGGCGGTTGCCGGCATGAACTGCATCAAACCGCGCGCGCCAACATGGCTGATCGCATTGGGGTTCATCTCGCTTTCCTGTCGAGACAGGGCGAGCATTAGCGGGCGCTCCACTTGTGGCTCTCGCAGCAAGGGATAGGCAACGACCGGATAGGCGGCATCTGTCGAGACGATGCCTTTGGCAAGTCCGGCTTTTGCGCCACGAACGCCGACATCGGGCACCTGGTACTCCGTCGCAAGACGGGCTAGCAGCAGGTATTCCGCTTCCGTTTCCAGCAGATCGTCCAGATGGTATGCGAACTCGCGGAAGAGGCGCTCCTCTCCGCTTTCACCGAGCAGGCGAAGGGCTGCAACCATGGGGCGTGACTCGAACGCTTCGATCTCTTCAGCTGTCGGCTCGGTGGTTTTGGGGAAGGAGAGCTTCTTGTCCTCAAGACGTTCCGCAGCCAGCTGACCGTAATAAGTGAATTTATGTTCTGCCGCCGCTGTGTAGTCGGTTCGCGCAGCATCAGACTGACCAAGCGCATCCCGTGCCCGGCCTGCCCAATATTTGCCACGGGCGACGCTGATCGGGGTCGACACGCCATCGGCCATCGTTTCGAAATGCTGCAAGCTGCGATCGGCATCATTGTTGAGGCGCAGGGCAATCCAGCCGGAGACCCATTCGGCTTCAGCAAAGTCACCGCCGCTATACATGCCATGAGGTGAGGCGAGCTGATATGCGCGGGACCAGTTGCCGTCCTTCAGATCAGTGCGGATGGCGATGTTGCGCTCGTCCCAAAGCCGGGAGCGGCCAGCTTCGGGAACCTCATTCCCATCAATGCCTGTCAGCAGCGGGGTTGCTACGTCCTGATTGCGCAACTTCTGGCGACGCCACTTGGCACGCTCATAAAGAAGGCCGGGATTGTCCTGCAGGTGGGACGGCACGGCATCGACCAGCGCATCCACATTACGGGAGCGGGCCGCCAGACCGATGCGGGCATCAACCAGCTTTCGATAGTCGTTTGTCAGCAGGTATTTCAGGTTTGATGCGGCCGTGCGCTGATTGGTCCAGAGCAGGAATTCCACGCGCGCACGGTGGTCGTCCTGTGTAAGTTGTTTGCCGTACGTGGCCAGCACTTCGCGCTCCACCGCGCGCTCCAGGGAATTGTTGTGCCAGGCGTCGCGGACGGCTTCCAGCGCCTTGCCCGGCTCACCAATGGCGCGCCAACTGTCGGCAAGGGCGATTTTGCCTGCGCCCGTGATTG
Source organism: Hyphomonas atlantica corrig. (assembly GCF_017795365.1). Lineage (NCBI taxonomy): Bacteria > Pseudomonadati > Pseudomonadota > Alphaproteobacteria > Hyphomonadales > Hyphomonadaceae > Hyphomonas > Hyphomonas atlantica. The sequence continues at coordinate 3,349,840 of NZ_CP051254.1, read as the reverse complement.
GGCCGGACTCGGTCAGCCAGTCGATGCGTTCCTTGTGGCTGTAGGAAGATTCGCTGATGATCTCCTCGGCCCGGCGCCGCATGGATGTGCGTTTCGGCCAGTCTTCGAGTTTGTCGAGCGCAAAGGATACTTCCGAAAAATTCATGCCAGGCACGCCGCGGCTCGCCCGGATCCACATGATGAGGTTCCGAACATCCGCGTCAGAGGCCTGTGTCTGCAAATGTGCTACCGCGGGCCAATCGTATCCATCGGCCGCGCGCAATGCCTTGTGCAGGATTTCGGCATTCCGGGTGTCCGTGACCGACGACACGTAAGGACGGTCAGGTTTCAGGCTGGGGGTCTCCGGCACCGCAGCCGCCGCAGCGGCCTGGGACAGGGCGGCAAGTGAGGCAATAATGGCAACAGGTCGCATCATGAAACGGCTCAGCAGAGTTTATTTCTTGGCCAAAGCGTGAGAAGGCATTGGCGATTTATATTCGATCAAACCAAACAACACCTGAATCGCGGCAAATTTACGATGTTCCATGGCTCAATCCCAGCACTCGTCACCCCCTTCAAGAATGGGGCCGTTGACCGGGACGCATTTGTTGCACTGGTAGAGCGCCAGATTCAGGGCGGTTCCAGTGCACTTGTGCCGGTCGGCACCACGGGCGAGACATCCACACTTTCAACGCAAGAGCATAAAGATGTCGTAACGCTTTGTGTTGAAATTACCAAAGGCCGCGTGCCCGTGATTGCCGGGGCCGGGGCCAACGCCACAGATGAGGCGATCGAACTGGTCGAACATGCCAAGACGGTCGGCGCTGACGCAGCGCTTGTCGTCTGCCCTTACTACAACAATCCCAATCAGGATGGCCTTGAGGCCCATTTCCGCGCCATCAACGATGCCGTGGCGATGCCGGTGCTGCTATACAACGTTCCCGGCCGCACAGTCGTTGATCTGGCGCCAGACACCGTCGCGCGCCTCGCCCAGCTGCCGAATATTGTCGGTATCAAGGATGCGACTGGCGACATGGAGCGTGTCAGCCAGCACATGGCAGCGATCCCTGAGGGCACACAATTCGTTCAATTGTCAGGCGATGATCCAAGCGCGCTCGGCTATCTCGCCATGGGCGGGATGGGCTGCATCTCCGTCACCGCGAACGTCATGCCGGAGGCCTGCGCCGCGATGCACAAGGCTTTCCACGCCGGAAACCTGGACGAAGCCCGCGCCATTGAGCGCAAGCTGATCGCGCTGCACAAGGCGATGTTCTGCTCGCCTTCGCCGGGTCCGGCCAAATATGCCTTGTCGAAACTGGGGCTTTGCACCGATGAGGTGCGCTTGCCGATCACGGCGCCATCTGCAGAAAAGCGGGCCGAAATTGATCAGGCCATGGCGCTTGCGGGTTTGAACGCCTAAATCAGGGCGATGGCAAAGAAGAGTCAGACAAAGGGCCGCTCGGATGGGCTGGTCGCGGAGAACCGCCGCTCTCGCCGCGATTATGCGGTTGAGGACACGCTGGAGGCTGGCATCATGCTGGTCGGCTCCGAAGTTAAATCCCTGCGTCAGGGCAAAGCGAATATCGCCGAAGCCTATGTCAGCCCGGAAGATGGTGGGCTCTACCTGATCAATGCGGATATCCCGATCTACAATGCTGCCAACCGGTTCAACCATGAGCCGAAGCGCAAGCGGAAGCTGCTCGTGTCAAAGCGCGAACTTGCGAAGCTGTCCCAATCCGTAGATCGGGCGGGGCGCACGATTGTGCCGCTGAAGCTCTATTTCAACGAGCGCGGCCTGGCCAAGCTCCTCATCGGCCTTGCGACCGGCCGCAAGAGCCATGACAAGCGCGAAGTTGAGGCCAAACGCGACTGGCAACGACAAAAGGCGCGGATTCTGAAAGAGGGCTGAGACCTACCTCTCAGGCAGTGCGAAGTTTTCTGCCGCGAAGCCTCAGCAGGCCTTGCCAGACAATCAGGGCGATCAAGGGCGCAAACGCCAGCAGGAACGGCCAGGCGGTCTGGTTGAAGCTTTCGGGAAACACTTGCGGTTGCCCCAGGAAAAGTGAGCCGGATGCGATGAACATCGAGAAACACATGCGCCAGAGGTGGCGGGAAATGCGCGCCGTGTAGGACAGCGCCTGTCGCAGGATCACATTCAATTCGCCGAATGCGGCGATACTGCCAGCCACAATGAACAGGATGAAGGCCTGGGGCGGCGAGCCATCCACGGTGCCGGTTGCGCTGTTCGCGCCCATATACATGAACACCACGCCCATCAGCGTTATGCCGAGCGCCGTCGCCAGTCCCACATAATGCCGCCAGTTGGTTCGGACAGGCCCACGCTGGCGAACTGTGATCAAAGCTGTGATGAGCAGGTACAAGGCGAGAATACCTGCCACGAAGTTCGGTCGTTGGCCCTCCTCAAGGAACGGCGCAACGCCCGCACCAATCAGATAGGTGACGAACATCGAAACGAAGAAGACTTTCCCCGCAAGGCGGTGCAAGGCTTGCCCTTTACGCGCTGCAATCGCTGCGACGCCGGATGCGAGTCCCACCGCGCCGCCGCCAATATGGGCATAAAGCAGAGCGTCCGTGGCAAGTTTGATCCATAGGGGCGCGTCCGGATCAACTTCGAGCTTTGCAGCATGCGCGACACCTGTGCCGAGAAAAACCAATGCGAAAACGCATGTGAGCAGCGGAACAGCATATCTAGGCATCGGGCATCCCCTTATCGAATAACAATATTATCGATAAACGGAAAACGCTTCGATGGCAACTCCCTTAGGCCGTATCGGTCACGCCCTTTGCCAATGCGAACACACCCTCGAACATCTCCGGAGTCAGGCGGCCGGTATTCGTGTTGTAGCGGCTGCAATGATAGGACGAGATCAGCGCCAGTGGCCGACCTGCGAACTCCACATCATAATGCGTGCCGTGGCCGAAGGGGTAATCCTTCAGCTTCAGCCCCAGCGTCCGCACCGTGGAATCATGGGAAATCTTGCCGAGGCAGATCATGGCCTTCAGCTTTGGCAGCGCCGCGATGCGCGCTGACAGGAAAGGCCGACACTGGTTGATCTCCGCGCCAACCGGCTTGTTCTGCGGAGGCACACAGCGCACAGCATTGGTGATCATGGCGCGTTTCAGTTCCAGCCCGTCATCCGGCCGCGCATCATAAGTGCCGGTCGAGTAGCCGAACTTGTCGATGGTCGCGTAGAGCAGGTCCCCGGCCCAGTCGCCGGTGAATGGTCGGCCCGTCCGGTTTGCCCCGGTCACGCCGGGTGCAAGGCCGATGATCAGCAATTCGGCATCCTCCGGCCCGAAGCTCGGCACGGCGCCGTTGAACCAATCCGGCTCTTTCGCCGCGACCTCTTCCCGATACGCCACAAGGCGAGGGCAAAGAGGACAATCGGCCGGGGCTTCTGGGGCAAATTTCGTCGTCATGCCCCTCTCCCTAATGGGAGAGGAGCGAGACGGCTAGTACCCATCCGCGCTGCCATCCTTGCGCATTTCGGTGGCGGCAATCCAGGCGCCGCTTTCGAAGTCGCGCATGATTGCCTGATAGCCGCCCGCATTCGCCTTGCAGCACTCGACCGTGTGACCGCGCGCTTCCAGTTCGGCGCGAGTTTCCGGCGGGATGCCGCTTTCCAGATGCACGACGCCCATGTCGCTCTCACATTTGTCGCCGTTCAGATCATCCGTTGGCTCGCAGCCGCCGACATGTTCCCAGCGCGCGGCGTCGCCGGCCTCCTGAAGGCCCATGTCGAAATCGACGAGGTTCAGGATGACCTGCACATGGCCCTGCGGCTGCATGCCGCCGCCCATCAGGCCAAAGCTAAGCCAAGGCTCGAACGGGCAGGCCTGTTCGATCGGTTCGGCGCGCACCTGACAGCCCGGCATGTCCTTCTTGAAAGCAAAGGCGGGGATGATCGTGTGGAAGGGGCGCTTGCCCGGCTCGAACACGTTCGGATGGGCCGGGTCGAGGCTGAACAACTGGCCCCGGTCCTGGAACATGAAGCCGAGGCCATCCGCAACGAGCCCTGTGCCCATGCCGCGATAGTTTGACTGGATGAGGGAGACCATCATGCCGTCCTTGTCGGTGACGGTGAGATAGGTGGTGTCGCCGTCGTTCAGCTTGGCATCTGCGTCTGCGAAGCCGGGGGCAGGAGGTGCCATCGCCTGACCGAGGTCAATCCTGTCTGCCCGTTCAGCATTGTAGCCGGGGCGAACAAAGATAGCGGGATCAATTCCGGACGTTTCTGGATCAGCATAGCCAGCCGCCCGGTCTGCAAAGGCGAGCCGTTTCGCTTCCACCTGCGCCATGATGCTGTCGGTCGAGCCGAAGCCCATGCCGCGCAGGTCAAACCGTTCCAGCATTTGTAACATCTGAAGCGCCGCGATGCCCTGCGTGTTCGGCGGCAATTCGCAGACCTTGTAGTCGCCGCGATAGGTCACACAGATCGGCTCGACCCATTCGCCGGAATGGGCGGCAAAATCCTCATAGGTCAGGAAGCCGCCGATCCGCTCGAAATAGTCGCCCATGATGTGGGCGGTTTCGCCGGAATAGAATTCGTTCCGGCCCTTGTAAGCGATCCGCTCCAGCGTGTCGGCCAGGTCAGGATTTCGGAACAGGCTACCTTCCTTCGGCGCGGGCGAGAAATAGGTCGCCTTCGCATTGTCGAACTCTTCCAGCATGCCGCTGTCAGCCGCTTCTTGCAGGCGCGTTGCGTTGCGGCCCCAATAATAGGCGATGACCTCAGGAATCGGCGCGCCGTTACGGGCGTACTGAATGGCCGGTTCGAGGTTCATGTTCATCGGCTGCTTGCCGAACTTGTCATGCAGCGCGTACCAGCCATCGACCGTGCCAGGCACCGTCACGGGCGCGGCGCCGAAGGGCGGAATCTCCTCGCCTTGCATGAATTCGTCGGCTTTCGCCTGCATGTCGTCCAATGTCGCGCCCAAGGGCGAGCGACCGGAGCCATTGTAGCCGTAGAGCTGCTGCGTTTCCGGGTCCCAGACGATGGCAAACAGATCGCCGCCGATGCCGTTGCCGGTCGGCTCGACCAGGCCGAGCATGGCATTTGCGGCAATGGCAGCGTCCACCGCTGAACCGCCTGCCTTTAGCACATCAAGCGCCGTCTGCGTGGCGAGGGGATGAGCTGTTGCGGCCGCGCCATTGGGGGCCACCACGGAAGAGCGTGTGCCAAGTGGGCGGCCCGCCGGCATCCGGTCACCCGGCCCTGGCTGGCTCACCTCATCCGGCTTGTGGACCTCTATCCGCACCACTTTCTTGTGTTTGACTGTCGCATCCGCGTCGATGCGTGTCTCATCCTGTGCTGGCTCTGTAGCGCACGCGCATAATCCGATAGCCAGAACTGTCGCCGCGACGACGCGTTTGATGGGCATCCGTCTCTCCTGTTTTGTCTTGAGGAGAGCTTAGCGCGCTTCGGGGCAGAAGCGAGTCCCAGTCGGTGTCGGGGAAGTCGTCGCGCGGTCGCCAGCCCTGGCCGAACGCGTCCAGGTAGGAATGGATCAATCCGTCAAGCATAGCTCACAACCTCCCACTCGATGTCGTCATGGTCGTGGAAATAGAAGCGACTGCCGGGGTCATAGGTCTGGTGGCTGTGGGTGCGATAACCGGCGTCGAGGATCTTCCGCTCGGTCGCGTCCAGATCATCCACCAGAATGCCGAAATGATTGACGGCGCCTGTCCGGTAATAGCTTTCCTGTTCCGGCTGGTCCTGTTGGGGCAGGGCATAGAGCGCGATGTAATCCTCGTCCGTGCCGACATGCACCGTGTAGCCATCATACTTCGCTGGCCCCTCCCAGCGCACTTTCCAGCCGAACAGTTTCGTCAGCATGGACGCGGTTTTCTTCGGGTCGCGAACCGTTACGTTCACGTGTTCAAACTTGGCAATGCTCATTGTTTTCGACTCCGTTTCGTCTTGATCAAATCTCTGATATGGCTGTCGTAATTCCTCAACTTAAGTTGAGGTCAAGCGCGAAATGGAAGGTTTTTTCATGGCGGTTCAGACGGGGCTGACAATCGGCGAAGTGGCTGCGCGGACCGGCCTGTCGGTCTCGGCGATCCGGTTTTATGAGGGACGCGGGCTCGTGCATCCCGAGCGTTCACCGGGTGGTCAGAGGGTTTTCCTGCGGTCGGATATCCGCCGCTTGTCGTTCATTCTGATTGCCCAGCAGATCGGGCTGACAATTGAGGAGATCGGCCAGCTTCTGTCGTCACTGCCTGACCGACGGACGCCAACGAAGCGGGATTGGACGCGGATCAGTACCGCCTTCCGGCATTTGCTGGACGAGCGCATAGCGCTGATGGAGCGCACACGGCGGAAGCTGGATGGGTGTATCGGGTGTGGGTGCCTGTCGCTGAAAAAGTGCCAGCTATACAATCCGGAGGACCGGGCGCGCGGGCTTGGCACCGGGCCGCGTTTCCTGCTGGACGATGTCAGCGTGGTATCGACCGAATCCTAGTCGTTGCGCGCTGGGGGCTGAGGGAAATAGTGGCTCGCCATGCGGGTCGCAATTTCCTGGCCTTTCACGGCGAAATCCGCTTCCGCTTCAACCGCGCGATTGTCACAGGACTGGTAGATGCGGCCAGCGCTGGTGAAGGCTTCGTTGAAAGCCTCGACAAGTGAGCTGCGTACCGCGCCGCGATTGGGCGCTTCATATTTCAACATGTCGGACATGTAGCGCCGCCAGTACTGGTCGCCCCGGCCATTGCACTCCACCCGAATGGCGTGCGCGGCGCCCAATGTGGCGGCCAAATCCTTGGCATCACGGAAGTAATCCGGCCCGCGCATTGGCAGATCGGACTGCGCCACGCTTGCGCCGCAGAAGGCGAGCGCGCTAAGCAGGAGGACATGAAAACCTGTTTGCTTCATGCGAAGACTTTTGCGCGCATTCGCGAAAGGCTCAAGGGCCTTGAACACAAGGTCGAGTTCATTGTGATGGACGAAGATGGCCTGTTTTCCCATGCCGGGGACGGCACCGTGGTGCATGACATCCGCCCGGACATCGTGTTCGGCAATACAGATGTCTGGTTCGGGGATCATGTCCGCGATTTCATGATCGCTGTTCTCAAGACTGGTGGGATTGACTGGTTCCAGTCGTCTGCGGCAGGGCTCGACAATGCTGCATTGATCTCCGTTGGGAAAATTTCGCGGCTCTATACCACGAACCACACCCAGTCTGAAGCGATGGCGGAGTGGGCGCTGTGGCAGGCATTCGACTTTCTGAAATGTGGCCCCCAACATCGCGCCCAACAGGCCGACGGAAACTGGAGCCGACTGGAGATGCGCGAGATGATGGGGTCGCGCTGGCTGATCGTCGGGTATGGCTCTATCGGCTCGGCGGTTGGCAAACGCGTGCAGTTGCTTGGCGGACATGTTACGGGCGCGCGTCGCTCTCCCGGCCCGGCCGAGGGCGCCGATCACATTGTTCCGATGGCGTTGGTTAAAAGTGAGCTGGCGCAGGCGGATGTGGTGTTGCTGAGCCTTCCGCTTACGGACGAGACCGAGGGGCTTGTGGACGAAGAATTTCTATCTATGATGAGACTCGACGCTCTTCTGATGAATTTGGGCCGCGGACAATTAGTTGACGAAGCCGCGCTTGTCGCTGCGCTCAATGCAGGCCGACCCGCATTCGCGGCGGTTGATGTCACAGCTGAGGAGCCGCTGCCGAAAGACAGCCCGCTCTGGAAGCATCCGAAGATCGCGATCACACCACACAACAGTGCCATGACGCAGGCGACTTACGTTCGGGCCGATGAGACCTTCCTGGATAATCTCAAGCGGTATCTGGCGGGTGAACCACTCAGGCATCTTGTGCCCTCTGAGACATTCGCGGACTCGTAGCGGGGAACCCTTGGCGCCGTACCGCGTTTTCCGGAGCAGATATCTGCCTCCGGAGGAATTTTCATGTCATCATACACTCTGCGCTCAATCGTCAGCGCCAGCGCCGCCGCATTGCTTATAGGGTGTGCCAGTGCTGAACATCACGAGCAAGCACCAGAGCCCATGAGCGTCACTGGAACGGCGGGGACGGCTCTGACAGCGACTCCGCTCGAGACGTTTGAAAGTGCGTGGGCGATGACTTTTCTGCCGGACGGGCGTTCGCTTGTCTCCGAAAAGGATGGCAATCTGTGGCTGTTGGGAGCAGACGGCAAAAAGCTCGGCGAAATCGCAAATGTGCCATCCGTTACGGCGCGAGGCCAGGGTGGCCTGGGAGATATAATCGTTCATCCGGACTTCACCGACAACAACACCGTTTTTCTGTCCTATGTCGAGCGCGATGCAGAGGATGACAATTTAAGCGGCGCAGCGGTTGAACGGGCAACGCTCAGTCTCAAGGCTGAAGGCGGCACTCTGGAAAACCGTGAAGTCATCTGGCGGCAGTCCCCCAAAGTGACTGGAAACGGGCACTATGGTCATCGATTGGCGATCGCACAGGATGGGCATTTGTTCATCGCGTCAGGCGAACGCCAGAAATTTACGCCCGCGCAGAACATGGCGATGAATCTGGGCAAGGTGGTGCGTATCAATCAAGATGGTGCAATTCCGGAAGACAACCCATTCTATGGAAACGGGGCAATGGCGGATCAGATATGGACGCTCGGCCACCGAAATCCGCTCGGAATTGCGTTTGATGGAGAGCAACGTCTCTGGGTCGTGGAGATGGGCCCAAAGGGCGGAGACGAGTTGAACCTGATCGTGCGATCCGAAAACTATGGCTACCCGGAAGTGTCAGAGGGTGATCACTATAGCGGCAAGCCGATTCCGACGCATGAGAGCAATCCCATCTTCGAAGACCCGGCCATCGCCTGGATTCCGGCCATCAGCCCGGCCGGGTTGGTCTTTTATGACGGAGATATGTTCGCAGACTGGAAGGGGAATGCCTTCATAGGTGGCCTGTCTTCACAAGCCTTGATCCGTGTGTCATTCGAAACCCAGCCGACGGACAATCTCGGCCAACCACCAAAAGACGGTCAGACGGAACCGGTGGCGAAGGAAGCGGAACGGTTTGAATGGGGCAAACGGATCCGGGAAGTGGAGCAAGGGCCGGATGGCGCGCTCTATGTGCTGGAAGACAAGGAGGGCGGGCGTCTCATTCGCTTGACCCCAGCAGAGTAGCGATCGAACAGAAAAGGCCGGACCATACAGGTCCGGCTTTTTACTTGGGAACTACGTGTTGATCAGGCTGTAGCCTTGGCCTTCAGGGACGATACGCGATCAATGGCCGCCTCGGCGTCGCGCATGATGTCGCCCACGATTTCTGCCACTGGCTTCACCTCTTTCACACCGCCTGCTGATTGACCCATCGCGAAACAGGACGTGTCCGGATTGAGTTTCTCTTCATCCGTGATGCCGCCGATGCCGCCGATCACACCCGTCTGGTGGGAATGGATTGCCTGATGCGGGAAGGGCTGGATGTCCTCCGGGCGGCCTTCCCAATCCTTGATGTAATCGTTCGTACGGCAACGCATTGGCTTGCCCGAATAACAACGCGTGCGAGTTGTGTCCGTGTCGCCAGCTCCGACCACGCTGTCCTTGTACATCTGAGCGGCATGCGCCTCGGTTGAGGCGATAAAGCGAGTGCCCATCCAGACGCCACAAGCGCCAAGCGACAAGGCCGCTGCGAGGCCGCGCCCGTCATAGATGCCGCCTGCCGCGATCACCGGAATGTTCACGGCTTCCACAGCTTGCGCGACGAGAGGCATCGTACCGACAAGGCCCGTATGGCCACCGCCTTCGCCGCCCTGCAGGATCACTGCGTCACATCCAGCCTGTTCGGCCTTGATGGCATGCTTCACGGCGCCGCCGACAACCATGACTTTTACATTGGCTTTCTTGAGCCGCTCCATGATTGGCATGGGCACGCCAAGTCCTGCGATGAAGCTGTCCGCACCATTATTGATGATGACATCGACGCTTTCTTCCAGGCTTTCGGGGCTCGCGGCCAGCAGGTCGACGCCGAACGGCCTGTCGGTCAGTTCGCGAACGCGCTTCATCTGGCCTTCGATAAAGTCTGGTGTGGTGCCCGCCATGCCCAGCACGCCATAGCCGCCCGCATTGCACATGGCAGCGCAAACCTCCGCATAGGACACGCCGCCCATGCCTGCGAGCATGATCGGATGTTCGATATTGAGCATTTTCGTGAGTGCAGTCTGCAAGGCCATGTTTATGTCTCCCGGATCAGTCTTTTCGGTTTTGAGGGACCGTAAATTGCCGTCCTTGCGTCAACGCAAGGCGGATTGCGCGAGATTGACCGGGCAGGGGGAAATCAATCGCTGAGCCTCATGGCTGATTCGGTCAGCTTCTTCGATTCTGCACAAGATTCGAAGAAATCCTGAGTTTCGCGCGCCTGATGATAGGAGAAGCGAACGCGCAGATCAGGCCTAAACAATGATGAAGAAGTGCCCGAAACCGCCCGAAATTGCCTCAGCAGGGCGCGAAGTCGCACTAATTCTAGAATAATCGTCCGAACGGGCTGCATTCGCGCCTCAGCTGAAACCATCTTTGCGTCATGGTCGGCAGATGGTAAACCTCTGCCCGGTCATCTTTGGCCTGAAGTAGGGGAAAAGGTATGAAACAACTCCTGATTATTGGTGCGTCTGCGCTTGTTCTGGCTGCCTGTGCAGCGGAAGAAACGACGGCTCCTGAAGAAACCACGACGGTTGAGTCCATCGAAGAAGCTGCGGATGACGCTGCTGAAGCGGTTGACGAAGCTGTCGATGATGCTGGCGAAGCGCTTGAAGAAGCAGGCGACAACGTCGACGCCGCGATGGATGATGCCAGCGAAGCTCTGGACGACGCTATGTCCGACGCGGAAGAAGCTGTTGAAGACGCCGCTGACGACGCGGAAGCAGCTGCCGACGAAGCAGAAGAAGCTACTACGGAAGAGCCAACCGAATAATCGGTTTGTCTTGAACACATAAGAAAAGGGCTGCCTGCGGGCAGCCCTTTTTTGTTTGTCGCGTTCAGGTGCGGATCAGAATTTAGCATACCCCCCATCGACGATCAGCGTGTCGCCGGAATGATACTTCGAGGCGTCTGACGCCAGATAGACGGCGATACCCCCAAAATCCTCCGGTTCTCCCCAACGTCGGATCGGCACGCGGGAGATGACTTTTGTGTTGAACACTTCGTTCGCTTGGCCACCTTCTGTCATATCTGTAGCAATCCAGCCTGGCAGAATGGAGTTTGCCCGGATCAGATAGCGACCATACTCAACCGCAATCGCGTTCATCATGGCAATCAGCCCGCCCTTGGTATGGCCGTAAGCCTGATTGCGGCCTGCGCCTTCAATACCAGCAAGCGAAGCTGTCCCCACCAGACTGCCGCCCGGGTCGCCGGCTTTGGCACGCTTGACCATCGACTTGGCCGCCTCCCGCAATGTAAGAAAGGCGCCTTCAGAATTGATGCGTTGATTGTAGCGCCATGTGTCGAGCGTCATGTCGCCAAAATTTGCCGCGCCGCGTCCGACACCGGCATTGGCGATACAGGTGTCGATGCGGCCAAACTCTTCTTCCGCTTCGGCCATGGCCTTTACGACCTGGTCTTCCTCACCGACATCGACTTGCCAGGCTTTTGCCTTGCCGGTGCCGAGAGCTTCCAGCTTCTTCACGGCTTCGGCGTTATCGTCTGCCTTGCGGCCCCAGATCACAATATCTGCATTCGATGCGGCCAGCGCTTCAGCCATGCCTAGGCCAATGCCCTTGTTCCCGCCGGTTATGACGCAGACCTTACCTGCGAGATTGAAAGGTGCATAAGTCATCTGGTGTCCTCCGCTATGATTTGTCTGATCAGCAGATCAAGCGGGTGACGTAGGGGCGGTCAAGTCTCAGTTTGGTTGAGTGATCGCGAGCCGGGCCGCATGGATGATGCGGCGGGTCTCTTCCCAAAGGTCCAGCTGGTTCAGACGACTTGGGCTCATCCATTCGGCATGTGCGGCATCGTCTCCGGCATTTGGTTCGCCCGAGATCCAGACGGCAGCGTAGTCGAACAGAAGGTAGTGTCGGGTGACGTCACCACTTTGGCGTGATCTGAAGATCGCATCGACCACATCGACCAGAGTAACGATCCGCGCCGTGATACCAGTTTCTTCTTTCAGTTCGCGCAAGGCGGCAACGTCAGCATGTTCTCCGCGCTCGATGCGGCCACCCGGCAGGGACCACTGGCCCTGAAGTGGTTTGGTTCCACGCTGGATCAGCAGAACATCGTCGCCTTTGAAACATACCGTACCCACTGCGGGTGCAACCCTGTTCATAGGAGTGTCGGTCATGCGCTGATGTGACAGAGTGCGCGAAGCTCGCCCAACTGAACTTCAAGGTCGGTCTCGTATCGTGCGAGAGGGTTTCCGGTCCGACGCTGGATGCGGCTGATCACCGGCATTCGCAGGAGGGGAATTACGGAGGGTTCCGTGCCGACCAGTTTTGCGGCGCCCAACACGTCTTTCTGTTTCAGCGCTGTCATGACCTTATCGAACACGACCGCGCGTTGAATAGACTTTAGCCGGGCAACATGCGCTGCTGTAACTTCTGCATGCGGATTAGGTTGGCGCAGGGCTTCATTGGCCGTATGGGCCAGCGCATCAAGCGATATGGCGTCAAGCCTGTGCGAAATGGATTGGCCATGCTTGCGATAGAAATACATGACATCCGGGATGCTCATCATGCGCGCGCCTGCTGACAGTAGGCGGACGATAAGGTCGTAGTCTTCCCCGATGCGCATGGATTCATTGTAGCGGATGTTGTTTGTTTCCAGCGATGCCCGCCGGATCAGCGGTTTTGCATAGCCGAGCTTGCTGCCACGCCCATACATCATGTTTGCCTTGATGTACTCACTCTCCATGATGCGAGCCGGGCGCTCACGCAAATCGCCTTCGAACATGGTCGTGATATTTGGCGGGCCATCAGATTGGAAAATGGCAAGATTGTCGATCAGGATGTCAGCGTTGGCCTCTTCGGCGGCAAACAGCATGCGCTCCAGACGATTGGGAACGATCAAGTCGTCACTGTCGACAATGGCGATCCAGTCGCCCTTGGCGTCTTCCAGTCCACGATTGCGCACAGGCGCGGGGCCGCCATAACGTGTTCCGCTGACGATGCGCAGGCGAGGGTCAGTGACAGCAATCTGTTCAGCGATCTTCACGCTGTTGTCGCTGGAGCCGTCATCCACAAGTATCAATTCGAGTGCGACCTTGGTTTGGTTCAGCACCGAATGGATTGCGCCAGCGAGGAAGGCCTCACTGTTGTAATTCGCCATGATGACTGAGATCACGGGCTTTGGCGGAATCTCGTACGGCATCGCGGATACCTGCTTTTCCAATTGGCTACGGGGCATTTTAACGCAAACTCTGTGCCAAAATCGACCAGATTCGACAAAGCCAGCGTTTTCGCGTCACGATGGGGAGACCCAGGGCATTTATGTCATATGTCTGAGCGAACAACGCACTAAGCCAGAAACCGCAATGTGAGTTTCATCAAGACTGAAGACGGGATTTCCAGAATGGCAAAGCAGACCTCGCGATCCCTCAGCCTCGCCCTGCAAGGTGGCGGCGCACATGGTGCCTACACCTGGGGTGTTCTGGACAGGCTGGTTGAGGAGGAGTCACTGGAGATTTCTGCGATTACGGCAACTTCGGCTGGGGCCATGAATGCGGTGGCGCTGGCGGCTGGTATGGCGGAAAACGGGGCTCAAGGCGCGAAGGATACGCTGGAAGCGTTGTGGCGCGGGATTTCCCGCTCGGGCCGCAGCTTGACGCCCTATGGTGCGCTCAGCCCCATCGCCTTCGCTTACGCCAGTGCGGTACAGAGCCTCGCCAGCCCGTACGATCTCAATCCGTTCAACATCAATCCATTGCGGGATGTCGTGAAGGACGTGATCGACTTTTCGAAAGTGGATGATTCCGGCATCCAACTGTTTCTGTCGGCGACCAATGTTGAGTCCGGTCACGTCACTGTTTTCGAGGATGGCGATATCTCGCTTGATACAGTGCTCGCTTCGGCCTGCTTGCCTCAGACCTTCCAGGCTGTGGAAATTGATGGCGAGGCCTATTGGGATGGCGGATTCATGGGCAACCCGAGCCTGTTTCCGCTTATCTATTCCGGAGCGCCGCGCGACGTGCTGCTGGTGATGCTGAACCCCATTCGTCGGGATGGCGTCCCGAAACGGGCTGGCGAAATTCAGGACCGTATGAATGAGATCAGCTTCAATGCGGCCCTGATCGGAGAGTTGCGTGCCATCGCCTTTGTCCAGCGCCTGCTGGATGACGGCATGCTTAAGGAGCCAATGCTCAAGAAGTACCGTCGTCTCAATATTCACGCGATCAAGGGTGGGCAGGATCTTCTGGAATTCAGTCTACGTACAAAATATGATACGAGTTGGAGCTTCCTTACAAAACTCAAGGAAATGGGCCGCACTGCGGCTGAAAGCTGGTTGGCAGAGTGTGGGCAAATGATCGGCACGAACCAGACACATCTGGATTTGCGCAAGGAATTCTTTGAAGGCTAGCTTTGCGTCAGGAACCAGATTCGCGCTGCGCCATAGTCGCGTGTTCCAATAACATCCCACCCTTGCGGCGCGATCATCTCGTCCGATCCGGTCTCGACGACCGCAACAGCCTTCTCGGTCAGCCAGTTGCCAGAAACGAGACACGCCAGAGCCGGTTCGACGAGGTCCTTGTGATAGGGCGGATCCAGAAAGGCCAGCGTAAACGGGCTGCCCACTCCGGCGGGCTTCTCGCCCAGATCGGTCGCGGACCGGCGATGCAGGCGCGTGTTCCCGTATAGTCCGAGCGTCTCGATATTGTCGCGGATCGCGCCGCGCGCACCGTGATCGGTCTCGACGAACAGGCAGAAGGCCGCGCCCCGGCTCATCGCCTCCAGCCCCAGCGCGCCAGAGCCCGCGAACAGGTCAATCACGCGCGCACCTTCCATCTCGGGCGCCCAGTCGGCATGGGCCAGCATGTTGAAGATGGACTCGCGCGCGCGATCCCCGGTCGGCCGCGTACCCTGTCCCTTTGGCGCAGCAATGGCGCGCCCCTTGTGCTGTCCGGCAATGATGCGCATTCGACAAGCCATCCCTTTACTTTGGGCCCGTGTAAGGCGATCCCATTCTCATGACAATTCCTTCTGATCCGATGACCCGCGCGCTGGGGCTGGCGCGGCAGGCTGCTGAGGCCGGTGAGGTGCCGGTCGGCGCTGTGGTCGTGGATCCGGAGACGGGCGCTATTGTGGGCGAGGGGGCCAATTGCCCGATTGCCGGGCATGATCCGACGGCGCATGCTGAAATCATTGCCTTGCGCGCAGCGGCGGCGGCCAGGGGAAATTACCGGCTGACCGGTCTGCACCTCTATGTGACACTGGAACCGTGCGCGATGTGCGCCGGGGCGATCAGCTTTGCCCGTATCGGCAGGCTGGTATTCGCGGCGTGTGATCCAAAGGGCGGCGCGGTGATTCATGGCGCGCGCTTCTTCGAACAGCCGACCTGTCATTGGCGGCCGGACGTGGAGCAGGACGAGACGATGGGTGAGTTGGCCAGCGCCCTGCTGAAAGACTTCTTCCGCGCTCGGCGGGGCTGAGGCTGGATAATTTAGAGAGTGTGAGCGAGGCATGACAGAACCGGGTCACGAGATACTCATCAAGGATGCGGTCGTCTTCCTGTTTGCCGCGGGTGTCGTCGTACCCGTGTTCCGGTATCTCAAGCTGCCCGCCGTGGTCGGCTTCATGCTGTCTGGCATTGCGCTCGGCCCGTATGCGTTGGGCCAGTTGGCGCATCAGTACCATTTCCTCGAATACTTTTCGATTTCAGAACCTGAAGCCGCTGCGCCGTTTGCTGAGCTTGGCGTGCTGTTCCTCTTGTTCCTGCTGGGCTTGGAATTTTCGTTCGAGAAACTCTGGGGACTAAGGCGCGCTGTGTTTGGCGCAGGCGGTTTGCAAGCCGGGGTCAGTGCGCTCGCCATAGGCCTGATCGCCTGGCAGGTGGGGCTGCCAGCAGAAGCGGCCATCATCTGCGGTCTTGCGCTCGCACTTTCGTCCACTGCCATCGTCATGCAGTTGCTGATCGAGCAGAAACAGGCGGCCCAGCCGGTCGGACGCGCCGCGCTGGCGGTTCTGCTGTTTCAGGACATTCTCGTCGCGCCAATCCTGATCTTCGTGGGCTTCGTGAACATCGAAGCGGGTACGAACCTTACTGCCGTCCTTCTGGAAGCATTGGTCAATGGCGTCATCGCAATTGTGGCGATCATGATCATCGGTCGTTTCGGATTGCGCCGCATGTTCAGTCTCGCCGCTGCTGCCGGGGGACGAGACTTCCTGATGGCGTTGACCTTGCTGACTGTGGTCGGGGCAGCGGCCATTACCGCGACGGCCGGTCTGTCGCTTGCGCTTGGGGCGTTCCTTGCGGGGCTGTTGCTGGGCGAGACAGAGTTCAAGCACCAGACCGAAGTGGACCTTGAGCCATTCAAGGGCATCCTGCTTGGCCTGTTCTTCATGACGGTCGGCATGGGTCTCGACTTGCCGTCGATCCTGTCCCAGCCTGGGGTGATCCTGGCTGGACTGGGCGCATTGCTGTTGCTGAAACTGTTTATCGGATTTGGTGCCCTGCGCCTTTTTGCTGGCAAGACGCCGATGTCGATCGAGGCGGCATTTCTTCTCGCGCCTGCGGGGGAATTTGCCTTTGTCGTGATTGCGGCAGCAACGGCTGTTGGCGCGTTGGCGCCCGAGCCCGGAGGGATGATGGCCGCGATTGCGGGCCTTTCCATGCTGTTGATCCCGACCCTAGGCAAGGTCGGTACGTTCATTGCGGATCGCCTGAGGGCGCAGGAACCTGCCCACACGCTGGAGGAAGACTTCTCTGACCTTGAGGGCCACGTCATCATTGCGGGCTTTGGCCGGGTAGGGCATGCGGTTGCCCGCATTCTGGCGGCGGAAGAGGCTGATGTGGTGGCGCTGGAACGCAGCGCGGTCAACGTCTCCCGCGCCCGAAACGCTGGCTGGCGTGCCTATCTGGGCGATGCGGCTCGCCAGGAAATCCTTCACAGCGCAGGCGCAGATGGCGCGCGCCTGTTCGTGGTGACGGTTGACGATGTTTCGGCGGCAGAGGGCATGGTCCGCGCATTCCACAAGTTGCGGCCGGAAGTACCGATCATTGCCCGCGCGCGGGACCACGAGCATGCCCAGCGCCTGATCGATGCCGGGGCCAAGGAAGTTATTCCGGATGCGGTCGAATCCGGCCTGCAAATGGCCGGGCGGACACTTCATGAGTTCGGCTATAATGATGAGACGATCCGCGACCGGTTGGCTGCGGAACGTGATGAGGAATATCACCGCATCGGAACCTGATGGTCCGCTACAGCCATCCCGCCGTTTCAGCGATCAGCCAAATTCCAAGCGCGAGGAATAACAGTGCCGCGAGCCGCCTGACCACGCTGAGGGGCACGCGCCGGATTACCACTTCGCCAAAGTAAACCGCTGGCACATTGGCCAGCATCATTCCGATTGTCGTGCCGAGCGTGACCAGCGCAACTTGCTCAAATTGGGCGCCTAGCGCGATTGTCGCCACCTGCGTCTTGTCACCCATCTCCACCAGGAAAAAGGTGATCAGTGTCGTGAGGAAGGCGCCGTTTCGCATGCGCGGGCGCTCATCTTCGTCCAGCTTGTCGGGGATCAGCGTCCAGGCCGCCATCAACAGGAAAGATGCGGCAATCAGATACCGAAACCAGTCTCCTTCAAGAAATGCGGCGGCTTGCGATCCGATCAGTGCTGCGAGAAAGTGATTTGCGATTGTGGCAGCGAATATCCCGGCAATAATAACGAGCGGCTTTCGAAATTGCACAGCCAGCAGGATGGCGAGCAATTGTGTCTTGTCGCCGATTTCCGCGAGCGCGACCACAAGTGTGGAGGTGAGAAGGGCTTCCATGAATGGCGGTCTCCAGGCCGGGCAATACTAACGCAATGACACCAGCGTCCCGTGCCCGGCCCGAGCAGGAAAGCGGCGTCATTGGTCTCGCCCGAACGGTTGCCCGCTCCCTTCGCGCCACGACCTGTTGGCCGAGTATGTTGACGCGGAGGCCCGATCATCAGACCGGCTGGCTACTCCCCAAGTGACGGGGCTCTCGTATCGCCTGCTCAGGTGGAAGGCAAGCGCGGCAGAATATCCTCCACCGTTTCCAGAATAAGCGACCGCAACCAGGACAAGGCAGCATCCTCAGAATTCTCTCGCCGCCAGTAGAGCTCGCTGTCCAGCGGCGGGAAAACGCCGGGCAATTCATGAGTCACCAATCCCGGTGCCGGGGCCATCAGTGCCGGCAGGGTGAGCGCCAGGTCGGTCTGACGCACAATCTCCATCGCGGGCATGTAATGGGGCAGTCGCATGACGGGTGTGATGCGTGCGCCATGCGTCCGCGCGACCTCCTCGACGTAGGAGCGGCCCTCCCGGCGACTGGACACGACAACATGGCGAAGCTCCAGATAGGCTTCAAAACTCATCTCTGTGCCAGCCTGCGGATGGTCTTCCGAGACAACGCACACATAGGGCGTCGTCATCAATTGCTCGCGTTCGAGGTCAGTGCCGCGAATGCCAGGCACATCAATCGCCAGGTCCAGGCGACCTGAGGCGAGTTCGGAAGAGATTGCCCCGCGATTGAGTTGTGTCCAGGCGATCCGAACCCCAGGCGCGTCGACTTGCAGGCGTTGGGCAAGGCGAGGCGCGATCATGAACGCGCCTGCATCGCGCGCCGAGATGTTGAACACACGCGTTGACCGGGAAGGCTCGAACGCCGATCGGGGCTCTAGCCCGGCGCGCAATCTGTCCAGTGCGTCGCGTACAGCGGGCATCAGCGCTTCGGCCATTGCGGTTGGCTTCACGCCGCGCCCTTCGCGCACAAACAGTGGATCCTCGAAATGTGTGCGCAGCCGCGCCAGGGCATTGCTGACGGCCGGTTGGGTGATGTGCAGGAATTCGCTCGCCCGTGTCAGGCTGCGTTCAGTGTAGACAGCCTCCAGTACGGGCAGCAGGTTCAGGTCCAGCGATCTGAGGTTCATGGCGCACTCCAATTCATCACCGGTGGTGATGTAAAGTCTTCATATAATAAATTTCCCGAATGATCGAGCACGCGTTATCGTCACCGCCAGAATAGAGGTGGTGAATGAACGCGGCGAGCACGCCCACACAATTGGAAAGCCTGTGCGCGGCGGCTCTAGAGCCAGCCGGCGGCGCGCATCAGCAGCACCACGCCCACAGCCGTCACAAGATATTTCATGCCGCGTTTGAAGTTCAAATCGCTCATCCGGTCCAGCACCTTGCCGCCCAAAGTCGTGCCCAGCATGGAGAGCGGCACCGCCGCAAGGATCAGCCAGGCTGGCGGCAGCACCTTGATGCCGGACGCCATGATGACGGGTACACTCCAGAAGATGATCTTTACAAAATGCGCCAGGACCTGCGTCACGGCCTTTGTCGCAACGATCTGATGGCGCGTCATCGCCGTGTTCACAAAGAACTGGTCCATCAGTGGCCCGGCAACCCCGGCGACGGTGTTCAGCGCCTGCACGACAAATCCGGCACCCTCGGCCTGGAACCGTTTCTGGATATCGAGATCGGCGACCGACTTTGGCAGCCACACGAGCAGGGTTACGAGACCCAGCATCAGGTAGACCATCTGCGTGTCTGGTCGCCAGCTCAGCGCGAAGAGCAATCCAATCGCCGCGACCGAGCCGAGCGCGTAGCGCCGGAAAATGGTCCAGTCGATATGCTCTCGCCAAAGATAGGCCCGGTAGCCATTCGATACCATCTGGACGGCGCCGTGTATGATCATTGCAGTGGCGACGGGAACCAGCGCGGCCAATACGCCCATGAAAATGATGCCGCCAGCCATGCCAAATATGCCGGACAGGAAACTCGTGGCCAGCACGGTGACGAGAATGATGGCGGCGGAGACCGGGCTCATGGCGCCGGCCTAGACCCGTTTGTCGGAAAACGCGAGCCCGGTCGCAGCGGCGCAACCACCGACACAAAACATTTCATAGAAACAATTTGCGGTGCTGCAGCCGCAAGGCGTACCATTCCCCTAATTACATAGTCTGAGAGGAGACACCGAAATGGCGGATACTGAAACGTCCATGGACGTCCAGAATGACCTGAATGACCTGCGCATGTCGGATGCGGCCGTGCCACTTTACGAGCATGTGAAGACCTTCATTCGTGACGTCGTGAACCCGATGAGCGAGGAATTCGAACGCCTTGGCGAGGGCAAGACGGACATCTGGTCCTACGCGCCCGGCCAGTTGGAAGCGCTGGAAAAGGCCAAGGATGAAGCCAAGAAGCAGGGCCTCTGGAATTTCTTCCTGCCGGATGCCGAAACCGGCGAAGGCCTGAAGAATCTCGACTATGCCTATATCGCGGCCGAGCTCGGCAAGAACCCACTGGCGTCAGAGACGATGAACTGCTCTGCGCCGGACACCGGCAATATGGAAGTTCTGGAGCGTGTTGGCACGCCGGAACAGAAAGAGCGCTGGCTGAAGCCGTTGCTGAACGGCGAAATCCGCTCTGCCTTCGCGATGACAGAGCCAGCCTTGCCATCATCTGATGCCAAGAACGTCTCCATGCGCGCCGAGCTTGATGGCGATGAATGGGTTCTCAACGGCGAGAAATTCTACATTTCCGGTGCTGGTGATCCGCGCTGCAAGATCATGATCTGTATGGTGAAGACCAGCCCGGACGCAGAGCCGAACAAGCAGCAAAGCCAGATCCTCGTGCCCTTGCCGCATCCGGGTGTCACGATCCTCGGCCCGATGCACGTCTTCGGCGACCCCGACGCGCCGCACGGACACATGCATATCCGCTTCGAGAATGTGCGTGTGCCGAAGGAAAACATGTTGCTCGGTGAAGGGCGCGGTTTCGAGATTTCCCAGCTGCGCCTGGGGCCAGGCCGCATTCACCACTGCATGCGTTCACTCGGCGCAGCCGAAAAGGCGCTGGATCTGATGGTTGTGCGCGGCATGACACGTCAGGCCTTTGGCCGTGACCTGATCAAGCTGGGCGGAAACATCGAGAAAGTTTCTCGCGCCCGCATCGAGATCGAATCCATGCGCATGATGGTCCTCAAGGCCGCCAAGGCGATGGACGTGCTGGGCAACAAGGAAGCCCGCGTCTGGATTTCCATGGTCAAGGCCATGGTGCCGGAACGCGTCTGTGCCATCATCGATGACGCCATCCAGATGCATGGCGCCGCCGGTGTATCCCAGTGGACGCCGCTGGCCCGCATGTACGCCAATCAGCGTACGCTGCGTCTCGCGGACGGCCCGGACGAAGTGCACCACATGGTCGTCGGCCGCGCCGAAACACGCAAATACACGGGCGAAGAAGAAGACCCGGCGATGGCCGCTGTCTGGCGGAAGTAAGCCAGACGCAATTTAAATTGATGGGCGCGGTTCCTTGCGGGGCCGCGCCTTTTTTGCAAGCGGGTGGATGACCGTCGCTATTCAGGCCAAATTCGGTTAGCATTGTCCTCTTGGTAGGGAGGACGCCATGATAAGACTGTCGAAAATAATGCTCATCGTGTTTGTCGGGCTACAGGGCCTGTTTTACGCGCTCAACAATATCGTGAATTTTGGGGCCGCGAAGGGATTCGTTCAGGGCGTCCTTCCGATGGAAGGGAATGAGGCCTATCCCAACGCGTTCGGGCCAGGAATTTCATCACCCGCTCTCATCACAATCATCCTGTGTTTCATAATTGTCGGAGAATTGCTCGTGGCCGCCTTCTCTCTAAAAGGCGCATTCGATATGGTCCGGGTGCGTAGTGGATCGGCTGAGCGATTCAACGATGCAAAAACATGGGCGATCATAGGCTGTGTCATGGCGCTGCTGGTCTGGTTTGGCCTGTTCATGGTGATTGGCGGGGCATACTTCCAAATGTGGCAGACCCCGCTGGGCGCCGCCGCGCAGGGGGGCGCATTCCAATATGCAATCTCCAGCGGCATCGTTCTCTTGTTTGTGAACGCGCCAGACTGACACCGCCTAAAACGGCACGTTCGGATCATCCTCGCCCGGATCGCCAATCTCCAGTCCGGCGAAGTCGAACACGCGTGGATCGTGTAGATGGCTTGGTCGCACGGTGGCGAGCGCATGTGCCATCACCTGCCGCACGCCCGGCTTCTTCTTCTCCCACTCGTCCAGCATCTGCTTCATCGCCACGCGCTGCAGCCCGTCTTGGCTGCCGCAGAGATTGCAGGGGATAATCGGGAACGCCATCGCCTCGGCAAACTTCGCCAGATCGTCTTCCGCCGCCGTAATCAGCGGGCGGAGCACAAACACGTCGCCTTCATCGTTCAACAGCTTCGGCGGCATCGCGGCGAGCCGGCCGCCATGCACGAAATTCATCATGAAGGTTTCCAGCGCATCGTCCCGGTGATGGCCGAGCACGATGGCGTCACAGCCTTCTTCCCGCGCGATACGATAGAGAATGCCCCGGCGCAGGCGGGAACACATGGCGCAGAAGGTCCGTCCTTCCGGCACCTTCTCGGTCACGATGGAATAGGTGTCCTGCGTCTCGATCCGGTAGCGCACGCCAACCGTGTCCAGCCAGTCAGGCAGGACATGTTTCGGAAAGCCCGGCTGGCCCTGGTCCAGATTGCACGCGACGAGGTCCACCGGTAGCGCGCCCTGCCATTGAAGATCCAGCAGCACGGCCAGAAGGCCATAGGAATCCTTGCCGCCGGACAGGCAGACCAGCCATTTCGGCCGTTTCGCCTCACCGGCATCCACCGCCCGCCGGTCGACCATCTTGTAATCGTCAATCGCTTTCAGCGCGCCGCGCACTAGCCGCTTGCGCAGCTTCTTGAAGCTGACACCGGACGGCGCATCTGCAAACAGCGGCGGTGCCGCGGTGAAGGTGGACGTATCATCTGCCATGCGCGCCCTATCTCACGGGCCGGGTTTCCCGCGCAAGCGTTTCGCGCGGTTCGCCGGTCAATCCGCAGCGCCGACCTGCTGCTGGTAACGCGCGGTCAATTCGACCATGGCGAGCGCCAGGGCGTGGCCCGCAAGGCCGACCGTCCACCAGATTGTCGGCGTCAGCATGGCATAGCGCTCTCCGCCAATGCTCAGGCTGATTCCCGCGAAGACGATCATGCCGAACAGATAGCTGGCCAGATGGATGAAGAAGCCGAGCCGCATCGCGGCGGTCGCCTTGGCGCTCTTTTCGCGGATCATGGCCTCTGCTTCGGTCTTCGCATCCACCGTCAGCGCCATGACATCGACGTTGAACGCCGCCGCCAACGCCTTCAGGGAGTCGCCAGAGGCCTTTTCGCCCGTCTCGATCCGCTGCACCGTGCGCACGCCAATCCCCGCGAGTTCGGCCAGATGTTCCTGTGACCAGTGGCGCTCTTCACGCCAGCGTTTGATTTTGGCGGCATCAGCATCGAATTGCATGTGTGTTCCCCTTCCATGGGCTGTTTGTAACCGCGTTCAGAATGGGGAGAAAGCCCTTGCCCGGCCACGTCATGACGCCGTCACGAGCCTGCCAGAGGCCCGCCAGCGACCCGTCACACAGGGGCGGCCAGCCAGACGTGCGTGCGGCGTACATCCATCCGCGTCCGGACCCGTGCGGGAAATATGCGGCTTAATCCTCGGCGGCGTCGGGGGCGCAGGTCGCGTCAGAGACATGCGACGAAACCGCGTGCCAGCCATCGGCGGTGCGCCGCAACGTGTTGGAAGATGTGTAACTGTGCTGGCACGGCGTGCCGTCTTCGGTCTCGCGCGTACTCAGGCCGCGTCCGTAGACCAATGCGGAGTCCGGCGTAAGGAAGATCACGTCATCCACCTCAAACCTGAAATCCTCCGGCGCGCTCCAGCTATGCTCGCGCATCCAGTCCACTTCATCTGCCTTCGTGCGCACGCCGCCGCCAATCAGTACGAAATCATCAGCTAGGAACGCGGCCAACGCATCTGCATCATTTGCCGCATAGATCCCTGGCCATGTGTCTGATTTCAGCGCGCGCAGTACCGCCTCTTCCTGCGCAAGATCAGGTGCCGGTGCGGCGGACGTGTCGGTACACGCTCCCAACAGGATCAGCAGGCCAACAAGCGGCAGTTTCGAACGTGCAAGCATGGTCTGGTTCCTCCGGGGTATGGCCTCCCTATCACCCTAGCAAACAGGGTGCACGGGCCAAGCAGAAAACCCGGCCTAGCGCGCCAGAAACGGAATACGGAAAAAGCGTTTCAGCTTCCACCAGAAGCGCAGGCGCGCATTGTTCGGCGCATCATTGTGGCCGCGCGGGATGAGGATGTCATTCATGCGCGGCTGGTAGCGGCGGATCAGGTCTTCCTCGATCCGCGCGCGATCGGATTCCTTCTTGATCACCAACACATGCCGCTCGGTCGCGCCGCGCTTCCACCAGGCTTCCCACCAGCGTTCATGGCCGATCAGCCGGTTCTTGAAGTTCGCGGCCTTGCCAATGTAGAGCGGGAACAGGAAAAAGACGAAGCGGCGCTGCACGAACACATAGACGCCGCCTTGATCCGGCAGGCCCTTGGGCGTCAGCGTGATCTTGAAGCGGTACGGCCTCCCGGATTCGCCCCACCACGTATGCCATCCGAACAATATCCACATGAGCCTGACCCTCCACAATTGCGCGAAGCTCTCCTGCAACGGTTAATCAGCCGTTAAATTGTGGCCGGATCAGGGGCCTGCGGAGGAGATTTGCTTACAGGATCGCCCAATTGGTTAAGACCGGGCCGACCACGGGCTCAGGCCCGCGTCAGGGCCCGTTTCACCGGGGCAAAGCTCTGGCGGTGGTGCGGGCAGGGGCCGTGTTCTGCCAGCGCCGCCGCATGGGCCGCCGTGCCATAGCCCTTGTGCCGGGCAAATCCATAGGCCGGGAAGGCGGCGTCCAGTTCCTTCATCAGCGCGTCGCGCACCGTCTTCGCCAGGATCGACGCGGCGGAGATTGCCGGCTCGGTCAAATCGCCCTTCACAATGGCCTCCGCGCTGCAGGGCAAATTCGCGGGCAGGGCGTTGCCATCCACCAATATGTGCCCCGGCACCAGGCCGAGCCCCGCCACGGCCCGCTCCATCGCCAGGAAGGTCGCCTGACGAATGTTCAGCCGGTCGATCTCTTCGGGTGTTGCATGCGCCACGCTCCACGCCGCCGCGCGCTCTCGGATGAGGGGGGCCAGCGCATCGCGCCTTGCCTCGGTCAGCTTCTTGGAATCGGTCAGGCCCTCAATGGGCTGCGCCGGGTCCAGGATCACCGCGCCGGCCGTCACCGGCCCGGCCCAGGGCCCCCGGCCCGCCTCATCCACACCGGCAATGATCAGCGTTGTATTCGTCATGGCGCCAGAGAAACGCGAGTCGCTCTTGCGCTCCAGCGCGCCTCGGGTCTCTATAGCAGCCATGACCCAGCCTTATCGCATCCAGATGCACGAAACCGGTGGCCCGGACGTGCTGCAAGTTGAAGACTTCATCCCCCGCAAGCCCGGCCCCGGTGAGGTCACCGTTCGCCAGAGCGCGGCGGGCCTGAACTTCATCGACACCTATCACCGCACCGGCCTGTACCCCGTGCGCTTTCCCTTCACGCCCGGACAGGAAGGCGCCGGCGCCGTGCAGGAAGTGGGCGAGGGCGTCACCCATCTGAAGCCCGGCGACAAGGTGGCCTATCTGGCCAGCGGCACCTATGCCAGCCACTTCACCGGCCCGGCGGAGCGCATGATCCCCCTGCCGGACAGCATCACCCCGCAGGATGCCGCCGCCGTTCTGCTGAAAGGGCTCACCGCCTGGGCGCTCTTGTTCGAGGTGCGCCCGCTTCAGGCCGGGGAGACGATCCTGGTCTGGGCCCCCGTGGGCGGCGTGGGCAGCCTGCTGGTGCCATGGGCGGCCAGCCTTGGCGCGCGCGTCATCGCCGTCACCTCAACGGAAGCGAAGGCCGAAAAGGCCAGGGCGCTGGGCGCGTCTGATGTGATCATCGGCTATGAGGACGTGGCCGACAAGGTGCGGGAGCTGACCGGCGGGCGCGGCGTGGACGTGTCCTATGACAGTGTCGGCCGCATCAGCGCGGAGGAAAGCCTGAACAGTCTGCGTACGGCAGGCTGGTTCGTCACCTATGGCAACGCCTCCGGCCCGGTTGAGCCGATCCCGCCCGGCCGTCTGGCGCAGGGCGGCTCCCTCGTCATGACGCGGCCAACCCTGTTCAGCTTCATTCAGGATGCGGAAAGCCTGACGCGCGGCGCCAGCCTCCTCTTCAGTGCCCTGAGCTCCGGAACCCTCAAAGCCGACATCGGCCAACGCTTCCCGCTCTCTGAAGCGGCGAAGGCGCACGAAGCGATAGAGAGCGGCACCACAACCGGGGCGACGGTGTTGGTGCCTTAGGTCAGGTGAAGATTCTTACGCTAAAGTTCGTGAGCTACGCCATGGTGCTATTATGGCGCTTCAAGCCTGCTGCCAGCATAGTTGCGGCATTTCGTTGCCATGCATCATTGACTAAATCTCTCCACTGAACAACTTCGATGGATCCGCGGTAATCGCCTTTTAGAGGTCGAATCCGTCCCTGTTGGTTTGCGGTGGTTTCCCAGCTTGAAAGTTGGGTGCGCAGATCGCCAACAATGTCCGCAACTACGTAGCAATAAAATATGCAATCATCGGCAATACGAATGCGATCCCGATCAAACGATTCAAGTTCGCTGTTTTTCAGTTGAGCCAAGTACTTCGTAATTTGCTGCTCGATTTGATCTTCCGGTTTGGGGTATTCTTTCCGGCCAGGATGTTTGAACTCTACTATCATCATTTTTCTGAGGGGCTCGGAAAGGTCAACTTCTTCAGATTGATCGTTAGCAACTCCCATTCCGAAAGCTAAGTCCCATAGGGCCAAGTCAGGTCGATCAGCAGACCCACCGTCAGAGATTAAAGCATCTAGGCGTTTGTCTGACGAGAACGCTCTCGTGAATGCAAACCTTTCATCAACGATCCACAGGTCATGAGCACGCGACCTCCTTTCATTCGGATCATCCCCTCGCACAAACATAGGGCAGATGAACGAATGCAGGGTCGACTCAAGCTGATGCCTGTCTTGGCGGTCTTTGCCTTCTGTGCTCGGAATTTTGCGTAGACGTTTTATAAGCTTATCAAGAAGTTCTAGGACCAGCTTTCTACGCACCACGTGCTGGGCTAGAGCAAGTTGCTCGGATCTTTGTATATCCGCAGCTGCCTTGATGACTGTGTCTTGAAAGTCGCTTGGGATGTTCTCCAAGTGCTCGATTGATTTGATCACTTGTTCAATGGCTTGCTGGCGTTCTTCCTCTCGCCTGATTTGATACTTAACCAAACCAGCAGCAAAATCTTCAGCACTCATTGCATGGAATGGGACTCGCTCAAGTTGGACTTCGGTTTCGTCGAAGCCATAAATTGGGTGTTCGCGGACGAATTTCTCGTAGCTCTTTCGTCTTTCCTCCGCATACTCGGCGATTGAGTCTTGCAATAGTTCACTTTTGACGATGTCTGCGCAATATCGACATATCTCTTTCAGTTTTTTCTCCGGAATATTGAACGCGGTCCTTCCTTCATTCACGCGTTCATCCAAGTACTCGCCGGAGATGCAGCCGTGAAAAACTAGATCGTCGTGTTCCCCATCTTGAATGCCGAAAAGTCCTAGTAGGTTATCGATTTTTCTGGTCTCCACGGTTCTTCCGTTGGCGAGTAGGTGGAGCTGGTGTCTCCCCTCTAGTCCAGCGCTGGCGGATGGGCGGCATTTAAAGCCTGTGATATTCAAAGTGCCATATTCTTCGCTTTTTGTAGATGGAGCTTCGAGTCTCTCGCCTACCACCAATTCACTGATGGAGGCTGGGTACTCGTGGGCTTCGCCGTTGAGCACGACGGTCA
The DNA here is from genome assembly GCF_017795365.1 of Hyphomonas atlantica corrig. NCBI lineage: Bacteria > Pseudomonadati > Pseudomonadota > Alphaproteobacteria > Hyphomonadales > Hyphomonadaceae > Hyphomonas > Hyphomonas atlantica. Next base: position 3,321,979 of record NZ_CP051254.1, on the reverse strand, counting down.
CTTTCGGCGACTTTCCCATCAAGAAGTCAGCGATGAAGTGAGAACTAAAGTACCTGAGAAACGTATCGGTTTTCTTTGGAAATTGATCAGTGTAAGGTCCAGATTTGAGCCCGTGAAATACTATGCTGGTGCCGGTTGCTCCTTTTGCCTTGTCAGTCTCGAACTCGTCAGAAGGTACGATTTGGTCTGATTCTGACAGTCGAAACGAGAACGCGCGGTTCTTGAGGCTATCCTGTTCAGTATAGGCGCTTTCAACTTTTATTCTATCAAAAGCATCGAGCCAAAATAAGCGACCGACTCCCTTGCCACCCTTTTTCCTTTTAAAGGCTGTGTCTAGTTCGCAGAATGCTGCGAAGCGAACTTTGTCTAAGCCGATCCCGTCATCGCTAACCTCAATTCGGACATTCTTCGGCTTGGATAGACCATCAACACGAACGACTACTTCACCTTTAAAATACTCGTCCATCTCAACTTTGTCTTCGATGGCATACAAAGCGTTACTGACAGCCTCAAACAACGGCTGAAGTGCCTGAGCACTATTAGACGGCTTGGGTAGTTTTCGAACTCGATTTTTGACGTTTTGAGATAGTGACGGCATCCGCCTCAGCCCCTTTACTGTTTCAACCAAACGTGGTGAGCATAGGACGATTGCTTTCTATCCGACAAACAAAATAATCCTTATCCAACCCCTCTGACCCTTGGCGTATGCTGTTATGCATGTTCGAGCTGGAGGATCTTACCAAGCGTGCGCTGGCTTCGGCCTGGCCTTTTGTGGCCGGGCGGATGGCGGCGGTGCGCGAGGCGCTGAGCCCCGGCGAGGATGGAACTGTGCCGCGTGCGGTGTATTTTGCGAGCCTGCGTACGCTGCGCGCCTTGGAATCCCTGGTCCGCCGCATGCTCTATCTCATGTCGCTGGAACTGGCCGTTCAATGGGCCGCGCCAAAGCCACGCGCGGCGGGCCCGCTCGGCCCCGGCCAGGCCGGTGAAGCGTCTGGCATCCCGGCGGGCGACCCGTCACCGCGCAAGCTGGCACTGGCCGATCCGTTAAGCCTCTATATTCCGCCGCCGGACCCGCCGGTGAAGTACGGCCCGCGCCCCTACATCACCATCATCGGCATGCCCCGCGCGCCAGAGCCGGAAGGGCCGCCAGACTGGGTGGAGGCAGCGCCTCTGCTGGCGCGGCTCTCCCGTCTGGTCGAAACCTGCGCCGCGCGGGATAAGGAGGCCGGGCGCATGGCGCGCTGGCAGGCGCGGCGACTGGCCCTGATGAAGGCGGGGCAGCGCGGGCGCATTCATCCGCTGCGCACGGGGCGCCCACCGGGCTATGCCACGGCCCGGATGCGGCGGGATGATCTTCAGAAAAAGCTGAAGGATTTCTGGTGCTTCTGCCATTGGGCGGATGAAGCGGCCTATGCCTCCGCGCGTGCCGCCGATGGGGCATCGGCCCCGGCCTGACCGGGGCGTCTTTCCTGAAAATCACTGTGTCGTCGGGCCCGCCTGGGCCCTGCCTGCTCGGGTGCGTGAGGGTGGGCAGGCAGGGCTATGGGCGGCGGGGTGCAGTTGATGGGAACCGCCCATTTTCATCTCGAAGGTCATGGGAATTTGCAGGTGCCATGACGCCCGGGAGGGGGTGACGCGCATTCCGGGAGAGGGGAAAGGTGTTCGCGCCACAGGGGAAATATGCCCCATGACGGATGAAGGGTTTGTTCCGGAAACGTGTGGGATTGACCGGGCGTACGCAACATTGCGCTAACCATGATGCTTAGTGGCTAGTCGGCGGTATCCAGCTGCAGCAACAGGGCGGGGTCTATGTAGAAATCTCCGCCGCGATTGTCGGACTCGGGATTTCGCCACTTCACGGCCCAGTGCAAATGCGGCCCGGTCGTGCGCCCGGTATTGCCCGTCTTCGCCAGCAGGTCTCCGGTCTGGACGATGTCGCCCGCCGCCACATCGACAGATGACAGGTGCATGAAGACCGAGACCAGGCCATGCCCGTGATCCAGGAACACAGTGCCGCCTTCATAATAGAGATCCGGATCGGCCAGCACGACCACCCCCGGCGCCGGCGCGATCACCTCCGTGCCCACCGGCGTCGCCACGTCATATCCGCGATGCACTGAAGTGCTCTCGCACGGCTCCCCGGTCACCTTTGAGACGCCGACATATTTCCGCGTCGGCCCGAACGGCGAAGATGTTGGTGCATCAGAGGGCTTCACGAACCCCTCCAGCGCGCCGGGGCCGGGATTGAAGCTCGCAAACGCGTCCTGCTTCTTCACCCAGCTGCGCGAGGCATGTGCCTTCTGCTCGGCGGAGCGGGCGTCCACCTTGTCACAATCAAAGCCCGAGATTTCGCGATAGTCATCCTTGCGCGGGGCGATGGCCAAGTCTCCGAACGCGCCACTGTCATGAGACCAGCCAATGACGCTTGGGGCGGACGTGCTGATCCCGAATTGTGCCGAGCCCATGTCACTGACCGTCAGCTTCGTGCCCGCCACCGTGAACACACTGCCCGGCGCGCCGGTACAGATCACCAGCCCGCCTTGGGTCAGTACCCCATCGCACATCGGCGCAGGCGTGATCGCGGTATTGTCCTGACTGGCCGTGGGGGCAGGCGTCTCTGCCACCGCGCAGCCCATGATCAGTGTCGATAGCCCGGCCAGCAGCGCGCGCCGCATCAGCTGCCCGCCTTGACCATGCGCTGGCTTGCCGTCTCTGCATCCCAATAGGCTTCCTGAAGGTCGACGCTCCAATAGCGCAGGGCCTGCAAGGGAATTTTGCGGCCGGTTACCGCGCAGGTGACGTAGTCTCCAGGCGAGATCATTTCGATGTCGGCATCGAGATAGCGAAGGCGGGCTTCGCCGGCGGGGCGGCTGGATCGATCTAGCATGCGCGCGAGCATGCCTGAAATGGGCAGAAAAGAAAAGATGCGCCGCGCAGAAAGTTTCCCCTTTGTTCCGCGGAACAAATATGGTACATCCGAGTCAGAGATGGCAAAAGGGGGCCTTGCCAAATGCGGCCTCATGGTAGACCTAAGGAGACGACTCATGGCCAAAGCGGCGCTTCAACTCGTGGACAAGGATTCAGGCGTGGATAAGCAGAAGGCTCTCGAAACAGCGCTCGGCAATATTGAACGGTCCTTCGGCAAGGGCTCGGTCATGCGGCTCGGCGACAAGAAGGTGATGGATGTCGAAGCGGTTCCCACCGGATCGCTCGGCCTGGATATCGCACTCGGCATTGGCGGTTTGCCCAAGGGCCGCATCATTGAGATCTATGGTCCGGAAAGCTCGGGTAAAACGACGCTGTCGCTGCACAGCGTAGCCGAGGCGCAGAAGAATGGCGGCGTCTGCGCCTTTATTGATGCTGAACACGCGCTGGACCCGGTATATGCTGGAAAGCTTGGCGTGGATCTGGATGATCTTCTCGTGTCCCAGCCTGATACCGGCGAGCAAGCGCTGGAAATCGCGGATACGCTGGTGCGTTCCGGCGCGGTGGATTTGCTGGTCATCGACTCGGTCGCTGCCCTGACACCGCGCGCTGAACTTGAGGGCGAGATGGGTGATTCCCTGCCGGGGCTTCAGGCCCGCTTGATGAGCCAGGCGCTTCGCAAGCTGACTGGCTCCATTTCCAAGTCCAAATGCATGGTGATCTTCATCAACCAGATCCGGATGAAGATTGGCGTCATGTTCGGTAGCCCGGAAACCACGACGGGCGGTAATGCCTTGAAATTCTACTCGTCTGTTCGTCTGGATATCCGCCGTATCGGCGCGATCAAGGATCGTGATGAAGTGATCGGTAACCAGACCCGCGTGAAAGTCGTCAAGAACAAGGTGGCGCCGCCTTTCCGTCAGGTCGAATTCGACATTCTTTATGGCGAAGGCATTTCCAAGACGGGTGAGTTGATTGATCTTGGTGTGAAGGCTGAAGTGATTGAAAAGTCTGGTTCCTGGTACTCCTATAAGGGCGAACGCATGGGCCAGGGCCGCGAGAAGACACGGAATTTCCTCAAGGAAAACCCCGCTATCGCGGATGAGGTCGAGGACGCGATCCGGCGCAATGCGGGCCTGCTCGCAGACGAACTCCTCAATGCCGGCATGGAGTCTGAGCAGGATGACGATCTGCCGGACGCCGCCGAAGGGTGATCTGATATGCTCTGAAATCTGGCATTTCAGGGCATGATCTCTCACATTTCAGGTCAATGAACTGTCCCTTTGTGGCGCACCCCGCTTGGCGCGCCGCGAAGGGACCTTTATATCGCCGGTGTAATATTTGTGCCGATTCATTCGGCCCAACCCTCATCGCAAGGACACAGTGTTGCCCATGACCGGCGTAAACGAGATTCGCGAGACCTTTCTCTCCTTCTTCGAGAAGCGAGGTCATTTGCGTCAGGCGTCCGCGCCGCTCATCCCACAGAACGACCCGACGCTTCTGTTCGTGAATGCCGGCATGGTCCCGTTCAAGAACATATTCACCGGGGCCGAAACGCCTCCGGGGCCGCGGGCAACCACGTCCCAGAAATGCGTGCGCGCGGGCGGCAAGCACAATGATCTCGACAATGTCGGATATACTGCGCGTCACCACACATTCTTCGAGATGCTGGGTAATTTTTCCTTTGGCGATTATTTCAAGGAAGACGCGATCGCGTTCGGATGGGAGCTGTGCACCAAGGAGTTCGCGCTCGATCCGAAGAAGCTGCTCGTCACAGTCTATGCTGAAGATGACGAAGCCGCCGCGATCTGGAAAAAGGTTGCCGGATTTGATGACAGCAAGATCATCCGGATCGGCACATCCGATAATTTCTGGTCGATGGGCGATACTGGCCCGTGCGGCCCGTGCTCGGAAATATTCTACGATCATGGCGAAAGCGTTCCTGGTGGCCCTCCCGGTAGCCCGGACGAGGATGGTGACCGGTTCATCGAAATCTGGAACCTCGTCTTCATGCAGTTCGACCAGCAGGCCGACGGCACACGCAAGAACCTGCCCAAGCCATCGATCGATACGGGCATGGGGCTGGAGCGGATCTCTGCCGTGCTTCAAGGCTTGCACAACAATTACGACATTGACCTGTTCCGCAATCTGATCGCCGCCGAGGAAGACCTCTATGGCTCGAAGGCCGCTGGCGATCAGCTGGCATCCTTCCGCGTAATCGCAGACCATTTGCGTACGTCAGCGTTTTTGATCGCCGATGGCGTACTGCCGTCCAATGAAGGTCGTGGTTATGTCCTGCGCCGCATCATGCGCCGTGCCATGCGGCATGGTCATCTGCTCGGCGCGCGCGAGCCGTTGATGTACAAACTGGCGCCAGCACTGATATCCGAAATGGGCGCGGCCTATCCTGAGCTTGGCCGGGCCAAGGCGGCAATCGAGTCCGCTTTGGAGCAGGAAGAAGCCCGCTTCCAGCGTACGCTGGGCAACGGGCTGTCCTTGCTCGACAAGGAAACCGCGAACATGAAGGCGGGCGATGCGCTGCCGGGCGATGTGGCTTTCAAATTGTCGGACACGTACGGATTTCCACTTGATCTGACGCAAGACATTCTACGTGGGCGCGATATGGGTGTCGATGTCGCCGGGTTCGAGGCTGCACTGGAGCAACAGCGACAAGACAGCCGCGCAGCGGGTTTCTCCTCGGGAGATCAGGCCACGGAGGATATCTGGTTCCGTGTTCGCGATGATGCTGGTGCCACCAAATTCACCGGTTATGACAGCACAGATGGAAAGGGGAAGCTGGTTGCGATTGCGGCCGGCGGAGCGCGCGTGGATACATTGTCACCAGGCGCAGCCGAGATCGTGTTCGATACAACCCCATTTTATGCCGAGTCTGGCGGGCAGGCGGGAGATCATGGCGAAATCGTTTTTGCGAACGGAGCACGCTTCATTGTGCGTGATGTGCAAAAGCGTGCTGCTGATCTGCATGTGCATATTGGCGAACTCGTTTCCGGTGAGGTGAAGCTGGGTGAGTCTGCGGACCTTCGCGTAGATGCGGAGCGTCGACGCGCCATCATGGCCAATCATTCGGCCACTCACATCATGCATGCGGCCCTGCGCAAGGTGCTGGGTGAGCACGTCACGCAGAAAGGGTCCCTCGTTGAGGCAGATCGATTCCGGTTTGACTTCTCCCACAATGGCCCAGTGAGCCAGGCTGAGATCGAAGCCGTGGAAGACGAAGTCAACGCCCAAATCCGTGAGAACATGCCGACGGGGATTCAGGTGACGTCGCCGGACAAGGCCATCGAAGCAGGAGCCTTGGCCCTGTTTGGTGAGAAATATGGCGATGAAGTTCGTGTGCTGTCCATGGGCACGGGCGACGCGCGGCGCTACTCGGTTGAGCTGTGCGGCGGAACGCATGTGGAGCGGTCTGGCGATATTGGCCTTTTTGTCATTACGTCAGAGAGCGGTGTATCGGCAGGTGTGCGCCGGGTGGAGGCAGCAACAGGCGCAGAGGCAGTTGCCTTCCTGAAAGGACGTGCGCAGATCGCGGTCGATCTGTCTGAGAGCCTGAAAGTTCCGCTCAAGGATGTTCCGCGGCGCGTGGCGGCTCTGGGAGACGAGCGCAAGGCGCTGGAGAAAGAGCTTGCCGAAGCCAAGCGCAAGCTCGCCATGGGCGGCGGCGGGGCTGCTCCTGCCGGACCGGAAGAGATCAATGGCGTCAAGCTGATGGCACGTATTGCCGAAGGTGTCGGCGGGAAGGAATTGCGTACGCTGGTCGATGAGGCCAAGGCGCAGATCGGTTCCGGCATTGTCGTTTTCGTGGGCGTCGCGGACGGTAAGGCGGGCGTTGCCGTTGGCGTAACCAAAGACCTGACCGACACTTACTCTGCTGTCGACCTGGTGAAAGCGGCCAGCGAAGCTCTTGGCGGCAAGGGCGGTGGCGGCCGACCCGATATGGCTCAGGCGGGCGGCCCGGATGCGGACAAGGCAGACGAGGCGCTAGCGGCCGTGCGTGCCGCGCTCGCAGGCTAGGCGGCCAGGCCAGCAGCAATTGACTCAAGCGGCGGAGCCCCTATGTAGGGGCTCCGTGGTGATTTGGTCGGTCGGCTTGCAGCCACGTTAAACAACTTGCTAAAAGGCTGCGCGGATATTCCGAACACCCTCACGGCAAGAGTCCGGCTGGCCAGAACTTGGTAGCGGAGTATTGCGTATGCCCATTCGAATTCCTGACGGCTTGCCCGCGCGCGAAACGCTTGTGCGCGAAGGCGTGCAGGTGCTGGATGAATCCATTGCCACACGGCAGGATATCCGCCCCATGCAGATCGGCCTTCTGAATTTGATGCCCAACAAGATCGAGACCGAAGCGCAAATTGCCCGGCTTGTCGGCGCAACTCCGCTGCAGGTGGAGCTGACGCTCGTCCGGATCGGCAGCCATGTTGCCCGCAACACGTCGGAAGAACATCTTATCTCTTTTTACCATACCTGGGATGAGGTGAAGGATCGGAAGTTCGATGGCTTCATCATAACCGGAGCGCCAGTTGAGCGGTTGCCATTCGAAGACGTGTCGTACTGGGACGAGTTGAAACAGATCTTCGATTGGACAGAAACCCATGTGCATTCCAGCTTTTTCATTTGCTGGGGTGCCATGGCGGCAGTTCAGCATTTTCACGGCGTTCCAAAGCACGAGCTGAAAGAGAAGGCTTTTGGTGTTTATCGTCACCATAATCGCAAGCCGGAATCTCCTTTCCTCACGGGGTTCTCGGACGACTTTTCCGTTTCGGTGTCGCGCTGGACGGATGTGCGGCGGGAAGACATTCCCGAAGACAGTGGTCTGAGCATTCTTATGGAGAGCGATGAGACCGGACTGTGCCTGTTGCATGAAGCGCACGGAAACCGGCTCTATATCTTCAATCATATTGAATATGATTCTACATCGCTCGGCGCAGAGTATCAGCGAGATGTGGCGGCGGGGAAATCGATCAAGGTACCGGCCAATTACTTTCCGGATGATGACCCCACCCGGACCCCGAAAAACCGGTGGCGCTCGCACGCGTTTCTATTGTTCGGGAACTGGATAAACCAGATGTATCAGACGACATCCTATAATCTCGAAGATATAGGAACGGAGCGCGGCGGCGACAGTAAGGTCCGGCAGGCCAAGTAATCTTTGTATCGCCAAGGGGCTCTCAAAATCCGGCCAAGCCGGACAATAAAGAATGGTCGGAGTGAGAGGATTCGAACCTCCGGCCCCTGCCTCCCGAAGACAGTGCTCTACCAGGCTGAGCTACACTCCGCGCCGAAGAACGGGGCTTTTACGCCTGCCCAAAAATTTTTCAAGGGGGCAATCTGAGGTTCGAGGATTCAGGCTGCAACCGGCAATATCGGCTCGTCGGCGCCGGGGCTCCATTGGGCGTATTTCTTCATCACGCCCTTGAAGAGCGAGCTCTGCTTATGCCCCTCCAGCCATGCCTGCAGCGCGGGCAAATCCTGCGCGTTGAACCAGTCCATGTCGGTGTGAGCGAACTGGCGGATGAACGGAAAGATCGCGATGTCGGCCAGGCTCCGTTCGGCCCTGACAAGCTGGCCCCCCTGCGCTGTGATCCGCACGTCCAGATCCTGAAGGATTTCGAGACCACTGGCGCGCGCGGCGCCGGGCACGAGATCTTCGTCGGAATAGCGATTGGGGTATTTGTATCTGTCCAGCGCGCGCTTGAACGGACCATCATTGCGCGCGATCAATTCATGCGTCGTGTCGGGATCGGCGTCCAGCCAGCCTTCCGGATCGTTCTGCGCCAGCGCCCAGCGCATGACATCGAGGCTTTCATCCACAATGTCACCAGAGGAGGTCAGCAAGACCGGCACGGTTCCTTTCGGGCTTGCCTCCAGCATCTCGGCCGGCTTGTCCCGCAGGACGACTTCACGGACCTGCACCGGGACACCGGCTATGGAGAGGCCCATCCGGCCACGCATGGCATAGGGGCAACGTCGAAACGTGTAGAGCGTATGCGCCGCGCTCATGCGTCTTCGCTCCGGCGTGCCTCCGGGCCCATATGTTCCTGGCCGCGCTGGCGGGCAAGGTCGATCTGCTTCTGGCGCTCGGCAAAGCGGGCGCGTTGCTCATCGCTCATCTCGTCGATGCAGTGAGGGCAGGATACGCCAGGCACATAGCTGGCCTCCGCCTTGTCCGCATCCGTGATGGGACGCTTGCAGGCATGGCACATGTCGTACTCGCCGGGCGTCAGGTCGTGCTTTACTGACACGCGCTCATCGAAGACGAAGCATTCGCCGCGCCATTTGCTGTCTGTCTCGGGCACGGTTTCGAGGTATTTCAGTATGCCGCCTTTCAGGTGGAAGACATCCTCGATGCCCTCCGATTTCACAAAGCTGGTCGCTTTCTCGCAGCGGATGCCGCCCGTGCAGAACATGGCGACCTTGGGTGAGCGGCCTTCGGCTTCAAGCTTGGCGCGGAATTCGCGGAACCATTCCGGAAACTCCCGGAACGTCTTGGTCTCGGGGTCAATCGCGCCTTCGAAGGTGCCGATGGCGTATTCATAATCATTGCGCGTATCAATCAGCACAGTGTCCGGATCGCTGATTAGATCGTTCCACTCATTCGCCTCGACATAGGTCCCGACCAGCGCATTTGGATCCGTGCCGGGCACACCCATTGTGACGATTTCCTTCTTCAGGCGCACTTTCAGGCGCAGGAACGGCATCTCGTCGGCTTCGGAGAATTTCGCTTCAAGATCTGCCGCCCCCGGGATTGCGCGAAGGGCAGACAGCGCAGTCTCAATGCCATCAGCCGTACCGGCAATCGTGCCGTTCACGCCCTCGGCCGCCAACAGGACGGTGCCCTTGACGCCGGCACCACAAAGAAGCTGGGCGAGATCCGCCTTGCGGGCTTCAAAGTCCGGGAAGGAGAAGAATTTGTAAAAGGCTGCAATCGTGTAGGTCATGACGCGCCTTATGCCAGAATGCGGGGCAGATTTGAATATTGGCCGCGCAGGCTCGTGTCAGACCGGCTCAGACAGGATGCGCGGCAGTTTGAAGGTCACCGTTTCTCGGGCCGTCTCGATCTTGTCGAGTGAGACATCGAACCGCTCACCGCAGGCATTGATCACACCCTGCACAAGGTCTTCCGGCGCGCTGGCCCCGGCGGTCAGGCCGAGGGTTGACACGCCATCAAACCAGGCCCAGTCGATGTTCTCCGCGCTCGCCACCAGTTCCGCCCGTGCGGCACCGGCGCGCTTGGCAACTTCGACCAGTCTGACCGAATTGGAACTCGTCGTCGCGCCGATAACGAGCACCAGATCTGTGCCCGGCGCCAGAACTTTCACGGCATCCTGACGGTTTGTGGTGGCGTAGCAGATGTCTTCCTTGTGGGGGCTCGAAATGCCGGGGAAACGAGCCTGTAGTGCGGCGACAATGTCTGCGGTGTCATCGACCGACAGGGTCGTCTGGGTAACGAAGGCGACATTGTCTGGATCGGTGGGCTCAAACGCGGCGACGTCCTCGACGGTTTCGATCAACGTGATCGTGTCGCCGGGCAATTGTCCCATCGTACCGATGACTTCGGGGTGTCCTGCATGACCGATCAGCACAATCTCACGGCCTTCGCGATGATGGCGTTCGGCTTCGACATGCACCTTGGAAACAAGCGGACAGGTCGCGTCGACATAGATCATGTTCCGGCGTTCGGCTTCGGCGGGCACGGATTTCGGTACGCCATGCGCGGAAAAGATGACCGGGCGGTCTTCCGGGCATTCGTCCAGTTCCTCGACGAATATGGCCCCAAGCTCCTCAAGACGACTCACCACATGCGCATTGTGGACGATTTCGTGGCGCACATAGACTGGCGCGCCCCATTTGCCGAGGGCTTCTTCGACAATCTGAATGGCGCGATCAACGCCCGCGCAGAAGCCCCGCGGGGCGGCAAGGCGGATTGTAAGTGGCTGCCTGTCGGTCATTTCATCCTATCTCCTGCCTGTGGGCGTTGCGCCGAGACGTCTGGGCCTTTAACACATCTGCAGCAACAGATGGACAGGCCTTTGCATCAGGCCAAGAAGGACACGCCGACGCATGATTAAATATGCCCCACTTCTCGCCGCGGTCATCCTCTCTGGCTGTGGAGGCAGCAAGCTCGCAGAGACTTTTGATACGCGCCAGAATGCCGGGCCATGCCCGCCAGTTGGTGCGCTGTATGATTCGTCGCGTTATATCGAACTTGATGGTGGCGGTGAACTCTACACCAATATCGAATACACCGGAGAGGTGATAGATGTTCGCCTGTTCTGTCGGTATGTCGGAACAGACCCACTGAAGGCGGAACTCGAGATCGATTTTGCGTTTGGCAAAGGTCCAGCGGCTGACGCGTCCACGCACACCTTCCCGTATTATGTCGCGGTGATCCGGCGCAGTGGTAAGGTACTCGCCAAGGAATACTTCAATGTCGATGCGAATTTCGGCGGTAACAAGCTCGCAGGTGCCACGGAAGTGATCCAGACCATCGAGATCCCACGCGTAGACGAGTCGATCTCAGGCACGAACTTCGAAGTGATTGTCGGGTTCGAGCTGACCGAAGAGCAATTGGAATTCAACCGCGCGGGCAAACGTTTCCGCATGGATGCCGGGCAGTAACATCATGGCCAGTCTGATCAATGAATTGTCGGCGGCCGCCAGCGCCGCCTTTGAAGCTATGGGGCTGGAGGCGAGATGGGGGGCTGTGCGCCGGTCTGACAAGCCCGAATTTGCTGACTTCCAGTGCAATGGCGCGATGGGCGCTGCCAAGTCCGCGGGTCGTAACCCACGCGAGATCGCTGGCGAAATTGCTGCGGCGCTGAAAGAGCATTCGATGATCTTGTCGGCGGAAGTCGCCGGGCCGGGCTTCATCAATATCCGCGTTTCGGACGAGGCCATGTCTCAGCGCGCAGAATTCATTCGGACAGACGACATGGCAGGTGCGGAGCCTGCGCCGGACCCGAAAGTGACCGTGATCGACTTTGGTGGCCCGAATGTCGCCAAGCCGATGCATGTCGGCCATCTGCGCTCGGCCGTGATCGGCGACACGCTGGTGCGTCTCCTGCGCTTTCTTGGCGACAAGGTGACAGGCGACACTCATCTCGGCGACTGGGGGCTTCAAATGGGCCACTTGGTTACCGAGCTGTATGACGAGCAGCCGGACCTGATCTATTTCGACGAGAGCTTTGAAGGACCGTATCCAGAAGAGCCGCCAGTTACGATTGATGATCTGGCACGCCTGTACCCTGCTGCGAGCGCCAAAGCGAAAGCAGATGCCGCGCGCAATGAGCGCAGCCAGAAAGCGGTCGCAGAGCTACAGGCGGGTCGGCCCGGCTATCGCGCCTTGTTGCGCCATTTCATCAATGTTTCCGTCGAGGCGTTGAAGATCGATTACGAATTCCTGAACGTGCATTTCGACCTCTGGAAGGGCGAAAGCGATGTGGATCACCTGATCCCGGGACTGGTCGAGAAGTTCAAGACGGCGGGTCTCTCTGAAGAGGATGATGGTGCCGTCATTGTTCGTATTGAGCGTGACAGCGACAAGAAGGACATGCCGCCCATCATGTTGGTCAACAGCCGCGGCGGCACCGGGTATCACACCACGGACCTTGCGACGATCGAAGACCGAATGGAGAATATGGAGCCCACGCCGGAGCTGATGCTCTATGTGGTCGACCAGCGCCAAGCGCTGCACTTCGAACAGGTCTTTCGTGCGGCGGAGATGCTCGGCCTGATCGATGAAGGCCATATGGAGCATATCGGCTTCGGTACGGTGAATGGCGACGACGGCAAGCCCTTCAAGACCCGCGAAGGCGGCGTACTACGCCTGGCGGACCTGAACACGATGGCGTTTGAAGAGGCGCAGAGAAAGATTGTGGAAGCCGGCAAGCTGCCCGAAGATATGTCGGAACAGGAGCGTCATGAAGTGGCTGCCGCTGTGGCCCTAGCTGCGCTGCGTTTCTCGGATCTGCACAATACGCGTACCAGCAATTACGTCTTTGACCTCGACCGCTTTACCAGCTTCGAAGGCAAGACCGGGCCCTACCTGCTTTACGCGGCCGTGCGGATCAAATCCGTTCTGCGCAAAGCTGCGGAGGCCGGTTTCAAGCCGGGCGACATCAAGATTGGCCATGATGCAGAGCGCGCCCTCGTTTTACAGCTGGATGCCTTTGCAGCCGCGCTCCTTCAAGCGCGAGAGAAACGCATGCCGCATGTCCTGTGTGAGCATGTGTACAACCTCGCCCAGGGGTTCAGCGCCTTCTATGCCGCGCTGCCGATCGCCTCGGAAGAGGATGCCGATTTGCGCGCCAGCCGTCTTGCCTTGTCAGCAGCTGTCCTGAACCAGCTGGAGACCGGGCTGGACCTCCTCGGGATCCGTATTCCGGAGCGCATGTAGTCTCTACAGCGGTGTAGCTTGCCACTGAGCAGATCCTCCCTGATCTTTCGTTGAGAGATAAGTAGAGGAGTTATCAGATGGCCAAGAACGTGCCCGCGCCCGTGGACGCACCTGTGGAGCCTGCGCCGCAATGGGAGTTCGCGTCCCAATGGTCCAAGGCATGGAAAGTGCTAAAATGGTCCGGCGTCGCCCTGCTGACCATCGCATTCCTGACGGTGATCGGGCAGGGATTTCTGTTCTATCGCATCTTCGATGATGTGCACCCGGTGCTGGGATACAGCTTCATCCTGATTCTCGCCGCGCTGTTGTTCTTGCTGGTTGGCCGACCGCTGGCGTCATTTCTGTCGATGCCTGTCGCGGCGAAGCCACCGCACACGCCGTTCGATATAGAGAAACCAGACATCTCGCTCCTCTCCCAGCGCCTGAAATATGATCTGAAATATCTTGCCATGCTGAAGCGGAATCCGCTGCTGGCTGATGAAGTGTCCGCGATGGAAGAGGGTATCGCTATCGGTCGCGCCTTGCTCGCGCGATTTGCGATTGCGGGCGAGGAGTCTGCGGCCAATGTCGCTGCAGATCTCGAAGCTTTCCAGAAGGACCATATTGAGATCCATTTGAAGAAGCTGGATGCGAAGGTCGACAAGCTGATCCATGCGGAGGCTGTCGGCGTGGGCGTAGCCACAGCATTTTCGATGAATGGCACTGTGGACGCTTTCGTTGTGCTCTGGCGCAACGCCAATCTCATCGCACGTATCTCTCAGATCTATTTCGGGCGACCGCATCTTGGCGGCACGCTGCTGATTCTACGCGATGTGGCCGCAATCGTGATCGTCAGTCGCGCGCTGGAGGATGTGACCGACATGACAGGCGATGTCATTGGCGGATTGCTCGGCCGGATGGGTGGGCTGATCGCCGGGCCGGTCATGGATGGCGCGGTGAACGCAATGCTCACTCTGAAGATGGGCTACCTGGCCAAGCGGCGGTGCCGCGCCTTCGAGGGCTGGTCCGCACGGCAGGCCCGGTCGATCTCGGCAGAGGCGCTCGAGCGGGTGAAAAAGGAATCCGGTTCGGTCGCGACAGACCTGCTGAAGCGGTGTGGCGGTCTGACGTCTCGGGCTGCCTGGGCGGCGGAACAGACCATGTCCGGCTCGCGCAATGCCTGGTCGATGGTTCAGGGCTGGTTCGGCCGCAAGCCGTCGGAAGCATGATCCCCGCTTGGTTGCCCAAACATCTGGCAGGCGGCGTGGCAAGACAGGGGGGTGCTGACTCTCTGCTTGCTGGCCACCAGAATCCGCGCTAGTTCGACACTCATAGACGACCTCCTCCCGGGAGAGAGCGGGTAACCAGCCCCGCCGCCGAAGGCGCAACCGCCCCGGAAACGCTCAGGCAAAAGGACCGGGGGAGAGACAACACGCTGGAAAGAGGCGGGCCTTGTGGTGCCGTCTCGCCGAAGGAGCAAGCCCGTACATCGGGCGGAATCTCTCAGGCGCCCAAGACAGCGGGGGCGACGATGCGCAGCTTCGGGCTGCCCCGTCTCCTCATGAAAGGGCGTCATGGCCGAACCGACAACTGATAATCTGAAGCGCACTCCGCTTCATGACCTGCACGAAGAACTTGGTGCGAAGCTGGTACCGTTTGCGGGCTATGAAATGCCGGTTCAGTATCCGATGGGCGTCAAGGACGAGCATCTCTGGACCCGGTCCGAGGCAGGCTTGTTCGATGTGTCTCATATGGGACCGTGCTTTCTCTCCTTGGCAGATGGCATTGGTGGTGGAGACGAGGCGCACGCGAAAATCGCTGCGCTGATTGAAACGTTGGTGCCCTCCGATATCGCCGGACTGAAAGAAGGTCAGGCGCGTCTGACCGTGCTGCTCAATGATGAGGGCGGCATTCTCGACGACCTGATCATCACACGACCAATCGGCGAAGAGGCGCAGGGGTCACTTTACATCGTTGTCAATGGTGCGGTGAAGGAGGCGGACTGGGCCCTCTTTGAGCGGACATTCGAAGGCAAGGCCGTGTTGACACGCGCCGATGATCGCATCTTGTTTGCTCTGCAGGGACCAAAGGCCGCCGAGGTAATGCAGGACTTTTTCCCGGGCTGTGCAGAGCTCAAATTCATGCGTCACATGCCGTTCGAGCTGAATGGGACTCGCTGCATCGTATCGCGCTGTGGGTATACGGGTGAAGATGGTTTTGAGGTGCTGGTCTCTCCCGAGGCGGGCGTGCCGCTGATCAAGGAGATGTTGACGGATGAGCGCGTGAAGCCGATTGGTCTCGGCGCACGGGACTCCCTGCGCCTGGAAGCGGGATTGTGCCTTTATGGTCACGATATGGATACCACCCGCGATCCGGTGGAGGCGGACCTTGCCTGGGTCATCCAGAAGAAGCGTCGTGAGCAGGCCAATTTTCCGGGAGCGGAGCGTATTCTGAAGGCGCTTTCCGATGGGCCGGCTGAAAAGCGCGTTGGCATCAAGCCACTTGAAAGGGCCCCCGCGCGCGAAGGCACAGTGATCGAGATCGGCGGCGAACCTGTGGGTGTTGTGACATCCGGCGGTTTTGGCCCCAGTGTCGATGGGCCAGTAGCCATGGGCTATGTGCGCGCGGATCTGGCCGAACTTGGCACGAAGATTGACCTGATGGTGAGAGGCAAAGCGCGCGCTGCAGAAGTTTGCGAGCTGCCTTTTGTGAAACCGAATTACAAACGCTAAGAGGGAAACGGGCGATGACAACTTACTATACTGAAGATCATGAATGGATCACGGTTGAGGGCGATATCGCCACGGTCGGGATCACGAAATATGCGGCGGACCAGCTCGGCGATGTGGTCTTTGTCGAAGTACCGGAAGCAGGCGCCAGCTTTGGAAAGGGCGACGACATGGCTGTTGTTGAAAGCGTCAAGGCGGCGTCTGACGTTTACGCGCCTGTGGCTGGCGAAGTGACCGAGGGCAATGGCGCGCTGGCCGATGCTCCGGAAACCGTCAACGAAGATCCGGAAGGCGCAGGCTGGTTCTGCAAGATGAAACTGTCCGATTCCGGAGAGCTTGGCTCTTTGATGAATGTGGATGCGTACAAGGCTTTCTGCGACGGCCTGTAGGGGCCTCCTGACACTCTGATGGAGTAACTAGCATGAGATACCTCCCCCTGACACCGGAAGACCGCGCAGACATGCTGGGCACGGTCGGTGCCAATTCGGTCGATGACTTTTTCACCGATGTACCGGAATCGGCTCGCCTGAGCGGTACAATCTCCGGCCTGCCGGACCATCAGGGGGAGCTCGCCGTTGAGCGCCATATGACGAAATTGGCCGCGAAGAACCGCTCGGCGTCGTCGGGACCGTTCTTCGTCGGCGCTGGTGCCTACAAGCACCATGTTCCGGCCACGGTCGATATGGTGATCCAGCGCTCCGAGTTTCTGACAACCTACACGCCCTACCAGCCGGAAATTGCGCAGGGCACGCTACAGACCTTGTTCGAATTCCAGACCCAGGTCGCCGCGATGACCGCAATGGATGTGGCAAACGCCTCCATGTATGACGGCTCCACGGCCTGCGCCGAGGCGGCCATCATGGCGACCCGCGTGACGCGCCGGAAAAAGGTGATCCTGTCGGGCGGACTGCACCCGCACTATGCGGCCGCCACGAAAATGGTGTGCGAGGCGCAAGGGTTCGAGGTCGTCCAGTTGCCGGTCGCCGTGGATGATGAGAATGCGCTGGCCGATGCCGTCGACGATCAGACAGCCTGCGTGATCGGCCAGAGCCCAAACATTTTCGGAACGGTGACGGATTTATCGAAATCCGCAGACGCCGCTCATGACAAAGGCGCGCTGCTTGTGTCGGTCTTCACCGAAGCCGTTTCGCTGGGCCTTGTCACGCCTCCGGGTGAGATGGGCGCGGACATTGCCGTGGGTGAAGGCCAGTCCATCGGCAACGGCCTCAATTTCGGCGGGCCCTATGTTGGCCTGTTTGCCTGCACGCAGAAACTGGTTCGCCAGATGCCAGGCCGCCTGTGCGGTGAGACGGTGGACGCCAACGGGGATCGCGGGTTCGTGCTGACGCTGTCGACCCGCGAACAGCATATCCGCCGCGATAAGGCGACCTCGAACATCTGCACCAATTCCGGCCTCTGCGCGCTGGCCTTCACCGCGCATATGACGCTGCTGGGCGGCAAGGGGCTGGAGCAATTGGCCCTGCTGAACCATGAGGCGGCCTGCGATCTTGCCGATGCGCTGGAGGCTGTGCCTGGTGTCGCAATCGTGACGCCGCGCTTCTTCAACGAGTTTGCCTTCCGGACCCCGATGGATGCCGAAGCTGTTCTGGCCATGCTTGATGAGGCCGGTGTGGTCGGCGGCGTTCGCGCCAGTCGCCTCTTCCCAGATGGACATATGGGCGACGTCATCCTCTGCGCAGCCACAGAATGCACGACGGCGGAAGATATAGCCGCCTATGCTGCCGCTCTGAAGGAGATCATCTGATGACCATGAACACCCAAGGCCGCCCGACATCTCCCGTTTCAGCTGCCAGCCAGTCCGTGGACACCGTGTCCGGCTCGAAAGGCCTGCTGCAAGCCGAGGGCCTGATCTTCGAGATCGGCACACAAGACACGACGGGCGTTGACCTGCCCACGCCGAAGAACCGCACCGGTCGTCTTGGCGGCGTTGCGCGCAAGCAGCCGACCGGCCTTCCTGGCCTGTCTGAGCCGCAGACGGTGCGCCACTATATGCGCCTCAGCCAAAAGAATTATGCCATCGATCTTGGCCTGTTCCCGCTGGGCAGCTGCACAATGAAACACAATCCGCGCCTCAATGAGAAACTGGCGCGCCTGCCGGGCTTTGCGGATATCCATCCGCTGCAACCGCAGGCGACCGTGCAGGGCGCGCTGGAACTCATTGACGAATTGGCCACCTGGCTGAAGACTCTGACCGGTATGCCTGCGGTCGCGATGAGCCCCAAGGCCGGAGCGCATGGAGAGTTTTGCGGCATGATGGCGATCCGCCAGGCTCTGGTAGCGCGCGGCGAGGCCGACACGCGCAAGCGCGTCCTGGTGCCGGCCTCCGCCCACGGAACGAACCCGGCAACTGCGGTTCAGTGCGGTTTCATTGTGGACGAGATCAAGGCCAATGCCCGCGGCCGCGTCGACATGGAGTCTCTGAAGGCGAAGCTCGAAAAATCCGACGACATTGCCGGCATCATGCTGACCAATCCCAATACGTGCGGCCTGTTCGAAACCGACATCAAGGAGATTGCCGATCTCATCCATGCGGCGGGTGGATATTTCTATTGTGACGGTGCGAACTTCAACGCCATTGTCGGCCGGGTCCGCCCGGGCGATCTCGGCGTCGATGCAATGCATATCAATCTGCACAAGACGTTCTCGACCCCGCATGGCGGCGGCGGACCAGGCTCCGGCCCGACAGTCTTGTCAGACGCGCTGGCGCCTTACGCCCCGGTGCCCTTTGTCGTGAAGGACGAAGATGGCGTCTTCCGTCTGGTTGAGGATATGGAAGGTGATGCCAAAGAGAGCTTCGGCCGTATGGTCGCCTTTCACGGGCAGATGGGAATGTTCGTCCGGGCCCTGACCTATATGCTCAGCCACGGCGCAGATGGCCTGAAGCAGGCCGCCGAGGACGCGGTCCTCAACGCCAACTATATTCAGGCCCGCCTCAAATCCGTGATGACCCCAGCCTTTGAGGGTTATTGCATGCACGAGGCATTGTTCTCCGACGCCTTCACGGCAGATGGCATCGAAACCATCGACATTGCGAAATCTCTCATCGATGAAGGCTATCACCCGATGACGATGTACTTTCCCCTGGTCGTGCATGGGGCGATGTTGATCGAGCCGACAGAGTCGGAATCGAAGGCAGAGCTCGACAGGTTCTGTGACTCGCTGGAATCCATAGCCCGTCGCGCTGCGCAGGGGGATGAGACGCTGAAGGGCGCGCCTTACCTCGCCCCGATGCGTCGTCTCGACGAGACACAAGCGGCCCGTAACCCTGTTTTGAAATGGTCACAGCCCGACGCCAATTCCGTCGCGGCGGAATAAGCCTTACGGCGCGACCCGGCCGAGCGGCTTTGGCTGCTCGCGCCGGAAGATAGCGCTTCGAGTTTTGGCAAAGACGACAATCATCGGTCGTTCAATGAAGCGATAGGTCATCGCCGCGACGAAGAGCGTGGCAAACAGCGCCGTGGCGTAGAGAACGATATTGTCCAGCGGTCCGGCATGTCCTGTCTGAAAGAGCGGTCTGAGCGCCGGAACCTTGGATAATTCCGCGAAGCCAATGCGGATTGGCGCCAGAATGATCGGGTGACACAGGTAGAGCGAAAACGACCAGTCGCCGACACGCGCAAGGGCGCCATGCACTCTCATAAAGCCAGGTTCCATTGCGCGGATCCTGTCCGGCATGGCCTGTCCGCCCAGCCAGCCAATCCAGAAGACGATTGCGGCGGCGATCGCCCCGACAATGAGCGACACGATCAACGCATCAAGGCGTTGGCTGAACGGCGCAGCTTCAGTGAGATTGAAACCGAGAATTCCGAGCGTCGCAACGAGTGCGCCGATGCCGGCCGGAATGAGCCAGGCTTGCCGGCGGTTCAACTCCAGTGTGGCAAAGCCGTAAACGAGCAGCGTACACGGCAGGCCAAACCAAAATACCCGGCCCCACATCATCAATTGATCATCCTCTACGCCCTGAAGACCGAGACTGGCCATCAGCCAGAAAACAGCCACCAAGGTGAGCATACCGCTGCGCCAGGCTACGCCAGAGCTGACCAGCAAACCGACTACCGCTCCCATGATAAACTCCATCGTCATGGGGTAGAAGATCAATGAAACGATATCGGCCGAAAAAGGCTTGGTTAGTCCGAAGAATGTGCCTGCCGCGATTGCGCCGCCCCACCCCAACAGGACCCATAGCCAAAAGCGCCGCGGCAGCAGAATGATCAGTGTGAAGGCGAGATAGAAATAGATCTCGTGAACCAGCGTCCAGCCGACACCAAGCACCGGATGCGCATTCTGGGGAACCAGAAAGAAGGATTTTATCAGGAATGGAAGAAGCGGCTGTCCCTGGCTGACCCGGCTCCAACCTTCGCCCAGACCAAAATCATTATACAGGAAGAACATGCCAGTCATGATCGCGGCGAACAGCCACCAGAGCGGGTAAATCCGGGTAACGCGGGCGAAGAGGAAGTCCAGGCTGGAGCGTATACCGGACCTCATGCCTTGGGTTACATGCACCATGATGAAGCCGGAAATCACGAAGAAGAGGTCAACTCCGGCATATCCATTCGTGACAAAGCCATTCAGGAATGGCGTCTCCGAAAGGCCATTGTTGCCGATCGCCAGCATTTCCATTGCGCGAATGTGATAGACGACAACCAGCATGGCGGCCAAGCCGCGTAGGATCTGGATGGACTGAAGTTTCATGCCGTCCTCTAGCCAAGTTGCCGTTCATGACAGCAAGAATTCGCAAAATGTAGCAATCAGGTAACGCAGACACCAGACTTTGAACACATGCTGTCGATACCACTGGCGACACTCGATAATTTTACCATATTCAGCAGCATGGCAGACGACGAACCCTCATTGTCAAAACGAGCAGATGCTATGCCAAAGCCCTCAACAGGGCTTCGGAATGGCGTGAATGTGGCATTCCGCCAGATTCTCGCACTGACGGGTCTCATCATGATCGTCGTCGCTATTCCAATCGCGTTTGTGACGCCAATCATACCGGTCGGTTTGCCCATTGCCATTGTGGGCGTTGTATTGCTTGGGCGCAATGCTGTTTGGGGACGGCGCTGGATGGAGAGCGTGCTGGATCGGCATCCGCGTGTCGAACGGTTTGCGCCGAACTGGTTGATGCGTTTGGTTTTCGGTCGAGACAAGAAAGACCCGTTCAAGCCAGATCTGTAGCATTGCATTGCACTTTTATGCGTGCGCGGGGAACAAATAAGCGTTTGCGCATCAGCCAACCCTTGAAGCCGCAGCAAATCTCAGCAGTATGCGCGTCTTGTATTTGCGGAAACGGGGCAAGACGAAATGCGAAGATTCCACGGGCTGGCAGCAGCCTGCACAGCTGCGCTTTTGCTGGCAGCATGCGGCGGCGATGACTCTAAAAAGGCTGACTCGAGCGCGAAGGAAGGGTTTGACCGCAATCCGTATCCTTCGACCTATCAGCCCTATCCAAATGATCCGGTCCTGATCACCAATGCGACCATTCTGGATGGCGAGGGAAATCTGATCGAAGACGGCAGCCTTCTGCTGAAAGACGGCAAGATTTCCGCCATCGGCAGCGATATCAAGGCGCCTGACGGTGTTGAGACCATTGACGCAAGTGGGCGTTGGGTCACCCCCGGCATCATCGACAATCACAGCCATCTTGGTGTTTACCCGTCGCCAGGTGTCAGTGCGCATGGTGATGGCAATGAGATTTCTGCCCCCGTTACGGCAGAGGTTTGGTCAGAGCACGGCGTCTGGCCGCAGGATCCCGGCTTTACGCGCGCTATTGCCGGCGGCATCACCTCAATGCAGGTCCTGCCCGGTAGCGCCAATCTGTTTGGAGGGCGCGGCGTAATTCTCAAGAATGTGCCGAGCCGCACGGTGCAGGGCATGAAGTTTCCAGATGCGCCCTACACGCTGAAAATGGCCTGCGGTGAAAACCCGAAACGTGTTTATGGTTATGGCGCCGGTCGTTTCCCGGGCGGGGCTCCCTATTCGCGCATGGGCAATGTCGCCGGGTATCGCCAGGCCTGGATCAAGGCCGCTGAGTACAAGCGTAAATGGGACAAGTTCGCAGATGAAGGCGGAGAGCCGCCTGCGCGGGATCTTGAGCTGGATACGTTGGCGGGTGTGCTGAATGGCGACATCCTCGTGCACATGCACTGCTACCGCGCCGACGAAATGGCTCAGATCATGGATATGTCCAAGGAGTTTGGATACAAGGTTGCCTCGTTCCACCACGCTGTCGAAAGCTACAAGATTGCCGACAAGCTGGCAGACTATGGCGCGTGTTCGTCCATGTGGGCTGACTGGTGGGGCTTCAAGATGGAAGCCTATGACGGAGTTCGGGAAAACATCCCCCTCGTACACAAGGCGGGTGCATGTGCCATCGTCCACTCAGACAGCGATGTTGGCATTCAGCGCTTGAACCAGGAAGCGGCCAAGGCCTGGTCCGACGGCCAGAAAGCCGGGATCGACATTCCGAAGGAGGTCGCATGGACCTGGCTGTCGCTGAACCCGGCGAAATCCCTCGGCATCGAGGATCGAACCGGCAGCCTGAAGCCGGGCAAGATGGCGGATGTTGTCATTTGGTCTGGTGATCCGTTCAGCGTGTATACGAAGGCGGACCAGGTCTTCATCGACGGTGCGTTGATGTTTGACCGCGACCATCCTGAAACCAATCCTGTCATGGACTTTGAACTCGGCCAGCCTGGCGAAGGAGATCGAAAATGATCCGTACACTATTTGCAAGCGTCGCTGCGATCGGCCTGACCGCTGCACCCGCACTCGCCGAAACAATTGTCCTGCGCGGTGAGACTGTCTGGACCGGCACGGCGCAGGGGACAATTCAGAATGGCGTTGTCGTGATTGAGGACGATCGTATTGTCACGGTCGGCGGCGAGAATACCGAAGTGCCAGATGGTGCAACCGAAATCTCCGCGGCATGGGTTACGCCCGGCCTGATTGCGGCCTTCTCGCGAACAGGGCTTGTCGAGGTCAGCGCAGAAGATTCGACCAATGACACAATGGCCGCAAATTCCAAATTTTCGACATCGCTGAATGCGGCTGATGGCTTCAATCCCGATGCGACAGCAGTGGACATCACACGTATCGAGGGTTTTACCCGACTGGTCGTCGCGCCGAACACGGGCAACACCATTTTCGCGGGTCAGGGGTTCGTGGCTGACACAAGCGGTGATCTGGATGCGGACATTGATGCGCAAGCCTTCTCCTTCATCAAACTTGGCGAGTCCGGCGCAGGGCTGGCGGGCGGGTCGCGGCAGTCGGCCATGGCTATGCTTCGCGCCGCTCTGGACGATGCACGGACGTATCCGGCCAGATACCTGACCCACAACGAAGGCGCTGCGCTGAACCGGCTGGATGCCTTGTCCTTCTCTACCGCCGCCCGGGGTCAACAATTGATGGTCATTCAGGCCAGCCGGGCGAGTGACCTGAACGCGGTGATGGATTTGGCGGAAGAATATCCCAATCTGGACATCGTCATTGTGGGGGCAGATGAGGCTTGGCGCGTGGCAGACCGTTTGGCCATCATGGATATTCCGGTCATCATCAACGCATTTTCAAATCTTCCATCTTCATTCGAACAATTGGCTGCGACGTCAGAGAATGCTGCGCGGTTGGCGGATGCTGGCGTGACCTTTGCGATTGCAAATATCGGGGATGAAAGCCATCAGGCCCGGTTGGCGACGCAATTGGCAGGAAATGCCGTTGCCAATGGCCTTTCATTCAACGATGCGCTGGCCGCGCTCACAACGGCGCCGGCAGACATTTTCGGTCTTACCGGGTTCGGACGGCTTGCGCCGGGCGCCCATGCGGATGTTGTTGCATGGGATGGTGATCCGCTGGAAGTGGTCTCCTCGCCCACAGCCGTGATTATCGCTGGTGAAGCGCAATCTCTGGAGTCTCGTCAGACTCGTCTTCGCGACCGGTATCTCAGCCTGGACGAATCTGAACGCCCACGCGCTTATTCACGTCCATGAGGATAAGGCTGGCGCTCAGGCGCCAGCCTTTGCATTCAGGCTTTCGATCAGTCCGCTGGTCACGATGCCGGTCTCCGGAAGTCCGTGGTCGGCCTGGTAGGCGCGAATGGCCGCGGCCGTGCCGGGGCCAACAGCGCCATCCGGAGTGCCGGGCTGATAGCCCAGCGCGGTCAGGGCCAGTTGGATGGACATCACCTGTTCAGGATTCCCGAGCTCCCAGGCTTGTGGCTCGAACTGGCCATTGGCTGGGCCATTGGCGCGCGAAGCAGTCCACGCATCGGTTTGCGCTTGGGCCAACGCGGCAGCCTCCTTTGAAACCGATGCTTTCAGCTCCATGACTTTTG
Source organism: Hyphomonas atlantica corrig. (assembly GCF_017795365.1). Classification (NCBI taxonomy): domain Bacteria; kingdom Pseudomonadati; phylum Pseudomonadota; class Alphaproteobacteria; order Hyphomonadales; family Hyphomonadaceae; genus Hyphomonas; species Hyphomonas atlantica. The sequence continues at coordinate 3,297,579 of NZ_CP051254.1, read as the reverse complement.
CGGGGGCGCCAGCATCACCATTCTTGGCTGCAACCATAAACCAGTAAAGCGCTTCGGTGAGGTTGGGGCTGATACCCAGACCCTGCTCATACAGAATGCCCAGATTGTACTGGCTGTCGACGATGCCGTACTCAGCGCCCTTGCGGAACCATTCGACGGCGCCAGCATAGGATTGCGGACCGCCTTCGCCTTGCGCCATGAAGACAGCAAGGTCGTGCATGGCCTTTACATTCCCGTTCTGAGCGGCCTTTTCCGTCCACTGACGTGCGAGGTTCAGATCCTTGGGCACACCCGTGCCGCGCTCATGCAGCTTGGACAGAGTGTATTGTGCAATGGGAAGGCCTTTGTCGGCCGCGCTCTGCATCAGGGGCGCAGCCTCGCGCAGATTGTTCTCAGCAAGGTATTGCTGGGCAAGATGATACTCAGCGACCGCATCGCCAGATGCGGCAAGGGTGGCAAGAGATTCTACTGCGGGGATCGGTGCGTAACTTACGGCGGTTTCGACCACCGGCGCTGTCTCTACCGGAGCAGGCAGTGCAGGGGTAGGCTGCGTTTCAAGCTCAGTGGCTTCGGGATCGGCCTGAGCGACAGCCGCCGGTGTGTCCTCTTCGAACAACATGGCGTCCGCATCCGTTGTCATGCTTGCGACCGTGATGTCTTCCGCGGCCTCTGCGGGCTGCTCAACAACGTCTGCTGAGGTTGTCGCGGTTGGCGCAACTGGCGCAGCGGCAACGCTCGGCGTGGACTGTTTTCCGCGCAGATACAGATATCCGCCGACGGCAGCCCCGGTAATCACGACGGCGGACGCTGCGGCATACAGAGGAAGCTTGCCATTGCTGAACATGCCGGAGCTGCTGTCACGGCTCGCTATCCGGATAGGTTGAGATGGGCGTCCTGACGACGCAGCGATTGCGGCTTGCCGCGCGGCGCTCATGAAGTCCAGCTTTTCCTCTTCTTGCGGAGCCTCTTCAACGAGTGGATCGAATTCTGCTTCGTCGCTCTCGGAATGGTCCGCCAGAATGGCATCAGCTTCAACTTCTTCTTCCGTCGGGGTGTCTTCTTCGAACGGAGATGATGACAAGTCGAACTCGTCATCTTCGAAGATGTCGGATTCTCTCGCTTCGGTATGGCTGTCATCATACTCGTCGAGATCGACCAGAGGGTCGATTCCGTCGCCCGTGAGCGAGTCCGGCCCGGCGGTCAGGCTTTCATGGAAGTCATCGTCTGCGTCGACCGGGCCCGGTTCGGCCTCCGGCTCAACGAGTTCGTCAACAAGCTCAAAATCTTCTGTGTAAGCACTTTTCGCTGGTGCGGATGCGAGATTGTCTTCGGCGACTGTGTCGCTTTCATTATCCGTCTCGACGTCGTCCGAAAAGAAGTCTTGCGGATCGTCAAACGCGGTCGAATCTTGCGGCAGGCCCGGCTCGAATTCCGCGTCATAGTCTTCTGATAACAGGCTATCTGAATCTTCCGTCTGGAACTCTTCAAGCAGGCTGTCCGCATCAATGAAGTTGTCTTCTGCGCCAAGAGCTTCAATCGGATCGCGGCTTGCTTGAGCCGGGTTGATCGTATCTTCCAGATTTTCCAGTCGCGTTGCGAGCGACGCCATCGCCTTCTGGATTGGCGACAAGGATGCGCTGGTCTGGGTCTGGATCTGGTCGAGCCTGTCGGACATGCCTGTCAGGGCGTCGGATAGATTGGCATCCGCGCGCTTGCGAGTTTCTTCAATTTCTGTCGCCAGGGTCTGGAGGGCCTTGTCCTGACGAGACTGAAGGCGACCAGCGACATTGGCGACTTGCTCGCCGATTTGCGAGATGGCTTCCGCTGTGCGTTGTTCGCTTGCATTGACGCGCTTGTCGATCTGCTCACCAAACTCTTCGATCCGGTCGCCGACAAGTCCACCAATGCGTTTGATTTCAGAAGATACAGACTGGATGTCGCTGCTCTGACGCTCTTTGTCCTCGGAGACAGTACGGCGCACACTGTCAATCTCTGAGCGGATGTCCTCGAACACGTCGTCGGCAGGTGCAGCAGCCGCCTTGCTGATCTCTTCTGCCAATTCCCGGCGCGTCGTGTCTACTGACTGGCGCACGGTTTCCATGATCTGCTCAAACCGGGATTCGAATTCAGCCCGCAACTTGTCGGCCATATCTGGCTCAACAGACCGGGACAGCGAGCCGATTTTCACGTCCAGATCGTTCAGCGTGGATTCCAGGCTTAGCAGCGCGGCGTCGGTGGTCGATTCCGCGCGATTGAGGCGATCCTGGGTTTTATCCAGCGCAGCGTTGACTGAATTCAGGGACTCGCTCATGCGCGCTTCAGCGGCGCTCAGGCGTTCCTCGGTCCTGTCGATGCCGGACAGTTTCAGGTTCACATGGGTTTCGAGATCGGACAGGCGGTCCGTGAACTCGCGCGACTGGGTCTCTGCTCGCTGCTCTGCTTCGCTCACCGCTGTATCGATGCGCGAGGCTGTCTCGGCGAGCGTTTTCTCGACTTTGACCTCCATGCCCTCGACGCGGTCGTTCAGCTCCGCAAAGCCGGTTTCCACGCGACCCTTGACTGCGAGGGCTTCATTCTGGGCAAGTTCGTTCTCTTCGAATACGTGGCTGGCCAGTTTACCGAGCGCCTGTTCCAGAGACTTCAGGGCTTCAAGGTTCTCCCGTGAGGAATCGTCATCCTCAAGCTTCTGAACCTTCGCCTGTAGCGCTGCGTAGGTTTCCTGCAGTTCCTCGATGAAACCATCGACACGTGAGGCGACCGTCGACGAACTCTGTTCTGCATCTTCCAGTCGGGCCACGAGGCCGAGAATGGTGTGATCCATCCCTGTGATGGCAAGGGTTGAGCGGGCTTCAGTCGCTTCGATGCGGCGCGTCAGCTTGTCGATCGTGTCATTGGCGGCGTTCGGGGCAGGGCGGCGATGTTCGAAGGGGGCGGCAACTTCGTTTGGCTTGGACGATTCGACCGACATGAGGAGACGGTTCAGGTATTCCCCGAGCGTTATCCCCTCTGCATGTGCAGCTTCTCGCGCGGCATCTCGCGCGCGTTGGTCAATTCCTTTGACGCTCCAGGGCCCCGTCTGGCTCATCACTGCTCTCCTAAGCACGCTCAGATTGCCCGCGGATACTGAGAATCCGGGCAAATTTATCCATCTTCACGAACTTTGATGGCAGGCGCCGGATTAAGGTGAGGTTAAAGGTAAAGAAAACCCGTAAATTTGGTAACCTTGAGCCAAGACGCGGGAGTGACGGGATACGAAAATAAAAGTTTACGTTGACGTTCGCGTAAGCCGTGATCTAGATTTGCGTCATGATGAACAACAAGCTCTCCAAAATTTCCGCTGCGGACTCCCGCACCTACACAATTTCCGAGCTTGCTCGCGAGTTCGGCGTAACGCCACGGGCGCTCCGGTTTTATGAGGACAAGGACATGCTCCATCCCGCGCGGGATGGGATGACGCGTGTCTATTCCAACCGGGACCGCGCGCGGCTGACTATCATTGTCAGGCTGAAACGTCTCGGCCTGCCACTCGCGGATATCCGTGAAATTCTCGATCTCTACGTTCTGGACGATGGGCAACGGGCCCAGATGCGGATGTCGCTCGACAAGTTCCGCAAGCAGGTCAAGGAACTGGAAATTCAGCGCGGCGATATCGATACCGCGCTGACCGAGCTGCGAAAGGGTATTGCCTGGCTGGAAACGCAGATCGCCAATACCGGGCCGTCTGACGAAAATAAGCGACAATTGGCGGCATATGACGAGATTGCCCGCCGACAGCTCGACGAAGTTTGATCTGAGCCAACCCAATTCTCGCCCCACCCAGCAGATGCCGCGGTGGGGTTAAATCATTTAGACAGGCGCTGCACGGGAGCAATCCAGTCGAGCGCCGGATTTACAGGAAGCACACAATGCCCCGCTACGACGCGCCAATTCGCGATATGCAATTCATCCTGCAGGAACTGCTGGAGATTCAGAACTATTCAAACCTTCCCGGCTTCGAGGAGGCTACGCCTGACCTTGTGAATGCGATCCTGGATGAGGGGGGCAAGTTCGCCAAGGAAGTCCTGTTCCCACTCAATACAATTGGCGACAAACAGGGCTGTGTTCGCAGTGACGATGCCAGTGTGAAAACGCCAGATGGCTTTCCAGAGGCCTATAAGCAGCTGGTTGAGAATGGCTGGCCGCTTCTGTCGGCGCAGCCTGAAATGGGCGGTCAGGGCCTGCCGCATGTCGTCAATATTGCGTGGACGGAAATGGTCTCGTCCGCGAATATGGCGTTCGGCATGTATCCGGGCCTGACGCACGGCGCATTCCAGGCGCTGATGGCGGGTGGATCTGAAGAGCTGAAAGCGAAGTACGGCCCGAAAATGGCCTCTGCCGAATGGGCCGGTACGATGAATTTGACCGAGCCGCATTGCGGAACGGACCTCGGCCTGATGAAGACCAAGGCCGTGCCGCAGGGCGACGGCACCTACAAGATTTCCGGCCAGAAGATCTGGATTTCCGGCGGCGAGCAGGATCTCACCGAGAATATCATTCACCTCGTGCTTGCGCGTATCGATGGCGCGCCGGAGGGCATCAAGGGTGTGTCGCTTTTTGTCGTTCCGAAATTCCTCGTCAACGAGGACGGTTCACTGGGTGAGCGCAATGCGTGTTCCTGTGGTGGCCTTGAAGAGAAGATGGGCATTCACGGCAATGCGACCTGCGTCATGAATTATGACGGCGCCACCGGCTGGCTGGTCGGCGAAGAACACAAGGGCATGCGCACCATGTTCGTCATGATGAATGAGGCCCGCCTTGGTGTTGGCCTGCAGGGACTCGCGCAGGCTTCCATCGCTTATCAGAACGCCGTCGACTTCGCGAAAGATCGCCTGCAAGGGCGTTCCTTGACCGGGCCGAAGGCGCCAGAGCAGCCAGCTGATCCGATCATCGTGCACCCGGATGTGCGCCGTATGCTTATGGATCAGAAGGCCTTCATCGAGGGTGCACGGGCGTTGACCTACTGGACCGCATTCCAGGGCGACCTGCAGCACAAATCGCCGGATGAAAAGGTTCGCGAAAAGGCTGGCGACTACATGGCTCTACTGACACCCGTTATCAAAGCCTACCTCACCCATATGGGGTTCGAGAAAGCCAATCAGGCGCTGCAGCTGCATGGTGGATCAGGCTTCACTCAGGAATGGGGCCTTGAGCAATATGTCCGCGATTGTCGCATTACACTGATCTATGAGGGCACCAATGGCGTGCAGGCGCTGGACCTGGTCGGTCGCAAGCTTGCCGCCAATGGCGGTCGTGCAGTGTTCAGCTTCTTTGCCGAAGTCGATGAATTTGTCACCGCGATTGAGGGTGACGCAGATCTTGCCCCATTCGCGGAGGGCCTTTCGACCCTGAAGGGACAGCTCCAGGAAGCGACAACCTGGCTGATGCAGAACGGCATGACCGATTTCAACAATGCCGGCGCGTCGAGCCATGATTACCTGCATCTCTTCGGCCTGACAGGGCTGGCACTGATGTGGGCAAAAATGGCGAAAGTCGCATCGGACAAGAAGGCTGAAGCCGATCCTTATTATGAGGAGAAGCTGGCAACTGGCCATTACTTCCTGGATCGTATGGTGCCGGATGGCGCAGCGCATCTCGCAAAGGTGAAGACCGGCGCGAAAACGATGATGGCTCTGCCGGCTGAGGCGTTCTAGGCGCGGATCGGAATTTTGATGGCGCGCGGGCCTGCTGAGTCAGGTTTGCGCGCCATCACACAAATAATTCATGGAAATCCCGCCGTTTTGACGTTGGGATAGGGCTGGGAATCCGGCGGTTCCGTCGCTACATGTTTACGTGAACGTAAGCGGCAACCGATCGCCGTGCGAAGTGGAGGAACACAAAAAATGCAAGCCAGCCCCCTAGATGTCCCAAAGGCTGCATGGCGCCAGGACGAAGAGATCGAGATTTTCTCCGATGCCGTCGGGCAATTCTTCGAGAAAGAATGTGTGCCGCACGTTCCGCAGTGGCGCAAGGATGGCATTGTTCCGCTGGAAATCTGGAAGAAGGCTGGTGAGATGGGCCTGTTGGGCGCGTCCATTCCTGAAGAGTATGGCGGCGCGGGCGGTGACTTCCGCCATGAGGCCATCATCATTGAACAACAGCAGTGGAAAGGCGTCGACGGGTTCGGCATCACGTTGCACAACGCCATCATCGCGCCTTACATCGTGTCTTACGGGACAGAGGAGCAGAAGCGTCGCTGGCTGCCCGGTATATGCTCGGGCGAATTGGTCACTGCAATTGCAATGACCGAGCCGGGCGCTGGCTCGGACCTGCAAGGCATGAAGACGACGGCAAAACGCGATGGAGACGAGTACGTAATCAACGGCTCCAAGACGTTCATCTCTAACGGTCAGACCGCGAATTTGATTCTTCTCTGCGTAAAGACAGATCCGACGCAGGGCGCCAAGGGGATCTCGATCATCGCTGTCGAGACCGACAAGGTTGAGGGCTTTCGTCGCGGACGCAATCTTGAAAAGGTCGGCCAGCACGCGGCGGATACGTCTGAACTTTTCTTCGATGATGTCCGTGTGCCCGCGTCCGCCCTGTTGGGTGAGGTCGAAGGCAAGGGCTTTATCCAGTTGATGCAGAAACTGCCTCAGGAGCGCCATATCATTGGCCTTCAGGGCGTTGGCATGATTGAGCGGGCCATTCACGAGACAGTGGAATATGTCAAAGGACGCAAGGCCTTCGGTCAGACCATTTTTGACTTCCAGAACACGCAGTTCAAACTGGCCGAGTGCAAAACCGAGGCAACGGTCGCCAAAGTGTTTGCAGATCACTGTACGGAGCGCCTTCTGAAAGAGGAGCTGGATGCATCCACGGCGTCCATGTCCAAATACTGGATCTCGGATTTGCAGTGCAAGATCATCGACGAGTGCCTGCAGCTTCATGGCGGCTTTGGTTACATGGATGAGTACCCAATCGCGCAGATGTATGCGGACGCACGCGTCCAGCGCATCTATGGTGGTGCCAATGAAGTCATGAAAATGCTGATCGCCCGAACATTGTAATGGATCGATCAGGCAAGGTGTAGACGGGAAGGGTGATGAAGAACGGATTGGCATGGCTGGGCATTACGGTCGCGGTGATTGCCGTGAACCTTGGCCTGTCCATGTTTCAACCGTACTCGGAATCCAGAATTCTAGGATTGCCCCTTCATCTGAGCCTTGCGGCGATGGCATTGGTGTTCGGCCTGGTCATGTTCGCGTCGCATCGCGTTTATGCGTCGTCGGTGAAGAAGCTCCGGGCTGCCGGGCTGACCGACGCTGAAATTGAGATGATCTCTCAAGAGAAAGATCCCGAGGCTAAACTGCGCGAAATACTTGGGCGCAAGAAGGGTGATCATGCCTGACAGCCATCTCATCCGTGACGTATTCCCGACGCCCAGCCCGTCATCAACTTCGCTTGGCTTCGAACTTCTGGCGCTTGACATGACGGCATTGACGACACGAGTGCGGTTTGAAGGGCGGCCCGAATTCTGTAACCCGGCCGGCGTCATTCAGGGTGGCTATCTCGTAGCCATGATGGATGATACAATCGGAATGCTCGCCGGGATGAAGGCGGGCAAGACCAAACTGCCTTCGACGGTCGATCTGCATACGCATTTTCTACGCCCTGTTCGCAAGGGCGTGATCGAAGTTTCGGCGCGCCTTCGCAATGTCGGCAGGGCCATGATATTCGCCGAAGCTGAACTCTACGATTCCCGCGGCAAGGAAGCAGCCCGCTCCACCGCGAGTCTAACCCTCAATCCGGTTTTGAAGCCGGCCACTTGAATATTCGTTTAAAAGGGAGCTACTCCAATGACTGAAGCCTATATCTACGATGCGGTGCGTACGCCCCGCGGCAAAGGCAAGAAAAGCGGATCGCTGCACGAGATCACCTCGCTCAGCCTCGCGACGCAAGTTCTTCAGGCCATCCGTGACCGGAACGAACTTGACACCTCCAAAGTTGATGATGTCGTGCTCGGGTGCGTCAGCCCGGTGGGGGAGCAGGGCGCGGACATCGCGCGCGTTGCCGTACTGAACGCTGAGTATGCCGAGACGACAGCCGGTGTGCAGGTTGACCGGTTCTGTGCCTCCGGTCTTGAAGCTTGCAACATGGCCGCTGCGAAGGTCATGACCGGCGAGGCTGACATGGCCATCGGCGGCGGGGTCGAAAGCATGAGCCGCGTGCCAATGGGCGCATCCGGCGGGGCATGGTCTTCTGACCCTCAAGTTGCCCTGAAGACCTACTTTGCCCCGCAGGGCATCGGCGCTGACACGATTGCCACAAAGTATGGTTTTTCGCGCGATGACGTGGACGCTTTCGCTGTTGAAAGCCAGAAGCGCGCAGCTAACGCCTGGAAAGAGGGGCGCTTTGCCAAGTCCATCGTTCCGGTGAAAGACCAGATGGGCGGCATCCAGCTCGATCACGACGAACATATGCGTCCGGACGCGGACATGCAGTCTCTGGCAGCGCTGAACCCGTCTTTTGCTGGCATGGGCGCCATGGGTTTTGATGAAGTCATCAAGCAGCGTTACCCGGAGCTGGAAGCTATCGATCACGTTCACCACGCCGGTAACTCATCCGGTATTGTGGATGGTGCATCGGCTGTGCTGTTTGGCTCAAAGGAAATGGGCGAAGCCCTCGGCCTCAAGCCGCGTGCCCGCGTTCGCGCGATGGCCTCTATCGGTTCCGAGCCTGGCATCATGCTGACCGGACCGACCTATGTGACCCAGAAGGTTCTGAAGAAGGCAGGTATGGAGGCCGGTGACATTGACCTCTACGAGCTGAACGAAGCTTTCGCATCGGTCGTCTTGCTGATGATGCAGAACCTGAACATCCCGCACGAAAAGATGAACGTGAATGGCGGCGCGATCGCAATGGGCCACCCGCTCGGCGCGACCGGCGGCATGATCCTTGGCACGATGGTGGACGAGCTGGAACGTTCCGGCAAGGAAACTGCTCTCGTCACGCTGTGCGTCGGCGCCGGCATGGGCACCGCCACGATCATCGAGCGCGTTTAATCAAGATACAGACGAACGGAATATACGATATGAAACTCGAAACATTCGGTTGGGACCTCGACAGCGACGGTATTGCGCACGCAACATTCGACGTGCCAGGCCGCAGCATGAATACGCTGACGGCAAAAGCAGTCGCCGACATCATCGCGATCTCCAAAGAGGTTGCCACAAACGATTCCATCAAGGGGCTCGTCTTGTCCTCGGGCAAGCCAAGCGGCTTCTGCGCCGGGGCAGACCTTGGCGAAATGAATGAAAATGCTGGCGGCGGCAAAAGTGCCTCGGACATGTCTGAAGCGGAGCTGAAGAAGGCGCAGTTCGAACGCGGCTTCTCCCTCAACAAGACGCTCCGCGAGCTGGAGACCTGTGGCAAGCCGGTGGCTGTCGCGCTGAATGGCCTCGCCCTTGGCGGCGGTCTCGAAGTGGCGCTTGCCTGTCATTACCGCGTTGCGGCCAATGACAATCCGAAACTCCAATTCGGTCTGCCGGAAGCCAAGATCGGTCTTCTGCCCGGCGCTGGCGGCACACAACGACTGCCGCGTCTCGTTGGCGTCCAGGCGGCATTGCCGCTGATCCTGCAGGGCGAAAGCTTCAATGCAGAAAAAGCGCTCGCCATGGGTGTGGTGCAGGAGCTTGCTCCGTCTGCTGAAACCGTCGACAAGGCAAAAGCCTGGGTCAAGGCAAACCCGAACGCCAAGGCGCCTTGGGACGAAAAAGGCTTCAAGGTACCAGGCGGTGTCGTCCACCGTCATCCGGGGGCTGGCCAGGTTGCGACCATGTCGAACGCAATGCTTATGTCCAAGACCTATGGCAACTATCCGGCACAGAAGAACATCCTGTCCTGCATCTATGAGGGTATCCAAGTGCCGATTGATGCAGGCCTTCGCATCGAAACGCGTTACTTCATCAACACGCAGCAGCGCCCGGAAGCGAAAGCCATGATCCGTTCGCTGTTCCTCTCGATGCAGGAACTGTCCAAGGGCGGCAACCGCCCGGCAGGTTATCCGAAGACAGAGTTCAAGAAGATCGCTGTCATCGGCGCCGGTCTGATGGGGGCAGGCATCGCCTATGTTCAGGCAAAAGCTGGCATCCCGACTGTTCTCGTGGACGTGTCCAAGGAGAATGCCGAAAAGGGTAAGGACTATTCCCGTCGCCTCGTCGAGAAAGCTGTGTCTCGCGGCAAATCGTCGAAGGAGAAGGGGGATGCCCTGCTCGACCTGATCACGACGACAGACAATTATGATGACGTCAAAGGGGCTGATCTGGTCATTGAGGCCGTGTTCGAGAATGTCGAACTGAAGGCCAAGATCACCAAGATGGCGGAAGACGTACTGGACGCGGATGCCGTGTTCGGCTCCAACACGTCTACGCTGCCGATCACCGGTCTTGCGGAAGCCTCACAGCGCCCGGAAAACTTCATCGGCATTCACTTCTTCTCGCCAGTCGAGCGGATGGGGCTCGTTGAGATCATCAGTGGTGAGAAGACGAGCGAAGCGACGCTTGCCAAGGCAGTTGACTATGTCCTTGCCATTCGCAAGACGCCGATCGCCGTCAATGACAGCCGCGGCTTCTACACATCCCGCTGCTTCGGCACGTATACGCGGGAAGGCATGGAAATGCTGGCCGAAGGCATCAAGCCGGCCATCATCGAGAATGTCGGCCGTCAGTCCGGCATGCCGATGGGACCGCTGGAAGTGTCTGACTCCGTTGGACTCGACACAGCGCTGAAGGTTACGCGTGCCACGGCTGAAGCGGCCGGTATTGATCTACAGTCCGATGACCGTACGCAATTCCTGGCTTGGCTGGTCGAGGATCAGGAGCGCGTCGGCCGCAAGGCGGGCAAAGGCTTCTACGACTATAATGAAAAGGGCAAGCCGGAACGCCTCTGGCCCGACCTGAACAGCCGTCTGGAAGTGAAGGTGGACGAATGCCCGCCGGACCTGAAGCAGCATCTGAAAAACCGTTTCCTCGTGCGCCAGGCCATCGAAGTGGCCCGCTGCTTTGAGGAAGGCGTCATCACAGATGCGCGGGATGCGGACATTGGCTCGATCCTTGCCTGGGGCTTCGCGCCATATACGGGTGGTTGCTGCTCCTATGTCGACCTCGTCTGGGGCATCAGGGAGTTCGTTGCCGAGGCTGACCGTCTGGCGGCCAAGTATGGCGAACGCTTCGAGCCACCAGCGCTGCTACGCGACATGGCCGAGAAGGGAGAAGGTTTCTACGATCGCTTCCCGCCAGCCGGAAAAGCAGAGAAAGCAGCTGCGTAAGAATTCCACAAGGAATTGAACCAAAAAATATTAGGGTCAATAGTGTTTATTACACTATTGACCCTTTTTTCTATTGATTGCCGCAACCAAAGCGGGAATGATTTGTCCCCGCGATCAATTTTGGTTGCGGGAATACAGGGGAAATATATGCTAAAATACGTTGCGGTCGCGGTGGCCGTTGTTTCGTTGGCTGCGTGTGAGACCACTTCGAGCCGTCCGTACACACCATCTACAGACAATATCATGGCTTTTCAGTCTGCTCTCACTGATGGGGGAGAGAAAGTGCAGCTTAGTGCATTCACGACTGCGGCTGGCGTGGAGAGTGATATGACGTGTCGTGCGCTAGGGGCCCTAGAAGTGGCGCCTGGCAAAACGCCCGTTTCATTCATCGAAGGGGCCATGCGTGACGAGCTTTTTGCGGCTGGTGTCTACGATCAGAAAGACGGATCCGTAATCAATGGTAAGGTTACGAACTTGGAGTTCAACTCATTCGGAACCGGTTCTTGGAAAATCGCTCTTCAGCTTTCTTCAGATGCATTTCCTCAGGGGTACGAAGTTTCAACTGATTACAGCTTCAAGACGAGTTATTCAGCATTGAAGGCATGCCAAAACGTAATCGACGCCTTTACGCCAGCAGTTCAGGATCTCATTGGTAAGGCCGTTGCGGATCCAAATTTCGGCTCACTGGTGGCTGAGTAACTCAGCTAAAGAGCTGTATCGCCAAACTATGAGGCCGGAGCATTACTGCTCCGGCCTTTTTTGTTCAGCTCTCTGATTGTCCTAGCGTTTGGCGCGGGACCACCAGCCGGTGCGTTTGGGTTCGGCCTTCTTGGCGGGTTCCGGTGCAGGCTCCGGCTCAGATGTGGCGGCAGGCTGCTCTGCCATGACAGGTTCAGCTTCCGGCTCCGGAGCAGGGGCCTCTACGGACGGTTCAACCACCTCAGCAACTGGCTCCGCCGCGTCTTCCCTGGCAGCAGGTTCCGCCTGTTCAGGTTCATCAGAGCTTGCTTCGGGCGCTGCGTCGTCAGTGCTTTCAGCAACGTCTTTCTTCCGGGACCGGGAGCGACGACGCTTGGGCTTGGCGGGCTTTTCGTCCTGGTCAGCAGGTGCTTCGCCTGAGGTTTCGTTTGCGGCTTCACTGGAGGAGTCACTCGGTGTGTCCGAGGTGGCTTCCGCTTGTTCGGCCTCCGCCGGTGCGGGCGTTGGCTCGGCCTCTACTTTCGCTTCGCTGGGCGGAACATCGTCCAGCATTTCCGCAGCACTCGCAGCGAGGCCGTCCAGATAGGCGCCGCCATCTGTTGGCGCTCCATCGGCTGTCTCGGTGCGGTTGTCGGAAGACCGGCGCCGCCGGCGACCTCCGCGACGGCCCCGGCGGCGGCGCTTGCGAGGCGCGCCATCCTCTGTGTCTCCGTCCCCTGACTCCGCCGAGGCGTCGGATGTCTCGTCATCCTCGTCGCTGGCGTCGTCCTCATCGGTATTTGATTCCGTATCGTGGGACTCGGCGGCATCCTGTTTGCGGCCACGACCACCACGGCGTCTGCGTCGCTTGCGACGGCTGCCACCGGATTCTTCTTCCTGATCGGAGGAGGCCTCGACCGTCTCTTCGTCGGCTTCGTCCTCATCCTCCTCCGTGACGACCTGTTTGGTCGGCTTGGCGAGGGAGCGAGGGGGCTTGCGTTTCTTGGGCTTGCCGTTCGGGTCGCGCTCCGCATCAATGACGAAATCGCCGGGCAGCATGTCTTCGGAGGAATGGATGGAGACGGCAAAGCCGGCCATCTGCTCCACCTCGATCAGGGCTTCCCGCTTGTTGTTGAGCAGGTAGAGCGCCACATCGGTTGGCGCCTTCACGGAGATTGCCTTGAGGCCGCCCATCGACGCGCGCGCTTCGATGGCCCGGATCAGCTGCAATGCCGCTGACGGAATGGAGCGGCGACGGCCTGTGCCGTTACACGCCTCACACGGATCGGAGGTTGCCTGCAGCACACCCTGACGACGCCGCTGACGGGAAATTTCCATCAGGCCGAATTGCGAGATCCGGCCATGCTGTACGCGGGCGCGGTCTACCTTCAGGTGTTCTTTCAGCTTTTTCTCGACGGCGCGATTGTTCTTGTTCTCGTCCATGTCGATGAAGTCGATCACGACGAGACCAGCCAGATCGCGCAGGCGCATCTGACGGCAGGCTTCCTCTGCGGCTTCCAGATTGGTGCGCAGGGCTGTCTGTTCGATGTTGCGTTCGCGTGTGGCCTTGCCGGAGTTCACGTCAATCGCCACCAGTGCTTCGGTCTGGTTGATGACGAGATATCCGCCGGATTTCAGCTGTACGGTCGGGGAGTAGATGGAATCAAGCTGCTGCTCGACGGCTTCGGCCACGAAGAGCGGATCTTCTTCCTTCCATTGCTGAACCTTCTTGGACTGGCTCGGCATGATCAGCTTGGCGAGATCTTTCGCTTCGCGATAGGCGTCTTCGCCTTGAACCAGAACCTCTTCGATCTCCTTGTCGAACATGTCCCGCATGGCTCGGTGGACCAGTCCGCCTTCGGCGTTGATCAGCATCGGGGCTTCAGAGGTCAGCGTCTTCTCAACAATGGTTTCCCAGAGTTTCGAGAGGTATTCGTAGTCACGCTTGATCTCGCCCTTGGTGCGCTTGGCGCCAGCCGTGCGGACGATCAGGCCCATGCCTTCCGGCACGTCCAGCTCGGATACGATGGATTTCAGGCGCTTGCGGTCTGCGCCATTCACGATCTTGCGGGAAATACCGCCGCCGCGCGGTGTGTTTGGCATCAGAACGGAATAGCGTCCGGCGAGGGACAGGTAAGTCGTGAGCGCCGCGCCCTTGTTGCCGCGCTCTTCCTTGACGACCTGAACCAGCATCACCTGACGACGGCGAATGACTTCCTGGATCTTGTAGCGCTTGGAAATGGACGCGCGGCTGGCCTTCTTGCGGCGCGGCGCAGCTTCGGCTTTCGCCTCGCCATTCTCGTCTTCAGAGTTATCCGAGTCGTCAGACTCGTCGTCGGCGTCGTTTTCCGATTCGTCGAAGTCTGAATCGTCGGCGTCTGTTGCGTCGCCATCGTCATCATCGTCGATTTGCGCCGCAGCTTCTTCCGCGGCCTCTTTCAGAAGGGCCTCGCGATCTTCCGCTGGCAATTGGTAATAGTCGGGGTGGATCTCGCTGAAGGCGAGAAAGCCGTGGCGATTGCCACCATATTCAACAAAAGCGGCCTGTAGAGACGGCTCTACACGCGTGACTTTTGCTAGATAGATATTTCCTCGAAGTTGTTCATTGCCGGTGGTTTCAAAGTCAAAGTCGTCCACCTGACCATTGTTGACGATCGCGACACGGGTCTCTTCCGTATGCGCGGCGTCGATTAGCATGAGTTTGCTCATGTAAAGGAACCTTGTGAGCCGGCGCAGCAGCTCTGGACGCGACATGGCGCCTTGAGCCAGCCGCAGGGCCGGACTGGAAATTTAAGGGGAGGATGCGGTCACACCGGCCCGACTGCCCCTTGGGCAGTACAGGAAAACCGGTTTTGACTACTGCACCCGCGTACATATTCTCTGCTTTCCGGAGCGCGGCGCCCGCTTGCCTTTTCGGTGAAGCCGGGATCGCTGTCGCGACGTTGGGAAACTTGCTTGGTAGGCCTGATTGGCTACTACCATCTGATACTGCCCAATTTTGACTCTCAAGAAAAGACCAAAAAGGACGCTGAGGCTGTGTAATACGTTTCCTATGGTCAATGCTGGGTTAATAAACGGTCTGATAGGAAGTGCCTTCAATCCGGACAATGTGGATTCCTGATGACGCTTTTACGCCTTGTTTTCCTTGTGATCGCCTTTGCGGGTGGGGGATTTGCCGCTTCGGCCGATATCAGCCGCGTGCAAGTCGTCGGCAATGGCGAGCCAACGCGAATCACCGTTTGGGCCGATAGTGAGCAGGAAGGACGTGCATTCCTCGCACAATCAGGTGAAGCGCGCAGCCTGATCGTTCCGATTCAGGGGGATGTAACACCTGCTGCCGGGGATGGTCGCGGCGGTGTCGCGACCTGGGCGCTTTCCGAAGGCACACTTAGTTTCGCCCTTGATCGCCCATTGATGGTTGCGCGCGTCCTGGCACTGCCTCCGGCCGGGAATGAGCCTTCACATCGAATCATTATCGACCTTCAGGCCGTTTCGGATGCCCGCTTCAGCAGCGTGGCCAAACGCGATATGCGCAAGCTCGCATCCTATCAGGACAACCGGCGCAAGAGCGAACTGGCCGCTGAACTCGCGGCATTGCGTCCCGATGCTCCATTGCCAGCATCCCGCCGCGTCTCCGAGAAGACCTATACGGTGGTCATTGATGCCGGGCATGGGGGCAAGGACCCCGGCGCGATGGCGATAACCGGTGGCAGGGAAAAGGACATCACGCTCCGCGCCGCCCTCACGCTCAAGAAAATTCTCGAGTCAGACCCGCGCTACACGGTGCGCCTGACCCGAGACACGGATGTCTATGTGGATCATGAAGTGCGGGTCAGCATGGCGCGCGACTGGGGCGCGAACCTGTTCATTTCGCTGCATGCGGATGCAGCGGGCAGCCGGACAGTGTCAGGCGCATCTGTCTACACGATCAGCGCCAGCGGCGAACGCCGGATCGACAAGGAAGCCAATCGCAACAATTGGCGAATTCCTCTGGAAGACGGCGCGCCCCAACGCGTGAGCAGCATCCTCGAAGACCTGGTCAAGCGCGAGACCAAGACGCGCTCTTCCGAATTCGCGGAGATGCTATTGCCGGAACTGGAGAAATCAGGACCAGTCCTGCGGAATACCCACCGCGAGGCTGGCTTTTACGTACTGCTCGCCCCTGATGTGCCAGCAGTTCTGTTGGAGATGGGCTTCCTGACGAACAGGGAAGATGCCAAGCGCCTTCAATCCGAACAGGGCATTCGCAAGGCCATGAGCGCTGTGAAACGCGGCATCGACCGTTTCTTTGACAAGCAGGACATTCTGATGGCCGGGCAAGAGGCCAACGGGTGAATCTCCTTGCGGCGTGGCGTTGTAGCTGAGAAGCTTGCAGGATGAATTTGTTTCGTTTCCTTGCGGCATCTACAGTTCTGGCGGTTTCGACGGCTTGCGCGAGCATGGGTGGCCATTCGCCTTTCGACTCGTCTTTGATCAAAGATGCCCGGCCCGACGAAGCAAAAGCCTATAGCGATTTCCTGATTGCTCGCTTTGCGGCGATGACGAACGATCCCCAGATGGCGGCGGAGCGTTATGCATCCGCGATTGATACTGCGCCGGAGAAATCCGGTATCGCGGACCGGGCCTTGTTCGCGTCACTTCTTTCCGGTGAATATCCGGAAGGCGTGCGTGTCGCCCAGCGGGCCAATCTGCTTGGCAGTGACGCAGCTCTGGTACGGCTTACTCTGGCGGTTGATGCCTTGCGACGAGGCAGGGATGCCGATGCGCAAACCATGCTGGAGCAGAGCCGGTTTGGCCCGTTCAATCGTATGATCGCGCGCGGTCTTTCTGCCTGGCGCGTGGTGGAATCGGAAGGAACCGGCGCGGCGGTTCGCTACCTGGAAGACGGTTTGAGCGGAGACCCGCGACTGGATAGCGCTGCGCTCTACATGATGGGCCTGATTGAATTGTCAGCCGGCAATGATGATCAGGCGCTTGCCGTGTTTGAGTCGCTTTGGGAAACAGGGTCGAGGCTGGCGGTCGGTGTCGAAGCGCATGCGCAACTCTTGGCCTATCGAGGACAGCGCGCCGAAGCGTTGGCGATGCTTTCTGAATTTGACCGGGAAATTGGCCACAACGCCGCTATTGCGCGTCTTCATGAAGCGATTGAGCGCGGAGACAAGATCAAGGTTCGCCGACTGAAGCCGGAAGAGGGCGCTGCGCTGGCGATCTACGTGCCTGCGGCGGCGCTGATGAGCCAGACTGATGATGACGTCTCGGCAGTCTATTTCGTTCTCGCGCTGGCACTGGACCCGGATCTCCATGTGGCCCGATCACTCTGGGCCCAGTCGCTCGCAAATGCAGAACGATGGGAAGAGGCCATTTCAGTCCTCGTGCGCATTCCGGAGAGTTCAGCCTTTTACGGTACGTCTCGCGGCCAGATCGCCTGGGCCCTGCACAATAGCGGGCGCGATCAATCCGCACTTGCTGTTGCTCAGGATGCCCTGGAGAATTCGTCGGATCGTGGCCTCAAGGTCCAGATCGCTGATCTCTATCGCACGCTCGGGCGACAGGAGGCGGCAGATCGTCTCCTCACTCGCACAATAAGCGACGATGCACGACAGGGGCGAGAAGACTGGCGACTGTTCTTTGCGCGCGGCGCGTCTCGTGAATCTCTGGGAAAGTGGCATCAGGCCGAACAGGATTTGCTGAAGGCACTTGCCCTGCAGCCCGACGATCCGTCTTTGCTCAACTATGTTGGCTATCTCTATGTGGATCGGGGCGAAAATCTTGATCAGGCCATGAACATGATCCAGCGCGCTGCCGAGCAGGCACCAAATTCCGGTCACATCATCGACAGTCTCGGCTGGGCTCACTATCGGCTGGGCAACTATGACCTGGCTGTCGAACATCTGGAGCGGGCCGTGGAGCTAGAGCCGGGTGATCCAGTGCTGAACGACCATCTCGGAGACGCCTATTGGCAAGCGGGCCGCAAGCTGGAAGCAAAGTTCCAGTGGCGGCGTACCTTGTCGCTTGATCCTGCCGCTGAGCAGCGGGACGTCATTGAAGCGAAACTGACTGCAGGTCCGCTTGAGCCGGTGGTGAAGCAGGCAGAATCCGACAAGGGCTCAATGCTTCTCCCCCTCCAACCACGATAGAATGCCTACAGATCGAATGCCAACAACGCTTGCCCCCGCCAAGGTCAATCTTTTCCTGCATGTCGGTGAGGTTCAGGCGAACGGGCGCCACCCTCTCGATTCGCTTGTCATGTTTGCCGGTCCTGAAGCCGCAGATCGGGTGAGCGTGGAGACCGCAGACAAATTGACCTTGAATGTTACGGGCCCTCGGTCCGCAGGGCTTGAGATCGATGAGCGCAATCTGGTGCTTCGCGCAGCGAATGCCCTGCTTGAAGCCAGCGGGAAAATGCGCGGTGCTGCCCTGACCTTGGACAAGCACTTGCCCGTGGCCGCCGGGATCGGTGGCGGATCGGCGGATGCCGGGGCAACGCTTCGATTGTTGCGGGACCTCTGGTCGCTTGATGCCGACCTTGTTCAACAGGTGGCTGTGCCGCTGGGGGGAGATGTTCCGGTGGCTTTGACTAGACGCACAGCTCTGATGCAGGGCGAAGGCGAGCGCGTTCTTGTTCAGGAAGAAATGCCGACCCTCCCGGCAGTTCTGGTGAACCCCGGCGTGGATTGCCCGACAGGTGCGGTGTTTAAAGCTTTTGACGCAGCAGGTGCAGGCGCTGGTTTCTCCGAGTTGGCCCGCATTCCCCGGTTCGAAACCGCGACCACGATGATCGACTGGCTTGAATCCCAGCGAAATGATCTGGAGCCCGTGGCAATCGACCTTGTTCCAGTAATTGGAAAAGTTCTGGCAGCCATGTCGGAACTTCCGCAGGCGCGCCTTGCGCGGATGAGCGGATCGGGCGCGACCTGTTTTGCCCTGTTCGACACGCGAGATGCCGCGGACGTTGCAGCGGAAGATATTGCTGCGACGTATCCCGACTGGTGGGTTCGGGCGACGGGACTGGGGGATGCCGCGTGACGGTCACCTACCTGTCTCTTGGCGCCGCATTGATCTCATTTGTCCTCTGCGGCGTGGCTCGGAAACTCCCTTTGCTCGACGCGCCGGATGGTGGCCGCAAACAGCAAAAAGCGCCCGTCCCACGCACCGGTGGCCTCGGCATTCTTGGCGCTCTAATTTTGGCCTTCGCGGCCTTTATGCTCACGTCAGATGTGGACCTGTTGAACGGAGCTTCACCGGCATCCCTTGGCGGTGCGATCGTGCTTGTGTTGGCCCCCTGGATAATCGGTTTTCTTGATGATTGGCTTGGGCTGTCTGCCAAGGTGAAACTGGTTCTTCTGATCGTTTGGGCCATCGCGGCGGCCCTGCCGTTTTTCCTGTCAGGCGAGCCGTGGGCATGGCTGATCGGGCTCGGCGTGGTGCTCTGGCTGATCGTGATTACGAATGCCGTGAATTTCATGGACGGTGCCAATGGACTGGCTTTGGGCCCGTCAGCAGTCATGACTGTTGGGCTGTTCCCACTCTATGCGATTTTGATGCTCTGTCTCGGCAATTGTGTTCCAGACCCGTTGGGCGAGTTCGCTATCGTCGCGCAATTTGCGTTCTTTGGCGCAGTGCTCGGATTCCTCGCCTGGAATTTGCGCGGGGTTCTCTATGCCGGCGACTGCGGATCACTCGGCACAGGGGGCCTGTTTGGTCTTATGGCCGTGTACCATCTCGACGTCAGCATGGACGGCGTACGCACGGCTCTTCTTGGAGTGACGTTGGCCTTGCCGTTCCTCATTGATGTTATTCTCACGCTGGCCTGGCGCAGTCTGAAGGGGCGCAATGTGCTTCAGGCGCATACCGATCATGCCTATCAGCGACTGATCGCACGGGGGTGGGGCCACATCAGCGTAGCGGCATTCTGGTGGGCCATGTCGCTGATTTGCGCTGTGATGGGCGTTGTGACGCTCTTCGGTGGAGCAGAGGCGTCGCCGGATGGTTTTCCGACGTTGCAATTTGTTGCGCTGGCTGCGCTCGCTGCCATCGGCTCGGCATTCTGGTGGCTGGAACGGTCCCGACCGGTTCAGTAGGCGCGGCTGACGCAGAAATCTGCAAGGTCTTCCAGCGCTGAACGGTATGGTGAACTTTCCAGAGACCTCAGCGCGCCTTTGGCGAGTGCGGCGTAGGCTTCAGCTTCTTGTATGGTAGCTTCTGCTGCTCCCGTGGCGCGGATCAGGTGAACTGCATGGGCCAGATCTGCGTCCTGCTGGGTTTCCGGATTCATGGCCCGGTCCCAGAACAGGCGGTCTTCATCAGAACCGCGACGCTTCGCGATGATCACGGGCAGGGTGATCTTGCACTCGCGGAAGTCGTCGCCGACGGACTTGCCAATAACGGATGTCGTTCCGCCATAATCCAGCGCGTCGTCGACGATCTGGAATGCGAGGCCCAGATTTTTGCCATATGTCGCCAGCGCATGCGCGTGTTCGTCACTGCCCGCAGACATTGCGCCGGTCTCAGCAGCCGCTTCGAACAGGGCGCCGGTCTTTGCTTCGATGATTGCGAGATAGTCTTCTGTCGGCAGGTCACGGGCTTGCATCGCTGCCAGCTGGCGTACTTCACCTTCGGCAATGATGGTCGAGGCCGTGGCGAGACGATTCAGGATTTCCAGGCTGTTGGTTTCAACAAGCAGGTTGAACGCGCGGGCAAACAGGAAGTCTCCCACGAGAATCGATGCCTTGTTGCCCCAGATGGCCTTTGCAGCAGGCTTGCCCCGGCGCAAATCGCTTTCATCCACCACGTCATCATGGAGAAGGGTGGCCGTGTGGATGAACTCCACCGCAGCGGCCAGCGCGTGCGTTGCCGTATTCGGTTTGCCGACAGCGTAGGCCGAAATGAGAGTGATGAGAGGGCGCAGGCGCTTTCCGCCTGCCGACACGATATAGCCGGACAGGTCGGGAATCACGGAGATCGGGCTGGCGGCGCGAGTCGCAAGTAGGTGCTCGACCTGGGCAAGATCGTCGGCGACCAATGATTGCATGCGATCCACAATGGAACCGATGGCCTCTTTGCCTCTTGGTTTTGGCGAAAGGGTCACGTTGTTCAAGGGCTCCCGTCATTTCTCTGTCGGAATGGGAAATAGTCTTACGAGACGTTCGCATCAAGCGCGCCGTGTCACCCGGACGCATCTATATCAGAAGTTGTGGCGCAACCAGACCCAGATCAGGTCGTTGGATAAGCTATCTATTTGCCAAACAGGAAAAAACCGGGAAAGGTCTGACTCATGAAGCCGTATGTAATGATCGTTGCGGCAGCGATGCTTGCCGCATGCACGTCAACCCAGTCCTATGGGCCCGCTTCGGGCACTGGGAAGATGGGGTATTCCAGCCAGCAGATCGAAACCGGTCGGTATCAGGTTTCCTATACTGATTCCGATGCCTCTCGAGCCCGTGATCGGGCTTTGCTGCGCGCGGCCGAGCTGACGCTTCAGGAAGGTGCTGACTGGTTCGAAATCGTCAACAGCTACACCGAGCAATCGGCAGATGGCCGACGGACCGGTTCCAGCGTGTCCATAGGAGGGTCTTCTGGTTCCTATGGCCGCAGCAGCGGTGTCGGCGTAGGCGTCGGGATTGGCTTCCCCCTTGGAGGCGGGAGCGGCCCAGCCGTCACCGAAGTCCTGGAAATCCTGACGGGCACGGGCGAAAAGCCCGATCGACCAAACGCCTATGATGCGCGGTCGGTGGACATAAATCTGCGCGGGACGGTGACTGAATGAAGGAAGTCTTTCGTACCAATGACCTCGTCAAGCTGAGCTTTATTGAACATCTGCTTCAGGAAGCTGGTATTCAGTATTTTATCGCGGACCAGCATATATCGGCAGTTGAAGGGAATATCGGTGCATTTCCCCGGCGCGTAATGGTCGCGGATGATCTGGCGGCCGCGGCGCAAACCGCCCTGGCAGAAGTCGAACCGGGCTAGTGCCGGGGGTCACAGAAGACACGCTATACCAGGGACGGGTAAAATTGTTCCAACCCGAGAAAGGGTTTCGGGCCAGCACGGATTCGCTCGTGCTCGCAGCGGCCCTCCCGGAAAAACTGAATGGGTCAGCTCTCGAAATCGGGTGCGGATGTGGCGGGGCGCTGCTCACGGCGGCCTACCGATTGTCGTCCATGCAGCTAACGGGTGTCGATATCGATGCCGGCATGACGGCGCTCGCCAGCCAGTCGGTGACCGCGAACGGGTTTCAGGATCGCGTGAACATCGAAACCGGAAATGCCGCAGAATGGGTGCGTGACAAGGAAAACCAGTTTGACGTGGTGTTTGCCAACCCCCCGTATTTCGAGCCGGGCCGAATTTCCGCGCCGGGTGCGGAGAAGGCGGCGGCCTACCTCGAATCCCTCAGCCTGGACGGCTGGATCAAGGCGATGGCGTTTGCTGCCAAGCCCAGGGCGCCGATCGTGATTATTCACCGGGCCGCAGAGCTGGCGAGAATCCTGTCGGTGCTGGACCGGCTGACGGGTGAAATCCGGGTTCTGCCGATCGCTTCGAAACGCGATGAAGAAGCCCGTCGAGTGCTCGTGCGCGGACGTAAGGGGCTGAAACGCGGGCAGGTTCATTTGCTGTCGCCATTGATCACACACACAGAGGATGGCCAGCCCAGTGCTCGCCTCGCCGCTATCCGTCAGGGCGATGCGATAGACTGGTAGTCCGGTTTCTCTGGGAATTGCCACATTTGCGGGTTAGGCTCCGAAATGAGGACGGGGCGCAGAAAGGGAGATGGTCATGTTTGGCCTGTTATTCTTTGGCTTCCTGATAGTCGGCCTGCTGGTGGCGATGCTGGGTCATGGCGGCTTTTATCGTCTGGTCACCGGGCGCGGCGGTGTCAGCAATGACCACGACGAATCCCGTGGGTCGTTCTGATCGCATTCCCATGCTTGCCTCGTTCCGCGCGCGGCTGTAACCCGGCACGATATTGATATCCGGACTTCTGCCATGACTGCACCAAAGGCACATGCCAAACCGAAATCCTTTCAGGATCTTATCCTGACGCTCCAGAATTACTGGGCCGAGAAAGGCTGCGCGATCCTGCAGCCCTACGACATGGAAGTCGGCGCAGGCACGTTGCACCCCGCTACGGTTCTCCGGGCGCTTGGGCCGAAAGAGTGGCGCGCCGCCTATGTCCAGCCTTCCCGCCGCCCAAAGGATGCGCGCTACGGCGAGAACCCGAACCGGCTTGGCCATTACTATCAGTTCCAGGTTATCCTGAAGCCGAACCCGGCCAACCTTCAGGACCTTTATCTGGAAAGCCTGTACGCCATCGGCATTGACCCGACCGTCCACGACATTCGCTTTGTCGAGGATGATTGGGAGAACCCGACGGTAGGGGCCTGGGGCCTCGGTTGGGAAGTCTGGTGCGACGGGATGGAAGTCAGCCAGTATACCTATTTCCAGCAGGTTGGCGGCCTCGACGTGTTTCCGGTGTCCGGCGAGCTGACCTATGGTCTCGAACGCCTCGCCATGTATGTGTTCGGCGTCGACAATGTTTATCATCTGCCATTCAACGATCCGGACAGCGAAGTGCCGCTGACGTATGGCGATGTCTTCCTCGAGAATGAGCGCCAGCAATCGGCCTTCAATTTCGAGCATTCGGATGTTGAAATGCTGAAGCGCTGGTTTGCAGATTGCGAGAACCAGTCAAATGCCCTGCGCGAAGCGGGTAAGCCGCTGCCGGCCTACGACTATGCCCTGAAGGCGAGTCACACCTTCAACCTGATTGATGCGCGCGGCGCGATCAGCCCGACGGAGCGTCAGGCCTATATCGCCCGTGTTCGCGACCTTGCCCGAGGCGCCGCAGCGCAATGGGCTGAGCAGGAAGGCGCCGGCGCCTAAGGGCGAAGACCCGCGCATTTGTCCATTGCGGCCCGTGGGAGTAGAGTTTCTCCCGTGGGAGGACGCGTCATGTTTCGCGGGATATTGATTTGCCTGATGTTTCTGGGCGTCGCGCTCGGCGCTGATGCCAAGACCAAACGCGCCTTGATCATCGGCGTTGGTGATTATGAGCAACTGCCCGACCTCCAGAAAACAACTGGCGACGCGACCGGATATTCCGAGGCTTTCGAGGGGCAGCTGGGCTTTGAGGTCACCCGCCTGATCGATCCGGGTACGATAGAGTTTCTGGAGGCGTTGGATGGTTTCCTTCAATCCATAGAGCCGGGGGATGAGGTTGCCTTTATCTTTTCCGGGCATGGCTGGTCAGACGGCGCTGACAATTTCCTTGCCCTGAGGGATGCCCCGCTGGAATCATCGGAGTTCGCCCTGCGTCGCCAGACGGTGTCTTTGTCGAATGATGTGCTGGCAGAGATCAAGGCGCGCAGGCCCGGCCTGTTGTTCGCCATCATTGATGCCTGCCGGGACAATCCCTTCGACACGGGTACGCGCAGCGTGACGCGGGGCCTGTCGCGGCTGGAGATCGTGCCGGGCACACTCGTTGTCTATGCGGCAGGCGCCCGGCAGAAGGCGCTGGACCGGCTGGGGCCGGAGGATGACTCGCCCTATTCGGTCTTCACGCGCAGCCTGTTGCCGCGCCTTGGCGACCCGGAGACTCCACTTCTGCGTAGTGTCGACGAGACGCGCAGCGAAGTTGCCGTGCTAGCGTCGACCATCAATCATGAGCAGCGACCGGCCATCTACTCGGACGTGTCACTGGATTATTGCTTCGCGGGTGAATGCCACACCGATGTCGCCCTTGATCAGGAAACGGTCGACTGGGTGGAGATTTCCAGCGTCGGCTACACGGCGGTTGATCCCTGTACCAAATATGCGCGGCACCTTGAGAAGTATCCTGACGGGAAATTTGCCGAGGTGGCGCGCCGAAATCTCGCCTATCCGCCCTGCGCCCGCACGCGATTGCAGTTGAAGTCGGTGTCCTGGTTCGGAGACCTGAGCGGCCACACGGATGAAGTCTACGGTGTGGACTACAGCCCGAGCGGTCGGTTCGTGGCGAGTGCCTCAGCAGATCACACCGCGCGTCTCTGGATCGTCGGCATGACGCCAAGCCTTTATGGCCAGTCGACCGAACTGAACGGCCATACCGCGCCGGTCCTGACTGTGCGGTTCAGCCCAAATGAAGAGCGCCTCATCACGGCGTCTGAAGACGGCACGGCACGCATCTGGAGCGCGCTGGGCGATGAAGCCCGGCTTGTTCTGGACGGGCATGACAATGTCGTCGCCTATGCGGAATACAGTCCGTTCGGGGACCGGGTGGTCACGGCCTCCTATGACAAGACCGTTCGGGTGTGGAATTCTCGATCAGGCGAGGAAATTTTGCGACTGTCAGGGCATTCGGCTGCGGTTCGCTCCGCCAGATACAATGCCGATGCCAGCCAGATCGTTACGGCGTCGAATGACGGCACGGTGCGCGTATGGGATGCGGAAACAGGTCAGCAGGTGCGCATGGTCGAATCCGGCGAATTGCCCGCGACCTATGCCACGTTCAGCGCGAATGGTGACCGTATTCTCGTAGCCTCTGCCGACAAGAGCGCGCGTGTCTGGGATGATGACGGCAATATGCTGGAACTGACGGGACACGAAGCGCCCCTGTGGAACGCAACCTTCAGCACCGATGGGGAATTCGTTGCGACCAGCGCGATGGATCTGTCCGGAAAGATCTGGGACGCGGAGACGGGAGCCTTTCTGGCGGGTGTGCAGGATCTCAGCATGTATGGCGCGAACTGGGTTGAGTTCTCGCCAGACGGAAAGCGGCTGCTCGTCTCCATGAAAGGGGGCGGCCTGCAATTGTGGGAGTTGACCTTCGGTGCGGACTGATCCGCCCATCTGCACGTCTGGCGCTTGACCCTGACGCCCGCGCTAGTATGCCGTGCAAGCTTGTAGTTACTGGCTGGACCCCTTCATGGCAGACCTGATTCTCGAACTCTTCTCAGAGGAAATTCCCGCACGGATGCAGGCCAAGGCCGAGCAGGACCTGGGTGCGGCGCTGGAAAAGGCGCTTGGCGAGGCCGGGCTGAGCTGGGCGTCGCTGGAAACAGCATCTGGGCCGCGCCGCCTGACAGTGTTTGTGGATGATTTGTCCGAACGCTCAGCCGATGTGAAGGAAGAACGCAAGGGCCCCAAGGTTGGCGCGCCTGACAAGGCAGTCGAAGGCTTCCTGCGCGGTGCGGGGCTCAGCGACATCAGCCAGGCTGAAGTGCGCTCAGACCCGAAAAAGGGCGACTTCTATGTGGCCGTGATCGAGACGCCGGGGCGCGACGCGACAGACATCATCGCCGAGGCCGTGCCCGCCATCATTCGCGGCTTCCACTGGCCCAAGAGCATGCGCTGGGGGACAGGTGAGCTGCGTTGGGTGCGCCCGCTGCAGCGGATTGTCTGCGTTCTGGATGGAAAGATTGTGCCGTTCGAGGTCGACGGCGTGGCCAGCGGCAACGAAACCGAAGGCCATCGCGTGCACGGCCGCGGACCTTACAAGGTACTTGATCGCCAGGACTATGAGGAATCCCTGTCCGGTGCTGGCCATGTGAAGTTGATGCGTGATGCCCGCCGCGAAGTGATCTTGTCCGGTATTGAGAAGGTTTGCGCTGACGCTGGCCTCGAGTGGATCGAAGATAACGGGCTTCTGGAAGAAGTGGTGGGTCTCGCCGAATGGCCTGTCGTCGTGCTGGGCGACATGGATCCAGCCTTCCTGAGCCTGCCGCCGGAAGTGATCCAGCTGTCCATGCGCACGCACCAGAAATATTTCGCCGTCAACGACAAGAAGACCGGTAAGCTCGCGCCGAATTTCATCGTGGTTGCGAATATCGAAGCGACAGATGGCGGCAAGAAGCTGGCCGAAGGCAATTCGCGTGTCCTGTCGGCGCGTCTCGATGATGGCCGCTTCTTCTGGGAAAAGGACAAGGCGACGCCGCTGGAAGAGATGGCGGCTAAGCTGTCCACGATTGCGTTCAAGGCGGAGCTTGGCTCGCTGGGCGACAAGGTGGAGCGCGTTGCGGCGCTGGCGCGGGAACTGGCCCCGAAAGTGGGCGCGGACCCGGACCTGGCCGAACGGGCCGCACGCCTTGCCAAGGCGGATCTTGTCTCGGAGATGGTGGGCGAATTCCCGGAACTGCAGGGCGTCATGGGCCGCTACTACGCGCTGGAGGCAGGCGAGCCCGAGGCGGTTGCCGACGCCATCCGCGACCATTACAAGCCGCAGGGTCCGAGCGATTCCGTTCCGACCGACCCTGTGGGCATCGCTGTCGCACTGGCCGACAAGCTGGATACGCTGGTTGGATTCTGGGCGATTGACGAGAAACCGACGGGCTCAAAAGACCCATTCGCGCTGCGCCGGGCGGCGCTGGGTGTTGTGCGGATTGTGTTGGAGAATGAAGTTCGACTGAAACTTCAGTCGAATCTGGAAGTGTCGAACGACCTCCTCTCCTTCTTCGCTGACCGCCTGAAACAAGTCCTCCGTGACCAAGGCCAAAGACACGACCTGATCGATGCCGTCTTCGCCCTTGGCGAAGACGACCTTGTGCTTATCACGCGCCGGGTCGAGGCGTTGGGGGCGTTTCTGGATACCGAGGACGGGGCGAACCTTCTCGCGGGCTATAAGCGTGCGGCGAATATCCTGAAGGCTGAGGAGAAGAAGGGCGACCTGCCGTCTGACCTCTCTGTCGATGACTCGTTGATCGCGAAGGGACCCGCCGAGGAGCAGGCGCTGGGCAAGGCGTTGGCGGATGTTGAGGCAGCAATCGAAGGGCCTCTGGCGGCGGAAGACTTCACCGGCGCAATGGCCGAGCTGGCCAAGCTCCGCGCGCCGGTCGACGCGTTTTTCGAGGCCGTCATGGTCAACGATGATGACGCCGCTGTCCGGGCGAATCGCCTGGCCCTGCTGACCAAAATTCGCGCAACGCTGCATCGCGTAGCTGATTTCTCCCGTATCGACGGTTGATCCAGATCAAGGCGTTTTCGGGTCAATGTCTCAGTTTGGAACGCGGCGCCTGAGCGCCAACGCGCCAATGTGTCACGAACAACGTTGTCACGCTGAGTGTACCCTTTCTGGTACTGGCCAATGGCGCTGCGATGCAGCATAGAAATTGCAAATCGCCCCCGAGTATCCTTGGGGGACTCGACTTATGTATCGGAAGGCAGAATTCATGGGTGAAGCAGCACTGAAACCAGCAGACGAAACCTGGGTGTATGCTTTTGGCGGCGGTAGCGCAGATGGCGACGCCTCAATGAAAAACCTGCTGGGTGGCAAAGGCGCCAACCTCGCAGAAATGGCCAAGCTTGGCCTGCCGGTACCGCCGGGCTTTACAATCACGACCGCCGTTTGCACGGCGTATTACGAACTCGACCGGAAGTATCCGGAAACGCTGGAAGCGCAGGTGGATGCCGCGCTGGAAGCCATCGAGAAAGAAACCGGCAAAGGCTTCGGTGATCCCGAAAACCCGCTGCTCGTGTCCGTTCGTTCCGGCGCGCGCGCCTCGATGCCGGGCATGATGGATACGGTGCTGAACCTGGGCCTGAACGAAAACGCTGCGGCGGGGCTGGCGAAGAAGGCTGGCGAGCGGTTCGCCTATGATTCCTATCGCCGCTTCATTCAGATGTATTCCAACGTCGTGCTGAACATCAGCCATGACGAGTTCGAGCATATCCTCGACGACTACAAGGATCGCGAGGGCTACGAGCTCGACACCGAGATGACGGCGGATGACTGGAAGAAGATCATCTCACTCTACAAGGACGCCGTTCAGTACAATCTCGGCCGCCCGTTCCCGGATGATCCGAAGGAACAGCTCTGGGGCGCGATCACGGCCGTGTTCGGTTCCTGGATGAATGACCGCGCGATCACATACCGAAAGCTCAATGACATTCCGGAGGAATGGGGCACGGCGGTGAACGTTCAGGCGATGGTGTTCGGCAATCTGGGCGAAACGTCCGCGACCGGCGTCGCCTTTACGCGTGACCCCTCAAATGGCGATCCGGTTTTCTACGGCGAGTACCTGATCAATGCGCAAGGCGAAGACGTTGTCGCCGGTATTCGCACGCCTGCACCAATCTCTCGCGAGCGCGCTGATACGCTGGGCTCAACCGACGCACCGCTCGAGGAGTCGATGCCGGAAGTCTACACCCAGCTGCGCGACGTCGCGAACACGCTGGAGCAACACTACAAGGACATGCAGGATCTGGAGTTCACCGTTGAAGACGGTCGTCTTTACATGCTGCAGACCCGGAACGGCAAACGCACTGCTGCCGCCGCGCTGAAGATCGCAGTCGACATGGCGCGTGAGGGCCTTGTGACGGAAGAAGAGGCCGTGCTGCGCCTTGAGCCGTCCCAGCTCGACCAGTTGCTGCACCCGACCATTTCCGAAGATGCCAAGCGCGACGTGATCGTGATGGGCCTTCCGGCCAGCCCCGGCGCAGCCGTTGGCAAGGTTGTGTTCGAATCCGAAGATGCCTGGGCCATGGCTGAAAAGGGCGAGGATGTGATCCTCGTTCGCGTCGAAACCAGCCCGGAAGACATCAAGGGCATGCACGCCTCCCGCGCCATCGTCACGGCGCGCGGCGGCATGACCAGCCACGCCGCAGTTGTTGCGCGTGGCATGGGCCGTCCATGTGTCTGTGGCGCTGGTGGCCTGCAGATCGACTACAAGGCCGGCGTGTTCCGCGTCATGGGCCGGGAGATCAAGAAGGGTGACGTAGTTACTGTCGACGGCGCGACCGGTCAGGTCATGATGGGCGCTGTTGAAATGGTTCAGCCGGACTTGTCTGGTGATTTTGGTCTACTGATGGGCTGGGCGGACAAGGCCCGGAAGCTGAAAGTGCGCGCCAATGCGGAAACGCCGCTCGACACGCGTACCGCTGTTGAGTTTGGCGCAGAAGGCGTTGGCCTCTGCCGTACCGAGCACATGTTCTTCGAAGAAGAGCGTATCCCGGAAGTGCGTGCCATGATCCTCGCCGATGGCGAGACCGGCCGCCGCGCGGCGCTCGACAAGCTCCTGCCAATGCAGCGCAGCGACTTCGAAGAGATTTTCCGCATTCTGGAAGATCGCCCGGCGACGATCCGTCTGCTGGATCCACCGCTACACGAGTTCCTGCCGCATACCGATGCGGATATGGAAGATGTGGCCAAGGCGTCCGGCGTGAATGTGGACGAGCTGCGCCGCCGCGCTGCAGAGCTGCACGAGAGCAATCCAATGCTTGGCCACCGTGGTTGCCGCCTCGGCATTACCTATCCTGAAATCTACGAGATGCAGGCTCGCGCCATCTTTGAGGCAGCTGTGAACGTGTCCAAGGAAACCGGCCGCAAGCCGATTCCTGAAGTCATGATTCCGCTGGTCGCAACGCATAAAGAGCTGGCGATCCTGAAGGCCGTGGTGGATGAAGTGGCCCAGTCGGTCTTTTCTGAAACCGGTGTGACGCTGGACTACCTGGTCGGCACGATGATCGAACTGCCACGCGCAGCCCTCCAGGCGGGTGAAATCGCCCAATCGGCAGCATTCTTCTCATTCGGCACGAATGATCTGACGCAAACCACGCTCGGTATTTCCCGCGATGATGCGGGGCGGTTCCTCAAGGCTTATGAGGACAAGGGCATCTACGAAAAGGACCCGTTCGTAACGCTGGACCAGGTTGGCGTGGGTGAATTGGTCAAACTGGCCGCCGAACGTGGCCGCAGTACCCGCCCTGGAATCAAGCTCGGCATCTGCGGTGAACATGGTGGCGACCCGGCTTCCATTAACTTTTGTCACGTTACGGGACTCGAATACGTATCCTGCTCTCCATACCGTGTGCCAATCGCGCGGCTCGCCGCGGCACATGCTGCGCTGAAGAACGCATAAGCGGGCAGGATTCGCTCGAATCGTTCAAAACTTGGGTGTTGCGGCGACGCAACACCCTTTTTTGTGCAGTGCGGTGAATTTCATAAAATTTGCAGAAATATTCCGCGTAATTACAGCGACTTGGCGGCTCTTTCCTCATGTGGCGGTTTAAATCGCCAGAAGGCGCTGTATCTATCCTGACAGAAAAGTCATTCACGTATCTGGCCAGCTTCTTGCTAGGTAGCGTGAGAGATGGATATCGAAGTCCAAATCAGGCCCTGATCGGGGTCATCAATTTAAGACAAACCAACAACACCCGGGTTGCATATGGCGGAAATTATATCGCCTGCCGGGGGATTGGGGAGCGGTGATGTTAAGGGTTCTTCAACCACGAAGGGCGACTCTGTCGCCAATGCGTGGGCTCCAAGAGCAGCTCAAGCGTTGGTGGATGGCCATGACGAACGAAGAGCAGAGAGATATTGTTGTGCGCGGGGCGACCATTGCGGTCTGTGCCGTCGCTGCGACTGTGACCCTGCCTGTAATCGGCGAACTCCAGTTGGAGAAGCGCGCCGAAGCTGATTTCCGTGCAGAGGCGATGCGCTTGGCCACCATTGAGGATGGCGGCGTGACTGTGCGCTCTGACCCCATGACGCCCAGCCTGCTGGATACGCCATGGATTCGCACGGTGGAGTACACGCTCAAGCGCGATACCGATTCTTCCATGAGCCGCTATGCGATGCGCGACCGTGATGGTGCAGCGCTTTCATCGCTGGTTTCGTTCCGTCCGGAACACATCAAACGCGCTGAAAAGATCAATGATGAGGCGAAATGCCTGTCGCAGGCCATCTATTATGAGGCCGGCACGGAATCGCTGGGCGGCAAGATGGCTGTTGCTGAGGTCATCGCGAACCGCGTTCGTGATCACCGCTATCCCGACAGCATCTGTGATGTGGTTTTCCAGGGTGCCACGCGCACAACGGGCTGCCAGTTCACTTTCACCTGTGACGGGGCCATGAATCGCGCGCCGCGTGGCCGCAATTGGGATACATCCCAGAAGGTTGCTGCCCACGTCCTGATGAACCTCAATGAGGAGCGCACGGGCGGTGCCACGCATTATCACGCAACCTATGTCGACCCGATCTGGAGCGCAGGCCTCATCAAGACTGACAAGATCGGCTTGCACATCTTCTATCGCTTCCCGCGCGGAGCGGAATGGGCCCAAGTCCGCCAGAACTACAATAACAAGCGCGCGCGTGTGATCACCGCCGCTGCTGACCGTGATGTGAACGCGGCCGCGACTTCCGTCATCAAGACACAGGACGAGGCCAAGGTTCAGAAAGTTGCAATGGATGCACCCGCGCCAACGCTTGCGCCTGCCTCCGTGACGACATCGACGCGCACGATCACCAATGGCGCGCCAAAGTTCAATGCGGTTCGCAAATCGTCGAACGTATCGTCTTACCAGACCGCACAGGTTACCCGCGCGGCCGCTGGGGCGGGCGCAACAGGCGGCCTGAACTGAAGATCTAGTCTCGCGGGGGTACGCTCTCGCGGACTCGCTTCATGATCGCGCCGGGCATCCAGCGCGACATGAATCTGGCCCGTTCTGCATCTTTTCCGACCATGTAATGCCGATCCTTGCCGTGAGCGGCCTCCCAGGCGCGTTCGGCGGCCATCGAAACCGGATACACGTTCATTCCGTTTTCCCGTAGCTGGTCGGACATCTTGTGGTTGGAGCCGTCACGATCTCCCATTTCAAGAATTGGGGTTTCGACGAACCACGGCATCAGGCTGGTGACACGAATATCAAGATCCCGGAACTCGGCATCGAGCGCCTCGGTCAGCCCGCGAACGGCAAACTTTGTTGCGGAATAGACGGCGAGTTGCGGCGACCCCACTATTCCCGCAGTTGAGGCGGTGTTCACAATGCGCGCGCCTGATGTTGCCTTGAGAAGCGGCAGGGATGCCTGGACGCCATTCACGACGCCTTTCACATTGATGTCGATGATCGCATCATTGTCTTCGCCGGTGATATTTTCAAACCAGCCATGACGGCCGATACCGGCATTGTTGAACAGGACATTCATCGCCCCTTCGGTTGCGTCGCCGAAATCTTTCACGGCGCCCGCCCAGTCGCCACGGCTGCGCACGTCAAGCTTGGCCTTGATGCAATTCTTCGCGCCGATTTCGGCTTCTACTTCATCCAGGCCATCCGTGTTCACGTCGTAGAGACCGCAGAACCAGCCGCGCTTCGAGAAGTAGCGTGCGGTCTCCGCCCCGATTCCGGATGCTGCGCCTGTGATGAATATGCTCTTTCGACCGCCCGCCTGACTCATGGGCAATTTCCTCCTGCTGTTAGGGACTGATCGCCCTTTTTAGCAGTGTCAGACGACATCCATGCCGACGTCAAGATTGGGAGCTGAATGGGTGAGTGCGCCCACAGAGATATAGTTCACGCCCGTCTCGGCAATTGACGCAACGGTATCCAGATTGACGCCGCCGGAAGCTTCCAGCGTCACGCGGCCTTCATTCATGGCGACCGCGCGGCGCAGCGTGTCTGGGCTCATATTGTCGAGCAGGACAGCATGCGGACCATGTCTCAGGGCTTCTTCAAACTGTTCCAGCGTGTCGACCTCGATCTCGATCATGCGGAGATGTCCAGCATAGGCTTTCGCACGTTCAAGTGCCAAGGCAACAGATCCGTCGCAGGCGGCAATGTGGTTGTCCTTGATCAGCACCGCATCATCCAGGCCGTAGCGGTGGGCTGTCCCTCCGCCGCAGCGAACGGCGCGCTTCTCCAGCGCGCGATGTCCCGGCGTTGTTTTCCTTGTGCAGACAATCGTGGCGGACGTGTGCGAGATTTTCTCTACATAGGAGCGCGTCATGGTCGCGACAGCGGACAGCCGCCCGATGAAGTTCAACATGGTGCGTTCCGCGGTCAAGATGGAACGGGCGCTGCCGTCCAGACGCGCAACCACGTCTCCAGGTTTCACAGCGGAGCCGTCGCCCATCTGGACGTCCAGTTTCACATTGGAATCAATGAGGGAAAGCGCATGGCTGGCGACGTCTATGCCTGCGATTACACCGTTCTGGCGAGCGGCAATGACAACGCTCAGCTGCGTGTCAGGTGCGATGGTTGCATCCGTAGTCAGATCACCGGCGCGGCCAAGGTCTTCAGACAAGGCCAGACGGACGATCGGATCAAGGATGATGGCGGACAGGGGCGGTGGGACGGGCGTCATGGGTGCGCAGTCTCCTCAAAGCTTCTGATCAGGAATTGACGTTCCGGAGCAGTCGTGTCCGGATAATCCGAACGATAATGGCCGCCCCGGCTTTCTTTGCGGTTGAGTGCAGACTGCACGATCAAGCGGGCAGTTGTCAGGGCGCGGGCGGACCCGTGCGTGGATTGAAGTCGCTGGACCAGTTCCAGAACACTTGTCATTCCGGTTTCTTCTCTGACGACGCCGCATTTTTCGGACATCGCAGTGCGTAGCTCTTGCAGTGCGGCTGTCGGCAGGGCCGCTGGAACATGGCCGGTCGAGGATTGCGGGTCTTTCAGTGTCGCGTCCCGCAAACGCGCTGCAATCCTGTGGGCGAACACCACCGCTTCGAGAAGCGAGTTCGATGCCAGCCTGTTTGCGCCGTGCACGCCAGTTGAAGTGCATTCGCCGCACACGGACAAGCCGTCGAGGCTGCTGCGTCCCCAGAAGTCCGGTACGATCCCGCCCATATGGTAGTGAGCCGCTGGAGCAACGGGGATCATGTCTGTGCGCGGGTCTATGCCGGCAGATCGGCATGCGCCGAATACGGTGGGGAAGTGGTCAGGGAAGTGGTCGCCTACGGCCTTCCGACAATCGAGAAACGCGCCGCGACCGGAAAGACGTTCCGTATGCACCGCGCGCGCAACTTCATCCCGTGGCGCAAGTTCTGCGAGCTCGTGATAGCGATCCATGAACGCAGCACCGTCGCGATTGTGCAGCGTGGCGCCTTCCCCGCGCAAGGCTTCTGTCGCGAGTGGAGCGGGATCACGCCCGATATCAATGGCCGTCGGATGGAACTGCACGAATTCAAGATCCGCCATCAGGGCGCCTGCTTCCCAAGCCATTGCAATCGCGTCGCCGCGGGCTTCGGGGGGATTGGTTGTGACCTGGAACAGTCCGCCGGAGCCACCGGTGCAGAGCACGGTCTCGCGGGCGGTGCGTGTGGAGAGGTTTCCAGAGGTGTCGCGAAGTATCGCGCCAGCAACCTGCAAATTCTTGTCCTGTAGCAGGCCCGTTGCACGCACCCCTTCGATGATGGTGATGTGCGGCGCGGCAGCAACCGCAGCCACCAGCGCGTCCATGATTGCCTTGCCAGCAAGATCACCGGCGACACGAGCGACACGCGGATGGGAATGTGCCGCTTCGAGGGAGAGGGCGAGCGCGCCGTCTGGCGTACGATCGAACGGCACGCCCAGTGCTACCAGATCCCGCACCCTCGCCGGGCCTTCCTCAGCAATCAGGCGGGCAATGATCGGGTCGACCAGTCCGGCCCCGGCCGCGACGGTGTCGGCGGCATGTTGTTCGGGACTGTCTTTCGGGTGGAGCGCTGCGGCAAGGCCACCTTGCGCCCAGGCGGATGAAGCCGCTTGCCCGAGGGGGGCCGGTGAGATGACGGTACAAGGCCGCGGCGCCAATTGTAATGCCAGGAACAGGCCAGCAAGGCCTGCGCCAATGATCAGAACATCGTCATCGCTTGGCCGATCGGCCGTCAGGGTTTGCGGAAACGTCACGGCCACGGATCAGGAGATGCCGTCGGTTGCCCGGC
This sequence comes from Hyphomonas atlantica corrig., assembly GCF_017795365.1. NCBI lineage: Bacteria > Pseudomonadati > Pseudomonadota > Alphaproteobacteria > Hyphomonadales > Hyphomonadaceae > Hyphomonas > Hyphomonas atlantica. The sequence continues at coordinate 3,261,984 of NZ_CP051254.1, read as the reverse complement.
GAAACTCCGCCGGTGCCGTTACAGCTGAAACGAGCGCGCCGAACATTCGGTCTGCGGACTGGACGGTCAGTGTGAAATTGTCAGGGACGTAAACAAGGCCTTCCACTTTCGCTTCCAGCATTTCTTCGATCTGTGAGCGAATGGAGATCTGGTTGCCGAAGCGGCGCGCCTGACAGGACTGGCGTACGACCGAACGGCCCCACATGGAGCACACCTCAACGGCCGTTAGTTCACACGCATACTGGCCGTCCTCCGGATGGGGGGACAGGTACATCGTGCCAGACATCATGCACTCACCACCGCGATAGGGTTTCGTCTGGAAACTCCACGTCCCGATCACGTCGGTCGGGTCAGTTTCGCTCTTGCTGTCGGCATGGGCCGGCGCGCAGGCGAGGAAGCCTGCAAACACCATTGCCGCAAGACCAAGCTTGGCCTGGAACATCCTACCACTCCTCGCACCTGCCGGGCACATTACGCTGTGCCCAGGCATTTGCACACCCCGCAGGGCTGTTAGACCACCATTTCCAGTTCCATGGGTTTCAGCCCGGTTTCGAACGCCAGCGGCTTCTCCATTTTCGGCAGGGCCATCATGGCATCGAGCGCTTCCTTGGCGCGTACGCGAACATCTTCCGGAATGGTGACTTCATACTCGCCGGTCACGAGGCAGTCATAGATGTTTTCCAGCGTGATGCGTTTCATGTGCGGGCAGAGATTGCACGGACGGATGAAGTTCACATTCGGGTTTGCCGAGGCGACATTGTCGCTCATTGAGCATTCCGTCAGCAACACCACCTTGTTCGGGCTTTCCTCCGCCACATAGTTGGCAAGTGCAGACGTCGAGCCGGCAAAGTCAGCGGCTTCCAGCACGTCCGGTGGGCACTCCGGGTGGGCCAGGATGACGACGCCCGGATGTGCCTCGCGCAGCTGATCAACATCATCGGCGCTGAACAATTCGTGCACTTCACAGGCGCCAGGCCACGTCATGACGCGAATGCCGGTTTGCGCGGCCACATTCTTCGCCAGATACTGGTCCGGGACGAGGATCACTGTGTCGGAATTCCATTCCTTCGCGATGGCTTCCACAACCTGAGCCGCATTGGAGCTGGTGCAGGTGATGTGACACTCGGCCTTCACCTCGGCTGTGCAGTTCACATAGGTGACGATCGGATAATTCGGGAACTTCTCCTTGATCAGGCGCACGTCCGCGCCGGTGATCGACGCTGCAAGTGAGCATCCGGCGCGCGTGTCCGGGATCAGCACCGTTTTCTCAGGCGCCAGGATCTTGGAGGTCTCTGCCATGAAGTGCACGCCAGCCTGAACGATGATGTCGGCATCGACGTTGGCGGCTTCACGGGCGAGCTGAAGACTGTCGCCCCGGAAGTCACCGACCAGTTGGAAGATGTCAGGCGTCATGTAGTTATGCGCCAGGATGACGGCATTCTTCTCTTTTTTCAGGCGATTGATCGCCGCGACGAGCGGCGCAATCGCGGGCCATTCCATCGGCGTGATGAAATCCTGCACCAATGGGTACAGCGCGTCGGTCTCGGCCTTTACGGCGTCGTCATATGCCAGTCCGCGCGTTTCAGCAGCGGATGCGCCGCGCAGCGGGGTTGGGGTGGGGCAGCCAGGGCCAGAGTCGATAAGACGTGCCATTTGTCGTCCTCCTTGGTTTAGACCGACTTATGCTCGATCTGAGTATAATATGGGCCTGAAGCCTCGCGTTTCAAGGGAATTGACCTTCAAACGTCCGGAGACAGGAGCTCGTGCGACAGAAACTTGAAGCTTATGCGCAGTCTGAGCAAAAGGGGGTTTAGCGCTTTCGGCTCGTTCGGGCAAGTTCAAACTCGCGTGAACGCAACGTCAGCTTTCGTCGAACAGCTCCAACGCCGCCGCTGTCATGGCCTCAACGCCCGTTGCGATGGTGGGGTCATAGTCTGGCGCGAAAAACGGCGAATGCAGCGATGGCAGGGGCAGGGAACTGTCCTGTGAGGCCTGGTATTTGTCAGGCGAAACTGCGCCGACCCAGAACAGGAGACCAGGAATGTTCTCTTCCGTGCGGCCGAACTGGCTGAAATCTTCGCCGCCCATGACGGGTTGGACTTCTTTCACATTGTCGCTGCCAATCGCGTCGGCCACAGCTGTCATCGCCTTGTCGGCCAGGTCGGCATTGTTGAACAGCGATGGTGTGTAGTCCTGCTCGACCTTGATGATGGGTTCCGGTGCGCCGAACGCGTCGGCCTGCGCCTTGGCGATGCGCTCAATGCCATCGAGCAGCATTTGTCGCGTCGAGTCGTCATAGGAGCGCACGGTGAGCAACAGGGTCGCTTCATCGGAGATGATGTTGTGCTTCGCGCCGGCCTTGAAGGAGCCGACAGTGACAACGGCAGAATCCTGAGGGTTCGTGTTGCGTGAGACGAGACTTTGCAGTGCGACGACAATATGCGACGCGACGAGCACAGGATCCCGCGTGGTGTGCGGGTAGGCGCCATGTCCGCCGACACCTTTCACCGTTATGTCCACGCTGTCTACGTTCGCCATCGCATACCCCTTCGTGTAGACGACCGTGCCTGCTGGCGCAGACGCGGAAACGTGCAGGGCAAGGTTGTAATCCGGCTGAGGAAAGCGGCTGTAGAGGCCATCGGCCAGCATGGCCTGAGCGCCAAGACCGATCTCTTCAGCAGGTTGGGCAATCATGACCAGCGTGCCACTCCATTCGTCCTTGCGGGCGGCGAGGGCACGCGCCGTGCCGATCCAGCTGGTCATGTGGATGTCGTGACCGCAGGCGTGCATCACCGGGCTTTCAACGCCGGTCCAGGTCGTCGAGACGACTTCAGAGGCGAATGGGAAGCCGGTCTGGTCCGGTACAGGCAGGGCGTCCATGTCGGCGCGGATCATCACCGTAGGCCCGTCGCCATTGCGCAACACGCCAGCCACGCCATGACCGCCAACGCCGTCCTTCACTTCGCCGACGTCCTTCATCGCCTTGTCGATGACCCAGTCCTGGCCGATGCCGGTAGTCACCTCAAAGCCGAGATTCTCCAACTCCGATGCCATCAGGGCGGCAGATTTGGCTTCCTTGAAGGACAGCTCCGGATTGGCGTGGAGCTGTTTGTAGATTTCGATCAGTTCCGCGTCGGCCTTGGGCATTGCGGCATTCACTGCTGCGGCGGGTGTCGCCGGGGTGTCGCCATCTGTCGCGGGGCTGGCTTCTGATCCGGTATCCGAGGCGAGCGTTTGAGGCGTTTCGGTCGAGTCGTTTCCATTCCCGCAGGCAACCAGCGCGAGAGCGAATGAGGAGATGGCAGCAGTGCGAAGCATGAGTTTTGACCCCTGTGTTTATATTGGATTCAGCCTAACCGCCTTTTGCGCGCTGTGAAGGGGGCTAAAATCCCTGCATACAACGGCAATCGCCGGGTTGCGCCGCTGTGCTGCGCTGCATATAAGGGGCGGTCCAAAGGAGATAATCTGCTCATGGCCCGCGTTACTGTTGAAGACTGCGTCGATAAGGTTCCAAACCGCTTCGAGCTCGTCCTGCTTGCCGCACACCGTTCCCGCATGATCCGCGAAGGTTCGCCGATCACCGTGGACCGCGACAATGACAAGGATCCAGTCGTCTCCCTGCGCGAGATTGCCGATGAGTCGGTTGACCTGAAAGTGGTCAAGGAAGCGCTGATCTCCAACCTTCAGGACATTCGCCCAGGCGAAGAGAACGAGCGCGAAGCAGACCGTATGGCTCTGGAGTCCGCACCTGCTGCGACCGAAGAAGACGTCATGCGCGCCTATCAGGCTGAGCTGGAGTCCGGACGGGACGACCGGCTGTAGGAGGCCCAATGGACGGCAGCACCCTTTCCGCAAAGGATGAAGGGGCTGGCGACACGGCTGGCGCAGAAACAACGGCTGCAGAAAAACCTGAGCCGCGCGAAGTACTTACTCGCGCGCAGCTGATTTCAAAAGTCAGGGCCTATCATCCGCGGGTGAAGTCCGAGCTGCTGGGCGCCGCCTACGATTTCGCCAAGAAACATCATGGCGAGCAGATGCGCGATTCCGGAGACGCGTACTATTCCCACCCCGTCGAGGTCGCCAGCCTGCTGGCCGAGGTGAAGCTGGACGAGATCACGATCGTCGCCGGCCTGCTGCACGATGTGGTCGAGGATACCGAAATTGACATCGGTGATGTCGAAGTGCGGTTTGGCGCAGATGTCGCCGAACTCGTCGATGGCGTCACCAAGCTCGACAAGTTGGAATACAGCTCGAAGGAATTGGCGCAGGCCGAAAACTTCCAGAAATTCATCCTGGCGACAACCAGCGACATTCGTGTCCTGCTGGTGAAGCTGGCCGATCGCCTGCACAACATGCGCACTCTGCACTTCCGCAAGAAGGCATCGAGCCGGGAGCGGACCGCGCGCGAAACGATGGATATTTACGGCCCGCTGGCGCGCCGGGTTGGCCTGTACCAGATCGCTGCCGAGATGGAGGATCTGGCGTTCCAGGAACTCAATCCCGAAGCGCGTCGGGCCATTCTGTACCGACAGGAAGAGCTGGCGCTGGAAAATGCGGGTGACCTGGAACGTATCCGCGAAGCGCTGCAGGAGCTGATGGAAGAGTCCGGCATTGCCTGCCGGATCAAGGGCCGGAAGAAACAGCCCTATTCGCTGTGGCGGAAGCTGGAGAAGAAATCCATTTCTTTCAGGGATGTGGCCGATCTGTTCGCATTCCGTGTGATCGTCAGCTCGGTTGAGGATTGCTACCGTGTGCTGGGCAAGGTTCACGCGCTCTGGGCCTGCATTCCGGATCGGTTTCGGGACTATATCTCGGTGCCGAAACCAAACGGCTATGCGAGCCTTCACACCACCGTACGCGCGTCTGGCAATCGCCGAGTGGAGTTGCAGATCCGCACCGAAGAGATGGACCGCACGGCCGAGTTCGGCGTCGCAGCGCATTGGGGCTACAAGAATCACTCCTATGGGTTTGATGTCGATTCTGCGCGCGCGGCAGGACTAGACCCCGCAGCCAACCTGGAAGCGTTCGCCGAGCTCATTCAGGATGGCGGCGATCCGAGCGAGTTCATGGAACACGCCAAGCTGGAGATGTATCGTGAGCACGTGTTCGCGTTCACGCCGAAGGGCAAGCTGATTATCCTGCCGGCCGGCGCGATGCCGCTGGACTTCGCCTATGCGGTCCACTCGGCTGTCGGCGACACATGCGTCGGCGCGAAGATCAATGGTGAGATCAAGCCGCTGCGCCGTCCATTGAAGAATGGCGATGTTGTCGAGGTCATCCGGGGCAAGGCCCCACAGGCCATCCACGGCTGGGAGGCTCTGGCCATTACCGGACGCGCGCGCTCTGCCATGCGGAAGCTGGTGCGCGACAAGGAAACAACCGAATTCCGCCGTCTCGGCCAGGGCCTGATCAACATGGCGCTGCGCCGTGCCGGGATTGATCCGGTTGACGTAAAGATGAACCATACGGCACGCCTCGCCGGGTTTGAAAACCTTGAAGAAATGGCCGAAGCGCTCGGGCGCGGGCGCATCTCTTCAAACGATGTGATCGTGGCGGCGTTTCCGGGCTATCGCCCCGAACGCGAGGATGACCCGAGCAAGGTGCGCATGGACAGCGAGCACACGCCGCTGATGGTGTCTGGCAATGATTTGTCGCCGGGTGTCACCCTGCATCTGGGCAAATGCTGCTGCCCATTGCCAGGCGACCGGATAATGGGGGTTCATGAGCCGGGACAAGGCATTGTCGTACACGTCGCGAGTTGCCCGAAACTGGCTGAATATGACGACAAGCCAGACCTGTGGGTCGACCTGCGCTGGACGGAATTGGCGCGGACCGGAGCAATTGCGATTGGCCGGATTCGCATCAATGCCTCGAACGAACGCGGCGTGTTGGCGAAGCTGTGCGCAGCTGTGGCTCAGGCCGGTGGAAACATCACCAGCATCCACACTGTCGACCGTCATGAGGATTTTACCGAGATCCTGATGGAAATTGAGGTTGAAGACCTGAAGCGCCTGACGCAGATACTGGCCGCGCTCCGGTCGATCGCGGTGGTCGACCGGGCAGTTCGCGACCAGGAGGGCGAAGATGACGAATGATGATGTGCTGAACGTATTCCGCGAGGCCGGGGCTTTGCTGGAGGGGCATTTCATCCTGTCATCCGGTCGCCGCAGCCCGGTATTCCTTCAGAAGGCGCTGGTGTTTTCGCAGCCTGACCTGTCGGAAAAGCTGTGCAAGGCGCTGGCAGAAAAGCTGACGGCAGAGTTTGGCAAGATTGATGTGGTCGCTGGGCCAGCTGTCGGCGGCATCATTCCAGGCTATGAGCTGGCGCGCCAGTTGGGCGCTCGCTCAATCTTTGCGGAGCGGGTCGATGGCCAGCTTCAGTTCCGCCGGGGCTTCTCGATTGCGGAGGGTGAGCGCGTCCTGATCGCTGAAGACATCGTGACCACGGGTTTGTCGTTCCGCGAGACGGTCGAGGCGCTGGACAAGCTGCCCGGTGAGGTCGTCGGTGGCGCTTGCATCATTGACCGTTCGAATGGCCGCGCCGATGTCGGCTGCAAGCTGGTCTCGCTCGCGGCGGTGGATTTTCCTGACTATGACGCCAATGATTTGCCGCCAGACCTCGCGGCGATTGAGGCGGTCAAGCCTGGCTCGCGGGGCCTTGCCTGATGGCAGACCGGCTTCGCCTGGGTGTGAACATTGATCACGTCGCGACCATTCGCAACGCGCGCGGCGGGGATCATCCAGACCCCATGCGGGCGGCGGAAATCGCAGCGGCCGCCGGGGCCGACGGCATCACGATCCATCTGCGCGAGGATCGCCGACATATTCGCGATGGCGATCTGGAGGCCATCCGCGCCGCGTCCAGCCTGCCGATCAATTTGGAGATGGCGGCCACGGAAGAAATGACGGATATCGCTTGTCGTTTTCGTCCGCATGCCGCCTGTATCGTTCCGGAAAAGCGCGAAGAGCGCACCACCGAAGGCGGCCTGGATGTGGCGGGCCTGCACAACCAGATTGCGCCTGTAGTCCGTCGGCTGAATGAGTCCGGCGCGCGTGTATCACTCTTCATTGAGCCAGACCCCGTCCAGATTGCGGTGGCGGAAGTCCTGCAGGCGCCTGTGGTAGAGTTGCACACCGGGAAATATGCAGAACTCTGGATCGAAGGTGGGTTGGAAGCCGCAGCGCCGGAGCTGGAGCGTCTGAAAATTGCCGCCGCAGAAGCGCGCAAGCGCGGTGTCGAGCCACATGCCGGTCATGGCCTGACCTTCGAAAATGTCGGTCCGGTGGCTGCCATCCCGGAAATCGCAGAGCTCAATATCGGCCACTTCCTGATTGGTGAGGCTATCTTCATTGGTCTGGACGCGGCGATCAAGGAGATGCGGCGCCTGATGGACGAAGCCAGAGACAAGGCTGACGCATGATCATCGGTATCGGGAATGATCTTTGCAATATCGAGCGGATCGAGAAGACGCTCGAGCGCTATGGCGAACGGTTCGAGAACCGGGTCTTCACGGAAACAGAGATTGCGCTTGCACGGCGGCGTCGCCGTACGGCGGAGACCTATGCCAAGCGGTTCGCCGCGAAGGAAGCCTGCGCCAAGGCGCTGGGCACGGGCGTGCCGCGCCGCGGGGTGCACTGGAAACATTTGGGCGTGGTGAACCTGCCGACGGGAAAGCCGACGCTGGCGCTGACGGGCGGTGCGGCCGAGCGGCTCGCCACAATGGTTCCGGAAGGTCATGAAGCGGTTATCCATTTGACGATCACGGACGATCACCCCTGGGCTGAGGCCCAGGTGATCATCGAAGCGCTTCCGGTGCACAAGCCATGACCCCAACCCGTCCGAAACGCACGCGCCTGCGCAGCAAGGGAAAGGCCAATCAGCCGTCCCTGACAGACGCAGACCTGAAATCTGTCGAGGCGATCCTTGGCCACAAGTTCAAGACACCTGACACATTGATCCGGGCCCTGACGCATCCAAGCGCGGTATCCTCGGCAGACTCTGTGCGGCTTTCCAATCAGCGCCTGGAATTCCTGGGCGACCGTGTGTTGAATCTGGTTATCGCGGACCGGTTGATTGATCGCCGGCGCCTTGAGAGTGAAGGCGATCTTGCCCCACGTCTCAATGGATTTGTGAAGAAGGGCGCCTGCGCCGAGGCGATGCGCCATCTGGGGCTGTCGAAATATCTCATCATGTCGGATGGAGAGATTGCTTCCGGCGGGCGCGAGCGAGAGTCGACCCTTGGCGACGCATGCGAGGCGATCATCGGCGCGATCTATCTTGATGCCGGGCTGTCCACTGCGCGAAAATTCATCGAAAAAGGCTGGGCCCCACAGTTTCAGGCACCATTGGCAGAAGCCAAGGATCCCAAGACGCTGCTGCAGGAATGGGCGCAGGGGCAGGGCCTGCCACTGCCGGATTATGACGTGCTCAACCGCTCCGGCCCGGATCATGCGCCGACCTATGAAATCCAGGTGCGAGTCGATAACCGGGGCAGCGCTGTTGCCGTGGGCTCGTCAAAGCGCGATGCTGAGCGTAATGCTGCGGCCCTCCTTCTGAAAAGTCTGACCGAACCGAAATGACAGATATCCCCATCACCCGTGCCGGATTTGCCGCCATCATCGGCGCGCCGAATGCCGGCAAGTCCACTCTGACCAATCGCCTTGTCGGCACCAAGGTCGCCATCGTGACCCACAAGGTGCAGACAACGCGCTTTCCCGTGCGCGGCGTGGCGCAGCTGGACGGCACCCAGATCGTGCTGGTTGATACGCCTGGGATCTTCGCTGCGAAGCGGCGGCTTGACCGTGCCATGGTCAAGGCGGCCTGGAGCGGCGCAGAAGACGCGGATGCCATCGTGCACCTGATCGATGCGTCGGCTTGGGTTGCAGAGCGTGAAAACAGGGTGGACGGTGCGCAGAAGAAGTCTCTCGAAGACGACCGGCGCGTAATCGAGCAATTGAAACAAAGCGGTCGCAAGGCGTTTCTGGCGCTGAACAAGATTGACCTATTCCCGCACGACCAGATCCTGCCGATCATCGCGGAGCTGAACGAGACGGGCGTCTATGATGAGATCTTCATGATCTCGGCCGAAAATGGCGACGGTGTGGAGGCGCTGGAAAAAGCGGTCGCAGCGCGTATGCCCGAAGGCCCGGCGCTTTATCCGCCAGATCAAATCGCAGACTTGCCGATGCGCCTGCTGGCGGCGGAAGTGACGCGCGAGAAGTTGATGCTGCGACTGCATCAGGAGCTGCCGTATCAGCTGATGGTCGAGACCGAGAGCTGGGAAGAGCGCAAGGATGGGTCTGTCCGTGTGCAGCAGGTTGTGATCGTCGGGCGGGAAAACCACAAATCCATGGTGCTGGGTAAAGGCGGCGCGGCCATCAAGGATGTTGGCCGCAAGGCGCGCGAGGAATTGTCCGAGATGCTGGGGCGGAAGGTGCATCTGTTCCTGTTCGTCAAAGTCGATGAGCGCTGGCAAGAGCGCCGCGAGAGCTATCAGGGGTTGGGTCTGGAGTTTGATGTTTGAACTGGTCCGATGACGGCATAATCCTCGGCGGTCGCCGTTTCGGGGAAGGTGGCCTCATCCTCGATGTTCTGACCCGTACACGCGGTCGCCGATCAGGCCTTGTCTATGGCGGATCATCCCGCAAGCGCCGGGCGCAATACGAAGCCGGGAACTCTGTTTCGCTTAGCTGGACAGGCCGTTTGGAGGACTCGCTCGGGCGCTTTGACGTGGCAGAGGCGAGCCGCGAGCGCGCCGCCCGCGTGCTGGACGATCCGGCGGCACTTGCCGCCATCTCCGCGATTGCGGCCATATTGCGCGGCGGGCTAGATGAGGGCGACGCTGCGGGCTCTGCCCTGTTTGATGCGACGGAATTGCTGCTCGACCAGATCGAGGCGCGGGAAATCTGGCCCGCGCTTTATGTGCGTTGGGAGCTCGGCCTTCTGTCTGCCCTGGGCTTTGGGTTGGATCTGGACGAGTGCGCGCTGTCTGGCGCGAATGATGGCTTGACCCATGTGTCGCCGAAGACAGGGCGCGCCGTGCGCGGGTCGGAGGCCGAAGAATATGTCGACCGCCTGCTGCGCCTGCCTCTTTTCCTGACAACGCCCACTGCCCACGTCGCGCCAGACGACATTGCAGACGGGCTGATGCTGACAGGATATTTCATGGAAGAGCGGCTGTTCGGCGGGCTTAATCGCGGCATGCCGCCAGAGCGCACGCGACTCGTGGGGCGTATCCTGAAATCGCGCCAGTCCTAGACTGCCATGTTCAGAAGCCATTCATTTTCCAGTGTGCTAGGTAGCGCGTGAGGAATGGGGCGTTCCGTGCGAATGAAAAAGGCTGATGCCATGAAGAAAACACTGTTTGCCGCAACCGCCATTGCCACTTTGGGACTGGCGGGCTGTATCCATGTTGATGCAGATGAACATGGTCGCGATGCGATCTATGAGAATACCGAGACCGCGCTGCGAGTCTGTGGCGGCGAGGGCCGCGTAAAGGAAGTCAACGAAGACGGCTTCAAATGCCTTGACTGATTAAGTCATCGGCAGACTTTTCCACCGCCCATGTCGAGATGAAAATGATCGGCATGGGCGGTATTGTATTCAGGCCCCAGCGTCACCGAGAACAGGTCACACGCGCCTTCATGCAGGCGGCGCAGGAATTTCTGTTCGGCCCCGCCGCCATCCCAATGGGTTTTCACATTGATGTGGCGACCATCCTCCAGCCGAAACCCTGCAATGTCGATTGCATTGCCGAGCCCGTGCTGGGACATGCGCCCCGTGCCAGCAATGTTACGACAGGAAAAGCTGCCATAGGTTTCCACCCGCGCGATGGGTGAGCCGAGGATCTCCACCGCTGCGGGGCGGGCGACATGACGCTCCCACGTATACAGCGCAGCAGCCTGAGCGCACGTCATGCGCAAGGTGGCAGAGTACGGCGTGAGTGTCTGGTCCAGTGTCAGCGCATCATAGAGGCCGCAACTGCCGGCCATGTCCTGATCTTCCAGTGGCGTATACAGCACGCCCGCCTCGTCCAGCGCGGTGAAGCAGAGTTCCCGGTTCTTCTTGGCGCGTGTCAGCTTGTGCCATGTGCCCATGCCAGGTGGCTCGGTCAGGTCAATCGGGGCAAAGGGGTTGTGGCGCGGCGGGGCGAGCCAGAAGAATGTCAGAACGCACAGCACGGGTACGCCAATCAGGATGATCCATGCCTTGATTGCATTCATCTGCAGCTGTGCCCTTTTCCTTTCCTTAACCAAAGTCTCGTTTGTGTTAACGTGCTCCGGCCCGTGAGTCGCTGACTTTAATCAAGGGCCTGCACCAGAATGTGGCACGAACTGCAATGAGGCCAGAATGTCCGATTTGATTGACGGCACGCCGGAAGACCGGATCATCAACGAGCCGATGAGCGAGGCGCTTTCCAAGCGCTATCTCGCCTATGCGCTCTCGACGATTACTGCCCGGGCCTTGCCGGATGTGCGCGACGGCCTGAAGCCCGTCCAGCGCCGTATCCTGTATGGTATGCGTGTCCTGAAGCTCGATCCTGAAGGCGGCTATCGCAAGTGCGCCAAGATCGTCGGCGACGTGATGGGTAATTTCCACCCGCATGGCGACAGCTCGATCTATGACACGCTGGTGCGCCTCGCACAGGATTTCACCGTCCGCTATCCGCTGGTCGATGGACAGGGCAATTTCGGCAATATCGACGGTGATAGCGCCGCTGCCTATCGTTATACCGAAGCGCGGATGACGGTTGCCGCCGAGTTGCTGCTGGATGGCCTCAACGAGAACGCGGTCGATTTCCGCGCCAATTATGCCGAGAATGATGAAGAGCCGGTCGTTCTGCCTGCCGGTTTCCCGAACCTGCTGGCCAATGGTGCGAGCGGCATCGCGGTCGGCATGGCGACGTCGATTCCACCTCATAATGCGGCGGAATTGATTGATGCGGCACGGCTTCTGATCGAGAAGCCGAAAGCCACGACCGAAGAATTGATGGACTTCGTGAAGGGGCCTGATTTCCCGACGGGCGGCATCATCGTCGAGACCAAGGAAGCGATGATCCAGGCCTATGAGACCGGTCGGGGCAGCTTCCGCATGCGGGCGCGCTGGGAAGTCGAGGACACAGGCCGGGGCACCTATCAGATCGTCGTGACCGAGATCCCGTATCAGGTGCAGAAATCCCGCCTGCTTGAGAAGCTGGGCGAGTTGATCGAAGCCAAGAAACTGCCGCTTCTGGACGATGTGCGCGATGAGAGCGCTGAGGATGTGCGGCTTGTGCTGGTGCCGCGCTCCAAGACGGTTGAGCCGGAAGTGCTGATGGAAAGCCTTTACAAGGTCTGCGATCTTGAAACGCGCTTCAGCCTGAACATGAACGTCCTGCACAAGGGCGCGCCGCAGGTAATGGGCCTGAAGGACGTATTGCAAGCCTATCTGGACCACCGGCGCGAAGTCGTGGTGCGCCGTGCGGAATTCCGCCTCGACAAGATCGAGAAGCGCCTGCACCTGCTCGATGGTTACCTGATCGCCTATCTCAATATTGATGAGGTGATCCGGATCATTCGGTATGAGGACGAACCAAAAGAGGTTCTCATGTCGACCTTCAACCTGACCGACACGCAGGCTGAAGCGATCCTCAATCTCCGTTTGCGTGCGTTGCGCAAGCTGGAGGAAATGGAAATTCGCGGCGAGCATGATCGCTTGATGAAAGAGCGCGAAGAGCTGACCAAGCTGATCGGCTCCACGCGTCGCCAATGGAGTAAGGTGTCCAAGGAGCTGAAGGAAGCGCGCGATGCGTTCGATCCGGAGTCCGAGCTTGGCCGCCGCCGCGCGACGTTCGGGGAAGTCGCGGAAGTTGATCTCGCCGCCGCGCTTGAAGCCACCCTGCCGAAGGAGCCGCTGACGATTGTGCTGTCCCAGCAGGGCTGGATCCGCGGCATGAAGGGGCATGGCCTCGATCCGGAATCCGCCAAGTTCAAGGATGGCGATGCGCTCTATCTCGCTGAAGAGGTGATGAGCACGGACAAGATCATCCTGATGGCGTCGGATGGCCGCGCGTTCACCTTGCCGGCAGACAAGCTGCCTGGCGGGCGCGGGCATGGCGAGCCGATCCGCCTGTCAATCGATCTGGAAGACAGTGTCGACATCGTGGCCATGTTCCGGTTTGAGCCGGAGCGCAAACGCGTTGTCGCGTCGACCGAAGGCTATGGCTTCGTGGTCGAGGAAAAGGAACTGGAGTCCAATCGGAAAGCCGGCAAGCAGGCGGTAAATACGGGTAAGGGCGAATTGACGGTCTGCACGCCGGTTGAAGGCGACATGCTGGCCGTGGTCGGATCAAATCGCAAATTGCTGATCTTCCCGCTGGACGAGCTGCCGGAGATGGCACGCGGCAAGGGCAACAAGCTGCAATCCTATAGCGGCAAGCACACGCTGAAAGACCTGATGACCTTCGACAAGCGCGATGGCCTGATTGTCATGACCGGTGGTCGCCACCGTGCCTTCCCGGAATGGGAAGAATGGATCGGCAAACGCTCACAGGCCGGCAAGACGGTTCCGAAGGGCTTCCCACGCAGCGGAACGTTCAACGGCTAGTTATTTTTCCAACAGCGCCATTGTGTCGGTCATCAGGGGGCCGATCTCTGTGTGGAGGACGAGGTCAGCAAACGGATCCTGATCGGTCGGTTCGCGGTTGATGATCACCATCTTGGCGCCGTTGCGTTTGGCCTCCATGGGGATGGCGGACGCCGGATACACGACAAGCGACGATCCGAGCACGATCACGAGGTCGCAGAGCAGGGCCTCTTCGCTGGCCTGCAGCATCTTGTCTTCTGGCATGGCCTGGCCAAAGGAAATCGTCGCATTCTTGATCAGGCCGGTGCAGAAAATGCAGGTAAGATCTTCATCATTCTCCCATCGCGCCTTGAGTGTTTCAAATTCATATCGCTTGCCGCATTGAAGGCATTTGCCATAGCTCGCATTGCCGTGGATCTCGATCACCTTGTCATCCGGCACGCCGGAATCCTGATGAAGGTTGTCGACATTCTGTGTGACCACGGAAGAAACCTTGCCGCTCTTCACGAGGTCAGCAATTGCAAAATGGCCGACATTCGGTTTCGCGCCGGTCCAGCCTTCGGTGCGGTTGAACACGCGGTTCCAGGATTCTCGCCGCGCTTCACGAGACGAGACGAAGTCCTGAAAATAGATGGGGGACATCTTGCTCCACACCCCGCCAGGGCTGCGGAAATCCGGAATGCCGCTTTCGGTCGAGATGCCTGCGCCAGTGAAAATCATCACGCGGCGAGCGTCTGAAATCATTCGAGCGAGTCTGCCTGCATCCGTCATGAGTGTCGTCTACGTAATCCTGTCGTTTCCTGTCCTTCTAGCAGCTAACCACTTGAACAGATTTGTAAAGCGCTTGCCCGGCGTGAAGCAGTGTGCGGCCTAGACGATTGTGCCAAACGCCGCGCCGATCAGGCCGGTGACCAGCATGGCCGCAGTGCCCCAGAAGACAATCCGCACGACGGCCTTCAGCTTGTGCGCGCCGCCTGCCTTCGCTGACAATATGCCGAGAAGGACAAGCGCCAGCAGCGACACGATGGCGACGACCGGCGTGACGAGGCCGGATGGCGCGGCGACCCCGGCCAAGAGAGGCAGGATCGCGCCCGCCGAGAAGCTGACGGCAGAACTGACAGCGGCCTGGACGGGGCGTGCGGTGACGATCTCGTTGATGCCCAACTCGTCGCGGGCATGTGCCTCCAGCGCATCTTTCGCCATCAATTGGCGCGCGACATCATAGGCGGTGTCCTTGGCGACACCGCGATTCATATAGATATGCGCAAGTTCGACCAGTTCGGCTTCGGGATGATCCCGCAAGGCTACCTTTTCAATTTCCAGGTCGGCTTGCTCGGTATCGGCCTGGGACGAGACAGAAACATACTCCCCCGCTGCCATCGACATCGCCCCGGCGGCAAGGCCCGCAAGGCCTGCGGTCAGGATCGCGGACTGGCTCGCATCCGCTGAGGCGACCCCGATCATCAGGCTGGCCGTGGACAGAATCCCGTCATTCGCGCCGAGCACGGTCGCACGCAACCATCCGATCCGGTGGCTGTAATGATGCTCTCCAAGGGGAAATTGAGATGCCATATCGTATCTCCTGACCCGGCAAGCAGGCGACAGATAGCCGGTCGGGTCAAGCCCTCAGCATGTCGGATTTCGAGCTGGCGCTCAGGCGTACATGCCGTCTCGCAGATTGATGCCGTGCTCCACCCAGGCCTTCATGGCGCAGATCATCTGCGACCAGCCCATGCAATTGCCGTAGGAATTCTTGAGTCCGTCCTCAGTTGATGGCCAGCCTTCTTCAGCGATGGAGACAATTGTCCGGCCATCATCCGTCGGCTCAAACCGCATCGTCACCAGCGTGGCCGTGCTGCCATCCTCGCCGCCCCATTTGAGGAGGATGCGTTTGTTCGGTTCGACTTCGACTACATGAACCGGGAAGGCGCCGGGAAAGTCATGGAAGTCCCACGTCACAGTTGCGCCCGTTTCGAGTCGTCCTTCTGCGCCGCCGGTTGTGAAATAGCTGGATAGTTTTGCCGGATCGGCGACTGCCTCAAACACGTCTTCAACAGGGCGATTGATGCGCCCGCTCACCTCGAATTTGAGATTCATCACAGCCTCCCAGCGCTGCTTGTCACGCCAGAATTAATGTTATAAAAAACCAACATGTCAAGCGATGATAAAACCGACCTTGTTTTCAAGGCTCTGGCCGCGCCGATCCGGCGGGATATTCTGGACGTGCTGCGAGACACGCCTCAGACGACGGGTGAGATCTGCGCGCGTTTTGGCCATCTCAATCGGTGCACGGTGATGCAGCATCTCGGCGTGCTGGAAGAGGCTGAGCTGGTGCTGGTCCGCCGCGAAGGCCGCCAGCGCTGGAATTACCTCAACGCCTTGCCGATCAAGCATATCCATGACCGCTGGATCGGAGACTATGCAATGGGGGCAGTCAGTATGATCGACCGCCTCAAGACCGGTCTGGAAACGGAAACCGTTACATGAGGGGCGAACGCTCCCTTGCGCTCTGCGGCGGGCGCGGATACCCCTTTTAAATCTGGTTCTTATGGAGGGACGCCCGATGAGCCCCATTCTAATTGTTCTGGCCGCAATCGTTGCGATCGCCGGTTTTGTCATCCTGATCTACAACGGCCTCGTGATGAAGCGCCAGCGGGTCAATCAGGCCTTTGCGGATGTGGATGTCCAGCTGAAGCAACGCCAGAATTTGATCCCCAACCTCGTCGAAACCGTGAAGGGCTACGCTGCCCACGAGAAAGAGACACTGGATGCGGTGATCAAGGCGCGCAGCGCGGCGCAGAGCGCCAACACGCCCGGCGAGATGTCAGCTGCCGAAGGCATGCTCACCGCATCGCTTGGCAAGCTGTTCGCGCTCGCCGAGGCCTATCCGGACCTGAAAGCCAACACGAACTTCCAGCAGCTGCAGACCGAACTCTCGACCATCGAGGACAAGCTGGCCGCCGCGCGGCGTTTCTACAATTCCGCGGTTCAGGACTACAACACGTCCCGCGAGCAATTCCCCGGCTCGATTGTGGCTGGCATGTTCAATTTCGAAGGCCGCGACTTCTTCGATGTGGGCGTCGAAGGCCGCGAGGCGCTTTCGACGGTGCCGGAAGTCAAATTCTAGGATAGATTGGCCCTCTCGATACGGAGGTGGGACCATGAAACATGTATTGATCAGCGCGGCGCTTGTCCTTGGGGCTTGCGCCGCGTCTTCTTCCGGCTGGAGTGCGTCGACCTGGAACGGGTTGCCTGACCGGACTGTTGCTGGTGGCGGCTACAGCTTCTTTGCTTCACCCGCCGAGGGCCAGGGCTTCAAGCTGAAATTCTCCGTGAAGTCTGATGGAACATTCGGCGTGGTTGAGGCCCCGACCGAAGACGCCTTGCTGGAGGCAGCAAAGGCCGCGACGCCAGAAGGCTGCAGCTTCGTCTCTCTGGAGCGCACACCGGATGGCGGGGCTGTCGCAGACTATGATTGCGGCTGAGCCGCGAACCACGGTTCCAACAGGCTGATGGCCTCCTCAATCTGCGGCGTGGACAAGGCAAACGAGAACCGCATGAATCTGTGGCCCTCGACCGGGTCGAAATCGACGCCGGGCGCTGTTGCGATGCCGGTGTCCTCAAGCAGCTTCAGGCAGAAGGCGAGGCTGTCGTCTGTGTATCTGGAAATGTCCGCATAGATATAGAAAGCGCCATCGGGTGGAGCGATCCTCTCAAGCCCCATCCGAGGCAGCGCTTCAAGCATCAATTCGCGGTTCTTGCGATAAACCTCGACATGGCCATCCAGCTCTTCCGCGCTGTCCATTGCGACCAATCCGGCGTGTTGGGAGAGCGAAGGCGGCGTCAGGAAAAGATTGCCGACATAGGCGCTGGTCCGCGCTGCGCCATCTTCCGGGGATACAAGCCAACCAAGGCGCCAGGCAGGCATGGAGAAGTATTTCGAAAACGAATTCACGATGTACGCGTCAGGCGAAAACTCCAGCATCGAACATATGTCCGGCCCATAGCTGAGCCCGTGATAGATTTCGTCAGAGATCACACGGATGTTCTTTGCTTTTGCGACAGCGGCAAGCTCGGCGAGTTCGCTGGCCGGAATGATCGTGCCGGTCGGATTGGCGGGGCTGGCGATGATGACGCCAGCCGGTACCGGGTCAATTGCGTCCAGCGCCGCAGCGGTCAGCTGGAACCGGACATCCGCCCCGCAGGCGATCTCCACAGGCTCCAGGTTCAGGGCGCGCAAGGTGTTACGATAGGCAACATAGCCCGGCCGGGCCAGGGCGATCCGGTCTCCCGGATTGAACGATGTGGACAGGGCCAACACGAGCGCCGGGGAGGCGCCGCAAGTCAGCGTCACGCGGCCAGGCGTAAGGTCGATGCCATATTCATCCTTGTAGTGGCGGCAGATGCGTTCCTTGAGCGGACGGCTCTCCCAATAGCCCATCGGGTCGGTGTCGAGCACCTCATGCGCCTTCTCGATAGCGCCGCGCGGTGCTGGCGTAGAGGGCTGACCGAATTCCATATGCAGGATGCGGCGGCCCTCGGCCTTCAGGTCGTGTGCGCGGCGACTCACCGAAATGGCGCGAAATGGATCGATATCTTGTCCCATACTAGCGGGCGGTAACGGCTGGTAGCCAGGTTGCCAAGGCGGGAATTGCCGCAACCAGACCGATGAGGATCAATTGAAGCATGATGAATGGGATAGCACCCTGCCAGATTTGCATCGTCTTGATGCTGGGCGGCGCCGCACCACGCAAATAGAACAAGGCAAAGCCAAAGGGCGGCGTCAGGAAACTGGTCTGAAGGTTGAGCGCCATCAGGATGGCCAGCCAGACCGGGTCAAAGCCGAGAATGATCAGCGGCGGCGCGACCAACGGCACGACCACGAAAACGATTTCGATGAAGTCCAGGAAGAAGCCGAGCACGAACATGACCAGCATGGTCATGACCAGAGCGCCCCATTTGCCGCCGGGCATGGCGTGCAGCACATCGGCCACGATGTCGTCACCCCCATAACCGCGGAAGACGAGGCTGAACAGCGAGGCCCCGATCAGGATCAGGAATACCATGCTGGTGATGTGCGTCGCGCTTTTGAGCGCCGGCAACAATTGGCGAACCCGTCGCAACACGATGAGACCCGCGGCGACACCGGCGAAGAACACAATGGATGCGAGCATGGTGAGCAGGATGCCGATTTCATTGGCGAGGCCGATCTCTGCGACACCTGTGCGCAGGTCGAACATGTTGCGCAGCAGGATGATGATCACCACGCTGGCGAGGCCCGCGATCAACAGCCATGAGACGCGCTGTTCATGCTCGTCATCGGCAAGGCGCAGGCCAGCAAGCAGGATGGCGCCGGCAACGCCGATGGCGGCCGCTTCTGTCGGTGGGGCGACGCCCCCAAGGATTGCCCCCAGCACAGCGATGATAAGCAGCAAGGGCGCGCCGAGGCCGAACGCGACCTCCCTGGCCGTCAGGGGCGGGCTGTCATCGTCCTGAACCGGTGGGCAGCGATGTGGCTTGCGGATGGCCGTCAGGGCAATCCAGCCGAGATAGTGGCCGACCAGCAGAAGGCCGGGGATCAGCGCGCCGGCAAACAAATCACCCACGGATACGACGAAGGAGCCTGCGGCCCCTGTTGCCTGGCTTGCCTGGCTGGCGGCGTTCGAGATGGCGTCGGCGAGCAGGATCAGCACGATGGATGGCGGGATGATCTGGCCAAGCGTGCCGGAGGCGGCGATCGTGCCGGTTGCAAGGCGCGGATCATAGCCCTGCCGGATCATGGTCGGCAGGGCGATCAGCGTCATGGTGATGACCGTCGCGCCCACGATGCCTGTTGAGGCGGCCAGCAGGGCGCCGACCAGTACCACGGCATAGCCGAGCCCGCCGCGCACCTTGCCGAGCAGCCTGCTGGCAATGTGCAGCAAGTCTTCCGCCACGCGGGAGCGTTCAAGGATCACGCCCATGAGCACGAAGAGCGGAACGGCGATCAGCGTCTGGTTCTGCATGATCGAGCCGCCGAGGATGCGACTGGGCAGGTTTCGGAGAAAGGCTTCGTCGAACACGCCGATGCCGATGCCGACGAGGGCGAAAAGCAATGCGACACCACCGAGCGTGAGCGCAACCTGATAGCCCGCCAGCAGCGCCAGTACAGCGCAGACGAACATCGAGATGGCAAGGATGACTTCAAGCTCCATGGATGCCTCCATGCGGGGCTTCGTCGGGGGCATCCTCGAGCTTGCCGGTCAGGCGCAGAGCAGCTTTCAACGCTTCGGACAATCCCTGTGTGATCATCAGGATGGCGAAGGCCGGAAGCAGCGTCTTGAACAGGAAGAGCAGGGGTAGGCCATCGGACTCGCGTGAGCCTTCGAACAATGCCCAGCTGCGGGTGAGGCCCTGCTCGGTCATTGCCAGCAATCGGATGCAGATCGGGAAAAGGAAGAGGTAGATGCCAGCCAGTTCGACCCAGTTTCGCCCCCGCGTGCCGAAACGTGGGCGAAGAATATCAACGCGCACATGGGCGTCGTCTCTCAGGGCTGAGGCAGAGCCCAGCATGAACATGGCCGCAAAGGCATAGACCACGATCTCGTTCAGCCAGGTGAAAGAAAGGCCGAAAGCATAGCGCAGCAGCACCACCAGCAATTGCGAGCCGACCAGTATGATGGCGCTAGCGATCGCGCCGCCCAGCGCCCAGCCGGAGATCGCGTCTATGCGCGAAATCAACCATTTGGCCGCGCGCTCAATCGGCTCAGGCCAGATCAGCAGGAGTAGTGGCAATGCGAGCAAAGGCGACAGGGCAAGGCCCAGCCATTTCATGGCGCCTCCCACTGACAGGAAAATATCCGGTGACATGCTCTGCGTGCCCCCAGCCTATTTGTTCGAATTGCGGGCGGCGTAGTACGGCCCTTCGGACACATCGGCCCAGCCGCGCATCAGCTTCAGGCTGGCCTCGAAGCTCTCATAGATGCGCTTCTCGATTCCGTCGCGCCCGGAGTCCGCGCGCACATCCCATGCCGCCTCAGCCATGCGGCTGACAACTTCATCCGGGAAACTGCGCATCTGTACGCCGTGTTCACGGGTCAGCAGGTCCAGGTGCACCGCATTCTGATAGGTGAATTCGCCGAGGGAGGTGTGGTTCACGCTCTCGCAGGCCGCCTTGATGATGGCCTGCTCGCCGGGAGTGAGATCTTCCCAGACGCGGAGGTTCATGCCGACCGCGAGGCTGGCACCGGGCTCATGGAAGCCGGGGCCATAGTAGAAAGGCGCTTCCCGATAGAAGCCGAGATAGTAGTCATTCCACGGGCCGACCCATTCGGTGGCATCGATCGCGCCGGTCTGGAGGGATTGATAGATCTCCCCGCCGGGCAATGCGATGGACGATCCGCCCAGGGCGCGCAGCACATCGCCACCCTGGCCGGGAATGCGCATTTTCAGGCCGACAAGATCGTCCAGACTGTTGATCTCCTTGCGGAACCAGCCGCCCATCTGGTGACCGGTGTTCGCTGCCTGTATCGATTTGACGCCGAATTGCGCCGAGAGTTCGTCCCAGAGTTCCTGTCCGCCGCCAAAGTCGATCCACCCCATCAGCTCTTGCGCCGTCATGCCGAAGGGCACTGCGGTGAAGAAGGGATAGGCGCTGGACTTGGCGGTCCAGTAGTATTCCGCGCCATGATACATGTCCGCAGAGCCATTCGACACGGCGTCGAAGGATTCGAAAGGCGGCACCAATTCGCCGGCCGCGAAGACTTTCACCTCCATCAGCCCATCTGACATTTGCTGGATGCGCTCGGCCACGCGCTCGGCGGCTTCGCCAAGACCGGGCAGGCCCTTCGGCCAGGTGGTGACCATGTTGAAGCGGCGACGATTGCGCGCAATGGCCGGGGCAGCAAGGTCTGCAGCCTTTTCCGGATTGGCGAAAGCAGCGGCCGCCCCGGCAAGGCCGAGGGCACCCGCACCCAGCAGGTTGCGTCTATGGATCATCCAGTCCTCCCCCTGCCTTTTCCCGATCTCCCGTCCGGATCAAAGGCGGTATTGTGTCACTCGTCGTCGCCCAGCGGTCGCCAGACGTCGCCATCGAGCACTTCTAGCGGTTTGTAGCGACGTTTGTAGTCCATTTTCTGGCTACCTTTGACCCAATACCCCAAATAGACATGCGGCAGGCCGAGGTCCTGAGCATGAAGGATGTGATCAAGGATGAGGTAGTGCCCGAGACCCCGGGCGCTGAGGTGGGGATCGAAGAAGGTATAGACCATCGAGAAGCCGTCGCGGAGAATGTCCGTGATCGAGGCAGCGACCAGCGGCGAATCCTCGTCCGGTCCGTCGCGATACTCGAAGATCAGGCTCTGGACCGGGCTGCCGCCGACCATCGCGCTATAGTCGCGATAGGACATGTCTGACATGCCGGCGCCGTTATGGCGGGAGCGCAGATAGGATTTCAGCAGGCGATATTGCTCGCGGCTTGGCTGGGCCTTTACCGGGCGGCGGATGATCGAGTCATTCCGGTTCAGGGCGCGGCGATCATTTCGTGATAGTTCAAAATCCCGCGTGGCGACGCGCACACTGCGACAGGCATTGCAGCGTGGGCAGGCCGGGCGATAGGCGATGCTCTGGCTGCGCCGGAAGCCTGCCTGGCTCAGCGAATTGTGCACCAGATCCGCTTCCCCGATGGCCAGATTGGTAAACGCCTTGCGTTCCTGCTTGCCCGGCAGGTACGGGCACGGGCTGAGATTCGTCACGTAGAAACGCAGCGAGCGCTCAAGACCAGGCGGCAGGATCTGGGAGTCGGTGAATTTCATGCCGCAGACGATACACTCACAAATCGAACCGCCAAGGGGCGAATATCGTAAACACGGCCCAAAGCAGAATGACGAGCGGGCCGCCGAACTTCATGAAATCCCCGAATTTGTAGTGTCCCGGGCCCATGACCAGCATGTTGGTCTGGTAAGCAATCGGCGTCGCGAAACAGCAATTAGCGCCATAGATCACCGCCAGGAGGAAGGGCAGCGGATCTTCCACCTTCAGCTCTGCCGCCGCAGACAGGGCGATGGGCGAGAACAGGATGGCTGTCGCGGCATTGCTGAGCAGATTGGTCAACAAGGCAACGGCCAGGAAGATCGCAGAGAGAACCGCCAGCGTGCCATAAGGCGAAGCGATATTGACCACGGCATGGGCAATTTCGCCCGCTGCGCCCGTTTTCTCCAGCGCCATACCCATCGCGAGCGCTGCGCCGATCACAAGGAAGATGCGCAGATCCAGCGCCCGGCTGGCCTGACGCGTGTTCAGGCAGCCCGCGACCAGCATTCCGACACCCGCAAGAACCGACGCATGCAGGATGGAGAGAAGGCTCGTAGCGGCCGCAATGACCATGGCGATGGATATGACCCGCGCGGCGAGGGCCTTGGTCGTGAGTGGGATTTCGGTCTGGGACCATTCGAGCAGGATGAGGTCGCGGCTGGAACGCAATTCCCGGAACGCATCAACCGGTCCACACAGGAGCAGCGTGTCGCCAGACTCTAGGCGGATCTCGCCCAGCTTGGTGCGGATCATGCGGCTGCGACGCTGGATGCCGAGTGTCACGGCCCGCGTCAGGCGGCGGAAGCCGAGCATCTCAACCGTTCGGCCAACCATCCGGGAGCCGGGTGCGATCACCGCTTCAGTCAGGGCCAGCGTTCCGGGGCGGGGCGATTCTTCAAGGTCCGCTCCGGAGGCCTGCCAGACCTGCTGCAGGAAGTCTGGCTGGCGAGCGAGCACATTCTGAAGCGCCGCGCGGGTGGCGGCGATAATCACCAGATCGCCCACTTGCAGGCTGATATCTTCATAAGGCGGCAGGAAGGCGCGCTCGCCGCGCTGGATCATGCGCACCGTCATGTCAGGCAAGTCGGTGAACATGCCCGCAATGGGTTTCTTGCCGAGCAGGAAATGTCCTTGTGTGACTTCGATCTGCGCCACGAATTGCTTGCCGGAGGGCTGGACGATGTCGTCAGACAGGCCCCGGCGGTTGGGCAACATGAATTTGGAGAAGATCAGAATATAGAGCAGGCCCGCCGCGGCGAGGATCAGCCCCATTGGGGTCTGGTCAAAGAAGCCGAGTTGTTCGCCTGTGATCCGGTCATAGGATTCTGCAGCCAGCAAATTGGTCGAGGTGCCGATCAGGGTCGTCATGCCCGCAAAGATCGATGCGAAGCTGAGCGGCATCATCAGGCGCGATTGCGGCGCGTTCATGCGCATGGCGATGGCGGTCATCACAGGCAGGAACATGATGACAATGGGGGTATTGTTCACAAAGGCGCTGGTCACGAATACGGCGAGAAAGGCCAGTATCAGCGTCGTGACCGGCCGCTTGTCATATCCCGCAAGCAGGGCTTTGGTGGGGCCTTCCAGCGCGCCGGTCTGAAACAGGCCCTGGCCAACGACAAGCAGCGCCATGATCGTGATGAGAGCGGGGTTTCCGAAGCCCGACAACAGATCAGAGGCGCTGATCGCGTTGCCGTCCACATCGCTCGCCCCCGGAATGGCAAAGACGAGCAGGAGGGCCGCGATCACGCAAACGGAGACAAATTCCATCGACCAGCGGTCGAGCATGTAGAAGGTGATGGCTGCACACACGACGGCGAGGCTCGCCCACATCGGCCAGGTTTGGACCAGCTCAGATAGCATTGCGGCTCCGGGTCTTGAGTGTGCTTTGGCCCGGTCCGCAGGGACTAGCCGTCAAGATCAAGCAATATGCTTATCCGGCGATTGACTGACAAGTGCGGCTCACCCGGTTTAAGCGGTTGGGTATCCGCCAATCCTGTTACAGCGCGTACACGTTCGGGGGATATACCGGCATTTGAGAGCACCCGTCTCGCTGCGTTGGCGCGTTCGGAAGAGATATCCCAATTGCTCCGATTCGGAATCAGGCTCGGAAAGGCATCGGTGTGGCCCTCAATCGTGATCGCGCCTGGCATGCCCCCGAGGGCGACGCCAAGATCGCGTGTGAGCGCCTCACCTGAATCGGTCAGGTTGCCGCTTTCACTGTCAAAGAGAGGGCGCGCGTCGCCATCGACCAGGTCGATACGGATGCCGTTTGCCTCCTGGGTCAGGATCAGGCTTGTGCCAGCGGCGCTCAAGGCCGGGTTGGATTTCAGAGCATGGAACGCACGGGCGGATTCCGAAGGGCGCAGATCAACCAGCGTGCTCGATTGCGTTGCGGTGGTGTCTTCACCCGTGAAGAAGTCCGCGATCGCTGTGCGAGAGTCTGGTGACACACCACTGACGAGCCACATGACCAGGAAAAAGGCCACAAGCGCTGTCAGGAAGTCGGCATACGCCATCTTCCACGTGCCCATCTTGCGCCGAGGCGCGGCGGGCCTTCTGCCCGGAAAGCGTTGCGAGGTGGTGGTGGCAATCGCCATGCGCTTCAGTTCCCATCATTCTGTCAGGAATGGCGGTTCTACCAGAGCTTGGTTTATGCCGGTTGAGAACAAAGGGTGGGATTTGCGTCAAATTCAATCTAGTTGTCAGACGACAGTCACGGAGGATCAGTCATGGCGAAAACAGCGTTTCTTGGCCTTGGGGTCATGGGGTTTCACATGGCTGGCCATCTGGCGGCCAAGGGCCATCAGGTGACCGTCTGGAACCGGAGCGAGGCCAAGCGCGGTGACTGGGCGGCCCAGCACAAGGGCGAGGTGGCGAAGAGCCCGGCGGATGCCGCGTTCGGCGCGGAGTTCGTGTTCCTGTGCCTTGGGGATGATCCGGACGTGCGCGACGTGTTCGACCAGCTGGAGCCGAGCCTTGGCGCGGGCATGATTGTCGTGGACCACACCACCGCCTCTGCCGGATTGGCGCGGGAGCTGGACGAGCGCTGCCGGGTGAAGGGCGCGCGCTTCCTGGATGCACCAATCAGCGGCGGCGAGGCCGGGGCCATAAATGGCAAGCTGACCATCATGTGCGGCGGCGAGGAGAAGGCGTTCAAATCTGCCGAGCCCGTCATGGCGGCCTATGGCAAGAGCATGACGCTGATCGGTGAGAGCGGCGCGGGCCAACTCGCCAAGTCTGTGAACCAGATCTGTATTGCGGGCATTGTGCAGGGCCTCTCCGAAGGGCTGCACTTTGCCGAGCAGGCGGGGCTGGACGCGGAGAAAGTGATCGCGGCCATCAGCGGCGGCGCGGCGCAAAGCTGGCAGATGGACAATCGCTGGAAGACGATGGTCGAGGGGCAATTCGAGCATGGCTTCGCCGTGGACTGGATGCGCAAGGATTTGCGGATCGCGCTGGAGGCGGCGCGGGAGAATGGCGCGAGCCTGCCGCTGACGGCGACTGTGGACCAATACTACGCCGATGTTCAGGCGATGGGCGGGCAGCGCTGGGATACGTCCAGCCTGATCGCTCGGTTGACGCGGGACTGATCGGCCATGCGCCTGCTTGAAGTTCACCTGCCAGCCGATGATCGCTTCGATACCGTGATCCGCGCCGTGAAGGCCGCGGACCCGATCGACTATTATGTTCAGAATACAGAACGCAAGGACCGGAAGCTGATCTCCGTCTTCATCCGCGAGGGGACCGGGCAATCGCTGATCGACAATATCCAGACGGCGCTGGAGACGTGTGATGATTTCCGGATCACCGTCCTGCCGGTTGAGGCCACGGCCCCGAATATTGAAGAGGCCACTGACCAGAAGGCCCAGAAACAGATTCAGGCGACGCGGGAAGAGATCTATTCCGATGTCTCCACCGGGGCCCGGCTGGACCGGGATTTCGTCATCATGGTGGTGCTGTCCACCATTGTGGCGGCGATCGGCCTGAACTCCGATGGCATTGCGGCCGTGATTGGTGCGATGGTGATTGCGCCACTGTTGGGGCCGGTGCTTGGCTTTTCCATGGGCGCTGCGCTGGGAGATTTCAAACTGCTGAAGCGCGCCTCGGTGACGCTGGCGTCGGGCATCGGCATCGCGCTGCTTTGTGCGTGGCTCTTGTCCTTCGTGTTGCAGATTGATCTTCAGAGCCGGGAACTTATGTCCCGCGCAGAAGTGCGGCTGGACGGGCTGGCGCTGGCAATGGCGGCGGGCGGCGCGGCGGCGCTGTCCCTGACGCGTGGACAGGCCTCGGCGCTTGTCGGCGTCATGGTGGCCGCGGCCCTGTTGCCGCCGGGCGCAGCGCTGGGCCTGTTCGTTGGAACGGGGCACTGGACGCTGGCCATGCGGGCCGGATTGCTGTTGGCACTCAACGTCGTCGCGCTGGTTCTGGCAGCGTTGATCGTGTTCCGGCTGCGGAAGATCCGGCCACGTGCCTGGATCGACCAGAAGAATGCGCAGCGCGCGGTGTGGATCAATGCGGTCCTGTCCATCCTGTTGTTGACCATCGCCACCGCCCTGATCATCTGGCTGGACCTTGGCTCGGAAGTGTCTGTCGGCTAGGCTTTCCGGGACGGGGAGGCGCGCATGGCAAAGAATGAGAACAAGACGCAGCCGACCGACGTGTCGCCAGCCGATTTCATCGCCAGCGTTGAGCATGATCGCAGGCGCGAAGATGCCGAAGTGCTGCTGAAATGGTTTGAGGATGTCACAGGCTACGCGCCGAAAATGTGGGGGTCGAGCCTGATCGGTTATGGCCGCTATCACTACAAATATGACAGCGGGCGCGAGGGCGACATGCTGGTCACAGGCTTTTCCCCGCGCAAGGCCAATCTGGTGATGTATATCATGCCGGGCTATCGCGACATGGGCGAGAAGCTGGCGCGGCTTGGCAAGCACAAGCTGGGCAAGAGCTGTCTCTACATCAACAAGCTGGCCGACATAGATATGGATGTGCTGCGGGAGATCGTCGAGGACGGCGTGGCCTACATGAAGGCGAATTATCAGACGTGGGACGCATGACAGACCACAGTCTGACGGGAATGTGATCGGAACTGTCTGAGGGGGCGGCCCGTTCAGTCTGGGAACACCAGATTGGAGTATCCCCTGATGAACGACCCCCTCAAGACAATCAATCCAGCGACCGGCGAGTTGCTGAACACGTATCCGCGCATGAGCGATGCCGAAATGCAGACCGCCATCGAGCAGTGCCACGCCGCCTATCAGGACTGGCGTCAGCGCAGCCTGGAAGACCGTGCCAAGGTGATCAAGGCCATCGGTGAGGAGCTGCGCAAGCATGTCGATGACTATGCCGAGCTGATGACCAGGGAGATGGGCAAGCTCTATCGCGATGGCCAGGAAGAGGTGAAGCTCTGCGCCGGGATCTGTGACTACACCGCCGAGCAAGGGCCGAAAGAGCTGGCCAGCGAAGAACGGGAGATCATGACCGGCAAGAAGGGCATTGTGACCTATTCGCCGATCGGGATTGTCTACGGCATCCAGCCCTGGAACTTCCCGCTCTACCAAGCCATCCGCTATTCCATTTCGAATTTGATGGCAGGCAATGGCGTGCTGCTGAAGCATGCAGAAGCGTGCACCGGCAGTGGGCTGATGCTGCGTGATATTTATGAGGCGGCGGGCCTGCCGAAACATCTGTTCACGGTCTTGTTGATCTCGCATGACCAGTCCGAGAAAGTGATTGAGCATGATCTTGTGCGCGGCGTGACCCTGACGGGCAGCGATGGCGCGGGCAAGATCGTGGCGGAGCAGGCAGGCAAGGCGCTGAAGAAGACCGTGCTGGAGCTGGGCTCCAACGACGCCTATCTGGTGCTGGACGATGCCGATCTGGATCTGGCGGTGAAAAAGTCCGTCGAAGGTCGCCTGTTCAATAATGGCGAGACCTGTGTGAACGCGAAACGGTTCATTGTGACGGACAAGAATTATGACGCCTTCACCGAACGCTTCGTGGAGGCGATGTCGAACATCAAATCCGGCGACCCGTTCAGCGAGGACACGGACATTGGCCCAATGGCCCGCGCGGATTTGCGGGAGACGCTGCACGAGCAGGTCACCGAGAGCGTGAAGAATGGGGCGAAAATCCGCTGTGGTGGCGAAGTGCCGGATGGCGAGGGCGCATATTACCCTGCCACCGTGCTGACCGAGGTTGCACCCGGCCAGCCAGCCTATGACGATGAGTTGTTCGGCCCCGTGGCTTCTGTCATCCGTGCGAAGGATGATGAAGACGCCATGCGCATTGCCAATGACAGCCGTTACGGCCTCGGTGGTGGCATCTTTTCGGCCAATGAAGACCGGGCAATCGAGCTGGCCTGCAATCATTTCGACACCGGCATGGTGATGATCAATGGCTATGGCATTGCCACGCCCAACATGCCGTTTGGCGGGGTGAAGGATTCCGGTTATGGCCGCGAGCATGGCGGCTTTGGCATGAAGGAATTCGTCAACATCAAAGCAGTTTTCGTATACTGATCAATGTACTGGCCCGGCTCATCGTCGGGCCTTTTCCCACCGCTCGGGTTTACATCTGCCTCAGATCGCCTAGGTATGGCGTGAGTTCGACAGAGCACCCGTGCGCGCGCCGCGGCCTCTGAAATCCACCTACCAAATCCTGGAGAGAGACCATGACGCAAGTGAAAACGGGCGATACCGTACACATTCATTACACAGGCACGCTGAATGACGGCACCACGTTCGACAGTTCCGAGGGCCGCGAGCCGCTGAGCTTTCAGGTCGGTTCGGGCCAGATCATTCCGGGCCTCGATTCTGCCATTCCGGGCATGACTGTCGGCGACAAGAAGACCGTCAACGTTGCCTGTGACGAAGCCTATGGGCAGGTTAATCCAGAAATGACGCAGGCCGTGCCGCGCGCAGACATTCCGGCTGACATCCCGCTGGAAACCGGCACCCGCCTTCAGATGCAGACACAGAACGGACAGGTCATCCCGGTCACGGTTACCGCGGTTGACGACAGCACGGTGACGCTGGACGCGAACCATCCGCTGGCCGGTCAGGACCTGACCTTCAACATCGAACTGGTGAAGATCGACGCAGCGGCGTAGTTTTCCCCGCATCAGACTTACAAACGGCGGCGTTCCAAAGAGGGGCGCCGCCGTTTTTCGTTTCAGGCAGCACATTTGCCCGGACTGGCGAGGCCGTCCGGTGAAGTGTGACTGAGTTCATATGAAAATCCGTGTCAGGACGTGTCGTGCAGGATGAATGGGGCCGTCGCTGCAATCTGGGTCTGCGGAGCCCCGGCCCATGCGCCATGTACGGTTTCCAATTGTGCCATGTCATCGACAATGGTCTCAGGCAGGTCGCTCCAACGCGAAGGGCGCTGCCATGCCGGAACAGCAGGCGGCGTATACCGGTAGCGGCCGGGATTTGGCGCATCGGCCATCGCCTGAATGGTAAGATTGCCACAGCGGTCAATACGAATGAGAACAACGCGACGCGTTTGTTTCTGCCAGGCGGTAAGCCGGCGCAGATTGAGCCACAGGACTGGCCAGAACAGGGGCCAGACAAAGGCGTAGTATCGAAGGTGACGCGGCTCAATCATGGCTCTGACTATAGGCCGGGTTCGGACGGTGTGGGATGAGTTTATTTTTTGCGCAATGATTTCAAGGCGAATTACCCATAAAAGTGGGGATAGGGCGGGATATTCAGAATACGCCCATTTCAATTCCTGCGCCCAGGGCGGCGCCAAGCTCCCGGCATTTGGCAAGGTCTGCGTCAGGGATGGTTTTCTCCGCCAGGATCTCAGCTTCGGTTTGCGCATGCGTGCAGATGATCAGGGGCGGCTGCACCTGTTTCAGGCGCCAGCCCGTGGCGATGCGTGCGGCCTGTTTCGCGGCGTTCTCCCCGTCAGAGCCGGCACAGATCATCAGGCCATAGGGGCGGCCTTCGATCTTGCCCAGAACCGGATAGTAGCAGCGGTCAAAGAATTCCTTCATCGCGCCGGACAGGGCGGCGAGGTTTTCCGGCGCTGCGAAGAGATAGCCGTCTGCGTTCAACAGGTCTTCCGGCCCGGTATCTTCGGCGCGCTGCAGCGTGGTGTCCGTCTCTGCGCCCGCGGCATCGGCAGCGGCCTCTGCCATCTGGCGCGTGCCGCCAGTGCGGGAATGATAGATGATGAGCAGCTTGGTCATACCCCTACATTCCAAGCCTCGCCGCCTTCGGCAAGGTCGGATCAGCCGTCTCGCGCATCAAACCGCTGGCGATAGGCAAGCGGCGAGGTGCCCGAAACCTGACGGAAGACGGCGCGGAAAGTGTCGGTGGCGCCAAAACCACATTGATGGGCAATGTCTGCAGTATCCATCTGGGTAGATTCCAGCAAGCTCATGGCTCTGAACACTCTTTCACTGCGCAGCCATTTGAGCGGTGTGGTTCCAGTGCCGTCGCGAAAGCGCCGGAGGAATGTCCGATCGCTCATGCCGGCATGTTGGGCCAGTTCGGTCACGGTCAAAGGTTTGTCCAGATTCTCGCGGGCCCAATCCAGGACAGACGCAATCGATGTGCCCGGCCGTTCCTGTATCGGGGCTTCAACATATTGGGACTGGCCTCCATCCCGATGAGGGGGCGCAACCAGGCTGCGGGCAATTTTGTTCGCGATGGCCGAGCCGTGGTCACACCGAATGACGTGAAGGCTCGCATCAATTGCAGCGCTGCTGCCAGCGGATGTGATGATGTTGGCATCGTGGACGTAGAGCACGTCTTCCTGCGTCTCGATCAGGGGAAACCGGTCTCTCATCATCGGCAGGTAGCGCCAATGTGTTGTCGCGCGTCGCCCATCCAGCAAGCCGGAATGCGCGAACACGAACGCGCCGCTGCAATAGGAAACAAGTCGTGCCCCCCGCTCATGGGCCGAGATCAGGGCATTCTGGATCTCGGCCGGAGGGGGCTCTCCGACATTGCGCCACCCCGGAACGATAATGGTGTCCGCGTCCTGCAGGCTGTCCAGCCCGTAAGGCGAGGTAAGCGTGAATCCCCCCACAGCCCGGGATACGTTTTCTGAACAGACTACCCGGAAATCGTACCAGTCGGTGTCGAGTTCCGGCCGGGACCAGCCAAATATCTCTGCCGCAATGCCGAATTCGAGCGGCCACAGCCCCTCATATGCAAGCGCGACGATACAATGAGGGCCCGGTTGTGTCGTGTCTGGCAAGCGTGCCTCCGATTTGGCGGAAATCAACCATACATTGTCATTATTGCCAATTCGGTTCGGTCAGACAATCCCCTAGGTTTTGGTCTTCCAACAAAAAGGCACAGGAGTCCGGACCGATGAATTGGAGACAAATTTTGCTCAAGACAGGTGGGCTCTGCAGTGTCGCAGCGGCTCTGGCCACGCAAGCCGCGATCGCAGACCCCGCAGGCGTGTATGTGCGTTCACTGAGGGGAGAGGCGTCGCATGTGGAGAGGTGCTTCGATGCGGTCCAGAAGCCCGGAGCGGCTGGTCTGCAGGGCATAGAGGCGTGTACGGAGCTTGTGGAGGGCGATCCGCCGCGTGACCGATTGCGCATGGCGGGGCTGACCAATCGGGCAATACTCTACCGGCGCGCGGGTCAGCTCGACCTGGCACAGCAAGACTGCGTCCGCGCACTGGCTTATCATGATGCGGGGGCGGACACGGCGACGAGCTGCGCGGCAGTCTATCTTAGCTCCGGCAAGCCCGAATTGGCCTTGCGGGTGCTGTCGGAGTCTGAGGCACCGGCCTCGGAGAACCGCGCGCAGTATTTCCACAATCTGGCGCTCGCCCATCATGATCTCGGGCAATATGCGCTTGCCTATGAAGCGATGGAGCGTGCCCTCGACGCTGAGCCGGGTTTTGCTCCGACCGTTGAGCTGAAGGCGTTGTATCGCGTAGAGGCGGCAAACTGAAAAAAAAGGCCGGTGCGGGAGGGGGACCGCACCGGCCAGCTCAAGGCGGCGGGTTAGCCGGCCTTGTGCCATTCGAATTTCGCGAACGGCGCATCCACCGGCGTTTGTGCGAGGTGATTTGTGTAGTTCGAGATCGTCTTCTGGGCGACGCCGAGCACGACTTCGAGAATCTGTCGCTGGGTGTAGCCTGCATCGAGGAAGGCTTTCACAGCGGCGTCGTCTACATTGCCGCGATTGCGCACGACGCTGAGCGTGAAGGTGCGCAGCGCTTCCAGCTTGTCGCTTGGCAGGGGCGTTTCGTTGCGCAGGGCGTCCGTGATGTCCTGGCTAACCCCCATGCTGCCTGCGATCGCCGTGTGGGCGGGGACACAATAGTGGCAGCTATGCTCGACATTGATGGCCTGCCACACCACGGTCAGCTCGTCCTTGTCGAAGCTGGACGCCTGGAACAGATCGCCCAGTTCCTTGTAGGCTTTCAGCAGGCCCGGCGCTTCGGCCATGACGGCGTAGAGGTTCGGGACGATGCCCATGCTTTTCTTGGCGCCAGCGAGGATCTCGCGGCTTTCTGCGGGGGCGGTGTCTTCGGTGTGGAGGGTGAAATCGGTCATCTGGGGGGCTCCTTGCGTTGAGTGTTTGCGTGCCCGTTCGTCGGGGCCCACCTCATCTGGGAGGCCGCGCCGCGAAACCAAGATTTTTTTTGAGTGATCACTCAAATGTGAGCGGCGGGGCAAGACAAGCGCGCCTGAAGGCCCTATCTTGAGGGCATGACACGTATGCCTGCCTATGACCGGGATGCCGCGCTGGAGGCCGCCGTTCGCCTGTTCTGGTCGAAGGGCTATCACGCGACATCGCTGAAGGATCTCGAAGCCGCGCTGAACATGCGGCCGGGCAGCATCTATGCCGCTTTCAAGAGCAAGCAGGCGCTGTTCCTTGCGGCGATGGAGCGGTATTTCGAAAAGATGCAGGCCGGGTTTCGCGCGCACATGGCAGGGGCGGTCGCGCCCCTCGCGGGGCTGACCAGCTTCCTGCGGGCTTATGCCGAAGATGCGCCCGGCGCGCGGGTGCATGCTTGCCTGCTGCTCAAGACCCTGCTGGAAGCCACGGCGACCGATTCAGAGATTTCAGGCCCTGCGCGGGACTATCTGAACCGGATGAAGGCTGAGTTCGAGGCAGGATTCAGCGCGGCGAAGGAAGCCGGGGATTTGCCGCACACGGCGGATGCAGCCCGGCTGGCCCGCCGTTACCAGGCTGCGCTGACCGCCCTGCAGATTGAATTGCAACGGGGGCTGTCCGGCGCAGAGCTGTCCGCCTTTGTGGATGATTTGATCGAGCCGTTCGAGCAATTGGCGCGCGAGGCCGCCAGTTGACGGATCATTCGGCCGGAACGGGCGTGAGCGCCTCTTTCCAGTCATCCATTGCGTGGCGATTGTCATGGTCCCACGGGTGGAAGCCGGGCTTGAACCAGGACAGCCAGATCTTCCAGCCGCGTCCGAACAGGGCCGGTTTCTTCCAGAGGAATTCCTTCACGGCCCGGTCGGCCTCTTCGCGTGTATAGCCGTCAGCCTCCAGCAGCATGGCGGAGAAATTGGCGATATTGGCGGTGAAGTGTTTCGTGATCAGCAGCATGGACAGGCTGCGCCGGAAATAGCGCTTCAGCGAAGGCCACCCCTTGGTGACCTCAAGGAACACGTCATAGGCGACGGCCTTGTGCTCTGTCTCTTCCATGGCATGCCAGCGCCAGAGGCGTTCCAGCGCCGGGTCGGTCTGGCTGAAGATCGGTACACCGTCAATGTCGGCATCGAACATCAAATCGGCCATCATTGAGGTGAAATGCTCCAGACAGATCGTGGCCATCAGCATGCGCATCGGGCCACCGGCGCGGCCGAAACTTACCCGCTCCAGCACCTCCGCTTCGATGTCAGCGACGGGGTATTTCTCGCGGTCGATCTTGTTGTTCAGCAAGTGGTGTTCACGCGAATGGATGGCCTCCTGCGTGATGAAGTCCTGCACATCGTCGGCCAGCTTGCCCGAAACCTCTCCGCGATAGGCCTTTACCGCGTCCACGAACATGCGCTCGCCTTCCGGGAAGGTCAGCGACATGGCGTTGTAAACGGCGGTGGCGACGGGGTTTCCGTCCAGCCAGGGGCGGCCATCCTCCGCGGCGGTCATGTCAAAGCGCAGATTGCGCGGCTGGATCGTGATGTCTTCGGGGGTGCGTTTGCGCGTCATTGTGTTTACTGCTTTCTGGTACAGAACTGGCAATCGTCTTGTCGCAACAGGTAACACTACTGACAAAAATGTCAATAAAGAAAAAAGACACCTCACCCCGAATCCGTCGCACGCCGGAGGAATCGCGCGCCAATATCCTTGCGGCGGCGGAGACGCTACTCCTGGAACAGGGGCCGCAGACGCTGCGCCTGGCAGATGTGGCCAAAGCAGCGGGCGTGGCGAATGCCACCGTGCTGCATCATTTCGGCTCCATCGACGCCGTGCAGCAAGCTCTCATGGAGCGGATGATTGCAGACCTTGTGGACGCGATCATGGCTATCGAAATTCCCGTAGATGCCCCGGCAAAGGCGCGGGCCGAGGGCCTGAAGACCCTGTTCGATGCGCTGGAGTCACGCGGCGCAGCAAGGCTTGCCGCCTGGCTGGAACTGACGGACGAGACCAGCCGCCTGACCGTGGTGCGCGAGGCGGTTCGGGATGTCGCGCAGAAGAAGATCTCGCAGGGCGGCATCCCGTCAGAGCTTGCCGAAGACATGATCCTGATGAGCGTCACCCTCGCCCTCGGCACCGGCCTGTTCGGCCCCTCCCTCGGTACACTGATCGGCAAACCGCCAGAGCGCGCAAGGGAGCTGACGCTGCAGATGCTGATGGGGTATTTTGAGGGATTGGCGGAATAAGCCGTCAGATCGTTACAGCTTCGAGCTGGGCGGCCTGGGCGAACCGGACCGCCAACCCGGCAACGCGCTGACCCAGCAGGCGGGCGGTTTCCCGGTCTGCCGCTGGCGGCGCAACATCCCCGCCCTGATCCGCATTCGCCTGCGCCATTACGCCTAGAGACCCGCCTATCCGGTTGATGTCATTGATCGAGGCGGTGGAGGCGTTGTTGCCTGGCGCAAGGCCGAGGCTGACCCAGAGCATGCCGTGTTGGGCGGCCAGCGTGGCAAGCTGACTGAGCGTGGCGAACTTGTCGCCGGCTTGTGAGCTGGACACGGTAAAGCCGGCGGCGAGCTTGTCCTGCCAGCCTCGCTGGAACCAGATGCCGGACGTCTTGTCCATGAAGGTTTTAAAGGGGCCGGAAACTGCGCCCATATAGGTGGGCGAACCGAAGATGATGGCATCGGATGCTTCCAGGATTTCCCAGCACCGGTCGGTCATTTGTGTGACATCGATGAGGTGCGGGTCAGCGCCGTCCGTGGCGACGACGCCGGACTCAACGCTCCGGGCCAAGACGGATGTGTGGCCATAGCCGGAATGGTAGACGATGGAAACAAGTATAGGCATGGGGTTCTCCAGATTGACTGGAGGCCAAACTAAGCATTGGCGCATGCGGCAAAAGCGGCCATCGCGGAACAAGACTCTTCACCGGGAGCGAACAATCGCGTCAGGCTCGGGCCGATGTAAGCCCGGCGAATTCCTCGACGAGGAAATCGATCAGGAGTCGGTGCTTCAGGGATTGCTCACGATGGGCGGGATAAAGGGCGAACAGAGCGTGCGGCGCGCCGTCCCAATCTGGAAGTATCCGGACCAGATCGCCAGACGACAATGCATCGCGGACATAGAGGTCCGGCACCAGCGCAATGCCAAGGCCGGACCGGGCGGCCTCGCGCACAGCCAGCGAACTGTTGGCGCGAAACACGGACCTGACCGGGATGGCGGCCTGATCCGCGCCGTTGTGCACATGCCAGATGTCGGGGGATTGTGCCCCGGAATAGACGAGGCAGGCATGGTGGACGAGGTCTTTCGGTGTGGCGGGCGGTGTGTGGCGGGACAGATAGTCTGGCGCCGCGCAGAGGATGCGACGAATGTCGAGCAGCTTGCGGGCCCTGAGGCTGGAATCCGCCAACGCACCGCCGCGGATTGCCAGGTCGAATCCCCCATCGACGACATCAACGAACTGGTCATTCATGACCAGATCGATCCGGATGTCCGGATAGCGCGCCGCAAAGCGCGGCAGCATGTGCGCCACCGTGGCGAGCCCGAAGGACATGGGCGCCGCAATCCGGAGCCGTCCGCGCGGCGTGCCGGTGTCGGCGCGGACCTGTTCATCGGCCGCAGCGAGCCCGTCCAGCAGGTCCGACACCTGGTCGAAATAGGTCTGGCCGATCTCGGTTAGGTGCAGCGACCGGGTGGTGCGCACGATCAGCTGCGCGCCAAGCTCGGCTTCGAGATCCTTCACCATCTTGCTGACAGCTGCATTGGAATAGTTCAGGTCACGCGCGGCGGCGCTGAAACTGCCGCGCTCGACGACGCGCCGGAACACCGTGAGGCTGGAGAAACGGTCCATTGTCCACCCAAAGGAAATAGTCTTTCGATAATATCAGCAATTATCACCTGACACGAAAAGCTCCAACTTCCCGCCAAGCGAAGACACAGGAGCCCGACATGAGCTTTCGGACTATCAAACACATCCTGGCCTCCCTGTTAGTGGGATCGACCTTGAGCGGCGTCGCCTCGGCGCAGAACCATGTGGGCGAAAGCCCCTGGGGCGCGGACGATGAACTCGGTCGACTGAATTTGATCACGCCCGCCTCGCGCGCCGACATTATGTCCCGCGTGTCCGCCGAGCGGGTCTATGATCTTTCAGTCGATTATTTTGTCGGCATGCCGAGTTGGCAGGCTGCGGGGGACCCGCATTACCAGATCTGGATGACCCACACGCCACATGGCACGGAGATCGACGATCCGATGGGCGTGGGCCGGGAGATGAATGGGCATGTTGGTTACACCGGCTCGGCTATTTCCATGTACACACATACCGGTACGCATATCGACGCGTTCAATCATTTCGGCATTGGCGGGCAAATCTACAATGGCTTCCGCGCCGAGGAACATCTGGGCGACCGGGGATGGATGAAGACCGGCGCCGAGACGATCCCGCCAATCGTGGCGC
Organism: Hyphomonas atlantica corrig.; assembly: GCF_017795365.1. Taxonomy (NCBI): domain Bacteria; kingdom Pseudomonadati; phylum Pseudomonadota; class Alphaproteobacteria; order Hyphomonadales; family Hyphomonadaceae; genus Hyphomonas; species Hyphomonas atlantica. The sequence continues at coordinate 3,224,585 of NZ_CP051254.1, read as the reverse complement.
GCGGCGTGCTGGTGGATGTCGCCGCCGCAAAAGGCCTCGACATGCTGCCGGATGGTTACCGTATCACGCGGGCCGACATCGAGGCTGCGCTTGACCGGCAGGGTACGGATCTTCGCAGCGGGGATGTCGTGCTGATCCGGACCGGTCGGATGCAGGTCTATGAAGAGGCCCAACGCTACATGGCCAACCCGCCGGGCCTCGGCCTGGAGGCTGCGAAATTCCTTGTCGAGGAGGGCGGCGCGATGATCCTCGGAGCGGACAATCTGAGCTTCGAGGCGTTTCCGTCCGAGATCGAAAATAATTACGTGCCGCTGCACACCTATCTGCTGGCGCAAATGGGCGTGCCGATCATGGAGCTGGTCTTCCTCGAAGACCTGGCACGGGACGGAGTGTTCGAATTCGCCTTTGTCGGTGGATCGCTCAAGCTGCGCGGCGCGGATGCCGCCCCCATGCGCCCGGTCGCCTTCCCGCTGAATTCAGACCACTGACAAGGCCGATCCTGCGTCCCGATTTGCCCCGAGAACCCTCACCATGCCAACGAAATCCGATATCCTGCTGACAGCGACTGCGCCCGTCATATGGGGCAGCACCTATATCATCACTACCGAATTCCTGCCGCCGGATATTCCGCTGACGATAGCGGCGCTGCGGGCCTTGCCGGCGGGGTTGCTGCTTCTCCTGCTGGTGCGGCAATTGCCCGAGCGGGACTGGATTGTGCGCATTCTTGTACTGGGCGCGCTGAACTTTGCGACCTTCTGGGCCCTGTTGTTCGTGTCAGCCTATCGCCTGCCGGGCGGTGTTGCGGCCACGGTCGGGGCGGTGCAGGCGCTGGCCGTCGTGTTCCTGTCCCGCCTGATGCTGGGCATCCCGATCCGAATCTTGGTCGTGTTTGCGGCGGTGCTTGGCATGGGCGGCGTCGCGCTGCTCCTGCTGACGCCGACGGCGGCGCTGGACCCGGTCGGCATCGCGGCAGGGATCGGCGCGGCTGTCGCCATGGCAGGCGGCACCGTGATGAGCCGTCGCTGGCGTCCACCCGTGCCGCTGCTAACCTTCACGGCCTGGCAGCTGACGGCGGGCGGCCTGTTGCTGGTGCCTGTGGCGCTGGTGTTCGAGCCGGATGTGCCGGTCTTCACCGCGCGCAACTGGAGCGGCATGGCCTATCTCAGCCTGATCGGCGCGGCGGTGACCTATGCGGTCTGGTTTCGCGGCGTGGACCGGATCGCGCCGTCGGCCATCTCGACGTTGGGCTTTCTCAGCCCTGTGTCCGCTGTGGTGCTGGGGTGGGTGTTTCTCGGTCAGGCGCTCAGCCCCGGCCAGGTTGCGGCCACCGGCATCATCCTCGCTTCGGTCCTGATCAGCCAGCGCGCCGCGACGCTGCCGGACCAGCCGAAGCGCCTGCGTCTGGCGGGGTGAAGAGATGAGCGCTGTGTCCCTCGCATCCTTCGACTTCGCTCAGGATGAGTCCGCGTAAGGCTACCCGCCCAACTTCTCCGCAGCCTCTTCAGCGAAGTACGTGATCACGCCGCTGGCGCCGGCGCGTTTGAAGCACATGAGCGACTCCATCATGACGCGGTCGCCGTCGATCCAGCCATTCTGGGCGGCGGCCTTGATCTGGGCGTATTCGCCGGAGACCTGGTAGGCGATGGTCGGCACACCGAAGGTGGAGCTGACGCGCTGCACAATGTCCAGATACGGAAGGCCGGGCTTGACCATCACCATGTCGGCGCCCTCGGCCAGGTCGAGCGCAACTTCGCGCAGGGCCTCGTCTGAATTGGCGGGGTCTTGCTGATAAGTCTTCTTGTCGCCCTTCAGCGCGGCGGCCGAGCCGATGGCGTCGCGATAGGGGCCGTAAAAGCCGCTGGCATATTTGGCGGCATAGGCGAGGATCATCTGGTTGGTGAAGCCTTCTTCCTCGAACGCGGTACGGATCGCGCCGATGCGCCCATCCATCATGTCTGACGGGGCGACAATATCCGCGCCCGCGCCAACATGGACCAGCGCCTGCTGAACCAGTTTTTCCGTGGTCGCATCATTCGGGATGGTGCCGTCTTCGTCCAGCAGGCCATCATGCCCGTGGCTGGTATAGGCGTCGAGCGCAACATCGGTGATCAGGCCCACTTCCGGCGCGGCGTCCTTCATGGCCTTGAGGGCGCGGGGGACAAGCCCGTCCGGGTCCAGCGCGCCGGAGCCCGTCTCGTCCTTGCCGTCTGAGCCGATATAGGGGAACAGCGCAATGGCCGGGATGCCAAGCTCTCGCGCGCGAATGGCGGCCCTGGCGGCGTCCTTCACGCTCAGCCGGTCAATGCCGGGCAGGGAGCCGACCGGCATGCGGTCTTCGCCATCATGCACGAACACGGCCCAGATCAGGTCTGCCGGGGTGAGGACGTTCTCGCCGGCGAGCGAGCGAATCCAGGGTGCCTGACGCAGGCGGCGCATGCGGGTGGCCGGGAAGGCCTGGGGAAAATGGGTCATGCGAGTCTCAATGATGGAAAAACGGCGCGTCTACAACCAGCCAAGTTTACGCACCATGAAACAGCGCTTCGTGATGTCCAGATCCTGCGCCTGAATGCGCTCCAGTTCCAGCATCCACTCGGCCATGTCGTTGCGCTTGATCTCGCGAAAGCCGTGGCGGGCATAGAAAGGGCCGTTCCACGGCAGGTCGCGGAAAGTGGAGAGCGTGATGCGGCGGATCTTGCGCTTCTTGGCCTCATCCACGACACGGCCCAGCAGCGCCGCGCCAAGCCCCTTGCGTCCGTGGTCCGGGTGGACGCTGATCTGGTCCAGATAGAGCGTGCCGCCCCGCGGGGAGACGAGCGCGAATCCCACCGGTTCGCCTTCGGCGGCGCGGACTGTGAACAGGTCGCCCGTGTCCGCGGCGTGGGTGAGCACTTCGGCGGGGACATGATCGCTCAGCGCCTCTTCAGACAGCAGGCCCGTGGGCGCAAACAGCGTGCTGGCGGCACAATCCACGTCGATCAGCGCGTCGACATCCGACGCGCGCGCGTCGTCGATTCCATATGCTGTGATGGCCTGTTGCATTGACTTTATGTGCCGCTCAATCAATTCCGTTTGAAACTTATTAAGCGAAAAAACGAGTCATTAACAATGAGTGCTTTGTTTTCCGACGAACAATTGATGATCCAGGACATGGCCCGGAAGTTCGGAGAGGCGCAATTGCTGCCCCATTCCGAGGCCTGGGACCGCGACAGCCATTTTCCTGTGGATGTGATCAAACAGGCCGCAGAACTTGGTTTTGCGGGCATCTATGTGTCGGAAGATGTGGGCGGCAGCGCGCTGACGCGCACCGATGCGGCGCTGATCTTCGAACAGCTTTCCTATGGGGATGTGTCCACGGCGGCGTTCATCTCGATCCACAATATGGCGAGCTGGATGATCGACACGTTCGGTTCCGATGCGCAGCGTCAGGCCTGGTTGCCGTGGCTGACCTCGATGGAGCTGATCGCGTCTTACTGCCTGACAGAGCCGGGCGCAGGCTCGGATGCCGCCAGCCTGAAGACGCGGGCGGTGCGCGAGGGCGACGACTATGTCATCACGGGCACGAAGCAATTCATCTCCGGCGCGGGCACGTCCGATGTCTATGTGCTGATGGCGCGCACCTCTGATGATGGCGCAAAGGGGGTCTCTACCTTCATCATCGAGAAGGACACGCCCGGCCTCAGCTTTGGCGCGAATGAGCGCAAGATGGGATGGAAGAACCAGCCGACCGCGCAAGTCATTCTGGATGGCGTGCGCGTGCCAGCCGCAAACCGGATTGGCGAGGAAGGCCACGGTTTCCGTTTTGCGATGGCCGGGCTGGATGGCGGCCGGCTGAATATCGCCGCCTGCGCCCTGGGCGGGGCGCAATTGGCCCTCGACAAGGCGGTCGCCTATGCCAAGGAGCGTGAGCAGTTCGGCAAGCCGATTGCGAGCTTTCAGAACACCGCGTTCAAGCTGGCCGATATGGAGACCGAGCTGCAGGCCGCGCGGGTAATGCTGTATGAGGCTGCCGGGCGGCTGGACCGAAAGGCGCCGGATGCGACGCGGTGGTGCGCGATGGCGAAACGCTTCGTGACAGACACGGCGTTCAAGGTGGCCAATGACGCGCTGCAGATTCATGGCGGCTATGGCTATCTGGCCGATTATGGCGTGGAGCGGATTGTGCGGGACCTGCGCGTGCACCAGATCCTGGAAGGTACGAACGAGATCATGCGCGTCATCATCTCGCGGTACATGCTGAAGGACTAGGCCTTTCGGGCAATTTTCCGAACATTACCGATATTTATAGCGTTTTCGCGTGTGCGGAGCCTGAATTCATGCCGTCCGTGTCTGGACAAGGCGCGGTGGCTGCGGTGTTCTTGAGTCTGGTAGAGTGCAGGAACAGGAGGGGCCGCAATGCGTATGGTCCGTAAGCTGTCGGTTGTGGCCGGATTTGCAGTGCTGGGCGCGTGCGCCAGTGCGCCGCCCAATCTGAATGACAATCAAATCGTCCGGGGTGAGCGCGTCGGAGAGGTCGAGTTGGGCATGAGCCTGATCGAGTTGTTTGCCGTGAAGGGCACGCCGCGCCACACGACCCCCATCGAAGGCACGCGAGCGACGACCTACACCTATGACGGCCTCGTCATCGCAGCGGATGAAAAGGTTTATTGGATCATCGCGCGTGACCCGCGCTATCGCACGGATACAGGTGTCGGGACCGGCGCGGAGCAGATCCTGGCGCGCGGGGCCTATGGCAAGCCGAAATGCGTTGTCACCAAGGGCGATGAAACGCTTTACGATTACAGCGACATCTATTTCGGCGTCGACAACAAGAGCGGCAAGGTGACAAAGGTCGGCATCATGCGCGATACGCAGACCTGTGATGGCTGAACTGGCGGGCTGACGCACCTCTGCGCCTGAATCCTCGAAAGCGATTGAACCCTGCCACGATCTGCGGCAGCCTGCAGGCCGAGTATTGGCGGATTGGAAGAGGTGTCGCGTGCGGGGATTGAAGGGAATTGGTTTGGCGCTGGTTGCGGCGCTGTTCGTGCCGTTTGCATGGGCGCAGACGGGCGATTGGTCGGAAGAGATCGCGGCGCTGGCCCACAAGGATGGGTTTGTTGATCTCTACCTCGATGCGGAAGGCGGGCGCGTTCTGGTCGCGCTGCCTAAGCCTGATGAAGACGGCGTATCCCTTCGCGCCATTCAGGCGACGGGGTTGACGGCCGGTCTCGGCTCCAATCCTATCGGGCTCGACCGGGGGCGCGCCAATGGCGGCGAGATCGTTGCGTTTCGCAAGGTGGGCGACAAGATCGTCGCGGAAATCGAGAACTGGGCCTATCGCGCGAGCGCGGACAATCCGCTGGAGCGCAAGGCGGTTCGGGATTCCTTTGCGCGGAGTTTTGTCTGGTCGGGCGAGATCCTCGGCACCGGGCCTGAGGGCGAATTGCTGGTGGACCTGTCGACCTATCTGACGCGCGACACGATGGATGTGCGCGCCACACTGAAACAACACCCCAAGGGCGGCGCGTTTCAGGTGTCAAAGGATCTGTCCATGCCGGATGTGTCGGCTGCGCTGGCCTTTCCTGACAATGTCGAGTTTGACGCCTTCCTGACGCTGACCAGTGATGAGCCAAAGGCAGAAGTCTGGGCGACGGCGGCGGATGCGCGGTCTGTGACCCTTGTGCAGCACACATCGCTCGTGCGGCTGCCGGATGATGGCTACACGCCGCGCATGTTCGATCCGCGCAGCGGCGCGATTGATGTCGGCTATTATGATTTCTCTGCGCCACTGACCGGGCAGGTCGGCCAGTCCTTTGCGCGCCGGTTTCGCCTGCAGAAACAGGACCCGACCGCAGAGTCCAGTCCGGCGAAAGAGCCGATCGTCTTCTATGTCGACTCAGGGGCGCCGCAGGAAATCCGCGACGCTCTGATTGAGGGGGCGTCCTGGTGGGCCGACGCGTTTGAAGCGGCGGGCTTCCCCGATTCCTTCCGTGTTGAAGTGCTTCCAGAGGGCGCGCATCCATTGGACGTGCGTTACAACGTGATCCAGTGGGTGCACCGCCAGACGCGTGGCTGGTCCTATGGGGGCGGCCTGACCGATCCGCGTACGGGCGAAATGCTGAAGGCAAATGTTATCCTCGGAAGTCAGCGCGTGCGCCAGGATCGCATGATCTTCGAAGGTCTTGCTGGCGCGGAAAAGACCGGCATGGGCGAGGCGAATGATCCCGTGCAAATTGCGCTGTCACGCATTCGGCAACTGTCGGCGCATGAAGTGGGCCATACGCTCGGCTTCGCGCATAATTTCGCGGCGTCGTCGAATGACCGCGCTTCGGTGATGGATTATCCCGCGCCATTCGTGCGCGTCGGGCAGGGCGGTGATCTCGATTTCTCCGCTGCCTATGATGTGGGTATCGGTGAGTGGGACAAGGTTACCACGATGTGGCTCTATCGACAGTATACGGAAGGTGTGGACGAGAGTGCGGCGGGGGACGCCCTGCTTGAGTCCGCACGCGCCAGCGGGCTGCGCTATATTGATGATCCGCAAGGGCGCGGCGTCGGTACGGCGCATCCCTATGCCAGCGTTTGGGACAATGGCGCAGACCCCGTCGCGTCGTTGTTGAATGTGATGCAGGTGCGCGATGTCGCACTGGAAAACTTCGGTTTGAACGTGTTGCAGTCCGGGGAGCCGACCTCACGCCTGCGCGCGGTGATCGTGCCGATCTACCTTTACCATCGGTATCAGGTGAATGCGGCCGCCAAGATGATTGGCGGGTATGAGTTCCATTATGCCGAAACCGGTGAGGCGGATGCCGCCGGTGCACCGGTCCCGGCCAGTCAGCAACGCGCAGCGCTGGACGCGCTGGTGGCGACGCTCGACCCAGCGGTGCTGGACCTGCCGAACGATACGCTCGACCTGTTGACGCCGCCGCTTGTGTCTTTCCGAGGTGCGGGTGCGGGGGCCGAGTATTTCCCGGGCGAGACAGGCGCGATGTTTGACCTGCTGACGGCAGCGGATACGTCCGCGTCGCAGACTCTGAGTGCGCTCTTTCATCCCCAGCGTGTCGCTCGCCTGATTGAAACGCAGCGACGAGATGCGGAGGCGCTTGGCTATGGCGAGGTTCTCGCCAAGGTCGAGGCGACGCTGTTCGTTGGTGCGGAGACACCAAGACAAGCGGGCATTCTCCACCGCGAGCAAATCCGCTATGTTTCTACCCTGATTGAACTGTCTGCATCATCAGCAGCGACGCCCGCGGCGGTAGCTCAGACAAATGCGTATCTGAGTTCGCTGAAAGACCGACTCTCGAAACGTCAGCGCCGGATGGCGGCCAGCGACACTGCTGTGCGCGCTGAGCTTGGCCGTCGTATCGCGGCGCATCTGGATCGGCCGTCACCTGCTGCGTTGCCGTCGTCGTCAGCGGTGGACATTCCACCGGGCAGCCCGATTGGGGCTGGCAGTGCGGAATCGTGCTGGCATTGCGATACGCTGCTTGGGCCTCTCCAATAACGCTTCCCTTGCGGAAGGCATTTCCCCCTTTGGTGCGCCGCTGTAAACTTCCCGTATAGAGGCCAAAAGGCCCGACGGGAGGAAAGCATGAATATCGAGGAACTGCCCGGCGTCGGCGCAGAGATTACCGGCGTCGATCTGCGTCGTCTCACCGAACATGAATTCGAGAATATCCGCACAGCCTATGCAGAGCATGGGGTGATCTTCTTCCGGGATCAGGAGTTGTCCGAGCGGGACCATATCCGGTTTGCCGAGCGCTGGGCTCCGATCAATGTGAATCGGTTCTTCGCAGCCCACCCCGAGCACCCGCAGATCGCGATGGTGGTGAAAGAGAAGGACCAGAAAGACAATATCGGTGGCGGATGGCACACGGATCATTCCTACGATGTCGAGCCGGCGATGGGTTCGATCCTCGTTGCGCGTGACCTGCCAGAGACCGGCGGGGACACGTTCTTTGCCAGCATGTACCGCGCCTATGATGCCCTGGACGATGATATGAAAACGCGTCTGAAAGGCATGAGGGCCGTTCATTCTGCGCATCATATCTTCGGGACCGGAAAGGAGACCTATTACACCACAACCGATGCGGGCGGGAACCGGATTGGCAATGCGGCGGCCGCAGATGTGCTGGAAGACGTGACGCATCCCATCGTGATTACGCACCCGCTCAGCGGCAAGAAGGCGCTCTACGTCAATCCAGCCTTCACGACCGGTATCGTCGGCATGACGCAAGAGGAATCGAAGGAACTACTCTCCACACTCTACGCGCATGCGATGCAGCAGGAATTTGCGCATCGGTTCAAATGGCAGCCCGGATCGGTTGCGTTCTGGGACAATCGCGCGACCTGGCACTGGGCCCTCAATGATTATCACGGCCAGCGGCGCGTCATGCATCGCATCACGCTGGAAGGCTGTGCTCTGCATTGACCCCGCGCTGACAGGAGCCTTCTCTCCAGGCTTGATCGGCGGCCCGACGCCTGTAGGGGTAGTGTCGCAGATACGAGACCAGCCAGGGCTGGCGGAGACGAAGGGATAAAGTATGTCGAATGAGGTATCGGTCAGCGTCCGTCGCGGCGTGGGCCGCATGACGCTGACGCGTCCAAAGGCGCTGCATGCGCTGAATGCGCCAATGTGCGAGACAATTCTGTCGGCGCTGGAGCGCTGGGCCGACGATCCGACTGTCTATCTTGTGATGATTGACCATGAAGCCGATACGCGGGGCTTCTGTGCAGGCGGCGATATTCGTATGCTGGCCGAAAGCGGCGCCGGCGATGCCAGCGAGGCGCGTGCCTTTTTCAACGTCGAGTATCGCATGAACGCCGCGCTGAAGACGTTCCCGAAGCCTGTGCTGGCCATCATGGATGGCGTGACCATGGGGGGAGGCGTCGGCCTGTCTGTGCATGGCTCGCACCGCGTGGCGACCGAGCGCACCCTGTTTGCCATGCCCGAAACCGGAATTGGCCTGTTTCCTGATGTCGGGGGTGGTTGGTTCCTGCCGCGCCTGTCCGGCGAACTCGGTACCTGGCTGGCGCTGACCGGTGCGCGCCTCAAGGGCAGTGACGTCGCTGCGGCGCGCGTTGCGACGCACTATTTGCCATCGGAACTGATTACGAACCTCAAGAAGCAGATCGATGCCGCCGATTTCTCTGTCGGCGCTGCCGAGATGCTGAACGAAATTTTACGTGGTCTGACCCATACTGTGCCGCCCGGCAGTTTCGAGGCGCACGGTGATGTCATCGATACATGTTTTGCCAAGGACACTGCCGAAGAGATTGTTGCAGCGCTTGAGGCCAATGGCGATGACTGGGCCGCCGAGCAGGTCGCCACGCTGCGCACGAAATCCCCGGAGACCGTGAAGGTTGCGCTACGCCAGGTACGTGAAGGCGGCAAGATGGCGACATTCGAAGACAATATGCGCATGGAATACCGTATCGGGTGGCGCAAGGTGCAAAGCCATGACTTCCTTGAGGGCGTGCGCGCCGTGATCATCGACAAGGACAATGACCCGAAATGGCGGCCTTCACGGCTCGAAGATGTCAGCGACGAAGACATCGCCAAGTATTTCGAGCCGCTTGGCCCAGATGAATTGACCTTCGGGGATTGAGCTTTACCGCCGGGTCAGAGTACTCACACTTCTGGGTAAATGGCTGATCAGGAGTGACCATGCGCGGGCAAGTATTGAAAGCAGACACGGCTGACGGGCTCGGCATCATCCTTGGTGATGATGGCCAGCGCTATCGCTTCTCGCAGGCGCAGGTCCGTGACGAAAGCCGATTGGCTCAAGGCCATGTGGTGGATTTCATTGGCATGGGAGATGAAGCGCGCGACATCTACATGCTGAAGGCGGCGGCTGATGCACCTGCGCCAGCCGCTTCGGCGCCTCAACCGGCGGCGGCGCCCGCGACATATGCCGCGCCAGCCTATGCTCACACACCGGCAGTGAAGAGTGACGGCATCTGGACCTATTTCCTGAGAACTCTTTCGAAGAACTATTTCCAGTTCAATGGCCGCGCCCGCCGGCAGGAGTATTGGGGCTATATTCTCTTCTATCTACTTGCATTCATTGTCACGATTATTCTGGATGCAATCCTGACACTCTCGATCTTTGGAATTGAAGATGCGGATGATGGTTACTTCCTGCCGCTCTTCACCGGGCTCTGGCTGCTCTACAACATCATTCCCGGCATCGCTGTAACCGTGCGGCGGTTCCACGATCAGGATCTGTCCGGTTGGATGTATCTGCTGAACTTCATTCCGTATGTCGGTGGCCTTGTCGTGTTTGTCTTCATGTTGATCGACAGCCGGGCTGAAGAGAATGTTCACGGCCCGAGCCCCAAATATCAGGGCCACAGCGCCGCAGACGCGTTCGCCTGAACGAATACGCTTAATATTGGACATCGCAGGCCGGCCCAATTCGTTACGCAAAAGTAACGGTTAATGTATTCGGCCGTTTGTTAACCTTCTACTCTTGTAGAAAGGGTATGCTTATCAATTCATTAGGAATGATCATGTACTTCTATTCAAACTACAACAAAAGTTGAGTGAATAATTGAGTGGTGGTGAAAATGATGATTGCTGAAACGCAGGAAACTGCGAACTCTTCGTTGGGCGAATCTTTCCTGAAGTCTTTGTCTTTGCTTGAACAGGCGCACCGTCGTCTTCATGATGTTGTGAAGGACGATCTGGAGCGCGGTGGCGAACGGTCGCTGACAGGCGTTCAGGCGCTGCTGCTGTACGAAATTGGCGAAGGTGAAGCCCCGGCTTCCGTTCTGCGTGCCCGCGGTGCTTTTGCCGGAACAAGCCTGTCTTACAACGTCAAGAAGCTTCAGGAAGGCGGCTATCTGATCCAGACCCGCTCTGAGGATGACAAGCGCACCGTGACGCTGAGCCTTACCGAGCGCGGCCTGAAAGTGCGCAAGCGCGTAGAGGCCCTGTTTGAAAAGCAGGCTGGCGCGCTGGAGCCAACCGCCAGTGTCCGTCCGGATGACCTTTCGCAACTCAACAAGACCATCTCGCGCCTGGAGCGCTTCTGGTCTGACCAGATCCGTTTCCGCCTCTAAGGTTCGGATCGAAGATACACTGACAAGAGCCCTCGCCTTGATCCGCGAGGGCTTTTTCATGCGCGCAACGAGAAAGAAAGTGGTTTTCAACCGGTGATTTCTTGCTATTCCCAATTGAATGAGGGCGTTCGGGGTATTGGGATTGGTGCTGGCTTGGCCAGACGTGGCATTTGCCGGGCCGTGGGCTCAGGCACCTGGCGATTGGTACGCTTCTGCTGCGATCACTCAGGAAGAGCTCGAAGGCATTCGTGGCAACCGGGTCGAATTGTACGGCGAGTATGGCTTTGCGCGCAATTGGACCGTCACGGCGAAGTCAGAGGCCGTCGCCTATGAACTTGGCGGTCAGTTCGACAAGGAATTCTGGCGCGGCACGCTCCGCCGCCAGCTCGTCTCCCATAAGGGGTGGGCTGTGGGCGTTGAAGGCGGTGTGGTGCACGGCAATTCGCTGGGCGGTGTGTTTGCGTGCGATGAGTGGGGCGCTGAGCTTCGCGTGAGCGGCGGCCTGTCCGGTGTGCGCGGCGGACGAAACTTCTACACGTTCGCGGATCTCGTCACGATCCGGCATGAAGATGGCTGCGCACGGCAACGCGCAGAGTTTGGCTATGGTGTCGATCTCTGGCGCAGCATCTTCCTCAGCCAGCAACTCTGGATCGAGCGCGGCAACAAATCTGCTGATTCAAACAAGTATGAGACGAAGCTAGGCTACCATTTCGATTGGGCAGACCTGGCTGTTGGATATCGGGAAGAGTTCGCCGGAGACTTTGATGAGCATTCTGTGTTGCTCTCCATCGTCTTCCGGCGCTGACTCTCCCCTGTCGCTCCCCTACTCGGCAGGGGCCTCTTCCGCTGTAGGGGCGGCCTCTGGCACGTATCCCGTCTCGCTCATCAAATAGGCAACCACGGCGATCCGGTCGTCAGGCTTGCGGACGCCTGCAAACGTCATGCGGTTGCCGGGCAGGAAAGTGCGCGGGTTTTCCAGCCAATGTTCCACCTGATCCGGGGTCCAGGTGAAATCGGCTTCCTGAAGTGCGGGAGAATAGGTGAAGTCTTCCAGCGCACCAGCTTCGCGACCGAACAGGCCGTGAAGGTTTGGTCCGACGAGGTGTCCGCCACCTTCGGCGGTGATGTGGCAAGACTGGCAGAGTTTCCAGGTGCGGCGACCGCGCGCATAATCAGCCGTGTTGTACGGCGCGGGCAGGGCGGCGAATGGCGACGTCGCATCGGCAGCCGCTTCGGTGACTGCGGCAGGCGTTGTTTCTGGGGCAGTGGAGGCAGCGGGAGCTTCAGCTTGCGGTGCTGCCGGGGCTGCGTCCGATGCGGGCGCATCAGAGCCTCCGCAGGCTGTCAGCAGAAGTGCGGAGGCAAAAGCGAGGGAAATAGTCGTCTTCATGAGAGAATAGGGCTCCAGGATATATCCAGCCGCACTTTGTGGGGTAACCAAGCGTAAAGCAACCGGCCTGCGTCAACTGGACGCCCGATGGCAGATGCTGTCATACAAGCAGGTGTCTGAGGCGGGGCAGGGACAAAGCCCCTGCACCGCGTTATCCTGAGCAGATGGCTGATTCCCTTCGATCCCGCCCGGAAATTCGCAAACTTCCCCCCGACGTCGTGAACCGTATCGCGGCGGGCGAGGTCGTTGAGCGCCCGGCAGCAGCGGTAAAGGAATTGGTGGAGAATGCGCTCGACGCAGGTGCGCGGCGCATTTCCATTTCGATCGAGGCTGGAGGCCTGAAGCGCATCATCATCGAGGATGATGGCTGTGGCATGTCCGCCGACGATTTGCTGGTCGCGCTGGAACGGCATGCCACCTCAAAACTCGTGCCGGATGCGGGCGGGCGTGTTGACCTGCTGAACATCCATACGATGGGCTTCCGGGGCGAAGCGCTGCCGTCAATCGCGTCAGTCAGCCGGTGTAGCATCTCGTCCCGTGCGGCGGGTGAGGATGCTGCCGAAGTGTTTGTCGAAGCGGGACGAATGGAAGGCCCCCGCCCGGCGGCCTTCACGGGACGCGGTGAAACGGGCACGCGGATCGAGGTGCGCGATCTGTTTTACGCAACCCCCGCCCGCTTGAAGTTCATGAAAGGCGAGCGCGCCGAGAGCATGGCCGTGACGGATACGGTCAAACGTCTGGCGATGGCGAATCCGCATGTCGCGTTCTCTTTGGAGAATAACGGGCGCAACTCGCTCAGATACGGCGCCGAGGCTGAAGGTGCGTCTGGTCAACTTGCCCGTTTGGGCGCCATCATGGGACGGGATTTCCGCGAGAATGCGCTGGAGATTGATGCCGAGCGCGAAGGTGTACGGCTTAGCGGCTTCGCGGGCCTGCCCACGCTGAACCGTGGTAATGCGCAGATGCAATTCCTGTTCGTGAATGGACGGCCCGTTAAGGACCGCATGCTGAATGGCGTGATTCGCGCGGCCTATCAGGATTTTCTTGCGCGGGACCGGCATCCGCTCGCAGCGCTGTTCGTGGACCTTGATCCGGAATATGTGGATGTGAACGTGCACCCGGCGAAGACTGAAGTACGCTTCCGCGACGCCGGGAATGTGCGGGGGCTGATGATTGGGGCACTGCGCCATGCGCTTGCCGCCGCCGGACATCGCGCCTCGACCACGGTGGCGAACTATGCGCTCGGCAAGGTGAAGATTGAAGAGGCGACCTCGCCCAATCTCTGGTCGGTCCCATCCGCGCCAGAGCGCCAGGCGTCGCCCTCTTCCTATTATCGCCAGCCGGTCGGACCGGATCTGGATCAGCCGCTTCCGCCTTCTGGCATGGAGACACCACCGCCCCATATGCATGGTCTGAGTGAAGCGCCGCCGCCGATCTACCGGCACGATGCGGCACCTTCGGCGCGGGTTGAGCCCGATGCAGGCGCTACGCATGGGGCGCAGCCGGACTTTCCGCTCGGTGTCGCACGGGCGCAGCTGCATGAGACCTATGTAATCGCACAGACGGCAGATGGAATTGTCATCGTTGACCAGCACGCTGCGCATGAGCGCCTCGTCTACGAAGACATGAAGCGCCAGATGGCGGCGGGCGGTGTGAAACGACAGGCGCTGCTGATTCCAGATGTGGTGGAGCTCTCTGAGGATGAGGCCGCCCGGGTGTTGGAGCGTGCAGAGGAACTGGCTGAACTTGGCCTGGAGATCGAGCCATTCGGTTCTGGGGCGATCTGTGTGCGGGCGACCCCGGCCCTGTTCGGTGAGATGGATGCGATGGGATTAATCCGTGATCTGGCGGACGATTTTGCGGAGTATGATGCGGGTCTTGCGCTCAAGGAGCGGTTCGAGGAAGTCATGGGCAATATGGCATGCCGCGGATCGGTCCGGGCCGGGCGTCGTCTGAACGGTGAAGAGATGAATGCGCTGCTTCGTCAGATGGAGGCCACTCCACATTCCGGGCAATGCAATCATGGCAGGCCCACCTATGTGGAACTGAAGCTTGCGGATATCGAACGCCTGTTCGGGCGTCGTGGATAGGAAGACGAGCGGCATGGACGCGCTGATCTTTGACTGTGATGGCGTGCTGGTCGATTCCGAGACAATTTCCATTGCGGTAGAGCGGGAAATGCTGTCTGGCTGGGGGCTGGACTATCCGTTTGAGACGTTCGTGTCGCGTTTCGTCGGGCTTCACAATCGGGATTTCCATGCTGCACTTGCGGCAGACGCGATTTCCAATGGACGTCCGTTGCCGGAGGATTTTGCGGACCAGTTGCAGGCGCAGATATGGCGTCGCTTCGAGACCGATTTGACCGCAATTGGAGGCGTGTTGGACGCAGTCGCCGCATTTGCGGGCGCAATAGCGGTGGCCTCCTCGTCAGAGGCGGCAAAGCTCGTGCGGAAGCTTCAGCTGACCGGGCTCCATGCGGCGTTTGCCCCGCATGTTTATTCATCCGACCTGGTCACAAACGGAAAGCCTGCGCCTGACCTGTTTCTCTATACGGCAAGGCAAATCAATGCGCGCCCCGAAAATTGTGTCGTGATTGAAGACAGTGTGAACGGCGTGAAGGCCGCACGTGCCGCCGGAATGACGGCCTGGGGGTTTGTTGGTGGCGGTCACGCGGATGCAGGCCTCGGAGAGCGCTTGTTGTCAGCAGGCGCACATCGCGTGTTTGCCTCTCATGCCCAGATTGCTGCTGCGCTCAGCTAGGTCAGGCGTTCGGGAATACATCTGTCAGCGCGGCCCAGTCTGCTTCATGTGATCCGGCATGGTTCGGTTTGGTCGGGTCAGTCAAGCGCCCGCGGGGCTTGGTGTAGCTGTCGATCTTGCGTTCCGGTTTTTCATGCCACTGAATGTTCACGGCCCAGAGTTTCGGGAAGAAGTACAGGGTTGAGTAGGGCAAATGGTCGTGAATCCACCAAGCCAGTTTCTGCCAGTCCCCTTCTGCATGGAACGCGTCATAAAATGCGGGGATCACGATGCAGGCCGTCGCGCCCATATGCCCGTTTGAGTCGCGGCGATCCCAGATATGGTGTCCGAAATTGCTTTCATTCGATGCGCAATTGTAGCCCTTTTTCCTTTCGCGCTGCATCTGGTTGCCGAAACCATTGACTTCAGGAGATCTGTAAGCGGACCGGATGGCAATGCGACCGAATACGTCCTGCAGGGGCTCTAGCAGTTCCGTGCAAAGCTTCGTGCCAGCCGTGATGGCAAGGTCGGGATCGTCGGGGGCGTTTAAAAAGCGATGAACTGCAGCGATATCCGAAAACAGAAAGTCGCGCATGAAAAAGGATTTTGACAAACGTGTGCGTCCGAACTCTGACAAGCTTTCGACGCTGTTGGGCGGTTTCATGGGGCAGACTAGTCCTGATCGCTGGTGTCAGCATCCACAACCCAATACATTTCCGGTGTGCATGTGCCTTCGGTAATCCGGTCGCGCTTCAAAGTAAGGGTTTCACCGACTTCCGGCAGGCTGCCAAGATATTCGTCAGAGACCCAGAATTCTCCGTCATCGCCCTCAAACAGTGCGCCATCCTCATCGACTTCCGTGACAATTGCCGTGATGATGGACGTCTCATAGCTGCACGGCCCTCCGGCCATGGGCGGCGAGGGTTGATTGCAAGCAGTCGTCAGTGCCAGCGTGCCGAGCGTAAAAATCGTGTAGCGCATAAGATACGTCTCCCCTTCCGAGGGAAGGCTATCGGCATTTCCAGCGAACTCAAGCAGAAATCAGGTGTTGATGACGCGGCCGGGATTCATGATATTGGCCGGGTCGAGTGCGCGCTTGATGGCGCGCATCGCTTCGGTGGCGGCCTTGGGGCGGATACGTTCCAACTCGTCCCGCTTCAGGCGCCCGACTCCATGCTCGGCGCTGATGGAGCCGTCGAAGCTCATCACCTGATCATAGATGATACGAAACACTGCCGCATCCTGTCCGCGCAGAACAGGCTGGGCCGCATTGCCCGGTTCGCAGACGGAGTAATGCAGGTTCCCGTCACCCACATGTCCGAAAATCACGAACTCCGCTGTTGGCACTTGCTCAAGCACCGCTTGATTGCAGGCCTTGATGAAGTCCGGAATACGGCTGATCGGAACGGAGATATCCTGATTGAGCGCTGTGCCATAGGCGCGCTTGGAAAGCGGGATAGTTTCGCGAATGTGCCAAAAGCTGTCGGCCTGCGCGACGCTTTCGGCAATCACGGCATCGGCGACGAGATTGGATTCATAGGCCGATGCCAGGGCGCCTTCCAGTACGTCGCGGGCATGATCTTCCCGCGACATGGAGACTTCCATCAAGACGCGCCATGGCAGGTCCGAAGGTAACGGGTCGCGCGTGTCCGGTACGTCTGCCTGCACCATGGCAACAGCATTTGCCGGAATGATCTCGAAGCTGGTCACAGTGTCGCCCGCATGATCACGGACAAGAGCGAGCAGTTTGACCACATCGTCCGTAGACGCGCAGGTCACCCAGGCGCTGGCGCGTTGCACTTGCGGGAAGAGTTTGAGGGTTGCCGCTGTGATGATGCCAAGCGTGCCTTCCGCGCCTGCGAACAGCTGCTTGAGATCATAGCCAGTATTGTTCTTGCGCAAGCCGGACAAGCCATTCCAGATTTCGCCGGTAGGTAAAACAACTTCAAGCCCGAGGATCAGATCTCGCATCATCCCATAGCGCAGGACCGCTACACCGCCAGCGTTGGTAGAGATAAGACCGCCAATGGTTGCTGTGCCTTCAGAGCCGAGCGAGAGCGGGAAGAGCCGTTTGGCGTCTTCGGCCGCCTGCTGCGCAGTGACGAGTGGCGCGCCTGCTTCGATGACCATTGAGTTGTTGAAGGCATCCAGCGACCGAACCGCATTCATACGTTGCATGGAAATGCAGATTTCGCCGTGAGGTGTGCCTGCATCGACCAGACCTGTATTGCCGCCTTGCGGTGTGATCGCAACGCCGTGCTGATTGCAGAGCTTCACCAACTCTGCCGTTTCTACGGTTGTCGCTGGCCTCGCGAGGAACGGTGTTTCGCCCTTGTAGGTCCCGCGCCAGGGGCTGACGACCTTTTCGAGGTCTTCTGCCTCCGTGCTCCACCCTTTCGGACCGAGCAGGCTTTTTGCGGCAGAGAGAAAGTCGGGGCTGAGCTGTGTCATGTGGGACATTCTAACCATTCTGAAGCGTGAATGCGATGACCAAACAGGGGGCATTGGGTCAGTCGCGATGAGCGGCGCGCGCGAGACGGTCATTGATGGCTTCGCCCAGACCTTCATTGGGAATGCGGGCCACGGCGATCCTGTCAGCCACCGCATCGAGTTGGCGCAACATGGCGAAGAGATTTGCCGCCGCTTCGGAGAGGCTTCCTTCTGGTGACAAATTCGCGCCGCCGTGGGTGTCTGAGCCGAAGCCGAGCCAGGCCTCCCCTTCTTCAGGGGCGTCGGCGTCGAGGCGCATGCGGGCATGTGGCGCGTAGTGGCTTTTCAACTGACCTGGCGCAGTAATGCCGTCCTCCTCGCCCGCACGGGCAAGCGGAGCGCCGAGGAAAGCCTCAAGTGCGGATGTTTCCACGGCGCCAGCTCGAAGCAGGACGGGGCGGTCGCCGACGAAGGACACAATGGTGGACTCGATGCCTTGTTTGCACGGGCCGCCATCCAGAATCAGATCCAGCTTACCATCAAGGTCAGCATTGACGTGATCCGCGCGGGTCGGGCTGATATGCCCTGACCTGTTGGCGGACGGCGCGACGACAGGACGGCCGAAGCCGGAGATCAACTGGCGCGCGCCGGGATGCGCCGGCATGCGGAGGGCAATGGTCTCCAGTCCGGAGCGGGCAAGGTCGCAGACGGTCCCCGTTGGCGCGACGGGAAGCACGATCGTCAACGGTCCTGGCCAGAAGGCGCTTGCCAGCGCGAGCGCCGTTTCGGAGAAGACCGCTTCCTTTTGCGCCATGTCGAGACTTGCGACATGGGCGATCAGCGGATTGAAGCGCGGCCTGCCCTTGGCTGTGTAGAGCCGGGTTACGGCGTCAGGGTTCGCCGCATCACAGGCGAGCCCGTAGACTGTCTCTGTCGGCATGGCGACGAGACCGCCCTTACGCAGGAAGCTGATCGCAAGGTCGATGGGGCCGGAACTGATGGGCGCGATGGCAGTCATGCGCGGGACTTAGCATTGGCGCGGCGGCCCCGGAAGCCGCCGCTGCACTATTTGCGGGTCGCGGTCCCAGTCACCGTGACGGTGATATCTTCTCCGACCCATGTTGCTGCCGGATCAGACGCTTGGCCGAGATTGAAGGCCTTTCGGCTCATCACCGCCGAGGCATCGAGGCGCGCTGTGTCGCCCTCAATATCCAGCGTGAAGGTGAGCGGTACGGTGACCAGCTCTGTTTTCAGCGTGATGACGGCATCAGCGGTGTAGCCCTCGCCGGTTTCCTGGAAGTCTGTCAGACGAATGCGCGCAGTCGGAAAGGTGTTCGTGTCGAACCATTCCGGCCCTTTCAGGCTGTCATTGTAGAGCTTCTTGCCAGCGTCAGCTGTCGCCGTTTCGACCATGACCAGAACTTGCGATGAAGCGAGGTCGTCCGGATAGAACTCTACATCGGCCGTCCAGCTGCCAAAGGTGCCGGTGAACTCGTTGCCATCATAGATACCGGTGAAGCGGATTTCAGAGGCGTCGTAGTTGACGTCCCAATTTGGCTCCAGCGGCGCGTCAGTCGTCGCCGAAGAGTTATTGTTTGAGGATTCTGAGCTTCCGGATGGAGCGGAAGTTGCCAGCGGGATGAGCGCGATCAGCGCGAAGGCAACAGCGGAAACACCGAACGCGCGTACATAACCGCGAGCGGTTTTTGGTGCGGCGGGCTTTCCGAACAGGCCCGGCAGCATTTTCTTCAGTACGCCATCCTCACCGCCAATTTCATGTTTCACAGCTCCTGCGACATGCAGAACCAACAGGATGATCAGCAGCCAGGCCCCTTTGGAGTGAATGGTCTCGATGAGTGTGTGAGCAATGTCGCCACGCAGGAAATCCGGTGCGGGCAGGTGCGGCCAGCTGATCGACCCGAACAGAACGGTGGGCACTTTGAACTTGGAGGTCGAGACAAGTACCCAGCCTGCGAGCGGCAGGATGAGCATCAGGCCATAGAAAGCCATGTGGACCAGGTGCGATGCCAGTTTCTCGTGCGCGGGCATTTCTTCCGGCAAGGGCGGCGGTGGATTCGCGGCGCGCCAGAGGATCCGCGTGACTGTCAGGAACAGCAATGTGATCCCGATGGATTTGTGAAGCTGATAGCGCGCTTCGTTGCCATCCATGTTCCAGCCAAGCCAGATCATGAACAGGATGAGGGCCGCCATCACCCAATGAAGGATGATGGCGACGGTCGTGTATCTGGCAGATACTTTTTTCATCGGGTCTGTCGGTCGACTTATTCAGCAGCTGGTGCGGCCATTGCGAACTCGGTTTCGATCGTGAGATTGACCTCGTCGCCCACATTCGGGACCAGTTTCTCAAGACCGAAGGCTGACCGGTTGAAAGAGCCTGTTGCGGAGAAGCCGATTTTCGGTTGTTCCGGTGCCCATGGGAAGGTGGCGGTGCCATTGTAGGTCACGTCCAGGGTGACAGGCTTGGTCACGCCCAGGAATGTCAGGTCTCCGGTGACCGTGCCGGTGGATGGGCCGGTCTGGGTGATCTCTGTCGATGTGAAGGTGATTTCCGGGTATTCGCCAGCGTTGAAGTAACCGGCGTCCTGAGCGATCTCCTCATCAAATGTGTCGTACGGCGAGTCGGCATGAGTCGCCTTGAAGTCACCCGGGTAGTCTGTTTCGACGGATGTCGGGTCGATTGTGACGGTCAGCGAAGTCGCGCTGGCATCATCGGGATTGAATTCAAGCGTTGCGTCGAATTTCGTGAAACGGGCGGTATAGTTTGACAGGCCGAAATGGTTGACTGTCCAGACGAGTGAGGCGTGTGTCGGGTCCAGGGTGTAGGTGCCAGCTGGGCCGATTTCCGGAGCGACTTCTTCCGCCGGCGCTGCCGTGGCTTCAGCGGTTTCGACAGTTTGCGCTTCGGCCTCGGCTGCGGGGGCGGTGGTTTCAGCCGCCCCACAGGCGGCGAGGGCGAAGAGAGATACCGTAAGAAGGGATTTACGCATGGATGAAGTCTCCTGGAGTTTCTGGTAGAGGGTAACCGTGATTATAGGGCGCAGTTGGCGTCGTGCCATCCCCGCGCTAAATGCTCATCTAAATATGACCTATTCGGATTCTGGGAGAAATGCATGGCTTATGAAGCGCCGCTAAACGACATGGCGTTCGCGCTGCAATCTGTAGCGGACCTGTCCCGGCTTGAAGGTTTGGAGCCATTTGGCAATTACGACCCGGAATTGATCTCGCCAATCCTCGAAGAAGCAAACAAGCTGGCGCGGGATGTTCTTGCGCCGCTCAATACCGTGGGCGACGCGCATGGCGCACAACTGACCGATGAAGGCGTGAAGGCTGCGCCAGGCTTTGCCGATGCCTATGCCCAGTTCCGCGATGGCGGCTGGATGGGTTTGTCCGCACCCGAGGAATGGGGCGGGCAAGGCCTCCCAAAGGCGCTCGCCCTGGCGGTCATGGAAATGTTTCACGCGGCGAACATGTCCTTCGGCCTCTGCCCGATGCTGAGCTTCGGAGCGATCGAAGCGCTGATCGCGCACGGCACGGACGAGCAGAAACAGACCTATCTGCCAAACCTTGTTGCCGGAAACTGGACCGGCACGATGAATTTGACTGAGCCGCAGGCCGGATCAGATGTCGGCGCGCTGAAGACGAAAGCGATTCCGAATGAGGATGGCAGCTACGCGATCACGGGCCAGAAGATCTATATCACCTGGGGCGATCATGACGTGGCCGAGAACATCATCCATCTGGTGCTTGCCCGCTTGCCGGACGCGCCTGAAGGGTCTCGCGGAATCTCGCTGTTCATCGTTCCGAAAATGATGGTCAATGCCGACGGTAGTCTAGGCGAACGGAACGCAGTGAAGTGTATTGGCCTTGAAAAGAAGATGGGCATTCACGCCTCGCCGACCTGCGTGATGGAGTATGATGGCGCAACAGGCTGGTTGATCGGTCAGGAGAACAAGGGCTTGGCCTGCATGTTCACCATGATGAACTCAGCCCGTCTGAATGTCGGCCTTGAGGGTGTCGCTGTGGGTGAAGCCGCTTATCAGACGGCGTTCGACTATGCGCAGGAACGCAAGCAGGGCAAGGCGACTGGTGTGGATGGCCCCGCCCCGATCCTTCACCACGCTGATGTACGCCGTACCCTGACGACAATGCGCGCCCGCGTGGCGGCTGCTCGGTCCATCTGTTATGCTTGTGGTGTGGCGGCAGACCTCGCAGAGGCGGCGCCGGATGAAGAGACCCGCGCTGCGGCAAAGATGCGGGAAGATCTGCTGACGCCCATCGCGAAAGCGTGGTGTACGGACATGGGCGTCGACGTGGCGAGCCTTGGTGTGCAGATTCACGGCGGCATGGGGTTCATGAACGAAACGCTGGCGGGCCAGCTTTATCGGGACTCGCGCATTGCGCCCATCTATGAGGGTACAAACGGTATTCAGGCGATTGACCTGGTCGGGCGCAAACTGTCCGGCACGAATGGTGAATCCATGCGTGTCATGTTAGGCGAAGTCGAGGCGACGGCGGCGTCTGCGCGTGCGACGAATGATCCGCAGCTGGTTCAGATTGCGGACCGTCTGCGGGCGGGCGCTGATGCGCTGCGGGAGGCGAGCGACTGGATGCTGGAGGCGATGAAGGACCGCGATCAGGAAAAAGCCCTCGCTGGAGCAACAGCCTATCTTGCGCTTGCGGGCGACGTGATCGGGGGACATTTCCTGACGCGCGCAGCCGTTGCGGCACGTGGCGAGGAAGGCAGCTTCCGGGCGCGGCAACTGGCCTTGGCGGGGTTCTTTGCCGAGACCGTTCTGGCGACGGCGCCGGGACGTGTGTCTGGCATTACCGACGGCGGCTCCCCTTTTCTGGAGAACAGCGAAGCCTTGTTCGGTATCGCCTGATCAGGCTTGCAGGCGCAGCTTCGGTAAAGCGATCAGGCAGAGCACCGAGGCGCACGATACCGCCGCTGCGACGGCGGCCAGTGGTGCCATGCCAAGCGTGACAACCGGGGCGGCAATCGCCGTTCCGGCCGCTGCCGTGACGAGGATGGCCACGAGCACAAGCGCCGATCCGCGAGCATCATCGCCGCGCGCCGCGATCACGGCCCGGAAAAATCCCGGGGGGCCGCGAAAACCAAGGCCAAGGTTTACGGGGATAAACAAGAGCGCCAGAAAGAGAGGTTCCGAACCGCCGATAAGTGCGAACAGGAGGACACCCAGCAGCCCGCACGCCGACATGGCGGAGCCGAACAGGATCATTGGTTCCGGACCAAATTTTTGCGTCAGCCTGCCCGCAAGGTTTGATCCTGCAATGAAGAAGGAAATACCGGTCACCTGCATGATGATGAAATCGTTCAGGGTGCCGTCCAGCCCTTTCGTGATCATGGCTGGTGCGCCGAAAACGAAGATGAGCAGACCGCCCAGAGTGAAGGCCTGGCTGAGCGCATAGCGCAGGAATGTCGGATTGGTGAGATGTCGCAGATAGCTGCCCGGTACGCGGGTCGAGGGCGGCGGTGGCATGCGGTGGCGCAGAAGCGCGACGAGGCCTGCGACGATCAGGCTGAGCACACCGAGCACAAGGAATGAGCTCTTCCATCCAAAGCCGATCAGCAGCCAGACGCCGACAACGGGTGCTAGTGCCGGAATCAGGGATTCGATGCTCGCCATGAAGCCGAGCGCACCAACAGCTTTTTCTTCCGAGTACAATGCGCGGATCATGCCCGGAGCAAACACGGCAGCGGCTGCGCCGGTAAGACCCTGGACGAAGCGGAGACAGACAAGCGCAGGCAGGCTGGGGGCGAACATGCAGGCGAGAGAGACAATCGCATAGGAAACCAACGACCAGACCAGAAGCGTGCGCTGGTCGACACGTGCCCCAAGCTCACCGAACGCCAGCAGTCCGATGCATCCGCCTGCCACAAACGCTGCCAGCACGAGTTGGGCCATTGCCTGGCTGCCGCTCAACGTTTCGGGAAGCGACGGAACGGCCGGCAAGACAAGGTCGGTTCCCGCAAGGCTCAGGATCGTGCCCATCACAATGAGGGCGAACGCAATTCCGGGCGCTGCGTATTGCGTGTTCGGCATGAGGCTGGCTTTCTCGATTGGGCGCCCGCCTATGCCGGAAATGCTGCAGAATGTCGACCGCGAGTTGCGACGCGTCTGACAGGTCGATATGACGGGCAGCAACCCTGCAGGAGGCGCAGCACGCAATGGCTTGGACGAAAACCTATTCCGGCGACGAGCCTTTGCGGATCAACAAATGGTTGGCTCTGGAAGGCGTATGCTCTCGCCGGGAAGCGGACTCGCTGATTGAGCAGGGCCTGGTAAAGGTGGATGGCGAGCGTGCCGTGTCCGGGCAAAAGGTTGAGACGGGGCAAACCGTCTTCCTGGCGCAAAAGGCGTCACGCCGCCTTGATAATCAATTGTCCATCCTGTTCCACAAGCCGGTCGGCATCGTATCGGGTACGCCGGAAGGTGACGAGATTCCAGCGGTGCGCCTGCTGACGGCAGACAGCCTGTCGGGAAAAAGTCACGCCATTCCGGGGCGTTACAACAAGCTCGCTCCGCTTGGGCGGCTCGACAAGGATTCCCGCGGATTGCTTATCCTGTCAGAGGACGGCGTTCTGGCGAAGGCCGTGATCGGGCCGGAAAGCGAGTTGGACAAGGAATACCTGGTCAAGGTGAAGGGCGATGTGACGCCCGAAAAGCTGGACACGCTGCGCCACGGATTGGAGCTGGATGGTCGTCAGTTGAAGCCCGCTATTGTTGAGCCGGTAAAGCCTCAGGAACTGAAATTCATTCTTCGTGAAGGCCGCAATCGACAGATCCGGCGAATGTGCCAATTGGTGGAGCTACGTGTTGTGGACCTGATGCGGGTGCGCGTTGGGCCGCTTGAATTGGCGGGGCTGCCGGAAGGCAAATGGCGTCCGATCAGCAGCCGCGAACGCTCTGCTTTGCTGAATGGTGACGCGCCCCGTGCCCGCAAGCCGAGGCCAGACAAACCAGAGCGGTCGGGGCGGCCCGCGCGGGATGAGCGTCCCCAAGGCGCAGGCAAGCCGCTGCGGCGGGCTGGAGCCTCTGCGCCCCGGCGCGACAGCAAGCCCGGCGCGACAACGGGCGACAAGCGCGTATCTCCGCTGAAGGGAGAAAAGTTCAAGCGTACCAAACTGAAACCGCGCAAGCGTACCCCCATCAAGTGAGAGACCTGATCGTCATCATGGGGGTTGCCGGCAGTGGCAAAACCTCGATTGCCGAGGCGCTGTCCGCCGCGACCGGGTGGCCTTTCATGGAAGCGGACGAGTATCATTCAGCGGCAAACAAACAGAAGATGGCGTCGGGCACACCGCTTACCGATACCGACCGTGAAGACTGGGTGCGGGACATGTGCCGCGCATCGGCGGACATGCGTGCTGAACATGTTGTTCTGGCTTGCTCTGCGCTGACCTCTTTTGTGCAGAATGGCTTGAAGGCCCAAAGCGGGCGGCGCTGCCGGTTCGTATTGCTAGACGTTCCAAAGGAAGAGCTGGCGCGGCGGATTTCGGCCCGCGCAGACCATTTCATGCCGGTCTCGCTGCTCGATAGCCAACTCGAAGCGCTGCAGCTGCCTGAAGATGTTCTGCGCGTGGATGGAACGGCGAGTCCCGAAGACTTGGTGGCGGCGATTCAGGAGCGTCTTGCGCAGGGATGACCTTGCGGTACGGCTCGACGGGGCTGAGAAGCTGCGTATCCTCCCATCATGGACGGTACAGAAATCAGCAAGCCAAAACGGCCTCGACTCGAATATCCTTACGGGCAGTCGCCGCCAGCGCCAGGTGAGGTGAAGGAAATAGCGCCCGGCCTTTTCTGGCTCGCCATGCCGCTGCACTTCTCTCTCAAATTCATCAATGTCTGGCTGGTTGATGACGGCGACGGCTGGACCATTATCGACACCGGGATTCCCTATGATGAAACCCGCGATGTCTGGCGCAACCTGCTCGCTGACCGGGTAAGCGAGCAAAAGCCGCTGAAGCGCGTGATCGTGACCCATATGCATCCCGACCATATCGGCACAGCGGGGTGGCTCTGTCACAAATGGGGCGCTGAACTCTGGATGACGCGGCTGGAGTACACGACGTGCCGCATGCTGGTGTCTGATACTGGGCGTAGCGCCCCGAAGGCGGGGCTCGATTTCTACCTTCGTGCCGGTTGGAACAAGGCGCAACTGGACCAGTACAAGGAAAAGTTCGGCGGCTTTGGGCGGGGCGTGATGCCTTTGCCGGATTCATTCCGTAGATTGGTCGATGGCGACACGTTCGAGATGGCGGGCGAGGTTTGGGAAGTTGTTACCGGCAGCGGTCACTCCCCTGAGCATGCGTGTCTCTACTCTCCCTCCTTGAATATCCTGATGTCGGGTGACCAATTGCTGCCCAGGATTTCGTCGAATGTCTCCGTGCATCCGACGGAGCCGGCTGCCAATCCGCTGCTGGACTGGTTGGAGAGTTGTGAGAAGCTGAAGCAGCACCTGCCGGAAGATGTGCTGGTGCTGCCAGCGCACAATGAGCCATTCATTGGAGCGCACAAGCGGTTGCAGCATCTGATTGACGGTCACCATGTGGCACTTGAGCGGCTCATCCAGCGTCTTGGGCGGGGAGAGATGAAGGCGGTCGATTCCTTTACGACCCTGTTCGGGCGGGCAATTGCGGATGATGAGGTTGGCATGGCGACGGGCGAAGCGCTGGCGCACCTGAATTACCTGATCTATCGTGGAGACGTCTCCGTCGCGCGCAATGAGACCGGTATTGACCTTTACAGCCTAAACTAGCCGTTCCCCCAGCTTTTGCAGCGCCGGGCATGTTTTCGCCTTCGCATTTGCACAGTCTTTCGTCTAAACAGTTTTGGACTTCACGAAGGCGATGCAAGAGGGATACATGGCAACAGACGGTAACACCGCGGAGCAGGACGAACCCGTCGAGTCGCCAAGTCTCGGTGCCAAGTTGAAGCAAGAGCTTCGCGAATGGGCGTCGACACTCGCCGTGTTCGTGCCCGTGTTCCTGTTGTTTTCTGGCCTGGCCTATGAACAGCGCGTGATTCCGTCGGAAAGCATGGTGCCGACACTGCAGGTTACGGACCGGGTAGCCGTGGCGAAATTCGCCTACGGATACGACCGTTACTCTCTACCGTTCTCCATGGGGCGCTATATTCCGCTGCCAGAAGGGCGAATTTTCGCCAGCACGCCGACGCGGGGTGATGTGGTTGTTTTTGAGCACCCGCACACTGGCCGTGTGATGATCAAGCGACTGATCGGCTTGCCGGGCGACCAGGTGCAGCTGATCGGTGAGCAATTGTTCCTGAATGGGGAACCGGTCGAAACTGAATATTTGCGGACGGTTCGCTTCGTGCCGCACAACGATGTCGCGATTGGTACATCGCACGAATGGCGCGAGACAATCGGCGACAAGAGCTGGGTTACTCATCGTCAGGAAAAAGGCGGTCGCGGCGACAATACAGATTTGTTCATTGTCCCCGAGGGGCATGTTTTCATGATGGGCGACAATCGGGACAATTCGCTGGATAGCCGCTTCCCGAGTGGCCATTGCCCGGCGATTGATGGTGTTATCGACCAGGCAGGCTGTCAGCCGCGCGTGCCGGCAAATCTCGCATCCATCGGCTTTGTCCCCATGGATCATCTTATCGGACGGGCCGAAACGGTTCTCGTCAGCTTCCATAAGTGCAAGCTTCAGGACGAGGAACCATGCCGCAAACGGGTGTGGAAAGGCCTTTGATCCTGGCGATCAGACTGCCCCTTATCGCTGCTTGAGCGGAAACGTATCTTGCCGCATGGGGGCAACCCCGTTAGGGCAAATTGTAACAAGTGGTCACGGGGCCCGCAGAAAAACGAGTATTTACCTGTATGGCGATGCCAGACACGACATCGACAGACCGGAAGCGCGGTCCGATCATCATATCGCGTCACGGGCGGCCTGCGCTGGACCGAACGGCGGGACCGCGCCTGAACTGGAAACAGTATCGTGACTGGTGGGAGCGATATGAAATCGGCCCATTGGCAGAAGACCAGTCCCCGCCGCAGAAGCTGGTTGAGGCGGTCGCGGATGCCGACATCGTGTTCGCATCGGCGCGTTTGAGAGCGCAGCAGACTGCTGCGCATGCCGCGCCTCACATGCAGGCCCTGTTCGATCCGGTATTCAACGAGGCGCCGTTGCCGCCACCATTGCTACCCGGCGTTCGGTACTTGCCGAAAACATGGAATATCCTCGCGCGCGCAGCTTGGCTGAATGGTCACGCGCTTGATGGGGAGAGCGTGAAGCAGGCGCGCCAGCGGGCCGCATCCGCGGCGTCAAAACTTGATGAGGCCTCAAGTGAAGGCAAGGTATATCTGGCCGCTCATGGATGGTTCAATCGCATGCTGCGCCCGGAAATGAAGAAGCTGGGGTGGAAATGCACCTATGATGGCGGCGATGCCTATTGGAGTTTCCGCGTCTATGAATACCGGTGATCTGGTTCGGAAACGGTTGTAGACCTCAGGTCACCGCTCTAGTGTCACGAGAATTACAAGAAAAGATGAGGCCGACGAATGGCTGATGCGACGCAAAAACCTGTCGATAAATTGACCTTCGAGGAAGCTCTTGCAGAGCTTGAGGTGATCGTGCGCCAATTGGAGGCGGGCGAGGTCGAGCTGGAAAAATCCATAGCGATCTATGAACGTGGCGCCGCGCTGAAGGCACATTGCGAATCTCGTCTGAAATCTGCTGAGTTGAAAGTCGAGCAGATCGTGCAAGGGGCCAATGGGCCGACCACAGAACCTGCCAGTTTTGATTAGAGGGGCGTCGCTATGGGCGAAGCCCAGGACTTTGAACAGCGCCTGAAAGAGGTGGCCGATCGGGTCACGGTGGCGCTGGACCAGCTGATACCTCCCGCAGGCGGGCCCGAAGCAGATTTGATGCGGGCCATGCGCCACGCTGCGCTCGCCAATGGGAAGCGGATGCGTCCGTTCTTCCTGCTGGAGACAGGAGCCATGTTTGACGCGCCGGAGAAGACGCTGCTGAGGGCGGCCGCGGCGCTGGAATGCGTGCATTGTTATTCCCTCGTCCATGATGATTTGCCTTGTATGGATGATGACGATTTTCGGCGTGGCCAACCAACGGTGCACAAGGCGTTTGATGAGGCTACGGCGGTCCTGGCTGGGGACGCATTACTCACCCTTGCTTTCAAGATCCTTGCTTCCTCAGAAACGCATGATGATGCGTCTGTGCGCGCATTGCTGATTGAACGACTGGCGGATGCGTCCGGCGCGCGCGGCATGGTGGGCGGCCAGATGATCGATATGCTGGAATCAGACAGTCCGCGGGACCTGAATACGATTACACGCATGCAGCGCCTGAAAACCGGCGCGCTGATCTCCTATGCGACAGAGGCCGCAGCCATCATCGGTCGTGCGAGAGAGGCTGAGCGCAACGCGCTGGCGGGCTTCTCCAATGATCTTGGACTGGCTTACCAGATTGCCGATGACCTACTCGATGCTACAGGCGACGAGGACGCGGTTGGCAAACCGTTGCGGACTGACGATGCCGCAGGAAAAGCCAATTTTGTTACCCTTTTGGGGATAGACGGCGCCCGCGAACGCGTGAGTATTTTGGCTGCACAAGCGAAGGAACACCTCGCAATTTTTCGCGAAAAAGCCCATATACTGCTGCAATCGGTCGATTTTGTGCTCGATAGAACACATTAAGATCAGGTCTGACCGTTAAAAAGAACCGAGCTAATTTGTAATGACCGATGCCCGACCCAACCGTTTGCTGGATGCAATCAACTCACCAGACGACCTGAAAGACAGGTCGCGCGGGGAATTGAAGCAGATTGCCGATGAGTTGCGCGATGAGGTGATCGATGTCGTTTCAGTGACGGGTGGTCATCTGGGATCAGGTCTCGGGGTCGTTGAGCTGACACTGGCGATCCATTCGGTTTTTGACACGCCAGACGACAAACTGATCTTTGATGTTGGGCATCAATGCTATCCCCACAAGATCCTGACCGGGCGCCGCGATCAGATGCGTACTCTGCGCCAGCCTGGTGGACTATCTGGCTTCACCAAGCGCGCCGAAAGTGAATACGACCCGTTTGGTGCGGCGCATGCCTCCACATCGATTTCTGCGGGGCATGGGTTTGCGAAAGCGCGCGACATACAGGGCGCCGATACGCACGTCGTGTGCGTTATCGGGGATGGGTCGATGTCAGCTGGCATGGCGTATGAGGCCATGAACAATGCCGGGGCCGACAGGTCGCGGCTAATCGTTATTCTGAACGACAATGATATGTCGATTGCGCCGCCAGTTGGCGCGATGAGCAATTATCTGTCGAAACTGGTATCTTCGCGTCCCTATCGGGGGCTGCGCCGGATCGCGAAGAAAGTGGTTTCGCCCATGGGGCTGGAGAGCCCGGCACGGCGCGCGGAAGAGTATCTGCGTGGCTTCGCGATGGGTGGAACACTGTTTGAGGAGCTTGGCTTTTACTACGTCGGCCCGATTGATGGGCACGACCTCGATACGCTGATCCCGGTGCTTGAGAACGTAAAGGCCATGCGCGACGGACCGATCCTGATCCATGCTGTGACGCAGAAGGGCAAGGGATATGCTCCGGCTGAAAACTCCGCCGACAAGTATCACGGCGTATCGAAATTTTCGGTGGTCACGGGCGAACAGTCCAAGCCGAAGCCCAAGGCCCCCAACTATCAGAAAGTGTTTGGCCAGACGCTGACGAAGCTTGCGGAAACGGATGAGAAGATCTGTGCCATTACGGCGGCGATGCCGTCTGGTACGTCTACGGATATTTTTGCAAAGCGTTTCCCTGATCGCCACTTCGATGTGGGCATTGCCGAGCAACACGCGGTAACGTTTGCCGCTGGCCTTGCAGCTGATGGCCTCAAGCCGTTCGCAGCGATTTACTCCACCTTCCTGCAGCGAGGATACGATCAGGTCGTTCATGATGTGGCGATCCAGAAACTGCCTGTTCGCTTTGCGATTGACCGCGCCGGCCTCGTTGGAGCGGATGGCGCGACGCACGCTGGCAGTTTCGATATTGGTTATCTCGGCGCGTTGCCGGGAATGATCTGCATGGCGGCCGCTGATGAGGCCGAACTTGCTCGGATGGTTGTCACGTCAGCGCAGATTGATGATGCCCCGTCAGCCTTTCGGTATCCACGCGGTGAAGGCACAGGCGTTGACGTGCCTGAGACCCCAATGCCACTCGAAATCGGGAAAGGACGCATCGTTCGCGAAGGCACCACAATTGCCATCCTTTCCTACGGTACACGTCTGGCAGAAGCGGAGAAGGCGGCAGAAATGCTCGCCGCTCAAGGTCTTTCAGCGACGGTTGCGGACGCGCGCTTCGCCAAGCCATTGGACGCTGATCTTGTCGAGCGGCTAGCAAAGGAGCACGAGGTTCTGATCACGGTCGAAGAAGGCGCCACGGGTGGCTTTGGCAGCTTCGTTCTGGAGCACCTCGCCCGTGTCGGAGCGCTCGATACGGGGCTCAAGATTCGCCCGATGACGTTGCCGGATACATTCCAGGACCAGGAAGGCCCCTATCAGATGTATGAGACGGCTGGACTGAATGCGCGCCACATCGCGGCAAAAGCGATTGAAGCATTGGGCCGGGGCGACATTGCTGAAATCAACCGGCTCGCCAGCGCCTGATACCTGTCTGAAAAGCAATTTGCGGCGTGTGCCGAACCGGTCTTATGTGCCGGGCATGAGACGCTATCCCATTTACATATCGCTGGCCGCCGCAGCGCTGCTCGCTGCGTGTGCAACTGCCCCGGAAGCCGCTGATACCGGGCCACCGCCAGAGGCCGTTATTGCCGAGGCGCTATCCGAAACGAATCCCTTTGAGGCCGAAGCGCTTCTCTCTGATCTGTTGGCGCGCAGCTCCCTGACTACCGAACAGCGCGTGCAGGCCCTCTATCATCGTGGAAGCCTTCGCCGTCAGGATGCAGATGACCGGGAAGGCGCGGTTGAGGATTTCGAGGCCTTGCTGGCGCTCGCGCCCGATCACTCGTTGGCGCCCAATGCACAGACCGAGTTGGATTATGTCCGCACCGATATCGAGGAGATCAAGGCGTCTATGAACCGCTTCCTCAATTTGCCGGATTGGTTCGATGGAACGTGGACGCTCGGCCAGCACGAGCAAGCGGTGACGCGTTATCGCACTTCCGGACTGGCCCCGACACCCGAACAGGTTCAGACCCTGATCCAGGCTGGCTATATCTGCGAAGCAGACAGCCAGGAAGCGCGCCTTCATGATTTTGGTGAAGACCGTGATGATCTTGCTGGTATGGAATGGTGCGATGCACCGACCAGCTGAAAGGTCACACAAAATCCACAATACCGCCCTGTGCCTGATCGTCTTCTACGACTAGGACTGTAAGCAGTCGTTTTTTGTCCCGTTGGAGATACTCATGATTCGATCCGGTCTTTTCCTTGCTGCCTCTGCGCTTGTGCTCGCGGCATGTTCCAGCGCGCCTGCCGCCACCGAAAGGGCGACAACGCCTGTGGTGCAACCCGCGTCTGGCTTCGCAATGGCCATGACCACGGTAGAGGGGCTGAAAGAAGCCGGTAACACGCAGACGGCAATTGATCGCCTGACCCAGTTGACCGGTGATCCAGACCTGTCCCGCGATCAACTCGCTAAGACCCTTTTGCGCCGTGGTGAACTGCGCATGAGCCCGGAAGGCTATGACGTCATGGGCGCGGTTGAGGATTTCGAAGAGATCGTCAACACGCTGGACGATACTACGTCCTATGCCGAAGCCCAGACATTGCTTGGCTCCGCGCAAGGCGCTGAAGCAGCGCTGATCGAACAGCTCAATCTGCCGGAAACGACCCGGCAGGAGAAGTTCGACATTCTGATGCGTCTCGGACGTCATGAGGATGCGATTGATCTGATGATTGCGAGCGATCTGACGCCCGATAACCAAACCCTGATTGCCATGTTTCAGATTGGGTACCTGTGCGAAGGCGACGAATTGACCGGTCGTGGCTACGACGCCGTCGAGCCAGACGGCACGGCGCATACGCTGCGGTTCTGCGACTTCGGCAAATAAAACAAGCTAAAACAATGTTCTTTTTGTCGCCGTTTGTGTGCGATCTCTTCGTGAAGAGATGTGGGTGCAAGCGGCGACATTGCTTCAGCATCGTAGCGGACTGTTGCTCGCGAAAAATTGTCGGCTGAACGCTCAGTTTTTCCTTCAATAGTCGGGTCTGGCGTGATTGTGTGGACAAAACACACATTCAGAGGAAACCCATGCCCGCAGATACGTTGCCGAACTGGCCCGCCATGTCCATCGCCCAAGCGAACGAGATGTTGGCTGGCGAAGGCTCTCCCC
Source organism: Hyphomonas atlantica corrig. (assembly GCF_017795365.1). Lineage (NCBI taxonomy): Bacteria > Pseudomonadati > Pseudomonadota > Alphaproteobacteria > Hyphomonadales > Hyphomonadaceae > Hyphomonas > Hyphomonas atlantica. Next base: position 3,191,605 of record NZ_CP051254.1, on the reverse strand, counting down.
TCGAACTCGTTGATGGCGTTGTCGATGGTGTCGAGATGAAGCTCTACAAGAATGCGCCGCCATCCGTGCCGCTCGTGCTTCAGTTGGCAAGCATGCAATATGCGGATCGGGACTACATCGTCTATGAAGACGAACGCGTCACTTTCTCGGCGCTCGCCAAGGCTGTTGTGAAGCTGGCGGGGGTCATGAAGGACACTTATGGCATCGAAAAGGGTGACCGCGTTGCGGTGATCATGCGGAACTACCCGCAGTGGCCCGTTGCGTTCTTTGCCGCCTCCATGATCGGCGCAATTGCGACGCCTATGAATTCCTGGTGGACCGGGGAAGAGCTGGAATATGGCTTGTCTTTTGCGGGCGTGAAGCTGGCAGTCGTTGATCCACAGATCTATGAGCGTATCCGGGCTGAGTGGGAAAACCTGCCAGAGTTGAAGAATGTGATGATCGCCCGCGACCCTGATGGCGAGTATGGAGATCCGCGGGTTTCCCAAATGGAGACCCATATTGGCGGCGCAAATGATTGGGCAAAACTGCCGGATGTTTCCTGGCCCGCAATTGATGTGGGGCCGGATGACGACGCCACAATCATGTATACGTCGGGCACGACGGGCAAGCCGAAAGGCGCGCTGGCGACCCATCGCGCGGTCGTATCAAACATGTTCAATGGCATGACCTGTCAGGCGCGCATGTTCCTGCGCCGCGGTGAGCCAGTGCCGGAGCCCGATCCGAACGAGCAGCGCGCAACTTTGCTCGCCATTCCATTTTTCCATGCGACCGGCGCGTTCGCGATCATGATCCCGTCGTTGCTGCGCGGCGACAAGATCGTGTCGATGTACAAATGGGATGCTGGCAAGGCGCTGCCGATCATCGAAGCAGAAAAAGTGACCGCCGTTGGAGGCGTGCCAGCGATTGCCTGGCAACTTCTGGAACATCCGGACAGGGACAAATATGACCTGTCTTCAATTGCGGCCATTTCGTATGGCGGTGCGCCGTCTGCACCCGAGTTGGTTTCGACGATCAAGAAGCGGTTTCCGGACGCTGCCCCCGGTAATGGTTGGGGCATGACGGAGACATGCGCAACGGCCACGCTCAATATCGGCGAAGACTATGTAAACCGTCCAGGAAGTGCCGGTGCGCCGCCCAAAGCCGTATCGCTGAAGATCTGTGATCCGGATGGCAATGAACTTCCGCAGGGCGAAGTGGGCGAGCTCTGGTGCAAGGGTCCGATGAATTGCAAGTCATATTGGAACCGACCGGATGCCACTGCCGAAACGTTCCGTGAGGGCTGGGTGGTCACGGGAGACCTGGCGCGTCTCGACGAAGAGGGTTTCCTCTATTTGGTTGACCGGGCGAAGGACATGTTGATCCGCGGCGGCGAAAACGTTTACTGCATTGAGGTTGAAAACGCGCTGTATGAACATCCGGCTGTCATGGACGCGGCTGTTGTGGGTATTCCGCACAAGGTGCTTGGCGAGGAGGTTGGCGCCGTCGTACAATTGAAGCCAGGCATGCAGGTGAGCGAGGATGAACTGCGCGCTCATGCGGCAGGCCACCTTGCTGCGTTCAAGGTGCCGGTCAAGATTCTGTTCATGAGCGAACCACTTCCGCGCAACGCGAATGGCAAGATACTGAAGCCGGTATTGCGCGAGAAATTTGTTTAGCAAGGAAGATTCGATGACATCCAAAAGACGTATCGGCGACCGGGAAGTGTATCCGGTCGGGCTCGGCTGCATGAACATCACGCATGCCTATGGTCCTCCCATGGACGAGACCGAGGCGAAGGCCTTGCTCGTGCGTGCACTGGATATCGGTTACGACTTTCTGGATACCGCTACGCTATATGGCTTTGGTCGTAGCGAGGAGTTGATTGGCGAGGCGCTGAAGGACCGTCGCGATAGCTACTTCCTTGCCAGCAAGTGCGTGCTTGGGTTCAAGGACGGCCAGCGTACGCTGGACGCGCGCCCTGAGACGATCAAGGCAGCGTGCGATGCCAGTCTCAAGCGGTTGCAGACTGATGTCATCGATCTTTATTACATGCACCGTCCCGATCCGAATGTGCCTATTGAGGATTCGGTCGGTGCTCTGTCCGAGCTGGTGGCGGCGGGAAAGATCCGGATGATTGGTCTTTCCGAAATGGGGGCTGCAGATTTGCGACGGGCGCACGCCGTGCACCCTATTGCAGCCATGCAGAGCGAATATTCTCTTTGGGTGCGCAATCCGGAGATTGCTATCAAGGCTGCCTGCGAAGAGCTGGGCGTTGCGCTGGTGGCGTTCTCGCCGGTCGGGCGCGGCTTCCTCGCCGATCCGCCGGTAGACCCGGCAAAGTTTCATGAATCCGATTTGCGCGGATCCATTTTCCCGCGATTTGATCCGGAAAATTATGCGGCCAATTTGCCTTTGCTTGACGAAGCGCGCGCTTGCGCGGCGGAGGTCGGTTGCACGGTGGCGCAGCTTGCCTTGGCCTGGACGATGGCGAAGGGCGACAATATCCTGCCTATTCCCGGCACAACCAGCCTTCAGCATCTGGAAGAGAACTGGGGCGCTGGCCAGATTGAGTTGTCTGACGACATGGTCGCGCGCCTTGATGCTTCTTTCCTGCCGGAGAAGGCAGTCGGGCCACGCTATAGTCCTATGGGACAATCGGTGGTGACGACCGAGATGTACCCGTTCGAGCGCGACCAGGCGTGAGCGCTTCCGATAAGGACTATCCCAAGTCGGAGCAGGGCAAGCCGGTGGCGTTGGAACAGCGCGGCGAAGAGACCGATGGTCGCCGGTATTCGCCATCTGTCGCGCGCAATCGCGATCCTATCCTCCAGGTTTTCCGCGACCATGTTGCGCAGACTGGGAACATTCTGGAAATTGCCTCCGGTACGGGGGAGCATGGCGCTTATTTGACAAGCAATCTGGCAGACCTTCGCTGGACCTATTCAGATATCGACGCCGACAGTCGCCGGAGCCAGCAGGCTTGGGCTGCAGCAGTTGGACATGACCGACTTGACGGGCCGTTCGTGGTGGACGCCAGCCAGAGCGATTGGGGCGATGCCGAACGACCCGACCATTGGGACGTCGTTGCTTCGGTCAACATGATCCATATCGCGCCCTTCGAGGCGGCACTTGGCCTGATCTCGGGGGCGGGACGATTGCTGAAACCGGGTGGCAAACTGTTCCTGTATGGTCCCTTCGCGCGGAATGGCGAGATTGCGCCCTCTAATGCTGCCTTTAACGAGAGTTTGCAGTCCCGTGACCCGACATGGGGCGTGCGAGACCTTGATCAACAAATCGTACCAATGACCGAAGAGGTGGGGCTGAGTGTGACGAACATCATCGAGATGCCCGCCAACAATCTCAGCGTCGTGTTGCAGCGTCAGGCCTGATCGCCACCGAAGCGTGCGGTCCATTCGGCAACCTGGTCATCCTCGATCTTCTGGAAGAGGACGTCTGGAGCGGAAACATTCATACCGTGTGGAAGACTATCAAGAAGCGCGGAAATGTCCCTGAACTGGAAGCTGCGATGCTCGTCGGGAATCCCGAGGGCGTCGAGGATCTTCTTGCCGGCATCCGGAATGATGGGCAGGGCCAGAATGCCAAACAGGGCGGCAAGGTTCAGCCCGGTGCGCACACCTACTGCGGCGGCGTCCACATCCGTCTTGTACTTCACCCAAGGCTCAGCCTTCGTAAGGTACTCATTGCCAGCGGCCCAGATAGCGCGTGTCTCAGCGGCGGCCTTGCGGAATTCCATCTCCTCATAGTGCGCGATCAGGCGAGGCAGACGTTCCTCCAGCTCGGCAATCATCCACGCTTCAGCGTCGCCCGGTGAGCCGGCATTCGGCAGTTTGCCGTCAAATTTCGACACCGTGTATTTCGTGATCCGGTTCACAAAATTACCGAGCACATTTGCAAGGTCTGAATTGATCGCTGACTGGAAGCCTTCCCATGTGAAGGCGGCGTCGGAGCCTTCAGGTGCGTTGGCAATCAGGTACCAGCGCCAATAGTCGGCTGGCAGCAGTTCCAGAGCCTGGTCCATGAAGACGCCGCGCTTGTTTGAGGTCGAGAACTTTCCACCATACCAGGTGACCCAGTTGAACGCCTTCAGCTTGTCGACCGTTTTCCAAGGCTCGCCGGAGCCGAGCAGCGTGACAGGGAAACTGACTGTATGGAAGGCGACGTTGTCCTTTCCCATGAACTGGACGTATTCGGTCTGGTCCGCGCCCTTGTCCGTGCGCCAGAGGGCCTCCCAGTCATTGCCGGTTGCCTCGGCCCATTCTTGTGTCGCGGCGATGTATTCAATGGGCGCGTCGAACCAGACGTAGAAGACCTTGTCCTCAAACCCTTCGCGAGGATTTCCATCGGCGTCCAACACTGGCACGCCCCAGGCGAGGTCCCGCGTAATGGCACGGGCGATCAGCCCTTCGTCCAGCCACTTATTTGCGATCGAGACGGCGAGGCTTGGCCATTGAGCGCCTTTGCTGTTCACCCATTCGCGGATTTTCTCCTGCATCTTGGTTTGCAGAAGGTAGAGATGGTTTGTGTCGCGAATCTCGATGTTGCGGCTGCCTGAAACCGACGAATACGGGTCGATCAGATCGACCGGGTCTAGCAATCGTCCGCAATTATCGCATTGATCGCCGCGCGCCTTTTCAAACGCGCAAGTCGGGCAGGTGCCTTCAACATAACGATCCGGCAGGAAGCGACCATCATCGACGGAATAGACCTGTTTCGAGGTGCGTTCTTCAATCAGGCCATTCTGCTCCAGAACACGGGCAAAATGCTGGGTCAGCGCGCTGTTTGCCGGGCGGGAAGAGCGACCGAACCAGTCATAGGACAGGTTGAAGCCTTCGCCGGCCTTGCGCTGAATTTCGTATTGTTCGTCGCAATAGGCCTGAACACTCATGTCGGCTGCCTGAGCGGCGAGCTCCGCCGGCGTGCCATGCTCGTCCGTCGCACAGATATAGGTCACATCATGGCCCATCAGACGCATCACCCGAGCATACACGTCAGCGGGCAGCATTGAGCCGGCCAAATTGCCGAGGTGCTTGATTCCATTGATGTAAGGCAGGGCGGAAGTAACGAGGATGCGCCGGGTTTGCGTCATGAAAGTGAGGTCTTTCCCAAATTGCGTTGCAGGCGAGGCCGGGCGGAGCACCGGTTGCCCTGCACCTTTTAGCGATGCGCGCGCGAAAGGAAAGAATTGTGACGCCTGAAATAACACCGGGGTGACGGGCACAAAAAAGCCCCGGACACGCTGCAAGGGGCATCCGGGGCGATCGGCTTGCGGGATGCGGTGAGAAATCCTGCAGGCCTTGGGAGGAAATTCTGGTCTTAGAGACCGTAGCCTTTTGAGGCGGTGACCGTCAGATCGACCCGGCGTGCCATTGGCAGGTTGGTCGTTTCGGCAGGGTCACTGACGACTGCAGGCGCGAAATTCATGCGGACATCGCGGGCGCGGATCCCGCGCGCATTCAGCGCTTCGAGGACAATAGCGGCGCGGGCTTCGGAGAGCGTCGTAGAGCGCTCGGTATCTGTAGAATCAGCTGATATGACCTTGGCCTCGATATTGGAGATCGAGCAGCCGGCGAGCCTGTCTCCCGCAGTGTTGAGAGAGCGGACAGCATAGGAAGACAGCACGGCTTCCTGGTTTGAGAAATACACCGTGATTTCAGTGTCTTCGCAGGAACGTTCGAAGGGAACATGAACTGGCTCCAATGGCGGAGCCTTGGGGGCGTCCGACATGGCGGGAAATGTGAGCGCGATGGCGCCGATGCTTAATCCGGCAAGAATTTGAGCGCGTTTCATGATCCAGTCTTCCTTCAGGCTGCTCGTGTCGACTGACACCCATCAACACCACATCTGTGCGTGTGGTTTCATTACAGCCTTGATAGTCTTGAACTGGGGCGGAAATGTGCGCCTCTCTGGGCGAATGGGGCAAAGACGAGGTGATTGGAAGAATTCATCGTTTGAGCGCGGGGAGTGAATTTCACTGGAACAGCCGCTTGCGCCGCGGCTCTGATCGAAGTAGTGACTGCGTTTCCAGCGTGCCGGCTTAGCTCAGCTGGTAGAGCATCTGATTTGTAATCAGAGGGTCGGGGGTTCGAGTCCCTCAGCCGGCACCACTGGAGCTTTCTCTACAAAGTAGCGAATTTGAAACAGCTGCAGATGTGCCTGTGCATGGTGATCGTGCAATCGAAATTGCTGTGACCACACCGTGACATTCCTGCCCTTCCAGGCCGGACATCATCGCAATGATGAGGCGGTCAGGAAGGACAGGGGCGGGGGATTTCGAGATGAGAGCCAATTAAGACTTCGGGAAGCGGCGCATCTCAGGCGGAGTCGCGAAATCTTACGCCGGCTTCGAGCCCTTTCTGCCATACAAGTTCACACTCACGGACTTCCGGACAATTGGAATTTGGATTCGAGATTTCGACGGTGAAGGAAGACGGGCACGGCCAGATCGTGTGGGTTTCCAACTTTAATCCGCTATCTGACATATTCAGAATACGGATATCCATTGTGCAGCGGTCTTCGTTGAACCGTATCCGTCCACACTTCAATGTTCGCCGTCGATGAGATCTTCTCGTTTCCACTTGGGACTTGCTCCCCCCCGACCAAACTATCCACTGCCTGAGCCTCGCCAATGTGCGTCTACACATGCCTATGACTGCAGACTGAATTTTGGAGGGCCTAAGCGGGATCGTAAACTGACCCGTAACCGCTACACATTTGGATAGCCGCGAAAACCCTATGCTTAATCTGGCGATACTCAGGAGGGTGTGACGATTGCGGGTGCCCCATAATGGCGGTCCATTCGGGAATGCCTGTTGCTTCAAGGTTTGACTATGTCGACCATCGTCTAGATGCCCTTGGAGTTGGGAAGGGCTGCGCGCGTCTCAAATTGGCGGCATATGCGGGGAAATTGGATGCGTGATTTGCAGTGTGAGGAGGGGGCGCCCAAGCCGGGGTTCTGGTTTCGATGGATGCTATACCTTCTGAAGGCAACTGGAACAGCATTCTTCCTGCTGATTATATGGTTGAGTATAGGGCTGGAGTGGCGCGTTTCTCCAAACCATATGTGGATTGACAAAGACCGCCACTTTCTTGCCTTCTATGCCTTGTCGCTGCTGGCTCTTGTCACAATCACGAAGAGGGCTTGGTGGTTTATCGTAATGACTCTCGTCATATTGGCTGCCGGGATCGAGGTCATCCAGCCCTATTTCGGTCGCCAACTGAGCGTGTTGGACTTTCTGGCAAGCTGCGCAGGAGTATTTCTGGCGTTCTTGCCCGTTCCTTTGTGGCGACTGAGACAGAAATTCAAAATGGTGTAGCGACCGCGTGAATATTTAGTTCAGCCCGGGCGAGGGGGACCCATTTGGGGTGCCGAGCAGGGAGGTAGTGGCGAATGCAAAAACTATGTACCCAGAAGTCGACTATCATTTGGAGGGGCAAATGCTGATCTTCTATGCTTTCCTGGTTTCTCTGTGTTTTGTTGGCTCGTTTGCGTTCCTCATAGGTGCGTGGTGGGCAAGCGATCATGCCAAAGAACGCCGGATGAAAGAAATCCGTTCCGGATATACTGAGATCACTACAGGCAATACCTGATTTGATCTGTCAGTGTCGGCCAAGGTCAAGGGAGGCTGGTTCGACAGGGGTGGATACAAGTGAGTGGTGCTTGAGTTTTCAGATTGCGAAACTCTTGCACCCCCGGTTCAGATTTCGATACCGCGCGCGGTGCGATTGCGTGTGCTGGATGGTCGTCGCGAGATAGCCAGCGTCGCCAAACCTTTCGGCCAAACAGCAAGAATGAAGCAAGCCGTCAGGACAACGAGGATGGCAGGAGTTCTGGCGGGGTAATCAACAAGACTGTGAAGCAGCACAACCAGACAAGATACAGTCGCTGCACGGCGTAGAGGACTGTCCGCGTCTGGAGATTCTGTCCAGGTTCTGATCGTGACTTTCAGGTAAACTGCAAGCACGACAATCATTGCAAGAACACCCAGAATGCCGAGTTCGATTGCAACTTGTAAATACTCATTATGCGCATGGTTTATCCACACGGATTTCACCGTGTTGGGATCTTCGTAGAGCATGAATACATTTGAGAACGTGCCGAGTCCCGTGCCAAACATCCAGTGATCCTTCAGCATTTCGATTGATGTCGGCCAAACGATCTCCTGACGTCCTTTGTCTGTTATCGAGAAATCTGAGAATGCCACTCCTTCAAGGGCTGGGGCATTCACGGCGAGCAGTATGGAGCCCGCGACACTCGCCACAATCAATACAAGGCTTCCGATGGCTGCTCGTCTAGAAAATGAGTTGTGCAGGATGCAAAGCGATAGAATGCTGACAGGCAGGATGAGAATGTAACTTGCGCGTACACCTGCTGCCCAGATTGCAGATAGGAAAAGTATCAACAAAGCCCCAAGTATGGTCTGTCGGAAAAAGACGTGCTGTCGTGATCGATTGGGGGCTGTGCGCCGTCCCGACATGCCGGCCAACAGGGGAAGACACATAAGTAGCAAAGTCACCTGATGGTTGGCGTTCGCGAAGAATCCCGCTGCTGGATCATATGGGAGAAGCCCTGACAACAACGCTCTGAGGGGGCTCATGGGGACGACCATGAGTAGTCCCAAAAGCGCGCTCGTAGCCCCGCATATCAGTATACCCCACGAGATGGTCTGTGGCCCGGATTCATTTCCAAACGCCGCAACCAGTAGGATGAATGTGATTGGAATGAGGGTCGCCAGCACGGCTCTGGACGTTTCCTGCCCCGAAAAGCTCACAGGCATATTCGGGAGGGAGCTGATGCCCAGGTCGAGCAAGTCTGAAGCAATCACGTCACGACCGGGCAGGGATTCCCACATACCGGCAGGCAAAGGCAGAAGCTGCAGGATCGGCCATACGGCGATGGCAAGAAGCGCAGCAACAATGATCATCGCAGGTCGATGCCGCATCGGAGATGTTGCGGAATAGATTACGCCAGCGATCAGGATTGTGGAAATCAATTGAAGCCACAAATGCGGCAACTGATCCTTGGCACTCGAACCGCCGAGAACAAGGCAGAGCAAAAGGTATGCGCCCGGGAGGGCGGTCGCGGCGGCTTTGCGAAATGACATTATCAGGGCACGCCTCTGTCAATTGCTGGCGTTATGGTCACTTCATGAACGATTGTCCGCGCGCTAGTCGGAAACGCGCCGCCCATTCCAAAAAGTGCCAAATATTGAAAGTCGCAGGGAGCGTCGGCCGGTATGCTGAAAGACGTCGTGTAGGTATGCCGGACCGGCAACAGGTCCTTCACATTGAGATAGTCAATCCTGCTGCCGTCTATGCAGGATACTTCCCAGCGGAAATACCCACCTTCCGGAGACATGTGCCCACTCATGGCGGCCGATAGGGAGTGGGGGCCTGGGGGCAAAGAAATTGCTTGCCGTGCGAGCCATACGCGGCTGCGGCCGGGAAAGGAAGCTGACAGACCGCCTCGAGCCTCAAGACGCGTATGGGTGGGATTATAAAGCCAATTGAATGGGCGCGGTGCAGATAGTCCGAGGAATGAGGGATCAAAAGGAGCCGTTGCGGTGCTCCGGACATCAGGGCCCACGAATGACTGAAATGCGAAATGTGCGCCAGCCCAATTTCCTTGATCCGTGAGTTTCTCCAGAAAAGTGCTCTGGTTTTCTGGAAACGCACGAGCCAGAGCCATGAGCAAATCATTGTCATCGCTTTGAGCCATGATCTTCAGAGATGTCGTTCGGCCCCAGGTCGGACGCTTGGCTATTGCATCCAAGAATGCCTGGCGCCCTAGAGCAGATAGGCCGATATCCGCGAGTATGCCATCATAGGTTTCCCTTTGGGGGCTATCCAGAAGATAGAGCCTGTCCAGCGCAGCTATCGCTCCTTCGGCGTCGCCCTGCCGAGCGGCCAAAGTCAGTCGCGCCTTCCACGCCAATTTATTGCGTGGAGCGCGGTACAGAATGCGAGTGCTGAGGTGTTGTACCGCTTCATGATCAGAATTCGCGAGTGCTTCAGGCAGCATTGCGATGTATGGCAACGCATCCAACGGCTCCCGCACTGCCAAAGCTTGGATGGCAGCGGTATTTACGGGTGTATCGCTCCCCAGACTTTTTACCAGGCGACTTTTAGCATGTTCCGCTGTGAGGGCCATGCCTGCCAGTCCTGATATCTCTTCCCCGGGCGCGGTGCTGGAGAACCGCAATTGTGACACAAGCAGAAACCCGATTGCGAAACAAATGATTGCCGTGAGGATCGAGAAAACACCGCGCCAATTCATGTGCTGCCTTGGCGACGTCAGTCGTCTAGTTGATCTTTGAACAGCGTGATCTTGCGAGATTGTCTCTCTGTGCGAGCGCTCGGCCGGGCATAATCGTACGCGCCCGGGCCGTAATTGTAGTAGTAATAGCCGTAATCATAGCCAACTTTGCGCGCATCAAACTTGGTGAGGATGGCGCCAACGGTTTGTGCGTGTGTAGACACCAGACGATCCAGTGAACGACGTATGGTGATGCGTCTAGACTTTCCTGAGCTGATGACAACCACTGTTGCGTCGCAAGCCGCTGCCAATAAGGGCGCATCGGCAAATCCCAGCACGGGCGGGCAGTCAACGATCACAATATCGAAAACTTGTTTCAACTGTTCCAGAATTTCGTTGAGTCTGTGTCCGGATAGAAGTTCTGCCGGATTCGGTGGAATACGGCCCGCTGGCAGCAGGAACAGATTTTCTGTCGGACCGGCAATAATGTGCTCCATCGCATCGGCGTCTGACGCAAGCAGTCCTGACAGACCGATAGAGAGATTGCGGTCCACGACGAAGCTTGGCCTGCGCATATCTGCATCAATAACAAGCGCACGCTGACCGCTCCGCGAGAATGCCAGACCCAGCCCCACGGCGCAGGTGGATTTACCTTCCGCCTGAGACGCACTTGTCAGGGAGAGACAGCGTGGAGCTCCGGAATTCGTACTGAACAGGAGGTTGGCGCGAATTGAGAAATACCCTTCAGCAAGTGAATCCTTTGGATTCTTCATCATGTCCTGCACAAGATCAGAGCTCTTGCTTGCCACGGGTACGATGCCGATGATTGGAAGTCCGAGTTTTGAAATCAGTTGCTCCGGAACACGGATGGTATCGTCGATGTACTCCCAGAGGATGGCAAGACCGATACCGGCAGCAAGACTGAGTATGGTCGCAAGCAGAAGGTGTTTGCCGAGGCTTGGCTGGAAGGGATGAGTTGGAGCGATCGCCCGGTCAACCACAGATGCCTGGCTGGCACCAATCCCTTCTGCGGTTGTCAATTCTTTCAGTCGGGTCAGTAGAGCATCATATTGAGAACGGTTTGTCTCGACCTGCCGTTCCAGGATGCCATACTGAACACTTTGAGTACGAAGTTCGATCAGCTTTGTTTTCAGTTCACCAATTCGCTCGCGCAGCGATGCTTCTTTGGCCTCGGCGGCTCGAAAGCTGGTTTCCAGTGCATCGACAATTCGGGTGCGTTCAGCTTCGATCTCTCGATCCGTCAGTTCAATACGGCGCTTCAACTCCGTCATTTCTGAATACTCAGGACGGTAAATCTCGAGCTTGTTCTGGTATTCAGTGTCCAGTTGGAAGCGCTGCTCCCGCAACTTTTTCAGGTCCGGGCTGTCCAAAACGTCGAGGGTGATTGGGCTATTTTCCGCTTCGATATATTTCTGATACGCGGCAATGCGTTCGGATTCTGCTGTTGCGAGTTCTTTGTTCAGGGTAACGATGGTCTCGCCATCCAGGGAAAAGATGGAACTGTTGCCACCGAAATTCACCAGTCCTTGTTCTGCGGCATAGCTGGCGAGCAAGGATTCGGAATCTTCCAACGACAGGCGTGCAGATTCCAGCCTGTCCTCCACAAAGTGTCGCGCATATGCGGTCGTGTTGTATTTTCGTTCGAGGCTCGTCTGAATGAAATTTTCGACCAGCGTATTGGTAATACGCGCTGCGTCTTCCGGGTCCGGAGAGGAAACCCGCACGGCAATCAATCGCGAGAGCCCCTCAACGTTCACCCGCAAGTTCTGCGATAGATATTGGGTTGCGGCATGAACCCGATCTTGTTGTGGCAGTGTCTGGTCGGCATAGACCGGGTCCTGGTCCAGATTAAGCTGTTCGACCACGCGTTGGGCGAGTTCCCGGCTTTTCAGCAAGGCTGACTGTGTTTCGACAAATTCCGGATCAGCCTGAACCTGAGGAGTAACAGAGCTCTCCGAGAGGACTTGAGCTGCGTGTTTGGCAATCTCGATCGTTGCCTTTGCGCGATAGAGGGGAGGAACCAGTAGTGTGCTGAGATATCCAGCCGTGAGGCCGATGATCAGCAATGACATGATCATCCATTTGCGTTTGAAAATGATCTGGACAAGCGCGCGCAACTCAATCGCGTACTCGTCCGACTCAGGCGCTTCCCCGTACCGGTTCGCCGTCGTGGGTACAGGTGCGCTGTTTCCCACCACGCTGAGATTGCCGGGATGACCATCTCGGCCGTCATAGATTCCTGTCGACATAATTGTACGCTTCTAAATTACCAGATGGGCCGGAAAGCGGCGAGGAGAGGACCGGTACGGACGATATCCAGGAAGGCGCTGCGGACCATCGATCCGTCCATGATGATAAGGTCATTTCCGTAGATGGGTGGGTCTGCGGCTTCACCCTCGCGGATTGCGACAAGGTCAAACGTCGCCATCAGGCGTTGGCCGTCAACCCGGCGAACGATGACTGCGCGTCTTTGGTTGGCATCGTCTGCAGCGCCGCCGGATAGTGCGACCGCCTCCAGCAAGGTCAGGCCTGGACGAACATCATACGTGCCGGGGGATTCCACGGCGCCTTCAACGGTGACCTGTTCAATATAGGCCGGTGTCAGAGAGGCTACGACGTCTGGTGAGCGAAGGTAGGATTCGGCAAGCCTGACTTCGATCAATTCTGCTACTTCCAGTGCGGTCAGACCTAGAAGGTTCATGTCACCGAGCAAGGGAAGCTTTGTCCGCCCTTCAATGTTAAGCGTATAGTTGCCGTCGAGATCTGGCAGGTCGAGAACCTTGATTTCGATCTTGTCCAGCGGCCCAGCGCGAAAATCTGCTGAGCGAACCGGAAACGTATTGTCCGGCAATGGCAGTGCATAGGATTCCAGATTGCCCTTGCCGGATGACGAACATCCGGCAAGCACCGCAAGAGCAGATATCATTGGAAGATATCTCATACCCCACCTCTTTGGTTAAGTGTTACGCTTGTCTCTCGTGCCCACCTGGTCAGGTGGTTAGACGATGACAAATCGTGAGTGCCTGCCCCTGTGATAGGGCGATACCCTAACGTGAAGAAGTCACCAATTCGGGTTACCCGGTTGAGGATTTGGCGAGCAAAAAAGTCTATTCATTTCATCTTTCGATCATACGTTTACGGATTGTGCGGAAAGACTTCAAATCTTGAGCAGTTCTTTCTCCCTGAGGTAGTTCAGAATCACTTCTGCGGCTTCTTCGGGCGAGTTGTTGACGGTGTCGATTTTGAGTTCGGGGTTCAGGGGGGCTTCATAGGGGCTGTCGATGCCTGTGAAGTTCTTGATTTCCCCGGCGCGGGCCTTCTTGTAGAGGCCCTTGACGTCGCGGGTTTCGGCGACGCTGAGCGGCGTGTCGACATGGATCTCGATGAACTCGCCCTCGGCCATCATGTTGCGGGCCATCTGGCGTTCCGAGCGGAACGGCGAGATGAACGAGACCAGCGTGATCAGGCCGGCATCCGACATCAGCCGGGCAACATTGGCGACCCGGCGGATGTTCTCGACCCGGTCGGCATCGGTGAAGCCGAGATCGCGGTTGAGGCCATGGCGGACATTGTCGCCATCCAGCGTGAACGTATGTCTGCCCTGGGCATAGAGCAGTTTCTGGAGCGCGTTGGCGATGGTCGATTTGCCCGAGCCCGACAGGCCGGTGAACCAGAGCACAGCCGGTTTCTGGCCCTTCTGCTCTGCCAGGGCCGAGCGGTCGACATCCATGGCCTGCCAGTGGATGTTGGAGGCCCGGCGCAGGGCAAAGTCGATCAGGCCGAGGCCGACCGTGTCATTGCTCATCCGGTCGATCAGGATGAACCCGCCCATCTCGCGATTGACATCATACGGATCATACGGGATGGCCTGGTCGAGCGACAGGGTGGTGACCCCGATCTGGTTCAGGTCCAGCGTCTTGGCCGGCACATCATTCAGCGTGTTGACGTCGATGCCGTATTTCGGGGCGTTGACCGTGGCGGTGACCGTCTTGGCACCGATCTTCAGCAGGTAGCGTCGGCCGGGCAGGAGCGGGGTCTCGCTCATCCACAGGATGCGGGCCTGGAACTGGTCGGAGACTTCCGCCGGATCCTCGGCCGAGACCAGCACGTCGCCGCGTGAACAGTCGATCTCGTCATCCAGGGTCAGCGTGATGGACTGGCCGGCGATCGCCTCGTCCAGGTCTCCCGTGGCGGTAACGATGCGCTGGATGGTGGATTGCTTGCCGGAGGGCATGGATTTGACCCGGTCGCCCGGCTTGACCGTGCCCGCCGCGATCTGTCCGGAGAAGCCGCGGAAGTCGAGGTTCGGGCGGTTGACCCACTGGACCGGCATGCGGAAGGAGGCGTTCAGGCGGCGGTCGCCCACGGGCACCGTCTCCAGATAATCCATCAGGCTGGGGCCATCATACCAGTCGGTCTCGTTGGACTTGCTGGTGATGTTGACACCCTCCAGGGCAGACATCGGGATGGGCTGGATTTCCAGATCGGTCGCCAGCTCGTCTGCGAAGGCATAGAAGTCATCGACAATGTCGTTATAGACATCCTGACTGTAGCCGACGAGATCCATCTTGTTGATGGCCAGGACGAGCTTGCGGATGCCGAGCAGGGTGGTGATGAAGCTGTGACGGCGCGTCTGGGTCAGGATGCCCTTGCGGGCATCCACCATCAGGATGGCAACATCGGCCGTCGAGGCGCCGGTGGCCATGTTGCGCGTATATTGTTCATGGCCGGGCGTGTCGGCGACGATGAACTTGCGCTTGTCGGTAGCAAAGAAACGATAGGCGACATCGATCGTGATGCCCTGCTCGCGCTCGGCGGTCAGGCCATCGACCAGAAGGGCGAAGTCGATGTTCTCGCCCTGTGTGCCGACTTTCCGGGAATCATTTTCCAGCGAGGCCAGCTGGTCCTCGAAGATCATCTTGGCATCATACAGAAGGCGGCCGATCAGCGTCGACTTGCCATCATCCACCGAACCACAGGTGATGAAGCGGAGCAGGGATTTGTGCTCATGTTTCTCGAGATAGGCGGCGATATCCGATTCAATCAATTCATCATTGAGGCGCATCAGAAATAGCCCTCCTGTTTTTTCTTTTCCATGGAGCCGGACTGGTCGGCATCGATCACGCGGCCCTGGCGTTCGGAGGTCGTGGTCAGCAACATTTCCTGGATGATGTCTTCCAGCGTGTCGGCCGTGCTTTCCACGGCGCCGGTCAGCGGATAACAGCCCAGCGTGCGGAAGCGGACGGATTTGGTGACAGCTGTCTCTGCCAGCTCTGCCGGCATCCGGTCATCATCAACCATGATGTCGACCCCGTTCCAGTTCACGACCGGGCGCGGGGCGGCAAAGTAGAGCGGCACGATCTCGATGTTCTCGCGGCGGATATATTGCCAGATGTCGAGCTCGGTCCAGTTTGACAGCGGGAAAACGCGCACGCTTTCGCCCTGGTTGATGCGCGTATTGTAGACATTCCACGGCTCCGGGCGCTGGCGCTTGGGATCCCAGCGATGCTCGGCAGACCGGAAGGAGAAGATCCGCTCCTTGGCGCGGGATTTTTCCTCATCGCGCCGCGCGCCGCCAAAGGCCGCATCGAATTTGTACTTGTCCAACGCCTGCTTCAGCGCCTGTGTCTTCATCACATCCGTATGCACCGCAGAGCCATGACTGAACGGGCCAACGCCCTCGCGCACGCCGTCCTCATTGACATGGACCAGAAGATCGAAGCCCAGCTCCTTCGCCTTGCGATCCCGGAATTCGATCATCTCCCGGAACTTCCAGGTCGTGTCCACATGCATCAGCGGAAAAGGCGGACGAGACGGATAAAACGCCTTCATCGCAAGATGCAGCATCACAGCCGAATCCTTGCCAACCGAATACAGCATCACAGGGTTCTCACACTCAGCTGCAACTTCTCGTATGATATGAAGACTTTCAGCCTCCAGCCTGTCGAGGTGGGTGCCGATGCCAGTGCGATCTGGGGGCTTAGAGGCATTCATGTGTTGAGCTCCTGAATGAGAAGATAGCGCCTGCTGACTAGCAGAGCAGGTGAGTACCAACGAGCAAAGCAAGCCCGTCGTGCCGCTATCGATAGTAAGAGATTTTGAGTGGAAGTCTTTGTCTTAAAGCGCGCCGAGCGCTGTCATGAAGTGGTAAGGCATACTAGCCGGCAGCAAGGTGCCAGAAGGGGCATAATCCGGCTCCAGACGGTCGTACCAGCTGGGTGTGCCCTCAATCAGATATAGTGCGAACAGGCGCTCCAGCTCGCGATCGGCTTCTCCGGGAGCGGCCGTTTCAGGGAAGCGAAGTCTCGCACGGAACCGTTCCAGCTGCGGCCAAAGTCGTTTGGTTGGCAGAACAGGATCACCCGTACGGCTCACCCCGTCAAAGGAAAATCCTTGTTCGTCCCGTCCGAACCGGTCAGCAAACAGAATAAGCCGGCGCGCCCAGCTTGCTGTGTCACGCCCTGTCAGCCGCTGTACTTCCGACAGCAGCCAAGCCCACTCATAGCAGTGGCCCGGTTCTATGGGAGCGCATTCTCCCGCGCGGTCAATCGACCAATCCTGTTCGAACACTTCATCCAGTGCGCCGGTTCTATTGTCGAACATGTGGGATTCGAACAGTCCGCACAGTAGATCGATCCGATCTCGAGCAATTGGGTCTCCACTGGCCTCATACCAAACAAGGCTGGCCTCCAGGAGATGCATGTGCGGGTTTGCCAATTTCTTGCCGTCAGCGGTCTCTGGGCTTGTATAGCCGGGGCCATCGTCCCGCAAATATGTATCTATGAATTCAAAGGCTTCGACCGCAAGTCTTTCGGCTGTGTCGTCCCCCGTTGCATCGAAGGCACGAGAGGTGCCCAGCGCGACAAAGGCGTGATCATACAGGTCCCGGCGGGTATCAAGTGGTGTCTGGTCCGGCGCAAGGACGTGCGACCATCCACCTTCTGGAGACCGGGCGGGACCATCAATGAATTTCAAGCCCTGATCGACGAGGCGGCTTGCAATGCCATCCTTGTCCCACCCAATTTTCAAGGCCGTAGAGAACGTGAAGACTTGCCTCGGCGCGACTCTGCCGCGTCTGGGCTTTTCCGTTTGTGGGCAAAGGTCACCAGCAAGCGCTTCTACAAATCCCCCATTCTTTTCATCCCACCCATACTCGCCCCAACACGGCAACATCGCGTCTCGAATGAATGCTCTGGCGCGGGCGGTTAGGTCTGGGTTGAAATTTGGCGCTGTCGTTCGGCTGGCGGCCTCAACCGCGCCGCGAATGCCTGCGGCGCTGTCCAGTCGGCTGACCAGAACACCTGAGGGTGATGCGGCGACAACGATGCCTTCAAGATCGTGGACGGCGACGCGAGGCCCGGTGGAGTAAACCAGATTTCCGCGGCTACCGGTCTCTGCAGTTGGTCCACTGAGGAGGCTTTCTCCTGAAGGGGCGCAAATGGCATGGAGTGCCCGGAAATCTCCCAAGTCAGTCCAATCCATGGCAACCGGTACGACCATGACGTTGTCTGCCTTTTCCATGATGGCATAGTCGATGCTTATGGAAGGTGCTTCGGAAAAGGATTTGCGCTGGAACAGGCGTTCTTCCCCAATGGAAAGAGGGCCCGTTGTGGGAAGGGAATTTCGTACACTGTTCAGGATATTTGGCGCGTGGATCTCCAGAGCTTCGATCATGGAGCTGGCCTTGAAGAGAAATATCCCGGCGTTCCAGAGGTGGCGCCCGCCATCCAGGAATGCTTTCGCCGTCGGCTCGTCCGGCTTTTCGACGAAGCGGGACACTGGAGCAGCGGGAAGTTCGGCGTCAGCAGTCGAGTTCAGCTCAATGTATCCATATCCGGTCGCGGCATATTCGGGGTGTAGTCCGAATGTGACGAGTGCGCCGGTTGTTGCGGCTTCGACGGCGCGGGAAAGAGCTTCATGGAACGCAGGAACATCGCCGATATGATGATCAGCGGGC
Organism: Hyphomonas atlantica corrig.; assembly: GCF_017795365.1. Taxonomy (NCBI): domain Bacteria; kingdom Pseudomonadati; phylum Pseudomonadota; class Alphaproteobacteria; order Hyphomonadales; family Hyphomonadaceae; genus Hyphomonas; species Hyphomonas atlantica. The sequence continues at coordinate 3,173,372 of NZ_CP051254.1, read as the reverse complement.
AGAATGAGTACTAGGTCGTCGCTATCAGCTGATAGAGCCGCCGCGGCAACAGCGGGGGCAGAGTTTCGCCCGAAGGGCTCCAGTAGGAAACCAGCGCCTGGAAGGTGTTGGCGTAGCAGAGATCTCCATTGAGCTCCGGCAATGGCCACGACGGGCGCAACCGGGGTGCCACTAATGTTATTCGGTAGTCGATTTGCCGTTTCCGAGATCATGGCGTGCCTACCAGACAGTACATGGAATTGCTTCGGCATTTCACGTGTGGAGAGCGGCCAGAGCCGTGTTCCGGAGCCACCACAAAGGATGAAAGGGCGGACGGTGTGTGTGTTGGTAAGCATCGTTTTCCTGCCTGAGACAAAGTGGATGGATGTGGCGAGACGAAAGGGCGCGACCGTCCAGTGCGACTGGGCCGTAGCGCTCATGGGAGGAGTGCTTTTGGGTGTCGGTTGCCGACGGCGATTGCGCGCAAAGAAGGGTCCGGGGCCGTTTAGGGACCCGCGCATCTGGTCTGAGCGGCTTGCCAAATAGGTTGCCGCCCTAGTTCGACGAATACTTTGGTTTTGGATCAGCTCTGCAGGGACAGAGCTTGTTTCATGTTTTGCGCAAGTTCGTTTTGTAGGAATTCTTTTCGGGCAATTGTGCGTTCACGCAGTTTTTGTGAATTCGAAACGGCTGTGGAGACGGCGATGGCAAGGCTATCGATATCTACTTCAGCGTAGGTCCCGGCGTCTTCCAGAACGCTTTCAATAGTTTGCGATCTATTGGTAATAACGGGCACACCCAAGCTCAGAGCCTCATGCACCGCCGCCTGCATGATGTAGTCACGATCTGACACAGTGATGATAGCAGAACTGGCGCACATTCTCTGAATGTAGTCGCCGTATGGTACGAATCCTAAGAGCTCAACATTTTGTGGCATGTCAGCAGAGGAAAGCCCTGCTTTCCTGTAGTTTCCGGTCACCTGGAACAAAACGTCTGGATTGCTCTTCATGGCACCTAGTAGAACATCTATGGGCTCGTCATCTTTAAACGAACAAATAACCAACACGGATGGATTTCCCGGAGCGGCTAAATACTCCGTTCCATCGAAATTGCTTGGCAACGCTGTGAGATAGAATGGCTTTCCGCCCCACTTCTCTATAACCGCCCCGTCGACCCGGTTATGGCAGATAACGAAGGGAGCACGCTTGGCAATAAAGCGGAACAGAGGGGTGAACCTGCTCCAGAACTTGCTTGTGATTCCGCCGGAATGAAAGTCAAGAATGATATCGGTGCCGCTCACAAGGGCTGCCAGTTGCGCTGCCATTGGTGCAAATGCGGGCAAGTTCATGACAATAGCGAATTTCGGGCGTTTCAATAGAACCAGCCAGAATGTCAGCCAGAAAGACAGAGCATATCGAACCGCTTTTCCAACCGGACCGTTGCCGACTTCAGGCCAGATCAACTTGAGGTCTGCACCGAATAGATCAGCTGCCGTACTCGAACGATAGCATTCGGAACGCCATGCTATCATCATGATCGACTGCTCTTGAGTATTTGGTCGAGAATCGGTCACGCCATCACCTCGTCCATGGCGGAGTGAGCAACTTCCAAAAGGTAGTGGTAATCAGTGTAGTCTATGACTGACTGCAGCTGTTCGCGTTGCTCGTCGGAAATGTGTTTTGACGTTCTATCGAGCGGTTTGACGTGCTGGCCTGCCGTATCGAGCTTCCAGGATTCATCAGCTCGAACGATGCTTTCAAGTACTTCGTTTCTACGGGCCAGATCCTCGCGGCTCAGGCGAAGGCCCAGCCTTTTCGCGAGTTTCGTCATCGTTGTGGTGGGTTCATGCAGAAGGTCTTCGTACACAGCAACCGTGTGGTTCTGGTTTCCGCACTTGCTGCGAGTAATTGCGATTTCTTTCTGCCACCGCTTAAGCGCTGCTTCAGCATCGTGTTTCTTTTGCCATAGCTGAGAGGCATTGGACATGGAAGCTGCCACGGATACACCGTCTCTTATGAGATGAATGAAGTGTACATCCTTTCCTTCACGGCCGGCCGCTTTCTCGATCAGATCAGTATAAAGCAGATGACGTGGTGTTTTCTCCAGCCAGGCACACTTTCCACTCGAACTTCCGGCGTTGTCTAGAGCCTCAAGAAAGTACGCAGCAACGGCCTCACGGCTTAGTCGTTCGGAAGCAGAAAGGTCTGGTGGGAGACAGTTGATTCCGATCTCGTTTTCTTCAAAGAAGCGTGTAACTTCTCCGAGTGGAGAGCGATGAGCAGGCAGCGCAGTGTGACGGACTGAAAAGCTTCTGGAAAAGAGGTGACTTTCCTTGAAGGTTACGATGTCTGGAGAGCACCCGATCATGCTTTGTAAAAGTGTTGTCCCGGATCGAGGGGAGCCAACTAGAAAAATGCGCTTCATGATTTGAATCCTCGTTTGGCAAAAACAATTGTGCCCCAGATTGAGGGATCGTATTCGGTGTGTTTTCGAGCAGCTCGCCACAACAGCACGTTCCACGTAACGATACCGCCCGCCGCTGCGATAGCTGCACCAATCATTCCGAATTGCCACGCAAACAGAAACATGGCGGCAGCTGTAAACGGCGCAGTCGTGATCATGATCCTTGCATTGATCTTTTCATGTCCTGTCATGTTGAGCATAACGCCGACACTTCCAGTCGCGGCGTTGAATAGCTGCCCAAACGCCATGACGATCAGAACCCATTTACCGTCTTCGAACTGGCTTCCAAATATTGAGAGAATAAGCTCAGGGAACAGTGCGCAGGCGGCGAACATGACGAGCGCAGGCGTGAAAATTACGACCGATGAAACTGCCAGATACTGTGTGAGTTCAGCTTTCTTGTCTGCTGCATACAGCTTTGAGATATTCGGACCGACGATCAGATTTAGAGAGGAAAGTACAAAGCCGAGGAGTTCTGATGTTCGAGACGCGGCGAAGTATATGCCAGCGGCGGCGGGGTTCAGAAGGAGTGCTACGATAACGACGTCAAGTGTTCTGAACGAAATTCGAGACATCAACAACAACCAGATCGGAATGCTGGTGCTCCACCAGGATTTTTGGTCGTAGTCAGGAGTTGCCGATTTGATCGCGCTAGGGAGTGTAGAGTGCAGATGCCAGTGTTGCCAAAGAGCGAACACCGAGAGTGAAAGAGCCGACAGCACGAGCAGGATGGGAAGCCTCAGGTGCGCTGGGCAGTACACAAAGAGCATGAAGGCAAAAAGTGGAATGCAACTTCGCCATATGACATCCTTCGGAAGCAAAGCCGGGAGGATCTGGTCGAAGCTTCGCATAACTGCGCTTTGTACATCCGTCAGCGCAAATGCGGGCAGCACCGCCAATCCCAACAACCATACGTATCCGGTGGGAAAATAACCCAACCATGCGGTAGTCGCACAGGCACCTCCAAGCACGGTAGATGTAACCAATGCGATGAGAAGCACACCGCGCTCCGAGTACCGAATGATGCCGTGTGCTTTCCCTTGTTCTTGATGAACCTGGTATTCTCCCAAATATCGAATGGCTGTAAGCGTCGATCCAAATTGTACTGCTACAGCCCCGAACCCTACCGCGCTCATGATCGAACCATAGATTCCAAAGTCGCTTAAAGACAACCAGCGGGCAAGGCAGATCACTCCGACATAGTTCATCCCGGCTGCGAACACTCGCAGCATAAGGATAAGGCCAGCTTCACCAGCAAACTTTTTGAGCATCTGGTTCTTGAGCGCTTTGGCTACAATGGCTTTCATGCAAGAAAGTCCTGTGCAAGTACGGGAGGATTTTAACTCAGTGGACTGTCAGTTCGCGACCGCAGAACCAAAGCGACGCCGCAGTTTTGATATTGGACGTAACAATGCTTGCTCGGAAATGTACGCAGCTACGTACGAAAAGATCAGGGATCCGATGACAATAGCGATGTTGATACGCCAATCTCGGTCAGGAAAAGTGCCGTTCGCATCCGCATGTCGAATGAACCATATTGGGAAGAGGTGCCAAAGGTAGATACCGTAGGACAATCGACCCGTTACCCTGAACAAGTTGGATTCGAGTATCTGAAATATCGGTCGAACGATATCCTTCGCAGTGTACAAGGCATACGTTCCAGCAAAGAGGGCGATACCTTGCACAGTAAACTTCCAGACATGCTTAAAGAGATCTGTACGCAGCAGTATAGACAATAGGATTCCCAGTGCCGAACACAGTAACAATAACAGCGTCACTGGGGCGGGTTGTATACCGAACAACTTTCCCTTGCGGGCGAAAAGAGCAAGCAGGCAACCATAGATGATTGAGTCAAAACGGGTTTCAGTTGCACGATCAGTGTATATGCTCGCATAAGACTCGAGCTGTGGATTGATGTATTCAAATGCAAACAAGCGATAGGCAGGCGCGATGATACAAAGCGCAACAAGCACCCAGAAGAATACATCCAGCCGCCGCCGAAACATCCAGATGAATGACGGCATAATCAGGTAAAAGTGTTCCTCCACCGAAAGTGACCAAAGGTGGCTGAACGTCAGGGGCGTGTCTGGAGTTTCAGTCGGGAAGAATATCCGCACGTAATTCTGAAAGTAGAATAGAGAGCCCAGGGTATCGAGCCAAGGGACTGAATAGAACTGGAAGGACACCAAGGTACAAACAAGCACGAAGAAGTAGAGTTCAGGCGAAAGTCGCAGGTAGCGGCGTATATAAAATTGCTGAATATTGATTGTACGAGACGCATCGATTTCGCTGATGAGCAAATTCGTTATCAGGAAGCCACTGATAAAGAAAAATACGGTTACGCCAAGATCACCGGGTACATATCGAGCAAAGCCAGCATGCGCGATCACCACGAGCAACACAGAAATGGCACGCAGTCCATCAAGACCCGGAATATAGTGCGATGACGTACCTTTGATTGATCTTTGATAGATAGAGAAGTCGGTTCGTTTGAGAGTGGTCAGCAGTTTTGGCACGTGTGCTTAAGCCTTCGTCGGGTGCTTCCATCCAACAGTGTTGCTGTCGATGGCGCTGGGTTTACTGAGTGAGTGGACGTCTGCCTTTTGAAGAAACTGGTAGGAGACGACGATGAGCATAAACAGGAAGGAGAGGTTGTTTCCTTGAAACAATCCGAACTCAAACGTAGACCGAGCCAGCCCGGACCAGACAATCAGAAATGCTATGCGTGAGCGAGAGTTGATTTCGTTGTGGCCGTACAGAACGAGCCCCAGACAGCGGGCCAGGTACCAGAGCACCATGCCTAATCCGAGAAAACCCGTCTGTAAAAATAGCTCAAGAAATGTGTTGTGAGCATGAGGGATTTTGAATAGCGGCAACTCGGGAACAAATCCCAAAGCAGAGCCCCAGATCGATGACGGTCCAAACCCGATTATTGGTGATCGCATAGCGACCTGAACCGCATGTTCCCAGATGATTGTCCGGCCCGTCAAAGTCATGTCCTCGCCCGATGCGAGCAACACAGTTTGAATAAGCGCTATAAATACCAGAGCCGGCACGAGAAACGCAATTGATGCCATCACCGAAGAAATCACTTTGTCTCGGAATGTTTGAACAAAAAGTTCCCATGCAAACATCACGCTGATGCTGCCAATAAGCCCCGCCGTTTTGAGGCTTGCTTCAGTCGACAGCAACAAATACGCGCTTAGCCCGGCAAGTAGGAAGCGATGAGACCGCTTGATGTATCCTTTGGAAAAAAACGATACGATAAAAGCGATGCTCATGATCTCAGCGAGACGGCTCTTATGCTTGAATACGCCCTGTGGAAGGCCTGCCAGGTTTGTGAAGGATTCCTGATCAACACCTCTCATGACGCCATAGGAAGGGAGGAAAAGAATATAGAGTAGACTTCCTGCCGCTATCACCAATAGTGCATAGAACGCAGCTTTCAAAAACTGATCATACCTGAGTGTGCTTGCAATCCCCCAAGCCGTGAGAATGGTGCACAGGAAAATCATCGCGTTGATGAACGAGAAAACGTAATCCATCGACCATGCGGAAGAGGCAATATAAAATCCCGCGAAGAGTACGATCGGCCATTGATAGTAAAGATTGATTCGAAGTGCTCGTTTGCTTTTCATCAGGCGAAGCATGAAGAACAAATAGACCGGGATAAATTTCGATGTGTTCAGTATGCGATCCGAAAATGAAATGTTCCGGTCGAATCCAGGCCCAAAGATCCACTGTTCGATGAACGCACCTGAGAATACGATTACTGCGAAGAATACCATTATACTGGATAATGATATCCTCATGCCATTTCTTGCTGTGGGATATGCATAGGATGGAGTCATTTCAGGTTTTCCATCAATGCAATGAAAACACGTCTTGAGCCATTGACGGCTCCGTTGAAGACGATTGCGGAATTGTCCCGTGTCCACGCAGGGTGAGGATCGATACGTAGCGCGGATTTTGGACCATTTATGGTTGGGGTTGCATCAATGCGAACTAATTCCTGAGCGTGCGCTCCATCAATTCCAACACGCCGAATGGGTACGCTGCCGTCTACGTAGGAAACGGGTTCGCGGGGATAAGCGTCAGTCAGGACATGGGTTTGACCTGGGCACATGGTAGGGTGACCGGACCCCCGATGTGGTTTGCCAACATATCGAAAACTGCTGCCATCATATTTGAACAACGCGAACCGCAAGACTTCGTCGTTTGAGGTCAGCCGGAAATCAACTTTGAGTTTTGACGAAGCTTTGCGTGTCGCTTTCTCCAAAAACCGTTTAACTGGTGTGAGCAATGAACGTGGCTTGCGTTCTACCAAGTTCATGACGATCGTTTCTCCGTCTGGACACCAATTGGGATGATGCCCGCCACGCCAGGTGGCCGCGTCGATAGCTGTGTGGATGTTCCCACCGTCACGATCGCAGGTGATGAGATAACTCTCCCGCCGCCCATTATCGCCTACCCACCGGATCACGAACATGATCCGCGTACCCTGCGGGTTCCATTTGACGTGAAACCCGTAGAATCCACCAGTTCTCAGATCAATGTCCTCAAACGTTCCAGGCTGTGCAGCGACAATTTCCGCCAATGATACCAGAAGTCGGGACTCTCCTGTCCTCGTATCGATGATGTGAATTCCGTCGCTACTGCTCGCGCCCGAATGTTTAAGACCTGATAGGTCACGAACGATGACGCCATATCCAGGTTGAACGTGGGCGATACGACGAAGGCAGGGGGATAGAGCGTGGTCTCCATCCGGAGAGACCATGTATACCGTATGCTGCAGCTTTCGTTCGGACTGGCCGAGTATGTCAACCCTCACACCGAATGGAATCCATGTGGTGGAATCCATTCGATTGAAGAAGAGGTCTGTGTCCGTTTTCCCCCATTGGGCCTGAGCCCCTAATTGGGTATCCCAAGCGGCTGTGGCAGAGCGATAGACCTCGACACCCATCACCAGGTCTATTACCACGACATCGGCGTGGTCTCCTGGGGCAGGTACTCGGTCTTCGAACGGGAACTCCGTTACCACGAGGTATCGTCCGGAAGGGCTAATGGGTGACGTGTCGAAGAATCGATGAATTGCTGGCTTGCTTCCAGGTGTCAGACAGAACACTGGAACGAGCGGATCGTGCTCCAGATACCGTGGGAAGGTGTCAGCAAGAATCGGCATTTGTAACTATCGCTCGTTCACGCGGCAGTACGCATCAATCAGTGTGTCGACTTGGAAGTCCCAAGAGAGCTCGCTCTCTACTCGTTGCCTTCCATAGGCGCCCATTCGCGCACGTTTTTCTGGATTGTCGACGAGTTCAAGGATCTTGTCCGCCATGTCCGTACTGTCATTCGCATTCGCATACAGAGATGCGTCTTGCGCACTGTAGCGACCTTCCCGGACATCGAATTGAACAATGGGTTTTGAGAACGCCATGTACTCAAGAATCTTGTTCATCGTAGACTGATCATTCATTGGGTTTACCCGATCGGGGTTCACGCAGACATCTGCCGACGAAAGAACTTCGAACAGGACATTATCTGGCGCGCGACCGGTGAAATCGACATAGTCTTCGAGGCCGAGCGATCGACACTGATCTTTCAGCGCATCGAGGCTGGGGCCTCCGCCGACGAGGCAGAACTGAATATCCGAGCGCGCTCGTTCGAAGACGATGTGATGCGCCGCTTCGAGCAGGAGGTCGATGCCTTCCTGATCCCCCATGACTCCAACATAGCCAATGAGGAATTTACGTCCGTTCCGAAGCGAGTCATTGTTGGGCATTTGCCTAAGGCGCGTCAGGTCCGGACCAGAGCGAACAACGAACGTGTCTTCTGGTTTCTTCCCACCTCTGCTGTGGGCGATATCGCGATAGCTATTGTTTGTGCTGATCACAACATCAGCGCTTTTGAAGTTCAGTTTCTCCAAAAGAACCATCAATCGCCAGAACAAACCGCGGCGGTTGAATTTCGCTTCGTATAGTTCGGGATTGATGTCGTGATGATCAAAGATGTACTTCCGACCGAGTAGTTTGAACGGCCAGGCGACGAGGAACAGCAGGTCGGGTGGGTTACACCCCTGAATCGTATCGAACCCACGGGACACAAATATCTTCCACGCCAGCATTGTTTCCCAAAACAGTGCGGCTGAATATTCTGCGAGATAGCCAAGGGCGCCTTTTGCATCGACCGGCAGTGGATGGCGATGGATATGGACACCCTCGAGATATTCATATCGTGCTTCGAAGCCTTTTCCCGTTGGGCAGATTACGGACACTTCCGCGCCTGCCGCGACAAGCGTCCGGCATTCCTGCCAAACGCGACGATCGAATGGCAGAGGAAGGTTCTCTACGATGATCAATATTTTGCGACCATCGAGTTTACCTTCGTGCTTCAGGCGATCTTGCCAACCGGACTGAGCGTCCGGCTGGAGCTCGCCTTTATTAACGCTTCGGAGATTGATGACGTTCATGCGAGCGCATTCAGGTCGACGATGTCCTGTCCTTCTGCAAGATTCAATTGTTTGATGGTTGGGTTGGCAACGATGATCCGGTCATACTGCTGGGTTTCAGCAATCTCTTTGGATACCAGTAGGTTTTGCAGTGCGGGAAGTTGGGTATAGGCATAACCCAAGTTCGCGCCGACGAGTTTAGTTGCATCAACCGCCGGATCGAAGATCGACAAATCGTATCCGACCTTCAGCAGATTTCGTGCAAGGTCAATATTTGGGCTTTCTCTCAGATCGTCAGTATTCGCCTTGAAGGCCAACCCAACGAGAAGAACTTTGGCGCCCGCTTTGAGACCTTTTGTCGTCATCTCATAAAGTCTGAATTTGTGTGCGTCGTTCGAGCGAAGTAGTGAATCGATCAAATACGTGCCAGCACCACAATCACCTGAAATGTATTGAAGCGCTCTGACATCCTTTGGTAGGCAGGATCCGCCGAATGCTCCGCCAGGTCGGGTGTAATACGGAGAAATGTTCAATTTTGTATCTGAGATGAAGATCTCGTGTGTCTTGGCAGCGCTGATACCGAGTTGCATGCAGACACGTCCGATTTCATTTGCATAAGCAACTTTTACCGCGTGCCAAGTGTTATCGACGAACTTGGTAATTTCAGACTCGCCATAGCCGACATAGAAGACTGGTGCTTTGATGTTGGCGTTCAGTTTGTCCATATTTGCACTCGGTTTCCCATCGCGCGTGCCAATGATGATCTTCGGTGGTTCGAAATAGTCTTTGATCGCCGCGGCTTCGCGCAAGAACTCAGGGTTGTAGACAAGTTCAATCGTGCGATCGAAGACTTCGTCCCCAAGTTCGGAGCGGAAAATGGGCTCAATCAATCCAGTAACCGTGCCAGGACGGACGGTAGATCTGTATACGACGGTTAGGGGTGAACTTCTATTTGGGTCTACTGCCTGTGCGATCTGACGCGATACTTCAGCAATATAGGACATATTGTGTGATCCGTCTGGAGCGCTCGGTGTCCCCACACATACAATCGCGAGATCTACGTCGGCCAGCCTATCCCCAATGTCAGTGAAGGCGGACACTCGACCAGCATCTTTAACTTCGGTTAAAAGCTCTTGAATTCCAGGTTCGCTAAAAGGTGCGACGCCTCTGTTGATCTTGTCTACCTTCTGGCCACTGACGTCAAAGCCAATGACGCTGTGGCCCTCTGATGCGATACAGCACATTGCGGTAAAGCCGACATAGCCCAGTCCAAAAATTGCTACTTTCATACGGGGTATCCTTTGTTTGATAGTCGTGCCGTCCCGACAGAGATGTGCAGAGCTCACGCAAGGGCGTGTTCAGCGCTGACATTTCAACGTCTGTTGGGGTTGGTTTGACTGATGGGAGGTGTGGAAAGGCTCGTTGGTTCAGTGTCCAACGGAACCGAATTTTCGACGTAGTGCCTGAAAGGGAGCAAGTGCGTATCGTTCCGATAGCCAGGCTATCGGAATGGTCACGATAAAGACGATAATTACGTTAGCAACAAGAGTTCCGTATCCATTTCCGACGCCAACATAATCACCCATTGATCGCAGGTAATTACAGGGAGCGAGATGCCAAATATACATCCCATAAGACAGTCTTCCCAACAGTTTGAGGACCGGGACGTCGAGTAGACCGATAATGAAGGCTCCGAACTGGGAGAAGAACAGGAAGAACATGAACAGAATAATAGAGATATTCTGAAGCGAGTATCTGTATGTCGATCTGAACTCATGGCTCCGAATGGCGAGTGCAACGAGCATCAACGCTAGGGACGCGAACAGTATGATAGGCCACGTCTTTGAGACGAATGTCGAAACTTTCGCAAAGCGATAGCGACATACGATTGCCATTACGCACCCGATCAAGAGGGAGTCGATCCGGCTCTCTGTTGCGACGTACGTATAAACGCTGTTTGCGTAGGAGATGCGTTCGATCGCGAAATTCTCAAAAGCGTACACGCGATAGAATGGAACAAGGATGATGTAGAGAAGTGCCAGAAAAACAAATCGGAATGGAGACTTCCGAGTTAGATAATAAGCTGCAGGCATCACGATGTAGAAGTGTTCTTCGATAGCAAGTGACCAGAAGTGTCCGACTGGAAACAAACTGGTCTCGCTCGTCCATTTGAAGATCTTTGCGTAGTTCGCGAAATAAAAGGCGGGCGCGATTACATCCATCCAGTTGATATTTGACAAGAAGAGGCCCGCGGCAACCACAAACAGAAGGTATAGGTACAGCTCAGGTGTCAGTCGCAAGTAACGACGAACATAAAAGTTCCTGATTGAAAGTGCTCCTGAATTCTCCCATTCCGAGATCAGTAGGTTTGTTATGAGAAAACCGCTCAATACGAAGAAGATGGTAACGCCAAGTCCGCCGGGTATGATGTGACCGAACCCTGCATGGGCGACCATCACCAGTCCAACGGAAAAGGCCCTGATGCCGTCGAGTCCTGGAATGGAGCTCTTTTCGGCTCCATCGAATATGGAACGATAACAGCTTTGGGGGGCGCAACTTTGCGTCATAAAAATACCAGTTGTCTTGATTAGCTTAGCAAAAGCAGCGCTATGGAAGCGAGCTCAGATGTGGTTATCCACCGCGAGCGAAGAGTACTTCACGGAAAGTGCGTACAAGAATGATAAAGTCTCTCCAAAGAGACCAGTTGCGAACATACCAGGCATCCATCCGGGCGCGTTCCGCAAACGTGGTGGAGTTACGGCCATTTGTCTGCCAGATGCCGGTAATCCCTGGCCGCATGCGTTTGTAAGCAGCGATTGAGGGACCGTACTCTTCGATTTGAGGGATGGTCATAGGGCGTGGACCAACCAAACTCATGTCGCCGCGAAGAATGTTGATAAGCTGAGGAAGCTCATCCAGATTGGCTTTCCGTATGATTTTTCCAATTCGCGTAATGCGCGGATCTTTTTGTAGTTTTTGATACGCGTTCCATTCAGCGGCGACTTTGGGATCCGATGCGATCATCTGACTCAATCGGTCTTCCGCATTCATGATCATGGAACGGAACTTCAGGCATTTGAATACTTCGCCGTTCCGACCAAGCCGTTCCTGTCGGAACATGGCGGGGCCGCCATCAAGCTTGATGAGCGATGAAATGATAATGAAGACAGGGGAGAGAACTAGAAGCATCGTGAAAGACACTGCGATGTCAAACAGTCTCTTCGTCGCGAGCGCCAAGGGCCTCGCAAGAACATCGGGCACTTCCAGGACAGAAATATCTTCAAGAGGATAGCTATGTACCTCGGCCTGGTTCGGTAGTGGGCTGCTCTGAGCAGAGAACAAGAAGGGAAGCCCTTCCGCGACCAGTGATTCGAGTACCTCGTGCTGTTCCTGGTCTTCAGGCGCCGGGGCATAGATGATCACAGATCCCGAACTCGTGGCTGTCCGCATGGCATTAAGAAGGTTAGTGGCAGCATTGCCCGAGCAGAAAAACTTCTTCGTGAGCACAATTCCCAGTTCATCGTGTTTTTCAATGAGCTTTGAAACCTGGTCCGCTCTGTTTGGCGCCGTAAACAGGACAGCATTATTCGTCCAGATGTTCGCCGAGCGAAGTATATGTCCGGCAATCAGGCGACTGATAATAATCAGGGGAACCAGCAACACCCAGTAAGAGAGAGTGAGTAATCGTGAGCCAACCTCAACAGTCGCGAATTGTGTTGCGGCTGCGCAGATTAATGCCATTCCACAGCCGCCGAGAATTTGTCCAAGTCGATTGATCAACGCCTCTCGTCTTCGATAGTGACCCTTGGAGGTGAACCATGCGAAAAGTGCGACGGTGAATGCGAAGACGATAGATATGTGAAATGTAAATTCAACGGATTCTATCGCTATGGGGCGCGCGCCCAGAAGAGGGCGAATGGCATTGCTAAGCGTAACTGAGACCAGAACCGCGAGAATCGCGGAAACGATATCTGCGTATACTAAAACAGTCGATTTCGTGTGCTGAATTAGGAAAGATGCGGGGCGATCAATGTGCTGGTCGACATCACGCGCCGGTCCGTTTGAATTCAAGAACATAGATTGCCTGTTTCCAAGACGTACAACGACTATGCATCTAGTCGTACGCGCCTACGCTGTGTCTTCCATGAGCAACGAAAGCAGTGAACGGATAAAGTGAAATCGCTTTGAGAGGCGATGACACTATTTCGGCCGCTTGCTTTCCGCAGACCGAAAACTCGTGATGGGAGTCGCTTCACGAATATCCGTCGAGAAGTATTCCTGTCGGGCTCTGAAGTTGATTATTGATGTTGAGCAAGACGACTAATGAAAAGCTACCGCACTCCCGGGTGCAAGCATTTGAGCTCACGCGGAAGTTATTTGGGTCGTGTTTGCGAGGCCTAGCTATAGAGCTGCGTAGGCGAGGTCAATGGGGAATTCGACGAAGTTTTGAAGTCAATTTTCCGAATATCAAAATTTGGTCGTTCGTTGGTCTATCCGATTGCATTTCGTGCACTGGGGGTGCTGCATCTTGCCAGAAAATTTCGACGCCATGTTCGGAGGATGCGCGAGATATATAGAAGACGGCCCACGAATATAGTGGCGTTCCTGGAATTCAGTAGGCAGAAAAAGTTCATTCTTCTTTTCTTTTTCTGCGGTTGGAAAGTGCTGTTTTCTGGGCGTGGTACTTCTTTTGGCTACCAGATGCGTTACCCCATCAGGTTGATCCCCTGAAGGCGGTCCGCTGCTAGTCTCGATCTATCGAACAAGAATCAGAGGCGGGTGGATACAATGCAGCCGGTGCGAACTACCGTAGAGCATTTAAGTGCGAGTTCGGATGAATGGTTCGACATTGCAAATTCGGTTGAGGTCGTCCTGGATCGAGCAAGCCCTGCGTCAAGACTTGATATCGTTCGCCAATTGCAGGTGGCCGGTCACAATGACTGGACAGTGCTGCCTGGCGGCGAGCCAGGTGACTGTCGTCGTTTTCTCCTCGCGATGATTGATGGTGGACATAGTGTCAATGCGTCCGAGCATACCGTGAAAGCCGCGATTCAGCGCCGATTGGATCAAGTCCGTATCTATCTGAAACGCATCGGACCGGACATGGAAGGTGTGATCCTTTATGTGGATAGGTCGCATTTTATGTGGCGTGGCGGATTGAAGTCACCAGCGTACCAGATCTGGTGCGAGGCGTGGTGTCGGTTTCGCGCGATTCTAAAAGAAACCCGCCCGCAAATGAATGTCCGGATTGTCTTTGCCCGGCCGGAGTCGTCAGAATTTGATATTTGTCATTTTGGAATAGATGGTGCCCCGGTCGGTGGGCGGCGTCTGCTAAATTGGTGGCGAGACGCAAGCATAAATCACAGGCATCAGTTCCGGGAGCGGATTTTGTTGGCTCGTCGTTTGGGCGTGATGGTAGATTTCGAATGCAGTTACATTCATGAGAGTTCGGCCTCGTTTGATGTGCGGCGGCCTTGGTGTCCTGTATTGGAGTTTGGGCGGTCTTCTCAGCGCCCTGGCGATACGGATATCCAGCGTGTGAGGCTGCATCTGGATCCAGGACAAGATATGCCGTTTGTATTTGATGGGCAAAAGTACAATTGGGAGCATCGCATGGACATTCACCTCGTCGAGAGAGGTGACGAGGACGAGCAGTTTGTTTGGCGCCCGGCAGATATGAGTTTGTTTTCTCTTGACCCGAGCCTTTGGCTCGTGCGGTCGGGCGCCCTGGTCTAGGTTATCTTGATGGGGTGCTCGAATGGGGGGGGGGGCTGAGCCTATCCGGAGCCCAATTTAGACCTCCGGTGCCCTTCACTTAGATACCGTGGTCTTGCAGAACAGGCGCTAGGAAACCATCGTCCATGTTCCCATTCGATTTACTGAAGCGATCATCCAGTCCGTCCGGCTCGCCCGGAAAGCGCGCTTATGCGATTGGTGATATTCATGGATGCTTCGACTTGCTTCTGGATCTGGTCGCGCAGATCGAGGACGACAACGCGCGGCGAGCGCCAAAGGAGCTTGCCCTTGTGTTTCTCGGTGATCTGATCGATCGCGGGCCTTCTTCACGATCCGTGGTGCAGTTTCTGCGAGACGAATTATCTGTGCGGCACACATGCCATTTCATCGCCGGGAATCATGAAGAAATTCTCGTCCGCGCGTTAAGCGGCGAAACGCAGCTGATTAGACCCTGGTTGCAACAGGGCGGCTTGGCGTGTGCGGAGAGTTACGGTGTGCAAAGCCGTGAGCTGCGTGATCTGGATGAGTTCGAGCTGCGTGAAGTTTTGCTATCCGCCATTCCATCTGACGATATTCAGTTCATGTCCGGATTTCATGACTATGTGCGCTTTGGCGATTACCTTTTTGTGCATGCTGGGATCCGTCCCGGGATTCCATTTGAGCATCAGACACCGCAGGACATGCACTGGATAAGAGAGCCTTTCCTGAGGTCGCGCATCGATCATGGTCTTGTGGTCGTGCATGGTCATACGATTAGTCGCGAGGTGGATACCTGTGCCAATCGGATTGGACTGGATACCGGCGCGTATCGGAGTGGTGTTCTGAGCGCGCTGATGATTGATGGGCAAACGCGGCACATACTTCAAACTTGTTCTGCTGACGTGTCAGAACCTGCCGTCTGACCCCCAAATGGGGGAATGGTGACATGATGGTTGATTGGGTATTTTCGTAGGCAAGTAATCATATTGCACTGTCACGTTCACAACGAACAATGTCTTGCAGGGAAGATAAGATGATGAACAAAGCTCGTCTTTTGGTTAGCGCGACAATCGTCGCCGCATTCGCCTGCGGAATGGCGGCGGCAGATCAGGCGGAAGGAGGTGCCGGTAGCGGTCCCATCGGAACCTTGTCTGGGGTGACAGGTGCCGTTGAGGTGCAGCGCAGCGGGATCACTGTTTCGGTGACGGACGGTTTCCAGTTGATGCCAGGCGACAGGATCATCACGGGGGCAGATGCCCAGGTTCAAGTCTCCGCCCCGGGGTGTTCTCCCGTGAGTGTTGGGGCGAGTAGTTCAATGGCAACAGGCGCGAATGTTTGCACAGCAGAAATAGTGCAGCTTCAGGCGAGCAACTTCGGTGCTGCACCAGTTCAGGCACCCGATAGTGCACCTCTACTTGGGTTCAACAGCCCAGTTGTTACCGCCGCGGTAGGGGCTGGTGTGCTTGTTGGTGGCGTCATCATCATTAATGAGCTTGATGACGATGGTGACCCAATTAGTCCGTAAGGGGTGTAATTGTTTCTGCGCTCATCATGGTGTGATGGTGAGCTGTGCTGATCGCGATCAATACAAGCACATGTATATTTTTGACGGGCTGGATTGTGCGCAATCTCAGCTCGTTTTTGTATGCCGATCTGACGGCGTTCCAGGTCATGCTTCATTTTCCAGCTTGTTGGTTAGTCCGAATGTGGGGCCGTCTCGGGTGGCTTTCGATGAGGCAAGATCATTGGCACCTAAATTCACGACGGGGTCAGCTGGGCTGGATTAATAAAAATCAGCCCACGAACAACAGTCTGTCGGGGGATATCTATGTCAACGGTTTCGAGCTGCGTGGTTTCTGATGCAGCACAGGTTCGCCATGAAGTGCATTGCGGTGAGTTCAGGCACTGGTACGTGGTGCAAAGCAAGGCAGGACAGGAGGCTCTTGCCAACTCCCATCTTTCACGCCAGGGCTACCGATCTTTCCTGCCAACCTTTGAGAAGAATGTGCGGCATGCCCGAAAGGTTGTTCGTCGAAAGAAACCGCTTTTCCCTGGATACCTGTTTGTTGAATTAAATCTTGAGAAAGACAGCTGGTATCCGATAAACAGCACGATCGGAGTAAGCAGGGTGCTGAGTTTCGGGGGGCAGCTGGCACAGCTCCCGTTCGGTCTTGTTGAGCGCATGATAGAGCTGTCTGATCGCCAGGGAGCAGGCAGTGTTCAGCCGGAGTTTACGCCTGGGGATCGTGTGCGTGTCCTATCGGGTGCTTTCGACAACTGGATTGGCGATGTGGTTTCGTTGCCGGATGCGGATCGCGTAACCTTGCTGGTTAGCATGTTGTCGCGAAAGGTTCCCGTCACTGTCAGGCAAAGCCAGCTGCAAAAAATCGGCTAGATAGCAGTAGCTGTTGGCCACTTATATGGGCCACAGCACCGAGAACTGCGTGCCACGGCCTGGTTCGCTATCTATGAAAATTGCGCCGTCGTAGGACTTGGCAATATTGGAAACGATTACGAGGCCGATGCCGGTTCCCAATTCTTTCTTGGTGGTGAAATAGGGTTTCAGCACGTTTCGTCGTGTTGCCTCATCCATGCCGGCTCCGTTGTCGGATACCTCAAGGCAGAGATATTTCTGTTCGCGTGTGGTGCTGCCGAAGTCGGGTTGGCGTTCTGCGAACTCCTCTGGCGCATGATTGATTTTGATTGTGAGTTCGGGGTTGGTTTTGTTCGCCCTCAGGGCGTGTCGCGCGTTGATCGAGAGGTTCATGATCAATTGTTGCAGATCAGCGACGTCAATTTGGTAATCCTTGACAGCTTCATCAATGGAGACGTCCACCTTGGTTTTCTTGCCAGATCCAAGCTCTATGAGTGTCACGATCTCGTCGATGACATCGGAAACATTGTGAGCGCCTGCAGTTTCGTGTCGCTCGTGCGGATGTATCAGCCGCTCTACAAGCAGGCCTGACATTCGTGATGCGGCGAGAATTCGTTCAGCATAAACGTGCGCGTGGCGCTCCGGATTGGACAATATAAGTGTCGCAAACCCCGCCGTTGCGGCAATCAGATTATTCAAGTCGTGCGCGACGCCCTCCACAAAATGACTTTGCGAATGAATTGTGCTTTCGTCACCGTCTAGCGGCTGGTCTCTATTCATAACTGTCTTCAATTTCCTCGCGATCGGATATGCGTGATGTGACAATGAAGTGTGATGCTGCTGGCGGTTTGGTGTGGGCAATTTTTCCGATGTGCTGCGGATGTTGCTCCAAACATTAGATGCGTCGGGAAACATATTGACGTCTAGAGTCTAACGGAAATTCCTCATGTGCCGTTCCCAAAAACTCGGGGGGTGGAAAGCTTGGTGGCTTCACTTTGTCATCGTGAGGTGGCGGTCCCATCATATTGTGCCGCCGGGGGCATCCTGCGTGATGCGCCACATTGCGGGTGATGTATTTCCAAAGTTGATTGATGGAACATCACTTCCTGCAAGCTGGATTCCAAGTCAATGCTACTGCCTAGCAAATGATCATTCTTGCATCATCTGGTAGGAAGCAGTGAATCAATTTGAATTTTGGCAGCAACGCTCCCCGTTTAGGGTAGTAATTGATATGTTTTTCTATATTCAGTTTTGGCTGCTCGTTGGTGTCTATCCCCTCATCAGGTTGGACGGCAAGGTGCATTCAGGCGCTGTATCGAAACTGAGTTAGGCTAACATTTTGACCGACGAGCAAACCCAATTTTCGAGGGGGAGGCTATTAGGGGGGGCCATATGGGGGTATCAGTTGGCGTGTATGTTTGGGCTATACTTGTCTCCACACTCTTGGGGACGATGGGCGACCAAAGCGCATCATCAATAATCTGATCGGACCGAATATTGTGACTAGTAAAACTGGTATGAAGATTCTTGTGGCTGATGATCACAGCTTGTTTGTGGACGCCTTGTCCTGCCTGCTGGAGATGTGGCCTGACGTGGCAAAGGTCGTGAAGGCATCAGACTACGCGAGTGCAGTGCGCTCCTTGTACGACAATCCGGACACTGCGGTTGCGTTGCTTGATATCAGAATGCCCGGCTTGGCTCTTCCATCAGGCTTCGCGAACTTTCGTGAGATCATGCCGGATGTAAAGTTGATCGCGCTTTCGGGTATTGCCTCGAGAGGTGAGATCGAATTAGCCCTTGAGGGTGGGGCTAATGGCTTCATTTCAAAGAGTATTTTAGGTCATGAGTTCGTCCGGGCGGTGCGGGACATTTGCAAGAATGAAGGCTCTGAGAAGACCCGGTCATTTGGCGTAATGGCCCATGATCGCCAGGTGAGTGTTCGGTTCACTGAGCGCGAGCAGGATGTCCTCGGACTGCTTCAAGGCGGAATGACGAACAAGGAAATGGCTCGCGAGCTGGGATTGTCTCCCGAGACAATCAAGATTTACGTGAAGTCTATTGGGGACAAGCTCGGTTCGCGGAACCGGACGGAACTGATCGTCCGTGCCTTGGAAGTTGGAGCCATTCGTCACGCGGTCTGACTTTGACATAATGCTGCAAGGATATGCGGGTTTTGTGGCAGAATGCAGACTATTTTTCACGGAAGCTGCATTTTTCTTCTAAAAATCAGTTCACGAATGAAGCGTATACTCAGGGCTTCGAAGTTCCCGCTCGACTAGTTGGGGGAGTAATAGATGCCTCTGTTCACGAAGCTTGGTTGCTGTGCCAACAATCCTCACTAGAGCGTTTTGTTCGTGAGATGGATTTGCATATGGCGGCGGAAACTAAAACATAGTTGCTAGTAATCACTAGGTTTTCTGGGGCGGAAGGAAACTGAACGATTACCCTTTCCTTCAATAAACTATAGGGTGTATCTACTAGCGCTAATCGTCAAAAGTTGGGGGGGGCGTCATGAGCCAGAGTCGGATCGATTGGGACAAGCTCCGCGTCTTCAAAGTAGTGGCTGAGATGGGTAGCATGACGGCTGCCGCTGCTCGTCTGAATGAGTCGCCGCCGACCGTCAGCCGCAAGATGGATGAATTGGAGAAGTTCCTCAGCAGCAAGCTGTTCACGCGGTCGACGCGAGGCATGGAGCTGACTGAGACCGGCAAGATCGTCCTGCGCTATTCGCGGCAAATGGAAGATGCGGCAAATCAGGTGCTGAGCGAGGCTGTTGGCCAGAGTGATGGCTCAGAGGGGCGCGTCACGATAGGAACTGGCGATGGTGTCGGGCCGTACTGGATTGCGCCACGTCTCGCGCAATTCCAGAAGGTGCACCCGAAAGCGCAGGTTCGTATGCATGTTCAGGAGCAGGAGCCTGATCTACTGAACGACGAAGTCGATATTGCAATCCAGTTCACCGAGCCGAGGGATCCTGAGATTATCTCTCACAAGCTGGGTACGCTTCATTATATCGGCTTTGCTTCTCAGGATTATCTGGATGCGCAGGAAACGCTGCCGTCGAGCCTTTTTGAGTACTATCAGTATCGCTGCATCTTGCACGAATCGTATGTGCGCCAAGTCGAGCGATGGGCGCCGAAAGCGGGCGAATTGAAGAAGATGATCGACTTTGCGTTCGTGACGAATTCGGCGAGCGCCATGATCGAGCTTTGTCGCCAAGGCGGAGGAATCGCCCTCCTGCCGACATATCACAAGGAAGTATTCCCGGACCTCATGGCGTTGGATATGTCTGAAGTGGCACCGATCCAGTTCTGGATCGCTTATACCGACCAGACGCGTCGCACGCCTCTTGGAAATCTCATGATCGAGTGGATCAAGTCATTGTTCGCCAAGGATGCATCGCCTTGGTTCACGGATGACTTCCTCCACCCAAAAGAACTGAGTGAATTGTCTGCCACCGGCCAAGAGCCCGCGGCTAAAAATCGTGCAGTGGGTTAGGTTGAGGTCGCCGTTGGGTCGGACTTAGTCAGTCGACATAACGCGCAGAACTTTTGCCATCATGCTAAGGCGTTCCTTGGACGGCGTCCGATCAATCCAGGAGTGGCACTCTGCCCGCACCTTGGCGGAAGGATCGGCATCCTTGCTATCGTCCGCGTTCTCGTCCTCGAACAGGCTGGCAATGGAAACGCGGAGAACATCCGCAACATTCGCGAGCATGCCGGCGCTGAGGCGATTTGTGCCGGTTTCGTACTTCTGCAGCTGTTGATGGCTGATGCCCAGCTCGGAGCCGAGTTCGGCAAGAGTCAAATTACGGTCCAGACGAAGTCTTCGGATTTTTTCGCCAACCATCTGATCGACTGCCGTTGGGGCTCTGGAAGTAGATTGCTTCATGATCTGCTCTCTCCATATATCCATCAGAGGTGACAAGTTTTCGCGCAAAGGGTGTTATAGCAAGATTGCCGTTACCCCCAAAAATGTAATGCGCTGAGACTTACGTATTACGCTCCGATTATGAATCCAATACTGAACTGCTTTGGGGTATGAAAAAACCCATATAAAGCAGCGCTTTGTGTAATTCGTTTAATCCATGATAGGGCGCAGCGGTCGCCACCATAGGTGGATTAAACTTGCGTAACGATCAGTAATCTTTTTTCCACTTTATAGAGAGCCTTGCCTCTCCGTCTGTAGTAGTTTCTGAAGTAACCGAGACTTGAGGTCTTGGCTCCCACTCAACCTCAACGGAACTTCCTGCGGCGCCTGCTGAGTTTAACTCGAGATATACATCCTCCGCGATGTATTGTCCCACACCTACTTGGGCGGTTCCTTCTTCACTCGTGCCAAACGACAAGCGGTCTACGCCCAACGCTGCCTGGAGCTCGGAGGTCGGGTCGAATCCCGTGCTATTGCCACTCAGTTGCGCGATTGAATTGGCCAATTGCGCTGCTTCGAGTGCGGACAGGTCGACCGATGAGCGGCCAAAGAGCAGGCGGGAAAGAATCTCGTCTTCCGGCAAGTCCGGTGTGCTGCTCAATTCGATGTCGGGTCGCATCGGTGAGCCGGTTAAAGCGACCGTCGCTTCAAAACCGTTGACGCTTCGCTCGGCTTCGATGTCCAGTCGCGCGCGTTGGATGGGCCCATCGAAGTAAACTGTCCCACTGTCAAAGACGAATGGGCGGCCAGCCAGGGCAAGTGTTCCGCGTCGCATACTGGCGCGTCCGTTAAGTTGCGGGTCAGCTGCCGTTCCGGTCAGTTTCAGGTTGGCGCTCCACTCACTTTCAAGGCCGCGCCCGTCGATATAGACACGCCGGTCAGCTGTGATGGCCAGATCGAGCGCCAGGGACTGGCGGAATTCGCTTTCGCCGGCTGCGAACTCGCCGTCTTCCATCCATCGCACGTCAATCGCTTGGGCTTTCGATGAGGGAAGATTGTCGAGATTGAATTCTGCCGATTCGATGTCCAGCTTGCCATTCACTGTGCGAGATACCGCGTCTCCGGTTAGCGAAATGTCGCCATCCGCTCGCAAAGAGTCGCCGTCGCGATTGTAGAGCAGCAAATCCGAAAACTCGGTCCTGAGATTTGTGTTTTCACGGGACAATATTCCAAGGATCTTCGCGGAGCCGCCGTCCGCGCCGTCGCCTGATCCATTCAGTCGTAGCTCATTGTCGCCATATGCCGCTTCGAGACTCAAATTCACGAGCCGAAGACTGGTTGCGCCAAATTCGTAGATGCCATCGCTCAAATCCGCGTGGGCGCTGAATTGCGGAGATTTGAGTGGTCCACTGAGGCTGGCTGATGCGTCGATTATTCCGCCGATGTCGTGGCCATAGGCAAGTGCGAGGGATCGCAGATCCGATAGATCTCCATTGAGGTTGGCGGTTCCTTTTACCGGGGCGTCCATATTGAGATGCGCAATCCCGTCCGGATTGGCGGATACGGGCAATGAAGCGGCGCCAGCGAGTCGAAGGTCTCCATAATCCCCGGCCCCTTCAATCGTCAGGGCCTGGCCGCGCAACTGTCCGACCAGTTCGATGGCAAGGGACCGTTCCAGGCCGGGGAGCGGCCCTTCAACTTCCATGTCAAACTGACCTTCCGGGTTCGCGCCGAATAGCAGGAAGTCGCCACGGCCATTTACCATCACGCGCCGGGTGGCGATGCCTGCCGATGCCATCACGGGGGCCAGGTCGACGTTTGCGATCTCGAACTTCATTCGGGGCGTGCGTGTGTCTTCCTCAATGCGGGCTTCAATCGATCCGCCGAACATTGCGAGGTTCGCCTCGATGGATGGCGTGTCTCCCAAGCGCCAGCTGACAGGCTGGACCGAACGAACTGCTTCGCCAAGCAGTGTGCCATCCAACTCGATCTGGCCGCTAGGATAATCGGCTGCGAAGTCTGCTGATCCAAGCATGTCCAGTGATGTCGGCCGGGCATCATGGTCTCGTTCGATTTGAACGGCGAAATTGTATCCTTCCGGAGCGTTTTGGATCTTCCCCGTTACGGAATCGAAGCGCAATGAAGGGGATAGCCAGACGTCACGCACGTCGCCAGATGCGATGATTGAAGCGTCTTCCTCTGGAGGGCGCCGAATTTGAACGGCGACAT
Source organism: Hyphomonas atlantica corrig. (assembly GCF_017795365.1). Lineage (NCBI taxonomy): Bacteria > Pseudomonadati > Pseudomonadota > Alphaproteobacteria > Hyphomonadales > Hyphomonadaceae > Hyphomonas > Hyphomonas atlantica. The sequence goes on along the minus strand of NZ_CP051254.1, from coordinate 3,150,294 downwards.
CGAACAGGCCCACCCGTCGAGACTCAAATGCGAATCTGTCTCCGGTGGCATTCAGGTTCATGTCGAGCCCAATGTCCCCTCCGTAAACCAGCGATCCGCTGAGTTGGGCGGTGTCGTATCTGGATGATATGTTTCGGAGTGCGAACACGCTATCGGCCCAAGAGGCGGTGGCGTTCACCGCGACAGGCTGCTGTCCCATCTGGCCTGCCAGCTCAACCGGCCCCGCCCAGGAATTGTCCTCATTCTGCAACTTGATCGTTGTCTCAAGGCCTTCAATCTCAACACTGTCCCGCGCGAGGCGGCCGCCGGAAGATGCGAAGCGAACTGCGTCAATGCCATTCGAGCCGGTCAATAGGACTGTGCCGTTGCGAAGCTGTATCTGCGTGCCAGAGATCGAAAGCGCGTCGCTTTGCGCGAACTGGACTACCAGATCGGTTGTGTCGCTTGCTGCAAACCTGCCTGAGCCCGTTGCGCTGAGATTGCTCCCCTCGAGCGATGCGGAGCGAACGACAAACGTCTTCCCCTTTCTCTGAATGTCACCTCGCAGCCGCGCAGATGCACCCAGCGCATCGACGGCGATTGCGTTCAGAGCATCAATATTCTGGATGCGGAGATCTGCTGAAATGTTCGGTGCGTCGAATGTGCCGTTCAGCGCAAGAAGGCCGCCCGCGGAGAGGTCCGGGGCAGTTGAGAGCAGTCCCGAGACATTTTGCAGTTTGACCTGCAGGTCGAGTGTCTTGTCTCGAGTGGATACGTTTCCACTGGCATCCGCTCTGCCGCGCTCGAGCCGAGCTGTGGAGGGAGACAAGCTCAGTTCGCCAGAAGTCCGGTCGTATTCCCCAGCTACCTGCACACTCGGCGTTTTTCCCAGAATTCGTAGGGCCGTCGGGTTTGACTTCAGAATACCTTTGCCGGCCAATTGTCCTTCAAATTGAATTGTCTGCTCGTTCGAGCGAATCTTCACCGGCCCGCTAATCTGGTCAAACGGGAGATCGGATCCATCGCGGCGATTCAGAATCGCGTCGCCCGCCAGTGTAGGTATGTCCAGCGGGTCTGCTAGCTGACCTGTGAAAGTCAGGTCTGCGGAAAAGTCAGTGAGCGTCTCAAAACCTGTAAAGGAAAGATCAAGATTGAGTGGGCCATCAAGATCACGTTTGCCACTCCGATAAGTGCCGTTGGCGGACAGTGTGCCTGAGGCAACATTCGCCGATAGCTCAAAAGGTGCCTTTTTCTTTCCGGTTTCGGCGTCCAGCGTGACACGCGCGGATTGTCCGACAAGTTGTCTGACCCGGTCTGATACGGGCAACCGCTCGGCGTTGATGGTTGTGTTGGCGCGCAGATTGCCATCGGTGATCTTGGCGGTGAGTTCGGCGACTGTCGCATCTGACAGTTTCAGTTCAGCAAAGCCATCCCCGGATTCAAGCGTGCCGCTGGCGCGCGCGGTGAGGGTGGCGTTCTCGCCTTCTGGCAGATTGGTGAGGGTGGCAATTGTTCCGCCGGCTGGTGCTTCGATGTCCGCATCGATGCGGAAAGCCCCCGAAGCGTTGCGCGTCAGGCGCGCATCTATCCTGTCTCCAGCGCCTTCAAGGGGCAGGGCGGTGAGCGCGAGTTCAAACGTCCGCGTTTTTGGTAGGCGCAAATTGCCATCAATTTCAAAGGCCGCCTTGGGGCCTGCGACGCCTTCCTGCAGTAATAACTCGTCAATCGCCAGCGTATCGAGCGACACTGCCCAATTGCTGGAGCCGGAAGAGTTCCGTTCATCGCGTTGGCTGAGGATCGGGCGACGGATGACATTGATCCTGTCCGCCCCTATCAGGTCCAGCTTCACTGTTCGGGATACGAGACGCGCGGGCGACCAGGCAAGGTCTATGCCTTCGGCGGTGAGCCATACCCCATCTTCATCTGATATGGTCAGACGTGCAACAGACATCTGGTCCAGCGGATCTCCGCGCAGCCCATCAATTACTACCGTTCCAAGTGGCCCGGCTTCTCGACCATCAATCTGTGCCTCCAAAAAAGCGCGACCACCGTTGGAGGCAATCCAGATGCGTGCGGCAATCAGAATTGTGCACAGGACGAGCAAGACTGACAGCGCCGCCATCAGCCAGCGACGTCTACGGACCATGCCAAGAAGGGAGTGAAACGCTGCCATCAGAACGCCTGTCCGATAGATACGTAGATTTGCACGGGGTCGTCACCGTCGCGGCGATCCAGAGGTGTTGCAATGTCAAACCGTACCGGCCCGAAACCTGGGTAGAAGCGCACGCCGAAGCCGACCGACGTTCGCATCTCGCCGATGGCTTCATCCACAGAGCCGGCCGCAGAGCCGGAATCGACAAAGGCCACATAACCCCAACGTTCTGATTTGCGCCAGCGAAGCTCGGCTGATGCGGCGAACATCGCGTCACCCCCGATGATGTTTCCGTCCGCATCGGTCGGGGAAAGGGACTGATACTCAAAGCCACGGACAGAGCCGCCGCCACCCGCATAGAATTTGCGATCGACCGGTACATCGTCTTCGCCGAGGAACGTCCCGACCTCCGCGCGCACAGCGGCAACCAGCCGCTCCGAGATCTTGTGATAGGTTGACGCCGAACTTGTGATCCGCGTGAAGGGCGCTTCGCTATCGCCGACAGAGACGCCGGGCTCGACGCCAAGCGAAACACGATTGCCGGATTGAGGGTCCAACGGTCGTTTCACCGTGTCGTAGGTTGCGCCTAGCGGGAAAGAGAAGGTGACCTGCTCCTCATAATCGTCCTCGCCGGCAGCGCGCAGTTCGTAATCCGTCGAGCGCGTCGCATCGATGGTCGCGCCCGCAGATAGCGTGAAGTGGTCGTTGAACGGTTGCGACAGGCTTGCCGTGGCGCTGATGCCCTGCAGGTCGTAGGCATCTGTTTCTTCTGCGCGGATGCCTGTCTCTGCAGAAAAGTCGCGACTATACCTGCCAATATTGGGACGATCATAGCTCAGTGTCAGACCACTTGTGAGAGTCGCGATCTGCGCATCGACACCGAGCGTGTCGCCAACGCCGGCTAGATTGCGGCGTTCCCAACTCGCTGTGGCGCCGACCCCTTCAGATGTTGAAACGCTGATACCTGCGCCGATGGATCGGCGCTTGCCTTCGGACAATTGCAGCTCAACGGGATGTAATCCATCCGCCGCCGGATCTTCCTGGATCTGGACGCCGATACCATCAAACAGTCCTGTCCCGCGTATGCGGGTGCGAAGCGTTTCCACCTTTTCCGGAGTGTAATAGTTGCCGAGTTCCCAATTGCGAAGAATTTCAATCGAGCGATCTTTCGTCTCCAGGCCTTCCGGAATGCTCAGTTCGCCGAGTTGGACGCGTGGTCCCGGAACGAGTTGGTAGGTCAGCTCCAGCGTTTTGTCGGCGCGGGAGGCAAGCGCGTCGATGCCTTCGCTTTCCGCGAAGGCATACCCTTCACGACGGAGCTCAGTGACGAGCCGTCGCTCCAATTCCTCGATGTCAGTGGTTGCGGCCCATGTGCCGATACCCAGTTCATCAGAGGCGATGCTCAGCTTGTCCAAAACGTCAGCTGGTAAAGTCTCCGTACCAGACAGGTTTATCTCGGCGATGGTGAAGCGCTCGCCAACGTCCACGTCGAGCTGGGGGCGCATATCCATGTCTTCCACAAGGTCCGGGCTGACCACCGCCATGAAGTAACCTTCGGACGCGAGATATTCTTCCAGCGCGCTGGCGGCCTGGGTTGCGCGGCGCCTCACGTCCAGCAGGCTGGTTGGTTCGCCTGCGCGGATCTCGACGGATTTGAGCGCGCCGCTTTCCAGTTGTTTCGGTACACCCTCGATTTTGACCGGAATCGTCGTGTTGCCTGAGCCGGTCGTTTCGCCATTATCAGTGAATGGAAGATAGGCGCAGGCAGGGGCCAGGCTGAGCGCCAGGCAGCAGACAGCGATCCTGCCGAAAGGCCGGGCTGAATTCTGCGCGGGGCGGATCGCCCGATTTACCATCTTCCGTGTGATCCTTGCGTATCCATTGAGATATGTGCGCCATTGAGCTGAGTGTACGGTGAACAAGATTGCTGAAATTTGTCGCGCCTCCCCGGATATCTGCTTTTTTGTACGTTTGGGCGGTCGGAAGGGTCCTCGAAAATCTCAGCATGGGTCAGATTGCGCTCGTATTCGTGGTTTACCATATTCAAGGCTTCATTCTTTCCCACGGGGATTTTCATGACATATCTGATGGTTCTGGGCGGCCTCATTCTCTTGTTCATAGGGGGGGAAGGGCTGGTTCGCGGATCCGTGAGCGTTGCGCGAAAGCTCAACATTTCCGAACTCGTGATCGGGCTAACGCTGGTTGGCTTCGGCACATCGGTTCCTGAGTTGGTCACCAGCTTGAGAGCCATCAGTGAAGGGGCGGTGGGGATCGCTGTCGGAAACGTTGTCGGCTCCAATATCGCGAATGTCCTTCTTGTTCTGGGCGTAGCGGCCGTCATTCATCCAATCATCACCAACCCGCGGGCTCTGATGCGGGATACGTCCATCATGGTGATCGTGACGGCTGTGCTGTGTACGTTGATCTGGTTTGATTTGTTCTCGCGCCTTGCCGGCTTCGTACTGGTCGCCGCATTGCTGGCCTATATCGCCTTCTCGCTGATCGCGGATCGGACTGCGGGCGACAAGGCGGCGGACATGCATGCGGAGGAGGGCGAAATCGTCGAGGCGAACTATGGCATTCTCCTCGGCATTCTCATCGCGGTTGCGGGCCTGGCAGGCGTCGTCATCGGGGCAAAGCTGCTGGTTGATGGCGGTGTCGTCATCGCGCGGGATTTCGGCATCAGCGAGACAGTTATTGGTCTTTCGATTGTCGCTGTCGGCACCAGCCTGCCTGAACTTGCCACATCGGCTATTGCGGCCTTCCGGGGCAAGGCGGATGTCGCGCTCGGTAACATCATTGGTTCGAACATCTTCAATATTCTCGGCATTCTGGGCGTAACGGCACTGGTGCATCCATTCAGTGTGCGCGGCGTACCGACCGGCGATGTAACGACAGATGCGATGTCGTTCGGCATCAGCCATAGCCTGATCAGTGTTGGCGATATTGCCGCTTTGCTTCTGTCCGTCGCGCTGATGGTGGTCTTTGCGATTTCCGGCAAGCTGGTTGCGCGCTGGGAGGGAGCGGTTCTCCTTTTCGCATATGCGCTCTATATGGGGCTGACCTTCAATCTCATTCCCGTACCGGCGATCCTTTAATATGGCTGACAATCCGATCTATCAGGGGCTGGGCCAACTCGGCCAGCAAACCGACCAACCGCAAAGCCCCGAGACAGCAGAGCTCGAGCGGGTGGCAAATCCGCATGCCGACACGCTCTATCTCACACGCTTTGTTGCGCCGGAATTCACGTCCCTGTGTCCGGTGACGGGCCAGCCCGATTTCGCGCACCTTGTCATCGACTACGCGCCGGGCGATTGGCTGGTCGAATCCAAGAGCCTCAAGCTCTACCTGACCAGCTTCCGCAATCACGGCGCGTTTCACGAGGAATGCACGGTGTCTATCGGCAAGAAGATTTTTGACTTCACCGAGGCGAAGTGGCTGCGCATTTCCGGATACTGGTATCCGCGCGGCGGCATTCCGATCGACGTGTTCTGGCAATCTGGCGAGGTGCCAGCCGGGCTCTATGTGCCCGACACCGGCGTTGCTTCTTATCGCGGTCGGGGCTAGCGCGACCAGCGCGTGACGATATCCGCCATGCAGGCGCGTCCACGTTCGGGTGGGTCGATCTTTGATGTGCCGAGATAGATAAACCCGGCGACGCGCTCTTTACCAGTGAGGCCGAGTGCTTCGGCGACCTGCTTGTCAAAGGCTGGCCATTCGCTGAGCCAGGCGCCCGCCCAGCCGCTGGCATTGGCGGCGAGCAGCAAATTGTAGCACACGGCCCCAGCGGACAATTCCTGTTCCCAAATTGGGGTACGCCCATCTTCCTTTGGTGAGGAAATGACGGCCACCACGGTTGGTGCGCGCAGGAACAGACCTGCGGCCTCCATCAAATCCTGTGACTCTGCATCTTCCAGGGCCTCGCCCCGAATGCGCGCCAGTTCCTGGCCAAAGTCTGCCCGCGCGTCGCCTTCGAACACGATGAAACGCCAAGGCGTCAGCTTGCGGTGATCCGGTACGCGAGCGGCGATCTCCAGCAACTCATCCAGCGCGTCTGGCGTTGGCCCGGGTTCGGAGATGAAATGTTTTCCCGCCGAACGTCGCCGGGCCAGCAATTGCCGCGCCTCCGCGCTTGGGCGTGTTGCCAGCATTGGGGTTCCGATGGCGGGGGCGGGGGGGAATCGCTTTGTCATGGCGGCAACATAGGCTCGCGTGAGGCCCACTTAAAGCCGCCTGTTAACAATTGCCGTCTTGAGCTTGGGTCCCGAAAAGCGTACAAGAGTGAACAGTGTTCACTTTCTGAACGCTTTGCACGAAGATTGGGTCAAATGCAGACAGATGACGCCCCCGAAGAGACGCCAGCCGACCGTCGCCGGTCGCGCGTGCGGGAGTCCATCATCTCCGCCGCCGAGCGCGTGTTTGCCAAGGAGGGGGAGGAAGGTTTGTCGATCCGCCGTTTGGCGGACGAGATCGATTATTCGCCCTCTGCGATCTACAAATATTTCGGGTCCAAGGAAGAACTCATTGATGAGTTGAAGGAGGCGTTCTTCGAGCGGCTCCTGGAAAAGGTCGACAACAGTTCCAGCGCCGACCGTCCGTTTCTCGAGCGTGCAAAAGCGTGTGTCGCAACATATGTCGAAACCGCGGTGACACGCCCTTTCCACTACGCGGCCGCATTTTCCAGCATTCAGAATGATCTGCCTGAAAATGGTGCCGGAATTCTGTCGTGGGACGGGTTTGTGGCGTCGCAGAAAGGGCAGGCTTTCGGTGTGCTGATCAGCATGGTGCGCGAAGGGCAGGAACTTGGCGTGTTCGACCCGGCGCTGCACCCGGTCATCGCGGCGAAGTCTCTTTGGGCTGGGTCGCATGGACTTGCGCAACTATTGATCCACGTTCCAAAGTTCCATCAACTCGTGCCGGACGAAACGCCTATGTCGGCAACTGATTTCATAGAATTCCACGCAAGCCTGCAGATCCGCAGCCTGCTGAAACCCGCAGTCGCGAGTGAAAACGGCGACCTCTCAGGACAAGCAACATGACAGAGACAAACCCGCATATCGGAGATGTGTCGCGCGACAAGCGACCGACAGCCATCAAGGGGCTGATCTTCATGCTGATCCTGGTGGTGGTCTGCGTCGGTCTTGTGCTCGCGGCGACGCGCCTGCGTAGCGAAGAAGGGCCGAAGATTGCCAGGGCTGCTCCTACACCGATGACCGTTCAGGTCGCGCCGGTCGAATTGGTCACGGCCTTCACATTGAACGAGGCCTATTCCGGTCTCGCCGAAGCCAGACGTAACAGCGCGCTTGGCTTCTCGACAGGTGGTCGGATTGAATCGATTGCCGTGGATGTTGGCGACCGTGTCCAGCGCGGCACCATCCTTGCCAGTTTGGATACGCGCGGCCTGCGTGCGCAACTGGCTTCGGCAAATGCCGTGGTCGAAGAGGCGCGCGCGGCGCATTCGCTTGCCATGAGTACGGTCGAGCGCCAACGCAAACTGAAGATGCAGGGGCATGTTTCCCAGCAAGCGGTGGACGAAGCTGAGGCGCAGGCAGATACGGCGCTCGCACGTGTTGAAGCAGCCAAGGCGCAGGCGGACATTTACCGCGTGCAGATAGATCTGTCTCGCATCACAGCACCTTTCGATGGCGTGGTGACTTCCCGCATGGCGGACGAAGGCACCATCGCCGGCGCTGGCCAGCCTGTGCTGGATCTGGTCGAGGCGGGGCGTCTGGAAGCTCGCATCGGACTGCCTGCCAACAGCGCCGCCCGCCTGACACCTGGAGAGACCTATGATCTCAAGACCGATGTTGGAACAGTCGAGGCCATTTTGCGCAGTGTCACCGGCGTGATCGATCCGGCGCAGCGCACTGTCGCAGCCGTTTTTGAAATCGAGAACAAGGGGCAGGTTGCGTCAGGAACTGTTGTGCGCCTGACGATGCAGAGAGACATTGATGAGCCGGGCTTCTGGGTGCCGGTCAAATCTTTGTCTACCGCGTCGCGCGGACTATGGACAATCTATGTAGCAGAGCCGAGCGGGTCGGGCTGGAAGGTCGCAACCCGTCCGGTGGAAATGGTGCATACGGATGGTGATCGCGCCTTTGTTCGCGGCGCTGTCGAAGCGGGCGAGCGAGTCATAACCGATGGCTTGCAGCGCATCGTGCCGGGCTTGCCGGTTGAGCCGCGCGACGTGCACCGTGCTGCTGCCGTGAATGGTGGCTAAGTCTCATGTCGACGCTTTTCTTCAAACTGCCGCGCCTTGCCATACTCGCGATCCTGGTTGTCCTGATCGGTGGGCTTGGCGCGATGCTGACGCTGGGGCGTCAGGAAGACCCGACCCTGATCGAGCGCTATGGCTTCGTGCTGACGCCATATCCCGGCGCGGACGCTGAACGGGTTGAGGCGCTCGTCACGGAACCCGTCGAAGCGGCTCTCATGGAGTTGGCCGAGATTGAAGACGTGACATCCACCAGCCGCGCGGGTTTTTCACAGGTGCGGATCGAGATCCGGGAAGACCTGACTGAAGGCGAGGTCGATGACACCTGGACGCTGATCCGGGGGCAAGTGGAAGAGGCGCAGGCCCAATTCCCATCCGGCGTCGGATCGCCTGAGGTTGAAAGACTGTATGTGGGCGCTGCGACGTTGGTCGTCGGTCTGACCTGGACAGGCGAGGGAGAGCCTCCCCTTACTGTCATGCGCCGGCTTGTACTGGACCTCGAAGACAAATTCCAACGCCTTGGCGGCACCGAGGAAACGGAAACCTACGGTTTGCCAGAAGAAGAAGTTCGTGTGGTCGTCGATCCGCAGGCATTGTCGGCAGCGGGGCTGTCTTTCCGTGAGGCCGCGGGCCTTATCGCGTCGGCCGATAGCAAAACACCAGCTGGTCGCCTACGCGGGCAGGGTGGCACAATCGGCCTCGAGGTCGGCGGTGAGTTTGATGGCATCTCGCGCGTGCGCCAGGTGCCGCTTCTGCAGCGGCCTGACGGCTCGGCCGTCCGCGTGGCGGATGTCGCAAGGGTGGAGAAGGGGTATGCTGATCCGTCCATAAAGCAGGCCTATGAAAACAATCTTCGGACTGTGCTAGTCGGCGTTTATATCTCGCCTGGACAGCGCGTGGACAAATGGGCAGAAAGCGCCCGCGCTATCGCCGATGAATTCGCGGCGTCAGCGCCACCGGGGCTGAAAGTAGAGACTGTTTTTGATCAGAGTCTCTACACAAATGATCGCCTGAACGGCCTGGCGCAAAGCCTGTTGTTCTCGGCCTTTATCGTTGTGCTCGTGCTGTTCGTGACGATGGGGTGGCGGTCCGCCATCGTTGTTGGCATGGCCATTCCGCTTACGGTCAGCCTTGTGCTGATCCTGTTCAGCGTTTTCGGCCACCCGCTCCACCAGATGTCTGTGACGGGGCTCGTCATCTCACTTGGCTTGTTGATCGATAACGCCATCGTTGTGGTCGACGAGTTCGACCAATTGCGCGCCAAGGGCAAGAACCGTTTCGAGGCTATTCGGGAAAGTCTGGGTCACCTTGCCGCACCGCTTGCAGCGTCGACATTGACCACAGCGCTTGCCTTTGCGCCCATCGCCCTGTTGCCGGGCGGCGCGGGCGAGTTTGTTGGCATGATCGGCCTGTCGGTTGTGTTCGCGATCTCCGCATCTTTCCTCATCTCCATTACCGTGATCCCGGCGATGGCCGGCTGGTTCGACCGCAAGCGCGGCTGGGAGACTGGCCACGCAAAACGCCCGCGCCGCTGGTGGCGGGATGGCGTGATGAATGACTATATTTCGGATGGCTACCGCGCCTCCATCGAGGCCATTTTGCGCTTCCCGTTGCTGGGCATCGCGATTGGTGTGGCCCCGGCCATTTTCGGTTTCTGGCTCGTCGGGCAGTTGCCATCCCAATTCTTTCCGCAAACGGAGCGCGACCAGTTTCAGGTGACGTTCCAATTGTCGGCCGAGGCAGACATTCATGACACCGTCGATGTGGTTCATCGCGCCACCGACATGATCAGTGCCATTGAGGGTGTTGAAGATGTAACCTGGGTGCTCGGCCAGCCTTCGCCGCGCGTCTACTATAATGTTCTCAACAATACGGAAGGCGTTGAAGGCTTTGCGACAGGTTGGGTGCAGCTCGATTCAAATGAGCGCACGCATGAGATAGTCGGCGAAGTCCAGCGCATGGTGCGGGAGGAGTTTCCAAGTGCGCGCTTCCTGGCGCTGCCATTCGAGCAGGGCCCGCCCGCTGACGCACCGATCGAGCTACGCGTCATGGGGAATGATTTTGATACTTTGGACATGATTGGCGACGAAATTCGCAACGTTCTCGGACAAACACCCGGCATCACCTACACGGTCGCGTCATTGGAACTGGGCGCACCCACGATGCGCCTGCAGGCTGACGAAGCCGCATCGGCTCTCGCTGGTGAACGCCTCACCGATATCGCCGCAGACCTGAGCGCGGAACTCGAAGGCGTGCGGGCTGGCTCCGTGCTGGAGGGGACTGAAGAGTTGCCGGTAAAAGTGATTGCGCCGATGTCGCGCAGGTCTGGGATGACGGACTTGCGATCAGCCACAGTCGGCACCGGCTCTGGTACGCCGATTTCTGCCCTGGGCGAGGTGACGCTTGTGCCCGAAACCGCGGTGATCACGCGCCGCAATGGCCAGCGCATGAACCAGATTCTCGCCTATCTGGATCCATACACACTGCCAGCACCTGTGCTTGCGGACTATCAGGCGCGGTTTGAGGAAACCGGGTTTCATGTTCCCGCTGGATATGAGGTCGTGATTGGGGGCGAAGCAGAGAATTCCAGCGACGCTGTTGGAAATCTCGCCGCCGTCGGTGTCCCACTTGTCATGGTGATGGCCGGGGCGATCATGCTGGTGTTCAATTCGTTCCGCATGATGCTGCTGGTGCTGGCGTCAGGATTTCTCTCGCTTGGCTATGCCTTCTTTGGGGTGTGGTTATTCAATCTGCCGTTCGGCTTCAATGCCATCATCGGCGGCCTTGGCCTGTTCGGCATTGCGATCAACGGCTCTATCGTCGTTCTGTCATTGCTCAGGGCGAATCCGGCTGCAATGGCGGATGACGTGATTGCCCAACGTGAAGTTGTCGTGGATGCGACGCGCCATATTGTGGCGACGACATTGACGACAATGGGGGGCTTTGTGCCGATCCTGCTGACGGGGGATTCCTTCTGGATGCCTCTGGCAGCGGGAATTTCCGGCGGAGTCAGTGGATCCGCGCTTCTGGCGCTGTATTTCACGCCGGCCGTATTCCGCATCACGACCATGAAACCTGTGCAAAAAACGTTTCGCCGGATCTTTAACCGTCAGGAAATACCCGCCGAATAGGGCAGGTCAAAGACTTGCACTTGGGCAAAAGTGGCCCATGTCGGAAAGACAGGCATTGGAAGGAAGAGATATGCCAGACAATCCGGATATCGGTGCACCCGCACCAGCCTGGAATCGCCTTCGCTTCGAAGCCCGCGCTGCGGCTGCTGACGAGCCTGCTCTGGCGAGCTATCTGAACTCTGCCATCCTGGCGCACTCAACTCTGTGTCAGGCGCTTTCCTTCCATCTCGCTGAAAAGCTGAAAAGCCCGGTCATGAGCACACAGCAGGTGCGCCAGATTCTCAGCGATACCTATGATTCCAACCATGCACTGGTCGAGGCCGCTGAAGACGACCTGCAAGCGGTCCTTGAGCGCGACCCTGCCTGCCGCGGCATGTTGCAGCCTTTCCTGTACTTCAAGGGTTTCCTTGCCCTTCAGACCTATCGCGTTGCTCATTCGCTCTGGCGTGAAGGGCGTGAAACGCTGTCCTTCCATTTCCAGAGCCGCGCTTCTGAATTGTTCGGCGTGGACATCCACCCAGCCGCCCGCATAGGGACGGCTGTCATGCTGGACCATGCGTCGGGCATCACGATTGGTGAAACGGCGATTGTCGGCGACGGGTGTTCATTGCTGCACGGTGTCACGCTCGGCGGAACCGGCAAGGAAGTGGGTGACCGCCATCCGAAGATCGGCAAGGGCGTGCTACTGTCCGTTGGGGCGAAGGTTCTCGGCAACATCCATATCGGTGACGAGGCCAAGGTCGCAGCGGGGAGTGTGGTGCTGAAAGACGTGCCAGCGAAGTGCACTGTGGCAGGCGTTCCGGCGCGAATTGTCAGCGGACCGTCCTGCTGCCATCCGGCAGAAACCATGGATCAGACGATTCCCGACGATATGGGCAAGTAAGTCCGCCGTTCGCGTGTCAGTTGACCGGCCTGAATACAAATCGCGCGACAGCTGAGTTTTTGCAGTAATTGACAGCAATATTGTCTCCAGCAACGTTTCATTTCGGGATCGGAATGTTGTTGCGGCCCTTTGTTTCGTTTAATATTTGACCCACGACCCGGTTTCGGGAGGGGTGTTTTTGGCGCGTGAACAGAGGGTGGCCGGTTGACCGACAGTAGCAGCACTGCAGGCCGGTTCATGCGCACGCGCAAGGTGCGGCGCGCTGAGGCAGAACGTTTGCCATTCGTGCCCTACGCCGTGGTTCCTTTGGCCGCTTTGGGGCTCCTCCTTTTGTTCGCGATCTGGCCTTTTGCGTTTGGTGTGGTGCAGGCAACCGCCCAGCGGACCGCGTCGCAGGCGCTGGTTGACGCTGATGCCAGCTGGGCCCGGTCTCGTGTCTCTGGCCAGTGGATCACGCTCGAAGGGCGTCCTCCCAGCCGTGAAGCCGCGGACGCTGCAGTCGACGCAGTGAGGAAAGCGCGCGCACCAGCCTTGTTCGGATCGGCTAGGCCGGTCACGCGCATTCGAGAAAATTTCGACTGGAGCCTTCTGGGTGAAGGTGCCGTTGGCCCCAATACGGATTGGTCGTTTCGTGTGGCGGATGGTGTGCTGACACTGGATGGCGATATGCCGAACACGGAAATTCGTCAGGAAGTCGTCGCAGCCGCTCGCACGAAAATCGACCCGCCGCGCGTAATTTCCATTCAGGACAGTCTGTCGATCAATAATGAGCCCGTCGCCGATGGTTTCCTGGAAGTCGCCATGCGCGGCCTAAACACGGTGTCGAAGTGCGACCGCGGTGTGTCTGCGTTTACCACGAACCGATTTTCGCTTGATTGCGAGCTTCCGGGCGCCGAAGCCGCCGCCACACGCAAGCTTGCCCTAGAGCCGATCCCGTTAGGGGAGGTCGGGGCGATCAATGTCATCTCACGCGAAGCGGTCAGCTCCTGTGAAAGTTCACTTGAAGAATTGTTGGGCGATGCGCGCATTGAATTCCAGTCATCCAGCGCGGTGATCGGCGCATCAAGCGCTGGCCTGCTGGATGATGTCGCCGAAGCCGTGCGCGCATGCCCGGGATCTCTGCGCATCGCTGGCTATACAGACAGCACCGGTCTGCCGGAAACCAATCGCCAGCTCAGTCAGGCGCGCGCCGAAGCGGTGCGCAATGCACTGATCGCGCGGGGCGTGCCATCTGGCCGACTAGTCGCAACGGGGTATGGCGATGCCAGCCCGGTTGCGCCAAACTCCACTGCGGCAGGTCGCGCCCAGAACAGACGCATCGAGATACGGGTGATCCGTGTCTCGGAATGAATTCCACCAGCTAGCCTGAAAGTAAACATCATGTGGTTTCTTCTCATCCAGATCTTGCTGCTCATGCTGCTTGCCGCGCTGGCGGGGGCAGCTCTGGTTTATTGGTGGATGCGCAATCGCTACGAGGACGTCACCGAGTCCTATGAAGAGTTGATGGAAAATAGCGCCATGTCGGAATTGCGTGCCGGCGTGACGCGTGACGATTTGCTGGCACACTTCGCCGCGATCGAGGAGCGGCTCTCTGCCATGCCTTCGCCGGTCACGCGGGATGAATTCCACGCCAATATCAACAGTCTGGGTGATCGTCTGAGAAACATTCCGACGCCAGACATTTCACCCGTGAATGCGCGTTTGGAGGCGATTGAAACCCGCCTTGCCGATAGCGGCTCAAGCTTTGACCCGGTTATCTCGCGGCTCGCTGATCTCGACATGGCTGTGGGCCAGTTGAAGAATACAGATCTGGACAGTCTGGAAGCCCGGTTGTCGCGCATCGAAGACAGTGTAAACGTGCTGGTCAATACAGAGCCACCGGCGATGCCACAAATGCCTGAGATACCAGCATTTCCGGAGATTCCTGAAGTTGATCTCGGCCCAATCCATAGCGGCCTTGCGCGCCTTGAACTTGCACTCGAGAATCTTGATGTGCCGGTTACGGATCTTGATCCGATCCGCGGGGATTTTGGCCAGATGGAAGCCCGTCTCGCCGAATTCGCCGAGCGGCTGGATGCCCAGCGCAAGGCTGACAATGAGAGCATGACCATCCGTCTGCAAACACTGTCTTCGTCTCTTGCCTCGCTGCGTGTGCCGGATGTGGACAGCCTGCGCGACCGCCTCGCCAAGCTTGAAACCGCGATCAGCCAGATCACTGTGCCGGACGTGGATCTCGGCCCGGTCACGGAAACCTTGCGTCAGATAGAACGCGACCTGAAGACTTCGCCGGATCATGTCCGCGTTACGCATAACAAGCTGGCCGATCTGGAAGGCGGTACGGCCGCCCTCCATTCGAAGCTCGCTGCACTTGAGGCCCATGTCGCCAGTATGGATCGTGGACCTGTGGACCTGTCACCACTGCAGGCACGCCTTGCGACACTCGATTCCGCGCTGGCCACGATGCGCGTCGACATTCAGTCCACATCCGACACATCCTCGCTTGAGCGCCGTCTGGCCACGCTGCAGGAGATGGTGGTCGGGCTTCAGGATCCCGACATGTCGGCAATCACGAACTCGCTCCGCAAGATGGAGGCGCGCCTCAATATGGCGGCGGTCGAAGACCGGCTGACTTCAATCGAGTACGGTATGGCGGCGATGCATCACATGGTGCGTACGCTTCAGGAAACCGCCTATTCGCGCACAGATATTGATTATTCTCAGCGCGTTCCGCTGTCCCAGGCGCAATTCACGCAAACCACAACGACAACGGAAACTCCGGCGACTCCCCCGCCACCACCACCTCCTCCGCCGCCGCCTCCGGCCCCACAACCGGAGACGACCACGACCGTCCACAAGATCGAGATCATTCGCGGCCAGGACCCTGTTCGTCAGGCCATGCGCCCGGATGACCAGGCCAATTTGCTGGTCGAAGCGGCCTTTGGGGAGGAAGACGATCTTGAGCGCGTGAACGGTATTGGCCCGATGCTGGCTGAATTGCTGAATGAGATCGGCGTCTATTATTTCTGGCAGATTTCGGAATGGGGCCCTGACGAGATCCAGTGGGTCGATGACAAGCTGGAGCATTTCAAGGGCCGTATCCTGCGCGATGACTGGGTCGGACAGGCCAAGGTTCTCGCGCTGCTCCCCGAAACGGCAAACCGTCCGCAAAGCGGCTGAAACAGGCTTCACAGCTGAAGGGCAGGCTTGCCCCCTTTTCTCGTGCCGGGAATTGGGGTTAGTTAATGCTGTGCTCGGGGGACGCATTGAGCAACCAGCGGAAGGGGACGCCCGCAATGCTTCGGACCGTAATTGCAGCCTTTCTATGCCTTATCCTGGCGCCCGTCGCATTGGCGGATAGTCAACAAGCACCGCGCTACGCGCTCGTGATTGGCAATTCCAGCTATCAGCAGACCGGTTGGCAACTGCCCAATCCGGCGCGGGATGCACGCCTGATGGCCGAAACACTCGGCAAGGTGGGCTTTACGGTAGACCTGGTCATAGATGGCACGGAAGACCAGATGGAACGGGCCTTTGCCGATCACGGCGCGCGTCTCAAGGCGGGCGGCTCCGATTCTGTTGGTCTGATCTATTACGCTGGGCACGGGGTTCAGTCGCAGGGCCTGAACTATCTGGTGCCGGTGGATGCAAACGCCCGTTCGGAACAGGATATCTGGCGACAGGCCCCGCGCCTCGGCGACGCGTTGCGCTATGTGGAGCATGCCGGGAATGCGGTGAATTTCGTCATTCTGGACGCCTGCCGCGACAATCCATTGCCAAGCGCAACGCGCAGTGCAGCAGGCGGGCTGGCCGAGGTGAAGCCGGCGCGCGGCCTGTTGATTTCATACTCCACCGCGCCGGGCTATGTCGCCTATGATGGCGAGGGCGAGAACTCGACCTTTGCGATGGCGCTGTCACAGACGATTGGCCAGCAGAACCTGATTGCCGAACAAGTCTTCAAGCGCGTGGCAGATCGGGTAAACCAGTCGACCAATGGGTTGCAGACACCCTTTTACAATTCCGGTCTGACAGGTGCGGATTTCTGCTTTGCCGGCTGTGATGGCGGCCCGGCGCCCCAGCCCGTGCCAACCAATACCAGCGCGCAATTGCCGGCCCATGGGGCACGCGGCTCAGCCGCCCGTAGCGCCGGTGACGTGGCCGAGGTGCCAAACGCCGTGAATGCCGCGCCCGGCTTCACCAGCGTGTCCACCTTGCTGCGCGGCGCGGCCTTTACCGCGGCTGATGCCGGTGGTGCCATCGCCGAACGCAAGTTTCGCGATTGCACAGACTGTCCGGAAATGGTCGCCATTCCGGGCGGAGAGTTCATGATGGGCTCCCCGGCAACCGAGAAAGAACGCAAGGATAATGAGGGCCCACAATGGCGCGCCACGATCAAGCCCTTTGCCGCGTCCGCAACTGAGATCAGCTGGGCCGATCTGACCGCCTGTGTCGAAGGCGGCGGCTGCGTTGGAAACGAAGCCGCGAATGAGACCCGCAGTGACCAATGGCAACAGCCGGGTCTGCCGGTGATCAATATCACCTGGGTTGAGGCAATGGCCTATGTCGATTGGCTGAATACTCGCGTCGATGGGGAGCCCTATCGCCTGCTGAGCGAAGCAGAATGGGAGTATGCCGCGCGCGCAGGCACCACGACTGCTTTCAACACCGGCGATACGCTGACGGACCAACAGGCGAACTTCAATGCCGGGCGGATCTACAATGACAGTCCGAAAGGCGTCTGGCCCCGCCGACCCATGCCGGTTGGCTATTATCCGCCGAATGCCTTCGGCCTGCATGAGATGCACGGCAATGTCGCCGAATGGACCGCTGATTGTAGCGTGCGCAGCTATCTTGGCCGGTTTGGTGAGGCGACGGTCTATGATGAGCGTGGCTGTCGCTCCCGTGCAGTCCGGGGCGGCAGTTGGGAGAAGGTGCCCTCCTATGTTCGGTCCGCAATCCGTGATGCATTTCCGGATACGGGCCGCGATGACGGGATCGGATTCCGGGTCGCACGGGACAGGGATTAACCGATGAAGACCATCAGCCCCCTGATTAGCCATCACCGGTCCGAGCTCAAGGCAGAAGCCAGATTGGACCGTCACTTGCTGACCGGGGCGATCTTCATGGCGGTCGTGTCGTTCAGCGTCTTCCTGTCGACCCTGCTTGGCAAATACCCTTTGCCCTTCGGCGCGGACGTATTCGCAGATAATCCGGAACGCATGATTGGCGCGTCAAATTTCTTCGTCGCGACCGCCATTGGCGCAGCGCTGCGCATCTGGCGAAAGCGGCAGATGCGGATCAAGCTGCTCGTGGCGGAGGCCTTCATTCGCGAAGGTGACGAGGACACCGGTTTGCGTCTGTTGCTGGAACCCGTCTTTGGTGAAACCGTCTGGGATGGCGCCGAAACGCCAATCCTCTCTGAAAGGAGCCGGGCATGAGCCTGCAATCAGAATCCGGAACTTCGCCGGTTACTTCGCTTGACCTGCTGCGCGAGTTGCAGGGAGAGCAGAAGGCTTTCCGCTTCCTGATCCGTGCCCTGGCGGTCTTGCTCGTCACGGCAGCGGTGATTGCTGTGGGCAGCGTAATCTATTTCTATGTCGCGCTTCAGGGGCTGAAATCGGAGTACGCCCATCAGGCGCGGTTGAACGAGATCAATCTCCGCATCGTCGCAGGAGAAGCCAGTCGACAGCGCGAGTCGACACAGGCTCAACTCGTCGCAATCCGCGAGGAAAATGAGTCGGCGCGCAGGCAGGCCGAGCTTTCAAGAGAATTGCAACAGGCCGGATCGGCGCGTCAGATCGCTGCCTACAAAGATCGCGCTGTGAACATTGCGCGCAGCCATGTGCTCGGCAAGACGATGAACGAGGTCACCTCGCAAGTGGTCAGCATGGTGCTCCGTGCGGATGAGGGGGATGTCCGCCTGCTGAGGGATGAGGAGCACCAGTTGCTGCAGGCCGCTCTGGATGATTGGGGCGGAGAAGTGGACTCCGCAAATGTACGCGCTGCGTTTGAACGTTTGATGGATGCAGAGGCCCTGTCGGATCAGGCAATGGGCGCTGCGGGGCTGGCCATGCTGGAGTACCGCGCAGCAGATGAGGCGTCACTGGTCTGGAGCCAGGGATGCTCCACCGTGGTGGACTATGTAAACCAGGCGACGGCGCGCGATCTTGACGCGCCGATGCTGCTGATCTGGAAGGGCCAGTGTCTGCGCAAGCGCGGCGACGCCTTGCTGGCCTATCGCGCTTTCAGCGAGGCGGCACATCTGATTGGGGCGGATTCCGAAGACATCACTCTGGAACAGGAACAGATGGCGCATCATGGCGTCGGCACAACACTGGTCGCGCTGGCGGCGCAGCGCGAACTGCCGGAAGGGCGCCTCTACGAAGAGGCGTTGCAGGAGGCCTTGTCAGAGCTGCGCATTGCAGCCCGCATCCGCGCTGAACGCGGCGCAACGCAGGTGGGCGTCGCCTATACGGAAGAGAATATCGGCTTCATTCACATACTGGACGAAGACTGGCCCACCGCGCTGGAACACACGCAACGGATTGATGATATTCTTCCGCTCGCCTGGAATTTGACGGTTCGCCACATCGCCGCCCGCGAGAATGAAGCGGCGCTGCGCCAAGCCGGGGCGAGCCAGGATGCGCTGGATTATATGGAAACGATTCAGGACGAAACGGCGATGGTGTTGTCGCTGATGGATTGCGACCAGATCGACAAGCCGGAATTGCAACGCCTGCTGCCGGCGCGTTTTGAGGAAACTGTGGAATCCCTGTCGGCGCATTGCGTTCTGGAGGCCGAGCGCAGCTGATTTGCAGGCTTTGCGGTTGCAACGCCAAGCAAAATCTCTAGGTTCGCCGCGAACACAAAGACCCAAGAGGAGCCCGACCCATGGAGCGCGAAGAAACGCTGCGCCTTGAAGCCTATCTCAAGGAAAAACTGCACCCGGGCCTTCGCCTGGTTGCGCGTGACAAGACCGATGATTCCGTTGAGTGCTATCTCGGCGCCGAATTCCTGGCCGTGGTCTACAAGGATGTGGACGAGGGCGAAACGTCCTACCAGTTCCAGATGACCGTGCTGTCGGAAGACATCAGCTAAGCAGATCTCGCCTCGACAGGCGGGTATGAAAAAGGCCGACGTTCCGTTCTGGAGCGTCGGCCTTTCGCTTTTTGAAAGCGCTGTCGTGCTATTCGTAATCCTTGCGAACAATCACGGCGGTTTCGGGATAGTCGGTCCAGATGCCGTCGACACCAGCTTCGATGAGGACTTTCAACTCCTCTTCAGCTGATGCGAATCCTTCTGCCGGTTCATCATCGCGCACCGTGTAGACATGCACGATCTTGCCGAGGGCGTGGGCGCGTTCAACGAAGTCTGTCGTCCCGCCTTCAGGGGTCAGGATCATTGCCTTGTGAGCGCCGACGCCTGCTGTCGGAATGTCTTCCAGATTCATGTCCAGGCCGAGCAGGGCCGCGTAGGGCGGGCCGACGAGGTTCTGTACGAGTGTCAGGTCGCTCTTAGCGGCGACCTTGGCGAGGAAGTCCGGCTCAAAGCACTGGATGAAGATCGGAATGCCCGCTTCGACGAGGCCGCGCTCTTCAATCGTGTTCAGGATCGGATCGACCATGTCGAGCCCGGCCGCAGAGAAATTGGAAGGCCATTTGGCCTCGATGTGCAGGCCGACCTTCCGGCCTTGCGCGGCATTCTCTTCAACCAGGTCGATGATCTCGTCAAACGTCGCAATCCGGAACTGGTCGTTATAGTCTTGCGGGCGGCCTTCAACGCGCTGGATGACATTCAGCGTCTTCAGCTCAGCGAGGGTGAAATCGTCAGACCACCAGTCTTCCTTGTCGCCCAGAGGCGTTTTACGCACGCTTTTGCGATCGGCGAATTCTTCATGATCGGCAATGTTTGTCGTGTCGGACAGGTAGCCATCATGGTTGGCAACGAGAACGCCATCCTTGGTCATCACCAGATCCGGTTCGATGAAGTCAGCCCCCTGATCGATGGCGACCTGATAGGCTTTCAGCGTGTGCTCGGGATAAAGGCCGCTTGCGCCGCGATGGGCGATGATGACAGGCGGCTCGCCCGTGAGGGTCTTTAGCGCGGTTTCGGTGTCGCTTGCGTCGGCCGGAGCTGCTTCTGCTGGCGCTTCAGCCGGGGCATCCACAGGCGCAATCGTTTCAGCCGCCGGATTGCAGGCAGCCAGCAACAGGCCGCCGAGGAGGAAATATTTCTTCATGGTTCATAGTCCTGTCTGGAGGATCGGGGCGAGCACGGGCCCGCCCCGGTATGTAGTCAGCCTAGAACTTGATATAGGCACCGGCTTTCAGCATCTGCGGCTTGCCGCGGATGATGGTATGCAGGCCAAAGGCACCGCCCGTGTTGCCCACGTCGATCAGGTATTCCTCATCGAAGATGTTTTCGCCCAGGAAGTAGACGCCCCACTGATCGTCTGCGCTGTCGAAGCCGATGCGGAGGTTGGCGATGCCATATGCGTCCTGTTCTTCCTCGACAAAGGTGCCGTCCGGATAGGCTTCACGAACGCGGATGAATCCACCATTTCCATTAGCGGCATAATTGTAGCCATTGTCATCTTCGAAATAGTGATGATCTTTCCAGACATAGCTCGGCACGATCGAGAAATCGCCGCGTTCGCCAGCCGGGATCGTGATGTCAGCCGCCAGCGAGAAGCTGTGCTCCGGGCTGATCCGGAAGCTGTTGCCAGCGAACTGGAGCGGGTTTCCGTTGTCGTCTTTGTCATCATATTCCGAATGCGTGTAGGCATATGTGCCGAGCAGGCGGATATTGTCCGTGACCAGGGCCTGACCATCGAATTCGAAGCCATACTGGGTGGCGTTACCGGAATTTTCGGTGATGAAGACGCCGTTGATCGGGTCAAAGCGCGTGGTCTGGAAGTCCTTGTACTCACCATAATAGACCGAGCTGGTCATCTGGACGCGATTATCCCAGAGACGGGCGAACACACCGGCCTCGACATTGTCCAGCGTTTCCGCGTCGATGACATCATAGCTTGCACCAGAAGCGGAGAGCACTTCCGGGCGACGGCCCCGGCCGTAGGCGACCCAGGTGTTCACATTGTCAGATACGCGATAGGCGGCATTCAGGCGCCATGTGAACGCACCATCCGTTTCTTCTGATCCGGTAGCCTTGTTGTTGAGGCGATCAGCGCTCAGCAGCAGGGAAGGCGCCAGGGTCACACCATTGAGGCCGCCGAGATACGGGTTGCTCTTGAGGACAGCTGCAACGGAGCTCGCCGCCAGGTCTTCCTTGGTGTAGCGAAGGCCACCTGTCAGTTCGAGGCGATCTGTCAGCTGATAGGTCACATCGCCGAACAGGTCATATGTGTCGCGTTCGTCGGTGGAGATTTGCTGTTCCAGATGCTCACCGTAAAGCGGTACCAGCGCGCCTTGCAGCAGGGCTGCCAGAGCAGAGTACTGAAGAGGCGTATCAAAGCTGCCGAAGTTTGCACCGCCCGGGATACCGGCCAGTGTCAGCGCGCCCTGAACCTGCTCAACGGTCAGGCCAGCGGCACCTGCGAGGCTCGGTGCAAACAGGGATTGAGCGTAAGCTTCATCCGTGGAGAAGCGCAGCTCATCCTTGCCGTTCACAGTGAAATAGTTTCCGCCGAAAAAGGCCGACAGCTTGCCACCGGCATCATAGTTCAGGCGCAATTCCTGGCTGAACGTATTGGCCTGGCGGCCCTGATAGAATTGAAGCAGGTTGAACTCGACACCATCAGAGTCCCACGCTTCATTCGAGAACAGGTTGCGATAGTCGGTGAGGGAGGTCAGCGACCAGTCATCGTTGAGGTCGTATTCGACGTTGGCGGTGACATAGAACAGCTCACGATCATTGCCGAGCTTGCTGCGGACCTGATCATCATTCACGTTCATGGCCGTTGCGCCGTATGGATCGACCTTCCCGTTTACCTCGAAGAAGCCGGACGTGAACTGGGTGCCGGTGGAATCATCGTCCTGATAGTTGACGAACAGGTCGGCGCGCAGCTGCGGGCTCGGCTCCCAGTGAAGGGCGGTGCGCAGGGCAAGCGTGTCCTGTCCCATCAGGTCCGGAGAGTTGGCGGTGTTCGGCACATAGCCGTCCATGTTCTTCAGCTGACCCGCAACGCGCAGGGCAAGCGTGTCATTGATGACGTAGTTGTAGTGGCCTTCCGCGCGGACGAAGCTGTAGTCACCGCCTTCGATGGAGGCTTTGCCGGAATTGCCGGACAGGGAGGCGCGGTTCTGGATGAAGTTCACGCCGCCAACCAGCGCGCCCTGGCCGAACAGAGTGGCTTGGGGGCCTTTGACAACCTCAACCCGCTCCATGTCATAGATGGCGAGATTGGTGGCAAACCCCACATTGCCGATCGCCACACCATTCTGGAACATGGCCACGCGGGGCGTACCACCATCCGACACCACACCGCGCAGGGAGTAGCTCGGCGCGTTGAGGCTTTGGGCCTGCACCTGCAGGCCGGGAACGAAGTTGCCAAGGTCTTCGAAATCATCGGCCGCGAGCAGGTCGATCAGGGCCTGGTCTGCCACAGACACGTTGATTGGAACGTCGATGAGCGCCTGTTGCTGCTTCTGTGTCGTCACGGTGACGACTTCCAGGTGACGAGCCTTTTCGGCGCTGGTTTCCTGTGCGTGAGCGGACAATTGTCCGGAGAGACCAAGAGCGGCAATTGCCGTCGCGGTAAGATAAGAGTGTTTCATGATTTGACCCGTTAACTAGGCGCACTGTGCGCAGTCGGGCGCTGCCTACTCAGCGGCTCAAACCGGCTCAAATCAAAGTTTTACAACAGAAAGTTCGAGAAGGTTTCAGTTTTGTGCGACGCACAAGCTTTGGACGAAATCATCACAAAACCTTATTGGAGATACACTTTTTGATACTGCGGAAAGGTATGCGGATGAACAAAATCAGACATTCGCTCGGGTGTCGAAATATCACTATTTTTTCGTATGTGCAGCACTGATTAAATAGCGAGCACTTTGTTGGAGATGTCTTGATGGACGTTCCGTAGGGGGAGGTCCGGTAAGCCCGGCCCTGATTCTGACTAGAAGAGGGAGCCCTGATCAGTCTTCGGCTTCGTTGGCTTTGCCGCTTTTGGAACTGGCGGCGCAGGCGGTGGCGAAGGCGGCGCGGCTCCGTCCGGGCGCGCCATGACATCGCCATCACCGAAGCTGACCTTGAAGCTGGGTGTGGAGGCGGCGGCCGTCGCGGAGCGAACAAGATTGCCATCGGTATCGCGCACGATGGCATAGCCGCGCTTCAGTGTTGACTGATAGGACAGTGTTTCCAGCAGTTTGCCTTGTGCGGCCAGCGTGTTCCGGCGGGCTTCGATCAGGCGGTTGAGCGCCGGGCGCGCGCGGACGGCTGTGTCACGCAGGCGCTGTTTCGAGGCCCGGATTTCGGCGTTGAGACTGGCCGGGCTGATCGCCAGCCGGGAGACCCGCAGGCGGGCTTTCTGAACGAGCGCGAGCGCCGCCTTGGGAAGGCTCGCGCTGGCATAGTCGAGCCGCTGGCGCTTGGCCTGCAGCAGGGATTCGGGGCGGGGCAGGCGCGCTGCCGCCAGCTTGTCGCGTGATTGGCCGGTGCGGCGGGCGAGCGCGCGCTTCAGGCGCTCGCCATGCTCTCCCGTCATCAGCAGCAATTCAGAGCGAACAGGCACAGCAATTTCTGCCGCTCCGGTCGGGGTCGGCGCGCGAGCGTCGGATACGTAATCGATGAGCGTTGTGTCAGTCTCATGCCCCACTGCAGAGATCAGCGGGATCTCGCTGTTGAAGGCCGCGCGAACGACGTTTTCCTCGTTGAATGGCCAGAGATCTTCGATCGAGCCACCCCCCCGCGCGACGATCAGCACGTCCGGACGGTCAGCGCCGGTCATGGCATTGAAGCCTTCGATCCCCGCTGTGATTTGTCCGGCAGCGCTGTCACCCTGAACCAGTGCTGGCCAGACAATGACGCGCACCGGAAACCGGTCGCGGATGCGGTGCAGGATATCCCGGATCACGGCCCCGGTCGGGCTGGTGACCACGCCAATCGTTCGGGGCAGGTAGGGCAGTTTCTTCTTGTGCTCGGGGGCGAACAGGCCTTCGGCGGCGAACTTTTTCTTCCGCTCCTCCAGCAGGGCCATCAGTGCGCCAGCGCCTGCCGGGCGCATGGAAGAGGCGATCATCTGGTAGTTGGATCGGCCCTCATAGATGGATAAACGGCCCGTCGCGATGACTTCGAGACCCTCTTCCGGCTTGAAGGGCAGGCGGTTGACCTGTCCCTTCCACATCACCGTATTCAGCACGGCCTTGTCGTCTTTCAGATCGCAATACATGTGACCGGACCGGGCAAGGGTGACGCGGCCCAATTCGCCGCGGACGACCACATGATCGTAATTGGTCTCAACCGTGCGCTTCAGGCTGGCGGCGAGGTCGGAAACCGACAGGGCGGCATCATTGGAGGGGGGGGGCGTATCAGACGGCATGATCACAGTCATATAGGGGATGCCGGGCAGGGCAAGTGTTCTTCAGGGGTGCAGATGTGGTCACTCACTGTTAACAGATTTGATGAAAGTTCGGGGTGTACGAGGTAAAAACATTCGCATGACACGTCACGATTCAATGCCGGACAGTTTTGGCGAAAAGCTGTTTCGGGATGTGGCCGACTCCTGGGCCATGCCCATGATGATTCTGAACAAGGATCTGCGCTTCGCCTACGCCAACGACGCATACATGACCGCCACAGAAACTGACTGGGAGCGTCTGGCGGGACAGTACATATTCGACATCTTCCCCGATGTGAGGGGCCGCCAGGAACCGGTGGAGGCGAAATTCCGGGAAGTCTTCAGCGGCAAACGTACGACGCTCGAAGCCCAGCCTTACGAACTTATCATGCCGGATGGCACAGTTGAGACTCGCGTCTGGCAGGCCGTTCAGGACCCTCACTATGATGAGGACGGCAATGTCACGCACATGATCCAGCGGGCGGAAGACATTACCACGCAAGTCGAGCTGAAGCGCCAGAACGACTATATGGAAAACGAACTGGCCCACCGCATCCGCAACATGTTTGCGGTAATCATGGCCACGTCCCGGATTTCAGGCGAAAGCGCAGACGACGTTGGCACGTATGTCAAGGATTTCAACGAGCGGCTGGCGTCCATGAGCCGGACCTATTTCGAGCTGAGCCGCCGGAATTGGCGCGGTCTCAGGCTGCGGGACATTCTGGAGAGCGAACTGATTGCGACCGTCGGACGGAATGCGAGCCGCTTCACACTGGATGGCCCAGATTTCCTGCTCACCGTGAAGGCGAGCAAGGATGCCGCGATGATTGCGCACGAGCTCGCAGCCAACGCGCGCAAGTTTGGATGTTTCTCCGTGCCCGGCGGCCATCTCCATCTCAGCTGGAAGCTGGAAGACAATATTGTGGTTTCCGTCTGGAAAGAAACGGGTGTGGGCCCGGTTCAGCCACCTGCCCGGACAGGTTTCGGAACGCAGATCTTCAAGATGTTCCCGCGCACGCGGGTTGAGCGTGAATATACGGATGACGGGCTGATCGTGACGATCCATACCCAATTGCTGCCCTCATCTTATGAGGACGCCGCTAACGAGTTTGCGGAGCCGTTTCAGTAAGCATGCGGGACAATTGGGTCAGCAGCTTGCTCGTGATGATTGGCTTTGACAGGAAAGGTGCCTGACTGAATTCCGCGCCGCTGGTTTCCGGCGTGTTGCCAGAGACGGTCACAAACGGAACGCCCTGTTGCAGCAGCCGTCCGGCCACAGGCGCGGAGGTTTCCCCTGCCAGATTGATGTCCAGCACGGCGCAGTCGCAAGGTGTCTCATCCAGCAACTGCATCGCCTCGAACACAGAGCCGACCGGCCCGATGACGGCATAACCGGCATCTTCCAGTGCGGCCGCCATGTCGATGGCGATGATCGCCTCATCCTCAACCACGAGCACCCGGCGATGGGCGCTCGGGGATTGCTGTGTCCCGGAAACGGGGGCCACGGATTGCGGATCAGGCGCCTCTGACTTTGACGGCTCTGGCACGAAGTCGGATTCAAAAACGCGGTCATCGACGCTGAAGAGGTGCCATTGCAGGCCCTCCGGCGGGAATTCCAGCTTCACGGGATAGCCGAATGCGATGCGCGTCATCTTTTCGATAACGGTTGAGCCAAATCCCCGGCGCTCAGGCGCTTCAACGGGGGGGCCGCCACTTTCGATCCAGTTGATCTCGAACCGGTTTACATCCTCATCCGTTCGGATGTTCCAGGTGATGTGCACCTGACCGGTATCATTGGACAATGCGCCATACTTGCCGGCATTGGTGGCCAGCTCATGCAGTGCCATGCCCAGCGATTGAGCCGCCGCCGAGGTGAGGCGGACATGCGGGCCATTCAGGATGATCCGGGTGCCAATGAAGTCTTCCAGATGGGCGAGCTGGGAGCTCATGATGTCTTCCACGCGCGCGCCGCGCCAGCCGGAGCTGACCAGCAAATCCTGGCTGGATGCCAGAGAGCGCATGCGCTCTGAGAAGCGGTCCAGGAAGTTTTCGCCGCTGGCCATCGTCTGGCGTGCGATTGCCTGAACCAGGGTCAGCATGTTCTTGGCGCGGTGGTTCACTTCACCCAGAAGGAGCTGAATACGCTCCTCGCGCTGTTTCTGGTCGGTCACATCCGTGTTGGTGCCGAACCACATGATGATGTTGCCGTCATCACCTCTGATCGGATGGGCGCGGGAAAGGAACCAGCGGAACTTTCCATCCTTGCCGCGCAAGGGGAATGTATCTTCCCAGACTTCGCCCCTCTTGAGGGAGCTGAGGAAATGCTCGGTCGCGCGCGCTTCATGTTCGGGATGGTGAACGGACTTCCAGCCATGCCCCAGCGTGGTCGATTCATCAGCGCCTGTGAATTCATACCAGCGCTTGTTGTACCAGAAGATCTGTCCTTCCGGATCGCACATCCAGGCAAGCTGGGGGATGTTGTCGGCCAGGGCCTTGAACTGGGTTTCGCTCTGCTCAAGCTTTTCGCGGCTTTCGAGCTCGGCGGACAGGTCCCTCACGATCTTTGAGGCACCGACGATCTTGCCGTTTGAATCATGGATGGGGGAGACGGTGACCATGATGTGCAAATCATGGCCGTCCTTGTGTCGGCGGACTGTCCTCAGATTCGTGACCGTCTTGTTCGCCTGAATCGCTGTGAGGATTTCATCCTCTTCCGTCTGCCTGTCTTCGGGGATCAGCAGGCGAATGGACTTGCCGATCACTTCCTGAGGGGCATAGCCGAACAGGCGTTCAGCCGCTGGGTTCCAGCTGGCGATGATGCCGTCTGTGGTCTTGGAAATGATGGCGTCGGTGGACGACGTGATGATGGCGCTAAGCCAGGAACTCTCGTCTGCCGACAAGGCAGGCGTGTTCGCAACCGGCGAGGGAGCGCTAGACAAAACATCCCGCTTCATGACGGGGCTCCCGATCAGGGTTTGTGCAGCGCCGAGCGCGCTGTTTTCAAACTGCATTATGACGGAAGTTCGGGGCCTGTCTACAATTCAGATCAATGTGAGCGAGTGCGCGCTGTCAATTTCGGCGCTCTTGCGCCGCGCCTGTGCGGGCCTGTCGCACAAGCGTCTGATTTCAATAGAGAAAATTTGATGTCGGAATTGGCACCGCCCCCGGGGGAGCGCTGCCTGATTTCCGGATTAGTAGCGGATGCGCAGGTCGGAGATCGACTGGGCGATCTTCGTATAGGCTTCCTTCAGCTCTTCGGAGCTGTCAGGGGTGAAGGTGAACTCCTCCCCGGAGGCGCAATAGGCCAGGATCTCGCGGCCGGCCCGCGGGGCGCTGAAGGCCACGGTATAGACCTTGATGCCCTGTTCCTTGATGCCGTCGCACATCTTCTTGGACTGGTCGAAGGAGTCGCCTTCAGAGGTGTTGTACTCCTGGTTGAACTCACCATCCGTCATGATGATCATGGCCTTGGCAGAGTCCGGCTCGTCGTACGGGTAGGGATCAGAGCCAGCCGGCCAGACCGTATCCCAATCCGGCGCGATCAGATACCAGCCCCAGGCGATGCCGAGGTGACCGGCCGTGCCGCCACTCGCGTTCAGATCGTCGATATAATCATACAGCTTGTCGCGGTTGGCCGTCATGGGTTGAGGGCCGATCGGGTTGCAGCTTTCCACCGTCCAGTACGGATTTCCGTAATAGTCAGTGTATGGGTCGCCGTCACGGTCGCGCTGGATGTAGGCCTCGGCCGCTTCGATCCACGCATACGGGCCGGGATCAGCATCCGTGAAGGCGTCGTCTCCAATTCGCTCTTTCACGCAAGTATTGTTGACGGTCTTCGTGGCTGTTTTTTCAACATCATCATAGATGGCTTCGTAGCCCCACCTGCGGCAGCTTCCATTACGGCGGTACCGGGTACAGACATATTCGTAGCCGACGAACTCGCGAGTTGTATAGGTCTCCGTGTAGATACGGATAGGCGTCTTGCCGGTAGCCTTGAGGAAATAGTCGCTGCCAGCATCGACCATCGAGGAATAGGACGCCATGCCGATGCGAACTTCGCCGGTCGTGCCGTCATCCTTGACGGGGATAAGCACATCAACTGCCGTTTCAGCGGCATCTTTCAGGGCGGTCATCTTGCTGCCGCCCATGGAGCCGGAGACGTCGAACACAAAGGCAATATCAACCTTGCCGATACCATAGGTCGATGCGGAAGTGACGCCAAAGGTCAGCTCTTTCGTGCCGGTGATCTGCATGATCGAGGTCGGCTGGTCACAGCGCACCGTAACGGAAATGTCCTGGGATTCGCTGGCAATGGTGGAGACGGGGTCAGCGCAATCTGTCGCCATGCCCTGAGCCTTCATCGCGGATTCGAAATAGTTCAGGATGTAGGCCTTGATCTGAGTGTCTGACTTGCCCTCCTGCATTTCCCGCGCGCCGGCGATCACCGCGCTGTCGAGAATATACTGCACACGGTTCTTCGCGGTGTTGACCTGTTGAAGGTCAATCGCAAATCCCATCAGCAGGAAAAGCGGAATGGTCAACAGCGCGAAAATGATCGCGACATTGCCTTCGGTTTCGTCTTTCAGACGGCGCAACGTTTTGAGCTGTGCTGCCGCAAAATTCAGGATAATCATGGTTCCCACCCCTGAGATAGCCTCACCTGGCCTTTTTAGGTTCACGCCGTACCATCGCAGATCGGGATAACTTCTCGGTAAAACCATGCCAGCCAAATGATCCGGCCCCGGAAAGGATATGTTAACCAGCACAGGCGGCGCGACAGCCGGTGGGCTTCGCGCGGAAAGGATGGATTTCAGGCGGGTTCAGGACGTGTCCGGAGCGTGCGCCATCATCGCAACAGCGTGCAGATCGCGGGCGCTTTCCTGTTGTAGATGCTTCAGTCTGCGCGACCTGAACACAGGTGGGCAGGCCGTGCGCAAGACGGGCGCGGCCGCACCGATCAGACGGCGCATCCGGGTTATATATTGGCCCGGATGGTCCAGTGCATGGTTAATCGCCCGCAGTCGGCGGATGAGAATTCCGCTAGGCAAAATGTCAGTCGGCAGCGCGGGATAATCCCGAAGGTCAACCGGTGCGGGCTCGTCCAGGAAGCGTATGCGCGGCCCGGTGCGGAACTGTTTCGGTGGGGGATTGGTCGCCTTGCGCGGCGTCGATTCCATCAGCCTGAAGCGCGGCTCTGACCCAAGGGCTTTGCCGGGCAGGACGTCCTGGTGCGGTTGGGGGCGTGTCGGCACCGAAACAATCCCGTTGAGCGAGCGTGATGGAAGGCCCCCCAGATCCTCGGCTTCGAGATAGAGCAGGCGGCGCAGGATGGCTTCCAGGAAGGTGACGAGGCCGCCAAGGCGCTCATGCTCTGCGCGGGTCAGGAAGGGCTTGGCCGGAACGGGCCAGAGGCCGAGCCCGGTCTGCGCCGACGAGGCGAGATAGCTGGCCACGGACCACCAGAACTCGATCAGGCCAAACAGGGAGGAGTCAGAACGCGCTTGCATGGCCCTGACCCTGACAGACGCCCTGCCGCGCCGGATTGGCAGCGGGAGCGCGCCAGGTGGGAGGGTATCAATACCTTGTAAATTAATATAATTTTTCGGGTGAGGGCACGAAATGGATGAGGATAGGGTTGCCACTTTCCCCATCTTGCTCTGCCAGCAAAGGCGGCGGTGGCGGGCGGTGTGAGCGGTCTGCGCCGCTGAGGGCTTGATTCCGGGGGCCAACCCGCGCAATGAGCGCGGCCATGAACATTCTTCTGATCGGATCGGGCGGGCGTGAACACGCCCTGGCGTGGAAAATGGCGCAATCGCCACTGGTGGACATGGTTCACTCGACACCGGGCAATCCCGGCATGGACGAGATCGGCCCCTGTTTCGATGTGGCTGTCACCGATATCGACAAGCTGGTGCAGCTGACGCTGCAGGTGGAGCCGGACCTTGTGGTCATCGGACCGGAAGCGCCACTGGCCGAGGGGCTTGCAGACATCTTGCGGGCGCGGGGCTTTGACGTGTTCGGGCCCAGCCAGCAAGCGGCGCAGCTGGAAAGCTCCAAGGCGTTCTCCAAGGCGCGTATGGTGCAATATGGCGTACCGACCGCGGCCTATGGCGAGTTTACCGATCCGGTGCTGGCGAAATCCTATCTGCGCACACTGGAAGCGCCCTATGTGCTGAAGGCCGATGGCCTGGCCGCGGGCAAGGGCGTGGTGATTGCCGAGACGCTGGAGCAGGCCGACGCCGAGATCGACGAGATGCTGTCCGGCAAGTTTGGCGATGCCTCCGCAACGCTGGTGATCGAGGAATTCATGCATGGCGAGGAAGCCAGCATCTTCGTGATCACCGATGGCGCCGGCGCGGTTTACCTGCCAGCGGCGCAGGATCACAAGCGCGCGGGCGATGGCGATACCGGGCCGAATACGGGCGGCATGGGCGCCTACGCCCCGGCGCCGGTGGTGACCGATGAAATTCTTGCCCGCGTGAAGGCAGAGATCGTGCAGCCCATGCTGAAAGGCATGAAGGCGGACGGCATGCCGTATCAGGGCGTTCTCTATGTCGGCATCATGGTGACTGAGTCCGGGCCGAAAGTCGTGGAGTTCAATGCGCGGTTCGGAGACCCTGAATGCCAGGTCCTGATGAAAGGCCTGAAGGGCGACATCGTGCCGGCAATCCTCGGCGCGGCGACGGGCGGCCTGGAGGGCAATGAAGAGGCCTTCGAAGCGCTGCTGGAGCTGGACGGGTTCGAGCCGACAGCAACGATTGTTCTGGCCACGGAAGGCTATCCGGGCAGCTATGCCAAGGGCTCCATCATTCGCGGCGTGAAACCGGCCAATGAATTGCCGGGCGTCACCGTGTTCCATGCGGGCACCGATATTGATGAAAGCGGCGCGCTGGTGGCCAATGGCGGGCGCGTGCTGAACGTCACGGCCAGTGGCGAAACGCTGAAAGAGGCCGTCGACCGCGCCTATGCCGGCGTCGAGCAGATTGACTGGCCTGAAGGCTTCTGCCGTCGCGACATTGGCTGGCGCGCGCTGAGCTAGCGCCGCTGGCTCAGACACCTCTTTCCATTGTCGGGCTGGTTCCAGCTTCCTGCGCGGTTATAGTCTGATCGACTCGCAGCCGGTCAGGGAGATGTATATGCGGCAATTCGGGATATGGGGCGGTGCGGCGCTCTGCGCACTGGTTGCGGCGTGTGCCTCGCCGGGGCCGGAGACGCAGCCCCTGCGAGGTGACCTGCTGGTTTCCAATGTTCGCGTGATCGATTTTTCAGGCGAGGCCCCTGAGGTGCGCGACAGTGCCTTCGTCCTGATTGGCGATGGCGGGGTTCTGGCCGTTGCGGAGACGCGGACGGGCCTGACCGCGACAGTGGAACAGGACGCCAGCGGGCTGACCATGATCCCCGGCCTGACCGACATGCATGTTCATGTCTGGGATGAGGCGGAGCTTGGGGCGTATCTCTCCTGGGGCGTAACGCGGGTGCGCAACATGTCAGGCCTGCCGTTTCACCTGACACTGGCCGAGCAGATCGAGGCAGGCGCCGTGATGGGGCCGCACCTTGTCACCACCGGGCCGATCCTGAACAGCGCCGGGCCGAATGCGCAGGTGAACCATCAATTGGTGGAGACGGCTGATGATGCGCGCGCCGCCATCGCATGGCAGGCCGAGCAGGGCTTCACGCGCCTGAAAGTGTATTCCAATCTCACCCGCGAGGCCTATGGCGCGGTGCGCGAAGAGGCGGACGCGCGCGGCTTCATCATCACCGGGCACACGCCCGAGGGGGTGCGCGGACCGGGCGTGCCGTTCGAAGCGCCATTCGACATTGCGTTCAGTGAAATCCTTGATGATGGCTTCGAAACGATCGAGCATGTGGAGTCGATTGTCTGGCACGGGTTGAGCGACCGGGAGGATGAGGTAGCCGCGCGGGCGCTGGCCGTACAGATCGCCGAGGCCGGTGTGCCGGTCACGCCGACGCTGCTGGCGTTTCACAATCTCTGGCGCGTGGCAGATACGCAAGGCGCGGCGCTGACCCGTCCGGAGACGGACTTATTGAATCCTCTGGTGCAGGCCACGGAAACCGACATGTACGAATACTGGTCGGGCGCGCCGGCCGGGCCGACAGCGGAGCGGGATGCGTTTCACCTGCGCATGACCAGATGGCTGCACGAGGCGGGCGTCACGCTGGTCGCGGGCAGCGATGCGGGGATCTTCACCAATGTGCCGGGCCTGTCCCTAGTCGAGGAATTGGAGCTGATGGTGGAGGCAGGGCTGTCCCCGTTTGAGGCCCTGAAGGCGGCGACGGATGCGCCCGCGCGGGTGCTGGAGCGTGAGGGGCTGGATGGCTGCGCGCGCGAAGGTTGCGCGGCGGATCTTGTGCTCTATGCCTGTGATCCGCTGGCGGATAGTTCCTGTTTGCACGCACCTGAGGCCCTGATCCGCGCAGGCGAGTGGCTGAACGCGGAAGACCTGATGGCCCTGCGCGACAGCGCCCGCCATCACAATCTGGAGCGCACACAGGAAAACGTGATCGGTGGCCTCGCCGCGCAGGGCGTGGACGTGTCGGCGCTGGGCATCAATTAGGCGTGCACGCCTAGCGCGGTGAGGATTTGGCGCGTCTGGCGCGGAATTTTTTCGCCCAGATCACGATGCCGGTGACGCATAGAAGCGTGACGAGGAAGCCTGAAGCAAAAATGATGATCCGCCCGATGGTGCCGAATGCCTTGCCGGAATGAAGGGGGTATTGCCAGGCGATGAACACATCTCCGGAAGATCCCTCCGTACTGTGACGGTCACTCAGGATGTCTCCAGACTCGCCGTCCACGACAATCATGCGACGGCCATATCCATCAATGTCTCGGGGGTCAAAGGCGCGCAATTCGTAAACGCCCAGCCGCGGATTGTAGCTGGCCATATCCACATCGGGATGCCCGGAATCGGATTGTACACGTGTGTGTGCCGCTGAGAAATCGAGAGCGGGTTCATAGAGCGCTGTTTCTCTCGCGGGCAACGAGAAAATGGCCCTCGGCGTAATCGGGGAGACGGCATCCACGGTGCGAACGAAGGGTTCGTACCAGGTGAGGTAGAGGCTTGAGACCGCGACGACCAGCGTGACCGGCCAGAACCAGAGCCCGCCCGCGCGGTGAAGATCGAAATTCACCTTGTGTGAGCCAGCGCCCCAGCGCACCTTGAAGCTGGCCATCCATTTCTTGACATTCGGGAATGAGAGGATGAGCGCGGCGACATGATCCAGAATCCAGAGCAGGGCGACAAGGCCGAGGAACCAGACCATCATCGGGCCAAGGTGAAGGTCCAGATGCAGCTCGTACAGGAAGTTCATCAGATATCGCGGGGACAGGCTGACCACGTCGTGCGCGCGCGTACCGAGCAATTCTGCTGTGTAAGGATCGATGTAGGCTTCCAGGTCGGTTGCGGTTGTTCCCGGTCGGGGGGACATGGATAGCCGGGCGCTGCGGGTTTCGGATTCCGGAAAGTCCACGAAGCGGACGAACTGGTCTGGAAAGGCAGCGTTTGCGGTGGCCTCCCATTCAGACACCGGCGCAAACGCGTTGCCCCGCTCAACCCGTTGCAGGTCTGGATTCATCCAGGTGTCGAGTTCGTCATAATAGACGATGGCCGACCCGGTAATTCCCATCAGCGCCAGCCACAGAGCCGCGAACAGGCCGAACCAGCGGTGCCAGAACACAAGAAGCGGCCGGACACGAAGGCCCGGCCGCTTGTGCTTGCGAGACACCGTTGGCGTCATCAGAAATCGTATCCGATGGTGATACGGATATCCTGACCTGCCTCGTAAACGCCGGCGACCCCTTCCCAACCGGGAATGTTGCCATAATCCGCGACGCTGGCATGGTCACGATACTGTTCATCGAACAGGTTCTGGACGCCAATGCTGAGGCGCAGGCCTTCGATCGCATCCGGACGCCAGTCGGCATAGATGTCGGTGACCGTATATCCGGGCTTGTCGACAGTCTGCAGGGAGTCAATCCAGCCGATTTCAACCCCGCGATACAGAACCGTGATATTGTCGAGCGCTTCAACCTTGCGGACGTTTAGGCCGAGGTCGAGCGAGGCGACCGGAGTCCAGGCAAGATTGAAATTCCACTGATCGCCGGACGCATTGGCCAGGCCGATTTCCTCATAGCCTTCCACGTCACGATCATTCAGTTCGGAATCGTAGGAGGTGTAGAACAGGTCAGCGCTCAGGCGTTTCCAGCTATAACCTGCCCGGAGTTCGACACCGGATGTCTCGAATTCGCCGACATTCTCATAATAGATCGAATCCTGCGGCGCCGCGCCGCCGCCGATCTGGTCCAGGATCACATCATCGATCTTCATGCTGAAGATTGAGGCCCCGACGCGCAGGCGGCCATTGTCATAGACGAGGCCTGCTTCGGTATTGTCCACGCGTTCTGCATCCAGATCAGGATCGATGCGCAGGCGTCCGGGGCGTTTCTCCAGTGTGAAGGCGTCGCCGACTTCCTTGCCCCGGAATGCCTGGCCGTGACCCACGGTCAGCGACAGGTCCGGGGTGAAATCGTAGCGCAGGCCGATGTTTCCGCTGAAGCCGTCGCTGGATGTGCTCTCATCATAGGTGACAAGATCCAGATCATAGGAATCGTAGCGACCGCCCAGGCTGAGCAGCAAGGCTTCGGTCAGCTGGAAGTGACCCTGGACATAGCCAGCCCAGAGAGCCCCTTCTTCTTCGAAGGCGCCGATTTCGGGATCCCAGGCCCAATATTGCCAGGTGGCGTCGTCGGCGAGGTATTCACTGGTGACGGTGTCGTTGCGGTGTTCAACACCATAGACGATGTCGTGCGCGCCAAAGCGGTGCGTGTTGCGCAGATCGAAGCCGAACGTCTCGATTTCCGCGCCGTAGAGGCCCCATCTGTCGAACCGGTCCTGGCGGAATTCGGACACTGTATAATAGGCTGTGGCGTCGAGGTTTACGGCGTCGCTGAGCGCATTGCGATAATTGGCGACGAGCGTCTCTCGTTCGGCTTCAGCCGGGAAGAAGGTGTCATCTTCCAGAGCCGGCCAGTTCGGACGGGCCCCGAATTCTCCTTCTTCATCACGCTTCTCATAGCTGAGGGAGACGTGATGATCGGGGGCGATTTCACCTGACAGTTTGACAAAACCGAGCATCTGCTCGCCGCCGGTGCCGAACAGCGTGTTCCCGTCGCCATCTTCCATGTTCTCCCGGTCGACATAGACGAGCGAGCTCAACACGTCCCAATTCTCGGCGAGTTTGCCATAGGCGGTCAGGCTGCCTTTGTAGCCATCATTGCTGAACCAGCCCGCCCGGACCATGCCGCCAAATGTCTGGCCATCATCCAGCAGGTCGCTGGCGCTTTTGGTACGGAAGCGGATGGCACCGCCGACTGCGCCAAAGCCAGAGGTTGCTTCACCGGCACCGGCCTGAAGCTCTACTTCCTTAAGCAGTTCCGGCTCGATCTGTACGCGTCCGATATGATGGAAGAGGGTGCCGGTTTGGGGCGCACCATCCACCGTCACGTTCAGCAGGGTGTCTTCAAGGCCGCGAACATAGACTTTCTGGGCGATGCCAAGAGAGCCACCAACGGAGACGGAGGGCGTCTGGCGGAAAATGTCGGCCAGATCATTGGCCTGAAACTGTTCAATCTGGTCAGAATCAATGAGGACGTTCGTCGTTTGCCCCACCACGACCACCGTATCTTCGACACGTTCGGCCTCATCATTCTGCTGCGCGGACGCGGCGCCGGAGGCCAGTGCGACCAGCGCCGCACCGCAAAACAACTTTTTGTTGAACATGTTTCCCTCAATTATCTAATAAATGAGGCCCCGCTTACCAGCAGTGAAATGCGAATGCAACTGACTTTCAATATTGTGCGGGTGACCTGTTGGCGACTGGTCCATGAGTTCAGGGAACGCGCTGTCGGCGCGTCTAAAGCGGCAGTTTGTCCGGGTTGCGCATGGCGTAGAGCCAGGCGATGCGGCCGGAAGAATCCGGGGCGAGGGTGAGGACGAGATCGACCTTTCCCTTCAGCCTGCGGATCAGGGCGGGGGCGCCATTGGCGAGGGCGGGCTCCATGGT
Organism: Hyphomonas atlantica corrig.; assembly: GCF_017795365.1. NCBI lineage: Bacteria > Pseudomonadati > Pseudomonadota > Alphaproteobacteria > Hyphomonadales > Hyphomonadaceae > Hyphomonas > Hyphomonas atlantica. The sequence goes on along the minus strand of NZ_CP051254.1, from coordinate 3,113,337 downwards.
CCAGTCTTCGCCGTCGCGCATTGATTTCATCATTACACCCATCAACACCTGAACAATATCCGCCGGGCCATGCAGCGGGCGCAGCGCCGCGCGGGCCTTGCGTCCGCCATCTGTATAGGCGGTGGCATCCGGTGACAGCAGGTCCAGCACGGCGGCGTGGTCCTGTGCAGCGGCGGCGGCCATGAAACGCTGGAGCAAATCCGCCACTTCAGACGGGGCAGCGTCAAAGCGCGGGCCGGTTTCCTGCAGGCGTTTGTGAGCACGGCTGACCAATTGACGACAGGCAGCCTCAGACTTTCCCGTTGCGGCGGCGATTTCGTCATAGCCCGCATCGAAGGCTTCGCGCAGGATAAAGGCTGCGCGCTCTGTTTCCGACAGGCGCTCCATGGCCCAGAGCAGGGCGAGCTCACATTCCTGCGCCAGGGCGAAGCGATCCTCCACGGTCAGGCTCGGCGATTCCACGATGGGCTCTGGCAACCACGGGCCGGGATATGTCTCGCGGCGGGCGCGGGCAGAGCGCAGCGCGTCGATGGCGATGCGGGCGGCGGTGCGACGCAACCAGGCACGGGGGTTCTCGATGCGCGTACGGTCTGTCCGCTGCCAGCGCAGCCACGTGTCCTGTACGGCGTCTTCCGCGCCGGCCCGCTCGCCCAGCATGCGATAGCACAGGGCGGTCAGGCCGGGGCGTTCAGCCTCGAAGATGGCGGTTTCGGCGCTCATGCGGCGAGTGTCACAATCGTATCGCCAAAGTCCAGCCTCTGGCAGGCTTGCCCGTGGCCCATACCGCGTTTCAGCACCGGGTAGATACGGCCCGACGCGGCGGCGAAGGCGCAGGACAGGGCGCATTTCCCGCCAAATTCCCTGGCGATCTCGCTGCGAAATTTGTCAGCCATCGGGTCGGCCTTGATAGCGGCCTCCGCAAAGCGGAATCCGAGCCCCATTGCCCCGGCCTTGTCGGCCTGGCCTTGGGCGCACAGGCGCAGGGTTTCCCGGTCTGCACCCGCGGCCAGCGCCATGTCGATGACCAGCTGAGCGCACGGCCCGCAATCGCCATCCAGCGTCGAGGCCAGCAATGCGCCGGTCCACACCGGCTGGCCAAGCGCCGGGCCGCGATAACGATAGAATTCCGGCAGCTTCAGCAGGCCGTAGACCGCGCCGGGCGAAACGGCGCAGATTTCATGCATGTAGCTGGTGTCATAATTGAAGCGCCGCCCGAATTTACGGATCTGGGCATTCAGAAAAGAACGGATCATGGAACTGTCTCCTGCATGGTTCAGAGACAGGACGAGACAGGGGCTGGTTTTGTGACAGGTGAGGCCCGACGGCCGATGGGCAAGCGGGCCTCAGATCAGGGGTCACTCGCTGCTGGAGTCCAGCATGGTGAGCTCGTGCATCAGGTATTGGCCTGTAATTTTGCGGAGCTCGGGATATGTCTTTGCCGTTTCGCGCGACATGTCCGCATTGGCTTCGCCCCAAGCCGTCATGAACGCATCATATTTTTCCCGCGAAGGCCCCAAGTCGGCCATGCTCGCATATTTTACGCCAAGGAGAATGTTGAAATGTCCGCTGTCCGGCATGGCACTGACCAGGATTGTGTAGTCTTCGATGTGGCCGAGGGATTTGGCCACTTCATTGGATTCGACCCATGTCGATTTGATGCCTTCGAGATAATAGTCCCCCATGTTTGAATCGACCTTGATTGTCGAGATCGACCAAACGGAATCGCTGACCGTATAATCTTCGTACACGTTCAATTGCGCCAAGGCCGGAGTCGCGAAAGCGGCCAGCGCTGCTGACAGAAGTAGTCCCTTGATATTCATTGTGTGTCTCCAAGACGAAAGAGCGCCTGCGCGCTCGCCAGTGGCCCCACCGCCACCATGACAGCAGGTTAATGTTGGTTAACGCCGGAGGCAAGTAAAAGACGGTCCGTTATCAAATAAAAATATTCAGAAGACGGTCTATTTCAATTGCTGAGCAGTCTCGGTGCTGGCGCAGTTGCTGCAGGTCGGGTGCTCAGGAGGCCGCGCTGGATGCATTTGCCGTTTCAAGCGCTTCAGCGGCCTCCATCCATTCGATTTCGGCCGCTTCGGCGGTTTCGGAATGCCTGGCGCGGTCTTTCAGCAACTTTTCGAGTTCGTCAGCGGGAGGGGTGCCGTTTGCCAGTTTGGCGTCGATCTTCGCAATGGCGGTATTCGCCTTGTCGAGGCGCTCTTCAGCGTCACGGGCGGTTTTCTTCAGGGCGCTGAGATGCTTTTTCTCTTCCGGAGAGATCTCTTTCGGCGTGGCAGGCTTGGCCGCCTTCGCGCCCTTGGTGTCGTCGCGGTCCGCCTTCATGACGAGGGCGCGATAGTCGGCTAGGTCTCCGTCATAGGGCGCGGCGCGGCCATTATTGACCAGCCAGAGCCGGTCGGCGGTGGCCTCGGCAAGGTAGACATCGTGCGTGATCAGCAAGACGGCGCCGGGGAATTCGTTCAGTGCGTAGATGAGCGCCTCGCGGCTGTCGATGTCGAGGTGAGAGGTCGGCTCGTCCAGGATGAGGATGTGCGGCGCGGCCGACGACATGAGGCCGAGCAGGAGGCGCACTTTTTCGCCGCCGGACAGTTTCTCGACATTGGTTTCGACCTTTTCGTGGCTGAAGCCCATTGCGGCAGCGGCGGCGCGCACTTTTGCCGGCGTGGTGCCGGGCGGCATGATGCGCTGGACGTGTAGCAGCACGCTATCGCCTTCGGAGAGTTCGTCCAGCTGGTCCTGAGAGAAGTAGCCGATCCGTACGGCCTTTGGCACAACGCGCTCCCCACCCAGAAGGGAGAGGCGCTCACCGATGGATTTGACCAGCGTCGTCTTGCCCTGTCCGTTCGCGCCGACAATGGCAATCCGGTCGTCCGGGTCCAGACGAAGGTTCACCTTGTCCAGAATGACCGCGTCCTCCCCATAGCCGAGCGTGGCATTGCGCAACTCCAGCATGGGCGGGGCGAGCTTGTCCTTAGGCGGGGCGAAATGGAACGGCGTCGTGCGGTCTTCCACCGGGATGGAGATGTCCTGCATCTTTTCAAGCATCTTGATGCGGGACTGGGCCTGACGCGCCTTGGACGCCTTGGCACGGAACCGGTCGACAAATGCCTGCAGGTGCTGGCGGTCCTTGTCCTGTTTGGCTTTCTGGGATTCGAGCTGGGCGAGCTTGGCGGCGCGCAGCTTCAGCCAGTCATCATAGCCGCCCGGTGTGATGGAAAGCTTGCGATGCTCCAGCGCCATTGTGTGCGTCACACAGCGGTTTAGAAGCTCCCGATCATGGCTGACAATCAAGACGGTATACGGATATTTCTTGATGTAGGATTCCAGCCAGGCAGCGCCTTCAAGGTCCAGATAGTTGGTCGGCTCGTCCAGCAGCAGGAAGTCTGGCTGGGAGAACAGGACGCCGGCAATGGCGGCCCGCATGCGCCAGCCGCCCGAGAACTCCTTTGTCGCGCGGCCAAGGTCTTCGGTGGTGAAACCGAGCCCGTTGAGCACTTCGGCGGCGCGGGACTCGGCCGTCCAGGCGTCGATGTCCAGAAGGCGTTCATGGATTTCGCCGATCCGGTCAGGATCCGTCGCGGTTTCGGATTCCAGCATCAACGCGTGGCGTTCCGTGTCTGCGGCGAGGACAACGTCCAGAATGGTGTCATCCGTCGCGGCGACCTCCTGCGCGACCCAGCCGAGCCGGGCGCCGGAGTTCAGGCGGATGGCGCTGTCGGCGCGCGGGTTCTCGACGTCTTCGCGGATCAGACGCAGCAGGGTGGATTTGCCGGTGCCATTGCGGCCGACCAGGCCGACCTTCCAGCCAGCAGAGATCTGCGCCGTGGCGGACTCGAACAGTGGCCGGGCTTCGATCTGGAAGTCGAGGTTGGAAATCGTAAGCATGCGCGGCGGTCTACTAGAGACCACCGCGAACGCAAGGGGGTGGGTGCGCTACCGGATGACGATATTGATCAGCGCGATGTCGGGCTGGGGTTTACCCTTCATAGGCGTGGGACGGTGATAATAGCCGTGGTGCCCGACATATATTTTCTTTGGCCCGGTATAGGTCATTTTGCGGGTCACGCGTTCACCCCGAGACGGAACGTACGTCCAGGCGGATGCGGGACAATTGACTTCCCGCATGTCGCGGATGTCCTCGCGCCGGTCAGCGCGTCCATAGTCAACACGTTGGTCGATGCGGTCTTCGCGTAAATCGGGACAACGGGACGGGTCGAGCCGCCATTCACCGGCTGAGGCGGTGCCGGCTGCGGCAAGGGTCAGGGCGCCCAGCAGGGCGATGCGGACGGGAGACAGGGCAGGCATGGTGTTTCTCCTCTGTTGGTCTGTCAGGGATGAAACGGACGCGGCGCGAAAATCCGTCGGTGTGTCGAAAGTTTCATGCAGCGCCGGTCAGCAGCTGGCAGGTGCGGGGGAAGGCGAAGGCGCGCCTTCGAACAGGGCGTAGAGCGAGGCGCCTGCATGGGTGCGGGGCTCTGTGCTGCAGACGAGGAATTGCTGGAAGGCGGGAGAGAACGCCACGTAACGGTTCGGCCACCAGCCACTTTTCACGCCGGGGCTGTGGTAGAAGCGCAGGATCGAGCTTTCCCAGCCTTTCCACTGGTCACCATCCAGCGCGTCGGCCTGATGCTGGTACCAAGCCTGCTCGCACAGCTTGAAGAAGGAAAACAGGAAATAGTGGGCGAGGATGCGCTCGTCCCGGGTGGCTGTGGACCAGTCCCGGCAGGCGGATGCGAGCGCCAGGCCCATGTCAGGCGCGGCCATGCCCGGCACGTTTATCGCGGCAATGGCTGCGGTAAGCGACTGGACGGATGCGGTGCGCTGGGCCCGCGTGTTCTGGCGAATGGAGATGATTACCGCGATCAGCGACAGGATGACGGCGACCGAGGCAATGATCTGGGAGACGAGATAGGCGTCATTGAGGGTCAAAGCCAATCCTCCCGACCTTGTGAAGGTCGCTGCCCGAAAGCCTGTAATGGGCTCGACGAACAGAGCACGGATGGTTTCCACGCCAATGGTTGACGGGGGAAACTAGCACAAAAGCAGGGGGGAGTCTCGCGAAGGATGTGTCTGGCCGGCGAAAAGGGAGCCCGTCATGTCATCAGTAAGGGGGCACTGTGGGCTGACATGACGGGCAGTTCGCTGTGGGCTGGGGGGGGACGGTGCACCACAGCGAACAGGGTCTCTTCGACACAGTTGATGTAGGCGCGCCAAGCGCGAGGGCAAAGGGCCTCACGCCTTCGTGATGGGTGAAGTTTGGGTAATGTTGCACGAGCGCCTGGAGCATATGCAGCTGCGGAAAGTCACGCGTCCCGCAGCCAGCAGCGACCCATACAAAAATTCGACCGACGGGGCCCCGGTCTTTCGTGGATTTAATTCTCCGACCCGGCAAGGTCTTTCAGGATAATGGACCAATGATCGAGCCCGTCATAGAAGCTCGCAACGGGAAGGCGTTCATTCAGGCCATGAGCGAACGTATCGTTCTGCTTGGCGGCCGCCGCTGATATGCCGACCGTGTCATAGCCGAGATTGCGATAATGCATGCCATCCGTGCCGCCCGATGACATGTGCGGCAGGATCGGCACCTCGACACCGCGCTCTGCGAGCGAGGCCTTGATTGCGTTGGTCACGTCTTCGCGCAGGATGGATTCCGGGCTTTCAACAAGGTCGGAGATCAATTCGAACTTCACGCCTTCATTGTCGATGACGTCTTTCAGTGTGGCCTCGGTCGCCTCAATGCCGACCCCCGGGAAGATGCGGCAATTGACGGTGACGGTGGCGGATTGCGGCAGTGCGTTTTCGGCATGTCCACCGCGCAGCATGGTTGCCACGCAAGTGGTGCCGATGGTGCCGACGGTTGCCGGATTGGCGCGCAGTACCGCGATCGCGTCTTCATTGGACGGGTCATCGGCAAAGTCCCGCATCGCCTGACCGAGTTTGTCGAGCCGCTGGCGCCCGCCGATGCGGAGCGATGCGCGTGTCAGTTCGCTCGACATGACCGGGAATGTGTGGTCCCGAATTTTCAGGATCGCCTCGGAGAGTTCGTAGATTGCATTGTCCGCGCGCGGAGTAGATGAGTGACCACCCGGGTTGGTCACGGTCAGCTCCCAGGTTGCATAGGTCTTTTCAGCGCCCTGTACGCCGTAATATAGTGGCTGGCCATTTGGTCCGAGTGCCAGACCGCCCGCATCGGCGTTCAGCACGAATTCCGGCTTGATATGCTCATGGACATATTGGGCCTGACCGCGGGTTGAGACCATACCGGTCTCTTCATCACCGGACAGCACCATGACAATGTCACGGTTCGGCTTCCAGCCTTCGTTTTTCAGGCGAATGAACGTTTGGACCAGATTGGTCACACCATACTTGTTGTCAGCGGTTCCGCGCCCGAAGAAATAGCCGTCTTCCTCAATCAGTTCATACGGCGCCCGAACCCAATCCTCGGCCAGCGCATCGACCACATCCGCATGGGCGAGCAGAACGATGGGTGCCTTCACAGGGTCTTCGGCCCGGTACCAGACCATTAGGCCCTGTGTAGCCTCGCCATTGTTTTCGTAGTTTGTGACCTTCATGTCTTCGTCGGCAAACCCGGCGGCAGACAGTTCGCTCATCAGGTATTCGAAGACTTCCGGTACATTTTCCTGCCCACGGGCAGACCGGATCGAGACGACCTCGGCGTAGATCTCGCGCGCTTTCAATTCGTCTTCGGTGCGCTCCTGCGCGACAGCGACGGGCGTCAGGCAGCTTGCGCCCAGCAGTGCAGAAAGGGCGAAAAGCGAATGTCTCGTGGTCATGGTCACTCCTTGGTGTCGGGGCGCGGGCAGTCCGCGGAATCATTTTTTCGTACTTTAGTCATATGCTGACGAGAGTCAGTAGCGATATCGGGCAATGTCGGGTCAGCATCCGTTCGGATCGGTGCCGGAGGATCATCGCGTTGCCTCCAGATCAGACACCAGCGACGCGGCTTGTCGATCAAGGTAATCAAGAAACGACGGCAGCCACGCAAGTTTGCTCAGCTGGAAATTCAGCTGCAATCGAAGCGCCTCGGACTCCCGCAGATTTTCGGCTGAGTGCGAAACGAGAGAAAAATCTTCTGGCGGCGGACAGTTTTCGTAGAATGAATCCGGATTTGCACCCGGTTGGCTGGGTTCGGGACTGGCTGCCGAGGAGAGACAGTCACCAATGACCATACCGACGCGGCCTTCGATCAATTGGCGCGACAGGTCGCGATATCCCGACTGGAATATCGTCAGCGTTTCAATCTCGTTGACCGAGTCTTCATAATAGTCGCGCAGTCGGCGCTGCATCGATCCGCTGGCAATGAGGTCGAGATCACCGGAATTCTGAAGTTCCCTGTAAATCTGCGCCGACGGCTCGAACGGCCATTCGCCACCGGCAATCCAGCTGTCCAGGACAAATCCCCACGTTTCATCAATCGTTTCGGGCGGATCGGACCGCAGCGCATCATCCACGCGCAGAGCGGCTTCCTGGACCTCCGCGTACCATTGCCGACGAACCGCAAAGGCATCCAGATCAGCATGGAGATCCGCAATCAGCCGCTCACGCGAGGTCTCGGCCTCAAGACGATCCTTCCGCGCCTCGTTCCAGTTGTTCACCTGCAGACCGATGAAGACGCCGAAAACGACAATCAGCGTTTCGATGATGACGGTGAACCAGTCCTGCTTCCGGATGGAGGTGGCGAGGCGCTGGAGGATCACTGGCGGCGCTCCAGTTCGGCTTCGATTACCTCCAGGGCGATTTCTGCTGTCTGGTTCTGGACTATGAGATCAGCTGGAGTAGCGGTGTGGAGGCCGACCCATTCAGTGAGAAGGAGCGGGATGTCAGGCGTGTCGGCAATTCTTCCGACAGCGCGCTCGGCGGCTTTGTCGCTGATGCCTTTCGCGCAATCGAGAATGTAGGTCTCGGCACCGTCGTTCAGGATGTAACAATTATCCCAGTAGAATTCCTGCGCGTCGAACGGGATGAGCTGGCGTACGCGGGAGCGATAGGCAGGCATCTCGTTGGTGATTGACAGGGTGGCATTCTGGGCAAGGTAGCCTTCGACCACGTCGACGATGTCGCGAGAGCGAGGAAAGCCCTGCCGGCGCATTTCGTCATAGGTGGACCGGTCGACCTCGATAGATTGCCACTGCGAGGCGTGAAAGAAATCGACCAGCACATTCCAGCACTCATCACCGCAGCTTTCGTCTGACTCAAGGAAATCAAGCGAGCGCTTGCCGGCAGCGACCACCTGCTGGATGGCATCGACTTTCTGATCGGTGAGGCGGATGGATGTCTCGATTTCCTGATGCAGTGCGCGGAGGAGTTCCGTTTCCTGCGCCCGCTCGGCGCGAGCCTCGTTCCAGTTGCCGAGCTGGAGGCCGAGGAACACGCCGAGCACGACGATCAGCGTTTCGATGACGACCGTGAACCAGTCCCGCCTGCGGATCGCATTGGTGAGACGGCGGAGGATCATGGGGTGACCCCATCATTGCGAAGCCCGTCAATGACGATCTCGAGGGTGGCGATGTTTCCGTCAATATTATTGCGCACGGTGGCAACCATGGAATACTGGTGGCGCAAGGCTTCCCGAATTGATGGCGAAGATTTCAGTTCAAGTGCTGCTGCCTCGAGCACGGCCTCATCCACATCTATACGACACTCCGCTACAAAACCGGTAATGATGCCGGCTTCGTCTACCGTGTCACTGCACCCTTCCCTGATCGCCAGCTGGAGTGGCAGCGGAATGAGTGCCCGGACTGCAAACCTGTAGGGCGTACCCTGCAGCAGGCTATTGGTCTCGTCGTTCAGATCCTGAAACTTGTAATACTCTGACAATCCATCCGCCACCTCCTGGCTCGGCAGCAGGCCGAGATGCCCGGAAGAGACGATCTGATCCCACGTCGCCCGGTCGGTCGGATTGTTGCCGAACTCGCTCGCCCGGTAAGCGGCGGCAACGAGATCCTTCGGATTTGCATCGGGGCTGTCCAACAGCCGATCAGCCTCTGCGACACTGGCGAGCACCTGATCATAATAGGCGCGCAGGATCAGATTGCCGGCCAGGTCCTGTTCAAGGTCGGCGACCAGGCGAGTCGTGTATTGTTTACCCAGCTCCCGGTCTGCCCGCGCGCTATTCCAATTATTGACCTGAAGGCCGAGAAACACACCAAGCACGACAATTAGCGTCTCGATCAGAACGGTGACCCAATCCTGCTTTCGCAGTGCGGTGGTCAGGCGGCGGAGGATCATGCTCAGTCTACTCCACAGCCTGCAACTGGTCCCACAGATCAATCGGGGGCACGTCTCGCACCATGCCGTCGACCATGTCCGCGAACCCGGCATTGAAATAGCCCCGGCAGAGCTGCCACAGGGCACGTCCGCGCGGCGTGCCGAGGACGAAATAAATGACGCCCTGATACGTCTCCCACGACTCCTTCGTGATCGCGCCGTTCTGGTATTGCAGCCACTCATATTCGCGCGCCCGCATCTGGCCGATCATCCAGAAAAACAGCTTGGTCTTCTCCTCGAAGCTCGGCGTTTCGGTCTGCGAGAAGATGCGGCCCAGTTCCGGGTAGTCGACGAATTTGTAGACGCCGGTCTGGTCATAGGTGAGCTGCGCCTGACGGCTTTCGGAGCGCATCTGCTGCGCGCCCTGGTGCACCTGCAGGGCAAGATAGATGAGCGTCGCTGCCACAACGACGACGCCGATAATCTGTGCAATGAGGGCGGCTTGTTCGAGGGTCATGGCTCCATCTCCAGAAGCGGCGCGGTCGGCCCGGCTTTGATCAGTTCGTCGACAAGCTTGCGGAAGCTTGGCGGGAAGTGGTGGCGCCGCGCCTTCCAGAAGCCCTGATAATATTTGGAAGCCAGATGGTCGCGAAAATGGTTTTGCGAATGTCGCCAGAAGTCTTCCTCGAAGACCTTCTTGCGGGCCTGATAATGCATCACCTGATAGCCGCGTGTGACCATTGTGTAGAATACGTTGAGGCGCGTCCTGTCCGCGGCTTCAAACTCCTGTGGATCCGTGTCCAGCCCTCGCAGGAACAGATCGACCATTCCGGCTTCGCTGAGGATCTTCATATGGTCGCGGAAGATGTCGTAATAGCCAACCGCGGTCGCGATGCGCTGCTGGTCGGCAGAGTGTCTCAACTGGAAACCGACAAAGATCAGTGACGCAATCACCGCAACCGACGAGACAATCCCGGCAATGAAATAGAGCTGCTCCAACGTCATTCCGGCGCGTCCTCATCTGTCTCGCTGGCCGTTGCGTCTGCCGGTAACTTCAGTGAGTCCATGTACCCTACGAGGAAATCCTCATCGAGGGCGGCGATGATCGGGCCGGCGTCCCTTTGCATGGCCGTGCCTTCCCAGCCGGGGGCCTGCAGCGCCCACCAGTGTTTGGCGAACCGCGATCCGAAATAGAAGGGGGCCGTGTTCGCGATGTGCTGGCGCACGCGCTCGTCCGAGATCAGCCCGGCATCGCGCATCATGAACATCTGGTCCCATTGCAGCATGATCGCGACGAGGACGCTGCCAGCCGCCTGGTTTTCGGTGTCGCTCAAGGCTTCCGGCGTACGGATCGCCTTGATCCAGATGGCCGACATCTCCGGCTTGGCGATGTTGAACTCGATTTGAGCCAGCAAGTCATTCTTCTGCTGGTCCATCGCCGCGCGTGTCAGAGCCGCGTTCTGGCGCACTTCCACAATCAGGACGACAAGGCCCAGCAGCACGCCAATATTCGCGCCGAGGGTCAGCCAGCGATTGAGCCGCTCCAGCGGGGTGGGTCCGGGCGCGGCGGATGGTACGGTCGGGGGCGTTTCAATGGGCGGCGAGGATGGTGGATCAACACGCGCTGGCTTACGTCGTAGACGGGGCAGGGCAAACGGAAATTTCACGAGGCGTCCGGCCTCGCACAATTTGTCCCAAGATGATCAGACGCGTCGTCTGCCAGCATGTTTTCGTCCCCCAATCATGCACTTTAAGCCGGGAATGGGGGGTGACAAGCACTTTCCGGGGGGCTTAGCGCCCAACGAAGATCAACGTGCCTTGCGGGACAAGGATCATGAACGCGTCGAGGTCGGCGCGGGAGAAGACGATGCAGCCGAGAGACCGGCCGAGTTTGCCATACCTGTCGATCATGCCCGGTTCTGCATAGTCGGCGGCATGGATGACGATGGCGCGGCGGCGCGCATTGGCGTTTGTCTCGTCCAGCCCGTCAAGGCGCAGGGACCGGCCGTGCCGGCCCTGATATTTTTCAGCGGTCAGGAAGGCGCCTTCCGGGCTCGCGCCGGAGCCGGGTATGTCCGAGAATTTCTCCAAATAGCCGTCATGATCCTTGTCGGAGCCCCGACCGTGCGTCGTGCGGAAGGCGTTGACGAGGCCGGTTTCGAGGTCGACCACGAAGAGGCGCTTTTGCGCGGAATGCAGGCTGTAGTCGACGACGACCAGACGCTCCGAACTGGCGTGAGCGGCGTGTTCATGGAGCGCACCGATTGCCTGTTCCAGAAGATCCGGGCGGATCAGGCGGTCTGGATCAATCGCCTCGGCCTGGGAGAAGTGCGGCAGGCAGAAGAGGGATAACAGAATCAGGAAATGGCGCATCGGCAGGCGGGCTTTCGAGCGAGTGGACACGGGGGCGGCGCGGCGAAAGGTCCGCGGGGGAGAGCCATCGTTTCAGCTGGCGGGCTGCCAGAATCAGTTCACGGGCAAGGACGACGAAGATGATGGCCATCAGGGTCAGCAGGCCGATCACAAGATAGGCGAGGGTTCGGGCGAGGGTCTCCATGTTTCGCATGATGCGAGCCTTTCAATCGGATTGGCCGGTGCGGACGTCGCGGAAGGCCTTGGCGTCGCGTAAGCCGTGAGTATGTTGTGGCAGGCAAAATTGTAGAAAAGAGGGCGAAAAATGGCCGAGGGAGAAACCGCTGAGGAATTGTTCACAGGCACCAAGCCTGTCGCGGACACTCACAAATTCGATGAGGCTAAGCTCGCTGCGTGGATGGAGGCGAATGTCGAGGGCTATGAAGGCCCGCTCGAAGTGCGCCAGTTCAAGGGTGGCCAGTCCAACCCGACCTATCAGCTGGTGACGCCGAACAAGAAATACGTCATGCGCCGCAAGCCGCCCGGCAAGTTGTTGCCGAGCGCCCATGCCGTTGACCGGGAATATCGTGTGATTTCCGCCCTCTACCCCCTCGGCTATCCTGTGGCGCGGCCCTACGGCCTGTGCACCGATGAGAGTGTGGTCGGCACGATGTTCTATGTCATGGACATGGTGGAAGGCCGCATCCTGTGGGATGGCACCTTGCCGGATTACGAGCCGGCCGAACGCCGTGCGATCTATGAGGCGAAGGTGAAGACCTTTGCGGACCTGCACAATGTCGACTGGCGCGCTGCGGGCCTCGAAGGCTTCGGCAAGGAGGGCGACTATGTGGCCCGCCAGATCCATCGCTGGACCAAGCAGTACAAAGCGTCCGAGACCCAGCACATCCCGGAGATGGAACAGCTGATCGAATGGCTGCCGAACAACATCCCGCCGGGCGACAAGACCACGATCGTGCACGGGGATTATCGCCTCGACAATATGGTGCTGCACCCGACCGAGCCGCGCGTGATCGCTGTGCTGGACTGGGAGCTTTGCACGCTGGGCGACCCGCTGGCGGACTTCTCCTATCACTTGATGAACTGGGTGATGCCGCCAGGCGATTCCTCGCGCGGCTCGATCATGGCGATTGATGACCTCAAGGCCTGGGGTATTCCGACGATGGACGAATATGTCGATCTCTACTGCAAGCATACGGGCCGCGATGGCCTGCCGGAGCTTGACTATTACTTTGCGTACAATGGCTTCCGTCTTGCGGGCATTCTGCAGGGCATCATTGGCCGCGTACGCGATGGCACCGCCAACAGCGCGAATGCCGAGTCGAATGCGGCGCGGGTTGTGCCGCTGGCAAAGTTTGCGGCTGAATATGCGCGTCGTGCCGGGATGCCCGGGTGAGTTCTGTGCCGCCCGGCCAGCCGGGCAGCGAGGCTGACTACCGACAGCTGAGCCGCCGCGATTTGTGGCTGCTGACGCTTGCCTGCGCGGTGGTGACGGCGAACGCCTACTATATCCACCCGATCATCGCGCTTGTGGCAGATGATTTCGGCGTGTCCGCTTCCGAGATCGGACTTGTTCCCGCGCTCAACCAGATCGCGCTGGCATTCGGCATCTTCCTGTTGCTGCCCTTGGGCGACCGGTTCAGCAATCGGACGCTCGCCACCATATTCGCGGCGGGGCAGTTCGTGGGCATGGCGGCGATGGCGTTCGCGACGGATTTCCGCGTCTTCGTGGCGGGCTCGACCTTTCTCGGCTTCTCGACGATCACCCCCTACCTTTTGCCAGCCTATGCGTCGAAGCGTGTGTCGCTGGCCCGGCTGGGGCAGACTACCGCGACGCTGACGACAGGCGTGATCAGCGGCATCCTGGTCGCGCGGGTGGGCGGCGGCTGGCTGGGCGAGCATTATGGCTGGCGCAGCGTGTATTATGTTGCCACCGCGCTCATGGCTGCGGTGACGCTGCTTTTGCCCCGGATCATGGATGCGCGCCAGAAACGAAGTGCTGAAGGTGAACGGCAGGGCTATGTTTCCTTGATCCTGTCCCTGTTTCCCGTCGTGCGACGCCACCCCGAAGTGGTATTGTCCGGCACGATGCAGGGGCTGGCGTTCGGCATTTTCCTGGCCGTATGGCTGGGACTTGGCCTGTACCTGACCAGTCCGGAGATGGGGTATGGCGCAGATGTGGTCGGGTATCTGGCAGCGCTCGGCCTGATAAACATGTTCACCACGCCGATCCTTGGCCAATGGGCCGACCGGATCGGTCCGCGCCGGCTGCGGGCTGTTGTGGGTCTCGTCCAGTTTACGGGCGTCTGCCTGCTGGGCGTGCTGGGCCACAATGTCTGGACGCTGCTTGTGCCGCTGATGCTGATGAATGTGGTTGGCCCGTTGATTGATGTGACGGGGCGGATGACGTTCCTGAGCCAGCCGCCTGATGTGCGGACGCGGCTGATGACGGCTTACATCATCCTGATGTTCATCGGCGGTGGGCTCGGCAGCTGGCTGGGGACAAGCGTCTACGAAATCTGGGGTTGGTCCGGCACGGCGACGATGGCGCTGGTCATGTCGGGGGCACTGCTGGCATTGGCGGTTGTGGCCACGCGGCTGGACCCGAAGCGCGGCGCATCAAGCGGGAAGGAATTGGATGGCTGACGGCGAACACGCACGCGACGCATTCTGGGTGCCGTCGCAATCGGCGGTGGACCCTGACCGGTTCACCTATACGGTTCCGCAGGCGGCTTGTGTTGGCCCTTATGAGAGCCAATTCCTGATGGGCGGTGTATCGATGGCGGCTTGTATCCATGCGTTGCAGGTCGCGACCGATCTTCCCTTGCTGTGGGCAACGGTCCAGTTCGCCGGTGCGACGGGATTGGGCGCGGATCTCGACATTCATGTTACGCGCTTTGCTGAGGGCCGATCTGCCACGCAGGCCGTGGCGGATTTGACGGACAATGGGCGGATGGTCGTGCATATGGCGGCGGCGCTGGGCGGCGTGACCGATGGACCGCAGCATCAATTTGTTCAGATGCCGGAGGTCCCGGCACCGATGGATTGTGCGCCGAGCCGGGACATTCCCTTTGCCCGGCCGGACAATTTGGCGGGACATATCGAACGGCGAGAGGCGTATCAAAATGACGAGACCGGCGAGGAATATGTCTGGGTGCGGGTTCGCGATACCGGCATTCCCGATGCGCCCTTGCTGGCGCTGATGTCAGACTTTTTTCTGGGCGCCCATTCGAAGACGCGCGGCGGGCGCAGCCTGGACAATACGGTTCGCATGCATGCGACTGCGAAATCCGACTGGGTGCTGAATGTGACGCGTATGTCCGGCTTTGCGTCCGGCGTAGCTCACGGCACGCTTCACCAGTTCGATGAATCCGGGATGCTTCTGACCACCGCCAGCCAGACCGGATTCATGGCGCGGCCCCAGAACTTGCCCGAACAAGAAAGATAAGAGACGATAAGGACGGAGGAAACATGACAGAGACGATCAAGGGGCCGCTGCGCGCGCCCGCACAGATGCTGCAGGACCAGTCCTATGATGGGCACAAGAGCCTGCACGATGACAGCGAAGCCGAGCGTCTCGGCATCAAGGCCGGACCTATTGAAGGGCCAACGCATTTCTCTCAGTTCGTGCCGTATCTGGTTGAAATCTGGGGAGATGCGTGGCTGGAGCGCGGCTGCTTCTCCAGCCACTTCCTGAACATGGTGTTCGAAGGCGAGAAGGTGCGTGTCGAAGTGGACCGCCCGGAGGCCGGCGCGACACGGACAATGTGCCGGGCTTTCAAGGAAGACGGTACGCCGGTCTTGGAGGCCAGCGCGTCCATCGGGCCGGATCATGGCGAGACCCTGCTGGAAGGCCGTATGGCGAAGCTGCGCCCGGCAGATGACCTGGTGATCCTGTCAGACCTGCATGTCGGCATGACCGGCGCAGCGGATGAAGTGGTCACAATGGGGGCGGAACAGCATATGGGGAACCTGTACCCGTTTTCGCTGGCCGACAAGCTGAAGGTAATTACAGAGCCGATGGACATCTACCATGATGCGTCGGCGTCAAAATGGGGTAAGCCTGTTGTGCCCTTGGAAATGGTCAGTGTGCTGGGCAATTACTCCAACCGGAATTCGAAGTTCCCTGTGAAGCAGCCTGCGATCGGCCTGTTTGCTGATCTGGAAATCCGCATGATCGAGGGGCCGCTTCTGGTGGACGAAACCTATGTGCTGCGTCGTGAAGTGGTGGCGCTGTCGGAAAGCCGCCGAGTGGAGAATTACTGGATCCGCACGCGCTTCTTCGATGCGGCGGGTGAGACGCAAGTCGCCGAGATGCTGTTGAACCACGGTGTGATGAAGGCGAGCTATCCGCATTATCCCGCTGATCGTCTGCCAGCCTGAGGAGACACACCATGAAGGGTTTGTTGTACCAAGGGACGCGGGACATCGCCTATGGTGACGCGCCGGAGCTGAAACCGGAAGACACGCGCAGCGCCATCGTGAAAATGACCGCCTGTGGCATCTGCGGGTCTGACCTGCATATCTATCAGGGCCACGGGTTCAGTGAAGAGACTGGCTATTGCGTTGGTCATGAAGCCGTCGGCGAAGTGGTCGAGACCGGTAGTGGCGTATCGCGCTTCAAGGCGGGCGACCGGGTCATGATCTCGGCAGCGGTCGGGTGTGGCAGCTGTGTGCCATGCATGAGCGGCAATATGAATGAATGCGCAAACCATGCGGGCCGTTGCTATGGTCTGGGGCCGGGGCTGCAAGGTGTTCAGGCCGAGTATGCGATGGTGCCGGTGGCTGATTTCGGACTGGCGCTCATCCCGGACGGGATCAGCGACGATCAGGCCGTTCTGTTGACGGACAATTTACCGACGGCCTGGCATGGCCTGAAAGGCGCAGACATTCAACCCGGCGCGACGGTGGCCGTGGTCGGCTGCGGACCGATCGGGCTGATGGCCGTGGAAGGCGCGTTCCTTATGGGCGCGGCGAAAGTTTATGCCGTTGACCTTGTGCCGGAGCGACGCGCAATGGCCGAGGCGCTGGGCGCAATCGCGCTGGACGCAGGCGAGGCCGCGCAGATCGTGCAGGAGCAGACCAAGGGTCGCATGTGCGACAGCGTGGTGGAATGCGTCGGCGCAGATCCGGCGATCCATTTGTCTCTGAAACTTGCGAAGGCTGCGGGCACGGTGTCCTGTATTGGCGTGAACCAGACGATGGATTTCAAATTCCCAATGGCACTGGCCTTCATCAAGAATCTGACCTTCCGCACGGGCACATGTTCGGTGCCGGAACATTGGCCGGAATTGATTCCTTTGGTGCAGGCTGGCAAGCTGACGCCGGAACGCACGATTACCCATCACATGCCGCTATCGGACGGGGCCGAGGCGTACCGCATGTTTGATGCGCGCGAGAATGGCGCGATGAAAATGATCCTGACACCCTGACGGAGGCAAAGCCCATGACAAAGATAATGAGAAAACTCGCAACTGGTGCAGCACTCGCGACGGTGATGACCGGGGCCGCGATGGCGGATACGACCGTGATCCATGCCGGGCATGTGCTGGCGGAACCGGGCGAAGGATATTTGACGCGCCAGACCATCACTGTGGAAGACGGCAAGATCGTTTCCGTGGAGGCGGGCTATCAGCGTGCCCCGCGCGGCGCGGAGCTGATCGACCTGAAAGATGCCTATGTGCTGCCCGGACTAATCGACAGCCACGTGCACATCACCGGTGAGAATGGGCCGAACGAGCGGATCAAGGCGTTCGAGGATACGGATGTCGATGCCGCCTTTGATGGCGCAGGATTCGCCTATGTCACGCTGCTCTCGGGCTTCACGACGGTTCAGGATGTCGGCGCGTCGAACAATGCGATTTTCGGACTGCGGGATGCCATTGCGAAGGGGAATGTGCCGGGGCCGCGTATCCGCGCATCCGGGCAGGCAATCAGCGTGACCGGCGGGCATGGCGATGTGAATGGCTATTCGCCAGAGGTCATGGCCTTGTTCACGGGCAAGAATGTCTGCAATGGCGCTGATGATTGCCGCCGCGCCGTGCGCCAGCAGATCAAGGAAGGCGCCGACGTTATCAAGATCACCGCGACGGGCGGGGTGCTGTCCAACACACGCGCGGGTCTGGAACAGCAGTTCACGGATGACGAGTTGGTGGCGATTGTCGAGACGGCGCATTCGATGGGTCGCAAGGTGACCGCGCATGCGCATGGCAAGGGCGGCATTATCGCCGCGCTGAATGCGGGCATCGATTCCATCGAACACGGCACCTATACCGACGATGAAACTGTGGCCCTGTTCAAGGAGCATGACGCGGTGCTGGTGCCGACTGTGCTGGCAGGCGCGACGGTGACGGGCTGGGTGAACGAGCCGTGGCTGCCTGCGCCAAGCCGTGAAAAAGCTGCGATCATTGGGCCGATGATGGTCGAGACTTTGCGCCGCGCGCGGGCCGGCGGCGTAACGGTTGCGTTCGGAACCGACACCGGCGTGTCCAAGCATGGCGATAATGCCGGCGAATTCGACCTGATGATCGAAGCGGGCTACACGCCGGAAGAAGCTATCCGCACGGCGACCGTCGTGGCGTCAGAGCATGTCGAAATGGCGGATCAGATCGGCACGATCTCGGCGGGCAAGCATGCCGACATCATTGCCGTCATGGGGGACCCATTGAAAGATATTGGCGAACTGCATGATGTTGATTTCGTCATGAAGGACGGAACTGTCTACAAACAGGTGCAATAGAGGCAGGGGCTTCGCCTCTGCCGCGAAGTATTTTGACAAGGCGCGATATTGGCCTGAGACTTGCCTGCTGGGATCAAGTTGCCGCAAGAAATGCGGTGCAGATGAGGAAGTGCTGAATGACGTTCGACCGATTGTTCGCCGGGAGTGTCTCCGCGATGGCTTGCCTTGGGCTGGTTGCCTGTGGCGGCGAGGAGGTGGACGCAGAGCCTGTGTCGACGGCGAGCGAGTCCAATCAGTGCGTGCCGTTGGCGGAGGGGCAATATTACTGGGATGGGTCAGCCTTTGTCGTGTCACCGACCCCGCCGGCGGCCCCCGCTGCGGAGCCTGAGCCAGTCATTCGCCGCACCGCAGACGGAGCGGACTGGGTAACGGCGCTGGAGCGGACATTCCCGGATGCGGGGTATCCCTGGATGGGCCTGCACGCCAGTGGTCCCATTGCAGTTTTGACGGGGCTCGCCCCTGACGCCGAGGCGAAGGCGCTAGGGTTTGCGTCGGGGCGGGCGGCGATCGAAGAGAATGCCGAAGCTGCACCGGACGTAACACTTATCGTGAACGGAATATCACTTGAAGAGGGAGGGCGTGGTGTCGGGGACGCTCTGGTTTCCCTTTCCAATGGTGATATCGATGCCATGCGCTGTCAGGCCGCCTTCAACAATACGATGCGTGACCGGACGATCATGTTCCAGAGTAATCTGGCCATCATCTCACCAACCAGCGAAGACTTGCTGGATGCGGTAAGCGGCGTGGCGCTCTTGTGTAATGATTATGCCATTGAAATCGGCGGGCACACGGATTCGCGCGGATCGAATGACTACAATGAGGTCATCTCCACGCAGCGGGCGGAAGCGGTTCGCGACTATCTGGTGGAGCGGGGCGTGGATGCAAGTGCGCTCACGGCGGTAGGCTATGGAGAAACCCGTCCGCTCGACCGGGCGGAGACCTATGAAGCGTGGGCGAAGAACCGGCGCATGGAGTTCAAGGTATCGGAGCGCCGCTAGAGCGCTCAGGTGTGCGACCTGCCCTCGCTGTTTGGCCGCAGCGAGGGCTTTTGTCATTCGGGGGTCAGATTGAGAGGATCAGGCCTTCTGACGGGCTGACCTTGGCATCGACGGTCTGGTCCCACGCCTTCGTGATCGCCTTGGCGCCCTTGGCGTGTTTCGGTGTCACGAAAGATTTTGACGCGGCATAGAAGCTTTTCAGGGCAGCGCCCAGGCGGCGATTGATTTCGGCCCCGCCGAGCGTGGCCGCGCGTTCTGCTGCATAGGTGGGAACGAAGAAGAACTCCGGTTGCGGATCCGGCAGGGCGATGGGGGAGCGGTCTCCCTCCCAGTCTGTTGCGCCGATGATGAGGCTGCGCACCAGACGGTCCTTCAGGGCGTTGTGAATGTCTGCTGTCAGTGTTGGCCGCCCCAGGAAATCCACAAAGGCGGTCAGGCCGCGTGTGTGCAGATCGTCAGCGTCGTCATAGGTTTGAACGCGGGCATACAGGCCGGTCTTTTTCAGGAAGGCGACATTGCCCGGCGATGTCAGTGCGATCGTATCCACGCCGCCGCGTATTTTCAGGCAATGGGCAAGTGCCATCGCGGTTTTCGAGGATGCGGACGAGATGACCACTGTTTCCGGCACCGGGTCGCCGGTTTCCATCAGGCAATCATCGATCATCCAGCCGGTGGTGAAGAGGGGCCGGAACAGCATCTGCTGGTCCTCCAGCGCAGCGTCATAGGACGGGTCACCGGCGGTGTTGATGTAGGTGTTGTAAATTGGCGCGAGGCCCTGGCGATGGGCGGCACCATCCAGGAAGCCATGCTTGCCGACATTCACGGGCTGAACGTCGAAATGTTCGGAAATGGGCAGATAGCCGTAGAAGCGCTCGCCCTCCTTCAGGTGCTCGACCTTGGACTCGACCACGGTGGCAAAGCCCCAGACTGGGACGCGGCCATCGGCGGGGTCTGCGGCGGGGAAAAAGTCCCAATACTTCATCTGCTCGCCAAACGTGGCATAGGTGACATTGTTGGCCGTCAGGGCGAATTTGTCGACTTTCAGGCGCGCGGCCCCATCTGGCAGGGCGGGCAGGTCGGCCGGCACCCAGCGCGTCTCGCGCAAATCGTCCCGGCGGATCAGGAAATCACTCATGTTTTCGCTTTCTTCGTCTTGCGCGTAAAGGCGGCGATCCGGTCCTGCATGTCTGGGCCGGTCCCTTCACAATTGAGTACCTCCCATTGCAGGCCGCTGTCCATGTCTCGCGCGTCAGTCGCTTCGAGAAGTCGCTTGTTCGCCGCATGGGAGAAGGGCGAGTTCTCCAGAATTCGCCGGGCCAGCGCGTCACAGGCCTCGTCAAACCGATCCGCCGCGACGACCTGCTCGGCGAGGCCAATGCGGAACGCTTCCTGCGCGTCGATCATGTCGGCGGTGAACATCAGTCGTTTTGCCGTAGCGACGCCCACGCGGCGAGGCAGGCGCTGGCTCATTCCCCAGATCGGGGTGAGCGCCCATTTGGCGTGCGTGTCGCCGAAGCGCGCAGTGTCCGAGGCGATGATGAAGTCCGCCGCCAGGGCCACTTCCAGAGCGCCAGTGTAGCAATGCCCGTGAACGGCCGCGATGACCGGCTTGGGCAACCGCTCCATCAAGCGCAGCGTTTCCGAATGCCAGCCGGGAGAGGGAACCTTCTCACCTTCGGCAATGTCCCCAAGATCATGCCCGGCCGAAAAGCACTTTCCCGCCCCGCGCAGGACAACGCAGCCGATTGAGTCATCCTTCTGCAAATCCAGAACATGCCGGCGCAATTCCTGAAACATGCCCACGGTGAGGGAATTCAGCTTGTCCGGCCGGTTGAGGGTCAGCGTGGCGAGGCCGTCATTGTCCTGACGAAGAACGAGGGCTTCGCTCATGTGCCGAGGTCCACCATGAGGCTGGAGATTGCATGAACAAAGTTGCTCGGTGCCAAGCTCTGTTCGCCCGTCCATTTGATATCCGGGAAGCGGCGCAGGATGTTGCGATAGGCAGAGTCCAATTGCATGTTCGCAACGCGCTGGCCGAGGCAGACATGCGGGCCGTGACCGAATGCGAGATGCTCCTTCGCATTGTCCCGCGTAATGTCGTACTGGTTCGGGTTCGGGAATTTGGCTGGATCCCGGTTTGCGGCGGCGTAGTACATGACGACCTTGTCGCCTTCAGCCATCTTTTGACCGCCAAGCTCCGTCTCTGTCGTGGTCGTCCGGCGCATATAGGTGACCGGACTGACCATGCGGATCGATTCATGAACGAAATTGGGGAACAATTCCTCATTCGCCATCAGCTTGGCTTTCTGGTCCGGGAATTGTGTCAGCAAGCGCATGGTGCCGGAGAGGGAGTTTCGTGTCGTGTCGTTGCCGGCGAACACGATCAGCAACCACGAACCGTCGAGGAATTCCGGGCTAAGTGGCTTGCCGTCAATCTCGACATTGGCGATGGCCGAGAGCAGATCATTCTGCGGATTTTCGCGGCGCTTTGCCAGCATGTGGCGGCCATAGTCGAACATGGCCTGAATTTCGCCCATGAATTCCATCATCTGTTCCGGCGTGACATTGCCGAGGCCTTCCTGCTGGGCCTGATACTGAGAGTTTTCGAGGAAGTGCATCCAGTGGACCAGCTTTGGGCGGTCTTCCGCCGGGACGCCCAGGATCTCACACAGTGTGAACAGGGGCAGTTCGGCGGAAAACGTCTCCACCATGTCCACGATGGGGCCGTGCTGTTCCATCTTGTCCAGCAATTCGTTGACCTGGACATCCACGCGTTTCTTTAGTTCGGCCACGAAGCCCGGACGGAAGAACTGCATATGCTCCATACGGAGCGTTGTGTGATAAGGCCGGTCCAGATTGATCAGGCTGTTCAGGCTGGATGAGTGAAGCAGAGGATGGCGCGGTGTATCTTCCTGACCATAGGTCATCAGGATGCCGCCGCGCTGAGACGAATATGTAATCGGGTCCAACTCAACCTGCTTGACCAGGTCATATGATGTGACGGCCCAGAAACCCGCGCCGACCTGCTCAGGGTGCCACATGACCGGGGCCTTCTCGCGCATCTCGGCGAATGCATCATGGGTGTAGTCACCGCGAGATGAGAAAACGGATGGGTCGGTAAGGTCTACCGGCGGCGCGAGATCATACGCCGGCGGAAAGCTCGGCGGGCGCGGCGGCGTATCCACCTGATACGTGTCGGTTACGTTCTGTAGGGTCATGAAGGCCTCCGTCTGGCGTTAGTCCACCGGCGGCCCTTTTCTGGCCGTCTCAGCAGGGCTTACTGCGTTTCCTGGAGGGCAGCTTACCCGATGGCGACCTGCTGCCAAGGCGTGACTTAGGGGCAGGTTTTTGGGGTGGCCGGGACGGTTCGGGAGTCTTGATGGCGTGTTCGGTGTTCATCAAATGCCCGATAGCCTGTTGCATCAGTTCCGGTGGAACTTCCTCCACCGCGCCGGGGCGCAGATCATCCAGGATGAACGGGCCATATTGAACGCGGATCAGTCGGTTGACCTTCAGATCCAGCGATTCCAGGGCGCGTCGAACTTCCCGTTTCTTGCCCTCGGCGAGGGTAACCGTCAGCCAGTTGTTTGCGCCGGTTTCGCGGTCCAGTACGGCCTTGATCGGCTTGTAGTTCACGCCGTCGACCGTGATGCCTTTAGCGAGTTCGTCGATCTTCTCCTGTGTCACCGTGCCGTGGGCGCGCACGCGATAGGTACGCTCCAGCTCGTTCTTGGGCAGTTCCAGTGCCCGGGCCAGCGCCCCATCATTGGTCAGCAGCAGCAGGCCCTCGGTCGTCAGGTCGAGGCGGCCAATGGTGACAACGCGAGGCAGGGATTTCGGCAGTTCGTCAAAGACGGTACGGCGACCTTCAGGATCCTGCGTCGTCGTGATGAGGCCGGATGGCTTATGATAGCGCCAGAGACGGGTTGCGTCGGGTGCGTGAATTGTTTTGCGGCCAACCCGGATCAGCTCGCGACCGGTCACCTTGAAGGCCGGGGATGTCAGCTTGACGCCATCGACGGTCACCTTGCCCTCTTCAATCATGCGCTCGACTTCACGGCGCGAAGCAACACCTGCGCGGGCAAGGTATTTGGCGATCCGTTCGCCTTCGCTCCAGTCCTTTTCGAGGTCTGGCTTGCGGGATTTGGGGGCTAGGCGTGGCTTGCGCGATCCGGAAGGCTTCCGGCGCGAGCGGCCCGTCTCTCGACGCTCCGTCATGGGATTTTCTTTCTGTGACTTCTACAGCAGGCTTTGAATGAAAGGTGCAGCGATCGCAAGACCGAATATGATCTCGAACACGATCCAGACCGGGATCATGCCGGGCTCCCGGTTCTTGATCCGGTCAAGTATGCGGGACATCAGTCGACCGACGCCTGCACCGACCCAGCCTGCGGCAAGGGGAAGGACGACAATGCTGGTGAGAATTTCCGGTTCAGATCCACCCAGATTCACCAGAAGAATTGCGGTCATCAGGTGAGAGAACAGGAAAAGGCCGCCATAGGTGGCGCGGAACTCGGAATAGCCGCCGGGTCGCAGCGGGTCCGGGTCTTCGACCAGGCGGACAACCCGGCTGGCCCATGCGGGTGAAAACATTGCAGACAGGCCCAGAACGGCGCCAATCAGCAGGGTTATCAGGGATATGATTTCACCGATACTCATGTCGCAAATTCTCCAAGTGTGATCTTACAACCTAGGATGATTTGCACGAAAAAACAGGCCGAATGATGGTCAGGACGCCTGACTGAACTCGTTAAGCGAATGGGCGATCTGTTGAGACGGGCGTCCCAGCAGGTAACCTTGGCCCCGGCGAACGCCGAGCAGCTTCAACGTGTTCAGCTCCGCTTCGGTCTCAATTCCCTCGGCGATGATGTGTGCGGAAGTTTCGCGTGTGTAGAATAGCAGGGCGCCGATAAGTGCGCGGCGGGCAAGATCCTGATCCACATTGCGCGTCAGGCTCATATCCACTTTTACATAGTCCGGATTGAGTTGAACGATGTGCCGAAGCGATGAGTGGCCCGCGCCGGCATCGTCGACGGCGAGACGCAGCCCAGCGTGGCGCAGCGGACGCAGAACGCGGGTGAAGCGATCATAATCCTCGATCACGGCGTGTTCCGTGATCTCCAACAAGATGCGGTCGAGCGGAAGCTTGAGGAAAGTTTCGGCAAACTGGCCGCTGATCACGGTCGATGGGGACACGTTGACGGAAATGTACTGGTCCGGTGCGATCTCGCCGATCTTCTCGACAGCTTGCCGGATCGAGGCGAGTTCCAGTTCGACCGAGAGTCCAACCTTGGCGGCTTCGTCAAACCAGACATCCGGCGTGCGATAGGGTTCCGCAGAGAAGCGGCAAAGCGCTTCATATCCGCTGGGGTGCATCTGACCGAGATCCACAATGGGCTGATAGGCAATGGCGAATGCGTTGGTTTCGAGCGTGTCCATGATGCGCTCTCGCATTTCCTGCAAGTGGCGCTTGTGGGCGTATTCCTTGTCGATCTGCTGCGCTGCCAGGTTAGAGAACAGGCGCATGGTCTCCAGGTCGCGTTCATTCAGGCTGGGATTCGCATTGGGCCCGAGACAGCAGAACATCCCGAAGGGTGTGCCGTCTTCAAGGTGGATCGGAATACTCATATGCGCGCCGATCGGAATCTGGCGCGTAATGGGCATGGCCTGAGCGAGCGGATTGGCGGCGGTGTCCGGGATCAGCTCCGGCAAGCGTCCCTCCAGGATGTGAAGGCAGTAGACTTCTGAGAGGTCGCGGCTGTCACCCGGTTTGATCAGGTGTTCCAGACCCGGCGCATCGACGTAGCGGAACACGGATTCGTCGCCAACGAACTCGGACACATACGCGATCGGCATTCCGAGATGCTGGCGGATCGCGCTCAAGGCAGCATTGATTGCCTCACGGGAAGTGTCAGTCGGTTCGCCCAGTGCCATTGAGGGCAGTGATAGTCCGCTCATTGTTATCGTCCTGCATACGATTGCACCCGCCGGAGGGATTTTCCGGCCCCAAATTCTGATGATACGCCGATGATCCTGCAGGTCCGTTCCCAAGTTCGATGAAGCCGAACAGGCTTTGTTCGCAATTTTGAAAGGAATTGCGTTAACGCGTGAGAACTGTCTGACGAGTTCGCGCCAGCGACAATTTTACGAATGTTCGTTCGGCCTGCTGCGGGTGTAGGAACATTTCTCAATTGCTAATTGAACGCATGAACGTTTGGGACGCAGATGAAGCCCAAGATACTGACCACTCTGACCACGTACTCTTCTTCTCTGTTCGTGTCCGACCTGTTCGCGGGCATCACAGTCGCGCTTGTTGCGATACCCCTTAGTCTCGCGATTGCAATTGCGTCTGGCGCTGACCCCGCAGCAGGCCTTGTCACCGCCATCGTGGCAGGGTTTCTGATTTCCGCGCTCGGGGGCAGTCGCGTCCAGATCGGCGGTCCAACAGGTGCTTTTATTGTGGTCGTGTTCGGAGTGATCGCCGCACATGGTTATGATGGATTGGTACTCGCCACTTTCATGGCCGGGATCATCCTGGTGCTGGCTGGCTTGCTCCGCGCCGGCAATCTGATCAGTTTCGTTCCGGAATCCGTTGTGAACGGCTTTACCGTCGGCATCGCCATCATCATCGCAGCGAGCCAGATCAAGGATTTATTCGGGCTTCAACCCGAGCATTTGCCAGCTGAATTCATAGGTAAGGTCGATGCCCTGTGGGCGGCCAGGGCGACTGTGGACTGGACGTCGCTGGGCATTGGCGCGGTGACCATGGCCCTGATTGTATTGCTGCGCCGGATTGCGCCAAAATTTCCGGGACTGATCGTGGCGGTTGGATTCACATCAGCCGCGGTGTTTCTGTTTGATCTCCCGGTGGACACGATTGGCAGTCGTTTCGGTACGATGCCCAGCCAACTACCTCAGCCCCGACTGCCGGATTTGACACTCAACCGGGTCATCGAACTGTTGCCTTCAGCTTTCGTGATCGCGTTTCTTGCGGGCGTCGAATCCTTGTTGTCTGCCATGGTTGCGGACAGGATGACGGGCGGGCAGTATCGGCGAAATGCGGAAGTGATGGCGCAGGGGGCGGCCAATATTGGCTCCGCCATATTTGGCGGGCTACCTGCGACTGGAGCGATTGCGCGAACGGCTACGAATGTACGTGCGGGTGGCAAGACCCCCGTGGCAGGTTTGGTTCACGCGCTTGCCATACTTCTGGCGGTCCTGTTTGCAGCACCTCTCGCGGGATATCTCGCCATGCCTGCACTGGCCGGGCTCCTAATGCTGACGGCCTGGAATATGAGCGAGCCGAATAAATGGCCCCAGTATCTGTCTGCCCAAAAGTCAGACCTGATCTTGTTGCTGATCACGCTGATACTGACGGTCGTGGCGGACCTGACCATCGCCATTGGGGTTGGCGTGTCTCTGGGGCTTGCCCTCAGATTACGTCGTCGCCAAGTGCCTCCGGCAGAGTGGACTGAACCAGAGCGCTAAACTGAATCAGATGATGCCCGCGGCCTTCCAGGCTTCTTTCGGCCAGCGGCGATGTTGCCAGAACCACTGGCCCGGATTGGCGCGAACCTGGGCTTCAATGAAATCTGTAATGCGCTGCACGCTCCGGCGAATGTCTTCGGCCTCATCGCCCGTGTTCTCCGGGGTGAAAGGTTCATGGAAGGTGATGCGGAAACGTGCGGGCCCTGTGCGCACCGTGGAAACCGGCACGATGGGGGCGCCATATTTCATCGCAAGGCGCGTTGGCCCCGGCGCGGTCATTGCGTCGTGCCCGAAAAAGGGGATGGCGATGCCTTCATTGAACTTCTGATCGTTCATCAAGGCGATCGGATTGCCTTTGGACAAGGCCCGCATCAATTCACGCGTGCCGACCCCTTTGGGGGCATTTACCTGCGTGCCATAGGCTGCGCGTAGATCGGAGATGCGCTTGTCGATGTGCGGGTTGTTCAAGGCCCGGTACGTCATCACCGCTTCAGGCAGGCGCTGAGTAATCGTGGCGGGCATGATTTCCCAATTGGCGAAGTGGCCGGAGATAAAGACTGCGCCCTTGTCGCTCGCCTTGATCTGGTCAAGGATTTCCAGACCTTCGATCTCGACACGCCCAGACGTGTACGGATCTATCGAAGGCAAGTGTGGTAACTCACCTGCAACGCGGCCAGCGCTTTCCCAAGCGGCGAGGGCAATTTCGTCAACCTTCTCGCCGGTCCAGTCCGGGAAGGCGAGTTGCAAATTGCGCTTTACCGTTTTGTGCTGAGACAGGCGTGGTCCGATTTTCTTCATCAACCAACCGCCGAAGTTCGATGCGCGCTCAGGTCCGAGCAACTTCATCGGCTCCCAATAGATGAAGTCCCACGCAATAGTTTCGAGGCGCCACTGCACCCGCTGCCAAAAGGTTGCGCGATTATCGATGTCCTTTGGACGGATGTATTTGGGAGCGTCCTGGGTCATGCCTCTTCCACGTTCAGGATGGGGGCGAGCAAGGCGTCCAGCCGACTGAGGTCTTCGAATTCTGCATGAACCGGGAATTGCAGAATGCCGCCGCGCTCATTCGGATAGATACGCACATGGTCCTTGCTGGTCGTAATCAGCTGTGCGCCATGTGTTTTGGCCAGTTTATGAAGGAAGGCGATTTCTTTCTTTGAATAATCGTGGTGATCCGGATAGCCGATAGCTTCCCGAATGTCGCCGCCTTCGGCTTTCAGGCTGTCAAAGAATTTCTGTGGACGGCCGATGCCAGCGAAGGCTACGAGTGGGCCAGCCGGTGCCGGTCCTGATGGGACGATGCGGGCGCGCAGGACAGGGAGGCCACTATCGATCACTTGCTGTGGAACGTCGCCTTCGCCCATAAGAATAACGGCATCTGCACGCGCCAGGCCATCTTCCACAGGTTCGCGCAATGGCCCTTTCGGCAGGACATGACCATTTCCGAATGGAGCGGCCGCATCGATGACGATGATGGACAGATCCTTGGCGAGGCTGGGGTTCTGGTGCCCATCATCCATGATGGCGACTTTGGTGCCATAAAAGGCCATCATCTGCACGCCGGCAAAGCGGTCCTTTCCGATCCAGCTTTCGCCCGTCTGCGACAGCAGCAGCGGTTCGTCACCACACATGTCTGCGGTGTGCCAGGTTGGGTATATTTTCTGTGGGCTGATTTCTGACCCGCCATAGCCACGCGACAGGCTGGATGCGTGAATGCCCTTTGACTCGATATGCTTGCGAATGGCCTGGACGATCGGGGTCTTTCCGACGCCGCCGGTTGTGAGGTTTCCAACGCATATGACGGGGATGGATGCCTTGGCCGGAATAGCGCGGGCAAGCTTGCGCCGGATTCCATAAGTGTAAAGTGCGGCGAGGGGCGTCAGCAGGGCGCGTGTGACAGGGGCCGCTTCGCGGGATTTCGGATCAAGCCCCGCAGACCAGAAGTGCGGAGCCTTCATTGCAACAGTCCCGGCTCTGGCAGGAGGGGGACAAGAGCTGCCAGCGTTAGCGCCATTGGCGCGTCAGCCGCATCGTTCAATTCCTGAAGGGCTTCTTGCGAGGGAGGGGGCATGGACTGCAAGGCCTTGCCGATGGCCTTGGGCGTCTTCAGTTTACGGATGAGTTTTCTGGCCTCAAGGTCGTCCATCATGGTGGCGAAGTTGAACACGTCGGGTCCGGTGACTACGGGTAGGCCGAGGCGGACAGGCTCCAGTGGATTGTGCCCGCCAACCCCCGGCGTATGTCCCCCCCCGAGAAAAACAGAATTGGCAAGCCGGTACCAAAGCCCCATCTCACCCATTGTGTCAGCCAACAGGATGCGGGTGCGCGGTGTCGGGACCTCGCCACGGGAGCGGCGCGCGAACGTCAGGCCCCGCTCTTTGAGAAGCAATTCAACCGCGTTGCCCCGGTCCGGATGGCGCGGGGCGATGATGAGGGCGGATGTGTCGTCACCTTTCAGCGCATCAAGGAAGATCGCTTCCTCTCCATCATGCGTAGAGGCCGCAAGTATGCAGCGACGGTCAGCCAGGAAGTTTTCGCGCAAGCGGCGGATCTCGATTTCGCTGGCTGAAGGCGGTGGCAGAGCCGATTTCATGTTGCCGGTAGATTGTACGGGTTCGCCAAGAAGGGTTTCTAGGCGCCGCGCCGTATCAGTATCGGCCGCGAGCACCACATCGAAGCGCCCGACGAGACGTTTGAACGCGCCACTAAGCTTGTTCCAGCCATCTGCCGAGGAATCTGTCATGCGGCCATTCACAAGCGCACGCTTTGCGCCAGCACGCTCGGCTTCAAGGATCAGGTTCGGCCATATCTCGCCTTCACCAAAGATGCAGAGGTCCGGCTGCCAATGGCGGATGAACCGCCGGGCGATGCCGGGCGTGTCCAGTGGCGCCATCAGGTGAATGGCACGCTCTGGCAAGACGGGGCCAAGCAGGCGGGCAGATGTCTGCGTCTGGCTGGTGAAGAGGAGCATCAGATCCGGGCGCAATTCCAGCAGGCGTTGACCGAGTTCGAGCAGAAGCTGGCTTTCGCCGACGCTGGCCCCGTGCAGCCAGACCAGCGAACCGCCGGGCATGCGTCTCGGCAGATTGCGGGCCAGACGCTCATTGATGCGACTATAGTCTTCTTTGCCTGCACGGGCGCGCCGCTTCAGCACGCCCCCTAAAAATGGAGACGCCGCGCGGGTAGCCGTTCGATATAATTGAATGCCGGCTGTCATGGCGTCTGGGAACCCGCTTCATCTGAGTTTTTGTAACCAGCCAGCATGTCGGCCCTGCGGGTCGCCT
Source organism: Hyphomonas atlantica corrig. (assembly GCF_017795365.1). Lineage (NCBI taxonomy): Bacteria > Pseudomonadati > Pseudomonadota > Alphaproteobacteria > Hyphomonadales > Hyphomonadaceae > Hyphomonas > Hyphomonas atlantica. Next base: position 3,083,218 of record NZ_CP051254.1, on the reverse strand, counting down.
CATCAAGACGTTTTTGCAATTCAGCCTGAATCTCGTCTGGCGCGCGTGCGCGGTCAGTGTCCACTGGTGCGCCGAAAACAATGGCGCCTCGGGCGAAGGGGAGGGGAAGGATCAGCCGGTCCCAGGTGGAGAGGCGTTTGGCGGGGCGAATGGAGAGCGCATAGGGGAGAATCGGGACGCCGGCTCGCTGTGCAATCATGATGGCGCCGGGGCTGACCTTTTCTGCCGGGCCGCGCGGGCCATCTGGCGTGATACAGACCGCCTTGCCAGATTTTAGCAACTTCACAGCCTCTGCAATGGCGCGCACACCGCCCTTGTCTTTTCGGGCTTTCTTCTTGTTTCCAGCCGATCCGCGGATCGGGTGGATGCCCAGATGGCTGATGGCGCGTGTCACGGCTTCGCCATCCGGCGACAGCGAAACGAGCATTGCTGCACCATCGATTTGTCCGGGCCAATGCTTCATGCGACGTATCCAGCCGCTTGGGAGCACCATGATGCGGGAATGCCACGCGGCAACCACTATCCCGTTTTGCCTGGCCCAGACCTTCTGCGCGACGGGTTCGCCTTCAACCGTCCATCTGACGGTACGCGCGATCATCATCATCCACGCCCAGATAAGTGCGCCGAGCAGGCTGGTCATGAACTTGGAGCGGAACAGGGATTTCATCGCACCGACTTATACTGTGCTTCGTCGCGTGGACCATGAATTAGATGCTGCGGATCTGCTGAACGCAGATTGCCTGCAGGTGGGGACGCGGCAATGGTGGGCGATAGTGGGTTCGAACCACTGACCCCTGCCGTGTGAAGGCAGTGCTCTACCACTGAGCTAATCACCCGATTCTGCGAAGCGACTGGCGTAATCCGGGGGTTGATTGAGGTCAATAGCGGATGTCTGCTGGCACTGATTCTCGTTAAAAGCGGAAAAATCGCCATGCAAATTCGCATTCCTAGTATTCAATACAATCGTTTGCGCATGCATCCTTGAGGGGAAAGATCTGCAATTTTTCCTCTTCGGGGGGCACATGTCCCCAGATCCGGGGACAAGGATTTGTCGGTTTCTAGCATTTTTTGAGACGAAACGGACATTTTTGTTCACGCTAACATCAATATGAACAAATATTCAGTATGAACAGATGTTCATCGCAAAACCTTACACTAGTTTCATTCGAAATTAGCCTTGAGAAAAACACAAAAGGTCGTCATGTTCCGGTCACACAAGGACGGCCCGGGTAACGGGCTGCGTGGTAAAACATAAGAAGGACAGGCGGGGGCCAAAGGCCTCAATAACAGTACAGCCTGGAGAGAGAGAAAAATGAAAGACTGGTGTGACGAAGAAGGCGCAAAGCGCCTGCGCGAGAAAATTAGTGCCTATTGGGCAGAGCGTGGCTACGAGGTTGATGTCGATCTGATCGATGCTGGCTTTGTGCCTGCCATGCGCTCCGCTCGCACTGATGTGCGCAGCAACATGGTGAACGGTATGCCGCGTCGCCGCATTGCAAATGAATCGGGCTCTGCCCGTCCAAGCTACCGTCCGCGCGAGCAGCGCGAAGCTACGGCCTAGCTGATCCAATTCTCCAAAACAGAAACGAGATCGGAATAGTGCTCCAGCACTATGTCGGGCCTCAATTGTTCTGGAGTTTCCTGCTCGTAGCCGAATGGCACGAAGATGAAGGGCAGTCCGGCATCCCGGGCTGCCCTTTCGTCTGTCCGGGAATCGCCGACCATGACTGCCTTGCCTGATACGCCGCCTGCCGCGGTGACGGTGCGCAGGATATGGTCTCCATCCGGTTTGCGGCTTGGCACGCTGTCAGATCCCACAATGGCGGCGAAATGCTCCGTCAGGCCTAGTTCGTTCAAAAGTTGATCTGACAGATCCTGCTTCTTGTTGGTGCAGACCGCGAGCGTCGCGCCACGGTCCGCCAAGGTGTTCAGCGCTTCAGCAACCCCTTCGAAGGGATGCGAGTGATCCGCGATATTTCCTGCATAATAGTCGAGGAATTGCGTCAGGAACGCGTCGAGGTCTTCTTCTGAGGGCGCGATGCCGTGCGATTCAAGACCCTTTGTGATCATTGCGCGCGCGCCTTGACCGATCATGGTTTCAATCGAATCCAGCGGTACGGGGGCCAGATCGGCATTGGTTAGAACGTGATTAAGCGCTTCCAACAGGTCTGGCGCGGTATTCACGAGCGTGCCGTCAAGATCGAAGACAATGGTCCATCCGTCGAAGGGTTTTGTCATGACGGTGGTATTTCCTTTTTGGTTTCGCCTTGAATCGGCCTTTGGTCTAGGCGAAAGGACTTGGGAAATCGAGAGGTCAAATCCTGTGGAAACTCCGTCCAGACAACGCGCTGCCGTCATTCTAGCCGCTGGCAAGGGAACGCGGATGAAGTCCGATCTCCCGAAGGTAATGCACAAGGTGGCCGGGCGCCCGATGGTCGATTGGTCGATCGCGCTTGCCCGGCAGGTGGGCTGCGAACGCATCGTGGTGATTGCCCATCCCTCTCAGAAGGTGCTGATTGATCACGTTGGCCCACAGCTTGGCGAGCAGAGCATCGCATTTCAGGATCCGCCAATGGGAACCGGTCACGCCGTGCGGTGTGCCGAGGACGCGCTCGCTGGCTTTGATGGCGACCTGGTGGTTCTATATGGAGACAGCCCTCTTGTGCCGGCAACGGCCATCGAAAGCCTGTTCGACAGTCTCGCCAATAACGCTGCAATCGGCGTGCTGGGCTTCGATGCCGCGGAGCCGGGTCTGTACGGTCGTCTGATTACGTCTGGCGATGGTGATCTGGAGGCGATCGTTGAAGCGCGTGAGGCGACACCGGAGCAGCTTGATGTGACGCTTTGCAACTCCGGTGTCATGGCAGGCGACGCCGAAACCATGTTCCGCCTTCTGCAAAGCGTGACGAACGACAACGCCAAGGGTGAATACTATCTCACGGACCTTGTAGCCCTGGCGCGCGCAGAAGGGAAAACCTGCAAGGCCGTGCGCTGCGAGGAGGAAGACCTGATCGGTTGCGATTCAAAGGTCGATCTCGCGCAAGCAGAGGCGATTTTCCAATCGAGACGGCGCATTGAGGCAATGACAAGCGGCGTTTCACTGATCGCGCCGGACACGGTTTGGTTCTCTCATGATACGGTTCTTGAGCCAGATGTCATTGTCGAGCCGAACGTCGTCTTCGGGCCAGGTGTCAAGGTACAGTCAGGCGCCACCATCCGGGCATTCAGCCATCTGGAGGGCGCCGAGGTCGGGCCAGGATGTTCTGTTGGGCCATATGCGCGTCTTCGCCCCGGCGCGATCCTGTCGAAAGATGCGTTCGTTGGTAATTTCGTCGAAGTGAAAAACACGACGATGGGCGAGGGCGCGAAGGCCAGTCATTTGTCTTATCTGGGCGATGGCGAAGTCGGAGCGAACGTGAACATCGGCGCGGGCACGATCTTCTGCAATTACGATGGCTATCTGAAATACAAGACGACAATCGGCGACAACGCCTTCATTGGTTCCAACAGCGCGCTGGTCGCGCCGGTGAGCATTGGTCGCGGTGCCATTGTTGGTTCCGGCAGTGTAGTCACCGACGACGTGATGCCAGATGCTCTTGCATTAGGCCGCGCACGGCAGACGCAAAAAGAACACTGGGCAGGTGAGTTTCGCGCGCGAAAAGCGGCGGAAAAAGCAGAGAAGAAGAAGGGCTGAGGCTGATGGCGAACGAAAAGGAAAAGGAGAACGCCGCGCTCGCAGCGATGGAGTTCGTTGAAGACGGCATGACCATCGGGCTGGGCACGGGCTCCACTGCAAAGTTCTTTGTTGAGCTGCTGGCCGAAGAAGTGGCCGATGGCCTTGTTGTGCGGTGTATCGAAACCAGCGAACAGACGCGGCGACTGGCCAGCAGCCTGGGTGTGCCGCTGATCCCGTTCGAACAGGTTGAGCGCATTCATCTGACCGTCGACGGCGCAGATGAGGTCGACGAGCAGGGGCAGTTGATCAAGGGGGGCGGCGCGGCCTTGCTGCGCGAGAAAATCATTGCAAATGCCAGCGATCACATGGTGGTGATCGCGGACCCATCAAAGCAGGTCGAGCGTCTCGGAAAGTTTCCCTTGCCGGTAGAGGTCACACCGTTCGGTTATACGATCACGGCAAAGCTGGTTTATGATGTGCTTGCCGCGTCGGGAATTGATCGTCCACGCGTCGAGTTGCGCTCACTTTCCAACGGTGAGCTGGTGGTAACGGATGGGGGCAATCACATTCTCGATTGCCATTGCGGCCGCATTCCTGACGCCGAAGCGCTCGCTGCGCGCTTGTCCAATGTGCCGGGTGTCGTGGAGCACGGTTTGTTCATCGGGCTGGCTCGCACAGTGATCATCGGCAATGAGAATGGGGCGACGGTGTTTGAATTCTTCTGATGGCGCCTCATATGGGGTGCGAAACCAGTAAAGATTCAAGGACACCTCCATGACTGACGCGACCTATGACTTCGACCTGTTCGTAATTGGTGGAGGATCAGGCGGCGTACGCGCAGGCAGGCTGGCCGCGTTGAGCGGCGCCAAGGTGGGCCTCGCGGAAGAATATCGCATGGGCGGAACCTGCGTCATCCGCGGCTGTGTGCCAAAGAAGTTCATGGTCTATGCCAGCAAGTACGGCAAAGACATCGTGAAGGCTGAAGGCTATGGCTGGTCGACCGGTGAGGTCTCCTATGATCACACAAAATTTGCCACGGCCATGCACGCTGAGGTCGATCGCCTGTCTGGCATCTATTTCCGCAATCTGAAGAATTCTGGTGTCGAGATCTTCGAGGATCGCGCGGAGTTTGTCGACAAGCACACGCTGCGGCTGAAGAACAGCGGCAAGACCGTAACGGCAAAAAAGATCCTTGTTGCTGTTGGTGGCCGTCCGTGGCGTCCTTCCGAGGATGAGTTGCCGGGTGTTGAGCATACGATCACATCTGACGAGATTTTCCATCTGGATGAACTGCCAAAGCATCTGGTGATCGCAGGTGGCGGTTATATCGCAGTCGAGTTTGCCCACGTCTTTGCTGGTCTTGGTGTGCCAACCTGCCTAGTCTATCGCGGCGAAGAAGTGCTGCGCGGGTTTGATGCCGATGTACGTACAGAAGTTCACGAGGGCCTCAAAGAGGCGGGCGTCCAGGTGATAACTGGTACCGTGTTCGAGGCGATTGAGAAGCGCGAGGGGGCGGACCTGCCGCTGCACCTGACCCTGAAAAATGGGCATAACATCGACTGCGACGTGATCATGATGGGAGTTGGTCGCCGTCCGAACACGGAAGGACTTGGCTGTGAGAATGCTGGTGTGGACGTGAACGAAAAAGGCGCGATCCCGGTTGATGAATGGTCAAAGACAAAAGTCGACAATATCTGGGCAGTTGGCGACGTTACGGATCGTGTTGCCCTGACGCCCGTAGCCATTCGCGAAGGGCACGCTTTCGCTGAGACGGAGTTCTATGACAAGCCCTGGCACTTCGACCACACGGACATTCCGACGGCTGTGTTCACTCAGCCAGAGGTCGGTACAGTCGGCATGACTGAAGCCGATGCCCGCAAGGAGTTTGGCGAGATCGACATCTACAAGACCAAGTTCAAGCCGATGAAGAATGCGCTGAATGGGGACCAAACGCGAACCCTTATGAAGCTGGTGGTGCGTGCATCCGATGAGAAGGTGCTTGGCGTTCACATCGTGGGCGAGGATGCGGCGGAGATGATCCAGATCGCGGGCATTGCGGTGAAAATGGGGGCAACCAAGCCTGACTTCGACCGGACCTGTGCGCTGCACCCATCCTCGGCAGAGGAGCTTGTCACGATGCGCCAGAAATGGGTACCGGATGTTCAGGAGGTCTAGGCGTCCATGATCGCGCCTGACGCCTAATGTTCAAGTAGGATATAGGCGTCGGACTTCGCATCGAACGCGTGCACCTGATCTGAATCACAGACCAGCATGGAGAGCCCGTTGCGGCGGGCATCCAGTACGCCAAGGCGCTTGCAGGATGTTTCAACCGGGATCGGCTCATCGTCTCCGGCGAGTTTTACCTCGCAGGCAGTCAGCCGCCCCCAGCGGGACCAGAAGCCGCATGTGAGCGTATCTGCGGTGCCGTCATCGTCAAAATCGAACTGAAGCGATTGCATCTCTGATGCGTCATCACTGTCCTCGAACATGCTGGACCGTAGTTCGGAGACGGCGGCGGCCTCGCGTTTGAACGTTTTCAGTACGAGCTCAGGTTTGTCGCCTTTCAGTGTGTATAAGTGGATGTCCTGCTTGAAGTCTTCCGTATTCTGGCTTTCGTTGAGTGAGACGAAGCGCGCCACCCAGCGCCCTTCATGGAGCTCAGCCGTTGGCGGATCCCACGCGTAGATGTCTTCAATCTCGCTCACGAGGAAGTGCCCGCTGCCCATGTCCGCCACAAAGTAGTATTTTGCCGGGCAGCAATTGCCGCCATCATGCACCGAAATCACGGCATCCAACGTGCCGTCAGCGTTAAAGTCTTTGAGTAACTCCACTTCTGGCGCGCCATAACCGAATTCGTGGATGGTGTATTCGAGTCCGTTCACAGTTGCCTTGAGAACTGCATTCTCCTGGAACAAAGAATACTCAGTGTCTTCCGTAAACCAGTAATCGGCCTTTCGAGTTGGTTCGTTGGGTTCGCCGCTGTGCGCAGGGGACGAGGTGCAACCCGCAAAGCAAAGCCCTCGCGGCAGCTTGCCGGGTGCCATGAACGGGCGGCTCGAAGACTTGCGTTTGTCGGAGACTTCGGCGAGCGCCTGATAGAATGCCACGACGGCGTCTTGTCCCGGTCTTCGAATTTCTTCCGCCAACGTATTTGCAAAGAGGCCGTCATCGGGTGTGGTTTCGCCCGCTGCTGTGGCGAAGGCTACAAGCATGCCCGGACGCTGCGATACGCGGGTCATGCCCTTGTCTGCAATGGATTTGGAGAAAGCGAACTTCAATTCATTGCGGCAGGCATCCGACACAACAAAGACAGCCTTCGCCTGCGTGGATTGGAGACTGGAAAGAACATCTTCCAATTCGACGCCTTTGCGGAAAATATGGCTCGCCGCCGTGATGCTCTCTCTGGCAGGGATCAGGTAATTGCGAGCCTCACGATCTTCATAGGCCGCCGCGCCGTGGCCCGAATAGTAGAAGAATGCGATCACTTCGTGCCCAGCGTCAGCTTCTTCGGAGATGCGAGCTTCGAACGCATCGAAGGCGTCTTCCATTCCGTCTTCATCCAGATCAAAGCCGGGCATGGTCTCGAAGCCGACATCGATGAGTGCCGCTTCCATCGTACGGACGTCTTGGTGCGTGTTGGTCAGCGCGCCGACTTCCGGGGGATAATCCTGATTTCCGATCAGGAGCGCGATGCGTTTCTCATCCGCCAGCGCCTGACAAGCGAGTGCCGCACAGAAGAGCAGGGCGAAACAGTATCTGAGCATGGACATTGTGCGTGTCCCCTATATCCACCTGCCGAGATATTAGGAGGACACCGCCAAGGTGTCACGCGTCAAGCGTCTTCGAGGAGTAGTTTCAGCTCAAGCGCGACCGCCTTCAGGCTCTCGCGGATGGGTTTTAGTCCGCCGCCACGTCCGGAATGGATGGTCAGCTGTCTCCAAGCCGGTTGGCCTTCCTGAGGCGCCTTGACCTGGAGGTGTCCGGATCGAGGCAGGGCGGCCCGCATCAGGGCCCTCGCAAGATCGAACCCTGCCTTCGCATTGTATGTGCCATTGCGCGCGTCCGCCTCGAAGGAGGATTGCTCAGAGCGGCCTACTGCGTTGAACAATACAGATAAGTCGGGTCGTTTATCCGCCGGAATTTGCTCCTTGATGACCTGATTGAGCAGGCGCACGCCGCGCAGGGAATAGATGTCGGCATGCATGGGCGCCAGAACGCGGTCTGCGGCTTCAAGCGCGCACCGCGTCAGGAAGGTTGCGTTCGGGTTTGTATCGAAGACGATCAAATCATAGTCGCTGCGATAGCGTTCGATCGATTGAAGGAAATGTTCCTTGATCATTTCCAGCGCGGTTGGGTCTGAAGCAAATGCGTATTTCGAAATCTCAAACTGTCCTGAGACGAGATCCAGCCGCCCGCCGGGGCTGCCTTCCCCCATGAGTTCATGCACGATTTTCTCTCGCCGGGTAGGGGCGAACGGATCGGTCGACAGAGTAAGCCAGGAATCTGCAGGACTGGAGGCGTCCCGGGCGTGGAGCCGGGACTTTTCAAACAAGGATATGACCGAACGATCTTCGGCGGCGCTGGAGTCCGCAACGTCCATTTCGAAAAATGTCTGGGTGAGATTATATTGCGGGTCGAGATCAATCAGCAGGATACGGCCGCCTAGCGCGCCCTGCCATGCGCCAAAGACCTGGCTGGTGACAGTGGTTTTGCCCACGCCGCCCTTCAGATTCATCACGGCAACGACAGGGCATTTCTTCTTGTAGGCCTGCTTGGTTTCGGCAACGAGTTGTTTCAACCCGTCCGGCGTCGTTGAAGACAGGCGCAGATGGGGGAGGACTTCGTGCTTGAAAAATCCGTTGAGACGCGCCTTGTCGATCTGGTACGGAATGAGCTTGAGGCCACGCGCCTTTGCCCGCTCAACATCCTGCTTTACCGCCTTGGACCGCACCGACGACGCGGACACCAGAACGATCATGGCGAAAGCGTCGTCAATGGATTGATTGGCGGTTTCGCGTGACCCGCCATCATTCGGCACGTACCAATCGGGGATGGAGGCAGCGCGCAGTGCTTCGTGCAGCTCGAGCAGCGCGTCGAAGTCTTTCGCGGAGTGGCTGATGAAGACGTGCGACATGATGGGGCGGGTGATCCTATGGTGACGACGAGCCTGCAGAATTACTAAAGGGCCAAATCATGATTCCGCCAGCAATCTGCTGTGAAATTATGGTGAAACTTGAGCGACTGCCTGCCATGTGATTAATGCGGCTCACGATTGGAGTATTTAAGATGACCTGGACCCCCTCAGACTGGCGCCAACTGCCAGCAAAGCATATTCCGGAAGACTATCCGGATTCTGCTGCGCTCGCTGCAGTAGAGGAAAAGCTGAAAAGCTTTCCGCCGCTGGTCTTCGCAGGCGAGGCCCGTCGTCTGAAACAACGCCTTGGTGAAGTCGCTGCCGGTGAGGCCTTCCTGCTGCAAGGCGGCGATTGTGCCGAAAGCTTCAAGGAGTTTCATCCGGACAATATCCGCGACACTTTCCGCGTGATCCTGCAAATGGCGGTGGTCCTGACTTTCGCGGCGTCAAAGCCGGTGGTGAAAGTCGGCCGTATTGCTGGTCAGTTCGGTAAGCCTCGTTCTTCTCCCGTTGAGACGATTGACGGTGTGACGCTGCCTTCCTATCGCGGTGACAATATCAACGGCATGGATTTCACGCCGGAAAGCCGTTTGCCGGACCCGGAGCGCCTCACGCAGGCTTATTCTCAGTCCGCAGCGACGCTGAACCTGCTGCGTGCATTCAGCCAGGGCGGATACGCGAACCTCGCGAACGTGCACCGCTGGATGCTTGGCTTCGTAGACCGTAGCCCACAAGGCGCGCGCTATGAGCAACTGGCTGATCAGATTTCCAAGTCGCTTGACTTCATGAAGGCCTGTGGCGTTACGCCGGACAGCGTGCCGCAAATGGCGCAGGTCGAGTTCTATACAAGCCATGAAGCGCTTCTGCTGGGCTATGAAGAGGCTCTCACCCGCATCGATTCCACCTCAGGCGAGTGGTATGACACGTCGGCACACATGCTGTGGATTGGTCACCGCACCCGTCAGGTCGACCATGCGCATGTCAATTTCTGCAAAGGCGTTCGCAATCCGATCGGCATCAAATGCGGACCAGGGCTTGAGACGGATGAATTGCTACGCCTGATCGATACGCTCAATCCGAATGACGAGGCAGGCCGGATCACGCTGATCTCCCGTTTCGGATCGGATGGTGTGGCGCAGGGCCTGCCGCCGCTGGCACGCGCTGTGAAGCAGAGTGGCCGAACAGTCGTCTGGTCTTGTGATCCGATGCACGGCAACACGCTGAAGACGGATAGCGGCTTCAAGACCCGTCCAGTTGACCGCATTCTTTCGGAAGTGCGCCAGTTCGTGGACGTGCTGTCGGCCGAAGGCTGCTATCCAGGCGGCGTGCATTTCGAAATGACCGGCCAGAACGTAACCGAATGTATCGGCGGCGCTCAGGCCATTTCGGAAGAGGACCTGTCATCTCGTTACCACACTCACTGCGATCCTCGCCTGAATGGCGAGCAGGCTCTTGAACTGGCCTTCATGATCGCAGAGAAGCTGCAGTCCGTGGGCGCAAGTGGCACCCCGGCGCTGAAAGCGGGATAAAGAGACAGTTCCATGCGTACGCATCGCCTGGGCTGGCCCGCCTGGGCGCGGCCTGCCGACATTACTGACCTGTTGCGGCTGTCGATACCGATTGCGTTTACGCGCATGTCGCAGATGTTGATGGCCGTCACGGACGCCATCGTGCTCGGCCAATACGCGCCGGGGCAGTTGCCCTATATTCTGAACTCCTGGCTGCCGATGGGCGTGTCGCTGGGGCTTGGGCTTGGTGTTTTGCTCGGCGTGCAGGTTCTTACATCAGAGTTGCTTGGAATCGGTCGCGAGAAAGAAAGCGGGCGCATTTTCAGGCGGGGCCTTTGGACCAGCGTCTGGCTTGGCTTCCTGCTGATGGGGCTGGTCTATTTCTCGGCGGATGCGTTGTTCACGTGGCTGTTCGTCGATATCGCGCCCCCAACCGATATCGAGGAGATCGTCGACCCGCATACCGTCGCCGGGTCTGTCGCATCTGTCACGCGCATCCTGTCCTATGGCATGGTCGGGTTCATGATCTCGACGGTTTGCGGGTACTATCTTGAAGCGTTGCGGCGACCGTTGCTCGTGTCCGGCGTCATGTATTTCGGTGTGTTCGTGAATGCGATCATCGACCTGGCATTGGTCGCCGGTTTCTGGGGCTTTGAACCGATGGGGGCAGAAGGCGTTGCGTGGGCAACCACAGGGTCACGCCTGTTCATAACAGTGTTGCTGCTTGTCGCCGTTGTTCTCCTGACGCCGGCTCTGCGAAAGTCCCCCAAGGCTCCGGCGAACGAAGCGCGTCGCCAATTGTCTGTCGGCACGGGCACCGCAATCAGCAATGTTGCCGAATGGGGCGGCTTCAATCTGACCTTCGTTATTGCGACCTGGATCAGTCTCGCTGCCAATTCGGTCTATGGGTACGCTATCCAGATCATGGGGCTTTGCTTCATGTTTTATCTGGGTATTGCGACAGCGACGAGCGTGCGCGTGGCGGAGGCCTATGGACGCCGAAATCTGGATGAGATGCGCGATGCCGGGCGCCTCGGCGTGGCGGCGACGATCTTGATGGGCGTGGGACTGGGAATTATCCTGATCTTGTTCAACGACACACTGGCAGGCTTCCTGGTGAAAGATGATGCGATGATCGGAGGCGTGCATTTGGCAACCGGGATCGCAGCCCTGCTTGTCATGGCGTCGGTAGTGACGGTCTTTGACGGGTTGCAGGCCACGGCGTCCTTTGCCTTGAGGGCGCAGGAGATCGTCTGGTCGCCGAGCCTGATCCACATTGGCTCGTTCTTCCTGGTGATGCTGCCGGCCTGTTACTGGCTTGGCATCGTGGAGGGCCGCGGAGCGCAGGGAATGATGGAAGGCGTGTTCATCGGCGTGTTCACAGCAGGCATCCTTCAGACCATGTTGCTGGAATGGAAAACGGCGCGCCAGCCGAGCCGACGCGCCGTTTGAATTCCTGTTGTTCAGGGCTGGAAGGCCCCGAGGAACCCTAGAGGTCTTTCAGAGCCGAAGCCGGCTTGAAAGCAGCCGATGTCTTTTCCGGGATCTTGATTTCTTCGCCTGTGGCTGGGTTGCGGCCTGTGCGAGCATTCCGGGTTTTCGCCGAGAATGTGCCGAAGCCTGCGATGGCCACTTGCTGACGGTCTTTCACGGCGCCAGCAATTGCGTCGAAAACAGCGTCTACGGCTTTGCCAGCGTCGCTCTGCGACAGACCGGATTCAGCTGCGACAGCCTTTGTAAGTTCGCCCTTGTTCATAGGGGTTCTCCTCTAATGTTAAACGGCGATCCCCCGCCGTTGCAGCGACTTACCCACGATTCGTAAGGCGTGAATATGTCGAAACCCCAATAAAGACGGGCTATGCGCCAAGAATCCAGCCCTCTTCTGCCTGAATTTGCGAAATTTTTCCCTCATCAAGGGAGTTATTTGTGGAAATTCGCCTTCCCAGAACACCTTTTCCATCCAGGTCCGAATAATGGTGGGCAATCTGGCGTACCTGAGCGGCGTCGGGTGCCTCACCATTTTCAGCCTTAAGGGGAACCAGCGATGGGTAAATTTCGGCGAAAACGATTTTTACGCCCTCCAGCGTTTCCTCAGTCATTTCGCCATCTTCGAACTCGAAAGGCCAGATACGAGACTCCGGCAGTGCCTGACGAAGTGCATGTACGTGCGGAATACCGGTAAGCGACTGGCTGCCGACGCTGCCCGTATAGGCGAGTTGCCAGACTGATTTGGGTTGGCCGAGTTTGGCGTCGCGCAGATGCGTCTCAACGAACCGGTACTCTGGCAAAGGCTGGCCGTCGAAGTCTGGCTTCGTGCCGGACAGCGTGGAAACGACATCCCTCGCTGGCGCCCCCCAGAACGGATAGGGGCCCTTGGAAATGGCGTAGTTCATGCCTGCAGCGATGGCATAGCGCGGATTTGAATTGTCCGGCTTGTCTTTCATTTTCGACGCCAGGTGGGCGTGCATGGCTTGCCAGGGCTTTTGGTCGGACACGTCCAGACCGAGCGCCGACGCTGTGCCTGCAGGGTAACCAAGTGAGAAATCGAAGCCGATCAGGACGCGATCTCCGCGCCCTGTCAGCTTGGCAATGATGCCTTCCAGAAAGGTCCGCGCTTTCAGGCGCGTATCAATGTTGGCAGACTGATACTGGAACTTCAGCCGGGCATCCTTAGCCAGGATTCCGATCCATATGGAGTTTTTCCCCGTCACAGGTTTTGACGCGGCGCTCCAGTCCACCATGATGTAGGCATCAAACAGACGCGACATAACTACCCCAGCTTGACCAGCATCTTGCCGGTATTGGCACCTTCGAACAGACCGAGAAACGCCTCAGGCGCCTTGTCGATCCCTTCCTTTACAGTCTCTTCGAATTTCATCTGGCCGGACGAGATCCACTTCGCCATGTCTTCAAAGAAAGCGGGCTGCATATCTGCGTGGCTCGATACGATGAAGCCTTGAATCTTAAGCTGTTTGCCAACCACTTGGATGATGTTGTGCGGGCCCACGGGCGTGCCGGTATCGTTGTACTGGGCAATCATGCCGCATTCGGCGAAGCGCGCCATTGGCCGTGCGCACTCGATCGCGGCTGTCAGATGATCTCCGCCCACATTATCGAAGTAGACATCGATGCCTTTTGGGGCTGCGTCTTTCAACGCCTTCACGAGGCCCTCATAGCCACCGGCGGCTTTGTAGTCGATCACGTGATCAGCGCCGAGAGATTTCACGAACTCGCTTTTTTCCGCACCGCCCGCTGAACCGATGACGGTGCAATTCTTGATCTTGGCGATCTGGACAACAGTTGATCCGACAGCACCGGCTGCACCAGATACGAAGACCGTGTCGCCCTCTTTGAGTTCTGCGATTCGAAGGATGCCTGCATAGGCCGTAAGGCCCGGCATGCCGGCTACGCCAAGGAACGCACTTTCCGGAAGGCCGACATCCGGCAGCTTTTGCGCCATCACCATTTCCGGCTTCGCAACCCATGCAGTCCGCCAGCCTGCCATCGAGGAGACCAGATCGCCTTCCTTGTAGTCCGGATGGTTTGAGATGGTGACGCGTCCAACCGCGCCGCCCTGCATGGTCTCGCCAATCTGGAAGGGAGGCACATAGCTTTCGCGATCATACATCCGTCCGCGCATGTAGGGGTCGACGGACATCCACTCATTCTTCACTTGAATTTCACCGGCGCCGGGAGGGGCGACATCAATAGTGGTTTTCTGAAAGTCCGACATTTTTGGCATGCCAACCGGCCGTGCGGCGAGGGACCATTCCGTCGATGTGAGGGCTGTCATGATGTTTCCTTCCTGTGTTTTGTAGAGGCGTAAGTGGACCGGCCCCTCTTGCGTGTGAAGGGGGCGAGGCGAAAGAATCTGTAATTCTCTGTGTCTGCTCCGTCTGAACCGAAGGCTTGCGACTTGGCGGGATGCAGTGTCTTAAGGGACGGGTATGAGGGCCCTTCTGTTATGACCACATTGAAAGTAGGCGTCGCTGGCGCTGGAGTATTCGGCAACTATCACGCGCAGAAAGCGGCTGCTTCAGTTCGCACGGAGCTTGTCGGCGTGTTCGATATCGATCTGGAGCGAGCTTCGCGTATTGCCGGTCAGTTTGGGGCCAAGGGCTATGACGATTACGAGAAGTTCCTCGAGGATTGCGATGCGATCGTGATCGCCGTTCCAGCTGTCTGGCATGAGAAGCTAGCGCGCCAGGCGATTGAGGCCTATTGCCATGTACTCGTTGAAAAGCCGCTGGCTTTGACCGGGAAAGCCGCGCGTGATCTCGCTGATGAAGCAGCTGCACGTGGGCGCATCCTGCAGGTTGGGCATCAGGAGCGTTTCGTCGCCCGCGCAATGGGCGTGTTGGCAATTGAAGAAACACCCCTGTTGATCGAGTCGGTGCGGGCGGGGCCGCCAGCGCCAGACAATCGTGCGGGCGACGTTTCGGTAATATGGGACCTCATGATCCATGATCTGGATCTGGCTGCGATGATGATGGGAAATGAGTTCACTGGCGTAATGGCCAGCGGCAAGCGCGTCCATTCAGAACATATCGATGAAGCGAATGCGCAGTTCACCTATGCCAGCGGCGGTGTTGCACGTTTGCGTGCGAGTCGCGCCGCCGAGGCTCGTGAGCGTACGATGCATGTCGTCTACCCGTCAGGCGAGATTTCGATCGACTTCCTGACGCGCCAATTGGTGAACACGACGCCATATGACGTTCGCGTCGACATTGCAGCGGATCTGCCAGATCCGCTGGGCGCTGCGGACGAAGGCTTTTACGCAGCCTGCTTGGGCCTCGGCCGCAGCCCGGTTCCGGCGCATGGTACGGTCGGCGCGGTAGCGATGGCAGAAGCGGCCGAACGGGCAGTCCTCGCCAAACTCGGCGAATAGCCAGATTTTCAGCGCTGTTGTTTCGGGTCGTTTTTGGGGGCAGGCGCCAAGCGCATCACCTCCGTCTGAAAGCGTTCGTCATTGCCGCCTGCCAGGAAGGGGAGGGCGTCGGAAATCGCTTTGACGAGTGGATCAAACCAGTCGTGATCTGCTTTTGAAAAATCGGAGAGAACGTAGGGCATGACGCGCGATTTGTCGCCGGGATGCCCGACCCCAATGCGGACGCGTCGGAAATTCTCACCGAAATGGGCGATCATTGACCGGATACCGTTGTTTCCTGAATGACCACCACCCTGCTTCAGGCGCAGGCGTCCGGGGGCAAGATCGATCTCGTCATGCAGAACCACAATGTCGTCCGCAGACAGCTTGTAGAACTGGGCGACCTTTGAGAGCGCGCGCCCGGTTTCGTTGTAGAAGGTCTGGGGTTTGACGAGCAGCGTTTTTACGCGGTCCGGACCGACAAAGCCTTCTGCGATCTCGCTTTCAAATTTGGAGCGCCAAGGCTGGAACCCGTAGGCGGCATGGATCTCGTCCAAAACGAGAAAACCGGCATTGTGCCGGTTCTTCGCATACTTTTCGCCTGGATTTCCCTGACCGGAAAGAATGAGCACGATGGGGCCTCCCTCTTCCGAATTAGCAGGGTCTGGCTGTGTGCCCAGCCCCAGAAGGCCGGACACACGGGACCAAATCGCCTGGATCAGTCTTCAGACTCTTCGCTGGCTTCGGCAGCTTCACCGTCTGCCTCATCACCTTCTTCGTCGGTGGTTGCTGCGGCTGCTGTGCGGCCAGCAATGGTCGCGATGGTGAAGTCACGGTCGGTGATGGTCGGTTCCGCATCGCCCGGCAGGTTGATGTCGGAGATCTTGACGTTGTCGCCGATTTCGAGCGCGGAAACGTCAGCTTCCAGCGACTCCGGAATGTTGCCGGCAGGTACGAGCAGTTCGACGGTGTGGCGCACAACGTTGAGTGTGCCACCTTTTTTGAGGCCTGGAGAGACTTCCTCGCCTACGAAGTGAACCTGGACTTCCACCTTGATCTTCTGGTCGCGGCTGACGCGGAACAGGTCAACATGCATCGGCTGGTCGGAAACCGGGTGCATCTGGATGGCTTGCGGGATAACGAGTTGCTTTTCGCCTTTGTGGACGAGCGTTGCGGTCGAGGACAGGAAATGGCCCGTTTCGATGGCTTTCAGCACTTCGTTGCGTTTCAGGGAGATCGCAACCGGATCTTCGCCGCCGCCATAGAGAACGCCTGGGACGAGGCCTTCGCGGCGCGCTGCGCGGGAACCGCCTGTGCCGGTGCGCTCGCGCAATTCGACGTTAAAGGTGATGTTTGATTTGGACATGGGTTTTCCTTTCGCCCTCGACTCCGCCTCTCATTTTCCGTTGATGAGGTAAGAAGCTGACACGCACGGCCTTGCGCCGCCGTTTCTGAAGGCGCGCGGATAGCCCATAAGGCCAGTAATGGCAAGGCTTCAGCGGCATGTGCGGCAAGGAGGCAGGTTTCAACGTTGCCTTTAGCGCGGTTTCCGAAAATCCCTTTATCAATTCACAGCATTCGTGCAGCTTGTTTGTAACAAGGGCTGCGCAGACGGCCAGGGAGGAAAATCCATGTCTCAATTGCCGACAGAGGTCGACAAGAAAAGGTATTGGCGTGCTGTGGTCCGCCTGACCCTCAGCCTGCTCGTGATCTGGTTCGCCGTCTCGTACGGGGCTGGCATCCTGTTTCGCGATCTGCTCGACAATTTCTCGATTGGCGGCGCGCCGCTCGGCTTTTGGTTCGCGCAAAATGGGGCAATCTATGTCTTCGTCGTGCTCATCTTCTATTATTGCCGCGCAATGAACCGCCTCGAAAAGAAGTACGGCGTGGGGGCATAAACGGTGGGGCTGGATTTCTGGACGTACTTCTGGGTGGTCGGCACTTTCGGCACCTATATCGCCATCGCCTTGTGGGCACGGGCGGGATCAACGAATGATTTCTATGTCGCCGGCCATGATGTGCATCCGACCGTGAATGGAATGGCAACGGCGGCAGACTGGATGTCCGCCGCGTCCTTCTTGTCGATGGCGGGACTGATCGCATTCCTGGGGTATGGCGGCTCAGTCTACCTGATGGGGTGGACCGGCGGGTTCGTCCTGCTCGCCCTGTTGCTTGCGCCATTCCTGAGGGAGTTCGGCAAGTTCACCGTGCCGGATTTCGTAGGTGACCGCTATTACTCGACCGCGGCGCGTCTGATCGCTGTGATCTGCGCGCTTTTCGTGTCGTTTACCTATATCGCCGGTCAGATGAAGGGGGTGGGGGTGGCGTTCTCCGGCTTCCTCGGCGTTGAGTTCAACACTGGCATCATGGTGGGGATGGCGATCGTGTTCGTCTATGCCGTGCTCGGTGGGATGAAGGGCATCACCTACACACAAGTGGCGCAATACTGTGTGATGATCTTCGCCTATACCGTTCCGGCGATCTTCATCTCTCTCATCATCACCGGAAATCCCGTGCCGCAATTGGGGTTCATTTCGAACGTGCGTGGGGAAGATGTGGCCATGCTGGAGAAGTTGAACACGGTGGTTCAGGACCTTGGGTTTCAGGAATACACGCAAACCAACAAAACGATGATCGACATGTTCGCCATCACAGGCGCGCTGATGTTCGGAACGGCGGGGCTGCCGCATGTCATCATACGCTTCTTCACCGTTTCCAGTCCTCGCGCTGCGCGCGTGTCTGCGGGGTGGGCGCTGGTCTTCATTGCCCTGCTTTATACAACGGCGCCAGCGGTGGCTTCTTTCGCGCGACTGAACTTCATCGATACCGTCAACGAGTCGACCTATGTCGCGGACGATGCAGATTATGTCGCCGAAGCTGCGGAGATCGTTGCGGAAGGCGGAAAACCAATTCCCGAATGGTTCAAGGATTGGGAAAGAACCGGTTTGCTCGGTGTTGAGGACAAGAATGGCGACGGCGTCATCCAGTATCGAGCGGGTGACGAGAACGAAGTGACGAAACTGGATCGCGACATCTTCGTGATGGCCAATCCGTCCATCGCCAATCTTCCGGACTGGGTGATTGGCCTGGTTGTGGCGGGTGGTTTGGCGGCAGCGCTGTCTACCGCGGCAGGTCTGTTAATGGTGATTTCGTCATCCATCTCGCATGATCTGTGTCGGCGGACCTTCTTCACCAGCATGTCCGACAAGGATGAGTTGCGGGTCGCCAGGGCATCGGCGGCGGGTGCAGTCATCCTGGCCGGAATCATGGGGATGAACACTGCCAAGCTCGGCTTTGTTGCGCAGGTTGTGGCTTTCGCCTTCGGGCTGGCGGCTGCATCGCTGTTTCCCGTTATCGTGCTGGGAATCTTCTGGAAGCGCATGAACCGGGAAGGGGCAATCGCCTCCATGCTCACCGGGCTCGTCTCCACGTTCAGCTATATCTATCATTTCAAGTTCGTGGACACGGATCCTGTAAATTGGTGGTTCGGCGTGTCGCCTGAAGGGATCGGCTTCCTGTTCATGTTTGTTTCGCTGATCGTGGGCGTCGTCGTCGCTCTGTTTACACCAGCGCCTCCACAGGAGGTTCAAGATCTGGTCGAGGACATCCGCGTGCCGGGGACTCGCAGGCCACATGGCGCGGGAGACGCGGCCCAGATGCCGAGCTGACCAAGCTGAAATTTTGGAAAGTCCCCGGGTTTTCCCGAATCTGGATGTTGACGTTGATGCGAGGGGGCGCATCATCGCGGCAATAAGCGTATGCAGGAAACAACAGACCACGAGGCGTTCATGACCGAAACAGCGAAAACCTATCCGGTACCTGCAGAGTTTGCAGCCAAGGCAAACCTGACTCCGGGCAAGTATCGCGAGATGTATGAGGCATCGATCGCGGCCCCGGAAGCATTCTGGGACGAGCATGGCAAGCGGCTCGACTGGATCAAACCCTATACGGTCGTGAAGGATGTCTCGTGGGAGACGGGCGATTTGCACGTGAAGTGGTATTCGGATGGCGTTCTGAATGTGTCTGCCAATTGCCTGGACCGGCACCTTGAAACTCGCGGGGATAAGGTTGCGCTCATCTGGGAGGGGGATGAGCCCGGCATGACGCACAAGATGACCTACCGCCAGCTTCACACGGCGGTGTGCAAGTTCGCCAATGTGCTCAAGAAGCTGGGCGTGCAGAAGGGCGACCGGGTCACGATCTACATGCCCATGATCCTGGAGGCGACATACGCCATGCTCGCTTGCGCGCGCATCGGGGCGGTCCACTCCGTTGTCTTTGGTGGCTTTAGCCCGGAAGCCTTGGCCGGGCGGATCACGGATTGTGAATCAAAGTTCCTGATCACCGCAGATGAGGGCGTGCGCGGCGGCCGGAAAGTGCCGCTGAAGGTCAACGCGGACAAGGCTGCAGAGATTGCAGGCGGCATGGTCGAGAAGATGTTGGTGGTCAAGCGCACGGGCGCAAACGTCGGCGTGAAAGAAGGCCGCGATCATTGGCTGCACGAGGCCGCGGAAGGCATTTCTTCGGATTGCCCGCCAGAGCCAATGAACGCCGAAGACCCGCTATTCATTCTTTACACGTCGGGGTCCACTGGAAAGCCCAAGGGCGTGTTGCACACGACCGGTGGGTACCTGGTCTGGGCATCGATGACGCACGAATATGTCTTTGATCTGAAAGAGGATGACGTATTCTGGTGCTCGGCCGATGTCGGTTGGGTGACGGGTCATACCTATATCGTGTACGGACCGCTTGCGAATGGCGCGACCAGCCTCGTCTTCGAAGGCGTGCCGACCTATCCCGACGCGTCACGTTTCTGGCAGGTGTGTGACGAACAGAACGTTACGATCTTTTACACCGCGCCGACTGCTATCCGCGCGCTGATGCGAGAAGGCGAGGAGCCGGTCAACAAGACGTCACGCAAATCCATCCGATTGTTGGGGACCGTCGGCGAGCCGATCAACCCCGAAGCCTGGGAATGGTACTTTCATGTTGTCGGTGAGCAGCGATGCCCCATCGTGGATACGTGGTGGCAGACCGAGACCGGCGGTACGATGATTGTCCCCTTGCCGGGCACAACGGATATGAAGCCGGGAGCCGGCAGCCACCCATTCTTCGGTATCAAGCCTGTTCTGGTCGATGCGGACGGAACCGAGCTGCAGGGGGCGGCTGATGGAAATCTGCTGATCACGGACAGTTGGCCAGGGCAAATGCGCACTGTTTATGGGGATCATCAGCGCTTCATCGATACATACTTTACCGCTTATCCCGGAACCTATTTCACGGGCGATGGCTGTCGTCGGGATGAGGATGGATTTTACTGGATCACCGGACGCGTGGATGATGTGATCAATGTGTCAGGTCACCGGATGGGGACTGCTGAAGTCGAAAGCGCGCTCGTCAGTCATGATGCGGTCGCGGAAGCTGCTGTTGTAGGCTACCCCCATGATGTGAAGGGACAGGGCATTTATGCCTATGTCACCCTGCGCCAGGGAGTTGATGTCGACGACGCGCTGGTAAAAAATCTGATTCAGCATGTGCGCCAAGAGATTGGCCCGATTGCGAGCCCGGATTTGATTCAGATTGCTCCGGGTCTGCCGAAGACGCGCTCCGGCAAGATCATGCGACGCATCCTGCGCAAGATTGCCGAGAATGAGTATTCGAACCTTGGGGATACATCTACGCTGGCTGAACCCGAAGTGGTCGATGACCTGATCGAGAACCGTCAAAATCGCTAGGGGCTAGATTGCGGGAAGGTCGACCACGAAACGCGCGCCGCCCTCGGCGCGGTTTTCGGCCCAGACTTTCCCGCGATGCGTCGTAACGATCTGCTGCACAATGGAGAGTCCCAGTCCGGAATTGTTGCCGAACGCGGTTCCGGCGGGGCGGTCCGTATAGAAGCGACTGAAAATCTTTTCGAGCTTGTCTTCCGGAATGCCTGGGCCGCTGTCCTCAACCATGATGCGGGCGATGGTTTGTGGCCCATCATTGCTCTGGTCGACGATGACGAACACTTCGCCGCCTTCTGGAGAGAATGAACGCGCATTGTCGATCAGGTTTCGGACGACCTGGCCCAGTGGGCCATCGCGACCGCGCACGAGAAGCCGCGCCCCCATCGTATCGTCACGGAATTCGACATGGACCGACCGATCATCCCGGCTGAGCCCCTCATAAGTCTGCACGACGTCGTGAACGAAACCGGCAATATCCATTTGCTCGGTCGGTACGCGCGTCATTTCAGCTTCGAGGCGGGACGCGTTTGAAATGTCTGTAATCAGACGGTCAAGACGCTTCACGTCTTGTGCAATCACTTGGCGGAGCCGTTCCAGAGCGACAGGATCGTCCTGAACCCGTTCGGCTGTTTCAACAGCGGACCGGATAGAAGTGAGAGGATTCTTCAGTTCGTGCGCCACGTCCGCTGCGAATTGTTCGTTGGCCTGAATGCGTTCCAGGAGCGCTTCGGTCATGCTTTGCATGGACTCGGCGAGATTGCCGATTTCGTCTTTGCGACTGTTGAGCGCCGGGATGTCGATACTGTCAGATGTTCCGGCCTTGATACGGTCAGCCGCCACTGAAAGCCGGCGCAAGGGGCGCGCGATTCCGAGCGTCAAAAGAACGGATGTGATAAACGCGACGAGTACGGCTACGCCAATGAACGGGATAAGGGCGGCGCGTTCAGACCGTATGATTTCGTCGATATCATTTGATTCCAGCGTCAGTACACCGACAACGGCGGACACTCGCTGGATCGGCATTGAGACCGAGATGATGCGCTGACCACGATCCGAAAAACGCTGGCTGGCGGCTTCTTGTCCGCGGACGGCAATCTCGAATTCCTCTTCAAAGCTCTGGGCAACCAACGCTTCGGAGCTGCGCCGTGGCATGATCGGGCCGAGCGTGTCACTTGCCCATTCCGAGAGGCTCGCGCCGAGCCGGGCAAAATCGCTTGGTTCCTGCAACGGGGGCAGGGCGTCGATATCTACGCGTTCAGAGAGATAGAAGCTGTCGCCAACCAATTCGCCGTCCGGCGTATAGATGCGGGCGCGAACTCGTTCAGGCAGGTTCAGCCGGACAATAGTCTGCCGGGCAGCTTCGACGTCCAACAGGGGCGCAGGTGTTGTGGCATCGTCGCCCAGAAGACTCGTGAAGATTTGCGCCTGCGCGACAAGATCCTGCTTCTTGGAGACGACAAAACCGGCGCGCATTTCATTCAGAACCATCGCGCCGATGATGAGGATGGCAAGGCCGGCCAGGTTGGACGCAAAGATCAGCCGGGCGATGCGCGAACCGAATACTTTCGATCCATGCCGCGCGATCGCTTTACGACTGACTTTACCGTTCGCCATCCTGGCCTGCCTGACTGCGTGCCTTCGATCAGGCGTCCGCAGCGACTTTCATGCTGACGATCTGGTCGGGATTGCGCGGTGGCTCGCCCTTGGCCAGTTGATCAACGACATCCATGCCTTCGGTTACCTGACCCCAGACAGTATATTGGCGGTCGAGGAACCGGGCGTCGTCAAAGCAGATAAAGAACTGGCTGTTGGCCGAATGGGGCGCAGATGTGCGCGCCATGGAGCATGTTCCCCGGACGTGTGGCTCTGCGTTGAATTCGGCTTTCAGGTCCGGTTTGGACGATCCGCCCATGCCCGTGCCTTGTGGGCAACCGACCTGTGCCATGAAGCCGTCAATAACGCGGTGGAAGATGATGCCGTCATAGAAACCTTCGCGCGCCAGTTCCTTGATGCGCTCGACGTGACCGGGGGCCAGGTCTGGGCGAAGCTCAATCTTCACCGATCCTTTTGAGGTTTCGAGAAGCAGGGTGTTTTCCGGGTCTGCCATGAAGTTATCCTATTGCTTGTGCTAATCTGAAGTCTGGCTATTGAATGATGGAGGGAACGGCAAGTGGTCGACGCATTTTAGAAGTGTCGCCAAGCCTCGGGAGTGTAGACATGTTTGCGCCCATCACATCTTTGATCCTTGTTTCAATCCTGGTCGCGCTGGGAGTGTTGCATCTTCTGTGGGCGCTGGGCAGCAGTTTTCCCTGCGCAAATGAACAGGCGCTGGCGCGCGCTGTTGTTGGGCGTAGAGGCATCACGAAAATGCCGTCTTCGCTGTCTTGTGCGGGCGTTGCGTTTTGTTTGTTTGCGGCGGCAGCGCTGGCGGGTCTGCTCGG
Source organism: Hyphomonas atlantica corrig. (assembly GCF_017795365.1). NCBI lineage: Bacteria > Pseudomonadati > Pseudomonadota > Alphaproteobacteria > Hyphomonadales > Hyphomonadaceae > Hyphomonas > Hyphomonas atlantica. Next base: position 3,059,863 of record NZ_CP051254.1, on the reverse strand, counting down.
CGGACATGTGTTCGCTACGGAATTGCTGTTCTTGCACAAGGCGGCGCTGGCGCTGGCGGGACTGGCGGCTGCGCTCGTGTTTCTGGGGCGAGGAATTATTGGCGTGTTGCCAGCTTTTGAACGGTCAGCGCCAGAATTGCCATTCCTGAGCCTGAACCGCCGCGTATATTCGCCTCTGAGTTTCCTGATCGGATTGGGCTTTCTATTGCTGGTCATCAGCTTGCCGAACTGGAGTTGGCGGTTCGGGGGCGGCTGAAACGGTCTCCAAGTTGATTGATGTAATCTATCGCAGACAATCCGTTGTCATCCGGGGAGGCCATCATTTGCGCAAATGCAAAATGGTTCAGGTCGGCGACGATTTGAGTGTGCGCAATTGCAAGGCGCCGGTGCAGTGTGCCCCCGATCCACTGGCCGAGATCTTTCACGCTGTCTGACTGGTTTGGGCGGGTTGGCCGCGCATCGACATGGATGATGTGCCTGGCGTTACGCGGTGTCGGTGGCGGATTGAGCCGCGATTTGGGAACAGGGTCCACACAGACAAGCAGGTCAACAAATTCGGGGTTGAGAGACCTCAGCACCCGCAAAGCCGTGTCGCCGCCCCAGCTATGGCCGACTATTAGCAGTCGGCGACCAGCGGCGACCGCCTGACGTGCGCACTTCAGGCATCGGCGGGGGGCGTAGTGCGGGAAGTAGTGTGCCTTGCGATGTGCATCGTGCGCAAACATACGTTGCCGGGTTTCAGCAAAGGTCGCGACGAGGCGCGTGCGGGTATCGCCCGCCCCGCCAATATAAATTTCGGTAACGCCGAGTCTATTCAGTATAGCGGTAGCCGACGCCATAGAGGGTCTCGATCGCATCGAATTCATCGGTCACTTCGCGGAACTTCTTGCGAAGGCGCTTGATGTGGCTGTCGATGGTACGGTCGTCGACGTAGATCTGGTCGTCATAGGCGGCGTCCATCAGTTGGTCGCGGCTTTTCACGTATCCAGGGCGCTGGGCCAAGGCTTGCAGGATCAAGAATTCGGTGACCGTCAGGCGAACAGGATGGCCATCCCATGTGCAGGCATGACGGTTTGGGTCGAGTGTCAGTTTCCCGCGGACGATCGGCTTTTGGTCGCCTTCTTCCGTGCCTGCAACGCCACCGCGCGCGCGGCGCAGCACCGCTTTCACGCGTTCGGCCAGCAGACGATTGGAGCAGGGCTTGCGCACAAAATCGTCAGCGCCGATGTTGAAGCCGATGACCTCGTCGATTTCCTCATCCTTGGAGGTCAGGAATATGACGGGCAATTCCGATGTCTGGCGCAGGCGGCGCAGCAGTTCCATGCCGTCCATACGTGGCATCTTCACATCCAGAATGGCGATATCTGGCGGTGTTTCGGTCAATGCGGGCAGGGCGGCTTCACCATCATGATAGGTGCGGACATTGTAGCCTTCGGCCTCGAAAAAGATCTTCAGAGACGCAACGATGTTTTCGTCGTCATCCACCAGTGCCAAAGTCGTCATCGGTCTATCCTTCTCAGCCACAGCATATCCGCGCGCGGGATCTGGCCGTCTCACATTACGGTGTTCAAACATGGTTCGCGTCACGGCAAAAGCCCTCCTTCATCGCAATTGCAATGAAATCAAGGGATCAAGGCATCCGCGAGCTCACATTACGGCAATTTAAGGGATATTGGTCGCTGGTTCTGGCGCGGCGAATACGTGCTCTTCGCCCCATTCTTTCAGAGCATTCAGGATAGGTCGCAATGTTTCGCCTTTTGTCGTCAGGCTGTATTCGACCTTTGGCGGGACCACGGGATAGACCTCACGGTGGACGAGACCGGCATCTTCCAGCTCGCGCAGTTGCTTGGTCAGCATGCGCTGGGTGACGTTGCCGACATCGCGCTGCAATTCATTGAAGCGCTTCACGCCGTCCAGCAAATGGAAGAGCGTGACGCCCTTCCACTTTCCGCCGATCACTTCCAGGGCCGCCTCGACCGGGCAGCCAGCGGAACAGTCATATTTTTCGAAGCGGGTCATGTCTTACAGTATACTTTCTGTGCGTATAGGCCAAAATTGTGCGTACTTGCGCATTCAGTTTGTATGAATAAATCGGAGGGCGTCAACTGATTGAACCCATCTGGCGTGCCATACGCCACCATAGAACCCGCCGCGTGGAAGGATCACTCATGCCTCTGAATTCACTTCCCTCAATAACAAACGCCGTCTCCGGAATGGGATGCGCTGTGTTGGTCGTCTCGCTGATGGGGGCATGTGCCACCGCCCAGCAGGTTCAGGGTACACCGTCGCACTCCGAAATCGTTTTGACCTCTGACGTGGAATGGGGCCCTCTCAATCCCGCCCGTGGTGATGCGAGCCCGAGAGCCGGAACGCTCTGGGGAGATCGCGCGGCAGAGGGGGCTTCCGGGTTCCTTGTTCAGTTCAAGCAAGGCTTCTCCTCCCCACCACATATTCACAACGTGACTTACCGCGGTATCGTGATTGAGGGACGAATTCACAATGATGATCCGGGAGCGGCGGATATGTGGCTGCCCGCCGGGTCTTTCTGGACGCAGCCAGCAGGAGAGGCGCACATCACGTCGGCCCAGGGCGCGTTCAACATGGCCTATATTGAAATCGATGAAGGCCCTTATCTGGTCGAACCAACCGAAAACGCATTCGACAATGGCGAGCGCCCTGTAAATCTGGACCGGTCAAACCTGGTCTGGCTGGACGCATCTGATCTCTCCTGGGTCGAGCAGGGTGGCGGCGCTGATGTTGCTTTCCTTTGGGGAGGTGAAACAGATACCAGCGCCCGCGGCACTTTAGTGAAGATACGTGCTGGACAGTCTGTTCGTCTGTCCACTGACCAGGCAGGCATCAAGGTCGTCTCGATTTCTGGAAAATCCGAAGTTCAGATTGGCGATGCGCATGCAAAGCATGAGCTGGTGCCCGGCAGTTTTGTGTCAGGCGCGCCGGACGCTGCGAATGTGTTCGTGTGCAACGCCGAGGCGGACTGTTTATTTTATGTTCGCAGCGAAGGACATTTCAAGATCACCTCTGCTCGGAACTGAACCTTCCCTCCCGAAACTTTCTCCAAATTTTCTCCTTGAAAGGACTATCTCATGGAACATGATATCACCTGCTATGCAAAAAAACGACATACAACGAAGGCGTACGATCCGAACCGTCGCATTCCGGACGAAACGGTCGAGAAGCTGAAAGAATTGCTGCGCTTCAGCCCGTCCAGCACGAACATTCAGCCTTGGCATTTCGTCATCGCCTCCACGCAGGAGGGCAAGGCGCGCGTTGCCAAGGCGACGGAGAAGTATCCTTTCAATCGCCCGTCCATCCTCGACGCCTCGCATGTTGTGGTGTTTGCCAGCCGTCTGGCCGTAGATGAAGACTATCTGCAGCACGTGCTGGAGCAGGAAGACAAAGACGGCCGCTTCGATGCGGACAAGGAAACCCATAAGCCGGCCATGCATGGCGGGCGCTCCCTGTTCGTGAATCTGCACAAGCAGGACTTCAAGGATGTCCAGCACTGGATGGACAAGCAGGTCTATCTCAACCTAGGACAATTCCTGTTGGGCGCTGCAGCGCTGGGTATGGACGCAACGCCGATGGAAGGGATCGAGATACCGGTTCTGGATGCCGAGTTCGGCCTGCGCGAGAAAGGCTATTCCGCCCTGTTCGTCGTGCCGCTCGGCTATCATGACCCGGAGCAGGACTATAACGCGTCCCTTCCGAAATCTCGCCTTCCGTATTCGGATATCCTGACGGAAGTTTAGCCTGGTAGCCGTCCTGGTCGCTCACCCGCGCCGGGACGGCTTCGCAGTCTTACTGGTCATGCATTGAGATTATGCGGTAAGTCCGCAACGACCCATCCTTGTTTCGCTTCATGATACGTATGCCCTTGCCGATGGATACGCCGGAATTGTCCAGTGAATCCCAGCGAAGGTTGTAGGAAATCAGAGACAAGACATAAGGCGAGGTACCTTCAATCCTGTGAGAGGCTGCTTTTATGAAGTCAAAACTGGGCCAGCCAGACGTATAGCCTTCCAAAAAGTCTTTTATCGCTTCCCGGCCCACTTCCGGTTCGCTGTCATGTGGATACATTACGGCGTCTTCGGCGTAAACGTAGTGGAGAAGGTCGGGTTGTTGTCTTATCATCGCAGCGTCGTTGTATAGGTCGACGGCAAGATGATCGAATGCTACGCCCGTATCGATGGGCACCGATGGCGTAAAGGCCAAATGGACGCCTGGCAGCTTATCAAACATCTTGGTTTCGCGTACTTCCGGGTACACGCTGTCAAAATTCCAGGCTTGCGCCAGTAGCGTATAATCTCCCGACGCGCTTTCCTGCCAGACATCTACGTAGTGCCCGGATATTTCCTTCGTTTCTGTGGCGTCCGCTGCCGTATAGTGCAGAGTGAATGCGCCAATGTCGATTTTCAGCGCGTCCACCGGAATGGTCTCGGTCAGCGCTTTGTCAAAATGCGTGATGTCGATGCCGGCAAACAGCGTTTTGTAGTACAATGCGGCGTGTTCGCGCCCGATCATGGTTTTTTGGTATTCCGGCATGATCCAGACGTCCTGTCCGAATGCTGCGGAGATCGTCGGCAAATCTTCAGATACCATTGCCTGCTCAATCTGTGTCCTGAGCGTAGACAGATCTGTCTCGGCGATCGCCGGGCTACCCAAGCCTACCGCGATCAATCCCGACAACAAGCCGTGTCTCATAATTAGCTCCCCCATGTTCCGGGAACGCTAACATGAGAGCAGGCACAGCGTGTGTGAAAACTTGGTTAGGCTTTAGTGCGCTTCGGCCCAGTTGCTGGCGGCCCGCGCGTCCACGACGAGTGGCACTGACAATTCAAGCGCAGGTCCGGCGGCGCCCTGCATCGTGGCTTTGACGGTGTCGATCAACGCGTCAGCCTCCTTTTCCGGGCATTCGAAGACGAGCTCATCGTGCACCTGCAACAGCATGCGCGCCGACAAACCTGCCTTGGCCAATGCTTCGGGCATGCGGATCATGGCGCGTTTGATAATGTCGGCGGCCGAGCCTTGAATCGGTGCGTTGATGGCCTGACGTTCAGCGAAGGAGCGTTGAGGGCCTTTTGACTTGATACCGGACAGATTGATTTTCCGTCCGTAGGCGGTCGTCACGAAACCATTCTCTTTGGCAAATGCCTTGGTTTCGTCCATATAGGCGCGGATGCCGGGGAAGCGTTTGAAATACGTCTTGATGTATTCGCTAGCTTCGCCCTGTGGAATGCCCAGTTGGCGCGCCAGGCCGAAGCCGGAAATGCCGTAGATAATCCCGAAATTGATCGCCTTGGCCTGGCGGCGGACCATCGGATCCATGCCTTCAATTGGCACACCAAACATTTCACTGGCCGTCATGGCGTGGATATCAAGACCATCGCGGAACGCATTCTTAAGAGCATCGATGTCGGCTATGTGCGCCAGGATACGTAGTTCGATCTGGCTATAGTCGGCGCTGACCAGGACATTTCCCTCATCGGCAATGAAAGCTTCGCGGATCTTGCGGCCTTCTTCGGTGCGGACGGGGATGTTCTGCAGGTTCGGATCCGTAGATGAGAGGCGACCCGTCTGTGCAACGGCCATGGAAAAACTGGTGTGGACACGACCTGTCTTTGGGTTGATCGCCGCTTGCAATGCTTCTGTGTATGTCGATCGCAACTTCGATAATCCGCGCCAATCGACGATGGTGCGCGGCAGGGCGTGACCTTCGGCGGCGAGCCCTTCCAGCACATCGGCGTCGGTTTGCCACGCGCCAGTCTTGGTTTTCTTGCCGCCTTCAAGCGCCATCTCGTCGAACAGGATTTCGCCCAATTGTTTCGGGCTGCCGATATTGAATTCGCGGCCGGCCTGCTCATAGGCATCTGCTTCGAGCGCGGCCATGCGTTGAGAAAAGTCGGAAGACAGGCGAGACAGGTGATCGCGGTCTACCTTGATCCCTTCCTGTTCCATTTTTGCCAGCACCGGTACGAGCGGTCGTTCCAGAGTCTCGTAGACTGTCGTCACTTTCTCGGTCCGTAGCTGCGGCTTGAAGACCTGCCATAGGCGCAATGTGATGTCGGCATCTTCGGCGGCATATTCGGTCGCCTTGTCCAGCGCGATCTGGTCAAACGTTTTCTGGGACTTGCCCGTGCCGGCAATCTCCTTGAACGGAATGGTCTTGTGCTCAAGATAGCGCTCGGACAGAGTATCCATTCCATGATTGTGCTTGCCCGCATTCAGCACGTACGACAGCAACATCGTGTCATCGATCGGTGCGACATTGATCTTGTGCGTGGCGAAAATGGACAGGTCATACTTGATGTTCTGCCCGATCTTCAGAACACTTGGGTCTTCCAGCATTGGCTTCAAAGCGCGAAGCGCGTCCGCCATCCTGATCTGGCGCGGTGGGTCTGCGCCGAACATGTCACCATCACCAGCATTGTCCGGGTCTATATGAGCCAGCGGAATGTAGCACGCTTCGTTCGGGGATAGCGCGAGCGATACTCCAACAAGGTTTGCGGCAATGGAGTCGAGACTATCGGTTTCCGTGTCGACGGCGACAAAGCCCTGTTTTATGGCGCGCGCGACCCATTCTTCCAGTTCAGCAAAATCCCGTATGCAGATGTATTTGCTCCGGTCAATCGGATCTGCCGCAGGCTGAGCGGTTTCAATGGCGCCTTCCAGTTCCATCATTTCGCGCACGCGGCGGGTGATGGTGCGAAATTCCATCTCTTCCAGGAAGCTGATCAAGGTGTCCGGGTCCGGGTCCTGCACAGCCAGGTCTTCCAGCGGTACGTCCAGCGGGACATCATCCTTCAGGGTGACAAGCTGTTTCGAAATGCGGATCAGGTCCGCATTGTCGATCAGGGTCTGGCGGCGCTTCGGTTGCTTGATCTCCTCGGCCCGCTCCAGCAGGGTTTCGAGATCGCCATAAGTGTCCAGCAATTGCGCCGCGGTCTTCACACCAATTCCGGGCGCGCCGGGCACATTGTCGACGCTGTCGCCGGCCAGCGACTGAATGTCGACAACCTTTTCCGGGCCCACACCGAACTTCTCAAACACGGCATCCCGGCCGAGCGTCTTGTTCTTCATCGTGTCCAGCATGACGACCTGGTCAGATACCAATTGCATCAGATCCTTGTCGGACGAGACGATGGTCACGCGGGCGCCCTTGGCCTCGGCTTGTCTGGCATAAGTGGCGATCAGATCGTCGGCCTCGAATCCTTCTTTCTCAATGGCGTGGGCAGCGAATGCTTCGGCGGCGCGGCGGACCAGGGGGAATTGTGGACGCAATTCTTCCGGTGGCTCTGACCGGTTTGCCTTGTACTGGTCGTACAGATCATTGCGGAAGGTGATTGAGGACTTGTCGAATATGCAGGCGAAATGCGTTGGCCGTTCGTCGCCTTTCAAGTCTTCCAGCAGTTTGAACAACATGTTGCAGAACCCGCTGACCGCCCCGATGGGAAGATCGTCACTCGCCCGCGTCAGCGGTGGCAGAGCGTGAAAGGCGCGAAAGATGTAGGCGCTGGCGTCTACCAGATAGAGGTGACTGTCCTTGTCGACGGGGGCAGTGGCCATGAGTCGGGATTCCTTGTTCTGGCGAATTGTTTAGCCCGCCTTCAGGACGGCGTCACCCATTGAGCGCGCAGGATTGCAGGCGCATGGGCGCGGAATTGCCCAATGGGGCTACGCAGCGTAAACTCTCTCCATAATCCTGGGAGGGAAACATGAACGAGACACCGAAAACGCAATCAGTCGGTACGCCCTGGCACCTTTGGTTGGTGGGAGTGCTGGCCACCATATGGAATGGTTTTGGCGCGTTTGATTTCACCGCAACGGTGACACGCTGGGCGCCTTATATGTCGAACTATACCGAAGAACAGCAAGCTTTTTTCTATTCCTTCCCAGCCTGGCAATACGTCATCTGGGCGCTTGGAGTCTGGGGCGCTCTGATTGGGTCGATACTTCTGCTGATGCGCAGCCGGTACGCGGTTTGGGCATTTGCTGTCTCGCTGGCCGGGGCCACGATATCAATGATCTACAGCCTGTCTTTGAAAGACGTACCCGAAGGCGCGTCAAACCCTGCATTTGCAGCCATAATCATCCTGATAGCCGCCTTGCTATTGTTCTATGCGTGGCGGATGACGCGGCGGGGCGTCTTGCGCTAGCGCAGTTTTGGCCTAGCCTCCACTTCAAAGCATGGGAGGAATGAATGGCCGAATTGAACAAAAGCTGGATTCTGCGTCAGCGTCCGGTGGGCGATCTCAAAGAAGGTGATCTCGAATTGGTTGAGGCACCGCTCGAGCCCCTGAAAGACGGGGAGGTGCGCACGCGGTTGATTTACCTGTCGCTGGACCCCACCAACCGCATCTGGATGAGTGATGTTGATGGCTATCTGCCACCTGTGGGTATTGGCGATGCCATGCGAGGCGGTGGCCTTGCGGAAGTGGTGGAAAGCAAGTTTGACGGGCTCAAACCCGGAGACATTGTGAACACGGGACTTGCCACCTGGTCGCTATATTCGAACTTGCCGGGCGAGGCCCTGAATGCGCTGCCGCGCCTGCCGGGCGTGCCGCTGACGGCTTATATGGGGCCGCTCGGCGCAACGGGCATGACGGCCTATTTTGGCCTTATGGATATTGCCAAACCGAAGGCAGGTGAAACGGTTGTGGTGTCCGCCGCTGCGGGTGCCGTCGGCTCGATGGTCGGTCAGATTGCCAAGATCCAGGGCTGCCGGGTCGTGGGCATCGCGGGCAGCGATGAGAAATGCAAATGGCTGACCGAGACGGCCGGCTTTGATGCAGCGATCAATTACAAACGGGAAGATGTCGGTGCGGCGCTGGACGCGCATTGCCCGGATGGCATCGACATCAATTTCGAGAATGTCGGCGGCAAGATCATGGATCAGGTAATTGCCCGGCTGAACGATTTCTCGCGTATGCCTCTGTGCGGCCTGATCAGCACTTACAACGCGACCGAACCGGTGCCCGGACCGTACAGCTTTTCGAATTTGCTTATGCGGCGCACCTTGTTGAAGGGCTTCATCGTGATCGACTATTTCCCACGCTTCCCCGAGGGCATTCAGCAGATGGCTCAATGGCTGATGGAGGGAAAGATCAAGTTCGAAACGGACATCGTCCACGGGTTGGAGAATGCTCCCGGCAGTCTGTCGCGCCTGTTTGAAGGCAAGAATTTGGGCAAGCTGATGGTGCAGGTCAGCGAGCCACCTGAAGCCTAACCGACCAAAAAGTTCAGGTCGCGTTCAGCTGTGCTGGCTATGTCTTGTGTCGGACAAGCTGGGATCGCGGGACGCGAACTTGTCGGCTCAAAAAGAAGCCCGGTGCTGGCAGGCATCGGGCTTCGCTACAATACGAGCGGTGCAATCCAGTACCCGACAGCGGCGATGATCACGATGCCCGCGAGATTGATGTAAAATCCCTTGCGGATCATTTGCTGTATCGTGACATGCCCAGACCCGTAGATGATCGCATTCGGAGCCGTGGCAACGGGCAGCATGAAGGCGCATGAGGCGGCGACTGCGGCTGGCGCGAGCAAGCTTTCGGGCGCGGTCCCTAGCGCGACCGCGAGAGATCCGAGCACGGGCGCGAGCGTCGTCATCGTTGCCACGTTCGACGTCACCTCGGTCAGGAAGATTACGAGGGCAACGACGATTACGATGAAAACGAGCGGCGGCAGCACGTCCAATATGCGCAAATTTTCGCCAATCCACTCCGAGAGACCAGTTCGTGAAATCGCTTTGCCCATCGCAATGCCGCCACCAAACAGCAGCAGTACGCCCCAGGGAATTTGCTCCGCTTCTTTCCAGTCGAGCAGGCCGCGATCTTCCTCGCCGCCTGCCGGGACCAGGAACATGAGCACACCGCTAAAGATTGCGATCATCATGTCTACTTCCGCGCCGCCAAAATTCGCCAACAGGTCGATGCCCGCAGATTCGAGGAAGATCTGTATCGGAAGCCTCAGCAACCAGAGTGTCGCCGTTATGCCGAACACAATCGCGACGCGCATTTCCTGCTTCGTCATGCCGCCGAGTTCGCTGAGCTGTGTCCTTACATGCGCCTGGACGGCATCTGCGTTGTCTGAACGTGCCGGCATGCCGCGTGTCACGTTCCACCAGGCGACTGGCAGCAACAGCGCCATGGCGGGTAGTCCGAAGGCCATCCATTGCGCGAACCCGATATGCGCGCCCGCCTCGGTCTGTAGCCAACTGATCGCGATCAGGTTTGTCGGCGTGCCAATTGGTGTCGCCACACCGCCAATGGAAGCAGCGTAGCAAATCCCCAGCATCAGGGCTGTCGTGAAATGTCGCGATATGTTGCCCAGCACCGCGCTGGCTGAAATGGCAATGGGCACCATCATGAGCGTTGATGCCGTGTTCGATATCCACATCGACAATACGGCAGTGGCCAACATGAAGCCGAACACAATCGCCCCCGGAGACGCGCCGACCCGCGCGATCACATTCAGGGCAATCCGCTTGTGGAGCCCCCATCGCTCAATACCCAGAGCGACGATGAAGCCGCCGAGTAGCAGGATAACGATATGGTTCGCGTAGTCGCTGCCTGTCTGGGCTGGAGACCCTGCACCGACCAAAGGCAATACGACGAGTGGAAGCAGGGATGTTGCGGGGATCGGAATAGCCTCGGTTGCCCACCAGACGGCCATCCACACCATGAGGGCGCCTGTGCCCCACGCCGCATCGCTCAAGCCCTCCGGTGCACCGGCCAGCCACATCAGACCGGCGAGGGCTGGACCGAGTAGCAACCCAATTTTCCGTGCCCCCAATTGCACCCTAGTCTCCCTGCATCGCAGTAAACCCGGCGTCGAGGTCGGCAATCAGATCGTCCGGTGATTCCAGGCCGACATGGATGCGTAACAAAGGGCCGGCCTTGTCGTGGATCCAGTGATCCGCAGACCGGTTGAGCTGCGGATCGCAAGGGATGATCAGGCTTTCAAAGCCGCCCCAGGAAAAGCCCATGGAGAAGAGTTCCAGACTGTCAAAGAAGCGCTTGAGCGCATTTGGTCCTGTGGCCTTCAGAACGAATGAGAAAAGGCCGTTGGAACCTGAATAGTCCCGTTTCCAAAGAGCGTGATCCGGATGGTCTTCGAGGGCCGGATGTAGCACTTGCGAAACTTCATTCCGTTGAGACAGCCAATGAGCCAGTTTGAGCCCAGCCGCTTCGTGGGCATCAAGACGGGTTTTCAAACTGCGCAAGCCACGAAGCGCGGTATAGGCGTCGTCCGGGGCAAGGCTGATGCCCCAATCGTCTGCGCAATCGAGAACATCCTGCGCGATACGCTTGTCGCGGCTCATGACGGCGCCGCCGAATACATCTGCATGCCCGACCACATATTTTGTCAGCGCCTGAACGGAAAGGTCGACGCCAAGATCCAGCGGCCTGTGTAGCAGCCCGGCACCCCACGTATTGTCCAGAATGGTCCGGATATTGTGCTTTTTTGCAATCTCGACAATCGCTGGCGTGTCGCTGATTTCGAATGTCAGGGAGCCTGGAGATTCCAGATAGATGACGCGCGTATTCGGCTGGATGTATTCAGCAATGTTGGCGCCGCATCTTGGGGGGAAACGAGTCGCGCTTATCCCCATATTCTGCAGCCTGCGTTCGAGATACCGCGCAGTTGGTCCGTAGGCGGAGTCCGTGAACAAGACATGGTCGCCAGCCTTCACCTGACTGCCGATGGCGAGGGCGCATGCCTGCAATCCATTTGATGTCAGCTTTGCGTGACTGGCATTTTCGAGAACGCATAGCGCGGCTTCGAGCTCGCGGTGGACAGACAGGCCCATACGTCCATAGCCGGGCTTTGCGCCATAGAGATCAGAAGATGTATCGAACAGGACTGTCGAAGCACGCTCAACCGGTGGATTGACGGTCTTCTGGTCCATTCGGCGGCCGCACGTATGGATCAAGCGGGTCGCGGTGTCTTTTGTCATGCGGCGCCTTTTGCGATTGGGCGAGAGCTGTCAGAGGCCCATTCCGTCCATGACCCGTCATAAACGGCGACGTCCCAATTGCCGAGGCGCGCGAGGGCGAGGGCGGTGACAGCAGCGGATACGCCGGATCCGCACGTCGCGATCGTTGGTGCCGTCGGATCTGCGAACAATGTCCGAAGCTCGTCCGCTGATTTCAGCCTGTCGTCGGGTGTTCTCAATTCTCCAGATGGCTGGCAGATGCTGCCCGGAATGTGTCCTGAAGGGAGGTCCTCGCGTGGCTCCGGTGCGTCACCGGAAAAGCGCTCTGGTGATCTTGAATCAATGATGGTGTGAGACCCGGCCTCTGAGGCTGCGAGAACCTGGTTTGCATCCTTCACCAAGTCGGAGCGCACACGTGCCGTGAAGTGGCGTTCGACAGGTACGGGCGGCAGGTCTTCGAGTTCGCCACCCGCGTCAATCCATGCCTGCAATCCGCCATCGAGGACCTTCACATCCTTTTGGCCCATCACGCGCAACATCCACCAGACGCGTGCCGACGCGAAGAACTTGAACTGGTCGTACACAATGATGCGGTTGCCGTCGCCAATACCGAGTTTGCGGACGCGTGATGAGAACATCACCGGGTCGGGCAGCATGTGCGGCAGGTCAGTGCCCCCAGCCTTGATCGCGTCAATGTCGAAATAGACCGAGCCTGGAATGTGGCCTTCGCTCCAGGCCTGGCGCCCGGTTTTCTCCATGTTGAGGAAAGGTGGAAACCAGGTGGCATCGACCACTCTGACATCAGGGGCGGTGATGTTCTCTTTCAGCCATTCGGCGGTGACGAGCGGATCTTCGTGTTCCATGAATCAGGCCTCCATCCAGTCGGGCACAGGAAGGTCCTTCAATTTCAGGAACTCCGGATTGTAGAGCTTAGACTGGTAGCGATTGCCATAGTCGCAGAGCATGGTGACAATGGTGTGGCCCGGTCCAAGGTCCTTTGCCATCTGAACCGCGCCGGCCACGTTGATCCCGGCGGAACCTCCAAGGCAGAGGCCTTCATTGCGAACCAGATCGAACAGGATATTCAGCGCTTCCTCATCGGTGCAGCGGTAGGCGCGGTCAACTTCAATGCCCTCAAGGTTCGCCGTTATCCGTCCCTGACCGATACCTTCGGTGATGGACGTGCCTTCAGACCTCAGCTCGCCATTCTTGTAGTATTCGTACAATGCGGCGCCGCCGGGGTCTGCGATGCCAATCTGGATGTCCTTGCTTTTTTCCTTGAGGGCCAGAGAGACACCGCCAAGCGTACCTCCGGAGCCAACAGCACAGATGAACGCATCCAGCTTTCCGTCGGTTTGGGTCCAGATTTCCTGGCCGGTCGTATCGTAGTGGGCCTTCCGGTTCGAGACATTGTCGAATTGGTTGGCCCAGATTGCGCCGTTCGGCTCTGACTTGGAGAGGTCTTCCGCGAGGCGGCGGGAGAAGTGCTGGTAATTATTGGGGTTTTTGTAGGGGACCGCGTCAACTTCGATCAATTCTGCGCCGAGCAGGCGGATGGCGTCTTTCTTCTCTTGGCTCTGCGTGCGCGGCATGACAATGACGACGCGATAGCCAAGCGCCGCGCCCACAAGCGCGAGCCCGATGCCGGTATTCCCCGCTGTGCCTTCGACGATGGTGCCACCGGGCTTCAGCTCTCCTGACGCCTCTGCATCACGCACGATCCCCAGCGCAGGGCGATCTTTCACGGATTGACCGGGATTCAGGAACTCGCACTTGCCGAGAATTTCACAGCCGGTTTCGTCTGATACCTGGTTGAGACGGAGCAGGGGGGTGTTGCCGATAAGGTCGATCACCGAGCGATGAAACTGCATCAGGAGGGGTCCGATTCTGGTCGTTCTGTTGTGCCATCGAAGCTAGTGCGCAAAGGCCGTTTTCACAACCGCTGGAAATCCTGCAGATGCAAGGTGATCCGAGGAGCGTCGCAGTGCGTAACGATAGCGACAGACACTTATTATATAAGGACACCTCGCTTGACCCGGAACGACACGTATATCGCCTTCATGATGGACCACGCTGCTGGGAACCATCCGGAGTCCTTTGCGCTGGCAGCGGATCTGCACGTCGCACTCAACCCGGATGGCGCCGAAACGGCGGATATCTGGTCGATGATCGGGGGCGTCCTGCTGGAGTCTTCTGATATCGCCGAAACGGGCGGGACTGTATACGCTCACAAACGGGTACAGTCGCGAAAGTCAGGCTTGTCTGCAGCAGGATTGCTGGCGCAGCCCATGGAGTCTCTCAAATGGCGGCGCGGCCTGTCAGGCGTGCAATACGCATCCGCCGGGGCACCGGGAACCAAATTCATGAAGCTGGACCCGGGACAATCGGCGCCAATGCATGGTCATGGCGATTTGGAAGCAACCGTCGTGCTGTCCGGGCGTTTCTCTGATGGACATGGGACCTATTCACGCGGTGATCTCGTGCTTGGTCAGCCCGGCATGCGGCATAAGCCGTCCGCGGTCGGTGAGGAAGCCTGTGTCTGCTTCGTGGCCCATCGGCCGAACAATTTCTGGAGAATCTTCCAATGAAACGCACACTCGCAGTCCTGTTTGCCTCTACCGCAATGATCGCCTCACCTGCCGCCGCCAAGAATTCGGGGGGTGTGTGGACACCGGAGCCGGGTGATGTCATCGAATTTGATGTGCTCCGCAAAGGCAAACCGTTCGGCTCGCACTCGGTGACGTTTGGTGAGGACTCAAACGGTCGACTGACAGCCAGGACGGATGTGCTGCTGAAAGCTGGGCTGGGGCCTATCACGGTGTTCAAGTACGAATTGGACGCCACCGAGGTCTGGCAGGATGGTCAACTTGTCTCGCTGAACGGCGAGGTCAATGATGACGGCAAGGAAGGCCAGGTAACAGCGACGCGGGCCGGCAATGAACTGAACGTCGATGGAACCCAGTTTGAAGGCCGGGTAGCGACATCGATCATTCCGTCCAGTCACTGGAATTTTGCAGCCACGCAGGCTACCGAGCTCTTGTCGACCGAGGATGGTGAAATCCTTGATGTGTCCGTGTCCGAACAAGGCAAGGAATTGATCGTTGCCGCTGGCGAGGAAGTGGAGGCCACGCGGTACTTGCTGGCCTCCGATATTGACGTGACGCTGTGGTATGATGAGGCGGGGCGCTGGCTGAAGCTTGCGTTCGAGGCGCGCGGTCAGGACATCGAATACGTGCTTACAAAGCCGTACTGACACAGATTACAAATGCCGTCCCTGATACTGGTTCTGGGCGATCAATTGTCGCTCAGCATGTCATCCCTGAAAGATGCGAACCCTGAATCAGACATTGTTCTGATGGCGGAGGTTATGGAGGAGGCGACATATGTCGGGCACCACAAGAAAAAGCTCGCCTTCGTATTTTCTGCGATGCGCCATTTTGCCCGTGAACTCGAGAAGAAAGGCTTCTCGGTTCGTTACGTGCACCTGACGGACAAGAACAATCAGGGGGCTTTGCGAGCGGAAGTTTCACGAGCGCTCGAAGACCTGTCTGATGTGGAGAAGCTGATCGTCACCAAGCCGGGTGAATGGCGCCTGCTGGCCGATATGGAAGATTGGCCAGATCTCTTCGACGTTGAAGTGGAGCTGCGTGACGATACGCGCTTCATCGCGACATTGGACGATTTCTCTGATTGGGCTGCGGATAGAAAGCAGCTCCGTATGGAATATTTCTATCGCGAGATGCGCCGTAAAACCGGTCTTCTCATGGATGGCGATGAACCTGCTGGTGGAGAGTGGAATTACGATCAGGAAAATCGCAAGCGGTTGCCGAACTCCAAGCAGACACCGCAACGGTGGTTTTGCGAGCCGGATGACATCACGCAGGAGGTGATGAATCTGGTTGAAGATCAGTTTCCGGATAACTTTGGACGCCTCAGACCTTTTAACTATGGGGTCACACAAAAGCAGGCCGAGGCTGCGCGAGATGCGTTCATTTCAGATATTCTTCCGGGGTTTGGGGACTATCAGGACGCGATGGCACAGGAGGAGCCGTGGATGTGGCATTCGATCCTGTCGCTGTATCTCAATGTGGGGCTACTGGACCCGCTGGATCTTTGCAAGCGCGCCGAAGCCGCATGGCGGGAAGGGCGCGCGCCTTTGAACGCTGTAGAAGGGTTTGTTCGTCAGATCCTGGGATGGCGCGAATATGTGCGGGGGCTGTATTGGTACAAGGGGCCGGAATACAAGAACAGCAATTTCCTGAACGCACAGAATGATATGCCGGAGTTCTACTGGACTGGCGAAACCGATATGGCCTGTATGTCCGACGCAATCCAGCAAACCATCGAACATGCGTATGCGCACCATATTCAGCGCCTGATGGTTACGGGGAATTTTGCGCTGCTGACAGGTATCCACCCCGATCAGGTCAACAACTGGTACATGCGCGTTTATGCTGACGCCTATGAATGGGTAGAGCTGCCCAATACGCATGGCATGGCAATATTCGCCGATGGCGGCGTGATTGCCTCCAAGCCCTACGCAGCCAGCGCGAATTATATCAACAAGATGTCGGATTATTGCGGCAACTGCCGGTATAATCACAAGGGGCGGGTAGAAGACGACGCTTGCCCGTTCAACGCATTGTACTGGAATTTCCTGATCGGAAACCAGGACGTGTTGCAGACTAATCCGCGCATGGGTCTTGTCCTCAAGAATGTTGACCGACTGAGTGACGACGACCGGAAGCAGATACAGGCGCGTGCAGCGAGTCTGATGAAGTCATTTGGAATGTGTTGAGGCGCACCACTGGCGGAGTGGCGCGCTTCGGTTTCATCATTGTTCAGACATTCTGAATTAGTCGTCAGTTTTCTTCTTGTTGCGATTGCTGAGCAATCCGCCAAGTGCCTGAAGCGCAGCGTCCTCCGCGGAAGTCGGCGCGTCTTCATCGGATGAATCCGTGTCACCTTGCGCGCCTCCAACACCCAACAGCCCGTTAATTACAGACTCTGTGCCCCCTGAACCTCCCGCTTCAGTCAGGCCAAGTTCCTGCAACACACGTGATCCAAGCTCCGCCTTCAGGGCATTGGTGACTCCGCTGAGGTCAGGGGTAATTTTGGGATTGTCCCAAGCGCCGGATATGCGCACCGGCACGGGAATTCCATTCAGCTGGACAACGCTTCCTTGCCCCTGAGCAGCCTTGTCCACGCTGGTGGCAAGCCGCAAATCCATTGACTGACCGGCCAGATTGATTTGTCCACTTCCATCGATTCCCAACACCGGGTTCAACAGCTTCATGAGATCAACATTGGCCACCCCGTCATTGATGGTGAGGACCGTGTCAAAGCTGGAAAAATCCGTCTCCGCATTCTCTGACAAGGCTTCGCTGAAATTGAGGTTCTGCACTGATCCGGTTGCCACCGCCTCTTTCAGCGTCGACGCGCTGCGTACCAGGGCAGCCACGTTCAGCCCCTTGATCACGCCTTCGGAGAGATTGGTCGATACCTGACCATCCAGCGCGTTCATGATCTCATCGATCGAGCCACCGGTAGACTGCGCAGAGACCTTGAACTGTCCGGTTCCTGTCAGACTGTCGAAGCCTGCCAATGTACCGAGCAGATTGGACACGGCGACGTTCTCGCCCTGCATGTCGAAATTCACCTTGGGAGCGGTGGGGCGTGCATCCACTGTAAGCTTGCCAAGCCAGTTGCCGTTGAACGCCTTGAATTGAGAGAGGTCTGCAGTGAGGAGGCCATTTGAGAGATCCACCTCCATGACTGCGTCGGTGAGCGTGATGTCGCCGACCGTCAATGTGCCAACCTTCAGGTCCAGATCGGCATTCACTGATTTGAGGCCAGACAGGTCAAGTGGCTCGTCGCTCCATGGTTGAATGCCCTTGGACGTCGTTGATGCATCCTGTTCCGGCTCTCCCATGAAGGGCGTCAGGTCGAGCGTTGGCATGTCCAGATCCCCGATGATGCGAGGTGTTGCTGCCGAAAGGTCTATGCCAGCCTTTCCAGTGCCGCTCAGCTCATCAAGCGAGAGAGACAGATTGTTGACCATGATGGATTTGAAACTGCCCGCGGCCGCGCCCGATACGGCAAAGGACTGAAGTGTGTCGCCCGGCGCCAATTCAGTGTCAGCGGCTGCGAGCAAGCCTCTCAGCTCCTTGCTTGAAACCGATAGATTGCCACTGATTGAGCCATCTCCGGCGAGGGACACGTCACCAGCATATGATGCACTCAGCAATTCACTAGAATGCGACAGGTCCAGCCCTGTGAATACCAAGGCATCAAGTGGGCCATTGGCCTGACCTGAAATCTGGACCCGTCCAAGTGCATCTTGTGCAGGCAGCTCCAGATCGAACTGGCGAGCCAGCGCCGCCACATCGGATGAGGCGATATTGAATGCCCCATCAACGCTCGGCGCGTCGCCCAATTGTACGTTTCCGTCATAGCGGATGTCGCCCAGATTGGACGAGAGTTTGAACTCCATTGTCGCGGGCAGATTACTGGTCAGCGCTTCCGGTGTTTCCAGTCGAAGTGACAGGTCGAACACCTGATTCTGGAACAGCCCGCTTGCCTCTGCGGACAAGGGCTGGTCCATGCCGCGAAGCGAAGCCTGAAGATCAAAGTCTGTCAGCTCATACGTTTTGCCCGACTCGTCATCCTGGTATGTCAGGGACGCGTTCTGCAGGACCGCCGACGCAATACCTGCATCGAAGCTGCCCCCGGAATTTTCAGTGGTCTCAGAAGGGGTGTCGCTGGAGGCGAGTTCCCAATTCGTGCTGCCATCCGCTTTTCGCTGGAGGAATACGTTTGCGTCTACGAATGCGATTTCCTGAACATCCACGCGTCTGGACAGCAGGGGCATCCATTTGACGGATCCGCGCAATTCGCCCGCCTCAATCATGTATGGAGTCGCAAAGCCATCGGGATTCGCCACTGTAACTTCGGACACCGACGCAGCGATTCTTGGAAACACAGAAATGTTCACATCGCCCGCCAGAATCACTTCCCGCTGCAGCGCATTGGTGGCGGCGGTCTCGATCTGCTTCTTGTAGACAGACTTCGGAATGAAGAAAGGCACTGAAAATGCAGCAATTATCAGCAGAAGTATGACGCCGGAGAGGATGACAAGAACGCGTTTCATGGGGGAGCCTCAATAGTGGAGCGGCAGGGTTTCATGGGAATATGGCCGGGGAATGACACCTTTATACAGAAAAGTACAAATTCGCGTGAAGTTCCCCGCTTGACCGGCCATCCGGGGTCTAATAGAGAAGCGGCTCGCCGGATTGCGGCAAGGAAATGCGCGGGTGTAGCTCAGCTGGTTAGAGTGCCGGCCTGTCACGCCGGAGGTCGCGGGTTCGAGCCCCGTCACTCGCGCCATTTCTCTTCAGATGGCGACTGCCAAATCCCTTGAAATCATTGAAAGTCTTGGAGAATCTGCGGGTCTTCCACGCCTTTCCGCCGATCGTGCACCACAAAATGCAAAATTTTTGCACTACAAACGGCGATGAAGCATTTCTCACTTGGATCACGATTTCTAATGGATCGCGGCGGTTGGTGGCACTATGTCAGGCGGGTTCCGGCTCGCTTCAAAGACGTCGACACACGCGGCCTGATCCAGATCGCCTTGCGCACCCAGTCTCTCGAGCTGGCCATGATGCGCCGCAACAGTTTGGCAGAAGCCGACGCCGCCCTCTGGAACAGCCTGGCTCTCCAGATTGAGGGCACGCAACGATCAAGAAGCCGGGCCGGACAGGCCGGCGTGCTGATGCCGGAACCGCAGCGCTGCCAAAATCCGCAAGGCTGATTTGAGACCAGGCTGACGCGCTTTTCTGTGCGAGCCCGAAGCATCCGACAGATCCACCCGGTCCGAGGCCTTCCCGTCGCGTGCACATGGTTGTTTAGTCAACAACACCGCGTTCGAGCTGCGTCGTATAATGCTTGCGTGTGAAACAGATGAGGGCAGTCGCGGGAACGAGCACGGCGAACGAGATGATTGCCAGAGCCGGCCCCAAATCGGTGGGATTGGCCGATATCGACGACAACCAAGCCACGAGGGGCGGGCCCAATCCGAGACCGATGAGGATTGTGCACATGAACATGATGGCAATCGCTGTCGCGCGAAATCTGGCTGGAACGGTGAATTGATTGGAGATGACGATTAGATTACTGCAACCCGTCAAACAAAACACCATGACACCAAGACAGATCAGTGCGCCAATCCCGTTTGTCTGGATCGCGGCAAGGCCAGCCGCAGCACAGCCAAGCGCCGCGCCAGCACTTGCGACAAGGACCAAGCCATCGCGGATGCCGTTTCGGGTGAGGCTCTCAGCCAGGCTCGAGAAGGCCAGCGTCCCAATTACGCTGCAGCACAGACCGGTAATTCCATAGGACAGTCCCGCCTGCTCGACGGACCAGCCTTGGGAGCGATGCAGGTATTCCGGGACCCAGGCGCCGAAGGCGAAAATGACAATCGTAATGAGGCTGGCTCCCAGGAACAGGCCGCCAAAAAGATGGGTATGCTGGAAGAAAAAGCGGGTAACCTGCGACAGGCCTGACGCCTCAGTGGTCTCGTCTCCGTCACGTACAGGCTCAAATGTGGTTGCGAAAAATAGGATGCCGATCAAGAGTCCCGGTACGCCAACGCAAAAGAATACCACCTGCCACACGCTGAAACGGTCGAAGAAAACCGACCCATCCGAGGCCGCCCATCCGAGTACGCTCGCTCCGGCGATATAGGCGCCATAGGTTCCCACATTTCCAGATGCCGCGTAGATGGCCGACGGCAAAAACCTGCGCTCCGGTGTGAACATGCTGCCAATCATCGAATAGGCCGCCGGTGACAGGACAGCTTCCCCGATCGCAACGCCCATGCGGAGCAACACGAGCGCAATGAACGTGCCTGCGAGACCGGACCCTATCGTGCAGAGGCTCCAGAATGCCACACCGGCCAAGATCAATTTCTTTCGATTGCCCCGGTCCGCCAATCTCGCCGCCGGCAGGCCGAGAAAGCCATAGAAGACGGCAAACGCCGCCCCGAACAGCAAGCCGATGTGCGCATCGCCGACGTTAAAAGCGGCTTTCAATGGCCCCACGAGCAAACTTGGAATGATCCGGTCGATATAGGAAACAATGTAAAGGCTGGACAGAAGGCCGACAGTCCACCAGGCGCGCCAAACCTGAGCCGGTCGAGGGGCGCTGTTCAGTTTGCGCCTGAGGGGCGGTTCATTGTGTGACGTTGCGTCAGCTTGGGCGCTCAACCCGTTCCGGGGCAGCTCTGTTTCCCTTGGAAACTGGCAATCTGCCATGTTCAGCGTATCATCCTTCCAGCGAGAGGAAGGCGACTGTAGTTTACTTGTCGGATTGTCAGCCGTTTGCGCCGAACTATCCCGCTATCAGCTGTGAGATCTGGCATGTTCAATTGCAGTATCCAACGTGTTGAATGCGTTAGATGACACAATGATGCCCAATGGCACAAGCGTGCAGTTTCTGCTCAGCACTTCGCTGAACAGAATACTCCCTCAAAGTGGGGGGTAGCTTGCAGAAATTACCGGCCGGGCATGTGCAATCCTGAAGGGGACCAGGTTGCGAGCCCGGCCGGAGGTTCATCCGGTGAGCGGGATGAAGGGAGGAATCAGTCGGTGGCGCTGCCGATGAGGTGAAGCCGTGTTTGGCGCCCATCAATGTAGCGAACGGTCGCGCCGTCAAAGAATGCATCTTCTTCCGTCCGGAAGGTAATTTCCTGGCCACCCCATTCAGGGACAGCGGTCTTGGCATACAATTCGATTGACCAGGCCGTGTTCGGGCGCAGGCGATACTCACCTTTCTCTGTGGGACCTTGATTGTCCCAGAATCCGATTGAAGGACCAGCTCCATGGCCGTGATTGCCGAGGGGGTGAGTGTAGATGCTGGGCTCAAGGCCTTGGGCGATTGCCTTCTCTCGGGCATTTTTCAGAATCTCGTTCCCGGAAAGCCCGGTCACAAAGGATGATGTAAGCGCATCCTGCACGTCATTGCTCGCGCGAAGACCGGCTTTCAGCCCTTCCGGGGCATCGGTCTCGCCCTCTTTCAGGACATAGGCCAGATGTTGCGTGTCAGTGCTCAGGCCCATGTAAACGATG
Organism: Hyphomonas atlantica corrig.; assembly: GCF_017795365.1. Taxonomy (NCBI): domain Bacteria; kingdom Pseudomonadati; phylum Pseudomonadota; class Alphaproteobacteria; order Hyphomonadales; family Hyphomonadaceae; genus Hyphomonas; species Hyphomonas atlantica. The sequence goes on along the minus strand of NZ_CP051254.1, from coordinate 3,037,783 downwards.
CCAAGATCAATCCAGAGAAGGTCTCCTTCCTGAATGATCGCATCGCCCATCAATTCCTCATCTTCGCCTTCACGGAATATATGGACAGAATTGTGAAACCAGGAGTCGATGCCGAGATCTGCCGTCTTCTGTCGAGTCCACCAAACGACGTCGTCAGTTGTCGTAATGCCGGGCGTGATCACCTTGTTGGAGAAGGCTTCGCCAATGATGCTGTGAGCCGTGCGCACAATGTCGTCATAATATTCCATTTCGGCCGGAATACGCGTTTCGAGCCAGCCGATTGCCAGATCGAAGCCTGAGACAAGACGTGCCTGATACACCGGATCGAGCGCGTTATAGAGATCCGTATACTGGCTGCTGGTAAGGCCGTCAGCAAAGGCAGACACCGACGACACATTTATCGCAATATTCTTAGGGTCGCGCTCGGCGACAATTTCCGCGAAGCGTTCCCATTGGTCATCGCCGTCTTCCGGTACCCAGGCTGGTTCGAAGAAGCCGCCAAGGCCGTAACGGCTGACTGTCAGTCGTTCGATGTCCTGACCTTCGCCCGGATCATTGAAAACAAGGATGGTCCGGCGGCGCGCGTGCAGGCTCGTTGCGTTGAGCATCGTATCAACAACGGGATCTTCAAGATATTCTCGGGCCACGAGCACCCACATATCTATTCCGTTTTCACGCATGAGTTCTGGAACGACCGTGTCGAGGCGTTCGCCAAGCCATTCATCGTGCAGCTTGGCACGTTCGCGAAGGGACAGGATTTCCGGAGTTGCTGGGGAAAGACTGACTTCACCCTGGGTGGGCTCGTCGGCCGCCGCTGTGCCACCTGACAAAAGGGCGAGGGCAGACAGTCCGTAGATCAAATTGCGCATTGTGAATCTCCTTCAAGGGATCAGCCGAAAGGGGCGTCGAGAGTGTTCGGGGGTTGGGTGAAATAGACTGGGCCGTGCTGGCTCATATAGAAGCAGTCTTCGATGCGGACGCCAAATGAGCCCGGTATGTAGAGACCGGGTTCATTGGAGAAGCACATGCCCGCAGCGAGTGGTGTCTGTTCACCATGAACAAGGTTGATCGGCTCATGGATGTCGAGGCCGATGCCGTGTCCGGTTCTGTGTGGCAGGCCGGGGGTCGCATAGCCGGGGCCGTAGCCAAGGCTTTCATATAGCGCGCGCACAGCATCGTCCACGGCGCCGGCGGGGGTGCCGATCTGCGCAGCCATCATGGCCGCCTCCTGTCCCATGCGAACCTGTCTGTACACGTCCCGGTGCTTTTTCGTCGGTTCGCCGTAAACGAAGGTCCGAGATATATCCGCGTAGTAGCCGTCGACCCTGCAGCCGCAATCCATGAGAACGACCGAACCGGGTTTCACGGTTTCCCGAAACTTCGATCCGTGAGGCAAGGCCGATCCTTCATTGATCTGGACGCCGCCTGACGGGGCGGTGCCGCCATGTTCTGTGATCGCCGCGCTCATGATCATGAAGATGTCCTGACCATCCATTCCAGCTTCGATCTTGCCGGCAATGCTGCGATAGGACGTATCGACGATATCCGCTGCCTCTTGCAGCAAGGCCAGTTCCGGAGCCGTCTTGATCATGCGGCAGGCGCTGACCAGGGTAGCAGCGGATACGAGGTTGAGCGAGGGAAGTGCGCTCTGAAGTCCGTCTACGGCGAAATACCGGACGGTCTCTTCGATCGCGACCGGGCGATCCCCGAGTTTCTGTTCCTGAATCCAGCCTGCAACGAGCTTGTGGGGATCCTGGTGTTCGTTCCAGATCCGAACGTCTCCCGGGACCACAAGCATTTCGCGGATCGAGGGTTCTTCAAATTCGGGCGTCACAATACAAATCTCGCCCTCTGCCGGAATCAGGGCCGCAGTCAGTCGTTCGCTTCGCCACCAATTCACCCCGGTGAAATAGAACAGCGACGCGCCTGCTTCGATGAGGGTGGCCCCAATGCCTTGCTCACGCATCAATTGTTGAAGGCGGGCCAATCTCGATGCGCGTTCGGTCGGGCTGATCGGGTCCGCGCGTTTGATGGGATCGGGGCTGGGCTCGGTGTGAGCACACGCTGACTGCGCCGCGGTTGATGCCATCAGCGCGGTGCCGCCCGTCGCAACAAGGAAACTGCGGCGGTTCAGCGGGGGGGAGGCTATGTTTCGCATCAGCCCTGACCTCCTGCGAGGTCCTTGAGCAGACCATCCCAGAAGATCAGCTGATCGAAATAGGATTTGATCGGAAGACGCTCATCGATGCCGTGCGCGCGGAAGTCATCCGGACGCACGAGCGTGATTGCACCGGCACCGTAGGTCGGAATGCCTGCCGACCTGAACTCCCGGCCATCGGTTCCGCCTGACGACATGGAAGGCTTCACAATCGCGCCCGGCTGGACAACTTCAATGGCGTTACGCAAGGATTCAAAGAGGGGTTCATTTATCGGTGACACCGGGCTTTCAACCGGGGCGCCGAGCACCTCAATGGACAGGGCTGAATTGTCTATCACATCGGTCAGAGTCTTCTGGACATCGGCGACAGACGTGCCTGGCAGGATGCGGCAGTTCACGGTCAGGCGGGCCTGCTGCGGGAGTGCATTCTCTGCAGTTCCGGCTGCCAGCATGGTCGGCACACAAGTCGTTGAAATGAAATGCGTGCTTACGGAAGACGCATCCACAATGGCCCGGGCTTCCGCATTCGATGGATCTCGTGTCAGGGTTTCAAGGGCACGACCGAATTCGCCCCCTTCGGTTTCTGCGAGATCCAGAGCCATTTGCCGAGAGATGTCGTTGAATCCGACAGGAAATTTTAGGGAACGGATTCGGGTAATCGCATCTGCAATATCGAACAGGGCGTTGTCTGCGCGTGGCGCAGAGCTGTGCCCTCCCTTGTTTGCAGCCGTGATGTGAAACGTTGCATAGGTCTTCTCGGCAGACTGGATGGAGAAGGCTGGATTGTTGCCATTTGCGTCTACGGATCCGACTCCCGCGTCAGAATTCAATGCGTACTCAGCATTCTCCACCCAAGGATGGGTCGTCAAAAGTCGCGTCGTATTCATTCCGGTTTCTTCGTCACCGGAAAAGGCAATGACGAGGTCCCGGTCAGGCTGGAAGCCCTCCCGCTTCAGGCGGATGAATGTCGTGACCAGAAGCGCGACCCCCGCCTTGTTGTCGACCGAGCCGCGGGCATAGATATAGCCATCCTTTTCGACCGGGACGTAGGGGGCGGTTTGCCACAAATCTGCGGAGGCATCGACCACATCCATATGTGCAATCAGCGCGATGGGGCGCTTGGTTGATCCGGCGGGGCCCTTGTAGCGCACGACCAGGCTGGCGACGGTCTCGCCATCGATCTGCAGCGTTGGGATGTCGATGTCTTCGTCACGGAACCCGCCTGCGCGCAGACGGTCGGCAAGAAGCTCCGCTTGTGGTTTGGTTTGTGCGAAACCCTTGACGGTACGAAGTTTTAGAATGTCTTCCAATAGGCTCCGGGCGAACGTGAAGTCGGAGCTTTCGATTTCGACCTCAGCCGTGTCAGCGCGCACAACAGGCGCGGCCATGCCCCATGCAATCGTTGACATACAAGCTGCAGCAGCAAGTCTGGTGATGAGTTTCATGATGTCCTCGTATCGGTCTGTTCTGGGGCAGATCACCTCCCGGCCCGCTGACATGGCGTCCGGAAGGTGTCGCAAGGAGCAGCGCGTCTAGTAGCGCCAGCTTTCGAGATCCGCGCCGTCTGGCGCCGAATCTTCAATCCGTTTGAGGATTTTCGGCACATACATCCAATTGTAGCGCAGACGTGAGACCGCGTTTGGAAGGTCTGGATCGCCGTTCCAGCAATGCTCGTCGCGGTCGCCATATGTCACCTCGCCCTGATAGGGCGGATCGGTTTTGTTGAGGAAGTCTTCCATCAGATAGACGGCATTGTTGAGGTAAAAATTGTCCATGTCGCCGGTATAGATATGGATCTTGCCTTGCAGTTTCGGGCCAATCTCTGCCCAGTCACGCTCCAATATGTATCGGAGGTCATAGTTCTCGCGCCAATACTCTGCGACGTCGTGATTGATCTCGCCTGTGCGTTTGTCCCAGATGCGCTGTGGGTATCCATCGTCCCCATTGGGGGAATACACGGCCTCCCAGACATCCCATTGGGCGCCGGATCGGGTTTTGTCACCCAGAACAAGTTCCCAGCGATTCTCCATTTCCACCGTGTACGGGACTTGACCGAGATAGTTGCGTTTGCCCGGCTTCGCCACTTTTCCGAACGGTCCGAAATTGTAGTAGGCATTCTCCTCTTCATATATGTCCGTCAACATGAATTGGCGGAAATCGATCGGGTCCGGGCAGGCTGCAAAGGCGCCATTATACTCGTCTGGATACTTGACCTGAACAGCCAGGGCTTCCCACCCGCCTGTCGACCCACCGTAGACGAAGCGTGACCAGCCTTCACCAAGACCGCGAAATTTCTCTTCCAGAGCTGGCACGAATTCATAGGTGATGGCATCCCCATAGGGGCCGATGTTCGCGGAGTTCACCGCGTAGCTGTCATCATAGTACGGATTGGAATGGTCGATTTCCACAATCAGCATGCGTGGGAAGTCGTCGGATGTCCATTTCTTGTAGAAATCGTAGGCCTCCTGCTGTTCGATACGATTGTAGCAAGGCTCATCAAAGCGTTCGCTGTACTCGCATTCCAGGTCCGGGTCCGGTGGGGATGTGCGGAAGCCTCCGAAATCAGCCGGGAAGTGGCCGTGGAAAATGATGAGCGGGTATTCGGCTTCCGGATGGTCATCGAACCCCTCCGGCACAAGCACATGACCGCGGATGAAGACATCAGTTCCCCAAAAGTCTGACAGCTTGTCGCTGCGAATCTTGAAGTGACGAATATATTTCGTGTCCTGAGGTTCTTCGATTTCTGGCAACACCTCGTTCAATGAAATCGAAATGGTATCGCTTCCTTCAGGGTCAAAGCTGACCTTTCTTGGCTTGCTGATCACATTGTCGGGTTCAAGTCTCCAGTTCTGGCCGGCGCCGCGCGCTGCCGGAAGCTTCACGGTTTTTCCGTTTGAGAGGTTGAACGTGTCATATTTGTGCAGAACGGCCTGCACGTAGTAATCACCGGCCGGGACACCCTTCATGTCTTCGGCTGGAAAACCGAGGACGCCCGTGCCGATCTCGACAGCCCCGCCGGGTTGAAGGCTGTTTACATTGACACCGAAAATCTGTGGCGCGTCATAGGACTGCTTTACCTGGAACCGCGGCTCCTTTTCTCCGTCAGGCGTGATGATGAGAAGGACGCGACCATCATGCGCCTCGGTCACGGCTGTATCGGACAATTGGATCTCAAACGAATCGGCGTGTGCCATGCCGCTGGTGGCGGCGATCAAGGCAGCGAAACCGACGGAGCCGGCAAGGTTCTTTAAAGTCACGGAGTGTCCTCTCATAATTCTGTGCGCGGAGTTAAATCGGAATTCGATCCGCCCTCTTCCCTAGTGCGACTTTACAGGCGGGGCGCCTGCCTATGTCAACAAAAAAGTGCGAATAGCGACCAGAAGTGCGATATTTAGATTGTGGAGGATTGGGGTGGTTCATTCTTGGGCTATGGGTGCCTGAGCACCGGGCAAGCCCATCGTATTTGCTGGTAAACCCTACAAAATTTGGTTGTTATCGGCGATTTCGGTTGACACGACCTGTGACATTGATGTGAACGTGACCTCGAACTGAAAATACGCATAACGCACAAAGTTCGTAAAACGCACACAAGTGAAGACTATGGGGGTCATCATGTTCAATAAACTTAATCAGAATTCGCGTGATAAGAAAGCGCACTTCAAGCGACAAGTTTTTCTCGGGGCGGCTTCTGCTCCCATCGCCGTGGTCCTGGCGACGGGGTCTATGCAGGCCTTCGCTCAGGAGGGAGTCGAGCGAGTAGAAGCCGAGGCTGAGGCGAGCAAGGTCGAGCAGACGATCATCGTTACCGGCTCTCGCATCAAGAACGCAAATCTCGTGTCTCCGAGCCCGGTCACCACGGTTGGGGCCGACCAGATCCAGGCGCGCGGCACGGTGCGTGTTGAGGACATGCTCAACACGCTTCCGCAAGTCTCGCCATCAGAAGGCGCAGGGCGCGCCAATGAAGCGGCTGGAACGGCCAATGTCGACTTGCGCGGTCTGGGCGCTGAGCGGACCCTCGTGCTCGTGGATGGACGCCGCATGCCATATGGCTCTCCAGTGTCTGCTCCGGCAGATTTGAATCAGATACCATCGATGCTGGTAGAGCGCGTTGAAGTGCTGACAGGTGGTGCTTCGGCGGTTTATGGCGCGGATGCTGTTGCCGGCGTTGTGAACTTCATCATGAAGGATGATTTCGAGGGAGTGATGGCCGATGTGCAAATTGGCGCCTTCCAGACTGCGAACAGCAACAATCGGATAGAACAGACGCTGCGCGCTTATGACCAGCCGATTCCGGGGTCAACAATGGATGGTGAGTCCATTGATGTGAATCTTGTATTTGGTTTGAATGGCGATGACGGTCGCGGCAACATTACTGGCTACTTCAATTGGAAGAAGCAGAATGAAGTCCTGCAGGGAGAGCGCGTCAGCAGTGCGTGTGCTTTGGGCTACAGCAACGACACGTTTACCTGCGGTGGCTCAGGCACCACCAATCCAGGGCAGTTCACAAGCTTCGGGGGCGGGGACGTCCCATTCTCCTTCACGCTCGCCGAAGGGGGCGGCATTCGGGATTACAATCCGGACACGGATACCTACAACTACGCGCCATTGAATCACTTTATTCGCCCCAATGAACGATTTTCATTTGGCGCGATGGGGCACTATGACCTCACCGATGCGGTTGAGCTTTACGGATCATTCGCTTTCACGAATGATCTCACGACGGCGCAAATTGCACCGGCTGGGAACTTCTTTCAGACCAAGACAATCAATTGCGACAATCCGTTCCTGACGGACGAGATGGTCCAGGTGATCTGCCTGAATAATGGGTACAGCCCGACGGCCGCTGACCTCGAAGATCGTGTCGCCCCCCTTCAGATCGGCCGCCGCAATGTCGAGGGAGGGGGTCGTCAGAACGAAACCGAGCACACATCCTTCAAAGTGCTTGGAGGATTCCGCGGAGATCTGGGCAGTGCCTGGTCATACGATGTGTATGGGCAGTACTCGAAAGTCATGTACTCCGACAGCGCGGCAAATTTCTTCAATCTGGACAAGGTTGCGAATGCGCTGGAAGTCAGGATTGATCCGGATACCGGAGCGCCAGCCTGTCAGGTGGCCATTGATGGAACCGATCCGAGCTGTGTCCCGTACAATGTGTTTGAGCTTGGCGGCGTAACCCAGGAAGCACTGGATTACGTTCAGACCCCGGGGTTCCGGGAAGGCGAGGTGACCCAAGAGATCTACAGCGCCGTGCTGACAGGTGATCTGACCGAGTATGGCCTAGTGATGCCTTGGGCGGAAACAGGGATTCAAACCGTATTCGGCGCAGAATACCGTGATGAGTATCTCGTGCAGACCAATGACGCCCTGACCCGCGAAGGCAAGCTCGGCACAGCCCGCGCTGACGTCGAGGGTGGTATCAGCGTTTACGAGTTCTTCACCGAAGTGCAGGTGCCACTGGTCGAAAGCCGTCCCGGAATCGAGGAGCTTGCGATCAATGGTGCGTATCGTTTCTCTGATTATTATGAAACGACGGGAACCCAAAGCACTTACGCGCTGGGTCTGACTTACGCGCCGGTTTCCGATTATCGCTTCCGGGCGCAGTATCAGCGCGCGACCCGCTCGCCGAATCCGATTGAACTCTATGCGCCGCAATCGCCATTCGAGTTTACGCTACCGGTGAATGCGAATGGCTTGTATGATCCTTGCGCAGGCGCCAACCCGGCGCGTACGTTTGAAGAATGCGCGCGCACAGGCGTTACCGCCGCCCAATATGGCAACATAGCTGATAACCCTGCGGCCCAGTTCCGGAATATCAGCGGCGGCAATCCGGATCTCGATGTGGAAAGCTCGGATACTTACACGATCGGTATGGTCGCATCTCCCGGCTTCATTCCCGGGCTGAACGTGTCTGTCGACTATTTCAGCATCAAGGTTGAAGACTTCATCGGGAGCGTCCCTGAGGAGCAGGCGCTCAATCAGTGTCTCACGACCGCAGATGAATTCTTCTGTGGCCTTATCAATCGGGGCTCGAATGGTGAGCTCTGGGCGAGTGAGGATGCGTTCGTGATTGCCACGAAACTCAATACGGGCTCGCTGGAAACGTCCGGGATTGATGTCTCCGCGAACTATGCCTTCGACATCGGATCGTACGGGTCGCTGCGTGTGGATTATCTGGCAACCTTCCTGCACGCGCTCGACAAGGAGCCGCTGCCGGGCCTGGATATCATTGAATGTGCGGGGTATTTTGCGTCCACCAATGCATCTTGCGGCACGTCCAAGCCGGAATACCGGCACAATATCCCGGTGACATGGACGACACCGTGGGGCGATCTGACCGCTCGTGCAACCTGGCGACACATCGGATCGGTCGACCTTATCGGATCGACTGCGAGCAATGCCAACACGGTATTGGACGCGCGTGATTATCTCGACCTTTCCCTCCGGGCGACTGTTCGGGATGGTGTCGGAGTGCGGTTTGGTGTGAACAATGTGTTCGACAAGAACCCGCCGGTCAGCACGAATGTCGGCTCAGCTGGCGGTTCGTTTGGCAACGGAAATACATTCCCGCAGGCCTATGACGCACTTGGCCGATACATTTTCGCCGGCGTGAACGTCAAATTCTGATGCTGGCGGCGGACTGAATTGAATCGGGTGAGGGCGCGATGTTCGGGCCCTCACCTTCATCGCGTCCTGGTTCCAGCTCTGAGCCAAATCGGGAAGGTATTAAATCCGGCGCGCACAAATCGCATCTGATGCGGCAGAATTGTTTGCAATATCAGTGACATATTTTAGTCTTTAACTGTTGAGGCGTAACCTTCGCTGCGCGCCAACAAAAATTTGCCATCGGGTTCAGGTGGGGAGGGAGGCATCGTGCCGGAAAATATGGAAGAGCATGTCGAGGATAGTGACCGCGACTATGTGGCGACCCTTGCGCGGGGCCTGGACGTAATCTGCGCCTTCACGCGTTACACCCCTAAGATGACTCTCAGCGATGTGGCGAACGCGACCGGCATGACGCGGGCCTCAGCGCGGCGGATATTGCTGACGCTTGTAAAGGAGGGGTATGCGGAGAAAACGGACCGGGTATTCTCGCTTCGCCCCAAAGTGCTGCAACTCGGATACTCCGCACTATCATCAGTCGGGATTCTGGATGTGGTGCAGCCAGTCATGAATGAGCTGACGCAATCCACTCAGGAATCCATCTTTGCGGCAGTGCTGACCGGGGATGATGTCACCTATCTTGCAAGGTCCACGCCGGACCGGGTGATGTCGGTCAGTTACAATATCGGAAAGCGCTTGCCGGCCTATGCTGTCTCTACCGGTCGCGTGCTGCTTGCATACGAGCCAGAAGAAGCGCTCGAGCAATATCTTGCGCGCGTAGATCTGCAGCAATTCCAATCAAAGACGGTGGTGTCAAAAGTCAAACTGCGGGAGATTATCCATGAGACGCGGCAACTTGGATACTCCCTCGTCGATGAAGAATTGGAGCCGGGTGTCCGATCACTTTCAGTGCCAATACGCGATGTGAACAATCGCGTCATTGCTGCGCTGAATGCGTGTTGTCCGTCTGTCCGGTTCAGTGTGGATGAAATGCGCAGTCAGCTGGTTCCGAAACTTCTGGAATCCGTTGCGAGAATCAATCGATCATTTGTAAACGGAGCAAGTTCCTGAGCCTGTGCGAAGCTGGTAACCAGAGCCGCGTATCCTGACTCATTGTTCCGGCCTGGAAACCTGCTGGATGTAAGGCTGGCGTGACCACATGACCAGGCCGGCAGACAGAGGCAGCGTCACGCCCGCGAGCAGGGAGAGGGCGGGTGCAAGTCCGCCGGTTCCGGAGAACACGCCTTCGGAGAGCATGGCGACGACGGGGGGGCCGAGCCCAAGACCGATCATGGTCGTGCACATGAAGAGGAGCGCAATGGCCGTCGCCCGTATTTCGCCAGGCGCGATGAATTGGACCGACACGACGGCCAGATTGCTGCAGCCCGACAGGGCGAAGATCATGATGGCAATGCCGACAAGCGCCTGCGACGCCTCGGGTGCCAGCGGCGCGGCAATGGCCGCTGTGCAACCAGTCAATGAGGCAAGCAGTGCGGCAAGCACGAGTCCATCGCGCCGTCCCCGCTTTCGAAGGAATTCTGCCAGCATGGTGAAGGATATTGTGCCTGCGGCGGCTGCGATGATGCCGGTCGCCCCGAAGGCAAACCCGGCCTGGCTGATGGTCCAGCCATAGGTGCGCCTGAAAAGCTCAGGTGCCCATGCGCCGTACGCGAACACGATCAGATTGACCCCGCCTGCGCCCAGAAACAGACCAAGATACAACTGCCATCGATGCCGGAAATATGCGATCACTTCAGCGAGTGGCTGCGTGGTCGACGTCTCGGCTGAATGACGCCCCGGCTCCCGGGTTGTGAGAAAGAATACCGCACATAGCAGCAGTCCCGGCACGCCCACCGTAAAAAAGACCAGCTGCCAGAGCTTGAAACCTGCAAGAAACGGAAGGTCTGCCAGCCCGCCCGATGACAGGGCTGTGATGACCGCTGCGCCGACAATGTAGGATCCATATCCGCCCATACTGCCGGCAGCAGCATAGATGCCGGCTGGCAAGGCGCGGCGCTCGGGCGGGAACATGTCCCCGATCATCGAGTAGGCTGCCGGGGACAGAGCAGCTTCTCCGATCGCGAGTCCAATCCGTAGACTGACGAGAATCCCGTAGGAGGTCGCAATTCCGGAAAACGTTGTGCACAATCCCCACAGGGCAACGCCTGCGAGAACAAGGTGCTTGCGATTGCGGGTGTCTGCGACGCGCGCCAAAGGCAGTCCGAGCAATCCGTAGAATATCGCGAAGGCGCCACCAAACAGCAAGCCGATTTCGAAGTCATTGACATTGAAATCCTGCTTCAACGGTCCAACCAGGAGGCTGGGAATGATCCGGTCGATGTAGGAGATGATATAGAGACCGCAGAGCAATCCGACGGTCCACCAGGCCCGAAATCCGGGTTTCGGGGGAGCGGGAACGTGTTCGACGGGTGGCATGGTGGATCCTCCGCAAGGCTCTTCATTGGAGCCGTCTGTCTGGCGTCACCTGCTCGACATTCTGTGCTCATGGCAAAGACCAGAAAATTGCAGGACAATCTCGGGATGCTTGTCATGCGCACCGATCAATCTGATGACGGGCAAGTTTAATTATTGTTGACACTTGAGGGCGTGACGAACAGATTGTCAAACAATATTGGAAATATGTCGATCAATCGACTGATAGGGAGGATCAAGCTTGTGACCGACAAGACGCCATTTTCTGCAGACATCACCGAGGTCGATGGTGTGCTCATGGGACCCTGGCGATCGCCGCGACAAATGCTTGGCGATCAGACCTATGATGATCATGCCTCCATTCATGATGATGCCACGGCGCAGAAGCTTGGCTTCCAGGGCGGGACCATCGAAGGGCCGACCCATTTCAGCCAGTTCTCGCCGCTCGGCCATGCTGTTTGGGGGGACAGATTCCTGGCGCAGGGATGCCTGTCGGTTCATTACCGCAATCCTGCCTTCGAAGGCGAAAAGATCCGGGCCTGTCTGAAGCGAACGCCGGACGAAAACAATGCCGAAATCTGGGCCGAGAAGGAGGATGGGGTGGAAGTCCTCCGAGGATCTGCATCCATTGGCGAAGGGCCGGTCGCAACTGCCCTGGAAACCCGGCTTCAGTCTCTTGCCCCTCTCGAACGGCCGGTCATTATGGCAGACCTGAAAGTGGGGATGACCACCGGCCGTGTGCCCGTGAGCATGGCATTCGATCAGCATATGGGAGACTTGTATCCGTTCTCCCTGGAGCAGAAACTGAAGGTGATTACAGAGCCGTCTCCATGGTATCAGGGCGATGGCACGCCGTGGGGAAGGGCCATCATCCCATTTGAAATGTTGAGCGTACTTCTGCAGTACACGGCCCGAACAGAGCATTTTCCCGTGCGCGAGCCCGTGGTCGGTCTGTTTGCCGACCAGGAAATCCGGCTGATGGATGGACCGTTGTTCGTTGGTGAAGCCTATGAGGTCGAGCGCGAATTGGTGGCATTGAGCGGGAGCCGGCGCACGGAAAGCTTCTGGGTCAAAACGCGAGCTTTCCGGGCATCGGACAACAAGCTGGTGGCCAGCATGTTGCTCAATCAGGCCACGCTCAAGGAGACCTATGCGGCGTATGACGCTGACTATGCCGATCTGTACGGCGCGGATGCGCGACCGGCCTGACCGGCTCAGGCGGTCGGCTGCGACAGGCGTGAGACAAGCTGCTCAAGGCGGTCCAGACGGCTTTCGAGGTCGGGTGTCTGACCGGTTTGCGTATCCGCCTGCGCAAATGTGACCAGTCTCGCCGGGTCGATCGACTGTTTGCGACGAATGGATAATTGTTTCAGGACGGCGTCGCGATGGCTCTCATGAAACAGGCGGATTTCCCGCTCTGCGCCATCGCTGTCGCGAATTTCAATTCTGTTCCATACCGCCTGCACCATTCGGGCAACCTCGCGCTGACGGTCCAGCGTAAGATGGTCGCAGGGGATTTCCCACATCGCCTCCCAGGATGCCTCCGTCAGGATCGTGGAGATCATGCCGCGTGCTGTCCGGTTGCCGCTGGATGTGATCATGATCGAGAAAAAACGTCCCAATGCGGAGGCAAACTCGATCGGTGGGGTGAACCCAGACTTCGCCAATCGCACAATCTCATCATGGCGGGCCTCCACCTCATGAATGATGTCCGGTCGCGCTTGCTGTATGACATAGCGGCAGGCCAGTCCGATGAGTGTGGATGTGACAGCAAAATTATCGGCGATGATTTCCAGCGGAATACCGATCACGACCGCGCCGCGATTGGGATTCATTTCAATCAAATTGCGTTGTTCCAGCAAGCGCAGCGCATCGCGTACGGATCCCCGACTGGCTTCGAACCGGGTGGCGAGCTTCATTTCGGTCAGCCGCTCGCCGGGCTTCAGGTGTTCGGCGGCGATTTCGCTGGCCAGGGTGGCAGCGATTGATTCCGGCACCGAGCGGGCGGCGGAGGCGGGGGGCTTGGTCATGCTCTTGGATTGTCCCGTGTTGATCTCGGCGCGTCGCCAAATTGTACCATTTTGCAGAACAATGTGTAGAATTGTTGAACAAAAAAATCAATTGAATTCGAAAAGCCTCAAAATACCGATATTTTGATTGACAATATGCACATCGGGCTGAAATTGTCCTTCAAAATAATAAAAATTGTTCGTCAAAGTGGATGGAATTGGAGGCATCATGGATGCGTCGGTCGAGACGGATCGAGAGGCATATCTCGCGGATCTGAAACAACGTATCGCGGCGGCGTGGCCGGAAGACATGCCGCGGGACCCGGTATATCCGTTCGGTCAGATTTGCGTCCCGGATTATCTGCGAGCCTGGTCAGACCGCAAGGGCGATGAAACCGCAATCGATTTCTATGGATACCCTGTCAGCTGGGCCGACCTCGATCGCCTGTCCGACGCCTTCGCCTCCTTTCTTGCGACGCGGGATGTGGGCCCGGGGGATCGGGTCGCCGTGTTCATGCCGAATTGCCCGCAATTCTCCATCACCTTCTTCGGCATTCTGAAGCGGGGCGCGATACTCGTCCCCGTCAATCCCATGGTCACGGGGCGGGAGCTATCGCATTATCTAGAGGATTCCGGTGCCAGCCTGGTTGTGGCGCTGGACAAGCTTGCCCCGCTTGTGAAAGAGGTCGATCGTGACAACGCCCTGACAATTGTCAGTACCGCATTGCGCGAATTCCTTCCAGCCGATCCGGCGTATCCCGTCCCGGCCGGCGCGCTTGATGAGCCCGTCGATGTTCACGGAGTGATTCCATTCTCCTCCGCCATCTCGACCCCCGTCGATGAGTCGGCAATGGCCGAGGTGTCGTGGAACCAGATCGCCGCGATCAATTATACCGGGGGCACGACAGGGCTGCCGAAAGGGTGCCTGCACACACATGGTGACATGATTTACACGGGAGCGTGCGCGGCGACATTCTGCCTGCCGGCCTCGGAAACGGATGTCGTTCTTTCCTATCTTCCCCAATTCTGGATTGCCGGTGAGGTGGCCGGAATCCTGTTGCCCCTCGTTTCGGGCTGCCGGCTTGTCCTGCTCTCCAGATGGGATGCATCCGCGGTCATGGCGGCGATTGACCAGGCCGGAGTGACCGGCATGGGCGCGCTGACCGATGGCGCTGTTGAAATCATGGATCATCCCGATGTCGGGGAGTTCGATCTGCGTTCCCTGCGGGAGACGGTCGTCACGTCGTTTGTGAAAATTCTGAACCCCGACTATCGCCGGCGCTGGAAAGCGCTGACGGGTGCCGTGCTTCGGGAATCCTCATTCGGCATGACCGAGACAAACACGCTGGATACATTCACGACGGGTTTGCAGGCCGATGATGCCGACATCACCGGGGAGCCACTCTTTGTGGGGCTTCCATGCCCGGGCGCTGAATTCATCATCGTGGACCCGGAAACCGGACGGCCGGTCGCACATGGTGAGCCGGGCGAGATCCTGATGCGCACCCCGTCGCTCATGAAAGGCTATTGGGGCGTGCGCGGGCAGGCAGATGACAGCCCCATACGCGATGGGTGGCTGCATACCGGCGACACCGGCGTGATCGATGAGCGGGGCGGCATCTATTTCCGTGGACGCCGCAAGGAAATGCTGAAGGTCAACGGCATGAGCGTGTTCCCGACAGAACTGGAAATCTCGATCAGCCGCCATCCCGCCGTTGCCGTATGCGGAGTGGTGGGGCGTCCCGATGACCGCAAGGGCCAGGTTCCGGTCGCCTTCGTGCAGATCGATGACGACGCCCCCGGGCCCGTCACGGCGGAAGGCTTGTCAGCCTGGTGCCGCGAGAACATGGCCAGCTACAAGGTGCCGGAAATCCGCTTCATTGCCCAGATGCCGCTGACCGATACGGGCAAGGTGAAACGCAACGCGCTTCTGGATGCGCTGTAACCACCCCTGACAAAAACTCAAACAACGAGCGTCCTGGAGACGCCAAAGGAGGAAGTGCTATGAGAGTATTGCTGACAAGTGTGTGTGCAGGAGCATTGCTGGTGCCGGCGGGTCTGGCGCAGGCGCAGGTATCGGAAAGCGGGCAGGTCGAAACGGCCCCTGACTCTTCGCAGGCGCCTGATGAGGCGCGGCGACTGGGCGCTGTGACCGTCACGGCAACGCGCCGGACACAGGACATTCTGGAAGTTCCGGTCGCTGTGTCCAATATCGGCGCCGAGCAGATGGAGCGGTCCGGTATTTCGGATGTCAAGCAGCTTACCAGCATCGCGCCAAGCCTGGACATCACGAATACGATCGGCGAATCCTACGGGGCTGTGATCCGTGTACGCGGTATAGGAACAAGTGGATCGAATCCGGGCCTTGAATCGGCCACAGGAGTCTATGTCGACGGCGTCTATCGAAGCCGGTCCAATCTCGCCCTGAACGACATGCCGGGCGTGGAACGTGTTGAGCTTCTGCGTGGACCGCAAGGCACATTGTTCGGAAAGAACACAACTGCAGGTGTTCTCAACGTCGTGACCGCCAAGCCGTCTGACGTGTTCGAAGGAAGCGCGGCTGTCACAGCCGGAAACTTGGGGCTTACGCGGTTTGACGGCACGATTGAGGGGCCATTGACCGACACGCTCGGGGGACGGCTCGATATCATGACAATGGACCGGGACGGCTATACCGAGAGTGAATTCACGGGCGAGGCGTTCGGCGCGCGGGAACGAGTGCAGGCGCGTGGTCAGCTATACTGGGAAGCCAGCGATACGGTCGATGTTCGTCTGATAGCAGACTATACCGACAAGTCCGAGGATGGCAGCAACTTCCTGATCTATCGCAGCATCACGCCCGCAGCTGAAACCCTGTTGGGCCAGTTCGGGCCCGTCCCGACGGCGCAAGAAGACATCAAAGATTATTACACGACGCCGACTGATGGTCGTGACTGGGGTCAGACGGTTCTGGATCGCGGGATTTCAGCGGAAGTGAACTGGGAGGTCGGCCCGGGCACGCTGACATCAATAACGGCCTGGCGAAAATTCGATGCGGATCGTTCCTTCGACCCGGACGCCGGACCTGTAGACCTCTTGTACGATGACCGCGATGGCGAAGTGTTTGAAAGTTTCAGCCAGGAAGTACGCTATCAGGGGGTGGCCGGGGATCTCGACTATCTGGTGGGAATTTTCTACGCCAATGACAAGATTGAAAGCCGGGACAGCTACACGTTCGGCGCAGATCTCGAAACCTGGCTAGGCCTGCTTGTCGGGTCCGACACATTGTTTTCGGCGGTCACGGGCCTGCCTGCCGGCAGTGTGTTCCCGGAAGGCGGCGGCGCATATGACGTGTTCAAGCAGGATGGTGAAAGCGTGGCGCTGTTCACGCACAACACCTACCAGGTGAGCGAGAAACTCTCCCTGACCGGCGGCTTGCGGTTCACAGTGGACGAGAAATCCCTTGATGCCGATCTGACCTCGGACAATCCGGCTTGCGAAGCGGCCATTGCCTCGGGCGGTGACGGGCTCTCAACCACACCGGCCGGATTGCGCGGCCTGGTCTGCATTCCAAATTTCGACACTCGCCGGGATGGCCGCTACACCGACAACCGGTCTGAAGAGGAGTTTTCCGGGGTCCTGTCGGCGCTGTACCGCGTCAATCGGGATTTGAGCACGTATGCATCCTATAGCCGGGGCTATAAATCCGGCGGGTATCAGTTTGACCGGGGCGGTCTGATTATTCCGAATCCGAGCGGTGACCAGCTGGAGTTTGATCCAGAATTTGCCGATGCATATGAACTTGGCCTGAAAGGCGTGTTCCTGGACGGCCTGGTGCGTGCAAATCTGGCGCTGTTCTATACGGAGCTGACGGACTATCAGTTCAGCTATGTGCAGGCTTCAGCCAGTGGCGAGACCCAGCGTGTCGTGGCAAACCTGCCGCAGCTGACCAGCCAGGGTGTTGAGGTTGAAACGGCGTTCAGCCCGAGTGAAAACCTGTCCATGAATTTCGCCGCGACCTATCAGGATGCGGATTTCGGGGAGGAGGCCTTCCCGGCCTCCCTGTCCTATCTGGAGGACCGCGGCAATTTCAACGCGCCGAAATGGACTCTGGTCAGCTCGGCGAATTACGACCGTGACCTTCCCGGCACCTCATTGCGCAGTTTTGCGTATCTTGATGCGCGCTGGCAATCGAAGTCCAATGTAAGCTTCTCGGCGTCTGTCGGTCCGACCCATGAGCAGGAGGCCTATGCCACGTTCAATGGCCGGGTCGGTCTGGGCAGCCAGTCGGAATCATGGACGCTTGAAGTCTGGGGCCGGAACCTGACGGATGAGAATGCCTGGGCAATGACGGGCGCCGGCACGCTCCAGCCGGGGACGGTGCAGGGCTATGGCATTGAACCGCGGACATATGGCGCCACCCTTCGGGTGACGTGGTAGCCGGTTCATCCGGGGCTTGAGGAGGCAGACATGTTCAAGAAAATCCTGATCGCCAACCGGGGAGAAGTCGCTGTGCGTGTTGCACGCGCTGCGGCTGAACTGGGTGTGCCAAGCGTCACCATTTATTCCGGGGACGATGCTGCGTCAGCTCATGCAAGGGCTGGCGACACAGCGGTGGCCCTGGGCGGGTCGGGACCGTCTGCTTATCTGGATGGTGGCAACATCCTCGCCATCGCGGCACAGCAGGGGTGTGATGCCATTCATCCCGGCTATGGATTTCTCAGTGAGAATGGCGGCTTTGCCGCGGATTGTGCAGAGGCCGGTATCCACTTTATCGGCCCCAATGTTCACGCCCTGAGCGTTTTCGGGGACAAGGGCGAAGCCCGGCAGATTGCCCGAAAATGTGATGTGCCGATCCCTCAGGGAACAGAGGGAGCTGTCACGCTGGAGGAAGCCAAGGCATTCTTCAGATCCCTTGGGACGCAAGCGGCGGTAATGGTCAAATCCATTGCAGGCGGGGGAGGCCGGGGCATGCGCCCGGCCCGGTCCCTGACAGAGCTGGAACAGGCATTCGGGATTTGCCGGGCCGAGGCGGAACTCGCTTTCGGGTCCGGGGAACTCTATCTCGAACAATTGGTGCAGCGTGCCCGCCACATAGAAGTGCAGGTCGTGGGGGACACGCATGGCGATGTCGTGGCGCTGGGAGACCGGGATTGCAGCGCGCAGCGTCGTCGCCAGAAATTGATCGAAATAGCGCCGGCTCCCGATCTGCCGGATGAGATCCGCGCCGCGATGCATGAGGCCTCCGTTCGGCTCGCCAGGGAGGCCGGCTACGACAATGTCGGTACGGTGGAGTTTCTCTACAATCTCGAGGAAACAGACCCAGATCGGGCAATTCTCTTCATGGAAGCCAATCCCCGCCTGCAGGTCGAACATACGATTACGGAAGAAATAACGGGCGTCGACCTCGTTCAGGCCCAGATCCTGCTCGCCTCGGGTGCCACGCTGGAGGATGCAGGATGCCGTCCGCTGCCGGGGATCCGGGGCGCAGCCATTCAGGTGCGCATCAATGCTGAGACAATGACGCCGGACGGCGACATCCGTCCCTCCGGTGGCACGGTGCATACCTTCACCCCACCCGGCGGTGCAGGCGTGCGCGTCGATACATTCGCCTATTCCGGCATGGCGTTGAGCCCGGCATTTGATTCCCTGCTAGCAAAGCTGATCGTTCGGGGGCCGGATCTGGACGGTGCCGGCCGGCGGGCCCGACGGGCACTGAACGAGTTCGGCATTACCGGAGTGCCAACCAACAAGGTGGACATGCTGGCATTGCTGGAACAGCCGGAACTGCTGTCCGGTCAGCTGGATACGCAATTTGTGGAACGTGAGCGCGACAGGCTGAAAGCGGTCGCGGACAGTTTCGCTGAATTGGCGCAGACGTCTCTTGGGAGTGAGGCCGGAGCGTCCGCCATGCGCCCTGCAGCGAACCTGCCGCCTCCCGGCCAGGTGGCGGTCAGGGCGACGCTGTCCGGTCTGGTTGTCCGCGTGGATGTGGCTGAGGGTGACAAAGTATGGCCGGGCAAGCCGGTAGCCCTGGTCGAAGCGATGAAGATGCAGCACGTCGTCGAGGCCACCGGCAGCGGAATCGTCCGGCAGGTCCTTCTGGAGGCGGGGGCCGTCTTGTCGGAAGACGCGCCGGTCCTGTTTGTCGAACCGGCCGAGGTCGAGGCCGATGCCGAGGCACAGGACGCCGAAATTGATCCGGATCATATCCGCGAGGATCTGGCGCATGTGCAGGAACGGATCGGATTGACGCTGGACGCGGCACGTCCCGACGCGGTGCAGAGGCGCCGAAAGACCGGCATGCGCACGGCGCGCGAGAATCTGGATGATCTGTTCGATGCGGGCACGTTCCATGAATATGGCGGGCTGGCGATCGCAGCGCAGCGTCGCCGCCGCAGCCTGGACGACCTGATGAAGAACACGCCTGCTGACGGCCTGATTGGCGGCGTTGGCGAGGTCAACAATCACGTGTTCGGCCCGGAGCTTACGCGGTGCATGGGCATCTCTTATGATTACACCGTGCTGGCAGGCACGCAGGGCTATCTCAACCACAAGAAAACAGACCGACTGGTCGAACTGGCACATGATCAGGACCTGCCGATCGTGCTCTTTGCCGAAGGGGGGGGAGGACGCCCCGGCGATGTCGATGCGGTGACAGCCTCGGGGCTCGACGTGACCACGTTTCGCAGTTTTGCCGCCCTGAGTGGGCGCCAACCGCGGATCGGGATTGCCGCAGGGCGCTGCTTTGCGGGCAACGCCGTTCTGTATGGGTGTTGCGACCTCAC
Source organism: Hyphomonas atlantica corrig. (assembly GCF_017795365.1). Lineage (NCBI taxonomy): Bacteria > Pseudomonadati > Pseudomonadota > Alphaproteobacteria > Hyphomonadales > Hyphomonadaceae > Hyphomonas > Hyphomonas atlantica. The sequence goes on along the minus strand of NZ_CP051254.1, from coordinate 3,017,816 downwards.
GATCGCGACGAAAAACGCCAATATTGGTCTCGGCGGGCCCGCCATGATCGAGGGAGGCGGGCTGGGTCGGTTCAAGCCCGAGGATATCGGGCCGATTGATGTGCAGACCGCCAATGGCGTTGTGGACCTGGCCGTAGAGGATGAGGCCGAAGCGGTGGCGAAGACGCGCCAGATCCTCGGCTTCTTCCAAGGCGATGTGCCGGAGTGGAAAGCGCCGGACCAGCGATTGCTGCGCCATGCGATTCCGGAGGACCGGCTGAGGGTCTACGATATCCGAAAGGTCATCGATCTGTTAACGGATGAAGGGTCGGTCGTTGAACTGCGCCGGGAATTCGGTGTGGGCATTGTGACCGCCTTTGCGCGTATTGAAGGCCGGGCGATTGGCTTGATGGCAAACGATCCCAAATGGCTGGGCGGAGCCATCGATTCCGAGGCGGCGGACAAGGCCGCGCATTTCATGCAAATATGTGATGCCTACAATTTGCCGATTGTCTCCCTGTGCGACACGCCGGGATTCATGGTCGGGCCGGAATCCGAGAAGACAGCTTCGGTGCGTCATGGCGCGAGAATGTTCATCGTGTCTGCTGCGCTGCGCGTGCCGGTCTACACAATTGTGCTCCGCAAGGGGTACGGTCTCGGCGCGCAGGCAATGGCGTCAGGAGGCTTTCATAGCACGGCCATGACAATCAGCTGGCCGAGTGGTGAATTCGGAGGTATGGGCCTGGAAGGTGCAGTGAAACTGGCCTATCGCAAGGAATTGGAGGCCATTCCCGACCCCGTCGAGCGGGATGAGTTGTATGCCAGGAAAGTGGCTCAATTGTATGATGTCGGGCGAGCGACAGCGGTTGCGCAATATCTTGAGATAGATGCGGTCATCGATCCGGCCGATACAAGGGCCTGGTTGATGCGGGGATTGAAGATGAGGCCCCCTGGGCGCGGTCACACTCAGGCGCGCCGATACATCGACACCTGGTGAGAGCGACAACATACTGGCGATCCGGTCAGAAATCGAATGGATAATCGCGCGCTGGCGGTAATTCGGAAGCGCGCAGACAGGGGGCGAACTTCTTCGGTCCTGATTGGGAGAAGTGGTCCCAAGCCATCACACTGGGAACCGTACTCGGAACTTCACAAGCTGTCATGGGTGGATGCGTGCGGAATTGTCTAACTTCGGATTAGTGTGCCATCTGACTCGAACTACGGAGAAGTAGACGGCGTTGGAACCAGTGCGGCGATATCGATCGAACCCTATCGGCGCAAACGTCCGAACGCGTTCGACTGCGCCAAGTCTGATACTTCCTGTGCGGAGACCTGGTTCGTGTCACCAGCTACCGAGTGTTTCAAACTGTTGGCAGCCGCTCCGAAATTGACCGCCTCTTGCAGCGTTTGGTTGTCCATAAGGGCGTAAATCAGTCCAGCACAGAAGGCGTCTCCTGTGCCAACTCTGTCGACCACATGGCTCATCGTATATGTCCGCGAGAATGCGGTCTCGGATCTCGACCCGACGAAGGCTCGCCATTGATGTTCGTCCGCCGACGAAGATGAACGTATGGTCAGGGCAAAGCGCGCGAGATTCGGGAATGATGTCAGGACCTTGTCGCTCAGCGATGTCGCCCAAACATCCGAGCCGCTTTCGCCATCACCTTCAATACCGAGACAGGCCGGGCAATCTCCTCTCCCCGCGATCAGTGTGTCGGCTTTCTCCACAAGCGAAGGCATGATCTCGGAGGCGCTGACACCATAGTCCCACAGTCGTTCGCGATGATTGAGATCAATGGAAACGTGCACACCGCGCTCGCGGGCCTGTGACACTGCATCAATGGCCAATTGTTTTGTGTCCTCCGAGATCGCTGGTGTGATGCCACTGATGTGAAACCAGTGCGCACCTTCAAGCACCTGGTCCCAGTCGATATCCTTTGAATTCAACTGGGAGAACGGGGTGTTGTCACGATCGTAAATCACGCACCCTGATCGATAGTCTGCACCTTCCTCCATGAAATACAGGCCCATTCGTCCGGTCATTCTGGCGACGAAGCGTGTGTCTACCCCGAAAGACCGCAAGGCCATCAGAGCCTGAGTGCCGAGTTCTGTGTCAGGCAACGCAGAAACAAAACGGCTGGCGATGCCAAACGATGCAAGTGAGCAAGCGACATTGGCCTCGGCTCCCCCGTGACAAAGCTCGAGGGATTGGGCCTGCCGCAGGCGAAGCTTGCCAGGCGGTTTCAGGCGCATCATCAGCTCGCCCAGCGTTACGATGGTCTTTGTCATGAGGACACCTTTGACAGCACGAGGACGGAGTGGCTATTTTTTGAGGTCGACGAAGTAGTCAAAAATCTCAGGCACATTTCCAGTACCCTTGCCAGCCTCGACCGCTGCCTGGAGGTTGGCGGATGTCCCTTCGGCGATCAGTGAGCGCGATCCCAGATCGGAGATCATCTGGTTGAAGTACCGCAGGTCCTTGTTTGCATTGTTGATGGAAAAGCCGAGATCACTGACGCCGTCCACCGCGTAGTTCTTGCAGAACTTCATGAACGGAGAATTGGACGGACCTGATGACATGATGTCGAAAAGCTGACCTCGATCGACACCAGCCAGTTCGGCCGCCGCGAATGCCTGAGACATGGCGCATACGGTCGTCATGCCCATGAAGTTGTTGATGAGTTTCGTGGTGTGTCCGGCTCCAAGCGGGCCCAGATAGAAGACATTCTCACCCTGCTCCTTGAGAAGAGACTCGTATTTTTCGAATGTAGCCCTGTCACCGCCGGCCATGATGTTCAGCAGACCGTCCTTTGCATGCGTGGGTGTGCGCCCAAGTGGAGCATCGATCATGCCAACGCCCTTCGCGGACAAGTCGGTACCGATCTTTTTCGTGGAAGCGGGGATCGACGTTCCGAAGTCTATCAGGACGGATCCTTCTTTGATCCCTGCCAGAATTCCATCCTCGCCATAGACAAGGTGCTCGACCACTTCGGAAGTTGTCACACACAATTCCACGACATCGCTTCTTTCCGCGAGCTCTTTGGGTGTTTTCGCTTCCGATGCATTTCCTCGAGCCAGTACAGCTTGAACAGCATCCTTGTCGAGGTCCATCACCACAACTTCAAAGCCGCGCTTCTGCAGATTCTCTACCATGTTTCCGCCCATCAGTCCGAGACCGATGAAACCAATGACTGGTTTCGACATTTTCATTACTCCGTTTCGTGAATTCGTGTGGTTGTTAGGTAACTTCCGTGGTGCGTGGCCTCAGCGGTTCGATGCGGCCGCAGAGGACCCAGACAGCGAAAAGCGCAAGGAGGGCGAGACCGGCACCGATGATGAATACCGGAGCATAATTGTCCCCCTGCGTTATCACTGGCACGAGAAAGGTGAGGCCGGCCGCCCCAAGCTTGGCTGCCATTCCGGAGAACCCGGATAGCGTGCCTACAGATTTCCCACTATAAAAATCGCTTGGCAGGGTCTGCACATTTCCTATGGCCGTCTGGAAACCAAACAGGATGGTCGCCATGATAATGACAGCTATCGTTGCGAGTGTGGTTATTCCGGGGTCGGAAATTCCTAGAATCGTGGCCACGAGCGACGGATCTGCCAACAAGAGCAGAGCCGGAAGCATGGTCAGACAACCTATCGAAATCACCATTTTGCGGGTCGCATCGACAGACCATCCGGACTTGATCCGGTTCTGCGCCAAGAGGCCTCCAAACCACGCGCCCAGCATGGCGCCGAAATAGGGGACCCACGCATACAGGGCGAGTTCCTTGACTTCCATGTCATAGACCCGGTTCAGGTACAGAGGGATCCATACAATGAAGAGCCACCAAATCGGGTCGATTGCAGCAGACGCGATGATCACCCCCCAACTTTGTTTGCGGCTTAGCATCTCGCCGGTCCCAGGCGCATATCCATCATCGGGCTCACCATCCTGGTTGATGTCCTGATTGAGCTGCCCGGAGAGGATGTACTGCCTTTCGCTGTCGCTCAGCCATGGGTGGGTCTTGGGCGGGGATTTTACCAGAACCCACCAGGGTACCAGCCACAGAAAGCCGAGAATTCCGACAAGGATGAAGATCATGTGCCAGCTGAAATGAATGGACAGAAAACCAATAATTGGTATCGAGATCAGTCCGCCGATAGCCGCACCGGAGTTGAAGATTCCCTGAGCAAACGCACGTTCCCTGGTTGGGAACCACTCGGCATTCGCCTTGGCCGCTCCTGGCCAGTTGCCCGCTTCCGCGACACCGAGAATTGATCTGAAGATACTGAAAGACACGACGCCACGCGCAAACGCGTGAAGCACGGTGGCAATGGACCAGAAACCGATGGACAATGCAAAACCAAGCCGCGTGCCGATCCAGTCGAAAATTTTCCCGAAGATGGCCTGACCGAACGCGTAGGAGAAAATGAACACGACCGATATGAAGCCGTAGATCTGGTCGACCTGCGCCGCTGATTTGTCAGGATAGAGTACGGCCGAGATATCTGGCCAGAGCACGCTGAGAGTTTGCCGGTCAATATAGTTGATCACTGTGGCAAGCGCGACCAGGCTGACGACCCACCATCTTAGACCCTTGAACGTCATGATCAATATCCTCCGCCAGTCAGAAAGTCCTCACGGGCGGGAGTGAAGATGTCGAGGAGTATACCTTCTTCGAGACAAACCGCACCGTGATCAGCGCCGGAAGGTACAAAGAAACAACCGCCTGCTTCGAGGATCTCGGTCTTGCCGTCGACAAAGACTTCGAATTTTCCTTTGACAACATAGGCGGTCTGCGTGTGCGGATGCGAATGGACTTCTCCGACGGCGCCCTTGTCGAACCAGACCTTCACCAGCATGAGGTCCGCGTCATAGCCAAGCAATTTTCGGTACATGCCATTGCCGAGATTTTCGGCCCCTTCGCGTGGGCTGTGCAAGAACAAATCCGATTGAACTATTGCAATACTCATTGTCCATGATTCTCCTGTGCCGATCCTGGTGCAATGCTGGAGAGGTCGATTGTAATCGGACTTGTCGAGTTCGATTGAGTGTCGGAGGTGATCGGCGTACTTGATTTTGCTGATTGAGTGTCATTTGACCAGAGGATTCGTATCTTATCTCCACACAAATTAACTATGGAGTACTCGTCCACGTCTCCGATTTTGTCCTGCGAAATGTCCACTATGGAACTACCTTCGAACACTGTTACCTCTTCGGCATTGTCGTAACGGCCATGTGGTTCATACACTGAGATAAATGTTGTGCTCGGCGCGTGCGCACGCAGGATCATTGCTTGCTCGCGTCTGAGATTGTTATTGGGGTCATTAGCACCGAGCTGAGTGTAGTAGGCGGTGATCGGTTCCGTGGCCCGAATGGTAACCGTGTAAAACTGGTCGCGAACTAGCCACGAGAAGTGCGACAGATTTATAATTGGTTCAGATTGTGCGAGTCGCCAAAGATGATGATAGCCATTGTCATTTCCGAATGGCTCCAAGTTTCTTTGTTCGTTTTCAAGTCCAAAGCTAGTGTCGATTAGCTGGCCTTTGAAGTGAATCGGCAGATCGTAGTCGTGGCTTTCTTCACTCAGTAAACGAACAATATCAACGATGTATTGTCTATCATCACTCTGGCGTACCATCGCAACAAGCCTTTGCATGACGACGCCTTCATAAGCAGTGACAGATTGGGCGGCTGCATACTGAATTCTGTCTGATGTATGAAAGTCGAGAACTTCCGGTGCAAATTTCTGCGCTTTCTTCCAGTCTCCGGAATAATGGCTTTCTTGATCAACGACGGGCGCGTTGTGCGCAACCGTCTGCTTTGCCCAACTCTCATTTTCCGGCAAGTAGCGTCCGCCATCCTTGGGCTCAACGTTTAGGAACCTCACAGCGCCGTAGTCAGCTAGAATTTCATTGCCATTATCGTAGTAGAGAACTCCTAAACGATCGAAATGTCCGTGTCCCAGGCCTTGGCTTGTTGGTTTGAATACAACTGTGGCAGAATCGTCATTGTTGTTTGAGCGTAAGATTGCGAGCGCTCCTTGCCGACCTTCGGATCCGTCACGTAACAGGGTCGACTTGAATTCGTACTCCGTTGCTAGTCCATTTTTGAGGTCTCGTGAAAGCGCCAGACCTTCAGGTGTCGGAATGGTTGTATCATGAAGTTTGGCGATCGAGAGCAGGGCGCTGTCTCTATTGAGGCTATAGAGTATTGCGATAGCGTATTCTAGTTCGACCGTGTCGAGACCTTTTTCCCGAATTGCATCATTTATTGGGAAAAAACGCCCCATGTAACTTTGTTGAATAGTGGCATAAACTGCCTTCTGAATGATGCCTTCGCGATAGTTATAGATGTCGAGCTGAGCTTCATTTTTATGGATGGCCTGCGCAAAAAGCACGAAAGGCATCAGCGCATAGCGTTGGTAATACGGACCTTCCGCATAATAGCCGTCAGGCGAAAACAGCTCGTCCAATTGTTTTAGAAATCCGGCCTCTCCATTCTGTTCTAGTCCCAAAAGAGCTTGGTCGACCCAGGTCGGATTGCCGAGCACGTATCCCGTCATCCCCACCGCGGCCGTCGCCCACGTGCCGTGATTGTGAATCTTGTTAAACGTTTCAGGCTGTCCTGTTGACAAAAACTCAGCCATGGGGCGCAGAAGGTTTGACTCGATTGTGCGTTGAGAGTTTTCATCAATGTCGTTCTTGATTTGCTCATATCCTTGAATGACATATACGAGCCACACCGCTTCATTCAGACTTTGCCAAAAAAGTCGTCCTGGAGACTGCTCTTTTTGTTTCGGATGAAAGTCCAGTTTAGGATACAGGTCGGCATAATCGAGGAGTATGGCCTTGGTGAACTGGCGATACTCGTCATCACCGGTAATATTGTACAACATCCCAGCTTCATAGATCGATTTCGCATTTTCCTTGTGTTGCTCATGAGTGTAGCCACCCCCTGCATGCTCGGGAACCGGAACTGGGACGCCGGACTTTATGAGACTTTGTATCTTTGTTTTTATCTGGGCGATGGTTTCATCATACAGTGAAGCTTGGTGTGGTCTTGTGGGAGCCTCTAATTGCGGTCCTGCTTTATCTGCGTAGGCATTCATCGTACTGAACGATGCCATCGCTGAGAGGAATAATGCCAGAGTTCGTGAAGACGCGTTCTTGATCATTGGTTCTCAAGATCCTCCAAATTTGGGGTCGGACTGGACGAGCGTGTTTCATTGAAAGCGTCCGAGTTGTCATCTATGCCGTGATCAGACAGGAAGGCTAAGACTTCTGCCTGGATCTTCAGCTGCTCGGTATCATTGAACTTGCCGTGTCTGCCCTGCGGCACAACATGGAGCGTGCTGGGTACTCCCATCTCGTCCAGGGACTTTTTCAAATCGTATGATTGTTCAATTGGAACAGTGGGGTCATCGGTTCCATGGACGATGAATACAGGTGAGCTTTCTGAAGATACGTGGTTAATTGGTGAAATAAGTTCTTCAACACGCTTGCCTTCATCACCCGCTCCAGTGAAAGCAACAATTGTCGGGTGGCGCTTACCATTCTTTGAAGTGAACTTCGTCAGGTCCGAGGGGCCATAATAGTCGAGGATCGCTGCCGCCTGAGGTGGCTGTTCACACTCGGGAATGTCGATGTCGTTGGTTTCAGCGAGCAATCCAGTCATTAATGCAAGATGTCCGCCAGCTGATGTTCCAAAAAGCACTATGCGTTCGCGATCTATCCCAAGGCGATCCGAATTAGTCCCAATCCATTTAAGAGCACACCGAGCATCTTGTACTGCCGCAGGTGCCTTTGCTTCTCCACTCAATCTGTACTCCACTGTGGCAATAGAATAGCCAGCGCTCAGGAAATGTCGAAAGCCGGTCCAGCTGTCGGGAGGCGCGCCTCTGGCCCATCCACCACCATGGAAGTAGAGAATAATTGGGGTTGGTCTGGTGTGAACGTTGGGGTGAAGATAAATGTCGAGATGAAGCGGTCGTTGGGGCGTCTGTAGGTACTCAACATCGAGGAATGTTTCTGAAGGTATAATGTCAAGTGCTGGTATCTTGGCGGATTCTTCGGCGAGCTCTGCCTTAGGAACTGGAACGGATTTACACCCAGAGAAAAATCCCATCGTCAGAAAAACGCTGAGGAGTGATATTTGCTTGAGTTTCATAGAATGACCATCTTGTTCTGATTTGAATGTAGAACGCCCGCGAGATAGGCGGGGCGCTCTTTCAGTGTTTGCCTAGAACCGATGTTTAATTCCTAGGAAGTAGCTTTTTCCAAAGCCTTCGTAGGCTTGTATGTTCCCTGAAATCGGCATGTCAGATAGACGGGGCTCGTCGTTGATGTTCAAGGCTTCGAACGACAGGCGTGTGCGAGGCGTAAGGCGGTAGCTGGCCCGCAAATCGATGACACCCGCGTCTCGGATCAAGCGATTCTGGCGACCACTACCGACGAACTTTTGGAAGTATTCGGACCGGTACTTGTAGATTGTTTGCAATTCCAGTCGTCCAAATTCGTAGAGGAGGGATGCAGATAGAACGTGGTCGGATTGACCGTTGAGGCTAACTGGATCGACAATTGCGGGTTCCATCTCTCCGGTAGCGGTGTTCAATGCCGCGCCGAGACGGATGTCCTGGGTTTCAAAGTCTGTTGCGGTGTAATTGTAACTGACCTTACCGGTCAGGCCTCCGAAAGCTTGCGGGATAGCAGAAAAGCGATACTGGGCAGTGGCCTCAAGGCCGTAAATTTCACTGGTTTCATCTGTGCTTTGAGAGACTGTGACGGGTACCGAGAACACGACATCGTCAACTGTGAAGGACTCAGTTTGAACGACCGGAATAGTCGCCCCCTCGAAGACCTTATAGTATAGTGCCAGTGCAAATAGTGAGTCTCTATTTGGATAGTACTCGAATGAGACGTCGTAGTTCCACGCAATCATCGGTTCGAGTGAAGGGTTACCGTTCGCCATCACTTCCGAGATCGCAGATTGCGCATCTGTGAAATTTCCAGCCTCTATCTGAATATCTCGTCCAGCTCCGAGATCACTAGGGTCGGCGCGGACCATGGCACGGTAGATTGCCGCCCGGGCCAATAGTTCGTCGCTTAGCTCCAGTGTTGTATTCAGGCTGGGCAGCACCTCTGTATAGTCGTGGGTGAAATCATAAGCTTGAAATCCGCCTGTTTCTTCGAGTCGGATCGTGCCGTCACCATTGTTGACCATCGTGAAGTCACTCCGTAGACCCGTGGAAGTGACATTGGTGTTGATGAGACGTAGACCGACATTTCCAGTTAAGGGAAGGTCTCCGATTGACGTTTCAAATTCCCCCATTGCATAAAGCGCTACGGTCTCTTCTGTCACGTCGACGTTGCCAGTATCTTCGAAGCTGCCATCACGCAGCCGTAATGGGTCCTCGCCCAAGTACTCGCGTATTTGACAGGCTGGATCGAACGTTGCCCAGCTAGTGATCGTGTTGGTATCAGAAGATTTGAGAAAGTTGTCCTGCGGAAAGTCGATCCGGCAGGCCAGGTTCACAGCTTGGTCAACAGCGCGGTCCGTCTGGGTATACCTGAAGTCGTCATTCAATTTCTGGTACCGGAGTTCCGACACTCGTAAACCTGTCTTTACCGCCTTGAGCCAGCCAGAATTTAGCGCATAGTCAGCATCCAGCCTGATGGCGGAGATGGAGTTCTTGTTTATTAGGTCACCTCTGGCGATGATTAAATCGTCACTGAAGAGATCGTGATTGTTTATGTCAAAACGCGGATCAAAAGTAATCGCTGGCACTTCGTCGCCGCTGGCATCGTAAGAATAGGCGATTCGTTGATTGGCAACGGGGGTGACATTGCCATAGATGTCAAAAGCGTCTGTTCTCAGGCGGGTTTGAAACTGTTCATCAACCCTCTCGGTGTCCGAGTATGACAGATCTCCCGAAATATTCAGTTTTTCGGTCGCTTGCCATGACACGTTAAGGCCGCCACCCCAATAGGTTTCCTCTCTGTCGCGCAATGAAGAATAGGAGTCTACAGAAGATATTCCACTATAAGACCGCAGAATACCGCGGTCATCTACAACCCGGTCAGTGACAAACGCATGGGCTTCGGTAACGCCGAAATCATAACGGATTTCGCCGAAATTTGCGACGGACCACTGGCCATCCAAATTGACCTCCCATCGATCGTTTGGCTGCCATTGTATGGCTGCAAAAACGGCGTCTCGACTATCGTCCGTTTCTGTTTGTCGAAAGGAACGAGAAGTTGTGCTGAGATAGTAGGGTACTCCATTTTCGACATCAGTTCGGGAAACCTCGGGGCAGACTGTTGCATCAACTGTGTCATTGCAGGCCAATTGAGTCGTGTTCGTACCATAAGTATCGATCGGGTTATTGATGCGATTGACTTGCCCGCCCAGCGATACACCAAGCTTGCCGAAGCTTGCTCCAGCAAATTGGTCCACATAGCTTGCCGTGCCGCGCCAGCCCGGCTCATTGTCCTCCAGACCATCCTGAATGGAATTGTAGTTTCCTTTGACTTCGACCTGGATCGCGCGACGCGCAGCTGACAGGGGACGTAGGGTTTCCAGTTCGACGACACCCGAAATGCCGCCTTCAATTTGATTGGCTTGTTGGGATTTATACACACGAACCGTGTTGATCAGTTCAGAGGGGAACTGCGAGAAATTGACGGATCGATCCCCACTTCCGTTTGACGCTTCTCGTCCATTGAAAGCTGTTGCCCCGAAGAAAGGACCTAGGCCACGCAGGGCGAATTCGGTCGCGCCAACCCGGCTCCGATTTGCGCCCGCTCCTGGGATAGTTTCGAGCACTTCCCCAATAGACAATGCCGGAAGGTTTCCGATTTCGTCTGATGTAATCACATCGGTTATCGAGGTAGCCTCTCTCTTGTCGAGTACTGAGTTCTGCAGTGTGCGTCGGATACCTGTTACGACAACGGTCTCCTGCACAGCGTCCGCCTCTGTATTTTCTACGCGCTTTGCCGCTTCCTGCGCGAAACCTGGCGTAGAGCACGCCAATCCAGCCAGAGCTGTTGTAACGAGCAGACGCGAGCCGAATGCGAGGCTGGTGGGTAAGGCGGTGTTGCAGCGTGCAGGGGTACGTGAATGGTTCATGATCTAGTGCTCCTCCCAAGGATCTTTTGTTTATTGGGGAGGTGTCTCGGGCACATGTCATCAGTTGTCAACAAAAAGTTCGGACCAAAATAAGAAATTGGTTCGTCCACTAAGGCGCAAGAATGGGGTGCCTGCGCTCAATAATTGGTAAACCAATTTGCAGAAAAGGCGGTTAAGTGTGCGTGATGTAACCGCTTTGCTCAGTTCGCCTGGAGAGATCGGTCGTGTGTCCGCGTTTCTGGCTGGAAGGTTTCGGGTTGTGATTCAGCGGGTAGCGTTTTTTGCCGCCCAATAACCCGTGGACGCAGCCATACTAGCTGCCGGGATATTCGGACTGTTGCGCCGTCAGATCAGCCTACGCTACCAAGAAATCGGTTTCTGTTGGCGCGTGTGCGTTGTTTGGCCTCTTCAATGGCTTCCCGTTCCGATTGTTCAAGAAGCGACTCAAGAAGTCTGGTGAAATGGTGTCTCATGGCGCGGCGAGCTCCTTCGGGATCACGGCGCCGAATCGCATCAAGGATCTGAGAGTGTTCGTCGACGCGCACATGCGAATCTCTTTCGCAAACACTATGGTAGACGTTGCGGACCTCATCCACATCTGTCCGAATGTTCCAGATTTGGGAGATAAAGTGCTCGATAAGCGCGTTGCCGGTGAGCCGAGCGATGAGGAAGTGGAATTCTCGGTCAGCAGCTTCAGCCAGTTCGAGATCATCTCCGTGTTCAATCATCTGTTCTACAGTTGCGTCGAGCTTTGCGATCTCATCATCGCGGAGAGACATCGCGGCGAGCGCTGCACACTCTGGCTCAAAAAGAAGACGCAACTGCGTTAGTTCAAACGCACTAGCTGTAACGAGCGGAGGGTCAACCATCGTTTCCGGCTCCGTCACGTACGCGCCAGAACCTACCTTGATCTCTACAAACCCAAGGGTCTCTAAAGCAATTTCAGCTTCTCGTATGACCACCCGGCTGACGCCGAATCGCTCTGCAAGGTCACGCTCTCCGGGCAGTCTCGAGCCGGGAGGATATGCGCCAGACGCAATCATTGCTTTGATTTCGTCGGCGACGGCTTTGTATAAGCGGCGGTTGGACATGAGGGTATCCATACTGTTTCTTCTACTTGGTATACTAAAAGAACTGTCCAATTCAATAATTTAAATGACCAATTCGATCACATAGGACTAGTGATCGGGTAGTGAACACGATCTGGTCTTTGAGATAGTCCAGTTGATTCCTCTCCTCCATACGTTTTATTGTCGAGCCTAGATGAAGCGCGGAAGCGTTCTCTCTACTTTGTCTCGAATAGAAAAGAGGATTGTAGTCAGTTTTGTTGAGCTTTTGCTAAAGGCGCGGGCTGTCCGTTTCAAACCTGCTTTTTTTGGTAATCCGCGCACTACATAATACACACTTTTGCACTGCAAATGGCATGAAGTATTCCTCGCATTTATCATGATGCTTAAACGATAGCGATCTGATCCCAATCGCACTGCAGACCCACTTGCTCTACGCGGACATGGTCTGCCACACGAAAACGGGTCCGATATTTGAGTGAGAGTCGGCTTCGATTGTGGAGCTGAGAATAGGTAAGAGAGCCAAGCCTGAAGAGATCGTCGCGAAGCTGCGTGAGGTGGAGGTCTGACTGAGCCGGGGTGAGACGACGGGTCAGGCCGTGCATGCGATCGGGGTGACCGAGCAGACCTACTACAGGGTGGCGCAAGGAGTCTGGCGGCCTTCAGGTCGGCCAGGCGAAGCGGATAAATGACATGGAGATGGAGAGCCGGCGCCTACGCAAGGCAATCTCCGATCTCGCCCTGGACAATCAGATCCTGAAAGAAGTTCTTTCGGGAAAGTTCTGAGCCCTTCATGCAAACGCCGTGCGGTCGAGAAGGGTTCGTCACGTTCTCCACGCTGGAGGGCAGTTGCATCTCTAATCGCAGGCCCATGCGCCGGTCGAGCGGCGTTACGCCCCTGAGCAGCCTCAAATGCTACGCAAGTATTAGCGCACAAAATCATCCGTGTGAATGGTTTTTGATAGCAGATGTCATGGCGGGTCATTGTGATAATCGGCGCGCGCAAGATGGTTTGCGGAGAGGGTGGTCGGTAGCCCAAAGAAAAGTGAGGGGCGCGGTGGTGCAGTGCCCCCGCCAGGTATTGATCAGGACTTGAGCATTCTAAAAATTTGGGCATGACGCGCAAGCAAGCTCTCCCATGGTTGAAAATGACAGAGTACGAAATCTGTTCGCAGAGCTGACGGCCTGCCAAAAGCAAACTGGTAGCGATGCACCCAGCGCAGTGTCCTTGGCGAGCGGCCTGCATGGATTTTTCGGGAGTTCGTTACAGTTGTTTCAAGTCAGCTTCACGAATCCGTCGCGTTTCTACTTCAATAGCGCAGGCAACGACCTGAAGGCGCAACATGCAGGCAAAACCATCCTCTCCGGACGACATCGTCCCAACCGGTACTTTTACTGAAATAGTCAACGCATCTGCGTCGGGTAGCGAGCGAGACGAGGCGGCGGATCGGACGCGTTTCCTGAATAGCCTGTTTCGTAACCACTACAGCGAATTGGTTGGCCGCCTCAGGAAGATCCATGGTGTCGGGCCACCTGAACCAGAAGATGTGGCGCAAGCTGCGTTTTCAAAACTCGCCGAGCTCACGGACCTCAGCCGAATCCGGTCACCCCGAGCCTTCTTGTTCAAGACGGCGATCAATCTGGGATTAAACTCAAACGACAAGCTACGGCGTGGGCGAAACTTCGTCAAAACCCAGATTAATGGAAATTTTTCTCCTGAGGTGGAAGAAATCTCTCCCGAAACTGTCTTAATGGGAAAGCAGGATCTCGAACGGGTCGCGTACGCTATGCGGCTGCTGTCGCCGAAGCAGAAAGAAATCCTGTTGCGAAGCCGGTTCAAAGGGCAGACCTATGCGGAGATCAAGAAGGATACCGGCTGGAGCGAGGCGGATATTTCCCGCCAGCTCAGCAGCGTCATGGCCCTGCTGCAAGCCGAACTGGACGGGTAGCGCTGCGCAATGAAAAAGCCCGTGAAGCCTGACTCTTCCTTAAAACCTGTTTCGGGATCGGCATTGGACGCTGAAGCCCATGCATGGGTATTGTACTTTGCTTCCGGAGAAAATGCGCCGGAAAAGCAAAAGCTCTTTGCTGATTGGCTCGCCGGAAATCCGGATCGGCGCGTCGCGTTCGAGCGGGCCGGCCAGTTGTGGGATGCGATGGCCGATGTCGAAGATGTCGAGAACATCCTGACGGATCAGAACAACATTGAGACGTTTCAGCCGCGCCGGAGGATGTCGCGACGGATATTGTTGGGCGGAGGCCTCGCTGCGAGCCTGGTTTGTGCTGTCGGCATTGGCTCGCTCACGCTACAGCAAGTTCCTCCGGAAATGATCGAGCTTTCCACACCAATTGGCGAGATTAAGACCTTCACCTTGTCTGATGGTAGCGAGATCACGCTGGGTGGTGCCAGCCAGGTTCGAGGCGAGTTCTCAGCGACGACGAGGAACCTCGAGCTCGTCGGAGGCAATGCCTACTTCGATATTACGCGCAGCAAAGATCGGCCTTTAACCGTCGATACGGGAAGTGTGCGAGTTCAAGTTCTCGGCACCCGGTTCAGTATAAAGAAGAGAACGGAACAGGTGGCTGTTTCTGTCGACAGCGGGCACGTCCGCGTGATGACTGATATGGCCGCGCGCGATCTGCGGGCCGGCGACCGGATTGTCTCCTCAGCCGCTTTGCGTCTTGGGCCGGTCGAGCCATTCGATGCTGAGCGGGAACTCTCTTGGCGATCCGGACGACTCACATTTGTAGATGCGCCGCTTCATGACATCGTCGCGGATATAAACCAATACAGCGGTCGTCCGGTCAGGCTCGCGCCCAGCGCGCCTGCGGACATGCGGCTTACCCTGTCTTTCTCTGTTAAACAGATTGATCAGGTCTTGGCCGGTCTGGATGCAGCTTACCCGATAGAGGTACGCGAAAACGATACGGAAATCGTGATTTCGCAAGGACGCTGATAGCGCCTCCGGTGAACCTTTTATGAAGTTCGCAAAATCGCTGAAAGTCTTGGCGACCTGATCTGTCTTCCCCTTGTCCACGCAGGAGCGTGGCGGCGGGTGTGATGCTTCGCCCCGCACAATTCACCATGAGGGGAAAGTCATGAAAACTTCGATCAGCCTGCGCAAGGCACTCATTCTGACGGCATCGGGCGCCGCCCTTTGCTTCAGCAATGCAGCGATTGCCCAGACAGCAACCGATCAGGACGATACAAGCATCCAGGATACGGTCGTCATCACCGGTACGCGCGGTGCGCCCCGCACCGCGTTCGATAGCCTCGCGCCGGTAGATGTCATCTCTGAAAAAGCCATTGATCTGACAGCATCTGACGAAGTTATGGATACGCTGTCTCAACTTGTGCCGTCTTTCAACGTCAAACGCCTTCCGATGGCTGACGGTCAGGTTTTTGTCCGTCCGGCCAGCCTGCGCTCACTTTCAGCCGATCACACGTTGGTGCTGATCAACGGCAAGCGTATGCACCGCTCTGCGATGCTTGGCTCCAACGGTGCTCAAGCGCCAGACCTTGCTCAGATTCCGTCTTACGCCATCAAGCAAATTGAGGTGCTGCGTGACGGTGCTTCGGCTCAGTACGGGTCCGACGCGATTGCGGGTGTTATCAACATTATCCTCGACGACGAACCCGGTACGAATGCTTTCGCCCAGGCTGGCCAGTATTATGAAGGCGATGGCGAACAATATCGCATCGGCGCCCAACAAGGGTTTCAATTCGACAATGGTTTTCTGAACCTTTCTGGTGAATACACAGATGCGCAACCAACATCCCGTTCGCGTCAGCGTGCTGATGCCATCGCCCTGCAGGAAGCCTTTCCAGACATTAAAGTGCCGAATCCGGTTCAGAACTGGGGTCAGCCAGAGCGCCAGGCATATAGATTCGCGCTGAACGGTGCATACGAGCTAGCGAACAACGAAGCCTACATATTCAGTACCTACGGCTTCGGTACCGGCGTAACTGACTTCAACTGGAGAAACCCTCTTTCGACCAGCGCGTTCGGTGATAGCGCGATTGATCCGGACTATGACCTTTCTGAGATTTATCCGGCCGGTTTTACGCCGCGCTTTGGTCAGGACGACAACGACTTTTCATTGACCGGCGGTTTGCGCAGTGCAGGAGACGGGGCATTTTCGTATGACCTCAGTGCCAGCTATGGCCGGAATCAGATCGAATACTTCATGTACGACTCGATCAACGCTTCGCTCGGCTCTGCCAGCCCGACCTCCTTCGATATCGGAACGCTGACTCAGACCGAGTTCAACCTGAACGCCGACTTCGTGTACCTTGCCAGCTTGGATTTTCTGGCCGACGATCTGTCGTTTGCTTTCGGTGCGGAGAATCGCAAGGAAGAATATTCAATTGGTCAGGGTGAGTATGCATCCTTTGCCGTGGGACCGCTCGCGGCCGAAGGTTTCCCTTCTGGTTCCAACGGTTTCCCCGGCTTCTCGCCAGACCAGTCCGGATCTTCGGATCAGTCCAGCTATGCAGCATATGTGGATCTGGAAGCCCCGATTACAGACCGGTGGACGGTTGGCGCTGCAGTCCGTTATGAGGATTATTCCGAATTCGGTAGCAGCACGACCGGCAAGCTGTCGACTCGTTTCGAAGTGACGCCTGGCCTTGCCCTGCGGGCGACTGCGTCCAGCGGATTCCGCGCCCCCACACCAGGGCAGCTCTTCTCGGAGCGAACCTATCAGGGGCTCGACACCACGACGCTGAACATTTTCACAAGTGGCCGGTTCAGCCCGCAAGGTGCTGTCGCTGAACTGATCAGCCAGCGTGCTGACGTGAACATTCTTCCGCTCGAACCGGAAGAGTCTGACAACATCACGGCCGGTCTGGCTTGGAATAGCGATTTCGGCATGACCGCGACTGTTGATATTTATCAGATCGACGTCACCAACCGTCTGAGCACATCGTCGACCTTTGTTGTCACTGATGAGGAGCGGGCGGAGCTTGCCGCTCTAGGCGTTGCGGGCGCGGAAGGGATTACGCGAGTCAATTTCTTCCAGAATGATTTTGACACGCGCACGAAGGGGCTCGACCTCGTTTTAGCTTATGCCTTCAATGCTGGGCCAGGACAGGTGAATCTGACCGGAGCTTATAACTATAACAAGACCGAAGTGACCGGTGGCGACTTTGCTGAAAATACAACCTCGGCCGACCGGTTCGAGAAAGGCATTCCGGAGCATACCGCAAACCTTCAAGCCAATTACGCATTTGGTAAATGGGATGTCTTTGGCCGGATGCGCTACTATGGGGAATGGCGTGACTATTCGGGCAATTCCACCGGTGACATCTTCCAGGATTTTGGCGCGATGGTGCTGTTTGATCTCGGCGCGACCTATCAGGTGAACGATAATCTGTCAGTCCGCGTGGGCGCCGAGAACGTTTTCGACCAATATCCAGACGAAGCGACCTATCAGGCAAGCCGGGGACTAATTTATTCCCGGAACGCCCCCTATGATACCGATGGCGGCCAGTATTACCTCCGCCTCGATCTCAGCTTCTGATTCCGGAAAGAGATATGGACTTTACCAGACGACTGGTCATGAAGGGCGCCGCTGTTGCAGCGGCGTCCTTTACGACAGAAACGGCCTGTACCGCTGCGCCGGTGCCGGCCTCTGCAGGGGAGCGGACAGTGCAAGATATCGCGAGCGACGAAGCCTTCTGGCGTCCGATTGTGGCGCAATACGACGTCACGCCGGATGTCGTGAATTTCGAGAACGGATATTGGGGGCTGATGGCAAAACCTGTCTTGGAAGCCTTCGTTCGGAACACTGAAAAAGTGAACCGCCACAACTCCTGGTATGCCCGCCGGGACTATTACTCCGACATCCAGCCGATCCATGCGCGCATCGCCGATTTTCTCGGCGCTGGGCAGGATGAGATCGTCTTCACCAGAAATGCCACGGAATCGCTGCAGGGCCTTGTCGGCGGTTATAACCGTCTGAAGCCGGGTGATGCGGTGATGTATTCCGACCTGGACTATGATTCCATCCAGACGGCGATGGACACCAAGGCCGAAGGGGAAGGGGCGTCGGTCGTCCGCATTGCCATTCCGGAACCAGTGACCTTCGATGGCTTGATCGACACCTACCGGCAGGCACTGGAAGCCAATCCGAACGTGCGCCTTCTGTTGCTGACCCATATCAGCCACCGCACCGGCCTGATGATACCGGTTCGGGAGATTGTTAAGATGGCGCGCGGTTTTAATGTGGACTGTATCGTCGATGCGGCTCATTCTTGGGGCCAGATCGATTTTCGTATGGAAGATCTTGGTGCGGACTTTATCGGTTTCAACCTTCATAAATGGATCGGTGCGCCGATCGGCGCGGGCTTGATGTACATCCGCCGCGACCGGCTGACGGACATCTCGCCGGACATCTCCGAGCGGCCCGAAGGTGTCGGCACGATCTACCATCGTATCCATACAGGCACGACGAATTTCGCGACTTTCCTGACGCTGAAAGATGCGCTTGATTTCCATGAGCTTGTCGGCCCGGCCCGCAAGGCCGCCCGCGTGGCGTATTTGCGCGACCTATGGGCCGAGGAAATGCGCGACGACGACCGGATCGAGATCCTGACACCGCCAGACCGACGTCTGCATGCCGCCATTACGTCTTTTCGCTTCAGAGATGTCACAAGCGTCGAGGACAACAAGGCTATCGTGAAGGCCTTGGTGGACAAGCATCGCATCTTCACCGTGCATCGTGATGGCGTGGCAAACGGTGCCTGCGTGCGTGTGACGCCGACTCTTTACAATACGCCGGATCAAGCCTTTCAGCTTGTGCGAGCGCTGCATTCTCTCTTGGCGGAATTCTGACATTGCGAACTGTACCTAACTGCAGCATTTGGGTCCCACCGGCACAGGAATGTCTGTTTTAGATGATGATTGTCATCTACCTGTCATCGCCATCGGCTTCTTAGGGGCAACTTCAACGCGGAATGCGAGGACCTCCCTGAGGGACGAATGCGATCGCTCTGCCTGTTCCTGCTGACCTGCTCTGCCGTGGTGCCATCGGCGGCCGCGCAGACTCATTCCCTGCATCTGCCAGACATGCCACTGGCTGGTGCCATTACATTGCTGGCAGACCAGACTGACACTGTCATTATTGCGGAAGCAGCGGATCTGGATGGCCTTAGTTCCAAGTCGCTATCAGGCGACATGTACGTCGAGGAAGCGCTGACAGCATTGTTGTCCGGCACATCCCTGAGCGTCAGCCAAGATGCAAACGGAGTTTGGATTGTTCGCCGCCAACAGCCCGAAAGCTCGACGTCAGAGCGGCCCGCCTATGGTCTCCGGGCGATCCGTCGCAGCCAGCGGCCTACACAAACCATCGACCTGCCACGCACCTATGATACGGTGATTGTGACTGGCTCTCGGTCTGGATTGGAAGCTTGGGAAAGTCTGTCGCCGGTTGACGTGTTGACCCAGACAGATTTGGCCGCGCCTGTATCCGATGATCTTGCAGATGTTCTGGCAGGCATCATGCCCAGCTTTTTTGTGCAACGCCGACCGCTTAGCGATGGTGCCGTATTCGTGCGCCCTTATAGCCTGCGGAATCTGTCAGCCGATCATACACTGATCATGGTCAACGGTAAGCGCCGACACCGCTCCGCCATGCTGAATGCTGGCGGATCCCAGTCACCCGACCTGTCGAAGATTCCCACCAATGCCATCCAGCGTGTTGAGATTCTGCGGGACGGAGCATCGGCGCAATATGGTTCGGACGCGATTGCGGGGGTGATCAACATTATCACTCGCGATGACACGCTGGTTGAAGGCTTCGCGCAATCTAGCCAGTACTACGAGGGTGATGGAATTCAGAAGCGTATCGGCCTTGGCGGCGGAGCCCGCGAACTAGAAGGCGGCTTCCGGCTCAGCCTCGACTACAGCGATGCCGCGCCGACTTCTCGTGCCCGCCAGCGTCTCGATGCTGTGCAATATCTTGAAGAACATCCAGATGCAGCTATTGCCAATCCAGTCCAGAAATGGGGCCAGCCCGAACGGGAGGATTTCCGGGCGTTACTGGTGGCAGACCAGAATACTGACTTCGGACAGATCTATACCCTCCTCAGTGCGAGTTGGGGGCAGGGTGTGAGCGACTTCAACTGGCGCAGCCCGGCAACACCAAGCGTCTATGTTTCCAGTTCCACCTTCGGAAACTGGTCGCTGATTGATCTCTATCCGAACGGGTTCACGCCCCAATTCGGGCAGGAGGAGAATGACCGTGCTGCAATCTTTGGTCTGAAAGGCGCTTTGGCGAGCGGCTTGTCCTACGATATCAGTGCTGCATACGGAGAAAATCAGATCGACTATTTTCTCTATAACACGATCAATGCGTCCATGGGGCCGGATAGTCCGACGCAGTTTGATGCAGGCGGCTTGCGCCAACAGGAGTTCAATCTGAATGCAGATTTCCAAACCCAGCTCGATACGTCTCTATTCTTCTCCCGACCAATCAATTTGGCCTTTGGCCTTGAAAGCAGACTGGAACGCTACACCATTGCTGAAGGCGAGCCTGCCTCATATGAAATTGGCCCGGGCGCCGCAGACGGTTTGACTTCGGGATCAAACGGGTTTCCAGGCTATACCCTGGACCAGGCCAAAACATATGATCAGTCCAATTGGGCAGCTTATGTCGACGCCGAGACGCGTCCTGATGAAAATGTACAACTGGGTGTCGCTCTGCGTCTCGAAGAGTTCGATACTTTCGGAAGCACACTGAACGGTAAGCTATCGTATCGTAAAGACTTGCTGGAAGGTTTCGCGCTACGCACCACAGTCTCGACTGGGTTCAAGGCTCCGACACCGGCGCAACTCTTCTCGGAGCGGACATCGCAGGGGGTCGCTCCAGACACGTTGGACGTTTTCACGAATGGTCGTTTTAGCCCTATCGGACCGGTGGGGGAAATTCTAAGCGGGCGGGGAGGTGTGGATATCTCCGCACTGAAGCCCGAAACTTCGGTGAATCTCTCTGCCGGTTTGGTCTTCCGTCCTATGGACAGGATGATGGCCAGCCTGGATATCTATCAGACAGACGTCCGAGATC
Source organism: Hyphomonas atlantica corrig. (assembly GCF_017795365.1). Classification (NCBI taxonomy): domain Bacteria; kingdom Pseudomonadati; phylum Pseudomonadota; class Alphaproteobacteria; order Hyphomonadales; family Hyphomonadaceae; genus Hyphomonas; species Hyphomonas atlantica. Next base: position 2,996,588 of record NZ_CP051254.1, on the reverse strand, counting down.
GGATTTTTACATCTGAGTTTTATACGTTGGAACCCAATGAGCGTGCGCGCCTCGCGGCATTGGGTGTGCCGGGTGGGGAAAGCATTACGGAGGTGGGATTCTTTCAGAACAGCTTCGATACGCGAACGTCCGGCGTGGATCTGGTGATGGATTACGACGCGCAACTGGCAGCAGGTGACTTAACCCTCGGCCTATCATTCAATTACAACAACACCTATGTGCTGAACTCCAGCTTTGTCCAAAATCCCTCGCGAGTAGACCGGTTCGAGCGGCTCTATCCACGTTTCTCCACCCATGCCTCAGCAGAGTTCAGACGCGGAACTTGGTCATTCGATGCCAGACTCAAATGGATCGGTCCCTGGGTGGATTTTACCGATCAAAATGCAGATTTGATTCAGGAGTTCGGTTCGGAAGTTTTCGTCGATGTCAGTGTGTCGGCTGAGCTCAGTGACAATTTCACTGTGCGCTTCGGCGTGGAGAACTTATTCAATCAGTATCCGGATGAGGCCGTTCTGGAGGTCAGCAAGGGGCTGATTTATTCCCGCAACGCCCCCTACGATACTGATGGAGGTCAATATTATGTTCGGCTAACGTCACGCTTTTGAGGTGCTCATTTATAACCGTGTGAGTGCACCTGTGCGAAGTTGGGGCGCTCGTATCACCTTACAGTAAGTGTACAGCTGAAATCATGACAATTTTTCAGACTTCATACGAGAACCAGATCGGGCACACTTGCGCAGGTAGGGACTGGCGGCACGAAAGCCGTGCAGACTGCATACCGTCATCAGCTTGTTCCACCCAGGCAGGGGGGAACTCATTCGATATGGGGGCTTCAGGGGCACAAAAGAACGATGTGTCGAGCTGCGAGATACACAAAAAATTCACAAAACAGCTTTTGTGAGCGGGCGTCTTCAAAGCGGCCGCTATCGCGTGCAATCAGAGGGCGGAGTTTTGGGGTTTTTCTATGCTTCAAATTGATCGTGTTCTGCTCTTTTTGCGAAGATCAAATTGCTCAGCTTGGCACCAGCAGAGTATTCTACAAAGACTGTGGAATTAAAATCCAAATAAAACAATGGTTTGGGTGGATGCTGGGCGCTTCTGTGTCTTGAAGGCGCGTGCATTAAGTAGAGTGCCTCACTGCAGCTATCCTGTACATGGATACTTTCTTGTAACTCGTGTGACGAGTCCGTGGCAGAGGCTGCGTATACTGTCTGCGGTGCGTTGAGTGATCTCGACATATTCGTGCGCGCTAACCATCCGGGGTGTCATTCGGGTGTTACATAAGACGTCTAGAGCCCCTTCAGATCGTCGAATCTACGATCGAATGCAATTTGCAAACCAATTATTAGGGGTTGGACAATGAGACTCAAACTAGCCGCGAGTGCCTTGGCGCTTGCTCTCGCAGCCTGTTCGCAGGGCAGCGACATTTCTTCACCAGGAACGACAACCCCAACGACGCCTCCAGGAGGCGGTAGCGATGGCGGCGGTGACGGCGGTTCAGGTTCCGCTGAATGCCCCGCAGCCTTTACTGAAGGCGAAGCTGTTGCTGGCCTGACCACATGTAATCTGTCCGGCACCTATCTCGCGAATGTTACGCTTGAGAATATTGAGGGGCTGGCCTACCGCATCGACGGTCGGATCGACATCGGCGCTGACACGGGTGCAGACGGCAATCTCGCCGGCGGCCAGGGCGTGACGATGACGATTGATCCTGGCGTCACGCTGTTCGGTGAATCCGGCTCTGACTACATCGTCGTTAATCGCGGATCCCAGCTGGTAGCGGATGGTGAACGCGCGGCACCGATCGTCATGACAAGCGCCGACGACCTTGAGCGCCAGGCCGATAGCGACGCGTCAAATGATGACGGTGGTGACAACATCTCTGAGTGGGGTGGTCTGGTCATTCTGGGCCAAGCGCCAATCAACCGCTGCCGCGATGCAGCAACCCCAGGCACTGTGGATTGTGAAAACCTTGTTGAAGGTGTGACCAATCCTGAAGCCGTTTATGGTGGCGACGACTCCAACGACAATAGCGGCATCCTCCGTTACTTGCAGGTCCGTTTCGCTGGTTTTGCTATCAACACAGCTGGTAACGAACTGAACGGCATCACCTTCGCAGGTGTCGGCAACGGCACGACCGTCGATTATGTTCAGGTTCACAACAACTCTGACGACGGCGTCGAGTTCTTCGGCGGAAACGTCAACGTTCGCCACCTCGTGCTGACCGGCAACGATGATGACTCCATCGACACTGACAACGGCTACCAAGGCTCAATTCAGTACGCTCTGGTCACTCAACGTGAAAACGGTGGTGACAACATTGTGGAAGCATCCAGCGCCGGGAACGGTGTAACGCCACTTTCAAACGCGAACATTTCCAACTTCACCTTCGTCGGTAATCGTACGAACGCTTTCCGCCTGAACACAGGTACGGTTGGCCGCTATGTCAACGGCGTCGTGAACTACGGCAAGGAATGTATGCGCTGGCAGGATAGTGCTGGTGATGGCACTGCCGGATTTACGGCTGGTTCTGATCCGGCTTTTGACTCGGTTCTGTTCGATTGTGATCTCGGCCTGACCACGAGCAACTCCGAAACGGCAACCGCTGAAGCATCTGTTGCGGCGGGTACCAACAACTCAACCGACGTCAGCGACTCCCTCGCTTCGCAGTTCTTCCCTGGACCGAACGAGCAGGCTGTCACGCCATTTGACGCAACGACGCTGTCCAGCTTCTTCGAGCCTGTCACCTACATCGGTGCATTTGGTCCCGACGAATCGGTCACGGAAAACTGGGCGTCTGGTTGGTCATTCGCAGTGTTCCCTGAGCCTGAGTGCCCATCCGGAACAACCGACAGCGGCTTTGACCTCCAAGGTCAGAATGTCTGCCAAGTCAGCGGTATCCTGACGGACGATGTCCGCCTGACCCGTGGCAACATCTACGAAATCGTCGGACGGGTTGATGTCGGTATCGACGTCGGTGCTGATGGTTCCGCTACGGATGGCGACCCGGCTGCCCTGACCATCGAATCTGGCGTGACCATGTTCGGTGATGAGGGTGAAGACTACATCGTTGTGAACCGCGGTTCGCAGATCTTCTCCAACGGTACTCGCGAGAACCCCGTCATCATGACGTCTGAGGCTGATCTTACGAACAGCCAGGTTGATGCAGAAAATGCCATCGGTGAATGGGGCGGCGTGGTTATTCTCGGCCGCGCACCAATCAATCGCTGCCGTGACGCTGCAACGCCAGGCACGGTCGCATGTGAAAACCTCGTTGAAGGTGTGACCAATCCAGAAGCCGTTTACGGTGGTGCAACCGCTGATGATGACAGCGGCTCGATCCGCTTCACACAAGTTCGCCACGCTGGCTTCGCAATCAACACAGCTGGTAACGAACTGAACGGCATCACCTTCGCTGGCGTTGGAACCGGAACTGAAGTTGAATACATTCAGGTCCACAACAACGCGGACGACGGCGTCGAATTCTTCGGTGGCGGCGTCAACGTGAAGTACCTGGTGCTGACCGGCAACGACGATGACTCGATCGATACGGACAATGGCTACAATGGCTCCATTCAGTATGCCATCGTGGTTCAGCGCGAAAGCGGCGGTGACAATATCGTTGAAGCCTCCAGCGCTGGTTCTGGTGTCACGCCACTGTCGAACGCCAAAATTTCCAACTTCACTTTCGTCGGTAACCGCACGAACGCCTTCCGCCTGAACACAGGTACGGTTGGTCGTTACGTCAACGGCGTTGTGAACTACGGAAAAGAGTGCATGCGTTGGCAGGATAGCGCCGGTGATGGCAACACGACGTATGATGCCGGATCGGACCCCGCTTTCGACTCGGTACTGTTTGACTGTGACCTCGGCCTAACCACGTCGAATTCCGAAACGGCAATCGCTGAAGCGTCTGTTGCAGCTGGCACAAACAACTCAACGACGACCGCGTCGACGCTGTCTTCCACGTTTGTAAATGGAGCCGCCGAGTCTGGTGTCACTGCATTCGATGTCACGACGATTTCGTCCGATCTCGACCCGGTTGATTACATCGGCGCCGTCAAGGACAGCTCTGACACATGGTGGCAGGGATGGTCCTGCGGACTGGAAGCTAGCGACGCTTGCTAGCCAGAGGCATTTGCGGGGTGCGGGCAACGAGCGTTGCCCGCACCTTGCACCTACACAGGTTTGTATTTCCCGAGAGTTCGAGGGGCATTTCTATCACGAACGACTGGGTAAAAATTCACAAGGACAGTCTCATGAGACACCAATTGCTAAAAGGGACTTTGCTGTTCGGGACAGCGCTAGCCCTGGCAAACCACATTCCCGCCGTTGCGCAAGAAGCTCCATCTGAGCAGGAAGAAACCGCCGAAGAAGCACGTGAACTGGAAACGGTTGTTGTTCGAGGCGAGTACATCCCCGCACCCCAACGTGAAACGTCGCAGGTCGCATCGTTTCTCGCGCCGGAAGACTTGGCTCGCCAAGGCGACTCCAACGCTGCGCTCGCACTGACCCGCTTGTCGGGTCTTAGTATTGTTTCGGACAAATTTGCCTATGTTCGCGGTCTGGGTGACCGCTACTCGGCGGCACTTTTGAACGGTTCGCCGCTTCCCAGTCCAGAACCACTTCGCCGGACAGTTCCACTGGACCTGTTTCCGTCTAACGCTCTTGACGGTGCAACCGTCCAAAAAACCTTCTCGGTAAACTATCCGGGCGAATTCGGTGGCGGCATCATCGACCTGCAAACGCTTCGCCAACCAAACGAGAACTTCTTTCACGTAAAGCTTGGTGCCAGTGCAAACACGGCGACCACCTTCGACAAGGGCATCTTCGTTCGCGGTTCTGATACGGACTGGAGCGGTTATGATGATGGTCTGCGCAATTTCCCGCAACCATTGGGACTCGTACTGAGCCTGGACCAAAGCTTGAACAGCCTTGATGACGACGCCATCGAAGCTGTGGGTGAGAGCCTCGTAAACACGCCTCTGAATGTCATTCAGGAAAAGGACCTGGAACCAAACTATAACGGTTCTGTTGAGTTCGGCCGGATCGTTGAAGGCAAGGAGTTTGACCTCGGCATCATTGGTGTTGCCGGATTTGACTCCGGTTGGGCCACCAAGCAAGCGACTCGCCAATTTGTTCAGGGCGGTGTGCTCGGAAACGACTATCAGACGCTGGAAACGAACTACAACGCGACCGTTAACGCACTAAGTTCTGCGACCATCAACTGGTATTCCGGTCATGAAGTCCAGGCGACTGTATTCTACGTGCATGACACGTCGAAAGAAGCCCAGATTGATACCGGTACGGACTTCAACGCGCAGGGTAGCTCTGGCGAAATCTTCGACGAATCCTCAGGCTGGTTTGAGCGGGGCCTTCTGTTTGGTCAGCTTCGCGGCGAGCACACGTTTGATGATCTCGTCCTGTCCTGGCGCGGTTCGGTCGCTCAATCGACGCGTGACGCGCCGTATGAGCGTTCGCTTCGTCGCTACATCAACGATGACGGTGTTCCGGCCTATCAGGTCGCGAACAGCTACGACATTCGCTTCTCCGACCTTACCGATGATATCAAAGGAATCGGCGGCGATGCGGAATACACAATTGAGCTGAGCGATTCCCGTGAGGCGGTCCTGTCGGGCGGTTTTGACGTTTCCTCGACCGAGCGTGAATACAATTTCTACGCTTTCCGTTTTGCCGGCGGCAACTCGATCTCTGAAGATATTCAGATCCAACGCCCCGACTTCCTGTTCAGCCCTGACAATATCGACCCACAGCGTTTCGTGCTGCAGGAAATCACCACGCCAAACGACTCCTATGAGGGTCAGTTGGATGTTTATGCCGCCTATGTCGAGGGCGACATTGAGTGGACGGACTTCATCCAGACCACGCTGGGCCTTCGCTATGAAGAAGCCCAACAGACAGTCAACACGTTCGACCGTTTCGGCAATGAAGGCGCCGGTGCAGTCGATCTCGAAAATGACTATCTGCTGCCATCCTTGACGTTCACGTGGAACTTCGCTGAAGATCTGCAACTGCGTCTTGGATATTCCCAGACAATTGCTCGCCCACAATTCCGGGAACTCGCTCTTTCGAATTATTTCGATCCGGAAAGTGAGCGCTCCTATCGGGGTAATAACGGGCTGGTCGATACAGAGCTGACAAACTACGATGCGCGCCTTGAGTACTATCTTGGCCCGAACGAGTTCATCACGATTGCAGGTTTCTACAAGGAACTGGAAAATCCTATCGAGGAAATCCAGTACTCCACTTCAACCTTCGTGTTCGAAACAACGTTCATCAACTCACCGAAAGCCGAACTGTTCGGCGGTGAATTCGAGTATCGTACTCTGTTCGAATTCCCGTTCGATAATTCGTTCTTCAACGATCGCGACGGCCGGTTCTCCATCAACTACACCTACACGTCCTCAGAAGTGCAGGCTGATGAGAATGATCAGGTTTTCGATCCGATTTCCCGGTCTCTGCGTGACGCCAGCTTCTTCGGACTGGATGGATCTGACTTGCAAGGCACGCCGGAGAACATTCTGAACGCTCAGTTTGGTTGGGAATCTGACGTCGAACAGCTCACTCTACTCGTGGGTTGGGTTGATGATCGTATTCTCCAGCGCGGCATTGATCTGCCAGGCGCGGCTCTGCCGGATATCATCGAAGATCCAGGTATTCAGTTGGACCTCGTCTACAACCGTGATTTTGAAGTGGTTGGACGCGAATTCACGCTGGGGCTGAGCGGGCGCAACCTGCTTGATGAAGCTCATGAAGAGTATCAGATCAGCGAAGGTGAACTTGGACGTACTGAGTTCAATACGTATGATCGTGGTCAGACCTTCTCGGTCAGTCTGACGGCTAAGTTCTAGATCCAGTCAGATCGGTTTAAAAGACAGCGCCCCTTGCCTAGTATTCAGGCGAGGGGCGCTTTGATTGAGGTGGGGCAAAAGCGTTTTTCGGCCTTCATGATCCTTCAGCGAAACGCAGAGCCGCTGCGGACGCCGAACAGTTTGAAGATCAGTGCCGCGGGGCAGAATCCCGTGAAAGCAGCCTGAACCATGTTCAGGCCAGCAAACGCGGTAAGAAGCAGCCAGTAGGGCGAAACCCAGTATCCGAGGGCAAGGCTCACGAGAACGATCAAGCCTGCGAATGCCAGAACGGCGCGGTCAAGGTTCATTGCAATACTCCGTGTTAAGTCAGATTTCCGTTAGAGACGCTGCGATGTTTGAGTTGTCGATCCATTTGGTCATCATTTGCGATGTCATGACTCCTGCGCGCTGATCCACGATGGAGCCGGATTGAAACATGAGCAGGGCGGGAATTCCGCGAACGTTCAATGCCGCGCCAGCATTCGGAAACGCTTCAGTGTTCAGTTTCAGAAAACGCAAAGCTCCGCCATAGTGCTTTGCTGTCTCCATGTAGGCTGGTGCCATCATTCGACAGGGGCCGCACCAAGGCGCCCAAACATCCAGTAGGAATGAGCCCTCATCTTTCGCCAACAAGCGATTCAATATGGTTTCGCTGATATCAATTGGCGTGTCTGTTGAGAGCTTTGACTTACATGCCCCACACTGGCCGCTTGCCAATTGCTTGTCAGCGGGCACTCGGTTTATCGTGCCGCATCTTGTGCAAACAATGTGTTTGGTCGCCATTATCAAGAGTGACCTTTCAGTTTGTGAGTCTTCAAAAGTCCGAGGGCGGCATTTTCGTAGAAGGTCTCTGATTTTCCGGTTCTCAGTTTGTGCAGGAAGTATTTTTCGAAACCAGCTTTCGCCATGTGAACCCAACGACCTGAGGCAGACCAGTTGACATTTCTCGGTGGGATCTGTGGCTGTGCGACAAAGGCAACGCCGCCATCCCCGAAGTCCGCCAGGCAAATTGCATTCCATGTTGCCTTGCGAGTTGGAACCTCGCCATCAATCAGCTGCTTGATGTTCCGCGCGGTCGCCTCAACCATTGACTCAATCATGAAGCCTGTCTTTGGGACGCCGACGGGTACGGGTGTTTGTCCCATGGGCGGTATTGCGATGCAGACGCCAATACCGAAGATATCTGGCCAGGTCGGATTTCGCTGAAACTCATCCGTGAGGATGAAGCCTTTTGGATTGACCAAATTGTCGACGCCGCGAACGGCCTCCACGCCCTGAAACGGTGGCATCAGCATTGAAAACTTGGACGGAAGGTCGTGTTTCTTCACAACGTTCCCATTCAAATCAAGTTCTTCTACCTCGATTGAGTTCGCTTTGGCTGCTGAAACGCGTGCGTTGGTAATCCATTTTATATGCCGTTCGCGCATTTCGCTTTCCAGCAAGCCCTTTGTATCGCCCACACCGTCGAGGCCGAGGTGACCGATATAGGGTTCAGGCGTAATGAAGGTCATTGGAACCTGATCGCGGATCTTCCGTTTACGCAGTTCCGTCTCGATGATCATAGCAGTCTCGTACGCAGGTCCAAAGCAGGATGCCCCCTGCGCTGCACCGATCACAATTGGTCCGGGGTCCCTGCAAAAAGCTTCAAAAGCCGCGAATCCTTGTTCCGCATGATCAATATGGCACACGGACTGTGTGTGGCCGCGTGGACCAAGGCCTTCAATTTCATCGAATGCAAGCTCGGGTCCTGTGGCAATTACGAGATAGTCATAGGAGATGCGGTCGCCATTCGGCATTCGAACGCATTTGTCTTCGGGGACGACCTTTACCGCTTTGCCGACAATCAGTTCAACGCCTCGCTTCTTCAGGGGTTTGGCAAGGTCGATGGTTATATCCGAGCGTTGGCGCCATCCCACGATCACCCAAGGGTTTGAAGGCTGAAACTGGTAGTAATCGGTCTCGCTGATGATCGCGACATCGTGTTGATCGCCGAGCGTTTTCTTGATTTCGAAGGCTGCAATAAGCCCACCCAATCCGGCGCCGAGAATTACGACTTTTGCCATGACCAATCCTCCATGCAGGAGAGATATTGTATATTAGCACTTTCGCAAATACGCAATGCTACTTATATGGGTGCGAGTATTGATGACCTAGATCAAATGCGTGGTGCGCAATCACCAGCAAGCAGGGAGCTTTGATGAACATGGCAGACAAATATGACGTGAAACCCGAACAAGTTCTGGCTGACCTGAAGGCCGGAAACATATTGCTTGTCGATGTACGTGAGCCGGCGGAGTTCGCGAACGAGCGGATCCATGGTGCTTTACTGCACCCATTGTCGACTTTCGAGCCAAAGGCGCTTCCGACTGACGGACACCGGCAGATCATTTTTCAGTGCGGTTCCGGCAAAAGATCCCGCATGGCCTTGGAAAAGTTCATGAAGGAGATTGGAGTTGAGGCCGCTCATATGGCTGGGGGAATTGCTGCCTGGAGATCAACTGGACAGCCGTGCATTCGGATTGATCCAGGCACCGGGACTGTCGTGGACAAGGGGGATTATTGAGATGATCCGATTTGCTTTGGCCAGCTTGGCGGTGTGTCTGGCAAGTAGTCCGATTGCTGCTACCCAAACCATGACGGTGGAAGAGAGCATCGTCACGGACTACCGACCCGTCGTTGGCCGCATTGAGGCCAGCGATACGGCGATGGCCCGCTCCCGGCTGCAAGGCATCGTGACCCAGCTTGGTATAGATGAGGGTGATACAGTGAAGGCTGGTGACGTTGTTGCGTTCATTGCTGATGACACGATCGCACCCCAGATCAACGCCATTCAGTCCCGAATTGATGGCCTGACAGAGCAAGTGACCCAACAAGAGGCGGATCTCGCGCGCGCTGAGAAACTACTGGCGGACGGTTTTTATCCCAAGGCTCGATATGATCAGGAAGCGGCGGCGCTCAATGTGATGAAGTCGAACAGAGCCTCGGCCATAGAGGAGCGCCGCAGTCTCGTTGCCCGACAGGGAGAAGGCTATGTGCGGGCGCCTGCGGACTCGCGGGTGACTGATGTCTCGGTGGTAGAGGGCAGTGTCGTGTCTCCAGGACAAGTCATCGCCACTCTAGCGACCCTGGACGGCCTGGTACGCTTGTCTCTGCCTGAGCGACATTTGAGCTATCTATCTGAGGGCGGCGAAATATCCATTCGGCTTCCCGCGCGAGATGATGCCATTAGGACGGCCAGGATTGAAAAGGTTTACCCAGCACTCAAGGATGGCGCTGTGGTGGCTGATGCTGTTGTCGAGGGCGGGCTCAATGCCTTGGTTGGGGAGCGAGCCGACGTGCTTGCGCCAGTTGGTGACCGGCGGGCGATCATCCTCCCCCAGGAGTATGTGACGACGCGGTATGGCGTAGATTTTGTGCGGGTGAAGATTGGGGACAGATATGTTGATGCCCCTGTCGTTTTAGCCGAGCCGCTGGTTGCCAATGGAGTCTATGAAGTTCTGTCGGGGCTGCGACCGGGAGACGTAATTGTCTTGCCGGGAACGAAAAGCTCATGAAGGCGGATGTTTCGGGTTCTATCACACGGGCAACCATCCGTTCGCCGCTGACGCCATTGATCCTGCTGGCTGCTCTTGCGGTCGGTTTGGTTGCACTGCTGACGATTCCTCGCGAGGAGGAGCCGCAAATCTCCGTTCCGATGGTGGACATTCTGGTACAGTCCCCGGGCCTGCGTGCAGCCGACACGGTTGAACAGGTTACGGAGCCGCTAGAGGAAATTGTCAAGGCGATCCCTGATGTTGAGCATGTATACAGTCAAAGCCGGGACGATGGAGCGATTGTAACCGCTCGCTTCATGGTTGGGACTGATGCCGATGACGCGATCCTGCGAATCCATGAAAAGATCCGTGCAAATATTGATCGTATTCCGCCAGAAGTGCCCATGCCACAAGTTGTCGGCCGCGGCATTGATGATGTTCCGATCGTTACACTTACCCTGTCGCCTGAGCCTTGGACGGGCCATGTCTGGAACGACACGAGCTTGCGGATGCTGGCGGACGAGGTTCTGAAAGAACTCGTGAAGGTCGAAGATGTCGGCCTGACAGACGTGATTGGTGGTCGTAGCCTCGAGCTGCGTGTCGAGCCCGATATTGAGGCCCTGTCGTCATATAGTGTTCCACTACAGGCGTTGGTTGATACCGTTTCGCAGGCCGTTCAGGCGCGCCCCATTGGAGCTGCGCGTGGGGCAGGGGAATCCATCATCGTTCAGGCGGGGGATCGCATATCCGCCATAGGGGATCTGGAACGTCTTGAAATCCGGGCTCCCGATGGTCGCACAATATACTTGTCGGATATCGCGCGCGTCGAAGTCGCCGGTATTGAGACTGAGGCACGCGCGTGGACGCTTGAGCGAAATTCGTCGCGTGCAGAGTTCGAAGCCTTACCCGCTGTGACGCTCTCACTTGCCAAGCGGCCGGGGGCGAATGCGGTTGTTGTTGCAGACCAAATTCTTGAGCGACTTGAGCTGCTCGAACGGGAAATGATACCGGAAGGCGTCCATATCGCCGTGACGCGAAACTATGGCGAGACGGCGAACCACAAGGCCAATGAATTGCTCTTCCATCTGGCGCTTGCGACAGTGTCCATTGTGGTCCTGATCGCATTCGCAATTGGATGGAGAGAAGCGATTGTTACGCTGATCGTTATTCCGACAACCATCCTGCTAACGCTCTTTGCCTCACTTATGATGGGCTATACGATTAACCGGGTCAGTTTGTTTGCGCTCATCTTTTCCATCGGTATTCTGGTGGATGATGCGATCGTCATTATCGAGAACATAGCGCGACACTGGTCCATGCGGGATGGGCGACCACGCGTGCAGGCTGCGATTGATGCCGTGGCTGAAGTCGGGAATCCGACAATCGTCGCGACATTGACCGTCATAGCTGCTTTGCTGCCGATGATGTTCGTTTCAGGACTTATGGGTCCGTACATGGCGCCGATCCCGGCAAATGCTTCTGCAGCAATGCTGTTTTCATTTTTTGTCGCTGTAGGGATCGCGCCATGGCTTTTGATGAAGATCGCGGGCAGGGCACCTGTTCATGAGCATTCTGATGAGAAAGAAAGCCGTTTGGGGCGGTTCTATCGCACTGTTGCTGGTCCGATTGTGGAAAGCCGCCGCAATGCCTGGATATTTCTTGGCATAGTCGGTGTGGCGACACTTGCATCCTTGATGCTGTTTGTAACCAAAGCCGTGACGGTGAAGCTGCTGCCGTTCGACAACAAATCTGAAATACAGATCGTTCTCGACATGCCAGAGGGGACGGCTCTGGAAGAAACTGAACGCACGCTGTTTGCGTTGGCGGCAACGATGTACGATGTCGATGAGGTCGAGTCCATTCAGGCTTATGCTGGTACGGCGGCGCCGTTCAACTTCAATGGACTGGTGCGGCACTATTTCCTTCGGTCTTCTCCGGAGCTTGGTGATCTTCAGGTCAATCTGCTTGAAAAGAGCCATCGCAACAGGTCCAGTCACGAGATTGCGCTCGATCTGAGAATTCAGTTGAGAGAGATTCCGCTGCCTGATGGCGCCAGTGTCAAAGTCGTGGAAGTGCCTCCTGGGCCTCCTGTCCTGTCGACATTGCTGGCTGAAATCTATGGGCCGGATGCGGAGACGCGGCGCAGGACCGCAGAAATTGTAGAACAATTGTTTCGGGAAACCGAGTATATTGTGGACGTCGACAACTCTTTCGGTGGTCCGCAACCTCGACTGCTTCTTTCCGTCGATGAGACAACCGCGTCTGACCGAGGTGTTGCCGAGCAGGATGTGCTGGATGCGCTGGCGCTGATTTATTCTGGAAAGATCGTTGGTGTGGCCCCGCGCGGTGGTGGGCGGGACCCCTTGTCTGTTGCGGTTCGGCTGCCGAAGTCCTCACAGGTCTGGTCAGAACGCACGGCCAGTCTGCCAGTGCCGGTCCAGCCGGGTGCCCAGGCTGTTGAGCTGGGTACGTTGGTCGATGCGCGCATGGAATCCGGCTCAGCCACGATCTTCCGTCGGGATGGCTATTTCGCCGACATGGTCATGGGAGAATTGGCCGGCCGATTTGAGGCGCCTATTTACGGAATGATGGAAATCCAGGACCGTGTCGACGCTTATGATTGGGCTGCGGCGGGGCTGGAGGCACCTGAAATACGCCTTTATGGTCAGCCGGCGGATGAATCAAAGCCATCATTGTTGTGGGATGGGGAGTGGGAGATCACCTATGTCACATTCCGGGATATGGGCTTGGCGTTCGGCGTAGCTCTCGTGGCCATCTACATACTCGTGGTCGCGCAGTTTGGTACATTCAGAACTCCCTTGGTGATCCTGACGCCAGTGCCACTCACGCTGATCGGTATCATGCTGGGGCACTGGATATTCGGGGCGGCATTCACGGCGACATCGATGATTGGCTTCATTGCACTCGCGGGCATCATCGTGAGAAATTCGATTCTCTTGGTGGATTTTGTTCGCCACGGTCAGTTCGCGGACCGGCCCTTGCGGGAAGTCTTGCTGGATGCGGGGGCCATTCGGTTCAAGCCGATCCTGCTGACAGCTTTGGCCGCAATGATTGGCGCAGCTGTGATTCTGACGGACCCGATTTTCCAGGGCTTGGCAATCTCGCTCCTGTTCGGGCTGGCGTCATCCACCGCGTTGACCGTGCTGGTGATCCCCGCAATTTATGTCGCACTGAAGGGGCCAGATTGGGTGGCGGACGCCGCACCGGAATCTGAGGGTACTGGGACCCAAGCGCCTTCTTGAGATTGGTCAGGACTGTAGACTGGTCCTGAACGGATCAATTCGCCTGCGGCAAAATGTTAGTGGATTTGCCCGGTCGCAGTCGCGAGGCAATTGAGTACGTCTTGCGGTTTTGAGGATTTCTCGACGACGTCTGTAAAGCCCGCTTTGAGCGCACGCGCTTTCAGGTGGGGAGAGTAATAGCCTGTGATAAGAACAGCGGGCGTTGTGGTGCCAGCCACGCGCATTTTTTCCAGCAAGTCAATTCCGTCAAATCGCGGCAGCTTATAGTCGATCAACAGGCAATCCACTTGCAGGCTCGGTTGGTTCATCAGGATCTCCATACCATTCCTGTAGGAGTCGACCGCGAAGCCACGTGACCTAAGCAGCATCATCAAGGAGTAGCGGACTTCCTCATCGTCTTCGACGAGAGCAATTCTGAGCAATTCGGGCTGGTGCGCGGATTGGTTCATGGATGGCTGATCTCAACGTTCATAGAATCCCATATCTACGAACGGAGAGATCGCGCGTCTCTAAGTACACCTACCTAACGAGGCAGCTCGCGACCGCGGTCTGCCGTGAAAGCTATGCGAAGCGCAGCGGACAGGCTGTCGGCTTCCAGTTTCTCCATCAGATTGGCACGGTGGATCTCGACGGTGCGGGGAGAAATCGACAGGGTTTCCGCTATGGCCTTGTTGGTCATTCCGTCCACCAGGCAATCAAGCACTTCAGATTCCCGTCCAGTCAACCGGGTGAGCTTCGCGACGGCTTCGCTGCGTTGGTCTGCTTCGGCAGCATGGTCGGCAATACGATTGAAGCCATTTTCGATGGCTTCCAGCAATGCCTTCTTTTCGTACGGTTTTTCGAGGAATTCGATCGCGCCATTCTTCATTGCCTGCACCGCGACGGACACGTCTCCATGTCCTGTGAGCACGATGATCGGCATCTTGTTCCCACGTTCTGACAGAGCCTGCTGCACTGCCAGGCCATCCATTCCAGGCATCCGAACGTCCAGAAGGATGCAAGCCGAATCGTTTGGGGCGTATGCGTCGAGGAAGGTCATTCCATCCGGGAACGTCTTCACCGTGTAGCCGGCGTGGCGCAGCATGAAGCTTGCCGAGTGCCGAATGGCTTCGTCGTCATCCACGAGGAAAATGGTTTTGGTCATTTCGAGCTCACATTGCCACGTCCGAGGCGATTCTTAGCGTAAAGGTGAAGCAGGCTCCAGTACCCGGTTCTGATGCAACTTGAATGCTGCTGCCATGTGCCTCGACTATGGTTTGGCAGATCGATAGTCCCAGTCCCATGCCTGTGGCTTTTGTGGTCTGGAACGCTTCGAAGGGCGAGTGGAGCAAGTCTTCGGAAAGGCCGGGCCCATTGTCGCGTACTTCCACGATAGTCTCCTCGCCGGCCTGCCGTCCATGGATCCAAACTTGCGGGTTTTCCGTTTCGGCCAGCGCTTCGATTGCGTTGCGAACCAGATTCGCGAATACCTGACGCAATTGCAGTCGATCCGCCATCACCTTCACATCGGGATCGTCAAGTCGCAACACGACCCGGGCAAGGGGGCCGTCGATCCCCACTTTGGCGATTGTGACAGCGTCGTCGATAATTTCCTTGAGCGGGAAGGGGCGCAAGTCCAGTTCACCGCGAGAAACGTAATCCCTCAGGCGGCGTACAATCTGTCCGGCCCGGATGGATTGTTCGGCAGCGGCGGCCATCGCTTCCTGTACCATTGCAAGGTTATCGGGGCTTGGATCGTCCAGCATGTCGCGGGCGGCTTCCAGATAATTCGCCACGGCGGTCAGCGGCTGGTTCAGCTCATGCGCCATCGCGGACGCCATTGTGCCGACCGCACTCAACCGAGAAAAATTGCTTAGCTCCGCCTGCAACTCGCCAATACGGTGCACATTGGCCTGTTTCTCTGTGATGTCGCGGATGAAGCCGGTGAACAGTTTGCGCTCGCCAATGTTTGCCTCTCCGATCTTGAGTTCCACCGGAATAGAGTCGCCATTGGCAAGGCGCGCTTCCACGATACGGCCGATGCCGATGATCTGGCGCTCGCCGGTCGTCAGATAGTTGCGGATGTACTGGTCATGATGGGATTGATCTGTATTGGTCATGAGGCATTTGATATTCTCGCCCACAACATCTTCGGATTTGTAACCGAACAGGGTTTCTGCCGCACGGCTGAACGCCATGATGATTCCGCGATCATCGATCACGATCATCGCGTCCGGTACAGACTGCAAAATCGACGACAGGATTGACTGAAGCGAACTCGAGTCTTGGAACTCGGAATTCTCAATACGCCAGAGGTCAGACAAGGGATCGGTCATATCCCATCGACTGTAAGAGTAGTCGGTCAATTAGGAAAGCGCAGACACTCGGCGCTGGCGTGTTTGCTTCAGGCCATTGGCAGCCAGAACAGTCAGGCCAACTGCTCCGAGCGCCGCCGTATAGCATCCCCAGCAGTGAAGTAGCGGCGTTCCTGCGCTCGCGACAGGAAGGGCGACCGACTGGCCTAAGCAGGTTGGAATCAAAAGGGTGGATTGCGTCGAGGCCTGAACGGCCATCTTTACGAGGCCGACAGCCAGCAGCGCGGCTGAGGCGAGATAGGCGAATGTCGTTTTCACATCGAAGTCCCTTCAATTGATGCCGTTTCATAGAAAATCCGGACCAACTGTCCCATACGGGAAAGCCCCTATACGCGGGCCGAGGCGATCACCGTAATCAGGCGTCATACGAGTGAACCGCAACGCTCTGCGGAAGGGGCTTAGTTAGTATGATGACACCAAATTCCATTGCTTCAAACAGTAGCCGGGGCAGCATTGCGACTGTCTCGGTTGCCGTTGCGATATTCGGGGTGCTTGCCCTGATCATCGCGGGTCGCACGATTGATCACGCCATGGGCATTCAGGCGATGACATTCATCGCGCTTGTCACGGCATTTCTCTTTGGGACGGGGATGTGGGCTGGCAATCTGCTGGACCGCAATCCGTTTGATGAGACCAAATACGAAGACACGCTGGTCAAGTATGGCGTGTTTGCCTCCATGTTCTGGGGCATCGCCGGGCTTCTGGTCGGTGTTGTGATCGCGCTGCAATTGACCTTTCCGAATGTTTTCTACTTTCCTGAATTGGGCTGGACGAACTTTGGTCGCTTGAGGCCGCTGCACACGAGCGCTGTGATCTTTGCGTTCGGGGGCAACGTGTTGCTGGCGACCAGCTTTTACGTGGTTCAGCGCACCTGCCGCACACGGATTGCAGGCGGCATGTGGCCCTGGTTCGTGTTCTGGGGCTACCAGATGTTCATCGTACTTGCAGCTACGGGCTATCTGCTCGGAGTCACGCAATCCAAAGAATATGCTGAGCCAGAATGGTATGTGGATCTATGGCTGACCATCGTCTGGGTAGCTTACCTGCTGGTCTTTCTTGGCACGTTGTGGAAGCGGAAAGAGCCGCACATCTATGTGGCAAACTGGTTCTACCTTTCCTTCATCGTGACCATCGCGATGTTGCACATTGTCAACAATCTGTCGGTGCCAGTCAGCTGGACGGGCACGAAGTCGGTTCAGGTCTTCGCGGGCGTACAAGATGCAATGACGCAGTGGTGGTACGGTCACAATGCGGTTGGTTTCTTCCTGACGACCGGCTTCCTGGCGATCATGTACTACTTCATTCCGAAGCGTGTGAACCGGCCGGTTTATTCCTACCGCCTGTCGATCGTGCACTTCTGGAGCCTGATCTTCATCTACATCTGGGCGGGTCCGCACCATTTGCACTATACGGCTCTGCCGCAATGGGCGCAGACGCTTGGCATGACGTTCTCGATCATGCTCTGGATGCCTAGCTGGGGCGGTATGATTAACGGCGTCATGACGCTGTCTGGTGCCTGGGACAAGCTGCGCACCGACCCAGTCGTACGCATGATGGTGGTCTCGTTGGCCTTCTATGGCATGGCGACGTTCGAAGGGCCGCTAATGTCCGTTCGTGCCGTGAACTCGCTCAGCCACTATACGGAGTGGGGCATTGGCCACGTGCATTCAGGTGCGCTGGGCTGGGTCGGCTATATCAGCTTCGGTGCGCTCTACTGCCTCGTACCATGGCTCTACAAGAAGAAAGCTCTGTACTCGAAGTCCCTTGTTGAGTGGCACTTCTGGATCTCGACGATCGGCATCCTGTTCTACATGATTTCCATGTGGTTCGCAGGGATCATGGAAGGTCTGATGTGGCGCGCCTACAATGAATACGGCTTCCTCGAATACAGCTTCGTTGAAACCGTCGAGGCAAAGCATATCAGCTACATGATCCGTGCTTTGGGTGGTCTGCTGTACTTCAGCGGTGCCCTGATCATGGCCTACAACCTCGTGCGCTCCGCAATGGGCCACGGCGCTGCAGAGCCGATTGATGCCAAGCCTGACCCTTACGCAACCCCCGAGCCGCGCGCGACGCTGGTTCCTGCTGAATAGGAGCGTGTCCATGAGCATTATGAACAAACATGGATTGCTGGAGCGGCATTCGCTGCTCCTCACCATCGGCATCCTCGTCGTCGTATCCATCGGCGGCCTGATCCAGATGGCCCCTCTCGCCTATATGGACAACACGATCGAGAAGGTTGACGGGATGCGCCCCTATACACCCCTCGAACTCATGGGCCGGGACATCTACATCCGCGAAGGCTGCTATGTCTGCCATAGCCAGATGGTCCGTCCCCTGCGGGATGAGGTTGAGCGCTACGGGCACTACTCTCTCGCCGCGGAAAGCATGTACGACCACCCCTTCCAGTGGGGATCGAAGCGGACGGGGCCGGATCTCGCCCGAGTGGGTGGCAAGTATTCTGCTGAATGGCAGGTCGACCACCTGAAGGATCCGCGCGCTCTGGTGCCGGAGAGTGTCATGCCGCCTTATGCGTTCCTGGCCGATAAGAAGCTCAACTATGATCGGATCGAGGAGCGTTTGCGGACCGAGCGGATGCTTGGCGTACCCTACACGGATGAGATGATTGAGAACGCCGCGGGCCATATCTATGCTCAGGCTGATCCGGACGAGAAAGGCTACGACTATCTCGACAGCCTGATCGAAGAGTATGACGGCATCGCAGGTCGCGACGGATCGGTTGAGTATCGCGATTATGATGGAGACCGCACGCGCGTCACCGAGATGGATGCCATCGTTGCCTACCTCCAGATGACCGGCACATTGGTCGATTTCTCAACCTATGAGGCCAACGACCTCAGTAACCGTCGCTAGGAGGATCACGGAATGTATGAAGCACTTTCAAGTTTCGCTCAGACCGGCGGCCTGGTCTATTTCGTCCTGATGTTCTTGGCGGCTCTGGCCTACGCGCTTTGGCCCAACAATCAGGAAACTTTCGACCGCGCTGCAAATTCTCCGCTTGAAGACAAGGGGCCATCAAATGACTGATGAAACCAAAGACATTGATAAACACTCAGGTGTCGAGACGACCGGCCATTCCTGGGATGGTATCAAGGAACTGAACAACCCGTTGCCGCGCTGGTGGCTGTATGTCTGGTACATGACGATTGCCTGGGCCGTCGTTTACATGATCCTGATGCCCGCCATTCCGGCTCTGCCAGGCATGGGAACAAATACGAAAGGTGTCAGGGGTCATTCTGACCGTGTGGAAGTCGCCAAGGCCGTTGCGGACCTTCAGTCGGCTCGTGATGCGCAGTCGGTTGTGCTGCTGGATGCCAATCTGGAGACGATCGAGACAGACCGTACCTTGCAGCAATTCGCGCTCGCCATGGGCGAGAGTGCCTTCGGAGACAACTGCGCCACATGTCACGGTGCGGGTGGACGGGGTGCCATTGGCTATCCGGCTCTCGCAGATGATGTCTGGTTGTGGGATGGTTCTCTCGACGGCATTGAGTACACGATCCGCCACGGCATCCGTCACGATGCGGATGACGCAACACGCTTCTCTGCGATGCCGGCATTTGGTCGTGACGGTCTTCTGACAGGGTCTCAAGTTGATGATCTCGCGCAATATGTGCTCAGTCTGACAGACCGGAGCGATGATGCAGAAGCCGTCTCCCGTGCCGCGCCGATTTTCCAACAGCAATGTGCGACGTGTCATGGCGTGGACGGAACGGGTGATCGCGCCCAGGGGGCACCGAACCTCACCGACGCGGAATGGCTCTACGGCGGTCGTGAAGAGAACATCCGGGCGACGATTTACGATGCCCGTAATTCTCACATGCCTGCCTGGGATGACCGCCTCGACGACGCAACGATAAAGGCGATCGCTGTCTACGTTCACTCGCTCAGCGGAGGCGAATAGACCCCGACATGGCCAGTTCGACCCTCATCGATAAAACGGCCACGCTCCCCGCCCAGCAGGGTGGGGAGCCGCCGCGGCATGAAGACCTTTATGCCAAGCGCAAGCAGATCTATCCCAAACTTGCGCATGGCAAGTTCAGGATGGTCAAATGGCTCGTGATGGCGGCCACTCTGGGGGTCTATTATGGGTTGCCCTGGGTTCGCTGGAATCGCGGTGAGGGCGTACCGGACCAAGCGGTGCTGGCGGATTTTGCCAGCGAAAAGTTCTATTTCTTTTTCATCGAGCTCTGGCCGCAGGATATTCACTTCATGGCCGGCGGGCTCATCCTCGCTGCGCTGCTCTTGTTTCTGGTCACGTCTTTGTTGGGGCGGGTCTGGTGTGGATACACTTGTCCGCAAACGGTATGGACGGATCTTTACATCTGGGTCGAGCGCGCTTTCGAAGGTGACCGCGCCGCGCGCATGCGTCTGGACAAGGCGCCCTGGTCCGTCAACAAGCTTTCAAGAAAGCTCGGCAAACATGCAGTCTGGCTGATCATAGCGTTCTGGACAGGCGGCGCGTTTATTCTCTACTGGCATGATGCGCCTACGGTTGCAGCAGGCTGGTTCAAGGGCGAAGCGCCGCTGACTGCGTATTGGTTTGCCGGCATTTTGACGCTTACGACCTACTTCCTGGCAGGGACCATGCGCGAGCAGGTGTGCACCTACATGTGCCCCTGGCCGCGCATTCAGGGGGCTCTGACCGACGAACAGGCTCTGAATGTCACCTATCGGTACGACCGAGGGGAACCGCGTGGTCCGAAGCGAAAGTCCGAAAGCTGGGATGAGCGTGGCGACTGCATTGACTGCGATCAATGCGTTCAGGTCTGCCCGATGGGAATCGACATTCGCGATGGGGAGCAGTTGGAGTGTATTCATTGCGCCTTGTGCATTGATGCATGCGACGAGATGATGGTGAAGATCGGTCGCCCCAAAGGTCTGATAGCTTACGACACACAGATTGCTGTCGCGGCGCGGAACGAGGGTTGCACACCGCCGAAACACAAGATCATTCGCGCGCGCACTCTGCTATACGCTGTTGTCATGTCTGTGATCGGAGTTTTGATGGTTTGGGGGCTCGCCACGAAATCAACTCTTGAGGCCAACGTGCTGAAGGATCGCTCACCGCCATATGTCATGCTGTCCGACGGGCGCATCCAGAATGGCTATACGTTAAAGCTCGTGAACAAGGCCAGCGAGCCGCGGACCATGTTGCTGGACGTTGCGGGCCTGGAGGGCCTCTCCTTCAAGGTTATCGGCATGGATCATGAGGGCAGCGAAACGCTCGAACTCCCCGTCGAAGGCTTCGGTGTTGATCGCTATAGAATTCTTGTCGCTGCAGAGGCCGGCGCACCACGTCGGCAGATTACCTTCACCGTCACGGATGCGGAAACAGGTGAGGCTGATGTGAACATGTCGTCTTTCAGAGGAGCTGAACAATGACTGGACAGATCATGAGTGCTGAACAGGTGCCCTCAAAGGGAAAGCTGACGGGATGGCATGTTCTCCTCATCATGCTTGGTTTCTTTGGCGTGATGTTCGCTGTGAACGGCGTGTTCCTTTACCATGCCATCACCAGCTTTCCGGGCGAGGATGTGAAGAAGTCCTACCTGCAAGGGCTGGACTATAATCACACGTTGGAAGCGAAAGCCGCGCAGGATCAACTCGGATGGAGCGCCGCCGCCGGCATGGTGGGCAGTGATCTCGTGTTCGACCTGACCGACGCCGACGGAAATCCGTTGATAGGGTATCAGGTGACGAGCGAGCTACGCCGGGCGGCGAGCACGGCACATGACCAGATTGTGGAAATGCAGTTTCTCCAATCTGGAAGCTATGCGGTGAACTTGTCCGACTTGCCAGCAGGGCGCTGGGATGTTCAGTTTCAGGTCATTGATCCCGCCGGGGATGACATCGTGTTTCGCGCCGACAAGAGGATTGTCATCACACCATGACGTCATTGACGAGCACTGCGCCGGGCTGTCCGTCCGGTATGGCCCCCGCGGCAGAAAAGGCCACCAAGACGGGCTATGCGGGGTTCGTTCGACATGTCGGCGATGAGAATGCGCTCGATCTGGTAGTGCGCGGAGCGAAATGTGGTGGCTGTCTCAGCAAGATCGAAAAATCCGTGTCTGCCTTGCCAGGGGTTACGCAAGCTCGCCTGAATTTGTCCAATGGCCAGATGCGCGTTCGGTGGAAGGGTTCGCTGGCGGCTGACCGTATTGCGCAGACAGTCTCCGATCTTGGTTATGGCGTGGCGGCGCAGGCTGCTGACCAAGGGGCGGTCAACAAGGCCCGTGAAGAACGTTCGCTCCTGATCTCAATGGGTGTTGCCGGTTTCGCCGCGGCGAACATCATGCTGCTCTCGGTATCTGTCTGGGCTGGGCACGGAGAAATGGGCGAGGCGACGCGCCAGACCCTGCACGCGCTGTCGGGCGCAATCGCCCTGCCGGTGCTCCTGTTCTCTGGACGGCATTTCTTCCGCTCTGCCTGGGCCGCGCTCAGCAATGGGCACGCCAATATGGATGTGCCGATTTCGCTCGCGCTTAGTCTGGCGTTTGGCGTCAGCGTGTTCGAAACCTTCCGCGGCGGCGAGCACGCCTATTTCGACGCCGTTGTCATGCTTTGTTTCTTCTTGCTGATCGGACGCTTTCTGGATGCGCGTCTGCGCCGACAGGCACACGCCGCAGCGAATGCGCTCGCAGCCATGCAGACCAGCGCAGTTACGCGAGTGGACGGTAATGGAGAGGCTGTATCCGTTGCTGCAAGCGACGTTGCCGCGGGTGACCATATCCTGCTTGCGCCGGGCGAGCGCGCGATGGTCGATATGCGCATCCTCGCCGGAACAAGTGATGTCGACGAGTCCCTGGTCACCGGAGAGTCCATTCCCCGCACGTTCTCGCCAGGGATGGTGCTGCACGCAGGCGCTATCAATGTTTCGGCGCAACTGCGCGGAGAAGCGCTGAAGGCGGTCGAGGACTCGCTGCTTTCCCAGATTGGAGAAATGCTGGAAGCAGGCGAGCAGCGCCGGTCTGCCTATCGCCGCATCGCGGATCGTGCGGTTTCTATCTATGTGCCGTTCGTTCACACGACGGCTGCGCTGGCCTGTGTTGGCTGGCTGCTGCTGGGAGCATCACTGCCCGACGCTCTGATGATTGCGGCGGCGACATTGATCATCACGTGCCCCTGCGCGCTCGCACTGGCTGCGCCGGTGGCGCAAGTTGTTGCTGCGGGCCGCCTGTTCCGAAAGGGCGTCTATTTGCGTTCAGGCGATGCATTTGAGCGTCTAGCCGAGATTGATCATATCGTTTTCGACAAGACGGGAACGCTCACTCTGGGTACACCCAAGCTGAACTCCATTCTGATCGGCGATCGTTCGCTGGAGGCACGTTCACAAGAGGCCAGTCGCCTGCTCTCTGACGCGGCCCGTCTGGCCAGAGCCAGCCACCATCCGCTCTCCCGCGCACTGGTGTCAGCCGCAGGCGTCGGGGCAGCATCCGAAAACGTGAAAGAGATTGCCGGACACGGTCTTGAAGCTGAACTCGACGGAATGATCTGGCGCTTGGGCTCTGCCGCATGGGTCGGCGCGGAGGCCGATGGCGAAGCATCTGGACCGTCTCTCTGGTTCTCGCGAGGGGATGAGCCAGAAGTGAAATTCCAGTTCACAGACGACATTCAGCCCGGCGCGCGTGAAGCGCTCGATACGTTGCGTGACCAGTCCATCAGCCTTGAGATCGTGTCCGGTGACCAGAACGCTTCGGTATCCGCACTGGCCAATTCTCTGGGCATCAGTGACTGGACCGGCGAAGCCAAACCCAAGGACAAGGTCGCCGGGCTGGAGGCGCTGCGCACGCAGGATGCGCATGTGCTCATGGTTGGAGATGGGTTGAATGATGCTGGTGCGTTATCTCTGGCCCATGCCTCGCTCGCGCCCGGCGCGGCGATCGACATCAGCCAGTCTGCCAGCGACGCGGTCTATGGTGGCGGCATGCAGGCCATTCCGCTCATTCTCAAAGTTGCCAGAAAGACGCGCGCCATCATGCGCCAGAATTTCGCTCTCGCCGCAGCTTATAACGTCATCGCGGTTCCGATCGCGGTGACGGGGAACGTCACGCCGCTTGTGGCCGCCATAGCGATGTCGCTATCGTCGATTATCGTGACATTGAACGCCATGCGGCTCCAGATCGGGGAATAGGGCGATATGACCATCATCGTGTATCTGATACCCGTTGCCCTCGTGCTGGGCCTGCTCGGGCTCGGGGCGTTCATCTGGTCGATCCGGTCCGGCCAGTTCGATGACATGCAAGGCCCGGCCTACCGCATCCTGGACGATGATGACGATACCCCTGCCTGATGTGTTCCGGATTGCCTTTGCGCTTTGCGCGCTGTCCTGCCATTAGGTCTCGATGACCAAGTATTTGATCCTCGGCGGAGCGCGTTCCGGCAAGAGTTCCCGCGCGCAATCGCTTGCCGAAGCGGCATCTCCGCAGCGTGTCTTCATCGCGACGGCAGAGGCTCTGGACACGGAGATGGCAGACCGTATCGCACGCCATCAGGCGGATAGGGGGCAAGGCTGGCGAACGCTTGAAGTGCCGCTGGACCTCGTCAGCTCCATCAAGGCAAACGAAGGCTCGGATGAATTCCTCCTCATTGATTGCCTGACGCTCTGGTTATCAAACCTGTTCCATCATGAGCGCGATCTTGCAGCTGAAGCAGACGCCTTGTGCGAGGCACTGTCGCAATCAAATTGCAGCATTGCGCTCGTCTCAAATGAGATCGGTCTCGGGCTTGTCCCGGAGACAAGCCTTGGCCGTAAATTCCGGGATGCACAGGGACGTTTGAACCAGCGCGTCGCCAAAGTCTGCGATCAGGTCGAGTTCGTCGCGGCGGGGCTTCCACTCAAACTGAAAGGCTGAGTGCAGCGTTCAGTCTGGCTTCATCCGAGTCCGAGCCGGGCAGACCGATGCGCAGATGTCTGTTCGACCACGCAAAACGCCTGACATAGATGCCCTGCTGGGCGAGCCCCCGCCAGAGTGTGTGAGCGTCCTCGCAGGTGACATATCGAAAGAGGTCTGTACCCTGAACAGGGCCTAATCGGTGTGCGCTGAGTATCTCGTCCAGCCTTTTTCGACGCTCTGACAGACGCCGGCGCATGTCCGCTTGCCAGTCCATATCGGAGTACGCAACGGCACCAATCTCCAGCGCATTCCCCGAGACTGGCCACACACCGAGTAGCTGATCGAATGCGTCTAATATGTCCATCGGCGCCATGACCGCGCCGAGGCGGACACCGGCCAGGCCGAAGAACTTTCCGAAAGAGCGCAGAATAATTAGTCCCGGCGCGCCTCCGCACGGCGCAAGACTGAAACCCGGGTTCAAATCTGCATAGGCTTCGTCGACAATCAGCCAGCCACCACGCCTCGCCAGTCTGGCGCGAGCCATTTCGAGTTCATCCAGAGAGAATACGCGCCCGTCAGGATTGTTCGGGTTGCACAACACAATCGCGTCTGCCGTATCCGCATGAGTGAGCGCATCAGCGCTTTCAATTACAATAGTTGACGACGCGTTCCAGACCTGCTGATGGTCTCCGTAGGAGGGAGACAGCACGACGGTCTTTTCAGGTGAGATGATTTTCGGCAGCAAGCGGATCAGTAGCTCGCTGCCCGGCGATAGGCGGATGGACTCGGCGGGTGCACCCAACGCTTTCGTCATCGCGGCGAGGCAACGGGTATAGGCCTCTCGCGTCGGCAGGTGATGCAGCGCATCCGCGCTCGCAGGCTCTACTGGATAGGGCCAGGGATTGATACCTGTGGACAGGTCCAGCCAGGGCTCTGACGCATCCGGGAAAGCGGCCCGCATTCGGTCAAGCGAACCGCCATGCAACAGATCATCTGACATCAGATCAGCTCCACACCAGCAATCAGCGCGACGAAAACCATGCCAAGCAGACACGCCTTGCGATAGATATTCAACCCCTTCGCCACATCTTCGGCAGTGGGGTCAGGTTGCCCCGGGTTAAGCCAGGCGTCGTCGCTGGTTTGGCCCTGATAACGCCGCGGCCCCGACAGGCGCACATCCAGAGCCCCGGCCATTGCGGCTTCAGGCCAGCCTGCATTTGGCGAGCGATGCTTGCGCGCATCCCGTATCATCACTTCGACCGAAGACGGGCGTCCGCTGGCCAGCGTGATCAACAATCCGGTAAGGCGCGCCGGTATCAAATTCGCGATATCGTCCAGCCTTGCTGCAAACCCTCCAAAGGCTTCGTGCTGTTCGCTGCGATGTCCGATCATGGAGTCGAGTGTATTGATAGCCTTGTAGGCCGCAATGCCCGGCAATCCAAACAGTACCCCCCAGAATACCGGTGCGATCACGCCATCGGACATGTTCTCTGAGAGGCTTTCGAGGGCGGCGCGCGAAATGCCCGCTTCGTCGAGCTGTTTGGGGTCACGCCCAACAATCATGGAAACTGCTTTGCGCGCGGCCTCCATGTTTCCGGATGCAAGGGGAATTGCCACAGCGGCCACGTGCGTGTGCAGGCTGCGGGACGCGACAAGTGAGGAGGCGATCAGGCATTCCACCAGCCATCCCCACCATGTATTGGGTAAGGTATCCGATACTGCCCACGCAAATGCCGCTGTGCCTAATATAAGCAGTGACGAGAATAATCCGCCTAATGCATATTTGATCCAGTGGGGCCATAGCGGCCGGTTTAGTTGTTTGTCCGCCGCAGAAATTATCCAGCCCAACCAGACGACAGGATGCCGGATAATACTGAACAATGGCTTGGGCCAGCCGAACAGCGCTTCGATCAACCACGCGCCCAGTAGGAGTGGCGCGTAAAGCATCATGTTTTGTCCCGGCGCCAGCCGACTGGCTCGGCGAGATTCAGCAGCGCTTCAACATCGACGCTTGCCTCGACGCCATCAGCCAAATCATCCAGGGCGCCGTCAACGGCCGCGTCATAGTCGAGCGTGGATCGTCCGGAGTGGCCAACATGCTCCAGCCAGTCCCGCCGGAATTCATTGTTTGCGAAAGCGCCGTGAAAATAGGTGCCCATGACCCGGCCATTCCCATTGCGTGCACCGTCTCTCTCACCTTCCAGCGTTGCAAAGGGACGGTCTGTATCGGGGCCATTCGTGCGACCAACATGAATGACGTAGCCGGATGTCGTTGACCCGATAAAGGTCTGCGCGTTCGAAACGGGGCGAACGTCCTTGTGGCGGGTCATTGTCGTTTCGACATCCAGCAGGCCGAGCCCCAGCGCTTCGCCGGGTTCACCATCCACGCCATGAGGGTCTGTGATGGATTGTCCAAGCATCTGGTAGCCACCGCAAATGCCCAGAACGCGACCACCCGCGCGAGCATGGGCCAGGATGTCGTGATCCCATCCCTGCGCGCGCATGAAGGCGAGTTCACCCAAAGTGGATTTGGTGCCAAACAGAATGACCACATCGGCGTCGCGCGGAATCGGCTGTCCGGGTCTGGTCCATTCAAACTCCACGCCGGGCTCAAGCTTTAGCGGGTCCGCATCATCGAAGTTTGCCATCCGGGAAAACATGGGGGCAGCAATCTTCAGCGTCTTGCCGGATTGGGTGGATGGCGTGCCCAACACCACAGCATCCTCGGCGGGCAGTTTTGCCGTAGCCGGTAGCCAGGGGATAACGCCCAGACACGGCCATTTCGTGCGTCGCTCAATCTCCCTGACCCCATCTTCGAACAAGGACGGGTCTCCGCGAAATTTGTTGACCAGAAAGGCGCGGATCATGGCCGCGTCCTTCCTGTCGATTACAGTCCGGGTGCCAACGATACTGGCGATCACCCCACCTTTTTCAATATCTCCAATCAGGCAGACCGGTACACCGGCACGACGCGCGAACCCCATATTGGCAATATCGCGGGCGCGCAGATTGGTTTCTGCCGGGCTGCCGGCGCCTTCGACGATGATCAGATCATGCTTTTCAGCGAGCCGGTCAAAGCTCTCCATGACTGCGCCCATCAATTGATCACGGCTTGCCATGTAATCTGCCGCCTCCATCGCGCGCAGGGCTTTGCCATGTACCACTAGCTGAGACGCGCGGTCGGTCTGGGGCTTCAGCAGGACAGGGTTCATGTCCGTGTGAAGTTCCAGCCCCGCGGCACGTGCTTGCAGGGCCTGAGCCCGGCCAATTTCTCCGCCGCCGGGACAGGCGGCTGCATTATTGGACATGTTCTGCGGTTTGAATGGGGCCACACTCAAGCCTTGCCGACGCGCGATACGGCAAAGCGCAGCCGTCAACACGGATTTTCCGACGTCAGAGCCGGTGCCTTGCAACATCAAGGCTCGAGCGGTCACACAGCACC
This sequence comes from Hyphomonas atlantica corrig., assembly GCF_017795365.1. NCBI lineage: Bacteria > Pseudomonadati > Pseudomonadota > Alphaproteobacteria > Hyphomonadales > Hyphomonadaceae > Hyphomonas > Hyphomonas atlantica. The sequence continues at coordinate 2,968,266 of NZ_CP051254.1, read as the reverse complement.
TTCGATGAAGATCTGGGTGCCCTCAATACGGGCGGTGACGCCATAAATGTCCTTGAGCCGATCAGGCGTAAGTGTGTCGGCTGGTGGTCCATCGGCGACGATCTTGCCATCCTTCATCCAGATCATTCGCGACGCGTACCGGGCCGCAAGCTGAATATCGTGCAGTACGACAAGCGCGCCGCCGCCATGGTCGACATAGGATTTGATCAGGTCGAGAATTCGGAATTGCTGGCGTGGGTCGAGCGCGGCAATCGGCTCGTCCGCGATCAGCAAGGGGGCTTCGGCGGCAAAGGCCCGGGCACAGTGTACGCGCGCCAGTTCGCCGCCTGACAGCGTGTTTGTCTTGCGCGTGGCGAGGTCTGAGAGCCCGCAGGCCTGAAGCGCGCGGTCAACTGCCTCGGCGTCCAGCCCTTTCAGGCGGCCAAGCGGCGCGCCATGACTGAACCGCCCGAGAGACACGACGTCTCGGACCGAATTGGGCCAAGCGAGCGGACGGATCTGGGGCAGGTAGGCAATCTGACGGGCGCGTTCTGCTGGTGACAGCGTCGTTACATCGGCTCCCCCTAGCAGGCGTTGTCCCGCGCTGACATCCTGCAGCCCCATCGCGGCGCGAATGAGACTGGTCTTGCCTGCGCCGTTCGGACCGAGCAGCGCGACAAACTCCCCGCGTGCCAAAGCAAAGCTCGCATCATCGACCAGCATGGACTTATCCGCATGGACAGAGACGTTCTTTACGGTCAACTCAGTCATTTCCAGCCCGCCTTTGCATCGCGATCCAGACAAAGGCTGGTGCACCGATCAGGGCGGCGACGACGCCGAGCTTAAGCTCCGATGACGTGGGGATCAGGCGTACGAAAATATCTGCAACGACAAGGATAAGACCGGAAAGAAGCGCGGACGGGATCAATGAGCGCGCCGGATCGTGTCCCACGAATGGCCGGATGATGTGCGGCGCGACAATGCCGACAAATCCGATCGCGCCAGCCAGGGCGACTGCGCCGCCAGTTGCCAGACCCGCGCCCACAACGGTCGCGATGCGTTGCCGCCGAAGGTCAAGTCCGATGCCGCTTGCAGCCTCTTCGCCCAAAGTCAGAGCGGACAGGCCCCGCCGCGTTGCGAACAGGATCAGCCCGCCTGCAAGGATGAACGGCGCAGCCAGCCTGATCTCGTCAAAGCTGCGATTGGCGACTGAGCCAAGCATCCAGTTGATCATGTCGGAGAGGGAGAAAGGGTTCGGCGCCAGGTTCATCAACAAGCTCATCGCTGCTCCTGCAAAGCTGGACAGGCCGACTCCAATCAGGATGAGCGTCACCACTGATTGTGTTCTCAGGGCCGCAATTGTTATCACCGCAGTTGCCGTCAGTGCACCAATAATTGCCGCGATTGGCAGGGCCCAGGGCGTGATCGTCGCGATGCCGTAGTAGAGCGAGAACGTAGCCATCAGGGACGCCGACGCTGACACGCCCAGCACGCCGGGCTCGGCCAGAGGGTTTCTTAGCAATCCCTGCAGCGCTGCGCCGCTGATGCCGAGGGCGGCGCCCACAATATAGGCCGCGATCGCGCGGGGCAGGCGGATCTGCCACACGACCAACCGGTCTCCGGCGTTCGCGCCGCCGAACAGGGCTGACAGGAGGCGGTCTGCCGGGAGCGCTGTCGAGCCCAGGAAGCAGGCGGCGACGAGGGCGATGACACTCGCGATGATCAGCGCAGGCATGAGAAGGGAGTCACGCATCATCGCTCTGTCCCTTCCGCCATTGCTTCAACGGCATCCATCAGAAACCAGCCGCTGCAGGATGTCCATGCGCCTTCGAGAGAGACCACCTCGCTCTTGGTCAGCTGTGTCCGCGCAACGGGATGTTTCATGGGGCTCCACGCGTCGGGATGATTGGTTCTGGAGCCAAAGAATGCGGCCGCGACAAGATCTGGCTTTTCATAGGCGAGCCGTTCCAGCGGAATGGACCGCCAGCCAGGCTCGGTCTGCATGTTGGTCAGGCCAGCAGCTTCGATCATTTCATGGATCAGCGACCCCGGACCCGTCGTTACGCCGGCGGGGGTCATGTAGAGGGCGACTTGCCCATCCGTGCGCTGGCGGAGATCGGCCAGCCTTTGTTGCATCTGCGCATTTACGGCCGCACCCCGTTCGCTTTCGCCGAGTTCGTCCGCGATGCGTTGCGTGTTCGCCATGACGGACGGGATGTCAGGCGTCCAGCCAACATCCACCACTGGGACACCGGCCTTGCGGAAAAAGGCGGACGCGTTCGGCCCACCTCCATAGGTGCGCACCACGAGGTCTGGCTTCAGGATGAGAACGTCTTCGGCGGTGGGGCGGACGGTTGGCAAACCCTCCGCAGCGTCGCGCATATAGGAAAACTCCCGCGCCGCATCGGGCGAGAGCGCCAGAATGTGCTCCCGGTCGAGAAGTTTCAGGACGTACTGATCCGCGCAATAATCGAGACTGACCACCCGTACAGGGCGGTCGGGCCGCTCTGCCTCCGGTGCCAGGCCCTGTCCGCATGCGGACAGGAGCAGGGCGATCAGGGGGGCAATCAGTCTCGTCATTATGTGCCTAGAATCGCAGGCGGATGCCGAGGGAACCAGACGTTCCCGGCGTGCCGTAGCCTAGGATTTGCTGATAATCCTCATCAAAGAGGTTCTCGATCCGCCCGTAAAGCTCGACCTTTTCATTGATGTCGTAGCGTCCAGTCAGGTCGAGCCGTGTCCAGCTGTCCAGGTCGGTGCCGTTGGTGTTGGCTTCCTCGCCATTGTGGCGCACGATCACGGATCCGGCGAACGGGCCTTCAGGGTCGAGAGAGAGCGTCACATTGGCGGAATTTTCCGGCAGTCGTGAGAGCTCGTTGCCGTCACCGTCTTCGGCGTCGATATAGGTGTAGTTCGCAGAAACATTCAGCCATTCCGTGAGGCTGTAGGCGCCGACCAGTTCGATGCCCTGAGACTCAACAAATGCGATGTTGTCATAGCCAGCCGTGAAGGAAAAATCGATGAGATTGTCGGTTTCCTGGTCGAACACGGTCGCGCCCAGCATCAGGCGTTGATCCGCAGAGCGCCACTCAACACCGATGTCGAAGGCTTCGGACGTTTCCGGCTTGAGATTCGGGTTTGGAGCCGTCAGCCCGCAGAACGTGCAGATATAGGTCGACTGGAAAATGCTCGGTGCCTTGAACCCTTGCGCCCAGCTGGCGCGCACGATCAATTGGTCAGTGGCGTTCCATGCCGCAGCGGCACGTCCTGTTGTCTCGGAGCCGAAGCCATCATGGTCGTCGATGCGAACGCCGCCCGTCAGGGTCAGTGTTTCGACCGGCTTGTATTCGTAGAGTGCGAACAGGCTGTCGATAGCTGAGTCCTGATCGTTTGCTGATGTTTCTTCTCGCTCAGCACCAAAGGCCAGCTTGTTCGCATCATTGATGTTCAGTGTGCCCTGGTACCGGTAAAGGACGCGGTCGCCTTCGGTCAGGTAGCTCTGTGCACCGTTTGAGACATTCTCGCGTTCAATGTCGGAATAGCCGATCTGCACGAGATTATCGAGCAAGCCGTCAAACAGGGGAGCTTTCAGGGTGACATATCCCGTCAGCGTTTCGGAGTTCGAGACTTCGTCGCCATCGGCAACATTGCCCTGCGCACTGCCGGAATAGCTGTCATACTCGGACTCTGTGTCGCTCCATAGGATGCTGGTTTCGAGACGGACGCTGTTTGGCAGGTTCAGGCCGCCTTTGGCGGACACGGTCTGGGACTCATAGGCGTCATCTTCCGTGTTGCCATTGTCCTCATCCGCCTTGGAAATGCCATCCGTGGTCAGGCCCGTGGCCGCGATTCGGAAATCGCCGGTTTCACTGGCATTGCTGATGGCTGCGCCGCCGCGAAGCGTATTGAAAGAGCCGTACTCGCCGAATACGGATCCGGTGAGGCCTTCGCTTGGCTGCTTCGTGGTGATGGATACCACGCCGCCGATGGCATCGCTGCCCCATAGTGTCGATTGCGGGCCTTTCAGCACTTCGATGCGCTCAATATTGTCCGTGTCGAGATAGGCGAAATTGTATCCGCCACCGGTTCCGGTCGGGTCGTTTACCGGAACTCCGTCAATCAGGACAAGAGTCTGGTCACTGGAAGCGCCGCGAATGCGAACGCTGGCATTACCGCCAAAGGCGCCATTCTGATTGACGGTGACGCCCGGTGCGGTCGCCACTGCGTCCAGAGCGAAGTCAACGCCCAGCTCGTCGAGGTCTTCATTCGTGATGAGCGAGACGCTGGAGCCGATTTCCGTCAGCGTCTGGTCAAGGCGCGAGCCGTTGACTGTGATGGTGTCCAGCTTGGTTTCTTCTGCGGTGTCCGTCTGTGCGAGTGCAGATAATGACGCACCGAAAGCAACAGCTCCGAGGAGAGCGGTTTTGTAAAACATGTGTTTTCCTCGCATCCCAGCCGCCCGAATGGTGGATGCAGTTCATAACGACAATCTGGCCTCACCTTGTGATCGGTGCGGACGGCCAGGCCCAAGGTTCGGATGTCGTTACAAAGGAGAGGCACGCAGCCTTCCCGCCCGCTGAGAACTATTCCCGGCCTCCGGACGAACGACGCGATGGCAGGTCTCCTGGCTCACCGATCTGCGTTCCTGGCCGCCTTCCCAGAGCTGTTGCTCCAGTGGCTTTCGTGGCCATGAACTCCCGGTTCACAGTTGCGGGTACAGCGCCGAATTCTCATCGGCTTCCCTCTTAGCTTTCCTTGCAGAAAGCACCATCTGGCGCTCGTATTGTTGCAAGCCTGTCACGCTGTCAATACTGCACGCACGACAGGATGCGCGGCAAATTGGTCAGAAATCGACGCCGCGCTTGGCCTTCAGGCCCGCTTTGAAGGGGTGCTTGATTTCGACCATTTCGCTGACGAGGTCGGCATAGTCGCAAAGCGCCGGCTTGGCGTCGCGCCCTGTCAGGATCACGCTTGTCTGGCCGGACCTCGCCTTCAGCCCGTCCAGCACGGCATCAACCGTCAGATAGTCATAGCGCATCGCGATGTTGATCTCGTCGAGCACGACCAGATCATACTTGCCGCTTGCCATCATGTCTTTCGCGCGTGCAAAGGCGGCCTCCGCGGCGGCAATGTCCCGGGCCTTGTCCTGCGTGTCCCAGGTGAAGCCTTCGCCCATTGTGTGCCAGTCCAGTTGGTCTGGGAACTTGCTGAAAAATTGCCGTTCGCCGGTGATCCATTTTCCTTTGATAAATTGGACGACGCCAACTTTCTGGCCCCAACCAAGTGCGCGGGCGATCACGCCGAAGGCGGAGCTGGACTTCCCCTTGCCATTGCCTGTGTGGACCAGCACCAATCCGCGATCCGGCACGGATGCCGCGTCCGTTTTCTTGCGCTGTTCTTCCTGAAGCGCCTTCATCTTTTCGGTGTGGGATGTGTCGTCCGTCATGACGGGGCGCTCCTTGGTCTGTGCTCAAGCAGCGTGACATGCCCCCCATAGGACACTGTGCTGCGATAATGATGGTCTCCGCCCAATGCAGCGAAAGCCGCCTTGATCACACCGGCATGGGTCACGATGAGCGTGTGAGTATCCGGTGTGTTCAGGTCTGAAATTGCGGCGCGGGTGCGCGCGGTGAGTTCGGCAACGCTTTCGCCGCCATGTGGACGCGCGTCAAGAAAGTCATTGGCCCAAGCGTCAAGCTCGTGTCGGGGCAGGTCGCCCCAGGGCTGCATCTCCCATCGGCCGAAATCCATCTCGATCAATCGCTCGTCCCGGATGGGGGAAAGGCCTGTATGTTCTCCCACGAAGCCTGCCAGGCTGGCACAGCGCATTAGCGGGCTGGAGAAGATGCGGTCGACCCGTGGCAGAGAGGCTACGACGCGCGCCGCTTCCTCGGCGAATGTGTCCACCACATCCAGGTCCGTCCGCCCATAGCAGATGCCCGGCGCGACATCTGGCGTCGTATGGCGCAGCAGCGTCAGAGCCATGCCAGCAGTCCCAGATAGATGCCGATCTCGCTCGCCTGCTGGACCGCGCCTAGCGTGTCGCCGGTATAGCCTCCGAGCTTTGGCTCAAAGAAGGCGCGCATGGCGACATGCATCAGACACATGGCGACAAAAGACGACACGACGGCGACAAATGGCAACACCAGGAGACATATGGCGACAGCTCCCGACAGGGTGAGACAGGTGACGACAAGCGTGACAGCTGAGATCCCTTTGGCCACGGGCTTTCCGGTGCCTTCGTCCCGGACATAGCGGCTTGTCGCAATCACCAGCACGGCAGAGCCCCGCGACAGGCAATGCGCCATAGGAAGCGCTGTGCAAACCCAGACAGGCGGCAGGGCAAACAATGCGCCCGCCTTCAGTGCCAAGGCCATGAACAAGGCTGCGGCGCCATAGGTGCCCAATCGGCTGTCTTTCATGATCTCCAGCGCGCGTGCCTTGTTGGGCCCGCCACCAATGCCATCGAACGTGTCAGCCAGCCCGTCCTCATGGAACGCGCCGGTTAACAGCAGGCTGGTGCCCATCGCGATCAGGATTGCCATCAGATGTGGCAGGACAAGCGCGGCAAGCCAGTAGATGCCCGTGCACACCAATCCGATCAGAAGGCCTACAAGCGCAAAGTAGCGAGGCGCCTCGGCCATGCGTGCAGCCGTGAATAGCCGGTCGGTTCGAAGCGGCAAGCGCGTCAGGAATTGCGCCGCGAGCACAAACTTCGCAAACTCGCCAATCATGCTGGCCCGCTTACGCCTGCGCTTTCAAAGCTCGCCATGTCGCGCAGCATGTCTGCGGCGGCTCTCACGAGCGGGAAGGCGAGCAGCGCGCCAGTCCCTTCGCCCAGTCGCATATTGAGTTGAAGCAGGGGCCTCGCCTCCAACGCGTCCAGAATGCGGGCATGGCCGGCTTCGGCCGACTGGTGGGCGAACACCATGTTCGCGCGGCTCTCCGGGGCAATTCTGGAAGCCGCCAATGCTGCTGCCGAGGCAATGAACCCATCCACGATCACGATCTTTCCAGCCGCCGCTGCGCCAAGCATGGCGCCCGTCATCATCGCGATTTCAAAGCCGCCATATTCCTGGAGCGCTGCCTTGGCGTCCAACTGCGCATCCGTCCGGGTGGCTGCAATTTCCAGTAGGGCGGATTTGCGCTGAAGTCCGTCGTCATCAAGTCCTGTCCCGCGACCGGTGATTTCGGTGACCGGGAGACCCAGAACCTTCGCAGCCACAAGGCTGGCCGAAGACGTGTTGCCGATACCCATCTCTCCAAAGCACGCCACCGCCTCATTTCCATCATGGCCAAGGGCGGAGCCTGATGCGAGCGCCGCGCGAACCTGGTCCGGTGTCATGGCGGGACGTTCGACGGCGTTCGCTGTGCCGTTCCCGATGCGCTTCTGGAGCAATCGCTCGTCAATGATCGGGTCACCACATACGCCGGCATCCACCACCTTAATTTCCGCGCCAACCGAGCGGGCAAACACATTTGCTGCGGCTCCTTCGGTCAGGAAGTTGAGCACCATTTGGCGTGTCACCGCTTGGGGAAACGCCGATACGCCAGCCAGCGCCATTCCGTGATCCGCTGCAAAGATGGTCAGGCGACACGTATCGGCCTGCGGGGTGAGGGTCTGCTGGATATTCGCGATCTGGGCTGCGAGAGTCTCGATCTCTCCCAGTGCGCCGAGCGGCTTGGTCTTGTTGTCGATAGCAGACTGAATCTCGGACAGCGATAGGACGCTTGAGCCGGTTTGGAGGTCTGTTTCGGAAGATCGCATTTCAATTGTTCCGCTCAGCTACGCTCTGGAAGAGCGGGTCTTATGCGGCCCAACAGGCAAATGTACAGGTGTTTCGTGCGCGCAACGTTCGATGTTGCCATCGCTTTTGGGGGCGGAGGGAGCCTCATGGAGAGGCTCCCTCCAGAATTGCTAGAAAGGCTTAACGGCGCCGAAGAATGCAGTGGCAAGAATGCCAACCCAGTAGGTGTAGGCCGTGCAGCGACCGATAAACATGGACCGTTGCAGCTTGCGTTCGACTTCGGCGTTCGGTCCCTTTTCAAGAATTGGGAACAATGCGCGCCATTCATGCATGATCAACCGCAGGATCAGCAGGCATCCATAGGTCAGCATCTTTGCCGAGTACCATTTCTGACCGTCGCCTGCCTCGAATGGGCCATTGCCGAGAAGCGAGGAGATGGACAGGAACAACAGGGTCGGGATCAGCAGGTAACGCGTCCAGTCTTCGATATTGGACAGGAACAGGCCGAGCTTGCTGCCACGATTGGCAAAGGCGCCCCACGTGATTGCCATCCAGATCACCCAGACGATCCACATTGCCACGAGCCATCCGCCGCCGAGAGGCTGAAGACCCCATAGGTAGCCCATGTGCAGGCCGAGTGGCAGCAAGGAGATAATGCCGGTCCTTGCCATGATGTCGATCCGGTATGCCGTTTCCATGTGGCGGGCACGTTCTTCGAACGACAGTGAAGTGTTCACCACCTTGTAGCTGGTCTGGAAGACGCCCCATTCACCACCCAGCCAGTAGACCATGGCGACGATGTGCAACCATCTCAGGATGGCGAGTTCATGTGTTACGAAAAAATCCATTGAGCCAAATTCCCTTCATAAGCCCTCAAAAGATATATCATTAAAGTTTTCGAGCTTGTCGATACACTTCTGTGGATTTTTTCGCGACAGAAGGTGTCGTCCGGTCGTGTTAACGGTTTGGAAGCAGCTGACCGCACAACAGAATTTGCGTGCTGAGACGGTTTCGACCTTTGGAATGTTGGTCCGACAATTTCTGATAGGTGCTCTTGGACTCTCTGTCCGGAACGGATCCCAAGGTTCGCGACCAAAATTTGGCATGCGCCTTGCGTTGATATCGCTACAGAACTCGGCCGTCAGAGCCGATGTCAGATATTGGGATTGCGGCGTATGCAAACGACTCAGAACAGCAAGATACTGGTAGTGGTTCACGGCAAGGGACGTGGACGGGAGGTTCCGACAGGAAAGGCTTTCCAGAAGCGTTTGGCGCAAACAAACCACTCTTTGCTCCAGGATATTCGAATTCACGAGACTGGAGCAGGCGTTCCAAGTTTGGCGGACGTGCGTGCAATTGTGTTCTGGCTGGGCGACCCGCTGCAACAGAAATATCCAGATTGCTATACAGAGGCCAAAGCTATCGCGGATGAGGCAGAGGCGCTCGGTTTGAAAGTGCTGAACCACCCAGATGCGCTTTGCAATACGTCCAAGACGATGCAAGCGCGCATCTGGAGCGAAAAAAAGGTGCCGAGCGCTGCAGTTCGTCTGGTGCGGAATGACTCTCAGCTGAGGTCTGCAGTATTCGAGTTGGGGAAGCCCTGCATTGTGCGGAGCGATTGCGAACATGCACAGCGCGATGTGACTATCGTCCGAAATCAGGAAGATCTTGCACGCTGCTCACTGACGTCCGGCACTGCATCAGCTGTTCTGCGGCTCTATGACATTCGCCAGGAGTACCGCGACGTACGGGGTGGGTTTTCGCACTTGTTCCGCGAGTACCATCACAAGGCACGCGCCTTTGTGATTGGCGACCAGGTCATGGCCAGCCATCTGTTCTTCTCCAAAAGCCCTATCGTAGGTCTTTCAAATTCACTTTTCTCCCGAGAATCCAGCCACAATCGCGCCGTAGCGCGTAAATTCGGATATCACCGACATTTGCTTGACGAGTTGATTGAGGCGGATCAGCAATACTTCAACAGCCCAGTGCTTGGTCGTGCCCATCTTGTGCAGGCTGTCCGGAGCCTCGGTCTTGATATCGCAGCGGTCGACTACAGTATTCGTCCCGATGGCCAGGTCATGATATGGGAAGCGAACCCTTATTTCTGGCTGCCGGAAGGAGAGTCCAGCGTGCTCTCTGAAGAGCGACATGCTGTTGAACGTGTGCAGAAGTCTTTCGACTGGATGGCTGACTGTCTTCAGGCGGCAACACCTCAGACCGGCACAGGCGAATTTGAGGAGGTTGTTTCGGCATGAGCAACACCGTGAAATACGCCGCGTCGTCCATACCTGCTGCAAGGATCGATTGGGTCGATTACGCAAAGGGGATTTGCATCATACTCGTTGTGATGATGCACACCGTGAATGGTGTTGAGCAAGTGTTGGACGGCATGGGGTGGATGCATCCTGTGGTGGACTTTGCCCGGCCATTCCGAATTCCGGACTTTTTCCTGGTCGCGGGACTTTTTCTTGGGCGGAGCATTCACGGCCCGCTCAGCGGCTATGTCGATCGGAAGATCGTACATTTCGTCTATTTCTACCTGCTCTGGCTGACGCTGCAGTTTCCTGTTCTGCACTTTGACTGGATGGTCGAGCATCCTGGCTACTTCGTGAAGATGTGGTTGTTCAGCCTGGTAGAACCGAGCAACTCGCTTTGGTTCGTGCACATGCTGGCGGTTTTCTATGTTGTGACCCGTTTGCTCCGCAACGTACCGATATGGATTGTGTTTGCGGGGGCGTTCATTCTTCAATCGCTTTATCAGCTCGTCATTATCGACACAGGCTGGGGTATCATCGACCGCTTCTGCAACCGGTATGTCTATTTCTTTCTCGGCTACGCGTTCGCGCCACAGATATTCCAGTTTGCGGAACGCGCCGCGAAAGCGCCATTGATTTGGCTTGCCGGACTGATGGTCTGGGCCGTGGTAAATTGGTGGGCTGTTACCTTGGACCTTCACGAGCAGGTCATCACCAGTTTCGTGTTCGGTATGGCAGGGGCCACTGCCGTCTGCGTGGTGTCGTCTCTTTTGACACGGTTCAAGGCTGCTGACTTCCTGCGTTATTGCGGGCAGCACTCAATCGTCATTTACCTGACCTACGTATTTCCGCTCGTCCTGATGGAGCGTTTCGTGCTGCCGAAATTCGGGGCGCCGTTTGGCGACATTGGGCTGGCCAGTGCGCTGGGGCTTATCCTGGCTGTCGGCCTGCCGCTCATGTTCCATGCCCTGATCCGAGGCACGGCTTTGAACTTCCTGTATGTTCGGCCGAAATGGGCAGGCCTGACAGCGAAACGCTCAGGAAAGGGCCGCGCTTCGCTGTCGGCGGAGTAATTGTCGTAGGGATCAGACGTTGAAGCGAAACAGCATCACGTCGCCATCCTGAACGACGTATTCCTTGCCTTCGGCGCGCATTTTGCCAGCTTCCTTTGCGCCTGCTTCGCCATTGTGCGCGACATAGTCTTCAAAGGCGATCGTCTCGGCGCGAATGAAGCCCTTCTCGAAGTCGCCATGGATGACACCGGCGGCTTTCGGCGCTGTCCACCCTTTGCGAATGGTCCAGGCGCGAGACTCTTTCGGGCCTGCGGTGAAGTAGGTCTGCAAGTCCAGCAGGTCGTAGCCGGCATGGATCAACCGGGTCAGGCCGGGCTCTTCCAGGCCGAGCGTCTCCAGGTATTCGCCGCGGTCAGGATCATCCAGCAGCGCAAGCTCGGCTTCGATCTGTGCTGAAATCACGACGCACCCGGCGCCCTCTTGTTCGGCGCGTTCCTCGACGCGTTTGGAATATTCGTTCCCGGTCGCCGCGCTCTCTTCGTCGACGTTTGCGACGAATAGCACTGGCTTCGATGTCAGCAATTGCAGCATGTTCCAGGCTTTGATGTCGTCCTTTGCGACTTCTGCCCGGCGAGCAGGACGACCTTCTGTCAATTCGGCGAGTGCTAGGTCGATCAGCGCCACCTGCGCCTTCGCTTCCTTGTCGCCGGAATTCGCTTTCTTCACGACGCCGGCCTTGCGCTTTTCGAGGCTTTCGAGATCGGCCAGCATCAGCTCTGTTTCAACGACTTCGAAGTCGGCGATCGGATCGACCTTGCCGCTGACATGCGTGATGTCGTCATTCTCGAAGCAGCGCAGGACGTAAATTACGGCGTCCGTCTCGCGAATGTTGGCCAGGAATTTGTTGCCCAGTCCTTCTCCTTGGGAAGCTCCTTCAACCAGGCCGGCAATGTCCACGAAGTTCATGCGGGCGGGAATGATTTCCTTCGACCCCGCCACTTCGGCCAGCTTTTGAAGGCGGGGCTCCGGAACGGCCACTTCACCGACGTTGGGTTCAATGGTGCAGAACGGATAGTTGGCAGCCTGTGCGGCGGCTGTTTGCGTAAGCGCGTTGAAGAGCGTGGACTTACCCACATTTGGGAGGCCGACGATGCCGCATTTGAAACCCATGAGAGAGCTCCCGAATAATTGGTTACGCCGCGCAACTAGCGGTATTCTCAGCCGAAAAACAGACTGAAATATCGCCTCACAGCGGAATTGGGTGGAATGTTAAGGGTCTATGGGTATGCTTGGCCTGTTACTTCAAGAGGTGGCGCGCACATGGCGTATGATGTTTTTCTGGTCTCGGCGATCGAGGATCGCGACATGGCGAAGCTTGTCGCGCGGCGTTTACGCTCCCTGAAGTTCAAGGTCTGGTTTGATCAGAAACAGACCGACACCACGTTTGACGCCAAGGATGCGCGCAATGCGGGCAATTCCGAATACATGCTGGTCATGTGGTCCAAGGATGCGGTGAAAAGTGATTGGGTGCGAGCAGCGGCCTCGGTGGGCCATTCACGTCCTGGCATGCTCGTTCAGACAAGCCTCGACAGAACCATTCCCTATGAGCCGTTCAAGAGCGACAAGCGCTTTTCTATTGAAGGCATGACCTCCCGCAAGACGCCGGAAGGCTTTTACAAGATGATCGAAGAGCTCGGGCAGCGTGCTGGCCGGTCCGATCTGCGCGAATGGATGGGGTATGGCAAAAAGGACGAAGATGCCCGGGCCGATTGGATCGCGGCGCATCCAGACGATCCAATTGCTATCGACGACAAGAAGAAGCGCGAGAAGGCGATGGGCATCAAGCCTGCGCCAGCCGCAGAAACTGCGAGCGCTGCAGCGCTGGCGAAAGCTTCCGTCAAGCCTGTCCCGAGCCAGAGCGCCGTTCGCAAGCCTGTTGCCACAAATGCGACCAAGGCATCCGATCCGCTCGGAATGGGGTGGGGCACGCTCGCGGCTGTAGGTGCTGCTGTGTTCGCGATGTTCTTCCTCAGCTGGATCTTTCGGTCGCAGACGATTGCAGCTCCGGTTCACGCAAGTGCGCCAGGTGTTGGAAACGCTTATGTTCTGCAACAGGCCTGTCCCGTTGGAGAGGTTCCTGCTTCGCTCCTGAAAGTGTTGGAGCCTGGCCCGATTATCAATGACACCGAAACGCCAGACTCCGAAGACTAGATTACGCAAACATCGCGATCGTCTGCCGGCCGATCATGATTGGCTCACCGCGCGTATTCCAGAGTGTCATTGCCTGACTGTTGTATCCATCCTTTGACGCTTCCGCGATGTGGCGGGCAAGGAACCAGCCGTCATCCGTCTGGATATCGTCCGTCAGGAACTCCGCCATCCAGGTCATGGAACTGATCAAGGCTGGTTCGGTCAGCATGGCCATGGACGCTGGGGGCGGGGCATCCGCCAGCGCCAGAACAGAAATGTCACTTGGCGCGACGGCCCCATCCTTGTGACGCATCCATAGGGACATGTCGGCCTTGTCTGCACCCGACATAGGCGGCTGACCTGCGGCCAATCTCATATTGAAGTTCCGCGTGAAGGCCGGGCGGCGATTTGAATCTCCGAAGAAGGACATCGTTTCTTCCGGGGTGCTGACGTCCGGCGCGGGGAGGTTAGCAAAGTTCAGCCGGGACTCCCTGTGTGCGCCGAATGCAAAGATGGCTTCGGCAGCTACTCCGGTCTCGCCGGTCATCCGCACGCTTGTGAACACGGTGTTCTTGCCTTCACGCAGCAGTGTGGCGGTACATTCGACGTCACCGGAAACGGGGCCGACAAAGGCCACTTGGGCGGAGCGGATCTGTCGTCCGCCCGATGTTGGCAGCGCGGCCTTCAGGCAGAGCGCGGATGTCAGGCCGCCATAGGTCGTGCGCCCCTGCATCCAGGTTTCGGGAATGTGAAAAGATATTGACCGGTCTCCGGTCTGCTTGCCGCTCTCCATGAGGGATGTGAAGTCCATTGAAAGTCTCCGTATCTTGCCGCTCAGACTTAGTCAGTTCCGGAAAAGAACCAACTGGTAACGCTGGGGCATCCAGATGCAAAAACGCCCCAGCTTTGACCGGGGCGTTGTGGATTGCGTTTCAAGGTTCAGACTAGTGCTGGCTTTCCGGTGTGGTCACCTTCAGACCGTCCAGCGCGTCCGATACGGTGATCTGACAGGACAGGCGGGAGTTTTCCTGAACGTTCTCGGCAAAATCCAGCATGGACTTTTCCATCTCTTCCTGTTCGCCAACCTTATCCATGAAGGCTGCGTCCACATAGACATGGCACGTGGCGCAGGCGCAGGCGCCGCCGCAATCGGCATCGATGCCGGGGATGGAATTCTTGATCGCGGCTTCCATTACGGTCTCGCCGTTCTGTGCCTCTACGACACGCTCAGTGCCGTCGTGATCGATATAGGTAATTTTCGCCATGGGCCGGTTTCTCTCCTTCAAGCTGCCGATGCTTTAGCGGCAATCTCTTTCATTGATATTGATGTATCTGCCAGAATGTCAGCCGATATTTTTGCACCTGACATGATGAGCTTTTTCGACGCCAGAAACTCCGGCGGGCTATTGATCGCGTCCACCGCGATGAGTGTGCCGTTTTTCAGGTAAAAGGCAGCGAATTTGCGGTCTTCCGGATTTCCGCGCACGACGATTTGGTCATACCCTTCGCTCAGGCCTGCGATTTGAAGTTTCAGGTCATATTGGTCGGACCAGAACCAGGGGCAGTCTTCGACAGGCCGTGACTTGCCGAGAATTGCCGCGGCGGCCAATTTGCCTTGCTCAATCGCATTGTGAACGCTTTCCAGACGGCCGGAGCGTCCGAAGTGAACAAGCGGACGGCTCGCGCAATCGCCCGCCGCGAACACTCTCGGATCAGATGTACGTGCGTCGCGATCAACCAGGATGCCGTTATTGCAACTGATCCCCGCGTCCTTGGCGAGTTCTTCGTTGGGCAGAATGCCAATCCCGACGAGCACGATATCTGCGTCCAAAATTGTTCCGTCACTCAACACAGCTTTCGAGACGGCTCCATCTTCCGTACCTTCGAGCTTCGAGAGGCTGGTTTCTGTTCGGATGTCCACGCCTTGCCGGCGGTGTTCGTTCTCGTAGAACTCACTCATGACGGGGCTGGTCACGCGAGCAAGAACGCGCGGTGCCATCTCAAGCACGGTTGCCTTCAGGCCCATTTGTTGGGCGACGGCAGCTGCTTCGAGCCCGATATAGCCAGCGCCAACGATAACGATGGAGCGGCCTGCGACCATTTGCGGGCGGATGCGCTCCACATCAGCCAAATCCCTCAGCGCGTAGACATGTTCGAGATTGGCGCCTTCAATCGGCAGGTTCCGCGGGCGCGATCCGGTGGCGATGATCAGTGCGTCATAGTCGAGCTTGCCTCCATGTTCGATTTCGACGGTCCGGTCTGCTCGATTGATCGCGGTGGCGCGGGTCGAAAGGACCAGATCCACATTGTTGTCTTCGTACCAGGCCGCTGGTTTGAAATAGAGGCGTTCCTCGGCAAACTCGCCCTTCATGTAGGCTTTTGACAGGGGTGGACGCTGGTAAGGCAGGGCGGCTTCGGCGCCGACAAGTGTCAGCTCGCCGTCATAGCCACCCATTCGCAGAGACTGGATCGCCTGTGCTGCGGCCTGACCACCGCCAAGCACCACAATTCGTTTTGCGTCCGTAAGATCCAAAATCCCGTTCCCCGGCTACGTAGCGTCAATTCATGACGCATGCGTCATTTTTCCTGTTTCTAGGCCAGTCTGCCTGTTACCGCAAGGCATGTCACCACGCCAATTGCCGCAATTTCGACAGGAAACGATGGTGTCTCCTGGTTCTCTTTTATATGCAGAATGTGATGACTCAGACTTACGAACTAGAAGACGAAGCCCGTACACTTCAATTAGGTGCGGAGCTGGCAAGCCTGGTGAAGCCGGGGGATGTGATTGCCCTGCATGGCGGGCTTGGTGCCGGCAAGACGACGTTCAGTCGCGGATTGATCTGCGCTTTGGTGCCTGTTGTTGAGGACGTGCCCAGCCCCACTTACACGCTGGTACAAGCTTATGATGGGCCAGAGTTTCCGGTCTGGCATTTTGACCTGTATCGCCTTGAGTCGCCCGATGAGATGGACGAAATCGGCTGGGATGAAACCCAAGACGGCGTGGCGCTGATCGAATGGCCAGACAAGGCCGGTTCGCGGCTGCCAGCCTGGCGTCTCGACATTGTCTTTGACTTCGAGGGTGAGCATCGGCGCGTTACGCTGGAACCGCATGGCGAAGACTGGCAGAAACGGTGCGATGAGTTTCGATTCTAGCATGCGTGATAAACTGATCGCCGCATTCCTCTCCCAGCATGGTTGGGGGGACGCGGTGTTGCTGCCACTTGGGCAAGATGCCTCTACGCGCCGCTACATTCGGCTGGCGATGCCAGATGGGACAACGGCCATGCTCATGGATGCTCCACGCATTGAGGCGGATCCGTGCCCACCGGATGCCGACGACGCGACGCGCACTGCGATGGGGTGGAACGCCCAGACGCGGCTGGCCGCATCGCGCGTGGATGCATTTGTGCTGATCGCCAATCATCTGCGTTCGCTCGGCTTTGAGGCGCCAAAGGTCTTGGCCCATGACACGCAAGCTGGCCTCGCGCTGTTGCAGGATTTCGGAGACGGGATGGAACTCGCGCGTCATTTGGAGCGCACGCCGGAGCTTGAGGTTCCAGCCTACACGCTTGCCGCTGACATGCTGGCCCGGCTGCACGCTCATCCAATTCCTGATGTCGTCTCGGACGGCAATGAGCATTGGCCGATCCTGGAGTTTGACCGCCTCGCTCTGGCCTCGAACGCGGATCTCTATGCAGATTGGCTGCCGGTGGAAGCTGGTGGCAAAGCGCTCAGCGGAACCGCGCGAGCCAAATGGGAACAGGAGCGCGATGCGTTGATCGAACAAGCGATGTCGTTTCCGCGCGTGTTCACGCTGCGCGATTACCATGCTGAGAACCTGCTGTGGCTCGGGGGCGATCGCATTGCATTGCTGGACTTTCAGGATGCGGTGAAAGGCTGGGACGCCTGGGATATGGCAATGCTGACACAGGATGCGCGAAGGGAAGTGTCCGAAGCGGCATCAGAGGCCGCCATCCGGCATTATCTCGACCAGACCGGAAAGGCGCGTGAGGCATTCGACGAACGGCTCGCTGTAATTGGAGCGCTGAACGCGCTGCGCATTGCAGGTGTGTTTTCAAGGCTTCAACACCGCGATGGGAAGCCGCGCTACGGAACATTCCAGCCACGACAGTTGAAACTACTCGCGCGCAACCTGTCTCATCCTGCATTGGCTTCCATGGAGGCTTTCGTACGGGAAACGACACCTTTTGTATTTGAGGAATCCTGATGCCGATTGAAGTTCCGCATACGGCCATGGTGCTCGCCGCCGGGTTGGGCACACGGATGAGGCCGCTGACGGATACGTGCCCGAAGCCGCTGATTGAAGTGTCCGGAAAGCGTCTTATGGACCGTATGATCGAGCCGCTGATTGCGGCCGGTGTGAAGCGGATTGTCGTTAATGTGCATTGGCTGGCCGATCAGGTGGAAAACCATGTTTCCGGCATCGAAGGTGCAGACGTGATTGTATCTGACGAGCGCGGCGAAGTGCTTGAAACAGGCGGGGCGCTGGCGAAGGCAGCGCCTTTGCTCGGCGAGGATCCTATCTTTGTCGTCAATACTGATGCGTTCTGGGGGCGCGGTGATCCAGCGCCGTTTGTTCAGCTGGCTGAGGTGTTTGATCCTGATCGCATGGATGAACTCCTGCTATTGGCCGACACCCAGCGCAGCCTCGGATATGGTGGCGCGGGGGACTTTATTCGGTCCGAAACCGGCAGCCTGTCCCGACGTGGTGACAATCCCTCAGCCCCTTGGGCGTATGCAGGCGTTCGCATTCTGAAGCCTCAGGCATTTGCCGGGCTGGAGGTTGAGCGGTTTTCAGTTGCCTGGCGTATCTGGGGGCCACTGGTTGAGGCGGGGCGATTGCACGGTCTGCCGCTGGATGATTTCTGGCTCCATGTCGGCGATCCGGACGCGTTGAAGGATGCTGAGACGTGGTTGCGCTGTCATGGTCAGTGATCCGAATATTTTCGGTGCCGGGGCGTCGAAGGCCTGGTCCATCCCGCCCGGCGAAAACTTCCTGAAGGCCCTCGCGACGGAACTGGCCCACGCCGTGAACCTTTCCGGGAATCCAGATGCGCTCGCTGATGCGACGATCTATGTGCCGAACAGGCGATCCGCACGTGAGTTGTCGGCGGCGCTGTATCTCGCCGCAAATGAAACGCCGATCCTGTCACCGGATATCCGCGCGATGGGGGATCTTGAAAGCGATGAGGCGCCTCCTGTTGCAGAGATATCCGAAACGGACCTGCCGCCAGCCGTAACGTCTGCCACGCGATTGGGGAATTTGGCGGCGCTGGTGCAAGCCTATTATCGCAATAGTTCCGGTATGGACGTGCCGCCTTCGTCCGCGCTTGCCGCAGCAAACGAACTCGCGCGTCTGCTGGATCAGGCGCATCTTAGCGCAGAGGCCGACTGGAGCGGCCTTCCTGATCTGGTGAAGGAAGCAGACCTCGCCCAGCATTGGGAAAACTCAGCGAAGTTCCTTGAAATCATCACAACGGCATGGCCAGCGTTTCTGAAAGAACAGGGAGCTGCCGACCCACTCGAACGGCGCCTGCTGGCGGCTGAAGCGACCGCAAATGCGTGGCAGAGCGCTATGCCTCAGGCGCCCGTTATCATAGCGGGTTCTACTGGCGCAACGCCTTCAGGGCGTGCGCTGATGAAGGCTGCGCTTCAACTGCCGAAGGGGTTGGTCGTGTTTCCCGGGCTTGATAGGGATGTGTCCGAAGAGCAGCGTCTCGCGATTCTGTCCGAGATCGGACATCCCCAGAATGCTCTGATGAGTACGCTGCAGGACTTGAAGCTTGATCCCGGCGATGTCGCGGAGTGGCCACGAAGCCAGGCGAACCCTCACCGCTATGCACGCCGCCGCATGATCATGGAGGCGCTGGCACCTGCAGATGCTACTGCCGACTGGCGTGACACGCTTGATCAACTCGCTGCAAGTGCGGAGACGGATGTTGCGACCTTCGCGAGGCAGGCGTTGGATGGCTTGTCCCTGATTGAGGCGCCGGATGAACCTGCCGAAGCCTCCGCCATTTCTCTGATCATGCGGGAAACTCTTGAAGTTGAGGGCCGTACGGCGGCGCTTGTCACCCCGGACGCTGGCCTTGCCCGGCGGGTATCGGCCTTGTTGAAGCGGTGGAACATAAACGTACCGCCTTCTGCCGGTATTCCGGTGGGGCGCACTGCAGCGGGCAGTTTTGTGGGACTCTGCGCCAAATGGGCGGTTGATCCGGGCGATCCGGTTCTGATGATGTCTGTCCTGTCGCACGAACTCGCGGCGCCCGTTGAGGGGCTTGCGGATCTGGAATTGTATTTCCTGCGTGGTCCACGCCGTTGGCGATCCCTCGCCGAGTTAGTTGAGAGTATACGCTTGCGGGACACGATCGAGCCCTATCCTCAGTTCAAATCGGATCACCAGATTGCAGCAATTGATCTGGTCCAAAACCTCATTTCGCATTTCGATCATGCGCGGGCTGATCTGAGCCAGTTACAAGATGTCACTGGGGCTGAAGCGATAGAGCGCATTGCAGCTTTGTCGGAAGCGGTCAGCGAGACGCCAATGCCCTGGGCCGGCGAAGACGGGGTGGCCACAAGTCGCTTGCTGGAATTTGTCCGAGACGTATCGGGATCACTTGGCCCGATGAAGCCATCGGCGCTGGCAGATCTGGTAAATGCTCAAGCGGCCCAGATGACGGTCAGCTTCGGTGAGGCGGAGCATCCGCAATTGTCTATCTGGGGGCCATTGGAGGCGCGCCTGCAGACAGCAGACCGCGTCATTCTCGCTGGACTGAATGAAGACGTTTGGCCGAAACGACCGGCAGCTGACGCGTTTCTTCCGCGACATTTTCGGGCGCGATTGGGTCTTGGGGACCCGGAAGAGCGGATGGGTCTTGCGGCGCATGACTTTGCCCAACTTGCTTGTGCTCCAGACGTGACGCTGGTCTATTCGGCGCGTCGCAATGATGCTCCAGCGGTCGCGTCTCGCTGGGTCTGGCGTCTGAAAACGCTGGCGGAAGGCGCATTGGGCAAGGACGCGGCAGCGCATCTGGAGCCAACGGTGTTTGACCCTGTCGACCTTGTCGAGGCGCTGAAGAATGACGGTGTCGATTCACTCCCCGATTTCAATGCCGAGCCTACGCCCAGCGCACGGCCGGAAGGGTGGCCAAAGCGTCTTTCGGCGACGCGCGTCGATCTCCTGCAGAGAGACCCCTATGCATTGTGGTGTGAGCAAGTGCTGGGGCTGTCGACCGTGGATGCCCTGAACGATGATCTTGGACCTGCGCCGCGTGGCACGGCCATTCACCGCGCTCTCGAACTTTTCGAGGAAGACGGGAGACCCAAAACATCCGAACAACTCATGGCGTTGCTCCGGCAGGAATTGCTTCGCGTAGGCGAGCCTGCGGATGCTTGGGCCGCCCGAGAGGCCGTCTGGCAGCGCACCGTCGATTGGTTTCTCGTCTGGCGCAGTCAGCGCGATACGTCAGGTGGGCGACTGAAGCAGGAAGTCAGAGGGCGGATCGACTACGAAGTTGGCGGGCATGCTTTCACACTTTCAGCCACCGCTGACCGCATTGAGCGCACGGCGGTTGGGGACCTCGTTATTGTGGACTTCAAGACTGGCAATCCACCGCGTGACAAGGAAGTCGCGACGGGCCTTAGCCAGCAAATGCCGCTCCAGGCCCTGATCGCGCAGAAGGGGGGCTATGAGGGCGTTCCAGCCGCGCGCGTCGATCAACTTCATTACGTTGCCTTCAAGGCCAAGCCAGATGCCTTTAGCCTCGGCGGGAAGCATAGTCTGCCGACTGAACCAGCGGAGATGGCGGTTATCGCAGAAGAGGGATTGTTGCGCCTGATTGAGGCCTATCGTGAGCCGTCTGCACAATTCCTGTCTGCACCACGGGTCAAGTTCGTCAAGTACGACAATGGCTACAATCTGCTCGCGCGTCGCGCCGAATGGGCAGGTGACACAGAAGACGGGGAGGCCGGTGATGTCTGATGTGAAGCTGACGGACAAACCGCAAGACACCGAAGACTATTTGCGTGCCAACAAGGCGCAGCTCGCGTCCGCAGATCCCTCGCACCCGGTCTTTGTGATGGCCAATGCAGGCAGCGGCAAGACCAAGGTGCTGATCGACCGGGTTGCTCGTCTTCTGCTCAGGCGCGAAGA
This sequence comes from Hyphomonas atlantica corrig., assembly GCF_017795365.1. Lineage (NCBI taxonomy): Bacteria > Pseudomonadati > Pseudomonadota > Alphaproteobacteria > Hyphomonadales > Hyphomonadaceae > Hyphomonas > Hyphomonas atlantica. The sequence continues at coordinate 2,946,908 of NZ_CP051254.1, read as the reverse complement.
TGGCCGCCCCGGTGCGAAGCCGGACTCCATCCTGTGTATCACCTACACAAAGGCGGCGGCCAACGAGATGTTGTCTCGCTTGTTCCGTACGCTCGGAAAATGGTCGATCATGCGCGACGAAGAGCTGCGCGAAGAGTTGTCTCGACTGGAAGGCCGACCTGTCAGCGCATATGAAACCGACGATTTGCGGGCGGCGCGGGCTCTGTTTGCTCGCGCGCTTGAAACGCCAGGTGGTCTACGTATCGAGACCATTCATGCCTTCTGTGCACGTATCCTGCGGCGCTTCCCACTGGAGGCTGGTGTGTTGCCAGGTTTCGCGGAAATTGAGGAAGAAGAGGCGCAAGCCATCTGGCAGACTGTTCGTGCAGACGCTGTTCTGAAAGCGGCGGAGGTCGCACCCGAAGCGCTAAACGTGCTCGCATTAGAGGGCGGCCATGATGGCGCAGACGTCGCGCTTGATGCGATGCGCTACCAGATGAACATGTATCTGGAGTTTGCCGAGCAGTATGACTTTGATCAAGACCGAATGCGTGCTGCGTTGGTTGACGGACTGAATGCGCCAGAGGCGAGCCCGTCTGAAATCCTGTCGCTTGCGATGGGTGAGGAAATGCCGATTGACGCATTGCGAGAAGCGCTGATCAGCTTGCGAGCTTCCGGAAAGCGGGATGACACGCGGACCGCCGATGCTGTCGAGGCCGCGTTGAGTGAAGAAGATCCAGTGCGGCGCTGGGAGTGCTACCGGCGTGCCTTTTTCGGTGCGACCGGAAATCCGTACAAGTCTCTGTATAACGCGGAAGCAGGCAAGGACGATAATGTTGTTTCCCTGTTTGCAACGAAAGCCGAAACGGGCTCAGAGGTCGCGCGAGTGGATAAAGTTGCTGCGAAGCTGAAGCTAGCCGAGACGGTTGAGCGTACATCAGCATTGTTGGCGGTTGGTCTGGACGCGCTGGTCGCTTATCAGGAAGAAAAACGGCGACGTGGGGCTCTGGACTTCGATGATCTCATCCGCAAGACACGAGACCTCCTGACACGGACCGGAATGTCAGACTGGGTGCTCTACAAGCTTGATGGCGGTATCAGTCACATCCTGCTTGATGAAGCGCAGGACACCAGCCCTGAACAATGGGAATTGATCAACGCCCTGACGAACGAGTTCGCCGCGGGGCAGGGTGCAGAGCGCCAGCAGGACCCACGAACGCTATTTGTCGTGGGAGACGAGAAACAGTCCATTTACTCCTTTCAGGGCGCCGATCCCGCAAAGCTGCGCGCGCAGGAACAGGACTATGTGCGTCGGGATTCCACCGCCGAGTCGCAGACGATGGAAATGTCGTTCCGTTCGTCGCCGGAAATTCTGAGTTTTGTGGATGCGGTATGGAATTCAGCACCACCTATCGATGTGGCAGCGGGCACGCATCCATCGCTCTCCGCCGAGGGCGTGAAGCATACGGCGCGCCGCGCGGGTCAAGAGGGGCTCGTGGAATTGTGGTCCGTCGATGAGCGGGATGAGGACGAAGATGCTGACGCCTGGTCCCGTCCGGTGAACGCTATGAGGTCAAGTTCGCCTAAAGCGCGCCTTGCGACACGACTGGCGCAAGAGCTGAAGGCCATGGTAAAGCGCGGCGAGGCTGTCTGGGAAGAACTGCCTGACCGGAGTTGGCAACGGCGTGCAATGCGACCGGAAGACATTCTGATTCTCGTTCGCAGTCGGACAGGCGGCTTGTTTGACGCGATGATTTCTGCCTTGAAGGCTGCCGGACTACCTGTTGCAGGCGCAGACAGGCTGAAGCTTACCGACCACATTGCCGTGCAGGACTGCCTGAACCTCATGAGGTTCGCGCTGTTACCCGAAAGGGACCTGGCGCTCGCCGAAATTCTGAGGGGGCCGTTTGTTGGCCTCGTGGACGATGATAGATATCTCTATCCGCTCGCTTCGGAGCGCAGGCGAGGGGAGACATTGTGGTCGCGTGTTCAGGCGAGTTCCGATCCAGACGTGCAGCAGGCGTCCAGGTTTCTTTCCGGCCTGATCGCCAACAAGAGAAAGCCGCCTTACGAATTTCTCTCTGAAGTTCTGGATGTGCCGGGTGCGGACGGGAAGACAGGGTGGGAAAAGATCAATGCCCGGCTCGGCACACCCGCGCACGATCCGGTTGAGGCATTGCTCTCGCGCGCTCAGGGTTTTGATGCATCCGAGCCTTCATCCCTTCAGGCTTTTGTCGCTGAAATGGAAGCGAAGCTCGTAGAGATCAAACGAGACCTTGCTGCGCCGGAGGGGCAGGTGCGCGTAATGACGGTGCACGGAGCAAAAGGCTTGCAGGCGCCGGTGGTTGTGATGCCGGATACGACAGCTGGCCCAAAGAGCGTTTCTTCCACCATGTTCGACGTGGATGGCATGCCAGTCTGGTCTCCCAGGAAAGATAGCGACGTGCCAGCAGCAGAGCTGGAACGTGCCATCGCCAATGCCAAAGCCGAAGAAGAATTTCGTCGATTGCTCTATGTAGCCCTAACGCGGGCACAAGACAGATTGATCATCGCCGGGCATTGGCACGGCGCGCGACCGCCAGGCTATCATGACCGAAGCTGGTATGCCTTGTGCCAAACTGCGATGAACAAGCTCGGCGGCGATGCCGACGAGTATGGCGTCCACCGGTTTGGCGACTTGCCGCCCAAGCTTGCGCCAAGCAAGGATGGTAGACATGCTTTGGCCGATCTGCCGAACTGGGTCTCGACCTCACCAGACCAGCCAGGCAGCGCACGCCGTTTCGGAGCGCCGTCCAGCCTTCTGGGCCGCAAGACGCCTGTGCTCGCGCCATTCAGCCAGACCCGGCAGGAACGTCTCCGTCGAGGCCGGATCATCCACGCTTTGCTGGAATACCTGCCTGCGCTTCCCAAAGAGGCGCGGATTGATTCTGCCGACAAATATCTTGCCCGTTTGCCGGACCTGGAAGACGGTGAGCGGGAGGAGATGGCCGAGGCTGTATTCGGTATTCTCGATGCGCCAGAGATGCAGACGCTCTTTCAGCCAGGCGGCCGGGCGGAGGCGGCGATTGTGGGGTCTGCTCCAGAATTGCCAGATGGTCTGATCGTGAATGGTCGGGTGGACCGACTGGTCGTGACACAAGACGAAGTTCTGATTGTGGATTTCAAGACTGATCAGCCCGCTCCGGAGTCCCCCGAGGGGGTGGCGGAGACCTATCGGGCTCAGATGGCGGCCTATTGGGCCGTTTTGCGCCGGGCCTATCCGGGCCGGCAAATACGCACCGCTCTCTGCTGGACCGACGGTCCGCGCCTGATGTTCCTGCCTGAAGAGATGCTGTTAGAAGCGCTAAAGGGTGCGCAGAGCGTGGTTTGACTTGCTGAAAGAGTCCCTATGTATGATCCAACGGAAACAAAAGCATGAAGGAGCCAAGGCATGGCTGCGGTAAATGTTACGGATGATGAGTTTGACGGCCTGATCGGAGATTCCGATGTGCCAGTCGTTGTGGATTTCTGGGCTGAATGGTGTGGCCCGTGTAAGCAGATGGCCCCTCACATCGATGCCGTGTCAGAAGAGTTGGCCGGTGAAGTGAAAGTTGCGAAGATCGATGTCGACGCGAATCCGATTGCCCCGTCGAAGTACGGTGTGCGCGGCATGCCGACCCTGATGATCTTCAAGGGTGGCAAGCTGGCTGCGACGCATCTTGGCGCGATGAGCAAGCAGGCCATTACGGACTGGATCAAGCAAAGCGTCTAAAAGCGTTCTTGCGGTAAAGAATAAAAAAACGCCGGCTGCGATGCCGGCGTTTTTTTTATGCGGCTTGTGATGTCAGGGCGATAAACACGTCTTCCAGATCCGGCGCTTCTGTGACGAGGTCGCCTACGCCAATACCGTTTGCGCGCACCGTTTCCAGCAGGCGGCCAATGCCGGTTTCGCTGGTGCGGAACGTGATGGCCAAATCACCATCCGGACGCAGTGTGGCGTCCATGCCGGCCAATGCTTCTGGTACAGCGGTCAGCGGCTCCTTCGGCGTGATCACTAGTGTCTTGTAGTCGAGACGCGACAATAGTGTTGGCGTCGGCTCGCAGGCGACGATTTCGCCATGATTCACGATGGCGATGGAATCACACAATTCTTCGGCTTCCTCCAGATAGTGCGTCGTCAGGATGATGGTGGTGCCGTTGTCGTGAAGCTCGCGCACATAAGTCCACAGGGAGCGGCGTAGCTCAACATCAACGCCCGCGGTGGGTTCATCCAGAATCAGGACGGGCGGATTGTGGACAAGTGCCTTGGCCACCATCAGTCGGCGTTTCATGCCGCCGGACAATTGGCGCACATAGGCGTCTTTCTTGTCGTCCAGTCCGACAGCGGCAAGAATCTCCTCGCTGCGGCGCTCGGATTTGGGCACGCCATAAAACCCGGCCATCAATTCCAGCATTTCCAAGGGCGTGAAGAAAGGATCGGCCACGATTTCCTGATTCACAACGCCAATCGCCGCACGGCTTTGGCGGGGGTGCTCATCAATATCGAGGCCCCAGATGCTTGCCGATCCTGATGTCTTGTTCACCAGTCCGGCCAGAATATTGATAAAGGTCGATTTTCCAGCGCCATTCGGACCCAGCAGACCGAAGATCGATCCCCGCGGTACTTGCAGGTTCAGCCCCTTCAATGCGTGCTTTTCGGGCATCTTGCCCGAAGCGCGGTAGATTTTCTGGAGGTCTTTGACTTCAATCGCGAAGTCTGGGGCAGGTTTGCTGGACGACATGCAGGGGACCTTTTCACTCTGTCCATTCGATCTTGCGCCGATTGGCGGTGCGATCTAGGTAGGACCATGTGGCTTCGGTAACAACCATGCCAGCGAAATTGCAGATGGAATTAGAGATCATGTCCACGAACCGCGATGTGCTTGACCCGCCAGAAATCGTCATGGTGAACACCCACCGCGTATCGTGCAATGGTGGTGGAGGTGCCCTCGGGCATCCACGCGTCTGGTACGAGATGGGTGACGAGGATTTCGTTGAGTGCAAATACTGCGACCGTCGCTTCATCCTGATCGGCGGCAAGCTCGACCCGTCGCGCGCGAAATGATTGCAACACACTGATGAGTGAGGTGTCCGAATGCGCGTCCTGATAGTGGGCGGTGGCATCGGGGGCCTTACGGCTGCGCTGGCGTTCGATCATTTCGGTCATGAATGCAGTGTGATTGAACAATCAGGTGTCCTGAGTGAAATCGGGGCAGGCATTCAGCTGAGCCCGAATGGCATGCATGTGCTGAGCAAGCTCGGCGTTTCGGCTCAGATTGCTCGCCATGCGTTCAGGCCAAAGGCGCTTGAAATGCGGATGGGGCGCAGTGGCACGCGATTGTTCGACATTCCACTTCGCAAGGCTGCGATCAATCGCTGGGGCGCGGACTATCTGCATGTTCACCGCGCCGACCTGATTCAGGCGCTTTCCGATACCTTGGCAACGCGGCAACCGAATGCGCTGCGACTGGGCGCGAAAGTCACTTCATACGAGCAGGATGATGCGGGTGTTCATGCTGTCCTCGACTCAGGCGAACGCGTTTCGGGTGATTTATTGGTTGGGGCAGATGGCATCCACTCCGTGATCCGGGCAAAGATGCTCGGACCGGATGCGCCACGCTATACAGGCATGACAGCTTGGCGAGCCGTAACGCCGGTATCTGACCTGACGCATGTTCCGCCCCCGACGGCTGCGGTCTGGACGGGATCCAGACGCCATGCGGTGACCTATCTTCTGAGGGGCGGTAGCCTTGCAAACTTTGTTGGCGTGGTGGAGCGCAAGGCAAAGCATCTCGAATCCTGGACGACCGAGGGTAGTCGGGAAGATGCGCTGGCCGATTTCAGCGGTTGGAACCCTGTCGTGAACGACATTATCCAGAATGCGCCAGTGCTTCACCGCTGGGCTCTGTTTGATCGGGACGAGCTGAAACGCTGGTCGGACGGGCGTGCCGTGTTGCTGGGGGATGCGTGCCATCCGATGTTGCCGTTCCTTGCGCAAGGGGCCGTCATGGCAATCGAGGACGCCTATGTGCTTGCGCGGAGTGTGACTTCGCAGGCCGATTTGCCATCCGCCTTCAAGACCTATGAAACCTTGCGAAAGCCAAGGACGAGCAAGGTACAAGCGGGGGCCCGCGCGAATGCCAAACTGTTCCACAAAAGCAATCCGGTGACCAAGCTCTCGACCTATGGCCCTATGTGGGTGGCGGGTCGAATGATGGAGTCCTTTGTTCACGGGCGAAACGATTGGCTGTACGGCCATGATGTAACGGTCGGCTGACCGCGCATCGCTTGTGCGGTGGCGCCGGAACGTGCACTCATTGATTTCATCTGAAACCAAAGCGAGATTTCATGCTTTCAGTTCTCGACCTTTTTCGCGTGGGGATCGGCCCTTCGAGTTCGCACACTGTTGGGCCAATTCGCATTGCCGCGCGCTTTGTTGATGCGCTCGAGCAATCCGGTGCCTTTGACCGCGTGGATCGTGTTCAGGTCGAGTTACAGGGATCGCTCGCCCTGACAGGTGAAGGGCATGCGAGTCCGAAGGCGGTCATGCTTGGGCTGGCAGGCTTCGCACCGGAAACACTCGATCCGGATGAGGCAGAACTGGCCGTTGCCCGCATTGGCGAAACTCTGAGTTTGAAATTGGCAGGGCGCATGCCCATCCGCTTCGACCCGGCGACTGACATCATCATGGCCTATGACGTTATCCCGGCCCTTCATCCGAACGGGATGCGCCTGACGGCCCATGATGAACAGGGCGGCGTGTTGCTCGACGAGACCTGGTTTTCGACCGGCGGCGGATTCATTGCCTCGCAGCGACAATTGGAGCGGCCGGTAGAAGACGATCTTGTTCCCACGCAAATCAGCGTCCCTTACGCCTTCACATCTGCAGCTGAGCTGATTGAGATGTGCGAACAGGGAGATCTTGCAATTGAGCAGCTTGTCCTTGCCAATGAAGATGTGCTGCGACCCAGAGCTGAGACGATCGCTGCCCTCGATCGGATTGCCGACGTGATGCGCGGCTGCATTGAGCGCGGGCTTGCCAAGGACGGACTTCTGCCCGGAAAGCTGAAGGTGAAGCGTCGCGCTGCGGCGCTTTGGAAAAAGCTCAATGATGATCGCGGATCCAATGAGCGGGAGCAGCTCTTCGACTGGTTGAATGTTTATGCGATGGCGGTGAACGAGGAAAATGCCGCAGGCGGGCAGGTGGTGACCGCGCCGACCAATGGTGCGGCGGGAATCATCCCGGCCGTTATCCAGCATTACTGCTCAGACACTGACGATTCGGTCGATCGCACGCGTCGCTTTCTGCTGACGGCAGGCGCTATTGGAATCCTGTACAAGCAACGCGCGTCGATCTCCGGTGCGGAAATGGGATGCCAGGGCGAAGTCGGCGTTGCCTGCTCAATGGCGGCGGGAGGACTTGCCGCGGTGTGGGGCGCGAACCAGCAACAGGTGGCGAATGCGGCGGAGATCGGGATGGAGCACAATCTCGGCCTGACTTGCGATCCGGTAGGCGGGCTTGTGCAGATACCCTGTATCGAACGCAACGCGATAGGTGCGGTGAAGGCGGTGAACGCGGCTCGTCTGGCGCTGCACTCGACGGGGCATACTCATGTGTCTCTTGATCAGGTCATCGAGACGATGCGGCAGACCGGGCTCGACATGTCTTCTAAATACAAGGAAACCAGTCAGGGTGGTCTGGCCGTTAACGTCGTGGAGTGCTGATGACGCGCGTCAACAATCTCGGCTCCCTGCTGGAAAGCCTGCAGGAACGAACCTCTGGTGAAAAGGTGTCCGTCGGGGCGATGCTGGATGCCGTGGGGCGTCGATCCTATGGTCCCTTGTTGCTCCTGCTTGGCTTCGTGTCGATCAGTCCCTTAACCATCATCCCGGGCGCAAACTGGCTTGTGGCGCTGATTATCTTGTTGATTGCCGCGCAGATTGTATTCGGGAAGAAGTTTCCGTGGGTGCCGCGCAGAATACTGGAGTTCGAGTTTCCCCGGTCGGCGCTGCTTCAGGGCGTTGAGCAGGCTTACCCCTATGTCTGCCAGGTGGACCGATTCCTGAAACCGCGACTCGCTTTCCTGACAGAGCCGCCTTTCGTTCAACTCGTCGCATTGATCTGTATCGCAGCGGCGCTGGTGTCGTTTCCGCTGGGCCTCATTCCGTTTGGTCCGGTGTTGCCGGGCGTAACGGTCTTGCTGTTTGGATTGGCCCTTACCGCGCGGGATGGATTCGTGCTGATCCTGGCCGGACTGGGCCTCGCCGGAAGCTGCTATCTCATGATCCGGCTTTGGGAGCGGCTTGTCGGCTAAAACCAAGCAATAGCAACGCACAAGACTTAAATCTGAATTGTAGGGGAAGGTGGCTCCGCGAGTAGGACTCGAACCTACGACCGGGCGATTAACAGTCGCCTGCTCTACCAACTGAGCTATCGCGGAACAGCTGAAGACGGGTGAATAGCAGACCCGAAAACCGGTTCAAGCCCCCACATGCTGCAGACTGACAAAAACTTGCACTTTTCGCAAAAAAAAAGGCGGGAGACATGAAGCTCCCGCCGAGGCGTTGGGTGATGGTGGGTGTCTCCAAGAGAAGACAGGATCAACATCCCTCAAATTGGTTAACGGGCTGTAAACGGTTTGAAAACGCCGGCACGAAAATTCGCAAAACTGTGTTTACGACTTCGAAATCATGAAAATCGCTGCGCGGGCGACCTGGTCGCGGCCGGCGGGCGGGCTGTGGCGGATTGGAGTGGTGATTTGAAAGTCTGGAGGCTCCGACCGGAATCGAACCGGTGTACACGGATTTGCAATCCGCTGCGTCACCACTCCGCCACAGAGCCGGACCAGAAGGCGCGTCGTTTAGCAACGAACTCGGCCGCATGCAATCTGTCCTTTTCATGCGACGTGCGTTTATCGCGCATTGCGCACCGGAAATCCCATGTTAAAGGGCTGACTATTACGCGACAGCCAGCCCGAGAGGGAATGAGAGATGAATTACGATAAAGCCCGTGAGATCATGGTCGACACGCAGGTGCGCCCGAATGATGTCTCGAATCCCGAAATCGTCTCGGCCTTCATGAAAACCCCGCGCGAGGCCTTCGTGCCATCCTCGCGCAAATCTGTCGCTTACTCGGAGCTGGAAATCGAGACTTCGGAAGGCCGGTCTCTCTGGACGCCGCGCGATACGGGCAAGCTGGTGAAGCTGGCGGGTATCAAGCCGACGGATATTGTGCTCGTCGTAGGTGCCGGCTCTGGGTACGAAGCGGCGCTTATCAGCCGTCTGGCGGAAACTGTCATCGCTCTTGAAGAGGGCGAAGCTCGCGTCGATGCCATGTCAGAACGCTTCACCGCGCTCGGCATTGATCAGGCGGTCGCCGTTGAAGGTGATATTGCCATGGGTCTGCCGGACCAGGCACCCTTTGACGTGATCTATGTGTGCGGCATGGTCGAAACCCTGCCGGAAGCTTGGACAGAGCAACTCGCCGAAGGGGGGCGTCTGGCCGTTGTCATGCAGGTCGAAGAAAATCTTGGCCGCGGAAAACTCTATACGCGCGCCGGGGATACGGTGTCTGCACGTGAAGGATTCGACGCGTTTCCCCCGAAATTCTCTGCATTTGACCGCAAGAAGGCATTTGTTTTCTAAAAACGTCTGCTCTGCGACATCTTGTTAAGCATCCAGAAAAGTGAACAGTGTTCACTATCGCCGTTGGCTCCCTTATATTAGAGAAATCGAATATAAGGAATTGAACCGGTTGGAGCTTGAGGAGCGCCGCATGAATTTCCACAGAACCGTCGCCGTATCAGTCATAGCATTGAGCGCAGGCACCTTGTCTGTTGCCAATGCGGAAACGCTGGCGGATGCCGTAAACGCCGCGCTCGCGACCAATCCGGGGCTGCAGGCGCAGCGTGCGGAAGCGGATATCGCTATCGAGAATGTCGAACAGGCCCGGTCGCAGGGGCGCACGACGGTTGATCTGTCAGGTAGCGCGGGCATCGAGTACATCGATTCCAATGCGCCGTTCGCTGAATTGGCGGGCACCAATGGGGATCGTCCCATTGCCAGCGCGCAGATCCAGGCAGCTAAACCGATCTATACCGGCGGTCGTATCCGCGCAGGTGTGCGCCAGGCACAGGCCGGAGTGGACGCCGCTGAGTCGCAATATGTCGCCGCAGAGCAGGATCTGATCCTGCAAGTCGTCACGGCCTATGTGGATGTACGCAGCGATCTGGAAGCTGTCGCGATTCGAGAAAACAATGTCGAAGTGACGGGCGAGCAGGTGCGCGCCGCCTCTGACCGGTTTGATGTGGGCGTTGTGACGCGCACCGACGTATCCTTGTCTCAGGCCCGGCTGGAGGGCGCGCGTGCTGCCCTGGCCGGTGCGCAGGCAACACTCGAAGCAGATATTGCGAACTACCAGTTCCTGACCGGCCTGACGCCCACCGATCTCGCGCCGCCGCCTCCACTCCCGCCTTTGCCCGCATCACTGGACGACGCGCTTCAGATCGCACTGGACAACAACCCGGACCTGATCGCCGCGCGCCACGCAGAACGTGCCGCACGCGAAGCCATCGAAGTGGCCAAGGGCCAGTACAAGCCGCAGATCAGCATCGTGGGAACGGCTGCGCGACAAGAGACCTATAATGATTTCACCCAGCGCGATTCGAGTGTGTCGGCTGTCGCTCAGGGCACGATCCCGCTGTTGTCCGGCGGCCTGATCCAGAGCCAGGTGAAATCGGCGAAACTGCAACGCGCTCAGGCACAGCGTCAGATCGATACACTCCAGCGCAGCATCCGCGCCCAGATCGCGCAATCCTGGTTCGGCTATGAAGCATCGCTCCGCTCTATCGCGGCATCCGAGCGTCAGGTCGAAGCGGCCCAGATCGCGTATGATGGTGCAAAGGAAGAACTGGCTGTCGGCATCCGCACCACGCTGGATGTGCTGGATCAGGAGCAGCAGCTGTTCGAGGCCAGGCTCTCACTGGTTCAGGCGGAACGCGACTCCTATGTCGCCGCTCACAATCTGCTGCGCGCAACCGGACAATTGGCGCCGGAAATGCTGCTTCTGGATGGCGAGGTCGGGGACTCACGTTAACAGTGATAAAAACTTGTTAACACAATCCCCTTAGCGGTTAACGCATAGGGATTCGAACCGCATTACATATCTAAGGGGCTGGCCATGGCCAATGAAGCACACAAGGAACCGACGATGGAGGAAATCCTCGCGTCGATCCGCAAGATCATCTCCGACGATGACGTCGCGCCTCAGGCTGAAGAACCTGCTGCGGTTGAAGAGGCCTCTGCGACAGAAGAATTCAATGCTGACGACCTGCATGACATTGATGATGTCATGTTCGAGGACGAACCGGCCGCAGACGTGCAGCCTGTTGAAGTAGAGATGGAGTCCGAGGTCGAGGACGCGTTTGAAGTCGAATTCGAACAGTTCGAATCGACTGCCGATGATGTCAGCGAGCCGCCGAGCTTCGAGGAAATGCTTGGCGCGGCCCGTGCGGTCGTTGCGGCGCCAAAAGCCGAAGAAGCAGAAGAGCTTGTAGAAGAAGTATTTCCGGAAGCGGTGGCGGAAGATGTCGCTCCGGAACCAGAATTTCAGCCTGAACCTGAACCCGTTGCACCGGAACCGGTGGCGGCATCCGTGGAGGAAGACATGGCGGCAACTGCACGCTATCAGCAAACTGTACTGACCGACGACCAGACGGCCGATGTGGCGGCTGGCGCGCTGGGCAAACTCATTTCCAAGATGGATATGGGCGGTGACAATACGATCGAGGGGCTCGTTCGCGAGATGCTCAAGCCGATGATGAAAGATTGGCTCGATGCCAACCTTCCGAAGATCGTTGAAGAGAAAGTCGAGGCCGAGGTACAGCGCATTGCCCGCATGGCGCGCTAGCCTCTCCTGACAAATACGTTATAGGGAAGGGCGCGCCGTCACTGGCGCGCCTTTTCTTTTACATGGAATACGCCTGAACCAATGCTCGACCAAAGATTTGACCCCGCAGAAGCCGAACCACGCCTGTACAAGGCCTGGGAAGACCAAGGCTGCTTCAAACCCTCCGGCGATACGTCTGCGCAGGCCTATTCCATCGTCATTCCACCGCCGAACGTAACCGGTGTGCTGCACATGGGCCACGCGCTCAACAACACGCTTCAGGATGTGCTTATCCGGTTCGAGCGGATGCGCGGCAAGAACGTCCTCTGGCAGCCCGGCACAGACCATGCCGGTATCGCGACCCAGATGGTGGTTGAGCGCAAGCTGGCCCAGGAAGGCAATCAGGATCGCCGCTCGATGGGGCGCGATGCATTCGTGGATCGCGTGTGGGAGTGGAAAGAGGAATCCGGCGGCGCGATCGTCGGCCAGCTGAAGCGCCTTGGCGCGTCCTGTGACTGGTCGAAGGAAGCCTTCACGATGGGCGACCGGAACGACCCGGACAACAGCATGATGCGCGCGGTCACCAAAGTGTTCGTCGAGTTGTACAAGAAGGGTCTGATCTATCGCGACAAGCGGCTCGTGAACTGGGATCCGCACTTCCAGACAGCCATTTCCGATCTCGAAGTCGACCAGCGCGAAGTGCCCGGCCATTACTGGCATTTGCGCTATCCGCTCGCCGATGGCGTCACCTACATGCATCCGGTCAAGGATGAAGACGGGAATGTCGTGGATCAGGAGATGCGCGACTACATCGTCGTCGCCACGTCACGCCCGGAAACCATGCTGGGCGATACCGGCGTCGCTGTGCATCCGGAAGATCCGCGCTATGCGGGACTGATCGGCAAATTTGTCGAGCTGCCCATTGTTGGCCGCCGTATACCGATCATCGCGGACGAATATGCCGACCCGGACAAGGGCTCCGGCGCGGTGAAGATCACGCCTGCGCATGACTTCAACGATTTCGAAGTCGGCAAGCGGGCGGGCCACACGCCACTGAACATTCTGAACGCCACCGCGCATATCGTGGATGGCGGAGAGGCGGACGAAGCTGGCATTCCAGCCGAGTATCGCGGCCTTGAGCGGTTTGAGGCGCGCAAGAAAGTTGTTGAGGCATTCGAGGCCGCAGAACTCCTTCAAGAGATCGAGAACCTCAAGATCGAACAACCTTTCGGCGACCGCTCCAATGTCGTCATTGAGCCGTGGATGACGGATCAATGGTATGTCGACGCAAAGACAATGGCTGAGCCTGCCATTGCGGCGGTAAAGGACGGCAAGACCAAATTCATCCCGGAAAACTGGGAAAAGACCTATTTCAACTGGATGGAAAACATCCAGCCCTGGTGTGTCTCCCGGCAGCTCTGGTGGGGGCACCGGATTCCGGCATGGTACGACGAAGACGGCAATGCGTATGTCGCCTTGAGCGAAGCGGAGGCGCAAGCTGAAGCAGGTCCGGACAAGAAACTTGTTCAGGACGAAGACGTCCTCGACACCTGGTTCTCCTCCGCGCTTTGGCCGTTCTCCACACAGGGATGGCCGGACAAGACGCCGGACCTCGACACCTTCTTCCCGACGGCGACGCTTGTCACCGCGTTCGACATCATCTTCTTCTGGGTTGCCCGGATGATGATGATGAGCCTCGAATTCATGGGAGAAGTTCCGTTCAAGGACGTCTACATCCACGCCCTCGTCCTCGACGAGAAGGGGCAGAAGATGTCCAAGTCCAAGGGCAACGCCATGGACCCGTTGGAGCTGATTGACGAGTACGGCGCTGACGCGCTGCGTTTCACGATGGGCCGTATGGCCGGGCAGGGGCGCAACATCCGCCTGTCCAAGCAGGCCGTTGAGGGCAACCGCAACTTCGCCACCAAGCTCTGGAATGCCGCGCGCTTTGCTGAGATGAATGAATGCGGCGCGCCGGGCGAAATCGATTTCGGCAAGATCGAAAGTCCGGTGAACCGCTGGATTCTGTCCGAACTTACTCAGTGTGCTGTAGACGTGACCAGGGGCATTGAGGATTACAAGTTCAATGAGGCCGCGGGTGCGCTCTACAAGTTCATCTGGAACACGCTGTGTGACTGGTATCTCGAACTGATCAAGCCGCTGCTGGCCGGTATGGACGATGCCGCCAAACAGGAAACCCGCATGGTCTGTGGCTATGTGCTCGATGAGTCGCTGAAGCTGTTGCACCCATTCATGCCGTTTGTGACGGAAGAATTGTGGGATCGCCGCGCTGAAGGTCGCGCAGCTGACAAGGGCTTCCTGATGCACCAGTCCTGGCCATCGACCGAGGTGTTCACGGATGAGGCCGCCTCGAATGAAATCAACTGGGTGATCGACATGATCACGGAGCTCCGCTCCCTGCGGAATGACCTTGGCGTTCCTGCCGGGACGAAATTGCCGCTCACGCTGGTCAATGCCGGTGCGGAGATCGAAAACCGGGCAATGACGCATGAGGATGTCCTGAAGCGTCTTGCGCGGCTGGAAGACATCTCCATGACCGACACCACCCCCGACGGCGCTGTCACGGCAGTTATCGGCGAGACCATGTCGGCGCTGTCGGTCGCGGACATTGTCGACATCGACGAAGCCCGCAAACGGCTCGACAAGGAACTCGCCCAGCTCGACAAGGACATCACCTCGACCGAGAAGAAGCTGTCGAACGAGAAATTCGTTTCGCGCGCGCCAGCAGAGATTGTCGAGGAAAACCGCGAGCGCATCGTTGACTGGACGGCCCGGCGCGAAAAGCTGAAAGTTGCCCGAAAGGGGCTTGAAGGTCTCTGATCATTGCGGGCATCCTGATCCGGATGAACAGGAGCTTCCCTCATGACCCTTCGCTACCTGATGACCGCTGCGGCGGTCTTGCTGGGCGCTTGCGCCACGCCCACGGCGCCAGAGGCCGAGCCGAACATGCCTGAATGGCGGCTGGTCATTCATGGCGGCGCCGGTGTGATCACGCGCGATGGCATGAGTCCGGAAATGGAGGTGGCCTACACCGCGGCGCTGGAAACTGCGCTTGAAGCCGGGGCTGATGTTCTGCGCTCGGGCGGCAGCGCGCTTGATGCGGTTGAGGCGGCGGTCATTCCGATGGAAGACGATCCGCTGTTCAATGCCGGCTATGGCGCAGTGATGACAGCCAGCCAGGAACACGAACTCGACGCATCGATCATGGATGGTCGCGAGCGAAATGCTGGTGCTGTGGCGGGCGTGAAGCGCGTGCGCAATCCCGTCAAGGCCGCCCGCGCCGTGATGGAGCGGTCCGAACATGTCATGTTCTCTGGGGATGGTGCGGATACCTTCGCCGAGGGGCAGGGCCTCGACATGGTCGACAATTCCTACTTCTACACGGAGCGTCGGCAGAACGCGTTGGAGCGTGTATTGAAAAACAGGCAGCGTACCGCCGAAGATCGCCACGGCACGGTCGGCGCGGTTGCCATCGACAAGGACGGTAACCTTGCAGCGGCGACGACAACGGGCGGCATGACGGCGAAAGCTGCTGGCCGCGTTGGAGATTCCCCGCTGATCGGCGCGGCGACCTATGCAGAGAATGGCGTTTGCGCCGTTTCTGCGACCGGGCATGGTGAGTACTTCATCCGCGTCGGCGTGGCAAAAACGATCTGCGACCGGGTAAAGCTGGCCGGCGAGACAATTGAACAGGCCTCCGGAACAGCGCTGGGCGAAGTGGCAGAACTGGGCGGCGATGGCGGCGTAATCGTCATCGGCGCGGATGGCACCTTCGCCTTTGTCTTCAATTCGGAAGGCATGTACCGGGGCGTCGTTGACCCTTCCGGGGCAAGAACTGCCATCTATGGCGACGATTAGCCTCTTTTCCGCAAAAGGATTGCGCGCTAGGGGCAATCAACACCAAACAGGATAGAACACCCTCATGAGCAAGACCTGGGACAAATCAAGACTGCCCTCCCGCCACGTTACCGAAGGTCCGGAGCGCGCACCTCACCGCAGCTACCTGTATGCAATGGGCCTGTCGACCAAGGACATTCAAAAGCCGCTGGTCGGCGTTGCATCCTGCTGGAATGAGGCGGCCCCGTGCAACACCGCGTTGATGCGCCAGGCGCATGCCGCGTCAGAAGGCGTGAAGAAGGGCGACGGCACGCCACGCGAATTCTGCACCATTACCGTGACCGACGGCATCGCGATGGGCCATGAAGGCATGCGGTCTTCGCTGGTCAGCCGTGACACGATTGCGGACTCTGTCGAACTGTCGATGCGCGGCCATTCCTATGATGCGCTGGTCGGCATTGCGGGTTGTGACAAATCCCTGCCGGGCATGATGATGGCCATGCTGCGTCTGAACGTGCCCAGCGTCTTCCTCTATGGCGGCTCCATCCTGCCGGGCTCCTATGAGGGGCGCGACGTGACGGTGCTGGACGTGTTCGAGGCTGTCGGTGCGCATGCGGCCGGGTCCAATTCCATGACGGACGAGAAGCTGCACGCCCTGGAGAAAGTGGCCTGTCCGGGCGATGGTGCCTGTGGTGGCCAGTTCACGGCCAATACGATGGCGTGTGTGTCCGAAGCCATCGGCCTTGCGCTGCCGCTGTCGTCTGCGCTGCCAGCCCCCTACACTGACCGCGACGGTTACGCCGTGGCAAGTGGTGAAGTCGTGATGCAGCTGCTTGAGAAGAATTTGCGCCCGCGGGACATCTGTACGCGCGAAGCTTTCGAGAATGCCGCCATCGTCGTCGCCGCGACGGGCGGCTCCACCAATGCAGCGCTGCACCTGCCTGCCATGGCGCATGAGTGCGGCGTGAAGTTCGATCTCGAAGACGTTGCGAAGATCTTCCAGAAGACACCTTACATTGCCAATCTGAAGCCTGGCGGCGACTATGTGGCCAAGGATTTCGGTGAAGCGGGCGGCGTGCCGATGCTGATGAAGACGCTGCACGAATCCGGTCTGATCAATGGCGATTGCCTCACGGTGACTGGCAAGACCTGGGCGGAATATCTCGAAGATATCGAATGGGATCCGAACCAGAAAGTCATCCACCCGGCGACAGACCCGATCACGCCAACGGGCGGGGTCGTTGGACTGTGGGGATCGCTTGCGCCGGACGGTGCCATTGTGAAAGTGGCTGGCCTGCACGCGCTGCAATTCTCCGGTCCGGCCCGTGTGTTTGATGGGGAAGAAGCCTGCTTCAAGGCTGTCACCAATCGCGAATACAAGGAAGGCGACGTTCTGGTCATCCGCTATGAGGGGCCAAAGGGCGGCCCTGGCATGCGCGAGATGTTGTCGACCACTGCCGCGATCTACGGCCAGGGCATGGGCGACAAGGTGGCCCTCATCACCGATGGCCGGTTCTCCGGCGCGACCCGTGGTTTCTGCATCGGCCATGTTGGTCCGGAAGCGCAGGAAGGTGGCCCGATCGGCCTGATCAAGGATGGCGACATCATCACGATTGATGCCGAGAAGGGCACGATTGATGTGCACCTGACGCCCGCCGAACTGGAAGATCGCAAGCGCGATTGGAAACCGCGCGTCACGGCCTATGGCTCCGGCGCGTTGCACAAATTCGCAGCGCTGGTTGGTCCGGCCCACAAGGGCGCAACGACCCATCCGGGCTTCGAAGGCGAGCGACACGTCTACGCAGATATCTGACACGGGTTTTACCCGCTACGAATCCAAGCTTAACTGGGGCGGTCTGTTTGCTAGAGGCCGCCCCAGATGACTCAGGATACCCCTTCGATTGATCCCCGACCAACGCAGCAGCCGGTCGATCCGGATGTGCTGAAGGCCCTGGGCGACCTGCCAGAAGAGTTTCAGGGGTTTCCGCGCCTGTTTCAGGATGAGATCCGGCCTGCCTTGCTGACCCGCGAGGCCGAACGTCAGGACGCCGTCGCGAAGGCCCGCCAGGCGCGATATGTCGGCATTGCATTGGCCGTGATTGGCGGACTGGCCGGCGCGTTTCTGGTGCGTCACCCTATCGCCGCGATCATCGCGGTCGTTATCGGGATTGGGTATCTTTACTGGGGCGGCCGCGATGTCCGGCGACTGGGGAAGGAGGCGAAGGATTTGATCGTCCTTCCGGTCGTGCGTGAACTGGGTCTCAACTTCACCGCTGATCCCGGCTCGGTTGAGTCGATTTACAAGCATCGCCATGTCCGCACCGTACCCATCTGGGACCGTGCCAGTTATGAGGACCTGCTGACAGGCCAGCGGCACGGCGTCGATTTTGAATTGTTTGAAGCTCATCTGGAGGAGCGGCGATCCTCAACTGATTCCAAGGGGCGCACCCGGACGCATTGGGTGACGGTGTTCAAAGGCCAATGCCTGCGCTTCCAGTTCACGAAAACATTTTATGGCCGCACCCTGATCACGCGGGACGCCGGCTTCTTCAACCGCTTCGGCGGAGGCAAGGGCATGAGCCGGGCGTCGCTGGAAGATCCGGTGTTTGAAAAGATTTTCGAGGTGTACACGACCGATCAGGTGGAGAGCCGCTTCCTGCTGACGCCGGATCTGATGCAAAATCTCGTCGATCTGGAGAAAGCCTTTCATGGAGGTCGTCTGAAGGCCTGTTTTGATGGCGGCGAGATGTTCATTACGCTGGAAGGTGGCGACCTGTTTGAGCCGGGCAGCATGTTCAAGCCGCTCGACAGCGTGGACCGCGTGCGGGAACTGCTTACGGATTTCGCCGCAATCTTCGGGATTATGGACGCCGTGATCATTGGCCGCCGCAATGAAGGCCTGGCCCGCGATCCATCCTGAAATGGGGCGCTTCCGGGGCAGGCGCGTTCAGCTTTGCTTCAGTGACATCCTGCCATAAAGCCGACACGAGAGAGAAAGGCCCCTTCCATGATGAGATATGTTGTTGCTGCTGCATTGCTTGTTGCTGTTACGCAAACCGCTATCGCCCAGGCGATGACGGCGGCGGACGTTCAGCGCTGCAAGGCAATGGCCGCAACCATGGTCCCAAAGAAGGCTGAGATCGAAGCGTTGCAAGTGAAGCGGGACAAGATGGCCGAAAGCGTCGAGGCGAAGGGCGAAGCTTGGGAAGATGCGGAGATCCACCGTCTCGCATCGGCCTCCCACGCTGAGAAGGCGGAGCAGAACAAGTCGGCCTACCAGGCAGCGAAGAAAAAGCTGATGGGCACCGAACAGGCCCTGCAGGCACTTGCCCGCCAGTTCAATCAGGACATCGCGTCCTATAATCAGAGCTGTGCGACGGATAAATAACGCCGTAACGTTCTTCACGTCACTCTGGACCTGACCGCCCGTTGGTGCGCATCTGGCCGTTCGCCATCGCACTGACTCGCATTGCCCACCAAAATTCTCATACGTGTCAACGTTGACAACTTGATTTTGATGGGCTCCTTGTTGTGCGATAACATTCGAGGCTACGCTTCGGAATAAGCAGACAAGCGGGCAGGGGGTTGCCTGCCGCGATAAATGGGAGGGCGCGCGGGAATGAGCGACGCATCAACGACTGTAAACACAGATGCAGGACAGGGCAGTTTTGGCCAGGTTCTGTTGATCACCGCCGTCGCCACGATCGGCGGATTTCTTTTCGGCTTTGACTCAGGCGTAATCAACGGAACGGTTGATGGCCTGCGCGTGGCCTTTAATTCACAGGATATCGGCACCGGGTTTAACGTGGCCTCCATGCTGCTCGGCTGTGCTGTCGGCGCGGCACTGGCTGGTACGCTGTCAGATGCCTTTGGCCGTCGTACGATGATGATCGTGGCGGCAGTCTGTTTCATCATTTCGGCTTTCGGGTCCGGTGTTGCCGGATCGTCGACAGAGTTCGTGATCTATCGCGTGATCGGCGGACTGGCCGTCGGCGCTGCCAGCGTCATGTCGCCAGCCTATATTTCCGAGGTCGCTCCGGCGAAGTATCGCGGGCGTCTGTCCTCGATCCAGCAGGTCGCGATCATTAGTGGCCTCTTCATCGCTTTCGTCTCGAACTATCTGATTGCGCAGGCGACCGGTGGATCAGCCATGAATGAATGGCTACTCGGCTTTGAAGCCTGGCGCTGGATGTTCTGGATGGAATTGCTGCCGGCAACCTTCTTCCTCGTTGCCTTGCTGTTCATTCCTGAAAGCCCGCGTTTCCTCGTCGCCCAGGGGTCGACTGATCAGGCGCGTTCGATCCTGACACGTCTCTCCGGCGCAAAAGCGGCGCACCGCAAGGTCGATGAAATCGAAGAGTCGCTCGCCAATGACCACAAGCCATCTCTCAAGGATGCGCTGGGCCAGTTCGGCTTCAAACCAATCGTCTGGGTCGGCATCGGTCTGGCTGTGTTCCAGCAACTGGTCGGCATCAATGTCGTCTTCTACTATGGCGCGGTTCTCTGGCAGGCTGTCGGCTTCTCCGAAAGCGATGCCCTGCTCATCAACATCATCTCCGGGGCAGTCTCCATTGTGGCTGTGATCATTGCCCTTCTGCTGATCGACCGGATCGGCCGCAAGCCGCTGCTCTGGGTCGGCTCCGTTGGCATGACGGTCACCCTGGCACTGCTCGTGGTCTGTTTCTCCAATGCGGTTACGGTGGATGGCGCCGTCAGCCTGCCGGGCAGCTATGGCTTGATCGCCCTGTTGTCAGCGAACGCCTATGTTGTGTTCTTCAACGCATCCTGGGGCCCGGTCATGTGGGTGGCGCTCGGTGAGATGTTCCCGAATCAGGTGCGCGGCGCGGGTCTCGCCATCTCTGGCTTTGCTCAGTGGATTGCCAACTTCGCCATCACGATGACCTTCCCGATCATGCTGGCAACGGCTGGTATCGGTCTGGCTGGTGCGTATGGCTTCTATGCCGTGTGTGCCCTGATCTCGGTCTTCTTCGTGTTCAAGGCGGTCCGCGAGACCAAGGGACTCGAGCTTGAGGAAATGCAGGGCTAGGGCCCTTCGACCATTCCGCCCTCGCCGGACGTTCGGCGGGGGCGATTTTTACAAATCAACAAGGGAGGTCGCGATGGCCAAGGCTGTCCGGAAATCGTCAATCATTTCACTGCTGGGTGGCGTCGCCTGTGTGGCATTGGTTGCCGCCTGCGCAAACACACCGATAGAGGCCGAGACGACTGAAACGCTGACTGTTGCCGAACCGGTGCAAACCGCGTTGATGACTGAACGCGATCTTGTCGTGACGCCGGAGCTATGGCCGGAGATTACGGTTCCCGCACTCGACCCGGCGATTGAGGCGCAGATCGACGACATCATGTCGAAGATGACTCTGGAACAGAAGGTGGGCCAGGTCATTCAGGCGGACAGCGACAGCGTCACGCCGGAAGATGTGAAGACATACCGTCTCGGCTCTGTGTTGAGCGGCGGCAGCTCCGCACCCGGCGATGAGGCCTTCGCGCCGATGGATGCCTGGATCGCTGCGGCCGATGCCTATTGGGAGGCCTCCGTCGACCCGGAAGGCGTCGAGATTGCAATTCCGATCATCTGGGGCATTGATGCCGTCCACGGCCATGCCAACCTCGCCGGGGCGACCATCTTTCCGCACAACATCGGCCTTGGCGCCGCGAACAATCCGGACCTGATCGAAGACATTGCCCGCATCACGGCAGAAGAGTTGATCGTGTCCGGTCATGACTGGACCTTTGCGCCCACCATTGCCACGCCGCGCGATGATCGCTGGGGCCGGACCTATGAAGGCTATTCCGAAAGCCCGGAAATCGTCCGCGAATATGCCGAACGGATCGTCTACGGACTGCAGGGGCGCCCCGGTGATGAAGACTTCCTCGGTAATGGTCGGGTGATCTCTAGCGCGAAGCACTATGTTGGCGATGGCGGCACAATGGACGGCATCGACCAGGGTGAAACGCAGGCGACCGAACAGCAGATCATCGACATTCACGCACAAGGATATTTCACCGCGCTCGAAGCCGGTGTGCAGACCGTCATGTCGTCCTTTTCAAGCTGGCAGGGCGTGAAGATGCATGGCAGTCACGCCATGCTGACCGAGGTTCTGAAAGACCGTATGGGCTTCACCGGATTCGTTGTGGGTGACTGGAATGGTCATGGCCAGGTGCCAGGTTGTACGAATACGGACTGCCCGCAATCTCTGAATGCCGGTCTCGACATGTATATGGCTCCGGACAGCTGGCGTGGCCTGTATGACAGCACGCTGCAGCACGTGAAGGATGGCAACATCCCGATGGAACGCCTTGATGACGCCGTGCGCCGCATCCTGCGTGTGAAGCTCGCCTATGGCATCTTTGACAAGCCGGCACCAAGCGCGCGTCCGGGCGCAAATGATGAAAGCCTGCTCGCCACGGATGAAGCGCGTGAAGTGGCTCGCCGCGCTGTGCGGGAATCGCTTGTCCTCTTGAAGAACAATGACAATCTCCTGCCGCTGTCTACAGACCAGACCGTTCTGGTTATCGGCGATGGCGCAGACAGCATCACGAAGGCCGCTGGCGGTTGGACTCTGTCCTGGCAGGGCGGCGGATATGAGAACAGCTATTTCCCGAATGGTGAATCCATTCTCGAGGGCATCGAGAAGGCGCTGCTGCCAGGTGGCGGCACGCTTGTCTTCGACCCTTCCGGGGAAACGGATGTGGACGCCGATGTCGTGATCGCCGTCTATGGCGAAAACCCGTATGCTGAAGGCATCGGCGACATCCGTACGATGGATTTTGTGCCGAATGGCTTCGACACCGAGACGCTGGAAACCTTCAAGGACAAGGGCGTGCCGGTTGTATCGGTCTTCCTGTCCGGGCGTCCGCTCTGGGTGAATCCAGAGATCAATGATTCCGACGCATTCGTTGCGGCCTGGCTGCCGGGCTCTGAAGGGGGCGGTATTGCAGACGTCCTGTTCCAGACGGAGCCGGAGCATGACTTCACAGGGCGTTTGTCTTTCTCGTGGCCAGCCTCCGCACAGCCGGGCCTGCTGAACTCTGAAGATGCGCCGTATGAGCCATTGTTCGCCTATGGCTACGGCCTCAGCTATGGCGACACCGCGACCAATCTCGGCGAGTTGAGCGAAGACCCTGGCCTGTCGGAAGACCTGCAAGGCAATGCAGATCCACGGACGCTGTTCAAGCGCGGTCGCCCCGGTGATCGCTGGAGCGCGCTGCTTGCTTTTGAAGGGTCGTATACGACGCTTCCAGCCGGTGCAACGGAACTGGCCGGTCTCTCTGTCTCACGGACAGACTATGAGATTCAGGAAGATGCGCTGGTCATGTCATGGTCCGAGCCATCAGGCGCGCTCTATATCGGCTCCTTCGCGAACGCTGTCGATCTGAGCGATGCGGGCGAAGCTGGTCTGGATATCGTCTTCGCGGCCAAAGTGCCGGATGGCGGCGAGCACAAGCTGGCGATCAGCGGCTCCTGCGATCAGAGTGGACAGTGCGAGACGGTTGAGGTCTTCACGGTTACCGGAGACGAGTGGGCAGAGTATCGTGCGCCAACGGCCTGCATGGGTCTGACCAATCTTGAACACGTCGATATTCCGGCTGTGATTGGAACGGTTGAGGCAGGCACGGTCGCGATTGCGGATGTCCGGCTTGAGCCATCGACCGGAGATGTGGAGTGCGCTGAGCAATAGGCGCTTTCCCACAAGGGAATATAAAGGCGGCCCCGTTCCGGGCCGCCTTTTTTGGTTAGTCGGACGATCCGTTTTGGGCGTAGACGCCGAACAGCGTGCCGACGAAGCCGCCCGCCTTGTCCGTGCTGAGGATGGTCCCATCCTGCTCCAGCGCAACGGATTGCCAATTGCCTTCCGCGCCGGATTGGTAGAAATTGAGTTCCGGCCCCCGCGCCACGATCTTGAGCTTCAGCGGCTCGCCATTGCCTGAGGCAGCGGGGACTTCTGCCACGACTTCGCCCGTCTCTGGCATGTCGTCCCCAAATCGCTTGCGCAGCCGCACCACAGGCGTGCCATCTGCGTCCACACTTGCGCCGAGCGTGTAATAGGCCGCATCATTCTGAAAAGCCGCGATACCAGCCTCCGCGCCGGGGGCGCGGGCGGTGAAGGAGACTTCGGTCACCGCCTCGGCATTGGTGTGCTGCTGGCGTCGTCCCAGAAAGTTCGGTTGTCCGGCCGTGCCAATCGGTTCCGCGTCCGGCGACAGGAAAAGATTTCCTCCGCCCAGTCGATACCATTGCTCAGAGGGCGTGCGCACCATCAGCCAGTGCATCGGCAGTGCCGCTTCATCATACTCATCCGTGTAGGTGAAGTTTCCGGTCAGGGGCAGCGGGCCGGGCGATTGAGCGGGCAAGGCGGGGCGCTCTACCACATAAGACATCACTTCGCCGGGCTCGGTAATGCGTGGCGCGCCATTCTCCCAGGTAACCGGCATCAGGAAGGTTTCCCGCCCGGTATTGTATTCATTTCCTTGATAGGGGCGCGTCCCCAGAAAGACAGCCCACCAGTTTCCGTCATCATCCTGCGTGAAGTCCACATGTCCGACAGATGTGATCGGGTTCGGGCGATCTTCAGGCAGGTCGCGCTGCGTGAGCACAGGATTGTCCGGATGCGGTGTAAAGGGGCCCATAGGAGAGTCAGCCGTCAGGACGACCTGGGAATGCTGTGGTCCGGTGCCGCCCTCCGCCGCGCTGAGATAATAGGTGCCGTCCACCTTGTAGAGGTGCGGTCCTTCGATCCAGACGGGCTGTTGTGAGAGGTCCACGCCGCCATTTACCGCGACCACGGCCTCGCCAATCGGCTCGAAGGTTTCCGCGTCGACTTCACGAATCCAGATCGCGCGGTGGCCTTCATAGAGCGGTTCACCTTCCGGCGCATCATTGTTCAGAATGTAGACTTTGCCATCCTCATCAAAGAAGATCGACGGGTCGATCCCGCCGACATGGGGCAGCCATTGCGGATCAGACCAGGGGCCGGCCGGATCACTTGCGGTGACGATGAAATTGCCGCCGCAATCCACACATGTATTGATCACGTAGAACAAGCCATCGTGAAACTCGATCGTCGGGGCGAATACACCTCGGGATACGGTCAGCCCGGAAAAGTCCAGCATGTCTGGCCGATCAATCACATTTCCAATCTGCGTCCAGTTCACCAGATCCTGGCTGCGGAAAATCGGGATGCCCGGGAAATGCGTGAAGGAGGAGTTTACAAGGTAATACTCCGTGTCCACCTTAACGATGCTCGGGTCTGGATAATATCCGGCGAGGATCGGATTGCGGGCCTGATTCTCCTCAAGCGGCGCATCAAACACCGGATCGCTACCGGAGTAGGTGAAATAGGAAAAGCTCGCATCAGATGTTTCGGTGACGGTCTGCTGGGTGGGCGCATCCGGCGCGCCGCAGGCCGTCAGCATTGCCAAAGCTATGGCAAGCGCGCTGGCGGCGGCAGGGCGTGAAATGGGGCGGTCGGTCATCTGTTTGGGCTCCCTAATGCTCGTGTCCGGTCTGGACCCGGTTTCTGATCTGGCTATGATAGCGTTATCATAATTACGATGCCAAGGCCGAAAAGGTCGATGAGCCCAAGGGAGGAAACATGACTCGACTCACCAGACGCCACACGCTCGCCATGCTGGCATCCGCAGCCGGCACCGCCGCGTGCGCGACACCGGAAAGCGTGACATCTGCCCGTTCAGGGGAAACACCCCCGCTGAAAGACCTCGCGGCGGCAAAAGGCATTCGCTTCGGCACGTCCATGGATGCCCGCGAAGTCAATCAGGCTGAATACCTCGACATCGTCCTGCGCGATTGCGCGGTGATCGTGGCCGAGAATGAGCACAAGATGTATACCATCCAGCCAACCCCCGATGCGATGAATTGGGTGCCCGGCGATACACTTGTGAATTTCGCCAAGGCAAACGGGCTGGGCATGCGGGGGCACACGCTGATCTGGCAACATCCCGACTGGTTGCCGGATTGGGTCAATCAAAAGCAATTCGCCAGCGCCGCTGAGGCCGAAGCGCTGCTGGGCGGCTATATCGAACGCGTCGCCTCTCGCCATTCAGACTTCATCTATTCCTGGGATGTGGTGAACGAGACCATCGACCCGGAAACGGGGGATATTCGCGAAACCTCCTTCACGCGTGCGATGGGCGCGAATGTCCTGGACTTCGCCTTCCATTCCGCCCGCGCCTCGGCGCCGAATGCCACGCTGGCCTACAATGATTACATGAGCTGGGAACCGAGCCATGAAAAACATCGTTCCGGCGTGCTGCGTATCCTCGAACGGCTGAAGCGCAATGGCGCGCCAATTGATGCGCTCGGCATCCAAAGCCATTCCAATGATGCCCCGCCATCGGCGTTCACCGCCACCCAGCAGAAGATCTGGCGGGCCTTCGTGGAAGAGGCGATCGGCATGGGGCTCGATATCTATCTCACTGAATTCGACGTGAATGATTCCATGATGGTGCCCGGAATTGCCCAGAGGGATCGGGAAATCGCGGCCTTTACGCGCGACTATCTCGACATGATGTTCAGCTATGAGCAGACAAAGGATCTTCTCGTCTGGGGCATCGCTGACAATCACAGCTGGCTTCAGGGCTTCAAGCCCCGCGAAGACGGGATCGCGAAGCGTCCAACCCTGTATGATTCCGACTATCGCCCGAAACTCATGCACGATGCCGTTGCAGCGGCGCTGCGTGCGGCACCTGTTCGGGCCTAGGGTGCGACACGACTCGCCATCTGCCTGAATCGTCTTGTAAAAATTACAGAAACCGTTTGATGTTCATAGTTGAGAATATGCGCGATAATTGAGGAACAGCGGGTAGTGCGACCCGCTGAGGGAAGAGAATAAAAAGAATGGCCGAAAAAATTTCAAAGTCGGGACGCCGGCAACACGCAACCATCAAGGAAGTGGCGGAACTCGCCGGAGTGTCCCAGATGACCGTGTCGCGCGTCCTGAACCGGCGCGATGTTGTGCGGGAGGCCACCCGTGCACGCGTCGAAGAGGCAATTCGCGAGCTCAAATACCGGCCCAATTTGCTCGCGCGCAGTCTGGCAGGCGGCAACTCGCTATTCATCGGCATGATCTTCAACAATCCCAGCAATTCATATCTCAGCGAATTGCTGATCGGCGCAATGAACCGCTGCCGCGAGGCGGGGCACCATTTGGTGCTGGAAGATTTCTCCTCCTACAAAGAGCCTGAAGATGTCGACGAACTCGTCGGCCGGGTCAGCGGCGCCGGGCTGGACGGCATCCTCGTCGTACCCCCGCTCAGCGAAGATGACCTGCTCTTGTCCAAGCTGGATGAAGTTGGCATTCCCTGTGTCCTGATCGCGCCGCGCACACGGTCCGGGTCCGGCACCAGCCTGTCGATCGATGACGAGGCCGCTGCAAAGCAGATGACAGAATACCTGATTGAGCGAGGCCACAAGCGCATCGGATTCGTGATCGGTGCGGAAGACCAGATCTCGTCCCATCGCCGCTATAGCGGGTTCCAGATGGCGATGGCGGAGGCCGGGCTTGAGATCGACCCGGACCTCGTGCGCCGGGGTCGCTTTACCTATCGCAGTGGCATGGAAGCGGCCGACCGGATGCTCGATATGGCAGACGCACCAACGGCCATCTTTGCGAGCAATGATGACATGGCGGCAGGTGTGATCGCTTCCGCTTTCCGGCATGGCAAACGTGTGCCCGAAGACATTTCCGTTGTCGGCTACGATGACACACCGATTGCCAGCGCGATCTGGCCACAGCTCACAACCGTGCGCCAGCCGATTGCCGAAATGGGCTATCAGTCAGTGGACCTGCTCGCCTCATTCATTGGGGACGAGGATCAGGCAGGCAAGGACCTGCACCCGGTTCTGGATGTCGCAATCATCGAACGCGATTCCGTCAAGCGCGTCAGCTAGCGCAGTCAGACAGCTCTGATTTTAAGCGATATTTTTGCAGAAAGTGTCTCGCCTGGAGACAGGGTTCTCAGGCCGGTGACGTCTGCCGAATGCCGGCTGTTCACCGCGTCGGGCGCATGGCTGACCGGCTCAACGCAGAAGAAATCCTGCCCCGGCGGCGCGTAAACGACGACATGACCCAGCGCGGGGTCAGATGCCATATCAACGCGCAGGCGGCGGCCTGGCCACTCCATTTCCGCGCTCGGTGTCGCTACTGTGTAGGCATTGTCGAGATCAAGCTGGTCGACCACGCGCCAGTCCGTCAGGTCTTCTGCCGGGGTTGGCCGGGTCAGCTGATCCGGGATCATGCCGGTCTCTGCTTTCCAGATGCGATCCACGGCCACCTTCACGCGCGCGTCCTGGCGCGGAAAATAGGGATGCCAGCCGAATCCTGCGGGCATCAACTCGTCTGACTTGTTGGTGAGGGACAGGGTCAGTTCCAGCCCGTCTTCCAGCAGTTGAAAGTCCTGTTCGGCACGATAGCGCCAGGGCCAGTCGCCGCGCTCATACTCGAACACGAGGCGCGCGCGCGCCTCATCACTGTCTGCCACCCGCCACGCGCTCAGCCAGGCTTGGCCATGAATGGCGTGCGTCTCGGGCAGGAAGTTCGGCTGCAGCGCCACACGGCGGTCCTGCCATGTGAAGTGCCCATCCGAGATTCGGCCTGAAAACGGGAAGAGGGGGAAGCCAGCGGTCTCAAGCGGGCTTCGCTCTGCATCCGGGGACAGGGGGCGCAACACGTCCTCTCCATTGTGCCTCAGCGCACCCACACTGCCGCCAAGGCCGGGCAGGAGCGTCAAAGTCAGGGGTCCATTTTCAAGTAAAAGCTGCGCCAGCGCAGGGGAATCAGCCACTGCGGGTCTCCCATATTGTTCTGTTTGCCGCTAAAAAGCATGAGAACGCTAACATGAAAAGGCGCATCGGCTGCTCTATTGGAGTGGGATGCGACAGAATTGCGAGTTTTTCCGAATTGATCTTGCGCTCTTGAGGTGGCAGATATGGAATGATAGCGTTATCATTTACGAGCGGTCGCGTTCAGATCGACTGCCAGGGAGGACTTTGGAAACGTGTTTCTAGGGATTGATATTGGCACATCCAGCGTCAAGGCGGCGTTGATCGATGAGGCGGGCCGGCAGATCGAAGTCAGCCAGGCAGACCTGCCGATCTCGCGTCCGAAGCCTCTATGGTCTGAGCAAAACCCGTCCGACTGGTGGACGGCCACGAACATGGCCGTTGCCAAGCTGGACGTGAACCGTCGCCACAAGGTGAAAGCCATCGGCCTGTCAGGTCAGATGCATGGCGCGACGTTGCTCGACAAATCCCTTGCGCCAATCCGTCCGGCCATTCTCTGGAATGATGGGCGCAGCTTTGATGAGTGCCGCGAATTGCAAGAAAACACGCCTGCCTTTGTCGAGAAGGGTGGCAATCTCGTCATGCCGGGGTTCACTGCGCCGAAGCTCGAATGGGTTCGCCGTCATGAGCCTGAGGCCTTCGAAAAAGTCGCAAAAGTCCTGCTGCCGAAAGATTACGTCCGCTTGCGGATGACAGGAGAGCTTGCATCCGACATGTCGGATTCGTCCGGAACACTCTGGATGGATGTGGCGGAGCGGACATGGTCTGAAGAATTGCTCGCCGCGTGCGGCCTGACCGTCGACCAGATGCCAAAACTCTATGAAGGCCACGAAGTGACTGGCATCCTGCGCCAGGAGGCGGCTGAGGCATGGGGCATGGATCGCGTCCCGGTCGTCGCCGGGGGCGGGGACAATGCCGCCGGTGCGGCGGGCGTCGGCGTGATTGACGAGGGTGAGGCGCTGCTCTCGCTCGGCACATCCGGTGTCATCTTCGTTGCAGGCAACACATTCCGTTCCAACCCTCAGTCTGCGGCGCATGCCTTCTGTCATGCCCTGCCGGAGCGTTGGCACCTCATGTCGGTCATGTTGAGCGCCGCAAGCTGTCTCGACTGGGCCGTCAAACTGACCGGGACATCCGATGCGGGTGAACTTGTGCGCCTTGCGCAGACAGAGGCGGGCCTGACCGGGCCTGAATTCTTCCTCCCCTATCTGTCTGGCGAACGCACACCTCACAATAATCCTCACGCGTCGGGTGTCCTGTTTGGTCTTACCCATGATTCCGGGTCCGCACAGATCGGGCAGGCCGTGCTGGAGGGCGTTGCCTTCGGTATGGCAGACGGCTTCCGGGCATTGGTCGAGTCCGGCGTTGATGTGCATTCCATTTCCGTCATCGGCGGCGGGGCGCAGTCCACCTATTGGGGACGCATCCTGTCAGCCGTTCTGGATCGTCCGATGGTTTACCGCGATGGCGCGGCGACCGGGCCGGCCTACGGCGCGGCGAGATTGGCCCGTTATTCGGTGCTGGGCGGATCGATCGAAGAAATGTTTGAAGCGCCCGAAGTGCTGCAAATCGTCGAGCCGAAGGAAGCAGACATCCACAAGCTCGCCCCGAAATATGAGAAATTCGGTACTTTGTACCGTACCCTGAAAGATACCTTCTAAGGAGATATGACCAATGGCTGACGGACAGATCAAAGTGGACGGTGACCCCGTCTTCAAGGGCATTGACCCGATCAAGTTTGAAGGACCAGACAGCGACAATCCGCTGGCCTACCGCTATTACAACAAGGACCAGATGGTCATGGGCAAGCGGATGGAAGACCATTTGCGCATGGCGGTTTGCTACTGGCACACCTTCTGCTGGGACGGCTTTGACGTCTTCGGCGGTGGCACGTTCAATCGCCCCTGGCATGGCGCCGCGAATGACCGCGCCGCAGCCGATGCGAAGATGGCCGCAGCCTTTGAATTCTTCAGCAAGCTGGGCCTGCCTTACTATTGCTTCCACGATGTCGACGTCACCGAAGAGTCAGCGACGCCGAACGAGCTGTCGAACAATTTCAAGCGCCAGGCCGATCGCCTTGCAGCCTATCAGGAAGCCACCGGCGTCAAGCTGCTCTGGGGCACCGCAAACCTGTTCAGCAATCCTCGCTTCGGGGCCGGCGGCCTGACCAATCCAAACCCGGAAGTCGCGGCCTGCGCCGTGCGTCAGGTGCGTGACTGTCTGGAAGTGACTGAAGCGCTTGGCGGTGAGAACTATGTGCTCTGGGGTGGCCGTGAAGGTTATGACACGCTCCTGAACACAGACCTCGACCGTGAGCTGAGCAATTTCGGCCGCTTCCTGGCGATGGTTGTGGACCACAAGCACAAGATCGGTTTCCAGGGCAAGATCCTGATCGAGCCGAAACCGCACGAGCCAATGTACCATCAGTATGATTTCGACTCGGCAACCGTGTACGGATTCCTCAAGCGGTTCGGTCTTGAGAACGAGGTCCATGTGAACATCGAGCCAAACCACGCCACACTCGCAGGCCACAGCTTCGCGCACGAAATCGCGACAGCGGTGTCACTCGGCATCATGGGCTCGATCGACATCAATTGCGGCAACTACCAGAATGGCTGGGATACGGACCAGTTCAATCTGGACGTTCGTGACATCACGCTGGCACTGATCGAATTGCTGCCGTCCGGTGGCCTCGACACAGGCGGCTTCAACTTCGACGCCAAGGTACGTCGCCAGTCGAGCGACGTGGAAGACCTGTTCCACGCACATGTCGGCGGTGTGGACGCGCTTGCGCGGGCGCTGCTCTCCGCGGCGGACATTCTGGAGAAGGGCGAACTCGCCAAGCTCAAATCCGAGCGCTACGCCGGTTGGGAGAATTCCGACCTCGGCAAGCTCATGCTGTCGGAAGGCGCCAGCCTCGAAAGCATCGCCAACAAGGCAGCCGAATCGGGCCTCAACCCGTCTCATACGAGCGGCCGCCAGGAAATGCTCGAAAACCTGGTGAACCGCAGCCTGAAATAGTCAGGACAGTATCGGGCCTTGCCAGCGGGGTGCCCCGATTGGCAAGGCCTTGTCACTGCAGGGACAAAAACGCTAGATTTGGCCACCATGCCTTCATGAGTGGTCGGATCGGCCTGCGGCTGTCGCAGGCAGTGAGGCCGTTTGGCTCCTGAAGGCTCCACCCAAGGAGCCGCAATGACTGACGGACTGAAAACACAACGGGCCACCGGCAACGTCCGGCCCGCCACAATCATCGACGTGGCGCGCGAGGCCGGGGTGTCTTTCAAGACGGTCAGCCGGGTGCTCAACGGCGAAACCAATGTCCGCGAAGAAACACGCGTCAAAGTGCTCGAAGCGGTCAAGACGCTCAACTATCGCACCAATCACAATGCCCGGAATTTGCGCGCGCGCCACAGCCAGATCATCTGCCTGTTCTACGCAAACCCCTCCCGCAACTATATCGGCGAAGTTCAGCTCGGCGCGCTCCAGCGCTGTCAGGCCTATGGCTACAGCCTGATCACGGAAGATTGCAGCGACAATCATTCTTCGCTTCTCGCCCTGCGCGCAGAAACCAAGCTGGCCGGCGCCATTCTCACGCCGCCACTTTCGGATGACGACAAGCTGATCTCGGAATTACAGGACCGGGGCATTCCCTTCGTCCGCATCGCGCCCGCTGAAGATGTCGAGCATGGGCAGGATGTCGCCATAGATGACGCCGCCGCCGCGCGTGAGATGACGAACTATCTCATCAAGCTCGGCCATCGCCGCATCGGCTTCATCAAGGGTGCAGACACACACGCCCAGGCGCGTCGGCGTTTTGCTGGATATTGCCAAGCGCTCGCTGAGGCGGGAATCATCAAGGTGCCCGACCTGATCCAGGATGGCGACTTCACCTTCGATTCCGGTGTGCTCGCCGCTGAGAAAATGCTCGGGCACGACCGTCGACCCACGGCGATCTTCGCCAGCAATGACGACATGGCGGCTGGCGTCCTTGCCGTTGCCTATCGCAAGCAGATCAACGTTCCGCGACAGCTTTCCGTGGTTGGTTTCGACGACACGCCGCTGGCCACCACGATCAGCCCGTCGCTGACGACGATCTACCAGCCAAGCCGTGAACTCGCCGCCGAGGCTGTCAGCATGTTGCTGGAAGAGGCGTCTCCAAACGGCGACACTCCGCGACACAAGCTGCTCGATTATCGACTGATGTTGCGCGAATCGACCGCAGCGCCAAAGGACTGACGCGCAAATCGCGAGTTCCCCAGACTGCCGCTTTCGTGTAAGTCGCGCGGCGATGACCCAGATCAAGCCTCTCCCGCATATCGCCCAGACCAAGCCCTATGTGCCCGGTGGCAAACTCGCCGGCGCCACAGGCCCCGTGATCATGCTTGCTTCGAACGAGAACCCGTTCGGGCCGAGCCCCAAGGCTATCGAGGCCATGAAAGCCGTAGCAGGCGATGTGCATGTCTATCCCGATCCCGAATACCGCGCCTTGCGGGAAACGATCGCAGAGGCAACAGGAATCGCAGATGCGAGCCGTGTGGTGGTCTCTGCGGGGTCCGATGAGATCATCCACCTTCTGACGCAATGCTATGCCGGGCCGGGCGACGAAATCCTGTTCACCGAGCACGCCTTTTCCATGTACCGCGTTTCTGCGCTTTCGCATGGCGCAACGCCTGTGACGGTGCCGGAGACAGATTTGACCGCAGGCGTGAATGCCATTCTTGGCGCTGTGTCTGAGCGGACAAAGATCCTGTTCCTCGCGAACCCGAACAACCCAACGGGCACCATGATGCCCGTCGAGGCGCTGAAGCAGTTGCAGGACGCGCTCCCGCCGCACGTCCTGTTCGTGGTCGATGGGGCCTACGCCGAATATGTCGGACCGGATTATGAGGCGCAGATTCGCGACCTCGTGGACCGCAAGGCCAACACCGTGATGATGCGCACCTTCTCGAAGATCCACGGCCTTGCCGCGCTGCGTTTGGGCTGGGCCTACATGCCGGAAGAAATCGCGGCGACTTACCAGCGTATCCGCGGCCCCTTCAATGTGAACGGCCTCGCCGTCGCTGCCGGCATGGCGAGCATTCGCGACGCTGACTTCCTGACAAAAAGCCGGGATCACAATTCTGAATGGCGCACCCGCATGACGGAGGCGCTGAATGCAATGGGGCTTCCCACGCCGCAAAGTGATGCGAATTTCATCCTGCCGGATTTCGGCACGGCCGAGCGCGCGAGTGGGGCCAATGATTTCCTCAAGGCGCGCAGCATTCTGGTGCGTGCGGTCGGCGGCTACGGTCTGCCGTCACGTCTGCGCATTACGGTTGGCTCAGCTAAGGACAATCAGGCCGTTCTGGCCGCCTTGTCGGATTTCACCGCGTCACACTGATATTGTCGATCAGACGCGTCTTGCCGAGCCAGGCTGCGCCGAGCAGGCGAGCAACCGTTCCGTGGGGCAGGGGCGCGTCTGGCAGGTCTTCCAATGAAGCGGGATCGACCAGGCTGACATAGTTCATCTCACGAAAGCCTGACGCCATGATCAGGTCGCGGGCCTCCTGAAGCACGTCAGACGGCATCGCGCCGATGGACAGGCGCATGGCTGCGCGGTGAAGCGCGGCCTGCATCGCTCCGGCTGCGCGGCGCTCTTCCGGCGACAGGTAGAGATTGCGCGACGACTGGGCCAGGCCATCGGCGTCGCGCGTCGTTTCCCCGCCAAGAACCTCAATGGGAAAGCCAAGGTCCTTCACCATGCGGCGGATGATCTGGAGTTGCTGGTAATCCTTTTCGCCGAACACGGCGACATCCGGCTGAACATGCA
Source organism: Hyphomonas atlantica corrig. (assembly GCF_017795365.1). Lineage (NCBI taxonomy): Bacteria > Pseudomonadati > Pseudomonadota > Alphaproteobacteria > Hyphomonadales > Hyphomonadaceae > Hyphomonas > Hyphomonas atlantica. The sequence continues at coordinate 2,912,534 of NZ_CP051254.1, read as the reverse complement.
GGAACAGGCGCGCCACGACCGTGGCCACACCATAGAAGAAGTGGGGGCGGTAAATGCCATCCAGCAGATCCGACATTTGCTCGACACGCACATTGGTGCGCGTGCCCTCCGGATACATTTCCTCGACTGTAGGCAAATAGACCAGGTCGCAGCCAGCCGAATCGAGTTTTGCCCGATCTGCCGATTCGTCCCGGGGATAAGTGTCGAAATCCTCGCCCGGTGCGAACTGTGTGGGGTTCACGAAGATGCTGGCGATGGTTTTCGTGGCATGTCGGCCGGCTTTTTCCACAAGAGAAAGATGTCCGCCATGCAGGGCGCCCATCGTCGGAACAAATCCAATAGTTTCACCGGCTTGGCGCCATGCCCGAACCTGTTGTTGCAATTCGGCGCGCGAGCGAACGGCTGCCGTTAACTTACCTGTCGTCGAATTCACTATGAAAACTTCCCGTCTGAGGATTGTTTAAAACACTCTGCCAGAGGATTTCGTAAACGCGTTGTTAACCCATTCGGAGGAATTTCTAACTCATGACACATCGCATTCTCGCTCCGCTTAAAACCTTCGCGCTTTCTATCGGTCTCCGACTGGCTGCAGGCAAGTCCAGGGAAGCTGTAACGGCCATGCCAGAGCCGATTACAGAGTATCTGAACCCGTCGGTCGACGAGTGGATGTTTGACCGCGATGGCAGCCCGGTCACCGAATCTGCCGAGCTGTATTCCCGTGATCTGGGCCGTGTTTCCACCACACTCTCCAGCCTCCGTGGCCTGTTGACCGACATTGCGGCGCACGCCCCCGTCAGCGCTGAGCTGCCGATGCAGGCTGCGTTCGGTCCGATCATGTCTGACGATGTTCTCTTCGATGGCGAGCCGATGGCTGCACATTACGGCGAAGCGCCGCTGGAAGATGCCGACCTGTTCATGGATGTGATCAGCAGAGGCAAGCCGGCCAGCGCCGAGATGTCCCACGTCGCCTGAACCCTGAATTGCTGAAATACCCCTGAAGGAGTCGCCCGTAATGCCCGCTGATGGATTCGCACCGCTCGAAACGGTAAGCGGCCCGGACCTGTCAGCGCAGCAGCGCGAGGCCCGTGTCATTGTCGTGGGCAATGAAAAGGGCGGTGCAGGCAAGTCCACGGTGTCAATGCATTTGTCGGTCGCTTTGATGCGGATGGGCAAGAAAGTCGGCGTCATCGACCTCGACGTGCGCCAGCGCAGCCTGACGCGTTATCTCGAAAACCGCCTGCGCTGGATGCAGTCCACCGGTGCGAAGCTTCCAATGCCGGAAATCGTGCGTGTGGATGCCTCGACAGAGCGCGATCTCGACAAGGCGGAGTCCGAAGAAACCCAACGCTTCCTCAGCAGTGTAGCGCGCCTGAAAAAGGCGTGTGACTTCATCATCATCGATGGTCCGGGAGGCGACACCTATCTGTCCCGACTGGCGCATGTGAATGCAGACACGCTGATCACGCCGCTGAATGACAGCTTTGTGGATTTTGACCTGCTGGGCGATGTGAACCCGCAGACGCTGGAAGTTCTGCGTCCGAGTTTCTACTCCGAAATGGTCTGGTCCTGCCGCAAGAAGAAGGCGCAGACCTCGCGTCGTCCGATTGACTGGATCGTGATGCGCAACCGCATGTCACCGCTGGCTGCACGCAACAAGGAACGCGTCGGTGAGGCGCTGACGAATCTTTCGAAGCGGATCGGTTTCCGCCTCGCGCCCGGCCTGTCAGAGCGTGTGATCTACCGCGAACTCTTCCCGGCCGGCCTGACCCTGCTGGACCTGACAGAGAAGGGCTCCAACGTATCCTTCACGATGAGCCATGTCGCAGCGCGTCAGGAAATGCGCGACCTGCTGATCATCCTGCAATTGCCGGAACTGGTCGGGGCAGAAATCGAGTTCTGATCTCCGGACACAACAGATTTTGCGATTGGCCAGCCTTCGGGCTGGCCTTTCACGTTTCTGGGCCGCACACTCCTGCAAAAACAGGAGGACGCAGATGGTATTCAACAATAGCGACTGGCTGGCACAGGTTCAGGAAGACATCATCGACCCTGACCGCGAAATCGTCGATCCGCATCATCATCTCTGGCCCCAGGCCGATATGCACTACAACGTGCCGGAATTCCTGAGCGACCTGACCAGTGGGCATAAGATTGTGCAGACCGTTTTCATGGAATGCGGCGCGGCGTACCGCGAAGACGGGCCAGACCATCTGAAACCCGTCGGTGAAACAGAATTCATCGTTGCGGCGGCGGAGCAGATGAAGACGAAAGGCGGACCCTATATCGCGGGCATAGTTGGCCATGCTGACCTGCGCAGTTCGCATCTGGAAGAGGTGCTGCAGGCCCACATGGAGGCCGCCAAGGGGCTCTTCCGCGGTATTCGCCACGCTGGCTCGCGCGACACGAGCGGCGCGACGTTGCGCATTCCCGGCCGGGCGCCGGAACGCCTTTATGCGGATGATGATTTCCGCCGCGGAGTTCAGCTGCTGGGGGAGCATGGCCTGTCCTATGACACCTGGCACTATCACCACCAAAACCGCGATTACCTCGATCTTGTGAAGGCGGTTCCGAACACGACGATGGTGCTCGACCATTTCGGCACGCCCATCGGAATCGGACCCTATGCCGACAAGCGCGAGGAAATTTTCGAACAATGGCAGGACGATATGGCCGACCTTGCGCATTGCCCGAACGTGGTCGCCAAGCTGGGCGGTCTCGCCATGCCCGACAATGGCTGGGGTTGGCACGAGCGGGAGACGCCGCCGACCTCGGACGAGTTCGTGGAGGCGCAGGCGCGCTATTATGATCACATGATCGATTGCTTCGGCGCGGCGCGATGCATGTTCGAGAGCAATTTCCCGGTCGACCGCTGGTCGCTCAGCTATTCAGTCTTGTGGAACGGGCTGAAGAAGATTGCCGCAAAATATTCGGAAGTGGAGCAGCGCGCCCTGTTCAGCGAAACCGCCCGACGCATCTATCGGCTGTAGGCGCGTCTAGGCAGGCCGCACCAGAGCGCCTATAGCGCCGATATGGCAGTTTTTCCTTTCGAAATCTCCGCCACTGAGGGCAAGGCCCGGACTGGCGTTCTGAAAACACCGCGCGGCGACATTCGCACGCCGGCCTTCATGCCTGTCGGCACAGCCGGCACGGTGAAGGCGCTCTACATGGATCAGGTGAAGGATGCCGGGGCGGATATCATCCTCGGCAACACCTATCACCTGATGCTGCGACCGGGCGCTGAGCGCGTGCAGCGTCTTGGTGGCTTGCATGCTTTTGCGCACTGGAATGGTCCGATGCTGACCGATAGTGGCGGCTTTCAGGTCTGGTCGCTGGCGCAGCTGCGCAAGATGGATCCGGATGGGGTGACCTTCCAGAGCCATATTGATGGCTCCACTCATCGGCTGACGCCCGCGCGCAGCATCGAGATTCAGGCGGACCTGCTTGGTGCCGATATCTCCATGCAGCTGGATGAATGCACAGATTATCCCTGTACCCATGAAGAGGCCGAGCGCAGTCTCGATTTGTCGCTGGACTGGGGCCAGCGTTCGTTGGATGCCTTCGGTGACCGCGACGCGCAGACCCTTTTTGGAATTATTCAGGGGTCGAACTATGCAGACCTCCGGGAGAAATCCGCCAAGGGGGTCGTCTCGCAAGGTTTTGGTGGTCTCGCGCTTGGCGGTCTTGCCGTAGGAGAGGGGCATGATCAGATGTGCGCCACGATCGACATGACGGTCCCGCATCTGCCGGATCATCTACCGCGTTATGTGATGGGCGTCGGAAAGCCGATTGACCTGGTCGAGAGCGTTGCGCGCGGGATCGACATGTTTGACTGCGTGTTGCCGACCCGGTCAGGGCGTCATGGTCAGGCCTGGACCTGGGATGGGCCGGTGAACGTGAAGAATGCGCGTTTTGCCGAAGACGTGTCTCCGCTGGATGAGGCTGTGAACTGCCCGGCGAGCCAGGACTATTCCCGCGCTTACTATCACCACCTGTTCAAGGCCGGCGAGTATCTCGGGCCGATGCTGCTAAGCTGGCACAATACCGCGTTCTTTCAGGCGTTGATGCAGGAAATCCGCGCCTCCATCGCCGAAGGGCGGTTTGAGGCGCTGCGCACGCGTTTGCAGACAGCCTGGGCGTCGACGAAATCTAGTCCGAAGGATGAACGGGCGTAAGATTGTCCAGCTGCTTCTGCTGGTAGGCATCATAGGCGGCGGGCTCGTTCGGAGCAGTGGGGGTATCCCCCTTATAGGTAACCGCTGTGGGGTCCCGCTTTGCAGTAAAGTCCGGCCGGGCGGGCAGGGGGCAATCCTTGGCCAGTCCCATTCCTTTCAGGTAGGCGCGCTGCTGAGCGCCGATCTTGAAGGCGGTGTTGTATTTCTTCTCATAGCTTTCCGCGCCGGTGGCCTTGCGCACGATGCCGCGGAACGGGATCAGACCACGCGCCTCTGACGCAATCGCGCCCAGCGTGGCGTCTGACGCAGAATCAGCAAGTTTCTCGGTGCGCAGCCGCTCGTCAGGAACAGGCGTATCCCAGTCAGGGCCAAGCACCGCGTCGAGTGCCGCAATCTGCGCCGTGATCTGTTCGCAGGTCATTTCCTGCGGCAGCTTGTAGGGGCTTTCGACGCCTTTCAGGATTTCCGGAATAGGCTGGCGGCGCAGATTCAGATCTTCCAGCGGAGACAGGGCCGCATCGCCAAGGCCGTCACGTGTCTGGGTGTAGGCGCTGCCGGCAGCGTCTCCGACATTTTCCGTCAGATTGCCATCCGAATCGGTCTTCTGCTGAACAGGTGCAGGTTGGCTGGCGCAGGCGCCAACCAGAAGAATCACAGGAATTAGGGGCCATATACGTCTCATCTGGCGAGGGTGATGCGAAAATTGTGGCGACTTCAAGCCATAGGGTGCAAGAGGCGGTTGACCCGACCGTTCTGGTCGCCTAAATCGCGCGTTCCGGCGTGCCCTTAGCTCAGTCGGTAGAGCAACTGACTTTTAATCAGTAGGTCACAGGTTCGACCCCTGTAGGGCACACCATTCTTTCCTTCCGTTGACGCGTGGCGGCAAAAAACCGATCGAGGATCGATTTCCGGATCGGAATGCCTGACGCCCCAGCGAAGACTTTTTTCCAATTACGACCATTTAACAACCCGACCGTTAGAACCGTCGGAACATCCATGCTGTTCGGCCCGTTGGTTCTCTGAAAGGAGACCATCATGAGCAAGTACGAGACAGATATTGATCCCCAGCGCCGAAACGATTTGAGCCAACAGCGCGGAGAGGGCGAGACGCCCGGACGCGATGACACCAACCAGGCAGGCTTTCGCGAAACCGCTGACCAGCCCCGAGACGGCGAACATGGCTTCCTGAGAGATGACGGACAGAAAGATCGCCCGGACGCACCCGGCACGGCAGCAGAGCGTGCCCAACGTCTCGACGAAGGCAACAATCCGGTCCTGATGCCGCGCGATGGTCGCCACCCCAATGCCCCGGGGACGCTGAATGCGGACACCGGCGCAGAGGCGACCAAGGCTGGCGCCAAGACGCCCGCGCCGGATACGCAGGAGCTGGAAGACGCTTATTCACAGAATGATCCTGGCGTCGAAACCAAGCAATAGTGCAGCATGAAAAGCCGGACCGGGTAATTGCCCGTCCGGTTTCTGCCTGATCGGTCCTTGGCGGATGGAGCGAAGCTCCGTTGGCTGGGGCCGTTTTGGTATGTTGGATGGAATTGGGTGGCCCCGTGTGCACGCGGGAGCGCTGTCCATCCGCCGGGAGCCTTGAAGACGAGCCAGATTTCGTCTTGTGGGGCTCCGGACCTTTTAATGATCGGCGCAATCGCCAGAAAAGCCGACCAAGCTCATGATAGCTCCGGGGCGCACGCGCCGGATTGGGGCGGCAGGGCACATTGTTATCTTACCCAAAAACCCTGAAAGTGCGGGGGATTGCGACAGCTGGATCATTGTTTGACGAAAGCGCACCGGCTAAGCCTTCGGCCCAGAAAGGATGCGCTGATGGACAGGGACACGCGAATTGCGGTTCGGGACCGGTTGCTGGCACGTCTTAGAACGGGCGACCCGCTGATCATGGGCATCCTCAATGTGACGCCCGATTCCTTTTCAGATGGCGGCGTGCACGACTCCCTTGCGCGCGCCCTCTCCCATGCCGAGCAAATGCGGATCGAGGGTGCGGACATTCTGGACATTGGCGGCGAGTCAACCCGGCCGGGCGGCGAAGCAGTTAGCCTGGAGGATGAATGGGCGCGTGTTGCCGAGCCGATCGCCCGACTTGCCTCAGAGGAGGCGTTGCCGGTCTCGATCGATACCTACAAGGCAGAGATCGTCCGACGCGCGGCCGAGGCTGGCGCGGTGCTGGCCAATGATGTCTGGGGCATGACCCGTGATGCGCAAATGGCCGACGCCGTGGCAGAGACCGAGAGCCTTGTGTGCATCACTTATAATCGCGGCGCGATAAATGCCGACATCGATCTACGCCAGGATATGGCCGACTTTATCGGACGCGCTTTCGAGAGCGCTGATCGCGCAGGCATTCCGCGCGCGCACATCCTGCTGGATCCCGGTGTCGGCTTTTCCAAGACATACGAGCAGAATTTCGAGGTTCTCGCCCATCTGGGTGTGATGGTGGAGACCGGCTGTCCGGTGCTGGTGGGGGTCTCGCGCAAATCCTTTATCGGCCGCCTGACAGGCAATCCTGTCGGAGAGCGGCTTGTCGGCACGCTTGCGGCGGGCCTCGATAGCGTCTACCGGGGCGCGACAATTCTTCGAGTGCATGATGTGGCGGCCCACCGCGAGGCGCTCGACATGTATCAGGCCATCAGGAGTGCCAAGTGACCGACCGTATCTTCGTTACCAATCTCTGCCTCCACGGCTTCCACGGCGTCCACAAGGCGGAGAAATCCCTCGGGCAGAAATTCTTCATCGACATCGACTGCCGCCTTGGGCAGCCCGCCACTTCGACCGACCTGATGGAAGAGACGGTCCATTATGGCGAGGTCTGTGATCTGGCGGAGGAATTGTCCGGCAAGACCGTGTTCAATCTGATCGAAACCTTCGCCGAGCGCATCGCGGATGCCATCCTGCAGAAGTGGGACATTGTGGAAGAGGTCACCGTGACCGTGCGCAAGCCCTCCGCGCCGATCCGGCATCTGGTGGACCATGTCGGCGTGTCCATCACGCGGGCCCGCAATGGCTGAGGCGGCGCTTGGTCTCGGCACCAATCTGGGTGACCGGGAGGCGGCGCTGTCACGCGCTGTGGCGCTGCTGGAGCAGATGCCGGGCATTGAGGTGACCGCAATCTCCGGCCTCTATGCCAGCGCGCCCTGGGGCGTTGAAGACCAACCGGACTTTCTCAATCTCTGCCTGCTCATTGAAACCGATCTCGGACCGATGCAGTTGCTCCATGCCTGCAAGGCCGTTGAGGCGGAGCTGGGGCGTCAGGCGCGTGAGCGCTGGGGCCCGCGCGAAATGGATTTGGATGTGCTGCTGATGCCCGGTGTGGAGATGGATACCGAGACCCTTGCCATTCCTCATCCACGCATGCAGGAGCGCCGTTTCGTGATGGAGCCACTGGCGGAGATTGCGCCGGATTGGGGGCTGGATGGCGAGACCGTGGAATGCAGAACGGCCGCCCTCAAACAGAGAGCGGCCGATCAGATTTGCGAGCGGGACGATTCAGCGACGCGCCGCTTCGCTGAGCTCAGAGCCCGCTAGAGGTTCTTCACGATATCCTCGACCATTTTCTTCGCGTCTGCGAGCAGCATCATTGTGTTGTCACGGAAGAAAAGCTCGTTCTGGATGCCGGCATAGCCGGAGCCCATGGAGCGCTTGATGAAGAGGACTGTGCCGGCGTTTTCGACGTCCAGGACCGGCATGCCGTAGATCGGGCTGGTCGTGTCGGTCTTTGCGGCCGGGTTGGTCACATCATTCGCACCGATGACGAACGCGACTTCGGAATTGCGGAAGTCCGAATTGATGTCTTCCAGTTCGAAGACTTCGTCATAAGGCACCTGCGCCTCGGCCAGCAGGACGTTCATGTGACCCGGCATCCGGCCCGCAACGGGGTGGATGGCGTATTTCACTTCGACGCCTTCTTCCTTCAGCTTGTCGGCCATCTCCTTCAGCGCGTGCTGGGCTTGTGCCACCGCCATGCCGTAGCCGGGCACGATGATGACCTTGGAGGCGTTCTTCATGATGAAGGCCGCATCTTCGGCCGAGCCGCGCTTGAACGGACGGTCGGCATCTGCACCGGCCGCACCCGCGGCCGCATCGTCGCCGCCAAAGCCGCCGAGGATGACCGAGATAAAGCTGCGGTTCATGCCCTTACACATGATGTAGGACAGGATCGCCCCGGACGAGCCGACGAGTGCGCCGGTGATGATCAGGGCGAAATTGCCGAGCGTGAAGCCCAGCGCCGCTGCAGCCCAACCCGAATAGGAGTTCAGCATGGACACGACGACCGGCATGTCCGCGCCGCCAATCGGGATGATCAGCGTGATGCCGAGGATCAGCGCGAGGACCGTAAGCCCCCAGAAGGCCCATTGGGCCTGGCCATGCGTCTGGATCAGAACGACCAGCAGCGCCACGATGCCGACACCGATCAGGATGTTCAGCAGGTGACGGGCCGGTAGCATGATGGGCGCGCCGGACATGTTGCCGTTCAGCTTCGCAAACGCGATCAGCGAGCCGGTAAAGGTCAGGGCACCAATGGCGGAGCCGAGACCGAGTTCGATGAGCGATGCGGCCTTGATGCCTTCGAGGCCCGCAATGCCGAAGCTGATGGGCGAGTACAGCGCCGCAGCCGCCACGAGCACGGCGGCGAGGCCGACGAGACTGTGGAAGGCAGCGACCAGCTGCGGCATGTCCGTCATCGGGATCTTGCGGGCGATGATTGCGCCGATCGTGCCGCCGATGGCGACGCCGCCGAGGATCAGGCCCCAGGTTTCAAGATCAAGCTGGTTCCAGACGAGGGCCAGCGTGGTCGCCACAGCGATGGCCATGCCGATCATGCCATTGCGGTTGCCCGCGCGGCTGGTGGCTGGGCTGGAAAGGCCGCGCAGGGCCAGGATGAAGAGGATGCCGGCAACGAGATAGAGCAGCGGCGCCCAAGTGGTTTGGAAGGAGTCCATGTCTTAGTCCCCCTTCTTCTTGTACATGGCCAGCATGCGCTGGGTGACGAGGAAGCCGCCGAAGATGTTCACGCTGGCGAGGATCACGGCGACCGTGCCGAGGATCTTGGAAACCCAATTGTCGGAGCTGAGGCCGACCGTGGCAGCCGCGACGAGCGCGCCGACAATGATTACGGATGAAATGGCGTTCGTCACAGCCATCAAAGGCGTGTGCAGGGCCGGCGTCACCGACCAGACAACATAATAGCCGACAAAGCATGCCAGGGCGAAGATCGCGGCGAGGAAGACTGTGGAGTCGATGCCACCGGCATCTGCGAAGGCGGGCAGCGCGAAGCTGGCCGCTGAAAGCGTCAGGAGTGCGCGCTTCATGATTGGATCCTTTCGTTCACCGTCGCACCATTGCGCGTTAGCAGCATGGCGGTGACGATTTCGTCTTCGGTGTCGAGATTGAGGCTGCCATCCTCGGCTGTGACCAGCGGCAGGAAGGCGACAAGGTTCTTGGCGTACAGGGACGAGGCATCTGCCGGGAGGCGAGCGGGCAGGTTGGAGAACCCGGCCACTTTCACGCCATTCACGTCAACAACTTCATCCGGCTTGGACAGCGGGCAGTTGCCACCCTGGCTGACCGCCATGTCCACGATGACCGCACCCGGCTTCATCGTTTTCACCATGTCTTCAGTCACCAGGACCGGCGCGGCGCGGCCCGGAATCAGGGCGGTCGTGATGACGATGTCCTGTTTGGCAATGTGGCTGGCCGTGAGTTCGGCCTGCTTTGCTTGGTATTCTGGTGACATCTGCTTGGCGTAACCGCCCGCAGTTTCAGCCGCCTTGAATTCCTCATCCTCGACCGCGATGAATTTCGCGCCAAGCGAGGCTACTTGTTCTTTGGCAGCAGGGCGCACATCCGTGGCAGTCACGACTGCACCGAGACGGCGAGCGGTGGCGATGGCCTGGAGGCCGGCAACCCCAGCGCCCATGACGAATACCTTGGCCGGGGCAATCGTGCCCGCAGCGGTCATCATCATCGGCATGGCGCGGCCATAGGTCTGCGCGCCTTCAATGACAGCACGATAGCCCGCGAGGTTCGACTGGGACGACAGGGCGTCCATGCTTTGTGCGCGGGTAATGCGCGGGGTGAATTCCATGGACAGCGCCGCAATCTTTTTCCCGTTCAGCGGCGCAGCGTCCAGATTGGTGGGGTCCATCAGGGCGATCAGGGCGACACCTTCCGGCAGGGCACCGACTTCATCGGCTTCAGGTGCGCGCACCTTGAAGACAATGTCCGCACCCTTGGCCGCAGCCGACGCATCGGCTGCAATGGTGGCGCCCGCATCGGTGAAGCTGTCGTCAGGGAACCCTGCGACAGTGCCCGCTCCGGACTCGATTGTGACAGAGTGGCCAGAGGCCACCAGCTTCTTGACGGTTTCTGGTGTAGCCGCCACACGGGTCTCACCAGCTCGTCGTTCCCTCAGCACAGATATTTTCATAACGCTGGGATAGAGGAAAAATATTGCGGCGCGCAATACGAAATTTTGCATCGGAGGGCATGAGATTGTTGAGTTTAGCTAATAAGACCGCATTGGTAACAGGTGCGTCGAGCGGATTGGGCCGTCATTTTGCCGGTGTATTGGCGGATGCAGGTGCGTATGTCGTGTTGGCGGCGCGTCGTCTTGATAAGCTGGAAGAGGTTGCCGGAGAGATTCAGCAGCGAGGCGGGAAAGCCCTTCCGGTCGAAATGGATGTCACCTCCGAAGATAGCGTGACGGGCGCGTTTGCGGAGATTCGCGAGGCGTTGGGCCGCCCGTGCGACGTGATCGTGAATAATTCAGGCATGTCACGTGAGGGGTGGTATTGGGATATGCCGGAAAAGGACTGGGACACGGTGATCGAGACCAACCTGACCGGTGTCTGGCGCGTGGCGAAATACGCGACAAAAGCGATGATGCAGGCAGAGGTCAAAGGATCGATCATCAATATCGCATCCATTACCGCACTGCGCCCATCGAACATGATCTCGGCATATTCTGCATCCAAAGCCGCGGTGGACCATTTGACCCGCACGATGGCGCTGGAAGCGGCGCGGCACGGAATTCGCGTGAACGCCATCGCGCCGGGCTATTTCAAAACCGCGATCAACGACGAGTTCCTCGACTCCGAAGCGGGCCAGCGCATGGCAAAACGAGTGCCGATGCGGCGGTTTGGAAACTACGAGGAGTTGAACGCGCCGCTGCTTCTTCTCGCGTCGGAAGAGGGTAGTTACATGACCGGATCCACCCTCGTTGTGGATGGTGGGCATTCTCTTAGCCCGCTTTAAGCTTGCGTTTTTCTCAACAGGGGGTATAGCGCGCGTCTTCCGCGTTGGAAGACTGGTTTCTGCATCGTTAAGGATGACGTCGCGCCATGCTCAAAGAGATCTTGTCCACCGGTGTCGCAATCGCGATTTCAGGCAGCTTTTCCGCATCAGCGACGACGCGCAATGATGGCGTTCAGTCTGTTACCTCTACGAGCGAAACAAGTCAGTCACGCATGACCACGTTTGTCGTGCTGCCCGATGCCGAATCTGAGAGCACATTGCGGTGCGACCGGGGATTCGAAGTGCCGAATGGCGGTGTTTTTTGCGGACCGATCGCGGATTGGCATTAACTCAATTGCTTTCTGTTAGGTAACGGTTAGGTCTCGCCTGTTACACTCTACCTAAAGGCGTGGAGTATTCAGATGGCCCTACCGAAGGAAAAACCGGAAGAGACCGAAAAAGTAGAGCGTCGCGTATCGTCTCAGTCGCGTGGACAGGTTTCGCGTGGTGGCGAGGATTACGTCGCAACGCCGTCACCGGCCCGTCGCCTGCAATCATTGCTCGAATCGGAATTGCAGGTGCACCGCGCGCCGTCAGTGAAGAGCTCGCTGACCATGATCCTCGTTTTGTCACTTGCTTGTAGTGTTGCCGCGTTAAGCCTGTTCAATCTCGGTCTGAACTAGGATTTAGCGGCACTTTCTTGTGCCAGATTAACGACATCTAAGGCTCAGCACGGCTACACCCTTGTCAAAAGGGGCTGTGGGCCCTTGTGTTGAGCATCAAGGAGCTTCTTGTTTCATGCGCGTAAGAAAAGCTGTTCTTCCAGTGGCCGGTTTCGGCACCCGGGTCTTGCCGGCGACCAAGGCCACCCCGAAAGAAATGCTGCCGGTTGTTGACCGTCCTGCCATCCAGTACGTCGTCGATGAGGCTCTGGAAGCGGGGATTGAGCACATTGTCTTCGTTACCGGCCGGAACAAAGGCGCGATCGAGGACTATTTCGACATCGCCTACGAACTCGAAGAAGCTCTGAAAGCCAAAGGCAAGGACGCGATCCTGCAGCAGGTAAATGAGACGACTTTGCCGGCGGGCTCAGCCAGCTTTGTTCGCCAGCAGTCGCCGCTCGGTCTGGGGCATGCGGTATGGTGTGCGAAAGATATTGTCGGCGATGAGCCGTTTGCCGTGCTCTTGCCGGATGTCCTGGTGAAGGGTAGCCCATCCTGCCTCGCGCAGATGGTGTCGGCCTATGACAAGGTCGGCGGCAATGTTATCGCTGTGGACCAGGTGCCAATGGAGCGTGTGTCGTCCTATGGCGTGATCGCACCGAAGGAAGGTGGCCGCGATGGTCGCCTGATCGAGATGACCGGCATGGTGGAAAAGCCGCCAGTTGCCGATGCGCCCTCCAATCTCAAAATTACGGGTCGGTATATCCTGCAGCCGGAAATCTTCGAGCTGCTTGAAAATCAGGGCAAGGGCGCAGGCGGTGAGATCCAGCTGACAGATGCCATGGATCGCCTGATGGAAACCCAGTCCTTCTATGCTTACGAGTTTGAAGGGCAGGATTACGATTGCGGGTCCAAGATTGGATATTTCGAAGCCGTGCTGGGATACGCGCTCGACAATGATGAAATCGGCGATGAAGCCAAGGCGGTTGCCAAGGCGATGCTCGACAAATTGTCGTAAGCCCCACTGGATTGCAGGCCGGGCCGGTTCGGTCTAGGCCTGCGCCATGACCACGCAAACTCTCCCGACTTTTGATGACGTGCTTGCCGCGCATGAGCGCGTGCAACATGTGGTGCGCGAGACACCGGTTCTGACGCACAAGGCGCTTGATGACATGTCGGGCGCGGAACTGTTCATCAAGGCTGAGTGCCTTCAGGTGACAGGCAGCTTCAAGATCCGCGGAGCGATGAACCGCCTTGCGCAAATTCCTCAAGCCCGGCGCGCCGCAGGCGTTGTCGCATTTTCATCCGGCAATCATGCGCAGGGTGTCGCGAGGGCTGCGCGGCTTCTGGATATGCCCGCCTTGATCGTGATGCCGTCCGATGCGCCGCGCATCAAGGTGGATGGTGTCGAGGCTGATGGTGCCGAGATCCATTTCTATGATCGGGATACGGAAAGCCGTGAGGAGATAGCTGCCCAGATTGCGGAAGCACGCGGCGCTATTGTCGTGCCGAGTTTCGATGATGCCGACATAATCGCCGGGCAGGGAACCGCCGGGCTGGAATTTGCCAGCCAGATGGCGGAGCGGGATGCGCCGCTGGACCATTTGATCTGCTGTGCCGGGGGCGGCGGACTGATTACGGGTATCGCGCTGGCTTTCGAGCAGATGTCGCCAAGTACGCGCATCTGGACAGCAGAACCGGAAAACCATGATGATTGGGCGCGCTCACTTGAAGCAAAGAAGATTGTCTCTAACGCGCCGGGCACGCGATCATTCTGTGATGCGATCCTGACGCCCGCGCCGGGAGATCTGACGTTTGCCCTGGGTTCGCGCTTGTTGAGCGGGGGCTTGCGCGCCAGCGACGCAGATGTGCGCAGCGCCATGCAATCTGCGTTTCGTTGCCTGAAGATCGTGGCTGAGCCGGGTGGCGCTGCAGCGCTGGCGGCCGCCTTGCATCATCTCCCGGAGGATGTGAAAGGCAAGCGTGTTGGCGTGATGGTTACGGGCGGGAATGTCGATCCGCAGATGTTTGCCGAGATTCTGACAGCATAAGTCGGATCAAGCCTTAACATACACGGGCAAAGCGTTAATCCGTTCGCGGCGGAAATCATTGTCGCATGGTTAATGCGCTCTTCTGATCCCGGTTAAGATTTTTCAACAGGTCTTCAAGAGACCTTATCGCCTAGCGATTAATCATGAATGCTGATGAGGGCGCAAAATGCGCGCGTGAGGGCATTCAGAATGAAGCTGGCACCGATAATAAGTCTTGGCCTGTCCGCGGTATTGGGGATCGCGGCTGTGTTCCTTGGCCGCTACTACATGACAAATGAATCCAATGACGTGGCTGCGCAGGTCAGTGCACCCACAATCGAAATGGCGTCCGTGCTGGTCGCGTCCGCAGCCATCGAGCCAGGTGAGCAGGTCAGCGCCAGCAATGTGAAAACGCTCAACTGGCCAGCCACGTCCATTCCGGAAGGCACTCTTGGCCGCAAATCCGATCTGGAAACGGCGCTTTATGCGCGCGGCCTGATCTTGCCCGGCGAGCCGATCCTGCTTGAGAAGCTGGACGCAGAGGCAAATACGGTGACGCTCGCAGCCGCCATTGAGCCGGGCATGCGTGCTGTCTCTATCACGGTACGGAGTGATACTGGCGTGTCCGGCTTTGTGCTGCCGGGGGACCGCGTCGACGTCAATGAGTTTATCGAGGCAGAGCCCGGCCAGTCAGCGGCCACGCTGGGCGGCGAAGCGGTACGTGTCAACAGCCGCCTGATTGCCCGTCCTATCCTGAAAAATGTCAAGGTCCTGGCGATTGACCAGACCTTCGAGCCGGGCCTGGAAGGGGCGCGCCCGTCGAGCACGGTGACGCTGGAAGTAACGCAGGATGGTGCGTTGCGCCTTGGTGCAGCCGGCGTTCAGGGCAGCCTTGGTCTGGCGCTCATAGGGCGTGCAGAGAAGGCCGAAGTCATTACCGAAGTGAAAGCCGATCCGGCACCGCGCAAGGCGGTCGTTCGCCGCGCAGCTCCCCGCCCTGCAACAACAGCAAATGTGCGCGTAATCAATGGTGACAAAGAGACACTGGTAACCGCGCCTGTATCGAAACCAATACTGCTGACTGAGGAGCCGAGCTGATGAGCAAGATCACCTACGCCATCCTCCTGCTGATGATTGCAATCGTGGCCGTCGCCCCGGCAGATGCGTGGACTGAACGTACGAGCGCGGCCGACGCGCAAATCCTTGTGCTTCAAAAGGGCCGATCCACAGTGATTGAGGCTGACGAAGCGTTTTCGACGCTTGTCGTGGCGGATCCTGACATTGCCGAGGCAATGGCGACGTCAAATCGCTCTTTCTTTTTGCGCGGCAAGATTCCCGGCGCGACGACTGTGCTGATCTACAACGCAGCTGGCGAAATTTCAGAACTCATTGATGTCGAGGTCGAGCTCAGCCTGGATGAGCTGCGCACTGACCTTGGCAATCTTTTGCCGGGGGAGCGGATCGACGTGTATCCTGTGCATGACGGCATCTTTCTTGATGGCAAGCTGACAACCGCCGCCGCCGCAGACATGGCCGTTCAGGTGGCTGAGCGCTATGTGCCGGGCGGCGTGGCAAATGGCCTGTCAGTGGGTCAGAGCCAGCAGGTCCTGCTGGAAGTGCGCTTCCTTGAAGCCAGCCGCAGCGCCGTGAAGGAAATTGGTTTTGGCAATACGATGGACGGTCGGGATGCCGTCGCCGTGACAGAACCATCGACCGTTTCGGGGCTAGCCTCCAAGACGGTGGCGCTGTTCACGAATGTCGGCGGCGAGAATATCGACATCGAGCTTCGCGCCCTTGAAGAGAAGGGTATCGTGCGTACGCTGGCAGAGCCGAACCTTGTGGCACTGTCCGGCGATACGGCGAGCTTCCTTGCAGGGGGTGAGTTTCCGATCCCGGTTGCGGCGGAAGACGGTCAGATCACGGTTGAGTTCAAGAAGTTCGGCGTCAGCCTGGACTTCATGCCTACTGTGCTGGGCGACGGGCTGGTGAATTTGCGCGTGCGGCCGGAAGTGTCCCAGCTGGACCGAAACAATGGCATCCGCGCGGCGGATGTTGAAATTCCTGGCATCTCCGTGCGCCGCGCCGACACGACGGTGGAGCTGCATGATGGCCAGGCCTTCGCCATCGCAGGCCTGTTGCAAAATGACTATTCCAATGATGTGCGCCAGACGCCGTGGTTGGGAAACATTCCCGTGCTCGGCTCGCTATTCTCGTCGAAGCGCTACCAGCGTCAGGAAAGCGAGTTGGTAATCATCATCACGCCGCGCCTGGTACAGCCCGCGCCGCATCCTGCCTTGCTACGCAATCCGCTCGATGCATTTGCGGAGCCTACAGAAGAAGAGCTGTTCCTGCTGAACCAGACGGCCATCGTCCCCGCGACCGAAGAGGGTTACTGATATGACCAGAGTCAGGATTGTGTGCGTTCTTCTCGCAGCCGCGGGCGTGGTTGGCTGTGCAAGCCATGACCATCAGGACACCTATTTGCTTGGTGGAGCGAATGCCGCAAATATCGCGACCCATTCGATCCGCGATGTTGAGCTGAGCAATTCCAAGACCGTGGAATCCAATTCGGGGCTGCGCGCCGCGAATGCGGTGAAGGCCTTGAACGAAGGCAAGACGCGGGAACTCAGAGACTCTTCTGTCAGTGCGTCAGGGGGAAGCTGATGTCGGGATCTGAACGCAAACATGAGAGCGAAACCGGTCGGGCACCTGCTGCAATACCAATTCCTGCGATTGCGGCACTGGCCAGCACAGAACGCCTGGAGCAGCTGAAATCCATCTGTCGGAATGTCGTTGACCTGTCCCCGATGGACCCGGCTCAAATCGTGGAGACATTCGGCGGCGCCTTGATCCTTCTGGAGCATGGCGTGCCTGGTGCGGAGCAGATTGTTCTGGGGCTGGCTGTCGACAAACCGGACAGCGCGGTTCTGATGGTCTCCGACAGTCTTCCAGTCCATATCGTACGGGCGTTGATGAAGATTGAGGCGTCCGACATTTTGCCTTCTGATGCGGGCGCGGGCGATGTGCTGGACTCAATTGATCGCATTCGCGCAGCGGCTGAAGCGATTGAGACAAAGCCTGAAGAACCGGCATCTGCAGTCTGCTGGGCGTTTCGTGGGGCGGTTGGTGGGGCCGGAGTTTCGACGTTGGCAATCGAAAGCGCATTTGCGATTTGTGAGAAAGTCGGACCCGGCAAGGTCTGCCTCGTCGATCTGAACGTTGCTGACGGTATGGTCAGTTCATTTCTGGAAGCGGTGCCAAAGCTGGATCTGGCGGCACTTTCCGCTGCGCCAGAGCGACTTGATGCGCGCTTGCTCGCGGCCTGGTGCTGGCAGCATGAGGATGGCGTTTCGACCATTTCCGCGCCGCGCAACCCGGACGCAGATGCGCTGGCCACCGAAGCAGCCATCCTGCGACTGCTGGATGTTGCCTGTGCAGAATTCCCATTCGTGCTTGTGGACATGCCACGACACATGATGCCGTGGACGAAGCCTATTCTCGGCGCAGTTGATGAGGCAATCATCATCAGTGAGCTGACCGTTCCCAGCCTCCACGCGGCGGCTGACATGGCCCGCGAGGTCGACATGCTGCGCAGCCCTGACCGCAAGACCAAGCTGGTGCTGAACCGCATGTTCCCCAAGAAGCGGTTCCGCGCCGAGTTCGCCGTCGACAAGGCGGAGAAGGCGATTGAGCGGAGTATTGATGCAACAATCACATCCGATTGGGACGCTGCCAGAACAGCCGTCAATCTCGGCAAGCCCATTGCCGATGTGAAGCCCAAGAGCGCTTTGGTGGCGGACATCTCTGCGCTGGTCGACCGCCTTATGCCGGACGGTGTGCTCGCCGCCCACGTGCCGCAAATGCCTGCGCGGAGGAAAGCGTCATGAGCCGCTTCGGATTTTCCAATGCCGTCAAGAAGCCTGACATGGAGCAGGCGCCTCAGGTCACGCCCGAGGCAAGCACGCCAAAGCCTGCGCCGCAAATGGCGGCGGCTGATGCAAAGGCATTTGACCAGCTCGATGCAAAGCTGCGCATCCATGCCAAACTGATCGACGAACTCGACCTGTCTGCGCTCGACAAGATGGATGATGAAACGATGCGCCGCCGCGTGCGCGGTATCGTGTCGGAAATTATCAAGAAGGAAGAAATGGCGCTGTCCGCCGCTGAGGAAGCAAGTTTCGCAGACGCGGTGATGGACGAAATGACCGGTCTCGGGCCCATCGAGCCTTTGCTGAAGGACGACTCCATCGCGGATATCCTGATCAATGGCTGCAACCAAGTCTATGTTGAGCGCCACGGAAAGCTTCAACTGGCGCCTGTCAGGTTTGCTGACAATGACCATTTGCTTCGCATCGTTCAGCGCATCGTGGCGGCTGTGGGGCGTCGCGTGGATGAAAGCCAGCCCCTCGTCGATGCGCGTCTGCTGGACGGCAGCCGGGTGAACGCTGCCGTGTTGCCCATTGCCATTGACGGGCCACTTGTATCCATCCGGAAATTCTCGAAGTCGCCGCTGACCATGGAAAAGCTGGTTGGCTTTGGGGCGATCCCCCAGCCTGTTGCAGACTTCATTCTGGGCGCTGTGAAGTGTCGCGCGTCGACCGTCATTTCAGGCGGTACGGGCTCGGGAAAAACGACGCTGCTCAATGCGCTGTCCGCTGCGATCAGCCCGGACGAGCGTCTGATCACGATTGAGGATGCCGCTGAGCTGCAACTTCAGCAGCCGCACGTGGCGCGCATGGAAACCCGGCCGCCAAATATTGAAGGCAAAGGAGAGATTCGCCAGCGTGAACTCGTCAAGAATGCGCTGCGCATGCGTCCGGACCGGGTGATCCTGGGCGAGGTGCGCTCTGAAGAGGCCTTCGACATGCTGCAGGCCATGAATACGGGTCATGAAGGCTCCATGGCGACAATCCACGCCAACAACCCGCGTGACGCGCTGACCCGTCTGGAGCAGATGGTGATGATGGGCGGCATGAAGATATCGGAAACAGCCATCCGTGGTCAGATTGCCTCGGCCGTGAACTTCATCGTTCAGGCCACGCGCTTGTCAGATGGTTCGCGGAAAGTAGTGTCGATATCGGAAGTGACCGGCATGGAAGGCGCGGTCGTGCAATTGCAGGAAATTTTCCGTTTCGAGCGCACTGGCACGACAGATGAGGGCAAGGTGCAAGGGCACTTCGCCGCCACTGGCCTGCGCCCGAAATTCCTGGATGAAATGGAGCGCCGCGGCGTTCACATGCCGGAGGGCATGTTCGACCCGTCGATGCGGTTCTAGGAGGCTGCGCGCCGCATGTCCTGGTTGCCAGACATCTCTCAGCTGAGCCTGACAATCCTGATCCCGGTCATCATGGCGATAGGGGCGGCTTTTCTGGCGATCCAGTCCGTTATGGGCCTGGTGACGGAGGCGCAGACCCGCCGGATTGTGAACAAGCGCCTTCAGTTCAAGGAGCGGTTTGAAACGACCAGTGAAGCGATGATCGAGCTGCGCAAGGCGCGGGGGCTGGACCGGGATGGAAATCTTTCCATGCCACTACAATGGTTCAACCAGCTGGTGGTCCGGTCAGGCCTGAAATTCCAGCCGCTCAAATGGTTCGGCATGTCTGCCGGGGCAGGACTGGTTGCCGCGCTTGCCTATTGGCGTTTCGTCGGCGGAGCCGGGCCTGCGCTCGGCATTGCGGCGGGCATCTTCCTGCTGGCGCCCATCATCGGCCTCAAGATCGTGGCGGGCGGTCGTATGAAGAAGATGTCCCAGCAATTGCCAGACGCATTGCAGATCGTCTGCCGAAGCCTTGAGGCGGGACACCCGGTTGCCACGGCCGTGGCGCTGGTCGCGCGGGAAATGCCGGACCCCATCGGCACAGAATTTGGCATGGCGGCGGATGAGGTCTCCTACGGTATGTCTCTGACAAACGCTGTGCAGCGCATGGCCGTGCGGGCAGGCGATCCGGATGTGGAGCTGTTCGTGGCGACGGTCCGTCTACAGGAAAAGACGGGGGGCAATCTCTGCGAATTGTTGAAAGCCAATGTCACAACCATCCGTGAACGCCAGACCATGCGCCTGAAGGTGAAGGCGGCGTCGTCGGAGGGGCGGGCCTCTGCCATGATCCTGACGTCAGCGCCGTTCATTGTCATGGCGGGTATCCACATGCTGCGGCCGGAATTTTATGGCGAAGTTATCGATGACCCGCTCGTGCGGGTTCTGTTTCCTGCTTTCTTCATCTGGCTGGCGATTGGCAATTTCGTCATGCGCAAGATGATCAATTTCAAGATGTAGGGGATACGGAGCAATGCCACTGACAGCCTCCACACTCTTGCCGATCCTCATGCTGGCCTTTGCCGGTGTCCTCGCCATGCCGGCGCTGCTGGCCTTTGGGCGCAGCTGGAAAGCCAAGGAAGACCTTGAGCGCCGGCTTGAGCGCAAGGACCAGAAGCCCGCCCGCGCCGAAGTTCGCAATGAAAGCCGCATTGGGCGTGCGGTGATCGGCCTGGCGAACAAGGCAACCCCATCGAACGAGGAGGCGGTCAGCCAGGTGCGCGCCAAACTGTTGCTGGCGGGATATACCAGCCCGACCTCCGTGGGTCGGTATTATATCGCGCGGATCGCTTGTGTGGTGGTGCCGCAAATCCTGCTTCTGCTCGCCTTGCCCTATCTGGGCGATGTGTCGAAACAAACCCTCCTGTTCGTCAGCATTGGCTTGTTGATTGCGGGCATTCTGGCGCCTGATGCCATCGTCTCCCGCAAGGCGGCTGCGAGGCAACAGCAATGCTCTGCGGGCTTTCCGGACATGATGGACCTGATGGTCGCTTGTGTGGAAGCTGGTCTCAGCCTTGATGCGTCTGTTCAGCGCGTTGGGGAGGAGCTGGAACTGCGTCATCCCATCATCGCGATGCATATGAAGACGCTGTCTCTGGAGCTGCGGGCAGGCAAGGCGCGCAAGAATGCGTGGCGCGCCTTTGCGGACCGGATGTGCATTGAAGAGGCGAGTTCTCTGGCCACAATGCTGCGTCAGGCCGAGGAAATGGGAACGAGTCTCGGGCAAACCTTGCGTGTTTTCTCGGCAGATATGCGTAAACGCCGGATCCTGATGGCGGAAGAAAAAGCGATGGCTTTGCCCGCGAAATTGACTTTGCCTTTGATTTTATTTGTTTTTCCGGTCCTATTGGGCGTTCTGATCACGCCTGCCGTCATCAAGCTTCAGGGCGCCCTTTAGTGAATTCGCGGCTAGGCGAGTCAGTGCTCCATTGCTAACTTGTACCCATGACCACGACATATCTTGATTTCGAAAAGCCCATTGCGGAGCTGGACGCGAAGATTTCCGAGCTGGAAGCGCTTGCTTCAAGCAAGGAAGGGCCCTCGATCACCGACGAGCTGAAGAAGCTCAAGGCGAAGTCGAACAAGCAGCTGAAGGATATGTATTCCGATCTCAGTGCCTGGCGGAAAACGCTGGTAGCGCGCCATCCGGATCGGCCGCATCTGTCCGACTTCATCGAGAACATTTTCGAGGATTTCGAAGAACTCGCGGGCGATCGCGTTTTCGGAAATGACGAAGCGATCGTTGGTGGCCTTGCCCGCTTCAAAGGGCGCCCGGTTGTGATCATGGGCCATGAAAAGGGCCGAACCATCGAGAAGCGCCTGAAGCACAATTTCGGCATGGCTCACCCAGAAGGCTACCGCAAGGCTGTGCGCCTGATGGATATGGCCGAGAAATTTGACCTGCCGGTACTCAGCTTCCCTGATACGCAAGGGGCATATCCCGGCAAGGGTGGCGAAGAGCGCGGCCAGGCCGAAGCGATCGCACGCGGAACCCAGCGCGGGCTTTCGCTTGGTGTGCCGTTCGTGACGCTGATCATCGGCGAAGGCATGTCCGGCGGTGCGATTGGCATTGCCGCGGCCAACAAGGTGCTGATGATGGAACACGCGATCTATTCCGTAATCTCGCCAGAGGGCTGCGCATCAATCCTGTACCGGGACGCTGCCAAGGCGAAGGAAGCCGCCGATGCGATGAAGATCACCGCGCCGGATTTGCTAAAGACCAAAGTCATTGACGGTGTGGTCAAGGAGCCAGTCGGCGGTGCGCATCGTGATCCGAAGCGGGCAATGGCTGCGGCGTCCAAGGCGCTGGAAGAAGCGCTGAAGGAACTGGACGGTCTCAGTCCGTCAGAGCTGCGCGCGCAACGCCGGGAACGCTTTTACGCAATCGGCCGCGAAGGTATCTGATCCGGCTTGCATTGCCGTGCAAGGCGCTTCACGCTCTCCCAAAAATACAAGGGAGACGGGCCTCATGAAAAAATGGGCATTGGCTGCAAGCATTGCAGCTGTCGCGTGTGCTGCGCCAGCACCGAAGCAGGATTTGGCGGCAGGCTATGACATCGTGATCTATCCGGCGCAGGCCGTGGTCACGATGACGGGCGAGGACAAGACGGCTGAAGCGGTCGCGGTGTCGGCTGACAGGATCGTTGCTGTAGGCTCTCTGGAAGAGCTGAGGCGAGACTTGCCATCAGCGCGAGTGAACCCGGTCTTCGAAGACAAGACCATCGTGCCGGGCCTGATTGATCCGCACATCCACGTCGTGCTTGGCTCATTGCAATACAATCTGCCCATCACGCCGCCCTGGCCGATGGCCACACCACACGGCATGAAGGCTGGACTGCCCAATCGCGCCGCGTTTCTGCAGGCGCTGTCCGAACTGGTGGAGGCGGCTGGGCCGAGTGAGCCGATTGTTGCCTATGGCTATCATAATCTGGTGCATGGGGATCTGCACCGGGCAGATCTCGACGCGATTGCACCGGACCAGCCGCTGATCGTCTGGCACTATTCGTCACATGATTTCTATTTGAACAGCGCGGCGATTAATGCTGCCGGGTTCACGCCTGATATGGCTGAGCAGTTTCACGGGGTAGACCTCGATGCGGATGGCGCGCTGACCGGTCGGATTTATGAAGATGCGGCCATGCTGGTGGTGCAAGCGTTCGCTGGCGTGATCCTGACGCCTGAAAATGTCACGGCGGGCTTCAACGGATTCTCATCCATGCTGCGCCAGGCTGGTGTCACGACAACTGCGGAGCTCGGCTACGGCATGTTCGGCTGGGAAATGGAGGCGGCGAACATTCGCGCCAATTGGGGCAGCCCGCAGCAGGCTGGCTATCACCTCTATCTGATCCCGGAGCATCGTGCGCTCGAGCGGGCTTTCGGAGACGGCAAGGTTCAGGCCGTGCTGGATATGGCGAGCGGGAATACGGATACGGCGGCACCTATTCTGCCGCGCGTAAAGTTCTTCACCGATGGCGCCTTCTACAGCCAGACGATGCGGCTTTCTCCGCCGGGGTACCTCTCAGGGCAATCGGAAGGGTCAGAGGGGCTCTGGGTGGCGGGCCCCGACGGGATCGTTCCCGCCATTCAGCCCTATTGGGATGCCGACCTCGGCGTGAACATTCATTCCAACGGGGATGCCGCGCAGGGAGCAACATTGGAGGCTCTGGCTATGCTTCGTGAAGGCGATGATGGTCCGGCCAACAGCTTCGTGATTGAACATGGTGGCCTCTTTTCGGAGGAGCAGGTTGAACTGGCCGGTCAACTCGGCGCGCGCCTGTCTGCGGCCAGCCACTACGTATTTTACATGGCAAATGAATATGCGGGGCCATTGGGCGACGTACGGGCAAAATGGATCTCGCCGCTGGGTGCGCTGACCGAAGCGGGAGTGCCGGTGGCCGTGCACAGCGACGCGCCGCTTGCTCCGCCCCATCCGCTGCGCGCTGCAGGCGTCCACGTCACCCGTGCAACGCGGGAAGGCAGCACTTATGAAGCCGGCATGGCGCTGAGCCGCTATGAGGCCATGGAGGCGATCACGCTGGACGCGGCGATGGCCTTGGGGCTTGAGGCTGAGATTGGCTCCATCGCAACGGGCAAACGTGCAGATTTCACCATTCTTGGTGCCAACCCGCTGGACATGCCTGGCGCGGAGTGGGAGCACATTCCGGTGTGGGGCGTGGTGCTGGACGGTGAGCCGCGGCCCCTGAAGAATAAGGGCTCCCTGCAGGGTGAGTGAACGCGACTGGATCTCCCGCTATTTTGCACCTCTGGCCACAGCGCCAGGGGCAGCGGGTTTGCGAGATGACGTGGCGGAGCTGTCTGGCGGCGATGGGCGACTGATTGCGACAACGGACGCATTGGTCGAAGGCGTGCATTTTTTGCCGGATGATCCCATCGATACGATTGCGCGCAAGCTGGTGCGTACGAATGTGTCGGACGTTCTCTCGAAAGGTGCGCTGCCCGAAGATGTCTTGCTCACTCTGGGCTGGCCGAACTCAAGGCCGGAATCGGAGATCGCCGCGTTTGCGTCGGCTCTTGGCGATGATCTTGAGACATTCGGCGCTCGGCTTGTCGGAGGTGATACCGTGCGTAGCCGGGCCGGCTTGTTCCTCTCGCTCACGCTGACGGGGCGGTGCCTTTGCGAGCATCCGGTCAGGCGGAGCGGGGCGGCGCATGATCAGGATATCTGGGTGACGGGAGAGATGGGCGCAGCCTGTCTGGGGTTCGAGGCACTACAACGCGGCGAGTGCGATTCGCCTCATGTCGCGGTCTATCGCGTGCCGAGACTGCAGCCTGTTAGCGCGGCCCACCTGATTGCGAACCATGCGAGCGCAGCGATGGATGTGTCGGACGGACTGTTGGGGGATGCATCGGCGCTCGGCGAGGCGTCAGGCGTCGGCATGAAACTGGCGCTGGAGGAGATACGGTTCGCCGGGAAAGCGACAGATATCGACACGATGCTACGTCTGGCGACGTGGGGTGACGACTACCAGATCCTCTTCACCAGCGAAAAAACGCGACGCGAAACCATATTGGCCGATGCTGATGATGCGGGTGTTTCTGTTGCGCGTATTGGGGAAACTTCCCAAAAAACAGGACTCTCCATTACCTGGCGCGGAGAGGCCGTTAACCTCCCTGAAACTCTCGGCTTCGAGCATGGCTGAACTGGGCCCGGCCTGACTCGCGCCTGAAGGGAGGGATATTGCCTATTCCCCAAAGGAAAGGCAGGCTGGCGTCCTATAATAAACAGTGCATGATCAGGAAAACCTGGCGTTGAAGTTCTGTTTTAAGGGAAGGAAACGTAATCCATGTGGTATTATCTCGCTCTCGCGGCGGGTCTTTTGTCGGTCCTATATGGCTGGCTCCAGATCAACTCGATCATGAAGGCCCCGTCAGGTGATGCGCGTATGCGCGAAATCGCTCAGGCCATTCAGGAAGGCGCTAACGCCTATCTTGGCCGTCAGTACCGGACCATCGGCATTGTCGGTGTTGTGGTCGTCGTTCTGCTGGTCATCCTGTTCCGCAATTGGCAGGTGCCGCTCGGCTTCATTATCGGCGCAGCCTTGTCCGGTGCGGCCGGCTTTATCGGCATGAAAGTGTCGGTGCAGGCGAATGTGCGCACAACTGAAGCGGCGAAGTCCGGTCTGAATGCCGGTCTGAAGCTCGCCTTCAAGTCGGGCGCCATTACCGGCATGCTCGTTGTTGGCCTCGCGCTGTTGGGCATCGTGGTTTATTACGGCCTGCTTACAATGGTCACGGGCCTCAATCTCGCAGTTGAGAGTGAAAAACGCCTCGTGATCGACTCGCTAGTGGCGCTCGGCTTTGGTGCGTCCCTGATCTCGATCTTTGCGCGCCTTGGCGGCGGTATTTTCACCAAGGGTGCGGATGTCGGCGGAGATATGGTCGGCAAGGTCGAGGCCGGCATTCCGGAGGATGACCCCCGCAACGCCGCGACGATTGCAGACAATGTCGGTGACAATGTTGGCGATTGTGCCGGTATGGCCGCTGACCTGTTCGAGACGTACGCCGTAACGCTGGTAGCGACCATGGTTCTCGGCGCGATCTATTTCTCAGGCGCTCCGTACATCGTCGAAATCATGATGCTGCCGTTGGCAATTGCCGCCGTGTGTATCGTCACGTCGATCATTGGCACGTATTTCGTTAATCTCGGGCCGGGCAAGACAGATGTCATGGGAGCGCTTTACAAGGGCCTCATCGTGACGGGAATCCTATCGATAGGTGGCTTGGCTGTGGCCGTGGCAACCGTACTGCCGAACGGTTTTGGTGTGCTGGAAGATGCCGGTACGCGTCTTGGTCTTGCAAACGACGTGTCTGGTTGGATGCTGTTTGGATGCGGTGTGGTTGGTCTGGTCGTTACAGGCCTGATCGTTGTGATCACGGCTTATTATACCGAAACCAAGTACCGTCCGGTTCGCTCCATCGCGATGGCTTCTGAATCTGGTCATGGCACAAACGTGATCCAGGGCTTGGCCGTCTCGCTTGAATCAACGGCTCTGCCAGCCATCGTGATTATTGCGGGCATCATTCTGACCTTCAATCTCGCTGGCCTCTATGGGATCGCCATTGCGACGACGACCATGCTGGCGCTTGCCGGTATCATCGTGGCGCTGGACGCGTTCGGCCCTGTTACGGACAATGCAGGCGGCATCGCTGAGATGGCGGAACTGCCGTCTGAGATCCGCGATACGACTGATGCGCTTGATGCGGTTGGCAATACGACCAAAGCTGTCACCAAGGGATATGCTATCGGATCGGCGGGCCTCGGTGCGCTGGTTCTGTTTGCGGCTTATGCAGAAGATCTGAAATACTTCTCGGCCCGCGCGCAGGAAGGGGACTTCTTCTACAACACGGTTGCCGACTTCTCGATTGCGAATCCGTATGTCGTGGTTGGCCTCCTGTTTGGCGGTCTGCTGCCATTCCTGTTTGGTGGCCTGTCGATGATGGCTGTTGGCCGTGCGGCGCAGTCGGTGGTTGAGGAAGTGCGTCGCCAGTTCCGGGAAATGCCAGGTATCATGAAAGGCGAAGTGAAGCCTGACTACAGCCGGGCCGTGGACTTGCTGACCAAGGCTGCGATCAAGGAAATGATCGTGCCGTCGCTGTTGCCAGTCCTGTCGCCGATTGTGCTCTTTGGTGCGATCTTCCTGATTGCCGGCAAGGGCGCTGCGCTCGCAGCTGTCGGGGCCATGTTGCTCGGTGTCATCGTGACGGGCCTGTTTGTCGCCATTTCGATGACGTCCGGCGGCGGTGCCTGGGACAATGCCAAAAAGTATATCGAAGACGGCAATCATGGCGGCAAGGGCTCCGAAGCCCACAAGGCTGCCGTGACAGGCGATACGGTGGGTGACCCTTACAAGGACACGGCTGGCCCAGCCGTGAATCCCATGATCAAGATCACCAATATTGTGGCCCTGCTCATGCTTGCGGTGCTTGCTGGCCACTGAGCCACATGAATTTTTTATGGAAGGCCCCGGCGCGAAAGTGTCGGGGCCTTTGTTTTGAATGGAAATTTTGACAGATAGAATAAATCTATAGATGTTCGCAAAGCAATCAATTGGTCCTATTGCGCAACTCGACGTAACCTTTTCTCATCGACGCAATCAAACTTGGGCGGCCCCCGGCCAAGTCATAGGCGGCGTGTTCAGGTGGCCTCACCAGCGGGCCGGAAACAGGTTTTCGAACCGAGCGAAAGGGATAGGATTATGGACGGCAATGATATGGGCGGTGGCGGCAAATGCCCTGTGATGCACGGAAGTCTCACGTCGACTGAAACATCTGTGACGGCCTGGTGGCCCAAATCACTCAATTTCGACATTCTGCATCAGCATGACCGGAAGGTTCAGCCTTACGGACCTGATTACTCCTATCGCAAGGAAGTCGAGAAGCTCGACTATGAAGCCCTCAAGAAAGACGTGCACGCCCTCGTGACAGACAGCCAGGATTGGTGGCCAGCGGACTGGGGCAGCTATGCAGGTCTCTTCGTGCGTATGGCGTGGCACTCGGCGGGATCGTATCGACTGGCAGATGGTCGCGGCGGCGGCGGCGCAGGCAATTTGCGTTTCGCACCGCTTAATTCGTGGCCGGACAATGCCAATCTGGACAAGGCGCGCCGTCTGCTTTGGCCGATCAAGAAGAAATATGGCAACAAGCTCAGCTGGGCCGATTTGATCATTCTGGCTGGTAACGCCGCTTATGAAGTGGCTGGTCTTGAGACGTTCGGGTTTGCCTTCGGACGCGAAGACATCTGGCATCCAGAGAAAGACACGTTCTGGGGTTCCGAGAAGGAGTGGCTGACAGATTCCCGCTATGAAAAGCTGGACGAGCGTGAGTCACTCGCCAATCCGCTCGCTGCGGTGGTGATGGGACTGATCTATGTGAACCCGGAAGGTGTGAACGGAAAGCCTGACCCGGCCAGAACAGCGATGGACGTCCGCGAAACATTTAAGCGCATGGCCATGAACGACGAAGAGACTGCTGCGCTGACGGCGGGTGGCCACACAATTGGCAAATGTCACGGAAATTCTGACCCGACCGGACTTGGACCTGAGCCCGAGGGCGAAGACGTTGTTGGTATGGGGCTGGGGTGGAAAAACTCCAACCAGTCTGGAAATGGTCGTTTCACCTTGACTGGCGGCCCTGAGGGCGCATGGACATCGGAGCCGACAAAATGGGATGGTGGCTATCTCGACATGCTGCTGGACCATGAATGGGAGCTGACCAAGAGCCCGGCAGGCGCCTGGCAGTGGAAGCCTGTCAGCATTGACGAAGCCGACATGCCAGTCGATGTGGAGGATCCTTCCATCCGTACCATGCCGATGATGACAGATGCGGACATGGCCATGAAGGTCGATCCGATCTATCGCAAATACATGGAGAAGTTCCGCGAGGATCATGACTATTTCTCCAGGACCTTCGCGCGCGCATGGTTCAAGCTGACTCACCGCGACATGGGGCCAAAGCCTCGCTACATCGGCCCTTGGGTGCCACAGGAGGATTTGATCTGGCAGGATCCGGTCCCTGCGGGCAGCACGGACTATGATGTGGAGGCCGTCAAAGCGAAGATTGCGGACAGTGGTCTGTCTGTTGCCGACATGGTGTCGACCGCTTGGGACAGTGCCCGTACGTATCGCGGCTCTGACATGCGTGGTGGCGCGAATGGCGCGCGTATTCGCCTCGCACCTCAGAATGACTGGGATGGAAACGAGCCAGCCCGTCTGTCCCGCGTTCTGGAGGTTCTGGAGCCGATCGCAAAGGAAACCGGCGCAAGCATCGCAGATGTCATCGTTCTGGCCGGCAATGTCGGCGTAGAGCAGGCAGCGAAGGCGGCTGGATTTACAAAGACTGTGCCTTTCACACCGGGCCGTGGCGATGCGACTGCCGAGATGACGGATGCGGAATCATTTGAGCCGCTCGAGCCTCTGGTTGATGGCTACCGGAACTGGATCAAGGACGACTATGTGGTGAAGCCGGAAGAGATCCTTCTGGACCACACGCAGCTGCTGGGCCTGACCGCTCCGGAAATGACGTGCCTTGTAGGCGGTATGCGTGTCATCGGCACCAATCATGGCGGCAGCGCTCATGGTGTGTTCACAGACAATGTGGGTGCGCTGACGAACGACTTCTTTGTCAATCTGACCGATATGTCGAATACGTGGAACCCAACGGACGACGAGGGCATCTTCTCGATCCGCGATCGCCAGACTGATGCACCGAAGTGGACCGCTACACGGATTGACCTTGTCTTCGGGTCGAACTCCATCCTGCGCGCCTATGCGGAAGTGTACGCACAGGACGACAACAAGGAGAAACTGGTCGACGACTTCATCGCGGCCTGGACGAAAGTGATGGAAGCTGACCGCTTCGATACGCGCGCTTAGTGCGGAATCCTGAAATCAGAAACGCCCCGGGCAGCCGGGGCGTTTTTTTATGCGGGCTTGACGAGTGAAGAGGCCATGCGCCTGAACTCTTCCTGGCTTAGCGTTTCAGCTCTTGCTGTGGGGTCGATGTCCAACCCTTCCAGCCACTCAGCTGCTTTCAGACCATGCCGCTTGGCGAGGGGTTTCAATCCGGCCCGGAGCATCTTGCGGCGTTGGCCGAAGGCGGCGCCAGCAACTTCTTCCAGCTTGGCCAGATGAGGAAAGACTTTTTCCTGCGGTAGTGGATGCAAGACTGCGACAGCGCTGTCGACTTTCGGGGGTGGCCGGAATGCACCTGGCGGCAGTGTGAAGGCGATATGCGGATCGCAGACGGCGTGCGCGAGCACGGCAAGCCGTCCGTAATGGTCCGTATTCGGTTTGGCGCACACCCGCTCTGCCACTTCTTTCTGGAACATTAGCGCCATCTCGCCTCGCCACGGTCCCGCCTTCAGCCAGTTTACCAGAAGAGGCGTGCCAACATTGTAAGGCAGGTTGGCGATGATCATGGCGGGTGTCTCACCGCCGAGTTCAGCAATTGCCTGTTCCCAGCGAACCTTCCGCGCATCCTTCAGAATGACGTGCAATCGACCCGTTTCGGCTTCGGGCCACGTTTTAAGCGCGTCCGCAAACCGCTCGTCTGCCTCGACTGCAATGACCTTGCCTGCGCCATTGTCCAGTAGGGCGCGGGTCAGGCCACCCGGGCCGGGGCCAACTTCGATTACTGTGCGGCCTTCAACCGGACCAGCCGCCAGTGCCGTACGCTTCAAGATATCCGGGTCGAACAGGAAATGCTGTCCAAGTGCCTTGCGGGCGGTGGCCTGCGTCAGGCCGGGGGGCGTTTCGTCACGGCTCATGCCGTTTCCTTTCTATGGCCGGCAATCAAACGCGCTTGGCGGATTGCCGCGATCAAGCTGTCAGGACGGGCGGTGCCGTTCGCGGCAGCTTCGTATCCCGTGCCGTGGTCCGGGCTGGTGCGTACGATGGGTAGGCCAAGCGTCGTGTTCACGCCTCCCCACATGTCCAACGTCTTCACCGGTATCAAGCCCTGATCATGCGTCATGGAGATGATGGCATCGAAGCGACCGTCTCGGGCTTCGGCAAATACCGTATCAGCTGACCGTGCGTCTGACATATCTATACCGGCTGAGCGTAATTGGTCCGCTGCCGGATTGATGATATCTATTTCTTCTCGGCCTATCGTGCCGTTCTCGCCGGCATGGGGGTTTAATCCGGTGAAAGCGAGGCGTGGGGACGTAAGGCCGAAATCTTGGCGCATGGCCGTGTCGACGATCTTGCCGAGCTTTACGAGGTCTTCCATATTCAGTGTAGTGAACACATCTTTCAGCGCGATATGAATGGTCGCAAGGGCGACACGCAATCCGCCCCCTGTCAGCAACATGACCGGCTGAGCTGCTCCGCCCGTAGCGGTGTTGCACAGAGCAGCGACGAACTCCGTATGACCGGGGTGTGTGAACCCCGCGGCATAGAGCAGGGCCTTGTTGATAGGATTGGTGACAACAGCGTCCGCGGCTCCGGATAGGCAAAAAGCGGCGGCTTGCTCAATCGAGGCGATTATCGCTGGGGCTGAGCGGCTGTCTGGCTGCCCGCGAACCGGGAGAGGGAATGCATCAAGCGGTAGAACAGGGAGCGCTGATCCGAATACGCCGGAGGCTTCGGATGGATCGGAAATCGTTTGGGTGGGTACCTCGCCCTGATACAGATCCGGCGCGCCGATTACGAAGAACGCGCAGTCGGCTTCGCCTTGCAGCGCATTCCAGGCAGAAACGGTAATCGACGGCCCCACACCCGCAGGGTCACCCATCGTGATTACCAAGGGAGGACGGTTCGCGTCAGTCATTGCAGGCGGTGTTCACCCAAACCGCGCGGTGCGCAAGGTCTAGCGATAGATTATCGTCGCTTCGCGGCGCAGGTCACGCAGCTCTCGTTCGGAAATCATCCCGAGTTCCTGATCCTTCAGGCGACCTTTCAGATCGTCACGGGATGGCAACGCTTCCGCGCCGTCTTCGCGGCGGCATACATACATGAGGGCAAGACCGTTGCCGGCAGCGAAGATTTCTGTCGGTTGACCAACCTCCACAGACATGACGAGGCTTTTGCCTTCGCTGCCAAGTTCTTCAATGTCGATATCGGTCAAATCAGCATGGCGCAGGTTGGATTTCGAGTTTGCGACGCTCTGAACATCCTCACAGGTCTCGATTGCGGCCATCGCTTCCTTTAGCGTGGCTTCGTCGCCATCTGTCGCTTGTAGACGCTTCAGGTCCACTTTCGTGGTCAGCTTTGCAGGCTCGCGCTTGTTCACGACGTTGAGGATGTAGACACCGTTTTCGCTCTGGATCGGGCCGATAATTCCTGGTCCGGCTGAGCCTTCCACGGCTTCCGCCAGAATGGGGTCCAAATCGCTCGTCGTGATCCAGCCCATGTCTCCGCCCGTGGCGGCTGTCGGGGCAGACGAAATACGCTGCGCCGCGATGCGGAAATCAGCGCCCTGATTCAATTGTCCGATGATGGAATTGGCCGCCTCGGTCGCTTGCGCCTTGGTCTCGGCATCTGGCGCATACAGGAAGATTTCGGAGATGCGGAATTGCGTTTGTTGCAGTGAGTTCCGTACGCGGTTCAGTTGTTCATCCACCTGATTGTCGGAAATTCGGATGCGGGAGCCATAGAGTCCCCCCATTACGCGGCTCCATGCGATTTCTGCGCGCATCTGCTCTTCCAAGCTGGCCGGATTTACACCGGCTGCGAGAAGTTGCTCTTTCAATTGATCTCCGGTCGCGCCGGACTGGCGGGCCATGTCATCGACAGCGCCGTTAATCTCATCAGGTGAGATTTCCATTTCGAACTCCGCTGCCTTTTCAAGCTGCAGGCGTTCGTCGATGAGCTGTTCCAGTGCCTGACCAGTGATTTGCTGAATTTGCTCCTGCGTTGGCTGCTGGCCGCCAAGGCTGAGCAAAAGAAGGCGGGCGCGCTGGCGAACGTCGGAATAGGAAATTGGCTGGTCGTTCACGATAGCTGCGACGCCTTCGAGCGCAAGGCGTTCTGGCGCATCGGCTTCCTGGGCGAAGGATGTGCCTCCCACGGGAAGTGCCGCGATCATGACGGCGGCGATTATCTGACGAACCATAAATGGCCTCCATTGAGTGCCCAGCCGGGCCCCGTGGCAATTATACAGCGCGGAACATACAAGTCCCACGTATCGGCGCAACGCATCAGGGCAGTGTTCCCTGAATTCTTACGAAAAATTAGTGTGTGCCGCTTTGCTCAAAGCACTCGGTCCCGTCGAATCAATCGAACTCACTTGAACCAAAATTGCCGATTGATTTCAGGAAGAAGCGGAACTGAATGCTCTCTTCCGGCCCGAGCGTTCGATCAATGAGTTCAGTGCGCTGGTAGACGAGTTCGAAACGAGAGCAATCATCTTCGAATGCTATTCCGTATTCCTGACGGGCGTTCAAATTGTCTTCGATGTCACGTAACTGTCCGGCAATAATCGAATACTGGTCGGTAACGCGGAGTTCGCCACGCACATATATGCCTTCATCCGCTCTGCCCGTGGTCGCTATTCGCTCGTCCACCTTATAGTATTGGGCGACACCTCGGAAGCGTTTGAAATTACTCGTTATTTTTGTGTCTATTCGGTTGAGGCTGAAGCCATCCTCATCCAGCCGGGCTCGCGTATCGATCTTCAGTTGGGGCCCGAAATTCGCTGTCGCCGCGATAATCCAGTCGGACGAGGTTCCGTCCAGATTGCTGATACCGTCAAAGGAGTCATCGGGCCGTGATCGCCAACGTTTGCCAACCGTTGTGCTGAAGTCCATGCCGTTTTTCCAGAGGGTTCTGGCTGTGATTCCCGCAGATAATTTCCCGTCGCCTTCATACAGGTCGTATGCGCCAAATCCGTTCGGATCAAATAGCGAAGATGCATCTGATTCAAACAGAAGGCTGTCTTCAATCGGGATGACGTCATCATTCACGTTGGACGGTCCCCAAGCCGCCATGACTGCTGGTTCAATCATGATATCAACCATCTCGCCCGGTCGAATCATCGGATAGGCCAATTTGCCACCAACATTCCCGACAATGCGAGAGGCGTC
The DNA here is from genome assembly GCF_017795365.1 of Hyphomonas atlantica corrig. NCBI lineage: Bacteria > Pseudomonadati > Pseudomonadota > Alphaproteobacteria > Hyphomonadales > Hyphomonadaceae > Hyphomonas > Hyphomonas atlantica. The sequence goes on along the minus strand of NZ_CP051254.1, from coordinate 2,878,557 downwards.
TTCCTCTCCTGACACATCCTCATCAAGCCGGTAATAGTCAGCTCTGACCTCCGCAAACTGTTCAAATGTGAACCCGCCTGGCAGCACGTTCAGATCAGACCAGTCTGCACCAAAGCTTACCCGGTGGCTGTCTGCTCCCAAATCACGGCTCAATATGGCGCTGGATGCGTTGACGCTGGCATAGCCCATCTTTCCGAGATCCCAGTACTTCTCACTGAAGAAAACCGGCAGCGCTGTCGGCAATTCGCCATCGTCATCGCTCGACCTGAGGCCCTGGAATTTCAGGAGCGCCACATCTGAATAATAGCTTTCCCCCTGACCCATCGCGAATATTTGTGACAACAGGCGACGTGGCTGGCTGGAATACAGGCCGCGTTTCTCGTCCTGTCCGTCGATGTCGTAACGTCGGTCGTAGAGATCGTCGCTCTGATGCTCGACTCCAAACCCCCATTTCCATTCATTGTTGATGGCAAACAAGCCGCTTCCATATATATGGCCGCGCAGTTTCTCTTCTCCGAACAATTCGCCGTCGCTGTCAAAATCCTGCTCGTTGGTGAAGCTGGTATTGAAGTTGATGGAGCCCGAATAGAAGCGTTTGCGCAGATCAAGCTCGAGTAGAGGGTTCACGTTTTGCGTGACCATCGGTGCAATGGTGATGTCGGTCGAATCAGAAACTGCCCAATAATACGGCTGCTGATAGAACCATCCCAGTTTTGAAGAGTTTCCTGCCGACGGAATCAGCAACCCTGACCGACGTTCAGAACTCGGATCCGGATGCGCCAGAAAAGGAAAGTAGAATACTGGAATGCCTGCGACCTCAATCACGGCGTCCCGGTAAGATATCATCTGGCTTTCCTGATCAAGCACTGCGCGGCGAGCTCGCACTGCCCAGGTTGGTGTCTTGTCATCCTCACAGACCGGACACGCTGTGTAGACGACCTGGTCCAGCGCATTTACGCCGTCGGACTGGCGAATGGCGGAGTTTGCCGCCACAGTCGCGTCCCCTTCCAGACGTGCGGAAAAGCCGATCGCATAGCCGTCCGAGAGGGTCGAATCGACTTCCACTTCATCGGCAAATTGTTGAGCTCCGGTCTCATCAATAATGATGACGTTGCCGGTGGCGCGTACTTTTTCGGTGGAGCGATCGTAGACCAGCTTGTCTGCGCGCAGGATGCGTCCTTGGTATAGCGCCTCGACATTGCCCTCGGCGACCAACTGGTTTTCATCCCGGATTTCGTAAACATAATCCGCTTCCAGAACGACGCGCTCATCCGCTTCTGTCGGCTGCGGCGCGGCAGCGGTGTCCTGGGCGATGGCGTACCAGGGAAGGGAGACCGCCATACCGAGCGCAGCCGCAACATGATGCCATTTTGCCAAAACGCGTACCCTTACAACTGCTTCTATGTGCCGGATTGCGCGTGGATCACGCCTTTTCGCCACTCAACTCCAATTGGAGGCTTAGAGAGGAAGGCGTGAATCGTCCAGCCATCAGACCATTCCGTCTGATTTTTCATGAACCTGCCGATACATCAGCAACACATGTCGTTCTAAATCGCGCGGCAAGCCAATCCGCCAGGCAGGGTTGTGGCGGAACCTGATAATTCCAGCTCCATGAGCGCTGCAGCGCATTGGGCCGGCGTTGCACCCGCCGCACGGGCGATCTCGTCGATCGGCATTGGATGCGGCGACAGCGCGTGCTCAATACGCGTGAGAAGATCTTGAGGCAGGTCCGGTTCAGGGGCGCCTTCAAACAAGTCGCCATTTGTCGCAACATTTGAAAAGGGTAGGCTTTCAAGCACTTCGAGAATGTCGTCGGCATGGCGAACGAGTGTGGCGCCCTGCCGGATCAGCCGATTTGTTCCAGATGACCGCGGGTCAAGCGGGGAGCCGGGCATGGCCATGACCTCGCGGCCTTGTTCGCCAGCCATACGTGCTGAAATCAGAGATCCTGATCGTTCAGCTGCCTCCACCACGACGACGCCACGTGACAATCCCGTGATGATGCGATTGCGGCGTGGGAAATCCTGCGCCTTTGCCCGATACCCGAACGGGCTTTCTGACAGAATCAAACCCTTCGCGGCGATCTCGGCGTAGAGGCGCTCGTGTTGGGGCGGATACACATGGTCCACCGCGCCGCCGAGCACGGCAACGGTCCCCGTCGCCAGACTTGCAGCATGGGCCTCTCCGTCTATGCCGAGGGCCAGCCCGGAAACGGTGACGAAACCAGCCTTTCCAAGTGCAGCGGATATGTCCCGTGCCAGTTTGCGCCCAGCGGCGGAGGCGTTTCTCGCGCCGACTATTGCCACTGTGGGCTCCGCGGCGAGATCCATTTTACCTAATGCGGTCAGGACAGGCGGCGGCGGATCCAGCGCTTTCAGCAGAGGGGGATATTCCGGGTCGCAACTGGCAAGAATTTGCGCGCCATATTTGCGGGTCAGGTCGAGTTCTTTGGCAATCTCTTCCGCTGCGGGAGGAACGAGTTCTTTCCCGCGGCGACTCTTTCGTGTCAGTTCAGGTAGAGCATCCAGAGCGGCGCTGGCGGATTTGAACTTTCGCAGCAACTGGAAAAATGTGACCGGACCAATGTTCGGTGTGCGGGCGAGCCTCACCCAGTCGATGCGTTCGACATCACTGAGAGGCCGCGCTGGCGTCATGTCTCGGAGTCAGGTTTTTTCTTGGCACCAAATTTCGGTTCTTCTCCCTTGAGAAGGCGGCCGAGATTGGCGCGGTGTGTCCAGAACACAAAGACTGACAAGAGGGCCAGGCCCCCGATGACGAACATGTTCCGTTCGCCAAGCAACCATGCGCCCGGCGCCACCAGTGTCGCTGCGCTCAGGGCGGCGAGTGACGATATGCGCGTCAACGCAAATAGTCCGAGCCAGACGGGTGCAGCGACATAAAATCCGGGCAAGGAGACGAATGGCAACAGACCCGCATAGGTCGCGACTCCCTTGCCACCCTTGAAACCCAACCAGATTGGGTAGCAATGCCCGACAAAGGCGAATGCGCCCGCCACAAAGCCGACTTCCCGGCCGGCCAGCATTCCAAAAGCGAGCGCCACGAGACCTGCCTTCAAGCTGTCCAGGAGAAGCGTCGCCAAGGCGAGATCCTTCCGGCCAGTCCGCAACACATTCGTCGCGCCGATATTGCCGGAGCCGATCGAGCGGATGTCTCCGAGGCCAGCTGCGCGCGTAATCAAAAGGCCAAAGGGAATTGATCCGGCGAGGTAGCCGCAAATTGCCGCGAGGGGGAAAGCCAGCTCGGCTGTCATATCGATAACCTCAATTCCTAATTGAAATTCTTAAGTGCGAACTGTCGCCACTGCAACCAGGCGGCTTCTAGCGTTCGAATACCTGTTCGCCGCCGACAAATGTCTTCAGTACGATCCCTTGAAGGCGTCGCCCATCAAAAGGAGAATTGGTCGACCGGGAGCGCAAGTTTTCCCGCTCGCATAGCCAGGGCTTGTTTGGGTCGAAAAGGATCAGATCTGCAGGTGTACCTTCAGAAAGTCGCCCTTGAGGCAGACCGATCATGTCCGCAGGTTTCGAGGTAATTGGTGCCAGCACTTCGAGCAGGCTGAGCGGGCCATCATGGTGAAAGCTCAACAAGGCAGACAGAGTGGTTTCGAGCCCCGCCGCTCCAAAGCTTGCTTCGCCAAATGGCAGGCGTTTTTCTTCCGGAGGTTGTGGGTCGTGCGCAGATACGACAGCATCGATCCAGCCTGCCTTGAGCGCGGTGATCATGGATTGTCGCGTATCTTCGTCCCGGAAAGGCGGGTTCACTTTGCAATAGGTGAGATAATCGCCGACATCGAGTTCATTGAAGAACAGGGAATGGGCGGCGATTGTTGAGAACACGCTTGCGCCGCGGTCACGAGAATCTGCGATCATTTCCAGCGTTCTCAGCGTCGACACCTGATCAAGGATCAGCGTGCAGCCCGTGGCTTCTGCAAGCATCAGATCACGGGCGGCGCCGATCCACTCAGCTTCTTTAGCGATTCCGGCGAGCCCTTTGCGCGCCGCGAATGCTCCGGCGTTCATGACGCCTGAGCCTTTCAGCGCCGTGTCGTCAGGCCGGGACATGACAATGGCGCCTCTGCTGGCCGCATACGTCATCGCCCGCTTCATGATCGACGGATTGCTGACGGGTGTGTCGCCATTTGTGAAGAGTACCGCGCCAGCGTCTGCCATCAGCCCGATCTCGGCCATGGCGTCGCCCTTCAGGCCGGTCGTCAATGCGCCCGCAGGATAGATGCGCGCCTGCGCGCTGGCCTTCGCGCGATCGGAAATGAAACGGACCAAGGCCACGTCATCCACAACCGGCTTTGTGTCAGGCATGACGACAAGGCTGGTCACACCGCCTGCAACTGCTGCGCGAGAGGCGGTTGCCAGTGTTTCTTTCTGTTCGTCGCCAGGCTCGCCTGTCTTTACCCGTAGGTCGATCAGGCCAGGTGCCAGACAGAGCCCGCCAGCATCCAGCGCGCTCTTCGCACCTTCATGTGCTGATGCCGCGCCGGGCGTGACGGATTTGATCGCGCCATCTTCGATAAGGATTGCGCCAGTTTCATCAAGGCCTGATGCCGGGTCGAGCAGGCGGGCATTGTAGATGGACAGGCTCATGAGCGACCTCCGGCAAGAAGATGCAGCACAGCTTCGCGCACCGCGACGCCCATTTCCACTTGCTCGGTAATCACTGAGCGTTCTCCGTCAGCAATGGCGCTCTCGATCTCGATCCCGCGATTCATCGGGCCGGGATGCATCACAATGGCATCTTCCCTAGCCAGCGCGAGACGTTCGGCGGTCAGGCCGAAATAGCGAAAGTACTCACGTCGACTTGGCAGATACGCGCCATCCATGCGTTCGAGCTGCAGGCGCAGCATCATCACGACATCAGCTCCCTCAAGCGCTGCGTCGAAATCAGACGTCGCGGACGCAGCGCCCCATGTTTCCGTGCCGGAGGGCATCAGGGTGCGCGGGGCGCAAAGGTGAACTTCCGCGCCAAGCAGGTGCAGCGCCAGCGTCGTCGATCGGGCGACACGCGAATGGACAATGTCGCCACAAATCACGACTTTGAGGCCTTCAACACGTCCCTTGTTGCGCCGGATGGTCAGTGTGTCGAGAAGGCCCTGTGTCGGGTGTTCATGCGTACCGTCGCCTGCGTTGATCACGGCGCAATCAACTTTACGGGACAGCAATTTGGCGCCACCAGATGCCGAATGACGCACGACAAGCACATCAGGCTTCATTGCGTTCAGCGTCATTGCGGTGTCGATCAGCGTTTCGCCCTTTTTCACAGAGGACTGCGCGACCGGCATCGACACGACATCCGCACCGAGGCGGCGAGCGGCGATCTCGAAACTGCTCATCGTACGGGTCGAGTTCTCGAAGAACAGGTTCACGACCGTCTTGCCGGACAGGACAGGATCGGCCCGCTTGCCGGAACGCGTCGCCTCGGCATAGTCGTTTGCCAGATCAAGAATATGCGTCAGATCGAGCGGGTGAAGGCCATCAATGCCCAGCAGATGCTCGTGGTCGAAGGAGTAGTGGATTGCCGCCTTGCTCATGGAGGCCCTTTCGATTTTCGGCGGTTTAGGACCGTTTCCGAGTCGGGGCAAGAGGGTCAGAGAGTCAGAAGCAGATAGAGGGCAGGGATTGTCACCATTGCAAGCACCGTCTCCACCGCAATCAGATTGGCGGCGAGTGTTGCATCTCCGCCGAGTTCCTTCGCCAAGATGTAGGAACTTGTCGCCGTGGGTGTCGCCGCGCAGATCAGGGCGATAATCAGCGGAACGCCGGTTACGCCGAGCATGAAGCAGAAGGCCACGGCGAAAGCTGGTAGTCCCAACAAGCGCATCAGTGACCAGCCGAGCGTGCGAACTCCGGCCCGCTTCAAGGCAGACAAATCCACACCTGCGCCAGCCGACAACAGGCCCAGCGCGAGCGCCGCATCGCCCAGGATACGCATGCTGTCGTCGATCAGGCGGGGCAGACTCGTATTCGCCCCGGCCAGCGCAAGCCCGACAATGCAGGCGAGCACGATGGGGTTCTTGAATAAAGCCTTGAACGGGTTCGGCTTAGGCGTGTCATGCGACTCTGCGTGGGCAATCAGCGCATAGACCGACAATATGTTTGCCGCCGGGATCATTACGGCGGCTGCGATCGTGACCAGGGCGAGGCCTTCCTCGCCAAACAGAAGACTGCCGATGGAGAGGCCGATCATCGTGTTCCAGCGGACGTTGGACTGTATGACAGAACCGACTGCTGGCCCGGGCATATTGGGCAGGAAGCGACCGCACCAGCCCACACCTGCCAAGGCAAACTGCGCGAGGATCAATGCGCCAGCCAGGCCCCACGGCGCTTCTTCAAAGGGGGCGTTTGCCAATGTCCGCACGATCAGAGCCGGGAACAGGACCACGTAGGACAGGCGTTCGATGGCTCTCCAGCTGTCGACTGGTATCCAGCGGCGGACCGACAGGATGTGGCCGAGCGATACGATCGCGATGACCGGCAAGAGAGCGTAGAGAAAGCCCGTCATTTATCTTGAGCCAGTTTCTGCAGCGCGTCGTTCAGGATGACGGCGGCGGCAGAAGCGTCGATGCGCTCGGCGCGCCGTTTTCGCGAAAGCTCTGCTTCGATCATGGCGTTCTCGGCTTCGACCGTCGACAGGCGCTCATCCTGAAACAGGATCGGCACATCACGGCGCTTCATGATGTGCCAGGCAAGCGCGCGTACGGATTGGGCCCTCGGACCTTCTGAGCCATCCATATTGAGGGGCAGTCCCATGACGATCCCGACGGCAGCCCGATCGTCATAAAGATGGAATAGCCGGTCCAGAACCGGAGCGAGCTTCTTGCCACGCGGAATGGTTTCGACAGGGCTGGCAAGCATACGCAACCCATCCGCAGACGCGATACCCAGCGTCTTCGTGCCGGGGTCGATTCCGATCAGGGCGCCTGTCTTCGGAAATTGGTCTGGAGCAGTGATGGGCATGAACAGCCCACATAGCGCCTTGATGCCGTGTTGCCTATGGCGTATTCGAGCGGCTCGATTTGAAGAGTTGGAGTTCACCCATGTCTGTTACCAAGGATGATGTTCGCAAGGTTGCCCGCCTGTCGCGCATTGCCGTAACCGACGCCCATGCCGAGGAACTGGTCGGCGAGCTGAACGGCATCCTGAACTGGATCGACCAGCTGAACGAAGTCGATGTGGACGGTGTTGAGCCGATGACATCCGTGGTCGAGACGACGCTGCCCATGCGCGAAGACGTTGTCACTGATGGTAACATTCAGGATCAGGTTCTGGCGAACGCCCCACGAAGCGAAGATGGATTTTTCGTCGTTCCAAAAGCGGTTGAATAGTCGTCAGACAATCTCGTCCGCATATTCCTCATAGTTTATCAGGATTTCCTCGTTCTGCGGAATGGCTGACCGCGCTGACAGTGTGACGGTCTGCGCAACAGCATCCACACAGAAATCAGCGTTGGCATTGGCGCTGTGATTGCACATGGAGATTGGGCCGAACGCCACCGCCGTACGGGCGCGCCCTTCGGCATCCTCATCAACATGAAAAACGTAATGGTGGATGAGAGTATTCTTGATCGCAGCTGTGTCTTCAACGCTCAGGATGAGTAGGGGGTAGACGGCGATCAACTCTCCCGTCTCAAAGGAAACGGCCGCGAACAGGCCGCGACCGTGAAAAGGGGAGTTGCGCACCTCGACGGGCGAGGCATATCCGGTTTTCTGCATGACTCATTCTATCATGAGCCGTGCATCGCGCCATCAGGATTCGGTGTCTTCCTCCGAAGATTCGTCATCTACAGGCGCGTCTGCCTCAGCGTCGGGATTCCATTCGTAAATACCATTCACCAGACAACGCTGCCGTGAGAAGGAAGACGTCTCTCCAATATCCGACATCGAGTCCGATACGATCAGCGCGTCGCTCTTGCGCAAGCATCCCCCTGTCGAGTCCAGACCGATGCGCATTGCATGATCGAGTGGGGCGCACGAGGTAAACACTTCTACAAGATAATGTTTCCTGCCATTTCTGAGCACGACCGTGTCGCGTGTTGTCTCACTGAAGCCATCGATAGATGACGCAAAGCATATGCGGTCGACTTCTTCGCCCAGTCTCGGGTCGTCGGCGTAGCGCTCGGCACCACGTAGCCGCGTGTCGTTCGTCTCATTCGTGGCGCAAGCTGCCAAAATGGTGGGCAGGGCAAAGCTGATCAGGATGGCGCGCATGGGAGGTCTCCAGATGGCTTGAGCGACTGATGGCACGGTGCGCCGGATCCGGGCAACTGACAAGAAGGCTCACGAACACTTGAACTTTTGTGCCAAGCCGTCATAGCAGGCGGGCAGATATCTTCTCAGGATTTCCGATGACCGAACTGACCAAGCTTACCCTCGCAGCAGCGCTCGACGGCCTGAAGGCCAAGGAGTTTTCCTCGCGCGAGATTACCCAGCAATTCGTTGACGCCATTGAGGGCGCGAGAACGCTGAACGCCTATGTGGTTGAGACGCCGGAAAAGGCGCTGGCCATGGCCGACGCTTCTGACGCAAAGCTGGCCAAAGGTGAGGGCGGAAAGCTGGAAGGCGCGCCGCTTGGCATCAAGGATCTGTATTGCACCAAGGGTGTGCGCACGACGGCGTGCAGCAGTATTCTGGGTGAGTTCACGCCGACTTACGAATCCACCGTCACGCAAAACCTCTGGGATGAGGGCGCTGTGATGCTGGGCAAGCTCAACATGGACGAGTTCGCTATGGGCTCTTCCAACGAGACGTCGCGCTTCGGACCGGTTGTGAACCCTTGGCGCCGGAAGGGCGACAATCGCGATCTGACGCCGGGCGGATCATCCGGTGGTTCAGCTGCGGCGGTCGCTGGCGACCTTTGCCTGGCAGCGACGGCATCTGATACGGGCGGATCCATCCGCCAGCCGGCTGCGTTCACGGGAACGGTTGGCATTAAACCGACCTATGGCCGCGCCAGTCGCTATGGCATGGTGGCTTTTGCCTCTTCGCTCGATCAGGCCGGGCCAATCTCCAAGACCGTGGAAGACAGCGCCATCCTTCTGGAAGCAATGTGTAGCCACGACATGAAGGATTCCACATCCCTGAACGTAGAGACCCCTGACTGGCGCAGCGATGTGTCCAAAGGCGTCAAAGGCATGCGGATTGGCATTCCGAAAGAATACCGAATGGACGGCATGTCTGCCGAGATCGACAAGCTGTGGGAACAGGGCATTGAGTGGCTGAAAGTGGCGGGTGCGGAGATTGTCGATATCTCCCTGCCGCACACGAAATACGCTCTGCCCGCCTACTATATCGTAGCGCCTGCGGAAGCTTCATCGAACCTCGCGCGCTATGACGGCATGCGTTACGGTGCGCGGGTGGATGGTGATAATCTCACGGCGACGTATGAGGGCACACGCGCCGGTGGTTTCGGGGCGGAAGTCCAGCGCCGCCTGATGATTGGCACTTATGTGCTTTCGTCTGGGTACTATGATGCGTATTACCTGCGCGCACAGAAAGTCCGCACAAAGATTTTGAACGATTTTGTTGATGCGTTTGATAGCTGTGACGCGATCCTGACGCCAACCTGCCCAAGCCCTGCCTTCGCGTTCGGCGAAAAGAGTGGCGATCCGGTAGAGATGTACTTGAATGACGTGTTCACAGTCACGGCAAACCTGGCAGGTCTACCTGGCATTTCCGTACCTGCAGGATTGTCTGACAGCGGTCTGCCGCTTGGTCTGCAGGTAATCGGCAAGGCACTGGACGAGGCGGCCTGCTTCCGCGTCGGCGGTGAACTGGAACGCGCAGCCGGCTTCGTGGCCAAGGCTGACAAGTGGTGGTAGGTTTCGGGGCATGACCCGTTTCCTGATCCTGTTTGTTGTCTTGCTGGCTTTCAGCATTGCTCTGATGGCGGCGATGTTGGCGCAGTATGGCTACAGCCTGTTTGCGCCTGAGATGCGGTCCATGCTGCTCGTGGCGTTTCTTGTGGCGGGTTATGTTTCATTCCGCATTTCCCGCATCATTGATCGGCGTAAACAACGCTTGGAAGATCATCCAAAGCCGGGCGGCGCGGGGAAGTCCAAACTGTCCGGCCTGTTTTCTGGCAAGAGCGCCGCGCAACAGGCACGCGAGGCGCGCGTCGCCGCGCGGCGCAAGAAGCTCGTCGAAGCGGGCAAGCTCGAGGAAGAGGTTCAGCCTGACGCGGCCGCTGAAAGTGAAGATGCCGGGCCGACACGGGTTTCTCAGGCAGCCCCCATCAAGGACCGCATGGCTGCGCGCGCGGAGCGGGTGCGCCGCGCCAAGGAAGCCGGCAAGCTGGACTGATCAGGCCTTGGACGGCTTCAGCCCACGCGCGGGTTGAGCACCGGGGCGCACCACGATCTGTTCAGACTGGATTGGCTCCGCCGCGTTTCCGCCTGGCCCGGAGTCGTCATCATCGTCCTTGTCAGAATCCCGTTCCGTCACTTTGGACAGGTAGATGCCGATGCCAACCAGCCCGCCCACTGGGCCGCATTGCAGCATCATCGCGAAGATCCAGAGCAAAGGCATGTCCAGATCCATGCCCTGAAGCGACATCAGCAACAGGATGAACAGAGCTGATCCGACAGCCACGCCGACGGCGAATCCCAGGATCAGGTGTTTCAGGAAGCCACGAACGACGGGCTTTTCCTCTTCGCTCGAGGCATCCATGATCATTTTGAAGACCATTTTGACGCTCCGTTTTCCTCCACACTGGGGATTATTCGTCGATATCCCGGAAATTGGAAGGGCTGGAGCCATTGCGGTGGTATTCACGGCTCGACAGTGCGGCGGTCCGGCGGCTAGAACAGCGCGAAATCTTACTGCCAGCAGGGAATGCTATGTCCGCGCGCACACCATATGTCATCAAGGGCGAAACCGGCGATTGGGAACTGGTTATGGGCCTGGAAGTCCACGCTCAGGTTTCCTCCAACGCGAAACTCTTTTCCGGCGCTGCTACAGCCTTCGGCGCGGACCCGAACTGCAATGTGTCGCTCGTGGATGCGGCCATGCCGGGCATGCTGCCGGTGATCAATAAATTCTGCGTTGAGCAGGCGATCCGCACGGGCCTTGGCCTGAAAGCGCAGATCAACACTTATTCGCGTTTCGACCGGAAGAACTATTTCTATCCCGACCTGCCGCAAGGCTATCAGATCAGCCAGTTCGCCCATCCGATTGTTGGCGAAGGCGAAATTGATGTGGATGTCGAACCGGCGCATGGTGGCGACGCCTATTCATTCCCATGCCGTATCGAGCGACTGCATCTGGAACAGGACGCCGGTAAGTCAATCCATGACATGGACCCGAACTCCACCTATGTGGATCTCAACCGTTCTGGCGTTGCGCTGATGGAAATCGTTTCCATGCCGGATGTGCGCTCGCCGGCTGAGGCGGCTGCTTATGTCAAAAAGCTGCGGGCCATCGTGATCGCGCTTGGCACCTGTGATGGCGACATGGAAAAGGGCAATCTGCGCGCCGATGTGAACGTGTCTGTCTGCCGTCCTGGCCAGTATGAGAAGTTCCGCGAAACCGGCGATTTCAACCATCTCGGCACACGCTGCGAATTGAAGAACATGAACTCGTTCCGTTTCATCCAGCAGGCCATCGAATATGAAGCCCGTCGCCAGATCGAAATTCTGGAAGATGGCGGCAAGATCGATCAGGAAACGCGGTTGTTCGACCCAGTAAAGGTCGAAACGCGTTCCATGCGCTCGAAAGAAGATGCGCACGACTACCGCTATTTCCCGGACCCGGACCTGCTGCCGCTGGAGGTTGAGCAGGCCAGGATTGAAGAAATCCGTGCGTCCCTGCCGGAACTGCCGGACGAGAAGCGGGCGCGCTTTGAGGCGGATTACAGCCTGTCTCGCTACGATGCGGGTGTGCTCAGCGCCGATGCTGAGAAAGCCGACTTCTTTGAGGAAGTTGCCAAGGGCCGCGATCCGAAGCTAGCCGCCAACTGGGTGACGCAGGAATTGTTCGGCTATCTGAACAAACAGGATATCGACCTGGCTGACAGCCCGGTGTCCGCAGCGAGCCTGGGCGGCCTGATCGAGCTGATCGCGAACGACACGATCAGCGGCAAGATTGCCAAGGATGTCTTTGCCCGGATGATCGAGGGCGAAGGTGAAGCTGCCGAGATTGTCGAGAAGCATGGGTTGAAACAGGTGACCGATACCGGCGCCATCGAAGCCGTTGTTGATGAGATCATCGCCGCCAATCCTGAGCAGGTCGCTCAGGTCAAGGAAAAGCCGAAGACAATGGGCTGGTTCGTTGGCCAAGTGATGAAAGCCTCCGGCGGCAAGGCCAATCCGAAGGCAGTCAACGATATCCTGAAGGCAAAGCTGGGGCTGTAAGACCTTACAGCTTTTCCTTGATGCGTTCGGCCAGCGCGCCGAGCGCCTCCATGTCTGCCATCTCGCCTGAGCTGTGCCGACCGAGCGCCACCTCTTCCCAGCGCGGGATGATGTGGAAGTGCAGGTGGAAGACGGTCTGGCCGGCCGGTGCGCCATTAAACTGGGTCACCACGAGGCCGTCCGGGGTGAGGGCCGCCTCGACGGCTTTTGCGACTTTCTGAACGGCCTGCATGTATGCGCCGAGCTTTTCTGTCGGCATATCGAGCAAATTGCGCGCTTCCACACCTTTCGGCACGACCAAGGTGTGGCCTTCGCTTTGCGGGAAAACGTCCATGAACGCCAGTGCGGCTTCGTCTTCATAGACTTTGACGGCGGGCATCTCTCCGCGCAGGATTTTTGCGAAGATATTGTCGGGGTCATAGGCGGCGTGAAGAGTCATGAAGATGCTTTCGATATGTCTTGAATTCGTTGGACGAGCTCATTCGCCCTTCTTAAAGGGTGTTCGCTCCGACAGATAGTCCATGTCGGATTCCACGGCTGCGCGTTCGCGCTCGAGATAGTCCGCGATGGCGTTGCGCAGGCCGGGATGGGCGATCCAGTGCGTGGAATAGGTTGGGACAGGAGCGTAGCCTCGCGCCAGCTTGTGCCCCCCTTGCGCGCCTGCCTCCACAAAGGTCAGATCATGTTCGATGGCGTAGTCGATAGCTTGATAGTAGCAGGTCTCGAAATGCAGCATTGGTCTGTGTTCGGTGCATCCCCAATACCGACCATAGAGCGTATCTGACCCGATCAAATTCATTGCCGCGGCTATCGGTTCGCCTTCGGACAAGGCATATATGAAGAGCAGGTCATCTGCCATGCGTTCCCGCAGCAGGGTGAACGTCTTGCGGGTGAGGTAGGGCGAGCCCCATTTGCGTGCGCCAGTATCCATGTAGAAAACGTAGAACGCATCCAGATGATCTTCGGTGATTTCGTCGCCGCGGAGATGCAGGAAGTCGAGCCCTTCTTGAGCTTTCTTCCGTTCCTTGCGCAGATTCTTGCGCTTGGCTGATGACAAGTCTCCAAGAAAGTCATCGAACGAGCCGTAGCCACGATTCTGCCAATGGAATTGTTGGTCCGTGCGCAGCAGAAGTCCGGAATCGGAGAGCAGGTCGGATTCTTCGGGCGTCGCGAAATTTATGTGCAGCGAAGAAAGGCCATTCTGCTCTGCCAACTGGATTGCGCCCGAGAGCAGCGCCGTTTGCAAACGCGTTTCGTCCGGTCCGGGGCGAACAAGCAAGCGCCGTCCGGTGACGGGCGTGAAGGGCACGGCCGAGAGCAATTTCGGATAGTAAGCGCCGCCCGCATTTTCGAACGCGTCGGCCCAGGAGTGATCAAAGACGAACTCGCCCCGAGAGTGGCTTTTCCCATACAGCGGCATGGCAGCCTTCAGCCGGCCCGCCGCGTCGCGGATCAGGACGTGGCGCGGCATCCAGCCGGTGTTCGGCGTCGCTGCGCCGGAAGTTTCGAGCGCGTCGAGAAAGTCCCACTTCAGAAAAGGATCGAACCGAAGCCCAGGCGGATTGGCGACCGCATTCCATTCATCCGGATCGACCTCCGCCATGGCTGAGGCAAAACTCAATTTCAGCGCGGTGTCATCCATGATCGGAATCTAGGGCAAGGCGTAAGCAGAAACCAGTGCCGGATCGAGATGTTCGAAGATGATGGCGACATTTTCATGAACTGCGATGCGCACCTCGTCGAGCGTGCGAACTGTCCAGCAAACAATCGGATAGTCGTCTGGAACATGAGCACGGATGCCGTCGACATCGGTGATGTTGATGGCGACATAGTCGATATGATCAGCCAGAGCCCGCTCAAGAATTTCATTAAACCGCTCTCTGCCGATCTTGTGGGACGGGCCGATTAACTGTCCGCGCATAACGTCCTTCGGCAGAGCGCGAACGGCCGGTTCCGAAAAGCTCATTGCAGCGGCTAGCCCCGGATAAGTTTGTAACATCTTTCCTGTTTTGCGACCGAATTCTTGAGGGTCTGTTTGCCCATCAATCTTCATTTCGGTCAGCAAGGGCAGATCATGGTGCCAGCTTGCCAGCAGGCTCTCAAAGCTGGGCAGGTTGTGCGCACCGGCAATTTGTACGTTGCGCAAGACGTCGATCGACTGTTCTTCGACCCGGTCCGGCCGCGATGCCATACGCTCAAGCGTTTCATCATGATGGATGACCGGATCGCCACCCGATGCGGGCCGGATGTCGAATTCCATGCCCAAGCCATGCTTCGCCGCTGCATCAAACGCAGCATGCGTGTTCTCCGGCGCCTCGTGACCTGTCCACAGGCCGCGATGCGCGTAGAGATAATCAGCCAGGACGAAGCGTTTCGCCATCTAGTCTGCGATTTCGAATATGCCGTCGATTTCGACTGCCACACCCAGAGGCAGTTCGGGGCAGGATACTGCCGACCGCGCATGGCGGCCCGCGTCTCCGAATACATCCACCATCAGGTCTGAGCATCCATTGATGACTTGTGGAATGTCGGTGAAGCCCGGCTTCACATTTACGAACCCGCCAAGTTTCACCACGCGTTTGATGCGTGACAGATCTCCGACGGCAGCTTTGCATTGCGCAATGAGATTGATGCCGCAGAAGCGTGCGGCCTGTTGGCCGGCTGACAGCTCCATGTCTTCTCCCAGGCGGCCCTTGATAAGGCCGTCGGATGAGGCGCTCACCTGACCTGAGACGAACAGCATGTTGCCGCTGATGACATAAGGCACATACGTCGCCACCGGCTTCATGGGCTCTGGGAGTTCAATACCAAGTTCATCGAGGCGGGATTCGGGGGTCGACATGGGATTCGCTCCTTGGAAATTCGATCTGGCTTTCCCTAGACCGCTATCCGGTTGCGCGCAAACCCGTTTCAGGAAGCGGCTTTTTTGGCTCGTGCTGATCGTCCCGTCATTACGGCATCGGCACCAAATTTCTCCCGCGCGAGGTCTGAAGCGCGCTCGGCCGCCGCCCGTTTCGCAACGAGCGGGTCAAGCAGGTCAACGGAATCTGCGCGATGTTCGGAAAGGTCCGAAATACCGATGCCTATCAGGCGGAACCGGGTTCGGCCGTTGGCTTCTTTCGCCAGCAAGATCCTGGCACTTCGAAACAGCGTTTGCGCCAATTGTGTGGGCTCTGCCAGGGAGAGCCGACGGGTGAGTGTGCGGAAGTCGGCTGTCTTGAGCTTGAGCGTGATGACGTTGCCCACAAGACCGGTTGCCTTTGCGCGATCCGCCGTCTTGACGCAAAGCCGCCAGAGCTGATCCTCCAGCCATGCAGTATCAGACATGTCTTTGTGGAAGGTTGTCTCAGAACTGACGGATTTACGTTCTTCATCGTTTCGCACAGGCCGATTGTCGATGCCGTGGGCACGGTTCTTCAGCCACATGCCGGTTTCACCATACTTCCCGATCAGCTGGCGAAGCTCTGTTCGTTGCAGGTCTTCAATCGTGTCGTAGCCATCCAGTGAAAGCTTCTTCGCGAGTTTCGGGCCTATGCCATGAATGAACCCGATAGGCTTTGGTGCGAGCAGTGCTTCGGCTTCTTCTGCGGCGATGACAGCAAAGCCCTTGGGTTTGTCGAGCTCGCTTGCCGTCTTGGCGAGGAATTTATTGACCGATAGGCCGATTGAGACCGTGATCCCGACATCTCGCTCAATTTCGGCAGCAAGACGGGCCAAAGACACCGCAGGGGGCGCCTTGTGGAGTGTGTTCGTGCCCGTGAGATCAAGATATGCTTCATCCACGGATACGGGCTGTATCATCGGAGTCAGTGCCTGCATCTTTTCCCGCACCTGCAGGCCCGCGATCCGGTATTTTTCGCTATTAGGCTTGATGACCACCGCATCCGGGCAGGCTTTCAGCGCCTGAAACATCGGCATGGCGGAGCGAACACCATACAGCCGCGCAATGTAGCAGCACGTAGCCACCACGCCGCGTTTTCCACCGCCCACAATCACAGGCTTGTTCTTCAGGCTCGGATCGTCGCGCTTTTCAATTGCTGCAAAGAAGGCGTCACAATCCAGATGAGCGATCCCCAACTCGGCCAGCCGACTATTTCGCACCAGTCGCTCATGACCGCAGGACGGGCAGGCCGGCGCGTCTTCTTCAAACATATGAAAGCAATTGCGGCAGAGCGTCGTCATGGTGGTTTGTTCTTGCCATGTTCTATCGATTCAAGCAATCAATGCACGGCTAATCTGTAAACCAGTGTTAACGATTCTGGGTGTAGCTGGCAGAAGAGTTCATAAAATTGGCCCGAATCACAGGCATCAGAGGTGTCATGGCGCAGTCGCAAACCAGGAAAGTACTGGTGGTTGAGGACAATGAACTCAACATGCGCCTCTTTTGCGACTTGTTGGATGCCTACGGATTCGAGACTTTCCAGTGTCGTGATGGAGCAAAGGCGGTCGAGATCGCACGCCGCGAACAGCCTGACCTTATCATCATGGATATTCAGCTGCCCGAAGTTTCCGGTCTGGATATTACGCGTTGGCTGAAAGATGACGACAAGGTCGCCCACATTCCCGTCCTTGCGGTAACCGCCTTTGCGATGCGCGCGGACGAGAAACGTGTTCGAGAAGCCGGATGCGAAGGCTACCTGTCCAAACCGATCCAGATTGCAACTTTCATCAAGGCGGTTGAGGCACTCATGCCCAAGGAGGCGGCGTGACCGCGCGCGTCCTCGTCGTAGACGACATCGAGGCGAACCGGCGCTTGCTGCAGGCAAAGCTCGAAGCCCAATACTACACCGTCATTCTCGCCAAAAACGGCATCGCAGCGCTACATGCTGTGGAGAAGCACGAGCCGGATATCATCCTGCTTGATGTGATGATGCCTGGCATGGACGGATATGAAGTCTGTCGCCGCCTGAAGGCAGATCCCGCGACCGCCCATATCCCTGTCGTCATGGTGACGGCTTTGAATGATGTCGAGGACCGAATTCGCGGTCTTGATGTCGGTGCCGAAGACTTCCTTACAAAGCCTGTGGATGATTTCGCCCTGATGGCACGAATGGGGGCGCTGACGCGCTACAACGCCGTGGCATCTGAGCTGCGCCAACGACAGGCTTCAGGACTGCGCGCAGGCGTTGATAACAGTGATTCCGTTAGCGTTCAGGACAAGCCTGCGCGTCTGTTCGTCGTCGATGACAACCAGCGTATGGCCACGCGTATTGCCGATATGCTGAAAACGGGCGGGCATTCAGCCTTCACGCTTCATGAAGCGGGCGGCATGACAGGGCTGAACGAGCTTGGCGTTGATATCCTGGTCTTGTCGATGCTGAGCGACCGGTATGATGCGCTGAAGCTCTGCGCGCACTTCAAGATGAATGAGGCAACGCGGGCGATTTCCATTCTGCTGATCAGTGATCCGGAGGACCGTCAGCGCGCTGGCAGAGGGCTGGATCTTGGCGCTAGCGATGTGATCTTCACACCGGTCGACAAGCAGGAATTGCTGGCGCGGGTGCGCACACAAGCGCGCCGAAGCCGGTATATCGAGATGTTGCGCGAGCGAGTCGACCGCGGACTGGAACTTTCAGTCATAGACCAACTGACCGGGCTCTATAATCGTCGCTACATGAACAATCAGCTCGAGCAGCTCTTGCAGCGGTCCAAAATGGGCGGACGCCCTGTTTCGGTCATGATGGCCGACATTGATCATTTCAAGTCGGTCAACGACACGTACGGGCATGATGCTGGGGACGAAGTGCTTCAGGAAGTGGCCAAGCGGCTGAAGACGAATAGTCGTGTCATGGATGTCGTCTGTCGCCCGGGCGGTGAGGAATTCATGGTCATCATGCCGGAAACACCTGGCGGACTTGCCTGCGCTGCGGCAGAGCGAATTCGTCTCGCGGTGGCCGCTTCGCCTTTCAAGATCTATGGCGGCGCGAAGGAAATCACCATCACACTCAGCGCTGGCGTCTCTACGGTGAACGGTCCGAGCGATACGATCGCCGACCTGACGAAACGCGCGGATACGGCGCTGTATCAAGCGAAGTCCGCTGGTCGCAATCGGGTTGAAAGTATCGCAGCCTGATTGACTTGAGCCGCCGCGCGCCTCAATCCGCTTCGGATGACTGACCGGTTCTCGGCATTTCGCCATTCTTCCTATCGCAGATACTTCCTGTCTCGCTTCCTGACATCGCTGGCCGCGCAGATCGTATCTGTTGCCGTCGCCTGGCAGATGTATGACGAGACCCAAAGCGCTGCGCTGTTGGGATGGATCGGTCTCGTTCAGTTTCTCCCCGCACTCCTATTGGTAGTCGTGACCGGTGTGGCGTCGGATCGTCTGGGGCGGCGCAATGTGATGGGCGCTTCGGTGAGTGTGGAACTGCTCTGCGCGGCGGTGATTTTGACGCTGGCTGTAACCGCACGATTCGATCCGCTGATCGTACTGGCGACGTTGACTGTATTCGGTGTGGCGCGAGCGTTCTACACTCCAGCGTCCTCGAGCTTGGCGGTGAATCTCGTCCCACGAGAGGACTTCGCAAATGCCGTCGGTTGGCTGGCTTCCTCTTGGCAGACTGCGTCAATCCTCGGCCCGGTCGCCGGGGGGCTTTTGTATGGTGTTTCAGCGGGTTTTGCGTACGGAACGGCCGTGTCGCTTTTTGCGATTTCAGCGCTGCTCATCTTTTCGATTCCAAAGCCGGAGCAGAAGATCGAGCGCGAGCCGACCACGTTGAGTGTCCTACTCGGTGGCTTCCGCTACGTGTTCAATCAGAAGATCGTGCTGGGCGCGATTTCGCTGGACCTGTTCGCCGTATTGCTTGGTGGGGCTGTGGCGCTGCTGCCGATCTATGCACGCGACATTCTGGAGATCGGGGAGGAGGGCCTTGGCTTGCTCAGAGCCGCGCCAGGCATCGGTGCGCTTCTCATGCTGGCCATTATCACCATTTTCCCGATCAAGGATCATGCCGGCCTGATCCTGTTTGTCTCGGTGGCCTGTTTTGGTATCGCGACGGTTGTGTTCGGCCATTCGAACATTGTCTGGCTTTCTATCGTAGCGCTCATATTCGTGGGCGCGTTCGATATGGTTTCAGTCTACATCCGCGAAATCCTGCTTCAGCTTTGGACGCCGGATCAGGTGAGAGGGCGGGTCAATGCCGTAAACTCCATTTTCCTCGGGGCATCTAACGAATTGGGCGAGGCGCGGGCCGGCTTCATGGCGGCGAAGTGGGGCGCTGTGTTCACAGTTGTGGCAGGTGGGTACGCGGCGGTGGGTGTTGCTGCGGCCTGGTCAGTCCTTTTCCCCGGCATCCGCAAGACACGTGATCTGCATCATGGCGTGCCGGAAAAATAGGCAACAAAAAACCCGCTCTTGCGAAGCGGGCTTTTCGAAACAATGCATGAAAAACAAGGATCTTACTTGATCTTGCCTTCCTTGAACTCGACGTGCTTCTTCGCGATCGGGTCGTACTTACGCTTGACCATTTTCTCGGTCATGTTGCGCGGGTTTTTCTTCGTCACGTAGAAGAAACCGGTGTCGGCCGTCGAATTCAGGCGGATCTTGATGGTGGCTGGTTTGGCCATGACGAATGCTCGCTTGTGTTAGCGTCTGAAACTGGAAAGCGGCTTAATGACGATGTGCGGGCCGGAAGTCAAGCGCCATTGCTGCTAGAGGCGGTCGGTTGTGTGGCCGCTGCGGGTCCAGCGCAGGAAAGGCGGCCCCCTGTTGAGCGATGGCTTGTCAATCCGCTCCTCGATTTCCCCCAGCATGAACCGTGTGACATTGGGCAAATCCAGATCCAGCGCGTCTTTCAGCGTCACCCATTGCAGGTCCGACAACTCAGCGCCATCGACTGGCGGCCGCTCGTCGATCAGGGCCTCTTCTGCATCCGCCATGAAGAAACGCGCATCGAATCGCTTCGGCCGGTAGGGTGGCGTGATCGCTCGGCCAATGAAGGTCAGGGGTGAAAGATGTGGCGCGGCGTCCAGATCGTGAAAAGGCTGCCAGCCAGTCGGATAGCGCGCCGGCATTTCCGCTTCACGAGCCACCAGAAGGCCTGTCTCCTCAAACGTCTCACGGATTGCCGTCAGGCCGAAGGCACGCGGCTTGCGGCGGCTCTGGATGCGCAGGAGGCGTTCCTGATGAGGTTCGAACTCGCACCACGACACGGCCTTGCCATCCTGAGGGTCCACGCGACCACCTGGAAAGACATATTTGTCCGGCATGAAGGCATGGCGAGCGGAGCGCTTGCCCATGAGGACTCGCGGCTGCTCGGCGTCTCGGCGCACGAGGATCAGCGTTGCGGCGTCCTTGGGGCGGGGGCTGCGCTTTCGCGTTTCGATGACATCGCCATCATCTTCCTTGTCGAACGCTGAACCCATCAGCGTATTTGAATGAGGATTCGAGGTCATGTCCACGTTAATTCCGGCGCTTGCGCTTATGCTTGGGCAGCGTCTTCTTGTTGAATTTCGGTTTGCCGGACCGCTTGCCTGTTGGCTTGCCGGGGCCTGAGCGTCGACGTGAGTGGTGGCCGTTATCTGTTTTGGCGCGTGCTTCCCGGCGGCCCTTGGGGGCGGGCATTGGGTCGGAGAGCATTTCCAGCAGCAAGCCACCTTGAAGCGGCGTCACTTCTTTCAGTCTTACGCGCACGATCTGGCCAAGCCCGTAGGTCTTGCCGGAGCCGCGCGCATAGATTTGCATCGCGGCTTCATCCAGCACCCAGTAATCATCCGAAATCGATGAGATAGGTACGAAGCCGTCCGCGCCGGAACCTGCCAGCGCGATGAACAGGCCCGCGCCGGTAACGCCCGTGATGCGGCCTTCAAACTCGCTTCCGACCCGGTCTGCCAGGAAGATGGCGAGGTAGCGATCCGTTGCCTCTCGCTCGGCTGCCATGGAACGGCGTTCGGTGTCGGATATGTGCTGCGCCATTTCTTCCAGCCGCGCGGCCATGTCTTTCGACAGGCCATCAGGTCCGAGGCCCAGAGAAGCGATCAGAGCGCGGTGGACGATCAGGTCTGCATAACGACGGATCGGTGAGGTGAAGTGAGCGTAGCGCACGAGGTTCAGGCCGAAATGCCCAAGGTTTTCTTCCGAATAGATCGCCTGGGCCTGAGTTCGCAGCACCATTTGCGTGACCATCTGGTCGTAGTCGCTGCCATCAATCTCGCCGAGTAGACGGTTGAAGTTCTCGGTCTGCGGGCGTTGGCCGATGTTCCACTTCATGTCGATAGTCTGAAGGAATTCGGCAAAGGCCGCGATCTTTGCGTCGGTTGGCGTGTCGTGGACGCGATAGATCAGCGGGCTGTTCTGCTTTTCCAGGGATTCTGCGGCTGCGACGTTTGCCTGAATCATGAATTCTTCGATCAGGCGATGGGCCTCGAGCCGTTCTTTGGTGATAATGCCATCAATCTCACCTTCCTCGGTGAAGAGAATTCGCCGCTCCGGCAAATCCAGATCCAGAGGAGAGCGGCGATCCCGCGCCTCTGCCAAGGCGGCGTATGCGCCCCAGAGCGGCTTCAGGACGGGCTCCAGCATCTCTTCGGCCTTGCCGCCCGGTTTGCCGTCAATTGCAGCCTGGGCCTCCTCATACGACAATTTGGCGGCTGACTTCATCATGCCGCGAATGAATCGGTGAGAGCGCTTTGTGCCGGCTTTGTCGAAGATCATCTCCACCGCCATGCAGCGGCGCAGTTCGCCCTCGCGCAGGGAGCATTCATCTGCCGAAAGTTCGAATGGCAGCATCGGCACGACGCGATCGGGGAAATAGGTGGAGTTGCCACGTTTCAACGCTTCACGGTCCAGCGGCGAGTCCGGCGTGACAAAGGCGGCCACATCGGCAATGGCGACAATAACTCGCCAGCCATCATCCAGCTGTTCGGCGTAGACGGCATCATCATGGTCGCGGGCGTCGTGCGGATCGATTGTGATCAGCGGAATTTGTGTCAGATCTTCGCGTTCGGCGGGAGCCGGTTTGGGATTTCGGGCCTGTTCCAGCGCAGCCTCGGGGAAGTCGACTGGAATACCATGCGCATGGATGGCCAGCAGGCTGGCCGAGCGAGGATCGCTGATATGGCCAATGACTTCCTGAATGACGCCGAGATTGGGGCCATATTGGCGGCGGCCTTGCGGCTTGGGCGTTGTGATGACGAGATCGCCATCTTCCGCCCCGTTCCGGTCGGCTTCCTGGATCAGGAACTCGCGGCGCTCCTTGCGGTTGGCGGGGGTGACCTTGCCGCCGCGTGGGCCTTGTGAGTAGAGGCCGACCAGCGAATTGGTGAGGCGCTTTTCCAGCACCGTCAGTGCGCGGGCCTTCCACTCGCCATCTTCCTGCTTGATCTTGCAGAGCGCTCGGTCGCCTTCACCAGGCTCGGTGGCCTTGCCCTTCGGCTTGCCGGACAAGCCAGTGTAGATGATGTCGGGCCCAAACGGACCATTGTCGCCCACGGCCTTTCCAATCAGGTCGCCGTTTTCATCGGTGTGCGTGAACTGGACCACGCCTGTGGGCGGGGGACGGTCAGCCTGGGCCCAGGCGCGTTTGCCGGTTCGCTCCAGCGTGCCATCGGCTTCCAGCTCTTTCAGGATTTCGCGCAGTACAGCGCGTTCGCGGCCCTTCACATGCAGGCCGCGGGCAATTTCCTGTTTGGTCGTTGCGGTCGGATTGTCCCGAATGAAATCAAGGACGGTTTGTTTATCTGGGAAACTCATGAGCCCCATATAGGGGAAGTTGAAGGAAAATGCGCGAGGCTTTTCTGTGACGCGTGGAGTATGCGCTAGTCCAATGCTGCGGGAAGCGCCATGACATCGACCGGTTCAAGCGCGAATGAGCCCGCCTGAAACCCCCATTCGCCAGTCAGGACCTCATAATGCAAATGCCGTGGTATGGCGTATCCGGCGGTGTTGCCCATCAGGCCTAGCGGTTGGCCAGCCTTTACGGTGTCGCCTTCCTGTGTGTTTTCAAACGCTTCCAGATGGGCGTAGCGGGTGAAGACACCGCTTCCGTGATCAATCACAATCATGTTTCCATAATCGTTACGAAAGCGCTGGCGCCGGACCACGCCGTCAGCGGCAGCATAAACCGGCACGGCGTCACGATTGAAGAAGTCCAAACCTTTGTGGAGCGATCCGTTTCGTGGACCAAAACTGGACGACAAACATGCGCTCTCAACTGGTGCGGCAGCGAGTTTTACCGTGCCGGCCATGACGAACGGCTTGAAGTCTGTGACATTCAGCTCGTCGTCGACATTCGGCCCGAAACTGGGCGCCATGCCTTTGCATGCGGTAAGGGAAGGCAGATAGCCGAACGGTGCGGGTACGGGGGCAAGCGAGAGAAGTGTCGCAAATTCGGCGGTCTCGACGTCAGCAGACTCGACGGCAACTGGTTCACTGTCGATCCGGGTGGGAGTTTCGCGCACAAAACCGTCGTTTAGCTCCTGAACGACCAGGAGAGACGCGAGCGTTATCGCCCCCAAAAATGCGAACTTCTCAACCGTAGACATGGCGCGAACCTGCATGGTGCACGATACCTGCAATTAATCACTGGTTAACGAAGAGTTCAAAGACGAACCGCCGAGACACACGCCCGACGATCAGTCGTCTTTCTTTGCTGCCGCTTTGGATTTGGCGGGCGCCTTTTTCTTGGCGGGGGCCTTCTTCTTCGCAGGAGCTTTCTTCTTGGTGCCCTTGGCCGCCTTGGCGTTGATCAGTTCGATGGCCTGTTCCAGCGTGACCGTATCTGGAGTTACGTCTTTCGGCAGGGTTGCGTTGGTCTTGCCATGCTTCGCATACGGCCCGTAGCGGCCTTCGAAGATTTCGATCACGCCCCCATCGGGATGGTCGCCGAGTGTTTTCAGAGCCGTGCTGCGAGCCGTCTGCTTGGCGCGTTTGTCCGCGATCAGGGTCACCGCATGATTGAGACCGATGGTGAAAACATCTCCCGGATCCTTGAGGTTGGCGTAGGTCTTGCCGTGCTGAACATAGGGTCCGAAACGGCCGAAATTCGCCAAGATCGGCTCGCCATCTTCCGGGTGTTTGCCGACTTCGCGTGGCAACAGGAGCAATTCGACGGCGCGGTCGAGTGTGATGTCTTGCGGATTTTCCTTTTCGGCTTTCGTGAGCGAGGCGCGTTTCGGCTTGTCGTCCGTGGCCATCTCGACATAGGGGCCAAAGCGACCATTTTTCAGATATATCATCTGACCCGTCTCGGGGTGCAGGCCGAGTTCGTTTCCATCCGGATTGATCGCGGCCGCCGCATCGCCATCTGCGCTGAATTGGCGCGTGAATTTGCATTCAGGGTGACGGGAGCATCCGACGAACGCACCATAGCGGCCGAGCTTCATGGACAGCTCGCCCTCCTTGCATAGGGGGCATTGGCGCGGGTTTTCAATCGGGTTTCCGTCAGCGTCCTGGCGCGGGAACACATATGCGCCGAGTTCTTCGTTCAGCACATCCAGAACGGCTGACACGCGAAGATCCTTTGTCTCGTCAATGTCGGCAGTAAACTGTTGCCAGAACTCTTTCAGGAATGCCTTCCAGTCGAGCTTGCCATCGGAGATAATGTCGAGCTTCTCTTCCAGACCGGCGGTGAAATCATACTCGACATAACGCTGGAAGAAGTTCTCCAGGAACGCCGTGACAAGGCGGCCCTTGTCTTCAGGGATCAGCTGCTTCTTCTCAAGGCGGACATAGCCGCGGTCTTCGAGTGTCGACAAGGTAGAGGCGTAGGTTGACGGGCGACCGATGCCCAGCTCTTCGAGTTTCTTTACCAGTGACGCTTCGGTGTAGCGCGGTGGCGGCGTGGTGAAGTGCTGCGTAGCTTCGGCCTTCAGAAGGTCCGCATGCTGGCCTTCGTCCATTTTGGGAAGGCGATTTTCATCGTCATCATTATCATCACCCTCATCGCGGCCCTCTGTGTAGAGCTTGATGAAGCCGTCAAAGATCAGGACCTGACCGGTCGAGCGCAGGACGGCGCGCTGGTCCTTTGAGGTCATGTCGATTGTGGTCCGCTCGAACCGCGCAGCTTCCATCTGCGAAGCGACGGCGCGGCGCCAGACCAGCGTGTACAACTTCTTCAGGTCGCCATCGCCTTTATACTCTTCCGGGCGAAGGTCGAAATTCGTTGGGCGAATGGCCTCGTGCGCTTCCTGAGCGTTCTTTGCCTTGGAGGAATAACGGCGCGTCTTCTCAGGCAGGTATCGGGCGCCGTAATTCGACTGGATCATCGCGCGCGCTGCGGAATAGGCCTCTTCGGCCATGTTCACGCCGTCCGTCCGCATATAGGTTATGCGGCCTTCCTCATACAGTTTCTGAGCCGCCTGCATTGTGCGCTTGGCGGTGAAGCCCAGCTTGCGGGAGGCTTCCTGCTGCAGGGTAGACGTGATGAATGGTGGGGGAGGGTTTCGCCTGACGGGCTTGGCTTCGACAGAAGTTACCGAGTATCCGCCACCCCGCACGATCTCTAGTGCCTTGTCCGCGTCGCCTTGGTTGCCGAGCGTGAATTTCTTCAGGGTTTCGCCATCGAGGCTGTACAGGCGCGCTTCGAAATCCGTTCCATCTGGCGCACGCAGATTGGCCCCGACATTCCAGTATTCCTGTGGCTTGAAGAGTTCGATCTCGTTCTCGCGGTCGCAGACGATGCGGAGCGCGACAGACTGCACGCGGCCCGCAGACCGGCTGCCAGGCAGTTTGCGCCAAAGCACCGGCGACAGGTTGAAGCCGACGAGATAGTCCAAGGCTCGGCGTGCAAGGTAGGCGTCGACCAGTTCGCCATCGATCTGGCGAGGGTGCTCCATCGCCGTGGTGACGGCGTTCTTGGTGATCGCGTTGAAGACGACGCGTTCGACCGGTGTATCCTTTTTCAGGGCGCGGCGCTTGCGCAGGGCCTCGACGAGATGCCAGCTGATGGCTTCGCCTTCGCGATCAGGGTCGGTCGCCAGTACAAGCGTGTCGGCTTCCTTGAGGGCGGCAGCGATCTCGGAAATCCGCTTGGACGACTTCGAATCGGCCTCCCAGACCATCGCAAAATCATTGTCGGGATCGACCGAGCCATTCTTCGAAGGAAGGTCACGAATATGCCCGTATGAGGCGAGGACTTTATAGTCCTTCCCCAGATACTTGTTGATGGTTTTTGCCTTGGCGGGCGACTCGACGACGACAAGTTTCATGCGCTTACCTCTTTAAGGCGGCGAGAGATGGGCTCGGGAGACAGGCCCTGTCAAGGCCGGGCTATGCTTAGCCGTCTTCCCGATAGGCTATGAAGGTGAGAGTACAAAACAGAACAAACAGCGGTGGGCTCCAAGCCGCGATGATTGGAGGTGCAGCACCTGTTGCACCAAGGCTGGAGGAGAATTGCGTGAAGAAATAGAGACCCACAGCCGCCAGTGAGCCGATGGCGAGAAGCTGTGAATTTCCGCCCATTCGCTGGAGGCGCAGGCATACCACAGCGCCGATCAGGGCCATCGACACGAACAAGGCCGGCAGCGCCATCAGGGCGTTCAGGCGCATTCTGTATCGCGAGGCATCCAAACCCGCAGCTTGGGTCTGGCGAACGAATTTCGGAAGTTGCCAGAAGCCGATCGTGTTTGGGGAGGCGAACTTGTCCAGCAAGGTCGTGGCGTCCAGCGTGGTAGGTATGGCGAGATTGTCCTTGAACTCAGGTGGCTGGTTCGGAACGTTCTCGATCACGCCTTCCAACTGCCAAAAGCCGTCTCTGAGCACCGCGCTGTCGGCATCAATGCGCCGGGCGAACGCATAATCATTGGTCGGGCGACCGTCGGCGTACAGGCGTTCTTCCTGAATCATTTTCACGTCCAGAAGATTTACGCCTCCTTGCGCAACGCGTTGGGCGTGGATGACAATCTGGTTGGTTTCATCTCCCTGCCGTAGCCAGATCCCGGTATCAGATACCGCAAGGGTCGGTCGGCCTTCGTTCAGAAGTCGGTCGCGAGTTTGCTCGAAGGATTCGGTAAGCTTCGCCGCGAAAGGGTTCAGCACCATCATGGTGAAAAGGCCGAGCGCGATGCCCAGGATCATGACGGGCGTCAGAAATCGCCAAGCTGATATTCCGCTGGCGCGAATGATGGACAGTTCAGAGCGCCGATTGAGGCGGGTAAAAGCCATCATGGAAGCGATCAGCAGGGCGAATGGCAGGGTCTGCTCCACAATCTGGGGCAGCTTCATCAAGGACAGGTTGAAGGCGCCGAGTATGCTCAACCGGACATCGCCACCAACCGTTCGCAGCTGCTCGACCACGTCGATCATGAGGATCGCAAGTAAAAGGATACCCAGAACGAGCGCGAGACCCATCAGGCATTCCTTGAGAATATATCTCTGGATCTTCGAAAACAGCGGCATCAGCTGGCAGCTCCCGTCGGATTGCGGAACAGTTCCAGCGGCGGGCGCTCAATCTTGCCGAGATGGCGACCTCTCGCGAAGTAGATGTAGCTGAGCAAGCCAATCACGCCGAGTGGGGCAAGCCATTGCAATGCATTCAGCGGCGGGTCATTGGCGGCGGCGGACTGCAGGACAAGCTGAACAATCAATACTCCGATCGCGCCTCCAGTCGCCCATCCAATACGCTTGCTGTATCCCTTGCGGCTGAAATCCCCGCCCAGCACAGCATATATGGCCAGCAGAGACATCACTATGTTCAAGAGTGGCGTTGTCAGACGACTATGGGCTTCAGCCAGGAGGGCGTCAGCTTCCTTGAGTTCAAAATAGTTCGTGCGGTCTACGAAAAACAGCTCGTGCAAATATTTGTCGGAGGCTTTCAGGACGAGGTCTGAATCCTCTTTCATGAATTCCGTCAAATCGAAGGGGTACTGTTCGAATTCAAGAATGGACAATTGATTGTTGGCGTCGAGTTGCTGGCTGATGGCATCCCTCAGCAGGAGGGTAGGGCTGCCTTCGTACTCGATCAGCGCGGCGCTTCGGGCGAGAATGTCTGTCGGGTTTTCCGGATCGGTCATGTCGGAAATCAGAACGCCGCGCAGTTCGCCGCCTGACTGCTCCCGCGCATAAAACGTGAGCCGTTCTCCATTGGAGGTGAATTGTCCGGGGCGGATCAGTGCAGCGGCCAGATCAGCACGCGCTTCAGCGACGGTTTCTCGCATGGCCCGCTGAGCCATCGGCTGGATCCAGAGGTTCACGGTGAGATGCGCGACAACGCAGAGTACAGCCAGTCGGAGTATGGGCGAGGCAACCTGCCAGCGCGTCATTCCTGTAGCCTGAGCGACGACAATCTCACTGTCCTTGTGGATCCGGTTCAGCGACCAGACGCTGGCCACGAACAGGGCCAGAGGCGTCAACAGGGCGATGATCTGTGGCGCGCCAAGCATGACAATATAGAAATATGTCAGAGCCGACTGCCGGTTTTCAAGGATCAGGTCAGTGCGGGAAAGCCCCTGAGCCAGCAAGGCGAGCATCGCCAGTCCGCCGATGATGATAACCACAGCTCGCAGCACTTCGAAAAAGAGGTATGTCTGGATCTTGGTCATAAGGCGAGCGGCGGGCTTTTCGCAGAATCCTTCAGAAAGGGGTGATATTTCCCTAGCTAACGAGTTGCGCAACGCGCGTCGACGTTTAGTTTCCGCTGCAAATGGAGAATCCTCACATGAAAATCACTTTTGCTGATAGCGCGAAGGCCAACATTGTTGCCTTTCTGGTAGATGAAGATGGCGACCTTTCCACCGCCGCCGCAGCTTTTGATGAAGCGGCAGACGGCCTATTGTCCGAAGCGGTGCAGGGTGGCCGTTTTACCGGTAAGAAAGACCAGCAGGCGCTTATCGTTTTGCCAAAAGGCAACGAATCCCGCCGGGCCGTACTGATCGGGGGTGGCAAGCCGGACAAGCGCGATGCCCGCGTTCTCGAGGGGCTCGGTGCAAACCTCTACAAAACCCACTCAGGCAGCGGTTTCAAATCTCTGGCCATTCATGCTGGTTCTGCCGAAGACGCCGCGCGAATGGCGCTGGGTGCCAAGCTCGCATCCTATCGGTTCGACACGTATTTCACGAAGCTGAAGGAAGAGCAGAAGCCGAGCGTCGACACCGTTACGTTTGTTGTTGACGATGTACCTGCGGCTGAAGCGGCGTTCCTGCCGCTTTCGGCAGGGGCAGATGGAACGTTCCTGGCCCGTGATCTGGTGAATATGCCACCGAATGACCTTTACCCAGCCAGCTTCGCAGAGAAATGCCGCGAACTCAGCCAGCATGGCGTTGAGGTCGAGGTTCTGGGCGAGGAGCAACTGGCCAAGCTTGGTATGAACTCCATGCTCGGCGTAGGTCAGGGCAGCGTGAAGGAAAGCCAGCTGGGCGTCATGAAGTGGATGGGCGGCGCAGAAGGGGATGATCCGGTCATCCTGATCGGCAAGGGTGTTTGCTTTGATACAGGCGGAATTTCGCTCAAGCCGGGCGCCGGAATGGAAGATATGCGCGGCGATATGGGCGGCGCGGCGGCAGTGACCGGAACGATCCGCGCGCTGGCCGAACGCAAGGCAAAGGTCAACGTCGTTGGGCTTGTCGGCCTCGTCGAGAACATGCCGGACGGCAATGCGATCCGTCCAGGTGACATCCTGAAATCTGCGTCTGGTCAGACGATTGAAGTTCAGAATACCGATGCTGAAGGCCGGCTCGTCCTGTGTGACGTGCTCTGGTACGCGCAAGAGCATTTCAAACCGAAAGCGATGGTCGACCTCGCTACGCTGACCGGGGCGATTGTCATCTCGCTCGGCCATCATCATGCGGGTCTGTTCACCGAGAGCGACGACATTGCTGGCGAACTGACACAAGCTGGCCTGACGGAAGGCGAGCGCGTGTGGCGCCTGCCGCTCGGCCCTGAATACGACTCGCTCCTCAAGTCGAAATTCGCCGACATGCGTAACATCGGTGGCCGTGCCGCTGGCTCGATTACCGCGGCGCAGTTCCTGAAGCGCTTCGTGAAGGATGGCGTGAAGTGGGCGCACATCGATATTGCCGGTGTGGCCTGGGTCGAAGGCGAAAAGGCTGCGCATGATGTCAGCTGGGCATCCGGCTTCGGTCCGCGCCTGCTGGACCGCTGGATCGCCGACAATTACGAGAACTAATTCATGTCAGAGGCGCCAAAGCCGGAATGGTGGTTCTACCATCTCTCCCGCACCACGCTGGAGCAGGCTGCGGCGCCGCTGATGCAGAAATGTCTGGATGTCGGCTGGCGTGTGCTGGCCGTCAGCCCGAGTGCGGATAGGTTGGCTGCGCTGGATTCCATCCTGTGGACCTTTGATGAGAAAACCTTTCTTCCGCATGGGCAGGCTGAAGCGCCGGGGCTGGATCCAGCACGCCAGCCAATCCTTCTGACCAGCAAGCCGAACAATCAGAACCGGGCCGAGGCCCTGTTCCTCATGGATGGGACCAAGGCACCGGTCGATGCGCCTTACACCCGTTGTATGGTCATGTTTGATGATGGCGACACCGATACGCGCAATCTGGCGCGCCAGCAGTTCAAGGCCGCCAAGGATGCGGGGCTGGTGACGCGCTATTTTCAGCAGACGCCGGGTGGCGGCTGGAAAGAGGCAGGGAAGTAGGCCTCACGCCTTCTTCACGAATTCCGATTTCAGGCCCATCTGGCCGATGCCGTCGATCCGGCAGTCAATGTCGTGATCGCCGTCGACGAGGCGGATGTTCTTGACCTTGGTGCCGCGTTTCACGACCGAGGAGGATCCCTTGATCTTCAGATCCTTGATTACAACGACGGTATCGCCATCGGCGAGCGGGTTGCCGTTCGAGTCGCGGATGATGCTTGCGTTGCCGTCGTCACTGGATGCGGCGCTCCATTCGTGGCCGCACTCCGGACAGATCAACAGCGCCCCGTCTTCATAGGTGTATTCGGAGTTGCAGTTCGGGCAGGGCGGCAGTGCACTCATGGGTGATTCCTGAATTTCGTTTCGGCGAGCCTGTTAGGCTCACGCAGGCGTCTGTACAAGAGCCGCCATCCAAGCTTGCCCCGCCGGGCCAGCGCCGCTATAGGCCGCGCGAGAACCCCTTT
This sequence comes from Hyphomonas atlantica corrig., assembly GCF_017795365.1. Lineage (NCBI taxonomy): Bacteria > Pseudomonadati > Pseudomonadota > Alphaproteobacteria > Hyphomonadales > Hyphomonadaceae > Hyphomonas > Hyphomonas atlantica. Next base: position 2,847,182 of record NZ_CP051254.1, on the reverse strand, counting down.
TCCCTTACAAGCAGGATGTCATCATGGCTGTTCAGCGTACTTTTTCCATCATCAAACCAGACGCGACCGAGCGTAACCTGACCGGCGCCGTCAATGCCGTTATCGAGCAGGCCGGCCTGCGCATCATCGGCCAACGCCGCATCCAGATGACCGAAGACCAGGCAAAGCGCTTCTACGCAGTTCACGCTGAGCGTCCTTTCTATGGCGAGCTGGTCGAGTTCATGACCTCCGGCCCGGTGGTTGTTCAAGTTCTTGAGGGCGAAAACGCTGTTGCAAAGTATCGCGAAGTGATGGGTGCAACGAACCCTGCTGAAGCCGCTGACGGCACGATCCGCAAGCTGTACGCAAAATCCATCGGCGAAAACTCCGTTCACGGTTCTGACTCTGAAGAGAATGCTGCGATCGAAATCGCGCAATTCTTCTCTGAAGCCGACATTGCTGGCTAAGGCCTCTGCCTTCGGGCAGCGAAGATTTAGAGAGGCCGTGCCGGAAGGTGCGGCCTTTTTCTTTGCCGCAGCACGAGCGGCCGGACTGGCGTTGCCATCCGGGTGAATTTGACTGCATTTTCCTGGGAAGGTCAGGTGTCCGGGAGGGGGAGCAGGGGAGAGTTACCGTATTCCCGGTGAAAGTCATTTTCTTGTGCGCCACGTTCGTGCGCGATGCCAAGAGATCCCAGCTTTCGCTGGCGAGTCGCATCGGGAATGAGGCCCCTGACTTCACCATAGGCCGCCTCACGAAAATGGCGCGAGGGTTCGAAATCGAACCCCGAACGAGGCGGCGTTCGGCCCGACAGATCATCCGACAGCAGATCGACCACGACGCGCCCATCCCGCGTCACGCCCCAGAGCATTTTTGAGCCTGGGCGGCCGTTCGCGCGAAACCAAGCCTTCAGGCGCAGTATGCGCCAGTAGATCAGAGGCCAGACTGGCCAAAGATAGAGAGGCAGGCCCGGCAGGGGCTGGAAGAGGGAGAAGGACGGCATCGTCCTTCCAGCCTATGGGAATGAGCTATCCGACGAATTCGGTTGGCATTGCCGCCGGGGCTGGGAGGGCGAATGGGGCTGGGCTAGTCCCGCGCCTTTATGGATTCGCAGGCCTTCGCGAGCGCTTCGGGATACAGTGCATGTTCAACCGGAAGGATGCGGTTTGCCAGTGCGTCAGCTGTGTCGCCCGGCAGGATGGGGACAGACGCTTGCTGGATGATCTCTCCATCATCGACGCCCGGGCTGACCCAATGGACGGTACAGCCAGCCTCGGCATCGCTCGCATCTATCGCGCGTTGATGCGTGTCGAGACCTTTATATTTCGGCAGGAGGGAGGGGTGGATATTGATCATCCGACCTTCCCACGTGTTTACGAACCAGGGTGTCAGGACGCGCATGAAGCCGGCCAGCGCGATGATTTCTACGCCGGCCGTTTCAAGGTGTTCATTCATAGCCCGCTCGAACGCTTCGCGGTCCTTGCCGAAGGTTTTGTGATCAATCGCGGCGGTTGGGATTCCCTCGTCGGCGGCTGTTTCCAGCCCCTTCGCATCCGGCCTGTTCGACAGGACCAGGACTGGTTTGGCCGGAAAAGACGGATCGCGCGCGGCTTCCAGCAGGGCTTTCATGTTAGAGCCCCGGCCGGAAATCAGGATCGCGAGCTTCAGGCGCGTCATGCGGGGACGAGATCCCCGAGGATAACCGGCTGTTCACCCACCACACGGAGCTGGTTCATGACGATCTCTGCCATGTCCGGGGCGACCGCGAAGATCATGCCGATGCCCATATTGAAGGTACGGTGCATCTCGTCCAGCTCTACGCCGCCAGCTTCCTGAAGCCATTGGAAGACCGGGCTCGGCGCCCAGGCCGACCGGTCAATGCGGGGGGCGAGATGGTCCGGGCACATGCGCGGGGTGTTCTCGGTAATGCCGCCACCGGTGATATGAGCGAGGCCTTTGATCAAGTCGCCTTTTATGAGGGGCAGGGCGGCTTGTGAGTAAAGCCGCGTCGGTGTGAGCAGGGCTTCGCCAAGCGTCCCGTCGGAGAACGGAGAGGGGGATTCGTAAGACAAGCTTTCCCGCTCGACGATGCGACGGATCAGGGAATAGCCATTGGAATGCGGGCCGGATGAGGCGATGCCGATCAGCACATCGCCCTCGGCCATGTCGCTCATGCGGGGAAGAACCTTTGCCCGGTCCACAGCGCCGACCACAAAGCCTGCAAGATCATAGTGACCGGGCGGGTACATGCCCGGCATTTCGGCGGTCTCCCCGCCCACCAGCGCGCAGCCAGACTGGCGGCAGCCTTCGGCAATGCCGGAAATGACGGCTTCGGCGATGCCGGCTTCGAGCTTTCCAGTTGCGAAATAGTCCAAGAAAAACAGGGGCTCCGCGCCCTGGGCGAGCACATCGTTGGCGCACATGGCGACGAGGTCTATGCCGACCGTGTTGTGAATGCCGGTCTCAAAAGCCAACATCAGCTTGGTGCCCACGCCATCGGTGCCGGAAACGAGGACCGGATCCTCATACCCAGACGCTTTCAGGTCAAACAGCGCGCCGAAGCCGCCGAGGCCGCCCATCACGCCCGCACGGGCTGTGGCTTTTGCCAGCGGGCCTATGGCCTCGACCAGCCTTTCTCCTGCCTCAATGTCGACACCGGCATCACGGTAGGAAAGGGGAGTTTTGGATGTATCGCTCATGATGACTCGCGCGTTAGCATGGGGAAAACGTCTCTGCCAGTGCCGCTTGCGGTTTCGGCTGTCGCATTGGCTTGCTACAACAGGTTCAAACGGAGGCCGTCGACCATGATTCGTATCCTTTTCGCGTCCCTTTTTGCTCTCGTCGCGATGGGAGCAAGCGCCTTTGCGGATACGCGGGACGTATACACCGTCTCGAATATCGAAGTGGATGAGACGGCGGGTTCGCTCATCGAAGCACGTGAACTGGCCATGGCGTCAGCGCGGGTTCAGGGCGCCCGCGTGCTGATTGACCGGATTACGCTGGCAGAGGATCGGCTGCAATCGGGCGGCCTTGTTGTGGATGCAGCGCTGGCAGATCGCCTGTCGGCTGCCGTGGATGTCCAGGAAGAGACTGCGGGTGCCGGGCGCTATAAAGGCACACTGGCCGTCGTCTACAATCCGCGCATGGTACGGGCTCATCTTGATGGCCTGTCAGTGCCATATGTCGACACACAGGCGCCGAAGGGATTGCTGGTGCCGCTTGCTGGATCTGCTGGGCTGGATGCAGCGTGGCGCGAAGCGCTCGGTACCGGGCGCGACGAAACACTCTCCCCCTTCGTGACGGCCAACAGCCCCGGTGACAGCGCATACAGCGACTGGCTTGAACTTTCTCCGGAAGCGGGCGCTCTTGGCGCGCGTCGGGGTATTCTGGCAGAATTATCGGGTGTGGATGGGGCCTGGCAGGTGACCGTGTCCACAGTCACTGCGGCGGGAACGGAACGTGTCGGCACGACGCCCTATGCGTCGTCGCTGGAGGTTGCGGTTGACCGCATGGTGGCGCTGCTGGACGAGAACTGGAAGGAAGTTTCGGTTATCCGCTCAGGAGAGCGCACCCCAGCAACCGCGAGCGTTCGCTACACGTCGCTGGCAGAATGGAACACGCTGCGTGGCGCTTTGGCGCGTTCGCCATTGATCTCGGAATTCCGGATTGAGGCCATCGCGCGCGATGGTGCACTGGTTGCGTTTTCCTATGCGGGGGATCCGCCACGATTGCAGAACGATCTGCTACAGCGTGGGGTGTCCCTGTCCGAGAATGAAATGGGCTGGATCGTCCGATCGGCTGTGTCTCCATCGGGGGAACCGTGAGCGCGGATAATACCAAGGGGCCGTCCCGGCCAAGCCAGCTCAGCCTAGGCTTTCCTGCAAAAGAACCCACGCTTGATGCGCTGCTCGTCACAGAGGCGAATGAAAGCGCAATGGCTGTCCTGCGCACGCCGCAAGCTTGGCCATTTCCGGTCATTTGCCTGTTGGGGCCGCCGCGCAGTGGCTTGTCCGTTCTGGCCAAAGCCTGGTGTCGTGAGTTCGATGGCAGCTTCTATGCAGCAAAAGAGTTCTCGCGTTTGAAAACACCCGGCCTGTCAGCGTTGGCAACGACAGCCGCGGTCGTCGATGACGCCGATCTCGTAAAGAAAAGCGAAAACCTGCTCACATTGATCGATTCAGCCGCAGCGGGGGGCGGGCGCGTGTTGCTCACCTCAAAGCGGCATCCAAGTCAGTGGCAGACATCTTCCGCTGATCTGAAATCGCGTTTCATGGCTCTGCCGGTCGTCGAAATTCGGGAGCCGGATGAGGAAATGCTGAAAGCGCGCCTTGAATCTACGGCGGCGCGTTTTTTCCTGAAGCTGGAACCTGATCTCATTAAATATGTAGTTCCGAGATTGGAGCTATCTTATACGGCTATCGAAATATTTATTGAGAAATTAAGTGATAAGGTGACCGAAACCGGCCGGGCACCCAGTGTGCCTCTGGCGCGGGATGTCGTGGAGGAACTCGGATGGGCCAATCCGGATTCCGCGGCATTTGAGGACGACTAAACACGCGGAGCAGGCACGATGGCCGATGGACAAACTGGAACAGTAGAACAGCTGATGGCCTCGCCAGACCGCTTCCTGAATCGGGAATTGTCGTGGCTCGAGTTCAATCAGCGTGTCCTCGAGGAATCTTCGAATATGGACCATCCGCTGTTGGAGCGGCTGCGTTTCCTGTCGATTTCCGCCAGCAATCTCGATGAGTTCGAAATGGTTCGCTATGCGGGCCTGCGCGAGCAGGTGCGAGCAGGCATCGTGAAATCCAGCCAGGACGGCCTGACCCCGGCGGAGCAAGTGGAGAAGATTGAGGCGGCGTCCCTGAACCTGATCGCCGAGCAGCAGGAACGCTGGCGCAGCCTGAAACAGGAGCTTCACGCCGAAGGCATAGACGTGTTGGGCGTGAAGGACCTCAACAAGCGTGATCGCGGTGAGCTGGACAAGTATTTTCGGTCAAACATTTTCCCGGTGCTTACGCCTCTGGCGGTGGACCCGGCGCACCCATTTCCATTCATTCCCAATTTGGGATTTTCGGTCGCGATCAATCTGATCTCAAAAGACAGTGGCGATGATCATGTCGGCATCATCCCATTGCCGGCATTCGTACGCCGCTTCATTCGTTTGCCAAACGGCACCAAGGGCAATCTCCGGTTCATTGCCCTTGAAGACGTCATAGGCATGTTCATCGATGATTTGTTTCCTGGCTTTGAGGAAAAGGATCGCTGTCTATTCCGGGTGATTCGCGATAGCGATATCGAGATTGAGGAAGAAGCAGAAGATCTGATCCGCGAGTTCGAAGTTCTGCTGAAGCAACGCCGCCGAGGCCGGATCGTCCGTATCCGGATGCAGTCAAGCGCGCCCGAAGATCTACGCAAATTGATCACGCATGAAATTGGCGCGGAAGAAGACGACATCGTTCTGTATGACGGCATATTGGGAATGGCCCAATTGTCGGAACTCATTGTAAAGGATCGTCCGGACCTACAATTCCCATCCTATGAAGCGCGCTATCCAGAGCGCATTCGCGAAATGGGTGGCGATTGCTTTGCGGCTATTCGGGCCAAGGATATCTTGGTGCACCACCCCTTCGAAACGTTCGATGTTGTCGTTGAGTTCGTGCGTCAGGCGGCAGCCGATCCGCAAGTCGTGGCGATCAAACAGACCTTGTACCGCACGACAGCGAACTCGCAGATCGTCGCGGCGCTGGTTGAAGCGGCAGAGGCCGGAAAGAATGTCACGGCGTTGGTTGAGATCAAGGCCCGCTTCGATGAAGAAGCCAATTTACGTCTGGCGCGCGATCTTGAGCGGGCCGGCGTTCAGGTCGTCTATGGGTTTATCGAATACAAGACCCACGCCAAAGTGTCTCTGGTCGTGCGCCGGGAAGGTGACGAGTTGCGCACCTATACGCATTTCGGTACCGGAAATTATCATCCGATCAATGCCCGTATCTATACGGACTTATCCTTGTTCACCGCGGATGCGTCACTTGGGCGAGATGCAAATCGTCTGTTCAATTTCGTCACAGCGTACCGTGAGCCACCCAAAGTCGGACCAGTGATGGAAAAGCTGTCCATGTCGCCATTGGACATGAAGCAACAATTAATTGACATGATCGAAGCCGAAGCCGATGCGGCGCGCAAGGGAGCCCCGTGTGGCATTTGGGCCAAGATGAACTCACTGGTCGATGGCGAGGTAATTGATGCGCTTTATGAGGCGAGCCAGGCAGGCGTGCCGATCATCCTGGTCGTGAGAGGGATTTGCTGTTTACGGCCAGGTGTGCCGGGACTGTCAGACAATATCTCGGTAAAGAGCATTGTCGGGCGTTTTCTTGAGCACTCGCGGATCGTCTGTTTCGCGAACGGCCAGACACTTCCGTCGCCGAAGGCAAAGGTGTTCATTTCATCTGCCGACTGGATGCCGCGGAACCTGAACCGTCGGGTCGAGGCACTCGTGCCGGTTGAAAATCCGACTGTGCATCGTCAGGTGTTGAATCAGATCATGGTGGCAAACCTGAACGATGAACAGCAGACATGGATCATGAGAGAAGATGGCTCGTATGAGCGGATGGACGTGGCTGAGACTGTAAAACCCTTCTCCGCACATACCTATTTCATGGATAATCCGAGCCTTTCAGGGCGTGGCAGTTCCTTGGAAGTCAGTCTTCCCCCACGGCTGAAACCGCGAGAGGGTGTCTCGGGGTGACGCTACCAAAAACAGAGCGCGCGGCCATCATCGACATCGGGTCCAACTCGGTTCGTCTGGTGATCTACAATGTGCTCGGTGCGTCGATCCTGCCGACCTTTAATGAAAAGGTCATGGCCGGATTGGGTGCGGGGCTTATGACGACCGGGCAGTTATCGCCTTCGGGCGTTGAGGCTGCGCTAAAGGCGCTCGGTCGGTATCGAGCGATCCTGAAGGCGTTGAATCTGAAGAGTTTTACGGCCGTTGCAACCGCGGCGGTCCGATCAGCGGACAATGGTGCCGAATTCATTAGCCAGGCATCAAATGCGCTGGGGCGGAAAATCCTGGTCCTCTCAGGCGAGGATGAGGCCCGGTTGTCGGCAGTGGGGGTCGAGGCAAGCTTTCATGAGCCACATGGGATGATCGGAGATCTTGGTGGCTCCAGTCTCGAGTTCAAGCAGATCGGACCGAAAGCAGGTGGCGGTGAAAGCCTGATGCTCGGACCGTTGTCGCTGGTGAATGGCGACATTGACCTCAAATCCCTACGCAAGACGATCCGGACAGAACTGAAGACATCTGCTGTCCTTGCCAAGGCTGAAGGGCGTTTTTATGCGGTGGGCGGAGCATGGCGGACGCTTGCCAAGTTGAACATGCATCTGGAGGGGTATTCGCTGCAGGTTTTGCAGGGTTATCAGATGACCAAGGCGCAGATTGACCGTGCAGCTAAGGTCTGTTTCGACAGCCTGACCAATTCAACAGCGCGCCTTACCCTCGAAGCCGTTGACAAGAAGCGAGCCCGCCATCTGCCAATTGCTGCCATTCTCGCGCAAGAAGTCCTGGAGATGAGCGAACTGGATGGTATGACAATATCATCCAGCGGTCTGCGCGAGGGTGTGCTGCGCAATGAGTTGGGGGCGTCAGACAATGATCCCTTGCTGGATGGTGCGATCGCCTTCGCACGACTCGATCGCAACCAGATTCTCTTCGGCGAAGCACTGCACGACTTCATTGCGCCGGCGCTTGCGCCTGAACCGGACCTGTTCGGTTCTCCGGCCGCCGACCAGCGGATTGAGCGGGCGGCCTGCATGATGTCTGACAGTGCAGGCAGGTTCCATCCGGACCACCGGGCCATAATGGCCTATGATCAGGCCTTGCGCGCGCCATACACGGCTGTGGCGCATCGCGAGCGGGCATTGATCGCATATGCCGTCGGGTGCCGCTACCAGAAAGACTTCAAGCGGCCGGACGAGTATACGACACTGACCACACCGGAGCAGGATGAGCGTGCCCGTCAAATCGGCAGTGCGATGCGGCTCGGTGCTGTATTCTCTGGCCGGTCAGGCCCGATCCTGAAGCGGGCACAGCTCGTTCGCACAGCAGAGACATTGCAATTGAGGGTGTCCAGATCGGATTCGGCTATGGTGTCGGATACGGTCGAGCGACGCCTCTCCCAGACTGCGAGCCAAGTGAGGCTGAAATCTGAAGTCGTGATCCGCTAATTGTCGCCGCTGTATCAGACGTCGAACAAGCGGACCTGACCTCCTTCGAATGACACGGCAAGTTTGCCGTTCAGCAATGCCTGAGCCTTGCGACCGAACATGTCGTAGCGCCACCCGGTCATGGCGGCGATCTCATCGCCGGTTTCGCCGCGTGCGATCCGGTCAATGTCGGCCGCATTCGCGATCAGGCGGGGGACCACGTCATTTTCTTCGCTGACATGCTTGAGTAGTACTTTCAGCAATTCCGGTGCGCCCGCTGGGATTTGCGCGTTTTGAACGCGCGGGCCGAGTTCCGGAGCATACTTCTCTGGATTATCAATCGCGTCCGCGACGGCTTCAGCGAGGCCCTGACCATACTTTGATCGGATAAAGCCGTTCGGCACGGCGCGCAGCTGACCGAAATCCTGCTCTGAGCGCGGTTTCTGGCTCGCAATCTCCTGGATTGCATCGTCTTTCAGAATGCGGCGACGTGGTTTGTCGAGCTCCTGGGCCAGCGTTTCGCGCCATGCGGCAACAGCAACCACAATGGCAGCATAGTCTTTCTTCGGCTTGCGCAGTTTAAGTCGCTGCCAGGCATTGGCGGGGTCCGTGTCATATTTCGCCGGGTCTTCCAAGTCGGCCATTTCCTCGCGGACCCAACAGAGACGGCCAAGGTTTTCCAACTCGTCCCGCATCTTGAGGTAGGCGTCTCTCAAATGCGTGACATCGCCGAGCGCGTAGACCAATTGTTTCTGGCTGAGCGGGCGGCGGGTCCAGTCGGTGAACTGGCTCGATTTGTCGATCTGGCGCTTCAGCACGCGCTGCACCAGATTGTCATAAGAGATCGAATCACCGAGGCCGAGAGCCATCGCTGCGACCTGCGTATCGAAGATCGGGCCGGGCGGATGTCCAATCAGGCGATTGAAGATTTCGAGGTCCTGACGGGCCGCGTGGAATACTTTCACGCGATTGTCTGCGGCGATCAGGTCGAGGAACGGGCCGATGTCCAGATCCTCTGCCAGCGGGTCGATCAGGCCTTCCACGCCGGGCGCAGAGGCCTGGACGAGGCAGAGCTCCGGCCAATAGGTCGTTTCCCGATGAAACTCGGTATCGACGCAGATAAAGTCGGATTCAGCGAGCTTTCCGCACAGGTCTTCCAGTGCCGACTGCTCAGTAATGGGAGTCAGGGTGTTGTCAGTCATCGCGCGCTTGCGTATCGCATCGCCTTGACAATTGCGAGAGGTTCCGTGCCTTTCGCGCTTTATTTCTGTTGGACCGTATTTCCGGAGAGAGTTTCCGATGCACGCCTATCGCACCCACACCTGCGGGGAACTTCGCAAATCCCATGTCGGTGAAACCGTAAAACTGTCAGGCTGGCTGCACCGCCGCCGCGATCATGGCGGGGTGATGTTCATCGACCTGCGGGATCATTACGGCCTGACCCAAGTCGTGTTCAATCCCGGCTCCCCCGGATTTGGCACGGTCGAGCGCCTTCGCGCAGAAAGCGTAATCACGCTGGAAGGCAAGGTCGTCGCGCGCGATGAGAGCCTCGTGAACCCGAACCTGGCCACAGGCGAGATCGAAGTCGTGGCTGGCGAAGTCAGCGTTCAGTCAGAGGCGGCTGAGCTGCCGCTGCCAGTGTTTGGCGAGCCGGAATATCCGGAAGATATTCGCCTGAAGCACCGTTATCTGGATCTTCGCCGGGAAACACTCCACAAGAATATGGTGCTGCGTAGCCAGGTGATCGCCAGCTTGCGCCGCCGTATGATCGAACAGGGCTTCACCGAGTACCAGACCCCGATTTTGACCGCCTCCAGCCCGGAAGGCGCTCGTGACTTCCTGGTGCCGAGCCGCCTGCATCCAGGTGAGTTCTACGCGCTGCCGCAAGCGCCACAGCAGTTCAAGCAGTTGCTGATGGTGTCCGGCTTTGACCGCTACTTCCAGATTGCGCCATGTTTCCGTGACGAGGATGCCCGCGCAGACCGGTCGCCGGGTGAGTTCTACCAGCTTGATATTGAAATGAGCTTCGTGACCCAGGAAGACGTGTTCAGCGCCATTGAACCTGTCATGGCGGGCGTGTTCAGCGAGTTTGCGGATTGGGAAGGCAAGGGCCGCACCGTGCCGGAAGGCGCGTTTCCGCGCATTCCATATGCCGAAGCAATGGCGAAGTATGGCTCCGACAAGCCGGATCTGCGCAACCCGATCGAACTGGCTGATGTATCCGAATTTTTCGAAGACGACAGCAAGACCGGATTTGGCATCTTCGCCAAGATCATCGCTGGCGGTGGCCGCGTTATTGCCATTCCGGCTCCGAAAGCAGCAGCCGAAAAGTCGCGTAAATTCTTCGATGAGCTCGACAAATGGGCGAAGAAGGAAATGCAGGCACCAGGCCTCGGTTATGCGCGCCTCAAGGAAGCTGATGGCGGCGGGGTCGATAGCCAGGATCCGGTCCTGAAGAATTTCGAACCTGCGCTTCTGGCAACTCTGCTTGAGAAGCTTGGTCTCTCTGCAGGCGACGGCATCTTCTTCTCAGCTGGGAAGAAGGGCGAGGCTTACAAGCTCGCCGGCGCCGCGCGCACGAAGGTTGGTGAGGAACTTGGCTTGATCGAAGAGGGGGTATTCCGCCTCTGCTGGATCGTTGACTTCCCGATGTACGAATATGACGAAGACAACAAGAAAGTCGATTTCAGCCACAACCCGTTCTCAATGCCTCAAGGTGGGATGGACGCCTTGTTGGAAGCCGATACGGAAGAAAAGCAGCTCGACCTGAAGGCTTATCAGTACGACATCGTGTGTAACGGCGTGGAGCTATCATCCGGTGCGATCCGGAACCATAGTCCGGAACTGATGCTGAAGGCATTTGAGCTGGCTGGGTATGGTCCGGATGTCGTCGAGGCAGAGTTTGGCGGCATGCTCAACGCGTTCCGTTATGGCGCGCCTCCACACGGTGGAATCGCACCGGGCGTGGACAGAATCGTGATGCTGCTCGCCGATGCCGAGAATATCCGCGACGTTACGCTGTTCCCGATGAACCAGCAGGCGCGCGACCTGATGATGCAGGCACCGAGCCCAGTTGACGACAAACAGCTCAAAGAACTGAACATCCGGCTGGCGCCGCAGGTCAAATCCTGACGCACTAAAGGATATTAGCGAAAGAAAAGGCGGAGGGCCCAGCTCTCCGCCTTTTTCGTTTTGGGCTATTCGAAAATTGGCTCAGTTGCTGGCAACTGTAGTCGTTACGTCGCAAAGCGGGAGGTTCAGGCTGTCCGGCAAGATCGTGCTCAAAGACGCGCAAGCCCCATCAAAATCTGCGAGTTCGCTACCCTCAAGTTCAGAAAGGTCAGCATCGATGAAGCGGACATCCCGGAAGGATGCGTTTGCGACCTGCGCCCTCCTTAAATTCGCGCCGGTCATGTTCGCGCCATTGAACACCGCTCCTGAAAGGATGGCTTCGTTCAGCCATCCGCCTGTCAGGTTCGCGCCAGAAAGGTCGGCCGCCTCCATGAACGAACCTGTCAGATCGGCCGAGGCAAAATTGGCGCCCACGAGCAGGGCGCCCTGCAAATTGCTGCCCTGTGCTTTTGTGCTGCGAAAATCTGCGCCGCTTGCCTGTATGCCCTGAAGGCGGGCGCCAGATAGCGTAGCGCCGGAAAAGCGGGCAGATGTCAGGATGGCGCCGCGCATATCGGCGCTATTGGCTTCTGCATTCTCAAAATTGGCTCCGCCAGCTTGGACACCCCGCATGAAGGCATAGTCCAGGCGGGCCTTGGAATAGTTGCCACCGGTCAGCGTCCAGCCAGTCAGATTCTTGCCAGACAGGTCACATTCACCGCATGCCCCCACATAGCCGGGAGACCAGGCCACGGGCTGGCTTTGTGCCATCGCGGGTAACGCGGCAAGAGAAAAGGCCGAAGCGCCAAGAATTGCGTAAGCCAAACGTGTCATAACTTATGGATAACGCCTGATTTTGTTGCTCCAAACTGAACAAACAGTAAGGACTCACCAAAACGTCACAAGTGTTGCAAATTCGCCATGCCTCGGAACGCTCCGATTGCATCGTCAAGCAACCTCTTTGGAGCTGGGCTTCGGCCTACTGGCAAGGCCTGATCAGGAGGGGACTTCAGTGAAGTCCTGCAATTCCTGTCCGCAAGTATCGCACTCTGCCTCACCATCTTCGCTGATCTGAAACAGCGTGAAGCTGCCGCAATTTGGGCAGGCTTCGCTGAGATAATCTGGGGCGTTGAGTGCTTCGGTTTCCGTGTCTTCTTCAGCTTGTTTTTCTTCGCGTTTCTTGTCGAAGATGACGATGTTGTCTGGCAACTGGCCTCTGGAAAATCCGCGGGAGATCAACTGAGCGGCTTCTTCCGTGAATTCTGCCGGTTCACGTGTGGCATCGCCAGCGCCGCGGCCAAGGCCGTCATGAGTCACATCCACTTCTGCGAGGTCGTCGCGGCCCAGATAGGACACGGCAAGCTCCCGGAATATGTAGTCGAGGATGGACGTCGCCTTTGTGATTCGGTCGTTGCCGGTCACGGCGCCAGCCGGCTCGAAGCGTGTGAAGACAAAGGCATCAACGAACTCTTCCAGCGGCACGCCATATTGGAGGCCAATGGACGTGGCGATGGCAAAATTGTTCATGAGACTGCGAAACGCTGCGCCTTCCTTGTGCATGTCGATGAAGATCTCACCCAGCGCGCCATCTTCGAATTCTCCTGTGTGGAGATAGACCTTGTGGCCGCCGACAGATGCTTTCTGGATATAACCTTTGCGACGATCTGGCAGGCGCGTTCGAGCGCTCTGCCCGTGGCCGTCTGAAACGCTGGTGTTTTCGTCAGCCGCAAAAGATGCGCCAGATTCTATGGCGAGCTCGTCTGCGAGTGCAAGAATCTGTTCCATGCGATCTGCGACATCGTCGTTGGCGGGGGCTCGTATTCCAACCAGCAAGGTGGATAGGCCAGCTGCGATGGCCGCGTCAGCCATGTCTAGTCCGTTGCGACCGGTGACGCGAATAGCCGTGTTGCCGCCAAGCGCTTCTGCACAGGCGGATGCGAAGGCCAGCTCTGCTTCTGCGCTGACATGTAGCTCAAGACCACATTGGCGAAACTCTGCCGCTGCGATGTCTTCTGCCGTTCCATCCACAGCCGCTTCGGCTTTCGCGATGTCCTTGCGCGAGAACCCCATCGCAGAAAGCAGGGCCAGACCATCGGAATCGAATTTCTCGGGAGCCAGTTTCAGATCATCGCTGATAATCTCATCTCCCAGCACCCAGCGAGAGAAAGCTGCGTTAAGGGGAAGACCATCGCTCATAGCGCGGGACACTCGGTCTAGCGCCGCATCGGAAAAGCCACGATCCTTAAGCCGATCGGCTCCCAACGCTGCTTCAAGATCTTCACCGCCACAATTGGCGACACGTTCAAGAATTGTCGGTAGGCTTTCCGGTGCGGTACGGGAAATAGCGAGACGGGCGCAGCGGGCAAGTGTTGGCCCTTCATCTGAATAGGTCAGCACGGTGCAAACAGGCGCAGCCCCTTCGCTTTCGCAGTCTGGCATCAGATCGGCGAAGTCAGATATGGGCAGTATGGCGACGTTGCATGATTTGCGCGATGATGCGCGACGCGCTTCCAGGCCCAGCACACCGGCATGCGCTGCTGAAAGTGATGCGCCCGTCGCAAAAGATTTCACTACGGCGCACAGGGCCGCCGCCACTGCTCGTCCTTCGTCGCTATCATATGGTAGCCCGAGCGAAAGTACCGCCGCGCCTAGGCCGTTAATCAGCAGAACACCGTCCCCCAGAGATCTGCCTGCAGCTTCCGCAACGGTGCAAAGCAGATCAGATTCGAGGCCGTCTGGGCTAATCGCCAGCGAGACATCGAGCAAACGAGAGGCTTGTCTGGCGGGGGCGACATCCTCTTGAGCCAGGAATATCTCCGCGCCTTCCTTCAGTGCGGCAAGAAGGAGAGGATCAAACTCGGAATTGGCGGAATTAGCACTGAAAACAGCGGTGGGGGGTGGCTGAACGTTGGCGGCTGCAATTCTCAGGGCGTCGGCTGTGCGCGAAAACCCGTCAGGCTGGCGTAGCGCTTCCTCGAGAATGTCTTGTGGGAGACCGGAGGCTATGGCTTCCGCAAGCTCTGCATTGCGTGGCGCATCGCCAAGCCGTTCCAGCATTTCGGCGGTTGCGATCTGCGATGCGCCCAGCAGTCCTGCCGAGGCGTAGGCCGAGGCGACATTTCGGAGAGATTCCTCTGTCATGGGACGACGATGGCGCCCGGCGGCCCGGAATGCGGCACCGAATTCGATCTCGGGTGAAAGCAGGCCATCAGCTTCGGCGGCTTCCAGAACGGACTCTATCTCGGCAGCTTTCATAATACCCTCCCGCGAATCATCAGCGAATCACTCAGGAAAGCGTGACGGTTCCGGAATGTGGTATCAAGCTTTCAAGCCGCAAAAGTGGTTGCGCTGATCATATTATTGTGCGGCGCATTGCCTGCGGCTGCCGTATGGATTACTTGCCCGGATAGCGCCATATTGCGGCCAACAAGACAGGTCAGGACATCCTCACGATGCTGAAACAGATTTTCACTTGGTGGAGCGGCAACACGCTCGGAGCGGCTTTCGATATCAAGCGGCGGTCGGGTTATGTTGGTACCGACGAGTATGGCAATCGCTATTTCGAGGAGCGCAAACCGTCTCTCGAAGGGCGCAAGCGCCGGTATGTTATGTACAAGGGACTGGCGGAGCCATCGAAAGTTCCCGCCGATTGGCATGGCTGGTTGCACCACACGATCGATGAGCCGCCAACCAAGTCTCCTTTGACCCGGCGTGACTGGGAGACCGATCACAAGCCGAACATGACTGGCACGCCATACGCGACCAAGCCAAAAGGAAGCCTTTCCACCGGCATGGCGCGACAGAAGGCGACAGGCGATTACGAGGCATGGACACCGGATGCGTGAATCACTCTTTGAAACCCTGATCGGCGCTGCAGTTGTTGGTGTAGCCGGTACGTTTCTCTGGTTTGCCCTTGATCGCGGCGGCGACGCTCAAGCGCAGGGCGATCAATATGAGGTGGCCGCGCGCTTCAACAATGTTTCGGGCATTTCGCGCGGCACCGACGTTCGCATTGCCGGCGTAAAAGCCGGTATCGTCAAAAGCGTCGAGGGCGACCCGGAACGTTTTGAGGCGGTTGTTCGCATGAGCCTTGACGAGAAATGGGCGTTGCCAGAGGACACGGACGCTCGTGTTTCCACGGACGGCTTGCTGGGCGGCGCCTATGTTGCGCTCGAGCCGGGCGGCAGTTTTGACAACATTCCGCAAGATGGCTCAGGCGAGATCAAATACACGCGTGGCAGCGTCGACTTGCTGACCTTGTTTGCATCTTTCGCTTCAGGAAGCGGTGATGGAGGCTCAGAAGAGTCTGAGCCATCAGCAGATGCTGACGATCCCTATCCTGCGGGAGATTTCGAATGATGCGGCACGTGCTGGCGGCCTCGGCGATCGCCGGATTGATACTTGGTGCGGCGCACGCGGCTACATTTGTCCAGAAGGATACGGCCACCCTGAGGGCGCTCGACAAGATTACCGGACGTTCGACAGACATTGACGTGAAAGTTGGCGAACCGGTCGTATTCGGATCTCTCAAGGTCGAGCTGCAGGTTTGCTATCAGACGCCGCCAGAAGAGGCGCCGGAGAGTGCTGCATTCCTGAAGATTGCGTCTACACAGCCTGTTGCGGTCGAAACCATGGAAGCTGCGGTTGACGCTGAAGATGTGGAGACAGTCAGCGAAGAGAACCCAGAGCTGTTCTCGGGCTGGATGTACGCGTCTTCTCCCGGCCTCAGCGCGTTGGAGCACCCGGTTTACGATGTTTGGGTGATCCGCTGTGCTGCACCTGAGCCGGTAAAGCTCGAGCCGCGCTCCGCTGAGGATGATGCAGACTTCGAATAGAATGTCGCGTCAATTGTCAGGGCTTCTCTCAGCAGTTTCTTGAAGTCCTGTCTCGGGATTTCGACCAATCCGAATTGTTCCAGGTGGGGATTGTGAAACTGCGCGTCGAGCAGCACAAAACCATCTTCAAGGAGGTGGGCGACGAGATGCACGAGTGCGATTTTCGACGCGTCAGTCGCGCGCGAGAACATGCTCTCACCGAAGAAAGCGCCGCCGAGCGCCACGCCGTAAAGCCCGCCTACTAGGTCCTCTCCATCCCAGCACTCAATGGAATGAGCGTGCCCTTCGTGATGGAGGGAGCTGTAGAGGTTCAGGATAGGAGAGTTGATCCAGGTGCTTTCCCGGCCCTTGGCGCTTTCCGCGCACATTTCTATAACGCGTGTAAAAGCTTGGTCGACTGTGACTTTGAAAGGCTGCTTCTTTACCGTTCTCAGCAACCGCTTTGGGATGTGGAATTCATCCAGGGGAATGATCCCACGCATGTCCGGATCAACAAGGAACAGATTCGGATCGTTGCGTGCATCGCCCATTGGGAAAATTCCCCGGCGATAGCAGGCTAGCAGGTCCGTGGTACTGAATCGTTGAGACATGTTCGCAATATGAGCCCGCACGAACAGCGATGTCTACCCACTGACGAGACTTCCGAAACGTCAAAAGAGAAAAATGCTAGTGTTCGTTACGTTTTCTGATTTTCCAGAAACTTCTCAAGCCAGTGGATGTTGTACTCACCTGCCAGAACATCGTCATTTTCGACCAGTTTCCGATGCAGATCCAACGTCGTGAACACGCCTCCGACAACCATTTCCTGAAGGGCGCGACGAAGACGCATGATGCACTCGCGGCGGGTCCGACCGTGGACGATTAGCTTGCCGATAAGCGAGTCGTAATGCGGCGGAATCCGGTAGCCGGAATAAGCTGCACTATCCAAACGAACATCTGGACCACCTGGGGCATGAAAGTCTGTGATCAGTCCGGGTGACGGGATGAAGGTTTCCGGATGTTCAGCATTGATGCGGCACTCGATGGCGTGCCCGACGAGCATCACGTCTTCCTGGCTGAAAGAAAGTTTCTTGCCTTCAGCAATTCGGATCTGTTCGCGCACCAAGTCGATTCCCGTGATCATCTCGGTGACCGGATGTTCGACCTGAAGCCGCGTATTCATTTCGATGAAATAGAATTTGCCATCTTCGTACAAGAACTCGATCGTCCCCGCGCCACGATAGCCCAGCTTTTCCATCGCCCGAGCGCAGATACCGCCAATTTCTTCACGCTGAGCCTGGTTCAGTTCCGGAGAAGGGGCTTCTTCAAAGACTTTCTGGTTGCGACGCTGCAGGGAGCAGTCGCGTTCCCATAGATGTGCGACATTCCCGTGTGTGTCAGCAATGATCTGCACTTCGATGTGGCGCGGCCCTTGAAGATACTTTTCCAGATACACTGCGTCGTCGCCAAAGGCCGCCTTCGCCTCTGTTTTCGCCGTACGGACAGCGTTTTCCAGATCTGCTTCGGTCTTCGCGAGCTTCATGCCGCGTCCGCCGCCACCAGCAGAAGCTTTGACGAGAACCGGGAAGCCGATCTTCTTGGCCGCCTTTTTGGCTTCGGCAATCGAAGAAACCGCGCCATCCGAGCCGGGCACGCATGGAACGCCAGCGTCAATCATCGCCTGTTTGGCGGCAATCTTGTCGCCCATGATACGAATGTGTTCGGCAGTCGGGCCGATGAAGGCGAGCCCATGTGCTTCGACCATTTCCGCGAATTGCGCGTTCTCAGACAGGAAGCCATAGCCCGGGTGAATCGCATCAGCGCCGGTAATCTCCGCCGCCGCCAAAATCTGAGATTTCTTCAAATAGCTTTCGGATGATGGGGCGGGACCGATACAAACACTTTCATCAGCGAGGCGAACAGCCATCGCGTCACTGTCTGCTTCGGAATGGACCACCACTGTGGACAGTCCCATTTCCTTGCAAGCGCGGTGAATCCGCAGCGCAATCTCACCGCGATTGGCGATGAGAACCTTATTGATAGCAGGTTGGTCGGCCATATTACTCAATCAGAATAAGAGCTTCGCCATATTCGACAGGCTGGGCATCGCTAACGTAAATTTCCTTCACAGTGCCAGCCTTGTCGGCTTCGACCGGGTTGAAGGTCTTCATCGCTTCGACGAGCAGCAGCGTGTCGCCCTTTTTGACTTTGTCGCCAACGGCGACGAACTGTTTCGCGCCAGGTTCTGGCGACAGGTATACCGTGCCGACCATTGGTGATTTGATTGCGTTGTCCGAAGCGGCAGGTGCAGCAGCTGGTGCATCGGCGGCTGCGGGAGCCGCCGCCGGTGCAGGTGCAGCAACCGGTGCAGGTGCGGCAACGGCGGCCTGAACTACCGGGGCTGCTGGCTTGCTGACACGAATGCGAAGGCCTTCGTGTTCGACTTCAACTTCGCCAAGGTCTGCTTCCCGCAAAATGGCCGCGAGTTCCCGGACGAGGCCGGTATCCAGCTTGTTCTTCGTAGTGCTCATGGGATGTCAGGTCTCTTATTGGCCCGTAAGGGTCTTTGCCGCCTTAAGCGCCAGCTCATAACCATAGGCACCGAGGCCTGCAATCGTGGCCTTCACGGCGGGGGAAACATAATTCACCTGCCGAAATGCTTCTCGCGCGGCAGGATTTGACAAATGGACTTCAATTACAGGGACTTTGCATGCCTTGAGCGCGTCGTGAAGCGCAATAGAGGTATGCGTATATGCCGCTGCATTCAGAATAATAGCCGATCCTTTTTCGGAACCTTCCTGAATCCAGTCCACCAGTTCGCCCTCGTGATTCGTCTGGCGTAGAATCAATGCCGTACCTTCAGCTTGCGCTTCCAGCCGCGCATGGATGTCCGCGAGCGTATCACGCCCGTAGATTTCCGGCTCTCGTGAACCGAGCAGGTTGAGGTTGGGACCTCCGAGGACATATACGGGCTTCGACATAGTCTTCCGTCTTGCGCTGGAATGCCTAGCAAGGCAAGGGGGGCGATGAACGGAGAAAACGCGAATGCTCATTACAGTCAATGGCGAGTCACGAGAAGTCGAGGCTGGGACGACTCTAGCGATGTTGGTACTTCAACTGTCAGGCGAGTCAGGGCGCGACCCGCGCGGGATTGCGATTGAACGTAATCTTGAAATCGTTCCTAAATCGGAGCACGCCACAACTGTCATCGAAGCTGATGACCGTATAGAAGTCGTACAATTCGTTGGCGGCGGCTGAGGCATCAACTCGCATCGGCTATGCTCACCGTTTCAGTAACTTCTCAAACAAGGCCAGACCTTTGACAGATTCACTCACGATTGCCGGCAAAACCTACAATTCCCGCCTGATTGTCGGCACGGGCAAGTATGCGTCCTATCAGCAGAATGCCGATGCCGCGCGAGCTGCTGGCGCAGAGATCGTTACCGTTGCTCTGCGGCGGGTGAATTTGTCGAACCCGAATGAAGAGCGCTTAACGGACTTCGTGAAGCCGGATGAGTTCACGTATCTGCCGAACACGGCTGGCTGCTATACAGCGGATGAAGCAGTGCGCACGCTGCGCCTGGCGCGCGAGGCGGGCGGATGGAATCTCGTGAAGCTGGAAGTGCTGGCGGATCAGAAAACACTCTATCCCAACATGCCGGAGACGCTTGAGGCCGCAAAGGCGCTCATTGCCGATGGCTTTGAAGTAATGGTCTACTGCTCGGACGATCCTGTTTATGCCAAGATGCTGGAACATGCAGGATGCTGCGCGATCATGCCGCTTGGCAGTCTGATTGGGTCCGGACTGGGAATCATGAACCCAGTCAATATCCGACTGATCGTTGAACAAACACGTGTGCCGGTGATCGTTGATGCAGGAGTAGGTACTGCATCTGACGCAGCATTTGCGATGGAACTGGGCTGCGATGGCGTTTTGATGAACACTGCTATCGCGGCTGCCAAGGACCCTATCCGCATGGCAAGCGCGATGAAGCATGCGGTGATCGCAGGCCGTGATGCGTATCTAGCCGGCCGCATGCCGAAGAAAATGTACGCTGATCCCAGTTCGCCACTTGCTGGGTTGATCTGATCAAAAGAGCGATAGGCTCGCGTATAGTATAATGCACATGAGAAAACCCACCACGCTTATCAATGTGGTGGAGACCGTCCATGTGCGGAGCGTTTCGCCAGGCGTTATTCCAAAAACACGACCCACGAGCCAAAAGCCGCTATCGTTGACATGGCTTCCAGTCGTAGCGCCTGCGGCGATCGCGATGGCTACGAGCCCCAATTGCGGGGCCGTGAGGTCTGCCATTGCAACAATCGGCGCAGTAAGGCCAGCGGATGTGATCATCGCAACGGTTGAGCTGCCTTGAGCGAGCCTCAGGATGACAGCCAGAACGTAACCCGCAAGTAGCGGTCCAAATCCAACACCGAGGGCTGCATTTGCGATTTGTTCACCAGCGCCAGTGTCAACAAGAACTTGTTTGAAAGCTCCGCCAGCACCCGTCACCAGAATGACGGCTCCAGTTGGCTCAAAAGAGCGCGCCAAAGCGTCGGACAATAGTTTTCGGCCTTGCGGAGTTTTTGGGTGAAGCAACCACCAGGAAGCTCCGCAGGCGATCAAGAGTGCGCTGAATGGATGCCCGATAATTTCGAGTAGATATTTCAATAGACCATCTTGGAGTACATCCGCGAGTGTGCCCAGCAGGATCAGGACCAAGGGAAGAGTTATCAGTATGATAGCTCTGCCAGGCTTCGGCTTTTCTTCTTCAGAATGATCTGTACTTGTCTCGAAATCAAATGCTGGGGCACCTATCGGCATCCGGCTGCGCCGGTCGAGATAAGCAGTAAAGAGCGGGCCTGATACCGCCAGCGCTATTCCGCCGACAATCGCACCGAAAAGGATCACCCAACCCAATTCAGCGCCGATGAGTTCCGCGATTGCGATTGGACCTGGTGTCGGGGGTAGGAAGGCGTGTCCGACGGCAAGTCCTGCCATTAGGGGTAAGCCCAATGACATGGCCGGCTTAAGTCGGTCGTGCGCCATGGTTAGAATGAGTGGTGCAAGGATGATCAGGGCAACATCAAAGAAGACAGGCGTAGATGCAAGCAAGCCGATGCCCGCGATCTTCCATTGATTGGACTTGAAACTGGATTGGCTTGAGAGTTTTGACGCCAGCGCGTCAAGTGCGCCAGAGGCTTGGAGAATTGCGCCGAACAGAGCCCCGAGCCCGATTACGGTTGCAATGAAGCCAAGCGTGCCTCCCATACCCTTGGACAAAGTCTCAAACGCATCATTCGGGGCCATGCCAGCCGCAAGCGCGCTGAAAATGCTGACGAGCAGGAGGGCTGCGAAAGCGTTCATTCTGGCCCGCAAAATCAGCGCGAGCAGGGCGGCGATTCCGAACCCGGTGGCAAGTACTGGCCGGTAGGCGAAAAGGGCTTCTGTCAGCTCCATGGAAGGCCGACTGATTTTGTTCTGATCCGCATCAAAGTGTCGTGCGCTGTCATATACAGTGTCTGCCCGTCGCGGCCACCGAAGCAGCAGTTCGCTGTTGCCTTACCGGTCTTTATCCGTGCGAGCGGCTTTCCCTCTGGGGATAGCACAAACACTCCACCGGGGCCGGTGGTAAAAATGTGGCCGGTCTTCGTCACGGCCATACCATCGGGCAAGCCAGGAGCCGTGTCTGACATGTAGGGACTGGCGTCAAATAATACGGCAGCATTTGATCCGTCGGGCGACATGCGCATCAAGATTGGAGCGTCTGGGTCAGACTGGCTCACGTAAAGCGTACTACCATCTGGAGACAGCGCGATTCCGTTTGGAAAGGTCATTGTTTCGATTAAGCGCGTAACACGTCCATCCGGTTGCAGATGGTATACCCCATTGAAATTTTGCTCCTTTAGGGGGGAGGCGTCGAGGCCTTCAAGGCCATAGGGCGGATCTGTAAAGTACAAGCTTCCATCATCCGCTTCTACAATATCATTGGGGCTGTTAAAGGCTTTGTTGTTGTACGTTCGGGCGAGGATTGTGCGGTGACCTGTTTCCAGACTCATTTTCTCGATGGCGCGCTTGCCATGATTGCAGATCAGCAGGCTGCCATCTTTTGATATTGCCAATCCATTTGCACCTGGTTCCCGGAATCCAGTGGCCGCATCGCGAGCAACACCAGACGGATCTAGGAGTTTGGTTGCACCGTCCGCTTCGGACCATCGCCATGCAATATTGCCGGGGACGTCCGTAAAATAAAGACAGTCGCGTTGGCGGTCCCAGACGGGGCCTTCGCCCCAGCCATATCCTGTTGTAAGCGACTCCAAAGGCGCGTTTGCATCAATGAGGTCCAGTGCGGCCGGGTCAAAAACTTCGATATGTTCAAATGTACGCACCACTCGGTTTGACATTGTTCCGCAGGCAGAGAGAAGAGCGGTGGCTGCTGCAGTTCCTAGAAAGGTGCGACGTGACTGGATCATTTGATGCGGATTCCTGTTTCGATGGCGCTTGCTGGAATTCCAGTCGAGCGATCATGTGTGAGCGTGACGCTGGTCTTGCTACGGATATCTTCGGCGGATGCGCCAATCATGAAATCAATCTGGCCGGGTTCGACCACCCAGCCTGAGCCAACACGATAGAGCGCGGTTTGATCTGGTGAGATTGTGAAGGAGACCTGACGGTTCTCGCCAGCAGGAATGGAGACGCGCGTGAATCCTCGCAGTTCGCGTTTGGGTCTCGCGATGGTTGCTAATGGGTCACGCATGTAGAGTTGTACAACTTCGTCTGCGTCGACATCGCCGATGTTCGTGATCGTAGTGCTTAACTCGATCTGTCCATCCTCGAAAACGGAACTCTGGAGATCGCTATAGTCGAAACTGGAATAGCTGAGACCGTGACCAAACGGGAATAGTGGTGTGATTGGAATATCCATGAATCGGTTGGTGTCTTTCGACAGATCAGGGTCCGCTGGCCGTCCACCTGGATACTCCGAATATGTGTGAGGCACTGCACCGGTTCTGCGTGGGAACTCGATCGGCAGCCTTCCAGCGGGTGAAGTGCTGCCCCAAACAACATCAGCCAACGCATTGCCAGCTTCGACTCCCAGCATCCAAGTGTTCAGAACGGCGTCTGCAGCTGCCACTTCATCTTCAATCGCCAATGGACGCCCCGTCACCAGGATGACTGTCACGGGCTTTCCTGTTGCGAATATGGCCTGAGCCAATTCCGACTGACTGGGTGGAAGCGCAATATCGGACCGACTGCGCGCTTCGCCAGAAAGATCAAAGTCTTCCCCAATGACCAAGAGTACCTGATCAGCATCCATCGCCGTATCGACTGCTTGTTGGATCGCTCCAGGGCTTTCGGACGAAGGATGCGTGCCGGCCGCATAGGTGACAGTCGTGCCGCTCGGCGCATTTCGTTGCAGGCCTTCCAGCAATGAAACCACGTCATCCGTCTTGCCTTGCGCACGCCATGAACCGAGCTGAGTCAATTTGTCTTCGGCCAACCCGCCAATCACAGCGATAGTTTGAGGTGAGCTGGAGAGGGGCAGGGTCTGCTTCTCATTCTTCAGGAGCACCATGGATTTGACGGCAGCATGGCGGGCGGCACGCCGGAATTCGTCTTTCAACAGAGTCGTCTTTTCACGTTCCGGGTTGTGATAGGCCATCGGCGTATCAAAAAGGCCAAGCCGCTCTTTTGTGGTAAGGATGCGCGCCACGGCGGCATCAAGATCATGCGCCAGACACGCATCAGACTGAACCGCAGCTTTGATTTTCGTTGGCAGGACCATGCTGGTCATGTCCATGTCTACGCCTGCCTGAAGTGCAAGCGTGCCAGCCTGCTCCTCTGTTTCGGCAACTCCATGATTGATCAATTCTGCTACAGCATTCCAGTCGGACACGATCATCCCATCGAAACCCCACTCTGCGCGCAACACGTCATCAATCAGGTATTCATTCGCCGTGGATGGGACGCCGGCGATGTCGTTGAATGCGGTCATCATTGAGCCAGTGCCAGCCTTCGTCGCGGCATAGAAAGGGGGAAGATAGACTTCCATCAGGCTCTGTTCGCTTATGTCGGCCGATCCGTAGTCCCGCCCACCAGTTGGGGCACCGTAGGCGCCGAAATGTTTCGTTGCGGCAAGAATGGTCGTTGAATCGGAAAGGTCCTCACCCTGATATCCTTGGACCTGAGCAACTGCCATTCGGGATCCCAGATATGGGTCGGCGCCTGCACCTTCCACGATGCGCCCCCAACGCGGGTCTCTGGAGATGTCGACCATCGGTGCAAACGTCCAATGAAGACCAGAGGCTGATGCTTCATCCGCTGAAATTCGGGCGGCTTCTTCCCAAAGCTCAGGATCCCAACTAGCCGCCATCGCAAGCGGCACGGGAAACACGGTCCGATAACCGTGCACAACGTCCATTGCAAACAAGAGGGGGATGCCGAGCCGGCTCTCTTCGACAGCGACTTTTTGAAGCTCTCCAAGAGGCTCTGCGCCGGCGACATGGAGATAGGACCCAATTTCACCCCGGCGCACCTTTTCGAGTTCGTCCGACGTAAGTTTTGAATTGAGAGATTTGCTGCGCCCACCGGCAGCTTGGTTCAGCTGACCCAGTTTCTCGTCCA
This sequence comes from Hyphomonas atlantica corrig., assembly GCF_017795365.1. Classification (NCBI taxonomy): domain Bacteria; kingdom Pseudomonadati; phylum Pseudomonadota; class Alphaproteobacteria; order Hyphomonadales; family Hyphomonadaceae; genus Hyphomonas; species Hyphomonas atlantica. Next base: position 2,822,450 of record NZ_CP051254.1, on the reverse strand, counting down.
ATGTCATCTGCGACACGAGCGATTGCACCCTCTGAGACGCATTCGTCAGACTTGGGTTTGGCGCGCACTTGGACTGAGATTCCTCCTCGATTGACGTTGACGCGGCCTGCGACGGCGCAATCGAAGATGAAGCGCAAGCTGACGCAACAAGGGTGCCTGAGAGTAGAGCAATCAATAGCTTTGGGCGCGAGCCCGCTGACGCCTCGGTCATATATTCCTCCCCAGAATCTTCGCGTTTGCCGCGATTAAGTTAGCGCAATCATTGGGGGAGGCGCGAACGATGTCAACGTTAACATTTGCGTGGTGAGCTGGTTGAGCGCGAGTAACGCCAAAGAGCTCAGGAGCAGTCGATCACTATGCTTTGACCAGTCCGATCTCGCGAAGACGTTCCAAAAGGTAATCCTGCGCTGTGATCGCGGGCTGAGCCTTGCCACCTTCTGCGACGCACCCAGGCAGAGCCTCAATCAAATAGTCCTGATTGAAATGAAGGAAGAAGGGGGTGGAGTATCGCGGGAATTTCGCGCGCTCGGGTGAGGGATTCAGCACGCGATGGGTCGTGGATGGCAAGACGCCGCCCGTTAGTCTCTGCAGCATGTCTCCGCAATTGATAACCAGAGCTCCAGCGGGTGGGTTCACGTCGAGCCATTCGCCAGACCGGTGTAGTGCCTGAAGTCCGGCCTCCTCAGCACCCAGTAACAATGTGATGACGTTGATGTCTTCGTGAGCCCCTGCGCGGACCGTGCCTTCTGGTGGTGGGGTCTGCTGTGGTGGATAGTGGAGCAGGCGCAGGATTGAGTTACCAAAATTGACCTTGTCGTCGAACCAGTTCTCCGCGAGGCCAAGGTGCAGCGCAACACCCTCCAGAATCTCCCGCCCCATCTCGTCCAGTGCTGCGAAGAGTGCGCGGGTCGCGTCGTCGAATTCTGGAATTTCAGATACGCTCGGCGTGTCGGCCATCGTGTCGCGATAGGGGCTGTCATCCGGCAGGTCGCGCCCTGTATGCCAGAATTCCTTCAGGTCCGCGTGAGCATTGCCCTTGGCGTTCTCAGTTCCGAAAGCGGTGTATCCACGCTGGCCACCGCCTGCGCGGCCGTCATAGGCCAGTTTGGTGGCGTCTGGCAGGGCAAAGAACGCCTTGGTGGCGTCCAGATTACGGTCGATAATGCCTTGGTCGACAGTGTGGCCGGACACGACGGCAAACCCTGTCTCGCGGAAAGACTGGCAAAGCGCATCGCCGAAGGCCTTTTTGTCGGTCTTGAATAGCTCGAACGGAATGGGTTTGAAATATTCGGTCATTGGATCAGGCACTTGCTGGAACTTGGCAGCGCAGACTACCACACCTCAAGATGCTCGCCATAGGTATCGACACCTGGAGCCGACCGAAGTGCACTCGCGCTAAGGCTCGGAACTCAGAAACAGTGCCAACAATCCTCCACGAAATCAGAAGGTTTCAGCCGAGAGATGGGTTCAATTCGACGGTCTGCTTTATGGGTTGAGCAAGACGGGTGGCGGAGAGGAAGGGATTCGAACCCTCGATACGCGTTAACGTATACGCCCTTAGCAGGGGCGCGCCTTCAGCCACTCGGCCACCTCTCCAGCGCGGAATACGGGGTCTAGAGAAACCCCAACATGATCGCAAGCCCCTGAGTTCGGTTGAGCGGTCAAATTCTTCGAGACTACGGTCGAATGAGGCATCGAACAGGCCCGTCTCAAGCGTTTCGAGCCTCAGCGCTTCAGCGATTTCAGTACATCGAATGGACTGCTGGCCTCACGCGACTTGTTGGCATGTGGTTCGTCTTTATTGCGTGCGAGTTCCTTTGGACGGCTGGACGTTTTTTGAGCCGCCTCTGTCGATGACTTCATGCTCAGGCTAATGCGCTTCTGGTCGATATCGATGTCCAGAACTCGCACGCGAACAATGTCGCCAGCTTTCACCACGTCTCGAGGGTTTTCGACGAAGGAATCCGAAAGCTGGGATATGTGGACGAGACCGTCCTGGTGGACGCCGATATCCACGAAGGCGCCAAAGGCTGTCACATTGGTAACCACACCTTCGAGCTGCATTCCCTGGGACAGATCTTTGATTTCATTGACGCCGTCTTTGAAAGTTGCCGTTTGAAAATCCGGACGTGGGTCGCGTCCTGGCTTTTCGAGTTCGGCGATGACGTCTCGGACTGTGGGAACTCCGAAAGTTTCGTCTGCAAAATCTGCCGGGTTTATTTGCGAGAGGACGGATGCGTTGCCGATCAGTGACTTGATCGAGTTGCCAGTTGCTTTCGCGATACGCTCCACAAGCGGATAGGATTCGGGGTGGACCGCAGAGCCATCAAGCGGGTCCGTGCCGCCGACAATCCGAAGAAAGCCAGCCGATTGCTCAAAGCTCTTTGCGCCCATCCGCGGAACCTTTTTCAATTGTTTCCGCGTCTTGAACGGACCGTTCTCGTTGCGAAATGCCACAATGTTTCCAGCAAGCGTTGCATTGAGCCCTGATACATGGGTGAGCAGGGGTGCAGAGGCGGTGTTCACGTCAACGCCGACCGCATTCACGCAGTCCTCCACGACAGCCCCCAGTGAGCGGGTGAGCGCGCTCTGATCGACATCATGCTGGTATTGACCCACACCAATGGCCTTTGGCTCGATCTTGACCAATTCTGCGAGTGGGTCCTGTAGGCGGCGGGCGATGGAGACTGCTCCGCGCAAGCTGACATCAAGCTGCGGGAACTCGTCTGCCGCGAGCTGGGACGCGGAGTAGACTGATGCGCCGGCTTCCGAAACCATCAGGCTCGCAAGTTTTAGGTCTGGTGTAGACTTTGCGAGATCACTGACCAGTGCGTCGGTCTCGCGCCCCGCCGTGCCATTTCCAACTCCAACCAGGTCTACGCGGTGGCGAGCTGCCAACTCCCTGAGAGTCTTGAGCGCGCCTTCGCTATCATTTCGTGGGGCATGAGGGTAGATCGTGGCCGTTTCGAGCAGTTTGCCCGTCGCATCGATAACGGCGATTTTGCATCCTGTTCGAATGCCGGGGTCAATGCCCATAACGGTTTTCTCGCCAGCGGGTGCCGCGAGAAGCAGATCTCTGAGATTGCTGGAAAAAACTTGAATGGCTTCGGCTTCAGCTCTGGATTTCAAACGGGCGAGGGAGTCTGACGCGCCCGATTTTGCGAGTTTGGTTGACCAGGCTTTTTCAGCTGTCTCCTGCAACCATTTGGCGCCAGCACTGCCGGACGCATTAATCCCGAACTCCTTGCAGATTCGGGTGATAACTTCGCGAGGCGTTTCTGCTTTTCGCGACTGGATACCGACACCAACTTTGAGAATACCTTCCTTTTCGCCGCGCAGCATGGCGAGCGCGCGATGGGATGGCATTTTTTCAAGCGGCTCAGCAAAGTCGGCATAGTCTCGAAACTTGTCCGCTTCTTTGCCTTTCACCAATCGGGAGCTCAGTTCGCCTGCTTTCCAAACCGATTCTCGAGCGTGTCGCGCGAGGTTCGGTGTTTCCGCCATGCGTTCAATCAGAATGTCACGCGCGCCTTCCAGTGCTGCAGCGCTTGAGATGACCTCTTTTGCTGGATCTACAAACGACGCAGCGAGGCGCTCTGGATTTCCCGCGCCGGCCAGGAGTTTTTCAGCGAGTGGCTCGAGCCCTTGTTCACGGGCGATTGTTGCTTTGGTTCGCCGTTTCGGTTTGTAGGGACGGTAGAGGTCTTCCAACTCCACTTTGGTTTCCGCGGACAAAAGCGCTCGCTCAAGCGCGGGCGTCAGTTTACCTTGATCCGAGATTGACGTGAGGATCGTTTCCCGGCGCGCTTGTAGCTCTGTGAGGTACTCATAGCGTTCAGCGAGTTTCCGCAATTGCGTATCGTCGAGACCACCGGTGCGCTCCTTGCGATATCTCGCAATGAACGGGATAGTCGCGCCTTCTTCGATCAGGGTAATTGTTGACTCAACCTGCGCCTCTCGCACGCCGAGATCACGCGCAATGATTTGGGCCAGCGGGAACGTGACGAAGGAGACTGATTGCTTGGCAGCTGGCATAAATGTTCGGCCTTTGCAGAGTTCGAAATTCGGGGAAGCGCATGATGTCTGAACACCAATTCGAAGTGTGCATCTTGAAGATCAAGGTTAATCAAATGTTGCCGAGAGTCGTCATGCCTCACATTCTCCGAGTGGGTGATCTCAACAACCCTAGACTTGCTGACCGATCGTGAGATGTGGCCAGGGCGGTCAGTTTTTGCGGATATCTCCAACCGGCGATGGCTTTATGATTCAAGCCAATCAGCGACTGTAATTACAGTCCAAGCGCGGCAGTGCATGCAGCGGTTGTGCGCTCCACGACTTCCTTGCGATTTTCCAGACTGGTTTCGAAAACCAGCTCAATTGCTGCATAGCCGAGTTCCACAACAAGCCGGCACCTGGTTTCGACCGCCTCTTTGGATGGAGCGAGACCGACTTCGACCATACGTGTGGCCAGGGCATTCGTGATCGCTTCGTGGGACTTTAGCCGAATATCGCTAAGCGAAGGGATGGCGCGCATACACACCATTATCGCATGACTGCCCACAAATGACGCGCTCACCTCGACAGATTCGTCTAGTGAGCGCCGAATAGTTTCGGCAATGGTTGTATTGCCCATGTCAAACGCTTTCAGATGTTGTTGCGTAACCACATTCTGCGCGTGCATGAAACGAGACGCCAATTCCTCCAGAATTGCGTACTTGTTTGGAAACCATCGATAAAAGGCGGGCGGTGTCATGCCAGCTCGTTCGACAATGGCGTTTGAATTGAATCCCTCAATTCCGGATTCAGTCAGCAATTCCTGGGAGGCCGCCAGAATCTTCTCGTAAGTTTCTTTTGAGCGCGCTTGCTTTGGAACAGGCTTGTCGGAATTTGTTGGCACGGAACAATCTACTCTTGGTGATAACTTCGGAGTTACTTAGACTCTTCTGGGGGTTCGGCGAATTTTCAAGAGGATATCGCATTCTAGCGCCTCGATGCGCCTTTGAAGCAAGGATTTAAGCAGGTCGGTACAAGCAGCCAAATTGACTCAGAATAAGAGTAGCATAGGCTACCGTTTGGAGGAGCGTCATGAGATTATCAAGAAGATCCCTGCTGGTCGGCGGCGGCGTGGCAGCGGCAGCTGTTGGCGTACCGGCAGCGCAAAAACTGCATTGGAATGGGAAGAACTTCGTACAAGAGGGGTATGATCCGTCGCTACCTGTCGCGCCGGATGGGCGCGTTGGCTGGATGAATTGGTCGGGCGCACAAAAAGCGACACCGCGCGACCTGGTGCTGCCTGTAAACGAAAACGAGCTTGCCGCGTTTGTCCGCGACAGCCCGCACCGCGTCAGACCCGCAGGCAGCGGGCATTCTTTCACGGCTTTGGCTCCAACGGATGGCTACATCCTGCAGACCAATTATCTGAGTGGCCTCAAGGCATTCGACGATCAGACAGGGGAGGCGACGTTCGGTTCTGGCACGCTTATCTTTGAGGCTTGCCAAGCTTTGGCCGAGAGAGGCCGGGCTTTCGACAATCTGCCAGATGTGGATGTGCAGACGCTTGCAGGCGCATTTTCAACGGCGACGCACGGAACCGGCGAAAACTTGTCGGCGCTCCATGACAACATCACCGCATTTCGCATTGTGTCGCCGAATGGCGACGTTCTGAATGTTTCAAGAGAAACGAACCCTGAGCTTTTTGAGGCGGGGAAGGTGTCCCTCGGCGCACTCGGCGTGATCACCGAGTACAAGCTGCGAACTGTCCCGGCTTTCAAGTTGCGTCGCCAGGCATTTGTCGAAAAAATTGATGATCTGCTCGACACTATTGAAGAACGCGCAGCACGCCATCGGAATTTCGAGTTCTTCTATCTGCCTGGTACCGGTTTGGCGCTGTCGATCACGCACGACGAAACCGACAAGCCGGTGACGGAAGCTGCGGAGAGCGATGATGACGAGACGATGGACGCGTTGAAACAATTGAGGGACCAACTGGGTTGGGCGCCTTGGCTCAGGAAGCGGATTGCCCAAGCAAACCTGCCCACAGGACTCATTGAGGATTATGTTGGATGGTCACACGAATTGTTGGCGACCACTCGGCCGATCCGGTTCAACGAAATGGAGTTCCATCTTCCGCGTCAGGAAGGCCCCCGTACTGTAAAGGACGTCGTTCGAATGCTGGATCGAAAAGGCGAGGCTTATTGGCCGGTTGAGTATCGTCACATCGCCTCCGACAGCGCATGGCTCAGCCCTTTTCAAGGAGGTCCCCGGGCGTCGATTGCCATTCATGCTGCTGCGGACGAACGCTACGGCTATTTTTTCAAAGACTTTCAACCCTTGTATCTGGCCCGTGGCGGGCGGCCGCATTGGGGCAAGCATCATTCCCTGGGATATGAAGATTTTGCGAGCCTGTATCCGGCCTTTGAACAGTTCAGAGCCTTGAGAAGAGAGCTCGATCCCAATGGAAAGTTCTTGAACCCGCATCTAGCGAATATCTTTGGGGAACAGTTTGATGCCTGAAGGTGAAAGACGTTTCTCTGTCAGCAGACGTCAGCTGATAATTGCAGGTGTGGGTGTAGTAGGGGTGGCAGGTATGACACAGCGACCAAGGGACAAGAGTGGGCGCCGAGAAAAATACTTCCTCGATATGCAGGATGCTTTGGCAAGGGAAGGCATTGGCACGCCCACACTGGTCATAGATCTGGAGCGGCTTGATGCGAATATCGATACGTTGCTGACTCATCTCCCCAATGGGATGGGATACCGAATAGTCGCAAAGTCACTGCCATCACTTGATCTGTTATCGCACATTTGCAATCGAACTGGGACTGACCGGCTGATGACATTTAATCAGCCAATGCTGAACGCTTTGAGTGCACATATGCCGGATGCGGATCAGCTGCTCGGTAAGCCGCTGCCCATAGCGGCGGTTAGGACATATTTCTCCGAACTCCCGCCGGAGAATGGGGCTGCAGCTGATCAGGTGCAATGGCTTATAGATACTCCAGTTCGTCTGGAGCAGTATCGCGAGCTTGCAAGCGGACTAGATCGTACCTTTCGGATCAATCTTGAAATAGATGTCGGGTTGCACAGAGGCGGCTTTACGCCAGGCGAGGAGTTACGCCGAACTTTGGAGGTGCTAAAGGCCGATCCAAGTTTGAGTTTCTCAGGATTCATGGGCTACGAACCGCATCTACCGTCTTTGCCCACTACTTTGGGCTGGCGAGATCGTGCTAAGCGAGCCGCATGGGAGACATATAGCAACTGTCTCAGCTTGGCGGCTGAAGTATTTTCGGGTGATGAGTTGGCAGCGATTACTCGAAACGCCGCTGGCAGCCCTACCTACCGCTATTATCAGGACACGTCCCTGGCGAATGAAGTGTCTGCAGGGTCGTGTTTGGTGAAGCCAACGCACTTTGACACGGATTTGCTTGAGCCGCATTTGCCGGCAAGTTTTATTGCGACACCCGTTGTGAAATCACTCGATCGGACTGTGCTGCCGGGTCTGGAGTTTGCTGAAGGTATCCAGCGTTCGTGGAACCCGAATAGTGCCAAAACAGTGTTCATTTATGGCGGCCACTGGTTGGCTGATCCGGTCGACCCGCCGGGACTGGAATATAATTCGACTTTCGGCCGATCCTCTAATCAGGAAATGTTGAATGGTGGATCAGATTTGGAAATTTCACCGGACGAATTTGTGTTTTTCAGGCCTCATCAGAGCGAGGCGGTATTTTTGCAGTTTGGAGATATCGCGGTCTATTCGAATGGTAAAATTGTCGAGCGATGGCCGGTTTTCGAAGCATCTGCCTGATCAGACAGAACCGGCCGCTTCGTATTCTGATTTCAATCGGGCAATGATCTTTGCAGCAGGTTCAATTTGACGGACGCTGCCAACACCATGGCCCGCTGACCAAACATCGCGCCAAGCCTTGATCTTGCTGTCTGAGTTCGACAAATCCATTGATGCCGCTTTGGCGGGACCACCGTAGTTCACGCCCATCTTATCCAGGCTTTGCTTTAAATAGTTCGCATACGCGCCGGTCAGTGAATTGCTCAATACCAGATCATTGTAGGTCGCAGCGACGAGCATTTCCCGGTATTCTGGTGTAGCTAGACTTTCCTCGGCCGCAATGAAGCTCGTGCCAATGTAGCAAAGGTCAACTCCCAGAACTTCTGCTGCTCGGATTGCGCGCCCGGTCCCGATTGAACCGGCCAGTATGACGATGCCGTCGAAGAACTCACGGACGGCTGGCACAAAGGCAAAACCGGCCATTGCCCCGGTGTGCCCGCCAGCACCCGCGGAAACCAATGCCATGCCATCCACGCCTTTCTCGGCGGCTTTGCGGGCATGGTCGAGGCTGTTGACGTCGGCGATGACAAGTCCGCCATATTCATGGACCACATCCAAAACAGGGTCTGGTCCCCCCAAGGCGGTGATGACGATCTTGGGTTTATGGTTTCGGATCAGGTCAATTTCGTCGGCGAGACGATCATATGACCGGTGGGTTGTCAGGTTGACGGCATATGGCGCCGCTTCCTCTCCCAGTGTGCGTCCAAGATTATCCAGCCACTCGTCAAGTGTTGCGATCGTGCGCGCATTGGGAAACGGAAACGCCCCGATAACGCCATTGTTGCAGGTTTCCTTGACTAGGTCAGGACCGGACACCAAAAACATGGGTGCCGAAATCGCGGGAATAGTCAGCTTGCTGGTTATGCCCGCAAGGGTCTCCGATGCTGGTCGCACCATCACTTTCACCTCTTTTGTGCTGCCGAAAGTAGAGCGGAGTTATTCGGCGGTACCGATGACAAAGGAGCAGTTCGTGGTTCCTGAACCACCCACGTTGAAGGTTGCCATTGTCCGTGCTCCCTCAACCTGATTGTCGCCCGCTTGATCTGTTACCTGGCGGTATGAATCCAGCATCATCCGTACACCTGTCGCTCCCACGGGGTGGCCGAGCCCGATGAGGCCGCCGGATGGATTGACGGGGATCGACCCGTCCATGGCAATTCGGCCATCTTCAATGGCTTTCCAGGCTTCGCCGGGCGCTGTAATTCCAAAATGTTCGATAGCCATGTACTCGGTGATCGAGAAGCAATCATGCGTTTCAATTGCGTCGACTTCTTCAACCCCGGAAATGCCAGCTCGTGCGTAAGCGTCGGTAATTGCTTTTCGTGTCCAAGGTAGAACGTAGTCCTGATCGCGGCTTTCTTCGAGTTTCGTTTCCATCATGAGCGGCGCGGTCGTATGACCCCATCCTCGTATTACGGCAAGCTCCTCAATATCAATATCGCGTTCTTTTGCGTACTGTTGAGCGCGTTCTTCCGAAGCGAGGAAAACGACTGCGGCGCCGTCTGTGACCTGACCGCAGTCCTGCCGGCGCATCCAGCCGTCAATAACTGGATTGGCCTCATCGTCAGCTGTGAAGCTTTTGTCCGTGAACTTCCAGTTCCGTGCTTGCGAGTTTGGATTGCGACGGCCGTTCTCGAAATTGATTTTCGAAATGCCCATCAAGTGGTCATAGTTCAGTCCGTAGCGACGCTCATATTCGTCGCAAAGGTCAGAAAACATCGCTGGCCACACATATTTGCGGCCTTGTGCCTCACGGCCGACCCAGGCAGCCGCGCCCAAATTCTTCGCAGCTTGATCACCATGAACGTTTCGCATCATCTCAATACCGGCAACACAAGCGAGACCGTAGCGGCCGCTTTGAATGTCTGACATGGCCGCAAGAATTGCGAGCGATCCCGATGCGCAAGCCCCTTCATGACGTGAGGCAGGCATGCCCGAGAAATCGGGATGTACGTGGCCGAAATACCCGCCCAGCATGCCTTGGCCGGTAAACAGTTCGGCTACGAAGTTCCCGACATGTCCAACATCCACGTCTTTTGGGTCCAGTCCTGTTTTCTCGAGAGCTTTCAGTACTGTATCAGAAAACAGATCGAACAGGCTCTTGTTGTCGCGGGTCCAATTTAGCGAGAAGTCGCTTTGAGTGCCGCCGAGAATGTAGACTGGTGCCGTCATGGTGCGTTTCCTTTGGTGTCGTGTCAGTGAAAGGCTGACCTGTCCCTTATAATTACGTTTTATACTGTAACGAGTTCGTCGCGATTTGCCCACGTCGCATGCGTGCCGCTTGAGATGCGGTGCGGTAGTATAATGCGACAGACGGGTCCTGCTGATACGTTCTGCGCATCCACAAGAATGCACTCCGACCTGTCATTGACCGTATCGATGATGAACGAGATCAGATAGCCGTCATCTTCAGACTTTGCGTTGATGCGCGGTACAAACGGAGACTCGCTTGCGTAGCGTCCGTCTTCCAGCATGTAGGCGTCGGAATCTCCCGTTTCCATGTCATGTTTCACCAATCCATTGAAAAGGAACCAGCCTGGCTTTGTCGTGGTGGAATAGAGATAGCGCGATTTGATGCCCGCATAGTTCTGGTTGAACGAGCCGAACTCCAGAATGCGATCATCGAGACGTTCTTCAGTCGTCTTGCCCGTATCGAGATTAAATCGCCAACGGTGAAGTTTCGGTTTGAAAGAGTGCTCGTCTATGTTTGCGAGCAATTTACCGAATTTCTTGTCCAGACCCGGAACGTCCAGAGGGGCGGGGTCTGGATCATCCTGGAAGTATCCGTCCAGCACAATCTCATTTCCCTCTTCCCACGCATTCATCCAGTGAAGCACATAAGTGGGAGCGGCTTCGAACCACCGAATCTCGCTGGGATTTCCAAACCGAGGTACAATCGCAAATCGGGTCGGTAATTCAGGATAATACTGATTGGCGTGAATGCCTTTCTTTAGCAGGTCGGGGTTCCAGAACAGCGGCAGATCCACCAGGATCGAATAGTTCTTGGTGAAGGCCATGTCGTGCGGAAGGCGCGCGCCGGGCAACTCGATGGGAATATAGTGCTTCAGCTTCTGGTCTGCTCCGACCACGCCGTAATGCATGTAAGGCGCCTCTTTTCCGTAGTTGAAAAAGAGCAGGTCTCCAGTTGCGAGGTCGACTTTTGGGTGGGCTGAAATTCCTCCCTCGGGAACCCAGTCGGCGGTGCCTGTCGTTTCTAGCGATTCCGGATCCAGAATGTAGCCATCGCCGCACATATAGAATGTCGACAATATGTTCCCACCATGAACCACAACATCTGTGGATGATGAGTCTTTCATTCGCCCCCGAGCGCCCCATCCTTCGCGTGCGGATTTCGCAGGATTGCCCGCGATTCCTGTCCATAGGGCGTGGCCTGCTTCCTGTTCAGCCTTTAGACCTTTGGTCTGCACGAGCCTGTTCGAGTACTTGGCCTGTCCATTATGGAAAGACATGGCATGGATCATGCCATCGCCGTCAAACGGATGGTAAATGCCGATGGCATCACGGACAGGGTTCTCCGTGTTGCGGACATAGATCCCGGAAATATCTTTTGGAATTTCTCCGATGACTTCCATGTCCACCGCATCCACTTCCTCGCGGCAGGGGGACCATGCGCCGTTGAGGTAAGGATGCTCGTTCGGTGAAATTTTGAATTCAATATTGTTTTTGTAAAGAATAGTCATCGTTGATGTCCGCTATTGGGCTTATTGAGCTACGCGCTGCGCCATGGACTCCGCGAGTCCGTGAGGGTCGCGGGCAAGAAATGCGCGTACAGATACCGCGTGTGGATCGGTGTCATGCTCGTTGATGTTGTTCTCGACGGCTATAATCCCAGCCTTGCCAATATCTCGCGGCAGGGCCTGTTTCATATTCTTGATATGAGCTGCCATGCGCGTTTTTACGGAGCCAACAATCAAAGCGGCTACGTGGATGTTTTTTGAGCGAAGTTCTGCGCGCATGCAGTCCGAAGCAGCCCGCATGGCGAACTTGGACGGACTGTATCCTCCCATATTCGGCACTGCGACAATGCCGCCCGCGGATAGAACGTTTACAATCGCACCACCACCATTGCTCTCAATGATTGGAGCGAATGCTCTGCACATGGACATCGTACCAAAGAAATTCACTTCCATTTCGGAGCGCATGTCATCCATGGTCGGGGCGGTCATGAGTGTGGTCATGTGAAACACACCGGCATTGTTCACAAGTAATGTCACGTCCTGAGCCTTCTCAGCGGCCGCCGCAACGTGTTCTGGATCGCTTATGTCAAGTTGGATGATCTCGACCTTGTCGCCGTAATCGGCATACGACTCTGGAATATCGGCCGGATTTCGCGAACCGACATATACCTTTCTTGCGCCCGCATCGATGAGTTCTTCGACGAACCCTTGCCCGATGCCGCGGTTTCCGCCGGTGACCAATGCCGTGCAGCCTTCGACTTTCATTGTGTTTCCTTTCCTGTCTCGTCAATGCGGCCCTTTTGATGCTCTGCATTAACGAGTGCCTGACACTTCTGGTGAAGAGCGGCCTTGTTCCCTGTTGACTTTGATTGGATCAGACCGTCCTGTTGTAGTCAATTGTAAAAACATACCCAGTGTAGATATTCAAGCGGAGGACCCATGTTGACCAAGAGTAAACCGGCTAAGCCGGCGTTCAGAAAAGTGAAGTTTCCTGCGGTCGATCTAGACATCGAGACCCGCGCCGACGGAACGATGCTCATGTCGACAAAGGACGAATTGGAGCTGATTGCGCCGAATGTGGCTGTCGGGTTGATGGCGTCTGTACAGAAATGGTCAGACCGAATTGCGATGGCTGAGCGCGATTCGTCCGGTGAGTGGGCTACCAAGACTTACGCAGAGTTTGTTGGTAACGTCCGATCCTGCGCTCAATGGTTGCTGGATTCCGGAGCGACGGCGGAAACGCCGCTCATGATTGTTTCTGGAAACTCAGTGGCGCATGCAACCATGAGATTTGCCGCGCTGTTCGCGGGAATACCAATTGCGCCTGTCAGCGAGAACTATGCCCTGCTTGGCGCCAGTACTGATTTTGCACGCATGAGGCATGCGGCAAACATCGTACAGCCAGAGTTTGTGTTTGCGGAGGGATCACCACATGTCGCGGCCGCGCGTGCGTGTCTGCCGAACGCTCAGATTGTTACTTGCGATCCGGCAGCTATTGAGGACGGCGCAGTAGATTTCGCGGAATTGTGCGCAGGACAGTCCACGCATGCAGTTGATGAAGCGATTGAGAAAATCACGCCTGAAACGCATGCCGCGTACATGCTGACGTCCGGATCCACTGGGATGCCAAAGGCCGTGGTTCAGACTCATGAAATGATGATGGTGTGCGTGTCGCAGAGTTGGTGGGCAATGAAAGATACGGGCACCTGGGACCGCACCATTCTTGAATGGTTGCCCTGGAGCCATGTGTCCGGTCTTTATGTGTCAATCGCCTCGGCGCTTGTCGGCGGATCCTATTATGTTGACGAAGGGCGCCCAATGCCGGGGCGGTTTGAGGCAACGCTTCGGAACATCCGCGACCTGGAGCTCACCACGTTTACAAGCGTGCCAGTTGGCTACGCGATGCTCGTGGAAGAGTTGGAGAACGATTCCGACCTTCGCGACCACTTCTTTTCGAAGATGCAGGTTTTGGTCTTCGGGGGCGCGGGGTTGCCCCAGCCCGTCCATGACCGGCTTCAGGCGCTCGCTGTAGAAGCAACGGGTCATCGTATTCTCATCTCATCAGGATACGGTGCAACGGAGACTACGTCCGGGTGTATGTTTATTTACTTCGAGACGGACCAAGTCGGTATAGGCCTGCCATTGTCAGGCGTGACATTGAAACTTGTTCCGATGGGTGATCGCTATGAGCTGCGGATGAAAGGCCCTTGCGTGATGTCTGGCTACTTGCGGCAACCGGATGCCGCGGCGAGGTCATTTGACGAAGAGGGATTTTATAGCATCGGAGATGCTGCCGAGTTTGCTGACCCAAACGACCCTACGCGAGGTTTGTTGTTCGGTGGCCGATTGTCAGAGGATTTCAAATTGAGTACCGGAACGTGGGTCACGGGTGGATCTCTGCGTGCCGCTCTGGTTCGTGATCTCGCGCCATACGTTGCGGATGCATTGGTGTGCGGTGAGGGATATGATCGGATCGGAATTCTTGCCTGGCCAACGCCGGCAGGCCTTTCGGCCACTCAGCAAGATCTCGTTGAGGCGATTGAGCGGTTCAACAAGTCGGCGAAGGGGTCAAGTGAACGTGTTTGCCGATTTGCTTTCTTGAGCGAGCCGCCGGACATGGGAGCTGGAGAAGTGTCAGATAAGGGATCAATCAATCAGGCGCTGGCGATACGTCGGAGAAAGGAAACGGTTGAGTGGTTGTATTCTGACCCTGTTCCTTCCGACGTGTTGAGCTTTTAAGACATCCAGAGGCGGCGGCTCAGAATGCCGCCGCCTCCGCTGAGTTATCGTGCAGGCGGTCGAGGTAGAAAGCCGCTGACTCTGCGGCGGTAATCTTCGTAATCTGGATAGCGCCGAGACATCGATCGTTCCAGCAGGGCTTTTCCCGACAAATTGTACAGAAAATGGATCATCAGCAGTGGGCTTAGTATTGTCAGGAAGCCCCACTGGCTTTCAAGAGCGACTAACGTCAGACCAGTCCAGACTGCGGCATCTCCAAAGTAATTCGGGTGGCGGGTCCATGACCACAAGCCGCGATCCATCAGCTTGCCTTTGTTCTCTGGATTCTTTTTGAACTGTCTGAGTTGATGGTCGCCTACAGCTTCAAACAACAGGCCGATGACGAAGATCGTAATTCCGAGATAGGCAATGATGCCGAGCTCGCCCTCCGGGAACAGTAGCCACTCGGAGAATCCAAACTGACCTATCTGTACGGGGAGGGACACAAAGAATGAGATGCAGCACTGCAAAACGAAAACGTGCGTTAGGCTGCGCATGACGAAGGGGCCGTCACCGCCGGCTTTCTCGCGCATCCTGACGTATCTGAAGTCTTCTCCGTGGCCGACATTGCGGATGCCGAGGTACAGTCCCAGTCGAAGTCCCCAGATCAATACAAGTGTCGTGATCAAAGTGGCGCGCAATGAGTGCGATTCGGTTTGCAGCCATGTTGTGGCAGCAGGAAGCGCGCAGGCGGGCCCCCAGAAAATGTCAACAATGCTTGCATTTTTAATTTTTACACTGATGGCCCAAAGCGCAACGAATGCTGTGAGTGATATGCCAAAATTGACTAGAATGATCTGTAGCAAGGACGTTCCCCCTCCGAATAATTTGTTCTGTTCGTTATCCGCATTTTCACCCATTTCTATGTGAGTGAAAAGAAGCTTGCAATATAAAACCTATTCTTGGTGGTGGTATTGGTTCTCTCATGTTCACTGCTGGTGACGCTAAGGAAGCAGTTGAAGTAGGCCGTTGAATTGCGCTAACGGTATGGATACGCAAGTCAATGCTGAGGGGAGGTGAGAATTTCTTCCCGGAGGGATACATGGAAGACGTCTACATATTCGAAGCGCTTCGTACGCCGCGCGGTCGAGGTCGCCCAGATGGAGGTTTGCACTCTGTCACTCCGGAAGCGTTAATCGCGGTATTGGTCGACGAACTTGTGAGCCGTACCTCCCCAGACATGCGTGCAAGTGTGTCCAGATTGGTCTTGGGTTGTGTGGGGCAGGTTGGCGCGCAAGGTGGGCATATCGCGCATCTTGCAAAAGCCGAGTCTGGGCTTCTGGGGAATGTTGTTACCCGAACCGTGAACAATTACTGCGTATCAGGATTGTCCGCCATTGGGGATACGTTTCTTGCGGCCAGGGCTGGCGAAAATGGTCTCATGTTGGCTGGAGGTGTGGAAATGCTCTCAAAGGTGCCATTTCTAGCCGATAATGCCCCTGTGTATGCCGATGCTGCGCGATCTGAGGCGCTGGGGTGGCTGGCTCCGATCCTTGGTGCGGAGTTACTTGCAAGTCAAAAGGGGTATTCGAAAAGAGAATTGGACGAAGTCACTTTACGGTCTCACAATCGCGCGGCAGCCGCATGGGACAGTGGGCGCTATAACAAAAGCGTGGTTCCGGTCAGAGGCTCAAATGGCGAAGTTCTTTGTGCTCGTGACGAGTGGATAAATGGCGAACTGACTATGGAGCATTTGGAGCAACGCAAGCCAGCGTTCGCCTCGCTCGGTAGGGGTTTGGCGCAGACGATGATGCTGAAACAGCATCCGGAACTCTCTGAAATCAGCTATGTGCACTCGGTCGCGAATACGCCGGGACTCTCTGACGGAGCGGCGCTCGCGCTGATGGGCGGGACTGAGGCAAAGCAAAAGAGTGGCCTGACCCCTAAAGCCCGCATTCTGTCCTTTGCAGAAGTGACTTGTCATCCGATTGATCAATTCGATGCCGGTCCAATGGCTATGGAAAAAGCCTTGGCGAATGCTGGCCTCCAACTCAACGACCTGGATCTGATTGAGTACATGGAGGCTTTTGCTGCGCCGCCTTTGGCATTTGAGCGCGAGTACAATCCGGACATGGACAAGGTGAATGTTAATGGGGGACATCTCGCGATGGGCCACCCGATGGGAGCAACAGGCGCCATCCTAACAGCAAATCTGTTACATGAATTAGTTCGTCGTGATGATGAACTTGGAATGGTTGTCGCCCTTGCCGGCGGTGGAATCGGAAGTGCGCTGATCATTGAGCGCGTGTGATCCTGCATTGATCTGAACTCGTTCCACAGGAGGAAAACGTGGCCGAAAAACGTGTTGTCTTGATAACCGGCGGCGGCAAAGGATTGGGAAGAGCTTTTGCGTTGGATCTGGCGAAGCGTGGTGCAAGGGTCGTAGTGAACAATCGTGTTCGCGAGGGGCAGCCGGATTCTGCCGCGCACGTCGTGCAAGAGATTGCGGCAGCCGGGGGCAATGGGATCGTCGAGACTAGCGACGTGACGGATGATGGTGCTGCCGAACGCATGGTGGAGCGCGCGCTGCAAACCTATGGGCGTCTTGATGGTATTATCTTCAACGCGGGCATCACAGGTGACGCTAAACGTTTCGTGGATATGGACGCGGCGAATTTTGACCTGGTGATGGCGACCAACTTCGCGTCCGTGGTTCGGTTGACCCGGCACGCGCTTCCGACCCTCAGAAAATCTCCTTCGGCTCGGCTCGTTTATGTTTCTTCGAGTGCAGGCCTGTACGGTGTTCGAGGTCGTTCGCCGTATGCATCATCCAAGGGGGCTTTGCAGGCCTTTGCTTTGAACATGGCGATAGAAGAGGCGCGCAACGGTTGTCGAACCAACATCGTATTGCCTTATGCGCTGACACAAATGACCCGAGGGACCGAGGCGTCAGAGGGTGATCATGCGTTGAGTGCAGACAAGGTTGCGCCTTTTGTCAGCTGGCTGGCGAGCGAAGATTGCCATTTGAATGGAACCGTTTGGACCGCCGGTGCTGGACTGGTGAGACAGGTGCGCACTCTGGAAACCGTAGGAGCAATGCTGCCAAGCGACGGAGATATTAAGTCTTGGTACTTGGAAAACCGGGAAAAGTTGGATGAACTCGATGCATCGTCTCCCCGCACCAAACATGCCGAGCACGCTTTTGAGCAATTCATGCAAGCAGCAGCAGCGAAAACTCATCAGTGATTAAGGTATTGATATGATAGTCACTAGCGCCTAGGTCTGACTTGTTGTCCGCTCGTTATTGTTCGTAATTGTTCGCGTTCTGGGCACTAAGTTTACTCTTGGGCCGGTCTGTTCCGGCCGGAAAGGCGCCAGCGACTGAGGCATGATTGCTGAAGGTTCCAAGTCTGATAACTCGAGGCCCATGATCCGGACCTGCTCGATCTGGCGGGCTTTGGAAGTCGTTGGGGATACTCCGACACTGCTTATTCTTGAGGCGATCTGGTTCGGTCAGAGGCGTTTTGACGCCATTCGGAAAAATTCCGGCCTGCAGAAGGCACTAATTTCGAACCGGTTGAAGAAATTGACTGAGGCAAACCTACTACGAAAGCAGGCCTACACGGATTCGCCGCCGAGGTTTAACTACGTACTTACCGACAAGGGGTTGGCGCTCTACTGGACCTCTTTGATGCTCCTGCGCTGGGAGCAACGCTGGGCGACGCAGGAAAAGGCGGTCGTTCCGAAACTAACACATAGCAAATGTGGGCATGTCACCACGCCTGAGCCTCTTTGCGGGCATTGCCAGCAGGTTATCAATGCGCGTGATGTGAACTGGGAGCAGGGGCCGGGCGTGGGGCTTATGGCGCCAATCTACAGTCGTCGCCGGCAACGCCGCGATGCCGATCAACCCGCGAGAGAGTCGCTACTTTTTACAGCATCGGCCGAATTGATGGGAGACAGGTGGGCTGGGCTCATCCTCCGGTCTATCTTCACGCACCTTCGAAAGTTCGATGAGATCCTGAAAGACACGGCGATTGCGTCAAACATACTATCTGATCGGTTGAGCTGGTTGGAGGAAACCGGCATCATCATTCCTCATAAGTACCAGGATAATCCTGAACGTTTTGAATACCTTCTCACCGAGAAGGGCTTGGATTATTACCCTGTGCTGGTGATGCTGCAGAAGTGGGGCGATACGTATTATGCCTCTCCTGAAGGGGCTCCGGTTATTCTTCGCCACAAACTCTGCGGTAATCCTCTTGATGCCTATGTCGGTTGTTCAGACTGTCTGGAGCCGATGTTGCCTCATGAGGTGACGTATGAATTGGTCGAGAAAAACAATTCCTGAGTAAATCGTACTATAGACTTTCATAACAAAACCCACCATTGTGGCTCTGAAGTATCCAGATCGGATCAAGAGAAGGGTGACGGATTATGAATGGTGGGTCCAGGCAGTACAAAGTCATTCAATGGGCTACGGGCGCGATGGGAAAGTCGTGCCTGCGTGCCATCATTGACCGGCCCGATCTGCATCTGGTCGGTTTGTATGTGTACAGTCCGAAGAAGTCCGGTTCCGATGCCGGCAAGATTGCAAATCGTCCTGAAACTGGAATTCTGGCTTCAAATGACATTGAGGATATTGTCGCGCTGGATGCGGATCTTGTGGTTCACGCTGCGCGTCTAGGTGCTACGCATGACAGTCACGATGATGACATTGTGAGACTGCTAAAGTCAGGAAAAAATGTACTTAGTATCAATGGAAACACGTTCTATCCGAATTGGTCGAAAGCGCGGCGAGACAAACTCCAAGCAGCTTGCGAGGAGGGTGGCGTCAGTTTTGCAGGAACAGGATTGAATCCAGGCTTCGCAGCTGAGCGCTTACTCGTTACCGCAACGAGCGTTTGCTCCGCCGTATCGTCGGTGTCCCTCAGCGAAGTGGTTCTAACCGACGAAATCGCGAGCCCTGAATACGTTTTTGATTTGCTGGGTTTCGGAAAAGAAGTCGGTTCGGTGGACATGAACAGCGACGAATGGGCGCCGGCGCAAACACTGAATGCAATGTTCGAGGATGTTGTCGCGTCGGTTGCACACTCCTTGGGCTGGCAACTGGACGAGATAAAGAGAAAACATCGTATGCTGCCTTCTGGTCGTGATCTCGAAGTTCGTGCTGGTAAAATCCGCAAGGGGACTGCCAGTCATATAGATTGGCGCTGGAGAGGCATGATTGGCGGAGAAGAGAAAGTCTTGTTGTCCATTGCGTGGGCGATGAATGATGAGCATGTCAACGGTGGTGACAAAGACTTGTGGAAGCTCGAGGTTAAGGGAATCCCCAACGTAGCGATTTCATTTGGGGTCGAGCGCCCTGAAGGTATCCCGGGCCGCACAAGCGCGGAACAGATGGCCGTTGCGGGTACTGTGGTCAACGCTATTCCAACGCTCATAGAGGCACCTGCTGGTCTCGTGTCATTGCCTTTAGCGACGCCATTTGAGGTGCTTGGTTGAAAGGAACTCTCGAGGTGCGAAAAACACGCGCTGAGCCCATCTATTTATAAACGTACACGGCAGTTGTGCGAGCTATCGGGGAGAAGAAAATATGCAAATCACACCACAGGCGCGTCTGGATGAATACAGATCAAGAGGATGGTGGCGTAAGCGGACAATCGACGATCTGTTAAAGGAAGCGGTATCTAGCTGCGGCGATCAGTTGGCGTTGGTAGACCCTTCCAATAGGGTCCTTTTGCTGGGAGACGAGCCACAGCGTTTAACATTTCACGAAGTGGATCAGAGTGTTGATGCGATGGCCAAGGCTTTTGTGTCCGCTGGTGTTGGTCGTGATGATGTCGTGCTCACCCAATTGCCCAACATTGTTGAGGGTGTTCTCGCTTTTCTCGCATGTGCGCGAATTGGTGCAATACTCAGTCCGGTTGCGATGGCATTTCGAAAACATGAATTGACGTCGGTGATCAAGCAACTGGAGCCATCTTTGGTTTTGACCGTGAGAGACTTTCACGGATGCGATCACGCCAAACAGATGAAAGAGCTTTCAGATCAAGGAGTATATGACGGCCCTGTTATTTGTGTTGGGGAAGGCGAGATTTTTCAGTCCCTGGAAAGTGCACAATCGGCGGCTGTAAATGTTCAGCTGGCGGATCCAGAATTGCATTCGGGAGAAGTTGCGACGATTTGCTGGACGTCCGGGACAGAAGCGGACCCAAAGGGCGTGCCGCGGCATCATGCGCATTGGGTATTTAATGGTGAGTGCATGGTTGAAGCAGCCATGTTGGGCGAGGGGGATCGAATTCTAAACCCCTTTCCGCTTATCAACATCGCGGCGTTTGGAGGAATGGTTGTCCCTTGGTTGCTTTGCCGTGGTTGTCTGGTGCAACACCATCCATTCGATTTGGCGATCTTTCTGCAACAGTTTCAAGCGGAAGGGATTAACTACACGGTCGCGCCCCCTGCGATTTTGACGATGTTGTTGAAGAAACCGGAATTGCTGAACGGCATTGATTTCGGACAAGTCAAATGTATTGCCTCCGGATCAGCGCCGCTACCTCCCTTCATGGTGAAAGCGTGGCAGGAGCAGTACAGCGTGTCTATCATGAACGTATTCGGATCGAACGAGGGATGTTCTCTTATTTCAACGCCCGTTGTTGTGGGTGATCCTGAGATGCGCGCGGCTCTGTTTCCAAGGTTTGGCGTGCCCGGGCTGGAGTGGGAGATGGACTTTCCAAAACGCATAAGAACACGCTTGGTAGACTTGGAGACCGGAGAAGACATCAGCGGGCCCGGCATGCCTGGAGAGTTGCGTATTGATGGGGCGATGGTGTTTGATGGATACTGGAACAATGCTGAGCTGACAGCGCAGGCATTCGATGATCAGGGCTATTTCAAGACTGGCGATTTGTTCGAAATTTCGACAGCAGAGGGTGGCCGTTTCTATCAATTCGTTGGCAGGTCCAAGGAAATCATCATCCGGGGCGGGGTGAACATTTCTCCGGCTGAACTGGATAGTCTTATCGAGAGCCACCCCGCCGTGAAGGAAGCTGCCTGCGCAGCTTATCCGGACGATCGGCTGGGGGAGCGCGTCTGCGCTGTGGTGGTTACCCAGCCAGATGCGGATATCGACTTGGAGATCCTGGTGGATTTTTTGAAGTCAAAAGAAATCTCCGTGTACAAGTTACCAGAGAAGCTGATTGTTGTTCCGAGTTTGCCGCGCAACCCACTAGGAAAAGTTCTGCGCCGGGATCTATCTGAAATAGCATCCCGCGACTGATTATCATCAAAATTCTGCTTTTAGGTTTCGTTTAGCAATTTAAGCGAGCCGTTCGCTTCTGACATAATTAAGCGAATATACTTGCGATATCGAAAAACTAGTAACTTGCATTGACAAACCCACTGGTGCTGTTTAGCAATTTCGTATGGCTAGAACCGGTCACCTAGACACCGGTCAAACCAGAACTGAACGGTCTCGTTTAGAAGACTTACAATGGGAGGAAGAGCGATGCGTCGCTTTGGATTGATGCGAACAAGCGCGATGGCGCTTGCGATAGTTGCTTTCAGTAACACAGCTTATGCTCAGGATGCTGATGTAGATAGTGTCGAAGAAGCGGGCTCAGCGGGGTCTCGTACTCTTGATACGGTAGTGATCACGTCACAAAGGCGAGAGTCGACTTTGCAAGATGCTGCGGTAGCTGTATCCGCGGTTACCGGCGAGTCGCTTCAAAAGGATCGGGTGCTGAGTTATTCAGATTTGGCGCGTAACATTAGCTCGTTGAGTTACACTGAAAACTCACCCTTGGACCAGGAATTCAATATTCGGGGTATCACGAATACGAGACTGGATTCACCTTCCGCCGACCAATCAATCGGTATCTTCATCGATGATGTATATGTCGGTCGTTCGGGCCTTCTGAACTCGGACTTTTTTGATGTCGAGCGAGTTGAAGTAGTTCGTGGCCCACAGGGCGTGCTGTTGGGACGAAACGTTGTTGGTGGAGCGATCTCCATTTATACGGCCAAACCGGAAGAAGACTTCGGGGGAGCGTTCACAGCGGAGTTCGGAAATTATGACAGTCAGTTGTTCAACGGTCATGTGACCGGAACGATTGCGGAGAATTTAACCGGCCGTCTTTCGTTTCAATCCCGCAAGCATGACGGATACAACAAAGACCTCACGCTCAAACGTGACCTCGACAATCTAGATTCCTTTCAGGCGCGAGCGCAATTGATGTGGGAGCCCGACGGGGCTGACCTGACTATCCGCGGCATTGTTGATTATTCAGATGATTCGTCGAACGGAATTCATCGTGTAGCAATTGACGATCCGAATGCGGCGGGTCAGGGGCCATGGAGCACGACCCGGGATGCCATCTCCGCGCTGTTGCCCGGCGGTCTCGACATTCGCGAGAGCCTTCCACAAAGTTATCGGTATACGGGTGATAATTCAGATCAATCCCAAGTCCTTCGTCGCGAAGCGATCGGCGTCACGCTGGATATTGAAAAGGGATTTGGAGATATTGCCACGTTCCGGTCGATCACAGGATATCGAACTGCCGAAGCCTATAGCATGTATGACCAAACGGGCATCGGCTACCGAAACGGTTTTGGAGTAACTCCTACACCGTTGGCATTTTCGTTCCCCGTTTTGGAAGACGAAGAGATTACGCAGATTACCCAGGAGTTTCGTCTTCTATCGAATGGTGATGGTCCTCTGAATTGGCTCGTTGGAGCGTATATTCAGGAAGATGACGTTGACAAGTTCGACAAGTATCTCGCTGAAGTTCCATTGACTGTTCTTGGAACGCTGTCAGGAGAATCCCACTGGGTCAATAACGGCGAGACGAGCAGTCGCGCAGTATTTGGGCAGGTTGGATATGAGTTTGCGGACCAGCTGCGTGGTACCGTTGGTGTGCGTTGGTCGCAGGATGAAAAGACCGGAACGGTTTCTGGGCTCCAGATTCAGACCGGCGACAGATACAATCCAACGGACACAGTTCCGTTGTCTCCACTCATCACGCCGTTTACCGATGTGGCTTATTCACAAACAACGGAAGAAGTAACACCTCAGGCCACACTTGAGTGGGAGCCGAATGATTCTATCCTGACGTACCTGACGTATTCACACGGCTACAAGGGCGGTGGATTTGAAGATACGCCAGCGAACCCAGCAGCTGCAACAACCCCATACAATCCAGAAACCGTTGAGAACATTGAGTTGGGGCTGAAACTTGACCTGCTTGATGGCCGGGCTCGTCTGAACACTGCTCTCTTCTCTATGAAGTATAAGGATCTTCAGGTCACTCAAACTGACGATGGATGTCTGTGCAACATTACTGACAATGCGGCTGATGCGAACATCATGGGCATTGAGACGGAGATGCAATGGGTCGTGAACGACGACTTGTTCCTGTTCGGGGCGGTGACATTGCTCGACACAGAATATGAAGACTTCGTAGACTCGAATGGTCTGGATAATTCGGGGAACGAATTGCAGCGCACACCGAATTACCAGTTCAACATCGGAGGAGAGTACACGGCAGATTTCCTTGGAAATCCTGACGCGCTCACGCTTCGATTGAGTTATGCGGCGCAGGGTGAGCTTTACTGGCTACCTGACAATTTTCAAAAAGAAGAGGCATACGGACTGATAGATGGGCGTGTCACGTACGCACCGCAAGACGCTGATTGGTCCGTTTCGCTCTGGGGCAAAAATCTCGCTGATGAGCTCTATCGAACAAATATCATTGCCTTTTTGGGGGATGAAGTTTCTACGCTCGGCGCGCCGCGCACATATGGAATTTCATTCGGTTATCAATTTTAGCGCACTTGTTCGAGTGCCCCTTTTGCTCGAGCAAGACCGGCCCGCACCTAACAGGAGCGGGCCGGCCTCCTATCTCTCAACCCATCAGGAATGAATCGATGAAACTCATTTCAAAACTGGCTGTAGCGAGCGCGATGCTCGTGACCGCCTGTCAGACTGCCCCTCAAAATATGGAGACTGAATTGGCCGTGGAAAGCACATTGGAAGCAGAAAGCATTGCCGTTGCAAAAGACATGGTTGCCGCCTGGAATGATCTGGACGTCGATAGAATTGCAAACTTGTTTTCTGAGGATGCCGTTTTGCATTCAATGATGATTGAGCCAATTCATGGTCGCGAAACCTTGCGGGAGCACCTCGGCGCATTGCTGAAGAATGCTACTCGCTTGGAGCTGCAACTCAAGACAGTTTCCGCGACCGGCAACACTGTATTCCTGGAGCGCGTTGATGACTTCGACGTCAACGGCAAGCATGGGGCTGTTCCGGTTACTGGTGTGCTGGTTATTGAGGAGGGCAAGGTTACAGAATGGCGCGAATACTATGACCGAAACGAGCTCCTTACAGAAATGGGCGTCATTCAGCCTGAGCCGGATCATCTCGCTACCGTTAACCAGATTATGAATTCCTGGAAAGCTGGAAACATCGATGGCGTCTTGGCGCATGTCGCGCCTGATGTAACCTATTACTATCGCGTTGGGTCAGAGCCATTGAACGGTCCTGATGAAATTCGCGCATTCCTTGAAAAGTTTGGCGCCGGGATGAGTAATATCCAGTGGCGTATCAATCGTCACGCGCAAGATGGTGATATTTTGATGGTTGAGGGTGCAGACGATTTCGTTGATGCAAAAGGCAATCGGATTCAGATCCCATATATGGGTATGTTCGAGTTCGAGAATGGAAAGATCCGTTTGTGGAGGGACTACTTCAATCCCGCAATCGGAGACTTGACCCGCAAAGGAGAGCCGGTGCCGGATCACGTGCAGGTTCTGCTGGACGAATAAGGAATCTTTATTGCCGCGCCCCATCTCAACGGGGCGCTCCATTCAAACTACATCAGGACTTTTCCCATGAGTGCATTGGACCTAGCCGAAAAATTCAAGAGCCGCCTGGAAGCGGGTGACGAGCCCGGCGCTCGCGCATGCTTCAAACCCGACGCCGGTATCTGGCACAATTATGACCGCAAGACGCAAACCGTTGACCAAAACATGGCAACGTTCAAGAACATCATTTCGAAGACCAAATCGCGCACGTATGACATCCAGAGGATGGTCGAGATTCCGGGTGGTTGGCTTCAGCAGCATATTCTGCGAGTTGTGACGCTAGATGACAAAACCATAGAAGCTGATGCGATCGCAGTTGTGCTTGTAGAAGACGGAAAGATTGCTCGGATTGAAGAGTATCTCGATCCAACCCCTCTGGCTGCACTACGCTAGCATTATTGTGGATCAGTCAGTCGCCGCCCCCGTGAAGGAAAGCCGAGGATACGCCAATGGTGTACTGGTAATCCTTTTTCTCGTTTACGTTCTGAACTTTCTGGATCGCCAGATATTGGCGATACTGGCCGAAGACATCAAAGCGGATCTCCAAATATCGGATGCCGATTTAGGGTTTCTGTACGGAACAGCATTCGCTGTATTTTACGCGACTTTTGGCATTCCGCTTGGTCGATTGGCCGATGCTTGGAATCGAACTCATTTGATCTCCCTAGGATTGGGTTTCTGGAGTTTGATGACGGCCTTGTCTGGCACCGCAAAGGGGTTTGCTTCTCTGGCAACCTACAGGTTCGGCGTCGGAATTGGAGAGTCGAGCGCGTCGCCAGCTGCCTTGTCGCTGTTGTACGACTACTACCCTCCCCATTTGAGGACTACGGTCGTCGCTTTGTATGCGGGCGGTGTGTATATCGGCCTTGGCTGTGGATTGTTCTTGGGCGGGTCAATTCTTGATGCCTGGGCCGCGACGTACCCTGATACGTCACTCGCTCCGTTTGGTTTGAAAGGGTGGCAAGTGGCGTTCATGGCCGTTGGATTGCCTGGGCTGCTGTTGTCGCTTGTTGTCGCCAAGATTCGCGAGCCTGAACGAGGTCGTTACGATGGCGGCGCCAAGCCTATTGCCGGCTCGCCTTTGAAGGAAGTAGCCGTGTCGCTTGGCAGTATGGTTCCTGTCCTCAACCTTTTCATGTTGGCGCGCGGCGGCGCGAAACCTTCACTCATCGTCGTGAACGTTGTGACCATTGCTTTGCTGGCGGTCTTGGCTTGGGGGCTCATTCTGCTTACTGGAGATGTTACCCAATGGGTAGCGCTTGCAATTGGCGTCTTTGCAGCGTTTTCATGGAGCCAGTCATTTCTGTTGAGAGACCCGGACGTGTTTCATTTGTTGTTCAGGTCACGTGCGATGATTTGCTTGACTATATCGGCCGCGGGCGTGGTTTTCGTCGGTGTAGCATTCGCATTCTGGAGTGTTCCTCTTATTCAGAGAACCTATGAAGTCGCCAATAGTCAGGTAGGAATGGTCGTGGGGCTGTCGAGCGCAGTATCCGGGTTTTGCGGAATTACTTTTGGGGGGATTCTTGCTGATCGGCTTCGCCAGAAATTTGTACATGGGAAATTGGTAGTTTATCTCGCCGCTACAGTTGGGGCGATAATCATGTCCTCGGCCTTTCTCTTCTCGACGACGCTGATTTCAGCCTATGCCTGTCTTGCTGTCTTGTTCTTCTTTACGGCGATGGCAACTGGGCCAGCGATGGCCACGATCAACGATCTGAATGTTCCACGCGGCAGGGCGACGTCCTACGCG
Source organism: Hyphomonas atlantica corrig. (assembly GCF_017795365.1). Taxonomy (NCBI): domain Bacteria; kingdom Pseudomonadati; phylum Pseudomonadota; class Alphaproteobacteria; order Hyphomonadales; family Hyphomonadaceae; genus Hyphomonas; species Hyphomonas atlantica. The sequence goes on along the minus strand of NZ_CP051254.1, from coordinate 2,795,575 downwards.
TTCTTTACCATGGTTACGACGCTGATCGGAACCGCGATTGGCCCTTACCTCATAGGTCAGGTCAGTGATGTTTACACTGCAGGCGGAGCATCGCCCGCTGAGGCACTTCGGTTGGCGATGATATGGTGCCTGGCCTTACCAGTCGGAGGCTTGTTGTTTGGCATAATTGCATTCCGTGCATTGCCCGCCGATGAGGCGCGCGTGCGGGAACAAAGCGAACGCGAGCTGTTGTCGGTGGGGTAGTTGGGCAGCATCCACGTGGTACGAGGAAAAGGAAAAGCTGCGGCCCCTCGGAGGAGCCGCAGCTTGTTTCGTTCAATAAGAGACGATTGGTTCTGATTCAGTAATTCTCTGCGTCGTCTAGTTCATCAACGATCCCGTCTTCATTCGTGTCCAGAGCGGAGAACATACGAGAGCCGGATGCGTGGAATTCATCCAGTGACAGATTTCCGTCTTCATTCTTGTCCAATACGGTAAACCTGAAGTCGGCTTGGTCGATCTGGCGCGTGCGTTGGTCTTCCATTTGCTTCAAAAGACGGACTTCATACTCGGATACATATTCTTCTGCATGGACCTGCCCGTCGCCATTTGCATCCCTGCGACGATAGCCATCCTCGCGTTCGCCCATGAACTCGGCTTCTGAAACCTTGCCATCTCCGTTGATGTCATATTTGTCGAAGAAGGCCGACTTGCTATGGCCGCGTGCGCTGCTTATCGGCCGGTCGGTCTGCTCTGCGGTTTCAGATGTTGTGGTGGCAATTTCCGATCCAGTAGTTGTGATGGCTTCTTGAGTTGTGCAAGCGGTGAGCGGACCCAAAGCCAGGATGGCTAGGGCGGGCATGGCGTATTTCATGTTGTATATCCGTATTAGTTCAGAATGTTATTTTGCGACTTCGAATGTGAGAGAAGTGGTGTGACTATGCTCGTCGACTTCAGCTCCTTCAGGAGCAGGCGAGGCATGGCGAGTCATGATCAGGTATTTTCCCGCTCGATCGAAAGAGAGCGACAGAATTCCGTTTTCGTCGGTTTCGATGTGTTGCTCAAACTTGGCATCCTCATATGCCCCGCCTTCGCGTTTGACTTCGACAGACTGGTTCGCCAATGGTTTGCCGTCGAACAAGATTTCAAATTCAGCACCATCTTCCAAATAGATTTCGTTCGGGTGAGACATTGGCCTCAGGACCAGGCGGCCAAGCCCCAGGTTGACAGGTTCCCACGTTGAGGCCCCCTTTGTGACATATGCATCTGCGACGGTTACAGTCTGGCTACTGATGACTTCAGTGGCATTCTCAGGGACTTGTGCATCGGGGCCAAATACCGGGACCCATTTTCCATCAACAAGCGCTTTTTGGCTTTTCCGACCATAACGTACACCAGTTGTGAGACGGTATGTGCCTTCATCGCGAAGAGATTCTTCAAGAATCACTACTTGGTGCAGAGGCGTGATGACGTCGAAATCGTCTCTTACGCCATCGGGCAAGACAACGTGGAAATCGTCCGACGCCACAGCGATTTCGGGAACGAATGGGTCTTCGGTGAAAGCGGATTGAGCCGTCACATATTGACCTTCGCTTGTCACAAAGATGTTCGGCACGACGTATGATGTGTGGGCATGTGCGGACCCGCTGAAGGCAATAATGGCAGTGAGCGCCGACGCGCAGGTTTTCAGTCCGTTCATGAAAGGCCCCTAGGTTGAGAATGTATCAGTATTTGGCTTGCACAATATGCAAATGAGATTTAGTTGCAAGTAAGAATTCTGCTCCATCGCATCCGCCTCTCGGGTTTCGACGTGATGTGACTGGAGCTTGGCAATTGGAGACCTCATGCTCAAATATACGCTCATCGGATTGGCGGTCGTGTGCGGACTGACCGTCGCCAATCGTGAATTTGCTCATGCTGATACGTTCAAGAGTCATCACGACTACGTGCTGGGAACGTCTTTTGATCTGGTGGTAGTGGCGCCGACGCAAAGTGAGGCAACTCGAGTCGAGACAGCGATACTTGAAGAAATCGAACGACTTAATTCCGTGTTCAGTTTGCGCCAGGAATCCGAATTACGGCGACTGAACGCGACACATGAACAACGTGTTTCGACGGACCTCTTGGAAGTTTGGAATAGCTGTGAAGCTTATCGGGTGGAGACAGATCAGGCTCTGAGTTGTCGTGTCGGCGAATTGGTCAATGAATGGTCAATTGCTGCGAAGAGTCAGACGCTTCCGCAGCGACCCGAACTGCGAACTAAAGCGGGCGAAATACGGCGAGCGGATGTAGAGATTGACGAGGGTCGAGCGACTATCCAGCGTCCCGACATTGTTCAATTCAACATGGATGCATTGGCCAAGGGATACATATTGGATTCAGCTGTTGAAGTTGGTCGAGCGGCTGCGCCAAGCGCAGAAGGCCTACTTCTCAATATTGGAGGCGACATACGCGTTTGGGGCAAGGGTTCTGACGATGGAGGGCAATGGAAAGTCGCTGTAACGTCTGAGTCCGAGCTGGCGGACGGTGCTAGTGCGCATGGAACGATGTTAAAACTCACTGGTGGCGCGGTGGCGACAAGTGCGCAAAGTCCGCGAAGTCTTGAAATCAATGGTCAAGAATTTGGACACATCATTTCGCCAGCTGACGGTTGGCCAGTATCTCACATCAAGTCGGCAAGCGTTTACGCTGCTTCGGCGATCGAAGCCGACGCAATCGCGACTGCGTTGATGGTCATGGAACTGAAGGGTGGTCTTGAATTTATAGAGTCCAAGCCTGGCGTGGAAGCAGAGATCATATCCTCAGACGGGCGACACCACGCGACATCTGGCTGGTCCGGCTTGCTATTGCAGAATGCTAGAAGTGACGAAGTCGGGGCCGTATGGCCGGACGGCACAGAGTTCGCGGTGAGTTTTGAGATACCCGAACACAACGTTGCCGACTACGAGCGCCCATATGTTGCGGTTTGGATTGCGGATGCCGAACGCAATTTGGTTAGAATCCTCATGCTGGCCGGTGAAGAGGCGCGCTGGATGGAAGAGAATTATTACTGGCACAGGCGCTTTGGCCGCAAAGCGGGAAGTCTTGTTGATGCAGTGTCAGGACCGACACGTCGTCCCGGTGAATATACCTTGAAGTGGGATGGTCTGAATGACGATGGTGAACCGGTGCCGGAAGGTGAGTACACATTGCACCTGGAAGCTGCGCGCGAGCATGGGGGACATCAGCACGAGCGCTTGAGCTTTACGCTATCCGATCAAGCTATAGCAGAGAAGCTCGAAGCTGGAGAAGAGCTGGGCGCCATCGCCATCACTTTTGGTAAGACGGGATAGTGCTATCTGACTGTTTCTGAACGTCGATAGTCAAGAACGACCGTTATCGGATTAGGTGGAAGATGTTTAGGTGCCTGCAATTTCAACAGTGAACATGGTGTTCACACCAAAGGGTGGCTTCGGATAAGGAGCCGCCTTTTTCACGACAATGATTGCCTCTCTATCAAAGCGTGACGAGCCAGAACTTCTTGAAATCCTGATGCTTTTCACCGCGCCACGTGGGCTGATACGAAACTCGACGAATGCCGATCCCGGACTGGAGGCGCGAGGGCGCCTTTGACGTGATAGATGCTGCATCACCAGGCCCTTGTAATTTGACTCTGCAGCGTTGCCAGGCGCACCTGAATTCGCATCGTTCAGAGTGTCACTTGGCGCTTCGCCCGCGGGGGTGGTCTCGGTTTCCGTCGTGGCGTTTTCAGCATCACTGGATTTTTCCGAGCCGGTGTCCGCCGATACAGCCTGATCGAGGTCCTTTGATGAATCCAGATGCGCGGGGTCTGAAACCAGATTGCTGCTGTCATCCTCTTGTTCGGGTGCGGCCTTAGTTTCGACGACAGGCTCTTGCTCTATTGTTGGAGGTGGCTCCGGAAGAAGTGTCGTATCCGGGAGCAGGGGGGCGGTTTCTTTGTTTGGGTTTGGCGCGGGAGTAGAATCCGGTTTGATGGGTGCAGGCTGTGGTTCTGGTTCCGCCGGAGCCTGCTTTGTAGGCTTTGGATCCGAACTTGGGGTCGTTTCGGCGATGGAGCCCAGTTCCACGCTGAAAGAGTTGCCAGCAATCAATGCCGGCCCGGACAAGGGCTGGGACATCGTATAAGCCAACACAGTCAAATGTGTTGCGGTCGCAGCTGAAAGCGCAGCGGAAAAACGCAGAATATTCTTCTGAATCACTTACTCGTATCCTCGGTAACGATGATGATATCGGTCAGGCCTCTCACGCGAAGCTGTTTGATCCGTTGAAGCAGCCGCTTTGCGGGTAACTCTCTATCCGGCAGCAATCTTAGAGGCTCACTTTGGTCGCGGTGTTCCGCAACAAGTTTATCAATCGTGATCACACCGCCAGACTGGGTGAAATGTCCAAACTCATCTACTGAAATAGCATTCGGCGGGACGCAACATTCAAGGTTTTGCGTCTGAACAAACTTTATAGACGGATCTGGCGGTGACGACAGAGAACCAGCCACCATGAAAAAAATCAGAATAAGGAATACAATGTTGATCAACGAGATCACAGGATCGCGCTGAGGCTTTTGACGAAGACGCTTCATGAGGGCTCCTCGACGACGATCTCAAAGTTTTCGAATGTTCGAATGAGGGACAAAGCATCAATCAGGTTCTGCGTAGTCGCTTGTTCGGTAACGCCTACCGCTACAATGGAACTGCTCTCTGGTCTGATAAGATCTTGAAGCTCAGTGGATAGATTTTCGACATGAATAGTTTTTCCGTACAGGTCGACGCCATTACTAGTAACCAGTAGTTTGATCACATGAGGATCGCTATCGACACCGCCATGGGATTTCGCTGAGGAAATTTCAACTTCGGAGAATTCCGAGAAAGTGGATGCCAGCATGAAGAACAACAACAACAAGAATATCACATCTATAAGAGAGGTGATTGAAGCGCGACGGCGTCGGCGAACCCGTTTTAATGCCATGGTTCAGTTACTCCAGTTTGGTGCTGGTGGGCTCTTCCGATGTAGGAGTGATTAAGACGGTAAAAGCATGCTCTGCCATTGCGCGTTCACGATCAATTTGAGCTTCGAACCATGAGAGCGCGATCGATGTCGGCATGGCGACGGAAAGACCAGCGGCCGTTGTGAGCAGTGCGACCCAAATGCCGCCAGCAAGGGCGGCCGGATCAACTTGAGAGCCGGCGGTTTGAAGCGCCTGAAATGCCTCAATCATGCCCAGAACCGTTCCCAACAGTCCAAGCAGAGGTGCAAGTTGAGCGATTGTGTCCAGAATTCGAAAGCCACTTTCATACGGCTGCAGAGACTGCTCGGCTTCCGTTTCCAAGCGAGGAATCAGGCCCTCGCGATCCCTTAGCGGGATCGCGTCGATCAGGAGTTGAGCGAGCCAATGGCTTGACCCGGATAAAAGCGTGTAGACCTCTCTGACATCACCACGATTCAACGAGGACAGAGCGGACTTGATAGCTTTCAACTGTCCGATTTTGTCAGAGCGAAACTGCCAATACTTGTAAACTATTAACGCCAGAGTAAACGTCGATATTGCGATGATTAGTACGAGGACGGGGCCGCCGACCTGATAAAGGGATTGAAACATGGTGAGCATAAGTATGTCCGTTCACGGTTCGAAAATATCATAATTCGATGGTCGATGTCGTCTGCCGATGGCTGCAAGCACCGAGCAACAGTGCGCTCGGTGCTTGCCTTTCCACGGACTAGAAGGTCGGAGCTCCTTCTAGAAGGATTTTGACACCGTGAATTTGATATTGCGTCCCGCAGCGGTCCGGGTGGCGAGCGCTGGCATGTAGTTCATGTCCAGTGCATTCTCGATTCCGAAGCGGAATGAGGTGCCTTCCAGAACGCCTTCCTGTGGCGTGATTGTGGCGCGCAGATTGACCGTGACATAGCCGGGGCGATCATTAATCTCATCGTCCGCGGCTGCAACAAACTCCGTGGACAGGTCAGCGAGCGGCGAGAATCTCTTGCCAAGTGTCACGCGCATGCTGTCAGCAGTGAGGTTTCGCCAGTCAGACTTTGTGCCGGTCGTGTTGGTTTGCTCACCATCAATGATGTTGGCGTTGACATCGACGTAAGTGCCGTCGCGTCGAGCGTATGACCCTTCCAATTCCAGGCCGGACAGTTCAACGGAATCGACGCCGGAATAGGATGTATTGTCTTCAAGATCGGTCCGGTAAAAATTGGCTTTGATAGATAGCGAGTCATCGCGGCCAAACACGCCGATACGATCATATGAGCCACCGATTTCGACCGTTTCTCCTATTTCAGGCTGGGTCATATAGGTTTCGTTCTCAAGATCGTCGAGGATTGGAAGGCTTTCTGTGTACGCATAGCTGCCGAACAGAGCGATGCCATTGTCGAACTCATAGCGGAGCGAAGCGCCACCCATGAGCGCATCATTATCATAGCTCGCATTGCTGCCGTCATCGAGAACGCCTTCCACTTCTGAAGTCTCGAAGCGAAGTGCCGGAGTAAAGCTCCAACCCCCGCCGAACTCGATATTGTCCACAACAAAGAATGCGTATCTGTTGTCTTCGCCTCCTGGAGCAGAGCTGGCATCCAGACGTTCTTTCAAAATGTACTCGAGGCCAGCGCGAATGTCGTGCGTAAGGACCCCCGCCTCAATGAAGGCAGAGTTCTTCACCGTTAACTTTGAGGTTTCATACTGGTGGTCTGCATCAACTGTCGCGAAACACCCGAATGGCCCGCTGCCAACGATGCAGGTCTGATCGATTTCTTGATTTGCGTATGAGTAGATTACGTCGAGATTGATCAGGTCGTTCGTGAGAGGGTTGTAGTTGTATTTCAGTGCGATGGTTTCTGACGTCGTGTCTCGATCGACGTTACCGAATGATCCACCGGTGGTTCCAAAAGAGTCGTACGGCTTGTCGCGTTCGGTCGTCTCTGTGTTTGTGTAGCTGGCTGTGACACTGTGGTCTCCGGCGGAGTAGCGCGCTTTCACGAGGTAGGACGGCAGCTCAAATTCACTATTCTCGATGACGCGGTCGTGACCATCTTCTTGGTTGTGTTGTTCACGCCAGGAATAGTTTGCCAGTACTTCGAAATTTTCGGTTGGCTGAATTGCGAGTGTTGTTGAAGAGTTGAAGCCATCCATGTTCGTTGCGCCGCCGAGTGTCTGGCGAAGCGCGAAGCCTGGTTCACCACCTGTCAGATCTGACGCATCAATGGTTTCAAGGCGTACAACGCCGCCAATGATGCCGGATCCATATTCAAAGCTGCCGACCGTTCCCCGAATGACTTCAACGCTCTTGTAGAGGTATGGATCGGTAAACAATTGAGTGCCAACACGATATAGTTCTTCCGACCCGACACTCGCACCGTCAATTTGAATGGCAACTTTCTGGTCGGTGCCGTATGTGCCGTTCGCGCCGAAACCCCTGATGTTGATGCCTGAGCCAACTGGCGTGGATCCGTTCACGAGAGATACGCCGGGAACAGAATCGATCAACTCCGCCACCGTACTCGCTTGCCTGTCATCTATTTCCTCTTGATCGATTACCGTAACGGGCGTCGCCGTATCAGCTTGGACTTCGCGCTTACTCTCCCCAAGAGTTAGCGTTCCAAGGAATTCGGCGTCATCGGAACCTGATGCATCCTGCGCCAATGCAGGCGTGCTGAACGCGATGGCTGTGACGATAGCGGTGGCGCCTAGTAGGGTGTTCTTGCGAATAGTGTGGTTCATGGACCCCTCCATAGAAGTAGAAAATGCAACTCAGTCGCAACTAGGCGGCCCGAATACCTCCGCTGCGCTTTTTTTGCAAATGAAAATTACTCGCAATTAGGATTTGCCATCGCGGGGAGGTGTTTGGCGGTTTGTCTCGTATCAGGGACGAAGGAATGGCAACTGTCGGAGATCGTTGAGGTGAGAGGATGTGGCGGCTGCAGCATCGTCTTCGCCGTTCTTTCCAGAGCTATACATTTACCCGGCAGCGACTACATTTGTTCGCATGACAGATCTCGCCCCCACGCTTAAGCAATTGTCTGCGCTCGGACAGGAAACGCGACTATTGGCATTTCGTGCTTTGATGGAGGCGGGACCGGAGGGGCTCCAAGCGGGCGCTATCGCGAGAGAGTTGGATGTCGCGCCTAACAAATTGTCGGGGCACATGAATATCCTGGTCAGCTCCGGTCTCGTAAGCGTCGCGCGTGATGGTCGACATATGATCTATCGCGCAGAGTTCGAAAACGTCAGTGAACTATTGTCGGTTCTTGTCGAGAATTGTTGTCGAGGACGGCCCGAAGTCTGCGGGTCACTATCCAATATCAGCGTCGTCAAATGCTGATTTGATATTTCAATAAACGTTGAAATAATGATCTTGCCGTACTATGTGCGATCCGAAGCTGGCGGAGCGCATTTGTCTTGGTGTCCCGCTGGATCTGGCAAGAGTGCCGATTGGTAGGAGACCTCGATGGGAAAATTTGAACGGTACCTGTCGCTGTGGGTCGCTGCTGCGATCGCCCTGGGCATAGGATTGGGGCAGATGCTTCCCGGTATATTTCGGGACTTGGCGTCGTTCGAGTATGCAAACGTCAATTTTCCAGTAGCCGTGCTGATCTGGGCGATGGTTCTACCAATGATGATGGGTGTCGATTTCTCCACATTGAAGGACGTTGGCAAGAAGCCGAAGGGCTTGATGATAACCTTGATCGTAAATTGGTTCGTAAAGCCCTTCAGCATGGCCGCGCTGGGCGTTTTGTTCTTCCGATACGTGTTTGCAGATCTTATCCCTGCGGAAAACGCCAACCAATACATTGCCGGATTGATACTGTTGGGTGCGGCTCCGTGTACAGCAATGGTATTCGTGTGGTCCCAGCTTACGCGTGGAGATCCAAACTACACATTGGTTCAAGTCAGCGTGAATGACGCCATTATGGTATTCGCTTTTGCGCCAATTGTTGCCGTTCTTCTTGGTGTGACTGAATTGAGTGTTCCGTGGGAGACGCTGATACTATCTGTAGGACTGTACGTCCTGCTGCCGCTCGCAGCTGGTGTGGCGTTGCGTTCGTTTCTATTGGGTCGCGGGGGAGAACCGCACCTGCATCGCTTTCTGTCACATATGAAGCCGCTTTCCATTATTGGGTTGCTCGGCACAGTCATTTTGCTTTTTGGGTTCCAGGGCCGCGTGATTCTGTCTGATCCACTGATCATTGTTCTGATTTCTGTACCAATCCTGATCCAATCATATGCAATTTTTGCGCTTGCCTACGGAGCTGCCTGGGCCTGGAAGGTGCCACACAATATTGCCGCTCCTTGTGCTCTGATCGGGACTTCAAATTTCTTTGAACTTGCGGTGGCGGTAGCGATCAGTCTGTTCGGTTTGAACTCCGGCGCTGCGTTGGCGACTGTGGTTGGAGTGCTTGTTGAAGTGCCAGTCATGTTGTCGCTTGTCGCATTCGCGAACCGAACAAGAGGAAATTTTTCTTCCGACTAGAGGCTGCGTCTGATCCGATGAAACCTTGAGCGGTTCGGAGAGTTGATGAGTTTTAAAGAGGTGAACATGATGACCCGGAAGACTCTGGAAACCGCAGCCCATCCGCGAACAACACCTAGCGAGGCCAGTCAAATAGATCACGCAGCCAAGCGTCGGCGCGAGCAAATGTTGCCCGGTGAGGGGCCAGCCGAACCCGAGAAGGAGGACGCAGTAAGTCACTTTAAGGGAGATGGAGATCCGATTGCCCTCGGCCCGGTACCCACTCAGATTGAACGTGTCGACGAAGAGCCCGACTAACTTGAAGGTCACGCCAACCGGAGGATTGAATCGTGTTCAATTCTCTGCGCAGCGTTTCTCTTCAGACTGTTGAGGAATGTTCCAGTCCACCAATGCACATCGTGTCGTGCGATTTCGTTCCATTGCGACTGATGGCGCTCAATTCGTTCTTCACGGCTCATGCTTGCAGCACTTTGAATCGCTTCTGAGACAGACCCGGGGTCGAAGGGGTTCACCATCAGCGCGCCAACTTTCAGCTGCTCAGCAGCCCCAGCGGCTTCTGAGAGGATCAGAACGCCAGGATCTGCTGGATCCTGAGCAGCAATGTACTCTTTCGCCACAAGATTCATCCCGTCGATGAGGGGGGTCACCAATGCAATATCGGCTCGGCGATAAAGGCCGGCTAGATAGTCCCTGGGCACTGATCGATGAATGTATTGAATTGGAATGTAACCCAGCTCAGCAAACCTGCCGTTTACCTGGCCGGTAATTTGTTCCAGTTCTCGGCGAACCTCCTGGTACGCCTCAACATCTTCTCGCGTTGGTGACGCAATTTGAAGCAAGGTTAGCGGTGAATCGCTTGATGCTCTATCCTCAAGGTAGCGTTGGAAACCGCGAAACTTGTGAGGCAGGCCTTTTGAATAATCCAGTCTATCGACGCCGATAAGCAGTCTTTGCCCTGATGCGATTTGGGGCGCCAGGGGTTTCTGGGCTTCTGCTGTTCGCCGAAAATTCTCGGCCTCAATACCTATGGGGAAACTGGCCGGCCAGATATCCCGACCTTGGCATCTTATGCGACCGTCTGAAAGCATCTGTCCGCCGAATACTGTTCTACAGACTTCAATCATTGCTGACACATCGCGCTGGGTTTGTAGACCTACAAGGTCATAAGCAGACAACCAGTCCAACAGGTTGCGTTTGTGAGTGAGGGCGTGCACATCGCTTGTAGTCGGGAAAGGCGTGTGCAGAAAGAACCCGATCGGGTTTTGGACGCCCAATTTTCTTAATTCTGATGCCAGTGGGATGAAGTGATAATCGTGAATCCAGATCGTATCGTCGTCTGTAATCAAGTGTCTCGTTGCTTCAGCCAATTTTTGGTTCACACTGGCGTAAGCCGCTAGTTGGCCGTGAGCAACGTCCAGTAGGTCTGTGCGTCCATGAAACAATGGCCACAGGACCGAGTTCGCGTATCCCAGATAGTAGTCATTGTACTCGCTCGGCTGCAGATGAAGTGCGTGGCGATCAAACTTTCCGCCATCATACTCTTTCAAGAAATGATCGGAGATGGACTCATCGAGCTTGGTGCCAATCCATACGCCACCTTGGCTCTCCATGGTCTTCTGCAGTGCGACAACCAGGCCGCCAGATGCGGTTTGTCCCAATGGAAGTCTATTGGAGTACACGACTAATCTGGACACGGTATTCCTCATTATATGGTCGAAGCAAAGTTCAAGCTTTGACCACTGCAACACATTTCACTCGGAAAGGTTGCGAGAAAAGATGTGACTATTTGAGCAAGGCACGGGGTTTCGCACCATGAGACGGCAGCGCTTTTGAAGAACTCGTGTGGGTTGTTCTTAAGCCTTGCGCGTAGGGCGCACTATGCGAGCAGAGCAAAATGCTGCGAGCGATCAACCTGTCCCAAAAGGATGGCACCCATCAACCCGGCATTATCGCCTAGATCAGGCGTGGTGATTAGATCCACAGTTGCGTTCCAGCCCATGCTGAGATACCCGCCCATTTGATCATAAAATGCATGACGTATTCGGCCAATCAGGTGAGGCGCAAGCAGCAGGCCGCCGCCAAGTATGATCCGCTCTGGCCGAGCGGTCAAATACAGGCTCCGACACGCTTGAGCCAGATAGTCTGCGGCGATCTCCCAAACAGGGTCATCTTCTGTCAGAAGAGAAGGTTCGCCAACGCGTGCGCCAACCGCCTTCGCTGAAATCATTCCCTCCAGACAGTCGGAATGGAAGGGGCAAAGGCAATCAAACGACTTGTCCTGCTCATTTCGCCGAAGAGGTATATGCCCGAACTCTGGGTGCACTGGGCGTCCCAGAAAGGATCCGTTCGCAAAGATGCTTGCTCCAATGCCAGTGCCAACCGTGACGTACACGGCAGATTTCGTTCCTTTCGCTGCGCCCAGTGTGCGCTCAGCGAGCAGCGCGCCGTTTACGTCAACATCTACTGCTACGGGGAGGCCGATGGTTTTTTCAAAGGCGGCTCGCAGGTTTGTATGTGACCATGCAGGCTTGGGCGTAGACAAGATGGTGCCATAATCAGGCGAACTGAGGTCAACGTCGATTGGGCCGAAGCTGGCTATGCCAAAGGACCTCAAGCGCTCAGATTCGTAGAGCGGGCGAAAGAACTCAAGGCATTGCGAAATTGTCTCTGTTGGAGAGGTGACGCGGACTCGGCATTGCTGAACCAACACACCTTCTTCGTCAGCGACGCCACATTTGAATGTGGTGCCACCGGCGTCGATACCGCCGCGATAGAATTTGCCTCCCATGATATCGCCTCCGCCGGTACAACAAGAAAGACCGGATTTATGTATTGCAATCGATTGTATTATTTAATACCACAGATGGAGAGGAAACGACAAGATGCATAAAAGTGTACAGGAATCGCAGCAGTCGCGACGGACCGGTAGCCATCTGGTGTCGGCGCTTACCTATGCGATGTTCTTCATGTTTGCGATGACCACGGACGCAGTTGGCGAAATTATCAAGATCGCGCGCGTGGATATGAACCTCACCAACACCGAGGCGAGTGCTTTCCATTGGGCAACGATGGTCGCTATTGCCGCGAGCGGTATCGGCCTTGGCTTTCTTGCGGATCGGTTCGGGAGGAAGTCCACAATTATTGGCGGACTGGCCCTGTATGGTGTTGCCAGTGCGCTCTTTATGTCTGGTCAGAGTTTTCAGTTGTACTTCGCATTGCTCTTCATCTCGGGACTGGCGATCGGTGTATTCAAAACATCAGCATTGGCGTTGATTGGCGATCTGGCCGGTTCGACGCAAGATCACACGGCACGAATGAATGCTGTTGAAGGGTTTTTCGGTGTAGGCGCAATCATCGGTCCGCTACTTGTCGTGTGGCTCACATCGCAGGGACTGTCCTGGACGTGGCTCTACATGATTGCGGCATGCCTATGTGGTTTAATGGTTGTTGCGGCACTGGTGACAGAATATCCGCCCATGTCTGGCGAAAAAGAAACGCCAGCCTCGATTGGGCATACACTATCGCTTTTGGGGAATGTGCACGCGCTCGGATTTTCACTTGCGATAGCGCTCTACGTCGCTTGCGAGGTGGCGATATTTGTATGGCTACCGACCTTTCTTGAAGGGTTCACGGGAACAGAGTGGGCGATGGGATTTGCGGCCTATTCGGTGATGATCTTCTTCGTACTCCGCGCGATCGGTCGGTTCATGGGAGCAATTGTGTTGCGGTTCGTTGACTGGAAATTGGTAATGCTGGCTTTCACGGCAATTATCTTCGGCTGCTTTCTTGCGAGTGCGCTTCTCGGAAAAACGGCAGCGGTTTTCCTTCTTCCGTTGTCGGGACTTTTCATGTCGATGATTTATCCAACGTTGAATTCAAAAGGCATCAGTTGCTTCCCAAAAAGTGATCATGGCGCTGTTGCGGGCCTGATCTTGTTCTTCACGGCAGCATCCGCAGCTTTTGCGCCGTTGCTAATGGCAGTTGTGAGCGATCAGTTCGGCAATGGCGATATGAGAATTGGATTTATTCTGGCCACGGCCTTTGCAGGCCTCTTGTTTGTCATGGGGCTGATTAATTGGGTCGCAAATCCAGCTGCATCTGCTCTCGAAGCGGCTGATCAACACGAGTACACTTAGGAAATTTTATGGTTCGTCGTACCGCTCCCATACCAGCGCCAAGCGAAACGCCGTTCGTCGGCGGAATTCGTCATCCCGATCTGTGGCTATGGGATTCCTGGACAGAGAAAACCGAGGATGGTGCGTTGCATTTGTATTGCCTTGCGTTGAGTAGGCGGAGCCTCGATGGAGGCAATATTCAACCGTCGCGGCGCAACGATCACAGCTTTCATGTGCGCCATTTCAGTTCATTGGATGCGGGGGCTACGTGGACTGATTGTGGGGTCGCAATCGAGCCGGGAAGTGCACCAGATGGTGCAGACGCCCATAACGTATGGAGCGGGTCCGTTCTCCAGAACACTGACGGTAACGTGCTGTTCGGATATACCGGCATCCGAGATGTCGCTGACGACCGTGCTTTTCTCCAAACGATATGCATAGGCAAGTGCCAGTCTGATGGCACAGTCGAAAGTGGAAGCGTGCAGACAATTAGTTGCCCCATGCGCGACTATGATAAGATCACGGCGTTGGGTTTCTATCTCGGGCCACGTGATCGGCTTGGAGATAGCGCAGGGGAAGAGGGCGGGCCAATCATGGCCTGGCGAGATCCATTCTTGGTGCGAGACAAAGATGGACAATTGAACGCATTCTGGTCAGCAAAGGTCGGGCCCGCGGTGCCTGCAATTGCGCGTGCGGTCATATATCGGGATGAGGGCGGAAAGGTGAGCGCTGACCTTATGCCCCCCATCCTTCTTCCGGATGCCCATGAGTACAGTCAGTCCGAGGTGCCAAAGCTGTACTATGATGCCGAAACGGACAATTGGTTGCTTTTGATCTCCGCATGCAATCGAATGTATGAGGGGCAGCCGGATAGCGAAGTTGAGATGCAGCAGCGTCTTTATCTTTCAAGTGCGCTGGATGGCTCTTGGCGACCTTGCTCGAAATCCGGGAGTGTATTGGGCGGGCTGGACTGCATGTTTGGTGCGAGCATGCTCTCCCATGATTTGACGAATGGAAGTGCGACGATTGTTGGGCCGTTTACGGAGCGTGCAGGCGAAGATGCACAATTGAGCTTCCCGCCGGTCCGCCAAATAGAGCTGCCAGAATTAGATCTTTCTACTGAGTAGGCTGTGCCTCGCCCGAAGTGGATTCCCGAACAATCAGGCGGGTAGGTGTCAATTCCGATTTGACGGATTCTCCTGAGAGTTGCGCAAGCAGTTTCTCCACCATCATGCGTCCACCTTGTTCAATATTCTGATCAATCGTTGTCAGTGGAGGAGTCGTTGTGCTGGCCTGGCTGATATTATCATAACCCGTCACAGCGACGTCTTCAGGAACGCGGATGCCGCGGGATGTCAGTGCCATCAGGGCAGCCATCGCGAGCACGTCTGAGGCGGCGAAGATGGCGTCAAATTTGGTGCCGGAATCCAGCATTGCGATCACGGCTTCAAAGGCATTGCGGCCGCCAAACTCAATCTCCAGCAATAAGTTGGTGTCCCAGTGCTTTCCATGTTTCGCGTGGGCTTCCAGGAATCCTTGGTGTCTCAACTTTACCTCTGGCAGATTGATGGGCCCAAGAAAAAGTATCTGTGATCGACCAATCGAGATCAGGTGATCAGCTGCAAGCCGACCGCCATCCACATTGTCACTCCCGACGAGGGTGTAGTTTGTGTGCCCGGTCTGTCCGCCCCAAACGACTATTTTCGAAGCAAGCGGGCCTATGTGTTCAAGTCGCTTGGACATGCCAGCCTGGCCGATCACGATCAGACCGTCGGCTTTTCCAGTTTGTAGGAGACGGCGTTCAGCAATCGTTTCGTCTTCTCGCGGAATGCTGACAATCAGATCATATCCGTTGGCGGATGCGGCCTTGCTGACCGCACCGACCATTTCCAGGTAGAACGGGTCCGAGATCGTCTGACCGGACTCCGGCCGAAGGGGAATCACGATTCCCAAGGCTTCAGACGATTGTCGGCGCAGATTTCGAGCGGATGCGTTAACTGCATAGCCGGTCTCTGCAGCAATCTTCATGATCTGCTTCTTGGTCTCTTCCTTGACCAAGGGGCTGTCATTCAGTGCGCGAGAGACAGTGGAAACATCTACATCGGCTAGCTTGGCCAACTCAGCCATTGTCATTTTTCTGGATGATTTTGCCACGTGATCATTCATTTGGCTTATCTTCCCTTCTACTGGCTGTGTCTTGTTTGGCTGGCCGCATCTGACCATGGTTGCGTTCCTGGCGCAGCTATTCGACGCCAGTTACTGACTTGAATACGCAGAATAAATCAAGAAATTACTTATGCAAATTCAATTGGCGTGTGATTCAACAGCTGAGTGTTAGGCCAATACAGTACTGACATGTGGCGCAAATAAAAGGCCCGCCTGCGGGAGTAGGCGGGCCTTGCTGCGCAGGGGGATACGCAGCTTCCTGATCTGGGTGGATCAGAATCTGTAGCGCAAAGTTGCGGTCGCAGAAGTTCCGTTGATGGAGCGAGCTACAATTACGTCGGGTGTTCCGTTGCCGTCCGTGTCGAAAACGCGTCCATTTTCTGCTTCAGTGAACAGCACTTCGTCAAAGACATTGTTGACGCCAATGGAAAGCGTTGCCTGGTCGGTGATGTCCCAATCAGCGAAGAGATTTGTCACCGTGGCACCTGGCATGACGTAGACGTTATCGTCATCGACGTAAGTGTCAGTCGTGCCGGTGAAGTTCACGCCAATACGGCCGAGGCCATCAATTGTATAGGATGGCGTCAACGACCATATCCAATCCGCTTGACGGCGCGGCGTGTTGCCCACATTTGTCGGTGCCGTGTCGCTCGCGTCGATTTCTGCATCTGTGAACGTGACAGATCCGCTAAGGTCGAACCCTTCATAGGCATAGTTGAGTTCTGTCTCGATGCCTTGGGAAACATATGTGTTGCCCAGCGCGGTCATCGTTGTGATCTCGTAGTTGTCTTCCTTCGTTTCAGCATTGAAATAGGTGACGTAGAGATCGAGCTGGCCTGGAACGGCGTCGCCGGATTCCTGCCATTTCAGACCTGCCTCGAACTGTTGGGTTTCATCCACAAAGGTTTCTTCTCCACCTGGGACGAGCCCTCCGCCGGCGTTGAGCGAATTAAACAGTTGACGCTCGCCATTAAAGGCCGCTCCCTCGCTATAGCGTCCGAACACCGACAATGATTCCGAGATCAGGTAGTTTGCGCCAAGCGTGAAAGACGTATGGTCTACTTCGAAGTTCGCTACGCCTCCGAGCCCGGTATTGAGCGAGACCGATGTCTCCGGCGCATCAATGACCCCGTCACCATCGACATCAAATGCGCCGGGTGCACCTTCGGTGCGGGTGCCGGTCTGCTCCAATGTGTCCAGTCGGATGGATCCGTCGAGCGTCAGGCCATTGTCCAGTGCCCAGTTTGCGGCAACAAATGGCGCGCGCGCTTGGTATTCGAGATCATAATTTCGGTTGGTGCCCGTCCATCCGAAAGCTTGATTGTAGCCCAGAATGCCGTTGTCAGTGAAGCCAGCGATGTCGATCAGCGACGCATTGGTATCTGTTGACGTCAGGAAGCGATTCCAATGCCAATCCTGGACGAACTTCTGATTCATGAAGAAATAGCCTGCGGTCAGGTCAAGTGTTGACCCGTCCAGCGACAGAGATTTCGACGCACGCAATTCGCTAGCGAAATTGCTCATATCGTCGAGATCTGTGTTGAAATAGGCGACTTCAGAGATCAGCGAATTGCCAGTTGCAGCGAGCAAGGTGTCCGACGTGACCGGATTGCCCGTGCCGGGGCCGTTGAAAAAGCTTGCTGTCGCGCCCCCATAGGTGCCGGCGAGCAGGGTGTCCGCGTCGCTGACAGCGTGCGTGAAGGGGGCATTGAAATATCCTGAGATGTCTTGGTAGCGTGCCTTGGCGTCCAGATTGATACCTGCGCCGATATCAAAATTCGCCTGTACTCCCAATGACTTGAGCTGGGTGCGGATGCCATCAGCCAGATCGTAGTTGTTGACTGTGTTTTCGCCGTCCACATCGCGACCATTGCGGATGAAGGGGCTATGAAGGCTGTCATTGGTGGCGGAAAACCCGGCTATGCTGTCAGTGACTTCATTGCCTGACAGACCTGCCGCCTGCGGCATGTAGGTGGCGTCGGCCTTGTCGAGCCATTTTGTATTGACCCTGATGAAGCCACTTTCAAATTCCTTGGTCAAACTGGCGCGAATTTGGCCGCCACTTACTGCGTCAAACCCCAGATCGCGGTAGTCGCCACCTTGCTGCCAGTGGCCACCGACATGGAAATACAGGCTGTCAGACAATGAGCCGCCATACTCGAAATCGGCGCGATAGTCGTCATGATCGAGGCCTGTGCTGAGTGCGATTGATCCGCCTTCGGTACTACCGGTTTTTGAGATGAAATTGATGATGCCGCCGGGGCCATTCGTGGTCAGCGTGGAGGCCGTGCCGCCGCGGACTGATTCTACACGATCGAGCGTGCTGTCAACTTTGTAGAACCCGTCTGCTGGGCCGAAGTCGAAGTCGCCAAATAGAAGGATTGGGAGGCCATCTTCCTGCAGGCTGACATATTTAGCGCCGCCAGTGGACAGTGGCATGCCGCGCACCGCGATATTGGAATTGCCGCCTCCAGCTGAACTTTCAGCGCGAATGCCGGGCAGGGCGCGGAATATTTCGGATGTGCTCCGGGGCGCGGTCTTCATGAGTTCCGACTGGTCGAGACTGCTGACAGAGATAGAGCTGTCCAATCGGTTTTGACCACCAGATTTTACCACGCCGGTCACGACCACGACTTCCTGACGAGCCTCGGATTCGGTGGCCTCAATAGCGTCTTGCGCAGACGCGCCATAAACGAGCGCGACGGCGCCGGCGCTCAACAAAAGAGAATTGCGAGTGATCGACATGACTTCTTCCTCCCTGTCACTGCTGGTGTTTTCACCAGTCGATATCTCATCCGGTAATCCGGCATATTGCCTTATAGGCATCGACTGCAATCGATTGCAACAGAAAAATACAATCGATTGCATAGCGGTCATTTGTATGACGTATCCGACTCGGAAACTCTTCCATGGGCGTGGCGGCGTCCCGCTATAATAATTTTGATTGTCCGTGCATCTCCTGACTACAAGCTTAACCAATAGTCTTCGAAGGCAAGAAATTTTTCGATATGCCGCGTATTCGCAGGATGGACCGAACGTTGGCTCAAAGCCTCAAATGGCGGGATCAAGAACAGCTGAATCTCCCGTGATTTTTCGTTTGATCGCTTGTCTGTCCCAACGACACCTTCTCTAATTCTCCGCGACGATAGCGGACGACTGATCCGTGGAAATGAACGCGTAGGAGGAAGTGTGAATGCCCGGCACCAATATTCTGTCAGATATCAAGATCGCTGATATGACGACCGTGATATTCGGGCCATATTGCACCCAGACATTGGCAGACCTTGGCGCAGACGTTGTTAAAGTGGAGCCGCAGGGGGGGGATGACTTTCGAAACGTTGGTAAGCCCGCCAACAATCGGAACATGGGGCCATGCCACCTTACCATAAATCGCGGAAAAAGGTCTGTCGTCTGGGACCTCAAATCAGATGAGGGGAAGGCGGCCATCCGGAGACTCATCGGTGAAAGTGACGTATTCATTCACAATATTCGGCCAGACGCCGTGGCCCGGCTCGGCCTGACATTCGATGAGGTAAAGGCCATCAAGCCTGACATCGTTTATGTGCACTGTCTGGGCTTTGGGTCTGATGGCCCGTACGCCGGTCGTCCAGCCTATGACGACCTGATCCAGGGCCTGTCCGGCGCGACGATGCTATTGCCCAAAGTTGATGGGAATGAACGCCCCCGGTTCATCCCGACAGCGTTTGCTGACAAGGTATCCGGAATGCATGCAATGTATGCGACGCTGGCGGCCTTGCACCATCGTGATCGAACAGGGGAAGCTGTTCATGTGGAAGTTCCGATGTTTGAGTGCGTCACGCATTTCCTTCTGGAAGAGCATTTTTACGAGGCGGAGTTCGATCCACCAGTTGGACCGTTCCTTTATCAGCGGCAGGTTGATCCATCACGGCAGCCCCTCAAAACGTCAAATGGCTGGATTGTGATCGCACCTTATGTGGATGCTCGGTGGATCAAGCTGTTTGATGTCATGGGGGCGCCGCACGAGCTGGAGGATGAAAGAATATCTGATCGCAAGGGTCGGTTCTTCAACCAAGACTATATGATGGAGCGTGTTCAGGAGTATTTTGAAAAGCAGCCAACTGAGTATTGGCTGGATGAGTTGGGAAAGGCTGACATTCCGGCTGCTCGTGTGAATGACTTTCCGGATCTCCAGAAGGACCCTCATCTGATTGCCACAAACTTTTTCAAGAGACGTGAGCACCCAACTGAAGGCGGATACTGGGAAACCCAACCTCCAGTCGTGTTCCGCGGTCAGCCAGAAAGAGAAATTTCACCCGCTCCCAGAATTGGTGAGCATACAGAAATTGTGCTCTCTGAACTTGGGCTGGGGATAGATTAAACTCCGCCGTCGACCGTGATGATTGAGCCTGTTGAGAAGCTTGCGGCATCGCTCAGAAGGTAGAGTGCCGCCGACACAATCTCCTCCGGTCGTCCTGGTCTGCCTAGCGCGTTATCGGCAGATTGACGGGCCTCTTCTGTCCACGCTTCGGCTATATCCGTCAGGAAAGGGCCGGCGCAAATACAATTCACCCGGACTTCAGGGGCGTACTCTTTGGCCATGCCGACGGTCATGGCGTTAAGCCCTGCCTTGGCGGCGCTGTAAGGAACGACTTGGGCAAGGGGCTGAAGTGCTGCAACAGACGAAATGTTCAGGATACTGCCGCACCCTTGTGACTTCATGCGCTCACCGAGGGCGCTTGCGAGGCGGTAGGGGCCTTTCAAATTCAAATTCAGTATACTGTCGTACAGGTTTTCAGGCACGTCATGGCTAGCCATGCGAGGCCCCATTCCGGCATTGTTGATCAGAATGTCTACACGCCCAAATTCTGTATATGCCGTTTCAACCAAACGATCAATCTCGTCCCATTTTCCGCAGTGCGCGGCGACAGCAAGAGCGCGCCTTCCCAATTTGCGGATATCGTCCGCCGCCGCCTCGCACGCTTCAAGTTTGCGGCTCGCGACGATGATGTCGGCTCCTCTTTCAGCGAGAGCTATGGCCATCTGATAGCCAAGCCCTCGGCTTCCGCCGGTTATAAGGGCAACTTTACCTGTGAAGTTCAGCAATGGATCAGTCATGACGTTTCCCCTGTTTTTTAAGAAGGGGGAGTGTACCGCCGTCAGCCTGCGGCGCCACCTGTGTCCTAGGGAGAGGAATCTACAAAAAGGAATTCAGGTCCGAGATGAATTGGTCAAATTTGTCATGGTGCAGCCAGTGTCCTGCATCTTGATACAGTTTGACTTCAGCGTTTCGGAAATTCTGGAGACGCCCGTCTTTCGCAGGATTCGAAGCCCAACTTTTCTCGCCGTACAGCAGAAGCGTAGGGCAGGTGATCTGACCCCAAAGGTATTCAAGATCTGCATGCGCCATGTCGTATGGTGGAAATGTGCGGAAGTAGTTGTCAAATTTCCAAGACCAGGTGCCATCTTCATTTTGGCTGATTCCGTGGACGGTTAGATGGCGTGCCTGTTCGTCATTCAGATAGCTGTTTTCTTCTTTCATGCGCGTAAAGGCGTCTTCTAGGCTGGCGTATCGTTTTGGCACTCGGCCAGCGATACCGCGCTTTGCTTCGATCCACTCGCGCATGCGTTCGTCGATTGGTCGTCCGAAGCGTTCTTCCAGCATTTTGGGTGAAGGTCCGAGACCTTCGATCGCGACGAGTTTGCGAACATTTTCTGGGTAAATGCCCGCATATCGGAGTGCGATATTCCCGCCATAAGAGTGCGCGACGATTGTCACTGGCGCGAGTTTCTTCTGATGGATCAGCTGTGCGAAATCATAAACGCAAGCGCGCGCAGAATACTCTCCATCTGCAGACCAGGCACTGTCACCATGTCCGCGAAGATCGGGTGCGATAACGTGCCAGTCCTGCCGCAATTCCTGAGCTGTCCAGTCCCAACTGCGGCAATGGTCTCGCCCGCCGTGAAGCAGGATCAGGGGGGGCGCGCCTTCATTCCCCCAGTCGGCATAATGAAGACGGAGGCGTTGCGAAATATATGTTTGCGAAGTGGGACCATGGATCATTCTCATATAGTCAACATGCGTGCATTGAATGTCCACCCGCTCCGTGGCGGCAGGTTAGCTAGTCATAATCCAAGCTCGCACGGCTTCCGGTCCCGTAGAATATTCGAGATACATATTTATGTATTTTTCTCGGACAGGATGAATTGTAAGCGCATATTAATCCTTTTCAGTGCTAATTATTTAATAGCGTGGTTGATCGGATTGGGCGGTCGGGTATGCGAGGGGATTTCGGGGGGAGTCACACATGGGAAAGGCCGCGAGACACTCGCCAGACGTTATCGAACTGGACTTGAAGCGTGGTCGCCAACTTGGGTCAGCACTGCGTGATGCATACGCCAGTGTGCTCAACGAGCCGTGCCCTCAGCATCTTCTGGATTTGCTGGATGAGCTGCGGCTAAAAGAAAAATCCAATCAGGACAAACAGACGAGCTGAAATCAGCCGAGCTGCTGAGATATATCCAGTTTTCGGGATTCAGAAAACGCGTCTGCCTGATCGAGGCGTTTCCGTGCCAAGTCCTTCGCCGCCTCACCTTTGTGACGAGCGTCGTTATTTCTAGAGCGAAGTGTCGGCGTACTCCGACTCGACAGCTGAAGTGAATTCAGCGTCTTGCGCAAAAAGGGAAGTCTCCAAACCATCACCAACCTCCTGCTGTAATGGCGAAGCCTACGAGGGGTGACCCACTCGATTCATCGACGCCAATTCTGGCGGACGGCTTGAAATATCTTCCGCATTTCCTGCGCCTATCCGGCCAACAACTCGAATATGTTAACGCATATTCTTCCGTTGCGCGAGTTCGATTCTATTAAATCGTGGCAAAGGTGATCTATCTCGGTTGGACCGAGCGAATTCCAGCTGCAATGAATTGGCTACCGGCGACCAGTTGGATTGTCCGGTGTAGCCTCATCAGTTCGTGGCAGCTGAACGGCTCCGATTGTGCCGAAGATTTGCTCCCAGAAGCCGAGTTCGCGTCCCCGTGTGGGTGTTTCGCGAGAGGCGTAATTGACGATTTGGCCTGCATTCTCGTCGTATTCTACCACTTCCTCTACCGCGTCATCCTCTCCGAATCGGATGGCCACGATACTGCGAGATTTGACCTTCGGGTTCAAATACGCGACGCGTTCCTGGAGTTCGGACATGTAGATCCAGGTGTTCTCGTCGAAAATGCTTGTCGTCGAAGGCGAGCCGAGTTGCGCCAGAACGCTCGACCGAGTGTCTTCGCCAGGTTTCATTTCCCGGGGTTGTGCCTCATCAGCCACATAGCCATGATAGTCACGCGAGGGCGTGAGGCAGGCTGTAAGAGGCAGAGCCACAAGTGACAGTGCCAGTATCGCGCATCGCGACATAGGACTACTCCTGTTAATTCGACACGAAAGACCTAGCTGTTGGTGGCACGTCTTGGCAAGCGGAGGAGTGCAGGTTTGATGGCGTTTCCCAAGTTTTGGAACAGTGACAGCAAACAGATTCGAAAGTCTTCAGACTCCCTGTATTCCGGTATGGCTGCGGCATCGCTGAGACCGGTTTTGTACGAACAAGGGGCCGCGATAGACAGTTTTGAGGGCCGTGCCGCGATGATTACGATTCACGCCACGCTAGTGCTCGGCCGTCTCGGGCGAATCAACACTACGCGTGCGAGGAAAATTGCCGAACGGCTCAATACCACAGTGTTGGACCAGTTCGACGCGGCCTATCGGGAAACCGGAGTGGGCGATTCCTCTATTGCCCGCAAAGTCCGCAAACTTGCGGAAGTTCATTACGGTCTTGGGAAGGCGCTTACCGAGGCCGTCTATAAATCCGGCGAAGATTCCACGAAGGCGGTAATTGCTTGCATTCAGCGAAACGCTTTGAGTGAGGCGGGAAGAGAACGGCTTCTGGCGCTGTACTTGTTACACAACAGACATCGTTTGGATGCCCTTGACGATGATACTGTCCTTGCGGGCGATTTCGATTGGGCACTTCCTGCGGACGACGAGACCTCCAGCACATGAGCGGCGTTGCCAATGCCCGAGGCGCGCCGTAAACACCGCAAAGTAACCCAAGTGACTTCACGGAGCGTGATAGCCCTATGGCTGACGGCTTGATTCTGGCAATTGATGCGATGGGGGGCGACGACGCCCCGGACGTAACCGTCGCGGGTGCTGAGTTGTTTGTTGCCGCTCGCCCCAGTGCGCGCGTGCGTCTTCATGGCGATGAAACCAAACTCGCTTCATTGCTTTCGAAAGCAACAGAAAGAATTGAGATCGTTCATACGGACTTGGCCATTACAAGCGATATGAAGCCCAGCCAGGCTCTACGTCGAGGCAAGGGCTCTTCGATGTGGAATGCGATTGAGGACGTGAAAGCTGGCCGCGCCCATGCGTCGGTATCGGCGGGTAATACTGGTGCGCTGATGGCCATTTCGATGCTTGTCCTGCGCAAGATGGATGGCGTTCACAGGCCAGCCATGACGGCAGCCTGGCCAACGCTTCGTGGTCGCAGCGTCGTTTTGGACGTAGGTGCAAATCTTGAGGCGGATGCGGCACAATTGGTAACGTTCGCGATCATGGGCGAGGCCTATGCGCGCGCCATTCTTGGAATTGAGAAACCGACGATCGGAATTCTGAATATTGGCTCCGAAGAAATGAAAGGTCACGACGAGATCCGAGAAGCGCACGAGCTTCTGAGGAACTCGGATCTGGACCTTGATTATCATGGCTTCATCGAGGGCGACGACATTTCGACTGGAACAGTGGACGTCATTGTAACTGACGGTTTTACTGGCAATGTCGCATTGAAGGCTGGCGAAGGCGTTGCGCGGATGCTCGGTACTCGCGTGCGCGAAGCGCTGACATCAAACATTCTTTCCAAGGTTGGCGCAGTACTGGCCATTGGCGGCTTGAAGCAGCTGCGCGAGCAGATGAACCCCAGCAATGTAAATGGTGGTGTGTTGCTGGGTCTTGGCGGTGTCTCCGTGAAAAGCCACGGTGGTACAGACGCAAAAGGGTTTGCGCGTGCTTGTGAACTTGCAGCTGATCTCGCGAATAGCCACTTCCGGGAAGAGGTCGCCCACAATCTGAACAAGATCCGGCAGAAGGGTATAGCCGCCGAATAGGCGTCTTATGTAAAGGTAGATCATGGCACGGCGCAGCTTTATCCGTGGAACTGGCAGCTATCTGCCAGCCAAGGTTCTGACAAACGATGACATGTCCCAAATGGTCGATACGACCAATGAGTGGATCATCGAGAGAACTGGCATAACCCGTCGTCACGTGGCCGCTGATGACGAGGTCACATCAGATATTGCGGTTGGCGCAGCGAAGCAGGCACTTGAAGCGGCCGGAATGAATGCCTCTGATGTCGATCTGATCGTGCTGGCGACCACAACACCAGACCGAACCTTTCCGGCAACCGCCACTGCGGTTCAGGCGAAACTTGGAATTGAACAAGGTGCAGCCTTCGATGTGCAGGCTGTTTGCTCAGGCTTTCTCTTTGCCCTGGCAACTGCTGACTCGATTTTGAAGCAGGGGCTATTTAACACGGCTCTCGTGATTGGTGCGGAAACCTTCACGCGCATTCTCGATTGGTCGGACCGCGGCACGTGCGTCCTGTTCGGTGATGGCGGCGGCGCTGTGGTGCTGCAAGCTGAAGAGTGGGATGGCGCGGAAGATGCCGGTGTGATCACCCACCACATCCGAACTGACGGAACCAAGTCAGATCTGCTCTACGTCGATGGTGGAGTGAGCTCTACAGGGACGATTGGGCATGTGCGTATGGAAGGTAACAAGGTGTTCCGGCACGCAGTTGCCAATATTTCATCGGCAATTCAGGCGGTGCTGGATGAAACCGGACTGTCCTCCGAAGAAATCGATTGGTTCGTGCCTCATCAGGCGAACAAGCGTATTCTGGATGCCGTTGCCAAGCGCATGAACATCGATGACGAAAAAGTTGTCATCACGGTCGACCAACATGCGAATACGTCTGCCGCATCTATTCCACTGGCACTTGATTACGCAGTCCGCAGCGGTCGCGCCAAACCCGGCGACTTGATTCTGTCAGAAGCGATGGGCGGGGGATTTTCCTGGGGCGCAAGTCTATTCCGGCTCTAGCCTGATCATCAAAAATCAGCATTATCAAAGAACTGACGCAACGGATCCGCTAGGGATCCGTTAACGAAATTCGTTCAATCATTAACCAAAGCGGGAGAATCCCCATGAGCAATCAGACCGTCACCCGGGCCGAAGTCACGGATGCGATCGTACGGGAAGTTGGCGTTACGCGTCAGGAATCGTCCGATCTGCTGGATCGGACCCTGGAACTGATCGGTTCTGCTCTGGAGACAGAGGATGAGGTGAAGCTCTCCCGTTTTGGCAATTTCGTGGTGCGCTCGAAGGCACCACGGGAGGGCCGAAACCCAAAAACCGGGGAGGAAGCCGTGATTGCCGCGCGCCGCGTCGTCACGTTCCGCCCTTCACCAATGCTCAAATCATTGGTGGATCATAAATAGTCAGAAAGGACCTCTCATGTCGGCAAGCCGAGCCCGTATCCATAAATCCGCTCAAGCGTTCCGGTCTATCGGTGAAGCGGCAGGGGAACTCGGTCTGGAGACACATGTCATCCGATATTGGGAAACCAAATTCACAAAAGACGTACGCCCTATCAAACGTGCCGACGGGCGACGTATGTTCCGTCCGCAGGATCTGGATGCGCTCAGAGCAATTCAGATCCTGGTCCACGAAAAGGGACTGACCTTGAAGGGAGCCAAATCGCTGTTGGCAGAACAAGGCGTTGCAGCTGTGCTATCTGGCGCAGCAACACTCGGTACAAGCCCGGCTAGAGAGCTTCAGAAAACGGTTGAAGAGGCATTCAGGTCTGACCCAGCAGACGTTCGAGATGACAAGCTTCAAGACACGCTTGTGGGTCTTACGGATCTGAAGGCTCGTCTGGATGCCGTTCGCCAAGAACGCGCAGCCTGATCCCACATAAGACATTGCGGAAGAGAGGCGGCTTGGGTACAAGCCGCCGAAGTCGGAGCGTGGCGCAGCCCGGTAGCGCACTCGCCTGGGGGGCGAGGGGTCGTAGGTTCGAATCCTATCGCTCCGACCATTTCCGTCCGATCCTGAAGAAGGACCGGACGGTTCGGAATTGCGATTATTCGTCCTGCAGTTTTACGCTCTCAACCTTGCCCATCGCGGCGAGCGCAAACGCGTAGTCCAGTGCGACATCTTTCAGGCCTTCAAAACGCCCGGAAGCGCCGCCATGACCGCCTTCCATTTCAATACGCAGAAAGTAAGGGCCGCCATTCGGAGCATCGTGACGCAGTCGCGCCGCCCATTTCGTCGGCTCCCAATAGGTAACGCGAGGATCGGACAGCCCACCCGTGATCAACATCGGCGGATAGGCCAGATCAGCGACATTGTCATAAGGGCTGTAGGCCATGATCGTATCGTAGTCTTCCGCAGATGTAAGCGGATTGCCCCATTCCGGCCATTCCGGAGGGGTTAGCGGCAGGCTCTCATCAGACATGGTGTTTACCACGTCCACGAATGGCACTGCCGCAATGATTCCGCCGAACAGTTCCGGATCCATGTTTGCTACGGCGCCCATCAACAAGCCGCCTGCCGATCCGCCATAAGCGACGATGTTGCCCTTGCTCGTGTAATTCTGCTCAACGAGATAGTGTCCGGCTGCAATGAAATCCTTGAATGTGTTCGGCTTCTTTTCAAGCTTTCCATCCAGATACCACTGGTAACCCTTCGCCTTGCTGCCTCGCGGGTGAACGATGGCGTAGACAACTCCGCGATCGACCAGGCTGAGGCGGCTTGTGCGGAAGTCTGCCGGGTAGGTGATTCCGTAGGAGCCGTATCCGTAGAGAAGCATCGGTGCAGAACCATCCACCGGAGTTGTCTTGTGTCGCAACAGAGTGATTGGTACTTCCACGCCATCCCATGACGGTGCCATCAGGCGCTCTGCAATATACTCATCCGGGGAGTGGCCGGATGGCACTTCCCGCGTCTTCCGCAGAATTCGTTCATGCGTGTCTAGATTATAATCGAAAACCTGTTCCGGAGTAGTTGGAGACGAATACTCGAATCTCAGAACAGGCGTTTCGAAATCATAGCCGCTATCCAGACCGAGTGAGTACGCTGCCTCTTCAAAACTGATTTCATGACTGGAGCCGTCCTTGCGCGCATGAATGACGATGCGAGGCAGACCGTTTTCGCGCTCAATAATGGTTAAATAGTCCTTCTGTGGCTGCATGCCCAGAAGCAGCGTTCCGGGCCGATGGGGAATAACTTCCTCCCAATCATCCCTGCTCGTCGACTCCATGGGTGCACGCATCAGCTTGAAATCAACAGCGCCATCCAGATTGGTGAGAATGTAGAATTGGTCGTCCCAGTGGGCGACATTGTACTCATTGTCGGTTTCGCGCGCGGCGATGAGACGAGGGGCTGGATCGGCTTCTTCTACTGGGAACCAGTAGACTTCAGACGTCGTATGGCTTGAAGCGCTGATGAAGATAACTTCCTCACTCGTGCTCTTGTTGATGCTCAGGAATACTCCGGGATCTTCTTCGCGGTAAACCAGGGTGTCTTCGCCGGTTTCGAGATCACGCTGCCATACGGAGTCGGGCCGGGCATTCTCATCACGATGGATCCAGAAAATGCGCTTTCCATCAGACGACCACTCGAATGGACCGTAGGCGTTGTCTATATGGACGCCAAGGTCGTCTCCTGACTCGATGTTCTTGAGGCGGATCGAGTAGAATTCGCTTCCTTGAGTATCTGTCGCGTAGGCAATCAGAGTGTGGTCAGGTGAGGTGTCTATACCGCCAAATGAAAAGTATTCCTTGCCCTCGGCCAGTGCATCTCCATCGAGCAGGATCGTTTCTTCTGCGCTGTCGTCAAATGCCTTGTCTGCGGGCTTGCGCGCGATAATTGCATATTCGCCGCCTTCGCGGAAACGGGTATAGTAGGCGTAAGGACCATCGATTTCGGGGACAGAGCTGTCATCCTCCTTGATGCGCCCTCTCATTTCCTTGAACAACTCTTCGCGCAATGCGGTTGTCGGGTCTTCAAGTGCCGCTTTGGTGAAAGCGTTTTCTGCTTCGAGATAGTCTCGAATATCTTGGCGAAGCACGGAAGGGTCGCGCATCACCTCTTGCCAATTCTCATCCTTCATCCAGTTGTAGGGATCATTTCGCGTTCGACCGACTTGTGTGATCTCATGGTCGACACGGGCCGCGACTGGAGGTGCAGGCTGTGAGGTCACCGGCGAGTTTTCAGGTATTGGTGCTGCGGTTTGCGCTTTCTGGGAAGAAGTTTCGGTCATTGTGCATCCGGTGCTGAGCGCTACTGCGGCAGCGCTAATCATTAGAAGGGAAAGGCGCATAATTGAATCTCCGGGGGTATGATTTGCCCGAATAGGATCAGGTGCGCCAGATATTGTCCAGCGCTATTCGGCTGGTCTGAATTCCAGCACCACGCCGTTGATACACCAGCGCTCACCTGTTGGAG
Organism: Hyphomonas atlantica corrig.; assembly: GCF_017795365.1. Taxonomy (NCBI): domain Bacteria; kingdom Pseudomonadati; phylum Pseudomonadota; class Alphaproteobacteria; order Hyphomonadales; family Hyphomonadaceae; genus Hyphomonas; species Hyphomonas atlantica. The sequence continues at coordinate 2,766,293 of NZ_CP051254.1, read as the reverse complement.
GCGGGCCATCCTTGAAGACATGACCTTGGTGCATTCCACAGATCGCGCAGTGGCATTCGGTGCGGGGCAAGATCATCTTGAAATCTGTCTTGGTTGCGACGACGCCCTCGCTGGCAGGTTGCCAGAAACTCGGCCAACCCGTGCCGGAGTCGAATTTGTGTTCAGACGACCAAAGCGGTGTATCGCATCCCTTGCAATGAAAGAGGCCGTCTCGCTTCTCATCATTATGATTGCCGGGCGTAAAAGCGCGTTCTGTGCCTTCACGAATACCAACTCGGTATTCTTCTTCTGTAAGCATTTCGCGCCATTCGCGGTCGGACCGCTCAATTCTGGTCTTGGTCATGACAGGCTCCGTATTCGCGTCTGACCATGATATAGGCGTTCGGCCTGATCACGCCATTGCCAACTCTGCAATGGCGACAAATGGCAAACAAAAAAAGACCGCCAAACTGGCGGTCTTTTCCTGGTATTTATCTCTGGGGCCGGGTCTAGCCGTACAGCACTGTGATAGACTCAGCGACGAGTGCCGGACGGTCCTGTCCTTCGATCTCCACGGTCGCTTCCATCTTCATTTGCTTGCCACCCGCCTTCGGTTCCACAGACAGGCATTTCTGACGCAGACGAACCTTGGAGCCAACGGGGACCATGTTCGTGAAACGAACTTTGTCAGAGCCATAATTGATGCCACGTGTTGTGCCGGAAACGCGGAGCACCTCAGAGCCCAGCATGGGCAGCAGTGACAATGTCAGGAAGCCATGCGCGATCGGGCTACCGAGCTCTTTGGTGGCGCGCTCCACGTCGACGTGGATCCACTGATGGTCTCCGGTCGCCTCAGCAAACATGTTGACGCGATCCTGATCAATCACATGCCAATCGGACACGCCAACTTCCTGGCCGGCAAGCGATTCGAGATCATCGTAAGCAATGGTGCGTGGGTCCGCCATATAATCCTCCTATTGGTTTGAAGATGTTGTGGACCGGGATCGCCCATTCCGCAAGATTTACGGAAGGGCAAGGCGCCAATCACACACACGAACCTTAAACGATCCGGCTTTCTTTCTTGCCCCAGTAACGATCGCGGATCAGCCGCTTGTAGAGCTTTCCGGTTGGGTGGCGTGGCAGCTCAAGATCGAAATCGACAGATTTTGGACATTTGATCTTGGACAGCTCGCTGCGACAGAACTCCAGTAGTTCGGAGGCCAACTCGTCTGATGGTGCAATTCCCGGCATTGGCTGCACAATGGCCTTAACAGCTTCGCCAAACTCTTCATCCGGCACACCGATGACGGCGACATCGGCGACTTTAGGATGTGTGATGAGGACGTTCTCTGCTTCCTGCGGATAGATATTCACCCCCCCTGAGATGATCATGAACGCCTTTCGGTCCGTCAGATACAAGAAGCCATCGTCGTCGACTTTTCCGACGTCTCCCAAAGAGGACCAGTCCGGATGCTTTGGATTGAGCGCGGAAGCGTTCTTCTCCGGGTCGTTGTGATAGTTTGGCGGGGCTGTGCCGCCGAAATATACTTGGCCTTCTTCGCCAACGGGCACTTCGTCGCCGTTTTCATCGCAGATGTGAAGTTCGCCGAATATGGCGCGGCCAACAGTGCCTTTGTGCTCCAGCCATTCCGCGCTCTTGGCCCATGTCATGCCGTTCCCTTCGGACCCGGCATAGTATTCGTCGATGATAGGGCCCCACCACTCTATCATTTGCTCTTTGACCGGGATCGGACAAGGCGCGGCAGCGTGGATGACGAATTTCAGGCTGCTTACATCATATGAATTGCGAACATCTTCCGGCAGTTTGAGCAGTTTCACGAACATGGTTGGCACCATTTGCGTGTGCGTGGCCTTGTAAGTCTGAACGCAGTCGAGGAAGGCTTCTGGATCAAATTTCTCCATCACCACCAGCGTTGCGCCGAGGCGAGTGAATGTCATGCACCAACGTAGCGGCGCAGCATGGTACAGCGGTGCTGGCGACAGATAGACATTGTCCGGCCCGGCCCCGGCAAGTGCGCGGGTGATCTGAAGGAGAACATTGTCTGCATCTATCGGGGTGTTTGGTTCCAGTGGCGGCCGAATGCCTTTTGGGCGGCCAGTGGTGCCGGAAGAATACAGCATATCTGTGCCGGCCATTTCGTCGGCTATAGGTGTTGTGGAAAAAGCCGTCTGATGTGCTTCCAGGCCATCAAAGCCGTCGATATTTCCGTCGATGCACCAGTAGTGACCTAACGATGTCAGTTCCTTCACCTGTTCTGCAATGTCGGCTTTGCCCGCGCTGGCGATCAAGAGAGTGCTACCGGAATCTTCAATAATATACTGAACCTCGGGTGCGGTGAGCCGGGACGATACGCAGACGAAGTAAAGGCCTGAGCGCTGCGCCGCCCAGCAGATTTCGAAGTAGCGAGCTGAGTTCTCTGCGAACAAGGCGATCGTGTCGCCGGGCTTCAGGCCAGCATTGCGAAACGCGTGAGCGATCTGATTTGACCGCTCGTCCAATTCCTTGAACGTGACGGTTTTCCCAGATGGAGCCATGATATAGGCGGGCTTGTCCGGATGGGTTTTGGCGTGGTGACAGGGATGCATGGTTTCCTCCAGAATCGGCGCGGCTACTGTCGAGCGCGTTCGACTTTCAGGAGAAGTTTCTAGTCAGACGTGGACGTTCGTCTACCGGCAACGTCGCGTCAGCTAGGGCTATTTCGGGAAGCCAGGCGAGTCTCGTTTGTCTGGATTGTCTTCCAGATATGCGAATTTAAGCTCGGTTGAGCGATTGTGGTTGCCATCAGGTGACCAGCCAGGCGCATTGATCAGTCGGCCGATCCAATGGTGCGGCCGCCATCCATCAGACGCGCAATCTTTCAAAAGACCGAAAAACTCATGGAACGCGATGACAATTGGGTTGTGATCGTTGAGCGGCTTCACGATTCCGTAAATTGGCTTCTCATCTTCCAGCTCGGGTACGAAAGTACCAAACGCCTTGTCCCAGATAATGAAGACGCCGGCAAAGTTGGTGTCGAGATAGCGGGGATTGGTGGCGTGATGCACTCTATGATGGCTCGGTGTGTTGAACACCGCCTCGAACCACCGAGGCATTTTGTCGATGGCCTCAGTATGAATCCAGAACTGGTAAAGCAGGTTCAGACCGCCCACAAAGAAAATGACGTAAGGGTGGAAGCCTATGACGACCATTGGCAAACCGATCCATATCAATCCAGTGAACGGGCCAAACCAAGGCTGCCTCAGGGCCGTCGTCAAATTGTAGTTGGTCGAGGAATGATGGGTGACATGTTCCATCCACCACCAGCGCGCCCGGTGCGCGAAGCGATGCTTCCAATAATAGATGAAGTCGTAGAGCACGAACCCTGCCAAGGCGGACCAGAGCGTGAAAGGCAAGGTCAGGATACGAAATGGCCAAGCCACGAGCATCATCCAGATCGCGACAGAACCGGTCAGCGTATTGATGATGACATTGCCGAGGCCCATAGCGAGCGAAGCCACAGCATCTTTGGTATCGTATCGCCCCTGAGCGCGACCTGATTTGACCGCCCACCACTCCAAGGCGACTGAAGCGACAAAAACAGGGGCCGCAAAGGTGGTGACGGCGGGCAGGGGATTGAATTCCATCGATCAGCAGACCGTTGAGTAAAATATTAGGTTTACGCCGAGCGTTGCGAACCGCGATCGTCTTCTTCTAATCAGGCTTGGTCGCGTTGCGAAAGGGCCTGCGTCAGTATGCATCGGCAATTGGTTTGCCGTCGCGCTTGTAGACTTTTCCGTCTTTCATGACGAAGTCGACTGACTCGAATAGGGAGATGTCTTCCATCGGGTCCGCTTTCACGGCGACAAAGTTCGCAAAACACCCGACATCACCACAGCCCAGTTTTCCCTCCTGTCCGAGCGCTTCCGCTGCCAGGTTTGTGCCTGCCTGCAAGGCTTGCATGGGCGTCATGCCAAGCATCACCATGCGTGAGAATTGTCGCCCATTGTCGCCATGAGGATAAATGCCTGAGTCAGAGCCGAATACGACCTTGACCCCGGATTTCACTGCCGCCGTGAAGCTATCACGCTGGATCTTCGAGATCGCGCGTTCCTTGGCCAAGGATTCTTCAAGCACGCCATTCTTTTCCCCCTCAGATAGCGTGTATTCTGTATTGTAGATATCCATGGACAAGAAGGTGCCGTTGTCCTTCGCGAGCTTAATCGTTTTCTCGTCGAGGATGCTGGCATGCTCGATAGTATCGATACCTGCCAGAATGGCGTTTTTGATCCCAATCGTGCCGTGCGCATGGGAAGCGACCTTTAAACCACGTGCATGAGCTTCATCGGCGACGGCGGCGAGTTCCTCGAGGGTGCCCTGGGCAGCGCCCAGACTTGTGCCTTTGGAAAACACGCCACCGGTGGAACACGTCTTGATAAGATCCACCCCGTATTTGATATTTCGGCGAACCTTTTCTCGCATCTCCCAAGGGCCGGTCGCGACGTTCTCTCCGACCAGATTGTATTCTGACGGCAGCAGATTGTTGTCTGAGCAATGTCCGCCAAGAATGCCGACGGGCGGCCCTGACACAAACATTCGTGGCCCCGGCACGTCGCCTTCATTGATCGCATCCCGTAATGCAACATCGCTATAGCTTGAGGCGCCAACATTTCTGACTGTCGTGAAGCCCGCCAACAAGGTTTTGCGTGCATTCTTGACGCCTGTGATCGCATCACGTTCGTCGGAAAAGCTCAGCGAATAGTAGGCAGGGTCCTCCGGATCCGATGTCAGATGCGTATGCATGTCGATGAACCCTGGTACCAGGGTTGCATTGCCAAGATCGATTATCTCAGCGCCACGGGGTTTGCGCAATTCGTTCGCGCTTCCTCGTTCGACGACCTTGCCGTCCTCAATCAGAAAAGCAGGATTCTCGATTGTTTCGGCAGCAACTGGATCCACGAAATACTCTGCGGTCAGGTAAATCTGCTCAGCCGAGGCTGTCTGGACTATAATCGCGCAGGCTGTGCCGGCCAGCAAATTGGAGAGTTTCATCTCGGAATCCCTTTAACTGAATGGATGAGACTATCCGGCTGAGCCTTGCGTCCCGTCAAGCGCAACCCTGTGTGCCGCCGGGTAAGTCTTGACGAATGCTGAGGCGCGGGCAGCTTGGCGCGGAAAAACAGCAAAGGGAGTCCAGCCATGGCGCAGCCGAAGCAATTTGAGCAGATCATTCTAGACATCGAGGATGGAATCGCGACGCTCACCCTGAACCGGCCCGACAAGATGAACGCTTTCACGGGCAAAATGATGTACGAATTGATCGAGGCGTTCGACATCACCGATGCGGATGACAGTGTTCGCGCCGTGATCGTGACGGGTTCGGGAGACCGAGCGTTTTGTGCTGGCGCGGACCTTTCCGAAGGAGCCAAGACATTTGATTACGACAAGCGGGCTGCAGATGGAGAGGCCGGCCGCACCGAAGATGTAGACATCCAGCGTGATGGCGGCGGGCGTGTGACGTTGCGTATCTTCGACAGCCTGAAACCGGTGATTGGTGCCATCAATGGCGCGGCTGTGGGCATCGGGGTTACGATGCAATTGCCGATGGACATTCGGATCGCGGCCGACAATGCCCGGTTCGGCTTCGTATTCAATCGTCGGGGCATTAACCCGGAGGCTGCGTCCAGCTGGTTCTTACCGCGTCTTGTGGGAATTTCGCAGGCCCTTGAATGGTGCTATTCTGGACGCGTCTTTCCCGCTCAGGAAGCGATGGAGGGCGGATTGGTTCGTTCAGTTCATCCGCAGACAGAATTTATGGATGTCGCACGCGCAATGGCACGTGAGATTGCCGACAATACTGCGGCTGTCTCAACGTCTCTCACACGCCAGATGATGTGGCGCATGCTCGGCGCCAGCCATCCGATGGAGGCTCACATCGTTGACTCCGCTGCCATCTACTCTCGAGGGAAGACGGAAGACGCAAAGGAGGGTGTGATGAGCTTCTTGGAGAAGCGAAAGCCGGTCTATCCTGTGAAGGTGTCCGACGGTATGCCGAATTTTTATCCTTGGTGGAATGAGCCCGAATTCAAATGGATCGGCGACAAGGATTGAGTCGCGATGACACCAGAACTGAGACTGATAGAGACCAACGGTGTCCGGCTCCGCGTTGCGCTCGCTGGTGATGGGCCGCTCGTCATTCTCGTTCACGGCTTTCCTGAAAGCTGGTATTCTTGGCGTCACCAGATCGAGGCGCTGTCGATAGCGGGCTACCGTGTGGCAGCGCCCGATGTTCGGGGTTATGGAGAGTCCGACCGCCCCCATGCCGTAGAAGCCTACGACATGGAGAGCCTGACTGGCGACATTGCAGGTCTTGTGGATGCTTTGTCCCCGAATGATCCCGCTGTTGTGGTAGGGCACGATTGGGGCGCGCCGATCGCGTGGAATACCGCACGCCTCCACGCCGGAAAGTTCAGGGCAGTTGCGGGTCTGTCTGTGCCCTACATTCCGCCAGGCGACGTGGTATTCATAGACGCAGCACGTGCCTTGTTCACGGATCGTGGACTGTTTTTTTATCAGATATACTTCCAAGACGAAGGGCCACCTGAGGCCGAACTCGAAGCGGACCCGGCGGAGACGATCCGTAAATTCTATTATGCGATTTCGGGCGACGCGCCAGCAGGGACGTGGCCCATCGACAAGAAGCACGGCGACACGTTGCTTCACCGCCTTCCGGAGCCGGACATGCCGCTTCCGTGGTTATCGGAGGAAGACGTGGCCTACTATGATGCCCAGTTCCGCAAGTCAGGATTCCGGGGGCCTCTTAACCGATATCGCAATTGGCACCGAGACCATGCATATCTGTCGGCTCATCCCTCTTCTCCGATCATCGCCCAGCCCTCCTTGTACATCGGCGGAACTGAGGATCTTGTCTTGAAGATGTTTCCCGGAGACATGATCGCCGCGATGAAGAAAGCCCTCGCCGATCTCAGAGGGGCGGAGTTGCTCGATGGATGCGGACACTGGACGCAGCAAGAGCGGCCAGTGGAGGTCAGTGAACGTTTGCTGAGTTGGCTCGCCGAGCTCTGAGACTATTCGAAGTCTGCGCCATATCCCTGCTGATCGTGAGACAGATCGCCAAAGCGTGTGACATTCGAGTCGAAGGCGAGTTCGACCCGGCCGATGGGGCCGTGGCGCTGCTTGCCGATAATGACTTCAGCTTTGCCGTAAACCTGGTCCATCCGCTGGCGCCATTGGCTCCATTTTTCGTTGGACGCCGGATCATTCGGGTCTGCGCCTGGCTCAGTACGGGAGAGATAATACTCTTCCCGATAGACGAACAGAACCACGTCGGCGTCTTGCTCGATCGAGCCTGATTCCCGAAGGTCTGAGAGTTGTGGACGTTTGTCATCCCGTTGCTCAACGGCGCGAGACAGCTGTGACAGCGCAATGATTGGAACGTTCAAATCCTTGGCGAGGGCCTTCAAGGATGTTGTGATCTGGGTAATTTCCTGCACGCGGTTTGCGTTTGAGTTTCCGCTCGTGACGGTGATCAGCTGCAAATAGTCGATCACAATCATGTCCAGGCCGACAGACCGTTGCAGGCGACGCGCGCGCGCAGCCAACTGGCTGATTGAGATGCCGCCCGTGTCGTCGATGTAAAGCGGCAAATTCTGCAGTTCTTCCGTTGCCTCGCGAAGTCGCTCAAAGTCGCTCTTGTCCAAGTCACCTTGGCGAATGCGGTGCGTCGTGATGCCGGTGCGTTCGGCGATGATCCGTGTCGCCAATTGTTCGTTCGACATCTCCAGCGAGAAGAACCCGACAATAGCGCCGTCGACAGTTTTCTTGGAGCCATCGTCCTGCACCTCAGCGCGATAGGCTGCCGCCGCGTTGTAGGCGATGTTTGTCGCCAGCGATGTTTTTCCCATCGACGGACGACCAGCCAGAATGATCAGGTCTGAGCGATGCAATCCACCAAGCTTTTCGTCGAGATCGCGCAATACGGTTGGAATACCCGCGATCTTTCCTTCGCGCTTGAAAGCGGCTTCGGCGTTTTTCAGCGACTCGGTCAGTGCTTCGGAAAACGAACTAAAGCCTCGTCCCGAAGATCCACGCTCTGCCAGATCGAACAATTGACGTTCGGCGAGTTCGATTTGTCGCTCACCGCTTTCTTCAGGCGTCGGGTTCAGCGCGCGGCCTTGGAGTTCGCTGCCGATGCCGACCAGTGTACGTCGCATCGCAAGGTCGCGAATCATGCGCGCATAGTCGCCAACTTCAGGGCCGAATGCGGCGGAATCCAGCAATTGCTCGAGATAAAGGGCCCCACCAATCTCTGTGAGCTTTTCGGCCTTTTCGAAATGCTCTCGAAGAGTGACGCCGTCAGCGATCCGGCCCTGCTGGATCATTGTGGCTGAAACGTCGAACAGTTCCTGATGGGCAGGCGCATAGAAGTCAGACGGCCGGAGGATATCGGCAACACGTTGATACGCGTTGTTGTCAAACAGAATCGCGCCCAGCACAGCTGCCTCAGCCGACAAATTGTGTGGTGGAGTGATCGAGGCGGCGGGGGCGTCATCAAGTGGCATCCGAGTCTTTTACCTCAGCCGGGAGGTGAATTCACGGACTTGTTGCGCTGCTGACTGCGCAATTCACACGTCGTCCACAAAAAAGGCCGCAGCTGTGAAAAGCTGCGGCCTTCAATTTTGTGCGAAAGCTGAAGATTATTCTTCGTCTTCGCCGCCAGCTTCTGCGCGCTCTGCAGCAGCTTCAGCGAGTTCGCCTGCCTGCTCTTGAGCGAGTTCCATGTTGGCGGCCTGCAGGGAAGCAACAATGTCTTCGCCAGCAGCCTGACGCTCAGCCTCTTCGGTCGAGCGGGCAACGTTTGCCTGAACTGTGATGGTCACTTCCGCGTGCAGGCGGATCGCAACGTCATAGATGCCGATAGCCTTGATCGGACGGTTCAGGCGAACGCCAGAACGCGGGATCTTGTGGCCGGCAGCTTCAGCAGCATCGGCCACGTCGCGTGCGGTAACCGAACCGTAGAGCTGTCCCGTGTCGCCAGCCTGACGGATCAGGGTGAAGATCATGCCATCGAGCGTGCTGCCTTCGGACTCGGCTTTCGCGCGAGCTTCAGCGTTGCGGGTCTCAATGGCTTCACGTTCCGCTTCGAAGCGGGCGCGATTACGATCATTGGCCAGCAGGGCCTTGCCTTGCGGGATCAGGAAGTTACGGGCGAAGCCGTTCTTTACGTTGACTTCGTCGCCGATCGTGCCGAGGCGTTCGATACGTTCAAGTAGGATCACTTGCATGTCGGTGTCTCCTTACTTCACTTCGAACGGAAGCAGGGCCAGCATGCGGGCGCGTTTAATCGCCTGAGCAAGCTTGCGCTGGTTCTTGAGGTTTACGGCCGTGATGCGGCTAGGCACGATTTTCCCTTTTTCAGAGATGTAGCGCTGCAGCAGTTTCACGTCCTTGTAGTCGATGACCTGCGCGTTCTGACCGGTGAACGGGTCGACCTTGCGGCGACGACCGAACGGGCGGCGGGCAGGGATATTCGTGATGTTCAGTTTCTGAGCCATTTCGAGTGTCCTTCCCTAGTCGCGACGGCGGTCTTTGCGAGAAAGAACCGGGGATGGCTCTTCGCTCAGTTCTTCGACGCGAATGGTCATGTAACGCATGACGTCGTCAGAGATGCGCAGGCGGCGCTCCAGCTCGTGAACCGCGTCGGCAGGGCCGTCGATGTTCAGAAGGGAGTAGTGGCCCTTGCGTTGTTTCTTGATCGGATAGGCAAGGTTGCGCAGACCCCAGTACTCGGTCTTGCCAACTTTTGCGCCTTTTTCCTTGAGGAAGCCGCTCAGTTCTTCGACGAATGTCTCGACTTGAGCAGGCGAAATGTCAGGCCGTGTGATCACGACATGCTCATAAAATGCCATATTTTCAGTCCCATAGTAGAGCCATGCGGCGCCGGACAGCGGGAAACTGCCTGGCGATGGCCCCCCTTCATCTGGCTCATTCCAGTTTACCAAGGGCCGCATGCCTGCGAGTGAAGGCGGGTGTAAAGCGCATTTGCGCCTGTTTTTCAAGCGCTTGCTTACATTCGCGGTCACCTTTAACCACGGGCGCAATCTGGAGAATACTGACATGAAAAAGTTTGCGCTGATCTTTCCTGGGCAAGGGAGCCAGGAAATCGGAATGGGTAAGGCACTGGCGGATGCGTTTCAGTCCGCGCGGGACGTGTTTACCGAGGTAGACGAAGCCCTTGGCCAGGACCTGTCAAAGCTGATGTGGGCAGGAGATATTGAAGAGTTGACGCTGACAGCGAATACGCAACCTGCCTTGATGGCCCATAGTATTGCAGCGGCGCGTGCGCTGGAGAGTGAATTTGGTCTGTCGGCGAAAGATGCGGCCTATGTTGCCGGTCACTCGCTCGGTGAATATTCCGCGTTGGCTGCGGCAGGTTCGATTGGCTTGTCTGACACGGCTAAACTGTTGCGCATTCGTGGCAACGCGATGCAGGCGGCAGTTCAACCGGGCGAAGGCGCAATGGCAGCGCTGCTCGGGGCTGACATCGAGCAGGCTGAAGCAGCTTGCGCAGCCGGACGCGAAACCGGGGGGGCGTGTGACATCGCCAATGACAATGCACCCGGACAGTTGGTCATTTCTGGCAGGAAGGACGCGGTGGAGGCGGCCTGCGCTCATGCGAAAGACAATGGCGTCAAAAAAGCGATGCTGCTGAACGTTTCAGCACCGTTCCATTGCTCGCTGATGCAACCCGCCGCTGATGCAATGGCGGAAGCCCTTGCAGATGTTGCGATTTCCAGCCCTGCGACTGAGCTTGTAGCAAATGTGTCTGCCAGTGCAGTGAACGACCCTGAAATTATTCGTAAAAACCTGATATCGCAGGTCACAGGACGTGTGCGCTGGACCGAAAGTGTGCAATTCATGGTGGCTCAGGGAGTTGAAGCAACCGGCGAAGCAGGCAATGGCAAGGTTCTGACGGTCATGCAGCGCCGCATTGAAAAGGCGCTGAATGGTTTCACGCTCGGCACCCCAGAGGATCTGGAAGCCTTTGCAGAAGCAATGAAGGGATAAGGTAGAATGTTTGATCTGACCGGGCGTACGGCCCTTGTAACCGGCGCATCAGGCGGCATCGGCCGGGCCATCGCTCAGGCATTGTCAGAGGCAGGCGCGAAGGTGGCGCTGTCCGGCACACGCGAGAATGTGCTGGAAGAGGTCGCTGGTACGCTGAAGGGCGAGACGGCCATTGTTCCATGTAATCTTTCAGACGCTGATTCTGTTGATGGGCTGGTTGGGAAGACGGAAGAAGCGATCGGGCCGCTCGACATACTGGTCGCCAACGCCGGCATAACGCGCGACAAGCTGCTGATGCAGATGAAAGATGATGACTGGAACGATGTCCTTTCGGTCAATCTGGGCAGCTATTTCCGGCTCACCAAGAGTTGTGTGCGAGGCATGATGAAGCGCCGTCATGGTCGGATTATCGGGATCACGTCAATTGTAGGTGTGACCGGAAACCCGGGGCAATCCAATTATTGCGCGTCCAAGGCCGGGATGATCGGATTTACCAAATCGCTCGCGCAGGAAGTTGCCAGTCGCGGCATTACTGCCAACACAATCGCACCGGGATTTATCGAATCCCCTATGACGGATGTGTTGCCGGAAAAGCAGAAAGAGGCGCTCCTGGGCCAAATTCCAGCAGGTCGGTTGGGGCAGGGCTCTGACATCGCTGCCGCCGCCGTTTATCTCGCGTCAGATCAAGCCGCCTACGTCACGGGACAGACGATCCATGTGAATGGTGGCATGGCAATGATCTGATTTCACAACAGCAAGCTCCACTCATAGGACTTGGCGCTCGTCCCAAGTGTATGCTAGGCGCAACACAATGGTTCGAATCTGGGCCAGTCCTCAGGCATTTTCAGAGAGGTACTCATGTCTGACGTTCTAGAACGCGTTAAAAAAATTGTTGTCGATAATCTCGACGTGGATGGTGACAAAGTCGTCGAAAGCGCAAGCTTCATCGATGATCTGGGCGCTGACTCGCTGGACCTGGTCGAACTGGTCATGGCCTTCGAGGAAGAGTTCAACATCGAAATTCCGGATGACGTGCAGGAATCCATCCGCACGGTTGGTGATGCGGTAACGCACATCAAGGCTCACATCTAAGTTTCGGGTACTCTATGTCAGACCGCCGCGTTGTTATTACCGGAATCGGGATTGTCTCGCCGTTGGCCAATGGTCGCGAGGCAACTTGGGAACGCCTGATTGATGGCAAGTCTGGAGCAGGGCGTATTGATACGTTCGATCCAGAAGACATGCCGTGCAAGATTGCGTTTCAGGTTCCGTGGGTAACAGGTCGCGGTGGCGGCGAGGGGGACCCCAACGCGTTTGATCCGGATAAATACCTGTCTCCGAAGGAGATACGCCGGATCGACGAGTTTATTCTTTACGCTATTGCTGCAGCTGATGAGGCTGTTGAAGATGCGGCTTGGAAACCTGAGGATGATGAAGGTCAGGAGCGCACGGGCGTTTTGATCGGATCCGGTATTGGTGGCCTTGAGTCGATCTACAGCACAGCAATCACGCTTCACGAGAACGGGCCGCGCAAGGTGAGCCCGTTCTTCATCCCCTCTGCCCTGATCAATCTGGCTTCCGGCCAAGTATCTATCCGGCACAAATTCAAAGGGCCGAACCATTCTGTGGTGACGGCTTGCGCGACAGGCGCTCACGCCATTGGTGACTCTGCGAGACTGATCAAGTTCGGCGACGCCGATGTCATGGTCGCAGGTGGTTCCGAGGCGGTGATCGGGCGAATTGGAATTGCTGGCTTCTGCGCGGCAAAAGCCATGTCCACGAATTTTAATGATACGCCTGAAAAGGCTTCGCGGCCTTATGACAAGGATCGCGATGGCTTTGTCATGGGCGAAGGCGCTGCCGTAGTGGTGCTCGAAGAGTACGAGCACGCCAAAGCGCGCGGTGCGAAGATTTACGCTGAAGTCTCCGGCTACGGCCTGACCGGCGACGCCTATCACATCACGGCCCCGGCCGAAGGTGCGGAAGGCGGATATCGGGCCATGAAGATGGCGCTGAAGAATTCCGGGATCGACCCGACTGAAATCGATTATGTGAATGCACACGGTACGTCGACGCCCAAGGGCGACGAGGGAGAGGCGGGCGCAGTCGAACGCGCCTTTGGCGATCACGCCAAGAACATGTCCATGTCTTCCACGAAATCCGCGGTTGGGCATTTGCTGGGCGCTGCTGGCGCGATCGAGACGGCGTTCTGCGCGCTTGCTATTCGCGATCAGGTCATGCCGCCCACCTTGAACCTCGACAATCCGAGCTTCGAAACAGTACTCGACCTTATCCCGCATAAGGCGAAGAAGGGACGCGTACGCGCCGCCATGTCCAATAGTTTCGGATTTGGTGGGACGAACGCTTCGCTGGTTCTCAAGGAAGTTCAGTAAGCCCGTTTCTCCGGGCTGGGGTTGGCATATAGGCTGGCACAGTCAGGATTCGCGAGGCGTTCATGAAATTTGTCAAAGCACTGCTTTCGTTGCTGGTGTTGCTCCTGTTTGTGGGCGGTGCCGCCCTGGGGGGTGGCTGGCTCTGGTTTCAGAATGAAATCACGAAAGCCGGGCCGTCGACACAAGAACATGTCTTTGTCGTTGAGCCAGGCGAAACCCTTTCTAGCGTCGCGGTACGATTGGAACAGGAAGGCATAGTCAGCGATGATCGGCTGATCAGGCTTAAAGCGCGACTGGACGGTACCGAACTCGCCATCAAGACCGGCGAATTCATACTTGAGCCTCAGGCAAGCATCGCCTCAGTCATGGACGTGCTGATCGAAGGCAAATCTGTGTTGCACAAAATCACATTGCCGGAAGGTCGAACGACTGCGCAATTGCTCAAGATCATTGAGGCAGATCCCATTTTGACCGGCGCGATGCCTGAGACAGAGGTGCCTGAGGGCTCATTGCTGCCAGACACCTATCTTTTCCAGCGCGGCACGACGCGAATGCAGCTGGTTGAACGCGTGCAGAAGGCACAATCTGCAGTACTGGAAGAGCTTTGGGCCGGCAGGGCCGAGGATCTACCGGTTGCGAGCCCGGAGGACGCAGTAATTCTTGCATCCATTGTCGAGAAAGAAACTGGCGTTTTTGGAGAGCGCGCAAAGATTGCGGGCCTGTTTGTTACGAGGCTCAAGCGCGGGATGCGGTTGGAGAGTGATCCAACAATCATTTATGGCATCTCAAAAGGCGAGCCGCTCTACAACAAGCGTGGCCAGCGGCGCACGCTCTATCGCTCAGAAATTGACCGCAAGACAGACTGGAACACCTACCAAATAGATGGACTGCCAAAGACGCCAATCTGCAATCCGGGACGTGAGGCAATTGCTGCGGTCCTCAATCCGGATGAGACGGGCCACATATTCTTTGTGGCAGATGGCAAGGGTGGGCATTTGTTTGCCAAGACGCTCGCCGAACACAATCGAAACGTCGCGGCGTATCGAAAATATGAGCGGGAAGAGATTCAGAGGGAGCGCGCTGGGGAATGAGCGTATTGTCGGGAATGACCGGCTTTGCCCGAGTGGCGGGCGAAGCCGATTGGGGGGGCTGGGCCTGGGAAGCCAAAAGCGTGAACGGGCGTGGACTGGATGTCCGGGTAAACACGCCTCCAGGATTTGACGGCCTGGATAGAGCTGTCAAAGCTATCGCAAGCAAGGCGTTCAATCGCGGATCCTTACAGGTGTCCTTGCGAATTGAATTGAGTGATCAGGCAGGCGGTGCCGTTATCGATGAGGCACTGCTGTCGTCGCTGAAAGACGCCGCAGAGCGCGCTCATGGCGGAGCGCTGTCGAGTGAAGCGATTGCGACGCTTATGACGATGAAGGGTGTGGTGGAAACCGGATCTACGAGCTTGCGAGATGTGGCCGCGGATGAAGGGGCCATGTCTTTGCTGCTCAAATCGGCAGAGCAGGTGATCAAGGAACTGGAAGTCGCGCGGCATGCCGAAGGTGTGTCTTTGGCGTCGATGCTGGGTGAACTGGTCGAGGAAATGTCTGCTGTCACGGATTCTGCGATCTCGCTTGCAGCTGAACAGCCGGCGCTTCTGAAGGCTCGACTCTCTAAGCAATTGGAAGAACTGGGTGCCGAACAAAAGATCGACCCCGACAGGTTGGCTGCCGAACTTGCGCTTACGGCGGCGAAAGCTGACGTTCGCGAAGAACTGGACAGATTGCAGGCCCATTTCCAGTCAGCCCGGGAGTTGATGAGTGCCGGTTCACCGGTTGGTCGGAAACTCGACTTTCTCGCACAGGAACTGAACCGTGAGGCGAATACGCTGTGCTCGAAATCGATCAGCCTCGATTTGACGAATGCTGGACTCAGCCTCAAAGGAACAATTGACCAGTTCAAGGAGCAGGCAGCCAATGTCGAATAGTGGACATCCAAAAGATAGCGGCAAACGCCGAGGGCTGATGCTGGTTCTGTCGAGCCCGTCAGGTGCGGGGAAGACCACGCTGGCAAGGAAGCTGATTGACGAATTTGAAGATGTGAACCTGTCTGTCTCCGCGACGACCAGACCGCCACGGCCAGGAGAGGTGGATGGGAAGGACTATCACTTCCGGTCCGTAGATCAGTTCCACGACATGATTGAGCGCCGCGAATTCCTTGAATGGGCTCACGTCTTCGACAAGTATTACGGGACGCCAAAGGCAGATACCGTCGCCAAACTGGAAGCAGGCGAAGACGTCTTGTTTGATGTGGACTGGCAGGGCGCTGACGCATTGCACGACCAGATGCCGAACGACGTCGTATCGGTTTTCATTCTACCGCCGAGTATCAGTGCGCTGGAGCAAAGGCTGGCCGCGCGTCCCGGTTCGACGCCTGAGATCGTTGCGCGCCGAATGGAAGACGCCAAGCGCGAAATCATGCACTGGCGGCGATATGACTATGTGATTGTGAATGATGACCTGGAAGTTGCCTATCAGCGGCTCTGGCGCATCTTGTTGACAGAACGGCTCAAGCGTTTGCGGCAATTGGACCTTGAGGATCATGTGCGCCAGCTTCTTGGAGAGGCTTGATGGACGACAAGAAAGACGGCCTGGGAAACGTCAAGGCGCGGCCTGTCTGGTTGATCGCGCTCATACCATTGTTGGGTGTTGTCTTCGGTGCATGGTTCGTGCTGAAACACCTTTTCTGACAACGAAAAAGCCCCGCAGTTTCCTGCGGGGCTCAACTTTAATCTGGTCCTGCAGGGATCAGGATTTGGACATGGCTTCCTGGAAGTTCTTGTCCACCGCTTCGATGAAGCCTTCGGTCGTCAGCCATTCCTGGTCCGGGCCGACGAGCAGGGCGAGGTCCTTGGTCATCTGGCCGTTCTCAACCGTCTTGATGATGGTCTCTTCCAGCTTCTGAGCGAACGCACGTACATCCGGCGTGTCGTCCATGCGGCCACGGTGGTCGAGACCACGCGTCCAGGCGAACATGGAGGCAATGGAGTTGGTCGACGTCGCTTCGCCCTTCTGGTGGTTACGGTAGTGACGCGTCACCGTGCCGTGTGCAGCTTCAGCTTCCACCGTGTTGCCATCCGGCGTCATCAGAACGGACGTCATCAGACCAAGCGAACCATAGCCCTGAGCGACCGTGTCGGACTGCACGTCGCCGTCATAGTTCTTACAAGCCCAGACATATCCGCCGGACCACTTCATGGCTGCCGCAACCATGTCGTCGATGAGGCGGTGCTCATAGGTGCCGCCGAATTCGGCGAACTTGTCAGCGAACTCATTGTCGAACACTTCCTGGAAGATGTCCTTGAAGCGGCCATCATAGGCTTTCAGGATTGTGTTCTTTGTCGATAGGTAAACCGGCCATTTGCGCTGCAGTCCATAGTTCATGCTGGCGCGGGCAAAGTCGCGGATCGACTCGTCCAGATTGTACATGCCCATGGCAATACCGGAGGATGGGAAGTCGAAGACCTCAAATTCCTTGGAGTCGGAGCCGTCGGATGCTTCCCATTTCATGGTCAGCTTGCCCTTGCCCGGCACAAGGAAGTCTGTCGCCTTGTACTGGTCGCCGAAGGCGTGACGGCCAACGACCACCGGCTGCGTCCAGCCGGGTACGAGGCGCGGCACGTTGGAAATCACGATCGGCTCGCGGAAGACGACGCCGCCCAGAATGTTGCGGATCGTGCCGTTTGGCGAGCGCCACATCTTCTTCAGATCGAATTCCTCAACGCGAGCTTCGTCCGGCGTGATCGTCGCACATTTGACAGCGACGCCGTACTGCTTCGTTGCATTGGCCGCATCGACGGTGATCTGGTCATCCGTTTCGTCGCGCTTCTGGATCGACAGGTCGTAATATTTCAGGTCGACATCGAGATAAGGGTGAATCAGTTTGTCCTTGATCATCTGCCAGATGATCCGGGTCATCTCATCCCCGTCCATCTCGACGATCGGGTTTTTGACCTTGATTTTCGCCATGTGCATGCTTCCTTTGCCATTCAAACGGTTTGGGCTCGGCTATAGCAGGTGTTTGGCCCGCGTCAAAAGAGCGGTTTGGCACTTCGGCGGTTCAGCTGTCATTCAGCCAAAAAGTGTTTGATCGACCGACGGATGGGGGACGCCGGGATGGTGATTTCAAGATTTCTGTTTGCAGGACTAAGTCTGTGGCTTGGGATTGGTTTATCGGCGTCTGGCTATCCGATTGATGATCTGAGTCTATACGAGAAAGTATATCTGGAAGGCATGGTCACAAACTCGCCGGTGCTGATCATCGATATTGATCGAGCGGGCAACCGGGTAAAGGTGCAGGAAGATGACGGCTTTTCCAAATGGGTGCCTGCTGGTCGCATCATGTCGAAATGGGAAAACCGCACGGATGCCATGAAAAAAGTCGGCGGGATCGGTCTGATCGCCTACTGTGTCTATAAGGTTCCAGATTGCGACTCCGCACGCCTTGGCAGCATGCTGTATCAAAATGAGTATGTTCCAGGCGCCCCTCTGCCCAAGGTAGGGGGTGGCTTCGTTCCGTTCGTTTCTTCGCCACGCGATTCCGATCCGGCGCGGCAGGCAAAATCAGGCGGCGTACCTGATTTCATGAACCCCGACACGTTCGAACGAATTCCCGGTGCCGCGCAAGATGGGGCATCCGGACAATCCGCTTCACTTCCACCGTCTTCGGATCTGTCGAAGTCGCCTGATGTTCCAGAAGTGGGAACGGTCGAGGCTGCAATTAATGCCGGGATGATAAGGTTTCATGTCGAAAATGGGTGTCAGGAGGCGGTGGAGATCGAATACGCATTGCAGACTCCAAACTTTCAACGGGCGTCTCCCTTCGTGATTGCGCTGGATCCCGGCGAGCGCAAAGGTGTTAAGCTTGGGTCCCATTCGGAATTTGATCGAGCTTCGATTCTGTACATCCATGCCAAAAGCCAAGGCCACGAGTGGGGTGGGGCCGAGCTGATCACGATTGACGGCAAAACTCAGAAGTTCATGGAGCCATCCTATACAACACTCCCAAATCAAATTCGCCTCGTTCGACTAACTTGCGAATAGATGGCCCGGTAAGGGCAGCGATGCTTGTTGACGTTCCAGGGCTGAATGGGCACTGGAGGCTGCATGTCAAATCCTGCAATTATTCTTCATTCGCCGCAGCTTGGCGAGAATATCGGTGCCGCCGCGCGCGTCATGCGCAATTTCGGTCTTACAGATTTGCGCCTCGTCACGCCGCGGGACGGCTGGCCGAACCCAGCGGCCGACACGATGTCCGCTGGCGCGTTCGAGGCCGGTGTCACAGTGCAGGTTTTCGAGAACCTCCCGGATGCGCTGGAGGGCATCATGTGGTTGGCCGCCGCCACGGCGCGTCTGAGGGGAATCGAAAAGCGCGTGGGCGACGCTGCCGACGCCGCTGACGCCGCGTTCGAGCGTCTCGGCGCCGGCCAGTCCGCCATCATGTTCGGGGCGGAGAAGTCCGGCCTCCCGAATGATGCGGTGGCTGTGTCGGACTTTCTTATGACCTATCCGGTGGACCCGGACTTCAAGAGCCTGAACCTCGCCCAGGCCGTTTGCGTTTTCTGCGCTGAATGGGGCAAGCGTCGCGAGGATGCGGACCGGGTGATTTCTCAAGACAAGGCGAAACTGGGCGAACCGGCTCCACGCGATGAACTCTACCGCATGTTTGAGCATTTCGAGGACGAACTGGCGCGCGCGGGGTACTTCTTCCCGCCCGAAAAGACGCCGCTGATGAAGGACAATCTGCGCGCCGCGCTGATCCGGGCCGACTGGACACGCCAGGAGGTGCAGACGTTCCGTGGCGCGATCAAGGCGCTGGCCCTGGGGCGCGGCAAGGCCCGGGTCGATCGTGACGATTGACGCCCCGCTCGATGCGGCTGTGATTGGCGCGGGACCTGCCGGACTCATGGCGGCGGAAATGATCGCGGATGCGGGGCGCCGCGTTGCTGTGTTCGAGGCCATGCCCAGCCCGGCCAGGAAATTCCTGATGGCCGGCAAGAGTGGACTGAACATCACCCATGTCGCCAGCGATGCAGACCTTGCGGCAGTCTATCCGAACGCACCCCAGCGCCTCTTGCAGGCCGTCACGGACTTTGGCCCATCCAGAATTCAGGACTGGATGGCACAGCTGGGTGTTCAGCCGCTGACCGGTCCGACCGGGCGCGTTTTTCCAGAACAGATGAAAGCGTCACCCCTGCTCAGGGCGTGGCTGGCACGTCTGGAAAGCAAAGGTGTGGAACTGCATACCCGTCATCATTGGATCGGGTGGGAAGAGTCCGGCGAACTTATCTTCCTCACGCCGGACGGGCAAAGGAGTATCCCGTGTCGTGCCCAGATTTTCTCGCTGGGTGGAGCAAGTTGGAAACGGCTGGGGTCAGACGGTTCGTGGCTTCCGGCATTTGAAACACTGGGCGTTCCTGTATCGCCCTTCCGCCCGTCGAATTGCGGCCTGAGGATCAATTGGTCGGACAGGATGCAAGCCGAATTTGCGGGCGCGCCCGTCAAGAATGTAGCCGTGCGCTTCGAAGACCAATCAAGCCGGGAGGAGTTCGTGATTACCTCGCGTGGTATGGAAAGCGGGGCTGTGTTCACCCTGTCTCTCAGCGTTCGCGATGCGCTAGAGCGCGCATGCGAAGCCACGATCCATCTTGATCTTCTGCCAGATGTTTCTGCTGAAGACGTTCGACACCGCCTTTCAAGGCCGCGAGGCAAACAGTCCCTGTCCAACCATCTTCGCAAGACGCTGAACCTGGCCGGAGTGAAGCGGGCATTGCTTTTCGAATTCGGTGGGCTGGAAGCGGCTGAAGCTCCAGATCAACTTGCCCGTCTGATTAAGCACTTGCCCGTGCCGGTCATCGGCCTTTTTCCTCTGGATGAAGCCATATCGACGGATGGCGGAATATCCTTTGAGGCGCTGGATGACCACTTCATGCTGAAACATCGTCCCGGACGGTTTTTCGCCGGCGAGATGCTGGACTGGGACGCGCCAACCGGGGGCTATTTGCTCACGGCATGTCTTGCCACCGGACGCGCAGCGGGGCGTGGCGCAGTCCGGTGGCTCAACAATGCGGAGAATACTTGACTAACGCCCCTTCCAGACGGGTGCACGCTTTTCGATAAAGGCCTTGGGGCCTTCCTTGAAGTCTTCTGTGCCAACGATGCTGGCAAACGCCTTGCCGCTGTCCTTCCAGAGTTCATCATCGCTCTTGCTGGTAGCGTCCATAGCAACGGCGCGGCTTGCAGACACCGCAAGAGGCGCGTTCGCTGTGATCCTGGCAGCCAGTGCCTCTGCTTCTTTCATCACGTCAGCTTCTGGCACGACCTTGTTGACCATACCAAGCTCATATGCGCGTTGAGACGGAAGTGGATCACCCGTCAAGATCGCTTCGAGTGCAACAGCCCTTCCGATTGCGCGGGGCAGCCGAAACAGACCACCGGCACCTGCAACGAGCGACCGTTTCACTTCGGGAAGGCCGAAGTTTGTATCGTCGGCGCATACAATCATGTCGCAGGACAAGGCGATTTCGGTACCGCCAGCGAGCGCTGAACCGGTGATTGCTGCAATTAGCGGCTTTGTGCGTTCACGACGCGCGATGCCAGCGAAACCACCCTTCTTCGTGGAGAGCGCTGCGCCATTACCTGCAGAAATCTCCTTCAGGTCTGCGCCTGCACAGAATGCCTTGCCGACAGCGGTGAGAATGCCCACCCAAACCTCCGGATCCGCTTCCATCTGGTCAATGGCGGCTTCCATTGTGCTGGCCATTTCGCCATTGATTGCGTTGCGCGCTTCCGGGCGGTTCATCGTGATGATCGCGACATTGCCTTGTTTCTTGTATTCGACGGGCATTGAGTGTCCTCCTTTGATGAAACTCAGCTAGCCAGCTTTACGCTACGGTGTGCAAGACTCAGTTCAATTTTGGTGTTGCCGGACCTTGGGGAAGTCGTTCGAGACTTGTTTCATGGACCTGACACTTAGCCCCGAATATGCCGAATTTCGTGACCATGTCGCGGAAACGCTCAAAACCAATGCCCACCTTGCGCCCGGACCGAACGACAAGGGACTGAAGCATCCGAAACGACTCGCCTGGCAGGCCTTCCTGATAAAGGAAGGGCTCACGGCGAGGACAATACCAACTGAGTATGGGGGGTACGGCGCTGAACCGGATATTCTGAAGTCACGCATCATTGCTGAAGAGTTTGCGCGATCCGGTTTGCCAAGACCGCTTGCCGGACAAGGAATATCCATGTTGGTTCCTACCTTGCTGGAACTCGGTACGCCGGAGCAGAAAGCAGCCTATATAGAGCGAACGCTGAAGGGAGAACTGATCTGGTGTCAGGGATATTCCGAACCCGGAGCAGGATCGGATCTGGCTGCGCTGCGAACAAGTGCGGTGGAAGATGGCGATGACTTTGTCATCAACGGCCAAAAGATATGGACGTCTACCGCACGACAGGCCGACATGATTTTCTGTTTGGTGCGAACCGATCCTGAAGCGAAAAAACATCACGGCATAACCTACATTCTTTTCCCGATGGATATTCCGGGTATCGAAGTTCGTCCGCTCGTAGACATGACGGGTGCTGCCAATTTCAACGAGGTTTTCTTCACAGATGTGCGCGTGCCGAAAAGCGGAGTGGTGTTCGAGGTCAATAAGGGCTGGCAGGTCGCCAATGCTACGCTGACCCATGAACGGGGCATGTTGGGGGACCCCAACGCGACGAAAGCTCGCTTTGTTGAACTGGTCGAACTGATGAAGTCGGAAATCTTCAACGGAGAGCGCTTGATCGACAATCCAGTACTGAGGGATCGATTGATGGCGTTGCAGGCTGAAGTCTACGCCATGCAAGCCAATGGGCTACGTATCATGACCAGTCGCCTAAAAAGAGAGTCCGCAGGAATTGCGGGGCTGATTGTTAAGCTGCAAGGTTGTGAACTCAATCATCAGATCGCGGGGCTGGCGATCGATGCGTTGGGGGAACTTGGCGTGCTCTATGAGGA
Organism: Hyphomonas atlantica corrig.; assembly: GCF_017795365.1. Taxonomy (NCBI): domain Bacteria; kingdom Pseudomonadati; phylum Pseudomonadota; class Alphaproteobacteria; order Hyphomonadales; family Hyphomonadaceae; genus Hyphomonas; species Hyphomonas atlantica. The sequence goes on along the minus strand of NZ_CP051254.1, from coordinate 2,743,790 downwards.
GGGTGAGCATCTTCGTGCAGGCGGAAGCTGGCAATGGAGATACATGTACGACCTCGGACTGATCATCGGTGGGGGCACAGCCCAGATACAGAAGAATATTATTTCTGAGCGCGGTCTTGGAATGCCGCGTGAACCAAAATTGGTGAGAGGATAAAGCTATGGAGTTTGGACTCTCAGAAGATCAGGTGATGCTTCAGGAAACTATCCGGCGTTTTGTTGCTGATGAGGCCTCCCTGGATACAATTCGCGCAATTGCGGACCAAGAGAGCGGCGCTCAGAATGTTCTGGACGAAAAGATCGCCGCGTTGGGTTTGGATGGATTGCTGGTTCCTGAACCAGAGGGCGGTTCAGGACTCGGGGTTCTTGACGCCATTCTTGTTCAAGAGTGTTTCGGGTACGGACTTGTGCCGTCTAGATTTCTGGCAAACACGGTAGCGGCTTATGCTTTTGGCGCGAGCGGTTCGGAACTTGCTGGTAATATAGCGTCCGGTGCTGCCAAATTTGGTTTGGTTTTGAACGATGTTGTTTCCCGCCGGGACTCCTCCGGTATACAGGTTAGTGGCACGTCGGTAACCGGGAAATCGCTCATGGCTATTAATGTACGCGATGCAACGCATCTTCTGTTCTATTCGGATGATGCGATTCATTGTGGCGCGCCTGACGAGACAAGCGTTGTTAAAACTATTGACCGGACACGTGAATTCTTTGAGGTGGCTGTCGCGGGCGCCGATCCGGACGCAAAGACTGCTGACGTCGAACAAGTGTTTGCGGTTGCATCTGTATTGATCGCTTCGGACACGCTCGGCGCTGCTCAAGCGATGCTGGACAAGGCCGTGGTGTATGCATCTGAGCGTGAACAGTTCGGCCGTGTGATCGGATCGTTTCAGGCCGTCAAGCATCTGTGCGCCGAAATGGCGGCGAAGCTCGAACCATGTCGTGCCTTGCTTTGGCATGCCGCGCACGCAATTGACGAGAACGACGACGAGGCGATCACCATGGCATATCTCGCGAAGGCGCACATGTCTGACGTGGCGACATTTATCGCGCGCACGTCAACTGAGGTGCATGGTGGTATGGGGTTCACGGATTTAGTCGGGCTACACTATTGGTTCAAACGTATCGGCGTTAACCGGCAATTGTTTGGAACGCCAATGGTGCTTCGTGAACGGGCGGCGAGACAGCAAGGCCTCGTTGCCTAGCCTAAATTCAATGTGACATTCAATTGCCGGAACCAATCACTTTCTGTTGGTGAGAACAGCCCCACAAGCCAATCAAGAAACCCATCGGCGCTTTTCACTCTTCGCAAACGCGGAGACTGTGTGAGCCAAATATCCAGGGCGGGAAGACCGGGGATGGGGCAGGCAATGACGTCAGGATACCGATGTATGATATGCGTTGGAAGAATGGCGGGGGATACTCCAGCGCTACAGAACGAGATCATCGCTTCCATGCTGTTCATACGGCGCATCATATCCAGACCCGGGAACAGTGTACGGGATTGTTCCAGTTGGGAGGCGTAGGACGCATGCACGAGCGCGTGCGCTTGGGTTAAGTCGGAAACCGATGCGGGAGTCCCGTTCGATAATTTCCAGTCGGACGAAACGAATGCCGCAAAGTGGGAGCGGCCTATCCGGCGTGAAATCTGGTCCGGGTTTCTGGGGCGATACGTCTGGATCGAAATGTCCCAGGCCGAGTCCTGCGATTCTAACGATGAGTTGCTGATTGAAACATCTATTGTGAGTTCGGGATTGAGTAGTTGAAACTCTGCAAGTCGCGGCACAATCCAGTATTGAGCCAGTGGTTCATTGCAGACGAGGTGGATTGCACGTCCGACGTCGTTTGCCACAGAGCCGACCTCTATTTGGGCAGCATGAATTGTGTCAGCCATTAGATCCGCGTGACGTAACAATGTTCGGCCGGCATCGGTGAGGTCTACGCCGGTATGGTTCCGTTGGAACAGTTCCGCCTGGAGCGCAGCTTCAAGATCGGTCACCCGTCGGCTGATGGTCGGCAATGAACCGCCCAACACGATTGCAGCGGCGCTCATGCTGCCCGTTTTGGCCACAGCCCTGAACACACGCAGCCTGTCCCAATCGAACTGATCGAACGGCGCTTCACCGCCTATCGTGTGTGAAAGCCCCCGTTTCATTCTGTGCCGAAGTCGCCCGCCTGAAACTGTGTCATGGAAATTAACCATCTAATGGAGAAATTTCATGAATGCAACGCAGACTAGAAAAATGGTGGTTGCGGATGTGGATCCTTTGGCCTTCGAGAGACGAGCAGGCGACTTCGGGTTCAGATTGGCCACACGCAGCGAGCTCGACCAGGCCGTAGCGATGGCTGAAGAACTAATCGACGGGAAGCTGGCCTCCGTTGATTCTATCGCGGATATGAACAATTGGACGGGAATGACGGCTTGGGTCACTGGTGATCCTGTCGACGGAGTTTTTCTCACACTGCCCCTGACAGAGGCAGGAGAAAGCGCTGTGCGAGACGGTTCATACAATCCTGCGAAACCCCTGAAGGCGCACTTGGCCAACATGGGACGGTGTGTTTCGGCGTTTTACGTCGGTGTTTATGCGGGCAAGACGTACGAGGCACGAAAGAAGATCATGACCGTTTCCGCGGTCCTGCGCGTTGAAATGTTCGGGGCATTTCCCGCATATGCGCGCGGCGCGACGGCAGACGGTCGCCGGTCGATGGAAAGTCTGGGCTTTCAGAAATTTGAAGGCGGGCTTCCGGATTTATACGTGCAGCCGCCATTCCAAACGCTGATGGACCAGGCTTCGTGACTGGGGCGCGCAATCGGATCGGAGAGCAAGTATTGCTGCGCCCCGTGCCGCCGGAAGCCTACCTGTCTTACACGGCGGAGATGGTCAGAACGCTTGATGAATATCATCAGGTTAGCGCCATTCGGGCCGCAGTCTTCCTATCCGAGCAAGACTGCCCTTATGAAGAAGAATTTGACGGCAACGATCTATGCGCCACGCATTTCCTGTTAAAGGCGAAGGGGCGGCCGGTCGGAACTTTGCGGATCAGATGGTTTGCTGACTTCGCAAAGCTTGAGCGCATCGTATTGTTGCCCTGCCAACGCGGCCGACCAGGTCTGCGTGTACTGCTCGCGACGGCGTTTGAGCTGGTCGCCCGCAAGGGATACGAACGAATGATCGGCCAGATTCAAGCGCGCTTATGGCCAGTCTGGTCGCGGACGTTCAGGTGTCGTTTGATAGATGGCCGAGCTCCATTCTGGTTCTCCGATTATGAGTATCGGGAGATCGAGATATTCATCCCACGCCATCCTAAGGCACTTCAGATGCTTGAGGACCCGTACCTCATTATCCGACCCGAAGGTGCCTGGGATGAGCCCGGGGTTCTGGAGGCATCTGCCCAGAGGAGCAATTCAGGAGAACAGGCAGCTTAAGGAGACGCGATTTCACTGGAAATGGTGCCCGGGGGCGGTGTGGATTGGCGTAACTAATCCCGAGAAAACCCAATAGATTCAGGTGTTCGCGGAGATGTGGATAGCTCGGCACACTGCCATTTGCAAGGCTGGGTGTATCATTAGGGGGTCATTGGGTGTGTCAGAGTGTGTGGTACTGCACCTAGGGAGCGACGATGGTTTCGGTTGCACCGGTGAGAGTGATATTGCTGAAGCTAAGAAAAACTTCTTCTGTGTCGTACCTGTCCAACCAACGCCGGATCGGCATGATTAGTGTGACGTTGGTCACATCGTCAGCTCTATCGCCTTCAATCACTGCCTCTACGTGAACTAGTATGGAGTGCTTCGAGGTAACGGGCGTAGAATCGCTGTAGTCGAACATTGTGCAAATGTGGCTGCATTCATCGATGCCGTTAACACTGGTCGTGGTCGTTTCACTAAAAGCTGTTCGCACTTTGACATCTCTCATGTCAGAAATAGCAAACCGCCTCGTGTTTCTTTTGTTGTTCGTGAGAATGAAAGAGATGCTGATCTTCTCGCCAACCCGAGTGGCAGATTTGAGTTCGGCAACGATTCCGTCAGCTGAAATAATGAAGCCGTTGTCGATGCGGCTTCTGCATTCCTCTGGAATGATGGCGAACGGGGATTCGACCGTCGCGCGTGCCCGCTCAAGCGAACTCAACGACTCGGACGCGCTCTCAATCTCCTGCACAAACGCGAGCATCATAGACCGCACAGCTGAGTCGCACTCAAGGGATTCACCGCTGAGAGTGGACCGTTCGACGGGTTTCTGGTCCGTATCCGTCAACACCACGGCAGTAGGGTAGAAATTTGGACGGTTAAGCGCATAGGCAACTGCGGACGAGCCCATAACGCAAAGCACAGCAATGACCGCTCCAAAAATAGCAACTCGTCGGTTCGTCCAATCTGGTAGTTTCCTCATACAGCTAGAATCCCCTCAGCACGTCTATAGATCACTCTTAAGGTTTCGACGGATTGAGGTATAGCCCGGGCCTCTACTTGAGGTGGCGGTTTCAAGAGCTTAAGGTGGTGTCGGGTCGTTACTAAGGTGCGCCGTGAAGATTCGCGTATTTTTGATTGCACTCGTTTGTGCTGGAGGTTGCTTGCACGCAGCTGTCGGCGAGGAAAGGTTGCGTGACGAGGTAAACTTGGCACCGCTAGCTTGGGCGCAAATTGAGTGTGCAGTGTATTCTAATTATGCTGAACAACCGAGCGTTCGAGAACCCTCCAATATTCTCGCGGACGCTGGCATCAATAACCTCATCGCATTCTTGGAGGCTTTCAAAGCGGGGCGTATCTCGCAAGAAGACATTGGGTCTAAGGTGCCGACGGGTATCGCCCTAAACCTGCAAGGTTCTTGGGTTTCAGCTGATTTCCTAGCTGGCAGGCTATACCAGACAATCTTCACGGATGCCTCAGACAGTGTCTGGAAGTATGGGCCGGGAGACGGTGATCGCTTTGGGGAGTACCGGCCCCAAGAGTTGCGGCCTCTCGTTGCAGAGAATTTGTACTTCACAAACAATTGCCACCTACTGGTGCCTTGAATTGATGGAGAGAGCCAATGTTCAAAGTCTGCACAGTGTTCATCGCTTCGTTGTTCTTAGTCCCTATTGCGTCCGCAGACCCATGTGAGGCGGACCTGCCTTCTAAGGCTGGCACCGTGTTCACCGGCAAGGTGAAGTACATTGTCGATGGGGACGGTATTTGCGTAGGAACTTCGTCCGACAATAACACTTGGATTGAGGTGCGCCTTGTGGATTTCAATGCGCCCGAGTTGAGCACCCCAGAGGGCAAGCTCGCTAAGAAGTAAATGAAGAAGCTGGCGATGGGTAAGCGTGCCCAGTGCGTTACCAAACGAGGTAGGACTGGCCGGACAACCTCATGGGACAGGGTCCACGCAAGCTGCATGATTGAGGGTGCTAGTCTCGCCAGCCTGCTGAGAGAGGCGGGTGTCCCTGAGGGTGGCAATTAGGGGAGCATTGGGCCCTCTCAAAAGGACAGCCGAACACTCTGGCATGCCTATACCAGGCAAATGGAGCGTTGATGAAATCCAGGGGGAATCAGCTATTCTTAGCGGGTTAAGAAGCCTTAAAGGTGCAATCCAGTGATTGGGAGCGAAGTAACATATCAGTTGAGCGAGTTGGAGCTATATAAGGCAACATCGCTGTGAGATCGCTGCTCGGTATTTTGCGGAGAGGGGTCTGCGCGGCTATATGCATAGGTTGTGCTCTAGGCGCGCAGTCTCAAAATGTTGTTGATGCTCCGCAACAAGAGTCCGTGGAAACAGATGGTCAGCGATTGTCTGTTCCAAACCCGTTGCCTGTAACTATCGTTGAATCTGAAGAACAAGCTCTTGATCGAAAGTCCATTCTGGAGCGAACCGAGCTTCTAGAGCAGGATAATTTAGTCGCACAACAGGGCGTGAACGCAGCCACGCAGAGAATGGCAGACTATGCTCTGTGGCAAACAATGCTGGTGTTTATCGGTACTGTGGCGCTCCTATTCACGCTTTACTTGACCCGGCAGGCAAACAAAGCTGCCCAAAATGCGGTTCGGGTAACTGAGCGGATTGGAAGAGCGCAACTAAAGGCAAACATTGAAGTCACGGGTGGAAGATTTGTGATCGACTCCGACGACACGTTTAAGGCTTTTTTGGTGTTTAGGAACACGGGCCAATCTTCAGCCAAGATCATTCGGTTTGATCAAGAATTAAGCTGCCTCAAACAAGAGTACACTTCGCCCCCTAGAGCCTTCAAAACCTCCCGGTTTCCAGAGTGGACAGTTCCGGCTGGTGAAAGCCGTTGGCATCCAATTGGCGAGGACGCTGACGACGCAGACTTCGTGGAGGCTGTAGAGGGTGTGAAGCACGATGGCCACGTTTGGCTCAGAGGAACCGTTCATTGGGTCAACTTGTTGGACGGCAGCGAAGAGCGAATAAACTTTGATTTGAGCACACTCAATCCTTTTGAGCATTTCGGGAAGTCTATTCCCGGGCGTGTAGTCGGCCAACTCTGGGTGCTTGGCGAGCTAAACGCTGACTATGAGCCACCAGAAGTTTGGAGTAAGCGTGCTCAAGGGGGCACCGGGGAATAGGCGGTCTTTCCTAATGATGTTCCTACAGTGCCGACACGGTGGTGCCGTAGTCCGGCATCGATGTGCCAGATAGAACTCTAGGAAACTCAATGCCTTTATCTAGGCCCGACTTAGATCTGCTCTGCAAATGGCGCTGAGGCGATACACCGACGGTACACTGCCGAGCACCGGAGCGGCGGAACGGGTGTTTGTCAGATCGACTTTAGGAGACCCCCTACGGGGGAATCTCGGGGAGGCGTTAGGGGTCATAAGGGCGCTTAGATTTTTGCTGCCGTTTTCAATCTAGGTTGTGTACGCTCAGGCGAGTGAGTGGCCTAAATTCTCAGTCGCAAGACTACGTTTCGAGCAAGCGGCTCTATGCCTCTGTATGGGGGGCAGTAGAGAGCGCTGCCGGGTGGGGCGCTCAGGATTAGTCGCTACCGCGTAACCTTCAGGATACTCTGACGGCAGGACAAACCCTGAAGTGTTGTACCGGTAGGCGGCTTTAGCCTGGCTATGGATGGGGGGTGTTTATACACCACCACCCCCCTCTCTAACGCAGAGCTAAGTGTAACTGTCAGGGACTGACCGGAGGCACTAGGAGGAACTAGAGGTACACTAATAGTAGAACTTAATGTTACCCTTAGTGTATATCTTAATGGTATCTCACCCTTGGAGCCTCTCCGGTTAGTGAGGGTTTTGATAAGTACTTGTTTTTATTAGACCCTTGAGGCTTGGTGTAAGACCATCTTTCTCTGTCCTTTTGTGGACGCTAATCGCCGCCCTCCGTGTCCGCCCCAGCGTCGTCGTCATTCGCTGCACACTGTGCGGTGTCATCCGTTGACGGTTGGCTGTGGCGGCTCTCGACGCGCTTCAGAACTTTGACCTCAACCAACTCCACCTCACCGGCTTCCTCGAACATGCGGCTGACAATGGTGGACTTTCGTTTCTTCATGATGTCGCTCCTTAAAATGCCTCTAGAAGACTCTAGGAGAGTCACTGAGAGGCGTTTCGGGTTTCCCGGGTGTTCTGACACCGGCGAGGAAAAACGCCTCTCTACGGGACTCTCAGAGTCTTCAGGCTCAGTCGGCTCCAGCAACCAAGCCGAACGAATCTCCGCCCATGAAAATGACGGCGTTGCCTCCGGGGACGGCTGGCCAGACAGGATTATTCTCCACTAGGTCTAGGCGTAGCGGCACATCAACTTCTGCATCGTCCTTCGGCTGTAGATACGTCTTCATGTTTGGTAACCCAGAAAAAACTGGGAGCGTCGTAAACACAAAGCCCAATGGATAGTATTTCAGAATAAACATTGGGATTACGCGCATGGGTGATGTGATGCCCAAGAATGCCCGCCGTTGGACGAATAGAGACTGCCCAAGGTACGTCCAATAGAACAAGTTCCAAGGACAGGAGCGCAAAGGCGTTTTCCCATGAAACGCTTTTCGAGCGTCATCGTCAAAGTCCGTGGGGTATCCTTGGTCGTTCGCAGAAGCGAGGTGTGCGAGCAGTCCACGATAAATGAGGTTCGGCTTTACAGCGACCTTCACTGTCGGTGTTAGGATTAAAGGGGAATCAACAAGCTTTCGCGCCCGGTCATACATGGAGCCTATGGCCTTATCTTCCGAGCCACCCAACTTGCTATTGCAGTCCCGGCATATCGTTCTGAATTTGAGGCCGTTTGCGAAGTGTCTACCGAAGTACAAGTCTTTGTTGGACGTAGAGGCAGTAAGATAGCTCTGCGCCACGAGTTTGGTAGCATTTCCCACTGCTCGTGGAGGTACATGATTTTCTGTCAGGTCGGAGTAGTGAGAGCACAGGGCACAAGGGCCCCGTTTCCCATGCACCGGCGCAATAAATGGGTCGGGCAGACGCTGGACTTTCTTCGGGACGATGATCATGCGATCAATTGATGAGAGATCGCCCTTTCAATCAAGGGAAGTTTTGAGGCCCGTCTCCTTAAACCCATTCCTCCGCTGTGTAGATATGTTCAGGGGCCTCTCCAAGCCGCTCAAATGCGGCCTGCATGGCCTCCCTAAGTTCCGCTAGGTCCACACTGCCTGCACCGTACACGGCATTCGTAGAGCTCTCTGTGTGGCCCAACAGAGCGTGGCGAAGATAGGGCTTGGCTCCACTAACGAGCATCGCTTGGTTGACCGTGTGGCGGAAGCTGTAGGCAACCAAACGCCTTTCCTTCGGCACCCCTGCGGCCCTTATGGCTTTGTTGCCCTTGTTGGAAAGTGTCGTGGTGTTGTGGAAGCCTTTTGGGAAGAGCGGAGTGCTAGGCAGCGCAGCGTCGTCCACAAGTGCGCGCACCTCTCCCATGATCTCAGGCATGATGGGAATGCGTCGTTCGCTTCCCTTGGTCTTCAATCCCCTCAATGCGTTAACCTGAATGCGCAGGTACGGCGTCGGAACGTCTAGGATCACGTCCGCCTTCAAGAGTCCGCCAATCTCCAAGGGGCGGGCCCCGGTGTACTTCAACATTCTCAGGTAGGTCCGCATGTGCGGGTCGATGTCGTTGCGCAGCAGGTACGCATCGATGAGGTTGAGGTGTCCATTGGTGAACGGCAGGCGTTTCTGAGAGGCTACCTTCTCGGCCTCTCTGGCGACCTTGGGAGGTGTCTGCCGAGCCCATGGGTTTTTGCTGCGGAGGGGCTCGTCCTCGAAGTGGTCAGCGGCCCAATTCCAGATGGCACGCAACACCCCGATCCGTCGCCGGATGGTCTCTGCGCCGTTGTCTAGGCTCTCATATAGGTAGATGATGAAGTCACGCGCCAAGGCCCTGTTGATTGTTGTCATCGGGAGGCGTTTGGGGTTGCCTTTGGTTTGCTTGCTCAGGGTTGGATGACCTGCAATCCATTCCTCGAAGCGAGGCAGCGTAGCAGCTTCTGCCTTGTCCTCTTTGCCGCCCCAATGGTGCTTGTTGCGCTCGTCAATGACGCGACCAAGGGTCAACTCTGTGGGTACTCGGGAGCCGTGCTTTACGGTCTCGATCTTGATACGAGTTGCCGGGTCGAGTTCGTGCAGTTCGGGCTCGCGGTGGTGGAGGCGATAGAAGGGGCCAATCACTTCCCGATCCAGCCAGAGCTCATATTCGTCTGGGCCTATTTCGCGCCCTTCGCTGTCCGTTGGTCCATAGAGGCCCGAAGTGTAGGGGCCGATGAACTTGTTCCGTAGGGCCCATTGTTCGGCCTGGGTTGCGAGATAGTGGGGGTCTTGGTTGAGGCGGTACGCTTGTTCGGCCTCTAGGAAGTGGGCATTCCACTGAGCGTCCAAGGCTTGCACCATGGCGATGGCGCGGGCCTCCTGTCCAACGCGGAGCCCTAGGGACTGTACGATCTCTCGTTTGCCTCCAAAGTAGGGTCTGAGGCGTTGTGGTATCTTTCTGCGGTAGCGCAGGGCCCCTCCACGGACCTGCAAATGCTTGATGTTCATGCGCATGGAAATAGTCCCGAGTCTTTCGTCATTGAACCCCCGTGGCCAAGGCAGGGTGACGCAATGGGCGTAGGGGAAAGCTTGGCGATGAAGAAGCGGCTTAGAGTATTGCGAGCTCGTGGCAGCCCAGACGCAACTCAGTTTCCAAGCGCTTATCCCTCAGGGTCGGGAATCCCTCTCCGCTGTGGAGACGAAACAAGAGCCTCGCTGTGGTAACCTTGGTAGTGTCATTGTGTGTCATGGGTGTATCTCTCAGTGTATCGCTGTTGATGCGTAACACCTTAGAAATACTGAGTTTTCAGGGGGCTATGCCGTCCAAATGGTGCCCGGGGGCGGAATCGAACCACCGACACGCGGATTTTCAATCCGCTGCTCTACCCCTGAGCTACCCGGGCAGGTCACTGGGGAAGCGCGGTATCTAACGAAGGCTTTTGGTCTTGTCCATGCTGTTTTCAGTCTTCTTCTGACATCTCTTGTCCGGGCGTGTCATCCGCCATGTCAGCGGGCGCCCCGGGAATAGCGTATCCATCCGAGAGCCATTTGTTCAGATCAATGTCGGCACAACGCTTCGAACAGAACGGTCGATAGTCTGCTGCTACCGGTTTGCGGCGACACTGCGCGCATTTTGGCTTGGAAACTTTAGGCGAGATCGGCTTGCTCATGGACTTTTGTAGACACTCGGTTTGCTTTTAGTGAAACCCTGAATGGTCAGTCTTTGACCGTATTTATCGGCCAGTAGGTCTTTCAAGGGGCGACCCACTTTTTCCAGCCAATCATAAGCGCGTTCAGGCAGCTCAAGGGTGTACCTGTCCAGGCGATTCTGTGTCGCCGCTTGTTCAAGTATTCTAAGGCCCTCAAGGCACAAGGTTTCGTCTGAGGCGTCGCCATTGTTGTTTTGAAGGCGGTCGCAAATAGGTGTTTCGCGCCAAGGGAGAGACATTTCCATCAAGCCGAGTTGGGACGGGGCCAGTATGGTACTTGAAGTTAAATCGGCTGCTCTCAGCTCTGACTTCATCGCGTCCTTTATCTTCTGACGCGAGCCAGCATTTAGGGGGGCCACACAGTCCAACACGACAAGTCCACCGAGTTTTCGAAGTTTCAACTGTCGCGCCAATTCGCGGCATGCCTCGAGATTGATCTGAAGTGCGCGGCTCGCGGCGCTTCCGGTTCCCTGGCGACCGGCTGTGTCGATATCGACTGAAGTCAGCGCGTGAGTGCGCTCTATGCGCAATCGTCCGCCTCTCGGCAATGTCAGTGCGCTCGAGAGTGCCTCATCGAAGGCCGCGGCGACGATGGGATCTCCCGGAGCTACGTCTTTAGTAGCTCCGTTCGACCAGACCAATTGACCCTTTGCTGGTGTTTTGTCGTTGAGCAGTTCGGCTCGCGGCAGCTTGTCTCCCCGTGCTTCGGAGGCAATTGTAACACGCACGGCCTGTCCTTCGGTGAGGCGGTGTGCATTCGGGAGACGCATGAAGGCCTCTGGGCCCGTATCGGTTTCGATGAAGGCGCCTCCCTGGTCCGGTCGGAGGGCACGTATTCTGCCGTTTGTTTGCAAGCCGAACGTCAATCTTTGACCTTGGTCTGACCAGCGCTCAAGGTTCAGCGCAACTGGCCGGTCCGCGTTATCCAGCAACACTTGTCGCGTTTCACCGACACAGGTTTCACGGAGAATCCGGATTGCGTCAGTTCCCCGTGATCATTGCGATAAGCGAATTGGTGACTGTGTCCGCGGCCGTCGCTTCACCGGCGACCGCAGGCTTCAGCCGAGAGGCCATGGTCTTGCCACGCTCAACTCCCCATTGGTCGAAAGGGTTCAAGCCCCATAGGTGACCCGCGAAATAGGTCCGATGTTCGTAAAGGGCGACAAGGGAACCAAATGCCTGGGGCTCGAACTGGCTATGTGCAAAGAAAGTCGAGGCGCGTCCGCCCGCATGGACTTTCTGTCGGGCGACTTCGTCGGTCAGATCAGGTTCTTCCTGTTTCACTTCTTCGAGCGTTCGGCCATTCGCGAGTACTTCCGCTTGGGCCAGCGCGTGAGCCGTCAGCGCTTTAACGCCTTCCGCATCGCGATTGCGATCGGGCGCGAGGATAAACTCGCATGGGACGTCCTGTGAGCCCTGATGGAGCCACTGATGATAGGAATGCTGGCCGACCGATCCTTCGCCGCCCCAGAGCGCTGGGGCCGTTGCGCCTGAGACAGCATCGCCGTGCGGTCCTACCGATTTGCCGTTCGATTCCATTTCGAGCTGCTGCAAATACGTCGGCAGCATGCGCAACCGGTTTGCATAGGCGAGTAATACGCGCATCTTCTCTTTGCGAATTGTCGCGTTCCAGTAATCGAGAAGCGCGAGCTGCATCGCCGCATTCTGGGCCATTGACGTCGTTCTGACGTGTTCGTCCATGTCTGCGGCACCCGTCAGGATATCTTCGAATACGTCTGCGCCGAGATAGATCATGCAGGCGAGGGAGGCGGCGGACCAGAGCGAGAAGCGGCCGCCGACGGACAGGGGCATGTCGAAAACATGTGCTTCACGTCCATCAAGCCAATTCTTCGCCCGGTCGGGATTTGCTGTCACCAAGGCAAGGTGTTGTTGCGATTTGTCGCCGATTGTCGCTTCCAGCCATTTGCGTGCGCGCGCGAGGTTGTAGAGTGTCTCCTCTGTGCCGAAGGATTTTGAGACGCCAATGACGAGGGTGCGCTCCGGGTTGAGCCCGGCGATCGCACGATCAAGATCGAACGGGTCGACATTCGCGCAAAATCTCAGATCTATCTCATCCGATGCGTGATCCTGGAAAGCGTCCGCAATCAGGCGTGGTCCGAAATCAGATCCGCCAATGCCGATATGAAGGACGGCGTTGAAGCGCTCGCCGGTGGAGCTGGTGACCGCTCCGGACGCAACATCCCTGGCGAACGCCAGAGCGGGAAGTACGCTTTGGCGGACAGATTCTGCCTCTCCCGACAAAGAGGATTGCGCACGGAGGGCCCAGTGGAGAGCGGGGCGGTTTTCCGACGGATTGACGATGTCGCCGGCGAACATTTTGTCGGCCGCGTCTTGCAAGCCTGATGAATCTCCAAATTGCTGAAGAGCGGCAGTCGATTCGGCGTCAAGAAACTGGCGAGATAAATCGATAGACCAGCCGCAGGCGTTCAACCTGCTTGAGGTTGCGCGAGCATCGGCGAGTTTCTTCAAAGGCGTCCGAGCAAGACGGTCCGCGTGCAGGGTCAGGTCATCGATCATGTCATTGTCCTTGCGTGAATTTTGTCGATTTCGGCTTATCCGTGCTTTGCAGGCGGGGCAAGACGGGAAACCTGACCGCAGTGAACTGGCAATTGCGAGCTTGAAACCCGCGCCGCAGATGGCTATGAGGCGCGTTTAACGGGCTATCCAGCCTGAACGCGTAACCCGTCCGGCGGGCCGGACACCTAAACAGAATTGAGGAGAGGCCCGATGGCCAAGGCAAAGTTTGAACGCAACAAGCCGCACGTCAACATCGGCACGATTGGCCACGTTGACCACGGCAAGACGACGCTGACAGCAGCGATCACGATGACGCTTGCAGAGCAGGGCGGTGGTGAGAAGCGGTCCTATGAGGACATCGACTCCGCGCCGGAAGAGAAAGCCCGCGGCATCACGATCAACACGGCGCACGTGGAATATGAGACGGAAAACCGTCACTACGCCCACGTGGACTGCCCGGGACACGCTGACTACGTCAAGAACATGATCACGGGTGCTGCCCAGATGGACGGCGCGATCCTGGTTGTGAACGCGGCTGATGGCCCGATGCCACAGACCCGCGAGCACATCCTGCTGGCGCGTCAGGTCGGCGTGCCGGCCCTGGTTGTCTTCCTGAACAAGGTTGACCAGGTTGACGATGAAGAGCTGCTCGAACTGGTCGAGATGGAAGTTCGCGAATTGCTGTCTTCCTACGACTTCCCGGGCGACGACATTCCGATCGTAGCCGGCTCTGCGCTGGCAGCTGTTGAAGGCCGCGACGACAATATCGGCAAAGAGAAAGTTCTCGAGCTGATGGCGGCTGTCGACGACTACATCCCGACGCCAGAGCGTCCGCTGGACAAGCCATTCCTGATGCCGGTCGAGGACGTGTTCTCGATCTCCGGCCGGGGTACGGTTGTGACCGGCCGCGTTGAGCAGGGCGTCATCAAGGTGGGTGAGGAAATCGAGATCGTCGGTATCCGCGACACCGTGAAAACGACCTGTACCGGCGTTGAAATGTTCCGCAAGCTGCTCGACCAGGGCCAGGCTGGCGACAACATTGGTGCGCTGCTGCGCGGTATCGACCGTGAAGGCGTTGAGCGTGGTCAGGTCCTGTGTAAGCCAGGCTCCATCACGCCGCACACCACGTTCGAGGCAGAAGCCTACATCCTGACGAAAGAAGAGGGTGGCCGTCACACGCCGTTCTTCTCCAACTATCGTCCGCAATTCTACTTCCGTACGACGGACGTGACGGGTGTTGTGACCCTGCCGGCCGACAAGGAAATGGTTCTGCCGGGCGACAACGTCAAAATGGACGTCGAGCTGATCCAGCCAATCGCCATGGACCAGGGCCTGCGCTTCGCGATCCGCGAAGGTGGCCGTACCGTCGGCGCCGGCGTGGTCTCCGCGATCAAAAAGTAAGACTTGCCCCCATCAGGCAAGACCGAGACAAGGCCGTCCCATCCGGGGCGGCCTTTTTTCTTGGGGGGCGTCAGTCCAGTTTGATTTCCGTGCCTTTGGGGCCGCCCTCTTCGACTTCGACCCCAAATGTCTCGAGGAAGCGGCAGACCATCATGTAGTATCCGATGAGCAAGACGAGTTCTTCCAGTCGCTCGGCTCCGAAATGTTTGAGGACCGGTTTCAGTGCTCCATCGGAGGGATGTGGATGGGTAACGAGATGGTCAGTGAAGGTCAGGGCGAGCTTCTGTTCGTGGCTGAGGCCCTCGGAGGATGGGCCCGCTTTGACGGCCTCGATCAAATCTGCGTCCATGCCAACGGCAAGCCCGATCGCTTCGTGCTGAGTGGTTTCGTATTTCGCATTGGAGAGATAACCGACTCGAAGAATTACGCATTCGCGCGTCACCGGATCCAGTTTGCCATTCTGAAGAAAAGCTGTGCCCATGCCGACGAAGGGCTTCAAAAGGTGAGGAGCGTGTGACAACATTCGGAAGATATTGAGCGGCGCAAGTTTCTCCAACTGCGATTTTGTGTCTTCCGGGAGCGCTTCGGCGTCGGGATAGGGAATGCGGGTCACAGTTTTTCTCCTGAGGCTGAACCTCTAGTCTTGCGGCATGTCTTCAATTGAGGCAAACCGCTGTTTCGCCTGAAGGGGTATAGCTCAGTTGGTAGAGCATCGGTCTCCAAAACCGAGGGTCGCGGGTTCGAGTCCTGCTGCCCCTGCCAGGCGTCTTCCAGTTCACCGTCATGATTGGTCGTCCACAGGCGGGCGCTGATTGCTTATTTTTGACGCCATGCGATTGTTGATGGGCAATGCATGATTTGGACAGGAACATGACACAGCGATCACCGAGTTCTTTTGATCAGCCTTGGTGGAAGGGTGCCGTTATCTATCAGATCTATCCGCGTTCGTATCAGGATACGACCGGAAACGGGGTTGGTGACCTGTCCGGCATTACCAGCCGGTTGGAACATGTTGCGTCCCTAGGCGTGGATGGGATCTGGATATCGCCCTTCTTCACATCGCCGATGAAGGATTTTGGGTACGATGTCGCCGATTATTGCAACATCGATCCTGTCTTCGGCTCCCTTGCTGATTTCGATCGCCTTTTGGACGAGGCGCACCGATTAGGCCTCAAGGTCATCATAGATCAGGTATACGCCCACACGTCGGACGCGCACGCGTGGTTCGCGGAAAGCAGACAGGACCGTTCAAATGACCGATCGGACTGGTATGTGTGGAGAGACCCAAAGCCTGATGGTAGTCCGCCCAACAATTGGCAGGCGGTGTTTGGCGGGCCTTCATGGACCTGGGATGCGCGTCGACAGCAATATTACATGCACAATTTCCTGCCGAGTCAGCCGCAGCTCAATCTGCACAATGCGAGCGTTCAGGGGGCGTTGCTGGACGTGATGCGGTTCTGGCTTGATCGCGGGGTTGATGGATTCAGGCTGGACGCCCTGAATTTCGCGCTGTTTGATCCAGAGTTTCGGGATAATCCACCGAAGCAGCGCAGACCCGATGTGGTATCGCGTCCCTTCGATCTGCAGGAGCACATATACAACCAATCCCATCCCGACTTGCCCGCATTCCTGCGCCGCTTGCGGTCATTGATGGATGAGTATGGCGACATCTTTTCTGTGGCAGAAGTTCCTGGAACGGATCCGCTGGAAGAGATGCGGGCCTACACGGCTGGAGAGGCGCATTTGCATTCCGCCTACAATTTCGATTTCCTCTACGCTGGAAATCTGACGGCAGAGATATTCGCGCGTTCACAGCGCAATTGGCTGGGCAGTGCGGGGGAAGGCTGGCCGTCCTGGGCTTTCTCAAATCATGACGCACCGCGCTGCATCAGTCGCTGGCTGAGCGAGGCGGATATCAATGTCCGCGCAAAGCTTACCAACGCGCTCCTTTATTGCATGCGGGGCAATCCAATTCTGTACCAGGGAGAAGAGTTGGGGTTGCCGCAGGCTGATATAGCCTTTGAAGATCTGCAAGACCCTGAAGCGATTGCGAACTGGCCTCGAACCCTGGGACGTGATGGCGCGCGTACGCCAATGCCGTGGAGTGGTGATTCCGCGAATTGCGGGTTCAGCAGCTCGAAGCCATGGCTGCCTATCGGGCAAGGGCATGGTGAACGTGCGGTGGCCGTCCAGGAAGCGCAGGCCGATTCTGTGCTCAACTTCACGCGCATGCTGGCAAAGGTTCGTTCAGAGTCGCCAGCGTTGCGCATCGGCGATATTCGAATCGATGTGGCCGAAGGCGATATTCTGGTTTTCCGGCGGAGCATCGAAAGTGAGACCGTAGAATGCGTGTTTAATCTGGGGCCCGCTGAGCAGGACAGTTCTGTCTCACTCGCTGAACCGGAAGACGTTTTGTTCGCTGTCGGAATGCAGGGTTCAAGCCTAGGGGGCTTGCCGCCGTTTTCGTGTCGTGTGTCTCGAATCTAGTTGAGTCCGCAGGATTCCCTCACGATCAGGTCGGTCGGTAGCCGTTCGGACCTCATGGCGCCGTTTTCGCCGGTGGCGATCAGCTTTGCGACCATGACCCGTCCCGCGCGTGTCGGATCCTGTGAAATTGTCGTTAGCGACGGGTGTCCATAGGCTGACAGTTGCAGGTCGTCGTATCCGACAACTGAAACGTCAGACGGAACCTTGAGTCCCTCTCGGGTCAGGCAGCGAATGGCCGCCATCGCAATCAGATCATTACCGGCGACGACCGCGTCGAAGGGAATGCCGCGTTCGAGCAGACTGGTGATCGCGGCCTCTGATGACTCCACGTCAAATCCTGCCTGGAGAGTGAGGTCGGGGTCCACTTCAAGATCGGCACGACGATGCGCGGCAACGTATCCTTCGTAGCGTTGATTGATTTCCGTGTTTGATGTGTCGCCGACAAATGCAAGGCGCCGTCGACCGAGATTAATTAGGTGAGTCGTCGCCTTGTTCCCGCCGCCAATATTGTCTGAACCGATCGAACAGTACTTTTGTCCTGGAATCTCCGCGCCCCAGACGATGAAACGTTTTTCAGTTTCGGCGAGTCGATTGAAGCGCTCGTGCAGGAAGCTTTGCCCCAGGAAAATGACTCCCTCCGCGCGATTGGCCGTCATGATTGAAGCAAGATCATCCTGGTTTTTTGGTGTCAGGTAAGAGATCAACACGTCGCATCCTGCTGAGCGGCCCGCCTCGCTCAAGCCACCAATCAGTTCCTGAAAGAACGGATCCGACACTTCGGTCTGGCGACCGGCAAGCGTTGGGACGACAACTGCAATGGTCGCAGCAGCGCCTGACATGAGGGCGGGCATGGATGGCCGGAAATTGTAATTGTGATCGCGAGCAATCTTCCAGACCCGGCGCTTTGTCTCATCATTCACGGCTGGACTGTTGTTCAGTGCGCGCGATACCGTTGCGATTGAGACGCCCGCAATGGCGGCCAAATCTTCCAACCGCGTTCTAGAGCTGGACATCCTATGCTTCCTCCGCTTATGAACCCCGTAAAACAACGTTGTCACAAGTTATGGTGTATCGTCCATACCTGTGGTTGCGAACGCTGCAAATTTTGCAGTGAATGGTATCTGCCGGGGAGGCATGGACAAATGACTGTCAAATCTGTTCGCCAATTCACGCATATGGCTCGCTGGGCCGTAAAGAAGGCCGGGGATACTGGAAACTTCTCGCGAACTGTACGTAGATGACGCTAGCCCGCCCCGCATTTTTTCCGACTATTGTGGAGACTGCCTGATGGCAAAGTTCATACCCGTCGATCCATTCGACATCGTTATTTTTGGTGGAACAGGAGATTTGTCTCGGCGCAAATTGTTGCCGGCGCTGTTTCATCGCTGGCTTGATGGTCAGATTCCTGAAACCAGCTGCATCGTCGGAACCGCGCGTAGCGAGATGGATACAAAGGCCTATCGCCAGATGGCGAAAGAGGCGTGCGAGGCGGCATCAGGAGATAATTGGGATTCTAAGGAGTGGGCCAGGTTCGAGAAGCTGATCCACTATGTTTCAATCGATGCAACTCAGGAAGATGCGGACTGGGCGACGCTGAAATCGTTCCTCACTCTGGATGACGCGCGTCCGTGTGTTTTCTATCTCGCCACATCGCCCCGCCTGTATGTCCAGATTTGTGAGGCGTTGGGCAAGGCCGGGCTGGCCGAGGAAAACATGCGTGTCGTTCTCGAAAAACCCATCGGGACAGATCTTGAATCCGCCAAGGCGATTAATGATGGCGTCGCCAAGGTTTACGCAGAACGGCAGGTGTTCCGTATCGACCATTATCTTGGCAAGGAGACGGTGCAGAACCTGATGGTTCTCCGATTTGCCAATATGCTGTTCGAGCCGATCTGGTCGCGCAACTATGTTGATCACGTCCAGATCACAGTTGCGGAAGATTTGGGGCTTGAAGGGCGCGCGGACTATTATGACAAGTCCGGCGCACTGCGTGACATGGTGCAAAACCATATGCTGCAGCTGTTATGCCTCACCGCCATGGAGCCGCCCAACAAGCTCGAAGATGATGATGTGCGTACCGAGAAGATCAAGGTACTAAGCGCGCTTGTGCCGATCTCCGGAGATTCTGCCAAAAAGCTGACGGTGCGGGGGCAGTACAAGGCTGGTGTAAAAGACGGAAAGCCAGTGAAAGGCTATCTTGATGAACTCAGCTCGGATGCTGACAGCGCGACTGAGACTTTTGTGGCTATCAAGGCAAGCATTGATAATTGGCGCTGGTCTGGTGTGCCGTTTTACCTGCGCACAGGCAAACGCATGTCCCACCGGCATTCGGACATCGTCATTCAGTTCAAGCCGACCCCGCATTCGATCTTTGGGGA
This sequence comes from Hyphomonas atlantica corrig., assembly GCF_017795365.1. Classification (NCBI taxonomy): domain Bacteria; kingdom Pseudomonadati; phylum Pseudomonadota; class Alphaproteobacteria; order Hyphomonadales; family Hyphomonadaceae; genus Hyphomonas; species Hyphomonas atlantica. The sequence continues at coordinate 2,724,315 of NZ_CP051254.1, read as the reverse complement.
GGGCTATGAAAGCGCCAACCGCCTGGTCATTCGTCTTCAACCTGATGAGGGTGTCAGACTGTTCGTGCAGATCAAGGAGCCGGGCCCAGGTGGCCTGCGGGTAAAGTCTCTTCCCCTCAACTTGTCGTATGCTGAGAGTTTTACCGTCCGGTATCCGGATGCGTATGAGCGGCTTCTGATGGATGTGGTTCGCGGCAACCTGTCTTTGTTCATGCGAAAGGATGAAGTCGAGGCGGCTTGGACCTGGGTCGATGGATTGATCGAAGCCTGGGAGCAATCGGGTGACAGGCCTGAGAACTATTCTGCAGGATCGGACGGTCCACTCGCGGCGGCAATGATGATGGACCGCGATGGGCGGGCTTGGTGGGAGGGATCGTGATGAGTCTCTCGCATGAGTTCCTGTCGTTCAATAGCCGTGAAGAGGCGACGCAATTTGCAACGCGTTTTATTCAGGGTGGGCTTACAAAAGCGCTTGAATCCAAGGCGACTGCTTCTCTCATGGTATCTGGCGGATCGACACCTGGCGGTGTGTTTGATGCGCTGACCGAAACCGGGCTGGATTGGTCGCGCGTGATTGTCGGTCTGGTGGACGAGCGGTGGGTGAACCCGGAGGACGAAGCGTCGAATGAGCGTCTGGTCAGAAATCGGCTGTTAAAGGGTCAGGCAGGCGCGGCCGGCTTCCTTCCGATGAAAACACTGGGTGACGCACCGCAAACTGCCGTGGAGGATAGACATCGCGCATATGGCCCTCATTGTGAGCCTGCGGACGTCGTACTTCTGGGGATGGGAGAGGACGGACACACAGCCAGTTGGTTTCCAAACTCTGGTGGAGTGGCAGAAGCACTTGAAAGCAGTGCGGTGATCGCCGCGATCAATGCGGAGGGGTGCCCGGTCGCGGGCAATCATACGCAGCGCATGACCCTCACTGGTCGCGCAGTAACGGAAGCGGCATCCGCTATCCTTCTGATTTTCGGCGCTTCAAAAAAAGATGTGTACGATAAAGCCTTGTCTTCACCGGTAGAGGAAATGCCGGTTCGGCACGCAATCGACAAGCTAGGGCCGCGCCTGACGGTCGTATGGGCAGCATGATGACAAAAATGAATCCACGCATAGTTGAAATAACAGAACGTATCCGGGAGCGGTCTCGGGATTCGCGGCAAGCTTACCTGGAAATGATCCGTGGTCGACGACCATCAGATTTTGCCCGTCGCCGTATGTCTGAAAGCAGTCTTGCGCATGCATCTGCTGGGTGCGCTGTCATTGAAAAAACCCAGATACTGGGTGCAGGCTGGCCCAATATCGGCATTATTACTGCGTACAACGACATGTTGTCAGCTCATGCGCCGTATCAGGACTATCCCGAGATCATTCGAAATGCTGCGCGAGAGGTGAACGCCATTGCGCAGGTTGCGGGTGGCGTGCCCGCGATGTGTGACGGGGTTACACAAGGCTTCACGGGTATGGAGCTTTCGTTGTTCTCCCGAGATGTTATCGCGATGGCATCGGCAATCGGGCTTAGCCATGATGTGTTCGATGGCGCGATGCATTTGGGCGTGTGCGACAAGATTGTTCCGGGTCTGGTGATTGCTGCGTTGCGGTTTGGGTGGATTCCTTCCATTTTCGTGCCGGCCGGCCCGATGCCATCCGGTCTTCCCAATCCGGAGAAGCAACGTGTCCGGCAACTCTTTGCGGAAGGCAAGGTCGGTCGTGACGCGCTTTTGAAGGCGGAGTCTGAAAGTTACCACACCCAGGGCACTTGCACGTTCTACGGAACCGCGAACTCAAATCAGATGCTCATGGAAGTGATGGGCTTCCATCTGCCGGGCGCGGCGTTTGCAAATCCAGGTACGCCAGTTCGCGAAGCGCTGACACGCGCAGCAACACAAAGAATTGCGATGCTTCACGCGCAAGGTGACGCGTACCTTCCCGCTGGCGAGATGGTAGACGAGCGCTCGGTTGTGAATGCTGTGGTGGGGCTGATGGCTACGGGTGGATCCACCAATCACGCTCTTCACCTTCCTGCTATGGCAGCGGCGGCGGGCATTATTCTGACGCTTGAGGATTTTGCCGACATCAGCGCGGTGACACCTCTGTTGGCGCGTGTCTACCCGAATGGACCGGCAGACGTGAACCATTTTCACGCTGCAGGCGGCATGGGCTTTCTGGTGCGCGAGTTGCTGGCAGCAGGTCTTATGGACGGCAGTGCAATGGGCGTCGCGGGGCCGATCTCGGAATACGGGGTTGAGCCATACTTGAACGATGGCGTACTTTCCTGGAGGCTGGCACCTGAAGAAAGTGCGAATACCGATATACTTCGTCCGGTATCAGATCCTTTCTCGAAGGATGGCGGGCTGCGCATGATGGACGGGCCGATTGGTCTGGGCGTCAGCAAGGTGTCAGCCGTCAAGCCAGAGCATCGCGTTGTCGAGGCGCCCGCAATCGTCTTTGATTCCCAGGAAGCCTTGAAGGCCGCGTTTGATGCGGGACAGCTTGAGCGTGATTTTATCGCAATCGTTCGCTTTCAGGGGCCCGCGGCAAATGGAATGCCAGAGCTGCACACGCTGACACCGCCTCTTGCTGTGCTGCAAGACCGTGGGTTCAAGGTCGCGCTTGTCACCGATGGCCGAATGTCTGGCGCAAGCGGCAAGGTGCCATCTGCAATTCATGTCAGCCCCGAAGGCTCTCGCGGTGGGCCAATCGCGAAAGTGCGCGACGGAGACGTGATCGTCTTCGATGCGGAACGGGGCGTATTGGATATCAAGGTTGATCCGGTTGAATTCGAGGCGCGCTCTGCTGACGAGTATCGCCCGAACGATAGCGGCATGGGCCTGGGGAGAGAGATGTTCACATACTTCCGGGAATTGGCCGGGCCTGCAGCCAATGGTGCGAGTCACTTCAAATTTTCCGGCCGGGGAGACTGACGTATGGGTGACCGGGTATTGGTCGGGGATGTTGGGGGAACCAATGTCAGGTTCGCGCTCGCCAAACGGGCCGACGGAAAGATTGAAATAGAAGAGTTTGCGAAATTGGCCGGCGACAATTTCGATACTTTCGACGCCGCGCTGCAGCAATATTTCGACGATACCGGTCTAACCCCGAAGCAGGCGTGCTTTGCAATGGCGGGGCCAGTGCAGGGCGGAGAAGTGGAGCTTACCAACCGGAACTGGCAGGTGTCCGCAAAACGCCTGTGCGACCGATTTGAATTTGATGATGTTCAGATCATCAATGATTTCACAGCAATGGCACGTTCTGTGCCGGAACACTCCCCTGACTATTTCGAGGAAGTGCTGACCGGCGAAGAGAAGCCCGATCTGCCGGTAATCGTCGCTGGGCCAGGGACTGGGTTTGGCGTGGCCACACTATTTCCGCTTGGTGATGACGCTTGGCGTGTCTTGACGGGCGAGGGTGGTCACATCGCCTACGCTCCCCGAGACACGCTCGAATTCGACGTTGCGAGCGTGCTGATGCGTGATCAGGGCTACGTGTCAAATGAACTGGTCGCTTCAGGCATGGGGCTCGAATACGTCCATAGTGCGTTCTGCGAAGTGTTCGGACGCGACATGGAAGACGTGTCCCCGGAAGACATGCGAAAGCGAGCGGATGCCGGGGATGAAATGTTCGACCAACTCATAGCAATGCGCGCCAAAGCTGTGATGGGTGCAGTAGGAGACTTGGCCCTGGCGAACGGCGCGCTTGGAGGCATTGTGCTTGCTGGCGGCGTGACGGAGAGAATTGTCGATTATCTCCGGCGACCGGAGGCGATAGCGCGATTCAGGGAACGGGGTCCCATGTCTGGTTACCTTGCGAATTGTCCAGTACGCCTTATGCACGATCCCGAAGCGCCACTGATTGGTGCGGCAGCCTATTATGCTCAGGAGATGCAGACATGAATTCTTCGCTCGATGGCCTGAAGGCCGCCGCCAGCAAAGCGCCCATTGTACCGGTTTTGGTTGTTCCTGACGTCGCGGCAGCTGCGCCCTTGGCCAACGCGCTCGTCGAGGGCGGCCTGACGACGGCGGAAGTGACGTTGCGCACACCAAGCGGTCTGAAGGTCATTGAGGAAATGAAAAAAGCGTGTCCTGAACTCATCGTTGGTGCGGGCACGGTTCTGACAGGGGAAGACGTCAGGAACTCGCTGGCTGCTGGGGCAGACTTCCTGGTTTCTCCGGGCATGTCGCCGCGCCTGCTGGATGCGCTCGGCGATCACAAGGATGTCACCTTTCCGGGCGTTGCGACGGCGAGTGAGGCGATGACGCGCTACGAGGAAGGCTTCGGCATGCTGAAGCTGTTTCCCGCCGCGATTGCCGGTGGCGTGGCAGCCTTGAAGGCGCTTTCCGGGCCGCTGCCACATTTGCAATTCATGCCAACCGGTGGAGTGAGTGCCGACAATGCTGGAGAGTATCTGGCGTTGCCGAATGTCGTCGCAGTTGGCGGGTCATGGATCGCAACGGAGAAAGACGTCTCATCCGGCGCGTGGGCAGACGTGACGAGCAAAGCAAAAACGGCGCTCAGCAAAATCTGAGCGCCGTCTGCCAATTTTCCTGAGACGGCGCTATCAGGCGCGCCCGAAAACCCGTTCGAAGATCGTATCGACTTGTTTGAAGTGGTAGTCGAGATCGAACAGGTCTTCGAGTTCGGCATCTGACAGGCGAGACGAGACTTCTTCGTCCTGTTTAAGAAGGTCAAGAAGATCACCTTCCTTGTTCCAGGTGCGCATCGCATTGCGTTGCACGAGGCGATAGCTGTCTTCTCGGCTGATGCCCTTTTCTACGAGCGCGAGCAGAATCCGCTGGGAATTGTGCAGCCCGCCCATGCTGTTGATCGTACCGATCATGGCGTCGGGATAAATCACGAGATTCTCAACAACACCGCCCAGGCGATGAAGCGCGAAATCAAGGTGCACGGTTGCGTCAGGGCCGATGCCGCGTTCAACGGATGAGTGGGAAATGTCACGTTCATGCCAAAGAGCGACATTCTCCATCGCTGGCGTAACCGACGAGCGAACGAGCCGGGCGAGACCGGTAAGGTTTTCTGTAAGGACCGGGTTTCTCTTGTGAGGCATCGCAGAGGAGCCTTTTTGGCCAGCCGAGAAAAATTCTTCGGCTTCAAGCACTTCTGTGCGCTGCAGGTGGCGAACCTCAGTAGCCAGGCGCTCAATGGAGGATGCGATGACGCCCAACACGGAGAAGAACATTGCGTGGCGATCGCGTGGGATAATCTGCGTGGAAACGGGCTCTACCTGCAGGCCCAGCTTTTTGGCAACGTGTGCTTCAATGGCCGGGTCGATGTTGGCAAACGTCCCGACCGCTCCTGATATGGCGCAGGTCGCGACTTCTTCCCGTGCCAGCTCCAGGCGTTTACGGGCACGTTGGAACTCTGCGTGGAATGTCGCGAGCTTGACGCCAAATGTCGTCGGCTCGGCATGGATGCCGTGGCTGCGACCGATGGTCGGCGTGAGTTTGTGCTCGAATGCGCGCTTTTCCAACGCAGCCAGGACGCGATCCACTCCCGTCAGAAGCAGATCAGTTGCGCGGACGAGCTGGACGTTGAAACACGTGTCCAGAACGTCTGAAGATGTCATGCCTTTGTGGAGAAAGCGCGCTTCCTCGCCGACATGTTCGGCGACATTGGTGAGGAAGGCGATGACGTCGTGTTTTACTTCACGTTCGATTTCATCAATACGATCCACATCGAAACCGGCGCGCTCTCGTACAGCGGCGGTGACGCCTGCGGGGATAAGGCCTTTCTGCTCCATCGCTTCGGCGGCGAGCGTTTCAATCTCCAGCCAGATGCCGAATTTCGACTTGGGCGACCAAATGGCTGCCATTTCGGGGCGGGTGTATCTGGGGATCATGTTTTACCTCGGCGCTGGGAGTTCGGCCCTCTAATACTGATTGAGCCAGATAAAACCAGTGCCTGTTCCAAGGGATCGCAGGCCTAATTGCTTTGACAATTGCTGCGCAGCGGCGTCGACGACTTGGTTCGTCGCCGAAATAGGTGCATTTCTTGGCGAGTCAGGCGTGGTTTCGCGAGGAGTTCGGCGATGACAATGAGGTCTATGCTGGTGATTGGGGCGATTTCCTTCGTGGCGCTGGAAATGCGTGCCGAAGAAAATGCCCGCATATGCAAGGCTCCAGTTGTTGTGCCAGCAACGTTCGAGATTGTGACAGAGCAGATACTGGACCAGCCGGAACGCACCGAAATCCAGACCGTGCCCGCTAAATACGAATCTGTGGAAAGGCAATTCCAGGTCCAGGCTCCGACAATTCAGTATAAAATAGTGCCGGCAATCTATGAGACGGTCACTGAGCAGGTTCAGATCAAGCCTGAGCGTACTGAAACCGTTGTAATTCCAGCAGAATATGAGTCTTACACCGAGCAGATACTCGTTCAGCCAGCGCATACGGTTTGGCGGTTGAGGCCGCAATATCTGGGCGAGGCGTTGGGGCTGGATGAGCGTAGTTCGATAGATTTGAAGGATTACTTCGAGGCTGTGGATGTTCCCGCCGAGTACCAGTCGGTGACGAGAACGCGGATTGTTACGCCGGAGCGATCTGAAACACGCATTATTCCTGCGCAATATCAGACGCTGGTGAAGCGAGTTGTGGTGGAGCCGTCGCGTATTGAGGAAGTGTACAAGCCTGCTGAATACGAAATTGTTCAAGTAGAAGAGTTAGTGGCTCCGGCTCGGGAGGAATTTGTGTCCGTTCCTGCTACCTATCGCACGATTGAAAAAAAGGTCGCCGCCAGTGAAGCCGTTCTGTCCTGGCGAGATGCGCCGTGCGAGGATCAGCTCTCCGTTGGCGACATCCGGCGCATTCAAGCGGCCTTGGCTACGGCCGGATTCCAGCTTGAAATTGACGGAGTTCTGGGACCGACAACCCTGAATTCGTTGAGCGAGTATCAGCGTAAGAACGGGCTGGCCGAGGGGCGTGTCACGTTTGAGTCGCTCAACATGCTCGGCGTCCAGTTGACGCAGTAATTATTTTGAGAATGAATCTCAAAAATGCTTGAAAATTCATGGAATTGGCAGGCTAGCTGTTGATCTGGCGGAACTTTTCGGCGTGACGCACCGCCGCAGAAACATGCCCGTGAATTAGGCAATTATTCGAGCTAGACTTAGTCGCTGCGATATATTGCGTCTGTCTGTTGCGCCATAAGCGAAACCGTCCTAATCCGGCGCCAGATCAAGCCACCCTTGGGGCAGGAGAATAGGTGACATGTCAGAAATTGAACGCTTAGCGCTCGATTATTTGCCGGTGATAATTTTCCTGGTCATCGGCGCCGTGATTTCGGGCCTGTTCATTGCAGGTTCTGCGCTACTGGCGCCCAGCGACCCTGATCCGGAGAAGAACTCAGCCTATGAATGTGGATTCCCGGCATTCGATGATGCGCGGATGAAGTTCGACGTGCGATTCTATCTCGTCGCGATCCTTTTCATCATCTTCGACCTCGAAGTGGCTTTCCTGTTTCCATGGGCCGTTAGCCTCGGAACAATCGGCCTCGTTGGTTTCTGGTCGATGGTTGGTTTCCTCGGCGTTCTGACCATTGGGTTTGTTTACGAATGGCGCCGCGGCGCGCTGGAGTGGGAATAATGGCAGACGATTTCAAGACCTATGCTCTTGGCGGCGCCCGCACTGGCGTTGAGGGCGGCTTCGCGCCTGGAAATGATGATCCATTTTATACCGGATTGTCCGACCAGTTGGCCGATAAGGGCTATTTTACCGCTGCGGCGGATGATCTGATCACTTGGGCGCGCACGGGGTCACTGATGTGGATGACCTTCGGCTTGGCATGTTGCGCAGTAGAGATGATGCACGCGGGCAACCCACGCTACGACCTTGAGCGTTTTGGGATGGCACCGCGTGGCTCGCCGCGCCAGTCGGACGTCATGATCGTCGCCGGAACGCTGACCAACAAGATGGCTCCAGCGTTGCGGAAGGTTTACGATCAGATGCCGGAACCGCGCTATGTAATCTCGATGGGCAGCTGCGCGAATGGTGGTGGCTATTACCACTACAGCTACAGTGTTGTGCGGGGATGCGACCGCATCGTGCCGGTAGATATCTATATTCCGGGCTGCCCGCCGACAGCGGAGGCGCTGGTCTATGGTTTCCTCCAGTTGCAAAAGAAAATTCGCCGCGAAGGCTCCCTGGAGCGCTAGAGGCTGACATGATGACGAGTGAAGCAATCGAAGCCCTTACCGAGTTGGGCGCGCATATCGCAGGCCGACAGCCTGATGCTGTGAAGTCCGCCGATGTTAACGTTGGCGAGCTTACCATTATGGCTGAACGCGATCATGTCTTGGGTCTGCTGCGTTTTCTGCGGGATGACCAGCAGTGCAACTTCGAGACGTTGATTGATATCTGCGGTGTTGATTATCCGGAGAATGCAGAACGCTTTGAAGTTGTTTATCATCTGCTGTCCATGCGCATGAATCATCGCATCCGCGTGCGCGTGAGCACGGATGAAGATACACCGGTTGCAAGCATTACGAGTCTCTGGCCATGTGCTGACTGGTTCGAGCGTGAAGCCTTCGATATGTACGGCATCCAGTTCGCAGACCATCCGGATTTGCGCCGAATTCTGACTGATTACGGCTTCGAAGGGTTCCCGCTCCGCAAGGACTTCCCGCTGACAGGGCACTACGAGGTGCGTTACGACGATCTTGAAAAGCGCGTCGTGTATGAGCCTGTAGAGCTGCCGCAAGAGTATCGCAATTTCGATTTCCTCTCACCATGGGAAGGTATGACGGGTCATATTCCCGGTGACGAGAAGGCCGAGGAGCCGACCGAATAATGGCTGACACTGCGCACATCTCTGAAATGGAAGACCGCAAGTTCACTTTGAACTTTGGTCCGCAGCATCCTGCTGCGCACGGCGTGCTTCGCATGATCCTTGATCTCGATGGCGAGATCGTTACCCGTGTCGACAGCCACATTGGCTTGCTTCACCGTGGCACTGAAAAGCTGCTGGAGTACAAGACCTACCTGCAAGGTATGCCATACTTCGACCGGCTGGATTACTGCTCACCCATGAACCAGGAGCATGCCTGGTGTCTGGCGATCGAGAAACTTCTGGGCGTTGAGGTTCCGCGCCGTGCGAGCTTGATTCGTGTGCTTTATTCCGAGCTTGGCCGGATCATGTCACACCTGTTGAACGTTGGAACAGGGGTGATGGATGTCGGTGCGCTGACCCCGATTACCTGGTGTTTCGAAGAGCGTGAGAAACTTTGCGTGTTCTACGAGCGAGCGTCAGGCAGCCGGATGCACGCAGCCTATTTCCGTCCAGGGGGCGTCCATCAGGACCTACCTCAGAACCTGATCGACGATATTGCAGAATGGTGTGAGCATTTTCCTCGTCTGCTCGATCAGATTGAGAGCCTCGTCACCGAAAACCGTATCTTCAAGCAGCGCAATGTCGACATCGGCGTCGTTGATGAGAAAACCATCATGGACTGGGGATTTTCCGGTGTGATGGTGCGCGGATCCGGGTTTGCCTGGGATCTGCGTCGGTCCCAGCCATATGAGTGCTACTCGGAGCTCGACTTCAAGATTCCGGTTGGCCGCAATGGCGATAACTATGATCGCTATGTCTGTCGCATGGAAGAGATGCGCGAGTCGGTGAAGATCATGCAGCAGTGCATCGATTTGATGTCCAAAGAAGGGCCGGGCCCGGTTCTGCTGGCGGGGTCGAAAATGGCGCCACCGCGCCGCGCCGAGATGAAGAATTCGATGGAAGCGCTAATCCACCACTTCAAGCTGTACACGGAAGGGTTTCACGTTCCCGAAGGCGAGTGCTACGCGGCGGTCGAGGCCCCGAAGGGCGAGTTCGGCGTGTATCTGGTTTCTGACGGAACCAATCGGCCATACCGCGCGAAGATACGTGCGCCGGGCTATCCGCACCTGCAGGCGATGGATCATCTTTGCAAGGGGCATATGCTGGCGGATGTGTCGGCGATCCTGGGTACGCTGGACATCGTGTTCGGGGAGATCGACCGGTGATCACGATCTGGGCAAAATTTTTGCGCGCCTCCGCTAAGCGGAATGTTGGCGCGACTGTTTCGAGAAGGGGCGAGTAGTGGCACTGCGCCGTTTTGATATTGAGGCTGGTGGCGATACGTTCGCATTCAAGCCTGAGACCGAGGAAAAGATCTCGTTCTGGCGGAATAAATATCCGTCCGACAAACAGCGCTCGGCTGTAATTCCGCTGCTGTGGCTGGCGCAGAAGGACAACAATGGCTGGCTGTCCGAACCTGCGATGCGCGAAGTCGCGGATCGTCTGGAAATGCCATATATTCGCGTGTATGAGGTCGCGACCTTCTACACGATGTTCCGTCTGCAGCCGGTCGGAAAATACCATATCCAGCTTTGTGGAACGACGCCTTGTCAGTTGCGTGGTGCCGAAAAACTCAAGGAAGTTTGCCAGACAGAAATTGGCAAGCAAATGTACGTCACGGATGACGGCCGCCTTTCCTGGGAAGAAGTTGAATGTTTGGGTGCGTGCGTGAATGCGCCCATGGTTCAGGTCAATGATGACTACTACGAGGATCTGACGCCAGAGTCGCTCGCCGTCATTCTCAACAAGCTGAAGAATGGCGTGGAGACGCACGCCGGACCGCAAGTAGACCGGATCAATAGTGCGCCTGAAGGCGGCACGGCGATCTTGACCGATCCAGATCTGTTTAACGGTTCGCGCAACGAAGTCGCCTTCTTGCCAAACTTGCCAACGGCTGAGCCAGAGCCCGAAGCGACCGCAGCCGGTAATCCCGAGGAAGGCGCGCCGACAAACACGCAGCGCGAAGTTCCGCAAAAGGAGAATGCTGGCAAGACGACGCTGATCTCCAAGACCGAGAAGGTTTCAGAAGGTCAGAATGCGGCAAGTGCTGAAAAGCCTGCTGCGGTCGAAGTGCCGACGGATCAGCGTGACGATCTCAAGCGGATCAGCGGGATCGGCCCGAAGAATGAAGACGCGCTCAACGCGCTTGGTATCTTCACATTCCAGCAGATCGCCGACTGGACACCGGCAAATGTCGACTGGGTGGAAGACTATATGAGCTTCCCTGGTCGGATCGAGCGCGAAGACTGGATTGGTCAGGCAAAACTACTGGCCTCCGGAGGCGAGACGGATTTTTCAAAGCGTGTCGACGCTGGCGAAGTTGAATCCAGCAAGGATGACGAGGAATAGGGCATGCTGCAGGACAAGGATCGTATCTTCACGAACCTCTATGGTTTGCACTCGCCTGATCTTGAGTCGGCGAAAAAGCGTGGTGCGTGGCATCTGACCAAGGAGATGCTGGACCAAGGGCCGGATTGGATCTGTGATCAGATCAAGGCATCGGGTTTGCGCGGCCGTGGTGGTGCGGGATTCCCGACAGGTCTGAAGTGGACCTTCATGCCCAAGGAAGTGCGCGACCGTCCGCATTATCTCGTGGTCAATGCGGATGAATCCGAGCCAGGCACGTGCAAGGACCGTGAAATCATGCGTCACGATCCGCACTTGTTGATCGAAGGGTGCATGGTGGCTAGCCGCGCAATGCGTGCACACAAATGCTATGTGTACTTGCGCGGAGAATACATCAATGAACGCCACGCCTTGGAGAAGGCGGTCAAAGAGGCATACGAAGCCAAGTTGATTGGCAAGGATAACGTGAACGGTTGGGACTTCGATCTCTACGTTCATCACGGTGCAGGCGCGTATATTTGCGGTGAAGAGACGGCATTGTTGGAGAGCCTCGAAGGCAAGAAGGGACAGCCACGCCTGAAGCCACCATTCCCGGCCAATGCTGGACTTTATGGCTGCCCAACGACGGTGAACAATGTCGAGTCGATTGCGGTTGCGCCGACTATTCTGCGCCGCGGCGCTGAATGGTTTGCGGGCTTCGGTCGTCCGAACAATACCGGCACAAAACTCTTTTGCATCTCCGGTCATGTGAACAAGCCGTGCAATGTCGAGGAAGAAATGTCGGTCACCTTCCGTGAGCTGATCGACAATCATTGTGGTGGCATCCGGGGTGGATGGGACAATTTGAAGGCCGTCATCCCTGGTGGCTCGTCGGTGCCGATGGTGCCCGCCGAACAGATCATGGATGCCTACATGGATTTCGATACGCTGCGGGACTTGAAATCCGGTCTTGGCACTGCAGCGGTGATCGTGATGGACAAGGATACAGACCTGATCAAGGCGATCGCGCGTCTGGCATACTTCTACAAGCACGAATCATGCGGCCAATGTACGCCGTGCCGGGAAGGCACCGGCTGGATGTGGCGTGTTATGGAGCGCATGGTGAAGGGCGAGGCGGAGCACGATGAGATCGAGACTCTGCTCGACGTAACGAAGCAAGTGGAAGGTCATACGATCTGTGCGCTGGGCGACGCTGCGGCGTGGCCGATTCAGGGGCTGATCCGCCACTTCCGACATGAAATCGAAGATCGCATCAACCAATACAGGCTGCCGCGCGCCATGGTGCAGGGCGCAGTTGTGGCAGCGGAGTAGAGATTATGTCTGACGATCTTTTCAAGCTGAACGTGGATGGCAATGACATTGAGGTCCCGCGTTCGTATACGTTGATGCAAGCGTGCGAAGAGGCCGGTGCCGAAATTCCGCGCTTCTGCTATCACGAGCGCCTGTCTGTGGCCGGTAACTGCCGTATGTGTCTCGTCGAATGGGAAGGTGCGCCGAAGCCGATTGCATCCTGCGCTCAGACTGTTGGCGACATGCGTCCTAATCGCGATGGGTCTGCACCGAACATCCGCACCAAGGGTGCGTATGTGGAGAAGGCTCGCAATGGTGTGATGGAATTCCTGCTGATCAATCATCCGCTGGATTGCCCAATCTGCGACCAGGGTGGTGAATGCGACCTTCAGGACCAGGCTATGGCCTATGGGCGCTCCGGCAGCCGCTATGATGAGAATAAGCGCGCGGTTGAAGACAAGAATATGGGGCCTCTGGTCAAGACGATCATGACGCGCTGTATTCAGTGTACGCGCTGTGTTCGGTTTGCGGCTGAGGTAGCGGGCGTTGAAGAACTCGGCATGATTTCGCGTGGCGAGAATGCAGAGATCACAACCTATCTTGAGAAAAGCCTCACGTCTGAACTTTCGGGCAATGTGATCGACCTTTGCCCCGTCGGCGCGCTCACCTCCAAGCCATATGCGTTCAATGCGCGTCCGTGGGAATTGCGCAAGACGTCCTCTATCGATGTAATGGACGCTATGGGCGCTGCCATCCGAGTCGATGCGAAGGGCGATGGCGTGATGCGCATCCTGCCTGAGGTGAGCGAAGGCATCAATGAAGAGTGGCTCTCCGACAAGTCGCGCTTTGTCTGGGATGGTCTCGCGCGTCAGCGGCTCGACAGGCCTTACATTCGCGAGAATGGCAAGCTGCGGCCGGCCACTTGGGGCGAAGCGTTTGGGGCCGTCAAAGCAGCTCTCTCGGTTCCGGCTGAGAAGATTGGCGTGGTCGCAGGTGACCTGATCGAAGTCGAACAAGCAAAAGCGGCGCTCGACCTGTTCCGTAGCCTCGGCGTAGCGAGCACAGATTGCCGTCCAGTGGGGGCACAATATGGTGTAGACGGCGTGCGCGAGCGTTACATTCTCAACGGGACGCTCGCGGGCGTTGAAGACGCGGATGCGCTCCTTTTGATTGGGACGAACCCACGTGTTGAAGCCGCAGTCTGGAACGCTCGCATCCGCAAGACCTGGCTGTGGGCTGACTTGAAAATCGGTCGTATCGGCGAAGCTGCAGACCTGACCTATGACCATAGCTGGCTCGGCGACGGTGCTTCGGCGCTTGCAGATATCCGCAACACTGATTTCGGAAAAGTTCTGGCCGGTGCCAAGCGTCCGATGATCGTTGTGGGTGAGGGGGCGCTTTGTGGCGAGGGCGGGCGGGCCGTTCTTGCGGAGGCACTGAAACTCGCAAATGAGATCGGCGCAGTGCAGGACGGATGGGCAGGCTTTGGTGTGCTCCACACTGCTGCGGGCCGAGTGGGTGCGCTGGATGTAGGCTTCGTGCCGGGTGACGGCGGGGCTGCTACCGGTGAGATCCTGTCCGGAAGCAAGGACACGGTCGTGTTGCTCGGCGCGGACGAAGTGAATTTGTCCGGTTTGGACGGCTCGACGGTTATTTATGTTGGCTCGCATGGCGATGCCGGAGCGGCTCGGGCGGACATCATCTTGCCGAGTGCAGCCTACACGGAGATGACCGCGACCTATGTGAACACCGAAGGCCGTGTTCAAATGACTTCCCGGGCCGTGCAGCCAAAGGGCGAGGCTCGCGAAGGATGGGCGATTTTCCGTGCCCTGTCGGATGTGATGGGCAAGACCCTTCCTTACGATACCGCTGAGGCATTGAGAGATGTGCTTCGCGGTCCAGAAGGCGAAAGTACAGTTTTCTCTGGCTTGGGATTTGCGCCCGGGGCGATGGGCGCTGAGGCCCTCAAGGCACCCGTGGAGGGTGTGGAAGGTTCGCTTTCTACCGCGACATTCCGTCCGGTGTTTGACGATTTTTACCTGACGAACCCGATTGCACGGGCGTCCAAGACGATGGCCGAATGTTCAGCGCTGGCCTCAGCGCTAGACACTCCGGTAGCAGCGGAGTAGGGCGGCGCCATGAGTAACTACGTCGAATCTCTTGGGCAACTTTGGGGGCCGCTGATGGTCCTTGGCCAGATCGGCCTGTTTACGCTTGTATTGCTTTTGTCGATCGCCTTCTTGCTACTGCTGGACCGAAAGGTCTGGGCGGGCGTGATGATGCGGAAGGGCCCCAACGTGGTCGGGCCGTTTGGCCTGATGCAGTCTTTCGCCGACTTCGGAAAGTTCCTCCTCAAGGAGATCGTCATACCGGCCGGCGCGAACAAGACGGTATTCCTGATCGCGCCAATTCTTACATGTACTTTGGCGTTTGCCGCATGGGCGGCGATTCCGGTTGCGCCGGGCACAGTCAGCGGTACCAGCTGGGTGATCTCAAACCTCAATGTCGGTGTATTGTATTTGTTTGCGATCAGTTCGTTGGGTGTCTACGGCATCATCATGGGCGGTTGGGCGTCTAACTCGAAGTATCCGTTTCTCGGTGCCCTGCGGTCTGCAGCTCAGATGGTATCCTATGAGGTGTCCATCGGATTTGTAATTGTGACAGTTATCCTGCTTGTCGGTTCCATGAACCTGACGGATATCGTCAACGCTCAGGAAGGTGGCATTTGGACATGGCATGCCTTCAGCTTTCAGCATTTCCCGCTGATTGTCGTTATGTTCCCGATGTTCGTGATCTTCTTTGTATCCGCGCTTGCTGAGACAAACCGTCCACCATTCGACCTTCCAGAGGCTGAGTCCGAACTAGTGGCCGGCTATCAGGTTGAGTACGGATCTACCCCGTACCTGCTGTTTATGCTCGGCGAGTATCTAAACATTGTTCTGATGTGCGCGCTGATGACGATCCTGTTCCTTGGCGGCTGGCATGGTCCATTCTCGCTCGGCGAAGAGTTTGTACGCGATCACCCATTCATCAATGCGTTTTCGGGCCTGTTCTGGTTCATGTTCAAGATTCTGATCCTGTTCATCCTCTTCGCATTGGTGAAAGCAATTGTTCCGCGGTACCGCTACGATCAGTTGATGCGCCTTGGTTGGAAGATTTTCTTGCCCACTTCGCTTGTCGCCGTCCTGATCGTGTCGGGTTACGTCGTCTACTTGGGAGTTCAGTGATGAGTCTGGCTCAAACCATTCGCGGCGCGCTTCTCACAGACTTTCTCGGTGCGCTTGTTGTCGCTGTGCGGGAGATGTTCTCGCGCAAAGCAACTGTGAACTATCCTTTTGAAAAGAATCCGCTGTCTCCTCGTTTTCGTGGTGAGCACGCGCTTCGTCGCTATCCCAGCGGCGAAGAGCGCTGCATTGCATGCAAGCTGTGTGAGGCAATCTGTCCGGCCCAGGCAATTACGATTGAGGCTGAGCCGCGCGCGGATGGCGCTCGCCGCACGACGCGCTACGACATTGACATGGTGAAGTGCATTTATTGTGGCTTCTGTCAGGAAGCGTGTCCGGTCGATGCGATTGTCGAGGGACCGAACTTCGAATTTGCGACCGAGACGCGCGAAGAGCTGTTCTATGACAAGGACCGCCTGCTGGCGAACGGAGATCGCTGGGAACGGCTGATCGCCAAGAATCTGGAACTCGACGCGCCTTACCGTTAGGCGCCGGTATTTTTAACTCGCGGGGCGTAGGCTCCGCCAAGAAAGGGGCCTTGTAGGGCTGTGGCAGTCTTCGCTTTCTATCTGATTGCGGCCGTCGTGCTCGTCTCGGCGCTGTCCGTGATCATGGCACGCAACCCCGTGCATTCGGTGTTGTGGCTCATTCTCGCTTTCTTTTCATCGGCGGGGCTGTTGGTGCTGATTGGCGCCGAGTTCCTCGCGATGCTGCTCGTCGTTGTCTATGTTGGCGCCGTGGCGGTGTTGTTCCTGTTTGTCGTAATGATGCTCGATGTTGATTTTGTTGAGCTAAAACGCGGCACGCTGCGGTATTGGCCATTCGCCGTTCTGGTCGGCATCGTGTTTGCTGCCGAGATTGTTCTCGCCTCTGTCGTCGGTACGTCGGAAATGACCACGAATTTCGACGCGTCGCCCGGTGCAGAGACGAACGCTGAGGCGATCGGCCAGGTGATGTACACCCAGTACCTTCTGCTGTTCCAGATGGCCGGCGTAATTCTGCTGGTGGCAATGGTTGGGGCGATCGTCCTGACGCTTCGCCACCGTCCGGAGACCAAGCGTCAGAACATTGCCAAGCAGACGTCTCGCCGCCGTAGCGATGCCTATGAATTGAAGGACCCCAAACCGGGGCAGGGGATCTAGGATTATGGACCTCGGACTTTCTCATTATCTCGCCGTTTCTGCGGCCCTGTTCACGATTGGTGTCGTAGGCATATTCGTGAACCGCAAGAATATCATCGTCATTCTTATGGCGATCGAACTGATCCTTCTTTCCGTGAATCTCAATCTGATTGCATTTTCCGTGTTCAGCGGAACGATTGCGGGACAGATTTTCGCGATGTTGGTTCTGACCGTTGCCGCTGCTGAGGCTGCGGTCGGGCTCGCTATCCTTGTTGTTTATTTCCGCAACCGCGGCGACATCTCGGTTGAGAATGTCGACATGATGAAGGGGTAGGATGATGCTTCCAGATTTCCTGATCCTCTACATCGTCCTCGCTCCGGGGCTCGTGGCGTTGACCGGACTGGTTCATAAACAGATTGGCGACAAGCTGGTTATGGGTCTGACGACCGCGGTTGTCTTGTCGGCGGGCATCTTGTCCTTGATCCAATTGTTCGCCTATGCGGCCGGCATAGGTGGTCACTCCGGCGGAGAAGAGCATCATGCCAGCTTGGTCGCCGCTGCGACCAGCTATGAATTAAAGCAACACATCATCACCTTGATGCCCTGGATTCATGTGGGTGAGTTTCAGGCAAATTGGGCCATCCGAGTAGACACGCTGTCGATTGTCATGATGGCCGTGATCACCGGTGTCTCCGGTCTCGTTCACCTCTACTCCTGGGGCTACATGAGTGAAGAGCCGCACAAGGCGCGCTTCTTCAGCTACCTCTCGCTTTTTACCTTCATGATGCTCATGCTGGTGACAGCTGATAACTTCATCCAGCTGTTCTTCGGCTGGGAGGGCGTCGGCCTGGCTTCCTACCTTCTGATCGGTTTCTGGTATCAGAACAAGGCACCGAATGACGCCTCGATCAAAGCGTTCGTGACAAATCGCGTGGGCGATTTCGGGCTCGCGCTTGGTATCATGGCTGTGTTTTTCGTGTTCCGTTCCGTGGAGTTCGGACCCGTGCTCGAAGCGGTTCGGAACAATATTGAAGTTGTTCCGGTTGGCTTTACAGAGGCCTACCATGTGCGCGAGCTGGTCATTCCATTCCTGAACTGGAATTTCAGTGCTCTGGAAGTTATCGGCGTGCTGCTCTTCATCGGTGCGATGGGCAAGTCCGCCCAATTCTTCCTGCATGTCTGGCTGCCAGACGCCATGGAAGGTCCGACGCCTGTGTCAGCGCTCATCCACGCGGCGACTATGGTGACCGCAGGTGTCTACCTCGTTTGCCTTTTGTCGCCGATCTACGAGTATACATTCTACGCCGCCGGCATGATTACCATCGTTGGTGCTGTCACCGCGCTATACGCAGCGACAGTCGGCATGGCGCAGAACGATATCAAGCGCGTCATTGCTTACTCAACGTGTTCTCAGCTCGGCTATATGTTCTTTGTGGCCGGTGTGGGCGCTTATGAAGCTGCCATGTTCCACTTGTTCACGCACGCGTTCTTCAAGGCACTTCTGTTCCTTGGCGCTGGCTCTGTCATTCACGGGATGCACCATGAACAGGACATGCGCCGCATGGGCGGCCTCGCCAGATTCATGCCGCTAACCTATGCGGCGATGATGATCGGCACGATTGCAATCATCGGTCTCGGTATACCGCACACGAAGATCGGCTTTGCAGGATTCTTCTCCAAGGACGCAATTCTTGAAAGTGCGTTCGCGGCGGGACAGGCAGAAGTTGTGTTCGGTCAAATGGCCTTCTGGTTTGGCCTGATCGCGGCTTTCCTCACAAGCTTCTACTCGTGGCGCCTGATTTACATGACATTCCACGGGCCCAAGACTTGGGAATCTCATGGTCATGTTGATGATCATGCTCACGCGGATGCGCATGGGGCAGAGGACAATCACGGGCATGGCCATGATCACACGCCGCATGAAAGCCCGCTCGTGATGTTGGTTCCGTTGGCGCTACTCAGTCTCGGCGCAATTTTTGCGGGCGTATATTTCTATGATGCGTTCGTTGATCACAACAATGAAGCGTTCTGGGCCGGCACGATTTATCGCGCTGCGGAGAACCACGTCCTCCATGATCGCCACAATGTGCCGGAATGGGTTCTGTTTGCGCCGCTCATTGTGACGATTACAGGCTTCGTCGTGGCCACGCTCACTTACTACTTCAACAGAGGTGTAGGGAAACGCGTCGCAGATAGTGGCGGACCGCTTCACTCATTGTTCTACAACAAATGGTATTTCGATGAGATCTATCAGGCGACCTTCGTCAAAGGATCTGCCTTCTTGGGCAATGTCTTCTGGAAAGCAGACAAGAAGATCATCGACGGGATTGGACCTGACGGTATTGCAGCGGTGACCAAGTCATCAGCAGGGCGTCTGTCCAAGATGCATACCGGATATCTCTACCACTACGCTTTCGTGATTATCGGCGCTGCACTCGTATTCGGTGCAATACTGTGGCTGCGCGCTGGAGGAGCTAACTGATGGGCGGTTTCCCCATTCTTTCGGCGATGACTTTCCTGCCACTGGCAGGCGCGCTCATCATCATGCTTGTGCGTGCCGCAACAGCTGGCAGCCGTGAAGCGACATCAAGCGACAAGGAAGGGCGTACTGCCCTAATGGCTGGCCTGATCATTTCAGGCGCCACTTTCATTGCGTCGCTTGCCGCGTTTGCAGGGTTTGATGCCAGCCAGTCTGGGTATCAGCTCGTGGAGCAGTATTCCTGGTATCGCAACATCAGCTATAAGATGGGCGTCGATGGACTCTCCATCTCACTGATCCTGCTGACCACGTTCCTTATTCCAATTTGTCTGTTGGCGAGCTGGAATTCGATCCATAATCGCGTGACGGAATATGTTGTCGCGTTCCTTGTGCTGGAAACATTTATCATCGGGGTTTTCACCGCGATGGACCTGGTGCTGTTTTACATTTTCTTCGAGGCGGGGTTGATCCCCATGTTCCTCGTGATCGGTATCTGGGGTGGCAAGGACAAGATATACGCCGCTTTCAAATTTTTCTTGTACACGCTCATCGGATCCCTCCTGATGCTGGTGGCAGTTGTCTACATGTACCAGGCGGCCGGAAGCACGGACTTTGAGGTCCTGGAAAAGTATGCATTCGATCCGGGCGTTCAAACATGGCTCTGGTTGGCATTTGTAGCTTCCTTTGCGGTCAAGCTTCCGATGTGGCCCGTCCACACTTGGTTGCCAGATGCTCACGTTCAGGCACCTACAGCTGGCTCTGTCGTCCTGGCAGGCGTGCTGCTCAAAATGGGGGGCTATGGGTTCTTGCGGTTCTCGCTTCCAATGTTCCCGGATGCGAGCCAACTCTTCCAGCCTGTCATGTTCGCGCTGGCAGTCATCGCTATCGTATATACATCTCTCGTCGCTTGGCGTCAGACGGATATGAAAAAGCTGATCGCTTATTCTTCGGTCGCACACATGGGCTTTGTCACGCTGGGTGTGTTTGCGTTTAATGAAGCAGGCGTCCAAGGCGCGATCTTCCAGATGCTTAGCCACGGCCTGATTTCTGGCGCACTATTTCTGATCGTGGGCGTTGTATATGATCGCATGCACACGAGAGAGATTGCTGCCTATGGCGGCCTCGTGCATCGGATGCCGGTCTACGCGACCTTCTTCATGCTGTTCACGATGGCTAATGTCGGCTTGCCTGGCACATCAGGCTTCATTGGTGAAATTCTAACTATGGTTGGTGGTTTCCAGGCCTCCACCTGGGCAGCGGCCGGTGCAGCGCTGGGCGTGATTTTCTCAGCTGTCTATATGCTTACGCTTTATCGCCGCACCGTGTTCGGACAGATGACCAATCCAGATCTCAATTCGATCAGGGATATGAACTTGATCGAATGGGTCTGCATTGCGCCATTGGCGTTCCTGACGATCCTGTTCGGTGTCGCGCCTAATTTGATATTCAACATTACAGAGGGTTCTGCCTTGCGCATTCTGAACCTTATGGCGGGAGGCTGATCAGATGATTGATTTCACTGCCATGATCCTGACGATTGGCCCGGAACTTTGGCTCGTCGCAATCGCTCTGGCTGGTGTCCTCATTGGCGCCACGTTCAAGGATCGCTTCAACAGCGTATCCATCAAGTTTGGTGCGATTGCATTGTTTGCGGCCGCAGCCATCTCGCTGATGAACTACGAAGGTGGTGAAGCCTTCGGCGGGCTCGTGCGGACAAACACATTTGTCAATTTCGCCAAGTTTGTCAGTTACGTTCTCGCAGGGTTCGCTCTGATAGCTTCGGAAGGTTTCCTGAAGCGCCACGGCACTATCCGTTATGAGTATTCGCTGCTTATCCTGCTCGCATCCTTCGGGATGGGGATCATCCTGTCGGCGGCCGATTTGATGACACTTTACATGGGGGTAGAAACCCTCAGCCTGTCATCATACGTGCTCGCCGCTTTCCATCGGGACTCCACAAAGGCGGCAGAAGCGGGCCTGAAGTATTTCGTGCTGGGCGCGCTTGCTTCGGGAATGCTGCTCTATGGTGCGTCCCTGGTGTATGGCTTCTCCGGATCAACAGAATATGCGTTGATCGCCGCGGCGGAACCATCCATCGGAATGATGTTCGGTATGGTCCTCATGATTGTGGGGCTGGCCTTCAAAGTGTCTGCTGCGCCAATGCACATCTGGACGCCAGACGTTTATGAGGGGGCGCCCACTCCTGTTGTCGCGTTCTTCGCATCAGCGCCAAAAATGGCCAGCATGGTCGTTTTCGCAAACGTCATGTTCACAGTGTTCGGAGACGTGATTGACCAATGGCAAATCATCCTGTGCATCATTGCCGGCCTGTCCATGATCATCGGGTCACTGGGCGCTCTGACCCAAACAAATATCAAGCGTCTGCTGGGATATTCTTCGATCGCGAACATGGGCTATGCGCTCGTTGCTGTTGCAGCGGGTAAGGAACTCGGCGCTGGCCCGTTACTCGTCTTCATGACGCTCTATGTAATTGCCTCACTCGGCCTGTTCATGGGGGTGCTGGCTATGCGCCGGAAGGGCGGAATGGTCGAAGGGATCAACGAACTTGGCGGCCTGATGCGCAAACGTCCGGTTCTCACCATCGCTTTGTCAATCCTGATCTTCTCGATGGCTGGTCTGCCGCCATTTGGCGGGTTCTTTGGGAAATGGGAAGTTCTGACGGCTGGTGTCGACGCTGGATTGATGCCCGTGGTGATCATTCTTGTCCTCGCATCGGTGGTCTCGCTCGGCTATTATCTGCGTCTGATCAAGATCATGTGGTTCGATGAGCCGACCGAAAAGTTCGAGACGATCGATGGTTCTGTCACAATGACCGTTCTGCTCGCTGCTCTTGTGGCCGGTATTCTGTTCCTGTTCTTCATCAACGCGTTGTCGGGATGGGCAGGGTCAGCCGCGCTGGGGCTCGCAGGTTGAGTTTATCCTGGCCGGTCCATCACCTTGGCGTAATCGACAGCACAAACTCTGAAGCCAGACGCCGGGCGAAAGAGGGGCGATTTGAGGATTGCTGGCTGGTCGCAGAAGCGCAGACCGCCGGCCGGGGGCGACTTCAACGTCCCTGGATTTCTCCGACCGGAAATCTGTTTTCGACGGCGCTGTTCAAAGAGCCCGGCGGCATTCAGGTTGCGGCGCGCATTCCGTTTGCATCGGCTCTTGCGGTGTCTGACGTTGCTGCAATTGTAGCACCTGAGGCGCCGGTCAGGCTGAAATGGCCGAATGATGCCCGGGTGAATGGCGCGAAAATATCCGGCATCCTTGTCGAGACCGGTGGGCAGGGCGATGATTTCTGGGTCGCGTCTGGCATTGGCATCAATGTCGCAGAGGCACCCGAAGGCGCCGGCCAGTCTGCGACGAGTCTTCATGCCCTTCGAGGTGACACCGCATTGACGCCAGCAGACGTTCTCTCTGCATTGCGCGAGGCTTTTTCCAACAGAATCACGCAGGCGCGCCAAGGATTCGAGGGGTTACGTCAGGACTGGCTGAAAGTGGCTGAGGGCCTCGGTCAGACCGTCTCGGTGTCTCGAAACGGAGATCCACTGGTAGGCATTCTGGAGGATATGGCAGAAGATGGGTCGCTTGTACTGCGGCTGCCTGATGGTCGCCGCGAAATCGTACGGGCCGGCGATGTCAGCCTGATAGGGAGCGAATAGGCAATGCTGCTGGCAATTGACGTAGGCAATACAAATACGGTGTTTGGCATTCACGATGGTGAAAGCTGGATCAATCAGTGGCGAAGTGCAACGGACCCGACCAAGACGGCTGATGATCACGCCGCCTGGCTCTGGCGCTTGGCAGATATGTATGGGGTCGATCTGAAGCGTATCAAAGGCTGCGTCATTTCGACGGTGGTACCGCAAGCGCAATTCAATTTCCGGAATCTGGCCCGGCGGTACCTTGAAATCGAGCCGATGTTCATTGGCGACCCCAATTTGAAAACTGGTGTCGAGGTCCGCATTTATAGGCCAGAGCAGGTTGGCGCAGACCGTATTGTCAGCGCGCTCGGGGCGCACAAGACCTATGAGGGTAATTTGGTCGTAATCGATAGTGGAACGGCCACGACGTTCGACGTCGTCGCCGAGGATGGCGGTTTTGAAGGAGGGATCATTTCCCCCGGCATAAACCTGTCCATGCGGGCGCTGCACGACGCTGCCGCGCAACTGCCGCGCATTGCGATACAAAGGCCTTCTCGCGTTATCGGGCAGGACACTGTCAGCGCCATGCAATCAGGTGTGTTCTGGGGTTACATTGATCTGATCGACGGATTGGTCACACGTATCAAGGCGGAATATGGCAAGCCGATGAAAGTGATAGCCACGGGTGGCGTTGCGTCACTGTTCGAAGGTGCCAGCCAGACTATAGATTATTATGATCAAGATATTACCATACGGGGTCTGCTCGAAATTTACAGACGGAATAGTTGATAAGAATGGCGGACACGATTGGCGTTGAGGATGAGCTGGTATTCCTTCCCTTAGGGGGATGTGATGAAATCGGTATGAATCTGAATGCCTATGGATATGGGCCTGCTCATGACCGCCGCTGGATTATCGCAGATCTGGGGGTGACGTTCGGATCGCTTGAAACGCCTGGTGTTGATCTGATCTGCGCTGATCCGGAATACCTTATTGGCGAGCAGATCGATGCAATATTCCTGACGCATGCGCACGAAGATCATATCGGCGCCGTGGGTCTGCTTTACCCACGTTTGCAAACCAACGCGCCGATCTATGCAACGCCGTTCACGGCTGAGCTTGTGCGGTCGAAAATGGTCGAACGGGGCGTGGATCCGAGCTGGTTAAAACCCGTCGCACTTGGCGGGACCGTGACGGCAGGACCGTTTGAGGTGACCTATGTTACGTTGACCCACTCTATTCCGGAGCCGAACGCGCTTGCGATCAAGACGCCGCTTGGAACCATACTCCACACCGGAGATTGGAAGATTGATCCCGATCCGCAGATTGGTGAAACCACTGATGTGGAGGGCCTCACAGCCCTTGGCGATGAAGGTGTTCTCGCAATGGTATGCGACTCCACGAACGTGTTCGAGGAGGGTGAGTCCGGGTCAGAAGAATCAGTCAAACAGGGACTGATCGACCTTATTTCGGAGCAAAAACAAGCCGTCGCCGTTACGACATTCGCGTCGAACGTCGCGCGTGTGAAGTCCATTGTGGAGGCTGCGGAAGCGGCCGGTCGGGCCGTGTGTTTAGTTGGGCGCAGCATGCATCGTATCACCGACGCGGCCAAATCGGTTGGAATCCTGTCAGACACAATGGAGTTCGTCGACGAGTCGGACGCTAGCCAGATTCCGGCGGAACACATTCTCTACCTTTGCACTGGGAGTCAGGGTGAGGCCCGCGCAGCACTGACGCGCATTGCGCGCCGCGATCATCGAAACGTTACCTTTCACGAGGGCGACACGGTCATATTCTCGTCCAGGCAGATCCCGGGAAATGAGAAGGGTATTTTCGAGCTGCAGAATGCGCTCGCCGAGCAGGGAGTGCGCGTGATTACACCGCGCATGGTGCCATATCCGATCCACGTGTCCGGACACCCGTGTCGCGATGAGTTGCGCCGAATGTATGGCTGGGTTCGTCCGAAAGTATCGGTTCCGGTTCATGGTGAGCGACGGCATATCATGGAGCATGCGACATTTGCGAAGTCCCTACAGGTGCCGAATGCCGTCACGCCTCGGAATGGCAGCTTAGTGCGATTGGCTCCAGGTAAAGCTGAAATCACTGATTTGGTGCCA
Source organism: Hyphomonas atlantica corrig. (assembly GCF_017795365.1). Taxonomy (NCBI): domain Bacteria; kingdom Pseudomonadati; phylum Pseudomonadota; class Alphaproteobacteria; order Hyphomonadales; family Hyphomonadaceae; genus Hyphomonas; species Hyphomonas atlantica. The sequence continues at coordinate 2,699,249 of NZ_CP051254.1, read as the reverse complement.
TCAGGACGATTGTTTCTGGATGGGGACCGTTTGGTTCCGGAGGGAGCTCAGGGCATTGATGAGCGTCGTAAACTGTCTTTTTCGGGCATCCTTTTCGCGACGATGACCCTCGATGATTCTGGCGACGTGCTCGACGGGCCAGTGGTGATCGCAAAAGGTCTGTCAGAAAGTGACGGGCGTATTGCTGATGAAAGCATCGAGCCACTAGAGATCGCGGCGGAAGACGCGATTGGTCGCATGAAGAAACGAGATCGCATGGATGATGATGCGGTAGAGCGCGCTGTTGGCCGCGCACTTCGTAAAGCCTGTTTGAACACGTTTGGTCACCGCCCAATAATAGAAGTGATCGTGCTGAGGAGTTGAAACCCGTGTCAGAGTTTAAAATTGGTCCACTGAATCATGTTGGCGTTGCTGTTCCTGATTTGGCGGCAGCATGTGAAACCTATCGAACGCTGTATGGCGCGACAGATATCACGACGCCATTCGATATGCCTGAGCAGGGCGTGAAGGTCTGTTTTGTGAATCTGCCGAACAGCCAGATCGAATTGATTGAGCCTTTGAATGCCGAGTCACCGATTGCGAATTTCATCGCAAAGAATCCTAAGGGCGGCCAGCACCATGTCTGCTTTGAAGTGGACGACATCAATCAGGCCGTTGATGAGATGGAGAAGCGTGGCGCGACGGTGCTGGGTAAACCGCGCATCGGCGCACACGGCACGCCGATCATTTTCGTTCATCCAAAAAACTCGAACGGCGTACTCATCGAGCTGATGGAAACGCCTAAGGAAGCTCACTGATGACTCTTTTCGGTGCCGGTGTTGTTTTCACCATTGCTTGGTGGTTGTCGTTTTTTGTCGTCTTGCCGATTGGCGTTGCGGGACAATGGGAAGACGATTCAACGACGCCTGGCACCGAAGAGGCCGCTCCGAAGAACCCGATGCTTCGTAAAAAAGCGATATGGGCGACGGGCGGCGCGATTGTCCTGACCACATTAACAGCCATCATCGTGCCACGTTTGCTTGCGCAATAGGGGGCGCTGCGGCTAGTTGGCCTTCGTTTAGTGCGCGATCACGGAGATTCCATGCGTCTGTCGAAGTATTTTCTGCCTGTTTCCAAAGAAGCCCCTTCGGATGCGGCCATTGTTTCGCACCAGCTTATGCTACGCACCGGCATGGTTCGCCAGAATGGCGCGGGCATATACACGTGGTTGCCGCTTGGCCTGCGCGTACTGAAGAAGATCGAACAGATCGTGCGGGAGGAAATGAACCGCGCGGGTGCTGTTGAGATCCTGATGCCAACCCTCCAACAGGCCGATTTGTGGCGCGAATCCGGTCGTTACGAAGCGTATGGCAAGGAAATGCTTCGCATCACAGACCGACATGATCGCGATATGCTTTTCGGGCCGACGAATGAGGAACTGGTCACAGACGTGTTCCGCTCCTACGTGAAAAGCTACAAACAACTGCCATTGAATCTGTATCACCAGCAATGGAAGTTCCGGGACGAGATCCGTCCGCGGTTTGGTGTGATGCGTGGTCGCGAGTTCATGATGAAGGATGCCTATTCCTTCGATCTAACCGCTGAAGACGCGCGGCATTCTTATAACCGGATGTTCTGCGCCTATCTAAACACGTTTTCCCGTTTGGGACTGACGGCTGTGCCCATGCGTGCGGATACTGGACCGATTGGCGGCGAATTGAGCCATGAGTTCATCATTTTGGCAGACACAGGCGAGAGCGCAGTCTTCTGTGACAAGACGCTTCTGGATATGCCCGCGCCGGGCATTGATCTCGATTTCTCTGCGGATTTGAGCGCCGAAGTGGAGAAACGCACGCAATACTACGCTGCAACCGAGGAAATGCACGACGAGGCCGCTTTCGAGGCGCTGCCGGAAGACCGGAGGGTCTCTGCACGTGGCATCGAAGTTGGTCACATCTTCTATTTCGGCACAAAGTATTCCGAACCTATGAATGCAGTTGTTCAGGGACCTGATGGTCAGATGGTCCCGGTGGAAATGGGAAGTTACGGTATCGGCGTATCGCGTCTGGTCGGCGGAATCATTGAGGCCTGCCATGACGAGAACGGTATCGTATGGCCTGATGGCGTTGCGCCGTTCCATGTTGGCATCATCAATATGCGGGCTGGTGACGAAGAGTGCGATGCAGCGTGTGAACAGGCTTATCAAGCATTGGAACTGGCTGGGATTGATGCGCTCTATGACGATACCGAAGACCGTGCCGGCGGCAAATTCGCGCGGATGGATCTGATCGGTCTACCGTGGCAGATCGTTATCGGGCCGCGTGGCCTGAAGAACGGTGTGGTCGAAGTCAAAAATCGCAAGACCGGTGAGAAGGAAGAGCTGCCACTCGCCGATGCATTGGCAAAGGTGCGCCCTGAATGAGTGACTTGCCCGCAGCTGCATCTCCCTTTGGGAAACTCGAGCGGACGCTTGCGTGGCGGTATCTACGCGCCAAGCGTGAACATGGCGGTGCGAGTTTGATTTCCATCATCTCGTTTGTCGGCATTTTCTTCGCAGTCGCAGCTTTGATCATCACCATGTCAATCATGAGCGGCTTTCGCGCAACATTGCTTGACGCCTTGTTGGGTGGCCAGCCGCACGTCTACGGCGTTGTCGCGTCGTACACTGAGGAAGAAGCCGAACAAATTGCCGAGACGATCAGTCTGATAGATGGCGTATCAAGTGTTGCGCCTTACATCGAAGAATACGTGCTGGTGACAGCGAATGGGCGCAAAACTGGCGCTGCTGTCCGCGCGATCCGTCAGGAGGATTTGGCGACGATGCCGTTTCTGAAAGATGGTGGAGAGGCAGCCATCGCGTCAGGCTTCGGCGAAGGCAAGAATGGCGGCAATGTCATCATGATGGGGGCGTTCCTGGCTGCAGGCCGCGAAGGTCTTGGGGTCAGGCCCGGCGACAAGGTGGAGATAATCACATCTCAAACGAATTCAGGGCCGTTGGGGTCGACGCCGCGCAGCAAAGCCTACACAGTTGGCGACGTGTTTAAGACAGGAAGTGTGGAGTTGGATCGGCTCTATATGTTCATGCCGATGGAGCAGGCACAGATCCTGTTCCAGTCCAAGGACCGTTATCAAATGCTGGACATCCGGCTGGACGATCCCAACAAGACCACCGAGGCAATGGCAGCCATCGCCGACGCGACAGGCAATGCGCTCTACACGTTCGATTGGAAGAGCCAGCGGGCCGGTTACCTGAATGCACTGCAAGTTGAACGCACCATGGTTCGCTTGCTTGTGATGGTGATTATGGGGATCGCAACTCTGAACATCATTGTTGGTGTTGTCATGCTGGTTAAAAACAAGACCCGCGACATCGCTATCTTGCGGACGATTGGTTTGGGACGAGGTGGGGTGTTGCGCGTATTTCTGCTTGTTGGCACCATTCTTGGAACGTTGGGTGCAGTACTCGGTATGGCAGTTGGCATTCTCGTCGTCACAAACATTGATGCGGTCGAGGCGTTCATAAACCTGTTTGTTCCGGGCGAGGTTTTTGATGCCGAAGTCTATGGCCTTGAGGGCCTTCCGGCGATCCTGGACTGGGGAGAAGTGATCCGAACTGGGCTCTATGCACTAGGCATGTCAATGCTGGTGTCAATCATTCCGGCCTGGTGGGCATCCCGTCAAGATCCGGTCAGTGCGTTGAGGTTCGAGTAATGAGCCAGCCAGTACTCGAGCTTCGCGATATCGACCGTTTCTACAAGACGGCGGCAGGCGAACTGCATGTGTTGAGCGGAACCAATCTCCAGCTGAACGCCGGAGAGTTGGTTGGGCTTGTGGGTCCCTCCGGCTCGGGCAAATCAACTCTATTGCATACAGCCGGCCTGCTCGAGCGCCCGGAGTCCGGCAAGGTGTTGTTGGATGGCATTGATTGCCTCGCTCTTGACGACAAAGGCCGAACCGCAATCCGCCGAGCAAAAATCGGGTTTGTATACCAGTTTCACCACCTTCTTCCGGAGTTCAACGCCGCGGACAATATCGCGATGCCGTTGATGATCGCGGGCGTAAAACAGAAACTTGCGCGCGAGAAAGCGGCGGCGCTTCTCGCCGAAATGGGTTTGAAGGATCGGGGGCACCACCAGCCTGCGCAGATGTCTGGTGGTGAACAACAGCGTGTGGCCATTGCCAGGGCCTTGGCGAATGACCCCCGGTTGGTCATTGCTGACGAGCCAACGGGCAATCTGGACCCGGCCACGACAGAGCGTGTATTTGCGACACTCATTAAAATGGTGCGAGACGAAGGCGCAGCCGTGTTGGTGGCGACGCACAATCTCTCCCTGATCAAGCACATGGATCGCGTTTTGACGTTGTCGGACGGAAAACTGGTTGATTATCAGCCGGATTAAGTTGTGAAACGCGGCTGACAGCGTCTGGTCTGGAAGAGGGCTTCACGGCACTGTATCCTGTGAACAGGAGCCGCCCCGTGACTGAGTCGACCTTTATCCACCTCGCCGTTCGTTCGAGTTATTCCCTGCTCGAAAGCATGATCACGCCGAAAGGCCTGAAGGCGTGGTGTGCTGAGCAGGGCATGCCTGCGATTGCGATAACTGACCGCAACAACCTATTTGGCGCGCTGGAGATCTCGCTGACGCTGACGGATGCGGGCATTCAGCCAATCATGGCCTGCTGTTTTGACGTCACGGACGGCCTCCCAAAAAGCGAACCCAGCCGTATTTCGCTCTACGCTCAGAATGATGTGGGTTACAAGCGTTTGATGCTTTTGTCTTCGCGAGCGTACCTGGACGCTGCTGATGGCGTGCCCAAGTTACATCGCGATTTGCTACTCGACAACACAGAAGGTCTGATCCTGCTGACCGGAGGGGCTGAGGGGCAGGTGGCCAAACATCTGTTGAAAGGCCGAGTAGCGGACGCACGCACAGAGCTATCTACATTGGCTGCAGCTTATCCCGGTCGCTGCTATGTCGAGATTACCCGGCACGGCACCGAAGATGAGTATGCAACGGAAGAGGGGCTTGTGGATCTGGCATACGAGCTCAGTCTTCCGCTCGTGGCCACGCACGATGCCCGGTTCATGAAGTCAGCGGACGCGAAGGCGCACGACGCCATGATGTGCATCTCCAACGGCCAGTATCTCGGCCAGGATGATCGCAAACGCGTAGACCCTTCGCAGTATCTCAAAACCGCCGGCGAGATGGTCTCCTTGTTTGAGGACCTGCCCGAAGCGATTGCCAACACGTCTGAGATCGCACGACGTTGCGCGGTAAAGGCCGAAACGCATAAGCCTATTCTGCCGAACTTCTCCAAGGAAGGTCGTTCCGAGTCAGAGGAATTACGGAAACAGGCTGTTGAGGGATTGGAATTCAGACTGTCCGCCGCTGACAAACTTTATGCGGACCGTGACACCTATTTCGAACGTCTTGATTACGAGCTTTCGATCATCGAACGCATGGGGTTCCCCGGTTACTTCCTGATCGTTTCCGACTTTATCAAATGGGCCAAGGAAAACGGAATTCCGGTGGGTCCAGGCCGGGGGTCTGGTGCGGGGTCTCTTGTCGCTTGGGTGTTGTTGATCACAGACCTTGATCCGCTCAGGTTTGACCTGCTGTTCGAGCGCTTCCTGAACCCGGAACGTGTGTCGATGCCCGACTTCGACGTCGACTTCTGTCAGGAGCGACGTGGAGAGGTAATTCGCTATGTCCGCGATAAATATGGCGCCGATTCGGTGGCGATGATCATTACCTTCGGTACGTTGCAGGCCAAGGCTGTGGTGCGCGATGTAGGCCGGGTCATGCAGATGCCATATGGTCAGGTTGACCGGCTTGCGAAACTCATTCCGTTCAACCCGGCGAATCCCCCCAAGCTTCAGGACGCAATCGACGACGAACCGAAATTTCAAGACGAAATAGACGCGGACGAGCGTGTCGGGGAGTTGCTAGAGATAGCCTTGTCGCTGGAGGGCAAATACCGAAACGCAGGCACTCACGCCGCTGGCGTGGTGATCGGTGATCGGCCTCTGGTGGAGTTGGTCCCGCTTTACAACGATCCGCGTGCTGATTTGCCTGCGACGCAGTTCAATATGAAATATGCCGAAACGGCCGGGCTGGTGAAGTTCGACTTTCTCGGTCTGAAGACGCTGACGGTCATCGACCGCGCGCTCAAGCTTATTCGCCGTGACGGGCGCGATGTCGGGCCGGAATGGCAAAGCCTGGATGATCAGGCCACTTATGATCTTATGGCTAGTGGCGAAACCCTTGGCGTGTTCCAGCTTGAAGGTGCAGGCATGCGGGACACGCTGAAAAAGGTGCGTCCGCACAACCTGGAAGACGTCATCGCCATTATATCCCTTTATCGCCCCGGGCCTATGGAGAATATTCCGGTTTACGTTCAGGGTAAGGAGGACCCGTCGTCGGTTGTCTACCAACATCCAGATTTGAAACCCGTTCTTGAAGCGACCTATGGTGTTCCCGTTTACCAGGAACAGGTCATGCGGATGGCGCAGGAGATTGCCGGTTACTCCCTCGGTGAAGCTGACTTGTTGCGTCGTGCCATGGGTAAGAAGAAAGTTGAGGAGATGATTGCCCAGCGGAAGCGCTTTGTCGAAGGCGCGGCCGAATTGAAAGGGATGGAAGAGAAACTGGCGAACGACATCTTTGATACGATGGAAAAGTTCGCTGGCTATGGTTTCAATAAATCACATGCGGCCGCATATGCTCTGATCGGCTATCATACCGGATACCTTAAACGGCATTTCCCGGTTGAATTCCTGGCCGCATCGATGAGCCTCGATATTGGCAACACGGACAAGCTGGCGGCGTTCTTTCAGGAAGCCAAACGTCTCAAAATTCCGGTTCTTGCTCCTGACGTGAATTCATCGACGGCTGATTTCGACGTGAAGGATGGCGCGGTTGTCTACGCCCTCGGCGCGCTTAAAGGCGTCGGACTTGAAGCCATGAAGCACGTCGTTGAAATTCGCGAGCGCGATGGTCGTTTCGAAGACTTGTACGACTTTGCCGAGCGTGTGGATCCAAAGCATGTGAACAAGAAGGCTTTTGAATCCCTGTCGAAGGCCGGCGCCTTCGATTCGTTTGAGCCGAACCGCGCGAAGATGCTCGAGTCAGCGCCCTTGTTGGCGAATATGGCTGTGAGTGCCGCTCAAGACCGGCAAGGGGGGCAGGGTGGTCTTTTCGGTGAAGCAGAACCAGCTCTTCGCCCCGTCTTGCCGAAGGCGAAAGCTTGGAACGGTCAGCAGAAGCTGGATCAGGAGTTCAAATCCATCGGATTTTACTTTTCGGGGCACCCGCTCGATGACGTCCTTGAGGGCTTGGACCGCGAGCGGGTCACACTGGCCATGGAAGTTCAGGATCGAGCGGCTGATGGTAAACCGCTCGAAATGATTGGCGTTGTACGCGCGCGCAGCGACAAGCCAGCTCGGAATGGCGGCAAGTTCGCCTTCTTGACGCTGTCTGACCCTTCCGGCGAAGTCGAGATGATGGTGTTTCCGGAAACGCTCTCTCAAAATTACGATCTCTTGCAGGTTGGCAATGCCGTCGCGATTACAGTCGGCGTGAAACGGAATGCGGAGGAGATAAAGCTGAACGCCGAGCGGGTGCTCAAGCTAGAGGCTGCACGCCTGTCTAAGGCAATGGGGGCTTTGAAGATCAGGCTGGCCGTTGGTGCCTTCGTCGGAGATCTTGCGGGTGTTGTCGAGCATTTGACGAAGCTTCAAGACCTTGAAAAAGGAGAGCTTCTGATAGAAATGCCACTTGAGGATGGTCGAGTTGTGACCATGAAACTTCCATCTACTTACACGATTGGCCTCAGCGCGCAGAGAGCGCTTAAAGAGGCGCCTGGCGTTGAGCGTGTAGAACCGCTCAAAGCGGCCTGACAAAACCCAAGCTGAAAGCCTTGCAGCCATTGGCAATATCTGTATAAGCCGCCCCATTAGAAACCAGTTCACGGGTGCATCCGGTGCGAAGGGCCATGGTGGTCCAAAGTTCCACCCGTGACGGCCAACCGGATGGAGACAATCTATGGCCCTACCTGACTTCAACATGCGTCAGCTGCTCGAAGCTGGCGTTCACTTCGGTCACCAAACTCACCGCTGGAACCCACGCATGAAGCCGTACATCTACGGCGAGCGTTCCGGCATCCACATCATGGACCTTTCCCAGACAGTTCCAGCACTGCATCAGGCGCTCGTTTTCGTGCGCGATACAGTCGCAAAAGGCGGTCGTGTCCTGTTTGTTGGTACGAAGCGTCAGGCAGCAGACCCAGTTGCTGAAGCTGCACAGCGCTGTGCCCAGTACTACATGAATCACCGCTGGCTCGGCGGCACGCTGACCAACTGGTCAACTGTGTCCAATTCCATCAAACAGCTCAAAGAGCTGAATTCGATGTTTGAAAGCGGCAGCGGCCAAGGCTTGACCAAGAAAGAGCTGCTCGATCTGGAGCGTCGCCGCGACAAGCTGCAGATGTCCCTCGGCGGTATCGCCGACATGGGCGGTCTCCCGGCTGCAATGATCGTGATCGATACCAACAAAGAGGCGATCGCCGTTCAGGAAGCTCGCAAGCTGGGCATCCCGGTTGTGGCTGTACTCGACACGAATTGCGATCCGGCCGATGCGGATTACGGCTTTGCCGGAAACGACGATGCGGCTCGCGCTATTTCTCTCTACTGCAACCTGTTTGCGGACGCCGTGCTGGACGGCCTTGCCGAATCTACCGCAGGCCTTGGCGTAGACCTTGGTGAGCTGGAAGATGTAGACGCCATGGCTGAAGCTGATGCGGCTGTTGCCGCTGAGGGTGAAACCGCTGAAGACGCAACAGGCGCCTAAGACAGGGCGTCTGACCTGAAGACCAAACTGAAGGAATACAGCAATGGCTGAGATTACCGCTGCGCTTGTTAAAGCACTGCGCGAGAAGACTGGCGCAGGCATGATGGATGCCAAAAAGGCGCTCGTTGAAAACAATGGTGACGAAGCTGCAGCCGTGGATTGGTTGCGCGCAAAAGGCCTCTCGAAAGCCGCGAAGAAGTCCGGTCGGACTGCGGCAGACGGTCTTGTGTCTGTTAAAGTCTCTGAAGACGGCAAAACAGGCGCCATTGTTGAGCTGAACGCAGAAACCGACTTTGTGGCGCGGAACGAAAAGTTCCAGACTGCGCTCGCCGGGATCACCAAAGCCGCGCTCGATACCGATGGATCGGTTGAGGCGTTGTCGTCTGCCGGTTCGCCGGATGGCGAAGGCACTGTTGACGATCTGATCAAGCGCCTCATCGCGACAATCGGCGAAAACATGACTCTTCGCCGTAGCGCGAAACTGACTGCTGACGGCAAAGTGGCTTCCTACATCCACAACGCCGAAACTGCGGGCATGGGTAAAGTGGGCGTTCTGGTTGCTCTGGACGGATCAGGTGATCTGGAAGACATCGGTCGCAAGGTTGCGATGCACATTGCTGCCACATCGCCTGCCGCTGCAACGACCGATGAGCTGGATCCGGCAATCGTTGAAGCCGAGAAGCGTGTTTTGACCGAGCAGGCACGTGAAAGCGGCAAGCCAGACAATGTCATTGAGAAGATGATTGTTGGCCGCATGCAGAAATTCTACAAGGAAGTAGTCCTCGTAGAGCAGCCTTTTGTGATGAATCCAGACCAGACTGTCGGCAAGTTCCTTGAGGAACAAGGCGCCACTCTGAAAGGCTTCGTGCACTTCAAGCTGGGCGAAGGTGTCGAGAAAGAAGAAGACAACTTCGCGGATGAAGTTGCCTCAATGACAAAAGGCAGCTGATCTAGCTTGCCTTTCTGCCCGCAAAGGGCTTTGAACATCCCGGTCGCCCATGACAGGCGGCCGGGAATCTTTTAGGAGCCTATACAAGGCCGCCATATCCGGAGAACCCCCTCATGCAAGCTGAAGAGTCCGACTCCAACCCGTTGAAATACAAGAGGGTGTTGCTGAAGCTCTCCGGCGAGGCACTCATGGGGCCTGGGCAATTTGGCATTGATATTCCTACCTGCGAAAAATTTGCTCACGCGATCAAGGCGGCTCAGGATTCTGGCTCTGAAATCTGCCTTGTTATCGGCGGAGGGAATATATTCCGCGGTGTTGCTGGGGCGGCGAAAGGTATGGAGCGAGCACAAGCAGACTCCATGGGTATGCTCGCGACCATCATGAACGCTTTGGCGATGCAAAGCGTCTTGGAGAGCATCGGTGTTCCGACGCGCGTTCAGTCTGCAATTCGGATGGAATCGATTTGCGAGCCATATATCCGGCGGCGTGCTCAACGCCACATGGAAAAGGGTCGCGTGGTGATATTTGCGGCGGGTATCGGAAATCCGTTCTTTACAACTGATACCGGCGCAGCTCTCCGAGCGATTGAGATGAATTGCGACGCCTTGCTGAAGGGGACGCAGGTAGACGGCGTCTACACGGCCGATCCCAAGATCGACGCTAATGCCACGCGATACGATGAAGTTGGGTATCAGGAGCTCTTGGCCAAGGATCTTCGCGTGATGGACCCGTCAGCGGTAAGTCTCATGCGTGACAACAACATTCCAATCGTGGTCTTTTCTCTGAAAGAGGAAGGTTCGCTGCTTAAAGTTCTGCATGGTAAAGGCACATCCACAACAATCACAAATCATGGAGCGTAAGTGTCATGAGCTACAACAAAAAGGATCTTGAACGGCGCATGGAGGGCGCACTGGCGTCTCTCTCGACCGAATTTAGCGGACTCCGGACAGGACGTGCATCGGTGAACTTGCTGGATTCTGTCATGGTGCCAGCTTACGGATCTACCGTGCCGCTCAACCAGGTGGCTTCCGTGACGGTGTCTGATAACCGCATGTTGTCTGTAAATGTGTGGGATAAATCAGTTGTCGGCGCCACCGACCGCGCTATCCGGGATTCGGGCTTGGGGCTTAACCCCGTAACAGATGGACAGAATCTCCGCATTCCGATTCCACCGCTGAATGAAGAGCGTCGCATAGAGTTGCAAAAAGTCGCCGGCAAGTACGCTGAAGCTACGCGTGTTGCCATTCGTAACATTCGCCGCGACGGAATGGATGCTCTGAAGAAGATGGAAAAGGATGGAGAAATCAGTGAAGATCGTCTTCATTCTTTGTCTGACGAGGTTCAAAAACTGACTGATCAATATGTCGCCAAAGTTGACGAAGCACTCAAAGGCAAAGAAGCGGAGATCATGCAGGTCTGATGTCGAATGAAGATGCCTCTGTGACATCTGCGATTGACACGGTCCGTTCTGACGTTCCGAAACATATTGCTATTATCATGGATGGTAATGGCCGGTGGGCGAAGGCTCGCGGATTACCTCGAGCCTCCGGCCATGAGCGCGGGGTTGAGGCCCTCAGGCGCACGGTAGAGGGCGCCGCGGATATTGGTATCCGATATTTGACGGTTTACTCGTTCTCGACGGAGAACTGGCGTAGGCCTGCTTCTGAAGTGAATGCCCTTTTCGGGCTGCTCAAGCTTTTCATTCAGAAAGACTTGAGCCGTTTGAAGCGAGAGGGCGTCAAAATTCGGGTTATTGGGCGCCGGGAAGGCCTTCCCAAAGATATTTCCGAGTTGGTTGACAAGGCAGAGTTCGAAACTGCCGAGAACGACACTTTCTTTCTAAACATAGCCTTCAATTATGGTGGCAGGGAAGAGATTGCCCGAGCTGTAAAGCGGTTGGCAGCAGACGTTGGGAGCGGCGTTCACGCTTCATCTGATGTTACTGAAGACTTGGTTGCGAGCTACCTTGATACTGCGGGTATGCCAGATCCGGACCTGCTCATCCGAACAAGTGGAGAGTATCGCCTCAGCAATTTTTTACTTTGGCAGGCAGCGTATAGCGAACTCGTCTTCTTCGATGTTCTGTGGCCTGACTTCGACCAGGTCTGGCTTATGAAAGCTGTAGAAATGTTTCGCGAGAGGGAGCGTCGCTTCGGCGGCGTGACGCCGGAGGATAACTAATGGGCGACTGGACATCGCCCGAACGGCGTTTTTCTCAACTTGGCCAAAGGCTACTGACAGCCGCAGTTCTCATACCCACGGGCCTATTCGTCGTGTGGAATGGTGGTTGGTGGTTAGCCGCCGCATGCGCTTTTTTTGGGGCGATCATGGCTTGGGAATGGGCAGGGATGAGCGGTCATCCGCGTGGGGGGCTGATAGGGCTGGCCACCAGTCTGTTTTGCTTGGCCCTGCCACTCAAGATGCCAGCCGTCCTGATTTCAATTGCTGTGTTTGGCCTGGCACTCACGTTCGCTTCGCGAGCGGGCAACGTGCGGATACGTTCCGTCTCAGTGTTGGGCTGGGTATATGTTACTGGCATGGCTGCCGGGCTCTGGGTGCTTCGGGAAGGTCCGTGGGATGGACGTGCTGTCGCGCTATACTTCATGTCCTTCGTGTGGGCCTCGGATGCTGCGGCGTATTTCGTGGGGCGTGGCCTCGGTGGGCCCCGTTTGTTGCCTCAAGAGAGCCCGAACAAAACTTGGAGCGGCGCAATTGGCGCTCTGCTGTTCACGGCTGTTTGCGGTTTTGCTGCTGCGGACATACTCGAAGTGAATTCAGTATGGTGGATCGCGACTGGATTTGCGCTCTCGGCGACAGCGCAATTCGGCGATTTGTTTGAAAGTGGTTTGAAGCGGCGGTTCAAGGTAAAAGATTCAAGTAATCTGCTGCCCGGTCATGGAGGCGTACTGGATCGGGTGGATGGCTTGGGAGCTGTGGGAATCTTGGGTTCCATTGCACTTCTTCTTGTGCCCGATCTGCCGGGCGCGCTGGGGCTTTCATGACGCGGCCGCATCACATCAGCATAATGGGGTCGACGGGGTCGATCGGAAAATCAGCATTGGATGTGGTCCGACATGCCAATGCGTGTGGCGATCAGAAGTTCAAGATTGTGGCCTTGGCTGCCGGGAGTGACGCTGAAGGGTTGGCGGCGCAGGCTCGCGAATTTGATGCGGATGTCGCCGTCATTGCGGATGAAACCAAGATTGATGAGCTTCGAAGTCGACTGGCCGGAACAAACGTCACCGTCGATGCGGGATTAAGCGCTGTTGTTGAAGCCGCCAGCCGGCCCGTGGACCGTTTGCTTGCAGCGATTGTCGGGTCCGCCGGCCTTGAATCCACCATAGCCGCTGTGCGCGCGGGCAATGATGTTGCGATTGCCAATAAAGAGAGCGTCGTTTGCGGGGGCAAATTGATTCTGAGGGAGGCCGCTCGACGGGGCGTGAAGATCTTGCCTGTGGATTCCGAACATTCCGCCATTTTTCAATGCATTGGTGACGGTCGTTCGCTAGAGAAAATGACCATTACAGCTTCAGGGGGGCCGTTTAGAAAGGCTAGCCTCGAAGAGATGCGCAGCGCGTCACCTCAACAAGCCGCGGCTCACCCGAACTGGAGTATGGGCGTCAAGAACTCGATTGATAGCGCCACACTCATGAACAAAGCGCTGGAGTTTATCGAGGCAGGTTTCCTGTTCGACGTGGGAGAAGATCAATTGGACGTGGTGGTTCACCCTCAGTCCATTATTCATGGAATGGCCCATTTTTCTGACGGTTCCGTGATCGCGCAATTGGGCGCACCGGATATGAAAACGCCGATATCATACGCGCTTGCTTGGCCGGACAGGACTGCCACAAACGTCGACAGGCTCGATTTGGCCAAGTTGGGTTCTCTTGATTTTGAGTCGGTAGATGAAGACCGATTCCCGGCAATCAGGTTGGCTCGGTGCGCCTATCAGCACGGCGCAGCGGCTACCACGGTATTAAATTGTGCTAATGAAGTCGCCGTTTCTGCTTTTATCGCGGGTCAATGCGGGTTTCTGGACATAAGCTGGCTCGTGGAACAGGCGCTAAGCCGGTATTTGGAGGGAAGCATGCAAGGGATTGCGTGCGAGACGCTTGAAGAGATAGCGTTTCTTGATCGCATGACGCGTGAAATGACGCGGGACATTCTGGGGAGTGACCTGCGTCGCATGGGAGGATGAACGCTTTGGGTGATGTGATCAGCCAGGGACCACTGTTTCTTGTGTGCCTCATCTTCATGATGGGCATCGTGGTAATCGTACACGAACTCGGCCACTATCTTGTTGGCCGTTGGTTTGGTGCGGCGGTGGAATCGTTCTCCGTTGGCTTCGGTAAGCCCATGTTTGAACGGAAGGACAAATATGGCACGCGTTGGCGCGTGAATTGGATTCCGCTCGGGGGCTTTGTGAAATTTGTCGGTGAAAGCCAATTGGCCGGAGACGTTGGCAAGTTAGAGACAGGGCCCGTGGGCAAAGCGTACCCGGAATTGGGGGTAGGGCAGCGGTCGCTTGTCAGCCTTGCTGGGCCATTCGCCAATTTTGTGCTGTCGACGCTGATATTTGCATTGATTTTGGGCGCGCATGGCCGGCCAAACATGAAAGTAGGCGTGGCAGATGTAAGCCCAACAGGTGCGGCCGCTGCGGGCGGTATGCAGGCTGGGGACGTGATTCTCGCGGTAAACGGTAAGGAAATCAGCAATTCATCAGACGTTCTGATTCAGATTGTTCTCAACCCAAATGAGGCGATGAACTTTCGGGTGCAGCGCGATGATTCGGAAGAGTTGCTGACTATCACCCCCGAAGAAGTCATTCGAGAGAATGATTTTGGCCAGAAAGTGCCGCAGGCGACGATCGGAGTGGCTATTGCGCCTGTGTCCTATGGAGAACACATCACCTACAATCCCGTACAGGCGCTGGGTCAGGGAGTGATCGAAACGGGTGCCACAATAGATAGAACCATTACGATGTTGACCCGTATCGTGACGGGTAAGATGTCCATGCACGCCATGACAGGTCCAGTTGGCATTGGTGACATATCGCGACGCGCTGTTAACCGTGTTTGGGAACAGGAACAGGTTTCAACCGGTCAGAAGATAGAGCAGCTATTTTGGATGTTAGCCAGTATCTGCGCCGCAATTTCAGTCGGAGTTGGTTTTTTCAACCTGCTTCCACTGCCAGTTCTCGATGGTGGACATCTTGTTTTTAACGCCTATGAAGCGATTGCAGGCAAGGAAATGCCGCAGAAAGTGCAGGAAATGGCCCTGACATTCGGATTGATCCTGTTATTGGGGATGGTCGTTGTGATCACTTGGGGTGACCTCATCGAAGCCGGCTTGTTCGGAACAAGAGGCGGCTGACCCGCCCGCCGAAATTAACCAGAGAGTATATCGACGATGCGTAAGTTCCTTGCAGCAACCATGATGGCGAGCAGTGTTCTGGCTGTGAACACGGCTCTGGTTCCCATGGGAACTGCTGATGCTCAGGAAGATAGTCGATATGGCGGCACGATCCGATCGATCATCGTTGAGGGCAATCAGCGAATCGAAGCGAGAACGGTACAGTCTTATCTGCTGGTGGAACCGGGCGACGCATTTGACCCTGACCGTATCGATCTTTCCCTTAAGACGCTGTTTGCAACAAACCTGTTCGCGGACGTTTCAATTGACCGGGTAGATGACAATCTCGTCGTGCGCGTGGTGGAAAACCCGATCATCAACCGTGTGGTGTTTGAGGGCAACAGCGCGCTTGACGACGATAAACTTCGAGAAGATATCCAAGCTGCGCCTCGCGGTATTTTTACCGCGGCTCGTGTCCAATCAGATGTTCAGCGCATTTTGGAGCTTTATCGCCAATCAGGTCGTTTTGCTGCCAAAGTCGAGCCGCAGTACAAGCCGCTTGAGCAGAACCGGGTTGATCTGATATTCGAGATTACAGAAGGCCCGGTCACCGGCGTTCGAGCGATCAACTTCATCGGGAACGAAGCATATTCGGACTCGCGCCTGCGCAGCGAGATCGTCACACGTCAGTCGCGCCTGTGGCGTTTCTTCAGCTCGAACGACAATTACGATCCAGGGCGCCTTGAATACGACCGGGATCTTCTTCGCCAATTCTACCAGAACAATGGCTATTACGATTTCCGCGTAACGTCTGCTGTCGCGGAGCTGACGCCCGACCAGAAAGACTTCTACATCACCATGACGGTGGACGAGGGGCGTCAGTATTACTTCGGCGAAGTGAAGGTCGAAACGGCGCTTGAAAAGCTTGACGCCAATGCGTTGCGCCGCGCTGTTCCGATCCAGACTGACTCTCTATTCCGGGGAGATTCAATTGAAGATACGATCGATGCGCTGACTTATGCGGCGGGTATTGCGGGATACGCTTTCGTTGACATCCGTCCTCAGATTGATGTGAACCCGGAAACCGGCCTGATTGACGTGACCTTTGCTGTCGACGAGGGGCCTCGCGTCTATATTGATCGCATCAATATTGTCGGAAATACGCAAACTCTGGACCGGGTCATTCGGCGGGAACTTCGAATTGCAGAAGGTGACGCGTTCAACCGTATTTTGCTCGACCGTTCAAAGAACCGCGTGCGGGCGCTTGGTTACTTCAAGGAAGTCGAGGTCATTGAGACGCCTTCCGATCAGCCAGATAGAACCATTGTTGATATCAAGGTTGAAGAACAGCCGACTGGCGAATTGTCCTTCGCGGCCGGTTTTTCATCCGTTGATGCGTATCTGCTGGATGTCAGTGCGTCCCAACGAAATCTGCGTGGGCGCGGGCAGTCTGTGGTCGCACGTGTTTCTGCTTCGAGTCGGCAACAGATCCTGGATTTCCGGTTTACAGAGCCGCGATTGTTCGATCGAAACCTTTCGGGCGGTATTGATGCATTTGCGACGCGCCAGGATTACGAAGACTATTCTGGCTTCAGCAGCGAAACGATTGGCGCGGGCGTGCGTTTGGGCTTCCCTCTGACGGAGCGAATGCAGCTTGGCTTGAGCTACCGTCTGCAGGCGGATGAAGTGAACGTACTCGACCGCAATTATATTATCGATGAGAACGGCTTCTTCATCACAGATCGAATTCAGACCGCCGGGCAGGATACGCCGGACGATATTTCTGATGACCGGTACCGCTTGGTCGAAGAAGGCGATGCTGGTGCGGGACAGCGCGTCGTGGACCAGTGCTCTCGCGACTATGTTCTGAGAGATCCGATTTGTCGTGCAGAGCGAAGCGATATCTCTAGTATCATCGGGTACAACTTCTTCTGGGATCGAACGAATGATCCTATCCGCCCATCTCGTGGTTTTGACTTCCGCTTCAGTCAGGATTTGGCCGGTCTGGGCGGCGATGTTAAATATTTGCGAACGGAATCCAGCGCCACGGCATATCGGGGTATTTGGCGCGATATGATCGCGAGTGTTCGCCTCTCAGGCGGATACGTTTTCCCATTGGAAGACAATCAAGGCGTTCGGATCAACAATCGCTTCTTCCGGGGTGGCAGCACGTTCCGTGGATTTGATGTTGCTGGTATTGGACCTCGCGAGATTGTCAGGGTTGTGGATCCTGAGACGGGCGAAGTTGTTCAAACGCGGCGCCTGAATTCGCAAGGGGGCAACGTCTATTATCAAGGCACAGCGGAATTGAGTTTGCCCAACTTCCTGCCGGAAGAATATGGCATTCGGAGCGCGCTGTTTGCTGAGGCGGGTGCATTGGGATCGCTGCGCGGTCCGGATGTGGGGCCAACCATTTACTTTACCGACACAACAACTGGGCTGCCTGCAGTACGTCTGACGAAAACCGCCGCGTCGCTCAGGGCATCTGCCGGATTGAGTGTTTTCTGGGACTCGCCATTTGGGCCAATTCGCTTCGACTTCTCGCAGATCCTCAGGCGTGAAGATTATGACCGGACTGAAACGTTCCGGTTCTCAACATCAACAAGATTCTAAATTCCAAGCCGAAAGACAGGAGACTAGAATGTCCCGCATCAAGAATTTCTTCCTCGCAATTGCGATGTCAGTCGCAGCAATTGGTTTTATCTCACCTGCCGCTATGGCGCAGGGAACCACCGTAATCACCATTGATGAAGCTAAGATTCTCCGTGACAGCAAGGCTGGTCAGGATATTCAGGCAAAACTCAAGAACATCGAAAATCAGATCAACACGGAGCTTTCTCCGACAAAGACGTCTCTTGAAACAGAGGGCCAGTCGATCAACGCCGAGCTTCAAGGCAAGACTCGAGAGCAAATTGCAGGCGATGCTGCTCTTGTTACGAAGTTGAACACTTATGAGAAGAAGGCGAGCGATTTCGCAAAATCTCGTCAGAAAGCTTCGAACGAACTTGCTCTAACTGAGCGTCAGGCGCTGGTGGACTTTAACAAAGCGCTTGAACCGGTTCTCTTGCAGGTCGTCAGCGAAAAGAACGCTCAAATCGTCCTTTCAAAAAGCTCGGTCATCTACGGTGTGGATGCAGTAGACGCGACAGCACTCGTTATCAGCAAGCTCGACGCTGCAACGCCTACCATTTCAGTTGTTCGCAAGCGTATTCCTGAGCAACCCGCTCAATAATTGAGAGTGTCCCCGTGCCTGTAGACGTACGTTTTTATGCGCCTGTAGGTGCTTTGTCGCTCGGTGAACTGGCTATCAAAACTGGTTCGGCGTTAAGCGGCAAAGAGGATTTGGAGATAACCGGGATCTCCTCCGCCGAGAACGGTCGGCGGGGAGATCTCGGGTTTCTCGATGGAGATGGAAAGTCGACTGGTTCGATCAGCTCCGATATCTCCGCACTAGTCGTAAATGAAGCAAACCGAATAAATGTGCCGGATGGCATACCTTTTCTGGTGTCTGCCTTCCCACGGCACGTTCACAGTGTGGCTGCCGGAATTCTATTCCGGGCCCGACA
The DNA here is from genome assembly GCF_017795365.1 of Hyphomonas atlantica corrig. Taxonomy (NCBI): domain Bacteria; kingdom Pseudomonadati; phylum Pseudomonadota; class Alphaproteobacteria; order Hyphomonadales; family Hyphomonadaceae; genus Hyphomonas; species Hyphomonas atlantica. Next base: position 2,680,554 of record NZ_CP051254.1, on the reverse strand, counting down.
GCTGGACTGGGGCGGTGAGGAGTTGGTTTCACCTGATTCCGTTATTGATGAGTCTGCAAAACTAGCCCCCGGCGTTGTGGTGGCACCCGGTGCAGTCATCGGAGCGGGGACTTTCATTGGCGCGAATGCCGTCATTGGGCCTGGTGTTCAAATAGGCCAGAATTGCCAGATCGGTCCGGGTTCCAGCATCCAATGCGCTCTGATTGGTGATCATGTTAAGTTGCTTGCTGGCGTGCGCATTGGTGAAGCTGGTTTCGGGGTAATGCCTGGCCCAAATGGTCCAGAAGATGCGCCCCACTACGGGCGCGTTATCTTGCAGGATCACGTCACCGTTGGCGCGAACTCATGCATCGATCGCGGCGCCTTCGATGACACGATCGTTGGAGAGCGGACTCGTATCGATAATCTCTGCCAAATAGCACATAATGTGGTTCTCGGGCGTTCAGTTCTTGTTGCGGCCTTTGGCGGAATTTCCGGTTCCGTGAAAGTGGGTGATGGCTCGATGCTCGGTGGGCGCGTTGGGATTGCTGATCATGTCGTGGTGGGTGAGGGGGTGTCGCTCGCCGCATCTGCTGGTCTCTTCCGAGACGTAGAGGACGGTCAGACGTGGGGAGGAACACCGGCCAAACCGATCCGTCAGTGGATGCGGGAAGTGGCATGGTTGCAGAAAAACTCAAATCCGAAGAAAAAGGGTTAGACGGCATTCTGGCCGTTTCAACTCGTTTGGGATAACATGTCCGCACACATTCATTCGACGGCTTATGTAGAGGATGGAGCCATCCTGGGCGACGGAGTCCAGATCGGACCATTCTGCCACGTTGGACCCCACGTAACGCTAGGCTCTGGCGTTGTTCTTAAATCTCATTCGGTCGTTACTGGTCACACCGAGGTGGGAGCAGGCTGCGTACTGCATCCACACGCTGTCATCGGTGGCCTGCCGCAAGTTATCGGATTTGAAGAGACCCCGGAGTCCAGACTGGTTGTCGGCAGCAATTGCGTCTTCCGTGAATACGCAACTGCGCATTCTGGAATGCCCAAGTTCGGCGGGCTGACGACGATTGGCGACAATTGTTTCGTAATGATCGGCGCCCATGTGGCGCATGATAATCAGATTGGCGACAATGTGGTCATGGCAAACAACGTCTCCCTGGCAGGGCATATTACCGTTGGAGATAATGTTTGGTTTGGTGGTTTAGCCGCAGTGCATCAATTTTCGAGGATTGGGCGCAACGCTTTTATCGGGGGCGGCGCAATTGTGGTAGAAGATGTCATCCCATTCGGATCAGTCGTTGGCAACCACGCTAAACTTTCTGGCCTCAACATGGTCGGTTTGAAACGTCGAGGTTTTTCCAAAGCACAAATTCAGGGTATTCGCGCAGCGTACAAGGCCATCTTCCTTGGCGAAGGTTTGTTCAAGGATCGATTGGACCAAGCCAAAAAAGACTTCGCGAACAACGAGCTCGCCATGGAAATCATCGCTTTCATCCGCGAAAGTGAACGCCCAATTTGCAAACCGGGCTAAAAGCACATGGCGCCACTTGGTATCATCGCTGGACTTGGAGATCTCCCCGTTGCTATTGCGGAGCATGCAGTCGAGAGCGGGCAGGGTGCGTACGTTCTCCGACTGAAAGGTTTCGACGACCCTGGACTTGCAAAGTTTCCTGGAGATCTCGTGGGAATTGGAGAAGTTGGTGGAATTCTCAAAAAACTGAAGTCTGCAGGATGTGAAGAAGTAGTCTTTGCGGGGATTGTTAAGCGGCCGGATTTTGGCGATCTCAAGCTTGATGTCAAAGGCGTCACCCTTTTGCCGAAGGTTCTTTCAGCCGCGAAAAAGGGCGACGATGCTTTGCTGCGCGTGTTGGTGCGCGAGTTCGAAAAACAGGGCTTCAAGGTTCTGGGTAGCCACGAAGTTCATGCCAAGCTACTCGCTCCGGAAGGTGTAATTGCTGGTGCAAAGCCAACCTCAGAACAGATGGAAGATATTCTGCATGGAGCGCGTGTGGCATCGGCAACCGGCGCGCTTGATATCGGCCAAGGGGCAGTCGTTTGTGAGGGCTTGGTCTTGGCAGTTGAGGCGCAGGAGGGAACCGACTCTATGCTTGAGCGGTGTCGAACCTTGCCGGAAGAGATCCGGGGCACAGAGTTCGCGCGAAAGGGCGTATTGGTAAAGCGTCCGAAGCCGGGGCAGGAACTGAGAATTGATCTGCCAACCACTGGCGTCTCGACGGTAGAAAAAGTGGCCGCAGCGGGGCTTGCAGGATTAGCAGTTGAGGCTGGCGGTGCGCTGTTGCTCGATCGCCGGAGAATGGTTGAGCGGGCCGAAGAGCTTGGGGTCTTCATTTATGGCTTCGCTCCAGAGGATGAAGCGTGAGCAAGCCCCGCATCTACATGGTTGCCGCAGAACCGTCTGGCGACCTTCTTGCCAAGGAAGTCGTACAGAAAATTCGCCTAGATAGTCCAGAGGCGCACATTTCCGGAATTGGTGGACGAGAACTCAAGAGCGTGGGGATTGACTCACCGGTCGACGTGTCTCCGTTATCGATCCTCGGCTTTTTTGAGGGCATCAAGGCCTATGGTGATGTTGTTCGACTAGCGGATGAGGCCGCGGCCGAGATCATAAAGGATACTCCTGACGTTGTTGTTTTAGTCGACTCTTGGGGATTTATGCTACGGGTCGCTCAGAGAGTTCGCGCGCAAGCTCCAGATATTCGCCTTGTTAAACTGGTAGGGCCGCAAGTTTGGGCAACGCGGTCAGGGCGGGCAAAGACACTTGCGTCTACTGTTGATCACCTTCTGTGCATCCACGATCTGGAAGTTCCTTTTTACGAGCCTTTTGGCCTGAAGACGACGGTCATAGGCAATCCCGCAATTTCTCGACACGTGGAGGGAAATGGTCAGAGGTTTCGGGAAGCCAACGGCATTCCTGGGGATCGCCAACTTGTTCTTGTGTTGCCGGGCAGTCGACCAAGTGAAATCAAGAGAGTGGCGCCGGCACTTGTGAATGCTGCACAGCACTTGAAGCGTGATAATCCAGAATTGTCGCTTGTATTTATGCCGGCAGAGAACGTCTCCAAGTATTTTAAGTCTTCTTACTCCGATGTCGGAGATTGGGCTCTAATATCTGACGATGCTGAATCGCGATACGATGCGATGGCGGCAGCGGACTTGGCGCTCGCGTGTTCCGGGACGGTGACGACCGAACTGGCTATGCAGGATACACCAATGATCGTTGCGTATCGTACAGGCTGGATCACATGGGCGTTAGCCCGGGGATTGCTCTACAAAAAGACCCACATCTCGCTTCTCAATATTGTGAGCGATGATCAGGAGATTATTCCAGAGTTTGTTCAAACGCGGCAGAAGCCAGAGCTGATCGCATCTTTGGCGCAGCAATGGTTGCGTGATCCGAAGTTGCTAGCTTCACAGTTGGCTCGTCAGCGGGTGGCGCTGGAAAAAATGAAAGAGGGCGAACGAGACGCGAGTGAAATTGCGGCGAGTGTTATTCTTGAAGAAGCCCATTTGCGACGTTCCTGAGCGATATCAGATCAGCCCCGTACAAATGATTGATCAATGAGTTTCTTCAGGCTCCACAGACCCGGAGCCTTGAGTGTGTGACCCCATTTTTCTGCGATCGCTGACTTTCCACCCAGGCTGACAAGCTTGAGATAGTCCGTTTGTGGTTGGAAGCTACGCAGCGAGTTACCGGACATATATGCGATCAGATTGCTCATCAGAAGTTGGCCTTGTCGAACTGCGTATACGCCTGCCTTGGGAATGCTTTCGCCCATAAAATGTGCCGTGTCGCCTGCGAGGAATACGCTTTCATGTGAGACCGACTGCAATGTAGGCAAGACCATCGGAAACCCATTGTCGGTCGCCAGGCCTGACTCTTCGAGCCAGTTTGCAGCGTGCGCGCCAGTCGCCCATACTATTTGGCCAGCTTTTACTGTTTCGCCGGAACTAACACGCACTCCATTTGGTGTAATTACGTGAGCGGACGTATTTTCATGAACACCAATGCGGAATTCGGATAGTTTCCGCGCCAGCGATTTTTTCAAACTGGAGGCTGCAGACCCCAAAATCTCAGAACGATCGATGACAGTAATTGGTACATCGTCAGGAATGCCGGAAGTGCGTGCGTAATGTCGTATTGCAAGACAAAGCTCTACACCGCCCAATCCACCACCAATTATAGCCATTCCTTTGGATAGGTCGTGTCTCACTTCCAGCCATTGGTCCACAAATTTGCGCATAGGCTTCACTGGTGTGGAACTTGGCGAAGCACATGTATCTGGTGGAATTGATGTGACGCCAATATTGATTGAAGTAACATCGAAGTCGTAGGCCGCTCCTGAACGTCCTTCGAACTGCTTCCGCTTTAAATTCAGAGCGCAGATTTCATCTTGTAGAAATTGGACGCCAGCATTGGAGCATAAGCGCTTTAGATCCACTTCGATTTCATTTTGTTTGAAATGGCCGGCAACAAACCCCGGCACCATGCCGCTATAGACAGACGACGTATCGGGATCGATCAATGTGATAGACGCCGGAGGATAGCGACGCTTCGTGAGCGAGCGCAAAGCCATTATGTGCGCGTGTCCGCCGCCGATTAAAAGCAGTCGTATCGTCACTTTTCGTTACTTACCCAGTGGCTTGTCTGACCACCAGGATTGCAGCGCGGACGAAATCGCAAGGCATTCGGAATCTGAAGATTTCGGACCATTGAAGACTACCATGGCTGATCCTTCGAGGGCGGTTTCTTTCTGAGCGTCAACTGGCCATCTTGCGCCATAGACTCGGCAATCGCCTAGAGTTGTCAGGTACTCGCCAAACTCAGTTTCTCTTCCGTCGCGAAAGAGGGGGAGCCAAAGCATGAGTAGGCTTTTCGGCCAACGTTTCAGTGCCTTTGGTGTCCACAGCGCCAGAGCATCAATATCGCGTGCTGTTTCGTAGCTTGGATCAACCAAACATACGAGCCGTTCACGGCTTCTCGGCGACAGTTTGAGGGCGCTTGCATAGCCATCCACTTTCTTGATCTGAATTCGATCATCTGAACCCAATGCGTCGGAAAGGGCCTTGTGTTCGGCGGGATGCCTTTCGAACAAGATGAAGCGTGTATCAGGCGGCAGCAGCGTTTGTGCGTGAGCAGGTGAACCCGGGTAAGAGCGAATACCCGATTGTTCGACGAACTCTACCCATGGCCTCAAAGGTTTTGGGCCACGGCCATTCAGCATAGAGATTATGCCATCTCCAGCTTCATTTCCTTTTCGTGCTTGTGCGCCTTCCAGATCGTATCGGCCACGTCCTGAATGGGTTTCCACATACAGTAGCGGCTCGCCGGAATCGGCAAGCGCTTTCAGGGTCGCATGCAGAACGGCATGTTTAAGGACATCTGCTCTGTTTCCTGCATGAAAGCCATGTTGATATGAGAGCATAGATTGACACCTTCAACAGTTTGCTAGTCCCCGCCAGACTGGGCAGGGACCAGCAAACGACTATTCTTCCAAGCTCTGCTTACGAATTGCCTCAAATTCGTTGCCTTCATACCAAGTGGGCCAGTCATCAGACTGAGCGATGCGGAGCCCGACTTGATAGAGAGCCTGAATGTCTTCTTCAAATCCGGAAAGATCCCAGCCATCCGAATATTCGTCCATGGGCTTGTGATAGCGCTCTGCAGTGTACACTGCTGCCGCTGCTTTGCCTGCTGCGACGCCACCATCCAGTTTGTCCTGACCACCATCAGCGTACAGCATGGGAACGCCTTTCTTGGCGAGAGAAATATGATCTGAGCGATAAAAATAGCCTGCTTCTGGCTTTGAGTCGGGCTTTATCACTCGGTCCTGTTCCACGAGGACGTCTCGCAAGATATCTTCCAGTTCGGACGCTCCGTATCCGACGACCACCATATCCTTCGTGCGACCTATCGGAAGTGCGCCATCCATATTGATGCCTGCTACGACTTGGCTGTGAGGGATCAAAGGGTTTTCGGCGTAGAAGGCCGAGCCCAACAATCCTGATTCTTCAAGCGTCACAGAAAGGAACAAGGCTGACCGTTCGAGATCGTCAGCGGCCATTGCCTCAGCAATTTCGAGCAAGGCAGCGGAACCGGTGGCGTTGTCGACAGCGCCGTTGAAGATCTGATCTTGATAAAAGTCTTCCCCTGGAGCGCCTGTTTTTTCTTCGGACTTCTTGCCGAGATGATCCCAATGCGCCGTATACAGCACGTATTCATCGGGAGTGACTTTCCCAGTCAGCTTTCCGACAACATTACGGCTTTCCAATTGGTCAATTGACTGTGAGATTTTGCCGCTTGCTTTTACACCTTCGAGAGGCACCGGCGTGAAACTGTTTGATTTTGCCTGCTGCTTGAGGGCTTCCAGGTCGAGCCCAGCACTCGCAAACAATTCTTCTGCTGTATCTCGAGTGATCCATCCTTCAAGCATCGCGCGGTCCGCTCCGCCGTCGGAACGTACGAGGTCGGATTGGGCGCCGCTCCACGAATTGGAGACAACATCCCACCCATAGGAGGCAGGCTCCGTTTCGTGGATAATGATCGCGGCGGTTGCACCTTGCCGAGCGGCCTCTTCAAACTTGTAGGTCCAGCGACCATAATAGGTCATTGCCTTACCTTTGAAGAGCTCTGGGTCACCAGTTGCAAAACCTGGATCGTTTACCAGCATGATGACAGTTTTGCCTGAGAAGTCTGCGCCGGCGTAGTCGTCCCATTCATATTCAGGGGCGACTGAACCATATCCTACAAAGACAACATCGGTCGCATCGAATGAAAGCTCGTTCTTGTCTTGATGCTTGGTCCAGAAGACAACGTTTTCCTTTGGCGTGAGTGGCAGGGCCGTTCCGTCTGGCTTCGTAAGTTGGAAGTGGGAGTTCTCCGTATCGACGGTCTGGTTCACCATTTTGACAGTTTGGAAGAAGGTTTCATCCTCTCCGGCTGGAGATAGACCAATTCGAGCCATCTCAGCGGCAATCCAGTCTGCCGAAGCTTCGCCAGCTTCGGTTCCAGGGCCACGCCCTTCAAACGTATCGTCGGCCAACGTCTTGATCCGAATTGCCAGATCCTCAGAAACAATAGCGGGGCTCGTCTGTTCGGGAAGGGGCAACAATAGTTCGGTTTCATCCGCCGAAACTGTATCTGGTTCGATGTCGTTCGAATTGTCTTGAGCACCGCAGGCAGAAAGGGCGGCAATTGATACGGAGATAAGCAGTCGCTTCATGAATCTGTCCTCGTCGCAGGCAATGTTTGAGAGTTGTCTGGCATGCGGTTTATCAATCGGCAAGGAAGCGCCTGTTCAGAATATTATGCCTCTTATCAATGGGGAAGTGGAATCCACTCACTTTGGTCGCCGGGGACAGCGGGAAATCTGTGCGTCCCTCCGTCCCTGATGGCGGTTGTCCAGTCTTCTCTTGCCGTGGTGATCTTGGCTGTATCAGACGAGACGAAATTCCAGTCCATTTTGCGAGGGGCATCAAGAGGAGCGCCCCCGCACAGAATTGCAATGGAATCCTTTTCCAAGTTCACACTGACGTCCAAACCACTTTCGAGCACGGCCATGTCTTGCGCTTGTAACTGAGTGTCGTCGACAAATGCTGAGCCACTGACGAGATAGAGCGCGCGCTCTGTTGCCAAGTCAGAAGGCAGTGAAATGGCGCAGTCTTGATGCGTTGTTATCGTCAAATAGAGGATATCACTTGGGAAGCTCACGGGAGACGAATGCCCCCAAGCCGCGCCTGCCAATAGTTTGATACTCGCATCGCTGAGATCAAACAGTGGAAGACTTTCGGCTGGATGATGAACGAATTGTGGAGCGCAGTCTTCTTCTTCCACGGGCAGCGCTACCCAAGTTTGTATCCCATGAAGGCGCTGTCCAGCGCGTTGCTGCAAATCGGGCGTGCGCTCGGAGTGGACTATCCCGTGACCGGCCGTCATCCAGTTCACGGCGCCGGGTTCTACAACCAGATCTGTGCCGAGCGAGTCGCGATGCCGAATGGCACCTTCAAACAAGTACGTGACAGTTGATAGTCCGATATGCGGGTGAGGCCGAACATCGAAGCTGTTTCCCGGTGCATACGTTGTTGGGCCGAAATGATCAAAGAAGACAAAAGGGCCGACTGATCTTCGAGCGCGATAAGGCAGAATGCGCCTTACGACAAAATCGCCACCAAGGTTGTGGGTTCTGGGGGGAATGAGGTTCTCAATTGCCACTGGAAGATGCCTCTTTCTTTGCTTTCACTTATCAGTCGATCGCATTTCAAACTGTGCCGATCATTGCGCAGCAACTTCGAGCGTTTGTCTAGACGGCACAGGTTGAATAGGGCTATAGTGAGCAAATGATCACACTTAGTTGCAGAGCGCACGTTAAATGAGAAACCCATCAAATCGTGACAGCAGCGACCTCTTCAGGCGGCTATCCAAAGTTTGCGGGTGGAGCGGCGTGACTATTGTCATCGCGTACGCGCTTTTCTTGCTGTCTGGGTGCGTGAGCCCCGTCACAATCGGTGCCGTAGAGCGGTCGGCAACTTATTTCGCAGAGTCTGGTTTTCAGCCGGATCGCGAAGTCTTTGTATCGCATGATGGTGCTGAATTGGGGCTGACCGTCTGGCCCGCGGAAGGGATCGACGATCCCGAATACGTTGTTGTCGGGGTTCATGGCATGAATGACTTCGCAAACGCGTTCTTTATGGCGGCGCCATATTGGGCGGAGAGAGGCGTAACAACGTACGCCTATGACCAACGTGGCTTTGGGCGATCGCCTGGCAGGGGACTCTGGCCGGATGAAGAGCTTTTGCGGAAAGATCTTCGTACCGCAGTTTCTATTGCGCGGCATGAGCACCCTGAAGCAAGAGTTGCGGTGATTGGAATCTCGATGGGAGCAGCAGTTGCCATATCGGCTTTTGGCTCTGACGACCCTCCTGATGCCGATCTTCTTATCGCGTCCGGACCAGGCCTTAGAGGCTGGGGAGCCATGAATCCAATATACAAGGCCAGTCTATGGATGTCAGCGCACACAAACCCGGGTTGGATTGTGCGGCCTCCGGCTCGTTTCGTGCGAATCGAACCGAGCGATAATATCGAAATGCTTAGGGAGATATGGGCGAACCCCCTGATGCTGCGGCAGAACAGAATTGATCAGGTATACGGCGTCGTTACATTGATGGAGACCGCGCATAAAAGAGCAGCGAGGATCCCTCAAGTTATTCCCACGCTCATGTCATACGGCGCGAACGATTATGTTGTACCGGAAGAGGGGGTAAAACGAACTGCGAAAGTTCTGCCCGAACATGTGCGCACAGTATACTATGAAGCCGGGTATCATATGTTGCTGAGAGACCTGCAGTCCGAACGCGTGCATGAGGACTACCTGGCGTTCATAAAGGATCCGGGTGGCCAGTTGCCAAGTGGTTCACCAGAATGGCCCTTCCGGTAACTGTTTCCACAGCGGAATGCCTCTTGCAGTGTTGGATGCGTAGACAAATATACGTCTCTCTGCCACTTCTGTGCGGTAAAGATTCCTTTGTGAAAACATCAAGGCCTGATTCATGACGACTTCCTTCCAGACAGCGCTCAATCTTGTTCCAATGGTTGTGGAGCAAACGAGCCGCGGCGAGCGGGCCTTTGATATCTTCTCGCGTCTTTTGAAAGAGCGCATCATCTTTGTGACCGGTGGAATCGATGACGGGATGGCGGCGCTAATTACGTCCCAGCTCCTGTTCCTCGAATCCGAAAACCCGAAGAAAGATATTGCGATGTATATCAACAGCCCCGGCGGATACGTTTCGTCTGGCCTCGCGATCTACGACACCATGCAGTACATTCGTTGCCCCATTTCGACAGTTTGCATCGGTCAGGCTGCCTCTATGGGCTCTTTGCTTCTGGCGGCAGGGGAAAAAGACATGCGTATCGCTTTGCCTAATGCGCGGGTGATGCTGCATCAGCCATCTGGCGGCTACCAAGGCGTCGCAACTGATATTGAACGCCACGCTGAGGAAATTATCGAACTGAAGCGGCGGCTGAACAACATCTATGTTCGCCATACTGGCCAGGACTATGATGTGATCGAAAAGAAACTGGACCGTGATACCTTCCTGACGGCAGAAGAGGCCAGGGAATTTGGCATTGTTGACAAAGTATTTGAACGCCGAACGGCCGAGGATGATAAATAGTCGACTCATCCACCATCAGTGCGGCCTGGCTCTTGCAGGGCGGGCCCAGACGCCTATTGTTTCAACAATCGACCGAACACGGCGTCTTAAAGACGAAATTAAGCCTTATCCGGCATTGAGGACGGCATGACAAAACAAAATGGCTCAGGCGATTCCAAGAACACGCTCTACTGTTCGTTCTGTGGAAAAAGCCAGCATGAAGTAAAGAAGCTGATTGCCGGCCCGACCGTGTTCATCTGCGATGAATGCGTTGAACTGTGCATGGACATCATTCGCGAAGAGAACAAGACCTCAATGGTCCGCTCTCGTGAAGGCGTGCCTACGCCGCAAGAGATCTGCGACGTGCTGGATGACTATGTCATCGGGCAGACGCACGCAAAACGTATTCTGTCCGTTGCGGTTCACAACCATTACAAGCGCCTGTCTCACGCAGGGAAGACCGACGGGGTCGAGCTCTCCAAGTCCAACATTTTGTTGGTAGGACCAACCGGTTGCGGCAAAACTCTGCTGGCACAGACGCTGGCACGCATTCTTGATGTGCCATTCACGATGGCGGACGCCACAACGCTTACCGAGGCTGGGTATGTTGGCGAAGACGTTGAGAACATCGTTCTCAAGCTGTTGCAGGCCGCTGACTACAACGTCGAGCGTGCGCAACGTGGCATCGTTTATATTGATGAGATCGACAAGATTTCCCGTAAGTCCGACAATCCGTCGATAACGCGCGACGTGTCTGGCGAGGGTGTCCAGCAAGCGCTTCTCAAGATTATGGAAGGCACTGTTGCCGCTGTTCCGCCACAGGGTGGTCGCAAGCACCCACAGCAGGAATTTCTGCAGGTCGACACGACGAACATTCTTTTCATTTGCGGCGGCGCATTTGCCGGGCTCGACAAAATCATTTCCTCACGCGGTGAGGGAGCCTCCATCGGATTTGGCGCATCCATAAAAGATTCGGAAGAGCGCGGTGTTGGTGAAATTCTTCGCAATACCGAACCGGAAGACCTTCAGCGCTTCGGGCTCATTCCGGAGTTCATCGGGCGTTTGCCTGTGATCGCAACGCTCGAAGACCTGGATGAGAAGGCGCTTATCAAAATCCTAACAGAGCCGAAGAATGCTCTCCTGAAACAGTATCAGAAGCTGTTCGATATGGAGAATGTTGAGCTTACCTTCACACCCGAAGCGCTCACGGCAGTCGCCCGTCGGGCGATCGCTCGTAAAACCGGCGCTCGGGGACTACGCTCCATCATGGAAGGTATTTTGCTTGATACGATGTTTGAGCTGCCAAATCTGCGCGGTGTAGAAGAGGTCGTGATCAATGGCGAAGTGGTAGAGGGTAATTCAGAGCCGCTCTACGTGCACGCCAAGAAGAGCCAACCTGAGGCAGGCTGACCTCTCAACGATTTTTATAACATTGAAAAACGCCCTGATCGATTGATCGGGGCGTTTTCTTGTATACGGGTCTGTTGAGCTTAGAGCCCGTCTTTTCTCGAATTTCTGATAAAGAAGAGGCCGGTATCTTGCGATACCGGCCTCTACAAGGGTTAGAGGAGAGAGAACAGGCCCCTAGACCTTGTAGTACATGTCGAATTCCACCGGATGCGGGTGGAGTTCATAGCGCATGTTCTCTTCCATCTTGAGCTCAATATAAGCATCGATCTGGTCGTCATCGAACACGCCGCCCTTGGTAAGGAATGTACGGTCTGCATCGAGCGCTGCAAGCGCTTCTCGCAGTGAGCCGCACACTTGCGGGATCGACTTCGCCTCTTCAGGCGGCAGATCATAGAGGTCTTTGTCCATCGCGTCGCCAGGATGGATCTTGTTCTCGATGCCATCGAGGCCAGCCATGAGCAGGGCAGCGAAAGCGAGATACGGGTTCGCGGTCGGGTCCGGGAAGCGCGTTTCGATACGCTTTGCTTTCGGATTGGAACCGAATGGGATCCGGATGGAAGCAGAACGGTTGCGAGCCGAATAGGCAAGCATAACCGGAGCTTCATAACCTGGAACCAGGCGCTTGTAGCTGTTCGTTGAAGGGTTCGTCAGAGCATTCAGCGCGCGAGCGTGCTTGATGATGCCGCCGATGTAATAAAGGCAGGTCTCAGAAAGGCCGGCATACTGGTCGCCCGCGAACAATGGCTTGCCGCCGGACCAGATGGACTGGTGAACGTGCATACCAGAGCCATTGTCGGCAAACATTGGCTTCGGCATGAATGTCGCTGTCTTGCCGTACGACGCCGCCACGTTGTGGATGACATATTTGTACAGCTGAAGGCGGTCAGCCATCGTTGTAAGGGTTGAGAACTTCAGACCAAGCTCATGCTGTGCCGGAGCCACTTCATGGTGATGCTTCTCTGGATGTAGGCCAATGTCGCCCATAACGGACAGCATTTCTGAACGCATGTCCTGCTCAGAGTCGACTGGCGGTACCGGGAAATATCCACCCTTCGGACCCGGGCGGTGACCCATGTTGCCCATTGGGTATTCTTTATCCGTATTTGCCGGCAGCTCGGTCGAGTCGAAGCTGTATCCTGTCTTGTGTGGATCGGTGGACCAACGGACATCGTCAAAAACAAAGAATTCCGCTTCTGGGCCGAAGAACACGGTGTCGCCAACGCCGCTCGACTTTACATAGGCTTCTGCCTTCTTGGCGGTCGTGCGCGGGTCGCGATTGTATGCCTGTCCGGAGATCGGATCGAGAATATCGCACATCACTGCCAGCGTTGTCTGCTGGAAGAACGGGTCAATGATCGCACTGCTGGTGTCAGGCATGAGAACCATGTCGGACTCGTTGATGGCTTTCCAGCCAGCAACAGATGATCCGTCGAACATTTGGCCCTCGGTGAAGAAGTCATCTTCGACCATGTCCTTATGGAAAGACACGTGCTGCATCTTGCCGCGCGGGTCCGTAAAGCGAAGGTCGACGTACTGAACGTCTTCATCCTTCATGAGTTTAAGCAGATTTTCGGCCATTGGAATTTGCCCTCCAGTAAACAGCTCTTTTTCGTATGGGTATTCGTAATTAAACGCGCAGCCTTTTTACAGGGCTGCGTCGCCTGTTTCGCCGGTGCGGATTCTGACCGCATCGGTGATGTCAGAGATGAAGATCTTGCCGTCGCCAATCTTATCGGTGTGGGCGGCTTTCTTGATCGCATCCACGGCACCTTCGACTGCAGAGTCAGCCAAAACGATCTCGATTTTCAGCTTCGGAAGGAAGTCGACCACGTATTCTGCGCCGCGATACAATTCAGTGTGTCCGCGCTGACGACCAAAGCCTTTTGCTTCAACAACGGTCATGCCTTGCAAGCCAATTTCCTGCAGCGCTTCTTTCACATCATCCAGTTTGAAAGGTTTGATGATCGCCTCGATTTTTTTCATGGCCCGTGTCTCCCAGCCGGTTGGTTTGTGTAAGCAACGGGTATGCGCCTTCTTTGATTGAAGCGAGACCCATAGGGACACTTAGCATCACGTTGCGTTTGCGTGATCAGATTTTGGACTTCACTGCATCGAAATTGCGCATTTTATAGGCGCATGCCCCGGAAGTGTTGAAGAAACAAGCTCGGTTGGGAACCGCCTTCAAGCCTGATAATTGCGCAGATACTCGGTAGTAAGCCGATATCGGTTTGAAATCAGTCTCCCGATGGGCCAAGCAAAGCATCTGGGAAGGCCCAGAGTCTGGCGAGCACGCTATCATTGGGCAAAAAGAATCGATCTGCGATCAGAAGGGGGAAATATGCTGTATTTGATCCGACACGGCGAAGCTGCGGCCGGCTGGGGGAATCACCCCGACCCTGACCTTAGCGACCTTGGACGTCGTCAAGCGGATGCCGTAGCTCACGAACTCGAGGCGTTTGGCATCCAGCACATCATATCAAGCCCAATGAAAAGGTGCCGACAAACGGCACGTCCTCTGGAAGAGCGACTAGATATTGACGCAGAAGTCGTAAACGAAGTTTCAGAGATACTGACACCCCCGGGAATTGAGGATCGCGTAGCCTGGCTTCGTGATTTCATGGGCGGGACGTGGGCCTCTGAAGCAAAATCGCATGTTGAGTGGCGTGATGCGATCGTTCGCAAACTACTTATCATTCCAGATAATACAGCGGTGTTCAGCCACTTCGTCGCCATTAATGCGGTCGTGAGCAAATTGCAGAACAGGCCGGAGGCGCGCGTTTTCAGTCCTACATATTGCTCCGTCACTGTGCTGAAGCGCGTCGGGGATCAACTGGAAGTACAGCGATTAGGGAGCGAATCTGAAACTCGCGTGCTATGAGCCAGTCTTATGGGCAGACCTATACTTACACCGCAGGAAATGCGGGCCGCTGAAGAGAAGCTCTTTTCGACCGGCGTGGACAGCTTCAAGTTGATGCAGCAGGCAGGCAATGCCGTTGCAGAATTCGTGCATGCAAATTGGCCCGAGGGGAGGATACAGGTTCTTTGTGGTCCCGGCGGAAATGGCGGAGACGGATTTGTGGCTGCAGCCGCGCTCGCCAAACTCTGGCGAGATGTCGACGTTTATTGTCTTGTGCCAGCCGAAAAGCTTGAAGGAGACTCCGCTAAAGCAGCTGCTGAATGGGGCGATGAGATCAAGCCGCTTGAAGCTGCATTGGATGCGCCACATGACATCGTCCTGGATGCCCTCTTCGGAGGTGGGCTTTCCCGACCACTGGAAGGAGCAGCTGAAAAACTGGCAGCGCGCGGCGGGCGAGTCATTTCGATAGATGTGCCTTCGGGAATTCATGGCGAGTTGGCAAAGCCTTTGGGTGCGTGTTTCCGCGCCGAAGGCACGATCACCTTCGCAGCACTCCGCCCAGCACATGTGTTGATGCCGAGTGCCGCGTATTGTGGCGGCGTGTTCGTGGCAGATATTGGAGTGCCGGTCCAAACCAGTCTTTTGGAGAACTCCCCTTTGTTGTGGGGACGTAGGCTTCCTCAACCGGGGCAGGGCAGCCACAAGCACGCGCGCGGGCATCTGGCAGTCGTGAGTGGCAACATTATCTCCACAGGCGCCGCGCGCCTCGCAGGTCGCGCTGGTCTTCGCGCAGGCGCGGGCCTCGTCACAATGTTATCCCCGCCCGACGCTATCGCTGTAAATGCCAGCCATTTGACGGCGGTCATGCTGAAGGAAGTCGCAGATGCTGAGCAATTGCGCGCAGCCATCGAGTCGGCGAGTGTCGTGATTTTGGGGCCTGCTGCTGGCATCAACACCTCAACCAGGGAAAATGTGGAATGCTTGCTCTCGTCAAATTGCAGAGCCGTGCTGGATGCAGATGCTTTGACAGTTTTTTCTGATGATCCTGGAGCGTTCTTCAAACAACTTCGACCAGATGATTTGATCACGCCCCATATCGGTGAATTCAACAGACTGTTTGGCGACCTCTTGGAAACGGAGCCGAATAAAGTCGAAGCCACAAGAAAGGCTGCGCAACTTGCGGGGTGCGTCGTTCTTTTGAAAGGGCCGGATACGGTGATTGCCCGCCCAGACGGACCTGCAATCGTTAACACTCATGCGACGCGCTGGCTTGCCACTGCGGGATCGGGCGATGTTCTTGCCGGTATCGCGGGCGGTCTGATTGCTCAGGGTGTTGATACGTTCACAGCAGCCGCCATGGCAAGCTGGCTTCACGGTGAGGCGGGAAGGCGTATCGGAGCTGGCTTGATCGCAGAGGATCTGGAGGCAGAACTTCCCGATATTCTTAGCAGCCTCCACGGCGAACATCTCTAATTTCGCAGCATATTGGCCTTATGGGAGTTGAAGCGTTGGGAGAGCTCGCGTAGGAACACGCGTCATGCGGATGTGGCGGAATTGGTAGACGCACTGGATTTAGGTTCCAGCGCTGCAAGGCGTGGAGGTTCGAGTCCTCTCATCCGCACCACTTTTCCAAATCGACAGTGCGTCACCGCGCGGAAAACGGCCGATTGGCCGATGGACATATCCTGCGTCTCCTGCCAGCTAGGGCTGTAGAAAACGCGGAGGATTTCCAGACATGTCTATTGTGACAACAGAGAAGCGCGGATCCATCATGATCCTGACGCTAAATCGCCCGGATAGCTTAAACGCGCTTGGCGCCGAAGGCGACGGAACCGCGATTGCAGCCGCCTGCAACGACATTGTGGCGGACCCGAGCATCCGATGTGTGATCCTGACAGGCGCAGGCCGGGCATTCTCTGCGGGCGGGGATGTTAAGGCTATGAAAGAAGGAACAGGGGCGTTCGGTGGCGCGCCGCATGACATCCGTGAAGGGTATCGCCGAAATATCCACCTGATTGTGAAGTCTCTTTATAATCTTGAAGTCCCGATGATTGCCGCAGTCAACGGACCAGCTATTGGGCTTGGGTGCGACGTCGCTTGCATGGCGGACATTCGGATCGCATCTGATCGCGCGAAAATGGGCGTAACGTTCCTCAAATTAGGTCTCATTCCCGGCGATGGTGGTGCTTGGTTGCTGCCACGCTTGATCGGTTCATCACGTGCCGCTGAGCTTCTGTTTACTGGGAAGGTCATTGACGCCGCTACAGCAGAGGAGTGGGGGCTCGTGTCGAAGGTTGTGCCTGGCGACAGCCTGATGGATGAGGCGATCGCGCTGGCCGAACAGATTGCCGCTCAGCCGCCGCAAGCCCTGCGCCTTGCCAAGACACTGATGCGCCATGGCACGAATTCTTCCTACGAGACGATTATGGAGATGTCGGCTGCCTCTCAGGCCCTCATGCACAAGACAGAGGACCATATGGAGGGTGTCGACGCGATTCTCGAAAAACGCAGCCCGGAATTCAAAGGTCGCTAGTAAACAATTCCATCGGAGTAGAGAGACTTGATGGTCTCGGCCGACAGGCCGAGGCCGCCAAGCACATCCGCTGTGTGCTGGCCAAGCGCAGGTGAGGGGCCCTTGGGGCCGTCGTCAGCGCCAGGGAAGCGAACTGGAGACGCAGGCGACGCATATGTTGAGCCGTCGCCCTTCGCACTGGGAGTCTGAACAATAGCGCCTGCCGCGATGGCTTGTGGATCTTTTGCGACTTCCGCGAGTGTTTGTACCGGTGCCCAAGCAAGCGACTCCGCGTCTAGGCGTTTCGCCATTTCTGCTTTGTCGAACTTCCCGAATCCTTCGTCCAGAATATCTACGACTTCGGCTTTGTTCTTTCGGCGTGCTTTGGCAGATGTGAAGCGCTCATCTTCTATCAATTCTTCCCGGCCAATGGCGCGACATATGGGCCCCCAATCGACTTCTCCCTGACGAGACACAAGGCAGATCCAACTTCCATCTTTTGTCTCGAAGAAGTTGGTGATCGGCACGTTTTGCTCATGACGAGTCTTGGTCGATGCAACACGATCAAAGAATAGCTGGATCGCGAAATCAGATCCCAGAGCATACAAACCAGCGCGAAAGAGAGAAGCTTCGACCAATCTTCCCTTGCCGGTTCTGCCAGCTTCAACGAGCGCGGCGCAAATACCTGCGGCGGCGGACATGGACGTTGTGTGATCTCCGAAAGCGGTGCGAAGCGCAAAAAGATCCTCGCCCTTGGGGACGGTCAGCCGCGCTACGCCTGTGCGGCTCCAGAAGCTGGCAATGTCAAAGCCAGGGCGATTGGCATCTGGCCCCTGCAGGCCATACCCAGTCAGGGAGCAGTAAACGAGTTTCGGATTGATCTCTTTCAAACTGTCATAGTCGAGGCCAGACCGTTCCAGACCGCCAGGCCGTACGTTGGTCAGAAAAACGTCTGCGTCTGCAACGAGCTTTCGGACGAGTTCCTGACCTTTAGGCTTCGACGTGTCGACAACGATGGATTTTTTGCCGCGATTGTCGAAATCAAAAACTGGATTGTCCGCAATGTCTGTGCCGATAGTTTTAAAGAACAAGCGGATAGGGTCGCCGCCGGGGGGCTCGATTTTGACAACATCCGCGCCCCAGTCGCTGAGGATCGAGCCTGCGCCCGGTGCCGCCATATAGGTGGCATATTCAACGACTTTGATTCCTTCGAGCATGTTTCCTCCAGAGCTTCTAATTTTCGAGACTCTTGCAGGATGCTGTGACGAATGACCAGCCTTACGAAAGGTCACCTGATGGCGGTTCGTCGGGTTTTGACAGATTGGAGTGGCGGAGGAAGAGGGATTCGAACCCCCGGAGCCCGCGAAGGCTCAACGGTTTTCAAGACCGCCGCATTCAACCACTCTGCCATTCCTCCAGCGTCCCGGTGTTTCCACTACGCGCTTCGATTTTGCAAGCCCCGATCTGCGAATGGCTACTCTGGGCAAATTGTAAACGACCACCTAATATCATGATGAGAAATCGCTGAGCGAGTTCATGCTGTGTCCACCTTAGCGTGGTAAACGGATCAGGTACGGCAGAAAAGCCGGACGTTCAGGCGCAAAGCGCCGACACGAAACTCAGAATGAGGTGACATCGCGAATGCGCGTGCCAAAGACCAAGGTTCAAGACCGCCTTCCCGCCCTTTTTGCAAGTATGATTGCCGCTGCCGCGAGCGCGTCGCCCGCATTGGCGGACGCTGCTCCGATCGTCTACAAATCCGTATCTGACAGTGGTCGTGTCGCCGCCGAACGTCAGACCGTGTTTATCACGCCGGATCAGGCCCGCCCCAATGCCGACAAGGCGCGGGCGAGAGTTCAATTTAGCTATCCCGGATCGAACGCTCCACCACAGGCCAATCAAGCGGTTGAGCCCACATCGGGCGATAGTCCACATCCAGTTCGCGAATACGCCAGTATCAGCATGCCTATTCCATCGTCTGCTGCTCCCGTAGTTGCGGAGGTGGCTGCTCTAAAGGCTTTTGATCCGCGTGCAGCGGCACGAGAAGTCGCTGCGCAGCGCGAACCATCCTCAGTTGAGGTTTCACCTCTCGCAACGCTTGCTAAAACTCGCACGCCGGAGCCGAAAGAGCAGGGGATTCAGAATCAGCCGCCTCTTGCCGAACCTCGGACCATTACGCCTGATGCCGTGCCGGTCTTTGACCAGACGGGTGCAGCGACTGTCTTCGGTGACGAGTTCCAGGGCCTGCCTACTGCTAATGGAGAGTTGTTCGACCAATCCGAGCTCATGGCGGCTCATCCGAGCCTGCCTTTGCCGAGCCTGGTTCAGGTCGTGAATTTGGACACGAATGCGGAAGTTGTGGTTCGGGTAAACGACCGCGGACCGTTCGAGGATGGAGCAATGCTTCAGGTATCAGAGCGTGCTGCGACCGAACTCGGAATGGCCGGGGCAGGGCGTTTGAATGTTCGAGTCCGCTATCTTGGCCCTGCTCCGATAGCCACGCCGAAGCCACAGTCGGCGCAACTCGCACATAATACAAATACGCATGCCGCTCGCGCAGAAACATTTCAGGTGCAGCCGACGAATGTTTCCGACAATCGAAACACGCAGGCTTATCAGCCGGTTTCTGTTGGAAATTACTTCGTGCAAGTGGGTGCGTTCTCTCAAATTGGGAATGCAGAAAGCCTGATTGATAAAATGCCGGCGAATGTAAGCGCACAAATTGATCCAGCCCGCGTAAACGGAGCGGACTTTTTCAGAGTACGTGTTGGTCCATTCTCAAATCGTGATGCGGCTGACCGGACGCGTGATGATTTAGCCCGGCAAGGACTTGCAAATAGCCGCGTGGTTGCTCGCAACTGATAGTCCTGCAACACAGGCACCATTGACGCACATCACAAACCGGCCCTTTTTCCTGTATACGCTGGGAAAGGGCCGGATTTTGTTTCGGCCTTCCGATCAAATCCTTCCGGAGGCTTTATATGCTGCGAACGCCAAAGATTCTGACAGCCTGCGCATTGGCAGTCTTTGCGACGGGTGCTGCTCAGGCCCAGATCATGGATACGCCTGCGAGCCATGCCGTGATCATGGATCACGAGACTGGCACCATTCTTTATTCGAAAAACGGATCAGAGCCGATGATCCCTGCTTCGATGACAAAGATGATGACTGCGTTTCTCGTGTTTGAGCTCATTGAGCGTGGCGAGATATCACTCACCGACAAATTCACCGTCAGCGAAGATGCTTGGCGCCGTGGTGGGTTTCCATCAGGAACGTCGACCATGGGGCTGGCACCGGGTGATACGCCGACCGTCGAAGAATTGCTGCATGGTGTTATCATCATGTCTGGCAATGATGCGTGTATCGTACTGGCTCAAGGCATCTCAGGTTCTGAAGAAGCTTTCGCGCGTCGTATGACTGCCCTTGCCCACGAACTTGGAATGAACTCGGCAAACTTTGTAAATACGACTGGTCTCGAAGGTGTCGGCCACGTCGTGTCCGCTGAAGACCTTGCCAAGATGGCGAAACTGACAATCGACAAGTACCCGCAATACTACGACTGGTACGACATGCCCGACTACACATGGCGGGAGTACACTCAGGCAAATCGCAACCCGATTCTCAGTATTGAGGGCGTAGATGGCCTCAAGACCGGCCACCTTGAAGTATCAGGTTATGGCCTGACAGCGTCTGCCGTCAGAGACGGTGTACGCAGGACCATTGTTATCAATGGTCTGGACAGCATGGCGGAACGAGGCCGCGAAGGCGAACGTATGATGCGCATGGCCTTTCAAAGCTATGATTTGAAAGTCATCACGCCAGAAAGCGTCGAATTGCCTGCAGTCAAAGTCTGGTTGGGACAGCAACAGACTGTCCCGGTTTCACTGGCTGACAAGATGACAATAGCTGGTCACAAGGCTGCACTGGAAAAAGCGAAAACGGAGATCGTGCTGGACAGCGCACTGCAAGCTCCGGTCAAATCTGGCGACACAATCGGAACGCTCGTTGTTACTATTGAAGGACAGAGTCCGATTGAAGCGCCGATTGTCGCTGAAGCAAACGTGAAGAAGCTCGGTTTCTTTGGCAGGGCGGTTGAAGGTTTGAGCCAATTAATTGCAGGCTCCGATGGCTGAGCTAGAACCGCTCAGGTTCATTACGCTTGAGGGCGGCGAAGGCGTTGGCAAATCCACGCTGCAACGCGCCCTGGCCGAGCGCCTGAACAGTCATGGGTTTGACGTCATCACGACGCGTGAGCCTGGGGGAACCCCCTTGGCGGAAGCTGTGCGCGAGCTAGCCTTGCATCCTCCCGAAAATGACAGTTGGTCGGCGATGAGTGAGGCGTTGCTGATGAATGCGGCGCGAAGCGATCATCTTGAAAAGCTCATTCGCCCAGCGCTACGGGTGGGTAAATGGGTGATTTGTGACCGGTTTGCAGATTCGACCCGCGTGTATCAGAGCGTGAAGGGCGGTGTATCAACCGACATCCTTTCATCAATGGAAGCAACAGTGCTTGGCGAAACCCGGCCGGGCCTGACTTTGGTGCTTGATGCACCTCTGGAGACTACGGCCGGCCGGCGTTCCGCCCGAAACGGACCCAGCGATGCGTTCGAGCAGCGAGACCACGCATTCCACAATGCCGTCAGGCAAGGATTTGTCGCAATTGCGCGAGCAGAGCCGGAGCGATGCCATTTGATTGACGCCGCGTGTAGCGAGACAGAAGTATTTGTTGCAGCGTGGTCGCAAATTGTCGCCAAGTATAACCTCGGAGAATTGGTCCGATGAATATTGCGTGGCCACTCTACGGGCACGAGGCTGCGCAAGCGTCATTTCTGGCGTCTGCAACCTCAGCAAAGCTTCACCATGGATGGTTGATAGAAGGGCCGTCTGGAATCGGAAAAGCCACTCTGGCCAACCGATTGGCAGCTTATATGCTGGGCGCGCGCGGTCCGGATAATGCGCCGTTGCACGCTGCGACGACTGACCCTGTTGCTCGAATTTGCCTTGCGGGTGGACATCCGGATCTACGGACGGTCCATAGAGAACTGAACGACAAGGGCAAGCTTCGTCAGGATATCGCAGTCGATCAAATTCGCGATTTGTCGCAATTCTTTTCTCTCAAGCCGGCTCAAGGTGGCTGGCGCGTCGGCATTATTGATTCTCTGGATGAACTGAATCGAAATGGCGCGAACGCTCTACTGAAAACGCTCGAAGAGCCACCGGCCAACAGCATTCTGTTTTTGGTGAATCACGGAACTACGCCCATCCTGCCAACGATCAGATCGCGATGCAGAGTGCTGCGTCTGACAACACTGAGTGAGGATGATACGAAACGCACATTGGACTCTGCGGGTGCGTCGGCAGACGCGCTAGCATTGTCCAAAGGCCGGCCCGGACTTGGGCTGCGGCTCTCCACGCCGTCCGGACTTGCTGCGGCTCATGCAGCCAAAGTGCTGGTTCGAAGTCTGCCGAGACCCAATGACGGGCTGGTTACTGACGCGTTGCAATCTGCTAGCGCTGACGAGACGGCCATGGAGGCCTTTCAGGAAGAAATCCTGGCGTGGCTTGCAAGTAAGGCCGAACAGGAACCAGCGGCAGCGACTGCGTGGCTCAACATCTCAAGGCTTGCCGGTGAAGCGCGCGCCTTGAAAATGGATCCGGCACAAACAGCTTCGAAGCTGATTGCAGGGCTTTATAGTGCGGCGCGTTCGCACTAAGTCGTTGGCATGTTTGACACTCATGTAAATCTCCACGGCGAAACATATAAAGATGACCTGGGTGAAGTGCTGGAGCGCGCTAGCACAGCGGGTGTCGGGCGTATGCTTGCCATTTGCGACAGGCTCGACAATTTCGAAGCGGTGCGTTCGATTGCGCACACGCATGAGAATATTTGGTGCTCTGTCGGTGTTCATCCGCATCACAGCAAGGATTTTACCGACCTCAGCGTCTCCGACCTCGTGACTCGGGCCGAGGACGAGCGCGTTGTGGCGATCGGTGAGACCGGCCTGGATTTTCACTATGGTTACAGCGCCGAGGGCGATCAGGTGAAAAGCCTGCGCTCACATATACAGGCAGCGCGCGAAACAGGTTTACCACTCATCCTGCATACGCGGGAAGCTGATGACATGATGGGCGATATTCTGGAGGAAGAGCACGCTCAAGGCGGCTTCGTGCCGTTACTCCATTGCTACACGGGCGGTGCACGATTGGCCAGAAGAGGGTTGGACCTAGGCGGATTTGTTTCGGTGTCAGGTATCTTGTCGTTCAAGAGCGCGAGCGAAGTTCGGGAGGTCATTTCTGATGTCCCAATGGACAGGCTGATCCTTGAGACCGATTGTCCGTATCTTGCGCCAGTGCCGATGCGCGGCCGCCGAAATGAGCCTTCCTATCTCGTTCATGTCGCGGAGGCTCTCGCTGCTCTGAAAGGCCTGCCTCTTGAGCGTGTGCTGGAGGAAACAACGCAGAACGCCCTCAAGCTTTTTTCCAGGGTCCCTAACTGATGGGTTATGGCGCGTTCACGCTGCTTGGAACCGGATCGTCTGGTGGCGTTCCGCGTGTTGGTGGCGACTGGGGCGCATGTGACCCAAAGGAGCCAAAAAACCGGCGCCTGAGGTGTTCGGCACTCGTGCAGTCGTTCAATGATACAGGACTGTCCACCAACGTTCTGATTGATACGTCGCCTGATCTTCGTGAACAGATGCTTCGGCAGAATGTGAAGCATCTGGATGCAATTCTTTATACGCATGACCATGCGGACCAAAGTCATGGTATCGATGACGTGCGCCCGTACTTTATTCGCCAGCGAAAGCCTATTCCGACACATATGAGTGCAGAGTCCAAGCGCACTTTGATGAACCGATTTTCGTATTGTTTCGAGGGGAAGGGAGGCTATCCATCTATTCTAGCGGCGCAACCGAACCTTGAGCCTTTAACGAAAGTGACCATCGCAGGTGCCGGCAATTCTGTGGAAGTCATTCCGGTTGATATGGAGCATGGTCGTATCCGGTGCCTGGGATTTCGGTTCGGCAATCTCGCCTATTGCAATGATGTAAACGCCTTGCCCGAAAGCACTCTGGAGGCGCTGCAGGGGGTCGATACGTTCGTCGTGGACGCTCTGCGCTACACGCCACACCCATCTCACGCAAATCTTGATCAGGCGCTCGAATGGGTAGACCAAATTAAGCCGCAATTGACCGTTTTGACGAATATGCATGTGGAAATGGACTACCACACGCTATTGAAAGAACTACCTGAAGGCGTGGTACCAGGCTACGATGGAATGCGCCTTGAGTTCATTGGATAATCGATGAACATAATTTCCCATAATGATGATTATGCGATCTTCAGTTCGAAACCTGCGGTCGCCTCAACACTCGAGTTTGCATTCTTGCCGACGGTGAACCTGAGACTTCAGATTGTCTCCGCACCGGCATTGGACGAGCGGTACATAAGTACATCTGTCCTGATATCCTGGATTAGAACTCTGTTTACGAATTCGCGCCCCCTGCTCAGCTACCAATTCACTTCGCCGACCCAATCTTTAAGCAGTGCATTTTTCTGAGCCAGGTCTGCGCGCGCCTGTTCTGCTGACCTTCGAAGAAATATTATCGAGTCATCTGGTCGAACTTGACCAAGTAGGTGACGGTCGGACTTGTTCACTTGGAGAACATGCGGATATCCGCCTGTCGTCTGGCAGTCTGGAAGAAGAAGGAAGCCCCTACCCTTTGGCGGTAGTTGCAGAGCGCCCGGAAATATAGCGGCACTTGGTAAGTTCTCTTGTGTGTCAGGTTTTGGAAAGTAACCGTCAAGCTCTATGCCTATGCGGCTTGCACGGCGTGTAACGGTGTACTGGGTGGTCCACAGCGAATTTAAGTCTTCGGAATAGTCCGGACCTTCCGTTGACCGCAGCGCGTAACTGTTTCCGAGCGTGAGAATGAGATTGGTCGGTGTTTCGAAAATCGGTGGTGCCGGCACATCAATTTTGACCTCCAGGACATCCCCCTTCTGCAAGGCACGCCCAGACAGTCCTCCTAGTTTTGCCGGCATATATGTCGACGTACTTCCGAGAAACTCTTCCGCACGAAATTCGCCCGCTACCGCAACATAGAATCGGAGGCCTGCGGACGGCCTACCGATTTCGACAACATCTCCTGCATTGATTGGCAATGTGGTGTGGAAACGACGAAGGGAGCCATTTACCGAGACCGGAGCCACGGCGCCGGTTATTGCGATTGAGGCGTTCCGTTCGAAAACAGCGGCAAACGGACCATAAGTCACCTCAATGCAAGTTCCATCTGGACGATTGCCTACAAGGCGATTTGCAAGAGACATTGATAAAGGATCTGCCGCTCCGGCAGCCGGCATCCCAAACTGACGAAATCCCCCTCTGGGGGCTCCTTGCAGCGACGCTTGAGGGCCCGGATCAAGAATGCGCATTACCATTCTAAACCCATTCTATCTGAAGACCTAAGCCAGGCTTGATCAGAAATGGGTCTGACTTCGATTCATCGAAAAGAAGCGCGGCCGTCCTGCCAATAATTGGCCAACCGCCTGGACCATCCAACGCGTATATTCCGAGGTGTCCGCTTATAAACCCGACTGATCCTGCTTTTACCAGTTGGCGAGGATGTTCCAGGCGCGTGCCCTCGAGTTGCGGATCGACACCATCTACATAAGCAAAGCCGGGCGCAAAACCCAGCATATCCACACGCAGATTTGACCTTTGAATGCGTTCCAGAAACTCGATTATCGAGCAGTCATTTCTTTCTGCGCACTCAGCAAGGTCCGGAGCATTGCCGTCGTTTGTCTGGATCTTTAGAGTTCTCATTCCGTGTGCAACACTTGCGGAACCGAGATCTGATACCTCAACATCCCTCAGCCTACGAGCTACTTCGGTTGGACTGATAATGAGAGGATCAAATTGGACTGTGACGCTCCGTTTGCCAACGACAATTTCCGCCCAATTTCCGGATCTGCGCAGAAAGTCGGCAAGCTGAAATCGCTCTTCCGGCTGTGACACTGTTATTCGTATCGCATCATCACCAATGAACTGCAGATCACGCGCAGTCATTGCGGAAGATGCGCTTTGATTTCGATTTTTCTTGTCTGCAGCGCCTCCCTTATGCCGAGGGCGGACTGGATTGCTCCGGCCGTGTCGCCATGCAAGCAAATGGTCTCTACAGGAAGTGAAATCATGCTTCCATCTCGAGTCGTGACACATCCTTCTTCCGAGATGTGCAAGACTTGAGCGACTTGTTCTTGCACTGATGTCAATACAGAGCCGGGCTCTGCACGTGGGACCAATGAGCCATCCGAACTATACTGTCTGTCCGCGAAACCTTCTGCCACGAAATCGAGACCTGCTTCGAGTGCCACTTTGCGCAGAACAGAGTTCGGCGGTCCGATAACTGCGCGAATACGGTTTTGATGAGCAATGCGAACTACGATTTGTGCCAGATCCGCATCCTTCGCAGAGTCATTGTAAAGAGCACCATGTGGCTTCAGGTGGTCGAGTACGACGCCTTGCAGCCTGGCGAGACTCGAGAGCGTGCGGACTTGTTGGCGTAGTGACGCCTCAAGATCTTCAGGAGACAGGCTGACAGAAATGCGTCCAAAGTTCTTTTTATCTGGATAGGATGGATGCGCACCTGCAACTACGCCTCGGGCCTTCGCTGCCTTAAGCGTGGCGCGCATGCTATCTTCGTCGCCTGCGTGCCCTCCACATGCGATGCTGCAGCGGCTAACGACGTCCAGAATGGCGCGGTCAAGCGCACGACCAGTTTCACCTGGTAATTCGCCAATATCAGAATTCAGGCAAATCGTGCGGCTCATGGCCAGACATTTAAGGCTCTCAGGATCAGACGCAAGCCGAGACCAAAAGTAATTATAACGACAAGACTGCCCAGAACGTTCGACAATGTCGAGTTCACATACGTCCCAAGCAGTTTGGCTCTGTTCATGGCGACCAGCAGGAAAGTCGCCACGATGGGTAGGATCAGCCCGTTCGCGATCTGCGCAATCAGGATCACTTCCACCGGCCTGACACCGATCAGCGCAACAATGGTCCCAATCAGCAATACCGTTAGTGCTATGATCCGAAACTGCCAACCATCCCGGCGAAGCCCCCCAAACTCGGTCAGAGCATATGCCGTCGCCAGGGGCGCGGTGATCGAAGATGAAAGACCCGCGCCAAACAAGCCAATTCCGACAAGGTATTTGGCTGCGACACCAAACGCGGGCTCAACGGAAATAGCCATGTCTGCTGCTGACGAGACGCTGATGCCCGATCCGAAAAGTGCAGACGCGGCAGTCGACAAGATCAGGATCGATATAATTCCGCCCAAACCTACAGAGGTGATAGTGTCTGTTCTTGCCGCTTTCGTGGCTTGAGTTGTTCCATGAGGCCACTTATCGCGAACTGTGGAAGCGTGGAGAAACAAATTGTACGGCACAATGGTTGTACCGATCAGCGCAACAGCCGTCAGCAATCCACCACTCGGAATGGAGGGAATGAACCCGCGGGCCAAGGCGCTGAGATCCGGGCGGGTAATGACGACGCTGCCGATGAAGGCCGCGCTCATCATCACGACAAGTGCAATCAATAACTTTTCGATGTGTTTGTAATGGCCAAAGGCCAGGAACACAGCTGCAATCACGCTGAGACAAATGACGACAAGCTTATGTGTCCCGGCCCCACCATTGAGTAGCGCCTCAATGCCCAATGCACCGCCGGTGAGATTTCCTGCCTCATAAGCTGAGTTACCAACAGCCAAGGCCGCAACGCCCAGACTAATGATTGCCCATCGCGCAATTGGGCCGTTCTCTGGCGACGTCATAGCGGCGGCTAGCCCTTTGCCCGACACTATGCCCAAGCGGGCCGCCATCTCTTGCAGGATAATTGTGGAAACTGTCGCGAATGCCAGCGCCCATATCAATGCAAAGCCAAAATTGGCGCCTGCGACGGTACAGGCGGTAACCGTTCCGGGACCAATGAAGCCGGCTACTACCAGCGCTCCAGGTCCGACGCTCAACTTCATGATATGCTCCCCGGTGTAGGCGTCGCCGCACCGGGGCGACAATTATATGTGAATCACGCGACCTTCAGCATCGAGAACGGATTCGTGCATGCTTTCTGAGATGGTCGGATGCGGGAAGATGGTGTGCGCGAGATCCTGTTCCGTCAACTCGCCCTGACGAGCAATCACGTATCCTTGGATCAGTTCGGTGACTTCAGCGCCGATCATGTGGGCTCCCAGCAGCTCGCCGGTTTTCTTGTCAAAGATTGTTTTGACCAGTCCTTCAGAAGCACCCATTGCAATGGCCTTGCCGTTACCGATGAATGGAAAACGCCCAACCTTGATTTCGTAGCCTTTTTCCTTGGCGGCTTTCTCTGTCAGACCGACACTGGCCACTTGAGGGTGTGCGTACGTACATCCCGGCACATTCCACGGGTCGAACGGTTCTGCATGATTGGCGCCCGCGATGCCTTCCACGCATACAACACCCTCATGGGATGCCTTATGCGCGAGCCACGGAGGACCTGTAAGGTCCCCGATCGCATACAGTCCTTTCACGCCGGTTCGGCCGAAATTATCTACCTTTACATGGGTCTTCTCGACTTTCACACCGAGCGCCTCGAGACCGAGGTTTTCAACATTCCCGACAATACCGACAGCGAGAATGGCGCGATCGAACTCTTGCTTCTGCTTCTGGCCTGATTTGTCTGTGATCTCGGCTGTCACTGTAGTCTTGCCTGCGGTCAGGTTTTCCACCTTCGCGCCGGTTACGATATTGAGGCCCTGTTTCTTGAAGTCCTTCTCAGCGAGTTTGGATATCTCTTCGTCTTCCACAGGCAAGATGCGGTCCATGACTTCTGCAACCGTCACGTCAGCGCCCAGCTCATGATAGAAGCTCGCAAATTCAATTCCGATTGCGCCAGAACCAATTACGAGAAGGCGTTTTGGCATGACGTCTGGCGTCATGGCTTCGCGATAGGTCCAGATCAGTTTCTTGTCAGCAACGAGACCTGCCTGAGGAATATCTCGCGCCCGCGCGCCAGTCGCGAGCATGACGTGTTTGGCCTGGTAGGAAGTGACTTTCCCATCCTTGTCTTTCACGATCACCTTTGGCGCAGGCTCGCCTTTTTCGAGGCGCGCAGTGCCTTCGATGACGTCGATCTTGTTTTTCTTCATCAAGAACTTCACGCCAGACGACAATTGATTGGCCACGCCGCGGGAACGTTTCACGACCGCATCCAGGTCAAAATCGGCCTTGTCGATTTTGAGGCCGAAATCCTTTGCGTGTTTGGCAAGGTGCAACACTTCTGCAGAACGCAACAGCGCTTTGGTCGGTATACAGCCCCAGTTCAGGCAGATTCCGCCGAGGCTCTCACGCTCAACAATTGCGGTCTTCATACCAAGTTGAGAGGCTCGGATGGCCGACACGTATCCGCCTGGCCCGGAGCCGATCACGATGAGGTCGTACTGGGTGCTCATTGCGTTATTCCTCTCATTTCGTCCCAAGACAGCATGGCCTGAGACACGCGCAGATTTGCGCTTTCGAACATTTCAGGTGTGCAGATATATTCGGGCTCTTCGGCCGAAATCTTGTTCATCATCTCTACGCTTTCGGCCATGATGCTCTCTCGCATCTGCCGGTCGACACCCTCATATCGAAGGTCTTCCATGAAGCTGCCTAACAGATCCGGGCCTTCACGCTCGCAGAGAAGGTTCATTCCTTTTTGTATTGCGAATTCACTCGCAATGTCGCGCATCGCCTCTTCGTTCAGACGTTGCTCTAAAGGCGGCGATATGCGCTCGTCACTGCAGGCAGCCGCAAGCATAAGGCTAATCGCGATCAGCCCGGGGCGAAGCATCAGAGCAACATCGCTTCAGGCGTTTCAACGTATCGCTTGAAGGCTTGCAGCCATTTAGCTCCTTCCGCGCCGCCAATAACGCGGTGATCACAAGTCAGGGTGACGGTCATAACCGTGCGCGCAACGAGATTGCCTTGATTATCTACCACGGCACGCTTTTCACCAGCTCCCACCGAGAGGATCATGCCTTCGGGCGGGTTGATGATGGAGGCGAAGCTTTTGATGCCAAACATGCCGAGATTCGAAATGCTGAAGGTACCGCCGCTATATTCTTGCGGCTTCAGTTTGCGGTCTCGTGCGCGACTGGCAAGATCTTTCATCTCTTCCGATATTTCCGCCAGTCCTTTGGTCTCAGCCTTGAATACAACGGGTGTAATCAATCCACCATCAATCGCAACGGCGACAGATACGTGCGCGTGCTTATGATAGGCGATGCCATTATCTGTGTAAGACGCGTTGCAATCCGGCTCGTCCATAAGCGCCATTGCCGCCGCTTTGATGAGCATGTCATTCACGGACACCTTCACACCTTCAGGAGCGGCCGCGTTGATCGCGGCGCGGCTAGCTAGAAGATGGTCAAGCTCCAGATCTATATTCAGCGGGAAATGCGGCACCTGCATGAAGCTAGTCGTCAAGCGCTTAGCCACTGTTTTGCGCATACCGTCCAGAGGCACAAGTTCGTAGCTATCCGGAGAATATACTCGATCATCAAGAATTTGAGGCAGGATCAACCCATCTGGACGCGCCATTGCCCCCGAAGATGCGTTGGCGGGTGTGGGCTGGGCGTTTTCAACGTCGCGCTTGATTATGCGTCCGCGAGGTCCCGTACCTTTCAGGTCTGAGAGAGTGAGGCCTTTCATATCTGCGATACGCCGCGCAAGAGGGCTGGCCTTGATACGGCCATCCTGTGAGTTTGCAGGTGGTAAGGGCGGCTTTGATACTTGACGTGCTGGTTCTACCGACTTGTCTGATTTCGGCGTCACATCCGATTTTTCCGAAGCGTCAGATTCACCGGATGCTGCAGGCGTATCAGCTTTAGGCGTCTCTTGCTTGGACGATGGCTGAACTGAAGATGCGTCCTCGCCCTCTTCCGCGAGGACCGCAATAACTGCGTTCACTTTCACGCCTTCAGTGCCCGCCTCAACGAGAATCTTGGCGACAACCCCCTCGTCGACAGCTTCGACCTCCATCGTGGCTTTGTCCGTTTCGATCTCTGCGATCACATCACCGGACGAAATTGTATCGCCTTCTTTCACGAGCCATTTCGCGAGCGTGCCTTCCTCCATGGTTGGCGACAAGGCGGGCATTGTGATGTCGATAGCCATATCAGTCACCCATCTTCTGAACGTCGCCCGGAGACTTCGGGCCGAATTGTATGCGGTTCAGGAAACCAGTCACGATTTCCTTGATGATATCCTCTTTCTCCGGGCCGTCCGGGTGAAGATCCTTGAAGGCATCCGTGACATGCTTTGCGATGTCACCCAAGATAAACCCCCACATGGTTGGTTCTGTCGCGGGATCAGCTGCGTCTCCAACGCGAAGGCTTACATGATCGGTATTGTCGGCAATCCAGAACCGGATCATTTCCTGCGCGGCATCAGCCCCTTCAATAGAGGGAGGGGATTTGAGTTCTCGTATCTCAGTCGACATAGCAAACTCCTCGCGCGGCTTCGACAATGTCATCGGCGTTCGGAAGGCTCATGGCCTCCAGATTTGCCGCATACGGCAGAGGTACATCTTTCTGGTGCACCCGAGCCGGCGGCGCATCAAGATAGTCAAACGCTTCTGCAGTCACGGTTGCGGCAATTTCCGCGCCGATACCGAAGAACCGCCATCCCTCTTCACAGCAAACGATACGGTTGGTCTTCTTTACGCTCTCAATGATCGTGTCGGTATCGAGCGGGCGAATGGTGCGCAGGTCAATAACCTCGGCATCTATCCCCTGCTCTGCCAAGGTCTCAGCAGCTTGCAGCGCAAATCCCACCATTCGCGAGTGCGCAACCAGAGTTACGTCGTTACCGACGCGCTTCACCTTGGCTTTGCCAAGCGGCAAAATGTGATCATCAATATCCGGGACCGGGAAACTGTTGCCGTAGAGGAGTTCATGCTCCAGGAAAACGACCGGGTTCGGATCACGGATAGCTGCCTTGAGAAGACCTTTGGCATCAGCCGCATCATATGGCGCGACTACCTTGAGGCCCGGCACCTGTCCGTACCAAGCAGAATAGTCCTGGCTGTGCTGAGCGCCGACACGTGAAGCTGCGCCGTTTGGCCCGCGGAACACGATTGGACATCCCATCTGACCACCAGACATGTACAGCGTCTTGGCTGCAGAATTGATGATCTGGTCAATCGCCTGCATGGCAAAATTGAACGTCATGAATTCGACGATCGGCTTCAAGCCAGCAAATGCTGCTCCAACGCCCAGACCTGCAAACCCGTGTTCCGTAATCGGCGTGTCTACAACACGCTTCGCACCAAACTCCTGAAGCAGTTCACGCGTCACTTTGTATGCGCCCTGGTACTCTGCGACTTCTTCACCCATGACGAAGACTGACTCGTCACGGCGCATTTCTTCGGCCATCGCATCACGCAAGGCATCGCGCACTGTGGTTTCCGTGAAGGATGTGCCTTCTGGAATGGTTGGGTCAGAAAGAATCGCAGCCTGAGGTTCAGCGGCAGCTTCACTCTCATCGTCAGATTCTTTTGAAGTATTGTGCTCTGCCGCCTCTTTGGACTCGGTCGAAGAGCTTGAAGCGTTTTTCGCCTCTACGGAGGAGGCATCTTCACCGTCTTCCGCAAGCACCGCGATTACCGCGTTCACTTTTACGCCTTCGGTCCCTTCAGGCACCAGGATCTTGGCCAGTGTGCCTTCATCGACGGCTTCTACTTCCATCGTGGCCTTGTCGGTCTCGATTTCCGCAATGACGTCACCGGAAGAGACCGTATCTCCTTCCTTTTTGAGCCATTTCGAAAGAGTGCCTTCCTCCATTGTCGGAGACAGGGCAGGCATGAGAATATCTACGGACATTATTGTGCTCCGAAAAACTGGATCAAGGACTGTCGGGTTTCACAGGCGCCAGACATCAGGCCACCTCGACGTCTTTGAGAACGTCCGTCCACAGTTCCGATGGATCAGGTTCAGGGCTTTCAAGGGAAAAGTCTGCGGCCTCTTTCACGATACCCTTGATTTCCTTGTCTATATCTTTGAGCTCATCTTCGCTCGCATGGCCCTGCTCAAGGAGCTGTGTCTTCAGGCCCTCAATCGGATCATGGTGGGAGCGAATGTCATCGACCTCTTCGCGTTTGCGGTACTTGGCAGGGTCTGACATTGAGTGACCGCGGTAGCGGTAGGTCTTCATTTCCAGAATGTACGGCCCCTTTCCGGAACGCGCATACTTGACGGCTTTTTCGCCCGCCGCCCGCACGGCCATGACGTCCATGCCATCTACCTCTTCTCCTTCAATTTCAAAGGAAATGCCGCGCTTGTAGAGCTCAGTTTCTGAGGCGTGACGGGCAACACTCGTACCCATCGCGTACATGTTGTTTTCAATGACATAAACAACCGGAAGGTCCCATAGCGAAGCCATGTTGAACGCTTCGTAAACTTGGCCCTGGTTTGCGGCGCCATCACCGAAATAGGCTACGGCAACGTTGTCCGTGCCGCGATACTTGTTGGCAAATCCGAGGCCCGTGCCGATTGGCACCTGGGCTCCAACGATTCCATGACCACCGTAGAAGTTCTTTTCTTTGGAGAACATATGCATTGAGCCGCCCTTCCCTCGGGAGTAGCCGCCGATGCGTCCTGTCAGTTCTGCCATCACGCCTTTCGGATCCATGTCACAGGCCAGCATGTGCCCATGATCGCGATACCCCGTGATGATCTGGTCACCTTCCTTCAAGCAGGCCTGCATACCCGTCACAACGGCTTCCTGGCCGATATAGAGGTGGCAAAACCCGGCAATCTTTCCCATGCCGTAAAGCTGGCCGGCCTTCTCTTCAAACCGGCGGATCAGGAGCATGTCCCGATAGTATTTCAGCATCTCCGCTTTATTGCCCTTGGAGGGTGCCTTTTTGGTACTTCTAGATTTCGTCGCCATAAATCGCTCCAACCCTTTTGTGGACTTATGTATGCGCGATAACGCAACGACAAGTCAGAACAACTATGTCAATTTGCAGAGCTTGGTTCCGGAGAAAGTAAAACAATCTCGTTCGGATAGACGAAAGCGAGCTTGTCACGCGCCATGGCTTCTACGAAATCTGGGTCTACAGATCCCGGTGTCAGGCGGCGAATATCGGTTTCAAGACGAGCGAGATCCTGCTCAAGATCGGCCAGAACAGCCTTGCGATCCTCAAGCTCCATCTGGGCATCCGACCATCGGCCGAGCCCCTTCTCCCCCGCAAAGGCGTGGTAGGCAAAATACAGGACAAGAAGTGACAGGCCGACAGCCTCGAATCGCGATCTCATGACCTCACCTAAAGGCGGTTTGGTTAAGAGAAAGTGAGCGCCATCGGCCGTGTCAGGTGATGCAAATCAGGCTGCGTTGATGCGGGATCGTCCAGCAAAGATTCCAACAGGCCCCAACTCTTCTTCGATTCGAATCAGTTGGTTGTACTTTGCAATCCGATCAGAGCGGGACAGGGAACCCGTTTTGATCTGACCGCAGTTTGTCGCGACAGCGAGATCCGCAATTGTTGCGTCTTCTGTTTCTCCGGAACGGTGAGACATGACCGCAGTGTAGCCGTGCAAATGGGCTAGTTCCACAGCATCCAAAGTCTCGGACAATGTACCGATTTGGTTGACCTTCACCAGAATAGAGTTGGCCGCGCCTTTTTGGAGACCAATGGAAAGTCGGTCGGGATTGGTTACGAACAGATCGTCACCGACCAGTTGCACTTTGTCGCCAATTGCTTCTGTCAGCGAAACCCAGCCGTCCCAATCGTCTTCGGCCATGCCGTCTTCAATTGAAATGATCGGGTAACGGGCACAAAGATCGGCCAGATAGGCTGCGAACTCGTCAGAACCCAGCGACTTGTTTTCGCCTGCCAGCTCATATTTGCCGTTCTTATAGAATTCGGTCGAAGCGGCGTCCAATGCCAGCGCGATGTCTTCGCCCGGCTTGTAACCGGCCTTCTCGACCGCTTTCATGATGAAGCCAATCGCTTCGTCGGTAGACGCCAGGTTCGGAGCGAATCCGCCCTCATCCCCAACGTTGGTGTTGTGACTGGCTTCGCTCAGCGTCTTCTTCAAAGCGTGGAACACTTCGGCACCCATGCGGACAGAATCAGCGAGGCTCTCCGCGCTGACGGGCATCACCATGAATTCCTGAATATCGATCGGATTGTCCGCGTGCGCACCGCCATTTATGATGTTCATCATAGGTGTTGGCAATACGCGGGCATTGGGTCCGCCGACATAGCGATAGAGCGGCATGGCAGAGCTTTCCGCTGCAGCTTTGGCAAGCGCCATGGAGACCCCCAGAATCGCATTGGCGCCGAGACGCGATTTGTTCTCTGTGCCATCGAGATCGATCATCAACATGTCGATCATGCGTTGCTCAGTGGCGTCCAAACCTGCCAATTCATTGAAAATCTCGCCATTCACGGCGTTTACTGCTTTCAGGACGCCTTTACCGAGATAGCGCTCAGAATCGCCATCGCGTTGCTCATGCGCCTCGTAGGCGCCGGTCGATGCGCCTGAAGGCACTGCGGCGCGGCCAACAGAGCCATCTTCAAGAGTTACATCAACTTCGACTGTCGGATTCCCCCGACTATCCAGAATTTCGCGGGCATGGATGTCGATGATCTCGCTCATGTGTGGCTTTACCTTTGCGCCTGAAACTAAAAAGCGCTCCCTGCTCTGGCAGGAAGCGCTCGAACCCTTAAGCTTGTGCGCCGCAAAGCGCAACAGCAGGACGATTGTTTAGATGTCGTCGCGTGGTTCAAGAACCTGACGACCGCGATATACACCGGTCTTCAGGTCGATGTGGTGCGGGCGGCGCAGCTCACCGGAGTCTGCGTCTTCGATGTATGTGTTCATGTCGAGGCGGTCGTGCGAACGGCGCATGCCGCGACGAGACTTCGAAACTTTACTCTTAGGGACTGCCATAACAGGTATCCGGTAGTTTGGCGCAAAATTGCGCGTGAATTGGAAAGGGGCCTCATACATATCCCCTCGGTCCAATGCAAGACTACATCATCATCGCAGTATGATTTTCTTCAGTCGCCATTATTCGCTCAATTTTGTTTGGCAGCTTCGGCTTGTCGCATGATGCGCAATAGATTTCCGCCCCAAATTTTCTCCAAATCCTCTTTGGAGTAGCCTTCTTCAAGAAGTCGTTCCGTTACCTTTGGAAGATCGGAAACGTCCTCCATGCCGGCAACGCCGCCTCCCCCATCCCAATCTGCTCCCATACCGACATGGTCCGGCCCCACGATCGCAAGTGCGTGTAGCATCTGATCCATGAACACTTCGAACGATGACAGAGGCATGGGATACGTCTCATTGATCTCCTGACGACGCGCCAAATAGCGTTCACGCTCGTTGGAGCTGAGATCGAACGGGGATATTCCGTTAAACTCCTCTGATAGTGCCTCCATTGCCTCAACCCGCTCCGCTGGTGGTTCGAGATCTTCTATATATGCACCAAGAGCATTGATCTGGATAACGCCACCATCCGCCGCGACCTTTCTCAAAAGGTCGTCTGATATGTTTCGCGGATGGTCATACAGACTGCTCACTCCCGTATGAGACAGCACGACAGGCGTTGAGGAGACTTCCATAATGGCCTCGAGCGCTGAATCAGCTGCGTGAGACGCGTCGATCATCATACCCAGCCGGTTCGCTTCCCGAATCAGCTCCTCCCCCAAAGGGGTGAGTCCTCCGAGATCAGATGCGCTGAGATCGGTCGCGCTGTCTGCAAATTGGTTGTCCATAAAGTGGACAGGACCAATCAGGCGAACGCCGCGATTGTAGAACTCTTCGATCATTCCCAGGTCGGTGCCGAGTGGGTAGCTGTTCTCGATGGATTTATAGACGATTTTCTTGCCGGAGGCTGCGATTCTCTCAGCATCATCCGCGGTAGTGGCTAGCTCAAATTCGTTCGGATGCATTTCGATCAGTTGCAGAATTTCATCCGAGCGCTTCAAAGCGGCGAGCTTTGCTGCTTCATATGAGGTCACGTTGAGGGGCCCCTGTGGAGTGTAAATCACCCAAAAGCCGCCATCGAGACCGCCTCGCTCCATCTTGGGAAGATCTACCTGCACGCGCCCCAACTTGGAGGGGTTATCAGCCAGAACATCAAAGTCCGGGTTGGACAGGTTTGCAGGGGTGTCGAGGTGAGAATCTATAACCAGCAAGGCATGGTGCAGTTCCCGATAATTTTGCTCCGCAACGTCGTACCCCTCATCACGCTCAGGAGCTGAGGGGCTGCCGCACGCAGCCAAGAGAAGCGCACTCATTAATGGGATCAATTTCTTCATAAGAACTCGCTGGTTTCTGACTTGCTTCTTGCAGACTAAGGAGCGAGGGCCTCGGCGCAAGAAAAAGGATCGCCCCGCAGGGCGATCAAGGTCAGCAAGAAGGACGTTGAGCAGCAATCCCGGCTAACTGCCGGCACATGTGCTCAACGCCATGATTGTTAGCAGAACGAAACTGAATGAATCGGAATGCTTTCGGTTGTGTTGTGTTCATCTTTCAGGCGAGCTGAAGTCAGGTAATTCCCCAGTCACGCAGGATTTCGTCGGAATGTTCGCCCAGGCCGGCTGGTCGTCCTTGAATGGCGCCCGGTGTCGCCGAGAAGCGTGGCGCTGGCGCTGGCTGGACCACGCCCTCAACCTCAACGAAAGTTTGTCGATCGACATTGTGCTGGTGATGAGGTGCTTCGGACATGGACAACACCGGTGCGAAACAAATATCCGTCCCTTCCATGATCTCGCACCACTCGTCGCGAGTCTTGGTCTTGAAGACAGTCTTGATTTTTTCTTTCAGGCTTGGCCACTTCGATCGATCCATCTGTGCCTGGAATTCGGGATCTGTAAGGCCGGCCTTCTCGACAAGCAGAGCGTAGAATTGCGGCTCAATAGAGCCGATGGAGACCCACTTACCGTCTGCGCACTCGTACGTGTCATAGAAATGCGCGCCGCCATCCAACAGGTTCGCCTCACGGTCATCAGTCCAGAGGCCCATCGCCTTCATGCCGTAGAACATTGTCGCCAGCGACGCCGCGCCGTCCGACATCGCCACATCCACGACTTGCCCCTCGCCGCCATTCTTTACGTTCATCAAACCTGCGAGAAGACCCATGGCGAGATACAGAGCGCCTCCCCCATAGTCGCCAACCAGATTGAGCGGCGGTCGAGGTCGACCATCGCCGTCACCCATCGCGTGAAGCGCACCTGTAATGGCAATGTAGTTCAAGTCATGGCCAGCAGAATGCGACAGGGCCCCGGTTTGGCCCCAGCCGGTCATCCGCCCGTAGACCAGCTTGGGATTGCGCGCGAGAACTACATCTGGTCCGAGGCCGTTGCGCTCCATCACGCCAGGTCGAAACCCTTCGATGAGACCGTCAGCTTTCTCTAGCAGTTTCAACGCCGTCTCGACGTCAGCCGGATCCTTCAGGTTCAACCCAATTGAGCGTCGACCACGGCCCATGACATCGGCAGCTCGCCCTGGCCGGCCATCACCTTTGCGATCGATACGTATAACGTCAGCGCCAAGATCAGACAGGAGCATGCCGCAAAATGGTCCGGGGCCGATACCTGCGAATTCCACAATCTTCACGCCGTTAAGCGGTCCTTGAGCCATGATATTCCTACCCTTTGTCTAATCTCTCGAGGTCAATTTAGCGGATCATTAAGCCGACGAGTCGCAAAAGGAAGGGGTATCGCAACGTCGACTCCCGCAATCTTTTGAGCTTTATGAATCATCTCGCATATCTAGACCCACCAATCGAAGTCTTGGCATCCAGCCCCCGACTGGAGATGATCATGTCGCGGTTGAAGGTAGGGCGTGTCAGGCCCTTCAAGGCGGATGCGCCTCTATCTTGCCAGTCGACAGACGCTCTACTCATCGACACGGCAAGCATTGACAATGACATCCTCGATGAGGCTATCGCACAAATAGGCGCTTCTCTGCGTCCAGTCATGGTGCTTGGAGACGCCTCTGTTGCGAGTTGTTTCGAGAACGCGGTGGTCATTCCACGAGATCGCGATCTGCCTGTACTGCGGGGACGCCTTGAGGCGATCTCTCGCCGCACAAACCGTCTTTCTGAACTCAAGCTTCGTACGGAATCCGCCTCAGCGTTTGGAATTGCATTGCCGCTGCCGACATTCGAAGTTGTACCGGACATTCTCTACCTTGGAGACGGATCAGCTCGTTTTTTGGCTCTTCAAGCCAATCTCGCGGAGCATGGCATGTCACTAACGGCGGCATTCAGTGTTCGTACCGCCGCTGATTACGCCGAGCAGAAACAGTTCTCAGCAATCCTGATCGATGTGACGCAAGAGTCACAACATCTCGACCAGATAGCGGGCTGGCTTTCAAAACTTGCCTCAACTTTCTCGGACGTTCCGCTGCTTGGTCTCGTGGGCGAAGGATTGTTTCCATCTCCCACTTTCCACGACTTGATTAGCTGTCTCTCCCACGTATTTGACCACACTGTAGACGCCAGGGAGCTGGCCAAGCATGTGGAATTGTATGGACGACGGGATGCGGGATGTGGAGCAACTGCTGAAAACGCAGCGAATGTTCCGGAGTTTCTGGACGGCGACACAAAGCTATTCTCGGAACAATTCCTGCGCACGCACCTCTCCAAACAAATTGCCTTTTCGAAGGAGTATGGAACCACGTTGAGTCTGCTTGCACTTGCTGATCCAAACGGCGCAGGACTTACGAGTGATGAGCGCAAGCAAGTGGCTCAACTTTTGTTGAGCGCGTTGAGAGAATCCGATCTTCCTAGCCTTCTTGGTTCGGATGCCTTCGTGATAAGCTTGCCGGCAACCGGCTATAAAGGCGCTGTACTCATCAGTGAACGTATTATGCAGTCGCTCGCAAGTTCGTCGCCAAAACTAGCGCAGCAATTGGGATGGAGGATTGCGGAGGCACGCGCTTATCATGATGCCCCCGTACTTCTGTCTGAAGTTACATCGGGTGTCTTTCAACAGAACCGTGTGGGCTAAGCAGGTACAAGGCCAGCAGCGGCTTCAAGCTCCTTGAGAAACTTGCGAATGCCGGCGAGCCGTTCTTCCGGTGTGCCGCCGAGACCAGAATGAACCAGTTTGGAATCCGGTCTGATGCGAATCTGTGACGGGCGACTGCGCACAACATCAAGCAATCGGGCCGGATCAAGAATGGTATCTTCACGGAAAGCAAACACCGCGCCCTTCTGGCCCGCATCGAGTTTGGAGATGCCCAAGGATTTACATTGCACCTTGATTGCAGTCACTTCCAACAACTGCTTGGTCTCTTCCGGCATTGGGCCGAACCGATCAATAAGCTCAGCGGCGAAAGATTCTCTCTCAGACGCAGTCGCGATCTCTGACAGCCGTCTATAAAGGGAAAGCCGGATATTCAGGTCTTCGACATATGTTTCCGGAATCAGGACGGCAGCGCCAGTATTGATCTGCGGCGACCAGTCATCGGCGAATTCCTCATCGTCCTTTGCTCCAGACTTCAGCGCATTCACCGCGTCTTCAAGCATCGATTGATAAAGCTCTACCCCAACTTCCTTCACGTGGCCCGACTGTTGATCGCCAAGCAAATTACCGGAGCCTCGCATGTCGAGATCATGACTCGCGAGTTGGAACCCGGCTCCTAGGGAGTCCAGTGATTGGAGGATTTTCAGACGACGATCTGCCGTTTCGGTAATAACCTTGTCGCGCGGTGTGGTGAAATATGCATAGGCACGAAGTTTTGAGCGCCCGACACGGCCGCGTAACTGATACAGCTGGGCCAGACCAAACATGTCTGCGCGGTGGATGATCAGCGTATTTGCGCGCGGAATGTCCAACCCACTCTCCACGATGGTCGTCGATAACAGAACATCATACTTGCCTTCGTAGAAAGCTGTCATGATGTCTTCCAGCTCTCCGGCGGCCATTTGTCCGTGTGCAACGATGAATGAAACCTCTGGAACATTATCGCGCAAGAACCGCTCGAGTTTATCAAGATCCTGAATTCGCGGAGCCACAAAGAATGCCTGGCCACCGCGATACTTTTCCCGAAGCAAGGCTTCGCGCAACGTAACAGTATCTTCTTCTGTTATGTAAGTGCGCACAGACAAGCGATCTACTGGTGGCGTCGCAATGATTGAAAGATCTCGAATCCCCGTCAATGCCATTTGCAAGGTTCGCGGAATTGGGGTCGCTGACAAGGTCAGGACGTGTACGTCAGCCTTCAGTTCTTTCAGGCGCTCTTTGTGCTTAACGCCAAAGCGCTGCTCTTCGTCAACGATCAACAAGCCAAGCCGCTTGAACTCAATGCTCTTGGTAAGGAGCGCGTGTGTTCCTACAACGACATCGACGCTGCCATCAGCTAAACCGTCTCGGGTTTCCGCAGCCTCTTTCGCGCCAACCAGGCGAGACAGTTGTCGAACCTTGAGTGGCCATCCTGCAAAGCGCTCGGCAAATGTTTTGTAGTGCTGTCTTGCGAGAAGTGTTGTGGGCGCGATAACAGCTACCTGCTTGCCGCTCATCGCTGCGACAAACGCTCCGCGTAGAGCTACCTCGGTCTTCCCAAAACCAACATCTCCACACACCAACCGGTCCATAGGGCGGCCTGACGCCAGATCACCTATAACATCTTCGATCGCGTTCAGCTGATCGTCGGTTTCCTCATACGGGAAACGCGCAGCGAATTCTTCATACAGTCCCTGCCCGGCGTTCACAGCTTCGGCACGTTTCAGCTCACGCGCCGCCGCGATGTTCATAAGCTCTGCGGCCATCTCAAGAATGCGCTTCTTGGCTTTGGCTTTGCGTGTCTGCCAGCCAGCTCCGCCGAGCCGATCCAGCTGGTTCTCTGCATCCTCCGACCCGTAACGACTGATCAGGTCGATATTTTCCACGGGCAGGAAAATCGTGTCGCCGCCTGCATACTCAAGATGCAGGCAGTCATGCGGGGCGCCGGTCAGGTCGAGTGTCTTCAGCCCTACATAACGGCCAACACCATGATCGATATGAACAATCAGATCACCGGGATTGAGTGCAGCAGCATCCGAGATGAAATTCGCGGTCTTCCGTTTCCGCCGAGGCGCAGCAAGCCTGTCACCCAGAATGTCTGCCTCAGAAATAACGGCAACATCCGGTGTCTCAAAGCCAGCTTCGAGGGGAATCTCAACAACCGTAAAATCGGTCTTTCGAGCCGCCTCCAAGGAATGAACCAACGCTAGGTCAGTCAAACCATGATCCGCCATCACGTTGATCAATCGGTCTGCTGACCCAGTGGACCAGGCAGCAAATACGACGGGTCTGTTTGAGGACTGGAGCCGCTTGGCATGCGCAATAGCGGCTTCAAAGATATTGATATCTGCATGAAGCCGCTCAGGCGCAAAGTCCCGCCCGGGACGGGCTTGCAAATCGAAGGCTTCGGCGCTTGGCTCAGACGGGTAAAAACGTGCGGTCGCGCGTGAGGCTAAGCCTGCCTCCAATTCTCTCGGTGTCAGATAAAGTTCTTCAGGCGGAAGCACTTTTGCCTTCCGAACGTCGCCTTCACCGGCTTCGAGCCGCGCCGCATGATAGTCTTCTGCTTGCGACAAGCGCTCTGCTGCAGCTTC
This sequence comes from Hyphomonas atlantica corrig., assembly GCF_017795365.1. NCBI lineage: Bacteria > Pseudomonadati > Pseudomonadota > Alphaproteobacteria > Hyphomonadales > Hyphomonadaceae > Hyphomonas > Hyphomonas atlantica. The sequence goes on along the minus strand of NZ_CP051254.1, from coordinate 2,637,976 downwards.
TCCAGCAAGGTGGCCCATGCCTATGAGAGGATCTTCTCCAATGTAGTCAAAGAGCGTCTCCATGTGGTCGTGGAACAGAGGCAACCAACCTTCGACGCCTTGCCGACGGATCGACGCCCGGGCCGCTTCGTAAGCTGGATCACCCGATGGCGGACCAAATACGGCGAGATACTTCTCACGAAACCGTGCGAGCACGTCATCATCAAAGAGGATTTCACTGACAGGTGCAAACGCAACGCTTTTCGCATCACCGGTAGATCGCTGCGTCTCGGTATCGAAAGTGCGCAGCGTCTCCAGGGTATCGCCAAAGAAGTCCAATCTGTAAGGCTCAGGGGATGTCGGCGGGAAAATGTCGATGATACCACCCCGAATTGCGAACTCACCTTGCTCCCGCACTGTGCTCGAACGGAGGTAGCCATTCACGGCAAGGTAATCTGTCAGGTCTTTCTGGTTCACAGATTCGCCAAGCCTAACCGCGAATGACGATCTACGCAGCACGCTGACCGGTGGCACTCGCTGAACAAGCGATGAGGCTGTGGTGACGATCAGAATCGCCCCTTGACTTGGCTCGTATCTAGAGAGGCGGGCCAGTGCAGCGCATCGACGTGCCGCGACACCTGCCGTTGGGCTGACACGGTCGTATGGAAGCGTATCCCAGCTTGGCAAGTCGACCTGTTCGAGCCTTGGCGAAGCGAATTGTGCAACGCGGCGAGCTGTGGCAGCGGTCTTGTCGTCTCGCGCTATGTATACACCCACGCCGCCACGGGCTTCCAAGGCGGCACAAAAGGATATCAAATCCGCGCCGAATGGCGCTCCCGACAGCGCGGCGGGACCGCTGAGGGATTTCAATAGCTGTACAGGGGTCATTGGCACGCTTGTATTCGGCTGGATCTTGGTGTTCGCGGAGTTAACCGCCCTGCGCGACGTACCGGAATGCGATCAGTTGGTCCAGCACGGGCCCCCGCTGGGATTCAGGCACAGGTGTCTGTCCGATCAGCCATGCATAGACTTCCCAGTCAGGAACTCCGAGCAGCTTCTCAAACTCGTCCAGACCGGCCTCGTCAAGTTCACCGATGTGAGCATCAGCAAATGAGCCCATGAGCAGGTCCATTTCGCGGAATCCGCGCCGCCAAGCCCTGAATTTGAGTTTTCGGCGACGAGTGTCCATGCCGGTCTCCTTATGCGTTGATCCCCATATAGAACACGCAGTCAGAATAAACAGCGACGATTGTGCACCCGTCTGCGCCCGCCTAATCTGGCGACGATGCGCGACGAACGACTCTTTTCCCTGTTTGAAGGCCTCGATAGCCTCAATGGCGTCGGCCCGAAGCTGAAGCCCGTGCTTGAGCGACTCGTCGGCGGAGACACTGTTTGGGATCTGTTGCTGCATCTCCCCGAACGCTGGGTGGACCGCCGGGTGAAAGACAGCATTGATGACGCGGTAATCGGCGAGGTGGCGACTTTGCGCGGTGAAGTTCATGCCTACAACGCCCCCTATTCTGAGCGATCCCCTCACAAGATCGTGCTGTTTGATGGCACCGGCTTTCTTACCCTGGCATTCTTCCGGGCTGACGGGCGCTGGTTGCAAGGGCAGTTTCCAATCGGAAAAGAGCGGGTCGTCTCAGGCATGGTGGAAGAGTTTCAGGGCGAACGCCAGATGACGCACCCTGATCACATAGTGGATCCTGCCAAGGGACAGATGCCACCTCCTGTCGAACCCATCTATGGACTCACAGCTGGCCTGACGAACAAGCGGGTCCATGGATTCGCGGTTCAGGCCTTAGACTACATTGCAGATGATTTACCTGAATGGGCCGACACTGAACTCGTAAAGGCGAGGAGCTGGCCGGACTTCAAGACAGCGCTCACTCGTCTTCACGCGCCTCTCGAATACGATCTGGAGTTGTTTGAACTATGTCGGCAACGACTCGCATATGACGAGGCATTGGCTCGTGAGTCGGCATTTGCGCTTGCCCGCGCGAGCAGAGCGAAACGCGCATCGCCGTCGGTTCCGGTGAACAGCGAGACCCACGCCAAGTTGCTTCAGGCATTGCCATACAAGCCAACAGGCGCCCAATTCCGAGCGTTCGACCAGATATCCAAAGACATGGCCTCCACGTCACCCATGAGGCGAATGTTACAAGGCGATGTGGGCGCGGGCAAAACGCTTGTCAGTGCTATGGCGGCCGTGCAGGCTGCGAGTGCTGGATTTCAAACCGCCTTCATGTCACCTACCGAAGTACTCGCTCGTCAACAGTTCGAGACGATGGATCGTCTATTGTCGCCGCTTGGATATTCGGTAGCGGCGCTAACGGGCCGCGACAAGGCAAGGACGCGCGAAGGCATACTCATGGGACTCGCAGATGGAAGCATTGATGTTGTGTCCGGCACCCAATCCTTGTTCCAGCAGTCGGTCAGTTTCCGTAATCTCGGTCTCGTCATTGTAGATGAACAGCACAGATTTGGCGTCGCAGACCGGATGAAACTCGCCGGCAAGGCGCTAAGCCCACACATGCTCGTCATGAGCGCGACGCCTATCCCGAGAACCCTCGCCCAAGCTGTACATGGCGATCTGGACGTTTCCATTCTCGACGAAAAACCAGCAGGGCGCGTGCCAGTGGAAACGCGCGCCGTGCCAGACACACGTCTTGACGAAGTGGTGGGCGCAATCGGGCGCGCTATCAGGCGTGGTGAGCGTGCATTCTGGGTTTGCCCTAAAGTTGATATCGATGACGATGATTCAACCGCGGTTGGCCGTCATGCCGCGTTATGCGACCAATTGAACGTTCCAGTCGGCTTGGTGCACGGGCGCATGAAGCCCGCAGAGAAAGACGCTGCTCTTGAAGATTTTCGCTTGGGACACACCAAGCTTCTGGTTGCCACCACCGTGATTGAAGTTGGCGTTGATGTGCCGGAAGCGACTATCATGGTTATCGAGCGCGCTGAGGGGTTTGGACTGGCTCAGCTTCACCAACTAAGAGGACGCGTAGGGCGTGGAGATCGCCCATCATTCTGCATTCTCCTATACCGACCACCATTGGGAGAAACGGCGCATGAGCGCCTGGACACGCTCCGTCGCACGGAGGACGGGTTCGAGATAGCGGAAGCTGATTTCAAGCTTCGCGGGCCGGGTGATATGCTGGGCCTGAAACAAGCTGGAGCAACCGACTATCGTATTCTGGATCTGGCCCGCCATTCGACTTTGTTGGAGATCGCAAAGAAGGACGCTGAATCCATTGTATCAAAAGATCCTGAACTCGCGGGGCCACGAGGCGGGGCACTCAGACTGGTTCGGGAGCTGCTCACTCCTAGGCTTCAGGCTCCAACTTCTGATTAGCAGAATCGCTCTCGCTCGAGTCTGCTGTATCGACATCCTTCACAGGCAAATGCTCTGGCACAACCAATCCTGCGGACAAGATCATCTTGGCCCCCTCCTCCACTGTCATATCGAGGCGCACGACCTCAGATGCCTCCACATACATCAGGAAGCCTGAAGTTGGATTTGGTGTCGTCGGAACGAAGACGCCAATAAAAGCTGGTCCAAGGACGCTTCTCAATTCTCCCTTTGCCGGGCTGGACACGAATCCGAGGCACCAAGTTCCTTTTTTGGGATACTCGATTAGGACGCATTCGCTGAATTGCTCGGTGTTGTTGCTAGCGAACACTTCAACCAATTGCTTGAAAGCAGAATAAACCGACCTGACAAACGGAACTCGGCTCAAAATTCGATCGGCCAGCCCGATCACCGACCGTCCGATCAGATTGGTAGCAATTCCGCCCAGTACTGTCAGGAACACGATCAGCACGATCAGGCCAAAGCCTGGAACCGCGTAATTGAGATAGGTTTCCGGCTTCAAGGCCGCTGGTAAAAGCGGAACCACGCGCTTGTCGATTTCGCTGATCAGGAATTGAAGGATCAGGAATGTAACAACGACCGGCAAGGCGATGAACATGCCGGCGAAGAAGCGCCCACGCAGCCAGCCGAAAAAGCTTAGCCGCGGCGGCTTGTCTTGTGGGAGCAGACCGTAGTCTTTCTTCTTCGATTTCGACATCAAATTAATCCTGGTGTGACACCACAAGGTGACTTGGCGTTACGCCTTGGCGTGATGGGGGTTCCGCGCGATTGTGACAAGATGGGTAGACAAGATGACATTCTAAAGGGCCTACAGGACTGGGCCGGGCAATTTTACGGCAGTGGCGCGACTGTTGAGCGGCTGGTTCGCCTGTCAGGAGGTGCCAGTCAAGAGACGTGGAGCCTCGACGTCGAGCATTCCGGCATTGTGGACGAACTGATTCTCAGGCGCGTTCCGGGCGGAGTGAGCGTCGCGCGCAATTCCGAAGCGATAGATCTCGGCACTGAAGCAAAGCTTCTGGGATGTGCTGAACATACGGTGCCCACCCCCAAAGTGCTTAAGGTATTCGATCCGAGCAGCGAGATCGGAGAAGCATTTCTGATGAATAGAATTGCTGGCCAAACCATCGCCAGAAAAATTCTACGAGACGACGTCTATGAGAATGCTCGGCAGTGTTTAACCGCCCAGTGCGGGAAAGCACTCTCTGGTATTCACGCAATTCCAATCGAGCGGCTACCAACACTTCCGAAAAGTGGGGGTCTGGATCAGTTGGCCAAGTACGAAACCATCTATCGCGGCTTTGACATCCCTCGTCCAGTTTTCGAGCTGACAATGGCTTGGCTAAAGAAGAACCAACCTCAACCTGTTGATCCAGTTCTGGTTCATGGTGATTTCAGACTTGGCAATCTTATCGTGAACGAACATGGCTTGGCTGCAGTACTCGATTGGGAACTCGCACATCTCGGCGACCCTAGAGAGGATATTGCTTGGCTATGTGTGAATTCCTGGAGGTTTGGGCAGTCGCAAAATCGCGTGGGAGGTTTTGGTCATCTGAACGAGTTGCTAGATGCCTATGAGGCATCGGGGGGGCAGAATTTCGCAGCAGATCAGATCGATTGGTGGGAAATTCTGGGCAGCCTCAAATGGGGCATCATGTGCATGATCATGTACGAAGCATTCCGGTCAGGTTCCGATCCAAGCGTGGAACGCGCCGCTATTGGACGGCGAGTATCGGAAACTGAAATCGACCTCCTGAATTTGCTGGAAACGAGAGCCTGAACTTATGCATGACGCGCCATCCCAGAAGGAAATGATCGCTGCCGTGAAGGCCTTTATCGACGACACAGCCATGCCCAACCTCAAAGGCCACGCAGCTTTTCATGCGCGAGTTGCTTCAAATGTTCTGGCAACCGTATTGCGGGAACTTGAAATTCGGCCGCTGGCAGAAAACGATGAGCGCGAAAGACTGTCATCGCTTTTGAACGCCGACCAAAACATGACGATATCAGAATTGAATTTGAAGTTGTGCGAGCTGTTGAGGCAAGGCGAATTGGGACTCGATACACCCGGATTGCTCGAGCACCTCAAAACGACCACAATTGCGCAGTTGTCTATAGACCAACCAAACTATTCTGGTTTGCCGTCCGACTGACTTGCGGCGATGCCGCTCCAAATCCTGCCAGGAACCATAGATGAAACGTCTCACTGTATTGATCGCTCTTGCGGCAGTGCTCGCGATTGGTGCGGGGCCGTGGGTATGGAACACATTCATTTCGCCTCGCCCTCAACTTGAACTCGATCCGATGAAATATACCGAGGATTCAAGTTGGTCTGCCCTACCCGTTCAGGAGCCAGAGGCTGTGTGGTCAGGCGGCTGGGGCGTGGATGTTTTCCTAATCAGTGAAGACTCCGCGTTGAGTGGTACAACGCAAGTGGCGCTTCAAAAGAAGGAGCAGCGAGGTCGGCGCCAAGCACAATCTTTGAAATCGTCTTTTGAAAAGATCGGCGAAGTTTATGCTCCCCTTTATCGGGACGCCGCAGTTCACGACGACGTGACGCGCGCTTTCGAAACCTATTTGCGCCGAGACAATCGCGGAAGAGCCCTAATCATTGCGCATGATCGACCTGTGCCAGACGCCATTCTCGCCCGTCTTGAGCAGGACAGTTCTCTGCGAGGAAGATTTGGAGGCTTTTTGTCGATTTCCGACACAAAGGATGGAATTCCATCGCTGAGTACATCAGCGTCAGAATCAGGGAATTCCGACCCAACCCCCTACTGCAATGAGCGGCTAAACGACGTGACAAGCTGCCAGATCGTTGTGCCAGCGCACCGGGAAAAAGGATTATGGGTTCTCACAAGCGAAGGTGTGCCGGGTGGTGAGATCGTTGCCAGCTTTCCTGAATGGCTGGAGGCCAATGTAGGAAAGATGGCCGAACCTCTTGGAGACTTTGAGGAAGTCGAAATCGTAGATATCCGGCGCCCGGGCGAAACTGAGGAGAATAGCGCTGCGGACGAAAACTAGGCCGAAGGTTTGCTTGGCCTGGCCTTCTGAAAAGCTTCCAATTCCAGACACTGCTTTTCGACTGCCAGCAGTGCGGGGTAAGCCGTCAAATCCATGTCATACCTTCGCGCATTGTAAATTTGTGGCACGAGAGCGATTTCCGCTATAGTGGGACCATCCCCGAACAAAAAGGCGCCGGAAGTCTCCTGCGCGGCATACTTTTCCAACGCATCAAAGCCTCTTTCAATCCATTCATGATACCAGGCCTTAATCGCATCCCCATCTGCACCAAATCGAGTACGGAGCTCTTTCAATACGGATAGGTTGTTCAACGGATGTATATCGCATGCGATGGTATCGGCGAATGCTCTGGCCTCAAGCCTGTCAGTCGCATCTGACGGCAATAAAGACGGGCCAGAGAAGGTTTCTTCGATCCATTCAATTATAGCCATTGATTGCCCGAAAACGCGACCGTCTATTTCTATCGACGGAACGCGCATCTGAGGATTCTTGGTGCGGTACACCTCACCCATTTGTTCATCAGAACCCGGCGCAATATCAACTTGCACCGATTCAAAATCCATACCTTTCAAGTGAAGCGCAATTCGGACACGATAAGAGGCCGAGGAACGCCAGTAGTCATATAGACGGATCATCAGGCCAAGGCCTCCAAGTCCAACACTTCGAGCAATGCCTCTCTTGCCACACGGCATTCGTCGGCAAACTTTGGATCCGCCAAATCGCCTGGCGCTAAACTGTCTCGATAGGTTTTCCGCACAACTGCTTGCAATGCATCAATGGTGTCGTTGTCGAGAAGAACCCCTTGATGACACGCATCAATTTCGTCTTCCGTCATAACAACGCGCAGCCTCAGGCACGCTGGCCCTCCCCCATTACGCATGGATTGCCTGACGTCCGCGAACATCACCTTTCCGATGGGGCCATTTCCTTGGATAAGGGATTCGCAGTACCGGCGAGTAGAATCAATTTCCTCGGTCTCCGTCGGCGCGATCAGAACAAGCCTATCCTCCCCGGGCAGCTGCAGAAGCTGAGAGTTAAACAGATAGGCGCGTATGGCGTCCTCTATGGGAACGTCTGCTGAAGGAACCATGACTGGTTTGAGTTCAAACAGTCCATTGGACGCTTTGCGCACTTGCTCGAGTGTTCGGTTGGTGTCTTCAAAAGCGAGTTCATGAAAGAACAGTGTGTCTAGCGCGCCAACACAGACGACATCATTATGAAAAGCGCCTGCATCAATTGCTGCACGCGACTGACGCGCGAACACCGTTCGATCGAGATCAAGGGTATGTGCACGGGCGACACTTTCGCTCGCGAGCCTCGTCTGCCTTGCGGGGTAGCCCACAGTGCTCTCTCCGGCCTCTCTTCCATAGACAAACAGCTCAACACCAGCGCCGCCATGATCTGCACAAAGCCGAACATGATTTGCTGCGCCTTCATCTGAAAAGTCTGCATGCATGGGCAATGCGCCGTGCACGGAAAAATATGCATCATCAGAAAATATGGAAATGAGGGTCGCTGTCGTGTCGGGATGCTCCTGTGAACGATGTAACATCGTCGACAAATTTGCAGTGGTGAAGTGAAGTCGACCGTCAGTCGTATCAGGCGATGGTGAGACTGTGGCAGCATTCGCGGTCCACATACTGGAGGCCGAGTAAGCTGCCTTCAGAAGGCGTGGAGCAGTCTTCGCCGCACGCTCGATGATGTTCGAATCAGAACCTGAAAACCCCGCGGAAACAAGCAAGTCGAAATTTGGTCTTGGTAACGGAGGCAAGACGCCTTGAATGAGCCCGCTGTTGACCAGCATTCTCATCTTCTCAAGTCCCTGCAGTGCTGCTTCCCTTGGGTTCGCAATATCCCCCGCATTGGCGGCGCTGGCCAAATTCCCATCGGACAGCCCCCCATAGTTATGGGAGGGACCAATCAGGCCGTCAAAGTTCACCTCATGCGCCACAATCATCACTCCAAGTTTGAGTTCTACTTTGGAAAACCCTGAGCTGTCATTCGCTCTGCTTTCGGAGCTACCTGGCTGGCCTGCGGCCATGCGCTGTAATCGGCAGCATAGTATGCTCCAGGCCGAAAGTTTCCAGACAAGCCGGGCCCGCCGAATGGCATGGCGCCACTGGCACCAGCGGTGGGGCGATTTCGATTCAATATGCCTGCGCGCATTTCATTGTGCGCCTTGTCCCAAAGCGCGTCATCGTCACTCACCACCCCCCCCGACAATCCATAGCGTGTCGCATTGGCTCTCTGAATGGCGGTGTTGAAGTCAGGAACGCGGATGATTTGCATCAGTGGGCCAAACAACTCTTCATCCGGTATATCGGATGCATTTGTCACGTCCATGACCCCTGCGGTGACAAAGCCACCTCCGCGGTCCATTCGTTTGAGACGGCGCAAACTTTTACCGCCTAGTTTTGAAATCATGGTTTGAAACTCGATCGCGTTGCTTGCCGCTTGCTCCGAAACAAGCGGCCCCATGAAGATATTTTCTTCATTCCACGCACCAATTCTCAGCGCTTTGGCTCTTGCGACAATAGCCTCAATGACAGCATCCCCAAAGCTGCCCTCCGGCAAGATTACCCTGCGCGCGCATGAACAGCGCTGTCCTGTCGTGAGAAAAGCAGACTGCGCGGCTATATCAGCAGCCGCCTCCACATCTGCTGGCTCCCAGATGATCAAGGGATTATTCCCCCCCATTTCCAGCGCAAGTATCACTTCCGGGCGCCCAGCAAAATGCTTGTGGAAGAACACGCCGGTATTGGCAGAACCGGTAAATAACACTCCGTTTATGTTGGACTGAAGAAGAGCCGCACCCGTATCTCTGCCCCCATGAACAATGTTCATCACTCCGGGCGGCAAGCCTGCTGCGTCGAAGGCATCTGCCATAATAGAGGCTACGCCGGGAGCCAGTTCGGAAGGTTTGAACACACACACATTTCCTGCCAGCAGCGCAGGAACAATGTGACCATTCGGAAGATGACCCGGAAAATTGAATGGACCGTAGACCGCCATCACTCCGTGAGGTCTATGTGTTAGATGCATTGATCCGAAAGCTGCATCCAGATCTTTGGTTCCAGCCCGTTCGTTCTGAGCCTTTATGGATACCGCAACTTTGCCGACCATTGTAGCAGCCTCGGCGCGCGATTCCCAAAGCGCCTTGCCCATATCCCGGCTGATTGCTTCTGCTATCTGGTCAGAGCGCGTCTCGAGTTCGCTGGCGTAGGCCTGCAGTATTCTGGTGCGCTCATTCTGCGGCACTCGAGACCAGCCGGCAAAAGCTACCTGAGCACTTTCGACGGCATCCTCTACGTCTTGTTTGTCAGCAGACGCACTGTCCCAAACGACATCCCCCGTCGCTGGGCAATAGTTTTGAAAGGGCAAACCATTGCCGGTGCGCCATTGTCCGTCAACAAGAACAGAATCTCTCATAATTAGCTCCTTACCCATACGCGGACGGTAGCTCCTGGCTTCAACTGCAGGCGATCAAACACGTCCTGGCTTGTCATCGCAGTATCTTGATCTCTCAACAGAATTTGCGCCTGGCTCACCCGGAAATCTGACAATACGTCGGTTGAAATCAGTCCTTGCGAAAACTCGGTGTTTGACGCGTCATCAACGAGTTGGAGTTTTACGCGTTTGCTCTCGCGGATGGTGCGAAGGTGGCGTCTCTGCACCGCGACAAGTGGTCCGCCATCAAAAATGTCGACCGTTCTATCGAACTCGAACCCTTCCCATTGCAGGAGCTTGTACGCACCTACACCATCAGAATGGCATCGTCCGATCACTTCTCGAGCCTCAGGTGGCAGAAGATCAACGTAAATCGGATACTTCGGCATCAAGTCGCAGATAAACTGATTGTCGGTTGTTGCCGACAGCTTGTCGGCTTCGTCAAAGTCCATCCGGAAAAAGTGGCGACCAAGGCACTCCCAAAATGGTGACACACCCTTCTGATCAATCACTCCGCGAAGTTCAGCCAAAACCTTTTCGCCAAACCGGTCCGGATCAGTCGCCATAAGAAGATAGCGTGATTGGGCGGCAAGTCGTCCCGCTCCCCCTCCGCGATGGTTGGCTTTAAGAAAAAGCGTTCCAACTTCTGTGTACCCAACGTACTCGTTGGTAAGAACCAACGCGTCCATGTCGAACCGCATGTTGCCAGCAGCGTGGCTCGCCTGAGATAATGTAATAATACGATAATTGAAGAATGGGTGATCTATCCCCGTACCCGCTTTGACCGCAGAACAGCCAACGACTTCCCCCGTCGACGTGTCCTCCATCATAAGCAGGTATTTGCCATACTCGATCCGTTCAAGTTGACCGCGAAACGCCTTTTCCGATTTCTCCAGGCGCTCTCTCAATATTTCTTCATCAACCGGCAAGCTAGTGAAACCGGCGCCAGATAATTCAGCGAGCTCCATCAACGCGGGAAAATCATCCAGTCGAGACGGTCGCATGATGTAAGGGCCGGACATATTCTATTGCCCCATCAAGGACTTGATATTGCGGGCGTCCATTCGGCCATCCGCCAATCTATTTAGGAGCAACGCTGACAGGGTGGCACGCTCCGAAAAGCTTTCTGTAATGACGAATTCTTCATTGGAATGAATCCGTCCACCGCGCACTCCGAGTGTGTCGACATTCGGAACACCTGCGGCGAAGATATTGTTTCCTTCACATACGCCGCCCGTGTCCACAAATTCCAGATCCAAACCAATCGCCTGCCCGGTTGCGTGCACCGCATCAAACAATGCCTGCTGTGCAGCGTTTCGTGGCTTGGGTGGACGGTAAAACCCGCCATGCATATGGCCGTGGATGCCGTCGCGAGAAGCCGCCCGGTCGTAAAGCTTGCGGATCTCTTCCGTGGCCCAAGCAGCGCTTTCAGCGTCGGGTGCGCGCGCGCCAAACCTCACAATTGCCAGATCGGGTACTATGTTTACTGCTGACCCGCCGTCTATTGAGCCAACATTTACGGTGACGCCATCCCGCTTACCGTTTAACGCCTCAAGGCCTAGAACAAGCTCGGCGGCAGCTTCGATCGCGCTCCGCCCCTCATCCTTGGCTCGCCCGGCATGAGCAGCTTTCCCGTGCAGCACGATGTCGAATACAGCGGAGCCTTTCCGGCCACCTGACATTGCACCTGTCTCCATGGCCGGCTCGTATGTCATTCCGATCATCGCGCCGGACTGGGCTGCACGAGTCAGATATTCTGCGCTGGCAAAGTTCCCTATCTCTTCGTCTGGCGTAAGGACAATCTGATAACCTAGACGATCCCGAAGTGGTCCGGCTTCAAAAGTCTTCAGCGCCTCGAGCATGACACAAAGGCCACCCTTCATGTCAGCAAGCCCAGGACCGTTGAGGCGTCCGTCGCCGATATCCGTCACACCCTCAAAAGTTCCCTTCGGGAAGACGGTGTCATAATGACCCGAGAGGATAATCTGAACCGCTGCCCGAGGTCGTCCAGTGACCAGAATCACCGGCCCCGTCTGTTGAATCTCGGTTTTGCCGGAATCTGTAACAGCCTCGAAGCCATTCGTCTGGATCAATTCGACGTCAGCTTGCAGCTCAGAAAATGCATCTGCGAGAACCGGAGCAAATTGCTTCAGTCCCTCAGTGTTCCAGCTGCCTGTATTGATATCCGACCACTCGCAAGTGCGATTGATCATGTCCTGACTGACACTGGCGAGACGCTCACGCGCCGCCTCATCGTCTCGGCTAAGAGTGTTCATTGTATCCATAGTTCCCTTGGTTTCACAGGAAACTAGAGTGGGCAAGAGCTCTGAACACGCTCGCAAACAAAAACGGCCCGGCAGATATCGCCGGGCCGTCTTCAAGCATATGGTCAGCAATTACTGAACAGTGATCACAACTTCCGAACGGCGGTTCAGAGGCTCACGAACACCGTCGCGTGTCGCTTTGGCCAGATCCGTTTCACCTTTTGCTTCCTCGGTGATGATTGAGGAATCAATGCCACGGGATGCAAGAGCGCTGGCAACGACGTTTGCGCGACGCTGAGACAGACGCTGGTTGTAGGCACTCGCACCGGAAGTATCGGTGTGGCCAGCAATAGATACCGTGTTCGGAGCACAACCTGCTTCGCCATTGATGTTGGCAACAGCCTGATCAATCACAGCAGCAGCCTGGCTGGTGAGGTCCGCGCGATCCCACTCGAAGTACACCACGAATTCCTGGTTGAGGCTTGAGCACACAACTTCCGGAGCATCCGTCGTCGTCGTTGGAGGTGGCGGCGGAGGTGGTGGTGGTGGCGGCGGCGGTGGCGGAGGTGGCGGAGGAGGCGGCGGCGGCGGAGGCGGTGGCGGCGGAGGCGTCGCACCGAAGTTCAGCCGCAGACCGACTGTCGCCAGATGAGCTGTGTAGTCAGCGTCATAGTTCGTGCCACCGTTGTAGCCACCGAATTCGAGGTCTTCGGCAACTTTGTAGCGGTAGCCAAGGTCAAGCGTCAGCTTTTCGGAAACTTTGTAACCGAGCCCCAGCAGGCCCTGGTAAGCAAAGCCAGTGTCGCTATCACCAAAGCCGTTCGCAGCGGAAACATCCGTACCGTTTGTGAAAACGAGGTTGTTCGCCTTGGCGTTTGCGCGAAGGACACCAACACCCAAACCAACGTATGGCTGGAGCGCACCCTCACGGTTGAAATCGTAAATACCATTGAACATCAGTTCCATGGTCTGCAGGTTGCCTGCAGCAGCTGGGAAAGCACCAGCTGGCGCACCATTGTAAGATGCAGCCGGAACGCTGAGCTCGGCATCGCCGTAACCGCCCACGCCTTCGAGGCGGAAGCCGTTGTCAAAGCCATAACCCAAACCCAGGTCGAAACCGATCATGTCATCTGGATCGGATTCGCCACCCATGGTGCCGATCACGTCCTGTTCAGCAGGATCGTGGTCAAGCTTACCATCGAAACCGTAAGTCGCGTCGGCGCGGGCGTACCACCCGTCCTCAGCGTGGGCAACAAAGCCAGCAGACGCAAATGCGGCCGCGGCTGTCGCGCACATAAGAGTTTTCTTCATACTCAATCCCCTTTTGTGTGCCGAATGACGGGATTGTCCTCGGCCGCAGGTTCATACGGGTCAAAACCCGAATGGTTCCTGAATAAACATATTTAGCCTGTACGGCGAGCCCTATTAAGGACGACGTGCATTTCAATCACGCCATTTTTATTCACCGCTGCTCATTTGCAACATATTATTGCGCGGATGTCACAAATATTTGAGAGAATTTTCCTCGGGATAACAACGCGCTCTGCAGTGGATAGAGGAAAATGGTACCGCCTCCCCGGTTCGAACGGGGGACCTCTAGATCCACAATCTAGCGCTCTAACCGACTGAGCTAAGGCGGCACGATGAGCGGGAAATACCGCTCAATTTGCTAGGTTTCAAGCGAAACCCGGAAGACCAACTGCGCTTCCCATGATTCGAACTCGAAATCAGAGTTTGGCGACCTGTTCGAATTCCAGATCGACTGGTGTTCCGCGACCAAAAATGGAAACGGTAACTTTCAGACGACCATTCTCTTCATCGATCTCTTCGACCGAGCCTTCAAAGCCTTGGAATGGGCCATCATTGACCTGAACCTGCTCACCAATTTCGAAGGAAATCTGTGGGCGAGGACGTTCTGCAGCCGAATCGGTGGACGTGCCGAGAATCCGATCAACTTCCTTTTGGCGCACTGGAAGCGGTTTCTTGCCACCCTCTGCGCCCAGGAACCCAGAAACTTTCGGCGTATCTTTGACGAGGTGGTAGACATCATCCGTCATCACAGCCTTCATCAACACATATCCAGGGAAGTACCGACGTTCGACGGTTTTCTTTTTGCCGCGAGCGACTTCAACGACTTCTTCGGTCGGCACCTGCATATCTTCAATGAGGTCTGCCAGTCCCTTCCGCTCAGCCTGCTCGAGAATTGTCGATGCGACCTTCTTCTCGAAGTTGGAATAAGCGTGGACGATGTACCATTTGGCTTCAGCCATGAGGCCTGCGCGCTCCTTAGTAATTGTTTGACGAACCGCCTGACTCAGAGGCCCGTGATCGCCTTTACGACGAGATTAATGACGAAATCCGCAAAGAATAGGAAAAGCGCAATCAGAATAGACATAATCACGACGAAAATTGTCGCTTGGATGGTTTCTTGACGGGACGTCCACGTCACCTTGTTCCCTTCGGCACGAACCTGCCGAAAGAAGGTAATGGGTCCTACGCGTTTCTTTTTCGCTTTATCGGCCATTCCGACTCTCTCTTGAAAAGCGGGGAGTTAGCGGTTTTGGGCCGCCACGTCCACGGTTAAGTGCACTCTAGGTTTCGTCAAGCGTAGGTGGGAACTGTTATGAATCCCGCAAGTGGGCACTTCTCACTCCCTTGCCTTGCCGAATTCTCTGGGTGGCAGTCCCGGGACATCCACTCGAACGGCGAATAGACTGCCCGACAATGGCCGCGAATCAAGTTGCGGAAACGACATGCCCGCACGTGCTGTCGTGATGAAAAGCGTTTTCAAATCCTCATCACCAAACGTCAGGCTTGTAGGACGCGGCGCTGCCAAGGTGATCGTTCGGTCAATCTCCCCATCTGGGGTTAGGCGAACAATCCGAGAGGCATCCCATAGACACGTCCAAAGACACCCTTCTGAATCGACAGCTGACCCGTCAGGATAGCCTGATAACTCAAACGTGTTTGCCAGCACCTTCCGATCGGTGACCTTCCCGGTCCCTATTTCATGCTGGAATGAAAGAACTTCCTGCTCCACCGAATCACACGTGTAGAAAACGGATCCATCAGGTGAAAACTGGAAGGTATTGGTGATCATCACTGAGGGTAGTCTCAGGGGCTCAAGTTTCCCATCAGATGTGTATCTGTAGTAATTGCCCTGAGCCACCTTTTGAGCATCGTCCATTGTTCCGAACCAGAAAGATCCATCTGGCGCGATACCGCCATCATTCGTTCGATTGGAGATGGGCTCGGCATCAAGTGTTCGCAGGCGCTCATAGGCTTCGGTAGCCGGGTCATAGATGCCAATTTCCCGCTCACCCGCCATCAGAATGTTGCCGTCGAAGAGTGCAAGCGTACTCGCCCGAATGGGCAAATCGTAACGACGGGTGTTTCCCGTCCGCGGATTGTAGCGATGCAGTTTTGCCCTTTTGATGTCCACCCACCAAAGAAATCCTTCAGAGGGGCTCCACAACGGTCCTTCGCCGAGCGTACAGCCCGTTGGCGCAACACATTCCGGCGTCATGAACATGCTAGAACAACCTCGATACAATAGATCAGTTCATTCAGGGATGAATCGATTCGTTTGACAACAAATCAGCAATCTCGGCAATTTCCCACAGCGCGTCGCTCATGCAGTCTTTCGCTGAATACTCCAAGACGTCAGCTCCGAATGCGTCCAGAGCCAAACCGTACATTTCCAGGCGCGTCTCGTCGGCTATGAGGATGACATCATCGCCTGGGTCGTAATGTGCGGCAATGTCTGCGCCTATCAGCAGTGCATTCAGCGCGCATTCGAAGTGTTCCGGGGCAAGTTGTCCTGTTCGGATTGCCGCACTCGCCGCAAGGGTGGAAACTGTGTTGTCAGTATTTAGAGACCGTTCGACCCAATCAACAAAAACACGTTCTGAAAAGAGTTGGGGCGGTAGCCTCTCCGTTTGTTCCCGCTCTTTCCGCAACAGCGCCGACAAATAGTCAGCAGTAGGCTCAGAGGACACGTCGGTGACACGCCCTGCTTCCAAGGTGAAATGAGCCGTGATTGCTAGCGGCGCACAAATCAAACCATTTGACTGCTCAATACCAAAAAGCAGACTTTCGAGACCTTCGGCATATCCGGGTGGGTTACTCTGTATCAGGCTTGGCACAAGCAACACATCCATATTGCTGACGAGGTGTCGCCGAATGTCGTCAAGTACAAAAGGAACACGCGGAGTGCTCGTCGAGACACGCCCCCCCATTGCGCCACAAACGACCATCTTGCTCTCTTGAGATTGGGCAATAAGCCAATCGCCCAAGGCCCGTTTCAGATGGCACACATTGTCCAAAGCGTCGTTCGTGAGGTGCGCCTCTACGGCGATGTACGCCTGCACTTCACCCACATCATCGTAGGACCAAGCATGTGCGCGATTCCCGTCCACAAAGACGCCAATGAGCGAGGGAGAACTCATACTGTGCTCATTGGCCGAAATGGGGCGTCAGATTCTCATGCATGAACTCACGTCGCGTGACTTAGAGGTGTTGTCAATCGAACGGTCGATTTGAGCGGTGAACCCGTTTACTGGGAAACCATGACTGATCATGGAAATTCACAATCATCTCCAGCGGACGCGATGCTTCGATTACTGGAAATTATGGCGCAACTGAGAAACCCGGAATCCGGATGCCCTTGGGATATCGAACAGAACTTTTCCACCATCGCGCCCTACACAATTGAGGAAGCTTACGAGGTAGCTGATGCAATTGATCGAAATGACATGCGCGATCTCAAAGAAGAATTGGGCGACTTGTTGTTTCAAGTCGTCTTCCATAGCCAGATGGCTCAGGAAACGGGTGAATTCGAATTTGAAGATGTCGTCGCAGCTATAAACTCGAAAATGATCCGTCGACACCCTCACGTGTTTGGCCCAGAGGGGGGCCGCTCAGCAGAACAGCAAGTCGTTGCCTGGGAGGTTATCAAAGCCCAAGAACGAGCCGGCAAGTCTCAGCCGGAGGGCACGCCCAGCGCGCTCGACGGAGTAGCTCTGGCACTGCCCTCTCTGTTGCGAGCAGAAAAGCTACAGAAGCGAGCAGCACGGGTAGGTTTTGACTGGACTGACGCACAGCAGATCTTCGACAAGCTTGATGAAGAGGCAGACGAGGTTCGTGAAGCCATCGATATCGGAGATGCGGACAAGATTGAGGATGAGGTTGGTGATTTGTTGTTCGTAACAGCAAATCTGAGCCGACGCCTCGATGTTGATCCAGAGCAGGCCTTGAGGCGCGCAAATGCCAAGTTTGAACGACGTTTCCGGGCGATGGAGGCATTGGCGGAATCAGAAGGCACGCGCTTCGCCGACCTCGAGATCGATGAACAGGAGGCGCTTTGGCAGCGTGTCAAAAAGGCCGAACGCTAATCCGGCTTGAGGCCTGGAAAATGCGCGTAGAACTGTCCCAGTCGGTCATTTGCAAGACGAACAGACATGGCGACATTACCCGTCTCAAGAGCGCTTTCAGATATTACTTCGCCATTTTGGTGCAACCATGCCCGAGCGCGTCCATCCTGTGCGCCAAGAACGAGCTGAATCTCGGAGGCGCCCTTGAGAAGAACCGCCTCGATCAGATCCAGCAATTCTTCGACACCTCGGCCAGTCAATGCTGACACCAGAACCGCCGGAGTTTCGACCGTCCCCCGCGCAGCGAATGAAAGCGCGTCGGCTTTATCGTCTGTCAAAAGATCTGCCTTGTTCCAGACCTCAATCATGGGAGGCAAAGGCAGCCCTGTTTCCTTTTCCAACTGATCAAGCACAATCATGACATCTTCAGCCTGATCGACATCAGACGGGCTCGACCGATCACGAACATGAACCAGAAGATCTGCCTGCATGGCTTCTTCAAGTGTCGCCTGAAAGCTGTCGATCAAATGGGTGGGAAGATCAGTAATGAATCCGACCGTGTCAATCAGCGCCGCCTCCCCCAAAGTCGGCAGATCAAACCTGCGAATAGTCGGATCGAGCGTCGCGAAAGGCATGTCCCGCGCGAAGACGTTGGCACCCGAAATTCGGTTAAAAAGCGTCGACTTGCCGGCATTCGTGTACCCCACCAATGCGATGACCGGCTTGCCACTTCTCTTGCGTCCAGATCTCTGCACGGCGCGGGTTCGCTTCACATCATCCAGATCGCGCCTTAGCCGCAAGATCTTGTCGTCCAGCATTCGGCGGTCTGCTTCCAGCTGACTTTCACCGGGACCCGACAAGAACCCTCCACCACCGCGCTGGCGTTCAAGGTGCGTCCAGGTTCTTACAAGTCTTGACCGCTCGTATAGCAGACGAGCCAATTCGACCTGCAAGCGCCCTTCTTTGGTGCGCGCCCGCAATCCAAAAATTTCAAGGATCAGACCCGTCCGGTCGATGACTTTAACTTCCAGCTTGCGCTCCAGATTGCGCTGCTGAACGGGCGTGAGGTCGCCGTCGATCACCGCAATGGTGCAATCATTCTGTTTCAGGTCGTCAGCCAGACGCTCAAGAATGCCGCCCGAAAGCAGTACAGACGAGTTAACTTTCCTAACATGCTCTGCCCGCAGGAATGCCAAATCACAGCCCAGCGCCTCGACGAGACCCGATGTCTCCTCCAGCCTGTCTTCGGTTGGCCTATTGGCAGGTGTGAACCACGGGATGATCGCACCGGCCACTTCAGGCGCCGGCGTTCGGTCGATCATCTTATCAGTCAAAGCGGTTTAGTCCGCATCCATTTCCTCATCGAACAATTGTACCGGAGCGCTCGGAGCAATTGTGGAAATGGCGTGTTTGTACACAAGTTGTGGTGGCCGCCCGTCACCGCGCAGAAGCACACAGAAATTGTCGAACCACGTCACAACACCCTGCAGTTTGACACCATTGACGAGAAACACGGTCAGAGGCGTACGTGATTTGCGGACGGCGTTGAGAAAAGTATCTTGCAAGTTCTGTTTTTTGTCGGCGGACATGACGGAAATCCAATCTGGCCTGTTCTTGTTATGTGTCGCGCTAACGGGATTACTGCGCAAGTGCAAGTGCGAACAACTGTTAACCCCGCCAAAAGCTGAGGGAAAGCGCTGGAATCAGGGCCAGAACCTCCAAACGCCCTAAAATCATGGTAAAAATGGTTAAAGCCTGCGCAGGTCCAGACAGATCCATGGGGTAGCTCCCAAGGACAGCCGCAGAGTTCGTCAGGCTTCCTATGGCGAGGCGAATTGATGGCACAAATTCCTCGCCCATGAACGAATAGGCCGCCATGGTGAGGAAAATCGCCAAGATGTATCCAATCAAGTACACCCAAACACCGATGACGCTTCTTTCGTTGAGTTCCCTGTCTCGAAATGTGAAGCGCAAAATGGATCGACGGTAGCCAAGCTGTCTGAACTCCTGTCCTGCTCGCCTTGCCAGCACGATAAAACGTGCAAGCTTGACGCCGCCCGCAGCCGACAGCGCAGAGCCTCCAATCAGCGCTGGCAAGACCAGGACTGGTAGTGGAATGCGATTGTAGTCGGCCGGGTCAGACAAGGACAAACCGGACGTCGATAGCGCGGACAGCGCCCAGGAGAGCCCTTCCGTGACGTTCAGGTCTGAGGCCAGTGCAAAACAAATGAAAACGATGAGCAATCCCACGAACAAGGAAACTTCGGGATCGGAAATGGCTTTGAAGGGTTTTCCATCGCGCAAAGGTAACCACAGGGCGAGGCCCATGGCCCCCGCAAACAATCCCACGCCCAAGATAATGGATGGCCCGGTATCAAGAGGTGCGCGCATAACTCCCTGAGGATGCACAAGACCCGTGGTCAGAGCGCTAATCGCGTCGCCCAAGGCCCGCTCTGCTGGAACACCCATGAAAACGAGTCCTGAAAACAATAGCAGGATCGAAACAATCATGAGCATGGCAACCATGCGAACGACGCGTGGAACTGCATCAAAAAAGCTTGTTTCAGGAACCGTAAACAAGACGGTTCGGTGAATTCCTGGCCCACCAAGATTAAGTGCAGCCAGCACACTGGCCGCCGCAACGACCGTCGCCAAACCGCCTAACAAATGCAGCATGCCCCGCCAAACAACCAGACTGATTGGCCACTGATTATCCTGCACCGAAATCACGGATTGTCCGGTGGTGGTCAAGCAGGCCGTTGCCTCGTGAATGGCGCTGATGACGCTGTCGTTTTGAACCCCCAGAATAAAGGGCAAGCACGTAGCAACGGGTGTGATGAACCACCACAAGATAACTGTTGCCAGTGCATCTGAGGGCCTCGCCTTGCGTTCAGGCTTCGGCGTTAGAAGCAGTACGCTGCTCGCCAAGACAATGATTGCCAATGCCATTGTACCAAAGGCAAAGATCTGACTCGTTTCCCTTGCGGCGATTGCCATGAACATGGCGGGAATCGCTGCAACCACAACGACAATCAATAGTAACGCCAGAACCCGAACGACCGATGCGTAGTTCATGACCTAGAAGAAGTCCGGGCTGACCCGGAAATACTTCTCAACCTTCCTGACCATCTCTTCTTCATAGAAGATTATCAATTGATCCTCTGCCTGAACAATAACATCGGGCCCGGCGATCAAAACCTCCTTGCCACGAATAATTGCGGCTGCCGTCATGCCTTCGGGCAGATCATCATAGCCCAGTGGCTTGCCGATCAATGAGGACGACTCAAGTGTAATGCCTTCAGCGACTTCTGCCTTCCCGTCTTCAATCGACTGAAGCCCCAAGATACGGCCGCGTCGCATCCGCAAAAGGATTTGAGATACGGTCAGCGCCCTTGGGTCCAGAACAGCATCAACACGAAGGTCTCTTGCCAAACCGGCGAGTTCTGTAGCGTTTACAAGCGCCAAAGTTCTCTTCGCACCTGCTCGCTTGGCCAAATTTGATATCAACAAATTCGCTTTGTCGTCGTTTGTGATCGCCACAACGAAGTCTGCCTTTGGAGCCCCGGCTTCGGCCAGAATGTCCGGGTTCAGGCCGTCCCCCTGAATGACGATCGTCCGCCTCACTGCCGCGACAACGTCGTTGGCGCGCTTCGCATTGTGTTCGATCAAGCGTACGCGGTTCTTCGCTTCCTGTTCCAGCGTTGTAGCGACGTAGAGACCGACATTGCCCCCGCCAACGATAACAACATGCCCAGACTGTTCGGAATCCCGGTTGAAGATGGATGTAAGCCGCTCGGCATGTTCATCCAGCACCGCAATGTAAGCGCGGTCTCCTGGCTTCAACACGTCATTTGATCTGGGGGCCCTGACAGAATCTTTCCGACCGATGCCGACAATTCGGGCGGACAAGTCTGGAAACAATCCCCGGAGCTGATCGACCGGTGTATCCAGAAGTGGATTACTGTCCTCAACCTCAAGACCGATAAGCCGAACGCGTCCCTTCCCGAACGTCGCGCTCATAACGGCGCCAGGCGTTCTGAAGCGCTGAAGAATGGCCTCACCAACTTCCATTTCAGGCGAGATCACCATGTCTATGGGCAGGCCTTCGCGCGAGAATACGTTCTTCCACGCCGGGTCTATGTAGGATTGCTCCCGCACCCGAGCAATCTTGTAAGGTACCGAGAACAGGGTGTGGGCAATCTGGCAGATGACCATGTTGATCTCGTCAAAATGGGTCACTGCGATGATCATTTCGCAGTCCGCCGCGCCGGCTTTCTTGAGGACATCCGGGTGAGCCGCATGACCTGTGACACCACGAACATCCAGATCCGTCGAAACCTGATCGACGAGGTCGGGATTTTCATCAATGATGGTAATATCGTGCTTTTCGCGTGCGAGGCGGCGCGCGATTCCGTGCCCCACGCGCCCCGCGCCGCATATCAGAACATGCATGTCTACAGCCCTTTGACGGCCCTAACCGTCCTGACGAGTAAGATTGGAGTTAACGCCTAAAGCCTTTAATTTTCTATGCAAGGCGGAGCGTTCCATTCCGATAAATTCAGCCGTCCGCGAAATGTTTCCGTTAAATCGCGTGATCTGAAGCGCGAGATACTCTCGCTCAAACTGCTCGCGAGCATCTCTTAGCGACAATCCAACCAATTCAGCAGAGCCACTTTTACCCGTATTTCCCGGCACGACCGATGTCTCACGCGGCAATTCATCGACGCTGACCGGGCGACTTGCGTCTGACGGAGAAAGGATGAGGATGCGCTCAACGACATTTCGAAGCTGCCGGATGTTGCCCGGCCAATCCATTGATTGAAGCACGGCCATGGCTTCATCCGAAAATGCTCTCGGTGTTAGTCCAGATGAATCGGCAATTCGGTTGGTGAAATAGTCCACCAGGTCGCGAATATCATCGCGGCGTTCGGCGAGAGACGGAACGCGCAAGGGAACCACGCTCAACCTGTAGAACAGGTCTTCACGAAAGCGGCCTTCTGCAATTTCCTGACGGATATCCTTTGTTGAAGCCGACATGACGCGCACATCGACACTGACGTCCGATTTGCCCCCTACTCGCTGAAAACGTTGTTCAGTCAGAACGCGCAGAATTTTGTTCTGTGTGCCGAGTGGCATGTCAGCCACTTCGTCCAGAAGAAGTGTGCCGTTATGAGCTTTCTCGAACAAACCAATACGGGTCGTGCGGCCTTGAGAATCTTCCTCCCCAAACAATGCGCCTTCCATTTGCTCCGGCGCAATCGTGGCGGCGTTCACAACTACGAATGGGCCGTCAGACCTCTGAGAATTTCGGTGTATCAGTCGGGCGGCGAGTTCTTTGCCGGAACCGGCTGGGCCCGTTATCATGACCCGTGAGTTTGTCGGTGCCACCTTGTCGATCGAAGCGCGCAAAGTCCCGGCTGCCTGGCTTTCACCTATCCACTGCTCATTGTCCCCCGCCCTGTTCTTCAGGGCAGCATTTTCATATTTCAGAGCTGCAGATTCGATCGCCCGCTCGATCATATGAAGCAACCGATCGGTCTTGAAAGGCTTCTCAATGAAATCATAAGCGCCGCGCCGGATAGCTGCGACCGCTGTCTCAATATTGCCGTGTCCGCTAATAACGATCACCGGCAAAATGGGGTCGATAGATTTCAGGTACTTCAACAGCGACAGACCGTCCATCCCACTTCCCTGAAGCCAAACGTCGAGGATAACCAGACGAGGTGTTCGTGCACGAACTTCTTCCAATGCGCGTTCAGCCGTGTCAGCTGTTCTGGCGGAATATCCCTCATCTCCGAGAACGCCAGCAATCAGCTCTCGGATATCAGGTTCGTCGTCTACCACTAGAATGTCAAATGCCATCTGTCGGGCTCCTCTACACCAAACCGGCCGGGGCCGGTAATTCGTCCAACTCGTCGTCGTGTTGGGCATCAAACGTTTCACTAACTTTCAGGGAATCATGCGGTAACCAGACCCGAACCCGGGCGCCGCGCATTCCATCCAGACGGTTCTGCAAGGATATCGACCCGCCATGGTCAACGATAATTCGGTTCACAATCGCCAAGCCTAGACCAGTCCCTTTTTCACGAGTTGTCACATAGGGTTCAAGCAGCCGATCCCTGACATCCTCCGGAAATCCGGGCCCGTTGTCCTCGATCGTGATGTCTAGCCCTTTCTCGGACTCTGTCAGGCTCACCCGAATGTGCCCTTGCACGTCAGCTTCTTCCGGCATGCCCTCAATTGCTTCTGCCGCATTCTTGAGAAGGTTTCCAAAGGCCTGGCCGATCAGTCGTTCGTCTCCCAGATACGTGACTGACTCTGCTTCTGATTCAAACACGACCTTGATATCGGGAGACACCATGCCTTGTGAGAAACTCGTCGCCTCAAGAACCGACTTCATATCGAACTTGTTGGCGTTGGGTTTTGGCATTCGCGCAAACGACGAAAACTCCTCTACCATCCGGCCAATATCACCTACTTGGCGCAGGATTGTCTCGATGCATCTGTCGAACACACCATCGGTGTCATCAATGGAACTCGCATACCGGCGCCGAAGTCGCTCAGTCGATAGCATAATGGGTGTCAACGGATTACGGATTTCGTGAGCGATTCTTCGAGCCACGTCGCGCCAAGCCAACTGCCGCTGCGCGTTTACAAGGCGAGTTGTGTCATCAAACGTCAGCACACAACCACCAGCTGGGTCGGGTGCGGTTTTCAGCCGGAAATGCCGTATTGCACCGTTTCTGTTTATATCGATTGAAGCATCAACCGGTGACCCCTGTTGAAGTGTGTCTTTCGCAAACTGAACAAAGTCAGGTGCGACATCTGCTAGAAACGCGCCCTCCTGAATTTCGTCAACACCCAGCAAGTCTCCAGCCGACCGGTTCGCCAGCGTTACGACCATGTGTGGATCCATCCGGATAACGCCTGCACTTACCTCGGCAAGCAGTGTCTCAACAAAATGGCGACGATCTTCTTCATCTTCTCGTGCTCGGATCAGGGCGCTTCTTTGCTCTGACAATTGCTCCGTCATCGCATTAAACGACTTGCTGAGAGCATAGACTTCATCTTTTGCACCGGTAACAGGCACCCGAACGGTCAGGTCGCCGTCCCTGACCGTGTGAGCCGCCATAGCAAGTCGACCGATTGGACCGGTAACGCGACCAGCAGCCTCAAGACCCAAGCGCCCGGCCAATAACAAAACAAGTGCAGCGATTTGCGCGTATCCGATGGCAAAGATTGTCTGGAGCCGCCCGCCCTGGCGCTTCGCATTATTGTACTGAATGATTTCGGCCTCCGCTTCACGAAGGCGAACCGCGGCATTGCGGTCAAAATTCTTCACCGCGTAAATATAGCCGTTCAGGGGTTCGGTAATGTGGATGAGCGCGGTGGCGACGCCGCGATTTTCGTAGAGCGTCGTTGCGATTTCACCTCTGTCAGCTTCCTCAAAAGCTGCTGCGGGCGGCGGGATCAGAATGGCGTCCTGCACGCTTTCCTCGGCAATCAATTCGACCCCGTCGTCACCTAGAATGGCAATGGTAAGAAAGTCCCTGAAGGCAAGTTCAGACCGCAAACCTTCAGAAAACGCTACGGAGGTATTTGCGGACAAGGCACGCGAGACATCGCCATCTCCAAAACTGGCCTCAACATCTCGAGCAAAATTCTCGACATCGAGAGCGGCCAATCGCACATCTACGTCGAATGTCGTCTCGAAATTATCGACATAGTTGCGAAAAATCTCTGCGTTCTTCTCCATCACCGAGTCGACGCGCTCGCCAAGCCAGTTGTCGAGCCCCTGTGTGAAGATGGCACCCAGAAACACAGCGACGATCGCTGAGGGAACCAGTGCCGAAAAGCCAAACAACATAACGAACCGCCGAGCGAGACGACCACGCCCCTCGCTCTCACTGTTTGACTGAATAGCGAAGTATTCGCGCACCACGATAGTCGCGAGCACGATGACGACGACGAAGTTCAGACCCAGCAACCAAGGCGTTGTACCGGCGGTCGGATTGTCGGGGTCTACGCCTGAAATCGCAATAAAAGTTGCAAAAACGGCAACAAGCGCAGCGATAATGAACAGCCCTTCGAAAAGGGCCCAACTTGCCTTGGAGGCTTGCTGACTCAACACGTTCGACAAAAAACTACCGCTCTACACTCGGCTAAAAAGCCCATTGCACTTCAAACACATAATCGTGCCTGAATCGCAACACTGGTGCAGTAATGCCACAGTTGTTGTGTCAGTCAATCAGTCTTCTGCAATGCCTAGCGCGTTGATCTTGGCCCTTAACGTGTTTCTGTTCATGCCTAATAGCTGCGCCGCCTTCACTTTGTTGCCTGCTGTCACGGACAGAGCCAAACGAATGAGTGGGCGCTCAACCTGATCAATTACGCTCGAGTAGACGTTGGATTCCTCATTGTCGCCATTGGCGATGAGATCGCCCATAATGTAGCGGTGCAACAGTGTCTCCATGTCTTTCTCAAATCCTGCGCTGGAGCCTTTCTGCTCGCTTGCACCTGCGCGCAATTCACGTTCGACATCCCTCAAGGTGACTGTCTCATCCGGGCAGAGTACCGCGAGCCTAAGGACAAGATTCTCCAATTCGCGCACATTTCCAGGCCAGTCATAGGCAGTCAGCAAATCCAATGCGGACTTGTCCAGTGTTTTCGCCGCCAGGCCCTGCCGTTGGGCGCGGATCAGGAAAGCGCGTGCGAGTTCGGGGATGTCTTCCTTCCGCAAGCGTAGTGGCGGCATTGTCAGCCGAACAACATTTAGTCGGTAGTAAAGGTCCTCACGAAACTTCCCATCATCCACCAAACGCCCCAAATTTCGACGAGTTGATGCGATGATCCGGGCACCACTGGAATCCCGCATCAACTTCACGAGTTGGGTTTGCGCCTCCGCTGGAAGGTCGCCAATTTCATCTAGGTAGAGAGTTCCCCCTTTTTGATGGACCGCCCCCTGCTCACCGTTGGCACCGAACAACTGCCGGTTAATCTCCGATGCTGGCAGCGCTGCCAAATCCAGAGCCACGAAGTGTCCATTCTTCGCGTCTCCCAACTGGTGGATTGCGCGCGCAGCAAGTTCTTTACCCGTCCCGCTTTCGCCTTCGATCAGGACGGTCAAATCGGTATTCATCACCTTGGCAATGATCCGATAGACTTCTTGCATTGCGTCAGAGCGACCGATCAGAGGCAGGCCGGCGTCCGATATCGCCTTCTGGGATTCAGGGTTGATCGCCTTGCTCGATCCCTTCGGCTGTGATTTCAGCGCCCGCTGAACCAAGCCTGATAGGGTGTCGATATCGAATGGCTTCGGAAGGTAGTCGAATGCGCCATGTTGAGCAGCAGACGCGGCCGTCAGGATCGTATTCTGGCCGCTCATCACAATGAAAGGCAACTCCGGGCGAGCCAGCTTCAACGATGGTAACAAGTCAAAGATCGACGCGTCACCGAGGAAGACGTCTGTCACCACAACATCGCCTTCCCCATTGCGGACCCACCGCTCCAGAGCCTCTGGTGAGCTTGTTGCGCGAACTTCGTAACCTGCAGACACCAAAGTCTGATTCACGATCAAACGAATGCTGGCATCATCTTCTGCAAGCAGAATCGTTTTCTCAGCCATCAGATCTTTCTCCTGTTCCTAGGGGTAACAAAACTGAAAAGCGCGTCGAACCGGGAACGCTATCGACGCGTATTTGGCCGCCATGCGCGGTGACCACTTCCTTCACAATTGACAGACCAAGTCCCCGTGCGCCCGATTTGCTGCTCTGGAAGACTTCGAAAATAGAGCTCTGCCGGTTTCGCGGAATGCCCTTACCGGTGTCTTCTACAGAAACAAGCATAGCGCGCCGAAGCCCGGCCCCTAGCCTTGCCTGGCGGAACGAAAGTCCTGCGGCGTAAGATGTACGCACAGTAACTTTCGCTGGGACGCCACCGTCGCTAGCAGCCTCGGCAGCGTTCCGAATCAAATTCTGGAAAGCTTGTTGCAGGTGGTCTGAATCGCCGATCACAGGCGGAAGCGATGGATCAAAATCTCTCTTGAATTCTACCTTCGATCCCATGGCGGCAGTTTCAGACGCCAGCACGCGCTCCAGCAGCGCATGTATGTTGAATGGCTCCATATGAGGCGCGGAAAACAGCTCAAAGGCCGACAGCCTGTTTACGAGACGCTCAATACGGCGCGCCTCTTCCTTGATGATCTCCAGAAGTTCTGATTGACCGTCAACGGACTGTCTTTCAAGCAACTGCGCCGCGCCGATAATCCCCCCAAGCGGGTTCTTCACTTCATGTCCGAGAATACGGCCAAACCCGGCAACACCCGCTGCGGATTCATTTACGTCTCGAGTCGCAGCGTCGCACATAGCGATCATGAAGCCGCCTTCGTCCGTGGATCTTACCCAGATATCACAGATATGACGAGACAAGAGCCCCGGCCCGCTGATGGGCGTGCCAGGCGCGGTGATATCCCCAACTGTCCGTTGGGCGCGATCCAGCAACTCAAATACAGGCGAGTCGTGGTATACAATCTCGCTCAAAGGTTTGGTTCTCAAAGCCCTACGAGAGAGCTGAAGTAGACTTTCCGCTGCCGCGTTGACCTCGACTACTTTGCGTCTGGCATCAACCAGCATTAGCGCAATCGGAGACAAATCTGCCAAACGAGGCGCCGGCATCGTTACGTCACTCGTCATTACGCGGCCTCCAGTTCGAACGTTTTGCGATACACGCGCCTGAGCGCAGATTGCAGGTCGCCAGCATGATTGATCTGGCACAGCTGAGATCGCAATTTCCGGCGGACATCGTCCGTTAACGGCAGATTCACACTCTCGATAGCCGCGGACACGTGCTTGCGCACTGTGCGCACTCCCAGAAAGTCTCCGTAGAGGTCGACGCTGTCTGATATTTGTTCGAGCAAACTATCAAGTTGCTCTTCCAATGCAGGCTCTTCAAACGTCTCTCCGTCAAGGTGAGCCGCAATCCGGCCGAGCAGCCAGGGTTGGCCCATAGCCGCCCGCCCGACCATCACTCCGTGCGCCCCAGATTCCGTCACAGCTTTCCTGGCATCATCACAGGAAGAAATATCGCCATTGACGATGACCGGTAGCGACACCGCCTCGACAGTGTCAGAAACGCGCTTCCAATCCGCAGTGCCTTTATAGAACTGGCATCGAGTCCGCCCGTGCACCGTCAACATACGGACGCCCATATGCTCGGCTGATTGAGCAATGTCTGGCGCATTGAGCGAGTCATGGTCCCAACCAAGCCTCATCTTCAGGGTCACAGGCAGGTCGCCCGCGCCATCGATAGCCGCCTGTATGATTTCTAGTGCCAGAGGCACGTCACGCATCAAGGCTGAGCCAGACTGCGCGCCTGTCACCTGCCGCGAGGGGCATCCCATATTAATATCAATCACATCGACGCCCGCTTCACGAAGCAACCGCGCCCCTGTTTGCATCGCTTCAGGGCGACTGGCAGCCAGTTGGACAATCCACTGGCCATCGCCATCGTGGCGACATGTGCGCCGCACAACATCCGGACGAGCAATCGCCAGCATATCGCCTGCCACCATTTCGGACACCACAGCCGGCGCGCCAAACCTGACGGCCTGTCGACGCATTGGCGCATCTGTTGCTCCTGACATTGGAGCCAACCAGACTTTAGGTGCCTGAAAATTGGTCATTTGACCATCTTTCCGTTTTTTCATGACTTCGCAAGTGCACAATATGCAAGCAGCTGCAACCGGCGCTGATAGAAATCGCCAGTAGCCAACCCTGGCGCCCTCGCATATTAACCCGCCCATGAATAGAACCGTCGCCATTATCGTCGCCGCCGGCAAAGGCTCTCGGGCAGAAAGTGAGCGCGCCAAGCAATGGTGTGACCTCAATGGCCGTCGCGTCATCGAATGGTCAATCCGTGCTTTTCAGTCCCATCCCGCCGTCGATGACGTAATCATCGTGACCGGGCCTGACGTACCAGACGGCTTTCATTCAGATGGGTGCCTACTTGCGACAGGTGGCGACACGCGCACACAATCGGTTCGCAACGGCCTGCAGGCGATCAAGGACCCTGCGGAAAATACGGCTGTGTTGATCCATGACGCCGCTCGGCCAGGCCTGACTCACGCGATTATCGATAACCTGTTGGAGGCTCTATCCACACACGATGCAGCGGCGCCCGCTTTGCCAGTACAGGATGCTCTGAAACGGGCGTCAGACACGAACTTGGTATCTGTATCGAGAGACGATCTCTATCGGGTTCAGACACCTCAAGCATTCCGTTTCGGCGCAATTGTTCACGCCTTAAGTGAAGCCGCGGACGATCTCGTCGATGACCTGGCCGCTGTAGAGCGCCAAGGCGTCGCGGTGAAACTGGTCAAAGGCTCCGATCGACTGCACAAAATCACCTATCCGGAGGATTTCGACATGGTTTCAAGAATGATGACGCCACGCCTCGCCTTTCCTCGCATCGGAAAAGGTTTTGACGTCCACGCGTTCGAACCGGGTGACCATGTCATTCTTTGCGGAGTGAAAATTCCCCACACCGCCAAGCTTAAGGGGCATTCAGACGCAGACGCTGCATGGCATGCTTTGACGGACGCTATTTTGGGGGCGGCTGCGTTAGGTGACATTGGAGATCATTTCCCCCCGAATGAAGACCGGTGGAAGGATGCAGACAGCGGGCTGTTCCTGAAAGAAGCGCAAAATCTGGCTTTAAAGCGCGGCTTTGCCATAGGAAATTGCGACGTAACGATCATCTGTGAAGCTCCAAAAGTAAAACCTCACCGGGAGACAATGCGCAAACGAACAGCGGAATTGCTCGACCTTTCGCTCGATGCTGTCAGCGTGAAAGCCACAACGACAGAAGCACTTGGCTTCACGGGAAGACGCGAAGGGATCGCTGCGGAAGCAGTCGTCACACTCGTCCCGACGTCAGGTGACTGAATTCGTAATCTTCGCTTCACGCCGCAGCGAACACCCCTTATCTTGCAGTCTATGTTTCCAGATCGACTTCGCAATCTCGCCATGCTTGTGCTCGATGACGCCGCACAATCACGCCTCAGAATCTGCACGGCTGAAAGCTGCACTGGTGGCCTGCTGGCAGGCTTGCTGACAGACATCCCCGGCAGTTCGACCGTTTTTGAACGCGGCTTTGTGACCTACTCAAACCGCGCCAAGGAAGAAATGCTGGGCATTGCTGGCGATGTTTTGGCGGATTACGGGGCCGTATCAGAGCCGGTTGCCCGAATGATGGCGGAAGGCGCCTTGGAAGCCAGTCGCGCAAACATTGCCGTTGCCATAACCGGCGTCGCCGGCCCCGGCGGCGGCACTCGCATGAAGCCCGTCGGCACCGTCCATGTGGCCTGTGCTCGCGAAAACCGTGCCGTCATACATGAAATGCTGCAAACCGGCGATATTGGTCGCGAGCAGATACGCCTCGCCGCGATGGAATGTGCTTTGCGGCAAATACAGATGCAAATCGCTTAGGCTTTGGCCCCGTAGCGTCGCTCCGCCTCAGAAAGAAACGCTCCGAGGATCTTGTTGACTGCGAGTTCCTGATTGGCCGCGGCCAGCATGCCTATCAACGGATTTCGGAAATCGTAGTCTATGGACAGCGAGATGTCTGACCCGTCGCTATCTGTCGCCTCAATCACCCACTCCGCTTTCAGCTTTCGAAACGGACCTTTCACCAAGGACGCAACCACGCGCCCCAGCGCAGGATCCGCCTCGACCCGAGTGGTGAAACGCTCGACAAAACCTTTGAAGCCTACAGCTGCCTCTCCCAGGCAGGTGAAGCTCGCGTCGGGCTGTACGCGCATCTCAGACACGCGCATTGCCGTGATCCACTTTATGAAATCCGGATAAGCGGCGATGTCCGAGACCAGTTCGAACGCCTGTTGACCGCTATACGGCACATGAATCGATTTCGAGAAATGCGGCATCGCCTAGACGGCTTCGGTGGCCAGTTTGGCTTCACGCGCTGCGCGCAGTCGCGCGAAGTCTTCGCCCGCATGATGAGAGGAACGGGTCAGCGGTGACGCCGAAACCATAAGGAAGCCTTTGGCGCGGGCAATTTCTTCGTACGCCTTGAACTCTTCCGGCGGGACATAGCGATCAATCGCGGCATGCTTCCGAGTGGGCTGCAGGTATTGACCAATTGTCAGGAAGTCGATGCCGGCAGAACGCATGTCATCCATGACCTGCATCACTTCTTCTTTTGTTTCGCCGAGGCCGACCATCAGGCCAGACTTGGTAAACTGTGTCGGATCACGATCCTTCACCTTCTCCAACAGGCGCAATGAATGGAAGTAGCGCGCACCCGGGCGGATTGAGAGGTAAAGACGCGGAACTGTTTCAAGATTATGGTTGAACACATCGGGCTTCGCATCAATGACACGGTTCTCCCAGCCATCCTTGCGCAGGAAATCGGGCGTCAGTATTTCGATCGTGGTTCCGGGAGACATGGCCCGAATCGCTTCGATCGTGTTGACGAAATGCATTGCGCCGCCATCCGTGAGGTCATCGCGGTCCACTGACGTGATAACGACATGCTGCAGTCCCATTTCAGCAACTGCTTCAGCCACTCGGCGCGGCTCATCTTCATCCACTCGCCCTGGTGTGAGCGGCTTACCGGTGGAAACATTGCAAAAGCTGCAGGCGCGCGTGCAGATTTCGCCGAGGATCATCATAGTGGCGTGCTTCTTGTCCCAACATTCGCCAATGTTCGGACAGCCCGCCTCTTCGCAAACTGTAACGAGGCCTTTTGATTTCACGATCTGGCGCGTTTCTGCGTAGCCCTGCGATGTCGGGGCTTTCACGCGAATCCAGTCTGGCTTGCGGAGCAACGGCGTATCCGGGCGCGATTGCTTCTCCGGATGCCGGTGCTTGCGCGAGTTTTCGGTCAGATTGATGAGATTTGCCATGGCGGGAAAATGGACCTGACCAACTGTTTCATCAAGGGAAATACACTGCAGAGTGTTCATGCAATCTTGCATTACCGCTTGCGACAGTGTCGATAAATGACAGATTGTTACAAAAAACACATGGGGCAATGCCCCGGAGGGAACCTGAGGCCATCATGACCGGACAGACCATCCCGGCACCTTTGCCATATCAACCATCACGCACCCGCACCGATCTTTTCAGCGCACTCTTTCGCGCAAAAAAGGAATTTGGGAGCGGAAAGGCCATTTTGATTGATGGCGACGAACGCGAACTCACCTACAAAGAGATCGTGCAAGCGGCGCTGGCGCTGGGCTCAGCCTTGCGCAAGGGCACAAAACCCGGAGAGGCCGTCGGCGTGATGCTGCCCAGCGGGGCCGGCGCGGTCATCGGCTTCTATGCAATCAGCGCGTTCAACCGAATCCCCGCAATGCTCAACTTCACGGCAGGCTCTCGCAATCTGAAAGCCGCCATGAAGGCCGGACAGATCAGTCGCATCGTGACAGCGCACAAATTTGTTGAGCTAGGCGGCCTTGAGGATCTGATAGAAGAATTGTCCGATTCAGCAGAAATCCTGTATCTGGAGGATGTTCGGGAAAACCTGACGCTCAGCAACAAGCTGATCGCGGCTCTAGGTTCTGTGCTTCCGGGGCTGGTCCGCAAGCAATCGCGCTACAAATCTCCCGGTGTGATGCTTTTCACGTCTGGCACCGAGGGTGAGCCCAAGGGCGTCGTTCTCAGCCATGAAAACGTGATGGCCAATGTCGAACAGGTTCGCGCGCATATTGGATTGAGCCCGGATACAGATCGCCTGTTCAACCCCCTGCCAACATTCCACTGTTTTGGTCTAACAGTGGGCGCGGTGTTGCCAATTGTCGCCGGAATTCCGGTCATGTTTCACCCATCGCCGCTTCAGCCGCGCGAAATCGTCCGCCGTATTCGTGCCAACCAATCAACGATCCTTCTCGCGACAGACACATTCATCTCGCAATATGCGCGTATTGGTGGGGACGGCGACATGAGTTCGGTTCGACTGGCCGTTTGCGGTGCTGAACGAGTCAAAGATGAGACGCGTGCACTTGTGCGCCGGAAGTTCGAAATCGAGATCCTCGAAGGATATGGAGCAACCGAAGCGTCCCCTGTAATCGCCGCGAACCAGTGGGAGAATAATCGTCCCGGCACGGTCGGAACACTCATGGCGCGTATGGAATCGCGACTGGTACCCGTTGAAGGCATTGAAGACGGTGGCCGGCTCCACGTGAAAGGGCCGAACATCATGCTAGGGTATCTGCGCCCTTCGAACCCTGGCGTCCTGGAACGCCCCGAGGGCGGATGGCACGATACAGGAGATATCGTGGCCATCGATGATGAAGGCATCATCAGGATCATGGGGCGGGTCAAGCGCTTCGCGAAAATCGGCGGCGAAATGGTGTCGCTGGCAGTCGTCGAGAATTGCGCCAGCGCTATCTGGCCGGATAATCTTCACGCAGCTGTCACCCTGCCCGATCCCAGAAAGGGCGAACAAGTTATTTTGTTGAGCGACACCAAGGACAGCAATCGAGAAGACATTCTGGCCTGGGCGAAGAACCATGGCGTGCCCGAACTGTCCGTTCCCAAGCGGGTATACCAAGTGGATGAAATTCCGGTGCTCGGCACAGGCAAGATCGATTACGGAGCCGTTCAGAAAAAAGCCGAGCAATTGCTCGCAGACTGATCAGGCAGACGTCGCCCGGCGCACCGGCAAGTGTTTTTTGCCCCAATCGCGAAGTGACAACAGCGCGGGCGCCAGCTCCTTGCCCTTCTCCGTCAGGACATAATCGTAGCGTTTGGGTGTCGTGGTATAGGCAACACGCTCCAGCACGCCCGCTTCAACGAGCCGCTTGAGACGGTCGGCAAGGATGTGCCGGGTCATTCCACTCGATTCAATGAATTGTTCGAACCGCGACATACCCAAAAAGCAATCGCGCAAAACAAGCATTGTCCAGCGGTCGCCAACAACGGAAAGCGTTCGCGCAACCGGACACCAATTATCTGATAGATCGGACCATTTCATGCTGACACACCTATACTGATTTGCCATAGTTCCAAAACGACACTCAATACGGAGCGATCATGGCAAACTCTCTTGAATTCTATTTCGACTATATCAGCCCATTTTCTTACGTCGCCAATGCTGCAGTAGCGCAACTAGCAGAACGAATTGATGTGTATGTGGAATTCAAACCCATGTTCCTCGGGGCCGTCATGCAATCCACTGGCAACCGCCCGCCAGGTATGGTGCCGGCGAAGGGGGCCTACATGATGAAGGACCTCCTGCGCTGCACCTCGCGCTACGGGTTGGACTTTAGAATGAATCCCTACTTTCCAATGGTAAACACGCGCGTCCTGCTGAGGGCGACATGTGGCCTCGCAAATAATCCAGCCGAACAAAGACGCTTCATGGATTCCGTCTTCCGCCATATGTGGGCGACCGAGACCGCCCTGAAACCAGACGACGAATCATCGGTCAA
Source organism: Hyphomonas atlantica corrig. (assembly GCF_017795365.1). NCBI lineage: Bacteria > Pseudomonadati > Pseudomonadota > Alphaproteobacteria > Hyphomonadales > Hyphomonadaceae > Hyphomonas > Hyphomonas atlantica. Next base: position 2,603,068 of record NZ_CP051254.1, on the reverse strand, counting down.
AGTCATGTGCGAAGCCGAGGGCTTTGAGTACAGTCAAGTTCTAGCCTTCGCTGAAGACCCGGCGAACCGGGAAGCAATGCAATCCAACACCGATTCAGCAATTGCACGTGGCGCATTCGGCGCCCCAACCTTCTTTGTGGGTGATGAAATGTTCTTCGGTCACGACCGCCTGGATTATGCAGTGGAAGCGCTCAAGGCTCAGGCGTAGATGCCAGCCGCCTCTGCGAGCTCCTTGTACGACTTCTCAGGCCGAGGTCCGAAGTGAGAAATGACTTCCGCGGCGGCGATATGCCCGAGATGCGCACAAGTGGCCAAAGGAAGCCCTCGTGAAATGCCAAAAAGGAACCCGGCGGCGTATTGGTCTCCAGCACCGGTCGTATCAACAACGTTTGAGACAGCTTCAGCCCCCACCGTGATCGGGTCTCCCTCGCCTATGACGACAGACCCTTTCTCGCTGCGCGTGACTGCGGCGATTGCGGTGTCGGCCTGAAGTGACGCGAGCGCCTCCTCGAAATTGTCGGTCTGATAGAGGGACAGCAACTCCTCCTCATTCGCGAATACGATGTCCACATTGTTCCGCACGAGTTGGAGGAAGCTGGCACGATGTCGATCAACGCAGAACCGGTCTGACAGGGTGAGCGCAACTTTGCGACCCGCCGCCCGGGCAATCTCTGACGCAAAAACAAAAGCCTCCTTGGCTTCTTCGCGGTCAAACAGATACCCTTCAAGGTACAGAATGCCACCAGAGCGAACCGTCTCTTCGTCTACGTCATTCTTCGAGAAGAGGACCGATGCACCGAGAAAGGTGTTCATGCTGCGCGCGCCATCATCGGTTACGAAGATGATGCTGCGCGCGGTCGCGGGTCCACTTTCGAGTGGCGTCGTGGCGAAGGGCACACCGGTGGCAGCCATTTCCCTGGTGAACTGGCTGCCGAGTTCATCCTTTGAAACCTTGCCAATGTAAGCGGCCTTTGCGCCGAAACTTGCCAAGCCCGCAATCGTGTTCGCTCCACTGCCGCCGGATGTGTAGAGCGGGTCGATCGCCGCTTCAGTCAACGCTTCTGCCCGATCCTCTTCAATGAGATTCATCGCATCCTTGTGGATACCCCACTTCTCGAGAAAGGAATCGTCAGCGCGCGACAGAACATCTACAATTGCATTTCCAAGGCCGACGACGTCGAAGCGGATTTCACTCATTTCACAATTTCCTTGATACCAGCAGGTCGATTGCCAGAGCTGAGTTGTGGACGCAACTGCGCTGCATGCTAAAGGCCTGCGAATGAAAGTTGCTTATCTCTCCTCGCAAGTCACCCAGCCGGGTTCACCAATCCGTCGATCAGACGCATTCGAGCATGATTACATGATGCGTGCGCTGCGGCCGGAGTTCGCTGAGCGCGGGATGCAGATCCTGGACATCTGCTGGGATAATGAATCAGCAGACTGGTCCCGTTTTGATGCTGCGTTGATCGGAACAACCTGGGATTACTGGGATCGACCGGATGAATTCCTGAAGACGCTGGAATCTATTGAACAGCAAACCATTTTGCATAACCCCGCCAGCCTTGTGCGCTGGAACTCGCATAAATCCTATCTGAAAGAGTTGGCCGACCGCGGCGCAAACTTGATTCCCACCTTGTGGATAGATGAAATGACGGACGCGCGTTACCTGCAAGCGTTTGACACGCTTCAATCAGAAAAGCTCGTCTTCAAACGGCAAGTCGGCGCTGGTGCAGCCGGGCAGCATCTTCTGTCACGCGATGACGTCCGTCCAGATATGCCCCATGCCATGATGGTGCAGCCTTTCGTGTCCACCATTCAGACCGAAGGAGAGTATAGCTTCATTTTCGTTGAAGGGACTTTGTCTCATGCGCTGATCAAGCGCGCGAAAAAAGGCGACTACCGGATTCAATCGTCCTACGGCGGTCAGGAAGAAGCGATTACGCCCGCAGCATCGGACCTTCAGGCCGCGAGAGACGTTCTGACGACATTGGACGACGTGCCGCTCTACGCTCGTGTTGATATGATCCGGCATGAAGACGGGTCCCTGCTCCTGATGGAACTCGAACTGATCGAGCCATACCTCTATCCGGAACAAGGACCACGCCTGGGTGAGCTGATGGCCAAAGCCATCTCAGCACGTATCAGGGCGCGCTAGAGCTTACTCGCCAAGGGTATAAACCAGCGAGAATTTCGTCGCTGTATCCGTCGCCTCGTAGGTTGGCTGAGGCGATGTATCGTGCCGCACGTCAAACGACACCCGAGCGGCCAGGTGACCATTCAAAGCTGCAGTAAGACCGATGCTGTTGTTGATCTGGGTAGACTCCTGTCCATAAACGACGTTCGTCTTGTTGCTGAGGGATACCGCCTCATTGAAGGCATAGAAGTATTCTGACTGGGCTACGGCGCCGAGCGATTCTTCAGTGCTGGCCGGAATGATGGTCACCGCGCCTGTGTTGGCATCTGTCGTGACTTGTCGCTTCACTTCGTCGATCTTGAAACCGGGACCGCCACGAACAGTCCAATTGTGGTCTTCATCGTCCAGAATGTGCCAACCGACACCGCCGCCGACAAAGGTACGGCTGTCAAAGCCGGTGAACTGGTCGACTTCGTAAGACGCGCGACCAAACGTAAACATGGTGTCGTTGAAATCATGCTCTACGTCGCCTGCCAGGAAATAGCGATTACGGCTCTCAATGCCGTCTTCCTCGCCATAATCTCCTGAAAGCTGCAGGCCGAAATTCCATGCGCCGGAAGCTCGATCAACATCGACGGCCAGTCCCGCTTCGGATGTTTCAGTGTTCCCTGTTGTCAGACCTGCGCTGAGGGCTGCTTCTCCTGACCAACCATCTTCGGCGATCGCCGGTAACGCAGACACCAGACTGACTGACGCTGCGCTCACGAGAATTTTGGCGACATGTTTCATACGGTACGCTCCATTTCAAAACCTGCGAGAGGCCGTGTCGGGGGGAGATGGCCGTGATTTGGTTAAATTTGGGCGAACTGGAGGCACCGGTTCAGCAGTGCATCAGGGCCACAGTGTCTCAGTTGGATTTCGGGCCTAAAGCCGAGACAGATGCCGGATCTGGTGTCTTTGGCTTGAACCGGCACAAATCAATGATCGCGCAATGCCAACACTCGGGTTTCCTCGCCTTGCAGACATATCGCCCATGAAGGATGAGCCAGTGGTGGGCGCCTTTCTTGAACTCTGGAGGCGTCGCGCGTTCCAGGCCCGCCTCGACTTCGTCCGGGTTTCTACCAGGGGCGAGCCCGGTGCGATTTGATACTCTGAATATATGCGTATCAACGGCGATGGTCGGCTGACCAAACGCCTCATTGAGCACAACATTCGCCGTCTTGCGTCCCACGCCCGGCAACTGGACGAGTTCCTCGCGCGTTTCCGGAACTTTTCCGCCGAACGTTTCGATCAGCATCTTGCTGAGCGCGATCACGTTCTTGGCTTTGTTGCGCCACAGGCCGATCGTCTTGATGTGTTCGGCTACACCCTCCTCTCCCAGCTGAAGCATCTTCTCAGGCGTGTCCGCCACAGCAAACAACTTCGCAGTCGCCTTGTTCACGCCGACATCTGTCGCCTGAGCGGACAGCGCGACAGCGACAACCAGCGTATAGGGATTGACGAAATCCAGCTCGGTCTTGGGGTCCGGCCTGTCCTGCGCAAGTGCGGCGAACAAGGCGGTGGCTTTCTCGCGACCGAACACCCGTGGCGGGCGCTTTTTTGAAGCCGGTTTTGAGGGAGATTTTGGCTTTGTCATACCGCCTGTCTAATGAACCCTCGCCGACGAACAAGACCGTGCTATCTAGTTCGCATGACCGAAACGCAGGAAATCGTCTACATGGACGCGGTGTTGCGTCCCAACCAATCGCTGAGCGAGCGTGGTTTTGCCATTGTAATGGCAATTGTTGGCGTCGTCAGTTTCGCTACGGGCATGATGTTCATGGCTTTGGGCGCTGTTCCGGTAATCGGCTTCTTTGGGCTGGATGCCCTGATCTTCTATTTTCTCTTCCGTGCTTCCTTCAGAAAACAACGCGAAGAGACGCGAATCATTGTGACCGCAAGCGAGCTGCAACTCACCCATACCCCCAACAAAGGGGGCGAGAAGCGTGTCACTCTTCCATCGGCATTCGCGCGAGTCGAACTGGACGAACCGCTGACAACCAGCAGCTGGTTGCGAATCGAGTACGGAAAAAAAGCCTACATTATTGGGCGGTTCCTAACGCTATCAGAGAGAAAATCGCTGGCCGATGCGATACGTGCGGCACTGCTGGCATCAAAGCGCGAACGACATTTCTCATAAAAATGACGCCTGCGTCATAGTTTTTTCAGAATAGCCATGTTAAGGTGACGCCGACGTCATAAATCGAGCCTGAGACAAAGGCTCACTGTCGGAGGAACATCCATGGCTGCCGATACGGTTCACCTGTTAGATCACCCTGCCCTGCAACGCCCAAAGATCTCTCATCGGGATCCATTGTTTGAGGGCTATCTGGAAATTGGCCAGCCAGCGCCGCCAGCCAGCGAGTTGCCGCTGTCAGAGCTTCATCCGGAAGATCCTGAACTCTGGCGCCAACAAAAAATGTGGGATCGTTTTGAACGCCTGCGCAACGAAGCGCCCGTTCACTATACAGCGGATTCTTTTGTCGGTCCGTTCTGGTCCATCAGCCGCTACGAAGACATCATGGCGGTAGATACCGACCACAAGCGCTTCTCCTCCAGCTGGGAATATGGCGGCATCACTCTGGGTAGCCCGCCCGCTGATTTCGAATTGCCGATGTTCATCGCCATGGACGAACCGCAACACTCAGAACAACGCAAAACTGTTCAGCCGGCCGTTGCGCCCAACATGCTGAAAGAGTTTGAACCGCTCATTCGCTCCCGAACCCAGGGTCTTCTTGATTCCCTGCCCGTCGGTGAGCCGTTCGACTGGGTCGACAAAGTGTCCATCGAACTGACCACGATGATGCTGGCTACCTTGTTTGATTATCCATTCGAAAAGCGCCGCGACCTCACTCATTGGTCCGATATGGCGACCGGCATGAACAATCCAGACATCTGCCCTGGCGGTGAAGAACAGTGGAAACGCGAGATGATGGAGTGTCTCGCCACCTTCATGCAGATCTTCCAGGAGCGCGGCGCACAGCCCCTGAAGAACGATCTGATAAGTTTGCTGGCTCATGGCGAAAAAACCAGGAACATGACGCCGATGGAATTGCTCGGCAATGTGATCCTGCTGATCGTTGGCGGCAATGACACAACCCGCAACTCGATGACGGCATCTGTCTACGCGCTGAACAAATACCCAGCTGAATACGAAAAGCTGAAGGCCGACCACTCCCTCATCCCGAACATGGTTTCAGAAACCATTCGCTGGCAAACGCCTCTGGCACACATGCGCCGGACAGCGCTTGAAGATGTCGAGATGCACGGCCAAACCATCAAGAAGGGCGATCAGGTCGCCATGTGGTATGTTTCCGGAAACCGCGACGAGCGCTTCTGGGATCGCCCGAACGACTACATTATCGATCGCGAGAATGCCCGCCGTCATATCTCGTTCGGCTTTGGCATCCACCGCTGCGTCGGCAATCGTCTCGCTGAACTTCAGCTTCAGATATTGTGGCAGGAACTGATGGAGCGTTTCAGCCACATTGAGGTTATGGACGAACCATCCTTCACGGCCGGCGCATTCGTCAAAGGCTATACTTGGATGCCCGTGGTCCTGCATGGAAAATAGTCTTTGGCTGACGCCACGCTAAGCCTTTAAACCTCCCATCATCGCCAGATGGGAGGTTTTTTCATGGACGTTTCAAAAGCCGTTGATCAACGCATATCAACTCGGGCCTTTCTACCTGATGCCTTGCCGGAATCGGAAATCCGCGACTGGCTGGAACAGGCCCAGCGGGCCCCTTCTGGTGGAAACACCCAGCCTTGGCGAACGATAATTGTCAGCGGAGCAGCCAAGGATGCAGTTATCGGAATGGCCGCGCCAGTACTTGCAGCCAATCCGAAAGGTCAGCCAACAGATCGTCCGATATACCCCAAGGATCTCTGGGAGCCTCACGAGTCGCGCCGCCGGAAGGTAGGTGAGATGATGTATGAAGCTCTTGGCATTCCTCGCGAGGATCGTGCTGCGCGCGTTGGCTGGTTTGCCAACAATTTCCGATTCTTCGGTGCGCCAGTCGCAGCCTTCATCATTATCGACGAGAGAATGGGGCACGGACAATGGGGGCACACCGGCATGTATCTGCAGACGTTGGCGCTGCTCGCCGAAGAGCGCGGTTGGGGCACCTGCATGCAGGAGTGTTGGGGGATGCTACGCCCTGCCCTGAAAGAACACTTCAAGCTGTCCGATACGGAAATGGTCTGGTGCGCCATGGCGGTGGGCAAGCCGGATAAGGAACACCCGGTCAACACGCTCCGCGCTGAGCGCGCTCCGCTCGACGAAATTGCCGAACTACACGGTTTCTGAATTTCGCCCCAATCCTGCCGGATCTGCATGGCGCAATAGCGTCATGCTTACCCGTCGCTCTGCTCTTCTTTGTGGCCTGGCCATGCCTTTGGCACCGGCCCAGCTCTTCAAGGAAACGCTTCCCTGGCCCACGCGGCTGGTAAATTCGGCGCGCAGGCAAATTGGCGTCACGCGGACATACGATCCTGCCTATGTGCAACTGGATTATCCGATGGGCGACATCCCACGCGACCGGGGCGTATGCACCGACGTTATTATTCGTGCCTACCGCGACGCTTTTCAGATCGACCTTCAGAAACTCGTCCATGAGGACATGATGGAGGCGTTCAACTCCTATCCAGCGATTTGGGGGCTCACACGACCTGACAGGAATATTGACCACCGCAGAGTGCCGAACCTCGAACGCTTCATCGAACGATATGGCAGCGCTCTTTCAACACCGAGCAAAGTAACCGATTGGAAAGCTGGTGATCTGTATACGATGCGCTACAAGGGCAGCTTGCCGCATATTGGGATCGTGTCAGACAGGACGTCCTACTCTGGCACGCCACTTGTGATTCACAATATAGGGTGGGGCACGTCTGAGGACGACATAATCGGTCGCTTCGATTTCGAGCGAAGGTTCAGACTTTCGCCCATGTCACTGATCTGACCTATTCGTCGTCATCCCATGAGGTCATGGGTTGCTCGGGAATTCGCGGCTGTTTGGACAGCTGGATCACGGCCGCCTTAACGTCTCCGCTGTCAAACTCCTCTTCCTCGACGACTGTACGCTGAGGCGCGCGCGTATAGGAAAAAACGCTGACAGTATCGGCGTCTTCATCCTCGTTTTCTTCAAGCGCTTCGTCCGTACCCGTTTTTTCCAGTGCCGCGTCCTCGACGATGGCTTGCGCTTCATCTCCGTCTTCCTCAGCGTCCATGAAGTCAGTCACAAAGGATTCAGTCTCTTCAAGCGCAGTGGAATCATCTTCCGGCATCTCTTCGCCATTCAGCGCTTCTTCGTCAGGCATCTGGAAGCCTTCCGGAATTACATCGGACAAGAGGCCCTCGGCTTCGAGGTCCGCTTTGCCAGGGAGGGTGTCGAGACTTTCAAGCCCAAAATGCTCCATGAATGCATCTGTCGTGCCGTAGGTGATCGGCTGTCCGGGTGTTTTGCGGCGCCCCTTGATCTTTACCCAGCCGGTTTCCAGCAGAGTATCGATAGTTGTTTTCGAAACCGCGACACCGCGCACTGCTTCAATCTCCGCCCGAGTCACGGGCTGGCCGTATGCAATGATTGCAAGCGTCTCCAGCGTGGCCTGCCCGAGTCGCTTCTGTACCTGACGTTCTTCGACGAACAGGTAGGATAAATCCTGCGCCGTCTGGAATCGCCACTTCCCGGCCACTTCCACAAGATTGACACCACGGCTGACATATTGCGCCTTGAGCGCCATAAGCACTTCAGCGGCCTCTACGCCATGAGGAAGTGTTTCCGAGATCTGCTCTGCACTCAGTGGCTCACCAGCCGCAAACAGGATTGCTTCTGCCCGGCGTATGCCCTCCGCCAGTGCTTCGCTCGCCCCTTCAGCCAAGGCTTCTTCAGAGCGGCGGTAGGCGAACGACAACTGCGCAATGGGATCGCGGTCCGTATCAGGCGTGTCGTCAGTCATCAGGTGTTTCTCAAGCGGTTGCATTTTGGGCCCCCTCTGGACGTTCACCCGCATTACGCAAGTAAAGCGGTGCGAAATGCTCTTCCTGGCGCACATCGACTTCACCATCTCTGGCAAGCTCCAATGCGGCTGAAAACACACTTGCTGTGACAGACCGTGGCGGCAGTTCCGGATCCACGTCTGTCATGGTTGAGCGGATCTCGTCCAGCGAAGACCACTGTTCCAACTGTTGCCGAAGTGCACGCAAAGTGGTCCGCGCCAGCTCCAGCGGCAGCACGAGTTGCTGCTCGATTGTATGCGGGCGTTCTTTCTCACGACGATCACGAATGGCACCGAAGGCTTGCGTCAGTTCAAACAACGATGCCTTGAATTCAGTGTGCTTCACCACCTTTGGCTGAACTGGCGCCCCACGAAGGTAAACCACATTGTTCAAAATGGGCCCCGCCTCAAGCTCTTGTACGGCACTGCGCATTGCGTCCAGCCGTTTGAGCCTGAATGCTAGGCGTTCGGCCATTTCCTCGCCTGTCGGCTCATCTTCCCCGGTGCTTTCCGGCTTTGGAAGCAAAAGGCGCGATTTCATGAATGCCAACCAAGAGGCCATCAGCAGATAATCTGCGGCAAGGTCTATCCGTTGGCTTTTCGCTTCATCGATAAAGTCGAGATACTGCTCAGCCAGAGACAACATCGAGAGATGAAGCAGATCGACTTTCTGTTTACGTGCCAACTCCAGCAAGAGGTGCAACGGCCCCTCATACCCGCCGACATCGACCGAGAACAGATCGCCAGCTTCTGCTTCCTGAGCGTCTGCCGACAAGGCGTCGATGGAAATCATGTCAGAGCTCATGTCTTGCCCGCCAATTGCGGAAAGTAGGATCGGAATGTGTTCCATCCTTCCGCCACATCGAAATCCTGTTCATGCGTCGACAAAGCCTCAGCGCGCTGGGCCCGCGCCAACGACTTGCCGGTAAGTTCAGGTGCAACAGACGCGACTTCTGACATTTCGGCCAGAATCTCCTGAGCATCAGACAAGAAACCAGAACAGTGCAAAAGCACGTCACATCCTGCAGCGATCGCCGCCTGACCTCGCTCGCCCAGACTACCGCCCAGCGCTTTCATCCCCAGATCGTCTGTCATCAGCAGACCATCAAACCCGATTCGCTGGCGGATCACGTCTTGAATCATGATTTTTGACAGCGTGGCCGGCACAGTGGCGTCAAATGCGTCGTAGGCAATGTGAGCGGTCATGGCCATTGGCGCATCCGCGAGCCGCGCAAAAGCATCAAAATCCTTGGATAGCTCGTTGTCGCCAGCCGTGACGCGCGGCAATTCCATATGGCTATCGGCCTTGGAACGCCCATGCCCAGGAATATGCTTGATCACGCCCGCTACGCCGCCAGCTGCCAGGCCGGCAAGTGCGGCTCCAGCGAGGCTTGCAACCGTTCCGGTATCAGAGCCGAAGGCCCGATCCCCAATGACGTCATGCGCGCCTGATACGGGAACATCTACAACCGGCGCACAATCGGCGTGGATCGCCATGTTTGTCAGTTCCGACGCGATCAGGCGGTGCCCAAGCCAGGCTGCCGATAGACCGAGATCTCGATCTCGAGCGTAAATTTCCGCATAATCCTGTCCACGTGGAAACAGCGGCCACTCCGGCGCTTTCAAACGGGCAACCCGGCCGCCTTCCTGATCTATGAATATCAAGCACGGACGCTGCATCGCGTTCCAGATATCGTCGACAAGCTGGCGGACCTGCTGACGCGTTTCGCAGGAACGCCCCATCAGAATGACGCCCCAAGGCTGCTGCGCCGCAAACAAAGCGGCTTCATCTGCAGTCAGGACTGGGCCTGATACGCTGAGGATGCAGGCCTTCATCACTAGCCCGTCACCACGATGCAGTTATCCCCCGCGGCTTTGACAGCATCGCAGAACTCAGAGGCATCCGCGCGATCTGCAAAGCTGCCAACGCGCAGGCGGTAGAATACGCCTTTGGCGCCGAGATCAGCTCGCTGAATGTGCTTTGTGGCGCTGCCGAACAATTCGGGCTTCTTCCGGTTCAACTCAGTCCAGGCCGACTCCGCGGCTTCTTGTGAGCGGAACGCTGCGAGTTGAACCAAAAATGCGCCGCCATTCGAAAACGCGAACTCAGGCGCCGCTGAAACAGGCTTTCGTTGGACTTGCGGTGCTGGCGCCGGTGCGGCCGGAGTGGCGGGAACCACGCGCAAGGGTTCTTCCTCGTCTTCTGGCATGGATTCCAAGTCGGCCAGAGCGCGCACCTGGTCGTCATCGGGCTCAGCGCCCTCTAGACCGGGTCGCAACTCAATTGGGGGGCCTCCTTGCAGAAGACCATCCTCAGCGTTTTCAAGTTCGGCAACTTGGGATTCAGTCATGATTGGACGCTCAGAGTCGTCCATCTGGTCGTAAAAGCGTTTGTCAGTATCCGGGATGGCAACGCCTTCACGATCTTCAGGGGCGCGCTTGTAGGGTTGCTTGTCTGCAATAACGCTTGGAATACCCGCGCCATTGTCCCGAATGCCCTGCCTGTACGTGTTCCAGACCACAGCGCCAAACACCAGCAAAACACCTATCGCCAGGGCGAGTATAAGCGGGCCACGCGCGGAATCGTCCCCACGCACGTCAAAACCGCGATAATCGTCCTCGAACGGGGAATAATCCCTGTCATCTTCCCGGTATCGCCCCATGGAATCACCCTTAGAACAGCTTCACAAAGTTAATGTTAGCGACCGTTTCGTTAACGACGCTTGAATGCCACGTCAGAAACCGTGACCGCTGCTGTATCGTCGGCGTTACGTGTCCGGAACGGCAGAAATGTGACTATCGCAGGACATCTGGATGATAGAGACGTCGGTGCTCTTCAATTGCGTACGTATCCGTCATGCCGGCAATGTAGTCGCAGACAATTCGTGCGCGCCGCGCTTCGTCAGCCTGGGAGGCGTCCAGACGCCATAGAGAAGGCAAAGTATCCGGCTCTTTCAGGAATATATCAAACAATTCGGCAAGCATCCGCTTTGCTTTGCTTCGCATCCTGTTGACGGTGTAATGCTTATACATGCGCTCGTGCAGAAACGCGCGTAAAGCTCTCTGACGACTTTCCAGTTCTTCGGAAAATGCGACCAACGGCACGTCCATTGCGCGAACATCGGCGGCGCTTTTGGGCGCGTACTCTTTTATTCGGCGCTCGGTTTCTGATGTCAGGTCATTGATCCAAAGTCCGATCAGGCGCCGCACAGCTTCGTACGAGACCATTCGGTCTTTCAAATGCGGATATTCCAGTTTCACGGACCGGAATACGTCTCCGACAATTGGAAGGTCCATAAGGTCGTCGACCGTGAACAGACCTGCAGCGATGCCGTCATCAATGTCGTGATTGTTATATGCAATGTCGTCCGACAACGCTGCGACCTGAGCTTCAGGACCGGCAAACTGGTGTGGCTCAAGGTCCATGAAGTTTGCATATTGGCGGAAGGCGGCTGGCAGCGATTCCATTGGTGCATCCCGCGTCACCATTGGTCCATTGTGTTTGACGAGGCCCTCCAGCAGCTCCCAAGTGAGATTGAGTCCTTCGAAATTGGGGTAGCGAACTTCCAGTTTTGTCACCACGCGTAGCGTCTGTGCATTGTGATCAAACCCCTGGTAATCGGCCATGCATTCATCAAGCTGGTCTTCCCCGGCATGACCGAACGGGGGGTGTCCGATATCGTGCGCTAACGCCAAAGCCTCTGCGAGATCTTCATCCAGACCAAGCGTTCGGGAGATGCTTCTCGCGATTTGGGCTACTTCCAGTGAATGGGTCAGCCGCGTGCGGAAATGGTCGCCTTCATGCGCAACGAAAACCTGCGTCTTCTGCTTCAAGCGACGAAAAGCGGTGGAATGAATGATGCGGTCACGATCCCGCTGGAATGGCGTCCGCGTGGCGGATGGGGCCTCTTCATGGTACCGACCACGACTATCCTCGTGCCTCGTAGCAAACACTGCTCTCTTTTCCATTGGCTAGAGAATCCCTATGTTGAGGTCATGAGCACGATTACCGTCCCCGATGTGACCCTTACAGCCTCCGCTGCCAAGCGAATTAATGCGATTCTGGCAAAACAGGACGGCGTAGACTATCTGCGCGTATCCGTTGAAGGCGGCGGATGCTCCGGCTTTTCCTACAAGTTTGATTTCGACAAGGTAGCAAACGCTGATGATGTGGTGCTTGAGCGCGATGGCGCGAAGGTTCTGATCGATGAAATGAGCCTCGAATTCCTGAAGGGATCCGAGATTGATTTCACAACCGAGCTGATCGGGGCGGCCTTCAAGATCAACAATCCGAATGCGACAGCTGCGTGTGGCTGCGGAACCAGTTTTTCGATTTAACTTGCCTCGCCCAACGGCATGGTCGCTAGGTGGTCCTCAAATTTGAGCGAGGATTAAACCATGCCTACAGCAAAGCCGTTTCGCATCGATGTGCCCCGTGTAAAACTCGACACCATCATGGCGCGGGTCAAAGCGTATGATTGGTTTCCTGCTCCTGCAAACGAAGACGGCTTCACTTACGGCATGTCAACGCCGGTGATGAAGGACATCCAGCGATACTGGCTCGCTGGATACGACTGGCGCAAATCAGAGGAAATCCTCAACAAGTTTCCTAGCTACAAAGTCGAGATTGAGGGCCAGGTAATTCATTTCGTTCATGTCGTTGGGGAAGCAGGCGGAAGACGCCCCCTGCTGTTGACGCATGGCTGGCCGGGATCGGTCTTCGAGTTCTGGGAATCAATTGCACCGCTCGCATTTCCATCTCGCTACGAAGGTAACTCCGAAGATGCCTTTGACCTGATTATTCCGTCCCTTCCCGGCTACGGATTTTCAGGAGCTCCGAAATCTCCCATCGGACCTCGGACCACGGCGGCGCTGTGGGACACGTTGATGCGGGACGTGCTGAAATATGATTCCTATCTTGCTCAGGGCGGCGATTGGGGAAGCATGGTCACCTCCCATCTTGGTCTCAATCATGGCACAGTCGATGGCAAAGGAGGATGTCGCGCAATTCATCTCAATATGACGGGATTTCGTCCCACACCTGCTACGCCGGAAAATGAAGACGAAGCCAATTGGCTTACCGGCATGCAGGATGCGATGCAGCGTGAAGGCGCCTACCTCATGCAACAGTTGACCAAGCCGCAAACGCTGGCGATGGCGCTGATGGACTCTCCTGTGGGCACGGCTGCATGGATCATCGAGAAGTTCAACGGATGGTCTGACCTTTCAGAGGGCGGACTACTTGATACCTACACGAAAGACCAGTTGCTCACCAATGTGATGATCTATCTCGTGAACGATGCCATTGCGACCAGCGTCTGGTTCTACAATGGATTCGCTCAGGAAGGCGGTAATGCGCTGCCTGAAGGTGTTCGTTGCGAAACGCCAACTGGCTTTGCAAGCTACCCTGGAGAGCCGGTCTACAAGCCTGCGCCGCGTTCCTGGATGGAACGCGCCTATAACATCACTCGTTGGACGGATATGCCCCGTGGCGGCCATTTTGCTGCGATGGAAGAGCCAGAACTCTTCGTCAAGGAAATGCGCGAATGGGCGCGAGAGCTTGACGCTTAAGCTCTTAGATCTTTGGCAAGATTATCCAGCACAGCGTTCGCGAACTTTGCTTCCTGCTCTTCGAAGAAGTCGTGAGCAAGCGAGACATACTCATCAAGAATGATCGCGTTCGAGAGATGCTGATGCTGAATGAATTCAGCCGCGCCGGCCCGCAACAATGCTCGCATGGTTGCATCCAGACGGGTCAGTTTCCAGCCGGATGCGAGACGCGCCAGAATTGCTTTATCGATGGCAGCCTGGTGTTCGACGACTGCGTTTACAATGGATTTGAAGATGTCCGGATCGGCTTCCTCGATCGGCTCTTCATTCGGTCCAATGCCAAGCCGGTCTTCCATGAAGGCGCGAATAGTGGCGCGTGCGGATTTCCCGGTCTGCTCCATTTCGTAGAGCGCCTGAACGGCTGCGAGGCGCGCTCCCGCCCGCCTCGCTCTTGTAACTTCAAATGGGATCTTCTGATCGGTCACCGAATAAGTTCCTTGCGGAATTTGATCATCGCCAAGCACGCTTCTGCAGCGTCCTTACCCTTGTTGCCGCGCTTGCGATCAGCACGGGCAAGTGCCTGCTCTTCATTCTCAACTGTGAGGATACCATAGCCGATGGCCTGGCGCCGCTGAACGATGAGGTCCATCAAGCCACGTGCACTTTCACCACAGACATAGTCGTAGTGAGACGTCTCTCCGCGAATGACGCAGCCAAGCGCAACCGCACCATCAAACCGGCCGCTATCTGCCGCCATCGCGATCAGTCCCGGCAGTTCGAATGCACCAGGCACTTCCATTACGGTGACTTTTGCGCCAGCTGCTTCGAGTGCTTCCAGAGCCCCGGCTTCCAATTCATCAGAAATGTGTTTGTAGTAGCGGGAAATGGCGACAAGTACGCGTTCAGCCATCAATTGCTCTCCTCATCAAGTTTGCGCCACCCCTCTATGCTTAAGCCATAGCCGTCAAGGCCTGCGAGGCGGGTGGGCTGAGTACCAGAAAGATAAATCATCTTGCGAACGCCCAGGTCACGCAGGATTTGCGCCCCTACACCATACTCGCGGATGGGCGCAGTGGGATCTGCAGGCGCAGACGGCTTCAGGCCGAGGCGCTCTGCAATAACGTTCGGCCGGATCGTGTTCACGAAAACTATCACGCCCGGCTCATCGGCGTCCGCGATCATACGCATTGCGCGACCGACAAGGCCTTGACGGGGGCCATTTTCACCCAGCACGTCAGACAGAACATCCATGCGGTGAACACGCACGAGCGTGGTGCTGTCAGGCGTGATATCGCCATGAACAATGGCAATATGTTCAGAATTGTCGAGCGCATTGCGGAAGCAAACCGTTTTGAACCCTTCGCCAAAGCCGGAATTCAAAGGCGCCTCGACACGTCGCTCCATGAAGCGATCATTCTTCCGACGCCAGGCGATCAGATCAGCAATCGTTCCGATCTTCAGATTGTGGAGCTGCGCAAACGCAACGAGCTCTGGCAGCCGGGACATCGAGCCGTCCTCGTTCATGATCTCACAGATCACACCGGCAGGATAAAGCCCGGCCATGCGGGAGATATCTACGGCCGCCTCGGTATGCCCGGCTCTGACCAATGTGCCGCCCTCGCGCGCGATGAGCGGGAAGACATGCCCCGGCGAAACGATGTCTTCATGGTCCTTCGTAGGATCGATCGCGACCGCAATTGTCCGAGAGCGATCGTGGGCTGAAATGCCCGTTGTTACGCCCTCTTTTGCTTCGATCGAGACCGTGAAGGCGGTGCCCATACTTTCCCGGTTGTTCCGGGTCATCATATCCAGGTTCAGCGTGTGGGCGCGCTCCTGAGTCATTGCAAGGCAAATAAGCCCACGACCATGACGGGCCATAAAGTTAACATGTTCCGGCGTCGCGAAGTTTGCCGGAATGATGAGGTCACCCTCATTCTCGCGATCTTCTGCATCGACCAGAATGTACATGCGACCATTGCGGGCATCTTCGATAATCTCATCAATCGAAGAGATGGCCTCGTGGAATTCGCTACTCATGACGCTTACTGCCCTTCTGGCGCATCGGCGCCGATCATGCGTGCCACGTAGCGCGCGAGCATGTCGATCTCAAGATTGACGCTGGAGCCGGGCTGCAGTTCGTTGAGGGTTGTCACGTCCCACGTGTGAGGAATGATCGCGAGTTGGAAATCGCCATTCGGCAACGCCTCGGCGACGGTGAGCGACACGCCGTTCACGGCGGCAGACCCCTTCGTTGCGAAATAGCGCGAAATCGCTTCAGGTGGCCGAATGGTGATCCGAAAACTCTCGCCCTCAGGCTCAATGGACACCACCTGACCGACGCCATCGACATGGCCAAACACGAAGTGCCCGCCTAATTCATCGCCCAGTTTGAGACTTTGTTCGAGATTGACCCGGGATCCGACGTGGAGGTCGCCAAGAATAGTTTTTGCCAGCGTTTCAGGCACTGCCTCCGTCGCAAACCAGGCGCCGCGCTCTCCTTGCCCCATATCCACGACAGTGAGGCACACACCGGAGTGCATGATCGAGGCGCCCATGGAGATTTCATCAAGAGGGTAGCCGCTTTCGACTTCAAACCGGCGCAGGCCATTGCGATCTTCAACAGACCGAACCGTACCAACGTCGGTCACCAGACCTGTAAACATTTTCCTGCCCTTAGTTTCTTATTCAGACTCGTACATAGGTATCGAGAACGTCATCCCCAATCCGTTCCGTTGCGACAGCGCGCCAACGTGACGCCTGACCGAGGTCTGAAAGCCCCAGAGCCCCGAGAGCAGGTAGGCCGTCTCCTCCGATCAGGATAGGCGCACGGAACCAGGCAATCTCATCAACCAATCCCTCGCGAATGAAGCTCGCCGCGAGAGTACCGCCACCTTCAATAAGTAACGACGACAAACTTTCGGCCTCAACGCGTCGCAGCAAATCTTTGACATCCACCCGGATGCCCCGTCCGCAACGCCAGATCTCCACGCCACTTGCCGCCAATATGTCCTGCGGCTGGCCATTCGTGGCGACGACAACGCGGCCCGTCCCGGCCGATTGAACCAATCTGGAACTTCTAGGTGTGCGCCCATGAGAATCCGCCACGATCCTGACCGGCTGCTTCGCAGGCAGCGGTACGGTCCGCGCCGTCAAGAGTGGATCGTCAGCGAGTACTGTGCCGATACCCACAAGGATCGCATCATGAGCCGCCCTGAGTTGATGTCCCCGTGCGCGGGATTCGCTGCACGTGATCCACTGGCTTGTTCCATCAGACAAGGCGATACGTGCGTCCAGCGATGTTGCGATCTTCAGGGTGACCTTGACCCCGCTCATTCCTCGTCGCCCTCATCGTCGAGCGCAGTGTTTTCAATGAACTGGGCGAAATCGTTCGGATCCTTGAAATCCTTGTAGACACTTGCAAACCGCACATAGCCAACAGGGTCGACCCGACGCAGGGCTTCCATCGCGAATTCCCCGACATCGTTTGAAGATACCTCGGTCTCGCCGGCACTTTCGAGGTTTCTCGCAATTCCGGAAACCATCTGGTCAATCTGATCGCGATCCACTGGCCGTTTCCGCAAAGCGATCGTGATAGACCGAGTCAGGCGATCACGATCAAACGGCACCCGTTTTCCGTCTCGCTTCACCACGGTAATTTCGCGAAGTTGAACTCGCTCAAAAGTGGTGAAGCGGGCCCCACAAGACTCGCAAACCCGCCGGCGACGGACAGCCGTGTTGTCTTCAGCCGACCGGCTGTCCTTCACCGATGTGTTCTCGGAACCGCAGAACGGGCAACGCAAAGTCTATCAGCCCCCCAAACCATTATAGATTGGGAATTGCGCAGTAAGCGCCTTCACTTCTTCGCGAACCTTGTCCTCAGCCGAACTGCTCTCACCAGAAGCGACAGCGTCCACAATTTCACCAATCCAGTTGCCGATCTGAGTAAACTCTGCTTCGCCGAATCCACGCGTTGTGCCCGCGGGTGAACCGACCCGTATGCCGCTGGTGATCGTTGGCTTCTGAGGGTCGAATGGAACGCCATTCTTGTTACAGGTAATGAATGCGCGCTCCAGCGCATGTTCGGCGTCACGACCCGTTACGTTTTTCGGACGCAGGTCAATCAAGGCTACATGCGTATCCGTACCACCAGAAACAACATCAAGACCGCTGGCTTTGCACGCCTCCGCCATGGCGGACGCGTTTGCGACAACTTGAGCCGCGTAGGTCTTGAATTCCGGTGTCAGGGCTTCCCCGAACGCAACGGCTTTAGCGGCGATCACATGCATCAGAGGACCGCCCTGAATGCCCGGGAAGATTGCTGAGTTGATCTTCTTGGCTAGCGCTTCGTCATTGGTCAGGATCATGCCGCCGCGTGGACCGCGCAGGGTCTTGTGCGTCGTCGTGGTCGCAACATGCGCATATTCAAGCGGATTCGGATGTGCGCCGCCGGCAACCAATCCAGCGAAGTGGGCCATATCCACCATGAACAGCGCACCGACCTCATCAGCGATTTCGCGGAAGCGCTTGAAATTGATCTGACGCGGGTAAGCCGATCCACCGGCGATAATCAGTTGAGGACGATGTGCTTTCGCCAGTCGCTCAACCTCAACGAAATCGATCTGGTCGTCTTCGCGGCTAACTCCATACTGCACAGCATTGAACCATTTACCCGACTGGTTTGGACGCGCCCCATGCGTAAGGTGTCCACCAGCATCCAGGCTCATGCCAAGAATTGTGTCTCCTGGTTTCAATACCGCCTGAAACACGCCTTGGTTGGCCTGACTACCGGAGTTGGGCTGTACGTTGGCAAACTCGCAATTGAAGAGTTGTTTGGCCCGTGAAATAGCCAGCTCTTCCGCGATATCCACGAACTCGCATCCGCCATAATAGCGCCGACCGGGATACCCTTCCGCATACTTGTTCGTCAGGATCGTACCCTGCGCATCAAGCACGGCCTGGGAAACGATATTTTCCGAAGCAATCAATTCAATTTGCTGCTGCTGACGCGTGCGCTCTTTCTTGATTGCTTCGAACAGTTCAGGATCACGTTCCTCCAGCCTTTGGCTGAAGAAATCAGTCGTGTCGGGGCGTGCTGACTGGGCTGTGTCTGCCATGTAGCGAATCTCCTGCTGGGTTACGCGCTGTTTACGCCCGGCGGCGAGAAGCCGCAACCATTCCAAACCGCGCACGGCAGAATATCGCACTCAATGCCGTCATGATGCGAATTAACATCAAGAATATCATGTAAATACTTGAAGATGTGTGGTATTTAAAGATTAACAGGGGCTACAAATCAAAACTCCATATCGCTTTTCATACCCGAGTCTTGTCCGACCATGACCGAATACGAGACATCTGACCTACTCGACATGACGACGGAGATCGTTTCGTCGTACATCTCTAATAATCAAATTGATGCAGAGACGTTGCCTGTCCTGATCCGCAATGTTTACAGCACAGTCTCTTCCCTGTCCGCGACAAGCGAACCAGTCACAGAGACAGCCGAGCCCGCCGTCCCGATCGCCAAATCCATATTGCCTGATTACCTGATCTGCCTGGAGGATGGGCGAAAGCTCAAGATGCTGAAGCGCTACCTTCGGTCGAAATTCGACATGACGCCTGAAGAGTATCGTGCGAAATGGGACCTTCCTTCGGATTATCCCATGGTTGCGCCCAACTACGCAAAACTCAGGTCAAAACATGCCAAACAAATCGGTCTGGGCAAGAAAGCGGCACCGACTACCGGCAAGAAAGCCAAATAGGCACCAAGATACCTAAGCGGCCTTGTCGAGCCCAAGCTGTTTCCAAACAGCAAGAATGGCCGCGACCAGCTCGTCCATCATGACCTCATCATGGACAGGGCTAGGCGTGAAGCGGAGACGCTCGGTGCCTTTTGGAACTGTTGGATAGTTGATCGGCTGCACGTAAATCCCAAAATCAAACAGCAGCGTGTCAGACAGGGCCTTGCAACGCTCAGGGTCTCCCACAAGCAACGGAACAATATGGGTGTCCGTGTCAATCATTGGCAGACCGGCATCACGAAACTTCTGCTTCAGCAATGCAGCATTGGCCTGATGTTTTCCGCGCAGTTCGCGCCCCGCATCTGTCCGCAACTTCTGAATGCTGGCCAGAGCACCAGCCGCCATGACCGGGCAGGTTGACGTCGTGAAAATAAATCCCGAAGCCATCGACCGGATCGCGTCGACCACGGTCTCGTGGCTGGCGATATAGCCGCCCATCACACCATAAGCTTTGCCGAGCGTACCCTCGATGATATCAATCCGGTCAGCCAGGCCCCACATTTCTGCGACGCCAGCGCCATTATCTCCGTACATGCCGACCGCATGGACTTCGTCCAAATAGGTCAGGGCATCAAACTCATCGGCTAGATCACAGATTTCTTCCATGCGGCCGAAATCGCCATCCATGGAATAGACGCTCTCGAATGCGATCAGCTTCGGACGGCTCGGATCGTCATTCTCCATGAGTGCCCGCAAATGATCGACATCATTGTGACGGAAGATTCGACGGTCCGCCCCTGACCGACGGATGCCTTCGATCATGGATGCGTGATTCAGGGAGTCCGAATAGATGATGAGATCTGGAAGGATCTTGCCCAAAGTGGACAGCGTCGCCTCATTGGAAACATACCCTGACGTGAACAGCAGCGCAGATTCCTTGCCATGCAAGTCAGCGAGCTCTCGCTCAAGGTCTACGTGATATCGGGTTGTGCCAGAAATGTTGCGCGTACCGCCAGATCCTGCACCAAAACTGTCGATCGCCTGATGCATGGAGTTGATGACATCATCGTCCTGCCCCATGCCGAGATAATCGTTGGAACACCAGATCGTGACTTCGCGCTCACCGTCCTCGAATCTCGCGGTCGCCTTTGGAAACCGTCCCTTGTGACGGTGCAAGTCCACGAATACGCGGTACCGGCCTTCGCCGTGAATGGAATTGAGGGCGTCTTCAAAGGCCTTCAGATGTTTCATCTGCTTCGTTCCCGATATTTCGTGAGCCTACATAGTGCCGTATTGAGCAATTGATAATGGCTCCATACGCCGCGGGCCGCTTTTGTCGCATAGGGGAAACCCCTTACGCGTCATAGCCCGGCATTTCACGGTCGAGCTTCCGCAACAGCGCTGGCCAGATCAGTTTCTCAGTCAACATGCTCATTCCAGAGCTGTGCTCGGTCATTCCACCCTGCCCGGCAACCTTTTGCTGCAGGTCGTTGTCACATTCGAGCACGCCGTCGCGCCCAGCTGACAGCGCCATAATCTGCATGTTGCACGCGCGCTCGAGGAAGAACATGCGCGTGAATGCTGAAGCCGCCGTCTCTCCGATGGTAAGCGTGCCGTGGTTGCGCAGAAGCATGGAATGCTTCTTAGGACCAAGGTCAGCCACCAGGCGCTCACGCTCATCCAGATCCAGGGCGATACCCTCATAATCGTGATAGGCAATGTCTTCGCGAACGATCATCGCAGTCTGGCTCAGTGGCATCAGCCCCTCTTTCTGCGATGACACCGCAACGCCTTGGTCTGTGTGGACGTGAATGACCACTTTGGCGTCATCGCGTGCGTCATGAATCGCCGAGTGAATCGTGAAACCAGCCGGATTGATGAAGTGGTCAGTTTCCTGAACCACATTCCCTTCAAGATCGACCTTGACCAGCGACGAAGCGGTAATCTCTTCGAAAAAGTGCCCATAGGGATTGATCAGGAAGTGGTGGTCGGGGCCAGGAACGCGATGTGAAATATGGGTGAAAATCATGTCATCCCACCCATGCATGGCAATCAAACGGTACAGTGCCGCAAGGTCGACGCGCGCTTGCCACTCCTCCGCTGAAACACTGGAACGAATATCTACTTTCTGCGCGCCATCGGCCATGACCTGTTCTCCCATAATAACTTTTGCAGGAGAGTAACGGATTAGTGGTGTCTACGCCAGAAAAAGCTGACACTGGCGTCATCTTGCAAATGCGCCGCACGCTTAGCTGATTTGGGTATTCCCAATGGCTTGACGCACCCTTCAATACCAAAGCACATGACGCAAATGAGTGGACCACGCCTGCATTTTTACGCCTCCAAACGCCCTGAAGCTCAGGAAGCCTTGTCCGTGTTGACCAACAAGTATGGCCAGCATGATGAGGAAGATGCCGAAGTTATCGTCGCCCTGGGAGGCGACGGTGCCATGCTGGATTCGCTACGTCGGCAGTTCGAGGGTGGCAAACCGGTTTACGGCATGAATCGAGGGACGGTTGGGTTCCTGATGAACGAATACGGCGTTGATGCCCTGCCCGACAGAATCAATGCGGCCGAACGCGCTGTAATCTCACCGCTGCGCATGACCGTTCGCGACGTGCATGAACACGAGCATCACGCGTTGGCGATCAATGAAGTGTCGATGTTTCGACAAACCGCGCAGACTTCACGCTTCCGGATTACGGTCGATGGAAAAACGCGCATGGACGAGCTTGCCTGCGACGGATTGATGGTGGCGACTCCTGCCGGTTCCACGGCATACAATTTGTCCGCCCATGGCCCCATTTTGCCAATTGGTGCGGGCTTGCTGGCCCTGACACCTGTGAGTGCTTTCCGCCCGAGACGTTGGAAAGGTGCCCTGCTCCGCCGCGATGCGCATGTGAGGATTGATGTAATCGCCCCGATCCTGCGTCCTGTGGCGGCTGCTGCGGACAATCAGGAAGTCAGGGATATTGTCAGTGTGGACGTTCAGGAAGACCGCAGGCGCCTGACAATGTTGTTTGACCCGGGGCACGCCCTGGACGAGCGCATTCTCCGCGAACAGTTTGGTTTCTAAAGGAATTACAAAGGTTTTCGGTCAGGAAAACGTTAAGCCTTATAAACTATGATGGCACCAAATACGGGGAGTCATCATGCTCAAATCCATGCTTCAGAAACTCAAATCCGGAAATGGAGCTCGAACCAGTTCTTCGGATGTTGTCGTACCGGATATCAGCCGCGTAATCAAAATGCCCCCGTCCGCATCATCCCCTGATGCCGCACCTTCTGACCCTTCAATCGAGCACGATCCGGAAGAGCTTGGTGATCGTGCAGAAGCCGCGGTCGATGACCTGTCATCACGTTTCGAGGCGTGGATGCAGGCAGATCTCGACAAGCTCAAACAGGCTTGGGCAGTTGCAAAGGAAGACGGCGCAACTTCAGACGACTACAAGTCGCTGGAAACTTGCGCACACAATATCCGTGGCGTGGCGACATCTTATGGATACCCAGCGATATCGCGGCTCTGCGGTTCACTCTGCGCCTTGCTGGCCGACACGCAGCCCGGCGAGAATGACGCCTTGATCAACCTTCACGTTGAGGCATGCTCTGCAGCTTTTGGATCAATAGGGCGCGGTGAGGCGGCACAGTCTGTTGCGGACGCTGTGTGCGACGCGCTTGAAGAACGCGTCGCAGTGAAAGCGAAAAAGTCCTCAGAGTAGCTTTCAAAAGCTCTGCGCGCACTTTTTGCTGGAGCCATGAAGCACAATCGTTGGTGGTACTTTTCCGTTTGGGTCTACTTCATCAAACGTCTGGCCTGCTTCACCCACTCTTCTCTCACGATGCGACCGCGAGCCATGATCTTCGCATCAAGCGCTTCGATTTCTGCCTTGTTCAAGGCGGCGATCTCGGAGAACGTTACAATTCCTGCAGACTTCAATCTCGCGGCAAGCGCTGGCCCAACGCCCGTCATCAACGTGAAATCATCCACCGGGTCTGTATCCTGTTTAGGCTTGGGTGTGGACTTGTCGGAAGGTTTCGCAGGTGCATCGACAGAGCCGACCATTGCTTCGTGAAGTGCATCCGTTGTCTTCTTGGCCGCCTTCATACTGGACTTCACAATGTCTGAGCTCGCCTCAGCGGCAACGGCTTCAATCTCTGTAGACAGACGGGAAATTCGCTCCTTCAGATCCTGACTTCGGGCCTTCGAGTGTGCCCGCGCTTTAGAGAATGACTGCACAACCTCCTCTTCAAGCTTTTCGAGTTTTGCCGCGAGCTTCTTTCCCTTTTTACCTGCTTCCGAGTTTTCTACACGAGCCTGCAATTCCTTCTCGATTTCCTGGCCCTGCTGGACCAGCTCCTCGAAGAGCTCAGTAGACTGTTTATTAAAGGCCTTGCTGCTCTCGATCGCCTTGTCGT
Organism: Hyphomonas atlantica corrig.; assembly: GCF_017795365.1. NCBI lineage: Bacteria > Pseudomonadati > Pseudomonadota > Alphaproteobacteria > Hyphomonadales > Hyphomonadaceae > Hyphomonas > Hyphomonas atlantica. The sequence goes on along the minus strand of NZ_CP051254.1, from coordinate 2,579,191 downwards.
AGGCTTTTCCATATGCGCCAACTCCAGCGAGCCATATCTTATGCGCTATCTCAGTCGAGCTGAGTTCTGGAATGGACGTCGAGGACTTCTTGTTCTTCTTTGCCTTCTTGGTCTCTTTTGGCGACTTGCTCGAGTTTGATTGCTCTGACGAGAGCTTGGACTTCTTGTCCTTCTTCTTGGCCATGGAATGACTCCTTCATTCGATTAATACTGTGAACATCCAATACTGGTTACAGTCAAATCTTATACTAAACGCGACACCCCTTGAAACCGGGCTTCGAATGTCCTGTATCTGACTCTCACGCACGAAGGAGAGCAAACAAATGAGCGCAGTTGATTATACCGTCGATGGTAAGAGCTATGAAGGCTATTTCCTTCGGCCCAAAGGTAAGGACGTTGCTCCGATCGTTGTCATCGCTCACGCTTGGGGCGGGCTTGGAGACAATGAACGCGAAAAAGCTGAGCGGATCGCCAATCTCGGCTATGCCGCTTTCGCCATGGATGTGTATGGCAAAGGCAAGCGCGGCACGACTGTTGAAGAAAATCAGGCTCTGATGAATCCACTGGTCGAAGATCGCGCCGAGCTTCAAAAGCGCCTCGCTGGCAGCCTTGAAGCAGCGAAACAACAAGTTGGTGTTGATGCCAAGAAAGCGGCCGCAATCGGCTTTTGCTTTGGCGGCCTCGCTGTCCTGGACATGGCTCGCGCAAATCATGACGTTCTGGGCGTCGCGTCATTCCACGGGCTTTTCCGTCCGGCAGAAAATGTTCCGGCGCCAAAGATCACTGCCAAAGTCCTGATCGAGCATGGCTGGCACGATCCAATGGCAACGCCTGAAGACGTTCTTGCGATTGCAAAGGAGCTGGAAGGCGCTGGAGCTGATTGGCAACTGCACGCCCACGGCACCGCAGTTCATTCGTTCACAACGCTAGGCGCAGACAACAAGGAAATGGGAACAGTTTACAGCGCAGACGCGGACCGTCGCAGCTTCGAAAACCTTGAGAATTTCCTGGCTGAGCTGTTCTAGTCGGCTCGAAGAGCATACCCGGCGGAGCGGACGGTCCTGATGGGATCGTCCCCGCCTTCCTGGCGCAACGCCTTGCGCAAACGCCCCACGTGAACATCAACTGTTCGCGCCTCGACATACACATCAGATCCCCAGACCGTGTCCAGCAATTGCTCTCGGGAAAACACCCTCCCCGGATGCTGCATGAAGTAGTCCAAAAGACGGAACTCGGTTGGGCCCAAGTGAATATCCTGACCATTCCGCGCAACCTTATGAGCCACGCGATCGATCTCTATATCCCCCACGGTGATCCGATCGTCTTTCAGGCCCGGTCGAATGCGGCGCAGGACGGCGCGCACACGCGCCATCAACTCTGTAGTTGAGAATGGTTTGGTGACGTAATCGTCCGCGCCAGTATCGAGGCCACGGATCCGGTCGCTTTCTTCACCGCGCGCAGTCAACATGATGATCGGCAAGTTTGGATTCGTACCGCCACTGCGAACGCGGCGACAGACCTCAATCCCACTGACCTTTGGCAGCATCCAATCCAGCAACAGCAGATCTGGAGCGCGCTCCTCAATCATGAGCATAGCCTCTTCACCGTCACTGGCGATGGCGACATCATAATCTTCTTTTTTGAGATTGTAGAAGAGCAGCTCCGAAACGGCACTTTCGTCTTCAGCAATGAGCACATAGGGCTTCATGACAGATCCTCTTGTCCTGCGTCCGGGTCAGACGCCCGTATTCGGTGATTTAGGGCGCTCATGGGGCATGAGATATTCGCCAGTGATTTGAAAGTAAATGAATTCTGCAATGTTCGTGCAGTGATCGCCAATCCGCTCGAGATTCTTTGCCATGAAAAGCATGTGCGCTCCGGCACCAATCGTGCGGGGATCTTCGATCATGTAGGTTATCATCTCGCGAAATAGCGAATTATAATGCTGGTCGATGTCATCATCGCTTTCCCAAACGGTTTTGGCCGTCTCGGCGTTGCTAGTTGCATAGGCATCCAGCACGGAATGCAATTGAAACGATACGGGGCGCGCCATTCTCGCCACTCCGTGCCTCATATTTGAGGGCACGGAATCGTCCAGCATAAGTGTGCGTTTCCCGATATTCTTGGACAGGTCGCCAATTCGCTCCAGTTCGCCAGCAGTCTTGAGCGCTGCAAAAACTGATCTCAAATCATGCGCCATCGGCTGACGGCGCGCGATCAAACTGACGATCTGACGCTCAACCTCTTCCTCAAGCCGGTCCACGCTTGGATCGCGAGAGATGACATCTTTCGCAAGACTATGGTCATTTCTGTCCACAGCCAGGCATGAATCCAGGATCATTGTCTCAACAATGCCGCCCATTCGCATGAGATCAGCGGCGATTTTATCGAGTTCATCTGTAAAGGCTGAGACGATATGGTCTGCCATTGCTGCTCCCTTTAGCCGAACCGGCCTGTAATGTAGTCTTCCGTGCGGCGCTCGCGCGGGCTGGTGAAGATTTGGTCTGTATCACCCATTTCGACCAAGTGCCCCAAATGGAAGAAGGCGGTACGCTGGGAAACGCGGGCAGCTTGTTGCATCGAGTGCGTGACAATTACGATGCAGTATCGCTTGCGAAGTTCATCAATCAACTCTTCGATCCGCGCCGTAGCAATCGGGTCGAGCGATGAACACGGCTCATCCATAAGGATCACTTCCGGACGCACCGCGATAGCCCGTGCGATACAAAGCCTTTGCTGCTGACCACCTGACAGGCTGGTACCGGGTTGTCCCAGACGATCCTTTACCTCTTCCCAGAGCCCAGCTCGGCGAAGGCTCTTTTCAACAATGGCGTCCAGTTCTTGCCGATCATCCACAAGCCCGTGAATGCGCGGCCCATAAGCGATGTTATCGTAGATCGATTTCGGGAATGGATTAGGCTTTTGAAATACCATCCCGACGCGGGAACGCAACAAGACTGGATCAATATGCGATGAGTTGATGTTTTCCCCATCCATGAAAATCTCGCCGGTAACTTTCGCCCCATCGATCGTATCGTTCATGCGGTTCAGGCATCGAAGAAATGTCGATTTTCCACAGCCAGACGGACCGATAAGCGCAGTTACCGAGCGGTCAAAAACCGGCAGCGACACATCAAACACAGCTTGCTTGCCGCTATAGAATACGCTGACGTCCCGACAATCGATGCGCGGATAGAGCAGCGGTTGGCCATCGTCAGCGCCTTCTCCAGCAAGTGCCGGATCATAAGTCGTGTCCATTACCATCTCCGCTCAAACTTGCGCCGCAGCAGGACTACAGCAAGGTTCATCAGAACCAAAATCGCCAGCAGTATGACAATCACTGCAGCAGTCATTGGCTCCCATGCCCTTTCGGCATTGGAGGCCCAACTATAGATCAGAACCGGCAACGCTGTTGCCTCATCTGTTGTAGAAGACGGAACTTCAGCAACAAATGCCACCATCCCGATCAGCAGCAGCGGCGCTGTTTCACCAAGCGCGCGCGCCATGCCAAGGATTGCTCCAGTCAACATGCCCGGTAGGGCCAGCGGTAATACGTGATGGAAAACCGCCTGCATCCGGGATGCACCAACGGCCAGGGCCCCGCTTCTGATTGAAGGGGGCACAGCGCGAAGTGCGGCTCGCGCGGCAATAATCACGACCGGCAGGATCAACAACGCCAACACCAGACCTCCGACAAGTGGGGCTGATCGTGGCAAGCCGAATGTTCCCAACAGCAATGTCGCCCCCAGCAGTCCAAACACGATGGAAGGAACTGCGGCCAGATTGTTGATGTTCACCTCGATGATCTGAGTGAGTCGGTTCTTTGGGGCAAATTCTTCCAGGAAAATCGCCGCAAAAATACCCATCGGGATAGAAACCGCCGCCGTCACGAGCATTGTCAACAAGGATCCGACAAGCGCTGCCAGCGCACCGGCCAGTTCCGGGTATGTGCTGTCAGTATGAGTAAGCAAACTAAAGTGAGGCACACGCTTGATGACGCCCTCTGCTTTCAATGCCAGCGCCCACGCAATTTGCTGGTCAGATACAGATCTTTGATCTTCCGGAGACGGAATTATCACTGCCTTCACAGACGCGCCGTCAAACTGATCCTGACGGCCCGTCAGAATCTCCAAGATGACGTCACCGTCTTCCATACTTTTTATTCGCCCGACTGATTTGTCCGCAACCAGCAACACGGTTGGCTCAGCACCATGTTGACCAATCGCGGCGATTTTAGCCGACACCTTGTTCAACCTGTCGACCTCAATCTTGAAGTCGCCCTCTTCCGCATTCCGCATTGGCGACGACGCTTCACCCACTCGCAGGAAGATTGCTCTGGGAGCCGCGCCTTTAAGAAACATGTCCACATCATCAGACAATGGCACATCTACCGATGTCGTCTGTCCGATCAGGTGAGGTTCATCCGCCACTTCTCGCGCCAGTGGCAGCACAGCCATTCTGTCTATCAGGGAACTAAAGGCCCGTTTTGACTGAACTGTTTCATTCGCTTCAGGAAATCGCGTTAGCAAGTCATTCCGAACCAGGGAATAGAAGCCTTCGATATTTCGAGTGATTTCCTCTGGTGACGCGTCCCCTTCCGGCAGAATGGTCTGCGGACTTAACTCCAGATCAACGCGGATAACGTGATAAGTGGACGCGCCGCTAGCCTTCCAGGCTATAGCAGAAATCAAGAACACCAACGCGAATAGCGCAAAACCCAGCGCCACAATTCCGTAGCCCTGAAATCGCATATCAGCATTCCGGCGGCGCCGCAGGCGCTTCAGGGCCTTTTCTGACCGAAACGGATTGTCCTGCGCGTTATTCATACTTGTCCCGATACCTCTGGACGACGCGCAAGGCGATCAGATTGAAAATCAACGTTACGACAAACAAGACCAAGCCAAGGGCAAATGCTGAAAGCGTCTTGGGGCTATCGAACTCGGTTTCTCCCGTGAGGAGGGCCACGATCTGAACAGTAATGGTCGTCAAGTCGGTAGACGGATCGAAGGAAATCCTGGCGCGCTGCCCCGCTGCCATCACAACAATCATCGTTTCGCCGATCGCCCTTGAAACCGCCAGGAGCATAGAGGCAACAATCCCTGGCAAAGCTGCGGGCAAAATGATCTGCTTGATAGTCTCTGACTTCGTCGCCCCCATCGCAAATGCACCATCTCTCAATGAGTCCGGAACCGCATTGATCACGTCGTCGGACAGCGACGACACAAACGGGATTACCATAACCCCCATCACCAATCCTGCAGCGAGCGCGCTGGTAGGCTGTGCGGCGAGAACCGGTCCGTTGGCCGCGCCCAGTTCAATAAGAAAACTATTGATTCCCAGCGCTGAGGCGCGAACCGCAGGTGCGACCACCAACAAAGCGAAGAAGCCATAAACGACCGTCGGGATACCCGCGAGCATTTCCAGAAGCGGCTTCACGTATCGACGTGTGCGGACCGATGCGTACTCTGAAAGATAGATGGCAGAGAAAAGGCCCACCGGTGCCGCCACCAACATTGCGATGAGGGCGATCATGAACGTGCCGAAGAATAGCGGCAACGCTCCAAATTCTGCACTCGTCTGGGCGTTCCATCGTGTGCCAAACAAGAAATCCGTAAAAGGCACCTCTGCAAAAAATCGCAAACTTTCGTAAAGTAGAGACGCGACGATCCCGACCGTTGTAGCAATAGCGATTGCTGCGCAAAGGAACAGGAACGCCTCTGCACCTCGCTCCACTCTCAACCGCGCCCGAAACGCCGGGCTGACCTTCCGACGGGCGTACATGATCCCCAGCACGGCGCCAGCCAACATGAGCGCGAGGGTCGCACCCTTCAGGCTACCCCATAACTCCAGATAGCGACCTGTTACTGTCGCGAATACAAGATCGCTTCCACTATAACCCCCCATAGCCGCAGCATTGGCAACAGATTCCAGATAGGATTGAAGCTCGGCGGACGAAAGCGTGTGAAACGCCTCGGGAAGTTCGCTTGAAAGCAGGCCCAGCGCCGTTGGTTTCGCGAACAGTACGTAGAGCCCAGCAACCAATAGTGGCGGTATGAAGCCCCACATCGCGACATAATAGCCATGATAATTGCCACGGGAATGAAACTTCTGACCGCCCGCGATCAGATAGCGCTCAGCCCTGATGCGACCTATCGAGAATCCCGAAGCGACCACGATCACTATCAACGCGGTCAGCAGCCATCCCATGGGGAGTTGACCGAGCTCTTGGGCCATTCGGGCGATCCCTTTCCATCCGCGCCCAAATAGCCGGGCAAAGCTACACTAATGTGACATATCTCTGTGGAAATTCATGTAACAGGTCCTCTCTTGAACAGACAGCCCGGATCGGCCACATCAAGGCCCATGACGAATGAACACACCAGCGCAGCTATCTGGCACGGCACAACCATTCTCGCTGTCCGGAAGGGACAGAAACTTGTCATGCTGAGCGATGGCCAGGTTTCGATGGGTCAAACCATCATGAAGGGAAATGCCCGCAAGGTGCGCCGCATCGCCAATGGCGAAATTCTGGCCGGTTTTGCCGGTGCCACTGCGGACGCCTTCACCCTCTTCGAGCGGCTCGAAGCGAAGTTGGAACGCCATCCGGGCCAGCTACAACGCGCAGCAGTCGAATTGGCCAAGGACTGGCGAACCGAGAAGTATCTCCAGAAGCTTGAGGCCCTATTGATTGTGGCGGACAAGGAATCCACCCTCGTCATCACGGGCGCGGGTGATGTGCTGGAACCTGAGCACAATGTTGTCGCGGTAGGTTCAGGTGGGAATTATGCGCTCGCCGCAGCACGTGGGCTTTATGACTACGAGGCTGACGCGGAAGAAATCGGTCGCAAGGCCATGCAAATCGCGGCGGACATCTGCGTATACACGAACAGCCACTTCACTCTGGAAACACTGGACCTCTGAGTTCGCTCCCCTTTTGCGCCTCATTGCCCCCAGGTGGCACTGAAGCAGCCAAACTTGGAATGCCCTATGAAAGACCTCACCCCTCGCGAAATCGTTGCTGAACTGGATCGACACATTGTTGGTCAAAACGGCGCCAAACGTGCAGTAGCCATCGCTCTGCGTAATCGCTGGCGACGCAAGCAGGCACCCGATGCCATCCGCTCGGAGATAACACCCAAGAACATCTTGATGATTGGGCCAACCGGAGTCGGCAAGACGGAAGTTTCCCGTCGCCTTGCCCGGCTCGCGAACGCACCCTTCCTGAAGGTTGAAGCCACCAAGTTTACGGAAGTCGGCTATGTGGGACGAGATGTTGAGCAGATCATTCGTGATCTGGTCGAATCAGCCATCTCCATGATCCGTGAGCAAAAGCGCGAAGGCGTGTCTGCACAGGCGCAAGATGCCGCCGAAGAGCGCTTGCTTGATGCTCTCGTGGGAGAGGACGCCCAGTCTTCAACCCGGGAAGTGTTTCGCGGGAAGTTAAGAGCGGGAGACCTGGACGACAAACCTGTCGATCTGGACATCGCTGACAGCGGTAATCCGATGCAGATGATGGACATCCCCGGCCAGGGCGGCTCCATGGGCATGATCAATCTGTCGGACATGCTCGGGAAGGCTATGGGCGGACGCACCAAGCGCGTTCGCACCACAGTGAAGGAAGCTTACAAGCCGCTCATTGAAGAAGAGTCCGACCGCCTACTCGACGAGGATGCCATTGTACGTGAAGCAGTTTCGTCAGTTGAGGAAGACGGCATCGTATTCCTTGACGAGATAGACAAGGTGGCTGCCAAGCAAGGTCGCGGCGGTGCAGACGTTAGTCGTGAAGGCGTTCAGCGGGACCTCTTGCCGCTCATCGAAGGCACAACTGTCAGTACAAAACGCGGAGCCGTAAAGACGGACCACATTCTGTTTATCGCATCCGGCGCGTTCCACGTTTCGAAACCATCTGACCTGCTGCCCGAACTTCAAGGCCGCTTGCCTATTCGCGTTGAACTGGATGCACTTACACGAGACGATTTGCGCCGTATTCTCGTTGAACCCGAAGCCAGCCTCATCCGCCAGTATCAGGCACTAATGGAAGCCGAAGGGGTTACGCTGGAATTCGAAGATGCCGCGATAGATCGCCTCGCCGATCTGGCCGAGGCGGTGAACAGCAGCGTCGAGAATATTGGTGCACGCAGGCTCCAAACCGTACTCGAACGGCTGCTGGACGAAATCAGCTTCGATGCCCCGGACAAGAAAGGTGAGACGATCACCATCACGCCTGATTATGTGAATGAGCGCGTTGAAAGCCTTGCCGGCAACGCCGACCTTTCCAAATTCATTCTCTAGACATTTACGCGAGAGAGCAGTTCGACAGTCTGGCCATAGCCCTTCACGTCCGGAATCACGAGGCACGGCTCGCCTTCGGGTGTTTCTGACTGCTCCGGCTTTACTGTAACAACAGCCTCACTGCCGAAGCGTTGAATGGCATCCTCTACGGAATTCGCTGTTGCCAGCTTTTTCAAATTCATCCGCGTCGGGAAGATAATGACAGATTCTCCTGACTCCTCTGAATTCAGCGCCGCTTGGGCGCCGATCCAGATCGCATCAGTTGTTTCCCTTCCATCATGGGCCGCGATTTGGTCCGGCGGTGCGGGAGCCAGGTAGAAATGGGTATCGAAGCGCTTCGGCATCATGTCAGGCGTAATCCAGTGCCCAAAGTACACGAGACTATCAAGCGCGAGCACGAGATCATTATCTTTGATAAGTTCCAGAAAGCTCTGCTCCCCTCGGTCAACAGCGCCCCGATAAGGGTTTAGTCGATCCGCCACGTCGGTACCAACCAGCGGCTGTTCCGTTCCCCGCCGCGCCTTCGGGCGTGCGAGCAGCAATCCTGACTCCTCAAAAGCCTCGCGCACGGCTGCAATGCGAGCATCCTGTTGAACCGGACCGAAGTCTCCGTCCGTATAGTCGTCCCACCCCGAACTCGCATCTTCGTCTGTCGCCTTTCCACCGGGAAATACCAGTGCGCCCGCCGCAAAATCTATCTGATAGTGCCGCTTCACCATCAAGACTTCAGGCAATGTCGCCCCGTCTCGTACAATCAGAACTGTTGCGGAAAGTCTCGGCGCATCGGGCGATGTTGTCATTCTTGTTGTCCCGTCATTCTTTTAAATTTTCTCGAAATCCAAACGGTTTTCTGCGCGTGATCTTCAATCCTCTCCCCTAGGTAAGGCAATAGGCACAGTCAGAAAGACGGGAAGAGTGATGCGGGAATTACTTCAAACGAAAATTGTCGCTCACAGTGGACAGAAGGTCCATCTCCGTTTCCAGCCCGTGATGCACGTGCAAGACGGATCTTCCTACGGTGCCGTTTGCGAGATGTCTCGCCAATACGAAGAGCGTGTGCGTTTCGGGCCGGCTGCCAAAACCACCACAGAGAACGGCCCAGCCAAATGGTTGGCCGATCGCCTGCTCGAAGTCGCCTCCGCTGCGCACGATGCCGACCATCGCCTGAGACCAATTCTGGTGCCAGCACCCACAGCGGCGCTGTTTGACGACAATACAGCAATTGGCTGCGACGCAGTCATTCGCCGCACGACACTGTGCCAACAGGAAATCAGTCTCGAATTTCAGGATTCAGCCTTTGCCGAAGGCAATCAAGACGTAATCCATTGTGTGGCAAATCTGCGTAAACGCGGCTTTCGAGTCGCCATCGACATGCGCAAAACCTGGAAAACACAGCTCAGAGATGGACTGGGCCTCTTGGTCGACAGCATCCGCGTTGATGCACGCGAACTCAGCGACAATGAGCAATTGATGGATCTGTGCGAATCCGTAGGCACCGCAGGTATCCTGGTGATTGCCGATCAGGCGAATTGGCGCGACGGCGAATTCCTTGAACGTATTGGGGTCAAAGCAGGCGTTCGCATGCAAAGCGACTGTTAGGCAGCCCCGACCGAGCTTTCGACGTCGTCCATCGCGGCCATTTCAGAATAGTAGTCCAGCTTCTCCAGAAGGTAGTCGAGGTCTTCCTTGGGGATGGCCTGGAACTGGGTCAGAACACGCTCAATCATGCGCGCGCGGAACCTGGCCCGGTCGTTCGGGCCGCCGTCATGGCTTGTTTCATGGAACACATTCACTGCGGCTCGGAAGGCAGGAAGCATCTTGCGAGGCATGCCGGCACGATCAAACACAGCCTGAAGCCCCAAAGGCCCGGCATCATGGATCATCAACCACACGCGCTGGTGCCCAACACCTGAAAGTTCGGCGAGCGAATGCTCTACAAAAGGCATTTGGCCACAGCACAAGGCTCGCATGATCAGCGAATGAGTCAGTCTGCCATTCAAATGCAACTGGGACACAAATCTCGGCAAATCGTGAGTTCGCCCCGCCTGCTCAACCAAGTCTATTGTCGCGCGTTCACGCGCGCCTGAGGCCAGATCAATGGCCAGCTGCGCCGGCAGCTCGTGACGATTGACCAAGAGGTCGAACAATTGGCCCGACACCAGCGAAACCATTTTCTCTGCAATGTGTGTCGGAATGTATTCTCGGCTGATCAGGCCCTTCTGAACGCCCTCATCCGAGCCAAAGCGGCGTATTGAATGCTCAAAAGCACGATCCGTGTATTCTGCGCCTTCATTCGCGGACAATGCCCGTACGGCTTCGACCGCACCATGTTCTGAGATCACTTCGGTCAAAGTTACTGACAACCCATCACGATTGGCGATGGCGGCCTGCTTCGAAGCAGTCAGTGACAGCACCAATTCGATCAAGTCTTCATCTGTGAAGACCGGCGAGTCCTGAAGGACAGGAATTGCAACAGCTTCCACGTCCTGAGCAAGCTGTATCGCAATGTCACGTGGCAGAATGGGGGAATTGCGAAGCGTCACAGACAAGGTACGGCGCACCAGATCGGCAGCATCCTTGGCCAAAATCGCCATGATTTCCTGCGCGTAGGCTCTCTCTGCATCGCTCAGGACATCAAGCGCAATGCGACGACACAAGCGATGCGCAACCGTTGCACGGTCTTCCGGTGTCTCACCCTTGATGAGTCTGTGGATGTCCTGCTCAGTCAATTGAGGGCGAATGCTCTGGACGCTCATCTTCTGATGCCTCTTCCTTACGATTCGACACAAATTCGCTAGATGCGGTTAACATCCAGTTTACCTATTAACGTTCGCAGCATGAAAAAAGCCGGTCACTGCGGACCGGCTTTCTAGAAATTCGAAATTCGTGTGGACGACTATTCGTCGTCTTCCTTGAACAAGTCTTCGCGTGAAACAGTTTCCTCGGTGATTTCAGCCACTTCCAGGATGTGATCAACCACCTTGTCTTCATAGATCGGCGCACGAAGCTGGGCCATCGCGCCCGGATTATTGCGGAAAAATTCCACAACCTGCTGCTCCTGCCCCGGATACTGGCGTGCTTCGCGGACGAGTGCCTGGTTCACTTCCTGCTCTGAAATGCGAACATCGGCGACACGACCTATCTCGGCAAGGACCAGACCGAGGCGCACGCGGCGCTCAGCGATCTTGCGATACTCTACTTTCAACTCGTCTTCGGACTTGTCCTTGTCCTCATCCGCCGTGCGCCCGGCATCCATTTCAGCCTGCAGCTGTTGCCAAATCTGATTGAACTCTTGTTCAACCATATTCGGCGGCAGATCAAAGCTATGTGCCTCGTCCAATTGATCCAGAAGATTGCGCTTCGCCTTCGCACGGGAAGCACCATCATGCTCGGCCTTCAGCTGATCTTTCAACAAGCCCGTAAGTTGCTCGAGGCTTTCAAGGCCAAGACCCTTCGCAAACTCATCATCGACGTCTGCGGTTTTCGGAGCGCGCACTTCGTGTACTTTCACCTCGAAGACCGCTTCTTTTCCGGCGAGATGCTCAGCGCCATATTCTTCAGGGAACGTGACGGTGACTTCTTTTTCTTCACCTGCCTTCACGCCAACGAGTTGATCTTCGAAACCGGGAATGAACTGTCCGGAACCAAGAACCAGCGTCTGTTGTTCAGCGCTACCGCCCTCAAACGCTTCACCATCGATCTTGCCGACAAAATCCATGACGACTGCGTCGCCATCTTTCGCCTTGGCCGTCTTGGCGCGCGGCTCGTACTGGGTGTTCTGCTCTGCAATACGGGCCAGAGCTTCGTCAATCTGCTCTTGCGAAACCTCAGCAACTGGGCGCGTGATCGTCAGCTTGGTTACGTCAGCTGGCTCGAATTCCGGCATTACATCGACGTTCATGTTGTAGGAAAGGTCAGCCTCCCCCTTCACGACAGCTTCCATGTCGCCGTCAATCTGAACATCGGGCTGGCCAGCCGGACGCAGTTCGTTGTCTTCCAGCGCCTTCTGATTGGTTTCTGTGACGAGCTTGTTGATCAACTCACCCATCAGATCCTGACCGTACATCTTGCGCACGTGGGAAGCAGGGACTTTGCCCGGACGGAAGCCTTTCAGCTTCATTTGCGGCCGGATTTCCTCGATCCGCTCATCAAGTTTCGCCTGCAGCTCAGATGCCGGCACCTTGATGGCAAACGTGCGGCTGAGACCTTCTGACTTGGTCTGGGTAACTTCCATCGGTTCAATCATCCGTAATCTTGGGTCACGGGCGCAAGAAATGCGCGCGGGCGCCCTGTGAATCCTGTCTGAAGGGGCGGCTTATGTCATAGCCGAAAGCCCCTGTCCACGCTGGACTATGCGCGGATAGCAGCGCTTTCAAGCGTGCTGTTAAGGGAAACCATTGTTGTAAGGTTTTCCGCGCAAGCTAACACCCGGAATTCACGATCTCCTGAAACGGAAATGGCCCGCCGCATTTGCGGCCGGGCCTGAGACCAGGGAGTAAACTGGTCGGAAATGAGGGCGCCGAACGTTCATTCGGGGGACTGACGGCCGCCCGGCGCCCTCTTCCGCACTTACTGAACCGAAATGTTCACCGTGTTGCCGATCGACGCTGCGGTAGCAGCAGCTTCAGCGCCATGGCAAACTTGGGCAGCGAGTGTGGAAATCTGATGACCCGAATTGGCTTGATTGATGCGGGTCAAAACGTTGCCGACAACATCGGAGTTGAGGCTGGTCAGCGATGCCGAGTTGCCGATTGCCGCAGCGGTTGCTGCACCATCTGCAAATCCGGACAGGCGGCCATTCAATTCGGCAACCATGGTTCCGGAATTGTACTGCTGAGCACTCATGCTGCCACTTCCGGGTACTTCGACAGACAATGAGTTGCCGATCGACGCTGCGGTTGCAGTAGCTTCAGTGATGTCGTCGATCGAAGCATTCATTTGCGTCGTCATGTAGCCACTGTTTGACTGCAAGGAACGTGTGGCAATCGTGCTGACATCAGACGTAACAGATGCCGTGTTGCCGATGGCAGCCGTCGTCGCAGTGGCGATTCCGGAGTTCTGGATGTCCACGTTTGCGTTAGCGTAACCGGCTCCGGAATTTGCCTGATTGACCGAAGAGACGGCATCCGCGACAGAGTCGATTGAATACGAGTTGCCGATGGCGGCTGCAGTTCCAGCGATTTCACCCATGGCACCGCTGACAAGGTTCAGCGTCGCCGTTTGGTTGCCGCTGTTCACTTGGCGTGTGGCGTAGTTCACAGCGTTGGCTGCTGCGTTTGAGGCATCAGCCGCCACTGGAGTATCAAGGCCGAGATTGACATCAGCGTCAGCCAGACTGTCGCCGCCAATATCAGCAGTCGCATCAACAACGTCCCCAAGCCCGAGGTCGACATCAATGGGCCCCCTGCCATTGTGCTTGCCCGGTTCGGCGAACGCATGTCCAGCAAGGACGAGGACGGAAGCGAAGAAAAGAGCAGACCGTTTCATGAATATTCTCCTTTAATGTTGGGTCTGTTGAAGGGCAGGCACGTCCAACATGACGAACTCTGCTTGAGAGCAGGCTTGCGCGGACGGGCCGGCGATACCTGAGACGAGGTCGAAAACTGCGCTTTCGACAATCGTTCGAATTGCGGTGTGCACCGGCTCTTGAGCGCGCTCACCCAAACCGATGTCAATGGTCGTGTCTCCGATGAACTCAAAGACCCCCGCGCGAATTTCGCGACCACGAATAACTTTCCGTTGGCTGACCAGATTGATCACGGACAGGTCCGTCGTGTTTACCAGTCGAAGGTCAAGCGCCACGGTCATGGCATAATGTCTGGCACCGCCGATGACTGGGCCGATACGTGCTTCTCGAACACCGCTATGCACATTGAAGTTCAGCTCTGTTATGCCGCCGAGCAGAATGTAGTCGCTGCCTGCAATGGAACCCGTGAACACTTTGCGGTAGTCTTCTGTTGGCTCGCCTGATTCACTGATCAAGCGATTGTTGGCAAACTCGAGTTCCTGCTCTGCAACAGCCGTATCAAGACGTTCAGCAAGCGGAAATCCTGCCTGACTAAGTGCAGACATCACCATGAGAGAAGCACCTTGCGTGGCAACCGCCCCTTCAAATGTGGAGAATCTGCCCGTCATGTCGCGAATATCACCGACGGCAATGCGGGGCTTCTCCGCAGGCGTGTTCCACTTCATGCAGCTGAGCTGCTCTGAATAAGCCGTTGAGCTGTTTTCAACGATCGCTCCGGTCGCCAGATAGTCGGGGTCGGAGACTACGCCTTCCATGGAAGTGCATGCCGTTGCCGCTATCAAGCCCGAACCGATCAGCAAGTTACGAAGTAATTTAGTGTAGGCCAAGATCAATCACTCCCGCTTGTTGGAAGGTGAGCAACAATGGCGGTCTGATCGCCCAGATTGATCTGTGACGCGTCCACAACGACAGTGTTGTTGTTTCCTTCAATTTCGACGCTGATCATATTTCCGATCGCGGTGGCCTGACCGCCCGTGCTGGTTCCGGACAAGGCTGGCATCATGGGGCCCGCACCGCGGAATGAACTTATTTGGGCTGAAGGGCTCGCGCCGCCTCCCGTCACCACGACGCGGTTGGCTTGAGCGTCTCTGGAAAATCCGAGAGGCTGTTGCGCCCATCCAGAAGCTTCCATGCTAATCTGGGCGGCAGCGGGTGCTCCAGAGAAGAACAGCGCCGCAAGGCCAATCGATTGTATTTTTAAATTCAAGTCAGTCATTTCGTATCCCCGAATGAGTGCTTAGCTCGAGTACACAAATGCCGGGAAAGGTCGCCGCCGTATATTCTCCGGAAGGATGGCTCTGCAGCGCAAAAGGCGTGCCTCACCCTGACCTTTTGGTCAGGTAGTCCTGTCGTTTGACCACTGGTATCTATCCAGAAGTCGAATTCTGAGCCGCGCATCTTGTTGCAGCCGTCAATTTTCACCGCATCTGGAGGTAAAAAACTTGAAGGGCGTTGTTTTCAGGCAGTTTCTGGAATTTTCCGAACGAGAGTTTGGGGAAGCCGTAATAGATGAGCTGCTAAACTCCACAGAATTGGCATCCGGCGGCGTTTACACCAATGTAGGATATTACGATCACTCTGAAATGATCGCACTCGTCACGGCCCTATCCAATCGGACCGGAACTTCAGCGCGTGCCCTTCTGGTCAAATTCGGACAGAATCTGTTCCCAAGCCTTATTGCAGGTCACCCTCAAGACGGAGTGACGCATGCCTTCGACCTGATCGAACGTATTCACGGCGTCATCCATAGAGACGTCAAAAAACTCTACCCGGATGCAGAGGTTCCGGATATTCGCCCATCCATGCGAAATGGTAACGACGAAATGCGCATTACTTACAATTCAGCCCGGCCTATGGCTGATTTGTGCGAAGGCATGATTATGGCCGCTCTGGACCATTACGACGATCTCGAAGATTTTGAGATCTCGAGAACCGATAGTAAACACCGTTATCTCTATAATGCGGACTTTCACATAATCCGCAGGAACGGATGTTGAGCGAACACGACGACCAGATTGCCCGGCTCAAACGAAAGCTCGAAAGAGAGGCTTCGGCGCGCGCAGCTGCGGAAGAATTGCTCGAACAACGCTCCGCCGAGCTCTATGAGATCTCAGAACAGCTGCGCACTGAAGCGCTTCAAGTACAGCATTTGTCGACCGCCATTGACGTATCAGCAGACGGCGTCGCGATTACCGACAAGGATGGGTACTACACTTACATGAATCCGACCCATGCCAGCATGTTCGGCTATGCTCAGGCACAGGAATGCATCGGCAAGCCCTGGAGCATGATGTATAATCGGGACACTCTCCTGCGTTTCGAGAAGGACATATTTCCGCTTTTCCAACAAAACGGCTATTGGCGTGGAGAAGTGACCGGACGCGCGAATGACGGCTCCAAGGTACATCAGGACCTTTCGCTTACAGCCCTCTCCGATGGCGGAATTCTGTGCTCGACACGCGATATCGGCATTATTCGTCGACGCGAGGCGCAACGTGAGCAATTGCATGAAATGCTGCTGGACGCTGAACGCCGCGACGCGCTCGGCCGCATGGCCAAATCGGTCGGACACGATTTTGCGAACATTCTCGCGATTATCAATGCGTCTGCGCAATTGCTGACAGACAAGATGCAGGCTGATTTGTATGATATCCTCGTGGACA
Source organism: Hyphomonas atlantica corrig. (assembly GCF_017795365.1). NCBI lineage: Bacteria > Pseudomonadati > Pseudomonadota > Alphaproteobacteria > Hyphomonadales > Hyphomonadaceae > Hyphomonas > Hyphomonas atlantica. The sequence goes on along the minus strand of NZ_CP051254.1, from coordinate 2,562,709 downwards.
GGATCATACAGTCTTGCCGGCAGGCGAACGAACTAGTTGATGATCTAATGAATTTCGACACCGCACCCGAACAGAAGATGTGCGCGCTAAATGACCTCGTTCGAGATGTAGGTGACCTGAACAGCAATCAATTTCTTGCCACGCAAGGGTTTGAAGTCTTGGTAACGAGTGAAAAGCTCGTGTGCGAAACTGATCCGACCCTGTTTTCCCGAATGGTGTTCAACCTCGTCAAAAACGCTCGAGAGGCCATCGAAGAAGACGGGAATGTTTGCCTGTCACTGGAACTGATATCGGAGCAAACTGATATTGAACCCCATTTCAGCCCGTCCGCCTTTATCGAACGGGGCGAGTGTAATGCGTATCCTGCAGCGCGTCTGATTGTCAGGGATGATGGCGCGGGCATGTCGCAAAAAGCGCTCGATACGGCGTTCATTCCATTTCAATCGACAAAAGGGACCGGCCGAGGCTTGGGCCTTACGACTGTTGATGCACTGCTTCAGGGGCAACCGGGGCGGATGCAGGCGTTCAGTCGCCCCGGCGAAGGCGTGTGGATCGTTATCGATCTGCCATTAGGTGCCGCCTTGAGCCCGGCACCGTCAGTAATTGATCGCGACGTCCACACCACTCCGAAAGGCGCAATGGTCGTTGACGACGACCGTTTCCAAGCGGACCTTGTTACAGGATTGTTGAAGGAATTCGGATGGGATGCGGTTTGCTTTTACGATCCCTTGGAAGCCTTGTCGGTATTTAAAGTCGCTCCGTCCGCATTCGGCTTGATCATCACAGATCGCAGAATGCCTCAGATGAGCGGTGACGATCTCGTTCCACAACTGCTTGAGATACAGCCAGACATCCCAATCATTCTGAGCTCTGGTGCCCTGGCCTCTCCCCTGCCTGCGGGCCTTGCCGGAACACTTCCCAAGCCTGTATCGAGGGAAACACTCTGGGCAACCTTGGACTATATTGGCCTCAAGGCACCACTCGAGTCGCAAGACTGAACAGGATTTACCGTAATGCGTATCCTTATCGCTGATGATCACGACCTTGTACTCGACGCCGTTCGATCACTTCTGGAGCATGAATTGCCAGACGCTGACATTTCAGTCGCTCGAAATGGCGATGACCTCCGTACATCGTTGGCGACTCAAGACCCGGAATTCGATCTCGCCCTTATTGATTTGCGCATGCCGGGCATCACAGGCGTTCAGGATATCAAGGACCTGATCGCAGAGTTTCCCGAACAAAGATTTGCAATCCTTTCAGGCGTAGCCGGTCAAATGGAAATCGCCGCCTTGATGGAGAGCGGCGCGCGCGGCTTCATACCGAAAACCATGCCCGGAGATGGCCTGGTTGCGGCCGTGCGCTTGATCCTGGCGGGACAAGTCTTCACACCAACTCAATCTGAAACCGATAGTGGCGCAGACGGTGCAGCTCTAACACCCAGAGAGCGGGAAGTTCTCTTCTGCCTGCAGCGTGGTGAATCAAACAAGCAAATCGCACGTGTACTGGATATTCAGGAGACGACCGTCAAACTTCATCTGAGGTCTCTGGCGCTGAAACTTGAGGCTCGCAACCGGACTGAAGTGGTTGTGAAGGCGATCCAGTCCGGCTTGATTGCGTGATACAGGATTTGGCGCTGCCTGAATCTTTTCATTTTGCGCATTCATGATACTCCTCATCGGGGTTCGGAACGCATTTCCTGCTATAGACAAAACTACCAACATTAAGACGAGTTCTGATCTTTTGACTCAATAGGACTTCGTTGAAAATTCGTCTTGAGACGATTTCGCTTCTAATTTAGGGGCACGACGAACAGGAAAGACGAAACGCATCACCGTGAATTCAGTATCAGCTCAGATCAAACTCAAGAATTTGTCCGATTGTCGAGAGAAGTTTGACGAGGCGTTTGAAATTTATGAAATTTCTCTTCCCGCAAGCGAACGAAAGTCTCGCACCGAGGTTCTCAGCCTTCTGGACAGAAAAGACTACAGGCTCACGATCGCAGAACTCGAATCCCATGTCGTAGGCATCTCGATCGTCTATGTATCACGCTTTTTCCCGATCAGCTTGCTAGACTATATGGCAACCAGCGAAGCATGTCGTAACACAGGTATCGGCAAATCAATGTTCGTCCACACATTGGCGACCAGCGCCGATCGACTGATGTTCGTTGAAGTCGAGGCTGAACACGGATCCGCTGGTGAACGAGAAATGCAGAGACGCAGACAAGCCTGGTACGCACGCCTTGGCTGCAGGAAAGTCGACGACATCGCCTATCACATGCCACAACTAAACGACGCGCCACCTCCGCCGCTGAACCTGTTGTACCACCCGAATGGCACAGAGACTGATCCAACACGCAGCCAGCTACGCAGTTGGATTTCAGACGTGTATTCAGGCGTGTATGGCCTCGACAATTGTGAAGAAGAAATCGAGGCCATGTTCCTGAGGGCAAGCTAGTCCTACAGAGTGAACGCCACTCGGCTACTCTGCCGGATCGTCGACAGCCGTATCGGTCACGATCTTCCAGACACCGTCTACCTTGCGCCACACCGTCACGTAGTTACCCGTTGTCTCTGGATCTCCATCAACGCTGAAACTTCCCCAGGTGACTCCCATATCGCCACTTGCAGACCCGATCGCACCGATCGGTTTCCAGTGAACAGGTGATGGCACCGTATCCAGTTGTCGCTCTGCCATGATCGCAGCCTCACCTGTGAGAAAGCCTTCGCCAGCTTCGAGCATGAACCCCTTGTCGAAATCCACGAACTTCTTCGAGGCAGCTTCATAACCGTATTCCAGATTGAACGCCTCATAGGCCATGTCCGCCTCCATTAGCTCCGCCTCAATCGTAGCCGGAGAGACAGGCGCACTGACGCACCCGACAATCGAAAGTACGGCACTGCCAAGGGCCATTGAACGAAGGGCTTTTGCGGTCTGTTTCATGAAGTTCTCCTGATTGCCGCGAAACTGTATCGCCGACAGAAGGAGATCCACACTGCGTTTTACGGCCTGAACGGTGCGCATACATCACCAGCCCATCGACAGTTTGCATCACTCAAGAACGAAATCCGGTGCTAGCCTCACAGCCGGAGGAAAATAAACTATGCGAATCCGTCACTTCATCCTCGCTGTCGCATGCAGTCTTCCGGGCGTTTTGTGCACAGCCAATGCCCAGACTGACGAGACAGAGACTAAGCCGAAAGTCGTCACACTCGAGCTTACAGAAGGCACTTGGATGAGCCTGGATGTAAGTCCTGATGGCGAAACCATCGTCTTCGACCTGCTGAATGATATCTATTCGATGCCCTCCACTGGGGGCACGGCCATCGCAATTCACGATGGATCCGTGACCCAACGCAGCCCTCAATTCAGTCCTGACGGTCAGTTCATCACGTATCTGAGTGATGAAAGCGGCGCAGACAATGTCTGGATATCAAAGGCCGACGGAACCGACGCTAGACAGATCACGCATGAAACACATGCCATGGTCGCCGGTCCGGCCTGGTCCTCTGATGGAAAGTCCATCGCAAGTGTAATTACCTATTCAGACATATTCCGTGTCCGAAATTCTGAAATTCACCTGTACGGCATTGATGACGGTTCAGAAGAAATTGTCGTACCTCCGCCGACGAGCGGAAAAGACGTACAGGAACCACGCTTCGCGCCGAATGGCCGTCACCTCTATTACACAGAGAGAATCGGCGGAGATCACTATGTTTACATGAACACAGGTTTGAAGAATTTCGCGATCAAGCGCTTGGATCTCGAAACCGGCGAAAGAAAGAAAGCCATTTCCGGTTTCGGGGGCGCCTCAACACCGCAGATCTCGCCGAATGGAAAATCCATCGCTTTCATCCGTCGCTTGGGCGCAAAGACAGTTCTGTTCGTAAAAGATCTGGAGTCCGGATATGAAGAGCCGATTTATCAGGATCTAGGGCGCGACTTGCACGGAGATTACCTTCCACAGGAGCATTATTACCCCTCCTTCGACTGGTTTCCTGACAGCCGTCACATTGCGATCTGGGCCAAGGGAAAGCTGCTGAAGATCGACACCCTGTCTGCACTGGCGGAAGAGATACCGTTTAATCTGAAGGCACGCCATGAATTGCAACCTGCAATTCGGGTGAAGCAGGATCTCGCGCCAGACCAGGTTCAAGTCCGCACAATTCGCCAACTCGCCCCGGATCCGGACGGTAGCTCGATAGTCTTCCGTGCAATGGGCAAGATCTGGGAAGTCGGGTCCAGCTCTCCTTCACGGCCATCTCGCCTGACGGATTCCATGGCCATGGAATCTGAACCAACATGGTCCCCCGACGGACATCAAATCGCATATGTAAGCTGGCAAGACCAAACTGGTAGTAAGTTGATCCTGCGGCATGCCGATACAGGCCAAGAGACGGTTCTTGCAGAAAGCCATGCGGTCATTCGAGAGCCGCAGTTCTCAAATTCTGGAGAACTGATCGCCTATCGGATCATGAGTCCCGACACAGCTTTCAACGCACCAGGGCCCGAGACAGGCATTTATCTCCTGAACCTGGCCGGAGGTAGTCCGAAATACCTGACGAAAGCCTCGGGCCTGTCAGTGTTCTCTCCCGATGATAGCAGACTCTTCTTTCTTGGAGAGCCGTCCTCATACGCGAAACGGTCATCTGTGTTGATGAGCATCACGCTCGACGGTAGCGACGTACAGGAACATGCCATTTCTGAAATGGCAGACATCCGGGACTTCTCCTTGAGCCCTGACCTGAAGTGGCTGGCGTTCAAGTCCAACAATCGCCCTTACGTCATGCCGTTCGACGTCAAGCCAGCCCCCGTAACCATCAACACGCCGGACAATGCCTCGGCTCGTCTGCTGAGTGATATTGGTGGATACGCTTTCAGATGGTCGAAAGACTCGTCCACACTCTTCTGGACGATGGGCGCAGAAATTCTTTCAACTACGCCCGCCGACAAGAGCGGCACGCCTCACTCCCTGACAATCAATATACAGCTGCCGGCAGACAAGCCTGAAGGCATAGTTGCGTTCGTTGGCGGCAAGATCGTTCCGATCGAAGGCGATGTTATCAAGAACGGTACTGTTGTTGTTGAAGGAAACCGGATTGTCGCCGTCGGTCCGCGACGCAAGGTCAAGATTCCGAAAGACGCCACCCGGATCGACATCAGGGGCAAAGTCTTGATGCCTGGCTTCTTCGATGCGCATGGCCATATCGAATGTTGCTTCGATGCCGGCACTATGCCTCAGCAACACCCAACGCGTCTTGCCGCCCTCGCTTATGGCGTCACCACGAACTTCGATCCGTACTCCGAGGACCTTACTTCCTACGAAAGCGGTGAGATGACCATGACGGGAGAATTGGTCGGTCCGCGCTGGCTCAAATCTGGTCAGGTTGTTCACGGAGTGAAAGGACGCACCGCTAGTGTGTATCACCCACTTGCCTCTTTGGATGATGCTCGAAACGTCCTGAAGCGCCGCAAAGCGCTCGGCCCGTCAATTCTGAAAAGCTACAAGCTGTCGACAAGAGCTCAGCGTCAGCGCCTTCTCCAGGCGGCGAGAGAATACGACTTCATGGTTGATGGCGAAGGCGCCGGACAATTCTACACAAACATCGGGATGATTCTCGATGGACACACCAATCTTGAGCACAATCTTCCGGTTGCCACCTATTATGATGATCTTCAGCAGCTGATTGCTGCATCCGACGTCTCAATGACGCCAACACTGATCGTGACGTTCGGCGAGCTGTTTGGCGAAAATTACATCTACGAAAACGAAGACTCCTGGTCCCAGGACAAAGTCAAAGCCTTCATTCCCGACGTAAACAATGCGTATAACCCAATCACGGGCGAAAGTGGCACACCCCTGCATGTTCGCTGCATGCATTCGATCCATGTGTCAGATGAAATCTACGACATCGGATTCCGGTCAGTCGGTCGCTCCTTGACGAAACTGGCAAAAGCCGGCGCAACGGTGAATGTTGGCTCTCACGGTCAGGTTTCCGGGCTCGCCATGTACTGGGAGATGCTGCTCTTTGCGGAAAGCGGCATGGAACCGATGGAAATCCTGCGAGCCGCTACGATCAATGGCGCAAAGACCTACGGGCTTGACCATCAACTCGGATCAATCACCCCCGGCAAGCTCGCAGACCTCATTGTACTTGACGAGGATCCGACCGAGGACATCCGCAATGCCAACAGCGTTCGGTATACAATGGTCAATGGGCGCCTCTACGATTCCCATACCATGAACGAAATCGGAAATTATGACCGCCCTCGGAGCAAGTTCTATTGGGAAATGAAGCCAACAAACGGAATAGATTGGAAATCCACATGGTCCGGCGAATAATTTCAACTACGTGCTTGGCATTGATGGCGATGACAGTTTCCGCCTGTTCGCAACCCGCAGGTTCGCCTTCTGGTGCAGAAATGGTGGTTATACCTGCAGCCAGTTTCGAGATGGGCGAGACAATCGACTACGGATATGGAGAGATCGATGGACCCCGACACACCGTCGATATTCAAAGGTCTTTTGCGTTAGCCAAGACAGAAGTGACGGTAGGCGAGTTCAGACAGTTCGTTGAAGCAACAGGGCACCTGTCCGAAGGCAAATGCAACATCTACACAGACGAAAAATCCTGGCACATCGATCCTGACCGAAACTGGGAGCACCCCGGATTTGTGCAAGCCGAAGATCACCCTGTCGTCTGCGTTAGTTGGGAAGATACACAAGCATACGCATCCTGGCTGACGCAACAAACCGGGGAAGCGTATCGCCTACCGTCGGAAGCAGAATGGGAATACGTGGCGACATTTGGCGACATTGAAGGCGAGGACGGCGTCGTCGGGCACGACGAAGCAAATATCGGCTTGGTTGACTGCTGCGGCGGCAAAGCGGAAGGACGGGATGTCTGGATTGAAACCGCCCCCGTCGGGAGTTTTCCTTCCGACAAGTTCGGCATCCACGACATGCGAGGAAACGTCTGGGAGTGGCAAGCTGACTGTCATCAAGACAACTATGTGGGCGCGCCTGTCGATGGCTCCGCACGCACAGAATGCGACACGCCGGACAAACGCTCAATTCGTGGCGGCTCCTACGGCGATGCTGGCGACTATCTGTCACCGAGATATCGACTGCCCGGACCTAAGGATCAGGGATATTTCACTGTCGGCTTCCGGTTGGCCCACGACGTTCGCGAACCGCAACGGTGACCTGAGCGCACCAGCACATCAATATATCGCATCTATGTCGGCAAAGCTGCATTCACGTATGCTGGCCTCCAGAATCGAGGAACAAGATTATGACCACCCGTACCAAGCTGAAATGTAACCCCGTTCCCGCTATTGGAATGGCATTGGCAGCGACACTTATGACGGCTTGCGCGACCCTTCCTCAATCAGCGCTGGCAGATATGCCGCCCGTCGGTCAGGACGAACTTCCAGCCCTGATAAATGATGGCTTTGACAGCGAGACGGCGCTGACCTTCGATTGGCCGATGCTGGAGATTGGAACGGGCCAGTACGAAGATGGGCCAACAGGCCTGACGGTTCTGAAATTTGGAAAAAAAGTGAACGCTGCCGTCGATTCTCGCGGCGGTGGACCAGGCACCGTCAACGCCAAATATCTGGAACTAGGATACAATCAGCCCGAACTCGATGCCATCGTCCTGTCTGGTGGCTCTTGGTATGGTCTGGAAGCGGTGACAGCTGCCAATACTGCGTTGCTCGATGACAAGTATCGTGGCGGTCGCTGGGACAATGTGGGCCTCGTTGTCGGTTCCATCATCTACGATTTCGGCGGTCGACGCCTCAACGAAATCTATCCCGACAAACGTCTTGCCCAACTGGCATTGAGGGCTGCAGAACCGGGCGTATTTCCAAATGGCGCCTATGGCGCAGGTCGTTCTGCCATGAATGGCGGCATTTTCGGCTGCAACGCACGCTCCGGACAAGGCAGCGCGTTCCGCCAGATTGGTGATGTGAAGATTGCGGTATTCACCGTCGTCAACGCTCTTGGCACGGTGACCGACCGTGAAGGTAATGTCGTCGCTTGTCACAAGGGAAGCAACTGGCCGGAAAACCTGAAAGCGACAGATCTGATGCGGGCGGCACCAGATAGCGTGCAGCCCGGCTGGAATGGCGACGAGGAGTCACCAGGCGCTGAGCGAAAGAACACAACGATCAGCGTTGTCGTTACCAACCGCTCAATGACGCCAGCCGAGCTGCAACGACTTGCTGTTCAGGTACACACATCGATGGCGCGAGGTATTCAACCTTTCGCAAGCGAATTTGACGGTGATGTACTCTACGCTGTGTCGACGAATGAGGTGGAGACCGGCCCCGGCGAAACCATCCCGAGCATGGAGATCGGCGTCGCCGCGTCTGAACTGATGTGGGATGCCATCCTCGCCGCAGTGCCTGCGCATCAGGTAACTCAGCCAGACCCAGATCCGGAACTTGTTCTCCCAGCCCGCACGCTGGAAAAGTACGCCGGAACCTATCGCTTCAGCCATCTGGCTGAATTAACGGTTAGCGTGGAGAATGGCGCGCTCGTCGCATCTGCAACGGGAGAGCGTGATGTCTTTCAGGTCAAAAAGGGCACTCCCCGTCCCCTCTTGGCCGCCACCCGAGACACATTCACTGTCGAGCGTGGCCGCTACCCGTTCAGCATTCAGTTTGCGGGTGACGAGATCATAATCAATCCAGGCCGCTGGCAGCAGACCGGATACCGCGTTTCGGCTGATTAGACGCTCAAGACACTCATAAATATCAGGACAGCAAAATGACCAAGCACTCTGCCTTCAACTGGGCCGACGCCCTTTCGCTCGCTTCCGATCTGACTGAGGAAGAACGGTTTGTGCAAAAGACCGCTGCAGATTTTGCCGACAAACGCCTTCTGCCTGGAATTGTGGAAGCCAATCGGTCAGGTCATTTTGATCGCGAAATCATGCGGGAAATGGGCGCGCTCGGTCTGCTTGGGCCAACCCTGCCGGAAGAGTATGGCGGCGCGGCGGTCAGCCACGTAGCCTATGGTTTGGTCTCGCACGAAGTTGAAGCTGTTGATTCAGGCTACCGATCTGCCTTGAGCGTTCAATCCTCGCTCGTCATCCACCCTATTCATGCCTATGGCGACGAACAACAACGCCAACGCTGGCTGCCTGGTCTTGTGTCAGGTGATCTCGTTGGCTGTTTCGGCCTGACTGAACCCGACCACGGTTCGGACCCCGGCAATATGGCCACGCGGGCGGTAAAGACGGATGGCGGATACCGCCTGAACGGTGCAAAGATGTGGATCACGAACAGCCCGATCGCCGATGTCATGGTGGTCTGGGCGAAACTCGACGGAGTCATTCGCGGGTTTGTGCTTGAACGCGGCATGAGTGGCCTGTCGACGCCCGAAATCAAAGGTAAGCTCGCGCTGCGCGCATCCATCACCGGTGAAATTGTCATGGACGATGTGTTCGTCCCTGAAGAAAACCTGCTCCCGAACGCCCGTGGACTGTCAGGCCCGTTTGGCTGCTTGAACAAGGCACGTTTCGGAATTGCCTGGGGCGCACTCGGCGCGGCTCGCACCTGTTGGACCGCTGCGCGCGACTACACGCTGGATCGAAAGCAGTTTGGCCGCCCGCTCGCCGCGAACCAGCTGATACAACGCAAACTATCTGACATGCAGACTGAAATTTCTATTGGTTTGCAAGCCTGTCTGAAGGTGGGCCGCCTGCTGGATACTCATCAGGCAACGCCGGAAATGATTTCGCTGATCAAGCGCAATAGTGCTGGGAAGGCGCTGGAGATCGCCCGGACATCGCGCGACATGCATGGTGGCAACGGTGTTTCGGATGAGTTCCACATCATGCGGCACATGTGCAATCTGGAAGCCGTGAATACCTATGAAGGCACTCACGACGTGCACGCCCTCATTCTTGGGCGGGCTCAAACCGGTATCGCGGCTTTCAACTGATATGGCACAGGCACTCGCGGGTCTTCGTGTGTTGGATCTCAGCCGTGTGCTGGCAGGCCCCTGGGCCACACAGCTCTTGGGTGACCTCGGGGCTGAAATCATAAAGATTGAGCGCCCTGGTCGCGGCGACGACACACGCAGCTGGAGCCCTCCATTCCAGTATGGATCAGACCCAAGCAAGCGCGAAGCTTCCTACTTCTTGAGCGCAAACCGCAACAAGAAATCAGTGTGCGTGGATATCACACGAGTGGAAGGCCAGAATATCATCCGGCAACTGGCAAAGACCAGCGACGTTCTGATCGAGAATTTCAAGACGGGAAGCCTCGCCAAATATGGCCTCGATGCTGAAACTCTCTGCACCGAGAATCCCGGGTTGATCTATTGTTCAATCACCGGCTTCGGACAGACAGGCCCATATGCGAGCCAGCCGGGTTACGATCTGTTGATTCAGGCAATGGGCGGCTTGATGAGCATTACGGGCGTTCCAGACGGAAAGCCGGGGGCCGGTCCGATGAAGGTCGGGGTGGCACTCGTCGATATTCTTACCGGTCTGTACGCCGCCAACGCCGTTCAGGCGGCGTTACGGCATCGTGAAAAAACCGGCGAAGGACAAGCGATCGACATCTCGCTTCTGGACAGCCTTGTCGCTGCCCTGGCCAACCAGTCCCAAGGCTTCCTTGCAACGGCCCAGAGCCCGTCACGTATGGGGAACGCACACCCCAGCATCGCACCCTACGATGTGTTTAAAACCGGCGACGGACACATCGTGCTGGCGGTTGGCAATGACGACCAGTTTGAAGATTTCTGCAACCGCCTCGGCCTCTCAGAGCTATCCAAGGATCCCCGCTTCCGGTCGAACGCCAATCGCGTGCAAAATCGCACGGTTCTCACCGACATTCTGCACAACACATTGCAGACCGCGACGACATCTTACTGGCTAGACACTCTGGACGGATGCAAGGCTCCTGTAGGTCCTGTGAATAGAGTCGGTGACGTATTTGCAGACCCTCATATACAAGCACGCAATACTCGGATTACGCTACCGCACTCCAGTCTGGGCGACGTGTCGGGCGTCGCCTTTCCAGCGCGCCTCAGTCGCACTCCGGCGGAGTATGTATCGGCTGCACCAATTTTAGGCGAACATACCCAAGATGTACTCAAGACTTTACTTGGATACTCAGATGAAGCACTGAGCGCACTCTGCACCGATGGTGTGATCAACACCCCGTCCGAAACAGACTAATCAGCGAGACTCCCCTGTCTGACTGGGTTTCGCAAGACTGTCGGAACCCATTTGTAAGACGTATGCACAACGACCGCACTGGCAGGTGCGCAATTCGCACCATGTGTCTCAATTTTGGCATCTGCCCAATATTCTGTTTGTCCGTCTTACTTCCCTCTAATGTAGCAAAAGCGAGCGGGAGAAGACATGAAACGTAAATATCTTTGGACAACAGGCAGCGCTGTCATCGCTCTGATGCATGCAGCGACTGCGGGGGCCCAGACAACCGAGCCGACAACGGAAGATACCGAACTGGTACAGTCCGCGATTATGGTAACGGCTCAAAAACGGGAACAGCGCCTGATCGATGTGCCGATGGCTATCGAGTCCATTTCTGGTGACGAATTGGACAAGCTGGGCATCGAGAGTGTGCAAGACCTGTCATTCAACGTACCTGGTCTGACCATGAGGGAAGATGGTCCGGGCAGCTACACGATTTTTGTCCGTGGTCTGGCGAACCAATCCGGTTCCGGTGCACTTGTCGGAATGTATATGGACGAAGCCCCTCTATCATTGAGCGGCTATGATCAGTTGAGCCCGGTGGCGCTTGATCTGGAGCGCGTCGAAGTTCTGAAAGGTCCACAAGGCACACTCTACGGACAGGGCGCCGCAGGTGGCGTCATTCGCTTTATCACGGCTGATCCGGTCCTCGACAAGGTCGAAGGAAAAGTCAAAGGCGAGCTGTACACTGTTTCAGAAGGTGAAGTTGGCCAGAAGGCTGAGCTTGTCGTCAATGCGCCGATCGTTGAAGACAAACTGGCAGTTCGTCTCGCTCTTGGTCTCGAAAGTGGCGGCGGCTGGATTGATCAACCTGAAGCCGGCATCGAGGATGGTAACGGCACTGAGCTGCTGAACGCACGCGGTAAAGTCCTCTGGGTTCCAACAGAAAACTTCACCGCCAAGGCAATGGTGCAGATCCAGCGCGCTGAAACCGAGCTGGGTATGGGTTATGAAGAACCAGATCGCACGGTTGATGTGGGGCCAGACCGCAGCAAGGTCATGATCCCCAAGAAGTTCGATTTCGACATCTACAACCTCGAACTTACCTACGACTTTGGCTTTGCGGAATTAACGTCCTCAACAACCCAAATCGATCACGACCACCAATACCCATTCACCTACATCGCGCGTGAAGGGAACTACTCCTACGGATTTGTTGAAGGGAATGATGATCGCTTCGTAAAGGCAGAACAGTTCTCTCAGGAACTGCGCCTTGCTGATGCAGGTGAAAACTTTGCCTGGACGATTGGCGCTTACTACAGCGATGGCGAACGTTCGCTGACGGCCGACTACGAATATGCTTATGCGCCTGGCGGCGATCTGTATGAAGGCGGCGGAGTTCTCTACGACGACCTCTTCTACTATTCTGCCTCAACGTCGGAATCCTATTCCCTGTTCGCAGATGGCGCGTATGATCTGACAGACAGGCTCACGCTTGGTGCTGGCCTTCGCTACTTCCATGACGAGCAAACCAGCCTCATTGAATACGCACCAGGCACCGGTACGGAGCTGTCCGACACATTCCAATCGGTCGATCCGCGCGTGTACATGACCTATGAGTACAATCCGGACGCAACTATCTATGCCAGCGCGGGTTCTGGTTTCAGGAGCGGTGGATTCAACTCTGCGCCGTTCGATCCCTACGGTCCTGAAAACATCCTGACCTATGAAATCGGTACGAAGGGAAGCACAAGTAACCTTCAATACGATGTCGCTGTCTTCTTCACCGAATACAAAGACATGGTACGCCGTCGACTGACCGAAGTGAATGGAGCATTCCTGGGTGAGTCCAGCAATATTGGTAAGGTTGAGGTCAAAGGCGTAGAAGCTGGCGTCGCTTACCAGCCTATGTCCGGTTTGACGCTTTCGGCCAATGCCGCGTATCTCGATAGTGAGATCGTCGAAACTGCCGATACCGACGAAGTAAACCAGGTGGGCGATCCGACCGACTACACGCCGGAATTGAGCTACACGCTCGGCGTGAATTACGACTTTGACATCACACCGGATCACCCGGCATTTGTACGGGTCGACTTCAACCACCGTGACAAGGTCACCTATATCGACCGTTCCAGCTTTTATGAGTCGGCGCTGCCGCAGAGTTCCGATGCCCTGAACCTGCTGAATGCTCGTGCCGGCGTACAGGTTGGGCAGTTCGATCTGGAAGTCTTCGCGACAAACCTCACAGACGAGAACAAGTCGATTGACCCCTATCAGGCATGGGCGAATGCCAACCGCACACGTCCACGGGTGATTGGCGTAAGCGCTGCCTACAATTTCTAGAACGCACAACGTGTACAATCGTTGATAACCGGTCTTCCGGTTATCAACAGCCTACAAGGCATATACTGACCCGGACGAAAATATCGTCCGGGTCTTTTTGTTTTCCCAAAAGAAAACCGCTCCATCAACACGACGGAGCGGTTACTAGTCTAAATTTACACAAGGGCGACGCATCAGATCAAAATTGGCATTCCTCGACGGCATCAATCAGAACCACTCCCTCGCCTTCGACGCCTGTGTCATCCTCATTCCCGCTGATTTCGCTTTCGCAAACAACAATCGTGCTTTCGTCCGCCGCGCGCGCGCCGAATGGAGAATTGTTCAAGATGGCAGAACGCATGGTCGCGATCTGAGCACGGTTTTCTGTGTAGAGACCATCATCCTGATTGCCATCAATCACGCTCTCCACGACCGTTGCGGTCGCGTCTCCATAAGCGGCAACACCCGCAGACTCGCTTCCCACAATTCGACTGCTCTTCATCTCGAAATGTGCGGTCTCTTCCAGCCATATGCCAAGGTGAGAGTTTTCGATTATCAAATCACTTGCCGATACGTGACCAGCTTCCCTGCCTGTAACCGCCATCTTCTCGATGCCTGATATTCGAACACCTTGCAGAGATACCTGACTATCGATGGTGAAGATTCCATGGCCGTCGTAGATATCATCCTCTGGCTCTCCATAGAAGAAATCAGAGATCGCAAGTCCTGAGATTGTGACGTCGGAATCTCGAACAACAATTGCACTTACGGGAAACTCCTTGCGTCCTTGGAGAACAGCCCCAGGACTTGCCCGCAGGGTGAGGTCTTTCCCATCGATCACAAGCGCTCCACGTACCGCCAAGTCCTGAAACGGAACATCTCTGTAGCTGCCAGGCGCGTAGGATCCAGATTGCATGCTGATCACTGCTCCAGGCGGTGCAGCATCTACCGCGCTCTGAAGACCGTCAAAACCAAGATAGTCACAAGCGCCTTCATGAGTTGGATCTGCGCACACATTTATGTCGGCGCTGGATTCCTCCTCAATACGTTCTGGCGCGACGCAGGCTGTCATTGCGATCAAGGCCGCAACTGAAACGGCGCTCAACAAATGGGTAGTCATCAAATACTCTCCTGCTCTGCGGACAGAGCATCACTTGGTTCAGGGTTTGGGTCTTCCAATCGCATTGCACGGGACAGCGCAGGCCGAAGCGCGATAATTAGGACAGCCGCTGCCCCCACAATCGCGGCGTGCATAAGCCAAAATCCCGACGCGGACATTGTTTCGTAGAAGCGCGCCAACCAGCCACTGAACAGACCTCCCACAAAGATCGCCAGGTAGTACGATCCCACCATCATTGAATTGACGGATTCCGGCGCTGCTCGCGAAGTAAGTGCCAATGCGATTGGGCCAACATACAAGAACCCGATTGCGCAGACGAAATGGAAGATGGTCGGCCACAACAACGACACAGCCCCATCTCCTGACATCAAGTCACCAAATCCCAGCAACACGAACGCAGATGCGAACACTGCACAACCGAGGGCGAGCTTCACAAGGTCGCCCGGTTCGGCATTCCGGCGAGACTGAGATCGCCAATACCACAGCACCAGTGGTGCCAGGAGCAAGACGGCCAATGAATCAAGAGACTGGAACCATGTTACCGGCACATCCAGACCAAAAATGTTCCGGTCCACATCGGTTCGCAGCCAGAGCGGATAGGCATTCCAAACCTGGCTTTGCGCAGTCCAATACAGGGATGTCAGCGCAAGCATGAGCAGGATCGACAAAATGACAACGCCATCACCTTTTTGGAGGCGCGGCCGATCTTCGCTTTTCTGAACTGTATCGACGGGCAGATAGGACAATCCGGAAAGGTACACCGCCAGTCCAATCATCATGCCGATGCCGGCCGCACCAAAGCCATAGTGCCAGCCATAGACTTCTCCCAAGGTTCCGCACACGAGGGGGGCAATAAATGCGCCAACATTGATGCTGAACACATAGATCGAATAACCGGAATCCCTGCGCTTGTCGGACTTGTCGTACAATCCGCCAACCTGAGCCGCCAAATTGCCCTTGAGCAGGCCTGATCCGAGTATCAGCGTTGCCAATGCCAACAGAAAGCTCGCTTCGAATGCCATCAGGAAATGACCGAGTGCCATAAGCAACGCACCAAGAAGCACCGCCTTTGTCCGCCCCAGCAATCGGTCGCCGATTAGTCCGCCAAGCACTGGCGCGAAATAGACGAGCCCCACATAAGCTCCGAACACCTGAGAGGCGAGCGCCTGGACACTGAGTGGACCGAAGACCGCTTCAAACATGCCCCGGAAGGGCTCAAATGCCGCAACATTCCCCGAGTTCTCCGGCAGGAACAGATAAGTCGCCATATAGAGGATGAGCAGTGCCTGCATTCCGTAGAACGAAAAGCGTTCCCAGGCTTCGGTGAAGACGATGTAAGCCAGTCCTTTTGGGTGGCCGAAAAACACCGTGTCTCCACCATCCACTCCGCGCGCAGTTCCTGCACCAGTCACTTCGCCGGTGTCGTGCGTATCACTCATACTCTTTTCTCTCTTCATTTGGCGCGATCTATCCGGGCTCAATGATGGCCCCAAGCGGGTTTCCACTGGATGTGGTTGGGCACATCATTCTCTTCCCAATAGAAGGGCATTCGAGGACGATCGTAGTTTCCAACTTCATTCATGCTGTAAGAATCATAAAGGCGTCCGTTCACCATGGTCATGGAAACTGACTCCGTATTGCGAATATCCGTGAGCGGGTTTTCATCCAGAACAATTATGTCAGCGAGCTTTCCGACACGCAGCGATCCGATTTGTTCCTCAAGGCCCAAAGTCTTCGCGCCATTTATGGTACCAGCTTTCAATACATCCAGATTGCTCATCCCGCCTTCGGCGAGAAGCTGAAGCTCCCAATGCATGGCCAGCCCATAGACCTGGCCATGCGAACCGGCATTCACCAGCGCGCCCGCATCATTGAGTTCCTTCATCGAGCGCGCAGCCGCCCTGAACCCGATATCCCAAATCTCTTCAGCGGCCTGCAATCCGGTCATGCCCCGAACATAAGGGGGGGCGCCGACGGGCACGGCCAGGGGGCTGTAAGAGCTTGTCGTGGTCTGGACATAGGTCTCGACGCGCGGATCATTCCACAAGCGAGATGAGGTGAAGAGATAATTTTCTCCCATCAGCTCACCAAACAGGACTATCAATGTCGGCGTATGTGCGACATCCGACGCGGCCATGAGCTGTATGAAGTCATCATACAGCGTCTCGACAGGCACATTGTGTTGCAAATTCATGTTGCCGTCGAGAATGGCCGTTATCCCATTGAAGAAATGGCTCTCGCCCTCAACATCCACCATGATCCCTTTTTCTCGACCGGCCTTGTTCAGCATCTGCCTTTGCTGGCGTTGGATCTGGCGATAACTCTTGATCACTGTTCCGCCCAGGGAGAGCTTTCGATCCATGATCACTTCCGCGTCCTCATAAGAATCGATCGGGATGAACACCGGATCATACTTCCGCTTCCGGCCGTATATGACGCTTCCGACTGCTAAATTGCGTGGCCCTGTCATGTCGCCTGCAAGGGTCATTTCTGACGCAGTGTAGGTTGGCAATTCAGACGTATACGGGTCGTAGTTCGTGGTCACCCCGAAGGACAGCGCCGCATAGCGAGAGGCCTGCTGTTGCGGCAACAGGCCGGCAGATGCGTAGTAACACGTATCCAGATGCCCATGCATATCTACCAAACCCGGCATAAGGGTTTTACCCTCTACATCAACAATGTGGGCGCCCGCTGGAATCTGGATTTCGTCGGCTGGACCGACCGCCGAAATGCGATTGCCGTCCGTGATGATTGTTCCACGCTCGATAATGCCGGCATCGTCCAGCGTGATGATGCGGCCGCCTACCAATGCTGTCATTCCGACGGGGCGGTCGGCCGGAACATGCAAGTTCACTTGTGCGAACAGTTCTGGCTCATTCACTTCGGAAGCGATGGCTGCATGATAAACGTCCGGTCCCAAGGCCCAGTAAACGCCGCTGGAATCATGATCCCAAATGAGTTCGTATCCACCCGCCTGCTCTATCTGAACGCCCTCTTCAGCGTTCAGGATTAATTCTGTCTCATCAGGATCAAACGGGGCGATATGGTAAGTCTGGTAGTGCCTGTAGGCGATCCACTTCAGGTCTGGGCTGAGCTTCAATTCGCTCGTGTCCGAATCCTGGGTTCTCAAATGAATACGATGGTCACCGCCTGCGAACGCGATGCTTTCCAATGTTGTGATCAGCGTCCCATCTTCATATCCGGCTGTCGTGAAGTAGACGCGGGATCCATCTGGCGAGAAGCGTGGATTTGCGCCCGCGATGCCAAGCGGAACCTCCGTCCCGCCTTCTGTCGACATCCAATAAATTCCCGGATCAGCGCGATAACCGCCGAGACAATCATCACCTGACGCAATCTGGAACAGGATCTTGGAGCCATCGGGCGAAAAGACCGGTTCGCGAACAATACCGATGGACTGGAAAAGCGTAACCGGCGGCTCACCATCAGATTTGAGCTTGAGCGCCCCACCCTTCACGTCATTCCATTCGATGTATGCCGTTTTTGAACCATCCGGAGAAAAACTGGCATCCGATTGCGATGCTTTGGTCGGTGAGAGCTGATGAGGCTCTCCTCCAGAAGAAACCGATTGCTGCCAAGTGCGTCCAAGCGCGCCAAACATGAGCGTGTCACCATCGGGCGACAGCGCAAGCCGGGAGATTGCTTTGACCCGGAACTCTTCGGGCGCCAGATCCTGTGAAAACCGGACGGACTCTGTCAGCCTGTGATGCGCTGTAAGGGAGAAGGATATTTCCTCGGCCCGGCCATCTTGGAGGAATATCCGCTTGATTTTTCCTCCGCTCCAAATGGCAATTGATTGTCCGTCAGGAAACCAGGAGAAACGCGGATAGTATGCTCCCTGTCCCAGGAAATCTGCTTGGCCGTCGCGATCAAGTTCATCGAATATGGGAACCTGCTCTCGGGTTTCGAAATCGTAGACAAAGAGCATGGTCTGCTCTTTGACACGCCGCACGAAAGCCATCTTGCTTCCATCGGGAGAAATGGAAGGCGCCAACGCGCCGCCAAAGCCTCCAACAACGGTTTCAGTCTGACTGCTGTTCAACTCAAGTCTTTGAATCGCGAAATTCTTGTGGTTCGCGTCGACATATATGGCTGACGCATGCGGTGGAGTAACCTTCTCCACATAGTAGAGATAATCGCCGTCTGGTGAGTATTCCGCATCGTGTACGTTTTCGCCATTCGCAGGCATCTCGACGACAATTTCGGCCGCGCCGCCGCCGGACGGGTATGCCACCAGTTCGGACGCATGCAGCTTGTCAGCGGTATCGAACATGCGAGCCGCGGCGATAGATTTGCCGTCTGCACTCCAATCCGGATCGACGACAGCCTGTGTTTGCTCAAACGACACCTGAACCCGGTTGCCGCCGTCGAGATCGGCCGTCCAGATATTATCTGTGCCATCTACATCACTTATATAGGCGACCCGGCGACCATCTGGACTGATGACGGGAGAGTGCTGGATTGCGGAGCCACCCAATACGAGGCGCGCCTCTCCACCTTCTGCAGGCATGGAGTAAATGTCGCCGAGCACGTCGAACAGAATGGTTTTGCCAGAGGGGTGCACAGCTACGCTTATCCACGTGCCCTCTTCGAGCGTCAGCGCCACTTCACGATAGGGTTCCCCGGTATCCGTCACGTCCCATTCCTGGGCGCTAGAGATACACGCTGTGCTCAGCGCCAGTCCAAACATGCCGAAGGCGAGTGACGAAAACTTTCTCAATTCCTGCTCCCCATTAGAGTACGACCCATCATGTCGACAGGATGCGAGATCCTGTATGTGTCTTGTAGGCTTTTCCGCACCTGTAACTTGACCACGTGCCGCCAGCATTGGCGAAGGGGCCTAGGATGCACTACTAGGTGTCTTTTCCGCACCACCTCGCTCACGCTTCGCATCTGTCGGATGTCAAAACCTGTTTGCCATACTGACCAAAGGCAATTCGCCGCCGACGGCTGGAGGTCGCATGCAACTCTCGAAACTTCGACTCATTCACAAATGGCTAAGTCTGGTCTTTCTGACCGTATGGATTTTGCAGGCAGCATCCGGCCTGATGATTGCGTTTCGAGCCGACATTGACGATTTCCTGTTAGGACAAAAAGCGACAAAAACCGACAACGCCGCAATCGCGGCGACAATTGACGACATGATCGCAAATGGGGACGACATTTCTTCAGTCTGGTTTTCAGGCGGACGTGATGGCCAGTATGATGCATATCTTGAGCGCGATGGAGACAGCCGCACGGTTCGGATAGATGGCGTCGGCAACAGGGTTCGTGACCGCTCGGATTCCAACTTGTTCTCTGACGGCGCCATTTTCGAAACGGCTACCCAATTCCACAAAACGCTCCTGCTTGGATCGGTGGGCTATACCTTCCTTACCATTTCCGGCCTGCTGTTGGTGTCAAACATCGCGATGGGCCTCACCATCGGATGGTCAAGGCGAAAGCGCCTCACAGCGTTTGCCCAAGCGCCGAATGCACCAAAACCAGCCAGTCTCTCTGGATGGCATTGGCGAGTAGGGTTTTGGGGCGCGTTACCAGCTTCTGTCGTCATTCTGTCGGGAACTGCGCTCGCACAGGCAGATGTGATCGCGAACTGGCTGGGCGTGACACAAAATGCACCGGCGATCACCGACCCGGTCCGAACACCTCATGCCCCTCTTGAACACGTGCTTGATGCGGCCCTGAAGCAATATCCCGGCTCTACGCTGACTGCCGTTTCCCTCCCCTCCGAAAATCGGCCGTGGTATCGGATACGCGTCAATGCGCCCGGAGAGATGCCCCGGCTTTACGGTGCAACGCGCGTTTTCGTAGGCTTGGATGGCAAAGTTCTGCTCGAGCACGATGCGGCCAACAGCGCCGCCAATGAACGAATTACTGAAGCTTTATATCCACTTCACACAGGTCAGATCGGAGGATTGCCGGGCAGGCTCCTCAATTTCGCGACCGGCATCTGGCTGCTTGTGATGATCACTCTCGGAATTCAGCTTTGGCTGGCGCGACGTCGACAGCGTCAATCGAAGTCTGTGCAGGGAGACACCTAAATGATCAGCTCTGAATTCGGGCGCGATGCATCAGCAGCCCAACTGGACTCACCAGAAAACTTGACTTCATCCCAACGACCGCCGTCAATTGCGAATGAGAAGCGTAACAACAAGGAAGCATTCATGGCCGACCGCAAGGGCGACCTACCCGCTCCAGGGCAACAGCCACCTCAGCGCAAAGCTCTACCGCCATTCGAGGGCTTGAGGGCATTTGACGCCATTGCGCGTCTGGGAGGTGTACGCAAAGCCGCCAAATGGCTCGACCGGGACCATGCGGTCCTCAGCCGGCATTTGAGAACGCTCGAGGAATGGGTCGGAATCACTCTCGTTGAACGCGCCCCTACCGGTCTGATCCTGACCGAAGCGGGGAAGGATTATCACAAATCCATCGCCGCCGCACTGGATATGGTCGCGCATGCGACGCTGGATGTATTGAACCAGGGCATTCATCACCAACTGCTTATCTGGAGTACACCCGGATTCGCACAGCAATGGTTGTCGCGTCGCCTCGCGTCGCTGGAGCGCGCAAATCAAGGGGTTGAGATCGAACTCAAGCCATCTGTTAGCGCTCCGGATTTTCTGTCTCATGAGGCAACTGCAGACATCCGCTATTGGGCATCTTATGAAGATCTTGGTGAGCTTCCACCCCATCTGAGAAACCAGGTAGTTGCACAATCTCCGATCATTCCTGTGGCGAGTCCGGAATATCTGGAGAAATCTCCCCCAATTGAAACGCCTGAAGACCTGCTCGAGCATCAGCTCTTGCACGAGAACACGACGGAAACCTGGAAGATATGGCTGGAATCTCTTGGGGTCGATTGCGGCAACGGGCTCAAAGGCCCGCGCCTGTGGCAAGGCAATCTGACAGCAGATGCGTCTCGGCATGGACGCGGAATTGCCCTGACGAACCCACTGCTTTCCGAAAAGCATCTCGCGAGAGGTGATCTGGTCTGGATCGGAAAGGACAATCCTGCCTTCCCGCCCAGACGCGGAGATTACGTGCTTATCGCGCGGCACGATCGGTGGAACGAGCCGAGCCTGCGAAAGTTCAGACAGTGGCTGGCCAATACGATCGCCAAGGACACACCGGAATTCAAACCAGTGCTCTAGCCCAGTGCATCCGCAGCCGCGTTGAAGAAATCATTGTCCAGAATCGCTTCAGCAAACTTCGGCTTTGACCGGCAGCTGAGGACCGTCAGAACAATGTTCCGGGTTGGGTTGATGTAGATGTACTGCCCGAATATGCCGCGGGCGCTATACGCGCCTTCCGAAAAATCCCCATCTCGGCTTGGCACTGGCCACCACATGTAACCATAGTTCAGCGGCGCGTCGCCCGCCATGCGCGGTTCCGTCGCTTCGACGAACCAATTGTCAGGCACAACAGATTCGCCATCAATGACACCGTTGTTCAATGCGAACAGACCGAGGCGCGCATAGTCGTGCAATGTCGCGCAGATTCCACTTCCGGCCACTTCCAGGCCATCAGGCGCTTCAAGCCACCATGCGGCATCTGAATCCATACCAAGTCGCGACCACATTTTTTCCGAACAATAATCTGCCAGCCACTTCCCTGTCGCTGCTTTGACCAACGCACCGACAACATGGGTTTCACCCGTACTGTAGTTCCAGACCTGCCCTGGCTCAGCGATACGTGGCAACGACGCCATGAGATCCATAATTGCACCTGGCTGCTGGGCCACCTGCAAGTCCAGCATGACGCGGCGCTCAGAACCGGGCGTCGTATGGGTATCATCCCATTTCACGCCAGACGTCATTTGAAGCAGGTGCCGGATGGAAACGCCATCATAGCCACTCCCAGACAGTTCCGGCAT
Organism: Hyphomonas atlantica corrig.; assembly: GCF_017795365.1. Lineage (NCBI taxonomy): Bacteria > Pseudomonadati > Pseudomonadota > Alphaproteobacteria > Hyphomonadales > Hyphomonadaceae > Hyphomonas > Hyphomonas atlantica. The sequence continues at coordinate 2,540,196 of NZ_CP051254.1, read as the reverse complement.
GTATTTAACAAGCTGGTCGTCCACACTGTCGATGTAGCCATCCTTGATGGCAGTACCGACCAATGTCGTTGAAACGGACTTGGCCATCGACATCGACATCCAGCGCGTGTCAGCGTCAAATCCGCTCTCATGATATTCATGAACGATTTGGCCATCCTTGAGAGCAAGCAAGCCAACGAGGCGATTCCGGGACACATAATCAAACAGATCATAGGTGTCGCCATTTGTCGGGATAGCCAGATCCGTCAGGGTGTTCGCCGTCCGTGGCAGTTCACTTGGCGTGCCGCCAGACTTGATGATCCGCGTTGGAAAAATTTCGTGTGTTCGGGCAAACGTCCTCATCTGGACATCCGGCATCAACTGGCCAGCATATGCCGAAACGACGTCACCCAACTCAGGTGATTGTTGATCATAGGATTGCGTCACAAAATTTCTCCCTGCTGGCATACCGAGTGCAATTGCCACGCGGTCAGTCTGCAAAAAACCTTACAGGTCCTCTGCGCGAGGCTCAGTTGCCAAGGAGTTGCGCTCCGGTGCCCTGCCCGCACCAGTAGAGAGGCATTTCGCGCCTCACATCGTGCGTTCATGACAGGAAAGGTGGTAGGACAAATCAACAAGGAGCGCGACCAGAATGCCGAATGAATCTTCTTCGTGGAACATGTATATTCCCAAAGCCTATCGGTCAGACGACCCTGCTTCGATCATCGACAGATTCCCATTCGGCCAATTGGTCACCAGTCATGAGGGATTTCCCTACGCGACAGCGGTGCCGATGTATCTTGATGTGCAGCCTGATGGCACCACGCAACTCGTCGGACACTTGGCGAGGCATAACCCTCACGCAGGAACGTTGGCCAAGGGGCAACCGGCGCTCGCCATCTTCACCGGACCGAACGCCTATATCTCTGCCAGCTGGTATGAGGAACGCCCGACCGTACCGACGTGGAACTACATAGCTGCGCAGGTTCGCGGTGTGTTGACCCCTGTTGATGATGACGACGAACAACTCAGCATCATGCGAACAACCATTCGCCGCAGCGAGACAGACTCCAGCTCCAACTGGATGATGGAGCACGCTCCAGACGGCAAGGTCGAAACCCTCCTGCCCCATATCAGATCATTCCGTATTGCGATCAGCCAAATGGATGCCGTGACCAAATTAAGCCAGACGCATCCCGTGGGCGATCAGACGCGCGTTGCAGACGCATTGGAAGCACGTGGGAAAGTCGCGGATCTGGAGATCGCGAGATACATGCGTGATCTTCTAGCGAACTAACCAGATGGTGATGTTTCCACCCCTCGGTGCTGAAACCGCACCGGGCCCATCGGTTTAGTCATCTTCTCCCAAATCGGGTGGCGATCCAACATGTGATCAAAGACATGAAAGGGACGCGCAATGGCGATCGTACAACGAAACACGGCACAGTGGCAGGCACTCGATGCCTCGCATCACATCCATCCATTTTGTGATCCGAAATCACTGGCCGAACGCGGTGTGCGTGTCATTACCAGCGCTGACGGCTGCTATGTGACAGACAGTGACAACAATCGCATCCTGGATGGCATGGCCGGTCTATGGTGCGTGAATGTCGGCTATGGTCGTCAGGAACTTGTCGATGTTGCCACCCAGCAAATGGAACAACTGCCGTTCTACAACTCCTTCTTTCAGAGCTCCACGCCGAGCCAGATCGAACTGGCCCAAAAGCTCTCTGAAGTTGCGCCTGGCAATCTGAACCATTTCTTCTTTGCGAATTCCGGGTCTGAAGCAAACGACACAGTAATCCGCATGGCTCGCCACTACTGGCACGTTCGCGGAAAGCCAAAGAAATACGCCTTCATCGGTCGAAACCTCGGCTATCATGGCAGCACACTGGCGGCGACGAGCCTCGGCGGCATGAAGCACATGCATGATATGGGCTCGTCCACGCTTCCCGGCTTTGAGCATATCATGGAGCCCCACTGGTATGCTCACGGAGGGAATATGACCCCGGAGGAGTTCGGACTGCGCGCAGCACAAGCGCTTGAAGACAAGATCCTTGAGGTCGGTGCGGACAACATCGCCGCCTTCATCGGAGAACCTATCCAGGGTGCGGGCGGCGTCATCGATCCACCATCGACCTACTGGCCCGAGATTCAGCGCATCTGCCGCAAGCATGACATCCTGCTTGTATGTGACGAAGTCATCTGTGGCTTTGGGCGTCTGGGCGAATGGTTCGGATGTCAGTATTATGGCGTACAGCCTGACATCATGCCGATGGCGAAGGGTATGTCCTCAGGATACCTCCCTATTTCGGCTGTGGCCTTCAGCGACGAGATTTTTGAAACCCTCAATGAAGGCGGCCCGATCTCGCACGGCTATACTTATTCCGGGCATCCGGTCTCCTGCGCAGTTGCGCATGCGAACATCAACATCATTGAGCGTGAAGGCCTTGTTGAACGTGTCAAGGAAGACGTTGGCCCTTACTTGCACGAGCGCCTGCAGGAACTTGCTGCAAAACATAAGATTATTGGCGAAGTCCGCGGCACAGGCTTGATTGCAGGCCTGCAACTCGTGAAGTCTCAGGAAGGCCGCGAACCGTTTACGGCCGAAGACAACGCCGCCAATATTTGCCGCGATGCTTGCCTCGACAAGGGTCTGATCATGCGCGCGGTTGGTCAGTCGATGGTGATCTGTCCACCTCTCACGATCTCTCGTGAACAGATTGACGATATGATCCGTATGGCATCAGAAGGCTTGGCCGAAACGTCTGCTCAGTTCGGAATTTCCTGACATGTCGGTCGATCTCGCACCTCCCTTGCCACAGACTGTTTCCTCCAACGCTCTGCTGAAACGCATTCTGAATGAGACGCGGCTTGAACCAGTCGAGAACACATTCGATGTGCTCAACCCGGCCGACGGTTCTATTGTCGCCCAGCTGCCGGATCTTGGTGCAGCAGAGACCGAACTGGCCGTTGAATACGCGCGGCAGGCTCAACCAGATTGGGCATCCCGGACGGCGAAGGAACGCGGAGAAATTCTTCGCCGGTGGCATGACCTGATCCTGTCTAACGAACGGGAGTTAGGGGAAATCCTAACTCTCGAACAGGGGAAACCGCTTGCTGAGGCGCGCCGTGAGATCACCTTCAATGCGGGCTATATCGACTGGTTCGCCGAAGAAGCCAAACGCGCCTATGGCGATGTCATTCCGACCAGCGCCTCTAATCGCAGGCAAGTCGTCCTTAAACAGCCGATTGGTATCGTCGGCGCGATCACACCCTGGAACTTCCCCAGTGGAATGATTACGCGCAAGGCCGCACCGGCTCTGGCAGCAGGCTGCGTAATAATCCTGAAGCCCTCCGATGAAACGCCTCTGTCCGCTCTGGCGCTCGAGTGCCTCGCGCGAGACGCGGGCTTCCCGGAAGGGGTCTTTCAAGCGATCCCGTCAAAAGACCCAGCACCGGTTGCAAACGTGCTGACGAGTCACCCACTTGTTCGGAAAGTCTCTTTCACGGGATCAACGCGTGTGGGCAAGCTGCTGATGCGGCAGAGCGCCGATACCATGAAACGCCTGTCTCTGGAGCTTGGAGGAAACGCGCCCTTCATCGTGTTCGAAGACGCCGATATCGATGCCGCTGTCGCCGGCGCCATGGTTGCCAAGTTTCGCAACGCCGGGCAAACTTGCATTTGCGCAAACCGAATTCTTCTGCATACGGCAATTCAGGACGAGTTCCTGTCCAAATTCGTCGCGGCTGCCGATGCCATGAATGTGACCGATGGATTCGATTCTTCTTGCGCAATGGGCCCGATGATCAACTCGGCTGCCAAGAACAAGGTGGCGGCCTTGGTGGGCGACGCACTTGCGAAAGGCGCAAAGCGCGCGACGAGCCGGCTGCCGGATAGTGACGGGACATTTTTTCCGCCTACCATCCTGACTGGCGTGTCCGGTGATATGGATATCTCCCACACAGAGATATTCGGTCCGGTCGCACCTGTATTCACTTTTGATACGGATGCAGAAGCCATCGCCTTGGCAAACGACACGCCCTACGGCTTGGCTTCCTATTTCTGGACTCGGGACTATTCACGCGCCTGGCGCGTGTCTGAGCAATTGGAAGCCGGGATGATTGGCCTCAATGATGTGGCAATTTCCGGCGACTCCACACCGTTCGGCGGCATCAAGGAGTCAGGTGTAGGCCGAGAGGGCTCCCGCTACGGTCTCGACGACTATCTGGAAATCAAATATGTCGCGATGGGAGGGATCTGATGATCCGGCCTCCCGTGTCTTTCTCCGCGCAAAATCTGAGATGGGCGTCTGTTGCTCTGACTACGCTCATTCTCACGGGACATTTGCCGGCATCCAGTGAAGCACAGGGTGACGACGACACAGCCGCGATCATTGCTGAACTCCAGGAGATAATTCGGGAACAAGATGCACGACTGGCCAGGTTGGAAGCTCAGATCGCACAATCGCGGCCACGCGATGCATCACCAGTCATCCAGCCCTTGGCTAATCCCGCTACCGCCCCAAACAACCTCCCGCTCAAGCCTGCTCCGCAAAGCACCTCCAAACTAAGCATCAATGGAGACCTTCGGCTCCGTTACGAGTACAACACGTCCGATGGCGACGCCCGCACGGACTCTCGCGGTGTGGCGCGAGGGCGTGTAGCAGCAATCTATACAGCAAACCCAACACTCGAATTCGGCGCCAGGCTCGTCACCGGCGATCCGGATGATCCAAACTCCGCAGACGTATCTCTTTCCAATTTCAACGATGATTTGCAGGTCAGCCTGGACCAGATCTACGCGCGGAAAGTCTATGGCGCTCTTACGCTGACGGGCGGCAAGTTCTCGAACCCCTTTCGCCGCACTGACCTTGTCTGGGACGGCGATGTGAATCCACAAGGGATCGCTGGCCAATATGATTTCGTTGGTACAGAGACCAACACCATCACAGGCCGCGCCCTCTTCTTCTCGATAGAAAGATCCGTTGCGGCTGCTGACAGTACGGCATCAGGCCTCCAATTGACCCTTGACCAACAGTTTGGTGCGGGCTGGAGCATGGGCTTGGCGACCGGCTACTATGATTACGAGATCGAGGCCACTGATACGGCGAACACAGGCGACACGCGCACCAACAGGCTCGACGGCGCTGGAGCCTATGTCTCTGACTATGACCTGCTCAATCTGATCGCCTCGATTACATATGACGGCCTTGGAGATCGTTGGCCTCTTCAACTCCAGGCCGATTATGTTCAGAATACCGGAGCCGACGACTTCGACACGGGCTATAATGTGTCAGCGGCGCTTGGCCAATCTGCTGAAACCGGTGACTACCGCTTCAGTTATGGATATCATCAGGCGGAGGCCGATGCAGTCTTCGCGGCGTTTGCTCAAGACAACATATCATATGGCAGCAACTATCTTCAGCACGCGGTGACCGCCTCTTACGTTCTGAACGATCACCTTACCCTGGATGCGGCGTTTTATGCATTCCGCGTCAAAGACATAGAACTGCTCCCACTGTCGACAGAAGATTGGCAGCAACGCCTGCGCCTGAATCTGATCGCCCGCTTCTAACCTGCTTTTTATCAACCGGCTGTTACTTCAAAGGATAGTTGAATTGCGTATTGGTACCCCGAAAGAACTCAAGAACCGCGAATACCGTGTGGGGCTAACCCCGCAAGGCGCTCAGGAACTCATCCGTTCAGGACACTCAGTCTTTGTTGAAACTGGCGCTGGTGCGACTGTCGGATTTTCCGATGAGATATACGAATCCGTCGGCTGCACAATTTCTGCGTCTGCTGACGAATTGTTCGAAAACTCTGACATGATCATCAAGGTCAAGGAGCCACAGCCGGTCGAGATTGCCCGTCTGGAGCCTCGCCACACGCTGTTCACCTATCTTCACCTCGCTCCGGACCCGGAACAAACGCTGGGCCTTCTAAATTCTGGTGCAACTTGTATCGCATATGAGACCGTGACTGACCGGTTTGGTCGTTTGCCTCTCCTTACTCCGATGAGCGAAGTGGCCGGTAGATTGTCCATCCAAGCCGGCGCCAAGTATCTCGAAATCTCGAATGGCGGCTCCGGGACTCTTCTTGGGGGCGTCACTGGTGTTGCACCCGGCAATGTTCTTGTCATTGGTGGCGGAGTCGCGGGGCGGAACGCGGCTGAAATGGCCGTCGGCCTCGGAGCGAATGTCACAATTCTGGATCGCTCGCTCGATCGGCTCCGCGAACTCGACATCATCTTTGGTAGCCGCGCCCGCTGCCTCTATTCAACCTCTGCGGCGATTGAGACAGCTCTGCAGACTGCAGACCTCGTGGTCGGCGCGGTGCTGCTTCCAGGCTCCGAAGCCCCGAAAGTGGTTTCAGCAGAACAAATTGCCATGATGAAACCCGGTTCGGTTGTTGTCGACATCGCCATCGACCAAGGCGGCTGTTTCGAAACCAGTCGTCCCACAACCCATGATGATCCGGTTTATGAAATTGGTGGTGTCATTCACTACTGTGTGACGAATATGCCAGCCGCGGTCGCGCGCACATCAACCATCGCCCTGTCCAATGCCACACTGCCGTTTGCCATGGCACTTGCCAACAAAGGTACAGCGGAAGCAATTGCATCTGACCCTCACCTTGCGGGCGGTGTAAATGTGGCAGACGGAAAAATTGTTCATCCCGAAATCGTCGCAGCGATGACCGGGAAAATCTGAAACACTATATGAGGGAACACAGGACATGCGATCTGCATTGACTGCCGCAGCAATAGCAACCAGCGTCGCCCCCGTCGCTGAAGCGCAATCCCGCTCGGTCTTCGGTGAAGCGCGCATGTCCTCCTCTCTTCATGACCGCGGCGAACAACTCAGTGCAGAAACGCTTGAGCTTCTGCTGGGACTGGAGCAGTCCACCGCATTCGGCGCGGTCTACACGTCCATTTACCGCATCGAACCTATTGGCCCCACAGCAGGCGCCTTCGCATCTGAAACCGACTATTCGATCGGCGTCATCGTCGAAGAAGACACCTTCTCGGCAGACCTCTCCGCAAACTGGCTCACTTATCCAGGCAGTGAGGACGATTCGACACTGGAGTTGGCACTATCGATAGATATTGTTGGCACCTTATCTCCAAACCTTTCAGCGTTCTATGATGCGCACACCAGTGACAAGGGATTTGAAGTGTCAGCAGGCCCCTCCATTGAAATGGGAGCCTGGACGACCAATTTGCGCGGCCGCGCGGGATTGGTCTCGATAGGAGATGGTTCCCCGAACCGCTCCTATGCAGGAATCGAAGTATCAAGCAGCCGCGCTGTTGCAGACAATTGGGAGTTCGGCGTGCACGCATCCATTGATGCCGCAAACCGGGAAACGTTTTCAGCGAGTATCAGGCAAGGCGAAATCGTTTCGTTCGAACACCAAGGCGTTTCGGCCGGAATCTCACTCTCCTACACAAACTGAGCGGCTACACTGCCGGAGCGTCCATTGCCCTCTCTGGTGCCTGACGGACACCATGCAATGCGCTATTGTCCTCTTTCCAAACAAATTTCTTGTGCCGCACTATAAGCAAATTGAAGCAGAGGACGGTATCGATGAAGAAAGTGTGGATGGGCGCGGGGGCACTGATCATCGCAGGCGTCATCGGCTGGTGGATGATTGGGTCTGATTGGCGGCGTCTGGCCACGAATCTACCAACAGACAAAAACATGCTGTTCTGGACCGTAGACCAGCGCGATGCAGCTTTCCGCATGCTGGATCGGCTCCCCTTCCTTGTGAAGGCGAGGCCAATCGAGGCAGGATCATCAGTCCGCGCACTGGAGACGGGAGCCCCCCTCAATCTCGATTTTGACATCGACGCCTATGTAGAAGAACAACGTCACTCAGCTGTCGTAATTCTGCACGACGGAAAAGTTCGTTACGAGAAATACAATCTGGGCTTCACGGACTCCGGCCGCTGGACCAGCCACTCTGTGGCCAAATCCATTACCTCCACGCTGGTCGGCGCCGCTATCCGTGACGGATACATTCAAAGCCTGAATGACCCGGTTTCCAACTATATCGGCGGCCTCAAGGGGTCCGCTTATGATGATGTCACTGTGGAGCAATTGTTGACCATGACATCGGGGGTCGCATGGAATGAAGACTACGACGATCCGAATTCAGATGTCGCAAAATTTGGAACGCATGAATCGAGTGACGGTCTCCCTGCTCTGGTAAGCTATATGAGCCAGCTCCCACGTGCTCATGCGGCAGGAGACGTGTGGAACTATTCAACCGGCGAAACCAATCTGATTGGCATTCTCGTCTCGGAGGCGACCGGAAAGCCGCTCGCCACATACCTGTCTGAAAAGATCTGGGCGCCCTATGGGATGCAGCAAGATGCCTCATGGTTGCTTAGCCCGGATGGTCAGGAAATCAGCGGGTGCTGCATTCAGGCCGCCACAAGAGACTTTGCGCGGTTTGGCCAGTTCATTCTGGAGAATGGCACAATCGACGGCGTCTCTGTTGTGCCAGAAGATTGGCTTGCCTCTGCCACGACATCCCGCGTTGCTACCGGCTATGACGGCGTGGCATATGGATATCAATGGTGGGTGTACGGAGAGGATGCCTTCGCTGCCATCGGGATCTTTGGCCAGGGAATATACATCGATCGGAAGCGCAAACTGGTCGTTGCATCAAACTCGAACTGGACGACGGCATTGGGCGGCAAGGACGGCGAAAACCTCAGACGCCACCAATTCTACATGGACATCACGCGCGCGATTGATGCCGAGCCGCCACGTTAGATTGCCCCCTTTGGGCTCCTGAGGCGCTTGTCCTTTCAGACAATGAGACCTCGACGTGTTTCCGACGCGATTAATTTTGGGGGGATTCTTCAAGCTACAGCGTTGTGTAAGTAGAGAGCTGAACCGTCTGTGAGTAAAATCCCGTCATGTATATGCCGAAAAGCAACGGTTCCGCGACGCAGTTTCACCCGGATTTCGTCAAGCGACTGATGCGCTATGTCCGTCGCAAATGCGGCGCACAGGCGGACGCGGACGACATATTACAGGAAACATTCTCCCGCGTTCTGACCCGTATGGCGGATGGTGGACTGTCCGCCGAGGAGCATGAACCCTATGCCTTCAGAGTCGCTTCAAATCTCATTATTGATGGTCACCGACGTAACCGCAGGGAGTATGTCGACTTACCGGAAGCCCTGTCATCTGACTCGCCAGGGCTCGAACGGATTACCGAAGCCAAGCGCGAACTGTCTGCCACGATGGAGGTTATCGATGCGATGCCGAAGCTGCGCCGGCAAGTGTTCATCATGGCCCGCGTCGAAGGCCATAGTCATGTCGAAATCTCCCAGAGCCTGGGCGTAAGCCGCAAAGCAATAGAAAAGCACATGTCACGCGCGCTGGCAGATCTTGTGAAGGCGCGGCGGAAGTGGCGGGGAGAAACCGAACGAACCGGGGAGGTCCACGCTCTTGGATAATGAGAACAATAAAAAGAACAATGGTTTGATTATGGACGACGATTTCGACACGGCGATGGATTGGGCTGCAAGATTGGCTCTTGGTGAGCTCAGCGTGCCTGATAGGCAGGCGCTGTCTGCATGGCTGAACAGTCGTCCAGATCGTCAGGCCCTGATGGATGAAGCCGCCACCGCGTGGTCGGCGCCATCTGTCGAACTGGCTGCGAACATTGCGGCGCAGACGATCGAAAGACAGGATCGGTCATCGCCGAGGGAGCCTTCGTCGCGAGGGCTGTCAGCTTGGTGGAATCGAGCCCTCCCCATTGCCTCCATCGCGGGGGGAGCAGCGGTGGCTGCAGCGCTGGCTCTGGCATTCTACGTGCCAAGCCTCTCCGGAACGGACCCTTCCACAGAACAGCTGGTCGTCGAAGCGCCCCAGAGTGAAGACGTTCAAGAACAACTCGCTGACGGAAGCCTGATGCATCTGGCCCGCTCAAGCCGCGCGACCTTCAGCCAAAACCAGACTGAGCGGCGGGTAACTCTGGCGGCGGGTGAAGCTGTATTCGATGTCGCCACAGACCCCCAGCGTCCGTTCATCGTCGCTGCGGGTGACGCGAAGATCCGCGTGGTTGGCACATCATTCAATGTAAGCCGCTGGGATCAGGGCGTTCGTGTCACGGTATTCGAAGGAAAAGTCGAATTTGGCGACGGAAATGGCACGAATTCTGTCGACCTCGTCGGGGGGCAAGGCGCCCTGCTCCTTGCCGGAGACACTCTGACAACCTATGCGTTCAACCCGGATGAGTATGTGGATTGGCGCTCTGGTTGGGTTGATGCAACGGATATGACACTGAGTGAAATCATCGCGAAGCTGGATCGTTACTCGAACACCACAATACTGCTGAAAAACCCGGATTTGGGACAGTCTCTTGTCAGTGGACGATTTAAACTGTCACAATCCAGCGCCACACTTGAGACGCTCGCGTTGCTTTATGAGTTGAATATTGAACACCAGTCAGGTCGAGTCGTGCTGTCCCAAGACTAGCACATCGCACGCAGCATTGACCGGCGCGGTGATTAGGTGGCCTGGTCGTGCATTTCACGCGTGCGTTTCTAGCTGGCGCAGCTTGCCTGATCGCCATGCACGCCAATGCGCAGGACAATGATGCGTACGATATCGCGATTTCTGCAGGGCCCCTCCAATCCGCTCTGACATCACTGTCGGAGCAAATCGAATTGCCAATTCTCGCTCGGTCTGCCGACTTGGCCGAACTGACAGTCCCGCAACTGGAGGGGAAGTACTCCGCGGAGGAGGCACTCCGAAAATTGCTCGCCAGCTCCAATCTTGAGTTCAGGAAGGTTGGCGATGGGTTCGCAGTGGTCAAATCAGCCACCGCACCAAGAGATTCAACCAAAGACATTCCCGCCGCCAAGAGGCCACGCGACGGAACTCTCAGACCGCCTGAAACAGACCCAGCACCTTTGCTCAACCGTCCCGTCATCGTAACGGGATATCGCAGCGCAAATAGCGCAAGCCTTTGGGACAAGCGGCGCGCCCGAACGATTGTCGACGGCCTCAATCAGGATACAATCACGATGCTGCCCGACTTGGCCGTGTCGGACATTGCGCGTCGCATCCCCGGCGTGTCAGCCATCCCGGAATATGGGACAGCCACGACGCGACAGATTGAGAGCCGACAAAGCGTGGTCATTCGCGGCCTCGATGCGAACTACATTCAAACGACCATAGATGACCTTCCGTTCGCGACCGCAAGCGAAGACAACCGCGCCCCCAATTTGAGCCTGGTGCCCCCCACGGCAATCCGCCGGGTCGAGGCACTGAAAGTGCTGACAGCATCGGACGACCCCCACGGGCTGACAGGTCGGCTCAATCTGAAAACAGCATCCGCGTTTGATTTTGATGAACCGCGCTGGGCTGTAAGAGCCTCTCTGGGAAAGAACTCCACATCTGGAAATGGATTGGATGATCAGGGGCTCAATCGCCGTATCGACGGCCTTCTCACCAGAACCTTTGGCGCGACAGATGCGATAGGACTGTCTGCAGCCGCATCATATGAACGTTTCTATTCGACCAGTTTCGACGAACGGCCCGGCGGTCAGGCAGATACATACTTGTTCTATTCGCCTGATCCAGATGAACCGACACCTGTCCAATACTTCGCCGCATCCAATGGATACCCGGCTCCAGGACGCAATCAGCTCTATCTGTTTGAAAGCAGTCAGGCGCGAGGGTCCGGGCTTCTCAAGCTGGAGTATGCGCCCGGCAGTTCAACCTATTTCTCACTTCTCGGTGGCGCATTTTGGCAAGAGGAGGAAGAGACCCGAAACGAACACCTGGTGGTTGTGGACAAAGATCAGCGTCCACTCGAGCAGACTGCAAGTTCAGGCGTCTGGACGAACGGCACGGTTGAAAGCGGATATGTCTACCAACCGGAAACAACCGTCACCGGATTATTGGCGGCTCACTTTAATCACCAACTATCTCGCCAAAGCTCAATCTCTATCGCAGGAACCGTATCGCGTTCCGATGTCGATGTGACGCGCAACATGTCGAAGTTCATTCGCGGCGCGACCCTGGGCGATACGGTTCGTAACGATCAGTTTGCCTATCAAGTTACAGCATCTGGCGTGGTGCTCGATTTTCTTGAGCCTGACGCCATCAATGATCCATCCACCTATACTTCATCCTATGTCCGCGCGCGCGACCAGGATATCCAACAAGATCTGGCGCACTTTACCGGCCGATACCGATTTGAACCTGACGATCACCCTATTGGGCTCGAGACCGGACTATCACTCACGGTTCAAGAGCGCGAGTTCGACCGGACCTATTTCGAAGGCGATGTGTTCGATACCACGAATTGCGTGGCTGCCGATATCCGTGACTGCCCCTTGGCGACATTCTCAAACTTTGTGGAAATGACGCGATTTTCCACAACAGATCCGGATGTCGACTTTCTTCTTGTGGATGATCAAACCGTTCGTCAGGCTTGGCTGGCGCAAGGAATGCCCCTCACAGTCGACCGGACCGCTAATTCACTGGATACCGATTACGAGCTGTTCGAAACGCTCTTCGGCGCTTATGCGAAACTGACCTATCAGCAAGGCACTGTCTATGCAGAGGCCGGGGTGCGATATGATCTGGCCGACGCAGAGATTGACCTCTTCCTGCGCGATGTGCGCCTTGATGGCGAGACGGATTCAGACCAATTCGTTCCGGCAACGCGTGCCTCCAGTTATCAAGACGTGCTGCCCTCTGCCCTTATCAAGATTGACGCAACGCCCGACATTCAGGTCCGGGCGGCCTATTCGCGGACAATCGGCCGCCCGAATGTGAAGGACCTCACAAGCAAGGAAGAAATCGGTATTCCGGAAAATGGTCTGGTGACCATCAAGCGCGGAAATCCGGATTTAACGCCACTCGCTTCTGACAATTTTGACCTGGCACTGGATTGGTATTTCGACGGCGGAGACAGTGCCATATCGGCGGCGGCGTTTTACAAGAATGTTGATGATCTGATCTTTCTCCAGACAACCCGCATTGACGATTACGAACTGGATGGAGAAAACTTCTCCGTGTCGATTGTGCAGCCGACCAACGCCAATTCTGCATCGCTCTACGGCCTTGAACTGTCAGCTACAAAAGATTTCAGTGACATGCTGCCCACTCCCTTTGATGGACTATCCCTCAAAGGCAACCTCACATGGATCGGCAGTGAATTGACCTTTCTGGATGCTCAGGGAGATTCCCGCGATACAGGAGGATGGGTGAACCAGCCGGAGTTTATCTTCAACGGTCAAGTCGCCTATGAATCGGGTCCCTTGGGGGTGAATGTCGCGTACAATCACGTCAGTGAATATTTATCCAACGTCCTCTCAGACACAGGTGATCTGCACGATACCTATGCGCAACCCCGAGGCGTTCTCGATTTTCAGGTTCGGTACGATTTCAACGATCACCTCACACTGATCGCCGAGGCAGAAAACGTGACTTCAGAAGACATCGTCTTTCACCGCCGATTTCCGTTTGGAGACTTGCTGGCCACACGTGTCGAACGCGGGCGAGTTCTATGGCTCGGGTTTAGACTACAGAATTAATTCTTATACTTTTCAAACCTCTGACGGGCGTCGCAAAAGCTTTGCAAAATTCCGTGTCGGGCTGATCATCTCTTCTCCGTTGTCTGTTTTGTAGCGCCCCTCGGCGTTGCACCAATCAGTTTCAAGGGGAAACCATGTCCACCAAATTGTTCGCGGGCGCCTCGCTCGCAGCCATCCTTGCCGTATCGGGAACGGCAATTGCGCAGGAAGTCGACTCGGACGCCAGCGCCACGGAAGCCAATGAAGACGCACGCACGCTGGAAACCGTCATCGTTAGTGGGTTTCGTCAGGCCAACTCGGCAGCTATCGCCGACAAGCGCTCAGCAAACGGAATTACCGACGGCATCAACCAGGATACAATCGGACTGCTGCCAGATCTGACCGTTGCAGACATCGCCCGCCGGATTCCAGGCGTAACATCCGTGTCGTCCACGGGCGTGGCAGGTCCCCGCTCGCAGTCCGCCTCAGAAAACATCGTTATTCGCGGTCTCGCTCCTGACTATAACCTATCGACATTTGATGGTGCGCCAATTGCGACGGCAAGTGAAAGCAATCGCGCCGCGAATCTCAGCCTGTTCCCGCCGGCAATCGTTGGACGCGTCGAGGCGATCAAGACGATATCAGCTGACATGAACCCTCATGGCCTGTCTGGTCAATTGAACCTCATTACGACATCGGCTTTCGACCGGGATGAGCCATTCGGAAATCTGCGGGTTTCGGTAGGTGAAAACTCGACCGCAGGGAAAGTTGTCGACGATCAAGGCGAGAACATTCGCGCCACTGGCCTCTACGCAACCAGCTTCGGGTCGCAGGATCAGTTCGGATTTGTCGCGGCGGGTTCATTTGAAAAATTCTACGCGACCACGCGCGCCGTTCGGCCAGGTGGTGAAAGCGGAACCTACTATTTCTACACGGATGACCCGGCAAGCAACGCAACCGTCGATTCATTCGCCGATTCCAATGGCTTTGCGGCCCCTCGCCGTAACCAGATCTATTTGTTCGAGAACGAGCAGGAACGCGCCTCAGCTGTCGCCAAACTGGAATGGCGTCCTTCAGCCGCGACGTATGCTTCGTTGTTCGGGGGGTGGTTCTACCAGGATGAACAGGAAGTTCGCCATGAACACCTGGCGATTTCCAACCAGAGCATCCGCCCTGAAAATCAGACTGAAAACACAGGCGACTGGACGCAAGGGCGTATCGAAGCCGGCTACGTTTATCAGCCAGAGGAAACGACTACGACTGCAATTACCGGCCGTTTGACTCACGACTTTTCAGAAGACAATGCAATCGATCTGACAGCATCCTTCTCAAGTGCGGAGGTCGATATCGTCCGGAACATGTCCAAGTTCCTGCCTGCCATGTCCGAAGACACAACCTTTTCCTACGACCAGTCGAGTGGGAATCCGCTTTTGACATTCGTGAACCCAGACTTGTCGAACGACCCGTCCATCTCTTCCAACTCCTACATTCGCGAACGCTATCAGGACATCAAACAGGACCTGATCTATCTCGATGGCGCCTGGATGCACAATTACGAAGAAGATGATCGCGGTTTTGGATACAAACTCGGTGGTTCCTTCGTAAACCGGTCCCATAGTTTTGACCGGGAATATATTGAAGGCGACGTGTTCAACACGGACGGATGCACAGAGGCCGACATTACCAATTGTCCGCTCGTCACGTTTGACCAGTATGTCGAAGATCCAACGTTCTCGACAACAGACCCGAATGTCCGCTTCTTCCTTGTGGACGACGCAGCACTGCGTGCGGACTGGATTGCTCAAGGCAAACCCCAGACCACGGACAGAACGGACAATTCGATCAATACGGACTATGAGATCGATGAAACGATCTACGCTTTCTACGCTCAGGCGGCCTATCAAACGGATCGACTCAAGGTGCATGCCGGCCTGCGCTACGACAAGACCGAGGCTGACGTTGATCTGTATATACGCGACGTCCGTCTGCCCAGCGATCCAGACTCGGCACAATTCGTCCCAGCCAAGCGATCCTACGAATACGACTTCCTGCTTCCGTCGATCATTGCATCCTACGAAGCCACAGATGACGTACTCCTGCGCGCGGCCTACACCCGCACGATTGGGCGACCAAACTTCGAATATATCAAACGGGGTGAAGCCTACAGCGCCCCGGACGACACAGACCCAAGCGATCCTCGCATCTCGATTTCGCGTGGAAATCCGGATCTGAAACCACTCGTAAGTGATAATTTCGACATCTCTGCCGAATACTACTTCGACAATGGCGGCTCGCTTATTTCGATTGCCGGCTTCTACAAGGACGTCGACGATTTGATTTATATCGTTACCGCGGAAATCCCTGATTTTGAGTATGAAGGAAATCTGTATACGGCGACCGTCAACCAGCCCGTCAACGCAACGGGGGCATCTGTCTACGGTGTCGAATTCGGTCTTCGGAAAGACTTCGCAGATCTTCTGCCCGCCCCCTTTGACGGATTTGTGTTTGACGCAAACGCCACCTGGATTGGAAGCGAGTTCACTTACATCAACGCCGAAGGCGATGAGCGCGACCCAGGCGGCTGGGTCAACCAACCAGAGCTCATGCTGAATGCTCAACTCTCATACGAATACGGTCCGTTCGGAGCCAAGATTGCCTACAGCTGGGTTGACGAATATTTGTCAAACATTCTTGCCGACAGCGGTGACGTCTACGACGTCTACGCCCAACCGAATGGCGTGATCGATATGCAGGCTCGATATGAGTTGACAGACCGGATCACAATTCTGGGTGAAGTGCAGAACGTCACGGAAGAGAAACTTGAGTTCAATCGCCGATTCCCCACTGGCGATTTGTTGAGCGGAAATACTCAGCGCGGCCGCGTGGTCTGGCTCGGTGTGAATTTCCAATACTAATCACCTGAAAAGGTGATTGTGCGCTGTCGGATGCCCCACCCCGCATTCGGCAGCGCATTTTTACAGCAAGGATTTTCCATGAAACATTTCACTTTTGCTTTCTCGACGCTCGCCTTGGCCTTGGGTGCCTGCTCCACAAACTCACCAGACACACGCCCTTCAGTTTCGCCATTCGATCTGCCTCCACATCTCGCCAGGACTGTCGAAATAGCGCACGACCCCACTGACCCCTACGTGCTGATTGAGGCGCATCGGGGGTGTTTCTCAACCGAACGCCCAGAGAATACATTGCCATCCCTTGAGCACTGCATCACCATTGGGGCTGACTGGATCGAAATAGATGTTGCGCTCACGAAGGACAAACAACTTGTTCTCATGCACGACAAGACTGTTGATCGCACAACGACTTTGAGCGGAAAGACGACACAATACACGCTCGCGGAAATTACCAACGCAACAATCCTGGATGATGCGGGAAACCCGACAAACCTCACGCCTCCGTCGCTCTCTGATGCGCTCGACCTTATGGCAAATCGCATCATGTTCCGGCTGGACCTGAAATGCGGCAACGGGTGCCTTGATCAAGTGTACGACATGGTCGAGGCAAAAGGTCTGCTCGATCAGGCCGTCGTACCGGAAAGAGCGCGCCGTCGATTGATTTCGGCCGGCCTGACCGACGATCAGATCATTGTCGTCGGTGCCAACATCGAAGCCATTGGCTCACCGGACCAGATACCGGCCCATGTCGACCATGTTCAGGTGAAGGATTTCAAAGCCGACAATCCTCCGATCGAGTTGATGGCCCAGTTTGAACCCGAAACCAGAATGATCGCTTTTCCGTATAGTGATGACCGCTCGGGTGGTCATGGCGACAAGGCTTCTGAAAGCGATCCCGATTCGGGCTGGGGTTGGCTGGTCGATCACGGCATAGACATGTTCCTGACCGATCACCCAGACGCCGCCATCGCGTATTTGGAATCCCGTGGTCTTCGTAACCGCGAAGCTGTCTCCTCGACAAATTAGGCGGTGAAAGGACCCAACCTCCCAATTCCCGCGTCAAATACCATCAGAAAGCCACCACTCTGAACGCGGAAAGACCGCGCAAACTTCTCTGCGCTCAGGCTGCTTACCTCGGGCGAGGCCGTTTAAACCTTGCCCGAGGTTCAGCATAACTGACCTGGAGTTACTCAGCGCCATCGAGACGGCCCACACAGACCGTGACCGGCCCGACTGTCAGAATGAAATCATTCCCACTCAATCGTTCCGGGTGGCTTCGAGGTGACGTCGTAGACGACGCGGTTGACGCCTTTTACCTCGTTGATAATGCGCGTGGCCACGCGGCCGAGGAAGTCGTGTTCGAACGGGTAATAATCCGCCGTCATACCATCGGTTGAGGTCACGGCGCGCAGGGCGAGCACGGCTTCATAAGTACGCTCGTCGCCCATCACGCCGACCGTGTTCACAGGCAACAGCACGCTGAAGGCCTGCCAGATTTCATCATAGAGCCCGGCCTTGCGAATTTCGTCGATATAGATCGCATCCGCCTTGCGCAGCGTATCGGCCTTCTCCCGTGTGATCTCACCCGGAATGCGGATGGCAAGGCCCGGTCCCGGGAATGGATGCCGCCCGATAAAGCTTTCCGGCAGCCCAAGCTCGCGGCCCAGCGCGCGCACTTCATCCTTGAACAATTCACGCAGCGGCTCGACCAGCTTCATGTTCATGCGTTCAGGCAGGCCACCGACATTGTGGTGGCTCTTGATCGTGACACTTGGCCCGCCCAGGGCCGACACGCTCTCAATGACATCTGGGTACAGAGTACCCTGAGCCAGGAAGTCCGCCCCGCCGATCTTCTTTGCCTCTTCCTCGAACACGTCGATGAACAGGCCGCCAATGATCTTGCGCTTGCGTTCGGGGTCCGACACGCCGTCCAACTTGCCCAGGAACAGGTCAGACGCGTCCACATGTACCAGCGGAATGTTGTAATGCTCGCGGAACAGGGTCACCACCTGCTCGCTTTCGCCCTGGCGCATCAGGCCGTGGTCGACGTAGACGCAGGTCAGCTGGTCACCAATCGCTTCATGGATCAACACCGCTGCAACGGAGGAATCCACGCCGCCTGACAGGCCGCAGATCACACGACCCTTGCCCACCTGTTCGCGGATCTTCTCGATGGCCTCGGCGCGGTACGCCGCCATCGTCCAGTCGCCCTTCAGGCCAGCAACACCATGTGTGAAATTGCGGAGCAGCTCACGACCATGCACCGTATGCACGACTTCCGGGTGGAACTGCGTGCCGTAAAATTTCCGCTCGGGGTTCGCGATAATCGCATAGGGCGCGCCCGGCGATTTTGCGATCACACCGAAGCCCGGCGCCATCTCGGCGACATGATCACCATGGCTCATCCAGACCTGCTCACTATCGCCCGCGTGGAACAGGTCTGACAGGATCGGATCATCGACAACTTTTTCGATGAAGGCACGGCCAAATTCGCGGCTCGTGCCGCTTTCCACCTTGCCGCCCAGCTGCTGCATCATCACCTGCTGGCCATAGCAAATGCCCAGCACGGGTACACCCAGCTCAAAGATGGCGTCATCGGCGCGTGGGCTGTCTTCCCAGGTCACGCTGGACGGGCCACCGGACAGGATCACCGCCTGCGGGCCATAGGCGTCGAGAAAGGCGCTATTGACCTTGTTGAACGGGTGAATTTCACAATAGACGCCGCTCTCGCGCAGGCGCCGTGCAATCAGCTGCGTCACCTGGCTGCCGAAATCGACAATGAGGGCGCGTTCATGTCTTTGCTCAGTCATGGCGCCCGATAGCCGAGACGGACAGATTCGTCCACATCTTAAGGGCTGTTCCGCTGCCCCTATTGACGGTTTGGGGCAAAGTGGCTGACCTTCCGGTCATGACTGACACGCTTTCACTCGCCGAATTGAAACAAACCGCGCTGGATCGCGCCCGTGCGGGCGACTGGGCGGGATCAGCTGATGCGCTCCGCACCATACTTGCGCAGGCCCCGAATGATCTGGGCAGCCTGCTCTTGCTCGGCGATGTCAGTCATTCCAGTGGCGACACACAATCGGCATCAGACGCCTATCGCGCGGCCTTATCCCTTGCGGCGCAGGCCCCAAACCTGCCGCCGCCGGTTCAGGCCGGTCTCCAGCGCGCTCAGGCCCGGCTGGCGGAGTATGCCTCAGACTATGCCGCGCGCCTTGATGGTCTGATCCCGCCAGACCAGCGCTCTGCACGATTTCATCAATCGCTCGACATCCTGCTCGGCCGGCAGCGCATCTTCCTGCAGGAGCCGCGGCGCTACTATTTCCCCGGCCTGCCCCAGATCCAGTTCTATGATCCCGGCGCGTTCGACTGGGTGCCGGATCTGGAAGCCAAGACTCCAGTGATCCAGAATGAACTCCGCGCCGTCCTCGCCGAAGATCAGGCGAGCTTCCGTCCCTACATCGAACGCACCAGCGGACATCTCGGCGCGCAGGATCATCATTTGCTCGACAATACGGATTGGAGCGCCTTCTATCTCTGGAAAGATGGACGCAAGGTGGAAGAGAACTGCGCGCGCTGCCCCGCGACCGCGGCGGCGCTGGAGCAAGTTCCGCTGGATTTCGCGGACGGCAAATGCCCGTCGGTTCTGTTCTCTGTCCTGAAGCCCGGCGCGCACATACCGCCGCACAATGGCATGGTGAACACGCGCCTCATTTGCCATCTGCCGCTGATCGTCCCCGGCCCGGCCTGGCTGCGGGTCGGCAGCGAAACGCATCACTGGCAGGAAGGCAAGTTGGTCATCTTCGATGACACGATCGAGCACGAAGCGAAGAACGAGGCCGACCAGACGCGCATTGTGCTGCTGTTCGATGTCTGGCGTCCGGAACTGACCGAACAGGAACGACGCGAAATCGCCTCCCTGCTCGGCGCCATCGACAATTTCAGCGAAAGCTAGGCTCAGCCCGCCTTGCGCAGCACAGCAAAGAAGAAGCCGTCTGTCCCGGCCCGGCGCGGGGTCAGGCGCACACTGCCTGTCGGGGCACGGAATTTCCGGATCATGGCCGCGCCGTCTTCAGTCAGCAAGCCTGAAGCGATTGCCGCTTCCGCCGCATCTTCTTCACTGAAGTCAGCATGGGAAGACAGGAAATTCGCCACGCGGTCTTCGTCTTCCTCAATCAGGAAGGAACAGGTTGCGTAGACTAGCCGCCCGCCCGGTTTCACATATTGGCTCGCCGCCGCCAGGATCTCGTCCTGCTCTCCCATACGCTTCTCAAGCTGGCGTTCTTTCAGCCGCCATTTTGCATCCGGCCGACGACGCCAGGTGCCGGTCCCCGTACAGGGCGCATCCACAAACACACAATCCATCTGGCCGGTCAGGTCGCTCAATTGGGTTGGCTCGCTGGGATGAACCAGTTGCACATTGTGCGCGCCGGAACGCTTCAGGCGCGGGATCAGTGCCGACAGGCGACGCCCATCAATGTCATAGGCAAAGATCTGCCCCTTGCCCTGCATCTGAGAGGCCATGGCCAGCGTCTTGCCGCCGCCGCCAGCGCAATAGTCCAGCACCTGCTCGCCCGGCTGGGCGTTGGCTGCCGCCGCCGCAATCTGCGATCCTGCATCCTGCACCTCGACCCAGCCCTTGGAATAGGCCGGAATACTCTCAAGAGACGCTTCGCGCTCGCTCGGATCGCGCGCCGGAATATGAAACGCATTGACCAGCAACGGGGAGGCTTCCGCCTTGGCGCTGCGTAGCGGCTGGGCCGCTTTCTCGGCGTCCACTTTCAGCGTGTTCACACGAAGGTCCACATCAGCGCGCACAGCCATGGCTTGCGCTTCAACAGCGGCCTCCTCGCCAAACACGCGCGCCATCATCGGCGCCATCCATTCCGGGAAATCGCCCTGCACGTGCGGCGGGGCCACCGGGTCCGGGGCCATCACCAGCCGCTCGCGCTCTTCCAGCGTCAGCTTGCTGGGCGCGTGGTCTTCATCCATCGCGTCGTCAATCTGGCGGATATTCCAGCCCCAGGCATGCGCCAGCGCACCCAGGATCAGGCCGCGCGGGCTGTCATCGCCCATCGCATGGGCAATCGAGTTCTTCTTCCGCAGCGCATCCAGCACCAGGCCGCTGACCCAGGCCCGATCCTTCGATCCGGCATAGCGCGCACGCTTCCCCCAGTCCCGCGCAGCCGATTTCACCGGCTGGTGCCGGGTCAGCACGTCTTTCAGCACGTCAATTGCCGCTGCGATGCGTCCGCCATTGCGCATGGGAATAGCCTCTCGGGTCTCTGCAAACCGCCCTGTTACCGTGCAAATCGGGCGAGGGAAACCGGCAAAGGCTTAACCGGCTGCGTCCAGCACATGCGCTGCCATCGCCTTGCCGCTCTCAATGGCGTGGCTGGCAAGGTCTCCCAGCGCCCAGTCGCCGCCGGCGATCAGGCTGGCTTCGGCATTCGCAACGAAGGGGCGGCCCAGCGGCGTGCGCACCCGCGCATAGCGCCAACGATGGGCCGCAAGATAGTCCGGCTCTCCCGGCACATCCGCCTGCTCCCGGAACGCGTCGAACAGCGCCTGCGCGGCATCATCTTTCTTAAGCTCCAGATTGGCCTCGCTCCACGCTTCGCTGGCGTGCACTGTCCAGCGCTCCAGCCCTGTCTGGCCCGGCTTTGCCAGCATCGGGATGGCTTTCGACAGCGCCCCCTCAAGCGGCAACACCTCTTGCTCCAGTCCCGTCGGATCGGCGAAGGCCAGCAGCAATGTCCAGAGCGGCGACATCTCGGCCGTCTCAACCTCGGCGGCAAGCCCCGCATCCGCCGCGGTCAACGCCGCAGCCTGCACCGGCGGCGCGGTGACAAGAACGCGGTCAAACACGCCCAGGCTCGCGCCCGCCTGATCGGTCAACGCCCAGGCCGCTCCAGCGCGCATCAGTGGCTGCACCTCCACCTGCGTGCGGATCTCCAATCCGTCTGACAGCTTTCGCGCCAGCGCGCTCACGCCCGGCAGTCCGGTCTGGCGCATGCTGGCATCCGCGCCCGGCCACGCCTCGCCGTCGATCGCCACGTTCTCCGGAATGCCGGGCGCGCCGTGATCGATCGGCCCAAACTCTGTGCGCCGCGTCGCCAGACGACCGCCAAGACCGCGGCTTTTCTCGAACACGACCGGTGTGTGCCCCGCCGCCGTCAAGGCGCGCGCCGCGCTCAGGCCCGCTAGGCCCGCCCCGATAATGGCTATCCGCTCTGTCATAGGCGTCTCCCTGTTACCAAGGCTGACCTAGGGCGGCCTCTGGTCAAGTCCCGTCAAAAATGCCGTAATGCCCGCAAGGGAGACACTTATGCTGCAACTGGACCTGCCGGGCGGCCTGCCGCGCGCCGCCCCATCGGATTGGCGACAGCTGGGGGACATCACCGCCGAGGCTTTTTCGGAAGATCCGATCAATCGCTGGATTTTCGGCACGGACGCCGCAATGAAGGCGACCTTCAGACAGCTTGCGCGGGACATCTACCTGCCACATGGCATCTGCCACATGATGGGGGATGACGCGGCAACCATGTGGAGCCTGTCTGACACACGCCAGGGCATGTCCGGCTTTCAGACCCTGCGGCTTGTCTGGTCCCTGATGAGCAAGGGATCAAAAGGCGCCATGAAGCGCGCGATGGGCGCGGGAGAGATCATGGCGAAGCATCATCCCTCAGACCCGCACCTCTACCTCTTCACCATCGGCACACGGAAGGCCGCCCGCGGCACCGGGCTCGGCAAGGCGATCCTGCGCCCCATGCTGGACGCCGCCGACCGCGCGGGCCTGCCCAGCTATCTGGAAAACACCAACCCCGCCAATTCCGGCTTCTATATGAGCCACGGCTTTGAACGGATGGAGATATTTGAAGTGGGGGAAGGCTCGCCGCCCATGGAGGCGATGTGGCGGGGGTCGGACTAATAATTTGGAAGCTGATCAGTCAATTCAACAGCCTTTATTGCTGCTCGAATATCTTCCTTCTGGTCCTTCGTAAAGAAACGAGCACCAGTCCAGTGCTTAGTGAACAGCCAAGGCAAACCTGACTCATCTCGCCACAACTCCACTAACCTATGATGATTTGAAGCACGAATAATACTCTCGAAACTTAAAGAGTAATACTTCGCAAATTTTGCTGAACTCAAACCCGGCGCAATCACACTTTTGGGCTTCACCTCGTCCAACAAAATCTTGTTCATGCGCATGCAAAATTTCAGATGATCTTCACATTCTTCTAGCGGACGACCAAAACGCTCTACGAACTTCGAATTAGTTCTCGGTGAACTCCAAAAGAAAAACTCGGTTTGAAGACTTCCCTTCAACCCACAATAATACTCGACACAATTTCTCCATTTAACACTGTTGGTCGACAACCTGTTGACTTGGTACTCGTCACGAAAGTTCCGCACACGCGTTTGAGGTTGCGCACTGTCGGGGCAAGTTTTCCAATCTTGCTTTGTCTCTCCAGGATTAATCCCGAAGATAACTCGATCAAAACTTGTGTCTCCGGCATCCCATGGGAAATCATATAGAAAATGGTGGGACGATTTTAGTTCGCTGAAAGCATGAGTGTAACGAAGTACTTCGCAGTGCCGAGATTCAGCATCCATCACATCCCCCTACCTTGTCAGCGAATAATTCGGGCTTTCCCGCGTCATCTGCACGTCGTGCACGTGGCTTTCCTGAAGGCCCGCGCCGGTGATCTGGACGAATTCGGCTTTCTCGTGCAGCTCGGTGATCGTCTTGGCACCAACATATCCCATGGCCGCGCGCAGGCCACCCACCATCTGGTGGATGATCGGGCCGAGCGGCCCCTTGAACGGCACTTGGCCTTCAATGCCTTCCGGCACCAGCTTTTCCTGCGCGGCGTCCTTTTGGAAGTAGCGGTCGGCCGAGCCGCGCGCCATTGCGCCGAGGCTGCCCATGCCGCGATAGGCTTTGTACGAACGGCCCTGATACAGGAACACCTCGCCCGGCGCCTCTTCCGTGCCGGCGAACATGGAGCCCATCATGGCGGTTGAGGCCCCGGCGGCCAGCGCCTTGGCAAAGTCACCAGAGAATTTGATGCCGCCATCGGCAATCACCGGAACGCCGCTTGACTGGGCGGCTTCCGCGCACGCCTCGATGGCGGTCAGCTGCGGCACGCCCACACCAGCGACAATCCGCGTCGTACAGATGGAGCCCGGCCCGATGCCGACCTTCACCGCGTCCGCGCCCGCATCGATCAGCGCCTTGGTCGCTTCCGCCGTCGCCACATTACCGGCAATGATCTGAACGGAGTTGGAAATCTTCTTCGCGCGCTCAACCGCCTGCGCCACAGAGATGGAGTGGCCATGCGCGGTGTCGATGATCACACAGTCGACGCCCGCTTCGATCAGCGCTTCCGTCCGCTCAAAGCCCGCATCGCCGACGGTCGAGGCAGCCGCCACGCGCAGGCGCCCGGCCGCGTCCTTGGCAGCGTTCGGGTTCACGGCCGCCTTGTCCATGTCCTTCACGGTCAGCAGGCCGACACAGCGATTGTCATCATCCACGATGACCAGCCGCTCGATCCGGTGCTTGTGAAGCAGGCGGCGAGCCTCTTCATTCGATGTGTCCATCTTCACCGTGACGACTTCCTTCGTCATCAGATTGGCGACAGATTCCGACACGTCTTCGGCAAAGCGCGTGTCACGATTGGTGATGATGCCCACCACCTTGCCCGCGCCGTCCACCACCGGAATGCCGGAAAAGCCGGTGCGCTGCTTCAGTTCGTTGAGATCGCCCAAGCTGGCCGACGGCGAAATCGTCACCGGGTTCATCACCACGCCGCTCTCATACTTCTTCACCATCGCCACTTCACCGGCCTGTTGCTCGATGGAGAGATTGCGGTGGATCACGCCGATGCCCCCGGCCTGCGCCATGGCAATCGCCAGGCGCGCCTCGGTCACCGTGTCCATCGCCGCCGAGATCAGCGGGATGTTCAACGGAATGGCTTTGGTCAGGAAGGTGGAAACATCAACGTCAGCGGGCATGACCTCGCTGGCCCCGGGCTGGAGCAGCACGTCGTCGAAGGTGATGGCTTGTCGGATTTTCATGTGGGGAGCTCCCTTTTTGGCCGCATAAGGGAGTCGCGCTGTTTTGTGAAGTCCCTCTGTGAAAATCCCTGCGCATGGCTGCAATTCCAACAACTTCCCTATGGTCAATCTGCGCGAAGTGTCGTTAGTTTCATTTGTAATCAATTGCTCTGGGAGGAAGCGAGCGATGAAACTGACCGATTATGGATTGAGCCGGGAGCGTGGCTTCCTGTCATCCTTTGACCCGACAGATATTACCCTGCCGGAATTCCTGCAGCCGATCCGCAAGATGGCGCTGGCCCTGCCGCGCATCCTGCCCACGGGCCGCGTCCGCGCACATCTGGAATCCTTGCCCGCAGTGGACCTGACGGACTTCCTCGCCAATGCCAGCGACGCTGAACAACGCATCGCCATGCTGCACTACAGCTTCATGGTGCAGTCCTATGTCTGGGGAGAGAAGGAGCCACCAAAGGCCCTGCCCGCCTGCCTTGCGGTGCCAATCTGGCAAATCGGCCAAGCCATCGGGCAACCGCCTCTGCTGCCATATTCCAGCTACACACTCGAAAACTGGGGGCGGTTTGATCCTGACGGTCCGATAGACTTGTCGAACATCTACACCATCCAGCATTTCGATGGCGGGCTGGACGAAGCCTGGTTCATCCTCGTCCATGTCGCAATCGAGGCGCGCGCCGGCGAATTGCTGGAAGAAGCCACGAATCTGATCTCGCATCTCTCGAACGGCGATGGCAATGCCGCCGCAATCGAGGCAAGCCTCGCTGCGATGTCGGCGACATGGGACGACATCAATGCCATATTCGACCGGATGCCAGACCAGTGTGACCCCTATGTCTATTTTCACAGGGTCCGCCCCTGGATTCATGGCTGGAAGGACAATCCGGCCCTCGGCGACGGCCTGATCTATGAAGGCGTCGCCGAAACGAATGGCGCACCCCAGGCATTCCGTGGACAAACCGGTTCACAATCCTCCATCGTTCCCGCAATGGACGCCCTGCTCAGCGTCGGACACGCTGCTGATCCGCTCCGCACCTTCCTGGACGAACTGCACGCCTATCGCCCGCCTAATCACAGACGCTTCATCGAAGACGTGCGCGCGCAAAGCTCCCTGCGTGAATATGTGGAGGGCGCGGGCAACAAGTCGATAACTATTCTGTATAATGAAAATGTGTCAAAGCTCGCCCGCTTCCGGACCCGTCATCTTGAATACGCGGCCAGCTACATCAACAAGCAGTCAAAAGGCGGCGCGGGCAATGACCCGGATGTCGGCACCGGCGGCACGCCTTTCATGAAATACCTGAAGAAACACCGCGACGAGGCCGAGGCGCACTTGCTGCCGGTGTAAGAGGGGTGGCGCTAGTCGACGCAGAGCATGGGCGTCGCTCGCCCGTGCTCGACTGTGGCGTAACAGCCAAACGGCGTATCGGTGACCTGGCATGTCCCGGTCACCTTCACGTCCTGGCCCGGCATGTCAGCGGATGAGGTCAGACGGCACTGGCCAAGGCAATCAGAATTGTCCGAACACGCCTTACCTGCATCCGCAAACCTTTGTATGCATTGTTCCCATCCTAACAGGCCATCCCGTGCGACAGTTCCGCCTGCGGCTTCACAGCTGGCACGTTCGGTCGGGGTGGCGCGCTCTCCCGCGAACTGGATCTTTTCATAAGGATCCGCACCGGACTCAAACCCGCGCCCATCGGCGTAAACGTCCTGCAAATAGGCGCAACCGGCCAAGGCCAGCGCTGACAACGCGCTCAGAAAAATCCGGCCAAGCATTCCAAACCCTCCACTCACAAAATGCAATCCTTTGCAATTTTTGGAGCCCGCAAATCCGTATGCGCCCCAATCGGTATCGTTAACCGTAACGCTGTGAAAACGCCTGCGCAACTCACGAGAAAATTGGAACCAGATACCCTGCTTTTGCATAGTCCTTGCATAGACCCATCATTCAACAGGACCCTTTTATTCGTGGCACGCGCTATGTCTCCCAATCGCCAGATCATCGGCACCTCTCCCATCTCTGTGGATGATGCGATTGATCGTGCACTTGTGCTGGCACGGGACACTTACGGTGAGCCAGACTGGTTCGAAGTGTCGAATACGCGCGGTTTCATCAAGGATGGACGGGTCACGCATTACCAGGTCAGCGTCGAGATCGGCTATGATCCTGTGTGTGCCAATCCGGGCCGCAATCCCGATCACTATCTCAATTCCGTAATTGATAATCGCCGCCGCAATCGCCGCGTGCCGAACACGATCGACCGCCGCTTCTAGCGGCCCTTGAACCCCTTCGCGACAACGAAGATCTCCGGGCTGCCCGCGCGACTGGACGGGGGCTTTATATGCTTAACGGTCTTGAAGTGCGCCTTCAGCGTTTCGAGCACTTCCCTCGTTGCGCCGCCCTGGAAGACTTTCGAACAGAAGCTGCCGCCCGGTGCCAGATGCTCCACCGCGAACGCCACGGCCATCTCGACCAGCGCGACCGTGCGCAAATGATCTGTCTGCTTGTGCCCGGTCGTATTCGCCGCCATGTCTGACAAGACGAGGTCCGGCGCGCCGCTCAGGCCCTCCAGCATGGCCTCGACATCTTCAGGATTGGTCACATCCCCTTCGATGATGTGCGCGCCCTCCATCGGCTCCACCGGCAGCAGGTCGATGCCGACCACTTCCAGCGCGCCCTTCTTGACCGCCACCTGCATCCAGCCACCCGGCGCACAGCCCAGATCAACGACCCGCTGACCCTTGCGCAACAGATCCATCTTCTCATCGATTTCGAGCAGCTTGTAGGCCGCCCGTGCGCGATAGCCTTCATCCTTGGCCTTGCGCACATAGGGGTCCTGCAACTGGCGCTCGATCCAGCGTTTGGAGCTTTCATTCTTTGCGCGGTGCGCAATCACCTTCCGCTCGCTCATCTGGCGGCCGGACGTGTTCTTGCTTTCCTTGCCGGGGCCTTTCCAGCGGCGTTTTCCGTCGTCACTCATATCAATTCTCCGCCGATGGGCTGGACGTCTGGGTTGGGGCTGCCTCGCCCGCGCCGCCACCGCGTTTGCGCCCGCCCCTGCGACGCCGCGCCGGTTTCTTGCCATACATCATGCTCAGCAACAGGCCTTCGCGCAGCCCTCGGTCACCAACACGCAGTCGCCCGGCCGGATAGGCCCGCCACAGCGCGTCCAGGATAGCACATCCTGCCAGCATCAGTCCGGCGCGTTCCTCACCGATCGTCGGCAGCGCCGCGCGGCCATCCGGCCCCGCTGCACGCAGCATGTTCAGCACTTCTTCGCCGGACTTGCGGCTCATCCATGTGCCGTCAACGCGATCCCGGCGGTACCGGTCCAGTTTCAGGTACACACCCGCCAGGCACGTCACCGTGCCGGATGTTCCGATCAGGTGCGCCCCGCGCAAGCCCATTGCAGACCGGATGGCCTTGGTGCCCTTCCAGTCCTCGATCACCTCGCTGCAATGGTCCAGCATCGCCTGATAGGCCTCAGCGTCCGGCAAATGCGCATAGGCTTCGGTCAGGGTGACCACGCCCAGCGGCAGGCTCGTCCAGTTCTGGATCGGGGCGCGCTTGATCAGACCATTCAGCCCATTGGCGCGGGCCAGTTCTGCATTCAACCAGGACAGCTCTGTCGAGCCGCCGCCAATGTCCACTACCAGAACCGATGGCGCATCCTCGCCAATCAGGTCATGGCAGCCGATACTGGCCAGACGCGCCTCTTCCTTCGCGCCGATGATCTTGAAGGTGAGCCCGGTTTCCTTGTGCACGCGCTCAATGAATTCCGCGCCATTCTCGGCCTTGCGACAGGCCTCAGTCGCGATGCAGCGCACCTTGCCCACGCCATGCGACTTCAGCTTGCGGCGGATCGCCTTCAGCGCATCAAGCGCGCGTTCTATGGAAGCGTCGGACAGCCGTCCGGTTTCGTGCAATCCCTCGCCCAGCCGGGCAATCTGGGAATGCGAATCCACGACACGAAAGGTCTTTCCGTGCGGGGCGGCCACCAGGAGGCGGCAATTATTTGTTCCCAAGTCCACCGCCGCATACAGGTCGGAAGGCTTGGCGGGTCGCGATCGGCTGCGTTTTCCGCGCCGCACCGCTGATTTTTTATCAGCCATAGTGTGGCCCAAGTTTTATCGTTGATGCATGGTGTACCACAGGAGTGGGAAATGGCCAGACGCACAACGCTCTTGGAGAAGCTGCAACGCAGCATCGGGCTCGGTCGCCGCAAGGAGGCCGAGGATCCGCTATTGCTGGACAAGCCGCTCAATCGAGAGCAGCGTTACAACGACATCACGCCCCTTCTGGCCAAGTTCCAGATCGGCCAGGTCGTGCGCCATCGCCACTTCCCGTTTCGCGGGATCATCTTTGATGTGGACCCGGTCTTCGCCAATACCGACGAATGGTACGAATCAATCCCGGAAGAAGTGCGCCCACGCAAGGACCAGCCCTTCTACCATCTGTTTGCCGAGAATGAGCGCACACACTACGTCGCCTATGTCTCCGAACAAAACCTGATCATCGACGATTCTGAAACGCCGCTCAGCCATCCGGACATTCAGGAATGGTTCAACGAGACCGGCCGGGGCCGCTACGAGCTCAAGAAGGGCGTCGCCAACTGACGCTAGTTTGCCGGCCCATCCGGCGCGCCGGACCCCGACAAGCAAGCAATCACCTCATCCCAGTGCGCCAGGGCCTCCGCGTCTCCCTGCGCCGCGACCTCTGCGGCACGCAGCGTTGCGATGACTTCGGCATCATCGCCGTACTGGCGCAGCAGCTGCGCCGCCACTTGTGCAGCCTGGCTCATTCTGCCTTGGCCCGTGCAATGGCCGCCGTCGTCGACTGGCCGTCCACCAGCGGTACGATATGCACGCTGCCCCCACGCGCCTGCACGATGTCCGCACCGACAATCGTTTCGATCGTGTAGTCTCCGCCCTTCACCAGCAAATCTGGCTGCAGGGCCTCAATCAGTGCCTGCGGTGTGTCATCCTCAAAGACAACCACGGCGTCCACAGCCATCAGGCCGGACAGGACCCGCGCCCGGGAATCGGCATCATTTACCGGCCGGGTGGGGCCTTTGAGGCGCTTGACGGACGCGTCAGAGTTCAGTCCCACCACGAGCCGCCCACAGCGCGACTTTGCCTCTTCCAGAACCCGCAGATGCCCTGGATGAAGAATGTCAAAACAGCCATTGGTGAAGCCCACAGTCAGGCCCGCTTCACGCCAGGCGGCGATCTGCGAAGTCGCGGCCTCAAGCGACAGATAGCTGACGCCTCCATTGTGCAGTCCCAATTGCAGGGCTGAGAGCAGTTCACTGGCCGAAACCGTCGCCGTGCCGGCCTTGCCAACTGCAATGCCGGACGCCGCGATCGCCAGCGCCACCGCATCGGCAAGGTCGCCGCCCCCCGCAAGGCCAAGCGCCAGTGCAGCAATACTCGTATCGCCTGCGCCGGAAACATCATAAACCTCCCGCGCCTGCCCGCTCAGATGCACGATCGGCTCGCCATTTGCGGCATAGGACATGCCCTTCGCGGCGCGCGTGACCACAATCGACTTCGCGGGCAGCGCCGTCTGCGCCGCCGTCAGCGCGTCTTCGATCTCCTGATCGGTCTCGACGGGCAGCCGCATGGCGGTTGAGAGTTCGCTGGCATTCGGCTTGATCAGGTCTACCGCGCCATACCGGGCGAAATCCCGCCCCTTCGGGTCTGCGATCACAGGAATGCCATACGTCTTCCCGGCTGCCAGCGCCGCGGCGATGACACCATCCGTGACGGCACCCTTGGCATAGTCTGACAGGATGATGACGCTGGCCCGGCTGGCTTCATCGGCGATGGAGGCGATCAATTCCGCCTCGGACGCCGCGCCGATGGGGCTCGTATCTTCGGCGTCCACGCGCAGCAATTGCTGGCCACCCGCCACAAAACGCGTCTTCAGCGTCGTGGCTCGCTCACGCATGGCGATCAGGTCCGCTTCCACGCCATCGATATCGCCCAGCAGCGCGGCCAACTCACGGCCTTCGCCATCATCGCCGACCACACCGATCAGCGACACGGCAAGACCCAGCGACGCCAGATTTCGCGCCACATTGCCCGCGCCGCCCGGCATGGCCGATTCCCGCGTCCGACGCATGATGGGCACTGGCGCTTCGGGAGAGATGCGCGTCACACCGCCATAAATGAACCGGTCCAGCATGACGTCCCCGACGCAGACAATGCGTTTGCCCGCTGCAGCGCGAACGAGACCGGGAAGATGTGCGCCTGACATAATTCATGAATCCCTTTGGGGGTTTTGATTCTGAGCCGTTTTTAAGTGGTATACCTGTCCATATAGGGTGGCGGAAGGCTAAGGCTCACTCCGGCGTGATCCAATCTGCGCGCCCATGCGTAAACACATCAGAACCGCTCGCATGCAATCCGGAGGTCTTGTGTCACAATCTGCGCCCGCCATCGTCTGGTTCAGGGAAGATCTGCGTTTATCGGACAATCCTGCATTACATGCTGCAGTGGCATCGCATCGGCCGCTTATCCTGCTTTACATCCACGATGAAGAAACAGACGGCCTGCGCCATCATGGCGGAGCATCGAAATGGTGGCTCGACAAATCCCTCCGTGCGCTCGCGGGCGACATAGAAGCCGCTGGCGCCCAGTTGACCCTGCGCTCTGGCAAATCCAACGAAGTCCTCGATGCTGTCCTGAACGTCACCGGGGCGGACGCGGTGTTCTGGAACCGTCGCTACGACAAGCCTGAGCGCGATCTGGACGCCCGCATCAAGGCAGATCTCACCGAACGCCGCATCGACGTGACCAGCTATAATGGCCGCCTGCTCAACGAGCCCTGGGCGGTCGAAACCAATGCGGGCGGCTATTACAAGGTCTTTACGCCCTATTGGAAACAGGCACGCCAGTGCATCAATGCCCGCGACACGTATGGTCGTCACAAGACGCTGAACGGACCGGACGTCGACAGCGAGTCTCTCGACGATTGGGGCCTGCATCCAACCAAGCCAGACTGGTCGACCGGCTTCGACGATTGGACGCCCGGAGAGGACGGCGCACTCGCCCGGCTGAAGGAATTCCTCGACGGGCCGATCAATGGCTACAAGGACAATCGCGACCGGCCTGACTTGGACTGGTCGACATCCGGCCTGTCCCCGCATCTCCGCTTCGGAGAAATCGGCCCGCTGCAGATCTGGCGCGCTGTCCATGCCGGCATGGAAGCGGGCAACATCCACGAAAAGGATGGCATGCATTTCCTGTCCGAAGTGGGTTGGCGCGAATTCTCCCACACGCTGCTCTACTACAATCCGGACCTCGCGACGGAAAACTACAACGACTCCTTCCAGCACATGCCCTGGCGCACGGACGAGACCGCGCTGGACGCATGGAAGAAAGGCCAGACCGGCTACCCGATGGTCGATGCCGGCATGCGCCAGCTATGGCAGACAGGCTGGATGCACAACCGGGTACGGATGATTGTCGCGTCCTTCCTGACCAAACATCTTCTTCTGCCCTGGCAAGAAGGCGAAAAATGGTTCTGGGATACGCTGGTCGATGCCGATCCGGCGAACAATTCCGCCAGCTGGCAATGGACCGCGGGGTCCGGCGCTGACGCTGCGCCCTATTTCCGCGTGTTCAACCCGATCAGCCAGGGAACCAAGTTTGACGAATCCGGCGACTATGTGCGCCGCTTCTGTCCGGAACTGAAAGACCTGCCCGACAAATACCTCCACGCCCCGTGGGAGGCCGACAAGGCCACGCTGAAGAAAGCCGGCATCACGCTGGGCGAGACCTATCCGAAACCCATTGTCGACCATTCTGCCGCGCGCCAGCGCGCCCTCGACGCCTATGATACGCTGAAAGAAAAAAGAGACGCCTCATGAAGAAAATCGCCATCATCGGTTCCGGCATTTCGGGTCTCGGCGCAGCCTGGGCGCTGCGCAATTCCGCACACGTAACAGTTTTTGAACAATCAGGCCGGGCCGGGGGGCACGCATGCACGCATGCGTTCGACTATGACGGTCATGAAACGCGGGTTGACCTCGGCTTCATTGTCTACAATGCGCTGAACTATCCCAACCTGATCGGCTTCTTTGATGCGCTCGGCGTCGAGACGCAGGCGTCGGATATGAGTTTCTCCGTGTCCGACCCGAATGGCTGGGAATGGGCCTCGACCCTGAACGGCATCTTCGCCCAGCGCCGCAACCTGCTCAGCCCGCGTTTCCACCGCTTCTGGCGCACCATCCTGCGCTTCAACGACATTGCCCGCGAGGAA
Organism: Hyphomonas atlantica corrig.; assembly: GCF_017795365.1. Classification (NCBI taxonomy): domain Bacteria; kingdom Pseudomonadati; phylum Pseudomonadota; class Alphaproteobacteria; order Hyphomonadales; family Hyphomonadaceae; genus Hyphomonas; species Hyphomonas atlantica. The sequence goes on along the minus strand of NZ_CP051254.1, from coordinate 2,506,415 downwards.
CTCGCCGCTGGCCACATCACCGATACAACGCTCGGCGCCTGGCTGGAGCGGCACGGCTTCGACGAGGATTTCCGCGTCAATTACATCCTGCCAATGGGCGCGGCGATCTGGTCGACCTGTGAAGACAAGATGCTCGACTATCCCGCCATGAGCTTCTTCCAGTTCTTCGACAATCATCGCCTGATGCACAAGGAGCGCCCGAAGTGGCGCACCGTGTCCGGCGGCAGCAATCACTATGTCCGCCGCGTTGTGGACACGCTCGGCGACCGTATGCGCCTCGATACGGGCGTCGAGCGTCTTTTCCCCTTCGGTCACCAGACCGCCCTCGTCACGTCGGATGGCCGCCGCGAGGTGTTTGACGAAGTCATCATCGCCACGCATTCAGATCAGGCCCTGCGCCTGACGCAGGAACACTACGAAGATCAGGCCTTTCTGCTCCGCTCCGTTCGCTATCGCCCGAACCGCATCTATCTTCACCGCGACCCTGCCCTGATGCCCGCCCGCAAGGCGGCATGGGCCAGCTGGAACGTGATGAAGCAGGACAGCGGAGACATCTGCCTGACCTATTGGATGAACCGCCTTCAGGGCCTACCGGATGAACGCCCGCTGTTCATCACGCTGAACCCGGATACACCGCCGCGCGACGATCTGGTCTTTCACGAATACGAGTTCGACCATCCGCAGTTCGACGCGGCCGCCGAGGCTGCCGTGCGTGGCCTGAAGCGCATTCAGGGGCAGGATGGCCTCTGGATCGCCGGGGCATGGATGGGGCGCGGCTTCCACGAAGATGGCCTGAAATCCGGCCTGTCGCCCGCGCTTTCGCTCGGCGGTTCGGTTCCGTGGACACCGGAAGGCGTGGACATCGTGCAGCCAATGCGCAAGCCTCGCCTTGTGGAAGTCGCTGCCGAGGTATCTGTGTGACGAAACTGACCGCCCAGCCAGCCCTGAGCCTCTGGACCGGCCAGACCGTCCATGTGCGCTACACCCCGTTCGAGCGGCGCTTCGCCTACAAACTTGTGCTGATCGACCTGGACATCGACCGTCTCGATGAGGCCGCCGCATCTTCTGCTCTGTTCAGCGTCAACGCTCCGGGCCTGTTTGCCTTTCGCACACAGGATCATGGGCCGAAACAGGCAGGCGCGCCCTTGCGTCCCTGGGCTGAGGCGGAACTCGCCAAGGCAGGTGTCAGCCTCGATGGCGGCGCGATCCGGCTGGTCACCTTCCCGCGCCACCTGTTCTACAAATTCGCGCCACTCTCGCTCTGGTATGGCTACGGACCGGATGGCGACCTTCGCGGCATCATCTATGAAGTGAACAACACTTTCGGCGAAAGCCATAGCTATGTCGCCGCCGTAAAGGCCGGCCGCAACCGTCACAGCGCGCCGAAATCCTTCCACGTCTCGCCTTTCTTCGACGTGACCGGAACCTATCGCTTCACCCTGCGTTCGCCGGAAGACAAATTGGGGGTGGTCGTGGAAAGCCTGAAAGACGGAAATTGCCTGCACATGGCCAATATCACGGCCCGCAAGCGGCCCGCGACCCGCGCAAACCTGCTCAAACTCGCTGTGACAAACCCACTTTCCACGCTTGGCGTAACCGTCGGGATCCACTGGCAGGCCTTGAAGATCTGGCTGCGCGGCGCAGGCTATCGCAGCAAACCCAATCCGCCAGAAACAACCTCAACCATTGCCTTGCCGTTACAGATACGTAATGCTGGGAAACGGAGGGATGCCGCATGACCGAGGTCATACACGCCAGCGCCCAGACCATTCGGAACCTCAAGGATGTTCCGGCAAGCTTTCGTCTGGCCGCCTTCGCGCTGCTGAACACACAGAGTGGCAGCATATCCTTTGTCCTGCCGGGTGATCGTGTCCTGGAATACCGACATGACAAAACCGGTCCGCACGCGACCATTATCGTGCACAATTACGACTTCGTGAAACGCGCAATGGCAGGCGGGGATGTCGGCTTTGCCGAGGCGTATATGGATGGCGACTGGTCCACGCCGGACCTGACCGCCGTGCTGCGCTTCTTCTCGGCCAATTTCGACAATATCGGAAAGCTTGCCGTAGGCGGAACGCTTGTTCGTTGGATCAATATGGTCCGCCATATCTTCAATCGCAACTCCCGCGAGGGCGCGAAGAAGAACATCATGGCCCATTATGATCTGGGTAATGATTTCTACAGCCTCTGGCTGGATCCCAGCATGACCTATTCCTCGGCCATCTTCGATAGCCCGAACATGAGCCTCGAACAGGGCCAGGACAACAAATACAGCAACATCTGTGACCGGATCAGTGCCGGGCCGTCTTCGGAAATTCTCGAAATTGGGTGCGGCTGGGGCGGATTTGCCGAATACGCCGCCAAGCATCGCGGCTCGAAAGTCACCTGTCTGACCATTTCGCCCTCACAGCGCGACTTTGCCATGCAACGGATGCAGAAGCAGGGCCTGAACGAGCGCGTCGAGATCCGGCTGGAAGACTACCGGGATCACAAAGGCTCTTATGATGGCGTCGCCTCCATCGAAATGTTCGAAGCGGTCGGGGAATCCTACTGGCCCAGCTATTTCGCAAAAATCTTCGAGAGCCTGAAACAAGGCGGCAAGGCGGCGCTGCAGATCATCACGATTGATGACCATCTCTTCCCCAGATACCGCAAGCGGGTTGACTTCATCCAGCGCCACATCTTTCCGGGCGGCATGTTGCCCAGCGAGACAGCGCTGAAAGACCAGTTCCAGTCTGCGGGCCTGCGCCATGATGGTGTCACCTATTTCGGCCAGGATTATGCCCGCACCTGCCGTGAGTGGGCGCGTGATTTCAACGCCAATTGGGACACGATCTCGAAATTGGATTTCGATGAGCCTTTCCGCCGCATGTGGAATTTCTACCTGTCCTACTGCGAAGCCGGCTTCACCGATGGCCGCATCAATGTCGGCCAGTTCCAGGTGTCAAAGGCTTAGGTTCGCTCCGCCTCTCCGGCGAAAGCCGGGGAGACGCCCCCCATAATGCCCCACAAACCTCCCCGAAACTTCAATTAAAACAACACCCCACCAGATCCGAATCCGACAGGTAAATCCGCCGCGCATCCTGCTCGCATGTCGGATTTGCGCTACACCCCTCCCACCGAAATTCGTTCAGCGGTCTGGCTGATGCTGAACGTGCTCAGCCTCGCCGTGATCTCCTTGCGAGAGCGGTTTGGCATTGCGCCGTGTACGCCTTTCTTGCCCCGGCATGTCCTCAGCAGCCTGTCCAGCTTTCTGGCCCAGGCTGAACCGGCGCTGCGCCGATGTCTCTATCTCAGCGCGGCAGAGCTCGGCGCCCTGCCCGCACCGGCTGCCATCATGGCGTCGCCTTACAGGAAATCCGGGCCCGGCAATGCCGTCGCCGGCTCGCCGACACCTCCGACATTCCGATTGTTCGAAGCCGGCTCAGGCCGCAAGGACGCGTCACCCCCACCCAAGACCTTCCGCACCGGTCCGCGCATCCGCTTCCTCGATGGAGATGATACGCCAGACATTCACGAATATGATGCGCACTCTGATGACATCCTGCCGGCTCGCGCACTCGTACGTCGGCTGGCCGCCATGGACCACGCGCTCGACCATCGAGATGTCTACATCCGCAAGCTCCGCCGCGCCCTCGGTGCGCCGCGAGCCTTGCTCAAACCCATCGGCAAACGCCTCTACCGGCGCGGCCCGCTCAGCTTCCTGCAATGCCAGACGGCCCGGGCGCTGGAGGCGGAAGCGCAGGCCGTCCAGCCCCATTTCAATTCATCCTGACACGCACGAAAATGAAAACTTGTCACCGGCCGGAGCCTCTCCGCGCCGGATGCATGTGCTGGTCGTCTCAACCAATCAAGATCTTTTCGCGAACACTCCTAAAAAAAATCTATCCACTTCTTAGGAGTGCCACTACACGTATCTTGGCCTTCGGGCACAATAACGTCATAATCGGTTGACGCTGGCGCTTCGGTTTACCGCCTTCGTCAATGAGTTCAAAGGCACTCAAGGGGGGACCTCATGGGCATGGTGGAAAGACAGCGGGCGAAACGAATGAAAAGCCGCATCGATAACCCGCACGAATGGGCAGAAGAAATTGAGCGAAGGGTAGACCAGCGCCTGCTTTTTCCTTCGATCGCGGCTTTATGTGGAATGGCTGCACTAGCTGGCTGCTACGTTGTTTGGCAGAAAGTGAACAGCTTGGAGCACCGAATTGAACAACTTGAACGTGTCTCAGACTTGCCGCCACCCGGCTTCACCGTCGTTGAGTGATCGCTATGTTGCTTGAAAGCCTATTGTGGGCGGGTGTATTCGGAATTTTATGCCGCCATCCCGGATGTCGCGAAGCGCTTACCCGAGATGACGAAAAATGATGAATTGATGAACCCTAAACCAGCCGGCTTTGCTTGACCGCCGCGCCAATAAAGCTCGCAAACAGTGGATGTGGTTCGAACGGGCGGGATTTCAGTTCCGGGTGGTACTGAACGCCAATGAACCAGGGATGCTCGGGTATCTCGAAGATTTCCGGCAGCTTGCCATCCGGCGACAGGCCGGAGAACAGGCCGCCAGCCTTCTCAAGCGCTTCGATATAGCCCGCATTCACCTCATAGCGGTGGCGGTGACGCTCCGAGATGTCGAGCGTGCCATAGATCTCGGCGACCTTGCTGCCCGGCTTCAGGCGCGCTGGATAGGCGCCGAGGCGCATCGTGCCACCCTTGTCGGTATTGGCGTCGCGAAGGACTTTCTCATTGCCCTTGGTCCACTCTTCCATCAGGCCGACCAGCGGCGCATCGGTCTCGGGATCATTCTCGGTCGTGTTCGCCTCGTCGATGCCGGCCATGTTGCGCGCCGCCTCGATGACGGACATCTGCATGCCATAGCAAATGCCGAAACACGGCACCTTGCGTTCGCGTGCAAATCTTGCCGCCCGCATCTTGCCATGCGCGCCGCGTTCGCCGAAGCCACCCGGCAAGATGATGCCATGCACGCCTTCCAGAATGTCCAGAGGCCGGGCCTCATCGTCGAATTCTTCGGAATTGATCAGGCGGATGTCGACCTTCACCTTGTTGGCAAGGCCGCCATGCGCCAGCGCTTCGGCAACCGATTTATAGGCATCCGGCACATCGGTATACTTGCCGACGAGGCCGATACAGACATTGCCATCCGGATGGTGGGTCGTGTGCGCAATCTGGTGCCAGCCGGACAGATCCGGCTGCGGCGCGTCATCAATGCGGAAATGGGAAAGGACTTCCTTGTCCAGCCCTTCGGCATGATAGGATTCCGGCACGTCATAGATGTGGCCCACATCGCGGGCCTCGATCACGCTGGACAGGCGCACATTACAGAAGCTGGCAATCTTGCCTTTTTCGTTTTCCGGGATCGGCCGGTCACAGCGGCACAGCAGGATATGTGGCTGGATACCAATGGAGCGCAGCTCCTTCACCGAGTGCTGTGTCGGCTTGGTCTTCATCTCGCCCGCCGCCGGAATATATGGCAGCAGCGTCAGATGGATGAAGCAGGCACGCTCCGGCCCGAGTTCCTGACCAAGCTGGCGGATCGCCTCGAAGAATGGCAGGCCTTCAATATCGCCGACCGTTCCGCCGATTTCGCACAGGACGAACTCCACATCCTCGCCCGGATCGGACAGGACGAAATCCTTGATCTCGTTCGTGACGTGCGGAATCACCTGAATGGTCGCGCCGAGATAGTCGCCGCGGCGCTCTTTCTCGATAATGTGCTTGTAGATGCGGCCCGTCGTGATGTTGTCCGACTGGCGGGCCGAGACGCCGGTGAAGCGCTCATAATGGCCAAGGTCCAGATCGGTCTCTGCGCCATCATCGGTGACATAGACCTCACCATGCTGGCGAGGGCTCATCGTGCCGGGATCGACATTGAGATACGGATCGAGCTTGCGCAGGCGGACCTTGTAGCCACGCGCCTGAAGCAACGCACCGAGTGCGGCGGAAGCGATACCCTTGCCAAGGGAGGACACCACGCCGCCTGTAATGAAAATATAGCGGATCATGGGATCACCCTGATGCCGTGATTCGTTTGGATTTGGCGCAGGGAAAACACCCGCACCGCTCAATTATTGGGGATTGCCCGTTTCCTCGTCAGAAACCGGTGCCGTCTCTTCCGGCGCGGCGTCTGCCGTCGGGTCGATCAGAACACCCGGCTCAACCGCTTCCGGCGCTGGCGTGGCAGCCAGGCCATCCTGTCCTTCCAGCAACGGCGCCGTTGGGTCGAGAAGGTCGACCGGGCCGCTTGCACCGTCTTCATCCGCGCCCAGCGCGCGCTCGACTTCGGTGCGCGTGTCATTGTTGCGGTTCGCCAGCGTGGTCAGGCCCAGGCTGGTCAGGAAGAAAATGCCGCCAAACATGATCGTGGACCGCACCAGCGCGCCTGCAGCGCCGCGCCCGGACAGCAGCGATCCTGCGCCGCCGCCACCGCCGCCGCCGATGCCGAGACCGCCACCTTCAGACTTCTGAAGAAGGACCAGGCCCGTCATGACGATACAGGCAATGATGTGGACAACGAGGATGACGTTCTGCATGGCTGGTGCGTTTCCAGTAAAATTCAAGCCGCCCGCATATCGCCATTGCGCGCGGGAGCCAAGCCTTGGGGTTCAGTCTTTGGTTACTTTGCTTGAGCGTAAATGGCGAGGAAGTCGTCCGCCTTCAAGCTTGCGCCCCCGATAAGACCGCCATTTACATCCTTTACTTCAAGGATTTCAGCGGCATTGCCCGGCTTCATGCTGCCGCCATAGAGCAGCGGGATCTGGTCTGCGCCGTCCGCGCCGAATCGCTGGGCAAGACGTGTGCGAATAGCGGTATGGACCTCGTCGATCTGGTCCGGCGTGGCCACTTCGCCCGTTCCAATGGCCCAGATTGGCTCATACGCGATCACGATTTGCTCGGCCTTCGCGCCCTCTGGAATGGACCCATCAATCTGGCTGGCCACGAAGTCCAGCGTCTCACCGGCCTTGCGTTGGTCCAGGCTCTCACCGATGCAAATGATCGGCGTCAGGCCTGCGCGCAGGGCTGCAGCGGCCTGTGCCGCAACGATCTCATTGGTCTCGCCATGATCAGTGCGGCGCTCGGAATGACCGACAATTACGTGGCTCGCCCCGGCGTCCGCCAGCATCTCTGCAGAGATATCACCCGTATGCGCGCCGCTCTCATTGGCGTGGCAGGTCTCGCCACCCACTTTCAGTTCAGATCCGTGCGCGGCCTCCGCGGCAACCGTCAGAAGCGTGGCTGGCACACACAAAAGCGCCTCCACTCCGGCCTTGCCCTTCCCGACACCTGCCGCGGCATCCCGGATTTCCCCCAGGCTGGCCTTCAGGCCATTCATCTTCCAATTACCTGCGATAAGTGTTCTGGTCATAAGCTATCCCTATCTTGAAAGACCTAACGGGGTCGCCTAGCAAGCACTGGACCACTCCTCAACCTGCCAGAAAGACGCTGCCGATATGCTAGCCCTGATGAAAAGCCTGATGAATTCCTTCGTCGGCAAGATTGTAGTCATGATCATCATCGCGGGGATGGCTTTCTGGGGTGTGGACCAGATGTTCGCCCAGATTCGCGGTGGCCTCGGCTCAAACATGGCAGCGGCGGGCAGCCGTGGCTTTGACGCGGCGGCCTTTGACCGGCGGGTCGAGAGCGTGGTTCGGAACATCAATGCCGATTCCGAAGAACCGGTGACAAAGCCGGACCTGGTGGAACAGGGCATCATCGACCAGATCTTCAACATGGAAGCCGCCAAGCTGACCCTGCTCGGCTATGCCGACTCCATCGGGGTCCGCCCGTCCACAGATGCCGTGGTCGAGGAATTGAGAAACACGGACGCATTCAAGAACCCCCTTACCGGTTCCCTGGATCTGGACACTTACCGTCTGGTGCTGAACCAGAACCGGATCAGCCAGGCAGATTACGAGCAGCAGCTCTCCGACGATCTCACGATGGCTGCCATGCGCGATGCTGCCGGCGCTGCGATCTATCCGGCCAACACGCTGGCAGCCCTTCAAGGGCGGTATCTGGGCGAGTCCCGCAACGTGGCCTGGTTCATCCTGAACACCGATACACTGCCAGAGCCGGACGCCCCGACTGAAGAAGATGTCCGCGCCTATTACGATGAAAACCTCGAAGCCCTGAAACAGCCTGAGCGCCGCATGATCGATGTGCTGCGCATGTCCGCTGAAGACTTCCTCTCCGAAGTCACCGTGACCGATCAGGAAGTTGCCACGGTCTATGAGGCCAGCAAGTCCGAGCGCTTCTCGGAACCGGACACCCGCACCTATGTCGAGTTGCTGTTTGATACGCGCGAGGCTGCTCGCACCGCATTCGGCCTGCTCGCCGCTGGCTCAGACCCGGCATCCATTGAGGGCGTCGCCTCCCGCGAGACCAAGACCGGTCGCCGCGAAAGCGTCAGCGATCCCTTGCTCGCCGACGCCATGTTTGGCGCTGGCCGCCAGAGCGGCGCCCTGTTCGGCCCGGCCGAGCGCGGTGACCAATGGTTGGTAGCGCGTCTCATCTCCGTTCAGCCGGGCGCTGTCTTCCCGCTGGAACAGGTTGAAAGCGAGATCCGCGACCAGCTGTCCCGCGAGCGCGCATCGGTTCTGCTCTTCGACAAGATGGAAGCGCTCGACCGCGCCATCGGTGCCGGATACCCGCTCAGCCAGATTGCCGAAGATGTCGGCGTGCCGCTGATCACCTACGCTCCGGTCGATACGTCTGGCCGCACGCGTGACGGTGTCACCCTGCACGGCCTGCTGCAGGCCGGGGAAGCCTTCCAGCAATCCTTCCAGATCGGTGTCGGCGATACCAGCAACCGGTTCGACATTGGCGAAGCAACCTATCTGACCTCGCCGCGCGAGATCATCGAAAGCTACACGCCGGAATTCGAGGAGCTGAGCGATCAGGTCCGCGCCGTTCTCGTGGCTCAGCGCCAGCAGAACAGCGTCCAATCCGCGCTCGACGACCTGACCAAGCGGATAGAGTCCGGCGAGACCACGCTGGAGGCCGAAGCCCGAGCAGCCGGAGAAGTGGTGGAAACACCGCTCGCCCCTGTCACTCGCCGGAATGCGGGTGAGGCGGGCCTGCCAAGCGCCGCCCTTGGCCAGATCTTCAACGGCAAGGAAGGCGATGTGTTCACCCTGCCAAGCCGGGCCGGTGACATGGTCATGGTGATGCAGTTGACTGAGGTCACGCCGCCGAGCGAGGCCGAGCTGGCCGAACTGGCCCCACTGGCCAATTCCAATTTGCTCGCTGAACTCCAGAGCGACCTCATTGCGGCGACCGAGGCCGAGATCTCTGCCAGCATGAAGCTTCGCAAGAACCAGGGCGCCCTCAACGTCTACAAGGCATCGATCTCGACCGAACAATGAGCACTGCACAGCTGATCGTCCGGCGCCGGATCGGGGATATCGAGACCCCGGTTGCGGCCATGCTGAAGCTCGGTGCGGAAACGCCCGGCAGCTTCCTGTTCGAATCCATTGCCGGCGGCGAACGGCTTGGCCGCTATTCCTTCATCGGGCTGGAGCCGGACCGCTGGTTCCGCATCCTCGATGGCAAGGCCCAGATCGCCAGTGATGCGGAGTTCTCGGATGCCCGCACGCTGGAGGCTGGACCGGTCGAAGCGCTGAAAGCGTTCGCCCGGGACGCCCGCGCGGAGGCAGACGACGCCCTGCCGCCCATGGCGTCCGGCGCGTTTGGCTATGTTGGCTATGACATGATCCAGTATGTCGAGCCGGTGAAAATCACCAAGCCGGACATGCTGAACGTTCCCGAAGCGCTGCTGGTCATCCCGCGCGTCGTCATTGTGTTTGATCACATCTATCAGGAAATCCTGCTGATCGGCCGCGTCGAAGGCGGCAACGAGGCGGAGATCAACGCCCTGCTGGATGATGTTGAAACGCGTCTGGAGCGCCTGCCCCAGATGCCGCCGAAGGATCAGGAGCCGGCCCCGGTCGACCTCAAATCCAACACATCGAAAGAGCGCTATTTCGAGATCGTGGATCGCTGCAAGGAGTACATTCGCGCAGGCGACATCTTCCAGGTGGTGCCGAGCCAGCGTTTCTCCGCGCCCTTCCCGCGCCAGTCGATCAGCTATTATCGCGCCCTGCGCCGTCTGAACCCGTCCGCCTTCATGTTCCACATGAACCTCGGCACGGTCAGTCTTGTCGGCTCCAGCCCGGAAATCCTCGTCCGCGTGCGTGATGGCCGCGTCGCCATCCGCCCCATTGCCGGCACCCGTCCGCGCAGTGGCAATGATGAAGAAGACGCCCGCCGCGCCGCGAGCCTTCTGGCCGATCCGAAAGAGATCGCCGAACACCTGATGCTGCTGGATCTTGGCCGCAATGATGTGGGCCGCGTTGCCGCCTATGGAAGTGTGACGGTTACGGAGCAATTCATCGTCGAGCGCTATTCCCACGTGATGCACATTGTTAGCCATGTTGAAGGGGATCTGCGTGAGGGGCTCGACAGTGTCGACGCCTTGTTCGCGGGCTTCCCGGCAGGGACCGTCTCCGGCGCACCAAAGATCCGCGCCATGCAGATCATCAACGAGATGGAATCCCATCGCCGCGGCATCTATGGCGGCGCTGTCGGATATTTCGGCTGGAATGGCGATCTCGACACCTGTATCGCGCTGCGCACAGCCGTGCTGAAGGATGGACAGCTGCACATTCAGGCAGGCGGAGGGGTCGTGCTCGATTCCAACCCTCAATACGAATATGATGAGACGGTCCACAAGGCAGGCGCCCTGAAGCGTGCAGCCGAACTGGCAGCAGCCTATGAGTTCGACCAATGAGCCGGAAGAAAATCCTCGTCATCGACAATTATGACAGCTTCACCTGGAACCTCGTCCACTATCTGGAAGAGCTGGGCGCGGAGACACGCGTTGTCCGCAATGACGAACTGACCGTTGAAGAAGCGCTCGCCAGCGATGCAGACGGCGTGCTGTTGTCGCCGGGCCCTTGCTCGCCGAATGAGGCAGGTATCTGCGTCGCCCTGATTGAGCAGGCCCCGGATGATCTGCCGATCCTGGGCGTGTGCCTTGGTCATCAATCCATCGGCCAGGCCTTTGGCGGCGAAGTGGTCACCGCCAGGGAAATCCGCCATGGAAAACTGTCAGAGATCCGCCAGACGGGCGGAGACCTGTTCGATGGCCTGCCGGAAACCTATCAAGTTGTCCGCTACCACTCGCTCGCCGTAAAGCCGGAAGACCTGCCAGATGTGCTGGTCGCCGATGCGTTCACGGAGGATGGCGAAGTCATGGCCCTCCACCACAGGACGCGGCCCGTCTACGGTGTGCAGTTCCATCCGGAAAGCATCCTCACCGAACACGGCCACGCCTTGCTGAAGAACTGGCTGGACCGGCTCTAGAAGCGCACTTCGAAATGCTCGCCAACGTCCGGCTTGTCGTCGGTCAGATTGGCTTTCGCAACTTCGTAGAAGAATTTTGCGCCGCCTTTTGATGTCCAGACTTCACCATAGTCGAGCGACAGCTTGAGCAGAAGAACGTCGGGATCCTGCTTGCCGTCTTCGTACCAGCTGGCGGCAATGAAGCTCCAGTATTCGTCGAGCTTTTCCTTGTTGATCTCGGGCGTCAGGCGACCTGACAGGCTGGCATAGAGGCCTTCCTTGTCATTGCACAGAACATAGTGTGCCTGCCCGCCCTTGGCGTTTTCCGCCATGTAGGTTCCCTTCGCCGTGATGAACCAGAGCTCGCGCTTGTTCTCATCGACATAGTGGGACATCGGCACCGCGCGGCCTTCGATGACCAGCATGCCGGTCCGACAGTCTTCCAGACGGTCCCAGAAAGTTTCGGTCATGTCCTTGTCAGCGAGTTGGGTCATTGGGGAAAAGCTCCATGTTTGGGTTTCCTGTCCAACGCCTGCCTGCTGTCGTGGTTCCGCATGACCACGCAGCCCCCCAAAAGAAAAGGGCCCCTGAGGGCCCTCTCCCGATACGGATGGATTCAACGCCTATTCAGGCTTGCGGAACCGCAGGGTCATGCGGTCGGACTCGCCAATCTTCGCAATCGCCTCGCGCTCCGGCGTGCCTTCCTCGGTCGTGGCGAAGCTTGGCGCGAGACGCCAGACAATGTCGCCCTCGCCCGCATCATCTGCCGGATTGCTATTGATCTCGCTCGACTCTTCGAGAACGAACCCGGCCGCCTCGAAACTGTCGACCACAAAACTCGTCTTCAGGTATCCGGCATTGCCATCGGCCCAGGCATCCGGCGTATCTTCAGACGCGCGGTGCTGGACCACGCCGACCACGCCGCCCGGCTTCAGGATGCGATAGGTTTCAGCAATCGTCGCCGTGTAGGTGCCAAGTTCTTCCTCGGTCCGGTTCAGATTGTGCAGCGCGCGGATAAAGAGTGCCGCATCGGCCTTCTCCGCCTTGTCTTCCGGCAGCGTCGTCAGCTTGTAGTCATAGACTTTCGCGCCCTTCTCACCGGCCCATCCCTCGGCGGTTTCGACCCAGCCTTCCAGCTGCGCCAGAATACCGGCGACGCGCTCCTCATCTGCGCCGGGCAGGATACGGATCCACATCTCATCGGGATAGTGCGCGCCGATCAGCTTGCCCTCCGGCCCGAGATACGGGAGCAGGATCTTGCTGTACCATCCGCGGCCCGGCAGCGCCTCGACCACCGTCATGCCGGGCTCAATTCCAAAGAACTCCAGCGTCGCACCGGGATTGCGCGCGTCGTAACGGGCCTGCACCTCTTCCGGCTGCATGGCCAACGCCGCGGCGAGCGCAACGGAGTCGGACACGTTCATCGCGTCATCGACCGTTTCGGCGGCTTCGGCCATCTCGGCTTCAACCGCAGCCTCCACTTCCACGTCTTCTTCCGCGTCCATCACGGTTTCGACTTCGATCGTCTCTTCGACCACTGTCTCGTCCGTCATGTCGTCAGCAGGCGGCGTCTGGCACGCTGCGAGAAGTGCAATACCGGCTGCACCGGCGAGCAAATATCTGGGTTTCATGGTGTCCTCCTCCATCAGGTTTCTGGTCTCTTGGAAATTCCCCTGTGGCGAGAGACTAGCCCAATCCGCCAGAAAACGCGATCAAGTCTTCGTGTAGGCTGGCTGAAGGCTTTGTGACGATCTTTGCGCCTGCGTCACTGACGGGCTTGATCAGGCAGGCTCCAAGCCCCTATGCAGGCGCGAAGAGAAACCGGAATTCCCGCCATGTCCCAAGACAGTCTCACCACCGCCCTTCTGGCCATTGCCCGGCGCCAGCCGCTGGACTCTGAAACGCTGGAAGGCGCCTTCGACAAATTACTGTCTGGCGAAGCTGCGCCAGAGGAAATTGGCGCCTTCCTGATGGGCCTTTCCGTGCGCGGGGAAACCGCTGACGAACTTGCCGCCGGCGCGCGCATCATGCGCCAGCATGCCCGGAAAGTTCATGTGGAAGGTCCGGTGCTGGACACGTGCGGCACGGGTGGTCTTCCATGGAAAAGCCTGAACACATCCACCGCCAGCGCCATCGTCATTGCCGCAGCGGGCGGGCGCGTCGCCAAGCATGGCAACCGGTCGGTGCCGCCGAAGACCGGCTCTGCGGACGTGTTGGAGGCGCTGGGCGTCAACCTCGACATGGATGAGGAGACCTTCCTCGATTGCCTGAATGGTTGCGGCGTCGCCTTCATGTTCGCGCGCAGCCATCACAGTGCCATGCGCCACGTCGCTCCGGTCCGCGCCAAGCTGGGCATTCGCACCATCTTCAACCTGCTTGGCCCGCTCAGCAATCCGGCCAGCGCGGAATACCAGGTGCTGGGTGTGTTCGCGCCGGAATGGGTGCGCCCGATGGCTGATACGCTGGCGCGCCTCGGCACCCAGCGCGCCTGGGTCGTTCATGGCATGGACGGCATTGATGAAATCTCCATCGCGGGAACCACCAGGGTCTGCGAAGTCACCCCTGACGGCGTGCGCGAGTTCGACCTGACCCCGGCCGATGCCGGACTCGAGACCAGCCCGCTCTCGACGCTTGAAGGCGGCAGCCCGGCAGAGAATGCGCTGGCCATTACAGAGCTGTTTGACGGCCAGGAGGGCCCGTTCCGCGACGTGGTGCTGCTGAACGCCGCTGCCGGCCTGCATGTCTTTGGAAAGGTTGACACGCTGAAACAAGGCGCAGACATGGCCGCGCAGGCCATCGACAGTGGCAAGGCCCGCCAGACGCTTCGCGCCCTCGCCGCACTTTCCAACGGACAGGACCCGGAATGAGCACAGCCCTTGATCGCATCATCGCCTACAAGGTGGATGAAGTTGCTGCCGCAAAGCGCGAGACGCCTCTGGCCGCACTTGAGGCACGCCTTCCGGATGCCAGCGCGCCGCGCGGCTTCGCCCAGTCCATGGCGCTGATTGCCGGCATCAACGAGAATGCCCTGATCTGTGAACTGAAGCGTAAGAGCCCCTCAGCGGGCGACATCCTGCCCGGGGCCGACCCGGTCGAGATTGCGCGTGAGTACGAAGCGGGCGGCGCTGCCTGTCTCTCCGTTCTGACAGACGGACCGAGCTTTGGCGGCAGTCTGGAAGACTTCGCCGCCATCCGGTCTGCGGTTGCCCTGCCGATGCTGCGCAAGGATTTCATGATCGACCCCTATCAGGTGATCGAGTCCCGCGTTTATGGCGCAGACTGCATCCTGGTTATCATGGCCTGTCTCAGTGATGATCAGGCCAGCGAACTGACCAGCACAGCGCTGGAGTTGGGCATGGATGTCCTGCTCGAAACGCACAATGAGGATGAACTGGAGCGCGCCCTGCGGCTTCCGTCTCCGCTGATTGGCATCAACAATCGCGACCTGAAACGAATGGTGACCGATCTGGCGACCACCGAACGGCTCGCGCCGCTGGTGCCGGAGGACAAGGTGCTGATCTCCGAAAGCGGCGTTTCCTCGGCTCAAAGTATTGAAAGGCTGCGCGAGACTGGCGCACGGCGGTTCCTGATCGGCGAAAGTCTTATGAAAATGGGCATAAACCGTCAGAAAAGCGTAACGGAAATGAGGGTAGCTGGCACGAATTGACCCGAAGCATGAACACATGTAGAACATAAGTGAACAGAGATTCGCCCGAAGGGAGTCCCCCGTGCTGACTAGTAAACAAAAGGAATTGCTGCTCTTCATCAATGAGCGCATTCAGGAAACCGGCGTTTCGCCATCTTTTGACGAAATGAAAGATGCGCTGAACCTTGCCTCCAAATCCGGTATTCACCGCCTGATCACGGCGCTTGAAGAGCGCGGGTTCATCCGGCGCCTCGCGCACCGGGCGCGCGCCCTTGAAGTGCTGAAATTGCCGGATGCCGTCGCGCCCGGCGCACCGCGTGGCCGGAAGGAATTCAAGCCCGCCCTCGTCGCAACTGGCCAGCCAGCCCCTGCTCCGGCGGCAAATACCGTGCCCCTCATCGGTCGCATCGCAGCCGGTCTGCCGATTTCCGCGATCCAGCAGGAGAATGGCCACGTCAATGCACCGGACGGCCTGTCCGATGGCGACGAACATTTCGCCCTCGAAGTTCAAGGCGACTCCATGATCGATGCCGGCATTCTGGAAGGCGACATTGTCGTTTGCCGCCGCACCGATACAGCCAATACGGGCGACATTGTCGTGGCGCTGATCGACGGTGAGGAAGCGACGCTGAAACGCCTGCGCCGCAAGGGCGCGTCGGTTGCTCTGGAAGCGGCCAACCCTGCTTTCGAAACCCGCATCTTCGGACCAGACCGCGTGCAGGTACAAGGCCGCCTTGTGGCCCTGATCCGTCGCTACGACTGACCTGAATCCTTTGAACATGGCTTCCAGGGCCGCGCCTTGCAGGGCGTGGCCCTTTGCGTTCTGGCACCGGTTGTGTCGATGGTCACGCCGCCCTGGCGGGATATGTCCGACCATGCCAGCGACGGCCCACACGCCTCACTTGGCCGCGTCATGACCAGATCCAGCGATACCTCGTCTGACGGCTCACAAGACTGCTGACCCTCAAGCGAGCCCTCGTCTCCCTCCGGCGCGTTGAGACGGATGGGCCCGATCACGCTGTCCAGGACACATGGCCAATTACTACACGAGCCTGAAGGCTCCAGCGTACTGAAGCGCATTGGCGACAGGCCATCCCCGTCGACATAGCTGATCTTCTCGATGTCGCCCCCCTTTAAGCGGACGAACACATCCCCGGATGCGGACCAGTGCAGCGCCAAGCCGGGGGCGGTGAACCACAGCCAGAGAGCCGGCCCGGTCAACGCCGCCGCAAAGATCCACCGCCAGACACCATGCGCCACGACTGCCGCCGCCAGCGCTGCCGTGAACAGGACAAGCGAAAGGTCTGGCATCTGTTTGCCCGGTGAGATGCCGTCTGGAGCCTGCGCCGTGCACGTCTCGGCAATCCAGAGGATCGCCTCCAGCGAATAGCCGAACACGCGCAAGCCCAGATCGCCATAACCAAGCGGCGTGAGGATCAGTGCGGCAGCAGCGGCCGGCGCACTGACAAAGGTGATGATCGGCATCGCAGCCAGATTGGCGATCAGGCCCAGCCCGGCCAGACGGTCGAAATGGTAGAGCGCATAAGGCGCTGTTGCCGTGCCCGCGACCAACGACGTTACGGCGAGTGAGGCCCAGCTATAGCTGACCGATCCCATCACGCGATCCGATACTGCCCGCCGCGCCGTCCATGCTTCATAGGTGGCGATCAAGGCACCGGATGCCGCGAAGGACATCTGGAAGCCAGGCGACATAACGCTTTCCGGCTGCAGCAGGATCACCAGAATCATGGCGATGGCAAAGGAACGAAGGCTGAGCGCGGCCCGGTCGAACAGAACCGCACCGAACACGACCGCCAGCATGATAAACGCCCGCTGGGTAGAGACCCCCGCGCCGGAGATCACCAGATAGGACAGGCTGGCCAACAGGGCGATGATCGCCGCTGGCTTCTGGACAGGAACCCTCAAGGCCAGCGGTTCGATGCAGGCCAGCAATCGCCGCATGACGTAAAATACCAGCCCGCCAACGATGGCCATGTGAAGCCCTGAAATGGCCAGCAGGTGCGCGAGGCCCGAATTGCGCAGCGCCACCTGGTCCTCCACCGGCATGAAACTGCGGTCGCCGGAAACGAGCGCCGCCGCAAAGCCCCCAGCGCGCTCACCCGCCGCTTCATCGACATGCGAAGCCAGTTGCCGGCGGAAGGCAGCGATATGCATCCGGACATCCGAAACGATGCCCCCCGGCGCGCCCAGAGCCCCGCCCCGGCAGCGGCCCTGAACATAGCCCACACCGCCCAACTGCTCGAACCAGGCTTGTCGTCGGAAATCATACTCGCCCGCCATGCCCGGCGCGGGTGGCGGCCTCAGTACAGACCAGCACCTGACAAAGCGGCCTGAAGAGACTTCCAGCCGCGAGCGATGCGTGACCCGCACGGTCTTCGGTGTCGCCTCTGGCGGCATGCCGGCAATGGCATGAACCTCGATCCTCAGGCGCGGCCCCTTTGCACCAGTCTCAACCTCTGACAGCCAGCCTTCGACCATGACCGGCCCAGTCATCTCGGAAATGACCGGCGCTGCCACCAGACGCGCCCGTACCGCCCCGGCGCTCAGGCCCAGAACCACGCCAAAAGCCAGCCAGAGAACAAACTGAACCAGCGAGGGCGCCAGCAATCTCCGCCCTACAGCGATCAGGGCGACCGCCAGCAAAGGCGCGAGCAGAATCGCCTCCATAGCCGGTTCAGATGGCATCGTGAAATAAGCCGCCGCGCCAGTCGCCATTGCAAAGGCCAGCAGGAGTGGCTGTGCATCCACCCCGGAAATCGCCCAGAAGCGCTGGCCGCTGACTGCACGCCAGAGGCCCAGCCCCTTGCCATTGGCCGGGGAGTTGTGTTTCTGCGGCGCAAGAGCATCACCCACGATCATAAATCGGAGCCTGCCTGTCCCATGAACGTCATTACGCGTTTTGCCCCTTCTCCCACCGGCATGCTGCACATTGGAGGGGCAAGGACGGCACTTTTCAACTACCTCTTCGCGAAACGTCACAACGGGAAGTTTCTTTTGCGGATCGAGGATACCGATCGCGCACGCTCAACGGATGAGGCAACGGCGGCGATTCTGGAGGGCATGGACTGGCTCGGCCTGACGCCGGACGAAGCGCCGGTGATGCAGTTCAGCCAGGCGGCGCGGCACACTGAAGTCGCCAATGAGATGATTGCGCGAGGCACGGCCTTCCGCTGCTACGCTACGCCGGAAGAACTCCAGGCCCGCCGGGATCTGGGTGAGGAAAAGCGCCAGGCCGCCAAGGCAGAAGGCATTTCGGAAGCGGAGAAGACCGCGCTGCTGGCCGAGGCGAATGAGCTGCTCGCCCCTTATCGGTCTCCTTGGCGCGATGGCGCCCCGTCCCCATCAGCCGATGCGCCTTTCACCGTGCGCCTGCGCGCGCCGGATGGCGGTGACCGCATCCTTGAAGATGGTGTTCAGGGCCGCGTGACCATTCAGGCGAGCGAACTGGACGACATGATCCTGCTGCGCGCCGATGGCACGCCGACTTACATGCTGGCAGTTGTGGTGGACGATCACGATATGGGCGTGACGCACGTGATCCGCGGCGACGATCATTTGCGCAATGCTTTCCGCCAGATCCCGATCTATGAGGCGATGGGCTGGGACGTACCGACCTTTGCCCACGTCTCCCTGATCCACGGACCAGATGGCGCGAAACTGTCCAAGCGCCACGGCGCGCTCTCCACGCTGGCCTATCGGGAAATGGGCTACCTGCCGGAAGCCATGAAGGCCTATCTGCTCCGCCTCGGCTGGAGCCACGGCGATCAGGAAATCTTCACCGAGGCCGAGGCCATTTCCCTCTTCGATGTCGAGGGCATCAACAAGGCCCCTGCACGCCTGGACCTGGAGAAGCTGGGCCAGATCAATTCCCATTTCATGCGCCTTGCCGATGATGATCGCCTGTTCGAATTGCTGAAGCCGCTGCTGGAGGCGGAGGCCCCGCTCAGCGAGGCGGAAGCCGGCCGGGTCCGTACGGCCCTGCCGCACATGAAGGATCGCGGCACCACGCTGCCAGAGCTTGCCGCTGCGTTCGCCTTCCTGCGTGACATTCGCCCGATTGAAATGAACAAGAAGGCGCGCAAGGCATTGTCCGAAGAAGGACTTGACCGGCTGGCGGGTCTGCGCGACGAACTGCAGCAATTGCGCCAATGGACCGCAGAAACTATATCGCTCGTCATAAGCTCGTATTGCGCTGACCGCGACCTTTCGATGGGACAGGTGGGTCAGCCACTCAGAGCTGCGCTCACGGGCGGGTTACCCGCGCCAGACATCGCTCCAGTCCTTGAATGGCTCGGGCAGGATGAGGCGCTGGGAAGAATTGAAGATCAAACGGCGAAAGCCGGGACCTAATCCCGAGCGATGCCGAGTGGAACAATGATTTGGAAGGGCTAGAGTTGATGGAAAACAAGACCAAAGACGCCGGTACGGCGAAGATCGAGATTGACGGAAAGACCTATGACATGCCGGTACTGTCCGGCACCCACGGTCCAAACGTCGTGGACGTGCGCAAATTCTACGCGCAATCCGGACAGTTCACATTTGACCCGGGCTTCACCTCCACGGCGAGCTGTGAAAGCCAGATCACGTTCATCAACGGGGAAGAAGGCGTCCTGCTGCACCGCGGCTATCCGATTGGCCAGCTGGCTGCGCAAGCAACCTTCCCGGAAGTATGCTACCTGATCCTGAATGGCGAACTGCCATCCAAGTCGGAACTCAGCACGTTCAACGACGAGATCAAGCAGCACACCCTGCTCCACACACAACTGGACCGTTTCTTCGACGGCTTCCGCCGTGACAGCCACCCGATGGCCATGCTGACCGGTACGGTTGGCGCGATGGCGTCCTTCTACCCGGGTGCGATGGATAGCGAAGATCCGGAAGAGCGCCGCCTCGCTTCGATCCGCCTGATTGCCAAGATGCCGACGCTCTGCGCACGCATCCTGAAGTACAATCTCGGCCAGAAATTCGTCGATCCTCGCAACGATCTGTCCTACGCCGAAAACTTCCTGAACATGTGCTTCTCGGTCACCGCCGAGGATTACAAAGTGGATCCAAAAATCGCCAAGGCGATGGACCGTTTCTTCATCCTGCACGCAGACCACGAGCAAAACGCGTCGACCTCGACCGTTCGCCTGGCAGGGTCTTCAGGCGCGCATCCATTCGCCGCTGTTGCGGCTGGCGTGGCCTGTCTCTGGGGCCCAAGCCATGGCGGCGCCAACGAGGCCTGCCTCAACATGCTGCACGAAATCGGCACTGTGGACCGCATCCCGGAATTCATCGAGAAGGCAAAGGACAAGTCTGATCCGTTCCGCCTGATGGGCTTCGGTCACCGCGTCTACAAGAACTACGACCCGCGCGCGACCGTGATGCGCGAGTCTGCTCACGAAGTGCTCGACCTGCTTGGCCTGAAGGATCAGCCGATCCTGAAAGTCGCCATGGAACTGGAGCGCATCGCTCTCGAAGACGAATACTTCGCAGAGAAGAAGCTCTACCCGAACGTCGACTTCTACTCCGGCATCATCCTCGATGCGATCGGCTTCCCGAAGCAGATGTTCACCGTGCTGTTCTCGCTGGCCCGCACCGTCGGCTGGATTGCCCAGCTGAACGAGATGCTGGTCGACCCGACCCAACGCATTGGTCGCCCGCGCCAGATCTACACCGGCGCCGCCATGCGCGACTACGTGCCGATGGACCAGCGCTAGGCGCATTTCAGTATCCCGAACAAGAAAGGCCCCGACGTCGCGTTGGGGCCTTTTGCGTTCTGAGGGCTGGAAAGACGAAGGCCGAATCTATTTTGACATCTTCTCCTTCACGTCCCGCGCAGTTTCGGAGACGACTTCGCCACCTGCCTGAACATCGCGGCCAACGCCTTCGACCGTGTTGCACGCCGTCGCCAGCGGCAGCAGAGAGAGCGCAAGCGCTGCAGCCATGAGTTTCTTCATCTGGTCACTCCCATGAATATGAATGGCCAGAACAATGTGCCTGAAGCCCTCATTCGGCAAGGCGGCATGCGCGCCTCTGTGCTTTTTGCCGCTCTTTCACCCTCACCACCGCAAATGCCTGTTCCCTTTTCACCCGACTCCCTGCTAAAGCCCTGCGCATGAAAACCGCTGTGATTGTCTTCCCCGGATCGAATTGTGACCGCGACGCTTATGACGCGCTTGCACAGGTAACCGGCCAGGCCCCGGCTATGGTCTGGCACAAGGACGGAACCATTCCGGACGGCACGGACCTCGTCATGGTCCCCGGTGGCTTCTCCTATGGCGACTATCTGCGCTGCGGCGCGATGGCTGGCAATTCACCGATCATCTCTCAGCTTCACGCGCATGCGGAGCGCGGCGGCTATGTGCTCGGCGTCTGCAATGGCTTCCAAATCCTGTGCGAAACGGGCCTTCTGCCCGGCGCGCTGATGCGCAATGCATCGCTCCACTTCGTGTGCCGTCCGCAGGCGTTAAGCGTGGAGTCAGCGAACACGGCCTATACCAGCGCCTATTCCGGTACGCCGGAAGTCGTCATTCCGGTCGCGCATCATGACGGCAATTATTTCGCCGATGACGCCACGCTGGACACGCTGGAAGGCGAAGGCCGCGTGGCGTTCCGTTATGCCAAGGGCCAGAACCCGAATGGCTCGGCGCGCGACATCGCCGGCATCCTCAGCGAGAATGGCCGCATCCTCGGCATGATGCCCCACCCGGAGCGCGCCATTGGCGGGCATGAAGGCGGCACCGACGGTCTTGGCGTCTTCGAAAGCCTGCTTAGCGCGGCCTAGCCTCTACTACCCAATCGGCTTCGAGATAGCTCTTGACGCTCCGTACACCGGGCATTATCGAATTTCGATAAAGCCGTGCCGGAGGGGAAACGCATGACATATCTCGAGGAAAGTCAGGCTGCTGGCCGCGAAATATTTCCGGACCTCGCCCGCGCATGGGCACTCTTCGGCATAGCGCTGGTCAATGTTGGCGTGCTCGCCTGGCCGATGATGAGCAGCTATCATTATGAGGGTGCTGCCCCGACTTCGCTCGATACAGCCGCCTGGTTTGGCGTGAATGCGCTGTTCCTGATGAAGTCCTACTCACTGTTTTCCTTCATGTTCGGGGTGGGCTTTGCCTATCAGATGCAATCGGCCGCGCGGCGCGGCGTCGCCTTTTCGGGGCGATACTGGCGCCGCATCATCGGCTTGCTCGCCTTTGGCGCCCTCAACATTGCCTGCTTCTTCTTCGGCGATATTCTCGTCGTCTATGCTGTTCTCGGGACGATCCTGTTCCTGTTCCGCAATGCATCCCAGAAAACCCTCATAGTGTGGGGGTGCATCATCTATGGCATCCAGATCCTGGTGATCGGACTGATGGCACTGATGGTCTATCTGGGGGTGACGTTCGCGCCGGAAGAAATGGCGAAGACAGCAGCGGAATTTGCGGTCGAAGATTCAAGAGCCATTGAGGTCTTTGGATCAGGCAGCTTCCTTGATGCGGCAGCGTACCGGACAAGCGAATACGTTTCGGGGTTCCCGTTTATCCTGATGTTCCAGGGCTTTGGCGCATTTGCCTTCTTCCTGTTTGGTCTCGCCGCCGTGCGCAGCGGTGTCATAGCTCGCGCATCCGCCCCAATCTGGAAGCCTGCCCGCCGGTACGCTTTGCCGCTCGGCATGCTGATCAGCGGCTCCGGAGGTTGGCTCATGCTCGTCGGAACCGGCATGATGGATCCGCTGATGATGCTCGGCATGCTGCTCGTGGCCATAGGCAGCCCATTCTCGACGTTCGGCTATCTCGGGGTGATTGCCAAATGGGCGGAAGGCCAGCCCGGCCCGATTACCGTGTTCTTCGCGAGAGGCGGCACGTCATCTCTGACGGCCTATCTGCTTCAAGGTCTGATCTTTTCGCTGCTGTTCAGCGCCTATGGGTTTGGTCTGTTTGCGACCCTCCCGGCGGCGCAGAGCATCGGCGTCGCCTTCCTCGTCGCCCTGTTCAGCGTGACCTTTGCGAGCCTCTGGCGGATGCGCTTCCAACGCGGACCGATGGAGATGATCCTGCGCAACTGGACCTATCTCGGCGCGCGTTAGGCAGTTGTGACTTGCCCTTGAGACCGGCTTCCCGCTCTATGGGCGAAAGACCGGAGGCCCTCTCATGTCCGCGCACTCAGACCTGATCCACAAACTCCCCAAGGCCGAACTCCACCTTCACATTGAAGGCAGTTTCGAACCTGAAATGATGATGACGCTGGCCGAGCGTAACCGGATCGACATCCCGTTCAAAACGCTGGACGAAGCCAAGGCGGCCTATGACTTCAACAATCTCCAGGAATTCCTCGACCTTTACTATCAGGGCATGAATGTCCTGCGCACCGAGCAGGACTTTCACGAGATGACATTCGCCTACCTGCAGCGCGCAAAGGCGGACAATGTCGTTCATGTCGAAATGTTCTTCGACCCACAGGCTCATACGGAGCGCGGGGTGGCCTTTGGCGCTGTCACAGAAGGTATTCTGGGTGCGCTGGAGCGGGGTGAGAAAGAACTCGGCATCACGTCCGAACTGATCATGAGCTTCTTGCGGCACCTCAGCGAGGAGGACGGTTTTGTCCTGCTGGATGAGTCGACGCCCTGGCACGAACACTTTGTCGGAGTCGGGCTCGACAGTTCCGAAGTCGGCCACCCGCCCCTGAAATTCCAGCGTCTGTTCGAACGGTGCCGCGAACTCGGCTTCAAGCTCTGTCTCCATGCGGGCGAGGAAGGTCCGCCGGAATATGTACGTGAAGCCTTGCTGGACATCGGCGCAGACCGGATCGATCACGGCAATCGGGCGATGGAAGATCCGGCGCTCATTGAAATCTTGCGCGACACGCAGATTCCCCTGACCAACTGCCCGCTCTCCAACCTGTCACTGTGCGTACTGGACGATTTGCGAAAGAGCCCGGTGAAGCGTCAGCTCGAAGAAGGTCTGCTCGTCTGCGTGAACTCTGACGATCCCGCTTATTTCGGCGGCTATATCGGGCAAAACTATGAGGCGATCACCGAAGCGCTCGAACTATCGTCAGATCAGATCGTCCAGCTCGCCAAGAACAGCTTTACAGGGTCCTTCCTGCCGGACGATCAGAAGACAAAGCACGTCGCCGCAATCGATCAGATTGCAGCGACGATGGGAGGCTGATCAGGAGCCGGTTGCCGGATCTTCGGATTCTTCCATTTCCGCGTCCTCAGCATCGCTCGCATCCTCGGCTTCAAGGCTGGTTTCGATTGGCGGACGGCAGGATTCGATCAGGGCTTCGATCCGCTCATCTGTCGGGACGACATATTCGCTCTGTGCCACCACCAGGCGCAGGTCACCTGCACCATTGGCAAGCGCACGAGCGGCTTGGGACCTGGTGTCGAAGACGCCGGACACTTCCCCCGCATCCTCATCCAGCTGGGCCGGAATGGCAGCGTTCCCAGCGGAGGTCAGCAGGCCAATCTGGTTTGGCGCTTCATCGTCGGAATAGACGCGTCGCATGACGAGCGCATTCGCAGCGCCCTCGCCCGCAAATGCGTCCGGCTTCTGGCACGTCAGCGAAACCAGAACCGTCTCGCCATCTTCCGAAACGAATTCAAGGCGTTCTCCAGACGTTGCATCTGCGTCAGCCCAGCTTCCCGCGGCCTGAGTGACCTGCCTTTCAGGTTGCTTCGTTTCAGGCTTTTCCTTGTCAGATGAGGCTATGGGCGACGGTGCGGGCATCGTGTCTCCACCAGTCTGGCTAACCTCAGAGCCGCACGCCACGAGCGCCAGCGGCGCGGCAAACAAAAGCAAGTGTCTCATGGTCGGGGTCCTTTCCAATCGCTGTCCCGGTTGCCCAATGAAACGCGCATCTGTCCGGCGCGGTTTCCGTTAAATCCTGTCCATCATGGCAAATCGTTCATCTTCGGCGGCTGAACCGCAATAGAGTCTGGCGACTCGGGCCATTTGCGGTTAAAGCGCCGGGCATGACTGACACATCTGCGATCCTCGCCCACCTCACCGCCGAGCAGGACGATACTGCCGGCCTGGAACATGGCATCAAGGCCGATGAATGGGAGCGGCTGGTCTCCCGACTCGGACGCAAGCCGAACCTTGTCGAACTCGGCATCTATTCGGTGATGTGGTCAGAGCATTGCTCCTACAAATCCTCGCGTCGTCACCTGTCCAAATTCCCGACGAAGAATGACCGAGTCATTCAGGGCCCCGGCGAGAATGCGGGTGTGATCGACATTGGCGACGGACAGGCCGCTATCTTCAAGATGGAGAGCCACAACCACCCGTCCTATATCGAGCCCTACCAAGGCGCGGCGACGGGCGTGGGCGGGATTCTGCGAGATGTGTTCACAATGGGCGCGCGGCCAATCGCGCTGGTCAATGCATTGCGCTTTGGCGATCCGAGCCATCCGAAAACGCGCAGCCTGGTGGCCGGCGTCGTCGCCGGTATTGGCGGATACGGCAATTGTGTCGGTGTGCCGACCGTCGCGGGCGAGACCCAGTTCGACGAAGGCTACAATGGCAACATTCTTGTCAATGCGATGGCTGTGGGCCTGGCCGATCAGGACAAGATTTTCTATGCGCGCGGCGCGACGCCCGGCAACCCGATCTTCTATGTCGGCTCCAAAACGGGTCGTGACGGCATCCACGGTGCCACGATGGCGTCTGCCGAGTTCTCCGAAGGCGACGAAGAAAAGCGCCCCACGGTTCAGGTCGGTGACCCATTCACCGAAAAGCTGCTGATCGAAGCCTGTCTAGAGCTGATGGCGACCGATGCCATTCAGGCGATCCAGGACATGGGCGCAGCGGGCCTGACCTCTTCCTCCGTCGAGATGGCCGCAAGCGGCGGCGAGAATGGCGAAGGCATTGGCGTGGTCATGGACCTCGACAAGGTTCCACAGCGCGAAGAAGGCATGACGGCCTACGAGATCATGCTGTCCGAGAGCCAGGAGCGCATGCTCATGGTGCTCTATCCGGACAAGATCGACGTGGCGAAGGCAATCTTCGAGAAATATGATCTCGACGCAGAAGTTATCGGCGAGACGACCGACAATGGCCATCTCGTCCTGAAGCAGTTTGGTGAAAAGGTTTGCGATATTCCTGTCGCGCCTTTGGCCGACGACGCACCAAATTATGACCGCCCCTGGACCGAGCCGCCAAAGCGCGCGCCGCTGGACATCACGAAGTATCCCGAGCCGGAAAACTATGGCGAGGTTCTGCTGAAGCTGATGTCGTCTCCCGATATGGCCTCCAAGCGCTGGATCTGGGAACAATATGACCGCCACGTGATGGGCGACACGGTCGACTCCTCGCAAAGCCAGGGCGACGCCGCCATTGTGCGCATCCACCGCACGAACAAGGCGCTCGCCATCTGTTCCGACTGCAACCCACATTATGTGGCCGCAGACCCCTTTGAGGGCGGCAAGGCGGTCGTAGCAGAAGCCTATCGCAACCTGTCCGCCGTCGGCGCCACGCCGATCGCGATCACGGACAATTTGAATTTCGGCAACCCGGAAAAGCCGGCCACGATGGGCTATATCGTCAAAGCCATTGAAGGCATGGCCGAGGCCTGCCGCGAGCTCGACTTCCCCGTCGTGTCCGGCAATGTGAGCCTCTACAACGAGACTGACGGCAAGGCGATCCCGCCGACGCCGGTGGTCGGCGGCGTGGGCCTGATCGAGGATGTGTCGAAAACTGCGACGTTGAAAGGTGCGCAGGATGGCGATTTGGCCTTCCTGATCGGTGACGCTGGAGGTGAGTTAGGCGCAACCCTGTACGCTCGCACAATCCTCTCGCTCAAGGGCGAGGACCTTGGGGCACCGCCATCCGTCGATCTGGCCACCACAGTTAAAACCGCCGGGACTGTCCGGGATCTCGTCACGTCGGGCATGGTTGCGGCCGTCCACGACGCCAGCGATGGCGGCATGGCCTGCGCGGTGACAGAAATGGCGCTCGCTGCTGGCATGGGTGTCGAAATCTACGCCCCAGCGGAGAGTACGTCCGCATTCCTCTTCGGCGAAAACCATGACCGCTATGTCGTGGCTGTATCAGCCGACCAGGAAGAAGCATTCCGCAAGGCCATCGGCGAGGCCGGACTGTCACTCACACAAGTGGGTAAGTTTGGCGGTGACGCGATTGGCTTCAAGGTCGTTGGCGCAGGGGAGCAGTCCTTGCCTGTAGCGACGCTGCGGGACGCTCATGAAGGCTGGCTGCCGTCCTACATGAACTCCGTCGACTGAACGAGAAACACCCCTCCTGCATTCTGCAGAAGGGGTGCTCGCTCTGGTGATCAAGTGATCGACTAGAATTTGTAGCCGACGCCCAGCATCACACCATTCGTGTCGGTGTCTTCGAACGAATAGTAGGTGTAGTCACCGCGCAGCTGCCAGTTCTCGGTCAGGTCGTAAGTTACACCCGCACCAACGGCTGGGCCTTCCTCGGAATCCTCGACGGTGATAGGCGCACCGCCTGGTGTGGCCAGCGAGGCATCCAGGTCGATGTAGGCATAACCAGCACGAGCGAACAGGTCCATGCGTTCCGTTACCGGAAGGTCCGCACGACCATAGAGACCCACCAGGTAGTTCAGGCCAATATCACCTGAAGCAGCGATCAGGTCGTTGAAATCGCCGTCATTGTTGTCATCGAGATTGAACTCGTCTTCATCGACATTGTAGTCGAACTCGCCATCATCAATACCGGAGGCCAATTCACCTTCAAGGCTGAAGACATTGTTGAATTTGTAGCCGAGACGCGCGGCGATGCCGTTCGTGTCAACACCTTGTTCTGCGCCATCCGGTTCGATTTCGAGATATTGATAACCGCCGTCCAGATAGAAGCCGGTATCGCTGTCATAAGACTGGGCCTGTGCACCCATAGCCAGGCCTGTTGCCGTCGATGCGATCAGAAAATACTTAAACATGTGGTCTCCTTTAAAGACGTGATCAGCTCCCGCCAGAGCGGCGAGACCACAAGGAAACCGTGTCTGAACTGTGTCCGTTCCGATGACAAATCCGCAACCTGCACACGTTGCCGCAAAGCCACACATTCTTAATGCGGATTAATCACCATTACCGTTGTTTTATAAAAGTATTTTTTAGGTTTCAGCCAGCCCTGAGACGATACGAAAAGGCCGTCTGGCAGCGCCTCTGGAACCAAATTCAACCTCCAACGTTTGCGCCCACCTGTCCTTTACAGGATCAATATGAACCCCTGCTATTCTGGCGCGCTGGAGAGTGAGATCCATTCATCCATTCTATCGACCGTCATTGCCAGAGTGTCACCCGCACGCACGAAGAAATCATGCGTGATATTCAGGTAGTCATCAGACGGATCATGATAGCCATCATGATCTTCGACACCGAAATAGAGAAACGGGATACCGACTTCGTGAAAGGCGACATGATCTGACTGGCTCGTCCAGTCATCATATCCAAGATCCGGAGAATCATGGCCGGTCAGCAGCGTGACCGGTGCGTCTGTGGAAAGCGCCTCTATCACTGGCTTAAGTTGCGGATAGGGTGTTGTCCCGGCCACATGAAGTTCTCCCGCTTCGGATCGGCTGACCATGTCAAAGTTGATATTCAGCGCCACGCGTGACAAGTCGATCAAGCCAGATCTCACCATCGCGCGCGCGCCCAACATACCCTTCTCTTCGGCATCGAGCGCTGCGAACACAATGTCATGGGTCGGAGGATTGCGCCGAAAATAGTCGGCAACACCGATCAACGCCGCAACGCCGGAGGCATTGTCGTCCGCACCATTGTAAATTTCGCCCTTCTGAATTCCGAGGTGGTCATAATGCGCCGTCACGACCAGCATCGGCCCTTCGCCGGGTGTCTCGCCTGCAATCCAGCCGATCAAATTCGTGCCTTTGTCCGGCGTGCCGTCCTCCGCGTCTGTCTGAATGATTGCGAATTCGTGCGCATACGTCTCGCCGGGCCGGCGCAGGCCAAGAGTCTCGAACCGTTTGAGAATGAACCCTTGAGCAGCCGCATTGCCCGACGTTCCGGTTTCCCGTCCCTCCAGCGCATCAGATGACAAAGTCTCGGTGAAGTTCAGCATTGCCGGGCCATCAATATAGATTGGTCGATACTGGTTCAGCGCTGGCTCAGTCTCCTGATCCTGATTCATGTAGACGAACACAACGCCGATAATGGTCAGCACGAAAAGAACTTCAGCGAGAATGAAGGCGCGCAGCTTGGTCATGGGAAAATCCGGGAATCTAATTGAAACAGCATATTAGGTGCGTAACGCGCTCACCTCAATCGCTTCATCCGGGCGCTTGACGTCGCGGGCATGACACGCCACCTCTGCGGCGCAACTGGAAGGAACAGCCCATGGCCATGTCACGCGAGACCCTGCTCGGTTATCTCACCGATGCCTTTCCTGAAGCGGAAATCACGCTGACTGACCTGGCGGGCGACGACAATCATTGGCAGGCCGAAATCGTGAGTCCCCAGTTTTCCGGCCTGAACCGCGTAAAACAGCACCAGCTTGTCTATGCTGCCCTCAAGGGCACGATGGGTGGCGAGCTGCATGCCCTCGCCCTGAAGACCAAGGCGCCAGAATCCTGACACCGGAACATTGACGAAAACGGCAGTTCGATATTGTTTCATCCGAAACCAAGGATGAGGAATTGCCCATGAAACGCCTGAGCCTGACAACCAGCGCCATTGCGCTGAGCTTTGTTGTCGCCGCCTGTACGGCACCCGAGAAGAGTGAGGACGCCGCAACCGCAATGCCTGAGACGCTCGCGGAGATTACCGAAGCGCCTGATCATTCGGAAGAAATCGCCGCCGCCTACGCGTTTATGGAACGCGCCGAAGCGGAACTTGCCGCTCAGAGCCATATCGCAGCCCAAGCCTACTGGAACCAGGCCACCAACATTACGCCAGAAACGAACGCCGCCGCGGCGGAAGCTGGTGCCGCCTCTACGAAATTGGCTGTTTCACTAGCCAATGAGTCCAAGCAATTCGATGTCAGCGTCCTGCCAACGGAACTGGCGCGCAAATTCAACATGCTGCGCACTGGCATCACCATCCCCGCCCCATCTACTGCCGGTGCGGCAGAGGAATTGTCCCAGATCACCACACGCCTCGACGCGACCTACAGCACGGGCCGCTACAAGCTGAAAGAGAACACGGACTCGGTCCTGAGATTGCTCGGCGACCTCAGTGAAGCGGAACGTGACGACATCGTCGAAAAAGGTCTGACGCTCGATCAGCTGTCCACGCTCATCGAGAACAATCGTGATCCTGAAGTGCTGAAGGAAGTCTGGGAAGGTTGGCGCACAATATCGCCGCCCATGAAGGGCGATTATGCGCGCATGGTCGACATCGCCAATGAGGGCGCCAACGAATTGGGCTTCGAAAGCCTCGATCAGATGTGGCTGTCTGGCTATGACATGCCACCCGCGGACATGGAAGCAGAAGTCGAGCGACTTTGGAGCCAGGTGGAGCCACTGTACGAAGAGCTGCACTGCTATACGCGCGCGAAACTGAACGATGAATATGGCGATGACGTACAGCCACGCACCGGCCCGATCCGCGCTGACCTGCTCGGCAATATGTGGGCCCAGCAATGGTCGTCCATCTATGACATCGTGGAACCGGAAAATACGGGCGAAATCCCCTACGACCTGACCAAACGGCTGAACGAGCGGGGCTATGATGCCATCAAGATGGTCGAGACCGGGGAAGCCTTCTTCACCTCGCTCGGACTGGACCCGCTGCCGGAAACGTTCTGGGAACGCTCCATGATTGTTCGCCCGGAAGGCAAAGAGGTCGTTTGCCACGCCTCCGCCTGGAACCTCGATGACGAAGAAGACGTGCGCATCAAAATGTGCACAGAGGTGAATTCGGAGGACTTCTACACGGTGCACCATGAGCTGGGGCACAATTTCTATCAGCGCGCCTACAAGCATCAGGACTATCTCTACAAGACCGGCGCGCATGACGGCTTCCACGAGGCCATTGGCGATTTCGTCGCCCTGTCGATCACGCCGGAATATCTGGAACAGATCGGCTTGATCTCGGAAGACGAAAAACCGGGCGCAGACGCCGACACGGCCCTGCTGATGCAGACCGCGCTCGACAAGATCGCGTTCCTGCCCTTCGCCATCACAGTCGATGGCTGGCGCTGGGGTGTACTGTCGGGTGAGACAGCGCCAGATGCCTACAACACGGCCTGGTGGGATCTGCGCCTGAAGAATCAGGGCCTTGTGCCGCCTGCCCCGCGCCCGGCCGACGCGTTCGATCCCGGCGCGAAATACCACATTCCGGGGAATACGCCTTATTTGCGCTACTTCCTCAGCTTCGTGATGCAGTTCCAGTTCCACAAGGCGGCTTGCGACCAGGCTGGCTGGGAAGGACCGCTGCACCGCTGCTCGATCTATGACAACAAGGAAGTCGGCGAACGCTTCAATGCCATGATGGAAGCGGGTGCGTCGCAGCCTTGGCCGGACACGCTGGAAGAGTTCACCGGAACGCGTGAAATGGATGGCAGCGCCATTATCGAGTATTTCGATCCCCTGATGCTGTATCTGAAGGACGAAAACGCCACGGAAAGCTGTGGCTGGTAACTCATTCATGTGCTCGGCAGCGTCAGAGCTTGACGCTGCCGGGTATCCACCTCACATGCTGTGGCAACAGCGGAGATACCAGTATGACCGACCAAGCCACGCTCGACGCCATCGACAAGGCCGTCAAATCCAACGACGTTGTGCTTTTCATGAAAGGCACACCGACCTTCCCGCAATGCGGGTTCTCCTCGGTCGTCGTTCAAGTGCTGGATTATCTTGGCGTTGAATATGTTTCGACGAACGTTCTGGAAGATCAGGCTGTGCGCGAAGGCATCAAGGCCTATTCCGACTGGCCAACCATCCCGCAGCTCTATGTAAAGGGCGAATTTGTCGGTGGTTGCGACATCGTGAAAGAGATGTTCGAGAGCGGCGAACTGCGCGACTTCATGAAAGACAATGGCATCGCGCTGGAAGAGGCCTGATCTCAGACCGAGAAGAGATGCGCGAGGCCAGCATGCTGGATCAGTGTGTTGCCATGCACGAAAGCTGGCGCCGCAAAGAATAAAGCACTGAATGCCAGACCGCTGAGATAGCTTTTGCGGCGACGAAACGGCATCGGGTAGCAAGCCTTGGCAGCCAGCCGCCATTTCTTGAGCGTATACGCCACGAGAACCAGCCCCAGCAGAGCTGCGCACCACGCGGCAATGGTCAGAAACGGATCGGACATATCGGCCTCTTGCTACAACTTCGTGTAGCATAGCCCTTTATCCTTTACAGAACGCAAAGCGTGTTTCTGCAAATTGCCTGTTTGGGAAAATGCGCCAGAAGGCATGTTGCAACTGCCAATCGCGCAATCGCGAGAAACATTCCCTTCTAGGCATGCAGGCTCGTTTCCTGTAGCTGAGCGCGCATGACCACAGCATCCCTCGCTCCCGCTCCCATTCGCCCCGCCAAGGCACCGAAAGTCGGCATCGTGTCGCTCGGTTGCCCAAAGGCGCTGGTGGACTCTGAACGCATCGTGACCCGCCTGCGCGCGGAAGGGTACCAGATCGCACCTGACTATGAGGGCGCTGACCTCGTGCTCGTGAACACGTGCGGGTTCCTCGACTCCGCTCGCGACGAAAGCCTGGGCGCAATTGGCGAGGCGATTGAATCAAACGGCAAAGTGATCGTCACAGGTTGCCTTGGCGCTGAGCCGGACGTCATCGAAAAGGCTCATCCAAAGGTTCTGGCGATCACTGGTCCGCAGCAATATGAGGCCGTGATGGACGCCGTCCACACGCACCTCACACCGCCGCACAATCCTCACATGGACCTTGTGCCCGAAAGCGGCCTGCGCCTGACACCCCGCCACTATGCGTATCTCAAGATTTCTGAAGGCTGCAACAATCGGTGCAGCTTTTGTATCATCCCGAAACTGCGCGGTGACCTGGTTTCCCGCCCGATCCATCATGTGCTGACCGAGGGCGAACAGCTTGTACGCGCGGGCGTGAAGGAGTTGCTGGTGATCAGCCAGGATACGTCTGCCTATGGCCTTGATGTGCGGTACAAGCCGGAGGTCTGGCGCGGCACCGAATACCAGACCCGCTTCCTGGATCTCGCCAAAGGGCTTGGCAGCCTCGGCGTGTGGACGCGCATGCATTACGTGTACCCCTACCCTCATGTGGACAATGTCATTCCCCTGATGGCCGAGGGTTTGATCACGCCCTATCTGGACATCCCTTTTCAACATGCGTCTGCGAACGTGCTGAAGGCTATGAAACGCCCGGCCAAGCAGGACAAGGTGCTTGAGCGTATCCTGCAATGGCGCCGCGATGTACCGGATCTTGCCATCCGCTCAACCTTCATCGTCGGCTTCCCCGGTGAGACCGAAGGAGACTTCGAAATCCTGCTGGACTTCATCCGTGAGGCAAAGATCGACCGTGCAGGGTGCTTCAAGTATGAAAACGTCGCCCATGCAGACAGTCGCAGCTTGCCGGACCATATCCCGGAAGAAGTGAAAGAAGAGCGCTGGCACCGTTTCATGGAAGTGCAGGCGAAAGTATCTGCTGACCGCGCGGCCGCGCAGATCGGCACCGTGCAGGACGTCATCATCGACGGCCCATCCGACACGCCGGGAGAAATGATCGGACGCACAAAGGCAGATGCCCCCGAAGTCGATGCGGTCGTCTATCTTGACGATGCCAGCCATCTGAAGCCGGGCGATATCGTTTCAGCCTCCATCGAAGATGCAGACGAATACGACCTCTACGGACGTCCGGCCTGAGCTCGCATCCGCGCGCCAGCCTCAACCGCTTCAGCGCGTCGCGCATCCATCAGCCCTTTCATGCGTGCATGGTAGACTTCCAGAATGTCGGGTTCGGCGAGTTCAGGTCGCCCTCCCGCAAAGGGCGGTGATGGCGCGTATTCATAGCCGAGCGTCAAAGCCTTGGCGTAGGCTTCGCCCGCAATCTCTGCAACCATGGTAAAGGCGAAATCAATTCCCGCCGTTACACCGCCTCCGGTGATGATGTTCCCGTCACGAACAACTCTCGAATCGTCGATCACGGCTCCAAACTCTGCGAGGAGATCTCGCCATGCCCAATGGCAGGCCGCCCTCTTACCCTGCAAGAGGCCAGCCGCGCCCAGGATCAAGGACCCGGTGCACACTGACGTGATGTAGGTGGCCTGCAGCCCCAGTCGGCGGACCTGCTTAATGAAGGCGTCGTCCAGCGTCCACTGCGTTGCAGTCACCCCGCCCGGAACACACAGCAAGTCGCAGCGATCGATGGTTGAAAGCGCCTGCGTCCTGCCAATCACAAGATTGCCTTCGGCAACCACAGCCCCCCCGTCTCGGCTTGCGACCAGCGTTTCAGACTTCGGCAGGCGGCACAGCACTTGGTGCGGTCCAGTGAAGTCCAGATGGGTCATGTCATCATAGATCGCGAAGACTGTTCGGAATGGCGGGGACATGGCGTGCTCCTTGTTTGCCTTCGCAGTTTCGCGTAAGACGCACTTGGCAGAAAGGACATTATTCCAGTGATTCATGCCAAGCCAATTTCCCGAAAGATCGGACTGCTCGTCTTTGACGATTTCCAGCTTCTGGATATGGCAGGCCCAACGAGCGTCTTTGAAATGCCGATACGGGGCATGGATCCAGCGCCTTACAAGTTCACGCTCTACTCCCAGCACGGAGGGAGCGTCCGCGCATCTTGCGGCGTGCGGGTTCACACAGAGCCCCTCGCGGAGCGTATGGCTCTGGACACGCTGATCATCTCCGGCGGCGAAGGTACGCGCACCGCCATGCATGACGGCGGATTGCTGACAGCAATCCGCAGCCTCTCAAAGCGCACACGCCGCACAACGTCCGTCTGCTCAGGCGCATTCCTTCTGGCGGCCGCAGGCTTGCTGGATGGCCGGAAAGCGACGACCCATTGGCGTCGATGCCCGGACCTGACACGCCGCTTCCCGAATGTTCAGGTGCAAGCCGATCGCATCTATGTACGAGACGATAAATTCTGGACGTCGGCCGGCATTTCAGCAGGCATTGATCTCGCACTGGCTCTCGTTGAGGACGATTTGGGAGAAGAGGTCGCCCGAAAAGCAGCCCGCGAACTCGTTATTCACCAAAGACGGCATGGCGGTCAGTCACAATTCTCGGTGATGCAGGAGGTGAAGCTCGCATCTGGCAAGTTCGACTCACTCATTTCCTGGATCAAAACGAATCTGGACAGCGAGCTCACCGTCGACATCCTGGCAGAAAAGTCCCGCATGAGTCCCAGAAATTTCGCGCGCGTTTTCAAAACCGAGACCGGCACAACACCGGCGCGCCTGATCGAAAAGCTACGCCTCGAAGCTGCGCGCGATCTTGTCGAAGGCTCTACCACCTCTTTGCAACAGATTGCTCAGGCGACGGGATTCCGAGAGGCTGATCGCATGCGCCTGTCATTCCTGCGTGCCTATGGACAGCCCCCTATGGTGCTGCGCCGCCAAAGAGAGACCTGACCGGGGCAGATGCTCAGCCCCGCTGAATTTATCGAAAAACAACGATTGACATATCGTATTTCGATAACTCATAGTGTCTTCAACGCAAATGGAGACTTTCATGCAACGCGCACTCATTTCGCTTTCCGCTCTCGCTATCGCTGCCCTTCCCGCGCTCGCTGACACAAAGGATTATGCTGTCGGCGACTTCACAAAGCTCGACGTCAGCGAAGCCATTCTGGTCATTTATGACAATGGCCCGTCCAGTTCCGTAACGGTCGAACAGTCAAACGGTGACTTCTCTGACATCAATATTGAGACAGACGGCGACACATTGTTGATCGATCGCATCAGCGTAGGCAGTGGCTGGCGCTCGAACATCTCCACGGACTTCAAGAATGGTGAACTTCGCGCCAAGGTGAATGGCAAGAAAGTGCCGTCCTACACAGTGCGCATCAGTTCGCCTGCAATATCTGGAATTGACGTATCTCGCTCCGCCCGTACTACGGCCAACTCCATCAACGCTGACGCCCTCGATCTCAAGGCTTCCTCAAGCGCGGATCTCATCATCTCCGGGCGCGCCAATTCAGTCCGCATTGATGCCTCATCATCCTCCGATATCGAGGCTGAGCGTCTCGTTGCAAATCGCCTTTCAATTGACGCCTCCTCAAGCGCCGACGTTGAAGCTCGCGCCGAAACGGATCAGCAGATCCGCATCGCCGCCTCGTCCAGCGCGGATGTAGAACTGAACCTGTCAGGCGGGGCTGACATCGAACTCGAAGCCTCGTCGAGCGCAGATCTGGAACTCGACGGCACGTGCGACCACATCGTCATCACAGCCTCCTCCTCGGCGGACGTAGAAGGGCGCGAGCTCATCTGTGCCTCCGCGAAGGTAAAGGCCTCCAGCAGTGCAGACGTGAACCTCTCAGTCACCGACACTGTGGAAGCGTCTGCTTCCAGTGGCGGAGACATAAATATCTTTGGAAACCCTGCCCAGCGTGACGTGCGCGAATCCAGTGGCGGTGACGTTTCTTTCAGATAAAAATACTCAGCCCAGGAGGCCCTTCCCATGAAAAAGCTTGCCCTCATCACATCCGGACTGGCGGCGCTGGCCGTATCAGCAACCATACTGCACGCTGCCGCCGATGCCCCCAAGGTTTACAAACTATCCGGCTTTGACGAACTGGATATATCCGCAGGTGTTGACGTCAAATTCGTCCGGGCACCGGAATATTCCGTGACTGCAGACTTCACACGTGGAGGCCCGGAAGACGTGAAAGTCCGTCTTGATGGTGACCGGCTCTATCTTTCACGCAAGTCGACAAGCGGTTGGGGCGACAAGGTGCGCGTGAAATTCACTGTCACCGCTCCGAACCTCGAAGAGATTGAGGCAAGCTCCGGATCGTCCCTGCTTGTTGAAGGGCTGGAAGAAGGCAGTGTGCAACTGGATGTCTCCAGCGGCGCAGCAGTATCAGTGTACGGCACATGCTCCAGCTTGAAGGTGAAAGCCAATTCCGGCGGCAGCGCCAACGCCAAGGGACTGGAATGCGGCTCTGTCTCCGCAAAAGCCAGCAGTGGTGGATCAGTCAAGGCATTTGCCAGTAACGCCGCGACGAGCAAGACGTCGAGCGGTGGCAGCGTCGCCATTTATGGTAACCCCACATCTCGCTCAGCGAACAAATCCATCAGCGGTGGCTCAACGTCCTTCCACGGCGGCTAACTCAATCAGTGCACAGAGGGGGAATCACCCCCCTCTTGCCGAATGTCAACCGATATCAAAATCAGCCGGATTGTAGCCGGGGTTTGGCCATTCCAGGCTCAGGTCTTCCAACGCGCCCCGCACCAGCCGCGCGATCATCGCGTTCCGGCGTGTGCGGCTATCGGCCGGCACCACGTACCAGGGCGCATGTTCCGTGGAACAGCGCTCAACCGCTGTCTCATACGCCCCCATGAATTTCGCCCAGTCCTTGCGATCTTCTAGATCTCCCGGATTGAATTTCCATAGCTTGTGCGGCTCCACCAGTCGCTCAGCCAGGCGTTCGCCTTGTTCTTCATAGCCGACGTTCAGCATGCATTTGACGATCACCACCCCATTTTCGGTCAGGTG
Organism: Hyphomonas atlantica corrig.; assembly: GCF_017795365.1. Lineage (NCBI taxonomy): Bacteria > Pseudomonadati > Pseudomonadota > Alphaproteobacteria > Hyphomonadales > Hyphomonadaceae > Hyphomonas > Hyphomonas atlantica. Next base: position 2,468,820 of record NZ_CP051254.1, on the reverse strand, counting down.
CTTTTCGAATGCATTGATCTGATCGTAACGGCGCTCGACGTCTTTCGCGCTTGCAAAATTGCGAACTTTGACGACCAGCACATCTTCATAATGCGAACGATCAAAGATGCCGATATTTCCTTTCTTCGGAACCGCATTGTGGACGCGCCACAAATAATCCCGCGCAAGTTCGTTCTTGCTGGGCGCTTTGAACGCCTTCACTTCCATGCCCAGAGGCGTGGTGTCTGCGAACACGCTGCGGATGGTTCCCGATTTGCCAGCCGTATCCATTCCCTGCAGCACCACGAGCACCGACTGCTTCTTGTGCGCATAGAGCATGTCTTTCAGTTCGTTGATGACCGCGGCGTCCTTTTTCAGACTTGTCTTCGCATCTTCCTTGTCATCGAACAGGATTGGGTCGCGGGTCGGTCTGGCAGCCAGTGAAAAGGACTGGCCCGGCTTCGCGATCAGATGCTGACGGACATCATCGATATCGGGAATGTTCATGAATTTTGGTTCTCCAATGAAAAAGGCCGCACCAGTCTGGCGCGGCCTTTTGAATTCTTCAAGGAATTCAGCCCTCTTACGAGGAGTAGAATTCGACGACCTGAGCAGGTTCCATCTGCACCGGATATGGCACATCAGACAGTTCAGGCACGCGAACGAAGGTTGCCGTCATCGCTTTCGGGTCAACGTCAACATACTCGGGAATGTCGCGTTCGGCACTGCCGAGAGCTTCCAGAACCAGAGCCATATTGCGGGACTTCTCGCGGATCTGAACCACATCGCCTGGCTTCAGGCGCGCAGAACCGATGTTGCAACGACGACCATTGACCAGAACGTGGCCGTGATTGACGAACTGGCGCGCTGCGAAGATCGTCGGCACGAATTTCGCGCGGTAAACGATGGCATCGAGGCGGGATTCCAGAAGACCAATCAGGTTTTCGGACGTGTTGCCTTTCAGGCGGTTGGCCTCTTCGTAAATGCGAAGGAACTGCTTTTCCGTGATGTCGCCGTAGTAGCCTTTCAGCTTCTGCTTGGCCATCAGCTGCAGACCAAAGTCAGACGTCTTGCTGCGACGGTTCTGACCGTGCTGACCTGGCTTGTAGTTGCGCTTGTTGACGGGGGACTTCGGACGGCCCCAGATGTTTTCACCGACGCGACGGTCGATTTTGTACTTCGCGCTATGGCGACGTGACATGGTAGTACCTCATTGTCGACGCAGGCCGGTGGGCGACGCTCATTCGCACCCACGATTTCAACGGCGGCTCTGCACCATCCCGTTATCAGGCGGCGGGTAAACCCGAAAACCACTGGCAGGTCAAGCCACACCGCTGCTACACATTCCGCAAAAAGCGGGAGGAAAACATGGCTCAAATTGAAGGCAAGGTCGCTATTATCACTGGCGCGGCAAGTGGGATCGGCAGAGCGTGCGCAATCGTGCTCGCTCGGGAGGGCGCGTGCGTCGTCGCTACGGATGTGGACAGCGAGGGCCTGCGTGACACGGAAAAGCTGGTTTCCGACGCTGGTGGCAAGATTCTTACGCTTACTCAGGATGTGACAGACGAGGCTGTCTGGGAGGACGTTTTCACCGAGGCCACAGAAAAGTTCGGAACGCCCTCGGTGCTCGTCAACAATGCCGGCATTGCCATCGCAGGCGGCATCACTGATTTCACGCTGGACGACTGGCGGCGACAAATGGCGGTAAACGTAGACAGTGTGTTTCTCGGCACGCGCGCCGCCATGAACGCCATGAGCAGTGGCGGCTCCATCATCAACATCTCGTCGGTCGCCGGCTTGCGCGGTGCGGCTGGGGCCAGCGCCTATTGCACGTCAAAAGGGGCTGTTCGCTTGTTTACAAAAGCCGCCGCTGTTGAATGCGCTCAGATGGGCACAGGGATTCGCGTGAATTCGGTGCACCCCGGCATCATCGATACACCCATCTGGCAGAAATCGATCACGCGGATGACTGAAGTCATGGATGAAGAGCGCATATCCGCCCTTACCGCGCATTCCGGGGCAAACCAGATGGACGTCGAAGCAATCGCCTCGCAGTCGAGCCCAATGGGGCGCGCAGGCCGTCCGGAGGAGGTTGCCGAACTCATCCTGTTCCTGGCGTCAGACGCATCGAGCTATATCAGCGGCCAGGAACATGTTGTCGATGGCGCCATGACGGCCCGCTGAGCTGTTGGAATATACATCCAACTTCTACAGCACGGTCCCTACCCGTCTCGCCAAACCTGGTCTAATGACTTCGCACGGTTGGATTAATTCATCTGAGCGCAGATGTGGAGCCGACGCACCAACCTGGCGGCTGCGCGTCTGAGTGGGACTCGCTCTGGTACTTTGGACAGACCAATGAGATAGGGTCTGCAACAGAACAGAATACCACTGGCTTGCGAACCAGTGCGTGGGAGACGAGCAACAGGCGCATGTCAGCAGTTGATCAAACTGAAGAGAACCCGTCCGCCAAGACCGGTACATATCTCGTCACCGGTGCCGCCGGGTTTATCGGGTTCCATGCGACTTGCCGCCTTCTGGAACAGGGCATTGAAGTCGTCGGCTTGGACAATCTGAACGATTACTATGACCCGGCCCTGAAACAGGCACGGCTCGACGAGATTGCGCGCGTATCCAGCCGCACCGGGACACGGTTTGACTTTGTGAAAGCCGATCTCGCAGACAAGTCCGCCGTCGATGCCTGTTTCAACTCGCACCATTTCAGCCGCGTCATCCATCTGGCCGCGCAAGCTGGCGTGAGGCACTCGATCGAGGCGCCTGATGAGTACGTCTCATCTAACCTCGTCGGATTTGCCAACATTCTCGAAGCATGCCGGAATGCGAAGACACCGCATCTGGTGTATGCGTCAACGTCTAGCGTCTATGGCGCGAATGACGACACGCCCTACTCAGAACACAGGGGCGCGGATCATCCACTCCAGCTGTATGCCGCCACCAAACGAGCCAATGAACTGATGGCGCATGCCTACAGCCATCTCTATAATATACCGACGACAGCGCTGCGCTTCTTTACGGTGTATGGCCCCTGGGGCCGCCCGGACATGGCACTCTTCCTCTTCACAGAAAAGATCCTGAAAGGCGAGCCGATCCCTATCTACAATGAGGGGCAGCTGGAGCGCGACTTCACTTATGTCGACGATATCGTCGAAGGCGTCCTGCGTGTAGCGGCTGATGTGGCAAAGCCAAATCCCGAATGGGATGCGAGATCTCCAGACCCAGCGACATCAAGCGCACCGTTCCGAATACTCAATATCGGAAACAACGAACCGGTACCATTGCTGGACTTCATCGACGCCCTGGAAGACGTACTCGGCAAGAAAGCGATACGTGACCTTTTACCCATGCAGCCGGGAGATGTGAAACGCACCCATGCCGACGTGTCGCTGCTGAAGTCCGCAGTGAACTACAACCCGACCACATCAGTGCGCGAAGGTGTCGGGCGTTTTGTTGACTGGTACCGTGCTTTCTACGGAGTGCCGGGCAATACGAACGACGTCTAATCAGGCTTCACAGTGGTGCGATACTCACGGCTGGCATAGATCAGCGAATTTCCCGTGTCTCCCAACACCGTATCGATCACTTCGCCAATGCAGACATGGTGCGTCCCGACCTGATTATGGGAAACCAGTTTGCATTCAAAGGCGACCAGAGAACCGGCAATAACCGGCTGGCCGAACTTGCCGGATTGCCACTGGGTGCAATCAAACTTGTCCGCAAATGTGTCCCGCTGCATGCCCGCAAATACGTCGGCGACAAGAGATTGATCGTCCTTCAGCACATTGACGCAGAACGTGCCATTGCCCAGCAGGACCGGCGTCAAGGATGACGACTCATTGATGCAGACCAGAAGTGTGGGGTTCGGCGTATCGGCACTCACTGACGACATTGCAGTTGCCGTGGTACCTGCCCGACCAGCTTTGCCATCTGTCGTGATGACATTCACCGTTGCCGCAACGAGGCTCATCCCTTCCAGAAAGCGCTGGCGAAGAGACGCGGCAACTGGGTCTGTATGGCTCGGTTCACTCATAGTCGCTGCTTTCATCCTTACCGGCCTCACCTTGATGCCTCATCTGTTGATATTGAGGTAAGGTGTACACATCTCGCGGCAATGGTCTTGTCTCTGCGCGCACGGTTACGGTCAAGCCAGCAACGCTGGGGAACCGCAAGAGCGGTGATATTCAATAGTATCGAGAAATTGGAGCGGGCGATGAGATTCGAACTCACGACCCCAACCTTGGCAAGGTTGTGCTCTACCCCTGAGCTACGCCCGCATCCTTATTGGGGTATTCACGACGTCTCCGCCGAGAGGCGTGATAAAGCGCATCAGACCGGGCAATGCAAGACGGAAAATCCGCGAAACTGCACAATTTGATGGTTGGGCTTGAGACAGCTGTGGAAACCTAACCGCGAAGCACCGGACGGATCTGGTCGGGCCGCACTTCCCGTCCTTCCACGTCCACGAATGCTGCACGTATAGCGCTTTTCGACCCGGCCTTTGTAAAGCTGATCGGCGGCGCCTCTCCCTGACCAAGCCAGGCATCGCCCCATTGGGTCAAGCCGATCAGGATCGGTCGCAACGACAATCCGGTTGCTGAAAGGACATATTCAGGGCGCGCGCGCTTCCCTGGTGCTTTGTATGCCTTTTTTGTCAGCAGTCCTGCGTCGACCAATTTCTTCAACCGACCCGACAGCACTGTGCGTGGACACCCGAGTTCAGACTGAAAATCGTCAAATCGACGGACCCCATAAAGCGCCGCCCGCAGAATCAGCAGGGTCCAGCGATCGCCTATCAGGTCGATGGCCTTTGCGAGATTGCAGGTGTCCGGCGGAACCGGTGAACGGCGGGCGAGCGGAATCTGAGACATGCGCCTGTTTTGTATAGGTTCGCATTCTAAATCCAGATCAATTCCCTATTCCTGCCTTAAATTTTCGGTCAAAAACTCATGTTCTGGCAAACAATGAGGCCGCCCATGCACTTCCTTCGCACTTCTGTCCTGACAGGCCTCCTCGGCGCTTTGATATCCTGCGCCGCGCCGCAGGATCATGGTTCGGCTAGCCTCCCTGCTACACAACAGTCACACACCCTACCGTCCTCAATTGAACTACATCGACAGTCTTGCCCGGCAGGCACAACATATGCGTCTCCAAACAAATTCACGATCCGGTCTGAGCCCGTCCCGCTTGCGAACAGGCCAAGTCAGGCGGCATTGCCGCCCGGTGTACGGTTCGCCGGTGGCTGGTCCCTGACCTCCCCACACGCCGAGTTCGGCGGATTGTCAGGAATCGAGATTCTGCCGGATGGCAGGCTACTCACTGTATCTGACGTGGGGGCCTTTATCTGGATCGGGATGGCAAATGGCGCTCCGGATGGGACTGGCGAGATTTCCTACATGAAGGGTCCCAACGGCCAGATCCTGAGGGGCAAGCGCGATGGCGATTCCGAGGGGTTGGCCTTGGCAGACGGACTTGCTTTTGTGAGCTTTGAACGGCGCCATCGCGTGGCTGCGTTCGACCTGGAAACTTGCGGCGCGTCTGCTCGCGCAGCCCCGTTCACTGAATTGCCCAGCGAACTCTCAGGAATCAGAATCAAGGAAAATTCCGGCGCAGAAGCTCTGTCTGCCGGCAAGGTCATGATTGCGGGATACGAGCAGCTTATCGATGGATACTCACCTCTCGTATCCGTCTCGAAGGGGGGATCAAGCACAGAACTGCTTGCCCCGGCGAAGCGTGATTATAACGGTCCGCTTGTTGGCATGACGAACACAATCATGCTGGGCGACGCGGCCACTGCCGGGTCCGTCGTCTACAGTCTCCGAAGATCCTACAATCCGGTGTTCGGCAACCGATTGACCGTCGAAGCCGCGTATGAGGATGCCGGAGGCGCAAGTCGTCGAGCGTTGTTTGAATTGAAGCCACCCATGAATGTGGACAATTTCGAAGGCATTTCCGCAGAGACGTTGAACGACGGCACACATCGGCTCTGGCTAGTTTCTGACAACAATTTTTCCGACCAGCAGCGAACACTGTTGTTTGCTTTCGACCTCATCGGCGAAGCTCATTGACGGTTATCGACAAAAGGCGACAGCGGGCCCCCTTACAATCATCGGGGCAGCGGATTACATCCTGAATCAGCATGAGGGCTGCGACGTTTGCGACGGACTGATCTCCGGCGACCTTAATTTCCGTCAGGGAGCTGGCATTCTGGTCCGGACCGTGGTCCGGGCTCACCCGGCGCCCACCTAGTATCTAGGTTGACGGGAGTGAATATGCCCCGCGGCGTTCGTGGTTCTCATGCGCTCGAACAAGTTTCCGTGACTTGTGTTTAACCAACTGGCCAAATAGGGACGCCTCGATGGACAAGACAGACCTTCGACACCGCATGCGGACCCTACGCGCAGAGGCGGCCGCACGAGATCCCGACGCGGCCGAAACCCTGGCGGACAAGTTTCCCATGAAACTCCTTGAGCGCTACGGCCCTGTGGTGGCCGGCTATGTTGCCATCAATGAGGAACTCGACCCTTCGCCCCTGATGCAAAAACTCGCCAAGGCTGGTGCGGAGCTGTGCCTGCCGCGGATTGAAGATTCTGGCGAACTGACTTGGCGGTCCTGGAACTTCGGAGAACCCCTAGAGCGGCGACCGTTTGGCTTGTCGGAACCTTCCGCCGACGCACCGCTGGGTCAACCCACACTGATTCTGACACCGCTTCTGGCGTTTGACGGAATGGGAAACCGCCTCGGATATGGCAAGGGGCATTATGACAAGGCTCTTGAGCGGCTGAGAGAAGACGGCAGAGCATTCGCTTGTGCGGTTGCCTACGCTGCACAACAGATAGAGACCGTTCCCGCCGAACCGCACGATCAACCACTTGATTGGGCAGTGACGCCAATTGGGTCGGTGCCGCTATTCATGATGCGGAACCTGAAAAGTCTGGCGGAATCGGACGAACGCAGTTCCAGCAGCTAAAACCGGCTTGTCTCTTGCGAACGTGATCTTCACGGTAAACGCAAGGTGAAAACATGCCCCGTTTTGGTCAAATTCGAACATCTTCCCCCAAGGCACCTGCTCCATTTCAACACATCACATTGATTGGTAGCGTTATCATGGCGGTCGCCACGGGTATCATGGTGTATTCCAATGGTGGTCCTGAACGCGCCTCCCAAAGTGTTCAGCCTCCAGCAGCCCAATACTACCCGGTAAATCGTGCCACCCCGGACTTGAGAGGCCGCACGGAGCTTGAACCGCTGGAAATCGCTCCTGCCAAGCCTGTGCCCGTCAAACCCGCAGTCAAACTGCAGGCGAACTCCGGCGCCGCCATGCTAGCAGACCTCAAACGGGATAGCCTGGAGACATCATTCTGGGCGTCCAACACCGAGCGTGGGCACGATTTCTATGGAGGCCGCTGGGCAGCCGAGAACATCAAGACGACCGATGACGGATTAGAGCTTCAGGTTCAGCATGAACCAACGCCCGCATCTCCCTTCTCAATGGCCGAGTTCCGATCACGAAAAGAGTATGGATACGGCCGATACGAAGCCGTTTTGCAAATTGGCAAAGGATCCGGGCTGGTCTCAGCCTTCTTCATGTATACGGGCCCCTACGCCAACACGCCGCATGACGAAATCGATATCGAATTCCTTGGAAAGGACACCACCAAGATCGAATTCAATTACTGGCGCAGCGGCCAAAAGGGTGCACATGCCGTTTTCGATCTTCCATTCGATGCATCAGAAGCGCCGCATCTGTACGCGTTCGAGTGGACACCTGATCAGATCACCTGGTTTGTTGATGGTGAACCATTTTACTCGACCAAACCCGGCGATACAAAAATACCGACGCACGCTGGCCGCATGTATTTCAGCCACTGGACCGGTGTGCCCGCGATGGCGCAATGGCACGGGAAGCCCAAATTTGCGTCAGGCGAGGCAACGAAAGTGAGTTGCGCATCTTTCACGCCGCTTGGCGAAGATGCGCCCTCCTGTGCTGACACGTTCGATCCGAATCAGATTGGCGAACGGCTAACCTATGCGGGGCTTATTGCGCATCCTTGAGGATCTGCTCGCGCGCAACCGGCAGCAATTCTGCCATTTGCTCCCGAATACGGGCGTCGGTACGGTCGATACCGGCCGCGTCGAAGTCGGCCCGTACCTTGCGGAACACATCATCATCGCCCGGCTCTTCCAAGTCGGACAACACAACAGTTTTCGCATACGCTTCAGCGTCTGATCCCGTAAGACCCATGAGGTCTGCCGCCCAGAAGCCAAGAAGCTTATTTCGGCGGGCCATGACCTTGAACTGGGTTTCCTGATCCAAAGCGTAACGGGCTTCCTCTGCGCGCTCGCGATCGTCAAATGTGCTCATCTGAAATGGCCTTTCTGAACGGTGGTCTGTGAGTCGTGCATATAGGCGCTCAGATGAGGTGTGCGCAATAATTGTTTCTTTGAGCAGATTGGCGTAACAGGTTCGCTTTCCGGGGGCGGCTGAAAACGATTCCTGTTACAGCTACCCGGCATTCAGCAGGAGGCCCGGCCGCATGAGCAAGAAGCGCATAATCTATGAGGGCAAGGCAAAGATCCTCTATGAGGGTCCAGAGCCAGGCACGCTCATCCAGTATTTCAAGGATGATGCGACGGCCTTCAACGCCCAGAAGCGTGCGGTTCTGGACGGCAAGGGCGTTCTGAACAATCGCATCAGCGAGTTCATGATGACCCGCCTTTCCGCGGTCGGTATTCCGACGCACTTCATCCGCCGACTCAATATGCGCGAGCAATTGGTGAAGAAAGTGGACATCATCCCGCTGGAAGTCGTCGTGCGGAATGTCGCCGCTGGTACGTTGTCCAAGCGTCTCGGCATCGAAGAAGGCCAGGTCCTGCCCCGTCCAATGGTTGAGTTCTACCTCAAGGACGATGCACTCGGCGATCCGCTTGTCACTGAAGAACACATCGCCGCATTTGGTTGGGCGACGGCACAGGAATATGAAGATCTCATTTCGCTCTCGCTGCGCGTGAATGACTTCATGTCCGGCCTGTTCGCGGCGGTAGGCATTCGTCTTGTCGATTTCAAACTGGAATTCGGCCGCTACTATGAGGGCGACAACGAAATTCCACGCATTCTGCTCGCCGATGAAATCAGCCCCGACAGCTGTCGGCTTTGGGACTTCGAAACCGGCGACAAGCTGGACAAGGACCGGTTCCGCCGCGACCTTGGCGGTGTCACGGAGGCATATGCGGAAGTCGCCAGACGTCTCGGCATTCTGAAAGAGTCAGGCGAAACGGACAATGTCGTCAGCTTTAATGGCGGCAAATAGCAATCTGCTGGTTTACACGGTCATATAGGAATTTCGGTTTATGCCATCGTCTGCTCAAACCAAGTCAACAGCTTCGGCTACTCGTAACTCGAAGCTTGTGCCTGTGATCTCTACCGCAATCGTCCTTATCGCTCTCGCTACAGCGGTAAGCTTGTTCCAATAGGCACTAAATCGGGGTAAGTGGGCTCGACTCAGACTTCCTCAGGAGACCTTCGCATGAAAGCCATCGTTCACGTCGCACTGAAGAATGGTGTTCTGGACCCGCAAGGCAAGGCTGTCGCGGATACACTTGCGCGCATGGGTTACAAGGAAGTCGAAGCTGCACGAATAGGCAAAGTCATTGAACTGGACCTGGAAGACGGCCTGTCATCTGATGCTGCAGAAGCGCGGGTGAAAGAAATGTGCGAAAAGCTTCTCGCAAACACGGTAATTGAGAGCTACCGCGTCGAATTCGCCTAGCCAATCCAGCCCCCCACTACATTGATATCACTGCGAAGATATCCTTTCGGCCGAGGCAGATCAGCGATGTGAGCAAGTATTCACTTGCATTGCATGCTGCGCGATACTAAATTGTCCTGCACAAATATGGAGGGCCAGATGGCGAAAGCGTCAAGCACCGAGCAAGCGAAAACCAAGCCACGCGCCCGCAACGCCCGGCCAAAGATCGAACGCGCCGCGCTCAAGCTGTTCATCCATGAAGGCATCGATGCCGCCACGACGCGCGAAATCGCCGAAAAGGCCGGAGTGTCGGAGGGCGCGCTTTATCGGCACTACAAAGGCAAGGACGAGCTCGCGCTCTCCCTGTTTATGGAGACACATAACCGCCTTGGTGCGATGATGGCAGAGGCGTTGACTGGCGACGGGTCGCTCGAAGAAAAGGTACATGCGGCGGTAAAGGCGTACTGCGAACTTGCCGATGAAGACTTCCTGCTCTTCTCGTTTCACCTTGTGTCACTCAACCGCTTTCTGCCCTACGACAAACGCCGCGACGACGACCCGGTGTCGATCACCGAAAAGATCATCGCCGGTCTGATGAGCGAAGGGCATATTCCAAAAGGCGATCCCGCCCTCAAAGCTGCGATGGCACTCGGCGTCGTCATGCAATCTGGTCAGAACAAGATTTACAATCGCCTTCCAGGCCCATTCTCACAACATGCCGACGCCATGTCCCGCGCGGTCATGTGCGTACTGAAATCGTAGGCTATTCTCAAGAAGGAGTGGGACACATGCGCGGCATTGTTTTTACGCTCGTCTATTATCTGCTGTCCGCCCTTTACGTGTTGGCATCGCTGCCGTTTCTGATCCTGCCAGGGCATACGCCCGTACGCGCCATCATCAGAAGCTATACACGCGCGATGAATCTGAATTTGCGATTTGTCGCCGGGATTCGCAAAGAGGTGCGCGGGCGGGAAAATCTGCCAGACGGCCCGTTTGTGATCGCAGCCAAACACCAGAGCTGGGGGGATGGCTTCCTGATTTATCCCGAAGTCAGAAATCTGGCCTTCGTGACAGGCGACCATCTTGAGAAATTCCCGCTCGTTGGTGGCATATTGCGGAAACTTGGCGCGATCGTCATCGACACATGTGGCGGCGGAGACCGCAAGGCCGCCTCTCTCAAGGAAGGTATGCAGCGCGCAAAGCAGGAAGGACGCCGCGTCCTGATCTATCCAGAAGGCCATCTTGCGCCTGTCGGGTACCATTTCCGCTACAAGGCCGGCGTCTGGCATATGGCCCAGGCGATGAATGTTCCAGTAATTCCGGTTGCGACCAATATTGGCCTGTTCTGGCGCCAACAGGAACGTCACAAAACGCCTGGCACGGCAGTGATCGAGTTCCTGCCGCCGATCAATCCAGATATGCCGAAGCAGGAATTTCTGGCCAAGCTGACCGATGTAGTGGAAAGTCAAACTTCCAAGCTGGTCGCCGAAGCGACCGGGACTCCGGAAGCTGACAGTGTTTTAGTTCCTGACCCTCCCAAAGGAATGGAAGCCAGGCCCGGAGGAGATGATATCGCGGCCTTCGGAGGCCCCTAACGAAGACTCGAAGTAGTTCACCCTCAACAACTCTTATAAGCCGGTGCATACATATGCACGATCAAGACACTAGTCTAACGCACACCGCCAACGGTCAAGCTTCTCCCCATACCGCATCGCTGCGTATGCCGGACTTGTTGATGGGACAGCTAAAGCGCGCAACTCCGGAACGAGTGGCTGAACATATTTGCCATAGCTTCTCGCCGCCGTTCCGCCATTCAGCAGAACGCGTGAGATGCGCGGAAACATCTCGAAGAATTTCGCGAAATCGTTCGGAACCTCGTCCCGAATGTTTGAATCGAGACTGCCTTCCCGGCGACAGAGTTTTAGCACATCCCAAACTGCAACGCCGTGATTGATGAGAATGGAGCGCCGCGCCTCGTATGGCAAACTTGGCTGCGCTCCAAACACATCGCCCATGATAGGCCAGAACGCGTTGCGAGAATGGGCATAATACTGCCCAGCTTCCAAAGAGGCGATGCCGGGCATACTTCCGAGAATCAGAATCTTCGCGCCCGGTCCGGCAAGGGGCTGAAAACTCTGGATGTATCGCGTGTTGCCCACCACCAAATCAGGCGGTCGCGGGGACAATCGTTACGCTTTCGCCGCAGCCGCAGGCGTCGGTCTGATTTGGATTCCTGAAGACGAACTTCTCGTGCAGTGGGGTGACTTCATAGTCCACCTCACTGCCCAACAAGAACAGCACCGCTTTGGCATCGATCACGATGGTTACGCCGTTGTCCTCGACGACTTCGTCTAGAGGCTCGGGCGCTTCGGCATAGTCCATGACATATTCCATGCCCGCACAGCCGCCATTCTTCACGCCGACCCGAAGGTATCCGGCGCCTTTTTCTTCCATGATCTCCTTAACGCGCTCTGCCGCAGCGTCAGAAAGTTTCACGGGTTTGGGTCTGGGTCGTCTGGCCATGGCAATTACATAGGAACGAATACGTTCCGCTTCAATTAAAGCATGTTCAATGCAAGGCGGGCTTCGTCCGACATGCGCGAAGGGTCCCAAGGCGGATCAAAAGTGAGGCGCACCTCAACATCCTTGACGCCGTCGACGGTTCGCGCAGCCGTTTCCACCCACCCCGGCATGTCGCCGGCTACAGGGCATCCTGGCGCTGTCAAAGTCATATCGATGTCGACCTTGTAGTCATCATCGATATCTACTTTGTAAATCAGTCCCAATTCGTAGATATCTACAGGAATTTCCGGGTCGAACACGGTCTTGAACGCGGCGATCAGATCATCAGTGAGACGGTTGAGCTCAGCCTGAGGGATGTTTGCCCCCGGCTCAGCGCCTGACACATCGACCATGTCGTGAGATGTCATATCATCTGCCATGCGTCACCTATACCAGCATTTCGCGCGCCTTGGCGAGCGCTTCAATGAACACGTCAACCTCTGCAGGCGTATTGTAAACAGCGAAACTTGCACGCGCAGTTGCGCTAACGCCAAGGTGCTCCATCAGCGGTTGTGCACAATGATGTCCGGCCCGGATCGCAATGCCGTACCGGTCGAGGATCTGCGCGAGATCGTGTGGATGCGCCCCTTGCAGGCTGAACGACAGGACAGCTCCCTTGCCCGGTGCCTCGCCATGAATGGTCAATCCATTGACGCCTCGAATGCCCTCATAAGCACGGTCATACAAGGCGTTCTCGTGCGCGATCACGTCGTCATGATTGAACGCAGTCATCCAATCCAGTGCAGCTCCGAGACCAATCGCTTCAAGTATTGGCGGTGTGCCAGCTTCGAACTTGTGCGGCGCAGTATTGTAGGTCACGCGGTCGCGACTCACGATTTCGATCATCTCACCGCCCCCCTGATAAGGGCGTGCGCGATCCAGCGCTTCGTCAGTTCCGTACAACACGCCGATGCCAGTTGGGCCGTAAAGTTTGTGACCCGTCATCACGTACCAGTCGCACCCGAGCGCCTGAACGTCGACTTTCATGTGAACCGCCGCCTGGCTGCCATCAGCCAGAACTTCCGCACCGACATCATGCGCCAACCGGCAGATCTCGGCCATGTCTGTTACGGAGCCCAACACATTGCTCATATGCGTGATGGCAACCATACGGGTCTTGGGCCCGATAGCTTGCGCGTACTCATCCATGTCCAGAGAGCCGTCGGCATTCAGGCCCACCCACTTTAGCACTGCGCCATGACGCTCCCTTAGAAAGTGCCACGGAACAATGTTCGAATGGTGCTCCATGATCGACAACACGATTTCATCGCCCGGCTGAATTCGTCCGGCCAGCGCAGAAGCAACGAGGTTGATACCCTCTGTCGATCCCTTGGTGAAAACAACATTTTCCGTAGCCGGCGCATTCAGAAACGCACGGGCTTTTTCCCGCGCAGCCTCGTACGCCTCTGTCGTTTCATTCGACAAGGTATGGATGCCGCGGTGGACATTCGCATAAGCCGTACGCGACTGATTTGCTATGCGATCAATGACAGCATTCGGCTTTTGGGCGCTGGCAGCATTGTCGAAATACACCAGCGGCTTGCCGTTCACCTCACGCGACAGGATTGGAAACTCTGCGCGGATAGCCTCGAGATCAAATGCCCTGCTCATGCTGCACCCAGCCAGGCCTCAGCCTCGCCCCGCAGCAACTCCTCCAACTCGCCAGCTTCTTCCAGGGCTTCAGCCACAAATGCCTGAGTCAAAAGTGCACGCGCAGTTTTTTCCGGAATACCTCGCTGGCGCATGTAGAAGAGCTGATTGTCATCCAGGGCGCCGCAGGTATTGCCGTGCGCACACTCAACATCATCCGCGTAAATCTCTAGTTCAGGCTTTGCGAAAACGACGGCGCCATCTTCCAGAAGCAACGCCTTGTGCTGCATATCCGCATCCGTGTATTGCCCTGCCGTACGCGGCACAAAGAACTTGCCCTGGAAAACGCCTGTACCTCCGTCCAGAACTGCTCCTTTGGTCAATTGACGTGTCACGCATGAATTCGCGCCGTGGCGCACATGCGTCGTGATATCCGTATGGAGACCTTTTCCCACAAGGTACGCGGCGTTCAGTGTTACGCTTGCGCTTGGCTCCTGGTGGGTGACCCGCGTTTCAAGTCTCGCCAGCTTTGCGCCAAACGAAAGCGTGGTCTGTGTATATTGCGCTTCAGCGTCAAGATGCACCAAGGCCGTGGATGCCACCGCCTCTTCGCGAGAGCCTCGTTGATATATGGTCCGCACCGCAGAGGCATTCTTCTGCAAGCCAAACTCGATCACAGACGCTTCAAGCCCTGCTCCGCCCAGATGACTTTCAGAAACTGTTACAGCCATCCCCGGACGCACGACGATCACAATGCGTGCAAAACTTGCTTCGCCTGCGCCGCTGAACTGGAAGTGCAGACGTGGCAGGTCTGAAGAAGTGACCTCAAGAAGCACTGTCGCCGGTCGCGATTTTTCGCCTGCAAGTGACGCAGCCAACGCGCCCATCGGCACGTCTTCGGCGGCACCCAGCGCTTGCGCCTCGCCCTTCTCGAACACGCTCAATCCGTTCGGCAAATCTGCCGGTGCCTCGAAACCAGTTGGCGTGAACTTGAACACAAGCGCGCCGTCATACGGAATCGGATCTTCCACGGATGCAGTCGACGGGCGATCCAACGTCGTCAATGCGGCCTTGAAGTCAGTCCACTTCCACGCTTCCATCCTGCGGTTCGGCAAACCAGATTGCGCGAAAGCACCAAACAGGCGTTCGCGACGCACATCTTCAGGCTGCATGCCGTAGCGCGCAACGAGCTCCAGCTCCGCCGCATTCGGATTGGCAATCAGATCCCGCAGGGCTGTGGTCACGCCACCTCCCCGAGGATGCCTTCATATCCTTCTTTTTCAAGTCGTAGCGCCAGCTCCGGGCCGCCAGTCGCCACAATCCGGCCCTTCGAAAGAACATGAACCTTGTCCGGCTTAATGTGGTCCAGCAAGCGCTGATAGTGGGTGATCACAAGCATGCCACGATCCGGCGAGCGCATGGCATTCACACCGTCAGAAACTGTCTTCAACGCGTCGATGTCCAGACCGGAGTCAGTCTCGTCCAGAATCAGGAAGTTCGGCTCCAGCATCATCATCTGGTAGATTTCGAGGCGCTTTTTCTCGCCGCCGGAAAACCCGACATTGAGCGCGCGCTTCAGCATTTCGGCATCCAGTTTGAGAGCCTTACCCACTTCACGCGACTTCTTGATAAAATCCGGTGCGGAAATCTCGTCCTCGCCGCGCGTCTTGCGCTGGGCATTCATCGCGGCGCGAACGAATGTCATCACCGGCACACCGGGAATCTCGACTGGGTACTGGAATGACAGAAATAGCCCTTTGGCGGCGCGCTCTTCCGGATCCATGTCCAGGATATCGTCGCCATTCAACGTCGCTGAACCGCCAGTAACCTCATAGCCGTCCCGGCCAGTCAGCACATAAGACAACGTCGACTTGCCAGCGCCGTTCGGCCCCATGATCGCGTGGACCTCGCCTTTCGGCACCTCAAGGGTCAGACCATTGATGATGGTCTTCGCATCGTCTTCGTCGCCGACAGTGGCGGTCAGGTTCTCAATCTTCAACATGGTGCGCATGTAAGCCCGCTGGATCGTTGGGAAAAGCCCCGGATGCAGGAAATGGCGCGCAGAACCTCCTGAAACAGGTCAGAAAGGTGAAATCTCATCATTTGCCGCACCTGGTGGCGACTTACGCGTCTCTCTGCGACAGCATATCGGATTCGCGCACGGATAGCCGTTCAGTCCACAAGGTCAGCGAGTGACACCGGCCATCAGCGTCCAACTCAACTTTGAGAATGCCGTTCGCGCGGTACGGTTCATCTAACGCTACGATGGTGCCGCCCATTGTCCAGTGCGCCCAACCTTCGGCGATTTTTTCAATTTCGAAAACGCTATCCGCCGTGCGAGCCCAAATATCAGCGAAGTAGGTTGAAATGACCTCCGCGCCTTTCGCGGGAGCATTGAACGGCGTCTCGAAAAATTCTGCAGTCTCGCCAAACAGGGATTTCAGCAACGCAACGTCGCCGCCGTCGTGGGCTCTGGCATAAGCGTCGAGCCAAGCGTCAAAGGCGTCAGCACTAGCCAACGCTGCCCTCCAAACTGACTTTGAGGAGGCTTTGCGCCTCAACTGCAAACTCCATCGGCAGTTCCTGCAGCACTTCACGCACGAAACCGTTCACAAGAAGGGCCACGGCCTCTTCCTCTCCGATGCCACGCTGACGAACGTAGAACATCTGATCGTCCGACAGTTTGGTGGTCGTCGCCTCATGTTCGAGCTGCGCATCGGCCCGGCGGTTCTCCACATAGGGCACGGTGTGCGCACCGCAGCGATCGCCGATCAGCAAACTGTCGCACTGGGTGAAATTGCGCGCCTTGTCGGCCTTGCGATTGATTGAGACGAGGCCGCGATAAGTGTTGTTCGACTTGCCTGCCGAAATGCCTTTGGAGATGATCCGGCTGCGTGTGCGCTTGCCCAGATGGATCATCTTCGTACCGGTATCGGCCTGCTGGCGGCCATTGGTGACAGCGATGGAGTAGAACTCGCCGACACTGTCATCACCGCGCAGGATGCAGCTTGGATATTTCCAGGTCACGGCCGAGCCGGTTTCCACCTGCGTCCAGCTGATCTTGGAGCGGTCACCACGGCAGTCGCCGCGCTTGGTCACGAAGTTGTAAATGCCGCCCTTGCCGTTTTCGTCACCCGGCCACCAGTTCTGGACGGTAGAATACTTGATCTCGGCATCTTCCAGCGCGACCAGTTCGACCACGGCGGCGTGAAGCTGGTTCTCGTCGCGCATAGGCGCGGTACAGCCTTCGAGGTAGGAAACATAAGCGCCTTCATCACACACGATGAGCGTGCGCTCGAACTGGCCTGTATTCTCGGCATTCATCCGAAAATAGGTAGACAATTCCATCGGGCAGCGCACGCCCTTGGGCACATAAACGAACGTCCCGTCAGAGAAGACCGCGCTGTTCAGCGTCGCAAAGAAATTATCGGATTGAGGCACCACGGTGCCGAGGTATTTCTTCACCAGCTCCGGATACTCGTGCACGGCTTCGGAGATTGACATGAAGATCACGCCGGCCTTTTCGAGCTCCTTGCGGAAGGTCGTCGCAACGGAAACGGAGTCGAACACCGCATCCACGGCGACTCGTGGGGTCTCTCGCGCAGCAGCGGCGCTCTCGGCCGCGCCCTCAACACCGAGCAACACCTCGGCTTCGCGGAGCGGAATGCCGAGCTTCTCGTAAGTTTCCAGAATTTCCTTCGGAACGTCGTCGATGGACTCGTACTTCGCGCCGGTTTTGGGCGCGGCGTAGTAATAGTAGTCCTGATAGTCAATGGTTGGATAATCGACCATCGCCCAAGTTGGCTCTTCCATGGTCAGCCAGCGCTTGTATGCCGCCAGGCGCCATTCGAGCAGCCATTCCGGCTCTTCCTTCTTGGCCGAAATGAAACGGATCGTATCTTCGGACAGCCCCTTCGGCGCCATGTCCATTTCAATGTCCGTGACGAAGCCTGCGGAATAGTTTTCGGACTCGAGCGCCTTCGCGGCCTCGACCGTTTCCTGGTCGATGCTGTCCTTCACCTTTACGTCGGTGCAGTCATCATCGTGATCGTCGATGCCGCCACAGCAATCCATCAAGCCGTTTCCTTCAATACCGTGCGCCGGGCTGCGTCGAGCCAGGCGGCTGCCACGCCGATAAAGTCTTCCGGCGTGCTGTTCCATCCAAAGCTGGTGCGGATTGCGGATTCCGCAAGGGCGTCAGATGCGCCCATCGCCAGCAATACGAGCGACCGCTTCACCTTGCCAGACGAACATGCAGACCCGGCTGAAATACACACACCCGCCAGATCCATCGCCATGACCTGCGTTTCCGCCGCAAAGCCCGGCTTGGCAAAGTTTGACGTCCCGGCCAGCCGCTCGGCGGTCTTGCCCATGATCGTCACGCCTGCTTCGCGTTCCAATTGCGCTTCCATATCATTTCGATACGAAGACAACATAGCATATTTTGGCAGATCCTTCACGGAGGCTTCGATCGCAGCGCCAAAGCCCGCCTGCGCGGCGACATTCTCTGTGCCAGATCGCAGCCCACGCTCTTGTCCACCGCCATGCATGACAGCCTTCAACGGAGCGCCAGCCCGGTGCCATAAGGCTCCGGCGCCCTGCGGGCCGCCAATCTTGTGCGCCGACAGGCTGAGATAATCGACGCCGAGCAGGCCGACATTGACTGGAATCTTGCCAAGCCCCTGTACCGCATCGCAAATCGTCAGTCCGCCGGCCTCACGTACGATACGCGCCGCGTCGGCGACGGGCTGGATCACGCCGGTCTCATTGTTGGCCAGCATCAGGCACAGCACCGGCGTGCCAAACGTCTCGTGGTCCCAGTCTGCAACCTGATCCGACAAGTGGTCGAGATCCACCGCGCCATTAGGCGTTACATACGCTGTTTGAACTCGCGCCCCCGAATGCGCTGCCGCTTTTGTAATTGCCTCATGCTCGATGGCAGAGACGAGGAAAGTGCAGTTTCCGTTCAGGGCCGCAACGACACCGTGAATCGCCAGATTGTCCGCCTCGGTTCCGCCACCGGTCAGGACAATGTCTTCGGCCCGACTGCCAATAGCGCCGCCAATCGCCGTGCGCGCACGCTCCAGCACGCCCCGGGCAGCACGTCCGGATGCGTGCACAGAAGACGGATTGGTCGCGCCCATGTCCCACACATCCACCATTGCCTTGCGCGCTTCCGGCCTTAGCGGTGAGGTTGCATTGTAATCGGCATAGATCATGGTGGTGATATACAGACTTCCAAGCGTTTTTGCAGGTGCAGAAAAATTTGCTTTTTACAGCTCAAATGGCTTATGACCGCGCCCTTTCCCCGTGACCAGCGAGTATGACATGGCAGAACTGATTATTCCGGGCCCTCAGGGCCGTATCGAAGCCCGTTACACAGAGCCACCGGTTCCCGGCGCGCCGATCGCGCTTATCCTGCACCCGCACCCCAAGGCGGGCGGCACGATGCAAGATCCGATCTCTATCCTGCTGTACCAGATGTTTGAGCGTCATGGATTTGGCGTCCTGCGCTACAATTCACGCGGCGTTGGACGCAGCCAGGGCCAGTACGATCAAGGCATCGGTGAACTGGAAGACGCCGCTTTCGTGCTCGACTATGTCGAAAATCTCGCAGAAAGCCCGCGTTATGTCTGGTGTGCCGGCTACAGCTTCGGGGCGTGGATCACGCTTCAGCTGCTGATGCGCCGCCCGGAGATTGACGGCTTCCTTGCAATCTCGCCGCCTGCGAACCACTACGATCTGTCATTCCTGGCACCCTGCCCGGCCTCTGGCCTGATCGTGTCCGGCGACTCAGATTCGATCTCCTCCCCTGAGGATGTCGAACGCGCGCTGACCAAGGTTCGCGTCCAGAAGGGCGAACAAATTGACCGCGCCACAGTCAAAGGCGCCAACCACTTCTATCAAGACAAGCGCGATGAGCTGATCGGCCTTTGCGAAGATTACCTGCTGCAGCGCCTGTCCGACGCGGAAGAAAAGCTGCGCCTGGAAGCCGAGGAAGACTAGGCCAACAATTTCCCGCCTCCCATGGGGGCGGGAACGCCTGTTGTTGATGGCCAACTGATCGGCAAGCTACGCGCTGTCCTTGCCGCCAGAAAGGCAAATGCCTCCGCCTCGATTGAATCGCCTCGCCACCCGACCGATTCAGCAGCCAGCACGTCGCAATTTGTCGCCCCGGCCAAAGCCTCCATCAGCACCGGATTGTGTCGGCCACCTCCACAAACAATCATGCGCGCCGGATATTCCGGCAGCAACGCAAGTGCCCGCGCCACCGCTCGCGCGGCAAATGCCGTCAGCGTCGCCGCGCCATCCTCTACTGACAACCCGCGCACCATGCTCGCGTTGAAATCATAACGGTCGAGAGATTTTGGCGGCGCCTGATCAAACCAGTCATGATCAAGCAATTGCACGAGCAGCCCCTCATGCGCCCGTCCGGCCGCCGCGAGGCGACCGCCGACATCATGAGTGCCGCGTGCATGTCCTTCCACCCACTCATCAATCGGCCCATTTGCGGGGCCTGTGTCGAAGGCGACTAAGGCACCATCGCTCATACGCGCGGTGATGTTTGCGACGCCCCCCAAATTAAGGACGCAGGCCGCCTCATCGCCAAGGCGATCAAGCAGTGCGACGTGATAGGCGGGTGCCAAAGGAGCGCCTTGTCCGCCCGCCGCGACGTCGTCCGAGCGGAAGTCAAAAGCGAGCGGAACGCCAAGGACGGCTCGCATTGATGGTGCGTCTATCAGTTGTAGCGTCGCGCCCTCGACGTCGGCGTTTGGGGCGCGGTGCAACACCGTCTGACCATGCACCCCCGCCAGCACAGGTTGCGGACCTTTCCACGCCGACAAAAGTTGCCCCCAGGCTGCCTGGTGAGTGCTTGTGATGACCCGGCGAGCCGCGTCAAACGCGACATTGGGCTCCTCACCCGTCCAATTCCATGCGCGTGCGGCGTCTGTTGCGCCCTGCAAAATGGCGCGCTCTTCGTTTGTGTATTTCCGCTCAGCCGTTGCGCCAAAATCGAAAACTTGCTCGCCATCCGTCAGGATCAACGCCGCATCCACAGCATCCAGCGACGTGCCGGACATGAAGCCAGCCACCCATTTAGGCTCAGAATTTTCACTGATGGAGTTCAAGAGTTCAGCTTTCCATGTTACGCGCGGGCGCTTCACGGAGACACGAGAAGATGAGCGATTACAAGTCGGAATTCCTGAAAACCCTGTCAGACAGAGGTTTCATCAAGCAGGTCACACATCCAGCCGAAATGGATACCTATTGCCAGACCGGCATTCCGACAGCCTATATCGGCTACGACGCGACAGCTGACAGCCTGCACGTAGGCCATCTGATGCAGATCATGATGCTGCGACACCTGCAGAAAGCAGGCGGCAAGCCGATCGTCTTGATTGGCGGGGGCACGACGAAAGTCGGCGATCCGACCGATAAGGAAAAATCTCGACCGTTGCTGACGGACGCGCAAATTGCGGAAAACATGGAAGGCATCAAGAAAGCCTTCTTGCCATTCCTTACGTTCGGCGATGGCCCGACCGATGCCATTATGGTCAACAATGATGATTGGCTCGGCAAGCTGGGCTACATCGAAATGCTGCGCAATGTCGGAACCTACTTCACAATCAACACAATGGTGAAACAGGATACGGTTGCCCGCCGCCTCGCGGCCGAGCAGCCTTATACCTTTCTTGAGTTCAACTACCTGCTGATGCAGTCCTATGATTTCCTCGAACTGTTCCGGCGTCAGAACTGCCGCATGCAGATCGGCGGCTCTGATCAATGGGGCAATATTGTTGGCGGTGTCGACCTGATTCACAAATCGGTTGGTGGCGAAGCCTATGGCCTGACGGCGCACCTGATCACTACGTCTTCTGGTGGCAAGATGGGAAAGACGGCAGATGGAGCTGTCTGGCTGAATGCCGACCGCAAGAGCCCATACGAGTACTGGCAATTCTGGCGGAACACGGAGGACGCCGATGTTGGCCGCTTCCTGCGCCTGTTTACCGAATTACCGCTGGAAGAAATCGCCCGACTTGAAGCGCTTGAAGGTGCCGACATAAACACAGCGAAAATTGTGTTGGCGAACGAGACCACCCGCATGCTGCATGGTGAAGCAGCCGCGAAGGAAGCGGAAGCCGCAGCTTCGGCTGTCTTTGCCGCAGGCGGATCTGCGGAAGCTTTGCCGACGGTCGAAATTCCGACCTCTGAGCTAGAAGCAGGTATGCTTGTGGCCGCGGCGTTTGCAGCGGCAGGACTGACAGAATCGAATGGCGAAGCCCGCCGTTTGATCAAGCAAGGTGCGGCGAAGGTGAATGATGCCCCTGTGTCTGATCAAAACGCATCCATCTCGGCTGCTGATATTATCGACGGCGCGATCAAACTGTCAGCAGGCAAGAAACGCCACGCCCTGGTGAAGCCAATCTAGAATTCT
Organism: Hyphomonas atlantica corrig.; assembly: GCF_017795365.1. Lineage (NCBI taxonomy): Bacteria > Pseudomonadati > Pseudomonadota > Alphaproteobacteria > Hyphomonadales > Hyphomonadaceae > Hyphomonas > Hyphomonas atlantica. The sequence continues at coordinate 2,446,488 of NZ_CP051254.1, read as the reverse complement.
TCTTCCGGAATGGGTGGCAGCTCTGACGGAATAGGCTCATCATCTGGACGCGCCTGAGCTTCAGGGATCTCTGTATCCGCCGGGTTTTCAAAGATCCGGCGGATAACGCCTGGTGCGAGCGCAGAAAGCGGATTCACCGATACATTCGCCTTTTCCAGACTTCCGCGCACACTGTAGGTCAGCGAGAACACGCCCTCACCATCCCGTCCAACGACCAGGTCACCGATAATAGGAATTCCTCCGAGCGCTGAGTTCATCCCAAAACTCGGAACCAATACACCATCGACACTTATATCGCTGTCGGCGTTGAGATACCCGTTCACAGTCAACCCCAGCGCTGGCCCTTGAGCCTTTCCACCCGTTACGACATAGCGGTCCCCCGCAACCGTCAACGGAATATCGATCCGGGAGAACAGCACGCCATCACCACCCAGCGTGTCTGCCAATCCACGGAGCGAAGCGAGGGAAAGTATCTGCGTAAGAAATGGAGCGTTTCTCAATCGGCCATCCGTGATGACAATATCAAATTGTGACGGTGATCCGTCGCGGGCCAATGTGCCCTGAAGATCAAGACGACCGCTTTCCAGAAAATCGAGATCTAGAAACGCGCTGGCAATAAAGCCTGCGTCGCTGCTGATCACCCGAATCTTCGTTCCTTCCGGCGATGACCCATCAAGATCAATATCAAATGCAGAGCCATCGTCGGTGTTGCCAGTTGCAGACAGCTTCTGCATTCCGTTCACAGTGGAATTCCAAGTGACATCTGCATTCCGCACAAACAGCCCGCCGCCCATGGCAAGCGTATCCACATCAGCCGTCACATTGAGAGGCGTACCGTTCGACTCGTTCGCACTTCCCAGCGCGCCGATTCCGGGAAGCGCACCTGACAAATCGAGATAGCTACCTACAAGTGCCACTTCGAGATTGTCATTCTCATCGCGTGTGATTTGTCCGTTCACATCCGCCGTATCAGCAAGATAGGCGCGGCGTAGATCCGCGGATACCAACCGCGAATCCGGTCCCAGGGTGAATTGACCATCAAGATAGGCATCATCACTGCGGAACAGCACGTCAGATGAAAAGCCATCACCTTCACGCTCGTAATGGACTGAGACTTTACCGTCTTGCCCTGCCCGCTTGACCCAGCCGATTTCCGACAAGTCCAATCGCGCCTCAGTCAAATCCATCGCGACATTGGCAACCGAGACTTCTTCGCCATCGATTGTGGCCTGTATCTCCGCTGGCACTTCACCTGACAAGTAAGCGCGGCCGGGCAGACCAAATCGATTGAGTACGTCCGGGGACACAATTGCCGTGGCAGACAAAGCAGAAGGCGCATCGCCATCGGTAAAGCCGTCTCGCCATGTAAACTGAACAGGTGCCGGCCCCAGGTCACCAAACCCGGAAATCGTCATTCCCTCCTGGTCCACCTTGATCTCGGCCGTTGCCTTGGACAGATCCAGCCCAAGCGCCGCACCCTTCAGCCCGCCATCTGACAGGGTTCCGATCGCGGTGTAGCGCACGTCTTCATCCGGAACATTGTCGAGTGCCGGACGGAACAATTCAAAAGTCGCCTCAGCTTTCCCACTTACTCGAGATTGTTCAAAATCCAGTTCCAATCGGGATTCGTTGAGAGTCTTGATTACAAGGTCTGCCGGGCCGTGACCTCTTGCAAATACCCTGAAATCCTCCCCCTTCGGATTAAAAGCAGGGAAATCCACAAGACCTTCATCGACGTTCCAACCGCCATAGTCAGCACGATCAACAATGACGCGGAAGCTGTTCCCGGTCAGTCGTCCCGTACCTACGGCATTTTCGGCGGCAGGCAGATCGTCCAGGAACTTCACGTTGGCGGAGTTGATATCGAAGGTGAGATTCAAATCCTCGTCTCTCAGATATCCCTGTTCGAAGCTGTCCCGCTTCAGCGTCAGCTGCGCCTCAAGATTCGTCACGTCGGTGTTGGTGATGCGCTTGTCGGTGAAAGAGCGAGCGCCTGTACCAAGTGTTACTGGCCAGAAAGCCAGAACAGACTCTTTCGCCACACTACCTTCCGTTTCAAGCTCGATCGTGCCGACGAAGGGAGGCTCCATGCCCTCGCGATCTGCAAGCAAGGCAACATCCAATAGAAAATTGAACCGGGTATCATTTGTCTTGAAACTGAGCTTCGTATTCTTGAAAGCCCGCCCGGTAAAATCGGCGACACCCAGCATATTAAGGTCAGCCAGCGACACTGGCGCAGCAAGTGTTGGCGTGATGTCGAGAGCAAGCCTGTCACTGGCCAGAGTGAAAGCGCGATCTCCCACGCTTTTGAGAGCATCTGACACCGTAATATCGAGTTCCCCCGAAACAGGTCCGAATTTTGACGATACCCAATCGATCCTCAGTTTGTCTTCCGTTGCAAGGTATGCGACCTCAAGATCGAGATCCGACACCTCAAGCCCGTCATCACCGAAGGGGAGTTCACCTCCCTCGAGCGTCGCAAGCAATTTGATCTCCTCGACACCATTAAGGGAGGATGTGTCGAATTCGAGCGTAATGTCGGCTGGTACGCCTGCCAGTGTTTCACTTTCAGCTCCGAAGCGGGCTGCCAGATCTGCGAGCGACCATTCTGCAACTGCAACCGATGCATTCATGCGGGCGTTCATTTCGGAGGTCTCGACATCAATTGCGATGCCACCGGGCAGCCCGGTCCCAACACCGCTGCCAGAAATCGCCAGTGACAGTCCGTCCTCTTCCGACAACAAGGCACCGCGCGAATCTGCGAGCTTGAACATTTGCGCGCCATCAGCACCAACGACCCGCATTTCGAATTGGTCGAATGAAAGCCGCTCTAGACTGAAATCCTGCTGGGCTTCACCAAGAGCTGTCAGGACCATAGGCAGCACGGTGTTGATCCGTTCGAGCCACTCGCTCGGATTCTGAGGCATTTGCCCAACGGGGATTTCCGGAAGCGGATCACCGGCAATGTGCCAAATGCCGTCTGTGGATTGCCGAACATCGATCCAGCCGTCTCGCAAATCGAGACCCAGTACTTCAACGTCACCAAGCACAAGAGCCGAGCCTGCAAGTACGATGCGCGCGCTATCCGCCTCGGCTGACACATTGCCCTGATCGTCAAGCAGACGAATATCATAGCCCGTCACGAGCACACGTCGGTCTTCGGCAGACCACTCCAGGTAAACATCATCCACGGTCACTGGCCGACCATTGCGCGAATTGCTCAATCCGCGTTCGATGTCGTCTCGGAACATTTCCAGCTCAATGGGGCCACTCGATAAACGAAACACCAGCAACGCTGCCAGAAGCAGGACGACCAGAATCAATCCACCCAGTATCTCTAGTATGATAAGCGCGGCTGGCTGACGGACCAATTCGAAGACTCCGGAAATCGGCTAAAAATTACGTTCCATAATGATATATGCACACGAAGGCGCCCGCACCATAGGAGGAATACATGGCGAATCCATTGCAGGCCGGAGACAAGGCTCCGAATTTTTCGATGCCGTCCACAGAAGGCGACATCAGCCTGAAAGACTTTGAGGGCAGCTATCTGGTCCTCTACTTCTATCCGCGGGACAACACACCCGGCTGCACCACAGAAGCGAAGGACTTCACTGCACTGGTAGACGAGTTCGGCGCACGTAATGCAAAAATTGTCGGCGTGTCGCGCGACTCCATGACCAAGCACGAGAACTTCAAGGCCAAGCAGGACCTGAGAGTCATTCTTGCGAGCGATGAGGACGGCAAGACGACCGAATCCTACGGCACCTGGGTCGAGAAGAACATGTATGGCAAAACCCATATGGGAGTCGCCCGCGAGACCTTCTTGATAGATCCAACCGGCAAGATCATTAAACTTTGGAAAAAAGTGCGGGTGAAAGGCCACGCGCAGGAGGTTCTGGAGGCGCTTCCAGAGTAAACAAAACCTTTGCATGACAAGGTTTAAGGCACTCGCCCCAATGATTAACGAGAGATTTACCCTAATACGCGAATAATATCATGAATTATGCTGGCAGGGGGTTTCGTCCCTTTGCGTTTTCGGTATTTATAAATCTACGGGTTTGGGAACTTACTGTAGGTGTGGTTGCAGTAGGCGGTGTGATTCCAGCGACGGGTGGCGTGAATGGCGAAATGGAGTGCGAATCTCAAAGCGACGTTTGATCGCGCATTTCCCGAACGGCAAATATATCATCGTAGTGGCGGCACGGTTCGCTACATTTCCATTTCTCCCTGGCAGCAAGCGATTTTTGCAATTGGCGCAACTGCGCTTGCTGGCTGGACAATTTTCCTGACCGGCTCGTTTGCTCTAGGCGGCTCGACAACGTCGATCGCCGGCAACTCGGACGATCGTGAACTCGCCAAATATGAGCGCTGGGTTCAGGACTTGCGGGCGAAAGACGCGCTTTCCCGGTCACTGCTTGAAGAACGCACCGACGCGTTCCAGCGCGAGACGGCTGAGTGGGAAGATCGCCAGAAAGCACTCGAAGAATTGTTCGAACAGCTAAAGGGCGATGAGGACCTGGAAGTCTCGGCCCTCAAGGGCGACGGCGCTGATCTCTTGGTTCAGGCCTCAATCGAAGAAGCTGACGATCGGCAATCACGCGACAGCTTCCGGATGACGGCGACGCTTGATGCCAGCGGCAATCGCGTCAGCGTGAAGAAACTGAAATATAATCAGGAACGGATGCTTGATGAGGCGGAAGACCTAGCCATTGAACGAGCCGAACGTGCCCGCAGCGTCATTCAGCTGACCACGATTGGCAGCGACCGCATCATGGAAAGTGCTGAGATGGGCGGCCCGCTCGTCTCTCTGGCTAACCTGACCGCAGGTGACGGCAGCGTCCTGTCGCAGCAAGATATCAATTTCTACAATCGGCTGACCGAAACACAGGCTCGTGTCGCCGAAATGCAGTACTACGAACAAATCGTGGAAAGCCTACCTCTGGGCCCGCCTGTCGGCGTTCCCTTCCGTCACACAAGTCCGTACGGAATCCGGGTAGATCCTTTCTTCAAACGCCCGCGCTGGCACAATGGTATTGATGTCGCCGCTTATGGTGGGGCTCCCATCGTGGCATCAGGTCCGGGCACTGTAAGCTTCGCCGGTGCCCGTTCGGGGTATGGACGAATTGTCGAGATTGACCATGGATACGGCTTCAAGTCCCGTTATGGTCACTTGCGGTCGATTTCCGTGTCCAAGGGTGATACGGTTAAAGCGGGCGATCTTGTGGGGAAGATGGGCACAACCGGAAGAAGTACCGGATATCACCTCCATTTCGAGGTGCTGTTCAACGGTAAAGCATATGATCCAGTAAAGTTTTTGAAAGCAGGCCGCCATGTTCACGAAGAATAACAAATCCAGTGACACCCCCACTCCAATTGAACAAACGAAAGTTGCTCCTGCTCAGGATGCCATTCGCGGAGCGTCCTCCAAGCCAGCCGCTCGCGCCGCATCGATCATCTGTGCAGACATGAAGATCAATGGATCTGTAACGTCCGAGGGCGCACTGCAGATCGACGGCACGGTGGACGGAGACGTATCCGCTACTGACATCACCATCGGTGCCAGTGGCCACATTACCGGTGAAGTGAAGGCCGAAGTTGTTCGCGTCAAAGGACGCATCAAGGGTTCGATCCGCGCCCGCAAGGTGGAGCTTGAAACCGGTGCTCACGTCAAAGGCGACATCGTGCATTCTTCGCTTCAGATCCAGTCGAACGCCGTATTTGAAGGCCAAGTGAAGCACGCGGAAGATCCGCTGAAAGACACTGCCCCAAAGGCGGCAGCGAGCGTTTCCAACGAGTCAAAGCAGCCTCTGGCCTCTCAAGGCCCGTCTGCCTCATACGGAATTTCCCCGACAGCGTCCTGATACCGCTGACGATATTATCAGACACAATAAAGGCCGCTCCTATCCGGGGCGGCCTTTTGCAATTGGATCTGATAACTTTCAGGGAGCAGCTTTGCGAACCATCGCAGTCGTCATCTTGGCGCCATCAACAATGATCGTGTCGCCGCCGTGGATAGTCTCGCCTTCGATGGCTTCTGCGCGCCACACTGTATCCCCAACACGGATCTGACCGGTGCCCGACACAAAGTCTCCGACGGCGAGCCCACGCTCACCCACAAGGGCTTGCATGCGCCGATTCAGGGTTGGGTGTTCTGGCGAGCTCTTTCGCACACCAGACAGAACGGTTCGGCCGAAAACCACGAGCGCTGTCGATGCCACGCCAAACACGATCATCTGACCCTGCCAGACCGTCCAGGCATCTGGAGCGAAGTAGGCAAATCCAGCGGTCAACCACGCGGCAATGGCGACCATTAGCAGGTCAAAAGTACCGCTCATCATCTCGATGCCAAACAGGATCAGACCGAGTGCCAACCAGTGCCAGAATGTGAGTTCAGAAAAAACCTGTTCCATCTGATCAGCTTCCTTTCTTGTCGGTCAGCCCCTTGATGCCCTCAATGGTGCCGATGATGCTCGAGAATTCTGCCGGAATGATGACCGTCTTCTGCTGCTCGGACGAAGCCAATTTGGAGAAGGCATCGACATATGCCTGGCCGAGGAAGTAGTTGATCGCGTTCACGTCACCGGCGGCAATCGCTTCGCTGACCAATGTGGTAGCCTTGGCTTCGGCCTCGGCTTCGCGCTCGCGGGCCTCAGCGTCGCGGAACGCAGCTTCACGGCGGCCTTCAGCTTCCAAAATTTGGGCCTGCTTCTGACCTTCGGCTTTCAGAATTGCAGACTGCTTGTCGCCCTCAGCTGTCAGAATCTCAGCACGCTTCAACCGCTCAGCCTTCATCTGGCGCGCCATGGCCTCTGTGATGTCGGCCGGCGGGCTGAGATCGGCAATCTCGATCCGCGTGACCTTTACACCCCATGGATTGGTGGCCGCATCGATCACGGTCAATAGGCGGGCGTTGATGTCGTCGCGATTGGACAGGACTTCGTCGAGGTCCATCGAGCCTACCACGGTCCGGATATTGGTCAGGGCGAGGTTCGTGATGGCGTGGTGGAGATTGTTGACCTCATAGGCGGCCGCCACAGCGTCCACTACCTGGATGAAGACAACAGCGTCGCAGGACACCATCGCGTTGTCCTTAGTGATGACTTCCTGCTGCGGAACATCCAACACGGTCTCCATCATGTTCATTTTCCGACCGACCCGGTCGAAGAAGGGAGTGATGATCGACATGCCTGGATTGAGCGTGCGCGTGTATCGCCCAAACCGCTCAACGGTATAATTGTAGCCCTGCGGCACGAATTTGAACGCGGACGTCAGACCAATCAAACCGACAACCGCGATCAAAATGACGACAGCAAAAAACGGATCCATGTATTCCTCTCCTTCTGTTACCCAGAATTAATGTGGGAGAGGTTTTCCGTTTTTCAATAATACTTTAATGAAAAACGGCGCGCCCAGCCCCACCAGACGCGCCGTTCATCTCACGATTTGCTTAAAAAAGCTTGTCGGGATTAAAGCTGATTAAGCATGTAATCCGCGCTTGATACTTTGAATTCTCCGCCGTCTTCGACATTCAGCTCAGATACGGTACCGTCCTTGACGATCATGGAATAACGCTGCGAGCGCTGCCCCATTCCAAAACCGCTTGCATCCAGCTCCAGGCCGATTGCCTTTGCAAATGCACCATTGCCATCGGCGAGCATGCGTACGGTTTCGCCAGCGCCGGCATCCTTGCCCCATGCGCCCATGACGAAGACATCATTGACGGATGTACAAATGATCTCGTCCACGCCTTTCGCCTTCAGGTCACCGGACTTGTCCACGAAACCCGGCAGGTGACGTGCGGAACATGTCGGCGTGTAGGCGCCAGGAACGGCAAACAGCGCAACAGTCTTCCCGCCGAAAACTTGCTCGGTCGTACGCGGTTGCGGCCCATCGGCGGTCATTTCCATGAAGGTTGCTTCGGGAAGCTTGTCTCCGACTTGAATGCTCATCAGCTGTTCTCCTTGATGCTGTCCTGCTCAGATAGAACGTCAAAGGTGCGGCTACAAGCGTGGCATCCCTTGCCAAAGCGCATCATTTCCCTCAGCCTTGGGGACGAAAGGAAATCGTGATGGACACCGACCTGACCGGAAAGCTGTTGATCGCCCTACCCGGCATTGGCGATCCGCGTTTCTCACGATCGGTTATTCTCGTCTGTGCCCACTCACCTGAGTTTGCGATGGGCATCGTCCTGAACAAACCCATGACGGGACTCACGTTGCCTCAACTTCTGGAGCAGCTCGACATCCCGTTGGAAATCGACATTCCTGATGAACTGGTGCTGGATGGTGGCCCAGTGAGCAGCGATCGAGGTTTCGTGCTGCATACGGATGATGTGATCAGCGAAGGCGCGACGCTCGAAATTGATGGCGAGTTCTGCATGACGGCGACGCGAGATATATTACTCGCGATGGGCACGCGACGTGGCCCGCGGCGCTCCGTGCTTGCGCTCGGCTATTCAGGCTGGGGTGCTGGCCAGCTGGAATACGAACTCGCCGAAAATGCCTGGCTGGTGGGTACGCCTAATGCGGAGCTTGTTTTCGGTGAGAGCCATGATGGGAAATGGGACGCCGCGCTAAACGAACTCGGGATCGACAGCGGACGCCTTCAGATCCATCCCGGAACGGCCTGATTATCCTTTCAGGAACGCCAGGGCATCGGTCTCTTCCATGGGGCGTGCAAACGCGAATCCTTGTGCATAATCGAAGCCGAGACTCCGCAGGCGGGTAGCGTCTTCCTTGTTTTCAACCCCCTCAGCCGTCGTTGTCATGCCCAAGCGTTCGGCAAGCAGGGTGAGTGTGCCAAGTATTGTATCTGTACGGTATTGCCCCAGACGGCGGGTAAGACCATGGTCGACCTTCAAACTGTCCGCAGGAAAGTCTGCAAGCCAGGCAAAAGAGGAATGCCCGGTGCCGAAATCATCGAGCACCAGACCTGCACCGACAGCTTTCAGCGCCAACACTGCTGCAAGCGCATGGCTCTCATCCCGCAAGGCCGCCTGCTCCGTCAGTTCGATCCTCAACGATCTCTCCGGCAGGTCGTACCCGTTCATCAATGCTTCGACCAAAGCAGGCAGAGCACTCCGAGACAGGTCCCTCGCGGTCAAATTCACATGCATGAACAGATCTGATCGTCCGGATTGCGCCCGCATCTTGGCCAGCGTTTCCGCTGACCTGATCAGCATGTTTGAAGCGAGCGCTTCGTCTTCATACCGGTTCGGCGGGTTCTTTGCGTCGCCACCATCCCAGCGCGCCAGTGCCTCAAACCCAGCTATGTGCCCGTTTCCCAGAGAGATGATCGGTTGGAATACGGGGTACAAATCTGGACCAGGCTGAAGGTCTGAGGGATCAAATTCCGAAAATTCGCTATCAGCCAACAACATGCCCAGCGCTTCGTCTTGACCGACAAATGCGCCCACCAGATGAATATCGTCGCCCTCTGACAAACGCAGGCTGCATCGCACCGGCCCTTCGGGAACCTTGAATGCTTCTGCAAGCCGGCCTCGGCTAAGCCCTTCAAACAACTGCTCAATCGCGTTGAGCGACCATTGGCCAGCCAGAACCGACAATTCGGTTCCCTTCGGCGCTTCAATCAGAAGCTGCCTGGTTTCGGCATTCCAGTGCCAACTGCCTTGGGCTTGCGTCGCTTGGTCAGATCTCATCTCGATCAGCCTAGTGTTGAACGTCTCGCCTGACGAGGGCGAAAAGGACATGATCGCGTCTGACACCCGCAATCTCAAGGTATTTCTCTGCATGTCCCTCTTCCCGAAAGCCGTTTGATTCCAAGACTTTCCGGGAACGCAGGTTTGATGCCAGTATTCCTGCCTCAATGCGATGAAGGTGCAGATTGTTGAACGCCCAGTCGCAAACTGCCCGCACGCCTTCCTGCATCAGGCCCTGCCCCTGAAAGTTGATGCCCAGCCAGTATCCCAGACTGGCACTATCGGCGGGCCAACCGCGGACATTGGTGAGGGATACACCGCCAACAAGTTCGTTGTCTTCCAGCCTGCGGATAAGAAATACGTAGGCTCGGCCAGACTGCCAGCCTGATTTCCACGCCTGAAGCCGCCTGGACCAGTCGGCACGGGAGTTGGCGTCTTCAGGCCAACTTGGCTCCCAGGGCTGCAAATGCTTCCGACTACGCTTGCGCAGATGGGACCAATCCTTGAAGTCCCGCTTCCTCGGCGGCTCGATAACCAGCCGATCCGAGACAATAACGGTTTCCTTCCGGCTGATCGCCATTGCTTAGCGGGCCAACTGCTCGACTCGGGCGCGCACCGCGGCCAGCGTCGGTTCCACGCGTTCGAATACTTCTTCATTCTCGGTAACGCCGGTGGCGAAATCCGGAAGCCCCGCCTCGCGCCCAGTTGCCTGCTTCACGGTCTCAGGGAATTTCGCGGGTGATGCTGTCGCCAGAACGACCGTCGCGACATCCGCTTTTGGTGACAGCCGCGCCACACGCGTTCCAACCGCTGTGTGAGGGCAGATCAGCCAACCTGTCTCGGATTCGAACTGCTTCATTTCTTCCAGAGTGTCTGCATTGCTGACACTTTGAACGCGAATACCGGAACAGCTCATACGCCCCTTCGCTGTTTCAGGAAGATCCGCCTCACCTGCCTGTTTGAACCGTTCGTAAACACCGCGCACAGCGTCACTGTCGCGTCCGGACAGTTCGAACAGGATGCGTTCGAAGTTTGAAGGAATGGAGATGTCCATGGCCGGGCTTGGAGTTTCGACAGTTTGCGCCTTCGTCATCTTGCCGGCCTCGAACAGGCGCAACAACGCGTCGTTCTCATTCACCGCGCAGACAATATCCAGACCGCCCGGCAACATTCCGCAACGTGCGGCGACATATCCGGCAAGCGCATCGCCCATATTGCCACTCGGCACGATGAAACGAATTTGCTGCCCCGCCAGCGCAGCTTGTGAGGTTGCGTAGTAGACTGTCTGCGCGGCAATACGGGCCCAGTTGATGGAATTCACGCCGGACAGGCTTACCCGATCTGCAAAGTCACGGTCTGCAAAGAGCGATTTCACAATGGTCTGGCATTCGTCGAAATCAGTTTCGAGTGCCAGATTGAGCACATTGTCTGCGCCTGTTGTCGTCATGAAAAGGCGTTGGATGGGAGAAACGCGTTCAAACGGGTGAAGGATTACGAGGTCGGCATGCTTTGCCCCGGCAAACGCCGCCGCAGCAGCTCCGCCTGTGTCGCCTGACGTTGCACACATGATCGTCATGCGCTGGCCTGTCTTGCCGAGTACGAGGTCGTAGAGCTGACCAATCAACTGCATCGCCACATCCTTGAACGCCAAGGTCGGACCATGGTGAAGTTCAAGCAGCCAGTTTGCTGGGCCGGATTGGGTCAAAGGTGTCACGGATTGATGCGCGAAGCTGGAATAGGCCCGCTCGCAAAGTCCGAGCACCTCGTCCCATGTCAGCGCGTCTCCAGCGAAGGCCGAGATCACACGGGCGGCCACGTGCGCATAAGGTTCGCCCGGTTTCGCGGGGTCGATCTGTGGGTAAGCCTCGGGAATATACAGGCCGCCATCGGGCGCAAGTCCTGCGAGGCAAGCGCCAAGAAAATCGACAGGCTCAGACTGTCCCCGAGTGGAAATATACTTCATTCCGCGTCCCTTCCGCGAAACCGCAAGCGGCCTTTTTGATAGTGAAAGGCGAGATACACACCCAGAAGCGCCAAGGCGAGCCCCCACCACGTAATTGCGTAACCAAAATGCCGTTGAGGCGGCAGGTCATCATCCATGCGAAGGCGCGCAAACGGATTGCGACCAGCCATTGCACGGCCATTCTCAACCAAGCGAAGCGTTTGCGGCTCAAATGCCTCAGGCGACACACGGTCCGCCATCGTGCTTGGAAGAATATTCGAGAGATCTTTGATACTGTAGGCGTAAAATACGCCAGCTGCAGGCTTGTCCGGGCTGGCAAAGACATTCCGGTTGCCGGGCGTCTTGTAGATCCCCTGCGCGGTGAAGTTCAGGTTTGCACCGCAATCTGGCCCCTGACACGGAACTGGGGGCTCTACCTGGTAAAGCAATTCAATCGTGGTGAAGACCACATTGTCGCCCGCATCGACGGCGACGACGCGCCGCCATGAAGCCGCGCCATCCGCATAGGCGTAGACCATCGCTTCACTGCCCGGCACAACCCGACCCGACAGGGTTTGCCAGTTCGGCTCGGTCTCATCGAGTGCCATCTTTTCGCTGAACCGCCCGTACTGCCAATTCCCCAGCATCACCAGAATGATCAGCGACGCGATGGTGAACAAGGTGAGAATGGGAAATGGGCGAAAGGTCATGAGGCCTCAAAGTGTACCTGAAAAAAGGCCCGCCAGGCATGTGCGCCGGCGGGCCTGTCGATTGTTCAGTCTATGCCAGCGGCAGTCTACCCGCCGTAAACGAGGTGTGGCACCACGTAAACGAACGCAAACAGGAAGAGCCAGACGACGTCAACGAAGTGCCAGTACCAGGCAGCAAATTCGAAGCCGAGATGCTTCTCAGCGCTCATGCCGCCCATCAGAAGGCGGATCAGGCAGATCGCCAGGAAGATCGTACCGATTACGACGTGCGCACCGTGGAAGCCGGTCGCCATGAAGAAGGCGGAACCATACAGCGTCCCATCGAATGTGAACTGGGCGTGGCTATATTCGTAAGCCTGCAACAGCGTGAACACGAAGCCGAGGATAACCGTAAGGATCAGGCCGTTGCGTGCGCCGGCACGGTCGCCATGCTGAAGGGCGTGGTGAGCCCAGGTTACAGTTGTACCGGACAGCAGAAGGATCAACGTGTTGATCAGTGGCAAATGGAAAGGATCGAACGTCTCAACACCGACAGGAGGCCAATCGTTGAAGCGAGCGAGACCATCTGCGTAGAGTGCGTTCGTGGAATCCCAGGTTTCGCCGACGCGTGCGCTTTCGAAAATTGCGAACTCAAAGAAGCTCCAGAACCATCCCGCGAAGAACATGACTTCTGACGCGATGAACAGGATCATGCCATAGCGAAGACCGATCTGAACAACAGGCGTGTGGTCACCGACATTGCCTTCCTTGATGACTTCGCGCCACCAGCCGAACATCACCCACATGACCATGGCCAGCCCCAGTGCAAGCAGCCACCAGGTACCTGCTTCGAGGCCAAACAGGCCTTTCATGTAGGTCACGCCGCCCAGGGCAGTGACAACAACCGCAATCGACCCCAGCAGCGGCCAGGGTGACGGGTTTACGAGATGGAAATCGTGTTTGACTTCGTCGTGAGCCATGGCCCTTTTGACCCCTCTAAAAAATCACATGAATCAGAGCGCTGTTTAGACCGCTCCGGCTTGTATTTGCAACTGTATCAGCCGGCATTGGCTGAATTCGCCGCACCCTTTTGTGCGGCTTTTTCCTCGCCTGAATAGCTTGAACTGTCAAAGAACGTGTAGCTGAGCGTAATCGTCTCCAGCGATTTCGCTACACGATCCTCGAGCATGTCCGCCGATACGAAATAGACAATGGGGAGCTTCTTCGTTTCTCCCGGCGCGATAACCCGCTCCTCGAAGCAGAAACACTCCAGCTTGTTGAAATAGAGCCCTGCATAATGCGGCGTCACATTGTAACTCGCAATGACGCGCACTTCCCGATCGGTCGGGTTTGTGACTTCGTAAAACGCCAGTCCGTGTTGGCCAAGCTTCAACTCTTGCTCGGTCTGAAGCGGGCGAAACAGCAGAGGCACGTCAGCAACATTTGCATCGAACCGAACGTCAATTGTCTGATCGACAACCATCTCCGGCGCCGCAATCGCAATGCGGGTTGTTCCCCCAAAGCCCGTGACCTTGCAAAAGGTGTCGTAGAGTGGGTCCGCAGCGAAGCCCAGTCCCAGCATACCGCTGAAAACTCCCAGGGAAATCAACGCAACTTTTGTGTTCGACAGCCTCATGAAGGGTCTTCCTCACTCGGTGTTTCATCTGCTGGGGTCAAGTTTGGCGGCGGCGCAGCCTGTTCCGGGGTCATGCCGGTAGGCAATTCCTGCACACGTTCGCCACGGTCATCCATATTGTAATAGAAGCCGCTCTCGCTCAGGTCGGAAGACGAGAGACGAATGAAGGTAATCACGCCAACGAGGATGACGAACACGGCAAGCGCGATGCCGAGCCAGCGATTGCGGCTGTTTCGAGCGCGAAGCTCTTCCTGACTCACCGCAGGCGCATCTGCAAACTGGCCCTGATACTTGTCTTGCTCATTTGTCATCTTCAGACGCCTCCAATCACGAAATGAAGGCCTGCCGCGTGCTCAAGAATGAGAGCAGCGAAAACCAGGAACAGATAGAGGATGGAGAAAAAGAACATTCCTCGTGCAAGCTTCATATCTGCTCCGCTAGCTTCGGCATCGCCAGCGTTCGACCGCCAGACGCGAACAGCATAGCCAAGGAATACAAGCCCGAGCGCCAACGCTGTCGCGCCATATATCCAGCCGCCCAAACCAGTGAGCACAGGCAACAAGGCCAATGGGACCAGCAGGATTGTGTAGAACAGGATCTGGTTACGCGTCACCTTCGCCCCGTGTGTTACCGGCAGCATGGGCACGCCTGCCTTCTCATATTCGCCATGCGCCAAGAGGCTAAGCGCCCAGAAATGTGGTGGGGTCCAGAAGAAGATGATGGCGAAAAGAATCCACGCATCAACCGGCGTGTTGCCCGTTACAGCGGCCCAACCGATCACCGGCGGGAACGCCCCTGCGCCGCCACCGATCACGATGTTCTGCGGCGTCGAGCGCTTCAGCCACATCGTATAGATCACGCCATAATAGAAAATCGAAAACGCAAGCAGCGCGGCAGCGAGCCAATTCGACGCCAGCCACATCAGCATGACAGATACACCGCTCATGATGAGGCCCATCGCGAGAGCCTCCTCTTTCGGCACGGCGCCGGAAGGAATTGGGCGCGTGGAAGTCCGGCTCATGATCTGGTCGATGTCTGCGTCATACCACATATTGATCGCGCCGGCCGCGCCCGAACCGAGCGCGATGGCCAACGTGGCAATGGCCGCCATGATCGGGTTGATCGAGACACCAGTCACGCCGACAGCCGCCACGAGACCCGCGATGGCTGTGAATACAACCAGCATCATGATGCGCGGCTTAAGAAGCTGCACATAGTCGCCCGCTGTCGCGTAACGTTTCTCTGATGTCGCACTCATGTCGGTCATTGTCTCGATCTGGTCCTCTTAAGCGAAACGGCCCAAGCGCATGTCGCGCCGGGCCGCCTCGGTTTCAGACTGTCTGGAAGGCCGAGCCCTTCCCTTGCCTGTTAGTGGCCGCCTTTGTTGGTAACGTGCGGCAGTTCGTTGAACTGGTGGAATGGTGGTGGCGATGGAAGCGTCCATTCCAGCGTCGTCGCACCTTCGCCCCACGGATTGGCTGCACCCTTGCGGCGGCGGATCATAGCTTCGACCAGACCAATGAAGAAGACGGTCGTGGCAACCAGCGTGATCGCGTAGCCGATGGATGACCACATATGCCAGGTGGCGAAGCCATCTGCGTAGTCAATGTAGCGACGCGGCATGCCTTGCAGGCCCAGGAAGTGCTGAGGGAAGAACAGGACGTTCGACCCGATGAACATCAGCCAGAAATGAAGACCACCGATGAAGCCGTTGTACTTGATGCCGAACATCTTCTCGAACCAGTAGTACCAGCCGGCGAAGAGGCCAAACACAGCACCGAGCGACAGCACATAGTGGAAGTGCGCCACAACATAGTATGTGTCGTGCAGGGCGTGGTCGATACCGGCGTTCGCCAGAACGACACCCGTCACACCGCCAACGGTGAACAGGAAGATGAAACCAATCGCCCAGAGCATCGGAACCTTGAATTCAATCGAGCCGCCCCACATGGTCGCGATCCAGGAGAAGATCTTGATGCCGGTCGGCACCGCGATCACCATCGTCGCCGCGACGAAGTAAGCCTTCAGGTCAACATCCATACCGACCGTGTACATGTGGTGAGCCCACACAACGAAGCCGATGACACCGATGGAGACCATGGCGTAGGCCATTCCAAGGTAGCCGAAAATCGGCTTTTTCGAGAAGGTCGACACGATGTGACTGATGATGCCGAATGCCGGCAGGATCATGATGTACACTTCAGGGTGACCGAAGAACCAGAACAGGTGCTGGAACATGATCGGGTCGCCACCGCCACCCGGCACGAAGAATTGCGAGCCGAAGTTACGGTCAGTCAGCAGCATGGTCAGCGCAGCAGCCAGAACCGGCAGCGAGAGCAGCAACAGGACAGCCGTGATCAGAACGCCCCATGCGAACAGCGGCATCTTGTGCAGCGTCATGCCTGGAGCGCGCATGTTCAGAATGGTCACGATGAAGTTGATGGCACCCAGAATGGACGCGATACCAGCTGTGTGCAGCGACAGGATGAGAACGTCCATCGCGGGGCCAGCGTGCCCGGTTGTCGAAGAAAGCGGCGGGTAGAGAACCCAACCACCGCCGAAGCCATTACCCGGCCCGCCTGGCACAACCATGGAAATACAAGCCAGAACAAACGCTGCGACGGTGAGCCAGAGCGAAATATTGTTCATGCGCGGGAAGGCCATGTCCGGCGCGCCGATCATGAGCGGCACAAACCAGTTGCCGAAACCGCCGATCAGCGCTGGCATGACCATGAAGAAGATCATGATCAGGCCGTGATAGGTAATCACGGTATTGTAGAAATGCTTGGCGTTCTGGATTGCAACATCGCCTTCACCGGCGACAAATTGCGTCAGGACGCTAACGCCCGGCTCAGCGAGCTCCCAGCGGATCAAGCCGGAAAGCGTGTACCCGATAATACCGGCAATCAGGGCGAAGATCAGGTACAGCGTACCGATGTCTTTGTGGTTCGTCGAAAACAGCCAGCGCGTGAAAAAGCCCGGCTTGTGATCGTGCGCGTCATGATGGTCGATGGCGACTTCATCCATTGGCATGGCGATTCACTCTCTCTTGTCTATTGCTGGGCGGCGAACTGGGTCGCCTGCTCGTTGGATGCAAACACATCTACAGAAGCATAGGCCGCCTCGTAGTCTCCGGCGAGCATTTGCTCAGCCCATGCGTCAAACTGTTCCTGGCTGACCACGCGAACCTCGATCGGCATGTAGGCGTGGTTGACGCCACACAGCTCAGAACACTGGCCGTAATAAATGCCCGGCTGCTCCACCAGGAACCAACCCTCATTCAGGCGTCCCGGCACAGCATCGGTTTTGACGCCGAAAGCTGGAACGGTCCACGAATGGATCACGTCAGCGGCTGCCGTGTAGTAACGGATGTAACGGTTTTGAGGGACAACCATGGGATAGTCGACGGCGAGGTTACGCGGCTTGGACGCATAATCAGAACGACCGGTTGCATCCGCATAATTGGCACCATCCGTCGAAACACCGACGTGCACCGGGTTCGAAACGAATTCGAGGGGGTAGCCTGAATCGTCCACCAGATCTGGATAGGTGTAGGTCCAGTTCCACTGGTTGCCCTGCGCCTTGACGTTCACGAACCCCTTTTCAGCAGCTTCCGGGAAGTAATCCTTCGTGAAGCGCTCATGCTGGCTGTCTTTTCCATCCGCCAACAGCTTCTCAGACTTGTCAGTAATTTGCTGCAGGTTTGGAACAACGTCCTGATAGTAGAGGTTCGGGAAGGACTGGCTGGCAATTGCCACCAGGATCAGCGCCGGAACGACGGTCCAGATAACTTCGATCAGCGTGTTATGGCTGAACTTCTTGGGCACCGGATTGGCCTTGCGATTGTGGCGAACAATGATCCACAGCAGCAGCCCGAGGACGAGCAGCGTGATCAACACAATGATCACGAGCACGAAGTCATGGAAGGTGTGAATGCGCTCCGCAATGCGGGTCGCGGCCGGCTGGAAGCCCAGCGCACCGTCGGTCGGTTCGAAAGCCAGTGCTGGTCCGGCCATAATGGCGGCGCACATGGCGGCAATAAGGTGTCGCACGAAGTTATCCTCGTCTCATTGGAATCTCTGCTCCTCTATCTACAATACGTACTAGCCGCAACCTACCACTTTACGCGCTCAATATTGTCGCAGGTTGTCGCCGCCAGACGGCATCTGTGGTACTTTTGGCCACACGCCCGGACATTGAAGAGAAAGGTCGACCAGATGAGAAACGCCATATGTGCTGCAGCCCTCCTTCTTGGATTCGGAGCCAGCCCTGCCCTTGCTCAGGTCGTTGTTCTGGGCGGCGGAATTGCCAAGGATTGTTATGAAGCCGCAAAATTCGAGACGGTTTCACCGCGGGAAGGTGCAGAAACCTGCACACGCGCCATCGAACACGAGGCCATGACCCCCAGCAATCGCGCTGCAACCTATACGAATCGCGGCGTACTGCACATGCGGGCGGGCCTCTATCAGAAAGCCCTGTCCGACTACGAGAAAGCCAAGAAGATACGCCCCGAAACAGGAGAAACCTACCTGAATGAAGGCGCAGCATTTATCTTCCTTGAAGACTATTCAAGCGCGCTTGCTTCGCTGGACAAGGCCATCGCACTCAATTCGAGTGACTTGTATGCCGCCTATTACAATCGCGCGCTGGCAAAGGAAAAGCTGGCGGATATCGAAGGCGCTTATTTCGACTTCAAGACCGCCTTGGAACTGAAGCCGGATTGGGAGCTGGCGCAATGGCAGCTTTCGCGGTTCGAAGTCACAACCAACTGATTTCTGCGCCTGCGCCCTTGCGGGTCGGCAGGGTGTCGCGCATCTATTCTGGATGACACAGACCTCCCTTCCCTTCGACCTGACCAAAGCATCCGAAATCCTGTCCAACGCCGCCAAGGGCGCGGATGACGGCGACCTCTTCGTAGAACGCTCGCGCTCGGAGAGCTTTGTGTTTGACGATGGACGTTTGAAATCGGCAGCATTCGACACCGATCAGGGATTTGGCCTGCGGGTTGTCGCCGGTGAAACAACTGGCTCCGGCTATGCATCCGAACTTTCGCTTGAAGCCATTCAGAGAGCGGCGGAAACAGCTGCTCAAGCAAAGCGCGGCTATTCAGGCCATCTCGCAACGGGGCCGACCCCAACCAATCGTCGCCTGTATGAGCCAATTGATCCTACGTCTGCGCCCGATTTCACCATGAAAACCGGGCTGCTGGCCGAGATCGACGCCTGGGCGCGCGCCTTCGACCCCCGCGTGGTGCAGGTTTCCGTATCGCTGGCTGGCAGCCACAAGGAAGTGGATATCGTCCGGCCGGACGGCGCGGTCTTTTCGGAGGTTCGTCCTCTTGTACGCTTGAACGTTTCCGTCACGCTCGAAGAGAATGGTCGGCGCGAATCGGCTGGTGCTGGCGCAGGCGGGCGCGCTGCCTATGAAGACTGGATCCAACCGGATCGCTGGCAAGCGATGGTGAAGCGCGCCGTGAAGAAGGCTTCGGTAAATCTTCAGTCCATCCCCACCCCAGCCGGCCAGATGGAAGTCGTCCTCGGGCCGGGCTGGCCTGCCGTTCTACTGCACGAGGCGGTCGGGCATGGACTTGAAGGCGACTTCAACCGCAAGGGCACAAGTGTTTATGCTGGCCGAATCGGAGAACAGGTCGCCGCGAAAGGCGTGACCGTCATAGACGATGGCAGCATCGAGCGTCGCCGCGGCTCGCTCTCCTTCGACGACGAAGGCACGCCGACGCAGCGTACCGTGCTGATCGAAGACGGCATTTTGAAAGGCTACATGCAGGACCGCATGAACGCACGCTTGATGGGCCAGGCCCCGACCGGCAATGGCCGCCGGGAAAGCTATGAAGCGGCCACAATGCCCCGGATGACCAACACGGTCATGCTGGGCGGCGACAAGGATCCCGACGAAATCGTTGGATCGATCAAGCGTGGCCTGTGGGCCGTTGATTTCGGTGGCGGCCAGGTCGACATCACGTCTGGCAATTTCGTGTTCCAGTGCACCGAGGCCTATCTGGTGGAAAACGGCAAAGTCGTTGCTCCCGTGAAGAACGCCACCCTGATCGGCCACGGCCCTACCGTGCTGCAGGATGTGACCATGATCGGAAACGACTTCGCGATGGATGACGGTGTAGGTGTGTGCGGCAAGGCCGGTCAATCTGTGCCGGTGGGCGTTGGCCAGCCAACTCTCAAAGTTGGTGCGCTGACTGTAGGCGGCGCTGGCTAAATTTGCTGTCACCTTGGGGAACCAGGGTTGCGGCGGACCACTCACTTTGACACTTTGTTGCCGCAATTGGTCATCGACTCGTTGCGGCTTTATTCAAGTTGAGTGTTCTCATGGTCCGTTTTCTATCGCCCCTCATCGCTGCAACGGCGATTGTCGTCAGCGCTGTCTTACCTGCATCAGCGGACATCCAGACCTTGTCTGCCGACTCTGCGCACACACTGGTCCAACGCGGCGAATTGATCCTGCTGGATGTGCGTACCCCCTCCGAATGGGCCATGACCGGAATGCCGCGTGACAGTGTCGGAGCGAATTTGCAGGACGTTGATTTTCTTGCTCAGGCCCGCGGCGCGGTCTTGGGCGATCTTGAATATCCAATCGCAGTGATCTGCCGTGCGGGGAATCGCTCCACCGAAGCAGCAGCGCGCCTCGAGGCTGCAGGCTTCGCCGAAATTTATGAGATCGCTGAGGGCATGGTTGGTTTGGAAGGCGTTGGCGACGGCTGGATAAAGCGCGGTTTGCCAACCGACCAGTTTCTGCCACCGGACTATTGAGCGCACACATCCAGACTCAAAAAAGCGGCCCCCCAGGAGCCGCCTTTCTTAGTTTCGATTTGATCAGAGATCAGAACATCTCGTCTGACACCATCGAGGATTCCGGCGGCAGCTCATCGCTTCCCTTCATCCAGTGCTTGATGATTGGTGAGATGATCAGCATCAGGACGCCGATACCCATGGCGACGTAGCCAACATTTGAATACACGCTGACATAGGTGGCTTTCGCAGCTGCAACGTCCGTGATCTGACCACCGATTGTTTCCGCACCGGTTGTGCGCGCGATCACGCCTGCCAGATAGTTGGACAGTCCGGAATAGAGGAACCAAGCGCCCATTGTCATCCCAACCACGCGGGCCGGGGCAAGCTTGGTCACCGCCGACAGGCCGACTGGCGACACCATCAGTTCGCCCATCGTGTGCACCCAGTAGATCAGGAAGATGAAGCCAACCGCTGTCATGCCCGCGCCGGACATGCCAATGCCCCCCACAAGCGATAGGAAGCCAAGCCCTGCCAGGAAGACGCCGATGGCGAACTTCACAGGCGTCGATGGTTCCATTTTCCGCTTGGACAGGGCAATCCACATCCAGGCAAAGATCGGGGCGAATATGACAATGTAGCCCGCATTCAAGAACTGGAAGACCGGCGTCGGCACGTTCATACCGAACATTTCCTTGTCGACCAGACGGTCTGTGAACAGGGTCAGCGACGAGCCAGCCTGTTCGAACAGCGCCCAGAACGGGATTTGCGCGAGCACGAAATAGATCGCTGCGAACATCCGATTGCGCTCTGTTCCCTGAAGTTTGACAAAGGCATATCCGACAAGGCCGATAAAGATGGCGATGCCGAGGGACCCGACGAACCAGTCTGGAATGACTTCCGCGTTCATCACGAGCAACATGGCCACAGCGATGACAAGCGCGCCAGCCAGATAGCAGGCCATTTCAACATTGATTGGGCCGAGGAAGGATTTCTTCAGCGTTTCCGGATTTGGCGGCTCAGCCTTTCCTTCCAGGAATTTCTGTCCCCACAGGAACACCGCAAGGCCCGCAAACATGCCGATGCCTGCCAGGCCAAACCCGTATTTCCAACCCCATACGATACCGATGATACCGCAGGTCAGCGAGGACAAGAGCGAGCCAAGATTGATGCCCATATAGAACAAGCTGAAGCCTGAATCCCGGCGAGGGTCGTCAAACTCATAGATCGCGCCGACAATGGTCGAGATGTTGGCCTTCAGATAACCAACACCAGCAATGATGAAGGCGAGCGAGAGGAACAGGATGTTGGTATAGAGCTCCTGCTGTTCCACGCGGGTGGTGTATTCACCTTTGGCGAACTCCTGATAGACGGGCGCAGTTGGCTCGTCTGCATCGTCCGCGCTCTCGAGGATCTGGAGATCACCTGAGCCTTGCTCGAACACGACGCGTCGGGTTTCGCCGTCCAGGTCGACGAAGAGCTGGCGATTGTCACCGCGACCTTCATGCAGGATTTCGATCTCGGTCCCATTTGAGACGACATATTCTTTCGAGCCGGAGCCCTCAAAGGCCATACCGAAATGGCCGAGGCAGAGCAGGATCGCCCCGAAAGTGACGGCCTTGCGCTGGCCCAGATACCGGTCGGCCAGCGTGCCGCCGATAATGGTCATGACGTAAACAAGCGCCGTGTAGGCGCCGTACATGATGGATGATTTCTCGTCAGAGAACAGGAAATGCTGGGTCAGATAAAGCACCAGCAGGCCGCGCATCCCGTAATAGGAAAAGCGCTCCCACATCTCTGTAAAGAACAGGATGGCCAGTCCCTTTGGATGACCAAAAAATGAGGTATCGCGAGGCTTGCCCGCTTCACCCGTCGCAGTGATGTCCGTCACGCGTTCAACTCCCCGGAAATTCTTACGAACCGGTACTTTGATCACGCAAACGCAATTGTCTCAAGGCAGCTTGTGCCAAATCCAACGCCGGACAAAGGGCGTTTCTTGCCCCTAATAGGCCTGATCAGCAAAAATGTGACTTAGATCGCGCTGCCACTCACCATGATACTTCTCAAGAAGCCGCTCGGCCGGGGTGAACCCGGATCGTGCGATTTGGTCAAGTTCAGACAAATAGCCCGTTTCGTCATCACCAGATACTGACAGGTTCGCCCGGCGCTTCAGGCCCGCGCGCGCAATATCCAATACGTCGACGGCAAGATCCTGCATGGACCGGCCACCCGGCACGGGTGTTTTGAGGCCCAGCGTACGGACGCCTTGGCGCATCACCTCCCGCTCAGCCGCTGTCCAATCCTTCACCAGATCCCAGCACGCTTCGAGACTGTCTGAACAATACAGCAACCCGGTCCAGAACGCGGAGAATGCACACAAATGGCTCCACGGCCCGCCATCGGAGCCACGCATTTCCAGAAATTGCTTCAGTCGGACTTCCGGAAAAATCGTCGACAGATGGTCGGCGAAATCGTCCATGGCCGGTTTCTCGCCCGGCAGAATTGGCAGTTTGCCGTCAAGGAAGTCTCGGAACGACAGGCCGCTGGCGTCGAGATATTTCCCGCCGCGACGCACGAAGTACATCGGCACGTCCAGCGCGTAATCAACATAGCGCTCAAAACCAAAGCCATCCTCGAACACAAAGGGCAACATGCCCGTCCGGTCAGGGTCCGTATCGGTCCAAATTTGCGAGCGATAGGACAGGAACCCGTTCGGGCGCCCGTCAATAAAGGGCGAATTGGCAAACAGCGCCGTGCCCAGCGGCTGCAGCGCCAGCGACACGCGAAACTTCTTCACCATGTCGGCTTCGGATTCGAAATCGAGATTGGATTGGACAGTACAGGTTCTGAACATCATCTGACGGCCCAGTCGCCCCACCTTGTCCATATACTCCATCATGATCTTGTAGCGACCCTTGGGCATGATCGGCGTCTCCGCCATGCTCCAGATCGGGCTGGCACCCAGCCCCATGAAGGCCACCCCCAGCGGATCGGCAATTTCCTGCACTTCGCGCAAATGGCTGCCAACTTCATTGCACGTTTCATGCATCGTGCGAAGCGGCGCGCCGGACAGTTCAAACTGGCCGCCCGGCTCTAATGAGACGCTGGCACCATCCTTTTTCAGGCCGATCAGCTTTCCACTTTCGGAAATTGGCTCCCAACTGAACTTGTCGCGCAAGCCTTCCAAAATCGACAGCACCGACGCTTCACCCTCATAAGGCAGCGAGCGCAATCCATCGCGAATGAAGCCAAATTTTTCGTGTTCAGTCCCGACACGCCATTCCGAACGAGGCTTGTTGCCAGCCTCGAAATATTCGATCAGCTCTGACTTATCCGAGATACGGCGGGAGTTTTCGTCGATATCCGACGTCGGCGTGGTCACTTTGGAGGCCTCCCCTCAATCTCTTGATCTGTGTGCACATAGGGATGTTTCTCTGAAGCGCCAACCGGGTTATTCTCACAAGTTCGTTTATTACTGCAGGTGAAAGCAATGACGCGATTTACGACAGCAGAGCGCGACGACCTCAAAGTCTGGGCGCGAATTCATGTGCGTGGAGGCTATGAGCCGATCGACGAAATTGAAGATATCCTGCTCGACCTGACAGAAGAATTCGACTCGAGAATTTCAGAGCGTGATCGCCAGTCCGAAATCCGGTCTGCGGTGATTCAGGAAATCGAGGCCCTTCGCAGCGAACAGGCTGAGTGGTCAGTCCTCACGGACTTCGACAGGCTCGAACTGGCTTTCGACATGCTGGAAGACAAGGACATTGTCGCGCGCCAGAACTTCACGTGTTGCGGCTCATGTGGCGCAACCGAAATCGGGATCGAGATCGAAGAGTTCGAAGCGTATGGCCGACCGGCACGGGGCTATGTGTTCTTTCACCAGCAAGACACCGAAAGCGCTATCGAAACCGGTCATCTCTATTTGAGCTATGGCGCGTCGCGCAACACCGCCGATGGTGTGATCCTTGAAGTTGGTCAGGAGATTGTGGACACGCTCAAATCCGTTGGCCTGAAAGTTCACTGGGACGGAAAGCTGGAGCACCGGATTGGCGTATCGCTGGACTGGCAGCGCCGGTGGGAAGGGCCTGTCCCTCAGCCGCTGAAACGCTGGCCTTTCTAGATCCAGTCCCCACACACCGCTTGCCAAAGGCTCAGTGCGGCAACGACGGCCGTTTCAGCTCGCAAGATTCGCGGTCCCAGACTGATCGGCACTGTACCTGCGCGAGAACGAAGGAATTGTCGTTCATCCGGACTGAAGCCGCCTTCCGGGCCGATGAGAATGGCCGCGTCACGAGCCTTGAGATCGCCAAGTGCTGCGAGCGCGGCGCGGGCCCGACCCTGTTCTCCGCCCCAAGGCTTTGAATCGTCCTCACCGGCTTCATCACAGAAGATCAAGACGGTCTCATCAGGCAGGGCGGACAATGCGGCATCGAGAGAGACCAGATCCGAAATCTCAGGCAGATCAAGCCGCTCAGTCTGTTCCGCCGCTTCCAGCGCAATCTTGTTGAACCGGTCCAGTCGCACTGTTCGGGTTTGAGTGAACTGCGTTATGACGGGCCGAATTCGTCGAACCCCCAACTCTGTCGCCTTTTCAACAATAAAGTCCGTTTCCGACTTCTTCACGGGCGCAAACATCAAAGTGAGTTCGGGACAATCGGTTGTTTGCTGGGCGCGGATTTGCTCGGTCGGCACAATGATCGCAGTCTTGCCGTCAGGCTCCGCAAGCTCGCACACCCACTCCCCGTCGGTCCCATTAAAGACACGCACGCGATCACCTATCGATAAACGCATAACTCTAATGATATATCTTGAGGCCTCAACGTCCAATCGAACAGGTACAGACATGGACAAAGCTGATGGTACGAACAGTCGCGGGATGGAACTCATTCGGGTGATATACCTTTCAGCAAAAGTGAAATCAGCAAGAGGTGAACATGACTGACCAAACAATCAAATCCGTAAATCCGGCGAATGGCACAGTCATTGAGGAATTTACACCCCACACCCCCGCAGAAGTGACAGCGATCATCAACCAGTCGGAAGCCTGCTTTACCGACTGGCGCAAGACCAGCTTCGAGCATCGCGCAAAACTCCTGATGAAGGCGGCGGATGTGCTCGAAGCCAATGCTGATCGTTATGCTGCGGACATGACCGCTGAAATGGGCAAGCCGCTCACCCAGGCAAAAGCTGAAGTCAATAAATGCGCGTGGGTCTGCCGCCATTATGCCGAACAGGCCGAAGGCTACCTTGCCGACGAGATCATGGAGAGCAATGGCAGCAAGGCCTATGTTCGCCATCTCCCACTGGGCGTGCTGCTTGCCGTCATGCCTTGGAATTATCCCTTCTGGCAGGTTTTTCGCTTTGCAGCGCCAATCCTGATGGCTGGGAATACGGGCCTGTTGAAGCACGCCTCAAATGTGTTCCGGTCCGCGCTGAATATCGAAGAAGTCTTCACTGAAGCGGGCTTCCCGGAAGGTGCGTTCAAGACTCTGCTGATTGGTTCAAAACACGTCGAGAGCGTTATCAAGGATGAGCGCGTCAGAGCCGTTTCACTGACTGGTTCTGGGCCGGCTGGCGGCGCTGTTGCTGCCACGGCTGGCTCCCAGATCAAGCCATCCCTTCTGGAACTCGGCGGATCCGACGCCTTTATCGTGATGCCATCCGCCGATCTTGAGAAAGCCCTAGACACCGCACTGACAGCTCGCACCCAGAATAATGGTCAGTCCTGTATCGCTGCCAAACGATTCTTTGTTCACGCAGACGTCTACGACGCATTCAAGGCTGGCTTCGAGGCCCGCTTCAAATCGCTGAAGGTTGGCGACCCTATGGACGAGACCACCAATATCGGACCGATCGCAACCGCATCCATTCGCGACGAACTCGTGGAGCAAGTCGAGAAATCGGTTGCAGCTGGCGCGTCGGTCTTCAAACCGGGTAATACGCTGCCGGACGAGGGTAACTGGTTTGATCCCTGCATCGTCAGTGGTGCGCCAAAAGGAAGCCCTTCGGCAGACGAGGAAATGTTCGGACCCGTGGCAAACCTGTGGAAAATCGAAAGCCTCGACGAAGCGATTGCCCGCGCAAATGATTCGGTCTTCGGCCTCGGTTCTGTGATCTTCACTCAAGACCAGTCAGAAATGGACCAGGCCATCAACGAGCTAGAAGCCGGAGCAACCTTCGTGAATGCCATGGTTGCGTCTGATCCGCGCCTGCCGTTCGGCGGAATCAAGCAGTCCGGCTATGGTCGCGAGCTGGCAGCCGATGGGATCAAGGCCTTCGTTAACCGTAAAACCGTATATTTCGCCTAGCGTTTTCAGGCATCCGCACACGCTGCGTTTACCGACAGAGTTCACCCAATAGGTGTGCGCGGCTGTTGGAAACGCAGAAATTCGGTATAAGCCCCGGCGATGAACGACGCGCGCAAGATACCGGCTGACAGCGCCCTGCCCGGCTGGCTGGCAAGCCTGCCTGAGGCATGGCGCCCCTATGCCATGCTCGCCCGCTGGGATCGGCCCGTTGGTATCTGGCTGCTCTACATACCCTGCCTCATCGGTCTGTCTTTTCAGAGGCTGATCACCGGCGTCTACGTGTTCGATCTGGTTTGGGCCGCACTTTTCCTGCTCGGCGCGGTAGCCATGCGCGGAGCTGGATGCACCTGGAACGACATTACGGACCGCGATATCGACGCAAGCGTCAGTCGCACGGCATTAAGGCCGCTGCCGTCCGGCGCCGTCACACTGAAGCAGGCTTACATATTTCTGGCGGCGCAGTTGCTGATCGGCCTGCTAGTTTGGCTCTTCCTGCCGCTGGACGCGAAGCTGGTTGCGCTATTGTCGATCCCACTCGTGGGCGCCTATCCTTTCATGAAGCGCGTGACTTGGTGGCCTCAAGCCTGGCTTGGCATGACGTTCAATTGGGGCGCGCTGGTTGGCGCCGCCGTCGCTTCCACAATCAGCCTTCCCGTCCTGATCCTGTATGCGGGCCTGATCCTGTGGACAATCGCCTACGACACGATCTACGCCCTTCAGGATCGTGAGGACGACGCATTGATAGGGGTGCGGTCCACGGCACGCTTGTTCGGTCAACGCGCCGTGCTGATCAGCTTCTGTTTTCATCTGGGGGCTGCGGCCCTGATCGCTCTGGCTGCCGCGCTCAACGAAGCCGGGCGCATCGGGGCGGTAACGGCCTTGGTCTTCCTGGGTCATGGCGCTTGGCAATCCGCGCGCATCAAATCGAGCCGCGAACGCGATGCGCTGCCAGTCTTCAAATCGAATGTGTGGGCAGGCGCAGTCGTTGCATTTGGATTTGCGCTGTCCGCCATGGCTCCGGAACCGAAGCAAACATCTCTCTTTGCCGATCATGAAATCGTACCGGAAGGCCCTCCTTCCACCATGAGCTTGCCTTTCGGGTTTGAGGTGAAACGCGCTCGTCCCTCCCCGGCCGACCCCGGCGAGACATGGTTTGCCAGCGAGGCCTTGCGAACCTTGAGGCATGAGGGTGTGATCGGCCCCGACACCGATGCCCACCCTGCCATTCGCTGAATTGGAACAACCTCATCGCAGGAATGTTCATGACGCAGGCAGGGTGCGACCCATGCGCTCGCCCACGCCCGAATCCGTTGTCTCCACACAAAAAAGGCTGGATCGGTAAAACATGGCCAATCCCGACATACCGAACGTGCCCGATACAGAAAGCCTCGATCCAGAGGATTGGGAAGATTTCCGCATGCGTCTGCATCGCATGATAGACATTGCGGTCGACCAGATGGAGCGGTCGCATGAAGGACGGGTCTGGACGCCATTTCCAGACGAGATCAAATCCCTTTTTGATCTGTCCCAGACAGGCCAGTCTTCCGAACAAGTCGATACAACGCTCCAAAAGCTGTTGCCTTACGGTGTGGGAAACACACACCCCCGCTTCTTCGGCTGGGTTCACGGGTCAGGCACACCGTCAAACCTCGTGGCAGAAATCGCCGCAGCGACAATGAATGCCAATACCGGTGGACGAAACCATGCCGCGATCGAAGTTGAGCGGCTGGTGATCGAATGGTGCAAGGGGCTTTTCTCATTTCCTGATGAGGCGAGCGGGCTGGTCATGTCCGGCACATCCATGGCGACGATCGTGGCGATCAAGGCAGCCCGCGATGCGCGCCTTGACTTCAAAAGCCGCCAGGAAGGCCTCGGAGGCCACAAACTCGTAGGATATACCTCGACCGAGGCGCATGCCTGCATTGCCCGCGCATTCGACATGGTCGGCCTCGGCACAGACGCCCTGCGGCGGATCCCCGTAACGGCTGACCACCAAATCGATATCGAACTACTGAAGAAGCAAATCCATAATGACCGCGAGGGCGGATTTGAACCGTTTCTGATCGCCGGGACGTGTGGATCTGTAAATGCTGGCACGATTGACGACCTCATGGCTCTGTCAGACATATCTGAGACAGAGCAGCTCTGGTTCCACATTGATGGTGCCTTTGGTGCGCTTGGAATGCTGAGCGACAGATTGCGACACCGCCTCGCCGGTCTGGAACGCGCAGACTCTATCGCCTTCGACTTCCATAAATGGCTTCATGTCAATTACGATGCTGGCTGCATCCTGATCCGCTCAGGGGACACACACCTGAAATCCTTTTCCGACAGGCCAGATTACCTCAAATCCGCGGAGCATGGCCTCGCCGCTGGTGGAACCTGGCCGGTCGAACTGGGGCCCGAGCTATCACGCGGCTTTCGTGCCTTGAAAGTCTGGGCCCAGATCGCGGAGCATGGTGAAGAGAAACTGGGCCGGATGATCTCGCGGAACTGCGAACAAGCCGCGTACCTTGGGGAGCTCGTTGAAGCGGCAAGCGATCTGGAGCTGCTTCTACCAGTCTCCATGCAGATCTGCTGCTTCCGCTACGTTCCGGCGTCAGCGAGTGACGTGGACCTGAACTCCCTCAACGAAGACATCGTTATTCAGCTTCAAATGTCCGGCATCGCGGCACCATCCACCACACGGATTGACGGCAAGACAGCCATTCGCGTGAACATTACAAATCACCGAACGGCACAATCGGACCTGGACGTGTTGGTCGGGGAAGTTCGCAGGATTGGCGCAGACCTCACCCAATCTCACTGACGGTTTATTTGCGTCCCGACGCAACCGCACCTAGGTAAAGGGCATGACACTCGTAATCGAAATGGTATCGGACCTGGTTTGCCCGTGGTGTTGGCTCGGCAAACGCAGGATGGATGAAGCAATCAAACTGGTCCCGGAACTGGATGTGGAGTTGATATTCCGCCCGTTCGAGCTGGACCCGACGATCCCGGCTGCTGGCGTCGACTACAAGGCGCACATGAAAGAGAAGTTCGGCTCTGATGCGGGCAAGGATCGCGCCAATACCATGCGTCAGGCGCTGATCGATTACGGCCACGCGGAGGGCATCCCGTACAATTTCGACAAGATCACCCGCCGCCCGAACAGCTTCAACGCACACCGGCTGGTTCGCTGGGCGCAAGGCCAGCAGAAAGGTGCCCTCGCAAAGGAAGCCTTGTTCAAGGCCTATTTCTCCGACGGCCGCGACATCGGTGAAACTGATGTGCTGGTCGACATCGCCCGGGAGATCGATCTGGATTCGAGCATTGTTGCCGAGCTTCTTCCGACCGACGCCGACGTAGACAATGTCCGGCAGGAAGAAGCTCTGTTCCAGCAAATGGGCATCAGCGGTGTTCCAACCTATATCGCCAATCGCCGCGTCGCCGTTCAGGGCGCTGAGACCGCTGAAAAGCTGGCCCGCTTCCTGAAGGACGCAGCCGCCCGCCTTCCAGAAGAGCGTCCTGCGGGAAGTTAGGTACAAATCCTCTGAATGACCGATCTAGGATTTGTACCCTAGCAACTCACGCAATCCAGGTACGGCAACTTCGACGAGCCTTCTTTGCATTTCAGGCAACTGCGAGGGCAATCGGTTGTTGTTGACAACAAGATTTTCACGAGCAGTACCGCTTTGCTTCTTATCGCTTCCGATCAGGATGCGCTGCTTCCAATCGTCAGGAACCGCAATGCCGCACGTTTCGAGCAGCGCCCCGAAATAGTCACGAGCCCGCTTCGAATCTATGTCCCTGAGGTTCTCAACAATGTCTTCGTACCGGTACAGATGAACACCAGTGCCCAACCATGCTGTAGCGTTGAACGTATAAATGTCATTCATTGGAGGCGCTTTGCCATGAATGCCGAATATCATCATATTCAACAACGATTCAGGAGAAAACGCTTCACTTTTGAGATGGTCCAGCGAGGCTTCAAAATTCTCAGATATAAAGAACCGCGCTCGCGCCAACACCCAAGTATAGGGATCGCGGACTAGGAGAATGTGCCGCGTCAATCGCGTCGCGAACATGGACTCGTCCGAGAAAAGCAGATGCCCCCAGCTGAGAAATGGTTGGGCAGGATCAAAGGCCCGAGCATGATTGTGCATAATCGGGATCTGAATGAAAGTATCGTGGTATTGCTGCTCATTGGCTACAAACATACGCATGATGTTGCGCATCAAATGCGTTCCACTTTTCGGCACCGAGTTTAAGAAGACGGGCGCAGTGAGCGGCTGATGAGAAAACTCTAAGTTTCGCTCATCCAGATTGTCTTTCTGCATCGTTATCTGCGGCAAACCGATTTCTCCTTCTGGTACCCGGACACTTTAATCTATGGAACAAAATAAAAAAAGCGGCGGATACGCTCCGCCGCTTTCGAGTTTATTGGCTTAACGTAGCCTAGAATTCCTTGCTTACGTTTAGGAAGAACCGACGGCCAAGCCAATCATACTGGGAGTAGAAGGCCGATGTTCCGACGGTGTTGTATTCACCCAATCCCAGCGTGGTGACTGCTGGCGGATGCTCATCAAAGATGTTCGATACACCAACGCGGACATCCACGCCATGTGGCAACTCCCGGCTGATCGACATGTTGTGATAGGTCGTCGCTTCAGTCTCAAGCTTGAAGAAGACAGGCGTGCCGAAATATGTACCGGTCGTGCCGCCATAGCTCTCCACGTTCGACGTCGACCCGATGAAGTCCACACCCCAGAAGTAGGACCAAGGCCCACGATCAAGCGTCGCGCTGATCTCACCGACCCATTCCGGATTGCCAGCTTCGGTATTGGTGTCGATCGGTTCGCTGTTCTCGAACAATGTCAGCTCGTCCTCGAATTGGAACGTGTGCTGAGTGGTCAGCGTCAGTGAACCAAACGAGAAGTCACGGCTGTACTCTGCAGCAACATCAAGACCGGAATTGGTCTGATCAGCCACGTTGATAAAGTTGTTCGTGACTTCAGAGACCAAGAAGTTGTCATTCCGTTCGAACAGGTCACACAGCGGCTCTGTCGCGAAATTATCAGAATTGTAACAGCCAAGCAGGATATTGTTCGCCCCAAGCTGGGTGATCTGGTCTTCGATATTGATCTCGAAATAATCGACGGAAACGCGGAAGTCCGCAAACTCCGGCGCCCAGATCAGACCCACATTGAACGCGTCAGAGGTTTCAGCCTCAAGAATGCCGGCGTTTCCGCTGGCAAACACGGTCGCACTGGAGCCAGAACCATTATGGTTACCCGGTACGCCACCAGCATTACAATTGTCTGCAAGACGTTGCGAAATGTCACCATTCGCAAGGTTTGCTGCCCAGTTGATACACGGATCTATTGTACGCTGCTGAGCAAAGCTGGTTTGCGAAGCGAGGTAGAGTTCGAACAGTGCAGGCGCGCGGAAGGACGTACCATAAGTTGTACGAGCGCGAATGGATGGTGTGATTTGCCAGCCCAGACCGGCCTTGTAGGTCGTGTCGGATCCATAAACGTCAACATCTGTCCAGCGAGCCGACAAGGACAGGTCGACCGCTTCCGCCAATGGCTTGTCCTTCAATAGAGGTATGGCGATCTCGCCAAACACTGCGGTCGTTTCTTTGGATCCTTTTGTGATTCCAGCAGTACTGGAGCCCCAAGCGTTGCCGATCCGGAAGGCTTCGGCTGGCGTGTCGTTGATACGCTCATCAATAAAGCTGACACCAAGTCCAAGATTTACAGTGCCTGCTGGCAACTCGAAGACTGGACCATCGATGAAGGCTTCAAACTGAGCCTGCTCGTAGACCGTATTACCGGTTTCTGTGCCGAACAGGAATGCCCGATCTTCAGCAGAAATGTTCCCTGCGAGGAATTCTGGGTTGTACCAATCAGGAGTGATACACGGAACACCACGCACATCCGTGACACCGTCTGCATCGGCTGCACAGCTTCCAGTTCTGAAATACTGATACGGCGTAATGGCGTCATCATAGATCAAGTCAGACGTGTAGTCGCCGTCAGAGCGGGAAAACTGGAAGAATGTGTTGTAGTGCCAATCAGGGATCAGTGAGTTCATTGATCCTTCGAGACCGATCACCGCATTCATATAGTCTACTGTGATGTTGTCATCGGAATGATCGGTGATGGCAGTAGGGCTCAGACCAATATAGCTGAACTCCCCAGCCGCCGCACCAAATCCGTTGGCCTCAAGGTTGGGATTGTTGGTGAAGATGGTCCCCAGGTAATTGTACATGTAGTCATATTGCCAGAACTGACGATAACCATTCACTTTGGTCTCACGACGATTCAGCAGGAACTCGCCATAAAGCGTGGCAGAATCTGTAAGTTCAAAGTCGCCGTTTCCGTAGAGCGTAATCCGCTCGACTTCCGGGATCATCGTAGTTTGATCCTGGAACGGATGGTCGTTGTTCGTCAGGCCTTCGGACAGTAGCGCCGTTGGCGAATAGACTGGATCAAACGTGGCGCCCGGCAGAAGTAATTCGCCCAAGCCAACCGGGAACCAACCGGCAGGTGCGTCAAGGCCGAAATCGTTCGGGCCCCATGGCGCAAGACCGTTGGCAGCCAGCGAACCATCATAATCATACTGCAGAAGCTGTGGACGAGACTGCCACGGGCGTCCCGTCAAGCCAGCGTCCAGATAGTTGTACAACCAAACGTGTCCCCATGGCAGATCCTGACAGGCATAGTCGCCCGTGCGCGGATCGACGACATCAGCCCGGCTGCCATCACGATTGAAGACGTACGGCTGTCCGCAGGAGAAATAATCCCGGTCACCTTGAGCTAGCTCTTCGCGCTTGGAGTAATCCAGAGACACGAGGAAATTGCCACGGTCCAGCGCCTTGCCATAGCTGCCGCTCAAGCGTAGTTGCTCACCGCCAGCCTCTTCAGGTGCACTGTAGAAGAAATCGATTTCGGAAACGTCGTCTTTCTTGGTGATGATGTTCACGACACCTGCGACCGCGTCCGAACCGTAGATGGAGGATGCACCATCCTTCAGGATTTCGACGTTCTGAACTGCAGACAGCGGGATCGCATTGAGGTCAAATGACGACACGCCACCGCGCGTACCGGCAGGGCCAGCCCGGCGGCCGTTGAGCAGGACCAGCGTCCGGTTGGCTCCAAGTCCGCGCAGGGAGATGGTTTCCGTACCGATGCCGCCATTCTGAACGAAGGCCGACGACGTCGCTGCCGTCACCTGTGGCGAACCGGCGGCTACCGTGGCAGTCTGCAGTAGGGTACCGACATCAGCGATCCCTTTGAGCGCGCCGGAGTCAGCAGAAATGATGTCGAGCGGCGCGATGCTCGTGAATTCATTCGCCAGTCGGGATCCCGTTACGCGAATCGTTTCTTGGGTCAGCGCTTCGCTGTCATCTTCTGCCGCTGTCGGGGTAGATATGATGGCATCGTCCGCTTCGTCAGAAGCATCTTGCGCAACTGCACCAAAAGCCAGTCCACTACACAGCGCTCCTAGCGCGACTGTGCGGAACAAAAAATCATTCCGTTTCGTTCTATTCATTTATCTCGATCCTCTCGAAGCTCACCTAGGTTCGAGTGTCGGCAAATCAGACTCCATATCTTTGAAGTCCAAGAACTCAATTTACCGCCCCTCTACAGAGAGGATTGCAGACCTGTAATATTAAAATCAATAAGCCGGATCATTTTTTGCTGTTCATTTTGTCATCTGTGACATTTCTGCCAATTTTTTGCCGGATCAGCACAGTATAGCCCGACAACACCGCGATGATGAGAAACAATTTTCATCGTTTTCTGAGTTACAAGGCCGTGCGGAGCTCATCTTGACAACGCTCACCTTAATGAAGTCACCTCACCAGAAACCAGAATTGAGGAACTTCAAATGAATAGAAAAGCTTGGCTCACTGCTGGCCTGACCTTAGCCGCAGTCTCACTTGGTCAAGTCTCACACGGCGAACCTGTTCCTATCGAGGACTTGGCAAGAATCCCAGCCATGACGAGCGTGTCCGTTTCTATCGATGGGCAATCAATGTTTGCGCTAATCGGCCCCTCTGAAGGTGACGATCAAGACCGTGCCGTCCTCGCATCATGGGATTTAACAGACCTTACCCGTCCCCCTGTTCTCGCGGCTCCAGATGGAGACGACTCGGAATTCGTTGCCGTGAGGGCACTGAAGGACGGGTATGCAATGACGGTTGTGCGCCAACCTTACACGGGATCACTTCGCGGTTGCTCAGAAGGGAAAATGACGGGGTCCACGCGTACCTGGGTTCGAAAGCTCTTCATTACAGATCAAAATTTCGATGAGTTTGACGAGCCGTTTCTCGATGAAAGAAGCATGCGCGGAGTTAGCAAGTCGACTGAGACTTGCATGCGCATGGAAGGACGAGGCAGCGTCGTGTCCAGATTGCCATTGGACCCAGAAAGAGTGGTTATTTCCCGACTGGACCCTCGTACATTCAGCACGGAGATTGCATACTACGATCTCCAATCCGGAGAAACGTCTAATGTATTCAAGAACACGTCGAGCAGATCTGCCGGATATATTGATGACCGCGACGGTGAAGTTATGTCCGCTTCGGGTTTGGACGAAGAGGGAAACACATTTCAGCTGGATACGTATGTTCGCGCTCATAAAGGAGCCCCGCTTGAACTGCATGAGGAATTGTCGGTTGACTTGGTCAAGCGTCAAGAATTGGTGGTCGACGCATGGGACGAAGAAAGCGGTCGCTACTTCATTGTAACGAACAAATTTTCAGACAAAGCTAACATCTACACCTACGATCCCGTGAGCCGGAAATTCAGCGACGAACCTGTTTTTGCGCATCCGGATTTCGATGCCTCCGGGGTCATAGTTTCTTCCGCTCCTAGCCGATTTGGACGAGTGTTGGGATTCGCATACTCTGCTGAAGTCAGAAAAGTGGAGTGGGTTGATCCAGAGGTGGGTGCAATTATGCTCGGCTTGGAGCAGGCCTTTTCCGGGCAAGACGTGAGAGCCATTCATATCTCAAATGATTTGAACCGAATTGTTTTCGCAACCGAAGCATCCAATCAGCCGCCCCGCTATTTCATACTCGAAGACCAAGCGCAGCTTACGGCTATCGGCAATGAGCGCCCGTGGATCAACCCCCAAGACATTGGCCAAAGCAAGCTCGTTTATTATACCGCGCGAGATGGTATGAAATTGCCAGCCATCCTAACCACTCGCGCGGGGTGGAAACCAAACGACGCACCAGGCAAGGCAATAATCCTACCTCATGGGGGACCGTGGGCACGCGACTATGGAGGTTGGGACGCCAGCGCTTGGGTTCCCTTCTTGACCTCCCGGGGATTCACCGTTCTCCAACCCCAATATCGAGGCAGCGAAGGCTGGGGACTAGATCTCTGGACTGCTGGGGATGGCAAGTTTGGCGGCGTCGTTCAAGATGACAAGGATGATGGTGCCGCTTGGCTGGTGAATGAAGGTTATGCCGCTGAAGACAAAATCGCCATGTTTGGCTATTCCTATGGTGGCTATGCTGCAATGGCAGCAGCGACTAGACCGAACAGTCCTTATCAATGTTCTATCGCCGGGGCTGGCTACGCTGAATCCGCAAAAATCAATGTCAATGTGGACCAGAGCCGTTTCGGAAGAATGGCCTACGCCGAAGGTTTGTCAGGGCGAGACATCATCGAAGATGTAGCTAACGCGGAAATTCCAATCCTGGTTTTTCACGGCGATCGCGACGTCAGGGTCCCAGATGAGTATGGCAAAGCTTTCTATAACGCCATCAAAGATCATACGGTGGCGAAATACGTCAACATTCCGGACATGCCGCACAGCTTACCTTGGACGCCGGAGCAGCAACGACAAAGCCTGAAGGCAATCGAGGACTTTCTGTCAAACGAGTGTGGCCTGTAGTGGGCAGCATCACTGAACGATAGATCAATAAAAAACGCCGCTCCAAAGGGAGCGGCGTTTTTTTATGAGATAGAGAGGCGAGCGCCTTAATTGACCATCGCAGCCTTGAGGCTTTCAAGATAATCATAGTGCTCCTGCAAGGTCAGCCGAGTGCTGTCTTCCTTATCGAGCGACTGTATCTTCAGATGGGTCTCTTCGAGCTCTTTCTGGACATCCTCAACCTTGAGCTTGTCCAGCATGCGAGCTTCCTCGGCAAGAATGGTCAGGCCTTCAGGCGTGACGTCCGCAAAGCCGCCACGCACAAAAATGCGCATCTTGACGTCGTTGCCTTCCAGAACACGAACGACACCGTTCTTCAGTGTCGTCATGAACGGAGCATGGTTTGCCAGCACGCCGAACTCACCTTCCGAGCCGGGGGCGATCACATGGTCCACCTCGCCAGAGAAAAGCTCTCTGGCAGGCGAGACGAGTGAGAAGTGGAGTTTGTTGGCCATACTTCCTTGTCCGTAATCGCTTAGGCGTCAGCCAGCATTTTCTCGGCTTTGGCTTTCGCCTCTTCCATGTTGCCGACCATGTAGAAGGCCTGCTCTGGAAGATGGTCGTACTCACCCGCGATCAGGCCCTGGAAGCCCTTGATCGTGTCTTCGAGCTTGACCTGAACGCCTGGCGAACCGGTGAAGACCTCAGCAACGTCGAACGGCTGGGACAGGAAGCGCTCAACCTTACGGGCGCGTGCCACGGCCAGTTTGTCTTCTTCCGAAAGTTCGTCCATGCCGAGGATGGCGATGATGTCCTGAAGTTCCTTGTAGCGCTGCAGGATTTCCTGAACACCACGAGCCACGTTGTAGTGATCATCACCGACAATCATCGGGTCGAGAATACGGCTGGTAGAGTCCAGCGGGTCCACGGCAGGATAGATGCCTTTCTCAGCGATTGAACGGTTTAGAACCGTCGTTGCGTCAAGGTGGGCAAACGAGGTTGCCGGAGCCGGGTCGGTAAGGTCGTCAGCTGGAACGTAGACAGCCTGAACCGATGTGATCGATCCCTTGGTTGTGGACGTAATACGCTCCTGCAGGCCACCCATGTCGGTTGCCAGTGTCGGCTGATAACCCACAGCTGAAGGAATACGACCGAGAAGTGCGGACACCTCAGCACCTGCCTGCGTGAAGCGGAAGATGTTGTCGACGAAGAACAGAACGTCTTTGCCTTCTTCATCACGGAAGTACTCAGCCTGGGCCAGACCGGTCAGAGCAACACGTGCACGTGCGCCCGGAGGCTCGTTCATCTGGCCGTAGACCAAGGCAATGCGGCTCTCGCCTTCCAGGTCGATAACCTTGGATTCGATCATCTCGTGATAGAGATCGTTCCCTTCGCGGGTACGCTCACCCACGCCGGCGAACACAGAGTAACCACCGAACAGCTTCGCGATGTTGTTGATCAGTTCCATGATCAGAACGGTCTTGCCAACACCAGCACCGCCGAACAGGCCGATCTTGCCGCCTTTCACGTATGGGCAAAGCAGGTCGACAACCTTGATGCCCGTGACCAGCACTTCGGATTCGGTCGACTGATCGACGAATTCAGGGGCTTCGGCGTGAATTGGCCGACGCATTTCGGTATCGACCGGGCCGCGCTCGTCAATCGGCTCACCGATGACGTTCATGATGCGGCCAAGCGTTGCCGGACCAACCGGAACCGTAATCGGAGCGCCCGTATCAGCGACCGACTGACCACGCACCAGACCTTCGGTAGAGTCCATGGCGATCGTACGAACCGTGCTCTCGCCAAGGTGCTGCGCGACCTCAAGCAGAAGGCGGTTGCCGTTGTTGTCTGTTTCAAGCGCGTTCAGAATAGCGGGCAGGTCGCCGTCGAATTCGACGTCGACAACAGCACCGATCACCTGGGACACGCGGCCGTTTGCGTTTGCGGGAGTGCTCATGCGGGTCGTCTCCTTTGGAGCGGGTATATAGATTCAGTCTTGGCCATTTAGAGTGCCTCAGCACCGGAGATGATCTCGATCAGCTCCTTGGTGATCTGGGCCTGGCGTGCGCGGTTGTATTGCAGTGACAGCGAGTCAATCATTTCGCCGGCATTGTTGGTCGCGTTGTCCATGGCCGTCATGCGGCTGGCCTGCTCGCCTGCTGCGCTTTCCAGCATGGCAGACAATATCTGGGTATTGATATAGCGCGGCAGCAGCGTTTCCAGAATGGCTTCCTCAGATGGCTCATAAATGTAGAGCGCGTTTCCAAGATCGACCGTTTCGGAATCTTCCGGAGCTGATGCCGGGATGAGTTGCTGTGCAGTCGGAACCTGGCTCAACACGTTCTTGAACTGCGAATAGACGAGTGTAGCCACGTCGAAGTCGCCCTGGTCGAATTCGAGCGTCAGCTTCTTGCCGAGGCCAATCGCGGATTCCGAGAAATCACCGCCCTTGACGCCAGAGAGGTCGACATGGCCAACGAACAGATCGCCATATTCGCGGGAAAGCTGTTCACGTCCCTTCTTGCCGACGGTGAGGATTTTCACCTCCTTGCCCTCGGCGCGAAGCTCGTCGATTTTCTGCTTGGCCAGCTTCACCACATAAGTGTTAAAGCCACCCGCCAGGCCACGCTCCGCTGTCAGCACGACAACAAGGTGTATCTTATCTTCACCGGTGCCGGTCAGAAGCTTTGGCCCACCAGCGCCAGCTGATGCCGACAGGTTTGCCAGCACGGACGCCAGACGCTCGGCGTATGGACGCGCAGCCGTCGCAGCGTCTTGCGCCCGCTTCAGCTTCGCGGCCGCGACCATCTGCATGGCCTTGGTGATCTTCCGCGTGGATTTCACGCTTCCGATCCGGTTCTTGAGGTCCTTCAAGCTGGGCATGTCAGGCCTTCTGGTTCTTCGTTCTCAAACTGCGGGCGAAATCAGGCGAACTTCGCCGTGAAATCGTCGAGTGTTTTCTTGATCTCGGCTTCGATGTCGTCCGTGAGGGCTTTCTCCTCACGGATTTTCTTCAACAGATCAGCCTTCGCGCCACGAACGTGAGCCAAAAGCTCCTTCTCGTAGCGGGTGACATCCTTCAGATCGACGCCGTCGAGATAGCCGCGCGTACCGGCATAAATCACGATGACCTGCTCTTCCATCAGAAGCGGAGAGTATTGTGGCTGCTTGAGGAGCTCCGTCAGACGGGCACCACGGTTCAGCAGGCGCTGTGTCGCGGCGTCGAGGTCGGAACCAAACTTAGCGAATGCAGCCATCTCGCGATACTGAGCCAGCTCACCCTTCATGGAACCGGCAACCTTCTTCATGGCCTTCGTCTGGGCAGCGGAGCCCACACGAGACACCGAGAGGCCGACGTTCACAGCCGGGCGAATACCCTGGTAGAACAAATCGGTTTCAAGGAAGATCTGGCCGTCTGTGATGGAAATCACATTCGTCGGGATGTAGGCCGACACGTCGTTGGCCTGCGTTTCAATGATCGGCAGGGCCGTCAGGGAGCCATTGCCAGCCGCGTCACCCATCTTCGCAGCGCGCTCAAGCAGGCGGCTGTGGAGATAGAATACGTCACCCGGATAAGCTTCGCGGCCCGGAGGACGGCGCAACAGCAGCGACATCTGGCGGTACGCAACAGCCTGCTTGGAAAGGTCATCATAGATGATCAGGGCGTGCATGCCGTTGTCACGGAACCACTCACCCATCGCGCAACCGGTGAACGGTGCGAGGTATTGCATCGGAGCCGGCTCGGAAGCAGTTGCGGATACAACAATCGTGTAATCCAGTGCGCCGCGCTCTTCGAGCGTCTTGACGACCTGCGCAACAGTGGAACGCTTCTGACCAATCGCGACGTAAACGCAGAACAGCTTCTCGCTGTCGTTCTTTGCCGCGTCATTTGTCGGCTTCTGGTTTAGGATGGTGTCGACACAGACAGCGGTCTTGCCGGTCTGACGGTCACCAATCACAAGCTCACGCTGGCCGCGGCCAACCGGGATCATGCCGTCGATAGCCTTGATGCCGGTCATCATTGGCTCATGCACGGATTTCCGCGGAATGATGCCAGGAGCCTTGACGTCCACACGGGCACGCTCAGCAATATCGGTGATCGGGCCTTTGCCGTCGATCGGTTCACCGAGCGGGTTCACAACGCGGCCCAGCAGGCCTTTGCCAACCGGCGCAGCAACGATCTCGTCGAGACGCTTGACTGTGTCGCCTTCCTTGATCGAACGGTCGTCACCGAAGATCACGACGCCGACATTGTCGTTTTCAAGGTTGAGCGCCATGCCTTTGATGCCGCCGTCGAATTCGACCATCTCGCCAGCCTGAACGCTGTCGAGACCATAGATGCGGGCGATACCGTCGCCAACTGACAGAACCTGACCGACATCGGAAACTTCAGCTTCAACGCCAAAGTTTTCGATCTGCGATTTCAGGATGCCCGAAATTTCTGCTGGTGAGATGTCCATCGAGCTACTCATGCTCCCTTCATGGCGGTGTTCATGCGATCCAGTTTGGCGGCCAGGCTGGCGTCAACGAGTTGGGACCCGATGCGCAGCTGAATGCCGCCGATCAGCGAGGCATCAACCTCGCTGGACAATTCGACCTCGCCGCCAACGGCCTTGGCGAGGATTGATTCGATACGCTGGCGCTCTGCACCAGTCATTTCCTTTGCGGTGCGAACAACTGCGCGCTTCACACCGCGCTGCTTCGCGTACAATTCGTCAAAGGCGATTTGCGCGCTCAGAATTTCCTGAGAGCGGCCATTGCGGGCCATGACGCCGACGAAATTCGACAACAGTGCC
The DNA here is from genome assembly GCF_017795365.1 of Hyphomonas atlantica corrig. Taxonomy (NCBI): domain Bacteria; kingdom Pseudomonadati; phylum Pseudomonadota; class Alphaproteobacteria; order Hyphomonadales; family Hyphomonadaceae; genus Hyphomonas; species Hyphomonas atlantica. The sequence continues at coordinate 2,404,816 of NZ_CP051254.1, read as the reverse complement.
GAGAACCCAGCCTTCTTCATGACTTCGGTCAGGGCACCCACTTTCTCATCCGCCGAAAAGGCTGGCGAACCGAGCAGAATGGCCAGATCCTTGGATTCCTTCGGCAGTTCTGCAAATGCCTGAAAATCCTTGTGGACTTCGGCAAGAGCGCCCTTGTCCTGAGCAAGATCGAAGAGCGCGCTGGCATAGCGCCGGGCAGCTTCGCTCGCTTTTGTCACTTTAGATGCAGCCAAGGTTCTGTCGTCCGTGATTGAGTCGGTCAAATCGACCTGAAAAACAAAGCAGGACAACGCACCTCGCGGTACGTGCCCATGAAAACTGTGCGCCGCTTAGCATCAGTCTTTCACCCTGACAACACAGCCAAAGAAGCTATCTATGCGGCGAAATGGCATTCACTGCAAAACCACAGGGCTACAGGAATGAGTATGGATCGATATCCACCGACATCCGCACCGGGTTTGGCAACTTCAAACGAGCGATCCAGGCGGCCATATAGGCTGAAAGATCAATGTTTTTGGGCGATTTTACGAGAAACCGCCGTCGGTGGCGTCCCCTCAGCACAGCAATGGGAGCTGGCGCGGGCCCAAACACCTCAATTCCTTCGCCGTTAGGTGCCTGCTGTACGATCTGCAGGGCAATTTCATCAACCATCTGCGCTGAAGGTGCAGACAGAATCATCGCCGCCAGTCGCCCAAATGGCGGAAGGCCAAGTTCAGCGCGAACATCCCGTTCAATCTGGAGAAATCCGTCTCGATTGTTATCCGCCAACGCAAGCATCGCCGGGTTATCCGGCGCATAGGTCTGCACCAATGCCCGCCCTGGCCGCTCTGCCCGGCCCGCACGGCCCGCAACCTGGCTGAGCAGTTGGTACGTGCGTTCACCTGCGCGGAGGTCTCCGCCCTTCATGCCACTGTCGGCGTCGACGACGCCCACGAGTGTAAGATTCGGGAAATTATGACCCTTGGCGACAATTTGCGTCCCGATGAGGACATCAATCTCGCCCTGCTCCATCCTGTTCACAATTCCGCGCGTCGCCTCGCCACCCTGCGCCGTATCGGACGAAAAGATTTCAATCCGCGCCTCGGGCATCAATGTTCGCACTTCTTCGGCGACCCGCTCCACTCCCGGGCCAACCCCCATCAGAGAATCAGCGGCGCCGCAATGCGGACACGTCTTGGGCTTTGGAATCGAATAGCCGGTGACATGGCAAACGAGCCGCCCAGTATAACGGTGTTCGGTTAGCCAGTTTTCAGTTCCGGGTGTCTTCAGTCGTTCACCACAACTTTTGCAAATCACAAGTGGCGCGTAGCCCCGGCGGTTCAGAAACAGAAGCGTTTGCTCGCCCGCCGCGAAGGCTTCCTGCATTGCATGGATCAGATGTGGAGACAGCCAGTGATTGCGCTCCGGCGGCGCACGGCGAAGATCAACGAGATCAACATCCGGCAGTCGCGACGCGCCCGGCCGCGCAGAGAGTCTCAGCCTCTGATAACGCCCGGATTCTGCGTTTACCATCGTTTCCAGCGCTGGCGTCGCAGAGGCCAGCACAACAACAGCCTCTTCTAGTTTCGCCCTCATGACCGCCATGTCGCGCGCATGGTAAGTGACGCCGTCTTCCTGCTTGTAGCTGCCGTCGTGCTCCTCATCGATGATGATCAGCTTCAACTGCCGATACGGAAGGAAGAGCGCCGAACGCGCGCCAATCACGATTCGGGCGCGCCCATGCGCCACCTCCCGCCATGTCCGGCGGCGCTCCTTGTCAGAAAGACCCGAATGCCATGGCGCCGGTTTCGCTCCGAAACGCGACTCGAACCGGGACAGAATTGCCTGCGTCAGCGCGATTTCCGGCAAGAGGACGAGAATTTGCGCGTCGGCATCAGTCTTCAGCGCTTCAGCGATGGCCTCGAAATAGACTTCTGTTTTGCCGGAACCTGTCACCCCGTCGAGCAGGAATGTCTCGAAAGCGCGGGCGGCCACCGAAGACTTGAGCGCTTGCGCGGCTTCGGCCTGCTCATCGGTCAAGGTCGCGCCGGGCAGATCGGCCAATGGAGACTCAAATGGCAGATCTGTTGCGATTGATTCCGCGCGCAGAACGCCAGCATCTGCCAATCCTTTCACCACACCTGACGAGACGCCCGCCGCTTCTGACAGCGCGGATGCGCTTTGCGGACCGAGCTCTCTGGCAGCGTCGATCAACTTGGTCCGAGCCTCGGTGACTCTCGGCGGCGTGGCCCCTGTGAGCGAATATACAGTCTCAGTCGGCGACGGCACCAATCCCCCACGAGAACGGAGCGCCATGCCAAGGACGTGGCCGGGATGAGACACGGTATATCGCGCAGCCCATTGAATGAATTCCCGCATCGGACGGGACATGGACGGCGTAGGATAGACTTCGGATACGAATTTCAGCTTTCGCCCTTCACCTGCACTGTCGGGCAAAATCTCCAGAACGACGCCGGTTCGCTGATACTTGCCGAGTGGTGCAGCTACGTACGCCCCCTCCTGAACGTCCAGCCCCTCGGGCACCGCATAGTCGAACGGTTCCGGCAGAGGCAGGGGAAAGAGAATCCGAGCGATGGGCATGAGCGAATCCCTACCCTGACGCTTCTGACCTGTCGAACCTTTCGGTCACCTGACAATTTTGACTGGCGATGCAACGAACCTACACACGTTCCAATTGCCGGATGGCCAGCTCAATTTCCTGCATGAGCACCGCCTCACTCGAGCCCGTCATGCCCTCATCATCTGCAACTTCAAGCGCCTTAACATCATACTCCCAACGCCGAAGCAGTTCGAGCTTCAAACTGTCTTCACACCTGCTGGACATGAGTTGATGAACTGATTTGAAGGCGTCGGCCGGATCAAGCAAGGCGGCATCCAGATCAACATCCAATGATCGGCCAGCCTGGTAGAGCCTGTCGAGAAAATACTGCCGCTCGAGATAGGCTTCAGCCGTCTCCCTGTCCGTGAACATCTTGCCGGCCGCGTAGAATACCCCTCCTTCTTCGCTGACGATCTCGCCAGAACTCGATGCTTCTGCGCTGACGGACATGACCGGCTGGTCTGGTGCGTAAACATGGTCAGGAATTCCGTGCAGATGCACATCTTTCCCGGAATGCGTTTTCAATATCTGTACCGCGCGTCGCTCGTCACCCGCATTCCAGGTCCGCACCCATAAGGCGAGCCCACCATGTGCAATCTGGTCGGAGACATAGTCACCATGTTCCTTGCCTATGAGCCGCGCGAGAACGGCGCCTAGTGCAGCACCTCCACCGCCGCCGACGGCCATGCCAGCCAATGCGGCCGCCAATGCGCCACCGGATGCAACCACCGGCACCAATCCAGCAAGCGCCCCAACATAAATCAGTCCTCCGATCACGGCGCCTTCCGCCGCACCGACATCCTCTTCCGCAACGTAGGCAATGCGTGGCGCCAGGGAATCATCCTCAATCTCGGAAACTTTGCGATACGCATGTCCAAGCGCGCGCTCAACACTGTCTGTCGCGGCAAGAAGGGAAATCTCGGCCCGGTCAAATCCATGAGACAAGAGGTCGTCAATCGCCGCCTGCAAAGCATCCTCACTGTCGAACACCCCAACAGCTTCACGGACCATTGCCACATCCTGGTCGCTCATCTTTCTTCTCCCACAAACCAGCCTAATCATAGCAGATACGAGGCCATCATCCCAATTCGGGGAACTACGTAAGGCTACCCCTACCCCAGCGATACCGCTTGCCAGTTTCCCTCCCGAGACCTACCCATTGGACCGATGACACAGACTTCCCTCACCGGCTACGAGCCCATGACCTCGATCGAGGCCATTACGTCCGGCCTTGAATCTGTTGGATATATATCCACGCAACAGATCTCGACGGCCGTCTTTCTCGCTCTTGGTTTGCGAAAGCCCATCCTGATCGAAGGACCCGCAGGTGTCGGCAAAACCGACCTTGCAGCCTCGCTGTCGCGTTGGCTTGATGTGCCTCTTCTACGGCTGCAATGTTATGAAGGCCTGGATGAAGGCAAGGCGCTGTACGAATGGAAGTACGGTAAACAGCTTCTGTATACTCAGCTGCTGAAGGAAAAACTGAACGAAGTCGTAGGCGACGAAAAGACGCTTGAATCTTCCCTCCAAAAGCTTGGATCTTTCGAAGACCTGTTCTTCTCGGAACAATTCCTTGAAGCACGACCTTTGCTGACGGCCATGCGCCAATCAGCTGGCAGCGTCTTGCTGGTCGACGAGATTGACAAGTCTGATGAGGAATTTGAAGCGTTTCTCCTGGAGGTTCTTTCCGACTACCAGGTTACGGTGCCGGAGATCGGAACGATCAAGGCGAACGTGCCACCGATCGTTATTCTGACGTCGAACAATGTGCGTGAGCTCGGCGATGCCTTGAAACGCCGTTGTCTTCACTTGCACATCGGATTTCCAGATCATAAGCGCGAACAACGCATCGTGCAGGCCAGGGTTGAGGGGGTGTCTGAGGATCTGCTGGAACAGTTAATCAGCTTTGTGCAGTCCGTGCGCGAACTAGATATCAAGAAGCAGCCGTCCATCGCGGAAACTGTTGATTGGGCCAAGACGCTGCTTCTGCTGCATGCGAACGCACTTGATGAAGCGTTTGTCCGAGACACACTCAACGTACTCCTGAAACATGAAAGCGACATTGAGGCGGTGAACACAGATATTCCAAAACTGGTGCGCGAAGCGACCAGCGGCAAACCCATGTATCCGGGGCAATTTACGCGCTAGGCTGGAAAAGGCATGGAACGTCAAATCACCAGCTTCATTCGAGCCCTTCGCGCGTCTGACGTGCGCGTTTCCACGGGTGAAGCCATTGACGCCACCCGTGCTGTTTCCGTGGCGGGCTATTCAGACCGAGCCTTCCTGAAGGATGCCTTGCGGTGCACGCTGGCCAAATCACCAGAAGAAGCCGTCACATTTGACGAATTGTTTGATGCGTATTTCGCCCCACGCAGCCTGAACTCCTCATCTCAAGACCAAGACAATCAAAACTCCGAGCAGAGTGATGCTTCTTCGGAGATTGACCCGGTGGACCTGATGGAGTCGGGCGACGAAGCCGCGATTGCGTCTGCACTGGAGCGCGCGGCGAATGCCGTTGATGCGGACGATATTAGATTCTCTACTCAGATTGCTTACTATGCCCAACAAATGGTGCGTGAAATGGGCGGCGAACGAATACAGGAACGTCTCATGCAGGCGTTTCAGCAGCGCAGCGAAGAGGGCGATACTGAAGCAGAGCGGCTAATCGACCTAAGACGAGACTTGACAATGCGGGCGCGGGAACGCGTGCAGCGCAGCTATGACATCTTCGGCAAGGGCGAGACCGAGCAGTTCCGAAATGAGTTCGCTGAGAACAAGAAACTCTCAGCCATTGAACTAAGTGATATGGCACGCATGAAAGTTCTGGTCGCGCGTATCGCAAAGCGCCTCGCAGTGAAGCACTCTCGAAGACGCAGAAAAAAGAACCGAGGCCAGCTGGACGTACGACGCACAATGCGTGCGAATGCCGGAGTTGATGGTGTTCCCTTCAACGTCGTCTGGCGCCAGAAGCGAAGGGAGAAACCAAAGATTGTCGTGATTTGCGACGTATCCGGATCAGTCGCTCGCTACGTCCGGTTTCTGCTTTTGCTCCTTTGGTCCATGAAGGATGTCGTGCCGGACCTGCACGCCTTCGCGTTCTCGAACAAGTTAGTCGATGTTGATGACATCCTCGAGAAGAACAAATTCGAAGACGCCATGGACCAAATCCTTCGCGTCGCAGGCATGGGGTCTACCGATTATGGCGAAGCCTGGACCAATCTGAAATCTGGCCACGAACAACTCATTGACCGGCGCACGACGATCATCGTTCTCGGCGACGGTCGATCCAATCATGGCAACCCGCGCACGGATTTGTTCCGGAGCTTTGCTGCCCGCGCAAAGCGTACAATCTGGCTGAACCCGGAGCCACAGCCAGCATGGGGCACGGGGGATAGTGAAATTCCGCGCTACCGCCCCTACTGCTCTTCCATGAGCCAAGTCTCCACACTCAAGGATCTTGAGCGAGCGGTCGACGACGTGCTCAGCGCTTACGCCTGAATCGAAAAAGCCCCGGCAAATGCCGGGGCTCTCTCAATCTCAACTACCCATTTCTTTACGAGCGCTGCGCGCGGCACTCTGGGGTGTTGTTGAACTTTTCTTCCGCTGCCTTGAGACGCTCTGGGACAGTCTTGCAGCTTTCCGGAACGTTCTCTTCACCAAGAACTTCAAGACGCTTACAGATTTTCGCTTCGTTCTCGATGTTGAGATAAGCTGACTGAACCTCGAAGCAGACCAATGCGTCAGCCGTGGCCTCTTCAGAGTCCATGAACTGCAGCCAGCCGCGTCCACCGCGATTGTTGGCCTGACGGAATGCCTCACGCGCGCCAGCGCGATCATTGCGCTCGTAGCGCGATTGACCGATCATCACATAAGCCGTGCCGCGATCTTTCACGCCGCCAGCGTTCAGTGCATCAGTCAGCGCTTCTTCTGTCTCTTCCCACATCTGCAGGTCAGCATAAGAGCGGCCAAGACGCTCGAGCATGGCACCGCCGCCGCCAGCAGCAGCAGCTTGCTTGATCACAGGAATGGCTTTCTCGTGCTCACGAGCGACCTGATAGAGGTTGGCCAGCAATTCCAGATTCTTGAGTGACTTGCTGATGCGACCAGCATTCATCTCTTTCTCGAGAATCTGAGCAGCATGGTAAGGCGCGTTGAAGCGGTTGTAGAAGTTCACAACCCGCATCAATTCGTCTTCCTTGGTCAGAAGCCCGGCGAGATACATTGCCTTCTGAACTTCAAAGGCTCTGCGTTCTTCATTCGCAGCGAAGTAGTTACCTGCGATCGCATCCCAATACTTCCGCTCAGTTGGGTTGCGAACCAGCACTTCTTCCAGAATGGAAGCGAGCTTCGCTTTGTCGTCGACCGAGTTGTAGAGATAGATCAGCAGGTCATAAACTTCCTGCTTGTAGTTGCTCCCGTCGTCGCGCTTGACCTCTTCAGCCCATTTGATGGCTGTCTGGAAATCGTCAACGCGCTGATAGAGAACTGCCAGCTGCCACTTTTGTTGGCGATCCGGCTGGCCACCGGCCTGCTGCCACTTCTTCATGAATTCAAGCGCCTTCTCGACGTTCTCACCCTGAAGATAGATCTGTGCGATATTGTAATAAGTCTGCGCTGCGTCCTTGGCTGGAATGTAGCCCTTATCGAGTGCGGACTGCAGGTCGCGAATAGCGCCCTGACGGTCGCCACGTTCAATATTGATATAAGCGGACAGTTTGAGAACCGCACCTTCTTCGTAGCAATTCAGTTCCTGAGACTTCAGCTGGTTCATGAATTGCGACGCAGCATTGAAGTCCTTGTCTGTCATGGCAGACTGTTCGGCCTTCAAGTAGATCTCGCCCGTCTTCGAGGAGAACTGCGTCTCTTCACAAGCGGCTTGCGCCATTGCAGCACCAGCGCCAAAGGCTGCCATCATGCCGGCCAGAACGGCACCTTTCAGGGTTGCTTTAAATCCCATAATTCCTCTCCTGTCCGCAGGGACCGCGGGTTCAGCTCTATCAACCGGAATTGCCCGGCCGGATCAAGGACTTCCGCGCGCTTTGTGAGGCTTTTTATGCGCGTGCGTAATCCAAGTGTAAATCTATTACGGTTCGTGCCGAATATGGGTGCAAGCGACACGGCGCGTCAACGATGTACTACAGGGTTTTAATGATTATCACTCCTCACTAAGGCGAAATTGAAGCGGGTATGAAAATCCGTGCGATTCAGCGGGCTGACCCTTCAAAATTCCCGGCAAAAACTCTGCCTTTTCGACAGAACGGCGCGCCTCTGATTCGAACCCGCGGTGCGAGCAGTCCGCGACCACATTGAAGGGCACGCCTCGCGCGGTGAGACTAAACCGGACCAGGCACTCCCCCCTCCTGACCGCGAGATGCCATCGCTCTCGGATAAACAGGAAGAGGTCGCCTGACAGGCGTCGCGATACGATCAATGATCGGGCTCGCATCTGTCATCAAAGTGCTGACATCAGCAGTCGGCGTCCTGGACGGCACCCCTCCAACATGCGTTATCGGCGGCAGCCCCACATCTGTGTCAATTGGCGACCTCTGCGGTGGTGGAGGCGGCGTTTGCACGTCAATCATTTCAGGCCTTGGCCGAACGAAAATCGCCGTATGAGGGTCGTGGTGGCTATATACGATGGATTCGAGAATTCGCTGTGGCGAAGGGTCAAGTGTGACGTCTTCGACGCTGATGAGACCGTCCATAATATAGAAGAGACCTGCCGTGATCATCGCGGCTGGCGCGAGCGCCGCGAGCGATCGCCTCCAACCAGACGACAGAATAGAACGCCGCCCGATGGAAAGGGTTGGAGCTGCAGTGTCGACTGCGCCGGCAAGGGTATAACTCATCAGACTTCCTCCAATTATCGTTTTCTTATTGTAATATTATGTCATAACCTTTACGTAGCGGCAACCCCGCGCCTTTATGGGAGCTTTAACCAAAAAAGGGCGCCCCATGGAGCGCCCTTCTTCAAATTCGCGATGTGTCTGCCGGACTTAGTCAGCCAGCTTGAACTCCAGTGGGTAAACCACGTTTTTACGCTCAGCTGCCTGACCCCGGATAATCTTCGGAGCAAACTCCACCTTGCTGACAGCCCGCTCGGCTTCCCGCTTGAACACATTGTCTGTGCAGGTTGCGGTAATGTTGTACGGGCGTCCACGGGTGTCCACGTCGAAGCGAACTTCACAGCTTCCTTCCGTGCCCCGTTCAGCAGCACGCTGCGGATAAGACGGGGTCGGTGGACGAATTGGCTGTGCGTCGCGGTCAGAAATCGCAACCGGATCGATCGCCAGTGAGTCCATGCGGCCAAGGTTCAGATCGGTCGGTGCGGCACCCTCAATACGTGGGGTTGGCAAATCGATCTGGGACTTCGTTGCCGAGACTTTCGGCGGCGGTGGTGGCTTCTGCGCAGAGTCGATGCGCTTCGGCTTTGACCGCTGACGAACGCGAACGTCGGAGTCCTGCTGTTGTGGCGTAATCGCCGACAGAACACGCTGCTCGCTCTCGTCAAGCCTCACTTCTTTGACGCTGATCAGGTAGTTCATCAGCATGAAGAGAGCGTAGACGATCGGAACCGCGATCCCGAGCGCAATCACCAGGCGAAGAAGGGGATTATTTAGCATGTGGCTGTCTCCTATTCTCTCTTCGCCGACACGTCGATCACGGTGGCACCATCAAGCTTGTTGATGGTTTCCATCAGATCGACCAGCACTTCAGCTTCGGAAGCAACATCGGCCTGAACGACGATCTTACCACGAGGATTGTCTTCACGCATCTGTTTGATGGTAAAGGCGACCTCGTCTGCTGCCACTTCCTTCTTGTCGATAAAGACACGGCTTTCCGCATCAATCGCGACCAGAATGGCAAGCGGCTTGGCAGTCGCTTTGTTATCCACGTCAGGACGGACGATATCCACGCCCGGCTCTTTGATGAACTGTGCCGTCACGATGAAGAAGATGAGCAGGATGAAGACCACATCCAGCATTGGGGTGAGGTTGACGTCGTCTTCCGCACCACCGCCACCGGCCATGCTCTGGCGTTTTCTACGTGCCATGTGCTGCTCCTCTATTCTGCCTGGGACAAGACAAGGTTCACCCCTGTCGTGTAGCCAGCACTATAGGCGGCGTCCCGAATAAGGACGATGACACCGTTCTTCGATTTAGGATGCGCCTGAATCACAACCTGGCTTTCCGGGTTCTCGGCACGCACACGCTCAATGTTTGCGCGGACGGCTCCGACATCGGTGACACGGCCATTGACCGTGATCAGGTTGGACTCATCAACATAGATCAGAATGGCCGGAACTTGCTGCTGCTGCTGATCCTGCGGTGCAGGCGGCGGCGGCGGCTCGAGGCCAATCGTCTCTTCCTGGGCGAAGGTCGATGTCACGATGAAGAAGATGAGCAGGATGAAGACAACGTCCAGCATGGGCGTAAGGTCAACATTTGCCTCTTCAGGGGCTCTGTGGGTACGTCCTCGCATCAGCTAATCTCCATCGCATCTTCGACCTGCTGGACCGAGCGGTTAACCCGGCGGTCCATGCCGGAGGTGAACAGAATGCCTGAGAGCGAAGCGACCATGCCTGCCATCGTCGGGATCGTAGCGCGGGACACACCGGCCGACATGGCCTTGGCATCCGCACCGCTGGTGATCGCCATGATGTCAAACACTGCAACCATGCCGGTCACGGTGCCAAGCAGACCAAGCAGCGGCGCGAGCGCCACCATGGCCTTGGTCAGCTGGACATTCTGTTCCGCTTTCATGCGGACTTCAGAGACCAGCTTGTCTTTTACCCAGTGCGCGAGTGTGGATTTCCGGTCGGAGCGCGAACGCCACTCCGCAATCGCATCGGCAGCGACCTGCTTATGTGCGAACCTGAAATAGAACACGCGTTCCAAAATCAGGCCCCACATAAAGAATGTTGCGAGCATAATAACCAGCAACACTGGTCCGCCACGATCGAGGAAAGCCTGTAAGTCTGCAAAACCCATATCGGGTTACTCCTCGGGTGAACGAGGGAGGTGGCTTACGCCACCGCCCCGCGCGTGGATTCCGCTTTCTCGGCGACCAGGCCAGCAGCCTGTTCGTCAAGCATCTGCTGGTTGCCGCGCGCCATTGCGGACACGACTGCATGAACCAGAAGAAGCGGGATAGCTGCGACCAGACCGAACACGGTGGTCATAAGCGCAACGGAGATACCGCCAGCCATCAGCTTCGGATCACCAGCACCGTAGATGGTGATCGACGTAAAGGTGATGATCATACCGATAACGGTACCGAGCAGACCGAGCAGCGGTGCAACAGCAGCAAGAACCTTGATGATGTCGTTGAAGCGCTCAATGCGCGGGCTCTCGCGAAGGATCTGTTCGTCCAGCTTGAGTTCCAGCGTCTCGATATCGTTCTGCTTGTTCTGCTCGTAAGCTTCGAACACGCGAGCCAGCGGGTTGCCGTCACCAGCCTGACGGGTTTTCGCCGTCTTGCGCATTGCGCTACCCATCGTGAACAGGGTGAAGATCTTGTAGAGACCAAGCAGCAGGCCAACAGCCAGCAGGAACATGATCACGGCACCAACCGGACCACCTTGCTTCACACGGTCGCCAAGCTCTGGAAGGTCACCCAGAATGCCGAACAGGTTACCCTTGGATGGGTCGACCGGGGCGCGGACAACTTGGTCCGGACCAGCATTGATCAGGCTGCGCATGGAAGATGCAAAGGCGCCGGAAGGCTGCTTTTCAAAAGCCTGCAGGAAGGTTTCGCCGTCGTCCTTCTTGCGGACCTCAACAAACTTCGTGCCGTCAACCGTCGCGGCAGTGAACACGCCAACGCGCATCACTTCTGCTTCAGCGTTTGAGGAATCAGGACCGATACCATCAACAGTTGTGGTGAAAGACTTCACTTCGGACTGAGCAATCATTTCCTGAAGCATCGCTTTTGGAAGACGCTCGAGCTGAGCGCGGTTCGGAAGCGTACGCGCTTCAGCGATTTCGGCAATGCCCTCGACGCGGCCCTGGTAATCAAAGTTCGCGAAGGAGTTGGAGATTTCCGGCATGGTTTCACCAGCGGCCGTACGGAACTGACCCAGCAGCTCCTGGAAGTCACCGGCTTGCTCGGAAACCTGAGATTCCAGATCCGCAAGAGTCGCTTCGTTTGCGTCGAACTGTGCGCTCAGCGCACGGCCACGACCTTCAGCTGCAGCAAGTGCGCCGCGAGCTTCAGACATTTTCTGTTCCTGGGCAGCGGTATCTGCCTGGAATTCACGCAGACGCTGCTGGTCTTCAGCGGACATCTGGTTGGAGTCCTGACGCACTTTGGCGAGAACATCCTGAAGTGATTGTGCGGAGGCCGGAGCGGACACCGCGATAGAGCCGAGGCCGAGCAGCGTAGCTGCACCGAGAGCCTTCAGCGAGGAATTGAACTTCAACATTGTATTACCTCTTTAATCCCTGGTGCCTGCCGACTACTGGACGGAGAACTTCTGAACCGGAGCGAACAGCACGTCTTGCTGGGCTTTCGCCTGAGCAACACGGATCGCCTTGTCGATATCTGCAGCGTAGCTGCCTTTCAGTGCTTCCCACTCACCCGTGGCGCGGTTGTAGCGAGCTGTCTTGCCATTCGGCGTCGCATAAACGAGCGCAACACGGCCGTAGAGGAACATGTCGACGGTCACCGGGTTGCCATCGATGTTGATCTCTTCCTGCCAGGTGCTGATCGTGCGGCCGTATTCCATTTCAGCCTGATAGGCGTCCATGATGAGGCGATACTGTTCAGCTGGCGTAACGTTCGGCGTTTCCATGACAGCATCCAGACCGTCGAGGCGAACCTGACGCTCTTCCATTTTGAACGGAAGGTCTGCAGCAACGAAGGCCTTCAGGTCTTCGATCATGCTCAGTAGCATTGGAACTGTTTGAGCCGTGATATCATCGATTGAGCCGAGCTGCTCGGTCAGGGATTCAATCTCCTGCTCCTGGCTCTCAACAACCAGAGCCTGCTGCTTGGCATAAAGCTCAGCGGCGTCGCGACGCTGCAGCAATGTGCGGTACTCCCGCACCATATCCGTGCGCTCATCGTCAAGCTGGTTGATTTGCTCTTGAACCTGTTCGGCACGCCGGGTGGCTTGCTCACCGGTATTGAGCGCATCGCGCAGCTGGGCCTGCGCCGGGACGGCCAGGCCTGCAATCAGCGCAGCGGCAAGAACGCCGCGAGCTGGTGACAGAAGTTTCTTCATGAGGTTTGCCTCTCACTCTCCAAACGGTCGCGCAGGAATTGCGCGTAAAAATTCGACAGTCAGGCGCCCTGCTCATGAGGACGTCCCGGTTTCAATGCCATGACCACACACACAATTGGCCTGGTAGGTATTGTCGGAAGCCGAAAGGCGCAGAGACGCCCGACCTCTCCCCTGAGCTTTGGAGCGTGGGCCGCTCTCTATCTATACCCTTTGCCACTCAGACGCCGGGTACGCAACGCCCTTACTTTTGATCTCCAAGGCTAACAACCCTGAATTCGGGGATCAACAAGCGGGTTTACGATTCAGTTAGGAAAATATCGGGCACACGCCCGAACGCAACCGGCGTGATACAGTATCTCAAAATATTTGTCGTTCGCTATCATACCACTTGTGTGGCAACTGCGAAGAAGTGGCTGGGGTGCCAGGATTCGAACCTGGGAATGCCGATACCAAAAACCGGTGCCTTACCACTTGGCGACACCCCAACGAAGGCGCCGAAATAGCCACTCTTGCGGTGGCTGGCAACACCCGATCTCATCCTTTGCAGTGGATTTGTGCAGGTAATGCGTCGATCCGCCCTAATTTTAATACGGATGCTATGCCCACCTTTACTTTTTATCGATAATCGGCAATATCGTTTTACAGAAAACCATAGACTCCCAGACCGTGCCGATGGAGACCCCAACTAGATGAAGACGTTTTTCCTTTCCATGGCAGGCGCCCTTGCCGCCATGTTCATTTTTATTTTTCTGATCTTCTCATTTTTCATGATGCTCATAATTGGAGCATCAAGCTCAAAACCTGAGCGCCCTGATGCTGTGGTCCTTTCCATGGACCTCAACATGGAGCTGTCAGACCAAGCTCCATCCGGTGGCTTCGCCGCATTGTCTGGTTCGCCCGGCTTCATCGACCTCCTTACACGCCTCAAGGCGGCAGAAGATGATGAGTCTGTCAAAGGCCTGTTTATCCGCGGCGCATTCATTGGCACGGGCAGCTCAAGAGCTGAAGAACTTCGCCAAGCCATCCACAGCTTCCGCGATTCAGGCAAATTCGTCATCGCGCATTCACAAGGTACGCTGGGCGTTGGCGGCCCCTCTGCCTACTGGTCCATCTCGGCGGCGGATGAAATCTGGATGCAGCCCGGCGCAGACCTGGTTGTTCCCGGACTGACGTTCGAAACGGAATTCTTCAAAGGTCTGTTCGAAAAAATTGACGTCACACCTGAAGTGTATCCGTTCTATGAATACAAGAACGCGCCAAACTCCTACAACGAAACCTCCTACACAGAGCCGCACCGGGAAGCGATGAGGGCACTGGCTGAATCGCTCTGGGAAACAGGTCTTGGCGACATCGCTGAGGACCGTGGCTTGTCCGTGTCATCCCTGAAAGCAACGCTCGAAGGGGGCATGATCCCAGCGGAGAAAGCCGTTGAACTGAAATTGCTCGATAAGACCGGATACCCTGAAGAAGCGTCCGAAGCTGCCTTGGAACAGGGTGGCAAGGGGGCGCAATTGGTCGACCTCGTATCCTATCAGGCCCCTGCCCCCGGATTGCGCGCCCCGCAAATCGCGGTTGTTGGCGGTGAAGGCGCAGTCGTCACGGGAGGCTCTGAATCAGACTCTCCATTCGCGTCTCCGCCTGGCTTCGCGTCGGACAACATCGCGCGCGCCATTCTGGACGCTGGGGCGAACGACAAAGTGAAAGCCATTATTTTCCGCGTCGACAGCCCTGGCGGATCCCCGATTGCGGCGGACCAGATCTGGAATGCAATTGAAACGGTACAGGCAGACGGAAAGCCGGTAATCGTTTCGATGGGGTCGCTCGCGGCATCCGGAGGATATTACGTCTCTGCCGGCGCTGACTATATTCTTGCAAACCGTGCAACACTGACTGGCTCAATTGGAATCTTTGGTGGCAAGTTCGCCATTGAAGGTGGCCTGAACAAACTCGGCATCACTTTCGACCGGGTCACTGTCGGCGGCGAGTTTGCGGGTGCTTATGGCACGTCAACGTTCACCGATACGCAGGAAGCCGCCGTAAAGGACATGCTCAAGCGCGGCTATGACCGGTTCCTGAATATCGTCGCAGATGGTCGCGGCATGACGTATGACGAAGTGCATGAAGTGGCTCGTGGCCGCGTCTGGACAGGTGCCGACGCTCTGGAAGTAGGTCTGGTCGATGAACTCGGGACCTTCATGGACGCTGTCGAAAAGGCAAAGGAACTGGCCGATATCGAAGCGGATGTGACTCCACGTCTGGTCTACTACCCGCACCGTCCGACCGGATTGGAAGCTCTTGAAGCTCTGTTCGGCGTGTCCGCCGAAGGCGCCGAGGCCGCCATCATGCTCAACCGCCTGACCGACGATAAGAATGTCCAAGCACTGATCGAGCAAATGGCAACGATGGAAGCCGTCAATTCCGGACAGGCCCAGATCGTGATGCCACGCTTCAGAGAGAGATAGGCAATCACTCATTCCTGACAAAAGCCCTCCCGAAATGGAGGGCTTTTTTTATGTGCCGTACTCAAGGGCTAAACCGAGCCTTGTCGCGACCCGCTCAAACTCACTGGGAACCGGGGCACTAAATGTCCGCCTCTCTCCATCAGGATGCGTGATCTCAAGTGACTGCGCGTGCAACATGAGTCGATCCGCTGATCGCTGGCCAGTGCCGTAAAGGTGATCTCCGAGAATTGGACAGCCCGCCCCCATCAGGTGAGCCCGTATTTGATGCATGCGCCCAGTTTCCGGTGAGAGCTCCAACACGGCGTGATTGCCAGTACGAGATACAACTCGCCAAGCGGTTGCGGCGGACAGTTTCCCCTTGCGGTCCGGCTTGGCGATCAACATGCGCGGGCGACCACCCTCTTCGACTTTCACAAGTGGCTGGTCGAACACGCCCTCGTCGCCATCAGGGATTTTTCCCTCAACGACAGCAACATACGTCTTCCGTGCACGGCGTGAAGAGAATTCCTTAGACAAAAACGCTGCAGCAGGCTTTGTCCGTGCGACGATGATAACGCCTGACGTCCCCCGATCAAGACGATGAACCAGCCGCGGCCTCTTCCCATTTGACTTGGCAAAAGCCACGAGCAGGTCGTCCAGCGACTGCTCAACACCCCCGCCGCCCTGCACAGCCAATCCCGACGGCTTGTCGAAAACGATCACTTGGCTGTCTTCATGGAGCAAAATACTGCTCACATAAGCACGATCCGCCTCCCTCAGAGACGGCAACGGGCGATTTCTCATGAGTCACCCCGATAGCGTTTACGAATTTCGGCAACATAGTTCATGCGCTCAAGCACTGCGCGTTCTCGCCCACGTCCGGTCGGTTCATAAAACACGGGGCGCCCCATTTCTTTCGGAAAATAGTTCTGACCAGACACGCCCTCCTCCGTATCATGATCGTATATGTAGCCGTCCCCATAGCCCTGATCTTTCATCATGCTGGTTGGTGCATTCAGAATGGTTTTGGGCGGCATCAAGCTGCCAGTCTCTCTCGCGGCTGCCCGAGCCTTGTGCAGGGACATATAGGCAGCGTTCGATTTCGGGGCAGTCGCCAGATGAACAACGCAATGCGCCAACGGAATAAGCCCTTCCGGATCTCCCAACCGCTCGAAGGCTCTGGCTGCCTCGCCAGCTACCATCATCGCCGTCGGATCCGCGAGACCAATATCCTCGCTCGCCATCACGACAAGTCGGCGCGCGATGAAGCGAGGATCTTCTCCGCCTTCCAGCATACGCGCGAACCAGTACATCGCCGCATCCGGATCTGATCCGCGAACGGATTTGTGAAGCGCCGAGATCAAATTGTAATGCCCGTCGCCGGATTTGTCGTAGGCAGGCGCACGTTTCTGAAGCGCAGTAGACATCGCCTCAACTGAGAGGACATCGCCTTTGCCGGCGAACGTATAGACCTGCTCGACCAGGTTAAGCAGATAGCGCCCGTCGCCGTCCGCCATTTCCATCAGAACCGCGCGTGCGGCAGGTGCTACCGGCAGCGCCCTCCCCTCCAGGGTTTCAGCACGCTGAATGAGTTGACCAAGCCCGGTCTCGTCCAATCGCTTCAACACCATGACCTGGCACCGCGACAGCAAAGCGCCATTGATTTCAAAGCTTGGATTCTCGGTTGTTGCCCCAACCAGCGTCACGGTCCCCCCTTCGACAAAGGGCAGGAACCCATCCTGCTGCGCTTTGTTGAACCGGTGGATCTCATCAACGAACAGCAAGGTTCCCTTGCCGGTCGAACGGCGGGCCTCAGCACGCTCGAACGCTGCGCGCAAATCCTTCACGCCGGAAAAAATCGCGCTTATGGCCTCGAATTCGAGATCCGTCTCGCTCGCCAACAGACGGGCGATAGTAGTCTTCCCGACCCCGGGCGGGCCCCAGAAAACAATGGAGGATAAACGCCCGGCGTCGAGCATACGCCGTAGTGGGCCGTCCGCCCCCAACAAATGGTCCTGTCCAACGACCTCCGAAAGAGACTTTGGGCGCAAGCGGTCCGCCAATGGTTGCGGCGCGCCTTCCGAGAGGCCGGATGCAGAGAAAAGGTCGGTCATGAGCTCGTTCTAGGCGGGTTTGAATGCCGTGATAAGGTGGAAGGTGGAGGAGACATATAATGACATTGAAGATTGCACCAACGGGGGAAGCGTGCGGCGCTGTTGTTCGCGGCGTTGACCTGACCCAACCACTCGCCAAAGAGACCGTAGATGAAATCCGGTCGGCGTGGCTGGACCACCTGGTTCTCGTGTTCCCGGACCAGGAAATGAGCGACGAAGATCTTGAACGCTTCACGCTCTATTTTGGCCCCTTCGGAGATGACCCGTTTATCGCACCCATCGACGGACACGAACACATTATCGCGGTTCAGCGCGCCGCGGACGAGACAGCTCCGATCTTCGCTGAGAGCTGGCACACGGATTGGAGCTTTCAGGAATCACCCCCAAGCGGAACGTGCCTGTTCGGAATCACCATCCCCCCATCGGGTGGCGACACCTTGTTCTCAAACCAGTATCTGGCTCTGGAACACATGCCGTCAGAGTTACGCAGTCGGCTGGAAGGACGAAAAGCCGTCCACTCCGCCCGCAATGCCTACGCGCCGGGCGGCATGTATGGTGAAGCGGACAAGGAAAACGGCAGGAGCATGACCATAATCGCCTCTTCCGATGCGGAGGCGACACAAACTCATGATGTCATTCGTACACATCCCGAAACCGGCCGGGAGACGCTTTTTGGCGCCGCCGGTTACATTACGGGTTTCGAAGACATGACGGACGACGAAGGCTGGGCTCTCCTGACAGAGCTCTACCGCTGGCAAACCCGGCAGGAGTTCCAGTATCGACACAAATGGCGAGAGAACATGCTGGTCATGTGGGACAATCGCTGCCTGCTTCACATGGCGACCGGCGGCTATCCTGGTCATGCCCGCCTGCTGCACCGCACAACAATTGGCGCTACCTGAGCGCTGGCCTCCTGCCCGTTTCAGGCGTACTTTGAAAAGAAAAAAACGGGAGGAACACATGGCCGATACCGAGTATGGGGCTGCGAGCGCAATTCCAGACCCCTGGACACTGCCGCTTGAGACATTTGACGTGTCCAAGGCGGAGATATTTCAGAACGACATGCAAGGCGAGTATTTCCGGCGTTTGCGACAGGAAGCGCCCGTACACTACTGCCCGGAAAGCTCCGTAGGCGCATATTGGTCGGTGACCAAGTATCACGACATCATCGCCGTCGACTCCAATCACAAGACATTCTCGTCTGAGCCGAGCATCGTGATTGGCGATCCCAGCGACAATTTCCAGCCACCGATGTTTATCGCCATGGACCCTCCGCTCCATGACATTCAGCGGAAGGTGGCGCAGCCTGCGGTCGCGCCGACCCAATTGTCAGAACTCGAGGACCTTATCCGACAGCGCGTCAGCACAATTCTGGACAGCCTGCCAGTCGGTGAAGAATTCAACTGGGTCGACAAGGTTTCCATCGAACTGACAACACAAATGCTGGCGACACTGTTCGACTTTCCGTTCGAAGATCGTCACAAGCTGCCCTTCTGGTCAGACGTTGCGACAACGAGCGACGCTGTTGGCATCGTCGGCACAGATATGGAATGGCGGATGAAGCATCTGAATGAATGCGTCGCCTATTTCACTCAGCTGTGGCGCCAAAGGGCGGCAGAGCCCCGAAAGTTTGATTTCATCTCCCTGCTCGCTCACAGCGACGACACCAAGCACATGGTCGACAATCCAATCGAACTGCTCGGCAATCTCATGCTGCTGATCGTGGGTGGGAACGACACGACGCGAAACTCGATTTCAGGGGGCGTCTACTTCCTGAACAAGTTTCCCGAAGAATACGATAAGCTACGCGCCGATCCCTCGCTGATCCCGAATATGGTCTCAGAAATCATTCGCTATCAAACGCCGCTTGCACATATGCGACGCGTGGCGACAGAAGATACCGAACTCGGCGGCCAGAAAATCCGCAAAGGCGACAAAGTGGTCATGTGGTACGTTTCCGGCAACCGGGACGAAGAGGTAATCGACGACGCCGATACATTCCGGATTGATCGCGCAAATGCCCGGCGCCACCTTTCATTCGGGTTCGGGATTCACCGATGCATGG
Source organism: Hyphomonas atlantica corrig. (assembly GCF_017795365.1). NCBI lineage: Bacteria > Pseudomonadati > Pseudomonadota > Alphaproteobacteria > Hyphomonadales > Hyphomonadaceae > Hyphomonas > Hyphomonas atlantica. The sequence continues at coordinate 2,385,372 of NZ_CP051254.1, read as the reverse complement.
GAAATCGCGTCGCAGAAATGCAACTGCGTATTCTCTGGGAGGAAATCCTGCGCCGCTTTGACCGCGTGGAAGTCACGGGAGAACCGACAAGGGTATTGTCCAATTTCGTGCTTGGTTACGAAAAACTGCCTGTGATTTTGCATCCAAAGGCGACTGCCTGACGCGTTCCACCAGTCTGGTTGAATTTCGAAGCGATGTAATCGACACTTGGCCCAATTCATGCATAAAAAATGCGATCGCAGAAAGCGTTGGCGTTTAAGGGGACCGTGTTTGTTATGAAGGCTGATTTGAAGACCGGGTCGGTACTCGTTCTTGAATTGAACGAGTTGTGCCCACCAATTCTGGAGCGCATGATCGCCGCGGATCAACTTCCGAATTTCAAGAAGCTTCGCGACAGTTCAGAAGTTTTCGTAACTCACACGGATGACCCAACGCTGGAACCTTGGGTACAGTGGCCCACGTTTCACACTGGTCAGCCCGAGAGCGTTCACGGCGCCGCCGAGTTGGACGAAGGACATCTCATCAAGCCAGCTCGTGTCTGGGACACTCTGGCGGAATCCGGTGTGGAGAGCGTGGTCTTCGGTTCAATGAACGCAGACGCAAAGCGCAAAGACCGCGTCTTCCTGGTGCCGGACCCGTGGTCTGCCAATGTCACGCCAAGCGACGCCTCTTATGAGGCCTTTCACAAATTCATCAGCTTTCATGTTGCCGAGCATACCAACCCAAATGCCAAGCCAACTTCCGCTGACGCCATGAATTTTATGAAGTTCATGCTTGGTCATGGGCTTTCATTGAATACGGTTACAACGGCCATGAGCCAGATCGCCGGCGAGAAGACCGCATCTGGCGATCGCAAATGGGGGCGCGCGCTCGTCCTCGATTGGATGATGTGGGACGTATTCGCAAAGACGTGGAAAAAGCGCCGTCCACAGTTCGCGACGTTTTTCGCCAATTCGACAGCGTTTCTTCAGCACCGATACTGGCGTCAGATGGATCCGGACTCCTACCAGGTGAAACCTTCTGAAGAAGACGTGCGGAACTACGGTTCGGCAATCGAGGATTCGTATCGTCACATGGACCGGATCGTTGGCAAGGCCTTTGATCTGGTTGGCCCAACCGGTCGGATCGTTTTGGCGACAGCTCTAAGCCAGCAAGCCAATACCCAATATGAACATATTGGCGGCAAATTCGTGTATCGCCCTCACAGCTTCAAAGACCTGTTTCAATGGGCTGGTGGACCGCAACCTGTTAGTTTCGAACCGGTCATGACACATCAGGCTTGGGCCACATTCCAGTCTGAAGCAGCCGCCATCGAAGCAGAAGCAACGCTCGCCGCGCTTCAGTCGAACGGAAAGACCATCATGGAATGGCGCCGCACTGCAAATCGGATCATGTTCTGGTGTGGTCTGATATCGAAGACCGGACCCGGGTTTGAAGTGACAAACGCCAAAAATGGAGAAAGCACCTCATTTGAGGAGCTGTTCATGCTGGTAGGCCAAGTGAACAATTCTAAGCATTGCCGCGATGGAGCGTTTTGGGTGCAAAGCGTCGACGGATCAGCAAAGCGACATGTCGACAAACTGCCACTGGAGCACGCCTATGGGTTGATGCTGGATATGTTTTCAGACCAGACTGCATCAAAAGTCGCGGCCGAGTGAGACATCCCGCCTAAAGCCGGACTGTGCCGCGCACGACCCGGCCGTTGCGCTCTATCTCAATATCCCAGCTACTGGCTCCCTCGTTGAGCGCCGATTTGAGCTCATCAACCGTCTTCGTTTGAACGCCGTTCACCGAGCGCACAATGTCTCCGGGGCGGAAGAAATTCCGCGCAATAGAGCGGCGCATGACTGAATAGACATAGATGCCTGATCCTTTCTGGAAAGGATCCAGCCCGTTTTCCTCAGCCAAACGAGGAGAGAGCTCAACCACGCGCGCACCTGAGAATGCGGTCCGTCCTTCCAGCAATACAACGTCAGCCTCGCTGGCACCGGGTGGCGGGGCCACGGTCACACCCATGTTCTGGGTCTTGCCGCCGCGAAGCACTGTCAGCGACGCTTCCTCACCGGGGCTCCGCACGGCCGCCAGGAATTTCAGACCCTTCTCATCGAAGACTTCACGTCCATCGATGGCGGTGATCAGATCGCCGCGGCGCAGTCCGGCTTCATCAGCGGGACCATCATCATAGACCTCGGTAACCATCACGCCGACCGGCCGATCGAGACCTTGAGCTTTTGCAATGTCATAGCTGACGGATTGCGCGGCGAGACCGAGCCAAGGGCGTACAAACGTGCCTTCATTCATGGCCGCGTCAACCACGCGCTTCACCATCTCTGCCGGAATGGCAAACCCGATCCCGTTCGAACCGCCGGAGCGAGAAAAGATCGCCGTATTCACGCCAACGAGTTCGCCCTTGGTATTGACCAGAGCGCCGCCTGAATTCCCTGGATTCACCGCCGCATCGGTCTGCAGGAAAAAGGCATAGTCAGAGATTCCGACATCTGTTCGCGCCGTCGCAGAGATAATGCCGCTGGTGACAGTCTGGCCAACGCCGAACGGGTTTCCAATGGCCAGCACAAGATCGCCGACTTGCGCCGCACGCGTGTCTGCATATGGCAATACCGGCAACACCGCGCCCTCAGTGTCGATCTTCAGCACAGCAAGGTCAGTCCGCTCGTCCGCGAGCACCAATTCAGCCGGATACTCCCTGCGATCACTCAGCACGACACGGTACGTATCCGCACCTTCGATCACATGATTGTTCGTTACAATCACACCGTCTGATCCGACAATCACACCGGACCCAAGCGAATTCTGGCGACGCTGCTTGGGAATGGCATTGCCAAAGAACATTTGCTCCATTGGCGATACGCGATTGGACACCATACGTTCGGTGAACACGTTGACGACAGCCGGCGACGCTTCCCTGACAAGCGGCGCAAAGCTGAGATCAATTTCGGTTTGTGACTGCGGCAGTCGCTGTGCGCTTGCGAACAGTGGCAACAAAGCCAGGACAAGAAGGGCCAGAACCGAAAGCCCGGCAACGACCAGGAACTTCGAAACGTGTTTCGTCATGCGGAGTGTATGCATCATGACTATGGCTCTATTGCGGCGTGAAGCAGGTGGCAATTCCTCACTTCATGACAAATCAGTGAGTTTTTTCAGGGAGTTGTGCCCGGCTCATCCCTGGCTGCGAGTGCAGCCAGATTGGCTGCATGGCTTTCCCTGCTGATACGATAAAAGCTCAGACAGAAAATCATGAGCATCCAGATTACGAGCAGCGACACAGCATACCCCCATCCGAGACGGTCCAGCGAAGCATCCGCCACCTCACCCGGCTGCATGCCCGGCCGTAGCTCTGCCACCGACAATACGACGGCAGCCGTCAAAATTCCCGCCCCCTGCGAAAGCTTCCGAATGAAGCTGATACCCGCAAAGAAGATGCCTTCGGAACGGCGCCCTGTGGCAAGTTCGCTTTCTTCAACAATGTCCGCAACCATCGCCGCCATCAGCATTTGCGTCACAATGATCAACGCCACATCGACCACAGTGATCACGAGCACGATATAATACAGCGCGTCAGTCCCGTTGGCAGGCATGAGCCCGAACAGCCGCGCCAGAACGGGGGCTGGCGCAATTGTAAAGGCGAACAAGCCGATGATGATCGCCCCGCGCTTCTTGCCCAGCGATTTCCCGATGAGCGGTGCCAGCACCAGCGCCATGCCAGCCGACAGGAATACGCCCATGGTTAGCCCTGCAATCTGATCGGTGTCAAAGCCCCAGAAGAAGCCATTGATGTACTGATTCAATGCCGCTGATATTCCACTCGCGAACAGACCGAAAAGTGTCGCCAGAAATAGCGCCCGGAATGACGGATTCGAAACGGTCTCGAATATCTCACTGAACACTTTGCCGATGGTGAGGTTGCGAGCAGGCGGCGCTGCCTTGAGGTGTGGGATATAACGATGGGTGCCGACACTGCAGATAAAAATGGCACCGACGATCGTGACCGCTGCCCAGAACCCATAGGTGTGCCATCCATCCAGATTGAAGAATCCCATCTTCACCGTTTCGGTTGGCCGCAATAGCAAAGTCAGCAAGGCAACCTGAATGGCCAAGCCGCCGATCCAGGCAAAGAAATACCTGAATGACATGAGGCTGGTTCGGGCGTCGTAATCCTGCGTGAGTTCTGCGGCGAGTGCGAGGCTTGGCACTTCGTAAAACGTAAAGCACAGCCGCACGGTGATCGTGATCGCAACCAACCAGACAAACAATCCTTGGCTATCCAGTCCCTCCGGAGGATTCCAGGTCAGGAAATATGCAACGCCAAGGGGCAACATGGCTGCGTACATGAAGGGGTGCCGACGCCCGAAGCGTGTGCGGACATTATCCGACCAATACCCGACAATCGGATCCGACACAGCGTCAACGACAAGAGCCAGGAACAACGCGCCAGCAACAAGCGACGCAGAGATGCCCAGGACCTGACTATAGTAGAGCAGCAGAAAATATTCGAAGCCGTTATTCTTGACCCCGCTCGCGGCACCGCCCACGCCATAAGCAATCCTGGTCAGGAAGCCCGGCTTGCGTACGACTGGCGTGGGCGCTGCCGTAAAGGTCAAAGGCCGAGCACCATCTTGGCCATGATGTTGCGCTGGATCTCATTTGAACCAGCGTAGATCGACGTCTTGCGATAGTTGAAGTAACTCGGCGCAACAGGCACGGCATATTGCGGCATTGGCAGGTCAGCATTTGCGCCATCCCGCGCGACAGCGAAACTGTCCTGAACAAATGGTGCAGCATAGGCGCCGGTCGCTTCCAGGATCAATTCCGTGATCGCCTGCTGGGTATCCGACCCTTCGCATTTGAGCATGGAGCTCTCAGGGCCAACTGCCTGCCCCGCCGACAAGGCCGAAAAAATCCTCTGCTCAGTTGCATCCAGACTGTCGATCTTGATTTCCATGTTCGCCAGCTTGCGAGAGAAATCCCGATCACGGATAAGCGCCTCACCTTCAGATTGCTCCAGACTGGCTATCTTTCGCGCCTTTCTCAGCATGTTCCGAAGACCCGGGGCATACGCATTGCCACGCTCGAACTGGAGCAAGTATTTCGCGTAGGTCCAGCCCTTGTTCTCTTCGCCTACAAGCGCTTCAGCCACTGGCACACGGACATTCTCGAAGAAGACCTGGTTGATCTCCTGCTGCCCTTCCAGTGGTCCATCCAGCGTAGGAAGTGCGGAAACAGTGATACCCGGCAGAGTCATCGGAAACACGATAAAGCTGATCCCCTCCTGAGGCTTACCCTCTTTGGAAGTTCTGACCAGACAGAAGATCATGTCGGCCCACTGCGCGTGCGTGGTCCAGATCTTCGAACCGTTGAGAACGTAGTCGTCACCGTCGCGCACCGCGCTCATCTGTAGTGAAGCGAGATCAGATCCAGCGCCCGGCTCTGAATACCCTTGGCACCACCAGACATCAGACCGGAGGATCGGCGGAAGGTACTTTTCTTTTTGCTCGTCTGAACCGAATTCCATCAGAACTGGCGCGACCATCGATATCCCCATCGGACTGACCGTGGGAGTACCGGCAGCGGAAAGCTCCATGTTCAGGATGTAGCGCTCGGATGGTGACAGACCGGGGCCACCATATTTTTCCGGCCAGTTGGGCGCGACCCAGCCCTTTTCATAAAGGCGCTTTTGCCACTCCACCTGGCCGTCCTTGTCGAGATACCCGTTCTTCGACATGGCCATTTTCGCACGCAGCTCAGGCGTATACGCCTCGGCAATCCAATCCCTGACTTCTTTTTGGAACTCAAGGTCTTCCTTGGTAAATGAGAGGTCCATAATTGTCTCGGATCAATCCACGCTTGTGAGGTAGGTAATTTGTGGCGCGCCAGCGAGGCATGCGCCCAGCTTTGGCGCAGCTGCGGTGTAATGCTCGGTCTTGCCATGCGCATCCAGATCGTCCTGGCTGGCATACTCTTCGAGGAAAACGTAGGAGCCGTCTTTGGATTTATAGAGCTGGTATGTGAGACAGCCCGGCTCGCTGGCCTTGACCTTCGCCATCAGGTCCCTTGCGACCTGTTCAAATTCCGCTTCCTTGCCCTCTTGAATGGACAGGTTCACAACCACACCAATCATGTCGATTTCCTCCTGATATATGCGTCTATCCTTAGGATGTTCGGCGCCGACGGCAAGGCTAACGTAAGGGAGGGAGCGATCAGGTTTTGGTCGGTTGAAGCGTTGTTTTGCCAGCCTCTCGACATGGGCCTTAGCTTTTGGAATGAATTTTGCTGTTCCTAAACAGAAGCAGACGTTCAGGACCCTCAATGCCTTCCGATGTTATGGAAAGAAACACTATGCCGAAGTCGACATATGCATCGCAGTCGAACGCAATAGCCGTGATTCCGACCTTGAACGAGGAAGCTCACATCGAGGCGTGCATTCGCTCCCTATTGGTGGGCGACAAAGCGCTACAGGAAATTCCACTCGTCATCGCGGACGGTGGAAGTCACGACCGTACTGTTGAGATTGTCGAGGGTCTCAAAGGCGAGTTCACAAATTTGATCGTCCTGAAAAACCCCAAACGGCTACAGGCTGCAGCAATCAATCTGGCCGTCGAGGCATATGGCTCAGACCACACCGATTATATGGTGCGTTGCGATGCACATTCGATCTATCCGCCAAATTTCATTCTGGATGTCGTCGATTCATTGAAGTCCACCCAAGCCGCATCTGTCGTCGTACCGATGGACGCCATTGGCCAATCCTGCTTCGAGAAGGCCAATGCATGGGTCTCAAACACAATACTTGGATCAGGCGGATCTGCTCACAAGGCGGGGCGGAAGTCCGGTTATGTCGATCATGGTCATCACGCTGGCTTCGATTTGAGGGTCTTCAAGAAAGTTGGCGGATACGACGATACGTTTTCTCACAATGAAGATGCCGAATACGATGCGCGCGTCGCGCAACAAGGAGGACGCATTTTTCTCAATGCAGACATCCGCATTCAGTATGTACCTCGCAGCAGCGCCACCGCCTTGGCCAGGCAATACTTCAATTATGGCAAAGGGCGCGCCCGCACCATTCGCAAACACCAGGAAGTGCTGAAATTACGACAAGCGCTGCCAATTGTGGCGTTGCTTGCAAATCTGATGAGCCTGATAGCCGCACCGTTCATTTGGTGGACTCTTCTTCTGCCAATCATGTACCTTTTGGTTCTTGGCGCAGCTTCGCTGGTCATCGCGATAAGCAAGAGATCAATCTGCGGGCTTTACGCGGGCGTTGTGTCGTTCGCCATTCATATGAGTTGGGCCGCCGGTTTCTTGCGCGAAACCATACTTCCAAAGCGTTCCGGCACCGCCTCGCCTTTGGTTTCCACCCAAAAACCACTATAAACAATTCATTAATCATTGAGCATCCATGGCAAAGCTGACGCAGCAAATTCAAAAGTCGTTTATCGAGCGCCTCGGGCAACTGACCCGCTCGACCACGTCTTTGCGCGCGCGGATGCGGCAACGGTTCGAAGCGTTCTCGACGCCAACCGAGGCAGAGGCCGAACCAGCTCCTGCTCAGGCGCTGACTCGCGTATCTGCAGCGCCGGACGGCGAATGCCTGTATGCTATTGGCGACATTCACGGTCGGCACGATCTGTTGGAACGCCTCATCGATCAAATCAAGCAAGATCGGCAAACGCTGCCTGAAGGCACCAAGTGCACGATCGTCTTTCTCGGGGACTACATTGATCGGGGGCTGCAGTCCCGCAGTGTCATCGATTTCCTAATCAGCGACCGCCTTGATAGTTTTGAAACAGTCTTCCTGATGGGAAACCATGAGGAGGCGCTTCTGCGTTTCTACCATGATGCCAGTTTCGGAAAACAATGGGTCCGATATGGCGGCGGGGAAACACTTTACTCTTATGGCTTTCAACCACCGAACACGCGCTCCAGCCTGACGTCACACGAAGCGATGCAAGCGGCGAAGAAAGCCTGGGACCAGGTCTGGACCGGATTTCGCGATCGGCTGCCGAAAGAGCACCTTGAATTCTACGCATCCCTCAAGACCCATCACATCGCGGGCGACTATCTCTTCGTACATGCAGGTGTGCGTCCTGATGTTCCTCTGGATCAGCAATCTGACCGGGACATGCTGTGGATCAGAGATGAATTCCTGGATGATGCAGCAGAATTCGAGCACGTCATCGTGCACGGCCACACGCCAGCAGATGACGTCTTCCGCGATAATCGTAGAATCGGCCTCGATACCGGAGCCTTCATTAGTGGACGCTTATCGGCTGCCAGACTTTTTGGCACTGATGTCAGCTTTCTGGAAACAAGTCCGAGTTAAAGACTAATCATAGCTTGGCGGCGGGTGCCGTCCAATCAGGGAGAATTTGGGGACATGACCATATTTCGTGCTATTTTGTTGGCGCTTGCGGCAGGTACATTCCTGCTCGTTTCTGCCTGCCAGTCCGGCACCGTCACACAGCGCTCAGACGCGACCGATGTTGCGACCGACCAGCGCACTGCTCCGGCGTACGTCCTGGGTAATGGCGACCGCCTTCGTGTAACTGTGTTCGGCCACCCGGACCTGTCCGGCGAGTTCGATGTTGACGGCTCCGGCGCAATTTCATTGCCACTGATCGGCCAGCTCGACGCGCTCGGCCTCACCACACCAGAACTCGAAGCTCGTATCGTCGAAACGCTTGATGGTGATTACATCCTGAACCCACGCGTAAGTGCGGAAGTGATCAACTATCGTCCTTTCTACATTCTCGGCGAAGTAGGCTCACCCGGCGAATATCCCTACACATCCGGCCTCACCGTTCTGAATGCCGTGGCGGCTGCGGGTGGATTTACCTATCGGGCCAACAAGAAGGTTGTGTTCATCAAAAGCGTAGATGGCGCAGAAGAACAAAGCTACACGCTCGACACCAATACAGCGGTTAAACCCGGCGACACGATCCGGATCGGTGAGCGCATTTTCTAGCGCGACTTAACCATTCAAAAATTGCAAAGGCGGCGCTTTCTGGGCGTCGCTTTTTTTGTTTCCCGATTCCCAGCTTGGCACGCGACTGTCCTAGAATCGGTCACTCATTTTCAAACGAGCAAGAAATACCCCCAGAACGCCCAAATTTCGTAGTGTTTTGCCGAATACTTACCCTTTACTTTCCCCTGACACGCGAAATTTGCGTCCATCCGCTAATTATTTTCAAAATTGGCGGTACAAACATTGCAAACCTCCCTGAAAGAAATAAACATCCAATCAATCTTCCGAGTTAACTACTCGTTAGCAAATGCGTTGGGTGTGGCAGGTAACCCGGCACATTGTGTGTAGATTGTAGGGGACGAAAATGGGATTGAGACTTTCGAAAGAGTCGCGCGAAGTGGAGATTTCGACATATACGACCCTCAGGAGCCGGCCCGTTCGTCCGGGAACTGAGCTATCGGCGAAACGCGCATTTGATGTCGTCGTCGCTTCCGCCATCCTGTTGTTCACTGCTCCTCTTATTCTTGCAGTCGCGATTATTGTGCGCTTGCAGGATGGCGCACCGGCCCTGTTCCGCCAGTCCCGTCTCGGAAAAGACGGTGTGCCATTCAAATGCTATAAGCTACGCTCCATGGTCGCTGACGCGGATATCCGCCTGCAGGAATTACTCGCCGCTGACCCGGAAGCTCGCCGCGAATGGGCAGACACACAGAAACTCACACACGATCCCCGCATCACACCTTTTGGCCACTTCCTTCGGAAAAGCTCAATCGATGAACTGCCCCAGCTTATCAATGTCATTCGTGGGGACATGTCCCTCGTAGGTCCACGCCCAATCGTTGAAAGCGAAGTTTCGAAGTATGGCGACAACTTCAAAGACTATTGCGCCGTCCGTCCTGGTCTGACAGGTCTTTGGCAGGTTCGCGGTCGCAGCGATACGACGTATGAGACCCGCGTAGAGATGGATGTCGAATATGTTCGTGAGCATTCCTTCCTGTCTGATCTCAAGATCCTTTTTCTGACGGTTCCAGCGGTCTTCAACTCCCGCGGCGCACGCTGATTCCAAAGGTCGAGAATAAAAGCTCGGCATTCCAAGGCGCATTAAAAAGCCGGACGAGATGAACGATCTCGTCCGGCTTTTCCTTGCCCAATGTTCAGGTGTCAGTTGACGTTAAAGTTGTGCCCGAAACCAGTCGATCGTATCCGCTACCCCGGTCTCAAGCGAAAAGCGCGGCGCCCAATCGAGACCAGATGCGCGTGTCTTTGACATATCAGCGACAATAAGAGGTGGCTCGAACGCAGGCGCTTCCCTCGCTCCAAGCTTGACCAGATCATTCCGGCCAACAGCGCTGGCGATTTCAAGAATGACGTCTTTGACGCGGACCGCCTGGCCAGTTCCGATATTGTACTCGCCGGTCAGATCACTGGCGGCAAGCGCTGCCATGCCGCGGCCGACGTCCGCCACATGACTGTAGTCGCGCAGCTGCATGCCGTGAGAACACGCCGCTTCGTCTCCCGCCAGCAATGAGTTGATCACATAAGCCGTCAGGCGGCTTTCGTGCTCACGAGGGCCATAAATGAAGAATGGGCGACCTGCCACGAATGAGGCCCCGGCCACCTGACACATGGCTGAGAGGCCGTGCAGAACTGACACTTTCGCGGTTCCGTAAATCGTGTTCGGGCGCAATGGCGTGACATCTTCGATGCAAATTCCGGACGTCCAGTCATATTCGCCACAGGACCCACACAAAGCGATGCGTTTGCCACCAGCATCAAGAAAGTCCCGTCCCAAGGCGAGGCTTGCCTGAAGCCAGTCAGTATTTTCTGGCGCTCCCCAAAGCCCGCTGACCGCAGCACGCCATGCGATATGGAGCAGCGTATCGGCCCCAGCCTCGGAGATCAGTTTTTGCCGAGCCGCTGGATCTGTCAAATCGCAAGCGACATAATGCGCTCCAGAGACGCTCTCGGAAATCGGGCGGCTTGTTGGAACGATAACCTTGTGCCCGCGGGCAACCAGTTCCGTGACGGCATGGAACCCGATGAAGCCGGTACCGCCTGTAACAATAATGGTCTGTGTCATTGATTGATTTTCCGCGTGTGCAGCTGCTTGTCAGATGTCGAGATCGGGCCAGTTGCGGTCCTTATCGGAGATATCGGTAACCGGGGCAGGCCATTTGATTCCAATACCCGGATCGTCCCAGCGAACACCGCGCTCCGTTCCCGGCGCGTAGGCATGCGAGGTCTGGTAAAACACTTCAGCACCGTCCGTCAGTGACAGGTATGCGTGCGCGAATAGAGGCGGAACAATCAGCGCCTTCCGGTTTTCAGCTGTCAGTTCGACGCCGAACCATTGGTATCGCGTCGGCGAATCTGGCCGCATATCGACGATGACGTCGAAAACGGCGCCATTGATACAGCGAAAGAATTTTGCCTCCGGCGCTGTTTCGTTCTGATAATGCAATCCGCGCAACGTCCCGGCCGAAACGTTGCCGGACATATTCGCTTGGACGAATTCATAGTTCGCACCAACCGTGGCAAGTTCGTCCTTGCAGTAAGCTCGCGCAAAATAGCCGCGCGCATCCGAGAATGGCTCCTGCTCAACGATGAACGCACCGCTGAGCGGCGTTTCGACAAATTTCATGTCAGTCCCCTGAAGTGATGTCCGGAAATTGGATTAGCCTATAGAAGTTGCAAATCACATTCCGAGATTAACAATCTTTTCGCTGTCATTTCATCGTATCGAAACTTCTATGGTTTACGGGCGATCGTGACCAAACAAGCCGTGCAAGCGTGGGACATGGCGAACTTACGGAGACTTCTATGAATGACGGCAATCTGACCGAAAGCGGTGTGCGCATTCTCGGCGCGGGGTGCGCAGGCTTCGGTGCAGCTCATCAACTGCACTCACAAGGGGTCAAGCCTGTCATCTACGAAGCGCGAGATCACATTGGCGGGCATACCGCCAGCTTCGACTATAAGGACGGCTTCATTTTCGACGAAGGGCCGCATATCTCTTTTACAAAGAATGAGCGGATCAAGACACTCTTTGCTGAAAGCGTGGAGCAGGACTTCCAAGCCTTCCCGTCCCGCGTAAACAATTACTGGCAAGGCCATTGGATCAAGCATCCGGCTCAGGTGAATTTGGCGGGTCTTCCGAGACAATTGATCGTTGATTGCATCAAGGATTTTGTCCACGCGCAAAACAATGAGTATGGCGAAATCCGCAATTATCAGGATTGGCTTCACGCGGCCTTCGGCCCAACCTTCGGCGACACGTTCCCGGGCGAGTACACCAAGAAGTACCACACGACAGAAGCCAAGAACCTGACCACGGATTGGCTTGGACCGCGCCTGTACCAACCGGATCTCGAAGAGGTCCTCCACGGCGCGCTCGACAAGGATACTCAGGACGTCCACTACATTCCGGACTTCCGCTATCCGACAAATGGCGGCTTCGTCTCCTACCTCGACATGTTCGCAAAGAAGTCTGAGGTTCACCTCGATCATCGCGTGACCGAAATCGACACAAGGGAAAAGATGCTTACCTTCTCTCATGGGGGACAAGCATCCTATGAGAAACTGATCTCCTCGATCCCGCTGCCGGCGCTGATCCCACTCATCAAGGATGCCCCCAAGGATGTTCAGGAGGCCGCTGCGCTCCTGTCATGCAGTCAGGTCGTACTAATCAATATCGGGGTAAATCGGGCGAACGTTTCGGATTGTCACTGGACCTATTTCTACGACGCAGACATTCCGTTCTCGCGCTTGTCCTTCCCTCACATGTTTTCCCCGCACGTCGCCCCGGAAGGCTGCGGCGCAATTCAGGCAGAGATCTATTTTTCAGATAAATGGAAGCCGATGACCGGTACGCTGGAAGACTGGATCGAACCGACCATCCAGAGCCTGATGAAGATCGGCTACATTCAGGACCGGGAAGAAATCATCCACACTTCGACCCTCTACGCCCCGTGGGGCAATGTCATCTTCGACCACGACCGCCCCAAATGCCTCAAACTGGTACATGACTATCTGAAGGAAGTTGGTGTCGCCTATTGCGGCCGGTATGGCGATTGGGCGTATATCTGGACAGATGAAAGCTTCATCTCAGGTGAACGCGCCGCAAACATGGTCATGAATTACGGCGCTGAAGCCTAGTTCAGAAGTGACGCAACCCGGTCAGCAATCGCCAGGCTGGACGTGAGTCCAGGGCTTTCTATGCCAAACAGATGGACCTGACCGGGCACCCCATGATCCTCAGGACCGGCAATCCGGAAATCTGCATTCGGCTGCCCCGGTCCGGATATTTTCGGGCGAATGCCGGAGTATCCGGCAACAAGCGAGTCATCTGGCAGCCCCGGCCAATAGCGCCGGATCGCCTCGTAGAATGAGTTGCCGCGTGCGGGATCAACTTCATAGTCGAGTGTTTCAACCCATTGGACATCCGGGCCAAAACGCGCCTGCCCGCCCATATCGAGCGTCAGATGCACACCCAACCCGCCTGGCTCCGGCACGGGATAAATCAATTTGCTGAACGGTGTAGAGCCACTCAGTGAGAAATAATTGCCCTTGGCGTAGTAGAATTCGGGCACGTGCTCAGATGGCACACCCTCAATACGTCCAGCCAAAGCTGGAGCAGTCAGACCTGCAGCGTTCACAACCATGTTGGCCGTAATCGTCGCAGCTTCATCGCCTGAACAGACCAATCGGGTCCTTCCATCTGGCAAGACTTCGCCCGAAACAACTTCCGTCTTGAATGCGATCACACCTCCATGATCTTCAGCTTCTCCCTGGAGACTGACCATGTAGGAATGACTGTCCAGTATTCCGGTGGAGGGCGACAGCAAAGCGCGGGTAGCATGAAGCGCTGGCTCCAATAGCTGGGCCTCTGCAGCATCGATGATCGTCAAATCATCCACGCCGTTGTCCCAAGCGTGCGATGCAATGCGCTCTAATTCCTCAGCCTGAATGTCGTTTGTCGCAACGATCAGTTTCCCGCATTGGCGATACGGGAGTGACCGCGACTGCAGATATTCATAGAGTTTTTCACGACCGGACACACAGCATTCAGCTTTCAGTGAACCTTTCGGATAGTAAATGCCCGCATGGATGACTTCAGAGTTCCGCGAACTGGTTTCCATGCCGATATCGGCACCGCGCTCGATGACCAAGACATCACGCCCACCTTTAGCCAGCGCCCTGGCACACGCCAGCCCGACAACGCCTGCACCAATGACGACGCACTCTATTTCGTACCCTGTATCCATGAGCGGTAATTAGAACAAAAATATCGGACACGCTAATTCGAATTTTGGTTCTGTCACGGCCCGGTTCTTGCTACTTGGCAGACAATCCTGTCTCGAAATCGGCATGATCTGCGCATTGAACTAAAACAGCACAGTCGCCGTCACTTTGAGACACCATGCAATCCAAGGGGACACTCTCATGCGCGTACTTTTCACTGGGGCTGATGGATATATCGGGGCTCTGTTGGGGCCTTATCTGCTTGAGCGCGGTATTGATGCCGTCGGTCTTGATACCGGATACTATCGCGAAGGCTGGCTCTACCCCATGAGCGGGCCGCGCCCACAGATTGTCACCAAAGACATTCGCGACATTACGGCTGAGGATCTGCAAGGCTTCGATGCCGTCGCACACCTTGCAGAACTTTCGAACGATCCGCTTGGCCAGCAAAATCCGGAACTGACCTTCCAGATCAACCACCAAGGCTCGGTTCGTTTGGCGAATGAAGCCCGCAAGGCTGGAGTGAAGCGCTTCGTATATATGTCCTCCTGCTCCGTTTATGGCGTCGGCAAGGATGACGGCGTTCTGGACGAGACGAGCGAAGTCAATCCGCAAACGGCCTATGCCGAATGCAAGGTTCGCGTTGAGAACGACCTCACGCCAATGAACGATGCAAACTTCACGACCTGCTTCATGCGCAACGCAACCGCCTATGGTGCCAGCCCGCGCCAGCGCTTCGATATCGTGCTCAACGATCTGTGTGGCCTTGCCTGGACCACGAAAGAAATCAAGCTGTTGTCAGACGGCAAACCGTGGCGGCCTCTCGTCCACGCTCTGGACATGTGTCAGGCGATTTACTGCGCACTGAATGCGGATCAGGACAAGATCGCCGGACAGCGTATGAATGTAGGTTCCACCGATCAGAACTATCGGGTCATCGACATTGCCAAAATCGTTGCAGACGAGTTCCCGGATTGCACACTGTCGGTCGGAGAGCCGTCTGCCGACAACCGGTCCTACCGGGTGAATTTCGACAAGATTCAGAAATTGATGCCGGACTTCAAATGTGAATGGACCGCAGAAAAAGGCGCCGCGCAGCTTCACAAGGTGTTCAAAGCCATCAATATGACACCAGAAATCTTCCAGGCAAATCCGTATACGCGCCTGAAAATGTTGATGAAGTACAAGGCCGATGGACTGCTGACAGACGACTTGTACTGGTCATCGTCCGATCTTTAGCGAACGCCTCAGGGCGGGCTGGCGGAAAAATCGGCGCCAGTCGCCCATGAGGTGGGCGAGGTAGAACAGAAATCGTATGCTGAATCACTTGGAATAATCGTTGTATGTAGCTCACTGTCATGTGACAGAAGCGGTATTCCGAGACTGGATGGGGACGTCTCGTGTCAATAGAAACACCTACTCAAAGCAAAGTAGCGTCCAAGCGGTTCGTTCTGCTCGACAGCTTGCGCGGCTATGCCGCCTTCGCGATCATGATCCTGCATTTTCCTGAGATAAATGGATCTCTCAACACCTATCTGGCTGTAGACTTCTTTCTCATTTTGTCTGGCTTTGTGTTGATGCACGCATACTTTCGCAACCCAGAATTCTCGCTCGTTTCATTTGCACAAGCCAGATTTGCGCGTCTGTACCCATTGCACCTGGTCACTCTGATCGTCTCTGTTCTGATATATATCGCAACGAACGAATACATCGACAAATCCACATTGGCGCTACACGGATTGATGATCCATCATGTTGGGTTGGGACCTGACAAATTCTGGTTCAATTCTCCATCCTGGTCGATCTCTGTCGAATTCTGGGTAAATATTCTGGTCGCACTCGCCTTGGCATTCGGGACCAGAATCCTGGGCTCGATCAAATCATCAATCGTCAACGGCCTGATGATCGTAGTTTCAATCGCGTGTTATGTGACGCTGTTCATAACGCTCGGGCATCTGGACGGACACATTCAGACATTGGCGCCGGCCGTCAGCGCAGGAATGGTCCGTGGGATGGCCTCATTCATGGCGGGCATCCTGATCTACAAGCTGTACACGCATCTGGACGCGGCCCCCAACCCAGCGCTTCAGCGTGCATTTGGGATGGCAACGCCAATACTACTTGGACTGTTCGCGATCTGTCTTTGGCTGCCATACATCCATCTGTGGATAGATTTTATCATGCTGCCGCTATTCCTCGCAGTCGTGCTGATCGGCGCGTTCGAGGTCGGATCAAGCGCAAAGCTCGCGATGAAGATCCATCATCTGGGCACCATTTCATTTTCCCTGTATCTCATACACCGTCCAATACAGAAGATCGCCTACCTGATCCTACCGGAAGACACGCCATTGGCCGTAAAAATTCTTCTGATTGTACCGGTCGTACTGGTTCTGGCCCACCTCACCCAAAAATACTTTGAAATGCCCGTTTATCGGCGTCTCAAAAAATTACTTCGGGACGCGCCTCTGTTCGCATCAAAATTAAGTACACGCAGCGCTCGGGATTGATCGCCTTCACTCTTCTTCAAAGTCCTTTCCAAAGATAATTTCTAACATCCGGTTTCCGACGAATGACCACTCTCAAACCCGACACGACACTTCCAAAAGTTGCTATCATCACCCCAGTCTACAACGGTGCGGATTTCCTTTTGGAAACACTCGAAAATGTGCAGGCCCAGGACTATCCAAACCTGGTCCATATCGTGCTGGATAATTGTAGCACCGATGGCACAGCTGACATTTTGGAAGCCTTTGAGCCTAAAAATTTTCCTGTGATTGTTCACAAGAACACGCAATTGCTCCCACTGTACTCCAACTGGAATACGGCGATGAGCCATGCTCCAGCAGACGCAAAATATGTAAGGCTTCTTTGTGCGGATGACACAATGTCTTCGAACTGCACGCGAAAAATGGTGGAAGTCGCCGAGACTGATGATGATATCCTGCTGGTCGGAACGAACGTATCCAAGAATGATGAGCCGGTCCCATTTGTCTGGCCGGAAGACCAGACTGTCATGGACGGCAAGGAAGTCGTGCGACGCTTCTTCTTGAATCAGATCGGCTTTTTCGCTGTTCATATGTTGATGCGCCGGGATGTCATGGACTGGCGCGATCCGATTTATGATGATCGCTTTACGGGTGCTGACTTCGAATCCGTGCTGGCTATCCTGAAACGCGGAAAATTTGGCATGGTGCACGAACGCCTCGGATGGGTCCGCATTCATGATGGCTCACAAACCGCCGCGACGATTGTCAAAAAGAATACGCATTTTGTAGACTGGCTAAACTCTTTGTATGAACACGGACCGGATGTTCTTACGGAACGGGAGTTCAAACGCGTTACACGTCGGTATTGCAGACACTATTTCCGGCGTGCCCTGCGTTGGAAGAAAGAGTACGGCGCCGAGGCAACCGAACGTCATTTCGCCGCGCTGGAGAAGCAGCGCGGCCCAACAACTTTTGCCACCTATGCCGACGCGTGGTTTGATTGGCTGATGATCAAGGTTGGTGTCCGGAAATACTGGTCCGGCTGGCCATCCTGAGCGCTAGAGAACGGACGATGAATTCTGGACCTCTTCACCCGATTAATGAACCGATGAAAATCGGCTTTCGCGTTGGCACGTTTCCAAAGCTGTCGGAGACCTTCATTCTGGACCAGATTGAAGGAATGATCGCCCGCGGACATCAAGTTTCCATTCTGGCAAACGACCGGGCCAAGCCACAGGAAAAGGCTGTATCGCCTGAAGGATTGCACGACCTCTCCTATGTTCGCTCAGACAATCCTCTCTTGTCCGGACTACAAGATCGACTGCCTTACCGTCTCCGCAGAGCGCTTACCGCCTCGCGCGAGCGCAAGTTCTGCACAGCCAATGATGTTATTATCTGCAACTTTGGCTGGTTTGGCGCTCAAGTACTGGAAAGCGCCAACTCGCTGTCTCCGGCACCAAAAATTCTCACGATCTTCCACGGCGACGATATGTCGAGAAGCTTGCTTGCCAATGGAGGCAATCTGTATTCAGACCTATTTGATCAGAGACAGATGCTATTGCCGGTCAGTGACTTCTGGTCTGAACGACTTCAGCAATTCGGTGCACGCGAAGAAGACATTTTCGTTCACCGAATGGGCGTGAAGACCGAGAACTTCAAATATGCACCGAAAACTCGATCCAATACCGATCCATTCAAACTTGTCACCGTATGTCGTTTTGTTGAAAAGAAGGGGTTGGAGTACGCAATTCGTGGGTTTGCAAAAGCCGTGACCCAAGCGCCCGATTTGACAATGCGGTTTGAACTCATAGGCTCCGGTCCGCTCGAAGCATCTCTCAAAGCACTTGTTCGCGACCTTGGCATTTCAGAATTGGTAAGCTTCTCAGGCGCTTTGCCACACAAGGAAGTTGCACACGCGCTAGCCCGGTCTGACGCGCTGGTCCTGCCAAGTGTGGTCTCTGAAGACGGAGATATGGAAGGGATTCCGCTTTCGCTGATGGAGGCCATGGCCAGTGGCGTTGGCGTCATCTCCACCTATCATAGTGGCATTCCGGAACTCATTGAGAATGGTGTATCGGGCCTTCTGGCACGGGAAAAGAACTGTGATCAGATAGCGGATCACATTCTGACCTTGGCCAGGAACCCGGAATTGGCTGTCACTCTCACTCGAAATGCGCGCGAAGTGATTGAAGAAAAATTCAATTCGACCAAACTCAATGATCAACTCGAAGAATTGTGTAAGCGCGCGCTCACCGATTCGGGCGTCCCGCCCCAAAGCACTGAGTGAGGATCCGTATGTCGGATGGCGTTTCAGTCATACTTCCAACCTACAACCGGTGTACCCTGCTTCAGGAAACCCTGGAGTCTGTGCTCGCGCAATCCCTACAGCCTGCCGAAATCATTGTGGTTGATGACTGCTCGCCTGACGACACAGTTGAGATGCTAGCGACGTATGGCGACAAATTG
The DNA here is from genome assembly GCF_017795365.1 of Hyphomonas atlantica corrig. NCBI lineage: Bacteria > Pseudomonadati > Pseudomonadota > Alphaproteobacteria > Hyphomonadales > Hyphomonadaceae > Hyphomonas > Hyphomonas atlantica. The sequence continues at coordinate 2,366,196 of NZ_CP051254.1, read as the reverse complement.
CGACTGATAACCAAGCAAAGCAATCAAGGAAAAGCCCACTCGATTAATCTGGCACTTTCAGAATGCCAGCATCCGCTTGTCTGGATCGTTGATGATGACGACCTGATGCATCCGGACGCTCTGCAGACCCTCACAAATTTATTGCAACACAATCCAGAAGCCGGCTTTGCCTATGGTCGCCACGTCCGTTTTTCGATCGACAATGCCGGAAACCGCCAGGAATGGGACACAGGTTACTGGACTGAATGCGCGTCTGAGGAGTTTCTGGTCCGCACAATGGAGGATTTCTTCGTTCACCAGCCGGGCATGATCTTTAAGCGTGCGCTCGTCGACCAATCTGGACCCTTGAACGAAAATCTCGTTCGCTCTCAAGACTACGATTTCCTGATCCGACTGGCTCGTGTTGCCTCAGGAGTTGGAACGCAAGACGTTATTTTCTTCCAGCGTCAACACGATGGACTCCGTGGCACGAAGGAAAACAGCTTCTCTGCGACAGAACGCGACAAGAAATGGATGGAATACGACCAGAAGATTTTTCGCGCGCTGAGAGACGATATGGATTTAAGCGAGTTCCTGCCGTCTGGCGAACAGATCCAATCTCCAACCGACAAACGCCGCGCACTGCTTCAAAGAGGCGTAATCATGGGCCGCAAGAAGCTTTGGGACCTAGCAATCCAGGACTTCTCCGATGCAGCATCACTAGGGGACGCCCCTTTGAGCGATGCCGAGACGCTCACTCTTTCACGCGCATTTTCATCGAAATACGGCTGCGAAGAGATCTTCGATGGCTCGTTTCCAATCGCTGAATACAAACAGATATTCGCATCGGCACCCCTTGGACCTGAGATCTGTAGATCGCTTTCGAACGGGCTTAGATGGCGGATTCGAGAGGCGCTGTTTAAGGGAAAGATAACCCGCGCATTCTTGTATTCTCGCTTCATGCTGGCTCTGAGACGAGCGCGATAGGCAACCATCAGCTTGCCTGATGGGCTGGCTTGTTTCTTGCTAAGATATGCGCAAATGAACATTAGCGGATCGGGACGACATCCATGAAAGTTGTATTGCTCGCAGGCGGCTTCGGCACACGCATCAGTGAAGAAACCAGCATTCGGCCAAAGCCGATGGTTGAAATCGGCGGAAACCCGATCTTGTGGCATATTATGCGCCAGTACGCCGCCCACGGCCTCAAGGATTTCGTCATCTGCGCAGGCTACAAGTCTGATTATATTAGAAATTACTTTCTGAACTATCGCAACACCCGCTCAGACTTCACAATGAACTTGCGGTCCGGCCAGGTAGAGTTTCATGAAACCGAAGCTGAAGACTGGAATGTTACGGTGGTCGACACAGGCCTGAATACGATGACAGGCGGCCGCATCAAGGCAGCGCGGCGCTACATCGGCGACGAACCGTTCTGCGTGACCTATGGTGACGGCGTTTCGAATGTGAACATCACGGATCTCATCGAAAAGCACAAAGCATCGAATGCCTACGCGACGCTGACAGCGGTGGTTCAGCCCGGTCGTTTCGGTGGCCTCAGCCTGGATTCCCAGACCGGTGCGGTTCGGTCGTTCCGCGAGAAGGCCGCAGAAGATGGAAACGTCATCAATGGCGGCTTTTTCGTCTGCGAGCCCGAGGTTTTCGACTATATTGATGGTCCGGACACAATTTGGGAACGAGACCCACTCGAACGCCTGGTCTCTGACAACAAGCTCAACGCCTACCGTCACTTCGGCTTCTGGCAGCCGATGGATACGCTCAGAGACAGGAACTACCTTGAAGGCCTTTGGGAGAAAGGCGATGCCCCATGGGCACCTGAGCAGTTGATGGGCAAGAGCTGACTTCCAGCAATCCTGATATGGCACAATTTGCGCGCTCAGGCCGTCCCGTCACGACAATCTGCTAATGTTCATGGCGCATTCGATACCAGTTTGTAGAATCCACGTTTCGCCCCTCCTCCCGAAAGGTACCCATGCATGTCCAAAGGACTGATGAGCTCAGCAGGAAAGGCCGCCGCGTGGAGCGCCGTGGGGAGCTGGGCCGGACTGGTTGGCAGCATGCTGTCGCTGGTCGTATTGGCGCGCCTATTGGCTCCTACCGACTTTGGCATATACGGGTTTGTGCTGGTGACGTTGGCCATTCCCGAAGCGATCGCCTGCAACAGCCTGAATGAATCGCTTATTCAACGGCAAGAATTGACTAGGGGGCACTCAAACTCCGTCTTTGGCTTGTCGTTCTTTTTCGCAGCGCTGTTCTTTGTGATCATCGCGGTTTCCGCTCCGATGATCGAGGCATTTTTCGGACAGGAGGGCTTGACCCCATTCCTGTGGGTTATGTCCGCAGGTCTCTTTGTGGGAGCTTTCACTGCAGTCCCGGCCGGCCATCTCCAGCGACGTCTCGCATTCAAGCAAATTGCCCTCGTCGACGTGGTGGGCACCCTCGTAGCAGCGATTGTGGGCATTGTACTCGCGATACTGCTCCAGAACGCTTGGGCGCTGCTTATTATGGAGTTGTCGCGTCGAATCGTTCGAATGCTGGCTTTTTGGTGGTTCGACCGGTGGATGCCTTCTCTCTCCTTCTCCATCTCTAACTTGAAGGATCTTGCGGCTTTCAACTTCGCCTCCGTAAGCCTTCGCCTTATCACCGTGCTTGAGAAAAGCATTCCCCAGGCTGTTATTGGCATGTTTCTCGGTCCTGCAGCACTCGGAATGTTCAATCTTGCAATGCGCGTTCAAGAGCAAGCCGGGACCGCCCTGATCTCTCCTTTCGGCGCGATTGCCCTGCCCTTTGCATCGAAATCCCAAGCCAACCGCGAATTGCTCCACAAGCTGTTGCGCGGTGCAATAACGGTTGCAACTTTTGTCGCCTACCCCGCATTTCTCGGTGCAGTTGCTATCGCGCCCGTCGCTGTACCAATCGTCTTTGGAGAGCAGTGGATCGGCGCAATTGGCGCAATTCAGATCTCGTTGCTGATCGGGATTCGCCGCCCGACATCTACATTCGACGCGGGCGTGCTAAAAGGCGTCGGTCGCCCGGATCTGGTATTGAAGATCGCGCTGATCTGTCTGGCAACGATGATTGCCCTCCCATATGTTGCGCCATATGGTCTTGAAGCGATCATGTGGCTAATCTGGGCACAGAAGATGATTGGCTGGGTACTCGGTGCGCTCGCCGTTCAGCGTGTGGTTGGATTTTCCATCAAACAGCAAGTTTTCGCTGGGGCATCCGCCTTGCTCGCATCGATCATCATGGCGGGCGCTGTCATTCTTACGTCGGCTCGAATTCCCGAGCACGTGGATGACATAGCAAAATTATTACTTTTGGTTGTGCTGGGCGCGCTGACTTATCCGCTGGTGTTGCTAATCGTTTCACCTCGCACCACCCTTCGTCGTATCAGGGCACTGGTCCTACTCTTCGCCGGGAAGAAGGAGCGCGCCCTACAGACAATGATGAATTCGCCAGACAATGACGAGTCGTCCAACTTTGCCCCTGAGGTTTCAGATGCGGCAAAATCTTGATCCCTCCAAAGTCGCCATTGTCATTCCACTGTACAATGACGAACCACATATCGAACGCGCAATTCTCAGTGCGCTTAAGCAAGAGTGCCCCAGTGGCATCTCTCTCGAGGTCATTGTCGTCGATGACTGTTCGACGGATTCTGGTTATGAGATTGCGAAAAGTCTGGAAGATGTTCACCCCAACCTGAGAGTGTTGAAGCAATCAATTAATCAGGGCCCATCCGCTGCGCGAAATCTCGCATTGTCTCAAACAGATGCTGGCTGGTTCACGCCGCAGGACAGCGATGACATTGTTTTGCCAGACCGCCTGTCGAAACTTCTGGCCACTGCAATCGAAAACAATCTTGATTGGGTGGCAGACAATCTTCTCATTTCGCAGGAAGCGTCCCCACAATCGATAGAACGCAACCTTTGGCCAGAAAAGCCCGACGGTCCGATTCCGCTTACAGCCGAGTTCTTTGTAGAGCGATCATTTGAAGTCGAAACGCCTCGATCCGAACTCGGCTTTATCAAACCTCTCTTCAATCGGTTAGCCATGAAAGATGGCGACTCGCCTTATCTCAACGAACTACGATTTGGCGAAGACTTTGAACTTTACACACGCCTTCTCCTGGACGGCACCAAAGCCTGGTTGATTGACCCTTGCGGCTACTATCTCGTCCAACGAGCAGGATCAGCATCTCACTCGCAAGCTGGGCGTGACCATCGCAGGCTTGCCGCAATTTCAGCACGCATGTCGAAAAGGCCGGGGATCTCGCCAGATGCGAAATCAGCACTGAAGGCTCATGCCGCTTACTCGCAGCGCGAAGCCGCAATCTGGGCGTGGATGGACGGTGTCCGACAACGCGACGTTTCATTAACGCTGTCTGCATTTAGCTTTTCAGTAGATGCGTCCCTGAATCTTCTGGGCACAATCATGAAGCAAGTTCTCAGAAAGCTGCTGCCAGCCCGCAGCATCACAGAATAATCCAATTCTCGCCGGATTCATCCGCAAGATGGCTTACCAAGACAGGTGAATTGAGAATCGCGTCTTAAAGGCGCTTTAAGGAATGACCGGTCTATATACGTTCATGAATGAGGTGAACCCGTCTCTTGCTAGGACACGCTCCATGATGAATTTGGCGACTCAAACCAGCGTTATCGGGACTTATCGGGATCAGCCGAAAACGGACACGCATGGTGTGAGCAAATGGCCAGTTTGGCTGCGCATCCTGGTGATTGTTTGCCTCAGCTCAGCGCTTTGGACAGGTATCATTGCTGGCGTTGCAGCAATCCTCTAGTTCTCTCACCTACCCGCCAGTCCACTAAGCGGCGCTTCTGTTTCCCGTGATAAATACCGGCATCTCTCCTACGCGCTTCCTGTGTACGGGAGATAGTGTAGCAGCTGCGCCGATATACAAAAGATTCAAGGCCGTATTGAAGCTGGACCAAGCAGTAGATTCTGTGAACGTCGAAACAAACACGATGCCTCCGAAAACAAGCCAAGCCGACATCTCAAGAGAAGTTTGCTGGAAAAACTGTAGCAGAAGCCTGTAGCCGCACCACGCCCACATCAACAAGTAGAGAGCCAATCCGATAAACCCTAGATGCACGCGAACCTCGAGATACGCGTTGTGGAACGTCAGTTGGGTTCCGTAGGGCTTGAAGTCTGTCTCGTTGATAGACTGCGCTGCACCGTTTGAGATGTGCCAGAAGCCCGAATGGCCATGCCCGATCCAGGGATGTTCAGCTGCGGCAACTTCACCCGCGGCCCAGATAGCGGTTCGGCCTGTGAATGTAGAATCCTTGCCCAGCGCAGCGAGGAAGTCCTGCAGGTAGGATTGATGCGTCTGGTTGAGCACGAACATCGCACCCAACAAAATGGCTGAAAAAGCCGTCAAAACCAGAAGCGACCGAAGGTGGCGAATACGGCTGATCGAGACCCAAAGAAACTTAACACCCATAAGGCCAGCAATACCTATCGCGGCGAACACCAAGGCAGTGGCCGACGGCGCCCGCAACATGAACAGAAGTGCGACGGGAAACGCTACAGCTGCAAGCATGCGCGTCCAAGGCCAAGATTTGTCGTTCAACAATGTCGTTAGGCTAAGCAAAGCCACAAGGAGCATTTGCTGTGCAAAATAGTTTTTCTGAGGATACGGGCCGCCTGCATGCATGGTGTCGTAGTAAGGCGCGCAGACAACAAGTGCGGCAACTCCAGCGAAAAACATGCAGCGCAAGATAGTCGAGATATCAAACCGCGCGATCGTGATTAAGGCTACAATTGGCGTGAGCAGGAACAGCAATGCCGTGCGCAAGGCATCTCCTGTAAAGGGAGACCATGCCACTGACATCAGACCGAACAGCTGAATCGGAAAAAGTGGCCACGCCTTGAGCATGACCGGGATAATTTCATCCTTGTAAAGGAACAGCTGTGCGACAAACCACAAGACGATCAAATATCTTAGGGGCGTCTCCATTGGCAGCGGAACGAACGCATTTAGGAACCATATAGAAAGAAGCGCTTGCTCCCAAAAAGGAATCTTGCGCGGCTCTTCATATACAGTAGCCATGACAAGCGCATCGCGGTCATCAGCAGGAATACGACTTACGATGTTCATGTCGCGCTCTCCCCCCCAAGGCTCGTCCTTACGACATCACGCATGAAGCCAGCTGGCTGAATAAAGATGTCCTCGGGTAACGCATTCAAGACATTCACATATCGGGTTATCTCACTTCGATCAGAAACGAGTTTTTCGATCAGTTTGGGTAACTCCGTCTCCAGTGGTTCCTCGACCACAAAACCGCAGCCATGCCGTTGCAGCCACGCCGCAGTCTCAGTGCCCGCAGGCGCGATGGAGGGCGTTGCGTAGTAGCCGCCTTCATATATGCGGTTTGGTAGCAACCAGACCGAGTTGTATCCCGCTTCCATGAAATCACCTGCCCAGACGACGTCCAGCGAGGCATAAATTCCCGACAAGTCTTCAGGCGATTGATAGCTGCCGAAATATCGCACGTTCTGGCGCGCATCAATTTCAGGCTCAAACACTGGAATTTCTGTTCGGGCCGGCAGCCCGTGGAGATGAACCTCTACTGCGTGAGGGAAAGCATCAGCCAATGCGCATAGAAGATTGAATGATCGTTGGCATCTCAAATTGCCGACCCAACCAAGGGTGATTTTTTTTGATGCTGCGCTTTCTGAACATACCTCACCGCGCGGACGAGGTCCAAAGGCAGCATCCGCGCTGAGCCGGTTTTCAACAAGGTAAGCCTTGTACTGACCAGCATAGTACCGCTCAAAATGGTTCTTGATAAAACCGGGAGAACTAACCACCAGCGCTCGGCTACGTTTCAGCAAAGATCTTTCCAAAAATCGCACTGTCCGTCCGACAATGTCTTTGCGAACCAGCAATCGGTGCACATCAAGGCTCTCATAAATGACCGGTGTGTCCAATTTTGCGTAGCGCTTCGCTAGAAATGCACAAGCCAACATGTCCAGATTACGAGCGTAGATCAGGTCAGCATCCGCGAGCTTTTCCCTGTGGGCAGCAGCCTTTCTCGCCCCTTTGAACACCTGTGCAATCCGTTGAAGAAAAGCGCCATCGCGAGTTTTGCCAAGATCGACATTCTCCCATTCGGGGTCGCTATCTCGGCGGCGCATCATGAAACCCGTAACTTCCAGACCGTCTCCGACAAAGGATTTGACCCGGCGACGCACGGCCGCATCGGCCGCGTCGTGTCCGAAGAAGGCAATCCTGGTCATTACAAAATCCAATTCTCGCCAGAGGCCAAAGCCCCCACACCGCACCTCAGTTCGCGTCGACCTTTTCGGCAGCGCCGGTTTTATGGTCGGCAAGACTCGGAGGCGTTTGAATGGCCGTAGGCTGAATTTTCCCACTCTTCGACTTCTTGGAACCGCCGCGCATAAAGGAGAAGAGAGAAGGTTTGCTCTCCATCTGATAGTACTTCCGGTATGCATCGTAGCTAGCACCCGGATCACTGTAATGACGACGACGATTCAGATTGACCATGTTCAAAGTTACGCCGAGCAGGTCTGCTTGGAACGATTTCAACAATGCGAGAGACTGACGTGCCGCGGCACGTGTCGTATGCCTCCAACGGACAACCAAGATCGTTTTATCGGTTTTCCCGGCCACAACACGAGCCTCTGCCATCAACAATAGCGGGCCTGTGTCAATCAGAATAAGATCGTACATTGACCGCAGACGAACCAACAAGTCGTCGAACGCTCGCGTACCGAACACATCATGCGGCGTGTGCCCAGTCAACGACAGGGGCAGGATGTCGAGCATGCTCTTCGGATCTTTTGCAATTGCATCAGACAGCTGACCAGCTCCGAATAGATACTCAATAAATCCGACTTCGGGCTTGAGACCGGCGGCTTCGGTCAACTGACGGCGACGGAAGTCGCCATCAATAACCAGCGTGCGAGCCCCGGACATTGCTGACATCCGACCAAGCGCGAGCGTCAAACTGGTTTTACCTTCATCCGGCAGAGAAGACGTAATCGCTACCGTCTTTGTTTCGCTATCAAGGTCAGAGAACGCGATGGCTGCACGCAAATACCTCACACTCTCGGCAAAGGCAGATAGCGGGTTCTCTATTAGATACTCAGCCGGGTTGGTTTGCGTAAAGCCGAGCGCGTTGGTGGTACGAATGAGTGGCACCGATCCGATCGCATTCTGGCGCAGCTTTTTCTCGATGTCCTCGGTGGAGGAAATTTTCATATCCAGCAGCTCAGCCAGAAGTGCCAGTCCTGCGCCCAGCATTCCGCCAAGAATTGCACCAATCAACAGGTTCAATTTCGTGCGAGGCGAACTTGGGTGTTTTGGAACCGATGCTTGCGACAGGATCACCGCATCAGGTTGAACCAGGCCATCCTGCTCTCGCGTTTCCTTGGAGCGTGAAATGAACTCCTCATACAGGACGCGGCTGGTCTCCGCATCGCGCTCCAACTCACGCAGGCGCACCATGGCCAGGCTGTTGCCGCGCAACTTCGCGTTTGAATTATTGATCTGCGACTGGAGACGTCCGACCTGATCCCGGCGAACCCGAACTTCGTTTTCCAGATTCGTCGCAATGCGGTTCATTTCATTCTCGATCTGGCGTTCGATATCGGCTTGTTCTGCACGCGCACCAATCAATTCTGGGTGCTGCGGACCGAGACGAGTCTCAAGGTCTCCAACGCGACCACGCACAGTAGAAAGCTGTTGCTTGAGGCTGGTGATCAGTGGAGATTCAAGAACCTCCGAAATACCATCCACACCTGCACCCCCATCAATTTGGCGACGCATGCTGTCATATCGAGACCGAACACGATTCAGTTCGACTTCGGCCTGGGTTTTCTGCGTGGTTAAATAGGCGATATTCTGCTCAGTGAGCGTGTTGCCCATCGCCGTTTCCATGTCGTTGTCAGCGATAAATTTAGCAACTCGATTTTCTTTTTCTTCAACCTCTTCCCGAAGTGCGAATACCCGGTCAGACAACCACTCGGTAGCGCGCCGCGTGGCATCCAGTTTGGTTTCGAGCTGTTGGACACGGTATTGATCTGCGATGGCATTTGCCAGTCGTGCGGCTGTTTCAGGCGACTCGCTCGTAACCTCCACATTGATCAGGTAAGTCGTACCTACTCGAGATACGCCTACGCTACCCATGAGTTTGGCTACAGCACTTTCGAGAAGTGCATTTTCCCGCTCATCGACACTCATCCCTTCAAACGGATCTTCTTCTGTCGTGTCGACCCCCAGAAAGCCAAGAAAGCTATCCGACAGACTACCGAGCACACTCGTTTCCGGTTCTCTGAGCGTCCAATTGAACTCTGGATCTTCGACCAGCTTTTGCTTCACCGCCACCTTGGTGAGCAAAGATTTGGACTTCATGATCATGACTTCGGTATCGATCACTGCCGTACTTACAGCCAACCCACTAAGCACGCTTCCAAGATCAATGACGTTCTGCTGCTCCGTATCAAGCTGAACGATTGAGCTCGCCTTGTAGAGCGGCACCTGATTGAATGTCATGTAGGCGACCAGCGAAAATACCGCCAGAAAGCTCAGCGCAATCAGCCAGAATCGGCGATAGACCGCAGCCAATAGGGACTTGAGGTCCGTAGGCATGGTGTTGCCATCGGAATCCGCTTCTGCGGGTACCTGGGTCGGAAGCTCAAAGCTGAAAGTCTTGGTCAAGATACTATACCGAAAGTTGGAGTTGACGCTGAATTTGGAGCGGCCCAAGGCTCAGGCCGCTCCATTTTGGATTAAGGGAACACGCGGACAGAAATGCCGAGCAAATCTGCACTATAATCCTGATTGCCGACAACCGCGGAACCATCGCGCTCACGCTCCACGTGTCGCGCGAATGCATTCAGATGCACACGTTTATTCATCTTGTACGTGCCAATCACGCCAAAATCAGTAACGTCTTCATCACGGTCGACTTCATCATATTCGTAGTTCTCGATGTTTCCGTATCCGGAAAGAATGATGTTCCGATACAACTCATGATCAACACGAACGCCGAAATTGGTCTGGACCGAACTGGCGGTATTCACAACACCACTATCAACCGTTCGGCGACCGCCATTGAACGACACTGTCGTCAGGCGGGTCGGGAACCACTCGACATTGGCGTCGACAGCAAGACCGTCATTGTCCTCAAAGAAAGCGTCGTCCATCTCTTGCGAGAGAAAACCGATCGCGATGTCTCCGCGGACCAGAGAGTTCAGCTCGAAGTCGACACCACCGGACAGCGTATATGTATCGGAGTCGCGTGAACGCGCGACACCATCAACAATGACGTTGTTATCATACTCGCGCTGATCCAGAACGCCCTGTCCAAAGATGGCAAGGTTCGGCGTAAGCGCGTAGCTAAGCCGGGAATAGAACCGGTTGTCGGTGCGATCACGGAAATCCTGGTCAATCGGCACACCTGTGATCGTGGATGCATCATCATAATCGACTTCCGCAATCGTAAGCACATTGGCCCAACGGATCCGGTCGTTCGAGTAGTTCGCATTCACATCAAAGCCAGTCCGCGTGAATTCAATCGGCTCGCCCAATCCGGACGTGTTCGAAGGATCAGAATACCGATCCGTTGATTTCTGGTAGAAGGCTGCGCCCCCGAAGGAAAACTCCCGCGTCACATCGATGCGACCACGAAGACGACCATTCAGATTAGTGAACGATTGATCGCCGTAGTCTTGATACTCCTGATGGACCGCTGAGACGTCCACACCAACCTCGTGTACGCTCCAATTTGTACGCGCAGAGAGGTTTGCGCCTACTTCAGCAATCGTATCAGACTCCTCATCTGTGCTCGTGCCAAGCGCGTTGCTCGTGTATCCGAGTCCAGCATGGGCATTGGAGTTTACAGTAAAGGCTCCAAGCCGGATGGGCTCCGGGTCAAACTCCGGCTGGTTACGGTCGGTGACCGATTCATACTTATCGCGGCTATAATAGTCGCCAGACTGCGCATGTGCGACACCCGTAGCGGCCAACACCAACGCTCCTGTTGCGACACCTGCAAGGCCCGCACGCTTGATTTCCAACATTTCCACCTCTTCCCTGGAACTCGATCTCCGGTTCATCCTACCGGAATGTTTACCAAAACAATGAAGCAAGACCCATACCACTTTTATTGCCTTTGGTGAGCCATCCTTAGCGAAGTACGGTGAGGATCAGGTAATTAAACTAGAACAAATTCGATCGATTACAGGGAGGCCGATCGTGGACGGCGACTGCGTTCGGCCTCTCCTACACCTGTGTTCTGCAGTATTTTATGCAGAATGCAGAAAGCCCGGAGCGCAAGAAACGGCGCCCCGGGCTAAGTTGTAACAATCGTTATGGCAGAAGTTAATTATTGCACAGCTTCGTCTGAAGGTTAGCCGAAGCCGTGTTCGCTATCTGCCTTACTCCGCTGCTGCAGGTAGATCCATTTCAGAAAGGGCGGTGTAGCGCTTCAAATGGTGATCAACATTACCGAATTCGGCATCAATCATGGTGAGGCGCTTGAAGTAGTGCCCAACTGCCAACTCGTCCGTCATGCCCATACCGCCATGAATTTGCACAGCTTCTTGGCCGACAAAGCGACCCGCTTGGCCGATGCGCACTTTCGCAGCTGACGCGGCTTTCTTGCGAGTCACCTCGTCCTCATCGAGCTTCAAAGTCGCCATGTAAGTCATGGAGATTGACTGCTCGTGTTCCATGAACATGTCGACCATGCGATGCTGCAGCACTTGGAACTTGCCGATGGCCACACCAAACTGCTTACGCTGACGGGAATAATCCACTGTCATGGCGTGAGCCACCTTCATGGCGCCACACGCTTCTGCACAGATTGCCGCAATGGCCTCATCGGTCACCGTCTCAATCAGTGGCAGTCCGTTGTCGACTTCGCCGATCACGGCTTCCGCACCAACGGCGACATTTTCGAAGTAAACTTCGGATGCCCGGCGGCCATCCACGGTCGGATAGTCGCGTGTGCTGATGCCTTGGGCGTCCTTCGCAACCACGAATACTGTAACGCCGTTGCTGTCACGACGGTCGCCGGACGTACGCGCCGTTACGATGAAGTGGGTGGCCCAAGGCGCACCGACAACGACAGCCTTGTGCCCGTTTAGGACAAAGCCGGCACCGTCTTTCTTCGCGGTTGTTTCAAGATCTGCCAGGTTGTAGCGACCACGCGGCTCTGCATATGCGAAGGCAAAGATGTTCTCGCCAGACATCACGCCGGAGAGATATTCCTCCTTTTGTGCGTCACTGCCGCGCTTCAGGAAACCGCCGCCACAAACAACGCTTGGCACGTATGGCTCGACGACGAGCCCTTTGCCGAACTCTTCCATGACAACCATCGCATCGATCGGGCCGCCGCCAAGGCCGCCATCTTCTTCGCTGAAAGGAGCCATCAGCAAGCCGAGCTCAGCGAACTGCGCCCACATTTCCGGACGCCAGCCAGACTCGGACTGAACGACCTTGCGACGGGTTTCGAAGTCGTATTGTTCCCGGATCAGCCTGGAAAGGCTGTCGCGGATCATGGTTTGCTCTTCGGTGAAATTGAAGTCCATCTTGTATCCTCCCTGCCTCGTACGCCTTACAGGCCGAGGATCATCTTCGAAATAATGTTGCGCTGAATTTCATTCGATCCACCATAGATCGATGTCTTGCGCATATTGAAATATGACTCAGCTGCGAAGTTGGCGTGGTCTGGACCAACGCCAAAACCTTCGTTGCCAGTCGCTTCCATGCCGTACCCATAAGGCGCGCCATAATAGCCAACCGCTTCAAGCGTAAGCTCAGTCAGACGCTGTTGAATCTCGGTCCCTTTAACTTTCAGGATCGAGCTTTCAGGTCCCGGCCCCTTGCCTGCAGCTTCTGATGCCAGCGTGCGCAGCTCTGTGAACTCAAGCGCGGTCAGATCGATTTCCAGCTGGCTGATCTTGCGAGCAAAATCCTGGGTTTCAATCAGTGGTGTGCCGTCAACCGTTTCTTCGGAAGCAATGTTGCGCAGACGCTCAACGCCGCGCTTCGAGCGGGCGACACCGGCAATACCGGACCGTTCATGTGCGAGCAGGAATTTAGCGTAGGTCCAACCTTCGTTTTCCTTGCCAACAAGATTTTCGACTGGCACGCGGACATCCGTCAGCCAGGTCTCATTCACCTCGTGGGTGCCGTCGATCAGCTTGATTGGTTTCACTTCAATGCCCGGCGTATTCATATCGACGAGAATGAAGCTGATGCCTTCCTGCGGCTTTTTCGCGTCAGGGTCAGTGCGGCACAGGAAGAAGCCCCAATCGGCATGCTGCGCCAGAGTGGTCCAGGTTTTCTGGCCATTGATCACGTAATGATCGCCATCGCGGACGGCCGTGGTCTTCAGGCTGGCGAGGTCGGAACCAGCGCCCGGCTCGGAATAGCCCTGACACCACCAGACATCGCCGGACAGGATACCCGGCAGGTGGCGCTCTTTCTGCTCTTCGTTTCCGAATGTGTAGATCACCGGCCCAACCATCGAGACACCGAATGGTAGCGGCATCAGCGCATCAACGCGCGCATTTTCTTCTGACCAGATGTAGCGCTGGGTCGATGTCCAACCTGTGCCGCCATACTTTTCTGGCCAAGCCGGCGCAGACCAGCCTTTTTTGCCGAGCACCTTGTGCCAGGCTAGGAATTCCTCGCGCGTGAGATCTTCACGCGTTCCAATTCCATCCAGTTCCTTTGGATAATTATCGCGAATGAATTCGCGGACTTCATTACGGAAGGCAATTTCTTCCGGCGTAAAATCGAGATTCATGACGGCTCCTCACTGTGCGCTGACTGCGCATCATTCTTGCCCCCTCTATTTCCGCCATTTTGGAACAAAGGCAAGGTGACGTGAGCGTAAACGTCAGGTTCTCGTCGCGTCAGGTCGCACTTGCTCCCTCGGGCTCAGCGATGAAGGGGGCACACGCTGTTTTAAGAAGACCAATCGCCGTGGCCGACCCGAGACCACCACCAGTCTGGAACTCAAGCTGAAGCAAGGGCTGCAAGCCAAGTCGCTCCATCGCTGCCTCGTGGGCAGGCCGCCTCGTGACGTGAGACGCGATACAGTGACTGATCGCCTTCGGCTCAATCGCGTGCACAACCGCCGCCGCAATTGTGGTGGCGAATCCATCCAGCACCACCGGGATACCCTGATGGCGCGCGGCGATGATCGCGCCGACGCACGCCGCCAGTTCACGCCCCCCCACATGCCGCAAAGCCTGCAACGGATCGGATAAATGCCCGCGATGCAATGCGAGCGCGCGGGCGACAACATCTACGCGCCGCTCCACCAGTTCAGCGGTCGTCTGATTGCTTGGACGGACCCAATAGTCCGGCGCGCCGCCATACAGGGCGCAAGCCACAGCGGCAGCAGCGGTGCCCACACCCGCGCCAGAAACCGCTAGCGCCAGCAGGTCCGGCTTGTCTTCCGCGGTTTCGAACCCGTAGGCGATCGTCGCAGCGCACTCTCGCTCCGACATGGCCGGGCTCTCGGCAATGCTTTGCGTAGGCTTGTCAATTGCGAGGTCATAAACGCGAATATTCGCACCAGATTGGGTCGCGATGGCCGACAAGGGCGCCTTGCCTTCCCGCAGAGCATCGACGTGTGCGCGCGTGTCGTCTGGACTGGACAGGGAAACGCCCTCTGATGCCAGGCCGTGAGAACTGGCAAAAACAGCCAGGAAAGGCTTTTCGATCCGGGGAGGAAACCTGCCCTGCCATTTTGCCAGCCAGGCCGCCGCCTCGCCGAGGCGGCCAAAGTCCCCCTCACGTCCCATGCCGAGAAGTGCGTCCCGCACTTTCTGCGCGGGTGCCGCATCGGGTTCGGGCGCGTTCCGGATCAGGGAACGGGCGTCTTCCAGAGGTGAAATTTCCTGGGTCGACTCACTCAAGGGAAACGCTCCGTCTTAATATTCAAACTGCTTGTTCTTATAACAGAAAACGAACCCAATCGGCGACAAGGTTTTGTTACTGAATTCATGGGATTGTCTTGCACACACTCGATCGCTGATTACCCTATATCCATGACCGCTCAAGCCATCAAATCGCCCTGTATCAAAGTTTGTGCTGTAGACGCCTCTACAGGACTCTGTCTCGGGTGCGCGCGAACGCTCAAGGAAATTGGGGGATGGGTAAAAATGGGGGAAGAAGGACGTGAGCAGGTGCTTGCGGATCTGCCTGCGCGGATCTCCCGCCTCGAGTCCCTCGGCAAGCGTTAGGAGCCGGCACGATGTCACCACAGAAAACCATACTGGCCGGTTTCGGCATCGCTGTGGCGCTTTCGGCCATCGTCAGTTTTATCATTGCCCCAAAAATGGAGCAGCATCGCACTGAGCTTGCAACGATGACACCGGAGGCCGCGCCTGCCCCCACCGAAAAGCGAACGTCGGTTCGCTTCGCCAATGCCGCAATCATCGATCGCGAAGATGATGGACACTACTGGACGCGCGCAGAAGTCCACGGCACCGCGGTCAAATTCATGGTGGATACCGGCGCCAGCACGGTGGCCCTCACGTATCGGGATGCCCAGCGCCTGGGCCTTAATCCTGAAACCCTCGACTATCGCTGGGAAATCCGGACCGCTGGCGGCATTACGCACGGCGCCGCTGTAACGCTGGACAGCATTCGCATCGGACAGGTTGAGATTGAACAGGTGGGTGCAATGATCCTGAAAGACGGGCTGGAACAGTCGCTGCTGGGCATGACCTTTCTTGGCGAACTTTACTCGTATGAATTCAAGCAAAGCCAGCTGATCATACGCCGGTAATCAGCGCACCGTTGCGGCCTTTGCCAACGCCGATCTCCCAGGCGAATCGTTCCTCATCGCCAGCCCAACGGGCATAGGCTACGCGCCCCTCAAGGCCTGCTGCGTCCATCAGATCCCGATACCAGTAAACAGCGCCTGCATTCAGCCTTTGCGGGTGAACGCCCCATAGCAGGCAAGCAGTGCGAAGCCTCTGATCGTCCAATGAACCATACAGGATCGGTGCCTTGCCACGCACACGCGCGAACCGGGCCAGACGGTCGAAGGCTCCCGTTCTCAGGGCCAGCGCAGTTGCACCTTCGGCCTCTGCCATGCCCTGTGATGTCTCTGCCACAACATCAATCGCCGTTTGTGCGGGTTGGTCCCCAGAGAATTGCTCCAGGGAACGACGATAGTCTTCGGCGCTCTCGGTTGCACGAATGATCCGCGACATGATGGCGACAGTTGTCGCCGGGTGTCGCCCAACCGCTGTTTCCCCTGACAGCATCACCGCATCCGCGCCCTGATAGATCGCCGTGGCGACATCAGACGCCTCTGCGCGTGTGGGCGCGGCGTTCTCGATCATGGATTCCAGCATCTGCGTTGCCACGATGACAGGCCGACCCAAGCCACGCGCGCAGCGAACGATGCGGCGCTGGATCACCGGGACATCTTCGGGCGCGTATTCGACGCCCAGATCTCCCCGGGCGACCATGACGGCATCAGCCGCGGCGACAATCGGCTCAAGATTATCGATCGCGGCAGGCTTCTCCAGCTTTGCAACCAAGGGCGCGCGACCCTTGATGATCGCTTTGACTTCTTCAATGTCTTCAACAGTTTGGACAAATGACAATGCGACCAAATCCACGCCGATTTCCATTGCGAAATCGAGATCAGCCCTGTCTTTCTCCGTCAGGGCGCGCACAGGCAGCGCCTTGCCGCGCACCGTAAAGCCTTTCTTGTCTGTCAGTTTTCCAGGCACTTCCGCGCGAACCCTGGGCGCATCGCCAGCCTGCGTGACGGTGAACATGAGCTTACCATCATCCACAAGGATAACGTCGCCCTCTTCCAGTATTTCGACGATCTCGGCGTGAGGCACAGGGATTGTGTCGTCGGCATCTGTCGTTTCTGCAGCAACAACGGCGTATTCTTTCTGGTATCGCAGGCGCAGTTCGCCGCCGGGCAGCGAACCGACTCTCACTTTTGGTCCCTGCAAGTCGCCGAGTGTCGCCAAGGGTCGCCCGGTTTCTTTCTCTGCCGCGCGAACCGCCTCCAACGCCGCCTTGTGCGCGCTGTGTTCGCCATGACTGAAGTTCAGTCGAAACACGTCAACGCCGGCATACGCCAAAGCCAGCACTTCCTTGGGCGAGCGACTGCCCGGCCCAAGGGTCGCCACGATCTTTGCATTCTCACCAATCAGAGTCTTACCAGTCATTCCGCCCTCCCGATGACAAGGTTGACACAGCTACTATACGAGTCCGCCGGAACTGGCCAGTCAGCGTTGCGCGAAGCCTGCTCGGAAAAAATATGCGACTGGTTGCATCCAATAGATCGAGTCGGTGCATCTGACTTCAAAAGAGGATTTTTCATGAAATCAGCCATCATTGCCCTGTCAGCCCTTATCGCGAGTGCGCTTCCAAACGCCGTCGCAGAAGATGCCCCAGAGCCAAGAAACAACCCGGTTCAGATAATGGTGCTCGGCACTTATCATTTCGGAAACCCCGGTCTTGATCTGGTCAACACCGAGGCGGACGATGTGCTTCTGCCAAAGCGGCAGGCTGAACTAGAAACACTGGCTGACCGCTTGCTGGAGTTTCAGCCCACAGCGATTGCGATTGAAAGTATCCGCCGGACAGATGATGCGCTTGACCCAGGGTTTCCTGACTTCACGCCTGATGACCTGACCCGCCAACGTAATGAGAGCGTCCAAATCGGCTATCGCGTGGCGCATGCGGCTGGCCTGGACCGCGTCTATGCTGTGGATACGCAAGAAGGAGAGATTTCCTATTTCCCTTTTGACCGGGTTGAAGCGTTTGCCGAACGGACCAATCGCCAGAACGAGATCACCTCAAAAATCGAGACCATCAAGGCTCAGGCAGAAGCCATGATGCGTGACCAGGCAACGACTCCGATTGCCGAGATGCTTGCCCGGCAGAATGAGCCGGGCCTGATTGATGAGATGCATTCCGGATTCTACTATGGCCTGCTCAACATGACCGACGCCGAGGACAATGCCGGCGCCGCGCTCAATTATGGCTGGTATGCCCGCAACGCAGAAATCTTTGCCAACATCGCAGAAATCTCACAGCCCGGTGACCGGATCCTGGTCATCTACGGATCAGGTCACAATTATTGGCTCCGCCATTTTGCCGAAGAAACGCCTGGCTTTGCCCTGGTCGAACCGAACCCCTACCTGGTCGACTAGTCCACAGCAAACGGATCATAATTCAGGATCGGCGCCAACCACCGCTCGGCCTTGCGGGTATCCCACCCCTTGCGCCGGGCGTAATCCTCAACCTGATCCTTTTCGATACGGCCGACAGCGAAGTACACGCTTTCCGGATGTGCGAAATACAGGCCGGAAACGCTGGCCGCAGGAGTCATTGCGAAGCTTGAGGTGAGCTCAACACCGATGCGGTCTTCGGCTTCCAGCAATTTGAACAGGGTTTCCTTCTCGGTGTGTTCCGGCTGGCTCGGATAGCCCGGCGCGGGACGGATCCCCCGATACTTCTCCTTGATCAGCTCAGCGTTGCCGAGGTCTTCATCAGGCGCATATCCCCAAAGCTCCTTGCGAACACGCTCGTGCATGTATTCCGCCATCGCCTCAGCAAACCGGTCAGCCAACGCCTTGACCATGATGGAGGAATAGTCGTCCCGCTTCTCTATGAATTCCTTGGCAATTTCCTCCGCCTGCGGACCGGCGGTTACACAGAAGCCACCAATCCAGTCATCGCCCTCTGGCGCAACAAAGTCTGACATCGCAAAGTTCGGACGCGTATTGTCTTTCACCATTTGCTGCCGCAACGTATGAAACACCTCGCCCGATTGAAGGTGAATGTCGTCGCCGACTGAATTGGCCTTCCAGAAGCCGACAACCGCCTTCGGCTTGAGCCACGCCTCACCGACCAGCTGCTGCATCATGCCTTGTGTATCATTCCACAAGCTTGTCGCCGCTTCGCCCACAATCTTGTCTTCGAGAATTTGCGGGAACTGTCCGGCAAGATCCCACGCCGAGAAATACGGCGTCCAGTCAATGTACCGGGCAAGCGTTGCCAGATCGATGTCTTCGAAAGTCCTGACACCCTCGAAACTTGGCGCAGGGGGCGTGTAGCTGTCCCAGTCCAGTTTCAAGCGCACCTCTCTTGCCTGTTCGATCGGCAGGCGCGGCTTGGGCGGGCCGCCGGATCTCGCTTCGCGCATGCGTTCGTAGCGGGCCTTGGTCTGAGTCACAAAGCCGGGCTTGTCGTCTTCGCTGAGCAGTGTGCTGACAACGCCGACAGCGCGGCTGGCGTCAGAGACATGAACCACAGGCGCACAGCGGATGACCGGATCGATCTTTACGGCCGTATGCGCCGGGCTGGTGGTCGCGCCACCAATCAGGAGGGGCTGCACCATGCCGCGACGTTCCATTTCAGCTGCCACATAGACCATTTCATCAAGGCTTGGCGTTATGAGACCGGACAGGCCGATCACATCAACATTTTCCTTTATGGCCGTATCCAGAATGGTTTCAGCAGGCACCATGACGCCTAGGTCAAGAATTTCATAGCCATTACACGCCAGCACAACGCCAACGATGTTCTTGCCGATATCGTGTACGTCCCCTTTCACCGTGGCCATCAGAACCTTGCCATTGGAAACGTCGACCGTGCCAAGACGCTGTTTTTCCTCTTCCATGAACGGCTCAAGCCACGCCACCGCCTGTTTCATCACACGCGCGGATTTCACCACTTGCGGCAGGAACATCTTGCCAGATCCGAACAGGTCTCCGACGACATTCATGCCGTCCATAAGTGGCCCTTCGATAACATGCAGCGGGCGCTCTGATGCCAGACGCGCCTCTTCCGTATCGGCATCAATGAATTCCGTTATGCCGTGGACCAGAGCGTACTCAAGACGTTTGGCGACCGGAGCTTCCCGCCAGGACAAATCCTTCTCTGCGGTCTTGCCCTTCTGGCCCTTGAAGCCTTCGGCAATCTCGATCAGGCGCTCAGTCGCATCGTCGCGCCGGTTCAGGATCACGTCCTCTACGCGTTCACGCAATTCTGGTTCGATATCGTCATAGATATCGAGCTGGCCTGCATTGACGATCCCCATATCCATGCCGGCTGGGATGGCGTGATACAGGAATACAGAGTGCATGGCCCGGCGCACAGGCTCATTTCCCCGGAAGCTGAAGGACACGTTCGAGAGTCCACCCGAAATGTGGCAGCCGGGGCAGGTCTCTCGGATCACGCGCGCAGCCTCAATGAAGTCTACGGCGTAATTGTTGTGCTCTTCGATGCCCGTCGCCACAGCAAAAACATTGGGGTCAAAGATGATGTCTTCGGCAGGGAAGCCGACATCCTCAGTCAGAATACGGAAAGCACGCTGGCAGATCTCGACCTTGCGGTCTTTTGTATCGGCCTGCCCGACCTCGTCGAATGCCATGACAACAACCGCAGCGCCATACGCAAGGCACGCGCGCGCCTGCTTCCGGAAAATCTCCTCACCTTCCTTCATGGAAATGGAGTTCACGATGGCCTTGCCCTGAACGCATTTCAGGCCAGCCTCGATGACCTCCCATTTGGAGGAGTCGATCATCACCGGCACCCGTGCGATGTCCGGCTCGGCCGCAATCAGGTTCAGGAAGGTCCGCATGGCCTCGGCACCATCAAGCATGCCTTCGTCCATGTTCACGTCGATGACCTGCGCGCCATTCTCGACCTGCTGGCGCGCAACCTCAACGGCGTCGGCATAGCGGCCTTCCGTGACCATTTTGCGGAACCGCGCGGAACCGGTGACGTTTGTGCGCTCACCAACGTTTACGAAATTTTGTGAAGCTGAGTTGGTCATTTTCTTGTTTTCCCGGCATCGAGCGGCCAGTTGCCATCGGCTACGGGCGAGAAGCCCTCGATAGATTTATTGTACCAGTAGATCCAGGCCATTTCGCCAGTTTCGCTTGCTGCGTTGTCGAGCAAGGGAATCTGTGTGCGCAGATAGAGGCTTGTCTCCGGGTCGTCGGTGACATCCTCGAACGCATCCATCGCAGGCATGATCGCCGGATCGCTGATCTGCCAGCGAACGCCATAGCATAGCGTGTCTCCGTCCACCACGCCTGGAAAGCCACCCAGATCAACCATCCGACCACGGAATCTGCATGGCGCACCAAAGGCGCCCGCCGTCGCGAGCGGAAGGTCCGCCGGCTGTCCTGCGGCGCCCTGTTTCAAGAGGCCGTAGAACACAAAAAGGTCGCCAGCCCTGACTTCCGCTTGCGTCACGCGCCCACCTCAAACGGTTCGAGGCCAGACAGACGCATGGTGTGCTTGCCGGGAACTGGGTCGCGCGGCTTTACACCGTTCACCGCCTTGGCAATTGCCGCGATGTGGTCTGGAGTCGTGCCACAGCATCCGCCGAGAATGTTCACAAGTCCATCCTTCGCCCATCCACCCACAGCGCCGGACGTCTGCTCGGGCTGTTCGTCATATTCGCCCATTTCATTCGGCAGGCCAGCGTTCGGATAGGCCGCCACCAGCGTGTCCGCGACACGGGACAGCGCGGCGATGTGCGGACGCATCAGATCGGCGCCGAGTGCACAATTGAACCCTATGGCGAACGGCTTCGCATGACGGACTGAGTTCCAGAATGCTTCAACTGTTTGGCCAGACAGTGTGCGGCCTGAACGGTCGGTAATCGTTCCCGAAATCCAGATCGGCAACTTGTCCATGCCTTCATCTTCGAGGTCCATGATCGCCTTGATCGCCGCCTTGCAGTTCAGCGTGTCCGTGATCGTCTCAATCAGGTACAAATCGACACCACCTTCGTTCAGGGCACGGATCTGCTGGCGATAGGCATTATAAACTTCGTCAAACGTCACGGAACGCGCGCCGGGATCGTTCACATCTGATGACATGGACAACATCTTGTTGAGCGGTCCGATGGACCCGGCGAGGAAACGGGGCTTGTCAGGGGTCTTCGCAGTCCAGGCATCCGCCGCAGCCCGGCCAAGCTTCGCGCCTTCCATGTTGATGTCCCAGACCGACTGCTCGTCCAGCTTGTAGTCGTCCTGCGCAATCACGGTTGAGCTGAATGTGTTGGTCTCCGAAATGTCCGCGCCTGCGCCATAGTAGGCGTTGTGAAGATCCGTCACGATGTCAGGACGGGTCAGGCAGAGGATGTCATTGTTTCCCTTCATCTGCCCGGGATACTTGTCTTCGGAGAAGCGATCTCCGCGATAGTCGGACTCCTCCAGGCCGCGCCGCTGAATCATCGCGCCCCATGCTCCATCCAGGATCAGGATACGTTCTTTCGCGGCCGCTTTCAGGGCGTCAATACGATCTTGTCTGTTCATCGGTCAGGCCGCCTCAGCAGAATTGGGTTTCAGGCCAAGCAAGCGGCACGTGGACAG
Organism: Hyphomonas atlantica corrig.; assembly: GCF_017795365.1. Classification (NCBI taxonomy): domain Bacteria; kingdom Pseudomonadati; phylum Pseudomonadota; class Alphaproteobacteria; order Hyphomonadales; family Hyphomonadaceae; genus Hyphomonas; species Hyphomonas atlantica. The sequence goes on along the minus strand of NZ_CP051254.1, from coordinate 2,343,816 downwards.
TGCGAGGCCTGCGCGGTTCAATGTGTAGAAGTGGAAATCGCGAACGCCTTCATCCGAGAGTTTCCGGCAGAGGTCCGCCGCTACGTTCGCGGTGACGAGCTCCCGGGTTTCCGTATCCTCGTCAAGGCCATCGTAAAGCTCATGCAGCCAGCCTGGCAGCGATGACCCGCACAGGCCGGAAATGCGCTTCAGCCCTTTGAAGTTTGGCTGCAGCATGATTCCCGGCACGATTGGCATGGTGACGCCTCCCGCGCGGGCCTTTTCAAGGAAGTTCAGATAGATTTCGGGCTCAAAGAAAAATTGCGTTATCGCGCGATCCGCCCCCGCATCCTGTTTGGCCTTGAGAAAGGCTATCTCGGCATCCCAACCGCGGCTTTCGGGATGAAGCTCAGGATAGCACGAGACGGATATTTCAAAGCAGCGCCCAAGGTCTGGCCGATGTTCGCGGATGCCCTCGATCAGATCAATCGAGTCGCGAAACCCTCCCGGATGCTGTTCAAACTTCTCGCCCATGCCCGCAGGCGGGTCGCCGCGCAGCGCCACGATGTGCTTCACGCCAGCCTGCCAGTAGTCTTCGGCGACGGACAGGACTTCTTCTTTCGTCGCACCAACGCAAGTCAAATGCCCAGCAGGGCGCAAATGGGTGTCCTGCGCGATCCGCCGAACGGTGTCATGGGTCCGCTCCCGCGTAGAACCGCCCGCACCATAGGTCACAGACACGAAGTTCGGCGCCATGGGCTCCAACCGCTCAACCGTTTCCCATAGCCGCGCAGCCATGGCTTCAGTTTTCGGTGGGAAAAACTCAAATGAGACGGATGGTGCGTCGCTGGATTGAAGTGAAGAAAGCGGACTCATTTGGTTTACTCCGTGGACGTGGCGGATTTGACCGCCTTCCATATGTTTACGGTCAGTCCATCTGCTGCATCAGCCGGTGGCGCAAAAGATTTTGGTTCGGACACATTCAATCCGACATCGCTGGTCCATGCCTGCATGGCATCGTGCGACAACCCGAGCCGGTGGTGGCCATGCTCAGCGCGCAAAAACTCAAGATCGTGAGGCGCAAAATCTACCACAAGCAATTGGCCGCCAGGCCGCAGAACACGGGCCGCTTCCGATATCGCACGATTGGGTGTGTCCATATAGTGCAGCACTTGATGGATGATCACGAGATCAGCGCTGTTCGATTCAAACGGCACGGCGGTGACATTGCCCTGACGCACTCGCGCGCCATCAATACCCAAACGCTCGAGGTTGGCGCGCGCGACCGTCAGCATGTGATGGCTGAGATCAATGCCTTCGGCGCTCTCGGCGCGCGGCGCGAAGAGGCTGAGCATTCTTCCGGTACCGGTTCCAAAGTCCAGCACGCGCCCGAAGGGCCCCTGGCCAGCCAGCTCCAGAAGCGCCGACTCAATAAGGTCGTTCGGATAATGTAGTGAGCGCAACCTGTCCCAGTTTTCAGCGATACTTGAGAAATACGCTTCCGCCGTATCTGCGCGCGTGGCGCTGACCTCTTCGAGATGCTGGCGGTCACGGACAAAATCCGCTTCCTCATGATCGAGTTGAGCAAACAACGCGTCCAGAAATGTTTTTCCCGCACCTCTCGTGGCCGCACGATAAAAAACAAAGGACCCTTCCGGCAAACGCTCAACGAGCCCTGCCGCGGTCAATGCCTTGAGATGATGTGACAATCTCGGTTGGGATTGCTCCAAGACCTGCACGAGTTCGCCCACCGACAGATCCCTCTGACGCAACAGCGACAGCACGCGCAGCCGGGTTGGCTCACCCGCCGCGCGCAAGCAATCGATCATGGGAGAACTTGCCAAAATCATTTAACGACATAAACATCGATTTATATGTTTTAGCAACCCGGCTTTACAGAAATATCACCTATGCATGCTTGTGTGCCACCGAGTGTTGAAGCCCACAGGGTTTGCCACCATTTACCGAGTTCGAAACACGGGGTTATCGATACATGACACAGCGAGTCTTCGCCGCCATACTTGCCATGGGCCTGGGAGCCTGCGCGTCCACCCAGAGCGTCGAGACTGGCACAGTCAGCGACCCCTATGAGGGTTTCAACCGTCAGATGTTCGCCTTCAACAGTGAAGTCGACAAATATGCGCTGGGCCCTGCCGCTGGCGCGTACGAAACAGTAACACCCGAATTTGCGCGAGATCGCGTTGGCGACTTCCTGCACAATTTGAAGTCCCCCGTCATATTCATCAACGATGTGCTGCAAGGCGAAGGCGACCGCGCAGGCGATACACTTGGGCGTTTCCTGATCAATTCCACGATCGGCGTGGCCGGTCTTTGGGATGTCGCCGGGTACAATGGCATCGAAAAGCACAGTGAGGACTTCGGACAAACCTTGGCGGTTTGGGGCGTCGAAAGCGGTCCATATCTCGTGCTGCCATTGATGGGCCCGACAACGCCGCGTGATTTGTTTGGCGGCGGCATAGACCGGGCGCTGGACCCACTGAACTGGACCGAATTCGCAGACAATCCCGACCTGGACGATCACATCGCAATTGGCAGGAGTGTGCTCGGCGGCCTAAACGCCCGCGTCGCCCTGGACGATCAGATCGAACAATTAAACGCTCAACCGGAACCTTATGTGGCCCTGCGCCGGATTTATTCATCTCAGCGTCAGGCTGAAATCCGTAACGGTCGCATAAATGAGGAAGAAGCGTACGACGATCTCCCTGATTTTGACGAATTTGAATAATAAGCGAGTGGCACGACCACAAACAGGAGCAAGAAAGTGAAACGCGAAATCAGACATTTGGCATTGGCGGCCACCGCGATGCTGATGTTTTCCTCCAACGCATTCGCAGACGCCAAGACGGAAGCCTACGTTCAGGAAAACGCCAGCGAAGTGCTGGCATCCCTGAATGACCCATCCTTGAACGCAGAAGAGCGCACTGAAAAATTCAACGCCTATATGGACGAGTTCACGGACATGGTCGCCGTGTCCAATTTCGCCATCGGCAAGTATGCCCGTCGCTTTAACGACGATGAGCTAGCTCGCTACCGCAAAGTGTTTCGCGAATACGCACTCGCTGTCTACGAAAACGAACTCGACGCCTATCGCGGCGAAGCGGTGGTCGTGAAGGATTCTGTTGATCGGTCGGAAACTGACTCCATCGTCAACACGGTCATCAAACGGCAGGACGGCAAGGACATGGATGTCCGCTGGCGTGTGCTGACGCGAGACGGAAAATATCAAGTCGTTGATGTGGCACTGAACCTGGACGGAAATCTGATTTGGCTGGCCATTGAACAACGGGCACAATTCCTCGCCCTGCTCGACCGCTCGAACGGATCCGCCGATGCGCTGATTGAAAAGATCGAGAGTATGAAGCGGAACCTGGAAGCGAGCACTCGCGGCTAGCTTTATGCCTGATTAAACGCACCAGTGCTCGAAACGCATGTTCGTGGCCTTCCGAAAGGCTTCCGCGTCTGGAGACAGTTGATCTTGAAGGCTTTTAATCACGCTTGCATCGAAATCCGGCAGGACATTTTTCTGAGATTTAGAGCGTATTGCGTTACGAGCGTTTTCAACCAGGCTACGGGGCGCGTGCTGACGCACCATGTGCCCTAGCCGAGTTGACCTCATTCTGTGCCACCAGTTTGGCAACGCATTCAGATCTGCCGCCGAGTTCTTTGAAGGGAGTTCGACGGTTTGGAGCGCTTCGGGATCAGAAATTCCAACATGCTGTCCTACTCGAACCAGAGATTTCGGCTCTTTCAACATGTCTGCAAAATCAACGATAAGAATATCGTCTCGATCCCAATGATCGAAAAACGGCTGCATCTGGTAAGCATAGCGACTGACGTTGATGGCGTGGGCCGCGTTCTTTGTGTCCAGCCATTCCGAAGGTGATGGCAAGTCCTCTCCGAATAAAATGGAGTGTTTGTATTGCGAAACAACCCGCTTCACCGGATCACGCGCAACGAAAACCAACTTCGCATTGCCCGCGTGCTTTTTGATCAGGCGCCACGTATCCGGAAACACGTCTCGCTTCGTATAATTCGGACAAAAGTCGATCTTCGGAAGATTACTCTTTCCGAACTGACGCGAATACCAACTCGCTCCGACCTCCATGTTGACCGGCGTAAGAAAGAAGTCTGTTTCTTTGGACTCCGGAACGGACGCCTGCCCCGACTGACGAAACAGGTGGTACAGGGAAGTTGTACCGGCGCGCATTGCCCCAATTACAATCGCATCGGGCGCTATGTCGCTTTCCAGCGGCCTCATCTCGCAAGTGCCCATCGCCATCAATTCCCTCTCCGAAGCAGCAAACTGTCTGCCGACAAACCGCAATGCTGACGACGGAACGAAACATGATCGATGAGATTCAAAGAATCAACCACAAACCCTTAAAAACAATGGTTAAATTCCGCATTTTCCAATTATTGGGCATCGCAATAACCTATCAGTTGAAACGCGAACAAACAATTCGTGCATCGAACGAAAGTTTGTGCGAGTAAATTTGTACTAAATTGGTCAGCGGGCAAATTTCTTGAATTTCAGGCGCTTCGGATTGACGGCATCTTCGCCAAGGCGTCGTTTCTTGTCCTCAAGATAGGATGAGAAGTCGCCCTCAAACCATTCGACATGCGAGTCACCCTCGAACGCCAGAATGTGCGTCGCCATTCGGTCCAGGAACCAACGATCGTGAGAGATAATCACGGCGCATCCAGGAAAGGCATCGAGCCCCTCTTCCAGCGCCTGAAGCGTTTCGACGTCCAGATCGTTGGTCGGCTCGTCGAGCAGCAGCACGTTGGAGCTCTGCTTCAACATCTTGGCCAGATGCACGCGGTTACGCTCACCGCCTGACAACAGGCCAACTTTCTTCTGCTGGTCAGAGCCTTTGAAGTTGAACGCGCCGACATAGGCGCGAGAGTTCACTTCGATGCCGCCGAGGTCGATGACATCTGTGCCGCCCGAAATCTCTTCCCAGACATTCTTGCTATCATCGAGTTTGTTCCGGCTCTGGTCGACGTAGCCAAACTTGACCGTGTCGCCGACGCGAAGTGAACCAGCATCCGGCTCTTCCTGCCCCAGAATCATCTTGAACAGGGTCGATTTACCTGCACCGTTCGGGCCGATGACGCCCACGATACCGCCGGGCGGCAGTTTGAAGTCGAGATCTTCGATCAGCAAATTGTCGCCAAAGCCCTTCCGAAGGTTTTCAGCCTCGAGCACCACATTGCCGAGCCTTGGACCAGGGGGAATGCGGATCTGAGCGGTTGAGACCTTCTCCTTCTCAGCCTCCGCTGCCTTCTGTTCGTAGGATTGGATACGAGCCTTCGACTTGGCTTGCCGCGCTTTCGGACTGGAGCGAACCCATTCGAGTTCCTTGGCCAGCGAGCGCTGCTTGCCACGCTCTTCGCGCGCCTCTTGCTCCATCCGCTTGGCTTTCTGTTCCAACCAATCAGAGTAGTTGCCTTGGTACGGAATGCCGCGTCCACGATCGAGTTCGAGAATCCAGGTCGTGATATCATCAAGGAAGTAGCGGTCGTGGGTAACGAGGATCACACAGCCCTTGAAATTGATGAGGTAGTTCTGAAGCCAGGCCACCGTCTCTGCGTCGAGATGGTTGGTCGGTTCGTCCATCAAAATCATGTCAGGCTTGGAGAGCAACAGCGCACAAATCGCAACGCGGCGGACTTCACCACCAGAAAGCTTCGAAACGTCTGCATCGTCAGGCGGGCAGCGCAGGGCTTCCATTGCCATCTGGATCTTTGAATCGATATCCCAGGCGTCTGCCGCGTCGATCTTCTCCTGAAGCGCGGTCATTTCTTCCATCAACTCGTCGGAATAGTCCTCTCCGAGCTTGCCGGAGATCTCGTTGAACTTGTCCAACATCTGCTTTTCAGGACATGACGCGGCGATGTTCTCAAAGACCGACTTCGATTCGTCCAGCTTTGGCTCCTGAGGCAGATAGCCGACTTTAACGCCGTCAGCCGACCAGGCTTCGCCATTAAATTCCTTATCTTGGCCGGCCATGATGCGCAGGAGAGTCGACTTACCGGCACCGTTGACACCGACGACACCGATCTTCGCATCCGGAAGGAAGCTGAGGTGAATGTTCTCGAACACCTTCTTGCCACCGGGATAGGTCTTGGACAGACCTTGCATGTGATAAACATATTGGGGACCGGCCATGAAATGCGTCTCCTGAAGAATGGGGGAAATACGTCGCCTCAGTTACGCGGGAACGCGCGAAAATCAAGCGGGCAAGCACAACCGATCCCGGTTATCTGGTTCCTGAGCCCTAAGAGACCCTAACCCTCGATCTGCCTACGCTCATCTTCTGTCAGAACGCTTGCCAGCCGCTCGAGTTCGGGCCCCGCACTGTGATTGCCCATATCGTGGGCGCGGCTGAACCAGCGCCAGGCTTCAACAAAGTCTGGCTGTTCCTTTCCATGTCCACCCGCATGCGCCATACCGAGGTTGAACGCACAACGATTGTCACCCAACTCCGCGCCCTTGTCCCACCAGGCTTGTGCCTCCGCAAATTGCTTGGGACCACCCTCGCCGGTCATCATCATGACGCCCAGGAACGTAATGGCATTCACTTCACCGAGATGCGCAGCCTTCTCAAACAACGCGCGGGCCTCAACCTCGTTGCGCTCACCCCCGAGGGCACGAAGCTTCATGAAGCCGAGATTGAACATTGCAGGCGCAAGTCCCGCCTCGGCAGCTTGTGCGTAATACGCGCGAGCGGCGGCGAAATCCTGATGCACACCCCGACCGTGGTGCAGCATCGCGCCAAAATTGTTTGCAGCAGCAGCATGGCCTGAGTCTGCAGCGCGACGCATCAACGCGGCTGACTTCATCAAGCTTTCGCCCCCTTCGCCATCAAGTAGCAAAGCCAAAGCTTGTTCGAACAAAACATCCCCGTCCGCCATGCCCCACACGATATGCAATATCGGCTCGCTGAAAAGTGATTTTGTCAGTTGCGAGCTCAGAAAGTTGAATGGGCGCTTCGCGTGTAACCCAATTGGAATATTTGATTTTTTTGGAATCTCATTCCTCTGCATGCACGTTTAGAGGTAAGTGGCACAATTCCAGATGCAGAACGCCAATTTCGCGGCAATGTTCTGCCTCATGCACTCGGGTGTACGTGGGATCACTCCGGGACTTGGCGGCGCCTTCTCGCAGCAACCTCAATGGCTTGAAACAAACACACTTTTGGAGGTCAACTTCGCCAGATGCCCACAATCAGAGGTTTTATACCTTGCCGCAAAACATCATCTGTCTTCTGTTGCTGCAATTGCAGGATCAACGGATCGACGCAAGCATGTAAGCTGGCCCAAAATCACGTTGGAGCGACGAACACATGATCAAGCCCTGGTCCATTCTCGAGAGCCGACAGACCTTCAAAGACCGATTTCTCTCTGTCCGAACCGATGTTTGTCAAAGGGACGATGGTCACATCATTGACCAGTACCACGTGCTTGAGTTCACAGACTGGGCGACAATCATCCCCATCACGGATTCCGGCAATATCGTGCTGATCCGGGAGTATCGTCATGCGGGCGAGGTCGTGCTGCTCGGTCTTCCCGGAGGCGTTATGGATGCCGGTGAAACTGATCCAAAAATCGCTGCGCAGCGGGAATTGGGGGAAGAAACGGGATATTCGGCGCGGGATTTCGTTCCTGTCGGGACGTGCCATCCGAACCCTGCGGTCCAAAACAACCGCCTCCACTTCTTTCTCGCGAGCGGGTGCCGAAAGACAGATGTTCAATCTCTTGACCCGAACGAAGAGATCGAAGTTCTGGAGATGCCCTATCAGGAGTTTCTTTCGTATGAGAAATTTGATGCGCAGCACGCTCATCACGCGGCGGCACTATTTTACACCGAGCGGTATTTCGGCAAGCATCCGGAAAAACGACCGTGAGGAGATGCCATGCCTGCCTTTCAACCAACTGCCGACCAATTTCGTGCCTTTCGGGATGACCCGCACGATGGCCCCGTCGCCCAGGTAAACCTGCTGAAGTTTAGAATTAAGGCTGAGTACAAACCGGAAGATCCAGAATTTGGTGAGGAAATTGACGGTCAGACAGCCTACATCCGCTATTCCGAAGCGTTCACCAAAGCTGCCGCTGAAGTCGGCGGCTCGACGACACTTCTGGCGACCACGGAACGCTATTTCATCGGTCAGGGAGACTGGGATGGCGTTCTGGTCAATCATTTTCCCAATCGACAGGCCTTCATCGCGACACTGAACCACGCTGAATACAAATCCATGTCTCGCCATAGGGACGCTGGTCTCTTGTGTCAGGAGTTGCTCGTCACCCGCCCGATCTGGCTGAGTGGAGACAAGCTATGAGCCGTTACGATGTTTATGGTGCGCTTGGGTCTCCGTATTCCATGAAAGTGCGGGCGGCGATGCGCGCAAAACGTTTGGTCCATACGTGGACTGGGATGACGGCCGAAGACCGGCAATCCGTTATGCCGAATGTGCGCGCGCCGGTAATTCCCGTGATCCGGAAACCGGATGGCCAATGGACGAATGATTCCACGCCCTTCCTCTTGTCGCTTGAAGGAGAGGGGCGTGATTTGCTGCCGCCCTCCCCGGTTGCGCGCTTCGCATGCCTGCTTTTGGAAGACATGGCGGACGAATGGTTCATGAAAGCAATGTTTCATTATCGCTGGGCTTATGAAGACGATGCCGAATGGTGCGCGAATTGGCTGATGTTCGACTCATTGCCGAATGCGGGCCAAGACTCGGTTGAGGCAGCCGCAAGTACCATCCGTGAACGGCAGATTAGCCGGATGGCCCTTGTGGGCTGTACGCCCCAGACCGGCCCCTTGATCGAAGCAAGCTGGAAACGGATTTGCAGCGAGTTGGAAACTCTGGCCACGAGCCCGACCCGCTTCCTGTTTGGAGATCGCATCTCGCTCGCCGATCTCGGCTTCTACGGCCAATTGAAAGTCATGAGTGTTGATCCCACTCCGATGCTGTGGCTGCGCAAGGAAACACCCTATCTTTATCGATGGCTGGACCATGCCGATGATGCCAGCGGAATCGATGGCGACTGGGCGGAAGGCATTGCGCCCATTGTGGAGAACCTTCTGCGCATTGCCGGCGATACATATTTGCCTTTTCTGAAGGCAAACGCGGACGCGCTTGAGCGCGGCTTGGACACTTTCTCACTTGAGATAGAGGGCCGGCCGTACGAGCAAGGCGTCTTCAAGTATCAGGCTAAATGTCTGCAATCGCTGCGCTCGGATTGGAGTGACCTGAGCGCTGACGACCAAGATGCGCTATCGTCCATGATCGGCCCCGGCAGCCGCATCCTGATGGCGGGCAGCTAGACATTAAACTGCTCGCCAGCGCAAACCGCCTCCTTTTGGTGGTTTCCATTCTGCCAGGATCGCCTCAAACTCCCACGGTCAATCAATCGAGGAGTCCGTAAGTGACGAAGAAGCTGTCCGCCATATCTGATCTGCTACACCATCGGGCGCGAGGCCTGTCGAAAGGCGAGCCGATATCTTTGCCCATCATGGCCAGCACGACCTTCATGCTGCCGGGTGACCCGGATGGAAGTCATTTCTACGGCCGCAATGGCAACCCCACGATAGAAACGGTCGAAGCGGAAATCGGCATTCTCGAGAATGCTGAAACGGTTCTCTTTCCGTCAGGCATGGCCGCGATTTCAGCCGTGTTCCACACCCTGCTTCGCCCGGGCGACAAGGTGCTTGTCCACGCGGATGGCTATTACAATGTCCGCGCTTTATTAAGCGAGCATTTCGAACCACGTGGTGTAATCGTCGAAGCCTGCGCGACGGTAGACATGGCGGACGCTGACTTGACGGAATGTCGGCTGGTGATGATCGAAACGCCGTCGAATCCGGGACTGGATGTTTGTGACATTGCTGCGATTGCGGACCGGGCGAAATCTGCTGGCGCGATCCTCGTTGCGGATAACACGACAGCCACCCCGCTCTGCCAGCAGCCACTCGATCTTGGGGCCGACATTGTGTTGATGGCTGATACGAAAGCCATGGCCGGGCACTCTGATGTGCTCTGCGGACATGTCGCAAGCCGGGACACTTCCTTGATGAACAAGGTTCGAACCTATCGAAGATTGGCAGGCGCGATTGTCAGTCCGTTTGATGCGTATCTGCTTCATCGCGGGCTTGAGACGCTGGAATTGCGCGTTTCTCGGGCAAACCAGAATGCGCTTGCGGTGGCTAAAATGCTGAATTCGCACCCCCTTGTTCAGTCTACACGCTATCCAGGCCTCCCCCATGACGCGAGCCATGCCGTCGCGTCTCGTCAAATGCGCGAGTACGGACCAATCGTCAGCTTCACGCTGCAGGATCGACAGTTCGCAGAAAAATTTATCAATAACAACGAGTTAGCCGTGCCCGCGACCAGTTTTGGGGGTGCTCACACCTCTGCTGAATGCCGTATCAGGTGGGGCGATAAGGTCACAGATGGATTCATTCGTTTGGCCTGCGGCATTGAACCCACTGAAGACCTTGTAAACGCAACGGAAAATGCTTTACGAGAATTGGGGTCCGAATAGTCGTATAAAAGTGACTTCGCGGACGAAGTGGTATAGCGTTTGCCTCTAACGGGCAGGGGTCTCGTTTGATGAAGCGTTTGAGTATAGTTCTGTTTTTTGCCTTGCTTGGTTTGGGCGTCTGGGGGTGGTTACGCATTAACCAGCCCGAACCGCCTATGGCATTGACCGAAGCGCTTCGTATAGACCAAGGCGAAATTCGGGGTGGTGTTGATCCTGACAATCCGGAAGTGGAAGTCTTTAACGGCATCCCCTACGCCAGCGCACGTCGGTGGTCGGCGCCGACAGCTCCGCCGCAATGGGGCGCAATCACGCGTGATGCACGCGACTTCGGACCGGAATGCCTGCAGCCTCGCGGGCATATGGATCAGGTCGTAGAACGGATCATCGATGGCAATGGCCTTCCCTGGTGGAAGCGCACACTCGCTAAACGTCTTATCGCCGCTCAGCCAGAACCGCTTCAAGCAGAAGACTGCCTCTTCCTGAATGTGCGCACCGCAAATCGACACGGCATCAAAAAGCTGCCGGTTATGGTTTGGATTCACGGTGGTTCACACCAGACCGGGGCGGGATCATCTGCATTTTATCAGGCAAATGGGCTTGTCGAAAAAGGCGTTGTACTCGTCACGTTCAATTACCGCCTCGGCCCGTTTGGATACATGGCTCACCCTGCCCTTTCCGAGGAGTCTGGAACATCTGGCAATTATGGCCTGCTCGATCAGGTTGCAGCCCTTCGTTGGGTACAGTCAAACATCAGTCGTTTCGGCGGCGACCCGAACAATGTGACGATATTCGGCGAAAGCGCAGGCGCTCAGTCAGTCAGCGAACTCATGTCTACTCCGCTGGCTGACAATCTGTATGACAAGGCCATTCTACAAAGTGGCGTCAGCAGCTATAACGCTCTGCACCTGGACCACTCAGCCCTTCCCAACATTCAAAGCTCTGAGGAGGTCGGCGTCGAATTCCTGTCGACCCTTGCGAACGACACTGCAACAGCGGATGGTTTGCGCGCAATACCCTCTGGCGCAATCATTGATCGCGTGCTTGTACGGCAAGATCTCACCAAATACTTCCTGCCAACCGTGGACGGACAAATCTTGCCGCTGCCCATAGGTGAAGCCATTCGCGATGGCGGCGCAAAGCGCGTTCCCCTTCTGGCCGGGTACAATGCCGATGAAGGCACGATCTTCTACCCTGATCGCAAATCACCCACTGCCCTTAGCGACACGATTTCCGGCTCAATGGCTCAACGAGAAGCAATGCTGGAAGGCGTCTTCGGCGTAAACTCGGCCAAGGCCTTGCAGGCCCTGTATGGCATGACCAGTCTTGAATCGTGGGACCGGGGCGCAGAGAAAATGCTCGGTGACGACTGGTTTGGCGTCCACACGCGATTTCTTGCAAAGGCAAACGTTGCGGCGGACCAGCCGACCTGGCTCTACCATTTCAGCCGCACGCCTCCGGGCAAGTCACAGACGCTCGGCGCGCACCACGCGGCCGAAATTCCGTTTGTCTTCAACAGTCATAGTGGCTTCCTGCCATTGTCTGGCGATGACGACATCCTGACGGAAAGAATGACGTCTTACTGGACGAATTTTGCCAAGACCGGCAATCCGAATGGAGACGGGCTACCTGAGTGGCCCGCTTATACACCTGATGATGATATCTGGCTGGAACTCGATCACGAGATCAAGCGCATCAGCAGACTACGCGCCCGAAAGCTGGACATCTTTGAAAGCAATCTGAATCACAGGATCGATGCGATCAAGCAGTCGAAGACGCCGCTTGAGCTGATCGAAAACACCGCGCTGCTTTCAACAGCAGCAGGCCTAGGCGGTGAGGAGCGTATCGCAAATAGCGACTAGGCCCTCCTGATCCACCTGATCGAAGGCGTCCAGTTCAGTCGAATCCACATCCAACACCGCCGCGAGCTCTCCATTCGCATCAAACACCGGAACCACAATCTCGGAGTTGCTGGCCGAGTCGCACGCGATGTGACCTGGAAATGCATGTACGTCTGGCACGATAACGGGCTCGCGACTCGAGGCGACATGCCCGCAAACACCTTTACCGAACGGGATACGCAGGCACCCCAGCGTGCCCTGATAGGGGCCGACAACCAGTTCAGCATCCTTCAACGGGTCTACGACGTAGAACCCCGTCCAGAAGAAACGCGGGGCGAAAGCCTGCGACAGAATACAGGACGCCGTTGCGTACCGCGCAGTAATGGACGTCTCGCCAGAGACGACGCTCTCGATTTCCGCCTTCAGCTCCCGGTATCTTGCCGCCTTGTCCATGTTCTGCCTCATCTCTGCCTTGGGCGGGCTATATCGGGTGGATGAGTTCACTTCGCAATAGGCCGTTGATGCCGCTGGAAACCTCTGAAATAGTCAGGGAGAGTCAAGGCGCTGGAGACGACCACCGCCATGAGGGGAGACTGTTTGTGGGCCGGACCGGACGCCTGAGCATTGCGTTGCTGATGGCCGCAATCCTGTCCGCCCCGATTTGGGCCCAGTCGGACTACGATCTGGATAATGTTCCTGCTGGACCCGAAATAAATGAAGAGTGGGATGGCGGAGTTGGCCTGGAAACAGACCTGAATGCGCTCGAAGCCGCCCATGCCGAGCTCATCGCCATGTCCGATCTGCAATTGGAACGGCCAGAGGCCGACCCGATTGAGTTCGAGCCATCGGAACCACCCGGCTGGCTTTCCAGCCTTGTAAAGCTTCTCGGCCACCTGGGGCCCCTGCTCAAGTTCGTTTTTTACGCCTGCATCGTGCTGGTGGTGGCAGGCGTTCTGTATTTTCTCTTCGGCGAAGCCATGCGCATTCGGTTTGGCGGGAAGAAAGACAAGTCAGAGGGGGACGAGGACGATATTGTGCCGGACTTCCGCCCCGACCAAGCCACGGCCCGGTCGTTGCTTGAGGAAGCCGACGCTCTCGCACGTGAAGGTCGTTTTGCCGAAGCGGTTCATCTTCTGCTGTTTCGCTCCATTGAAGACATTCAGTCGCGCGTCGAGATGGGCGTTCCCCGCTCCATGACAGCGCGAGAGATTGGCAGACTCGGTTATCTGCCAGACAGGGCCCGCTCAGCGCTCGGCCCAATTATCGCGATTGTCGAACGCAGCTTCTTTGGTGGCCGTGATGTAGACGAAACGGGATGGCAATCGGCCCGCGCGTCTTATGAGGATTTTGCCTTCGGTGGAGAGTGGGCATGAGCCCTCGTCCGCAATCTGACTCGCCGTTCAGCGCGAAAGTCGTCGGCATTCTCGTCGCGGTCGCGCTCTTCTCATTTGGAGCCATCATGGTGCTGGCCGGGTGGGCGCCTGAACTGCGCGACAAGGATGTGGCAGGGTCTCATCCCTACTCAACATCAGCCCTCGGATATCAGGGCTTTGTTCGCCTCCTCGAAGCGCAAGGCTACCCCGTAGAAATATCACGGCTTGAGCGAACGCTTGAAGAAAGCGACTGGGGACTGTTGATCCTGACCCTACCACTCTGGGGCGGAAACGACGCGCTCGAAGATTTCGACTCATCACGCACGACGCTGCTCGTATTGCCGAAATGGGATGGCATTCCGGATGCGCTGGACCGAACGAAACAGCATGATACGCGTTTCAAGAACGCACGCGTTCTGAACGACCTGCTGGACGACCTGAACCTCGACGCCACAATAGGCCGTATCGAAGTGCCCGCTACTGTGGACGGCGCATTCGGAACACTGTCTCCCAAGCCAGACGTCAAAATGCAGGTGCTGGACAGCGAAGCCCTGGACCCCATTGTCACAGCAGACGAACACATGCTGCTGGCCTACGCTCCCGATGCTGGCATCTACGTGCTCTCGGACCCGGACCTGATAAACACGTTCGGACTGTCTGAGTTCGACAACGCGGAGTTCGCCGTAAAGATGGTGGATTTCATGCGATACGACGCGGATGAACCGATCATATTCGACGCAACGCTTCACGGCTTTGTTCGATCTGAGAACTTGCTGCAAATGATGTTCGACATCCCATTCATTGGCGCGACGTTGACGGCGCTGATGGCCGCCCTCCTGCTTGGCTGGGCTGCGCTTGTCCGGTTCGGCCCACCGGTCCAGGAAGCACGCGCGATTGCGCTCGGGAAGCAGGCACTCGCCGACAATTCGGCCGGTCTGATTACCATGGCCCGCCGCGAGACACGACTCGCGCCGCGCTATCTGGATCTGATCAGGCGGCGCGTCCAACGCGATATCGGAGCGCCCAAGTCTCTGACCGGCGACCAACTCGCGGCCTTGCTGGACCGCCTCGGAGAGGATGAAATTTCCGGCAAACGCTTTACGGATTTTGCCGCCGGGTTGAACGGCCCCGCTGACAATCGCGACGACCTCATGAACAAGACCCGCGAACTCTTTCGCTGGCGCCAGGGAATTATCGGGAGATCCATGAATGAACGTAAATGACATCAAGGCGCTGGCAGATCGCATTCGCGGTGAAGTGCGCAAGGCCGTCGTCGGCCAGGACACAACGGTGGATATTCTCCTGACGGCAATCTTCTCGTCGGGTCACGTCCTGCTCGAAGGCCCTCCGGGAACCGCGAAAACCTTGCTTGCCCAATGCTTCGCGCGCTCAATATCACTGGGCTTCGGGCGGATACAGTTCACTCCAGACCTGATGCCAGGCGATGTTCTGGGCACGAATTTGTTCAACTTCCAGACAAATGAATTCGCCCTCACAAAAGGGCCGATTTTTACCGACCTTCTGCTTGCTGACGAGATTAACAGAACACCGCCCAAGACCCAGGCTGCCCTCCTGGAAGCGATGCAAGAGCGAAAGGTCACAATTGATGGCGACAGCTACAGACTCAATGACCGTTTCACGGTGATCGCCACCCAGAACCCGATCGAGCAGCAGGGCACTTACCCCCTGCCCGAAGCCCAGCTTGACCGATTCCTGTTCAAGCACACGCTGGACTATCCGAGCCGCGAGGAAGAGATCGCAATCGTCGGCCAGCACGGCACTCGTACGGGCATGAAGACACCTGCCGCGTTCGGCATTGAAGCTGTTGTCTCTGCTGAGGAGCTCACCGAAGCCGTCAGTTCCGTTTCAGAAGCGCGCCTTCAGGATGATATCATTTCCTACATTGTCGACATCATACGCGCGACCCGCACGTCACCCGCCCTGGAAACCGGGGCTTCGCCACGCGCGGCAGCCGCGCTCGCCACAGCAGCGCGCGCCAGGGCTGCGCTGGACGGTCGGGATTTCGTTATTCCAGACGATGTGAAGCTCTTGGCACTGCCAGCCTTGCGCCACCGCGTATTGTTGTCACCGGCCGCCGAAATCGAGGGCAAGACGACCGATGAGACCTTGTCAGCCATTATCGAGCAGACGGCAGCTCCACGGTGATTTCACCAACTCCCCGCGCCATCTTTCTGATGTTGCTCGGCGCGCCCCTTTTGGTGGCAATTGCCCTGTTGCGCCCGGAATGGTGGATCGTCTGCGCTGGATGGATCGGCGCTATCTCCGGCCTGATGCTGATCGACGCCGTCATGTCAGCTTCCTTGCGTGCATTCCGGGTCGAGATCGAGTCGCCACCGCTCCTTTATGTTGGCGGGAGTGACCCTGCCGATCTTTCGCTGACGTTCGAGAGTGGCGCACTGCCAAGGCGGATCGAAGTCCTGCTGGAGGTAAACGAGTTTCTCCAGACCATTCCGCCTGCCGGGTTACGCGGATGGCAGGGGCGAACCCGCGCATACTCCCTGCCCTTGACACCGACGCGGCGAGGAATGGCACAGCTCGTCAAACTCTGGAGCCGATGGACAGGCCCACTAGGCCTGATCCAGAAACGGCATGTTCATCCCCTTGAACGGGATATCCCCATTACGCCCAACATCCGCTGGGTAAAGGATGAAGCCATCCGGATTTATTCGCGGGACGCTGAATTTGGGATCAAGACACAGTTTGAACGCGGCGACGGGAGTGAGTTTGACGCCCTTCGCGAATTTACCACCGGCATGGACCGCCGAGCGATAGACTGGAAGCATTCCGCGCGACACAGGCATCTTCTGGCCAAGGAGTTCAGGACGGAACGAAATCACAACATTGTCTTCGCCTTTGATACCGGGCGCCTGATGAGCGAACCGCTCGGCGGGGTTCCAAAGATTGATCGCGCCATAAATGCCGGTTTGCTGCTCTCATTCGTTTCATTGCGAAATGGCGACCGGACGATGGTGTACGGATTTGATGCCAAGCCCGGACTTATGAGTGGTTTCATGACAGGCCAGCGGAGTTTTACCAAAGCCCAAGACCTGACCGCTCAACTGGACTACTCGACCGAGGAAGCCAACTTCACCCTCGCGCTCTCTTCCCTCGCCAGCAAACTCGAACGGCGCAGCCTGATCATCATCTTCTCGGATTTTGTCGACACCATCTCCGCCGAACTCATGCTGGAAAACATCCGGCGCCTGACCGACCGGCACCTCGTTGTCTTTGCGACATTCGAAGATCAAGCCCTGTCCGATATGGTGGATGCACCTCCCAACACGATCAATGATGTGACCCGCGCAGTGATCGCCGACACACTGATGGCCGAACGGGATACGGTGCTGCTTCGACTTCAGCGAATGGGTGTTCAGGTCATAGAGAGCAAGCCCGAAGCCTTTGGACCGGAGCTCATCTCGCGCTACCTGCAGATCAAGCAGAGGGACATGCTATGAGTGACCTTCTCAAATCGTATCGGTTCCGCGAAGAACGTGAAGCGGACTGGCGCAAGCTCGACCTGATTCTAACACGCGCAGAGAATTCCGGCGTAAAGGCGCTGACGGATGACGAAATGACCGCGCTGCCACGGCTGTATCGTCAGGCGGTCTCTTCGCTGTCTGTCGCGCGATCCATATCCCTGGATCAGAATGTGACGGCCTATCTCGAAAGCCTCTGCACACGGGCCTACTTCTTTGTATACGGCGCCCGCACTTCCATCGGCGAACGCATGATGGATTTTCTAAGGCGGGACTGGCCAAGCTGCGTGGCCTCCGCTGTTGGCCCTACACTTCTGGCTGCCCTGTTCCTGTTTGGAGGTTGGGCGCTGGCATTCTTTCTCTGTATGCAAGACATGGAATGGTTTTGGACCTTTCACGGCCAAAGCTTCTTCGACGGCCGAAATCCGGACGCGACCGTCGAATATCTGCGATCAACTATTTATACGGAGGAAGGAGAGATCAATGATGGTCAACTGACATCTTTCTCCAGCTACCTCTTCAACAACAATGCCCAGATTGCCCTGTTCGCCTTCGCCTTGGGATTCGCGTTCGGCATCCCGACAGCATGGCTCCTTGTCTACAATGGCGTGATGATGGGATCGCTGCATGCTGTCTTCTGGCAGAAGGGCCTTGGCTATGAATTTACCGGCTGGCTGATGATCCACGGCACAACAGAACTGTTTGCCATCGTCCTTGCGGGCGCAGCCGGATTTGTGATTGGCGGCGCTGTCGCGTTTCCCGGACAACTCACTCGCCTGAACTCCGCCCGGCGGGCAGGACAGAAGGCCGCGACGATGGCGATGGGCTGCGTCATCATGCTGATCATTGCTGCCTTGCTTGAAGGGTTTGGTCGCCAATTGATCAACAGTGACGTGATCCGTTACATTGTTGCGTTCAGCATACTTGGCCTGTGGTTCTCGTATTTCTACCTGCCGCGAAAGGTGGAAACTGCATGAACTCCACGGTCCCCCACACACATGGCAAGGTCAGCGCGGCAGACGTGAATGCCGCTCGATTGCGGCGCGCCAGACTGCAGGAGCAAATTCGTCGGTCAAAGCTGGAACGACGGCTCGTCACACCTGAAGGCGCAGCGATACATCTGAAGCTGGCAACCGCTTCCGAACGCGCCGGCGCGTTCATGATTGACGTCGCAATTCAGTGGGCGATCGTTATTGCCACTGCCCTGGGGCTGAGCTTCGCGATGATGGCCATGGATTCCGGCAGTGCAAATGTGGCCTGGGCGGTATGGCTCGTCTTCTATTTCTTCGTACGCAACTTTTACTACATCTTCTTCGAACTCGGCGCGAAAGCCGCGACGCCGGGCAAACGCGCGCTGGGTATTCGAGTAACGTCTCGAAGCGGAGGACGACTGACCGCCAACTCAGTCCTCGCAAGAAACTTCATCCGCGAAATCGAGGTCGGCTTGCCATTTCAGTTCCTGATGATGGGGGGTGACCGTGTTAGCGGCTGGATGGCGTTGCTGGGACTTGTCTGGTCCGGCATTTTCCTCCTGTTTCCCATCTTCAACAAAGACAAGATGAGAGTGGGTGACCTGATCGCGGGAACGTGGGTCATTCGCTCGCCAAAAACAAAATTGATGGGCGACATCTCATCGTCCGCTGCTACGACAACTCAGGATCGGTTTGCCTTCACACCGCAACAGGCGGATGCGTACGGTATCCACGAACTACATGTTCTGGAGGATGTGCTTCGCCAGTCGACGCAGGACGTCAAAGCACAAGTCGCGCTGCGTATCCGCGCGAAGATCGGCTGGCGCGCTCAGCCCGGCGAAACAGACATCGCCTTTCTTGAAGCGTACTACGCTGCGCTGAGACGACGGCTCGAACAGCGCATGATCTTCGGGGACCGCAAGACCGACAAGTTCGATACGCGGTGATGGGCTTAAAGCCGCCCGCGAACCCAGTCCCGGGTCAGGAAGCCATCTATCAGATCACATACCAGACCCAACTCGACCAATGCAGATGCATACCGGCGCGGATCCACCAACGTCTGGAAGATTGAACCCGCTTCAAACTGATCGTCCGCTTCAAGCGCGAGCGTCATATGCCCATCCTCGAAAACGCCGCGCAGCTTTCCGCCTGAGAAGTGCCGCTCCAGGGCAATCAGGCGCTCCATGCGATCAGGTGACAAGAGTGCCCGCGCCTCAACCTGGTCTGTGGAATAGACGGTGAATGCGTCTTCCAATTCCCTGGAAATCAGATCCACACGCTTCAGGTCACCCGCATCGCGACCGCGCTTCCACCAACCGGACCGTGCCATCACAGTCCGCCCCAGAAAACGCTCCGGATACTCCACATGAGCCAGAATGCCCTGAAAAACGGTCGTGCTGTTTTTCCCGCCGGTTTCGAGGCGAGCCTCAACCAGCACGAACTTCGCGCCGGCCCTTTCCCCTGAAATCATATCCTCGAACTTGCGCCGCGAATGGCTAGGTAGCAGTTTTGCTGCCTTGAGAACTTCGTAGGCTGGGGTGGGCGCCTCGATGCCATTGCCGGACCCCGTGGAGATCATGCCGAATGGCGTTGGGACAGTCTTTCCCGAACCGGCGGAATAGGCCGCACTCAGCTCCGTCGCGCGCTGCATCAGAGACCGAAAGTCTTCAACGCCTGAAAGATCTGGATGCAAAGTATCGTAAGAGAAGCCAAACGGTTCACATGCGGCAGCGAGAACCAATTGCTTGGTCTGGGACTTCATCGTGAAAACCCTGATCCAGGCGGGACCGGACACGACCGCCGCGAACAGGATGATCACAAACATGATGCCCGGAAACATCATGTTGAATGACATCAGGGAAGAAATGGCGAGAAGAATGGCGACAAAAATCGGCAATCCCGCGCCGATACACGACCGCGTGATCGCAGTTCGAATGGCTTCCTTGCGATCAGACTCGCGGCGCGCGAGCTCCGGCCTCAAGACATCTGACCAGACTTTCGGCACATGGGCGAACTCAGGCCGCTTTGCAGACAACACCTCCAAAGACGGTGCGCCTACCAAAGCATCACTCAGCTTTTGTGGATTGAACCCCGACATGCCGCTCCCCCTAATCTGATCGACCCCGGTCCCGTCCGGGATGCCATCAGGCGGCCAGCGTCAACTCTCGCGAGGCTGTCACGCAATTTCGCCCATTGGCCTTGGATTTATACAAGGCTGAATCGGCCAGTTCGAGCATTTCGTCAAAGTCCGAATTTGGCGGCAGAATGGTCAGGCCGAAACTGGCCGTCACACTAACCGGCTGCCCATCAACGATCATCACATGGTTTTCAATCGAGGACCGAAGACGCTCACAAACGCTATGAGCCTGCTCAGCGTCGACATTACT
Source organism: Hyphomonas atlantica corrig. (assembly GCF_017795365.1). NCBI lineage: Bacteria > Pseudomonadati > Pseudomonadota > Alphaproteobacteria > Hyphomonadales > Hyphomonadaceae > Hyphomonas > Hyphomonas atlantica. The sequence goes on along the minus strand of NZ_CP051254.1, from coordinate 2,323,202 downwards.
TAGCAGGATGACGAATTCCTCACCTCCCCAGCGTCCAAGCTTGTCGAAAGGACCGCGCAGTTCGGAATATGCCACCGCGGCAATCTCGCGGAGAACCCTGTCCCCAGCGGCGTGCCCGTGCCGATCGTTGACCGCCTTGAAGTAATCAATGTCAAACAACGCAACGGCTGCGGTCATTTCTGTCCGCCCCATACGGGCCATTTCCTCGCAAGCGAACTGTTTGAAGAATTTTCGGTTCAGCAAACCGGTGAGAGCGTCTGTAGACGCCATGTCTTCGAGGGTTCGCTGGTAGATGCGCATCTTGTATTCGTGTTGTGCTGCAATTGCTGCAGTTGGGACCGCCACGCAGGCCGCAATGAACAGATTTGCCACGATAAATTTATGAGGATCGGTCGGAAAGCCCATCGAATAAACAATCACGGAAAACGTGAAACAGAGGCAAAGCGCCGTGATCGCCACAAAGGCGAAAAAGGTCAGCGATTCGACCAGATCCTCTAGTTTACCCTGCACATCCTGTCTCCCGGTTATGGGGATGTTGTCGCACAGGAGTTATATTTTACCGTCAATCTGCCGAGATATTTTCTGGCATTGCCATTCATATTTTGGAAAGAAGCTATCTTACCAATCTCATAAGCCGCTTTGCACGAAGCGTGCGATCCTTACAAAAATTTCGCAATGACGAACTTGACGCTGCCCCAGCGCCCTCTTAACTGCCCACCATCGTTAGCAGTCAGTAGGGGTGAGTGCTAAACCTCCCTGAATGTTCCTGCTCGCGAGCTAAATTCAATTGAACTCGTCAAAGAGACAAGAGGGCTAAATCCAATGAAACTTCGTCCCCTGCACGACCGTGTCGTCGTGCGCCGCGTCAAGGAAGAAGAGAAAACCAAAGGCGGGATCATCATTCCTGACACCGCCAAGGAAAAGCCGCAGGAAGGCGAAATCGTTGCTGTCGGCAACGGTGCCATTGGCGACGACAACGAGCGCGTTGCACTCGACGTCAAAGTCGGCGATCGCGTTCTCTTCGGCAAATGGTCCGGCACGGAAGTGACCGTCGACGGCGAAGAGCTGCTCATCATGAAAGAAAGCGACATCATGGGTGTGCTGGAGAGCTAAGCTCGCGCCCGTCGCATTTCATCAGACAGAATTCTCAAAGAGGTAATCAACAATGTCAGCCAAACACGTAGTTTTCGGCGCAGAAGCACGCGAGCGCATGCTGAAAGGCGTAGATACGCTTGCCAATGCTGTGAAGGTAACGCTCGGCCCGAAAGGCCGTAACGTCGTTATCGAAAAATCCTTCGGCGCTCCGCGCACCACGAAGGACGGCGTCACCGTGGCAAAAGAGATCGAGCTTGAAGACAAGCTGGAGAACATGGGCGCGCAAATGCTGCGCGAAGTCGCTTCCAAGGCAAACGACGTTGCTGGTGACGGTACAACGACTGCAACCGTTCTTGCTCAGGCCATCGTTCGCGAAGGTATGAAGCGCGTTGCCGCCGGCATGAACCCAATGGATCTGAAGCGCGGTATCGACAAGGCCGTGACGGAAGTCCTCAGCGACCTGGCTCACCACTCCAAGAAAGTGAAGTCCAACGACGAGATCGCCCAAGTTGGCACGATCTCCGCGAACGGCGACACCGAAGTCGGTGGCATGATCGCTGAAGCCATGGCGAAAGTCGGCAATGAAGGCGTCATCACAGTTGAAGAAGCCAAGTCGTTGGAAACCGAACTGGATGTCGTTGAAGGCATGCAGTTCGACCGCGGCTACCTGTCCCCGTACTTCATCACGAACCCTGACAAGATGATCGCGGAACTCGAAGATCCGTTCATCCTGCTTCACGAGAGCAAACTGTCCTCTCTGCAGCCAATGCTGCCGATCCTGGAAAGCGTTGTTCAGAGCCAGAAGCCGCTGCTCATCATCGCCGAAGACGTCGATGGCGAAGCATTGGCAACCCTGGTGGTCAACAAGCTGCGTGGCGGCCTGAAAATCGCAGCAGTCAAAGCACCTGGCTTCGGCGATCGCCGCAAAGCCATGCTGCAAGACATCGCAGTTCTCACCGGCGGTCAGGTCATCTCCGAAGACCTGGGCATCAAGCTCGAGAACGTCTCCATGGACATGCTCGGCACCGCAAAGCGCGTTTCGATCTCCAAGGACGACACGACCATCGTTGATGGCGCTGGCGCGAAGAAAGACCTTGAAGCTCGCGTTTCCCAGATCCGCAAGCAGATCGAAGACACCTCGTCCGACTACGATCGTGAGAAGCTCCAGGAGCGTCTGGCGAAACTGGCTGGCGGCGTTGCTGTCATCAAGGTTGGCGGTGCAACCGAAGTAGAAGTGAAAGAGCGTAAGGACCGCGTCGACGACGCGCTGAACGCAACACGCGCTGCTGTTGAAGAAGGCATCGTCCCAGGCGGCGGCACGGCACTCCTGTCCGCTGCTGGCAACATTGACGTCAAAGGCGCCAATGATGACGAGCAAGCCGGTATCGACATCGTTCGCAAGGCTCTGGAAGCTCCGGTTCGCCAGATCGCCGAGAACGCCGGTGTCGAAGGTTCGGTCGTTGTTGATCAGATCCGCCGCGGCAAGGGCAAAGGCTTCGGCTTCAACGCCCAGACCGAAGAATATGGCGACCTGGTCGGCATGGGTGTGATCGATCCGGTGAAAGTTGTTCGCTCTGCCCTGCAGAACGCAGCATCTGTCGCTGGCCTGCTGATCACCACCGAAGCCTCGATCGCAGAAGCACCGAAGAAAGAATCCGCTGGCGGCGGCATGCCCGACATGGGCGGCGGCATGGGCGGAATGGGTGGCATGGGCTTCTAAGCCCAACTGTCCCAGCCAAATTGCGAGAGGCAGCACTTCGGTGCTGCCTCTTTTTTTGAACCCGAGATCTTGAACGCACGCCGATTTAACTTCTCTGCCCCCGCGGCAACCTCCTAGACTTGCAAAAAAACAAACTGGGAGAAAACGCCGTGACGGCTGCAGAGGAACTGAATTTCGGAGACATGCTTGACGTGGTTGGGGATCTCCTCGGCCCGGAAGACCTGGCCCTGGCGCATGGAAGCCGCCGTATCTACTGGCCGGAATTCACGGCGCGCTCCAATCGACTGGCGCGCAATCTACGTGCAATAGGTGTGGAAACCGGGGACAAGGCTGGCTTCTATCTGCGCAACCAGCCAGAATACACCGAAGCCCTCGCCGCGAGCTTCAAGGCGCGCTTTACCCATGTAAACGTCAACTACCGCTACCTCGCTGACGAACTTTTCTACATTTTCGACAATTCAGACTCTGCCGTCGTTTTCTACGACGCTCAGTTTCTTGACCAAGTCGAGCTCGTCCGCGGGCGTCTTCCGAAGGTGAAAGTCTGGGTTCAGATCGGCGACGGGGACATCCCGGATTGGGCTGAGGATTACGAACGTCTCGCTACGGAGGGCGACCCCTCGCCGCTCGGCATTGAGAGGTCTGCTGACGACCTCTTCTTCCTTTATACCGGCGGCACGACCGGCATGCCCAAAGGCGTGATGTGGTCACAATCGGTTTGGAGGCAAGCCGCCAGGGAAGGCGCGGAAAAGGCGGGACTCCCCTACCCGTCGACACTGGACGAATTCAAGATGGCGGTCGAATTGATGGGGCGCACCGCCCGCCAGGTTCCCGCCTGTCCTCTGATGCATGGGACGGGCCTCTTTACCGCGATGGGAGCGTTCCTGGCTGGCGGTGCCATCATTACACTGGAACAGAATACCAGCTTTGACCCCGAGAACCTCTGGGACACGGTCGACGAACATGGCGTCACCAGCATGGCCATCGTGGGCGACGCGTTTGGCAAGCCGATGCTGAAAGCTCTCGATGAAAATCCGGGGCGTTGGGATGTCAGCTCCGTACAGACCATTGTTTCATCGGGCGTGATGTGGAGCGCTGAAGTCAAGCAGGGCCTGCTCAAGCACATGCCTCAGGCCGCAATGATGGACAGTTTCGGCTCATCGGAAGCTGTTGGGTTTGGATCCTCTACGACTACAGCCGAAGGCGGCACGCAAACATCGAAATTCGAAATTGGCCCGAACTGCAAAGTGTTCTCCGAAGATGATCGAGAAGTCGTCCCCGGCAGCGGAGAAGCCGGCATTATCGCGCGCGGTGGTGCCGTGCCGCTCGGCTATTACAAGGACGAAGAAAAAACCGCCAAGACGTTCAAGACGATCAATGGCATGCGCTACGCCATTCCGGGTGACTGGTGCACCGTGGAGGCAGATGGCACGATCACACTGCTCGGTCGGGGGTCGAATTGCATCAACACCGCAGGCGAGAAAGTGTATCCCGAAGAGGTCGAGGAGGCCCTGAAAGAGCACAAAGCGGTGAAAGACGCACTCGTCGTGGGCATACCCGACGACAAATGGGGCAACGCCGTCACGGCCGTCGTCGCTACAGACGCGGACGTCAGCGAGGATGAGTTGCGTGAATTCGTGCAAAGTCGCATTGCGCGTTACAAGGCGCCAAAGTCTATTCTGTTCAAGGATGATCTGGGACGTGCACCCAACGGCAAGGCAGACTATAAATCCATCAAGGCGTATGCCCTCGCCCAGCTTGGCGTCAGCCAATGAGCAGGAAACCTCTCAGCGTGTAGGCCACGACCGCCACGACGAGCATGGACACAAAGGCGATACCTACGAACCAGAGGAGCCGCTTCGCAAGAGGCGGCTCCTCTCCGTTTTCTTCCGGACGAACAGGCTCAATGCGCATGATACCCGTCCCCTGGTTTCACCTTGCCCCAGAAAAGGCTGTAAACATATGCCGTGTACGCCAAAATAATGGGTAGCATCACCAAAGCGCCAACAAGCATGAGCATCAGCGCATTGTTGCGGGCCGCTGCCTCCCAGATCGACACCTCGTAAGGCACAATAAACGGATAGAGGCTGACGCCCAACCCGATATAGCCGCTCAGGAAAATGCCCGCAGCCAGCAAGAACGGCCGCCAATCCGGCGCACCGCCCACCTTTTTCTGCTTCATGGACAGGTCCCGCCACAACCACAGCACCAAAGCCATTCCTGCCAGTGGCACCGGAGCCAGCGGCAAGAAGCGCGCCGGGTTGATTTCCGTCATGGAAAAGCCCCAGCGGTCTCCGATCGACGGGTCTACGGACAATGTTGCAAAACTCACCGCGAGAAAACAGATCGCCACACCGGCGAGCGCCATCCGCCCCCATTTGCGGGCTTTGGCCTGTAGCGCGCCTTCAGTTTTGAGCACGAGCCAGCAGGCCCCCAGCAGCATATAGCCGATCACAACCGATATGCCCGTGAGCAGGGAAAATGGAGTCAGCCAGTCGAATGCACCGCCAGCGAACGCGCCACCCTCGACCTGAATGCCCTGAACCATTCCGCCCAGCATGATGCCTTGAGAGAACGCAGCGGTGAACGAGCCGCCATAAAAAGCTCCATTCCAGAACAATCGCGTAGGTCGCCGCACCGCCTTGTGCCGAAACTCAAAGGCGACTCCGCGGAAGATCAAGGCCGCAAGCATGATCAACACCGGCAAATAAAAAGCAGGCATGATGATGGCATACGCAGTCGGGAAGGCCGCGAAGAGACCGCCACCTCCAATGATCAGCCAGGTTTCATTGCCGTCCCAGACAGGCTCAACCGTCGCCGTCATCATATTGCGTTCTTCTTCAGACTCCGCGACCGCCGTGAACATGCCGACGCCAAGATCAAATCCATCCAGCAGCACATACATCATGACACCTACCGCGAGGATCAGGGCCCAGATAAGGGGAAGGTCTATAGCCATGTCTGCCTCCTATTCCGCCGCAACGATATCGTCGGATGTTTCTGCCTTGTCGTCGACCGCGCCCATCGGCGATCCAGGCGGGCGACGCTCCCGGCGCGCGGGATCGGGCGGGGTATCGTCGAAGCCTCGCGTGGCAATGCGCGCCATGTAGACGACGCCAGCCGTGAAGATGATCGCATAGACAATCATGAATACGAGCAGCGACGTTGCCACCTGCCCGGCGGAAACTGGCGACAAACTATCAACCGTCCGCAAGTGACCGTAGACAGTGTAAGGCTGGCGCCCCACCTCAGCCGTGATCCATCCTGTCACCACCGCGATAAACCCGAGCGCCCCTGCCGGAACCGCTGTAATATGAAACAAGCCAGGCTGGTCGATCTTCTTGCGCCACCAGAGGAAGCTCCCCCACAGGCCCATCGCCAGCATGCCAAGTCCGGCCGCGACCATGATGCGGAATGCGTAGAACACCAGCCAGAGCGGAGGACGCTCCGACTCCGGGAAATGATCCATACCGTGCAATTCTTCGCCATCTTCGAGACCTGGGAAAAGGAAAGGGCTAGTGCCCGGCACAGTGATACCCGCATGCCCGCATTCGGAATCGTCCGGCCAGGCAATAAGCACAGTGCCCTGCACTTCCTTCGTCTCGCACCAGCCTTCAACGACGGCAATCTTCGCGGGCTGATGCTTATGCGCGACCTCGCCAGACCAGTGGCCCACCATGATCTGAATGGGCAATAGTACAGCCAGCGTCCCCGAGGCCATGCGGATCTGCCATTTGGTCGGCTCGGTGATACGACCCTTGATGACCTGCCAGGCACCCGCCGCAAGGATTACTGCCGCAGTTGTCGTATAGGCGGCAAGCAGCATGTGAGAGAAGCGGCTAGGCAGGCTTGGATTGAAGATCGCCTCAATCCAGCTGGTCGCATAGAAATTGCCAGTCTCCGGATCAATCGCGAATCCTGCCGGCGTCTGCATCCAGCTATTGGCTGCCAAAATCCAGAAGGCCGAAATCGTCGTACCAATCGCAACGGCAAGCGTGGCGACAAAATGCAACTTTCGACCGACCTTCTGCCAACCGAACAGCATGACGCCGAGAAATGTTGCCTCCAGAAAGAACGCCGTCAGCACTTCATAGGCCAGCATGGGGCCCATGACACTGCCGGTGATCTCCGAAAACAGGCTCCAATTCGTTCCGAACTGGTAACTCATCACCACGCCGGACACGACGCCCATGGCAAAGGCCAGGGCGAAAATCTTTACCCAGTGCAGGTAAAGCCGCTTGAACACTTCCTTGCCCGTTTTCAGCCAAAGGCCTTCACAAACAGCAAGGAACGCAGCGAGCCCGATCGTGAAGGCTGGAAAGAGAATGTGAAACGCGACAACAAATGCGAACTGAAGTCGCGATAACAAGAGTGCGTCAAATTCCATGAACCTGCTCCGTCTGGTATATGAGCGTTCTCTAAATTACTTCGTCGGAATCTCCAAGCTGTCGAGCTGACGCGCGCCGGTCTGACGCAGCGACACAATGACGTTCAGGATTTGCGGCGCAGCGTCCTGAAGATCGCGTCGGCACGGGCAGCAATCCCACCATCCGCCTTGATCAGTTGCGCCGTCACATGAACCATATCGCCATCGACCAGTGTCACCTCGGGGTGTGCCTCCAGCCAGGTTCCTTCGCGGACAATGTCCATGAACTCCATGGTGAGCTTCAGCGTGACGGACATTTTTCCTGTTACACTCCACACGGCCCATGCCAGCGCGCTGTCCGAAAATGAACAAGTCATCCCGCCATGTAGAAAGCCCATGCCATTGCAGTGACGGTCGAGCACCCACATGCCTGTGCGCAAATCACCCTCCGCAGAAGCGCGGAAGGTGGGACCGTTATGCAGGGTGAATTTCCCGCGGGAGGGCGTAGGCGCAAATCCCGGCGGCGGAGGTCTCAGCGGCTCAGCCGTTTCACTCACTCAGATTTCCGAAGATTTCATGCTGGACCACGTCACCTGGCTCGATACCGAGTTCAGCAGCCCGCCCACCTGCAAGCTCCAATACGCCCTTCACCGGGACTCCCGGATTGATGCGGCGGAGCGAGCCCGGCACGGTGTCGCGCGCGATCGCCAACACTTTCCCATCCGTATCAAGGAACAGCATGTCGAGTGAGATGAGCGTATTCTTCATCCACATGTTTGCTTCGCGGGGCTGACCAAAATCGAACAGCATGCCTGCGTCCGCCGCAAGTTCGGTGCGGTCCATCAGGCCTGTCGTGATCTCTTCAGGATCGTTGGCCAATTCGACCGTGAAGGTGTGAACCTCGTCACCCGACTGGATGGAAAGCGGGCCGGTCTCTAGCTGGGCGATCGCCGCCGGCAGGAAGATAATGAGCGATGCGATCGCAGAAGCAAAGAAACGTAGCATGCGTTGTGTTTAGACGGCTGCCAGCGACGCGGCAAGCGCTGTTGGCTGCTGCTTACGCGCGTTTAATATGGCTGACATGCTCGCCCTTGGAACCGGTGTCGATGCAGACTTCCAGTATTGTTCCAGGCTCGACGTCCTCGTATCCCGCTTTCCGCAGGACCACGGCATGTACAAAGATATCGGTATCGTCGCCGTCGCGCTGGACAAAACCGTATCCGCGCGTGCGATTGAACCATTTCAACGTGACTGACTCATACGCACGCTCCAGTCCCTGCTCCTTGGCAACTGACGCGCGCGGACGTTCCATTTCGATAATGTTTGCGGTTTGCCAGCCACGCTCACCCTTCACAGCATCACAAACAATGCGCGCGCCTTCATCGGCAAAGCTCTCGCCATACCCCCGCAAGCACGTGACATGCAGCATGACATCACCCGTCAGGCCAGCATCGGACGTCGACTCCGCCACGATGAATCCATAGCCCTTGGCGCTATCGAACCATTTGACACGACCGATGACTCGCACGACCTGTTCCATCGGCGAATCTTCTGATTCTTGTTTGGCGGCAAAATTCGTCATCAACCCATATTCCCCACTCACGCAACCTAAAATGTGTTAACACACTTGTCACGCGATCTTCACACCTGCGCACGGCATTAAGCAGCCCTGCAAAAGGCATAGCCCGTCAATGTGGAGAGAAGGTGGCAGTCCCTAGGGGAAGAACTAAACACTCAACTCCACACCCTTGTTATCATAGAATTTTATTATATTTCAACATGTTATCTTACGAGGCGCGTTGATAGGCGTGTTGAAAATGCGCCCTGCCTTCAATGAAACCGACCGCAAAAGCTTCAAACAAAACTTATCATCTTTTTGTGCGCAAGGCTTTGCCCGCCAAGATGGAAATGTTATAATTAGGGGTCGCCTGAGACGACAAAATCTCTCCCAAAACAAAGTAACCCGCCCTTGGTGGCGATGCAGAATTTTATGCACGCGTCGATATTTAATATGAGACTCAAACGGAAAGAGGCTTGGAAGGATTATATCGACTCATTGTCCCCCTTCGCAGCCACAACAATTCAACCAAACCTGAAATTGGATTCTATCGATAAGGGTGAATTAGCGACGGAAAAGAACATCGACCACCTCAAGTCGGAGATATGGAATCTTTCTCGAAAGCTCGATGAATTTTACTTCAGGACGAAGGGGGCCGTTGAGAGAATTTCCAAAACTGATCGATTCGACGCTTTTGGCGTTATAGAAAAACCAGGTGTGAATCCTCACGTGCATCTCGCGTGGTTTCTACGTAGCCAAGTGGAACGGGAAAGACGCCAAAATGGCAATCTACCAGTTCTCTTACCCTGCGGTTTCCCAACCAAGGAAGTCTTCGACCCCATGGTCTTTGAACCTTATCAAAAGGCCAACCGCTTGTGTGTATTGTTGCAGTGCTTCAACCGTTCGCATCGGGAGATGAATGAAGAGGACCGGGAGTTCCTGGATTCCTTCCGCAAAGATCGGTTTAATTGCGCCTTCCCGGATCCAATTCCGGGAAACGCTATTTGCGATTGGTCCGCACGCGGCTGGAGTGTTCACACGTGCTCTATCGAGGGGGACGGTTGGTCTCGATACATAGCAAAAGAGCTAGGCCCGGAAGAAGCCTCACGTCAGGTTTTCTTCCTGAGCGATGGTTTCAGCTCACGACAGCGGCTCCAGCCCACCCGATACCATACTCGCGACTGGAAAACTGGAGCGCATATGCTGGATCTTGATAAGCCCCTGAAGCCACGCCAATAAAAATTCTCTATGCCTGCGCGGTCAGGTACTTTGATGTCGCAGCAAGAGAGGTCGTTATACATGCTGCTGTCCTCTGCAGGTCAGTAATGGCGAAGCTATGCCTAAATCAAAGGAAATCCACCACCCAGACAACCTACTGGACGCGATGGGTGCGTGATCTGAAGCGAACGAAGTGAGCAAAGAGCCGCACCCATCGCCGTCTCAGATTAGTAACGTGCACGCACGACTTTCCTGCACGATCTGAAGCAACTGTTGGAGTTGTATTGACTGAGTTTTCTGCTCGCAAAAAACTGGAAATGCCTCGAATTCCCAATCACCGAATCTAACACCCCATATTCAGTGAGGATATCTACTCTAATGCTCTTGGAGACGAAGTCTTAGAGTTTCACCGGATCCTTCACCGGGGTGCGTCGGCATTTTTCGGGAGGTGGCAACAAACTACCCATACTCGCCCAGATTCTGGCTCCCCAGAAATGCAAACGTTGAAAGCCGTCACCACCTGTGCACTCGAAATGGTAGACTGTTGGAATCCCCAAACAGGTAGACCACCTCAGTGGGACAGACCTTGTCGAACCGTGAAACTCTAGCAGTAGTCAATCTGACATGGGCGCTAAATCCGCTAGCCCAATTGGCACGCGGCCTGCCTTTGGTACATCCGCTCGACACATCGCAATCGAGTGAGGCCTCCGGCTGAAGAACTTCTACGATAGATTCGCGGCACGCACCGCCCCACTTCGAAATTCTCCCATTCCCTAAGATCGAATGCCGGAGATCATGAGCTGCGTCATCTGATCTGCAATGCTTTTCACTGACATATCCACCCGGTCTCCACGCCACTTCTGAATCCAATAGAATGCACCAGCCGAGACATTCACGATTTCTGGCGTATGGGTTCTGATAAGACCTGCTTTGTCGGCCTGAACTAGCGATTTGGTCATCTTGAGCGAGATTTGACGGGCTCGATTGAGGTAATGCGTCGGCAACCTCATCAAACCAGGCTGCAGGATCAACGGAGGCGACACAGATGCCTGAGCCTGACAATTCAAATGGAACACAATGAGCATGATCTGGAGGGGATCGTCGCCATTCTTCTCTGCAGCTTCGATGATCATTTCATAGTGTTGGAAGGCACGCTCATGACATTGCTGGATCAAGTCAGCCTTGTCCTTGAAATGATGATACACAACCCCTTTGCTGGCGCCGACTGCCTCCGCGATCGTGTCGGTCGAGACGCCATCCAGCCCGCGACGATTGAACAGCAAGGAGGCCGCTTCGATCAACTGCTGCTGTCGAAGTCGATTTGCATCTGACTTCTCGAAAACATTGTAGTGTTGATGGGTGAGTTGGGCGTAGTCGAGATGGCAGACAAAATCCGGGTGGGGCCGGCTGCACAGTCCATCCAGAAAAATGTCCTGTATTGCGCGGGCCGCCTCCGCCCGCCTGTCATGGGCAGCGCTCTCGTGCTCGTTCAGCCAACCGATCCAGAGCCGGGACCAATTCAACATGCCGAACAGTGCATACGAAGCAAGCTCCGGGTCCAATCGCCGAAACACGCCTTCCTTCCGGCCCGAATTCAGGATCACCTTAAGAGCATCGACTTGGCGCTCATGACGCGCAAGGATCTGAGCCCGCCCCGCTTGGTCCAACGTATCGATATCAGCAAGAACCGCCAGCTGAGCTCGGTCAGGTGACAGGGATAATCTGATGAACTCATTAATTTGATCCGGAGCACTCCTCCCACTCGAAGATACCGCGCACAGATCAGCTTCGATGGCATCGATCGCCCTGTCGTAGCACTGTCGAACGAGATCCGCTCTGTCTTTCACATAATAGTACAAAGCGTTGCGAGACATGCCGAGCTGTTCTGCAATCTCAGCCAGACTGATGCCTGCGGCTCCTTGATTGTTAAGGAGCCGCCCACCCACATCCAGCACTTTTTCGCGCTTGGCTGATCGCCGGACCTGGGAAGCCCCCGCACCCGCCGGTGTCTGTATCGGTTTCACTTGAACCATGGGGCGTCGATACCAGTCCAATGCTGTTCCGACAAGAAAACAGTGCGCGGAACCCAGTTCGCATACTCATTTGTCGAAAATTTGCTTGCAACCCGGTTTTTACACAGTAGTACCAAATACATACTCAATCGTCGAATCTATAGAATTGAGATCTGGAGGAACAAATTGACCAAGATAAAACGCCACATGGCTGTTCTGATGAGCAGTGCCGCAATCGGAACTCTGATGGCGGCACCGACTGCCGCACAGGACAACACTGAGAGTACCGACCGAGTCCTGAATACCGTCACGGTCACAGCCCAAAAACGAGAACAAAGTGTCACCGATGTCGGCATCGCCATTTCAGTCGTCGGTGAACAGGAGATCAGAGCTCGGCGTGTTGAAACCGCGTCTGACCTGGTCGTGTTCACGCCAAACGCAACCGTGAAAGAGAATATTCCCGGCCTCATGCCGGTCGTCACCATTCGTGGTGTCGGGCTCAACGATTTCAATGCCACCAACAATCCCGCGACAGGCGTATATGTCGACGAAATATCCCTCAGCTCGCTCGCTCTGCTGAGTTCCGACCTGTTCGATCTCGAGCGCATGGAAGTGCTAAAAGGTCCGCAAGGGACCCTTTATGGTCGTAACTCGACAGCTGGAGCGCTCAATATTGTTTCAGCAAAGCCAACTTTCGACGGAGTCTCCGGACGCCTGCAGGCTGGCTTGTCCAATTATGATGGTCGTGAGCTTGAAGCCGTCGCAAATCTTCCACTAACGGACGCGCTGGCACTCCGCATCGCCGGAAAAGCGATCATGCAGGATGAAGGGTTCTATTTTGACGAGACACGTGACCGGGACGTCGGACGCCGGGATGTCCTTGCAGGTAGGGCCCAGGTTCTCTGGTCACCCACAGGCACACTCAATGTGCTGCTGAAGGTCGAAGGCCAACAGGGGCGCTCGGAACTAGGTTCGCCAGAATTCTTCGGCGCTCTGCCAACAGCAACCGAAACCGCTTGCCCGGGTGCGACGGGCTGCTCAGACTTCTTCGGATATACAGACACGGATGGAGACCCGTATCGCGGCGCTTGGTCGGTCGATCCAGAGTACAACTATGATCAATTCGGCGCGACAGCGCGTATCGAAGCGGATCTGGGGCCGGTAACGCTTACATCCGTTTCGGGATACATCAACTTCAGTCGGGACTTTGCGTCGGACACTGATGCCGGACCGCTCCGCCTGACGGACTTCAACAACAATGATGACGTGACCCAAATTTCGCAGGAAGTACGACTGTCAGGTACGAATGATCTACTCGACTGGCAAGTTGGAGCTTTCTACTCTCAGGACGACGTAAAGACGATCTATTCTGGCGAGATGCAGGAATTGTTCAACACGACGACCTTGTCGCTCGCTGACCAGACATCAACCTCGACCGCATTGTTCGGAAATGCCGAATGGTCGCTGACAGACACGATCAGTCTCGTCACAGGCTTGCGGTACTCAGACGAAACCCGTGAGGCGCAGAATTTCACGCAAGACAATGTGTCCGAACCAGGAGGGAGCTTTCTGACCCTTGCGCCATATGGAACTCCGCCGATTGTACTCGCTTCGGTCGATGACGAAATCAATGACACGAGTTGGTCCTGGAAGGTCGGAGTTAACTGGAAACCCACCTCCTCTACCCTGATCTATGCAAGCGCCTCACAGGGGACAAAATCCGGAGGCTTCTTTGCTGGCACAGCAACAAGCTCCGCCCAACTGATCCCGTACGAACCCGAAACGCTTGTATCCTACGAAGTCGGGATCAAAGGCAATCTTGGATCCAATGGTATAGGATACGACGCCAGCACCTTCTTCTATGACTACAGCGACGTTCAGACATTCATACGCGACACGGTCGGGTCGATCCCCGTACAGCGGCTTGGAAATGTCGATCATGCCGAACTCTATGGTGCAGATCTAAATGTCACCTATCAGCCGGCCATGTTTGACGGTCTGTCCTTGAATGTCGGCGCAGGACTGCTCTCAAGTGAAATGGGCGCATTCGAGGCAACTGCAGGCCGGATTCCCGAGGGCAACCAGATGCCCGATGCACCTGAGTTGACGCTTAATCTGGGAACAGCATATACCGCTGACCTGACCGATCAACTTTCACTCCGTTTTTCTATTGACGGACGGTATCAGTCGGAAACCTTCCGAGACGCACTCAACGACCCCCTACTCCACTCAGACGGTTATTGGGTCACGAACGCTCGGGTATCACTCTATGACGAAGGGAACTGGGAGCTGTCTGTCTGGGGCAAGAACATCGCCGACGAGGAATACGTCACCCAGGGCGTGAACCAACTGGGGTTTGGTTATGGATTTAGAGTTTATGGCGCCCCGCAGACATATGGCGTTTCTGTCACCAAGCATTTCTAGGAGCTCAGCATGACAAAGATTGAAGGACATTGCGCCCCCGAATTTCGCGCCGTGGAAACTGCGTTCAGAGAAAATTTCACAGTAAGGGGCGATATCGGAGCCGCTGTCAGCGTCTATGCCGGCGCAGAGTGTCTCATCGACCTATGGGGCGGTTACCAAGATGCCAAAGAAACCACCCCTTGGCATAGGGACACCAAGGTCAACATTTGGTCCACGACGAAAGGGATCACGGCAGCCTGCTTCGCGATGGCTGTTGAGCGAGGCGTGCTCAGCTACGACGACAAAGTCGTAGCATACTGGCCTGAATTCTCAAACGGCGGCAAACAGGACATTACAATCAGTATGCTGCTATCTCACCAGGCGGGCCTCTGCGGATTCCGGGAGCCAGCGACGATTGAAGACTACTATGATGTCGAGTCCGCTGCCGCACGCCTGGCCGCATCCGAACCGATATGGCCGCCCGGATCCCAATCCGGGTATCACGCCATCAGTATTGGAGCCCTCGCGTCAGCACTCTTCAAGCGAGCTGAAGGACGTTACATCCGCGACTTTGTTGAAGCAGAACTCAAACAAAGATGCGGACTGGACATCCATATCGGACTGCCGGAAAGTCATTCGCACGAATGTGCCGAGTTGGTAGCGCCGTCCGGATTCGACTCCGAAGCAACGGCGCCGGTATTGAATGAAGCGCAAATAGCCGCACTGGCGAATCCTCCCATGGACGCCATGGTCGCGAACACGCCCCCATGGCGGTCTGCAGAAATACCATCGGCAAACGGACATGCGACAGCCCGCGCCCTTGCAAGGCTGTACGCGGCCATCGGCGCGGCAAACCCTCTTGAGGGACACACCCTCATTAGCCGGAAGACCCTGCAACGCGCGTCCGAAATGCAGATAGAGGGGGTCGACGCCGTACTCGGCGTGCCTGCGCGCTGGGCAAACGGGTTCTTGCTGAACACCGATGGATTATACGGCCCCAACGCCCGAACTTTCGGTCACTCGGGTTGGGGCGGGTCATTTGCATTTGCCGACCCTGTGTCCGGCATTGCTGTCGCTTACACGATGAATCGGATGGGCACAGATCTTGTAGGAGACCCGAGGAACAAGGCCTTAATCGACAGCATATATACCTCCCTATAGCTCAGACGAAAAATCGTGGCTTGCTCGAGAATCCCAGCATCGATCGCCTCTAAGGAGCTTATCTTCCTTAGAGGCGCCTAACTCTTTTCATCGACCGTAAAAGCGCTCGTAATCGACTCAGATTGCTCGCTGGCGCGCTTTCTCGAAATCTCCGGAATGAACCCGCCGGACACACAAAAACGACTCTCCTGCGCGCTCTGAGAGCGCACTCGCCTGAAAGGCGAAGTCTTAGGGTTGCGGCGATATCGCCGCCCTGATGCGTCGGCATTTTCCGGGAGGTGGCAACAAACTACCCATACTCACCTAGGTTCTGGTTCCTACAGCGACTCTAACATTGAAACACACAAACCTCTTGCACGCTCGCGATGGCGGAGCGCCGCAAGCAAGAGCTTTTTAGCGCAGGCAGCCGGCACCCCATAGCGGAACGCGTCCGGCGGCGCAGGAATGCAGCCTCCACGTTTCAATCACGTTCTAGGCCTCGGGCAAATCGAGGCAGATTTCCCTCGCTAGCAATCCATTCCTGATTTGGAGTGAAGCCTTCGCAGTATCCTGTTCATGGGCTCGCCGGTTCGCAATAGAGCGCGTTCACACCGATCCGCTCGAGCCATTCGAAAGGGCTCTGGCATAAACTCCGAGCCGCTGTCGGAACGGATATGTTCCGGCGGGCCAAGATGGACACCGGCGTAGGCGGTCAACCCCATACTCTTCTCCGCGCGCCAGGACCAAACTCGAACTTAGGCCCTCTTTGCCGGGAGCAGACCAGACTGAACACGTAAAAAACACAGCTTGAGCAAGACACACTCGTCGCCCCAGTTTAACAGCCTCAGCGCTCGGCCATTTCCTGCATCACAGAAAAGGCTGTCCACTCTCCAGACTCCATCGCACCTTCCATTCCCGTATGCATATAGGAGAGCTGCTCGCCAGCAAAATGAATCCGCCCGGCTGATTGACCCATTCGCTCGGCCCATCGGCGTATCTGCCCCGGCGCCCAATGCATGTAGGCACCGCCAGCGAAAGGCTGACGAGCGTCCCATCTGACGACTCGAGCACCCCGGATCTTGGCACCCCGGATCTGATGCAGCTCCGAAGCCGCGAGATCGAATAGGGCATCATCTGAAGCATCTGGCATGACACCGCGCCCGTTGATCCAGCAAGTCAGACTGGTAACTTCTCCGGACTCATCATAGTTTGCAAAAACTCGCTCAATGGGACTATCCGTCCACATATCGATGGGCAGCCCATCTGCTTCCCAGTAGCGATTTTCCGGAACGACATGAATTTGTTGAATTGGCGTTTAGGAAAGTCCGGATATCGCGTCCGAACGCAAGCGCCGGTTCTCGTCATCCGGTGGTCCTTCCAAACGCACTTTCTCGCGCATCGCCGCAAACGGAATCGTCGAGATCACGAACGGTGCACGCAGCGTTTCTCGCTCGGTCGAAACTTCGACGTGGTCGCCACGGTCGGCGACTGTCACGACCGGCGTAGAAAGCCATACACTCCCTTCCGGCAAGCTGCGTGCCATGCACTCTGCCAAGTGCGATGCCCCGCCCTCAATCCCTCCCGAAACTCCGAGCGCACTATCCTCCCGATAGAGCTGCAGGCTTCGCCAAAGATTGGCAATCGAATAGGTTTGAGATCGTAGCCATTGAGCGAAATATCCATCAGCTGGCGGGACGGAACGTCAAAGCCCTGATCTGCCAGCCAGGCATCGGTGGAAATGTCGAGCTCAGGTGCAATGTCCCGCCAGTCCCCAGCTGCGCTGAACGGATTGCTCCGTCCTAACGCAACCATCATGGCGGCGGTTGGCGGAAGACTCCTGCACATCCCGGAGAAGGGATTTTCCGGTGCGACCGACCACTCCGACGCATCAAAGACTCGTCCGCCTACACTGAGGGCGGCATTGCGGGCCTGGGGCGGGTAGTCCTGTATTTCGATGCCGAGATTCTTCGCTGTCGCTCGAATACGGGCATAGGACTGCCCCACTTGCTGTCCTCCCCCTTCGGGGCGACCCGGCACATCTTCCAATGTCAGCAGCCGACCGCCTATTCGGCTAGACGCCTCAAGGACTAGAACCTTCGCGCCATCGAATGCGAGAAGACGCGCAGCATGCAGACCGGACAACCCCGCCCCGACGACAATCACATCCGCGACATAAGCCTGACGTATGGCCGGCGCACAGGAAGCGAGTGTTCCCGCTGCTGCAAGCCGAAGCAAATTTCAACGAGTATATTTCATTGAATCATGCACCTCGATCACCCCACACAATGGTATATCAATATGACCGGAAAACACTAATGGATCGAGGAGGTGCGAGATGCAAGAATGTAAGATGGATCCGAACCACTCATCGCCCTTCGTGGAAGACGATTTCACCTGATAGCATCAAGCGGAAACAATGCGCGCGCCGATACCAGGGCCTCATTTCAATAAGATACCGACTGACTTGACGGAACCTGCTGCACTCGGGTTTCATCAAGTCACGCACGACACATTACGCCTCAGTGAAGGCTCGCGTGAAACGTGGTCGCGGTCAGTTCGTTGCGCGTGATACGGAAGAGGCGACCTGCCACTTTCACCCGATCATGTCACGCGAAGTACAGAGACTGGTTCGGGTTTGCCTCACGCCACCTAGTTGAGAGGCCAGACAAATCCACTTCTCGTCTGGCCTCATAATTTACTTGCGTCTTGACTGCATTGCTACTTGCTCACCAAGATTTCGAAATTGTTACTCCGTACAATGCCGGTTCGGTCAGAAAGACGTTGCTGTAAAGACCGGGGCTGTCATCTTGCAAGTAAGCCCCTGTAATCACCTCTTCGTCAAACAGGTTTTTAGCAAATGCCTCAACTTGGAAGCCATTTTCATCGTTGGCTAAGACAATAGAAAGATTGACATTTTCCCAGCTCGACATTTCGTCACGAGGAGTATTCCAAATACGGGAAAAGCTCTCCGCCTGATAATAATAATCTCCGCGGATTGTAACATTCCAGTTGCTGTCACCTATAGATGGGAATGTATACTCCGCAGCCAAGTTTATTGTGGTATCGGGAGCTCCAGGCAAGTTATTGTCGTTGAGATTTTTGTTGATGCCATCAAATGGCGTCAACGCACCAGTTGCGCGCATTGAGCCATCTCCATCGACATATGACACATCTCCCAATCCAAACGCAGCCTCCTGACCGGCGAAACTACCAAGACAGAGCCCAGCTGTTGAGCCGGGGGCAAGTTGACCGGCCGCGATGGCGCCCAGAACTGTTGCATACCCCTCTGCCGATACGACACAGTTCGAGTAATTTCCCGGGTTCTTAAGGACGACGAAATCGGAGTTACCTGATGTGCGATCAAGAACGTCAATCGCAAAAACATCTACCAGTTTAGATTCTAGGAGACCGATGTTTGCTGAAAGGAGCCAGTTATCTGCGGGAGTCCATTGATATTCAATCTCCAACCCATACAGTTCGGCATCCACATTAAAATTCACCGATGCTCGGTTAATTACCTGCGTGATCTGGTAGTCTGTATAATCATAATAGAATCCCGTCAGGTTAAGTTGTTGAGTGCTCTCGGCGAACAGGTTTTTAGTGCCGAACTCATACGCATTGATGAACTCTGGTTCAAAAGTCGACGGAAATGCGTTTGCATTTTCCGCTGGTTGCGGTGGGTTTATGCCGCCTCCCTTATAACCGCGAGAGTAAAATGCATATAAAAGCGTATCGTCTGTAAACGAAAAATCCGGTCGCCAATCAAGACCGGCGCGTCCCGTGACCTCCTCGAACTCAACCTTGAAGATTCCATCTACGTTGCCATCCAGTGCGAGCTCTGTCGCCGGGTCAGGAACCGGAACGAGAGGATCCGGCCGAACCGCATCGGGCGTGAAGAGGAAGGTTGGAATGTTCTTTTGAGACTTCTCATCACTCGTATAACGCAGTCCTAGCGTGAAGGTCAGCTCATTGCTTATATCATAATATGCCTCCCCAAAAACCGCTGTGGACTGCAACTCAAATGGCGAAACCGTTCGGAAGTAGTTGCGTCCCAGGCCGTTGAGTGAATTGAGGATATTTGTATCACCATCCACATTGGACTCATCAAGGCTCCCAGGGAAAGGAACACCTGGTAGGACTGATGGTCCACCCGCAGCGAGTGATGCGTTGTGTAACTGCAACAGCCCAGTAAGCGCATTGCTGATGAAGTAGTATCCATCGAGTTCGCCATTGCCTGCCTCGTAGTCCACGTAGATGGCGCCGAGATTAAAATTGAAAGGGCCGCTGAAATCCGATTGCAGTCGCAGCTCTTGCGTAAATGCTTCTGTTGTATCACCGGACGGGTCGGCCACGGTGTATAAATTCGAGGGACCGATCTGTGGGTCGTTAACAACGCCTCCTGGGAAAACAGCATTGTAAAGATCGACTTGAGGGTCGAGCCCCGGCGGAATTGCTGAGAGGTCATTGAAGGTGATCGTAGGCTCAACTTTGGAAACATCTTCAACCGAGAAAACTGATGTTTCATTGAAACTCGTCAGCGAAGTCAACGTCAGGACGTCGCTCATGTCCCATGACAGATTAAGCGTCCACAAGTCCTGTTCGGCCTGGTAGGATGGATCAAATCCTGCCGCGATTGTGCGCAGATCCCGAATGGCTGGGGCCGTGAACGCATCCCCATTCAGCAATCCAACCTAAACGGCGAGCCCGCCAGCTAGTGTTGCGACTGAATTCACAGTATCGCGGGACTCATCAAGTGGCGCACTCAGACAGCCCTGAGAAGTAAAAATTTGATCTTCAAACGCAATCGGGGTGCCGGCAAAACTGGTATCCAGAGGGTCTTTTCGACAAAGTTGTTTGCCCGAACGAAGGCGAGTGTCTTCTTCCTCGAAGTGCTCATACAAGAGCCACCCCCTAAATGTGTCAGTCGGCTCGAACCCCAGAGTTGCACGAATTGACCATAAGTCGCGGTCATCAATGTCGTTGTTGGTAACGATATTATCGACGTAGCCGTCGCGTTGTGTGAGCGATCCGGCCACTCGCAGGGCAACCTTTTCTCCCATCGGCAGATTGACCATACCGTTGGCTTTTAGCGTGTTATAGTTCCCGTACGTCAGTGCGGCGTCAGCTTCGAATTCCTCAAAGACCGGCTTGGCGGTAATCAAGTTGAACACGCCACCAGTAGCGTTTCGTCCATACAGAGTTCCTTGCGGCCCCCGGAGTATCTCGACACGCTCGGTATCAAAAAACTCCGATTCGAAAAGTCTGTTCGATTGAAGAGGGACGTCATTCTGATGTATGCCTACCCCGGCATCGCCGGATGTTGCCACCACATCGACGCCGATGCCTCTGACTTTAAGGTTGAAGCCAGTGAATTGTCCCTTGGTAAAGGACAAGTTGGGCACGGCTTTCGTGAGATCAGGGCCGCCCGTTAGCTGAAGCCTGTCAATTGCTTCTCCATCAAACGCAGAAACGGCAATTGGTACATCCTGAAGCGATTCCTGAGTTTTCTGAGTTGTGACAACGACTGTTTGTAGTGTTCTTTCAGAACTATCTTCCTGAGCTTCAGCAGCTAACCCAATACTCGAAACTGATGCGGTTCCGAACAGGTATGCTGTCCATGCCAATCGCGACAAATTCATGGTTTCCTCCCTTTATGCCATCCATCTCTTGTGGATCCGCCTAACATTGTATGAAAGCATAAGATAAGCAAGCGCTACTATTTGGGTGATTTACAAATGCCCTGCCCACGAGAAACTGAATTGTCGTCGGTGATAGTTCCGGTCATCTGGACCTTATCCGGGCGGAGACAGAAGGATGCGGGAATGGAAGCATACGAATGCGCAAAATGCACTCATCAGCAAGCCGGGTGAACCAGGGATTCCGGTGGTAGAGATATGCCGAAAGGCAGGGATCAGTCCGGCGACGCTCCTTAATTGGAGCGGAGCACAACAAAACTCGCGACACGATTTCCCGCGAAACCGCCATGGCGGTCTGATGCTGGTGAATATGCAGCGGCTGAAGGACGTCCTTAAACGAAAGATGTGGTCCGTCCCGCGGCAGCAAGGGGGAAAAGACTTAACGCTCTCATCGGTCAAACCAGCACGAGTTCTACCAACTTTTGTCGTACAACGACTACGTTGATTTGGAGGAAAGTTTGAATGATTGGAAAACGCTTCTACAGCTTCGCAAGACCGCATGGCGCCCTCAATGGAAAAACACCTTACGAAGCGCTTCGAGAGCGACCATGAATTAGTGATCAGATGTCTCGCCGATTAATCGGCATTATATTTACTTCGTCAGTACGATGCCCTACAATATGGAATATTACATTCTGTTTGGGAGGGAGCGGCATGGAAGAGCATGATGATCCGGATCGGAAAATCGAATCAGACGGCTTAATACTAGCCTGCTCCGTTTACGGAAAGGAAACAGCACCAGTTGTAATCTTTGCTCACGGAGGTGGTCAGACTCGATACGCTTGGAAGGGCGCTGCCAAGACACTCGGTGAAGACGGTTATCGGTCTGTCGCTCTAGACCTTCGCGGACATGGCGATAGCGAATGGTCAAAAAATCGCGACTATTCTTTAGAGGCGTTCGGTCGTGACTTGATTGCCGTCGCCGCAGAATTTGAACTTGAAGATCGTGCTCCGCATATCGTTGGGGCATCGCTCGGCGGGCTTGGCGCAATCGTCGCAGCAGGAATATTGAAGCCTGGTATTTTTGCCTCGGTCACGCTGGTTGATATCACACCTAACATGGAAGCAAGTGGTGTCGCCAAGATTGTTGGCTTTATGGGCGAGCACAGTAAAGATGGTTTTTCCTCGTTGGATGAGGCTGCAGACGTCATTTCCCTATACCTGCCAAACAGACCCCGGCCCAAAGACCTCGAAGGCTTACGAAAAAACCTTCGTCAAGGCCAAGACGGACGTTGGCGCTGGCATTGGGACCCTGCTTTCATTCAAAGTGTTATGAGGCGTTCTGCAAATGAGAGGGTTAGTGACCTAGAACAAGCTGTCCGAGATATAAAGGTCCCTATTCATTTGGTACGAGGGCGCATGAGTGAACTTGTTTCGAACGCTTCGGTCGAAGCCTTTAAGGCCTTAGCGCCCGGGGCCCACTTCACGGATGTCGCTGATGCGCAGCACATGGTGGCTGGCGATAAGAACGATCTATTCACAGCGGCTGTCAGTGATTTTCTGCGCCAGCAATCCGAAGGTGTTAACGCATGAGTGCGCCCCCGCCTGATCTTGCCTTTGTTCAGCAGGCATTAGAGGCTGCTCCGTTCCACCGCTGGCTTGGACTCACTGTGAGCGAAATAGGCGCGGACGAAATTAGACTGTCGATGCCGTGGCGCGACGAAGTCGTGTCGAACCCAAAGGTGCAGGCCGCACATGGCGGCGTGCTCGCCGCGCTGATCGACCTAACCGGGTTTTACGCGTTGATTGCGACCGGAAATGTGCCTCTTGCGACGGCAGATTTGCGTGTTGATTACCATCAACTTGCGACGCCTGGACCGCTTACAATTACAGGCAGGGTAGTTCGTCTGGGGACCACTCTGTCCGTGGCAGAGGCCCGCGTTCTCAATAGTGCCAGTGATTTGCTAGCGAGCGGAAGAGGCGCTTATCGTATGCAGAGGCGGTCATCATAAGTCGATGTTTGCCGTGCTTGACGCTTATCGTGGTTGCGTCGCGTTTGGATAAGCAACCTGCCGGAACCAACTTCTAGTGCGACTGACGACGCACTCGAAATCACGGCACCGATCAAAGTTGAAACCGTTCCGGCCAAACGCGCTGACGTTGCTGAGCTGCTTACGAGAAGGCTGAAATGGCCTTGCAAATTGCGGTTCCACAAGTCAGCCCTTCTCGCACTCAAGTCGCATCAGCACGTCACAGGCGCTCAATGACGCGATCGTTCGCGCACCTCTCTATGGTGCTGCGACGGCACGCCAAATCGACGAGGATGTCTTTTTTTTGCCCATAGCTTTCTCTGGAATGGTCAATTCGGCGGTCGTTGAAACTCAAGAATGCGAGATCGCGGCTGGAATCTTGTTTGCGCCTGATTCTGAAGTAGGCCGGCTGCATCTTGGCTTGACCGGTGTCTGTCGGCTCGATCGTGAAGGCTTTTTACTGATAATGTCCTAAGCGGCGTCTGATACGGATTCCGACGACAATGCAGCGACCAACGCGGGCGCTGGCCAGTCTCCAGGCCCGCGCTCAATGATGGTTATTGGTCGCATCAAAGCCCGTGACAACCGGACGGTTGAAAGCGTTCGGCCATTTGATGAAACGCATGCCCTGCGCGCGGGTTGAGCACGACAAGACGCCTACGCCGAACTGCACCTGATACCTATATCAAAACATCGTAGCGCTTCATGGAAATGTCGATCACGACGAGCTTAGCATCCTATGCATCACAATGAATCCTGACCATGGCGGTCTGCTCCTCTTCGTGTGGGCTTGAATAATCACTGAATGAGAATCTGCGGCGCGGTCATGGCCACCTGCCTGCGCGCGGAAAGCGCCGCAGACGGCCATGACGGGCCTCAGTTCCGAATGTGCTACGGCCCTGAATTCATCGCAACGGCCCTCCGTGACTGGCCGCAATACATCAGCGTGAAAACACTCTAGGTCGAACCAGACAGATCAAAAACGAATGCGCGCTGTTGCGCCAAAGGTCAGGGGTGGTGACAAGAATGCGCCAACAGCAGTTCCCGGTGCTGTCTGAGTGGCAGCGTCACCCTGGAGCGGCGTATCGAACGCCAGTTCGTAGTAGTCCTCATCGAACAGGTTTTGCGCCCAGAGTTCGAGCTCGAAAGGTGAATTGTCATTGTAGAATGACATTCTCGCATTGACTATGAGCAAATCGTCAACCTCTTTGAGCGGATCGAGGTTCGACCCTGTATTATACCGTGAAGTGAAGCGGCTCGACACATTGAATCTTGCATCCCAGTCGCTGATGAACGAAGTCTCATAAGTTGCAGCCAACGTACCGGACCATCTGGGCGCGAACGAAATCGTACTTCCCGGCAGACGCGGCGGAGCGAAAAAGTCTACCGCCTCGAAATCGTCATACTGGGTTTCCGCATAGACGAGGCCGCCCTGAAGCGTCAGCCCTTCAAGATGCTCAGGCAGGTATCGGACATCGAACTCCGCACCTTTGGAAATCACACCTGGAACGGACGTCACGATGAAACTCGTTCCGGTGAACGTGTTGAGCTGAAAGTCGCTATACTCTTGATAAAACATCGCACCGTTTAGAAACAAGCTATTTGCCGCATTGTTGGACTTAAAGCCAACCTCGTACGCATCCACTGTTTCAGGATCAAAGCCGGTATCAGTATTCGGTTGGAATGGCGTTGGATCGTTGGGACCGAACTGACTGCGATCTAGGTTGTACCCCCCAGCCTTGTAACCGCGCGAGTACGACGCGTACGACATCACATTTTCGTTGAAGCGATATGAGCCCTTCACCGTGCCTGACAAATCCTCGTCAGAACGATCTTGCGTAGCACTGACCCCGACAAAGTTATCGTTGGTCCAAGGCAAGCAAAGCGTTGGGGTCAATCCATTTGCGGCGCCCAGCACAGCCAAGGCCGTGGTACAGCTGCCCGCATTGCCTCCAAAATCTGATACGAGCGTCTTCTCATCTCTGGTATAGCGAAGACCTACCGTCAGGTCGAACTGATCGGTTAAGCTGAACGTATTATTCGTAAAGATGGCATATGTATCCGCGGACTGCTCATAAACGTCTGCGGTTGCCTTAGCCCCGCCCGTGTAGACATCACCAGGTAGTGCAGCGAGATCGAACAAACCACCGCTCGCACCCAGCAACAATTGCTGAAAGTAGAAAAAGTAGTCATTGCCGTAAGTGACGAAATCCGTGCGGTCCAGTGTCTCATTTGAATAGAAGACACCCACCTGCCAGTCAATTTTGTCAGTAGCGCCCGCAAGGCGCAGTTCTTGGCTGAACGTAGCAAAAGCGTCAGCAGTATCGTCAGAATCGCGGAACCAAAGGTCAGCGGCGCTGAAGTCCATGTCTTGTCCAGAACCATTTTCCCAGTCGCGGTAGGCTGTTATGGAGGTCAACTCACCATAACCGATTTGCCACTTTATGTTAGCCGATACGCCCCAATCTTCGGTCGTCTGCGTGGCATCACGATTTGCAAAGGCAACACTGGTCTGCCTCCCGAAAAGTGGTCCGTTATTTGAGTTAGTTCCGGCTTCAGATATGGAGCTGAGACATGGGCAAGAGAGCCAAGCCTGAAGAGATTATTGCGAAACTGCGGGAGGTGGAGGTTCGCCTCGCTCGCGGTGAGACGGCAGCTTCGGCGGCGCGAGCCGTTGGTGTGACCGAACAGACCTACTACCGCTGGCGCAAAGAGTATGGCGGCCTGCAGGTCGACCAAGCCAAGCGCATGAAAGATATGGAGAAGGAAAACGCCCGACTTCGGCGCGCAGTCTCTGATCTCACGCTGGACAACCAGATCCTTCAAGAAGTCGTGCGGGGAAAGTTCTAAGCCCTTCGCGTCGTCGTGCTGCAGTCGATCACGTGGTGGAAAAGCTTGGCGTCTCCGAACGCCGGGCCTGCCGTGTGATCGGCCAGCACCGTTCGACCCAGCGCAAGCAGCCCATACGGCGAGACGATGAGGACGCCCTGACATCGGCGATTATCCGCCTGGCCGAACGGTTCGGCCGGTATGGCTATCGCCGGATCACGGCGCTCCTCAGAAATGATGGCTGGTATGTGAACGAGAAGCGGGTTTACCGCATCTGGCGACGGGAGGGGCTGAAAGTGCCGATGAAACAACCAAAACGCGGTCGTCTCTGGATGAATGTTGGCTCGTGTGTGCGGCTGAGGCCGGCGCACAAAGGCCATGTCTGGTCCTATGACTTTGTGCAGGACCGCACCCGTGATGGACGTGTGTTCCGCATGCTGTGTGTGGTCGACGAGTTTACACGGGAGTGCCTCGCCATCCGAGTCGAGCGAAAGCTGAACTCACGGGATGTCCTCGACACGCTGGGTGAGCTGTTCGTTCGGCATGGGCCGCCGGAACACATACGCTCTGACAATGGCCCTGAGTTCATTGCAACAGCCCTCCGTGACTGGCTTGAACGGATCGGAGTGAAAACGCTGTACATTACACCGGGATCACCTTGGGAAAATGGCTACTGCGAGAGCTTCAACTCCAAGCTCCGCGACGAGCTTCTGGCGAGGGAAATTTTCTTTGATCTGCGAGAGGCGAAGATCCTGATCGAAGCCTGGCGCCATCACTACAACACCGCCCGTCCGCACTCTTCGCTCGGCTATAAGCCACCCGCCCCAAAAGCCGTCTTGCCCGCAGCGTTCATGCCGCCTTACTATAGGGAGGTGGCAGCATGAACGCTGCTACTTTGAAACCGCCGGGCTAATAAATCTGGTGGATCACCCCTGTGGGGCAGGCCATTTCCTTTCTCGACACGCATGAAATTGAAGCAAAACAATTTTGTGCTTTTGCAGATGCGTTCAAGCAAGGGCTCGGTGTACCCCAACTTAGTTTCGATATAGATGAAATCTTGGAAGATGAACGCAATGCTTGGCTTCCCGATATGCACATCACAACCAACATGGACTTTAGCGTGTTCGCCGATGAAGTCCGGCGTCATCGAGAAAGCGGCTCCGATGCGTTTACGGATCTTGTTCGGGAATGGCGCAAATCTAAGCCGAACTTCAAACGCCAGCTCCAAATTGAACTAAAAGGTTGGGGGGCTACTCTGGCCAGAACATACGCTGAGGTTAACGAACGTCGTATCAATGCAATGAATTCCGGAGATATCGACGGCACAATGTCAGCGGCTACGCACCGCGTGAACATCCTAATGCGTCGGCTGATGTCGAAGTTTGATGTAGATCGATGCGATTCATCTCCTAGAGATCGCCAACAGTTCGTGGATTTTATGCGTTGGGAAGGGCTCGAAGAATTACCGTCGCACCGAATAAGTGCATATCTTTTCGCAGCACTGGCGCGTCGATACGCTAACGGTCAATCAAAACTACCTACACCCGGAGCCCTAAACGACTTCGAAGCCATAGCAGCCTATGGACCGTATGTGGATGCAATGTTCTTGGACAGAGAATGCGCGGCTTTGCTAGCAGAGGAGCCGTTGAAATCGGACCTGCCGATCAAAGGGCGTATCTTCTCAATGGCAACTGGAAATGAATTTCTAGAGTTTCTTGAAAGCCTGTCAGGTTGCGCGACTATCAGTGTCAAGTCGGTAGCGTCAGAAGTCTACGGCGTTATTCCGAACGAGATTGACGTCTCCTAACGGGATGAATCAGCAATCCACAGCCCCATCGCATAAACTATTATGCAGAACTCAGTCACACAAAGGTCACACAAACTGTCACACAACCAGAATATGGTGACGGCCGGGACCCTAATTCTCTAAATAATATCTGGGGCTTACAAAGCGCCGTTGGAAGCTGGCGGAGAGAGAGGGACTTTCCACCATGTCCACGAAGTCATGATCTAAGGTGATCCAGGGAAAGCCCCTCGAAAGAAATCAAGGCGATTGCCTTAGCCAGATCCGGCAATTGAAGAAGGCGATTGTAGTCATCAACGCTACCGCCCAATGACCGCCCAGCCAGCCTTCTTGCGATCCGTTCTGAAATGACCGACGCGCTCAACGCATTTTCGAACGTATGCCGGAATGTATGGGTATCGGCCGGAAAATCTCGGTCCGGAAACAACCTTTTGAGGTGACGGTTGAAACGTCGGCGTGACGCACTTTCTGACGGCTTCTGGCCTTTTCGAAACTCCCATTCAGGAAAGAGTTCGTCACCCTTCGCGCGCATTCGTCGACAGTAGTCCAGAAACCCCAGCTCAACTAGCTGCGGATGGATCGGAATTATTCGCTCTGAAGCTCGATTCTTCAAACTCCGTTCTTTGTAGTCAACAACACAAATATGGGGATGCTCATCATCTTCGAAAACATCTTCCATGCGGAGATATAACTCACTCGCGCGCGCTCCCATGAACAACCCAAGCAATGGAACCCAAAACGTGTCGTTCTGCTCTTCTAGTTGCCATGCCTTATCATACGGCTCGGACGAGAAGATTATCTGCAACTCTTCTGTCGTATAAGCCTTTCTATGCGGCTTGCTCGTCAAGCTGGATTCAGTGACACCTCTCGCCGGATTGTTCGCCAGGTGTCCTCGATCCACAGCCAGCTGGAACACAGCCTGGATCTGCCTAAGTCGGTCAGCAATGGTTCCTCGATCCAGCCTGGCATAATTTCCCTCGTCTGCCTTTTTGAGCTTCTCAGGAAAACTCAAGTCTCTGAGTTCAATGATTGAACCAGATCGAGCCGGCGCCTTAGTGAGCGCATCTCGATAGGCCCAGATGTGAGATTTCTGCACTTTGAACAGCGAAAGGGACGAGCCGGTTAGCTGATGAAATTCGTTCCATGCAGTTTGTCTGCGCGCCAACGTTTTTGCCTGCACAGGTGACGAAGAAGCCTGCTTGATCGTTTCATAGACCTCCCAATACTGTTCGAGAGATTTATGACCTTCAGACGTCAACGGGATATTGTCTCCGACTGCGGGTGCGTCAGCTGGCTCAGTTAGCAGATAAGGAGACTTTGGTTTCGGAGGTATTGTCATGCCACGGACCGTCGCCAAGCCTTGAGTGTAGACGTCCGAGAGTACGCTAGCAGCTGCCATGAGCATAGCGTTGCGAGCCGGTGTATCCTTTGGGACCGTCGCGCAATTATTGGTTGTGGTACTTAAAAAGTGATCGACTAGCCACCCTGCCACCGCTTCCAATTGTTCGACATCAGTTCCATTCAACGCGCTCCTCGTTTCCGCCAGTCTCTCGCCGACGCGTAGCTCTTTCCCGAACTCGGCATTGAGGAAGCTATCCGTGATAATTGCCGTTTCTTGTTCAAATGCGATGCGGCAAAAGGCTTTGAATTCATCGGAAGCCACGCCGTCTCTCAGAGCAGAAAAAACGGCCTCGATTTCCTTGGCGCGTTCAACCGCCGCCTTGTTGGCCTCTTTCTGATCCCTTGTCCCGAGGGATTTGATAATGTGCGACCTGACCCCTTTACCTTTGGGCTTTGGAAAGTAGCTCACAACATCGGCAGGGATCGGATACCGGATTTCAAACAGACCGTTGGCTCTCCTATAAACATAGCTCATAGAACGATACCTTCTCGCACACATATTGAACCCTTCCGGCGATCAAAAGACCCCCGGGGAGATGCGTTCTAGCGGCACTGAATCGTGTTGAAAACTGTGTTGAAAACCAACGATCTGGTATCGGGCAACACCTTGTTTTTCGAGAAGTTTCAAGCCGTGGCAGTCCCTAGGGGAATCGAACCCCTCTTTCCAGGTTGAAAACCTGGCGTCCTAACCGATAGACGAAGGGACCGCATCGGCTCGAAGACAGGCGATATAGCTGCTCAATTCTGACTCGTAAAGCGCTTTGGGACGGGTTTCTGCAGATAAATCATACTTCCGCTGCATCGCTGACATCAAGCTGCACCCGGCGACGACCATTCCACTCATCCGCCTTCAATTTACCGACCAGATGCAGCCGTGCATTTGGCCGGATAACTTCGCCCAGAGGCTGGTCTGCGCTGCGCCAGGCAATGCAATCCAGACGCCCGCTGGCGTCCTCTGCGGTGAACTTCAGATGATTGGCCCCAACCTGGCGGACTCCCGTCACATGTACAGACTGAAGTGCGAACACGGGCTCTGGTGAGCCCACGCCAAACGGACCGATACCTGCAATCTGGTCCACCAGATCTGGCGAGGCCGCGCCCGGGGAGAGCACCGCATCCACGGGCAGCTCCAAAGCGGCGGCACGCTCCGCCGTAAACTGAGCCATGTGAGACACCATCCAGTCATCGAAAGCCGGGATCTGGTCCGGTTCAAGGCTCAGTCCGCCTGCCATGGCGTGCCCTCCGCCAGAAAGGATCACACCCTCGCGGGCCGCAGCCGAAATGGCGTCTCCAATGTTCACCCCGGCAACGGACCGGCCAGATCCTTTCGCAACAGGCCCGAGCCCCTGCCCCCAACCAATAACAATACTCGGCAAATGAAAGCGCTCTTTCAACCGGCCGGCCACGATGCCGATCACGCCCGGATGCCAGCCCTCCCCGCTGGCGATCAGAATTCCACGGTCCGGATTTTTCTCCAGGGCCTGCTCCGCCTGCGCCGTTGCCTGGTCCAGAATAGCCGCCTCGACGGCCTTGCGTTCGTCGTTCAGCGCATGCAACCGCTCGGCCAGCGCTATCGCCTCCGTACGATCATCCGTGGCCAGAAGTTTTGCCGCGAGCCAGGGATCCCCCACTCGCCCACCAGCATTCAGGCGGGGCCCTAGCATAAAGGTTGCATGATAGACGCTGTCGACCTTGCTGATCCCGGATACCTCAGCCAACGCGCGCAGACCTTCATTTTGCGCTCGGGAGAGAATGTTGAGACCTTGCCGCACGAACGCGCGATTAACTCCCCGCAATGGGGACATATCGCAAAGCGTACCCAGTGCAGCAAGGTCCAGAAACGCCATGATGTCCGGCAGCCCCTCAGGCGGCGCAACGCCTCTCTCGCGCGCAAGCCGGTTAAGTGCAGCAACGAACACAAACACAACACCCGCTGCCGCCAAATGTCCGCACTCTGACGTACAGTCTGGACGGTTGGGATTGACCAGCGCCGCCGCAGGCGGGTGATGACCAGCCATCAAATGGTGATCAATGACGACAATCGGCAGGCCGATCTGCTCTGCCTCTTCAAGCGCGCTGACGGCGGCTGCACCGCAGTCCACCGTGATCACAAGTTCAGCGCCTTTATCCTTGAGATGCCTGAAAGCCTCTGGCGATGGACCATAGCCCTCTTCCAGCCGGTCTGGGACATAGAGCCCAAGCTCCTCGCCCCAAGCGCGGAAATAACGAGTCAGGATCGCTGAACTGGTGCCGCCATCAACATCATAGTCAGCGAAGACCGTAACGCGTTTCTTCTCAAGGATGGCGTCGAGGACGATCCCTGCCGCCTTGTCCATGTCGGCGAAGCTGGACGGATTGGGAAATGTGTCGCGTAGCGTAGGAGAAAGATAACCCGCAGCGTCTTCGGGCGTGACATCGCGCGCAGCGAGAAGACGTGCCAGAAGATCAGATCCACCGACGCTCGGCTGCAAACGGCGCACGAGCGCTTCATCAACGGAAGCCAACGTCCAGAAACGGCGCGTGGCCGAACTCTGAACGTCGAACAGCATATTGTCTTGCTTCAAGGCAGGATCGGCCATGATGTCTCCGGGAATCGCTTCCCGGAGATTCTAACGCATCTCAGCCCGGCCTGGAAATGCAGGGATCAGGCGCGATGATCCGAACGCACATAGCGCACCATGCCGTCGGTGGACGTCATGACGAGCGTATGGGTGTGGACGCGGCCACCGGCAGACTTCACACCTGTCAGCATGGATCCATCCGTAACGCCTGTCGCACAGAATACTGTGTCACCAGAGGCGAGCTCATTGAGGGAATAGGTCCGGTCGAAATCTTTGATGCCTGTCCGCTCGGCGCGCTTGCGCTCATCATCATTGCGGAACACGAGACGACCGTACATCTGACCGCCAACACACTTGAGCGCCGCTGCAGCAAGTACGCCTTCCGGTGCGCCGCCTTGACCAACGTAGAGGTCGATACCCGTGTGCGAATTCGTCGTCGCGATCACGCCAGCAACGTCGCCATCGGTGATCAACGCAACACGGGCACCAACTGAGCGAAGGCTTTCAATAATGCCTTCATGGCGCGGGCGGTCCAGGACGCAAGCCGTCATCTCGGTGACGTCCACACCCTTATGCTTGGCCAGAGCCTGAATATTCTCTGCAGGCGTGGCATCCAGGCTGATGATACCTTCAGGATATCCCGGCCCAACTGCGATCTTGTCCATATAGGTGTCTGGCGCGTAAAGCAGGCCGCCGCGTGGCGCTATGGCCAGAACCGCAAGTGCATTCGACATGGCCTTGGCGGTCAGTGTCGTGCCTTCCAGCGGGTCGAGCGCAATGTCGATCTCGGCGCCTTTGCCGGTGCCGACTTCTTCACCAATGTATAGCATTGGCGCTTCGTCCCGCTCGCCTTCGCCAATCACGACGCGGCCTTGAAAATCCACTTCGTTGAACGCGGTGCGCATTGCATCGACGGCGGCGGCGTCGGCTTTTTTCTCATCTCCGCGGCCGACCAGCTTGGCGGCAGCAATTGCGGCACATTCCGTCACACGGACCATGGAATCTGCGAGGCTGGGCGTCAGAACGCTATTTTTCATGAATTCTCAATTCTCCGAACGCGCAAAACATAAGGGCTCTACGCCTGATTAAAGCAATTAGCTTGCCGACTCGACCCTGATCAGGCGCGGCGGATCGACAGCAATTGCAAATTTTTCCAGTCGCGCCAATGCCGCGTCCATATTTGAACGCTCGCACCGATGTGTGACGATCGCAATCGGGCTGGCACCACTCTCATCCGCTGAGTCCTGCAGCAGTTTGTCCACAGACACGCCTTCCGCTGCCAGCGACTCGGACAGGGCTGCCAGGGCTCCCGGCTTGTCAGCCAGCCTCACTCGCAGGAAGAAGGGCGCAACTTCGTTTTTGCTGCCGCTTGCAAAAGGCCGGGCAACGTGATGCTCGGCTCGTCCAAAAGCGGGACGGATAGCAGGGCGGAACAGTTTGGCGACATCACCCATTACGGCGCTTGCTGTTGGTCCCGCACCAGCCCCCGGCCCCGTAAGCGTCACAGCGCCAACAGGGTCACCTTCGATACGCACCGTATTCAGCGATCCATCAACTCTTGCCAATGGATGCGCGACAGGCAGCGCCATTGGCTCAACACGGCACACAACTCCTTCGTCGGTCAGCACGCCCTCTGCGATCAGCTTGATGCGCAGGCCCAGCCGGTCCGCAAGGCGCAGATCCAGCAGCTCCACATTGTCCACGCCAGACACTTCGACTTTCGAGAAATCGAGATCGGCGGAAAACGCGATCGCGGAAAGAATGGCGGCCTTGTGGGCTGCGTCCATGCCGGACACGTCAAGGGTCGGATCGGCCTCGGCGTAGCCGAGCTTTTGCGCTTCGGCCAGCACTTCGTCATAGGCGCGTCCAGTCGCCAGCATTTCCGTCGTCAGGAAATTACAGGTGCCGTTCAGGATGCCTGCCACGCGCTTGATTTCGACGCCTGCCAGGCTATCGCGCAGCACGCGCACCACCGGAATGCCACCTGCCACCGCTGCCTCGAACAACAGGTCAACCTGCTTCTCTTCGGCCAGCTTGGCGAGCGCCATGCCATGCTTGGCGATCAGCGCCTTGTTGGCCGTAACAACAGGCTTGCCAGCCTTCAAAGCCTCTTCAACCGCGAATTTTGCGGGGCCGTCAGATCCACCAATCAGTTCGACAAACACGTCGACTTCCGGATCTTCCGCGAGCGTGGCGGCATCATCGAACCAGCGATACTTGCTGGTGTCTACTGGACGGTTGCGCGACTGGCTGCGCGCACTGACGCCTGTAATCTCAATCTGACCTGGAATGCGCAGACGCTCCTGCCGCTCAACCAGTTCAATGAGACCACAGCCGACATGACCGAGCCCTGCGATACCTATCCTCAATGGCGCCACGTAAGTGCCCCTTCCTCTTTCAGAGTTACGTCAGGGGCAGCGCATAGCGGGTTTGGGCGAATGCGTCGAGGGTGCGCGCTACTCTGCCGCGGCAGGCTGGATATCCTTGATGCCGCGCGCTTGCAGGAACTTGCGAATGTTGCGCGCTGCCTGGCGAATACGTTGTTCGTTTTCCACCAGTGCAATGCGGACATGTCCATCCCCCTGCTCACCAAATCCGGCACCTGGCGCCACGGCCACATGTGCCTCATTAATGAGTTGGAGCGAGAACTCCAGACTGCCCATATCGCGTAACTGTTCGGGTATGGGCGCCCAGGCAAACATTGACGCTTTGGGTGAAGGTATCGGCCAGCCGGCCCGCGCGAAGCTTTCGACCAGGACGTCACGACGTGCGCGATAGATCTGGCGAAACTCATCGACACAATCCTGTGGACCATCCAGAGCGGCAGCCGCGGCAACCTGAATGGGCGTATATGCGCCGTAATCGAGATAGGATTTTACCCGCGCAAGAGCACCGACAAGCTTTTCATTGCCCGCCACGAAACCGATCCGCCAACCGGCCATTGAATAGGTCTTCGACATGGTCGTGAACTCTACGGCGATGTCCTTTGCACCGTCGACCTGCAGGATCGAGGGCGTGGGTTCATCGAAGTAGATCTCGTTATAGGCAAGATCGGACAAGACGATCAGGTCATGCTTTCGCGCGAACTTTACCGCCTCCTTGTAGAAGTCCAGATCACAGACTTCAGCAGTCGGGTTCGACGGGAAACACAACACCATCGCCGTCGGAGGCGGCACACAATACTTCACAGCCTTGCTGAGATTCGAGAGATATTGTTCCGGCGTATGCGCCGGTACACTGCGGATGGATGCCCCCGCAATGATAAAGCCGAACGAATGCAACGGATAGGACGGATCCGGCGACAGGATCACATCACCCGGCGCAGAAATCGCCTGAGCGAGGTTTGCAAAACCCTCCTTGGAGCCGAGCGTGACGATCACTTCGCGATCCATATCAAGCGAAACGTCGAAGCGGCGCTGATAGTAGTTTGTAACAGCGCGTCGCAGGCCCTTGATCCCGCGCGAGGCGGAATAGCCATTTACGTCCGGACGGCGCGCTGTCTCGCACAATTTGTCGACGATATGCTCAGGCGTCGGCATGTCCGGATTGCCCATGCCGAGATCAATGATGTCGGCGCCCTGCGCGCGAAGCGACGCCTTGGTGCGGTTTACCTGTTCAAAGACGTAAGGCGGAAGTCTGCGGATCTTGTGGAAGTCTGTATTCATCTCTTGGCGGCCCGGAGGCCCCTCGTAACTCGTGGAACATCGAAAGCGGATCGGATGGCCTCGATCTCTTCATCCGTCAGGAATTCAGAGTTGGCCTGAGCGCCCGCAAATCCGCGCCGGACGGTTTCCCGAAGGTCCTCGATCTCGGCAGCGGTATTTGCGGGCTCAACCGCTCGCGCATTTTCCGCAAAGACCGCTCGCAATTCTGCGCCGCGGGCTTTTGATGCTTCAAGAGTTTGTCCCGGCGCCTGATTTTCGGCGATAACCGGAACATCAATGATTTTCGGGTAGCCTTCACCACGAATTTCAACACGGCGGGCATCATACCATTCCGGTGCCTGATCGATGGCCGTCCGCACCTTCGCGAACGAGCCCGTGCACCCTGCCAAAAGCAGACAGCACACGCCTATCAGGGGAATCGCCGTGTTTTTCATGGTTAAACTCATTAAATCACAATCATTCAGTAGAATACTTACAGGTGGCTAAACAAGGCGATATTGGGACGAATGGTCGACGGCAAGGACAATAAAGACAGTCAGCCCCTGCTCACAGAGATTCTGAGCCAGCAAGATCCCGCGCAGATGCAAACCCTGCTGACCACGCTGGCGCTGGCGAATACCGAGTCTCATGCGCTGTTGCTAGATGTTCTTTCAGGCTCAGGTCCGCTCGGCACCGTTTCCAATGGTGACCCAATGGGCGTGGGCGAAGCTTTCCGGGCTGTTGGCCAGGGATTTGCCCGCAACCCCGCCGCTCTCATGACAGCCAACATGCAGCTCATGCAAGGCTGGATGGAGCTTTGGCAGGAAATGGCGCTGGAAGGCATGACCGGGTCAAGCAAGCCGGCACGCGACAAGCGCTTCTCGGACCCTGAATGGGAACGCAATCCCGGTTTCAAGTTTATCCGAAAGGCTTACGACCTGAATGCCAAATGGCTGATGGGCCTCGCGGATCACGTGAAGGACGAGATACCGGACAATATTCATCTCCGCGCCAAATTCTTCAGCCAGCAACTCGCTGACAGTCTTGCCCCGACCAATCACCTCGGCAGCAACCCACAAGCTCTCCGGCGCTTCATTGAAAGTGGCGGTGACAGCATCCTCGCCGGCATTCGTATGGCGCGCGAAGACGTCAAGAAGGGCAATGGCAAGCTCTACATCACCCAGACCGACGAAACCCCCTTCAAGCTTGGCGACAATATTGCCACCGCACCCGGCGAAGTCGTCTTTCGGAATGATCTGATCGAGTTGATCCAGTACAAGCCAACAGGGGAACAGACTTATGCGCGTCCGCTGCTGATCTTCCCGCCCTGGATCAACAAATTCTATATTCTCGACCTGCGCGAAGAGAACTCGATGATCCGGTGGCTTCTCGACAAGGGATTGTCGGTTTTTGTCGTCTCATGGCGCTCTGCCGACGACGTCACGCGCGACTACACCTGGAATGACTACGTCAAGAACGGCATCTACGCTGCGGTCGAAGCCACGCTTCAGGCAACCGGACAAAAAGGATTGAACACGGTCGGCTATTGCATCGGCGGCACGCTCCTGTCCTCCGCCCTTGGCCATATGGCGAAAACAGGCGACGACCGGATCAAGTCAGCGACGTTCTTTGCCTCCCAGTCCGACTTCAGCCTTGCGGGAGACCTCAAGGTATTCACGGACGACAATGGCCGCGGCTACATCGACTCAATCATAGAAGAGCATAATGGCATCATGCCAGGCTCCATGATGTATGAGACCTTCAACTGGCTGCGCCCAATCGATCTGGTCTGGCGATACGTCATTGACCAATACATGCTCGGCAAGGAACCGCGCCCGTTTGACCTGCTCTACTGGAACGCAGACCAGACAAACATTCCTGGCAAGGTGCACCGAAAGTACCTCAAGGATTGCTACGCCAAAAACAAGCTGGCGCGCGGCAAATTCAAGGTTCTGGGCGAGACGGTCGACCTCAAACAGGTAGATATCCCGATCATGGTTCAGGCCAGCCGCGACGATCACATCTGCCCGATGGAAAGCGTGTATCGCACGGCCAAAGTGTTCGGCGGCAAGACACAGTTTATTCTGGCTGCCTCCGGCCATATCGCTGGCGTGGTGAACCATCCGGACTCCGGCAAGTACTGCCACTGGACGAACGATTCCGCCCTCCCCGATACCGGAGCGGAATGGCTCGACGGTGCGGAGGAGCATGCCGGTTCCTGGTGGCCGACCTGGTGGAATTGGCTTCGACCGAAGTCAGGCCGCAAAGTGGTGGCGAAGCAGCCAAAGGACATGGGCCTTGGCAGCGCGCCTGGCACATATGCCAGAGTGCGCCTCGAAGACATCAAGCTGGGTTAGTTGGCTCAGGCCGAGAGGCCGGCGTCCTCATCCAGTCCCAAAGCGATGTTGAGGTTTTGAACAGCCGCGCCGGAAGCGCCTTTACCGAGATTGTCGAACCGGGCAACGAGCCGCGCTTCTTCATCTGAACCGAATACGAAAAGATCGATCCGGTTTGTGCCATTGCAAGCCTCTGGCTCGACCCCCTTCAGCGCGTCGCAGTCTGCAATTGCGGGAACATTGACAAAACGCTCGCCAGCATAAGCGGCTGTCAGCGCACTGTGGACCTGGGCGCGGGTGGGTTTGCCCGGCAACGCCCAGAGCGGCAGACCGATCTCGACAATCATGCCCTGCGCATAGCGGCCAACGGACGGCATGAAGACGGGCTTGTTTGCCAGCTTTGAGAACTTCTTCATCTCCGGCGGATGCTTGTGTGCCTGACCCAATGCATAGATCCGGTGATTGTCTTCGGTATAATCCTCAGACTGGGCATCCTCGAATTCGGTAATCATCGCCTTGCCGCCACCCGAATAGCCGGACACAGCAGAAACCACGACTGGCCAGGATGACGGAAGCAGCCCCGCCGATACCAAGGGCCTTACCAGAGCGATCACGCCGGTTGGATAGCAGCCCGGATTGGAGATCCGACGAGATGCCTGAATGGCAGCGCGCTGGCCTTTGTCCATCTCGGCAAAGCCATAGGTCCAGCCACTCGCGACACGGTGCGCTGTCGAAGCGTCAATGATCACTGTGTTGGGATTGGTTACCAGCGATACCGCAAGCCGCGCCGCGTCATCCGGCAAGCACAGGATCACGGCATCGGACCCATTCATCAGACGCGCGCGCTCGTCATTGTCCTTGCGTTTTGCGGGGTCGATGGAAACGAGCTCGATATCGCTTCGCGCGCGAAGGCGCTCGGCAATCTGGAGTCCCGTTGTTCCGGCTTCGCCATCAATGAATACTTTAGGCAGCATGGCGGGTTCATCCCCAATTCTGGACAAAATAAAACGGGCGCTCCGTCTCCGAAGCGCCCGCCTGAATATATGTATTCGGTGTGCGGTCTAGCGCTTCGAGAACTGGAAGCTGCGGCGAGCTTTCGCGCGGCCGTACTTCTTGCGTTCGACAACGCGCGGGTCGCGGGTCATGAAGCCGAACGGTTTCAGAACCTTGCGAAGGCCGGGCTCATAGTTGACCAGAGCGCGCGACAGGCCGTGACGCACTGCGCCAGCCTGACCGGAAAGGCCGGAACCCTTCACAGTCGCGATCACGTCAAACTCACCTTCGCGGCCAGCTTCAACCAGCGGCTGGGCAATCACCATGCGCAGCACAGGGCGCGCAAAGTATTGCTCCTGATCGCGACCATTGATCGTGACCTTGCCGGTGCCCGGCTTGATCCATACGCGTGCGACAGCCTCTTTCCGGCGACCGGTGCCGTAAGCGCGGCCTTGAGCGTCGATCTTCGGCTCAACCGGGGCTGCCGGAGCTTCAGCTTCCGTTGCGCCGGACATGGCGCCAAGTTCCTGGAGGGAGTTTGCAGTGTCAGTCATGTTGATCAGGCCGCCTTGGTGTTCTTGCGGTTCATGGCTTTGAAGTCGACAGCGTCGGGCTTCTGGGCCTCGTGTGGGTGCTCCGCGCCGCCATATACGTGCAGTTTCGAGAACTGCTTGCGCGCCAGCGGGCTTTCTTTCGGCATCATGCGCTTCACGGCGAGTTCGATCGCGCGCTCAGGGAAACGGCCGTTGAGAATTTTCTCAGGCGTCGTGGACTTGATACCGCCCGGATAACCGGTGTGACGGTAGTAGGTCTTGTCCGTCATCTTGCGACCGGTGAATTTCACCTTGTCAGCGTTGATGATGACGACGTGATCGCCCGTATCAATATGAGGTGTAAAGTCAGCGCGGTGCTTGCCGCGAAGGCGCTTGGCAACATATGAAGCAAGGCGTCCGACGACGACATCGGTCGCGTCGATCACGACCCAGTTGTGCTCTACGTTGGCTGGTGCGTTATAGGTTTTCATCGCTCTACTAAGAGCCTCTCGCTTTCGGAGTTCATGGAATGCAATTCAAGCGCTGGCGTTTAAGCGCCACTTCCCCGGTTGTCAACGCAGGGCTTGGCCTTGCCCTGCTTTTTACAGCAGTTGGTTGCTCAAAGGAAGCTGAAGCCCCGGAGGAACAGGTTGAAAGCCCCCAAATTGCTACGGGAGTGGAACTCCCGGCCGTTTGGGCAACGCGCCCATTGGAAGGGAAAGTCAGCGCCGTAGCCCTGTCTGGTGGCCTCGGCGGCCTTCTCGCTATCGCCTATGAGCGTGGCGGGCTTCAATTGTTCAATATGAACGGCGAAATTCTCGGCGAACCGGCCAATTTCAGGCTGACAGACATCGCCAGCGGTCAAAGTGCCACACTGGGCGGCAGCACGGTTACGATTTTCCCGGGAATCACCCGCGAAGGACAACTCAAGGCATACCTCTACGGCGAAGGCCTTCTGGCCCCTGCTCAGGTCGACCTGCCCGTACCGGATACCAGCTTCATTGAGGGCGTATGCTCCGGCCCGATCAGCACAGACGGAATCATGCGTCTCGCCTATTGGACCTCCACGAACGACCGCATTCTCCAAACCGGCGTCGTCCGCGAAGAAAATGGTGAGTTCAGCTGGGATGCAGGCGAATCGACCTTCACCGATTTCGGAATCACGTCTTGCGCCTATACGAGCGACACGCTGGTCGCTTCGCCTCGGGCGACAAGCGCCGCATCGCTCGCTCGCGGTGATTTCGATGCACTCCTGTCAATCGAAGACGGTGCAGGACTGCAGGTGTCGACTGATTTCGGCATGACCAACACTGAAATATCGGTTCGGGACGGAATCACAGTGACCGCACCGGACGCGCCGGACGCTATGGCCGCGATGGGCACGATGATGACAGGTGGATACCCTGGCGGAGTGATTGTGCTGGCGGGCGAAACCGGCCCAAATCAACATC
This sequence comes from Hyphomonas atlantica corrig., assembly GCF_017795365.1. NCBI lineage: Bacteria > Pseudomonadati > Pseudomonadota > Alphaproteobacteria > Hyphomonadales > Hyphomonadaceae > Hyphomonas > Hyphomonas atlantica. The sequence goes on along the minus strand of NZ_CP051254.1, from coordinate 2,282,475 downwards.
AGGCCGTGTTCGTTGACCCTAGCCTGCTGACACTGGAAGACGACCAGTAGACCGCCAGACCAGTCGCACAGCTGCAAGTGTGACGATGACGCCAAGCCCCTGATGGACCAATGCCAGGTTCATCGGGGCGGCATGGACAAGGGTGACGATGCCCCAAACGGCCTGCAGGCTGACAAGGCCGGCGAGCCAAACGAAACCAGTGCGAAACTCAGTCTTCCGATACGCCCATGCGCTTGCCAGCGCGCCAGCCCAGATCAGGTATGCCAACAAACGGTGGTTGAACTGGGTTGCGGCGCGGCCTTCAAACAGGCTGCGAATGCCAAGCCCATTCTCGAGATAGTGCGAAGGCACCAGTTCTCCTGCCATTAGCGGCCAATCATTATACGAGCGCCCAGCATCCAGACCAGCAACCAGCGCGCCCGCCGCCATTTGCAGGAATATAGCGACCAGAAGCGCCAACGAGACGAGCTTTATTGATTGCGATGCGACTGAACGCGCCTTTCCGCCAAGGTCCAGCCATAGCCAGGACACGTAGGCAATAATCAACAGGGCCAACATGAAATGCGTCATCAGACGATAGGGCGCGACATCAACGCGGGTAGTCTCACCGATGCCACTCGCCACCATCCACCAGCCAATGGCCCCCTGAAGTCCGCCAAGCCCGATCAGCGCGACCAGGTGCCAGGTCAGGCGCTTTGTAAGCCAGCCTCGCACCGCAAAGACGACAAAGCCGCCCACCGCCACCAACCCAATCATGCGCCCGAAGAAGCGATGGCCCCATTCCCACCAGAATATCTTCTGGAACTCGGCCATGGACATGCCCTTGTTGACCAATTGGTACTCGGTCGTTTCGCGATATTTCGCAAACTCCACCTCCCAGGCTTCAGGAGACATTGGGGGCAAGGCGCCGCTGACCGGGTTCCATTCCGTAATGGACAGGCCGGAGTCCGTCAGGCGCGTCGCGCCGCCGATCAGAATCATTGCGTAGACCATCAGCCCCACCAGCACGAGCCAGCGGCGGATCCAGGCGGCAGAAGAACTGGTTTTTGACGTTTCGCTCATGCGCGATACATGATCCAAGCAGACGCCCGTGCAAGGGGCGGGAAAGTCGCATGTGCAGCAGAAAGAGCAATTGATGAGCTATCAGACCCGAAAAATTGTCGCGAGCCTGATCCTGCTCAGCTTCATGGTCTGCTGGATCGTCATGGTCGGCACGGTTGGACCGATGGTCTCAGCTTGGCCGAAATGGGCCGAACTGCTGTTTTACGTGTTTGCCGGAATTGGCTGGATCATCCCGTTCAAGCCGATCTTCGCCTGGATGAACCGCAACGCGCCGACCCAGGAAGACTAGTCTTCCGGCTTGTTTTTCGTCGCTTCCTTCAATCGCGCCAGCAACACAGCCGGATCGTCCGGCGTGTCCGCCTCATCGGGCTCCGGATAATCATCCTCGTCGAATGTATCATCCTCAATCGCACCAAGCGGCAATTCACCTGCTTCGCCCGAGACATCAAAATCTTCTTCGTCAGCGTCCGATCTCAAACGCCCCAGCACGGTTTCGCCGCCGATGAGGGTCTGCCCCGGCCAGATCAATTGCCCGACACTGGCAGGAACATAGATATCGCACCAACCGCCCAGTCGTCGTTTGCCGAACACGCGGCCAAGACGCAGAATGTCGCCGGTTTCAACTTCGATTTCCTGCCGGGGCCCCAGTCCGCCTGTCGCGATACGCACGCCAACTTGCTGAGTGCGGCTCTCGAACATGAGGTATGATACCGCCAGGCCATCTGCATCGGGGCGCATGGCAATGGGTGCCGAATTCTCACCCTCTTCCGTAATCAGGCTTTCCAGACTTCCCGCGATAGGCGCGTAGAGCCGGTTGGTCGATGCAGGCGATGAGGATATCCGGATGCGGGTCGTTTCTGCCCCCGACATGCGCAATTCTCCCGGGGCATCTGTTCGCGTCACGGAGACGACGATGCCATCACACGGCGCGATAATACCGTCTGCGAGGTCGGGCGCCGTCCGATTGGACCAGCGCGCGGCCAGAAGCGCTGCGATCATCGCGGCAAATCCGACCCAGAAGAGCGGATCCCAGAGCCATCCAAGCAAGAGCGCTACCAGCAACAGTGCCAGAGCCGCGGCAACGCCTTCCCAATCAAACCCGCCTGTGAACCAGGGTGTGGTCTTGCGCTCGAGGTCTTCGCTCATGCTCGCTTGCCTTCTCTATCCTGTCGTCAGCGCGATTTCCGCGCTCTTGGCCTGCCGTTCCCACATATCAGCATATTTGCCGCCTTTTGACAGCAGGTCTGCATGTGTCCCGCGCTCGATGACCCGTCCGTTATCAAGAACCAGGATCTCATCTGCGGATTTCACGGTCGACAATCTGTGAGCCACCATCAGTGTGGTACGCCCCTCTGCGGCCTCATCAAGCGCATCCTGCACGGCGGCTTCCGTCGCGCTGTCGAGCGCCGAGGTTGCTTCATCCAGCACCAGAATTGAGGGATCCGCCAAGATCACCCGCGCGATGCCTACGCGCTGCTTCTCGCCGCCTGACAACTTCAGTCCCCGCTCGCCCACACGCGTATTCCAGCCTTCCGGCAAGGATTCGATGAAGTCGAGAAGCTGTGCCCGCCGTGCCGCGTCCCGAAGATCCTCGTCTGACGCATCGGGGCGCGCATAGGCGATGTTCGCGCGGACCGTATCGTTGAAAAGCACCACATCCTGTGGGACCAGCCCCAATGCCTTGCGCAGCGATTCCTGCGTCAGTGACCGCACATCCTGTCCGTCGACCAGAACCCGCCCGTCATCAACATCGTAGAAGCGGAACAGAAGCTTCAGCAATGTCGATTTGCCTGCGCCCGATGTCCCGACAAAGGCGATCTTTCGTCCCGGCAAGAGATCAAAGCTAACCCCCTGCACGCCCACCGCGCGTCCCTCGTGGTGGAATGCCACATCCCGGAATTCGACGTGTCCCTCCGGTTTGGACAGAGGCATTGCGTCGGGCGCATCTGCCACCTCTGTTTTCATCGCAAGGAGGCCATAAAGTTTTTCGAGATCGACGGCGCCCTGTTTGATCTCTCGCCATGCCCAACCGAGAATGTTGAGCGGCGCATAGAGCGACAGAAGCATCAGCATGACAGCGGTAAGATCGCCGACCAGCATGGTGCCCTGAATGACGTTCCAGGCAGACAAGACGAGCACAGCCAGCAAGCCGCCATTCATGATCAGCGCCTGCGTCGCGTTCAGTAGATACATGGACCGCACGGCGTCGACATAGCGCAGATTATAGGTGCGCATCGCGTCATTGAAGCGACCAGTTTCGCGCCGCTCCGCCGCAAACGACTTCACCGTTTCGAAATTGGTCAGAATGTCGACAGATGTCGCGCGGAAATGCGTATCGGCCTCATTCATGCGCCGACGCTGGCGGACACGCCATTCAGTGATGATCACTGTGGCGATGACGTAGATGATGATCGTGAAAACCGCGATCAGCGAGAGCCTGTAATCATACGCAACGCCAAGTGCGATGGACGCGAGGATCAGCCTCACAAAAGTCGGGCCGATGTTGAAGGCAAGAAAGCGGATGAGATAGTCAATCGCGCTCGCGCCGCGCTCGATCACACGATTGAGCGCGCCGGTGCGACGGGTCTGGTGAAAGTTGAGCGACAGGGATTGCGCATGTCCGAACGCATCCACGCTGGCAACACGCTGGGCATCCTGACTGACCGGCGAGAACAGCCAGTCTCGCGCTTGGGGCAGAGCAGCCGCCAGAAACCGCACTCCGATGCCAATTGCCAGCCACACGGCAGCCGCGCCAAAGGCCGCGGCCTCTCCGCCCTCCGGGACGGCCTTGTTGATGGCGTGCCCCAACAAGAGCGGCGAAACCACTTCCAGCACTGAGGCCGCCAGCGTCACCAGAATCGCAATCACCATGATCGGACGCCATTTCGACAATTCCGGCCGGGCGAGCAGCTTCAGGATGCGCAGGATGGAAACTCCAATCCCGCCATCGGCACTTTCAATCTTGTCGGGGTCGGCGGCGGTATGGGGATTCGTCATTCGCCGCATATGGGAACAAAAAGGCAGGCGAGCAAACCCTCCTGTGTTGCGCTATGTCGCGAAACGTTCTGAAATTGTCGCTAATACGCTGAACCGTGGTTTCAGTGGGACATCCATGATCCACGAGACGCACCGATTGAAAGGCCCTATGCATGACGAACATCAAGTCCATCTGCGTGTACTGCGGAGCATCCGATGATGTTCAGCCCAGCTATATCAAACTGGCGGAGGAACTCGGCCGGGAACTGGCAAAGCGGGACATCCGCATGGTTTATGGCGGCGGCGGTGTGGGCCTGATGGGCGCGTGCGCCCGCGCCGCGCACGAATCGGCCGGCGATGTGCTCGGGATCATGCCGCGCTTCCTGCTCAGCAAGGAGCGCATCTATGAGGAAGTCGAGCACCGCATCGTCGACGACATGCACACGCGCAAGCAGATGATGTTTGACGAGTCCGACGCTTTCATCGTGTTGCCGGGCGGCATCGGGACGCTGGAAGAGGCTGTGGAGATCCTGTCCTGGGCCCGTCTCGGCCTGCACGCAAAGCCGATGGCCTTCCTGGACGAAGACGGATTCTGGTCACCCTTCTTCGAACTGATGGAACACATCATCGACGGCAAGTTCACGCCGGCATCCTTCCGCGCGGCACTGGTTCACAGCGACACGCCGCAGGATGCCATTCAGGCGCTGATGGACAAGGTCATCGTCCTCGGAGAGTAGCCTCTACCCCTGGAAGCCCGGAACGTCCTCGACCGGCTTCTTCGTCAGATCCATGCCCAAGGCCAGAACGATGGTCGAGGCGATGAAGATGGACGAATACGTCCCGATCAGGACGCCCCAGATCAGTGCGAAGCTCATGCCGCGCAGAACTGGCCCGCCAAGGAAGAAGATGGCCAACAGCGCCAGGAGTGTCGTGCCGGAGGTCAGCAAGGTACGCGACAGCGTGCCGTTCAGGGCCAGGTTGATGACCTCCTTGTCCGGCATCTTCTTGTATTTGCGCTTCTCCTCACGGACCCGGTCAAACACAACCACCGTGTCGTTCATCGAATAACCGATGATTGTCAGAAGCGCGGCGATGGTCGTCAGGTTGAACTCCATCTGCAGGAAAGCAAACACACCGAGCGTGATGATCACATCGTGCGCCAGCGCCGCGACGGCACCGACAGAAAACTGCCATTCGAAGCGGAACCAGATATAGATCAGCATCAGGACAAGGGCGGCGACCAGCGCCGTGATCCCGTCGCGGAACAGCTCTTGAGACACTTTCGGACCGACCGAGTCATTCCGCAGGATCTGCTCATCGGTAATGCCCAGCGCATCCTTCAGCGTGCTGGTAACCAGTTCATTGGTCGCGCCGGTGGCACGTTCGGCCTGCTCTGCCGGTGAGAGCGCCTGAAATTCGTCTCCGAGCACAGACGCATCAGCTTCACCATATTTCACAACCACGATGCTGCGCGCGTCTGTGCCGACGGCGCTGTTCACATCTGCGTTGAGCGGCATGGCCGACCGCACCGCTTCGACAGTGATCGTGTCGGTCTGCTCCAGCTCCATCACCGTGCCGCCGGCAAAGTCGACACCGAAATTGAGACCGCGTGTCGCGAGGAAGAAGACAGATGACGCAATCAGCAAGGATGAGATCACCGCGCCGATCAGGCGGGCGCTCATGAAGCTTACATTCGTCTGCTGAGGCCAGAGTTTGAGTAGCATGTCGTGTCTCCTCCGGGCCTAAACCGCGAGCTTCTTGGGACGGAACGTCTTCAGCCACATCACCGTGAACCAGCGAGTGACGACGAAGGCCGTGAACACCGAGGTCACGATACCGATGGCCAGTGTGACGGCGAAGCCTTTCACCGGTCCCGAACCGAGAAGGTAAAGAATAATGGCCGCGATCAGGGTTGTGACGTTCGCATCGAGAATCGTCGAAAAGGCGCGCTCATAGCCGGCCTGAACGGCTGTCAGGGGCGAGCGCCCATTGCGTTGTTCTTCGCGGATACGTTCAAACACCAGCACGTTGGCGTCGACCGCCATACCGATGGTCAGGATGATGCCTGCGATACCCGGCAGGGTCAGCGTCGCGCCAAGCCCAGAGAGCGCCCCAAGGATCAGAACGATGTTTGCCGCCAGGGACCCAACGGCGAAACCGCCCATCAGACCGTAGGCGATAATCATGAAGATCGCGACGAGCGCAAGGCCAATCATGGAGGCGCGTGTACCTGCACGGATCGAGTCATGGCCCAGCGTGGCGCTGACCGTGCGCTGATCGAGGAACTGTACCTTGGCCGGCATTTCACCCGCTTCGATGATGGCCGCCAGATCTTGCGCTTCTTCCTGCGTGAAGTCGCCCGTGATGCGAACATTGCCGCCCGGAATTGGCTCATTGATGCGCGGGGCCGACATGATCACATCGTCCAGGACAATGGCAAACAATTTGCCGGAATTGTTGCGGGTCGTGTCGTAGAATTTCCGCGCGCCATTGCTGTTCAGGCGGAAATTGATCTGAGGTCGATTGCCCTCATCAAAACCCTGGGCAGCGTTGGCAATGTCTGCGCCGGTGACTTCAGGAATGTTGCGCACCAGCAGCGGCCCGGTGGTCGGGCCTTCCAGCAGCCGATACCCCGCCCGAGGCACCCCGGCCTGAGCTGACGTAATGGCCGACGGGCTGTTGTCGACCAAGTTAAAGGTCATCTTGCCATCGCGGCTGAGCAGGTCTTTCAGGCGCTGCGGGTCAGGTTCGCCCGGCGCTTCCAGAATGATCCGGTCATTGCCCTGTGGAGTGATTGCGATCTCCGAAACGCCATCCGGATCGACCCGGCGGCGGACGATTGTCATCGTCTTGCCAAGCGCGTCCTTCATCAGCGCCTCTTCGGACGCTGCAGGCACGGTCACGAGAATGCGGTCCGTCCCCAATGCTTCGATTTCATATGTCTTGGCGCCGCCGATGGCACCTTCGACATTGCTGTTCAGTTTGCGGATGCGGCTCAGGGCTTCATCCATCGGGAAATTACCTTCGGCGTCCGGGCGCGTCAGTTTGATCTCCAGCTGGCGACCGCTGATCTCCGGCAGGTGTCCGATACGCTCGGACGGCGCAACATTGCTGAGCGCGCTGCGCACGTCGCCCGCAAACACTTCCAGCCGGTTCGCAATCACCTCATCCGGGTTGATCTCCATCATCAGATAGACACCGCCCTGAAGGTCGAGGCCGAGATTGACGCCCTTCTTCGGCATGAAGCCCGGCGCGTTGTCCATATTGGCAACGTTTGGCAGGGCCATCACGACGCCCCACGCCAGTGTCAGGAGAACGAGAGCGACTTTCCACGGTGGAAACTGAAGCATGCGGGAATCCTTGTCATGCAGCGGGCCGGCTTTCGGCCCTGCAAGCGCTTAGTCGTTGGCGGCAACCGGCTGATTCTTGCCGCGCACATCAATCACCATCTGCTTGATGATCTGCACGCGCACGCCATCGGCCAGCTCAACGGTGATTTCATCATCGCCCGGCTTGGTCACCTTGCCGACGAGGCCACCTGAAGTGACGATTGTATCGCCTTTCTTGATGCCCTCGATCAGCGCCTTGTGCTTTTTCGCGCGCTGTTGCTGTGGGCGGATCAGCAGGAAGTAGAAGATCAGGATCAGAGGCAGGAACAGCAGAACCTGGCTCATGATGCTGGGGCCTGCGGCGCTTGGAGCGGCCTGAGCGAAAGCTGGCAGGGTTGCAGCAGCGGCAACTGCAGTCAGCGTGGCAAGTCTGGTCAGCATGTGGTGTTCTCCCGTAGACCCCTGAAAATGTGTTGCTCCTATAGCTGTGGGCAGTTGCATTGGCAAACAAGCCCTGCAGATGAAACAACCGACATCAAAGGGCGCGGGAACGCCCCTCCACAAGCATGGGCAGGTCGTGGGCAAGGCCAGACCACTTTTCCGTGCCATCTGGCGTAATTCTGGCGATCTGCTGGCGGCCATCCTTTACCATCGGCGCGACCACGAATCCCTCCGGATTCAACTGGTCGAACAGGGTCTGCGGCACATGCTGGATCACGGAGGTGAACAGGATGCGATCATACGGCCCGCGCTCGGCCCAGCCTTCCAGCCCGTTCCCATGCCGCACGGCCAGATTGTCGAGGCCGAGCTTCACAATCCGCTGGCGGGCATGATCTGTCAGGCGATTGTAACGCTCCACGCCGAACACGTCCGCAGCAAGATACCCGGCCAAAGCAGCGATATAGCCAGAGCCGACACCGATCAGCAGGACACGCGCCTCTTTCTGACGCCCCAGCGCGAGCGCCTGGAGCAGCTGGCCGATGGCCGCCGGTCTCGGAATGGTCTGGCCGCACGGAATGGGCAGCGCGCAATCGGCAAAGGCGAGCTGTTTCAACTCCGGATCATCAACGAAGGCGCCCCGGTCAATCGTCTCCATTGCGCCGAGGACCGCGTCATCCGTTACCCCTTCCTGACGGAGACGCAGGACGAGGCGGGCGGCGCGGAACGGGTCGACGGTCAGTTCTTCCATGACTCCCGCAGCGTCTGGAGGAACGCGTCGTGCGTCAAGTCCACATGAAGCGGTGAGATCGAGACATAGCCATCATAGATCGCCCGCAAATCGGTGCCCTCGTCCGGCTTGGACAGCTTTCCCTTATAGCCGATCCAGTAATAGTCATTGCCGCGCAAATCTTCGCGGCGATCTGTATGAATGATGGATTCGTCGCGGAAACCCTGACGGGTGATCTGGATGCCCTTCACATCATCGGGCTCCACATCCGGGAAGTTCACATTCATCACGACATCATCCGGCCAGCGCATGTCGATCAGCGGTTTGATCGCCCGGCTGCCCCAGGCGCGGGCCGTGTCCCAAGGCAGGGAGCCGCGCTCACGGAAGCTCTGCGACTGGCTGAGCGCAATGGATGGAATGCCCAATTGCATACCGAACAGGGCGGCCGCAATGGTGCCGGAAAAGCTGGTGTCTTCTGCGATGTTCTGACCGCGATTGACGCCGGACAGCACGAGGTCTGGCTTCTCCGGCATCAGATTCTGAGTTGCCAGCAACACGCAGTCTGACGGCGTGCCTGCCACAGCCCAGGCCTTCTCGCCCACTTCACGCGTGCGCACAGGATGGGTCAGCGAGATCGCGCGGCCCTTGCCGGATTGTTCCTCCTCCGGCGCGGCGATCCACACATCATCGGAAATCTCCCGCGCAATATCTTCCAGCACGGCAAGGCCCGGCGCGTTGATGCCATCATCATTGGTCAGGAGAATTCTCATACTTGCCTTGCTCCGCGTTCAATCCTCCCCCCGCTTGCGGGGGAGGTGCCCGAAGGGCGGAGGGGGCACTCATTCTTCGGTCACGTTTCGATTCCGCAACTGAAGAAGCACACCGTCCAACACGCCTTCAAGATTGTCATACACGTCGTTATTCCAGACCCGGTGAACATGCCACCCCTTCGCCTGCAGGAAGGCAGTTCGCCGCATATCATGAGCGATTTGGTGGTCTTCAGAATGGGTGTCTCCATCCACTTCCACCAGCAGCCTTGCATCAACGCAAGCGAAATCCGCGATGAACGGCCCGACCGGAACCTGACGCCGAAACCGATACCCTGCCAGCTGACGCCGACGTAGGTGCTGCCACAGAATAACTTCTGCCCGGGTCATAGTCCGGCGTAACCGGCGCGCCTGCTTGATGGTGAGCTTTTCGTTGTCCCGCATTTCCCCCTCCGCCCTGTCGGGCACCTCCCCCGTGAACGGGGGAGGATATCATGCCGCGCGTACCGTTTCATCCTCCCCCGCTTGCGGGGGAGGTGGGCCGCGCCAGCGGGTCGGAGGGGGATTAGGCCGAAATCACCTCAAGGCCGCCCATGTAGTTGCGCAGGGCTTCCGGGACGGTGATGGAGCCGTCTTCGTTCTGATAGTTTTCGAGGATCGCCACCAGCGTGCGACCAACCGCGAGGCCGGAGCCGTTGAGCGTGTGGACGAATTCAGGCTTTGCGCCCGCTTCCGGGCGATAGCGCGCATTCATGCGGCGGGCCTGATAGTCACCACAGTACGAACACGAACTGATTTCGCGATAGGTGTTCTGGCTCGGCAACCAGACTTCGAGGTCATAGGTCTTGCGCGCCCCTGCCCCCATATCGCCTGCGCAGAGCAACATCCGGCGGAATGGCAGGTCAAGCTTTTTCAGGATCGCCTCGGCGCATTCGGTCATGCGCTCCAGCTCCTTCAGCCCCTCATCCTGGTTCGCGACGACAGAGACAAGCTCCACCTTGTTGAATTGGTGCAGCCGGATCATGCCCTTCGTGTCGCGCCCTGCACTGCCGGCCTCAGAGCGGAAACATGGCGTGTGCGCGGTAAAGCGTTTCGGCAGTTCGCCGGGTTCGAGGATGCCGTCGCGGACAATGTTCGTCAGCGGAACTTCGGCAGTGGGGATGAGACGAAATCCAAGCTGGGCACGAATTTCATCGGACACTCCATTAGCGAGCAAATCATCCAGTTCCGAATCCATCTGTTGCAAGTAGTAGTCGGCGATCTGATCGCCGCTAAATTCATCTGGGTCTGCCAAGAACTGTTTCTTACGACCGTGATAGTGCGACTTAATCTCGCTTGCCACCGCATTGGCTAGCCCTGACTCCGAAAGAGTGACAGAGAAAAGATCATCCGCAAACTTCGGCAACTGCCCCGTTCCGACCAACGCCTGATCCCGCACCAGCAACGGCGGGGAGCATTCCGTATACCCATGCTCTTCTGTTTGCACGTCCAGCATGAACGCGGCGAGGGCGCGCTCCAGCCGGGCCAACTTGCCCTTCAGCAACACAAAGCGCGCGCCGCTCATCTTGGCAGCTGTCTCGAAATCCATCATGCCGAGCGCTTCGCCGAGATCGGCATGGTCTTTCACGTCGAAGGCAAAGGATTTCGGCTCGCCCCAGCGGGCTTGTTCCACATTGCCGTCTTCGTCCTGCCCTTCCGGCACTTCGTCGAGCGGGATGTTCGGCAAGCCATAGAGCAGGTCGTCCAGCAGTTTGCGGGCAGCTTCTTCCTGTTCGCCCGCCGCTTCAATCGTGTCCTTGGCGTCGGCCACGACCTTGCGTAGGCGTTCAAACTCCGCCTCATCACCCGAGGCCTTCGCCTTGCCGATCAGCTTGGAGGTTTCGTTGCGCTCCTTTTCGGCTTCCTGCTTGTCGGTCACCGCCGTACGCACAGCGCCGTCATGCGCCAGGATCTCGTCCACGGAGTCGCCAAGCCCCGGCTTCTTCCGGTTCCAGGCAGCGCGGAACGCGTCGGGATTGTCTCGGATGGCGCGGATATCGAACATGGCTGTCGTCCTGTCTGGTCAGTCGGGCAATGCTCTAATCCGCACCGCGCCAGCCTGCAACCGTGGGATATGCTTAGCAGCCTGCCTGATCAGGCGGCGTCGGCGTCTGCCTCGGCCTGCTTCTTCTCGATCATCTTCACGCACCAGATCGAAATCTCATACAGGCAATAGACCGGAATGGTCAGCAAGACCTGCGAGATCATGTCTGGCGGGGTGAAGAAGGCTGAAAATGCCAGGATGGCGACAATCGCATATTTCCGTCCCTTGGAGAGGGCGTCAGACGACACAACGCCAATCTTGCCCAGAAGGGTCAGAACAACCGGCAACTGAAACGAAATGCCGAAAGCCAGCATCAGCGCCATGACGAGAGACAGATAGTCCGCGACTTTCGGCAACATGGTGATGTTGGCGATGTCGCTGTCTGGAATCTCCATCCCGACCGTGAAACGCGCCAGCATGGGCAACATCAGAAAATAGACGAAAGTGGCCCCCGCTACGAACAAGACAGGCGCGAAGACAAGATAGGGCCAGAATGCGCCGCGCTCGTTCTTGTAGAGCCCCGGTGCCACGAATTTGTAGAGCTGCCAGGCCATGAATGGAAACGCCAGAAAGATGCCGCCGAACAAGGCCAGCTTCAGCTTGGCGAAGAAGAATTCCATCGGCGCGGTGTAGACAAATTCCAGCTTCGACCCGCGGATCGATTCTGCCATCAGCGCGAAGGGCGCGAGCAGCAGCTCGAAGATTTCCTGCGCAAAGAAGAAGCAGGCAATTGTGCCGACCATCAGCGCCACAAGAGACTTGATCAGGCGCGAGCGCAGCTCTGTCAGATGCTCCAGCAGGGGCGCGCGGCTTGCTTCGACTTCATCATCAAGGATCTCAGGCTGTTCGTCTTTCGGCGGGACGGTGTTCACGTGGCATCCCCCCCGGTTTTCGGTGCGGTGTCAGGCGCGTCGCTCCCAGCTTCAGGCTCTGGCGCGGAGGTCTTTTCCATAACGGCGGAATTCACATCCGCCTCGAACGCGGCAAGATCGTCCTGCGCCTCTTTCATCGTGTTCTCGCGCTTGAGGTCTTCGATCTCCTTGCGGAGTTCGTCCAGCTCACTCTGGCGGGCAATGTCTTCGAACGCGGCCTGGAATTCCCGCGCCATTGCGCGGCCCTTGCCGACGAACTGGCCGATTCGGCGCATCATCATCGGCAGGTCCTTCGGGCCGACAATGATCAGCGCCGCAAGGCCCAACAGCAAAAGCTCGGAAAACCCGATTCCGGGCAGCATATTAAGCGCCCTCCAGTCGGCAGCTTATGACGAGGCCTTCGTCTCGTCCTTTTTTGGGGTGACGTCGACCATCTCGTCCTTCTCGACGGATTTGGTCTCTTCTTCGTCCTTCAGGCCCTTGCGGAAAGCGCCAATGCCCTTGGCCATATCACCCATGATGGACGAAATCCGGCCCCGACCACCGAACAGGAGAAGCGCGACGACCACAACGATCAGCAATTGAATCCAGCTTGGCGACATGCGTCTCTCCTCGAAGATTTCCCGACATATATACAGCAGCCCACGCTGGAACAATGGCCCGGAGCTGCTAAAGAACAGCCATGCGTATCGCCACATGGAATGTCAACTCGATCAAGGCCCGCCTTCCCACAGTGTTGGAAGTGCTGGACGCCATCAATTGTGATGTCGTCTGCCTTCAGGAAATCAAATGCGAGACGAATGCGTTTCCGTATATGGAGCTGGAGGAGCGGGGCTGGAACTGTGAAGTGCTCGGCCAGAAGAGCTATAATGGCGTTGCCCTGCTCTCGAAGCACGAGATCGAGGACGTCACCAAGGGTCTGCCGACCATCGAGGACGAACAGGCGCGCTATATCGAGGCGCTGATCCTCGCCGACCGCCCGATCCGGGTTGGCGGGCTCTATCTGCCAAACGGCAATCCGGCGCCCGGCCAGAAATACGACTACAAGATGGAATGGATGGACGCGCTTGAACAGCATGCGCGCGCCCTGCTGAAACAGGACGAAGCCTTTGTCCTGTGCGGCGACTACAATTGCATTCCTACGCCGGAAGACTGCTGGGATGAAACCGTCTGGCAGGATGACGCGCTCGCCCTGCCCCAGACGCGGGCCGAATTCCGGAAACTGAAATATCTCGGCCTCGCCGACGCGTTTGAGTTAACCGACAACCGGGCGCATCAATACACGTTTTGGGACTATCAGGGCGGCGCCTTCAAGAAGGATCACGGGATCCGAATCGACCACCTGCTCTGCTCTCCACAGGCTTGCGACAGGCTCCAGTCGGTGGAGATCTATCGCAAGGCCCGGGAACTTGAGAAGCCATCCGACCATGTGCCCGTGATTGGCACGTTTGAAGACTAGGCCTTATTCGGCGCGGTCGATGTCATCGGCCCAGGCCGCAAGCCAGAAGGTCACTGCCTGCCAGTTGATGGCAACTTCGTTCAGGGAGTACGCATCGACATGATCGGCGTAGCAGGTCTGGGCGTGGCACTGATCGAAGATCACGCGCGCAACAGGTCCGGCAGGATCGGTATTGTTCGGACCGCCCGCGACAGCGCCGGGTGGCGGTAGCGGATAACCTTCATACTGAGCTCCGGCCCAATGGCGGTGATGCGGCGCCTTGAAGGCGTTTTCGCCATGACCGGCAACGTATGAGAGGTCGCGGGGATTCCGACCGAGAACGTAGTCCAGCAGGTCCAGAGCGCCATCACGATACCGCGTGTCTCCAGTCAAATCATACGCGGTGCCAAGCATGACGCCGCGATTGCCCAGCAAGCCCATCGAGCCCCACGGCCAGACACCGCGGCTCATCGGGATCTGATAGCCTTCAAACCTGGTCTGCTGGACATATCCGTTTGTGGTGTTCAATAGCGCAGCCTGAGCTTCGGCCCGAATATCCTCGTCCGGTGCAAACCGGGACAGGGTGAGAATTCCATAGCCTGATGTCGCGCTCCAGGAAGGTTGCTGATACTCACTGATCGGCCACTGATCCAGCTCCGACTGGTATCGCTTCAGATCGTCTGCATACTTGGCCGCGCCTGTTGTGGCGTACAGTTCAGCAGCTGCCCAATAGAACTCTTCCCGCACATCCGTGGACCCGTACGGTCCGCTTCCGGGAATGTTGTCGTACGCGTAAACATCCGGCAGGCGTTGAGCTGCCTTGTAGGCGCGCTTTGCTGCGGACAGACATTTGTTCGCATAGGCATCATCGATTCCCTGGAAAACACGGGCGCACTGCGCGCCCACCGCGGCAACATGAAGGGTCGCCGCCGTTGATGGAGGCGCCAGCGCACGCGCACGATTGCTCTCATGTGGCATGACGGGAAAGTCCGGCCAGCTCGTATCGCCGGACTTGTGATGCACCATGCCCGACACATCGGTGAGTTCGGGCTCAGCGGTTTCCCATTGGCCGGACATGTTTCCCCGAAGAATGGGGGCTTCCATACCCGGCTTTGCCTGCATGCTCAGCATATAGTCGATGTTGACCCGTGCCTCATCCAGCAGGTCATTCAGGCCGTTCCCGGATTCCGGAAGATTGGCTGCGCCGTCTTCAAACCCTTTCGTGCCGCGCTCATAGGCGTTCAGCAGCGCCCACACGCTGACACCACCATTCACGACATATTTGCTGTGGTCGCCGGCATCATACCATCCGCCACTGACATCCAGCTTGTAGTCACATCCCGGCCATTTGACGTCATATTTGTCCGTGCCGGAAAAGCAGGTCAGCAATTCTCGTTCATGGCCGGCAGGGCGCGCCCATTGCTGGCCGCCCGCATATTCCGCTTCAATCGGAACAGCGACGCGATTGTGATAGAAATAACGGAGCGTATCGTATTTCAGCTTGTTGAAGACGTTCTCAGAGACATCGAAAGGGTGGCTCTTGCCGACACCTTCGACGTCGAGAACCAGCTGGGTCGCCGGGGTCCTCAGAGCATCTGTGATGACCAGCTGAATGTTGGCATTGGAGCCCTCATGGAAGCCTTGAGGAATTGTCATGCCTTCGGCGGCAACGGCCCCGTTGGGCGCGAGAATTCGCCAGTTCAGCGGTTCGGCAATATCCGTTTCAGCAATACCGACAAAAGTGTAGCCAGGCCGAATGCCGGTCTGGGTGGCTCGCACAGGATTACGCGGCGCATTGAATGCGTTGAGATATTCCTGCTGGCGAGCCGAAATTTGCGCGGCAGCTGCGCTTGCACCATCATCCTGTGGCGCGGTTGCGCACCCTGCCAATAACAGCGCTGAAGCCAATGAGGCGAAAGAAACATTCTTGAGCGAGACCATCGGTTGAGTCCAATTTCTGCATGATTTTGAACTCTACCATGCAATTTCAGGACCACTCAGCGAAGATCCAACCGTCTATTCCCGCTAATTTACCGAACCGTACTCGGCGCCTGCCTCATCGAAATAGGCCCGCCAGAAGGCTTTCACGTCCGCGACGGGCAGGTCATAAATCTGGCGGGGAACGATCCGCGCGACGACCTCAGCCTCATCCAGTCTCGGTTTCAGTTCGGCCAGTTCGCTATCCAGATACGCTTCGTAATCTGCCCCGGCCCGATAGAAGCTGAACCCGTCAGAGTGCTGCATCAGGTCTGACACCAGAACCACTCTGCGGCCGCGTTCGCCTGGCTGAAAGTCAGCGCGATCTGCAACAGAATAAACAGCTTCGATCAGAGGTGAGCTGGGCTGACGCGTGTCCATGAGGGCCGCTTCCACGCTCTCCAGCAGAGGCGCATAGAACTGCCCCTGCCAAGTCTGCTCTACCATTTTCGGATTCTGGAAGATCGGATTTGCCTCGAACGCGCTCCCCGGCGAGCAGGCATAATGCACCACTTTGGGATCGTAGGGGCTGACCGCATTCGGGATCATGACGGTGAGCCGGCCATATTTCGGCAAGGCACGCGCCTCGGCGTCGACGAATTCATAAACCCAATCCAGATCATTTGGATTGAAGGGGTCCGATTGATCGATCAGGATGATCGTGTGGGCCGGATCATTCCGGTCAACCCGGCAACTGGTCTCCGCCATCAGCGTGGGCGGCTGGTTGAACGCCACCAGGGCGAACAATGCAAAGACAACCCCAAGCATCAGCGCGATCATTCCGCGCCAGAACCATGGGCCTCGGTCACTTCTGCGACGTGGCATCCCTGTCTACTCCTCCTAGGCGCGGCGAGCCTGATCAACGGGGACATGTGTTGCCCCTTTGGCGTCGCGGACCTTGCTGATTTCGTCAGCAACTTTCTTCTCGATGGAAGACAAGCCCTTCTGGACTTGCTGGATGTGCTGTTCAAGCCATTCCCTGGTCTGGTTCAGGGCCTTGATGTTATTGTCGATCGCCGCAATCGCCTTGTTGGCCTGCTCGCGTTCCTTTGAATAATCGAAGGGCGGCAGTTGCGGTGTGACGATTTCGCTAAAGTATTCCGGGCAAGGCGCCTGATCGCCCAGCCGGTCCCGATTGGCATTGCGGGCGCGGCGGTGAGCCTGACGGTATGCCACTTTCAGGCTGCGCTCCTGATCAGCTGCGCGGGCCGCGATGGCGGATGCGTAATCACGGCGCGTTTCCAGCAAATTCATCGCTTTTTCGATCTCGCGTTTCGCCGCAACGTGACGCGATTGCTGAGTCTCGAACCAGAGACGGCAATTCGAGAAATAGTCAGACAGGTCATCGCGAACGCCATTGCGGACCTCCTGACGACGCTCATAGGCGCGGCGTTCTTTCCGCCAGACGCGGCCATACCCCGGATAACGATCGGAGATACGATCATAGCCCTCATATATGGCCAGGCCGAACACGGCGAGCCCCATGAAAAGCAGGCCAAGAGCCAGGAAGCTCTCCAGCGCGAAGATGTTGGGGAACATTGACGAGATGACTTCGCCCGGCGCGATAGAGAACATCGAGAATGAGCCCAGCGTTCCGGCTTCGGTGGCGGCGAGCAGGCCAAGTTCCACGGCGTCCCTGAAATGGGCAACGAAGAAGTTCAGGAAAATGCCGGCGAGAATGAAGATCATCGCAATGGCACCGCCCATGATCTTCGCTGGCAGCGCCGGGTGATTGAGATAACGCAAGCCGAAGAAGCCCGCGATCACGCCAAACACGACGTTCACAGCAGACACACCGAACGCGATCATCAGGCCGCCCATCAGGCCATTTGCCTGAGCGTCCTTGAACAACAGCGCGTTGAAACCGCCTTCAAGGATCATGATGAAAATCAAGATCGCGACGGCCTGCTCGACATTCTTCTTGATGTCCGGCGTCCGGTCGCCGATTCGATCACCGTGGCGCAGCTTGAACTGCTGGAGCTCGATGATCGCGGCCGAATGAGTTTCCTTCGCCTCGTTCACATCATCCAGTTCGTAGTGGCGATATTCGTTTTCTTCCGTCTTGATCGCCTCACGCAATTGGTCGGGATAAATGTCGATGGGCGTGTAGTCAGCAATATAGTTGCGGACAGACGCAGCCGTCGTGGTCAGCCATGTGCCGAGGCCCCGGCGAACGTCTTCTGCGCGTTCAGCAATCTGCTGTTCGCATTCGCTCCACTCATCAGGGGTCGCAGCCTCAGACATGGGCAGGCCATCACGCCCGTCCTTCTTTGCGGTCACCTTGGTGATCTGGCGACTCAACCCGAGATATCCCTGGGCGCGCTTGCCCTTCAGACCATGATCAGAAAGGTCGTTGCGAATCTCCAGCGGCTTCACCTTTGTCTGGCATCCAACGTCTGCGCCCCAGCGCACAGCTTTCTTTGACATGCTACATCCTCTTAACAACACACCGCGTTTCATTAACTTTCGCGAAGATGGGCTGCCTTGGTTACTGAAGCGTGAAAACCGGCGCGGTTAATGCGTATCGTAATGTAATTGGCACAGCTTCATGCTTGCGGCGTTCATTTCGAAAATGTAACAGCGTAACCATGAGCTTTCATCGCCATCGGACCCTCTATCTGGCCCTTCTGGCAGCGCTGTTCGTTTTCGTGCAGGCGCACGCACTCAGCCATGCGGCGGAGCATGGAGATGAACCGCATGACCATTACGGCGCAGCATGCGAACTCAGTGTGATTGCCACAGATCAGATCCTGTTGCCCGCGGCGCCAAGCGAGCCATTCGTCTTGCCGCCTGCGCCCGGCGCGACTGAGCCCTGTATTTCTGCCGCGAACTGGACCCGTCCGCCGGGGCGCGCGCCGCCTCCGCGAAGTCCTCCATCCCTTCAGCAATAGAAACCATTTGTTCCCGCCTTCGGGCGGCACGTCTATTGTCTGAAGGACCCTCCAATCATGAAATTCCCCGTCTCTCGTCGCGTCATCGCGACGTCGCTCCTGTTAAGCGCAAGTCCCTTTGCCTTCGCCCAGGAAGAAGCGCCTGAAACCCTCGATACCATTATCGTCACCGGCGTTGGCCCACAGCGCACATCAGATGAAATGGTCGGCAATGTCACCGCCATCGACCGCGGTGAACTGGTTCAAAAACTCTCCGGCACGCTCGGTGATACGCTGTCCACGGAAGCGGGTGTCTCGACCACCTTCTTCGGTCAGGGGGCCAGCCGCCCGGTCCTGAGGGGGCTTGGCGCGGAACGCGTTCTCGTTCTCGCAAATGGGATCGGCACCATTGATGCCTCCGCCGCGTCGCCGGACCACCAGGTCGCCACCGACGGCATCGACGCCGAAAAGATCGAGATCGTTCGCGGACCAGCTGCTCTGGCCTATGGCGGTCAGGCGATCGGCGGTGTGGTCAATGTGATCGATGGCCTGATCGTTGAAAGCCTGCCCGATGAACCGGTCTCCTTTGACGGCTTTGCCGCCACCAACAGTGCAAATGAAGGCTCGGAGCTGCGCGGCAAGGCGCGCTTCGCGACCGGCCCATTCGTTCTGACACTGTCAGCATCCGCACGCGATTTTGGCGATTATGACATTCCGGGCTTTGCAGAGTCATCTCTGCTGAGAGCAATGGAAGAAGACGAGCACGATGATCATGACGATGAAGATCATGACGACGAGGACCATGATCACGACGAGCACGAGGATGAAGAAATTCGTGACACGATGGAGAATTCCTTCCTCCAGTCCGAAACCTATTCAGCCGGCTTCTCTTGGGTTGGTGATGACGCGTTCCTGGGCTTTGCCATCCGCCAGCAGACGTCCAGCTACGGGTTGCCAGGCCACGAGCATCATCATGAAGAAGAAGAGCACGATGATCATAATGACGAGGATGATCACGACGATGAAGATCATGACGACGAAGATCACGAGCACGAGGAAGAATCCCCGTTCATTGATCTGGAGCAGACCCGTTATGACATTCGCGGTGGCGCCAAGCTGAATGCCGGTCCGCTTACGCACATTGCCGGCAACCTGTCCTATGCGGACTATGAGCATATCGAGTTCGAAGGCGCAGGTGAGCCGGGCACCGTGTTTACCACTGAGGGAACTGAGGGCCGCCTTGAGCTTGGTCATGCATTCGGCGAATTTGTCGGCGCGGCTGGCGTTCAATTCCTGGACAAGGATTTCAGCGCAGACGGCGACGAAGCCTTCCTGACACCAACATCCACCAAGACCTTTGGGGCCTTCCTGTTTGAAACCCTGCAATTTGCAGATCATTCCGTACTGGAAGGTGGTCTCCGCTTCGACAATACCGAGCTCGACAATGACATTCAGGGCGAGCGCAGCTTCGACCTGTTCAGCGCATCAGCGGGCGCGCACAAGCATCTGGAGTCCGGCTGGTGGATCGGCGGCCTGGTCAGCTATACCGAGCGTGCGCCAAACGAAAGCGAGCTGTTCGCAGATGGTCCGCACCTCGCGACCAGTCAGTATGAGGTTGGCAACGCTTCACTGAGCAAGGAGAAAGGCACGAATATCGAAGCCTCGCTCCGCTGGGAGAATGACCGTTTCAGCATCAGCGGGAACATCTTCCATGCTGACTTTGACGGCTTTATCTACCTGACACCCGGCGTGGTTCTGGAGGATGGCGTTGAAGTGGATGAACTGGATGAACTTCCGGTCTTCCTGTTCCAGCAACAGGGCGCGAGCTTCACAGGCGCAGAGATCGAAGCCGAAGCCCGCTTCCCCGAGGGATTGCTGGGCGCAAACTGGGTCACCTCTGCCAGCCTCGACCTGGTCGATGGCGAACTGGATGACGGGGGCAATGTGCCTTACCTGCCGCCGATGACATTCCACGCGGCGCTTGATGGCGATTGGGGCCTCTGGTCCGCCGGGGTCAACGTCACCGCCGCTGCCGATCAGGATGATCCGGGCACCGGAATTCTGCCAACGGACGGATATGTCATGACCGGCCTGCGCGGTGCTGTGAATCTGTCAGAGCTTGGCTTTGGCAAGGAAGGCACGCAATTCTTCGTGGAAGGCCGGAATCTGACGGATGAGGAAGTCCGCTATTCCACATCGGTCCTGAAGGATTCGGTGCCGGCACCGGGCCGAAATATTCGCGTCGGTATTCGCGTCGCGTTCTAACCAACAGGCGAGGCCTGACCTGCACGATTCGTGTGGGTCAGGCTGCTGGCTGGCCCAGATAGGCCGAGAGAATGGCCTGATCGACGACTGTTCGCACATGCACAGGTTCAAAGGGTTTCGGGATCAGGTAGGACGGTTCCTCGTCCTGTCCCTGCAACAGCATTTCCGGATAGGCGGTGATGAAGATTACCGGGACCGGGTTCTCCATCGCGCCGAGGATGTCTCTCACAGCATCAATTCCAATGGACCCGTCCGCCAGGCGAATGTCTGACAGGATCAATCCGAAATCTAACTCAGCGGCGAGGTCGACGGCTTCCTTGTGGGTGGTTGCGATCCCCACCACTGAGTGGCCCGCTTCGGTCACGATCTGGGACAATTGATAGGAAATCAGGGATTCGTCTTCGATGATAAGAACCGACGTACTGACTTCGTTGGCGATCGTGGTTTCCGCCTGTCTCAGCATTTCCTCGACATCGGTATCGTTCACGGTGAGTATCCGGGCCGCTTCCTGAACGGAAAATCCCTCGACGACAGTCAGCAGCAATGCGCGGCGCTGAATGGTCGTCATCGTGCTCAGGATCTTGCCGATGCCACTATCTGCGGACAGCTTGCTGACGCGCTTGCTGATCGACTTGTCGAGTTCGGCAAACAGGTCGGCCCTGTTGAACTTCAGATCCGGGGCAACGGAGATTCGGAATATGAGCGACTCGATCATGTCTTCGACGGCTTCGTCGCCGTTCGTCTGCTCCCCCATCAAACCGCGCGCATAGCGCCGCAGATAGGGTAGTTCTGAAGAAATCAAGTCAGAGAGCATCCTGCCCGTATCCCCCTTTAGTTGGCCATCTTTGCTGGCCAACACGTTGCAGGCCGTCTAACCCTGATCACCTGTTCTTCAGAAATGCATAATCAAGGGTTAAGAACAATAATACGTGTCAGCGGCGGGCGGGTTGCCCGTGCCAAGCAGCTTGAGTCACAGAATTCCTCAAACCTGCAATAATTACTACAGGACACAACCTCACCAGAAACGCGGGAACAAGTCAGCGCCGCGGGCGCCTACCCCCTAAGGGGCACTCAACCGCTCGCGAGCCCGATGCAGCGCCATCTGTAGTAAATACTACAGTTCAAACCCGTCACCCTGAACGGCAAGCGATTGCCGCTGGCACAAAACGCAGTTCGGAGGGATGCAAACTGCGAAAATATTCAGGAAACCCGGCCTCAGGCTGGCAGGGACACACTCATCCGGTAACCGGTTTCCGTCGGCCCGTTTTCCAGATGCGCGCCGATTTGCGCCGCTGAGGCCGCCATGATGCGCTTGCCGAGACCGGAGACTGATCCTGGCGCGGGTTCCGGCCGCTTGGCGGCGCCGCCATTGTCTTCGCAGAGGATTTCTAGCCCGCCTTCAACCTGTCCAGAGCCCTTGATCCAAATTTCGCCCGGCTGGCCGTCGCTGAAGGCGTGCTTGATGGAATTGGCGACGAACTCACTCACGATCACGGCGATGGCGCTGGCCGTGGAGGTGGGAATAGCGACGGCCCCTGCCTCGCAATGCACGCGAACCCCCGGCGGCGCGGAATCCTCCAGCAATTGGGCAATGTGGCCCAGGAAGGCATCGAGGCTCACCGCATTCTCCAGCGGCGAGTCATGCAGCAATTCGTGAAGCGCAGCTGTCGCCTCAATTCGCCGCCCGATCGCATCGAAGGCTTCGGTCATGTCCACGCCCGGCCTAGCGCGGCTCTTGTAGACGCGCACGAGCGAGGCGACCGACTGGAGCGAATTCTTGACCCGATGGTCCATTTCATTGCGCAGGATTTTCTGGTTCTTCAAGGCGAGGCGCAGATCCAGTTCCCGCATCACCTGCCGGGCGAGCGTGTGCAGCGTGCTTTTCTGAAAATCGTCAAGCGCGTTCGGCTTGTTGTCGAGTACGCAGAGCGTTCCGATGGGCAGGCCATTCGGCGCTTTCAGCAGCACGCCGGCATAGAATCGCAACCCATCCGCGGGCGTGCAGAGTTCATTGTCTGCGGTGCGCGGGTCCAGTTGGGTGTCGTGGATCTCGACGTAATCCTCACTCAGGATGACGTGAGAGCAGATCGAGGTGGCGAGCGGCGTTTCGCGGGCGCCGATACCGACTTCCGCCTTGAACCATTGGCGGTCTTCATCGATCAGATTCACCACCGAGATCGGCACATTGCAAATGCGCGAGGCCAGCTGGACAACTTCGTCGAACTCCGGCTCGCGCTCTGTGTCCAGAATGTCGTATTTCCGAAGGGTCTCCAGCCGGAGAGCCTGGTTCGGGTGGGCGGCCGCTTTCATAGGTATGATTCCAGTGTCTTTTCGCGCCACTATAGCGGGAGTTTCAACAAATACACCCATAAGTGGCCCGCGCACGGCCAGCTGCACATGCGACGCCCGTGAAGGCGCTTGAGCTTGGAATCCGGATTGTCAGGAAACAGACGCCGCGTCAGGTGTCTGGCAGGGGCAGAGGCACGCCGAGCCTGTCGGCAAAATGGTCATGCGCCGCGCTGCACGGCCCGAAATCGAGCCCGCGCGGTGCGGTGCTCAGCCCGACCAGCGGCACATGACGTCTATGAAAGTCTTCACCATCCAGCGCGGCGCGCAAGGCGGGCGATGGCTCAGCCCCTGGCAAGGGCGCGCGCCGCCGCCCGGTGAAATCATCTGACAGGGCCAGGACAACCACTTCGCCCCAGCCTGCAATGCCCCACAGCATCTGCGCCCCCGGCGGGGCTTCTCGCCGGAACCATGCCTGCAAGCGCTGAATGCGCCAGAAGATCAGTGGCCAGACGGGCCACAGATACCACGGCAAGGTCTTCACAGGGGAGAAAAGCGAACACTCCATCGCCCCCCAGTATATGTCAGGCGGCGGAGGGGTTGGATAAGTTTATTTCCCGCGCAATGATGGCGGCAGGATGCGGCGGGTTTTTGGGGGGATAAGCGCCCTGCCCCGATCCCGGCCGTCACGAGAGCGGGCTCCCGTCAGGATCAGATCGCCCTTCGTCACCCTTCGTCGCCCCGTGTCACTATGTGTCGCCCAGTGTCGTCTCATGTCGCCATCTGTCAGCGCTCATGCTGAGCGAAGTCGAAGCATGTGCGCGGGCTATGCAATCTGGGTCCCGGATATTTGCTGCGCAAATTCCGGGATGACAGGATTGGGAGGCTTGCTCAACCTGTCCGGCCATCGATGCGCCAGTCCGGGAAGCGGCGGACCTTTCCGGCGAACATCAGGCAGACTTCATTGCCCGCCGGGTCGCGCAGTCGCGCCTCTCGCCAGCCCCAGGATTCGTCAGTGGGCTCCGTTTCAAAGACCAGCCCCTGCGCTTTCAGATCCTCGACATGCGCGTCAAGCGCGTCGGCGGACGGATGGTCGAAATAGATCACGGGGCCGGACCCGACTGGCGCGGTGACGGCGTGGAGCGACAAGGTCGCGCCGCTGCCATCGGCGCTTTCAAACCGGGCATAGCGCGGCGGAGCCTCCACGATCTTCACCATGCCAAGCGCCTCATAGAAAGCGACGCTGGCAGAGTAATCCAGACAGGGAATGGTGATTTGATTGAGGATCATGGACGGGCCTTTCATGCACGAAGTTCGTGAGAGGCCCGTCTTGTAATTGCTCAAGTTAGGGTGAGGTCAAGGGCCAAGTGGAACAACGACACCAACTCGGCTTTGAACTCAGATTACCAGATCAAGTCAATTATCCATAAACGCACAACCCAATTGACGTTCAAGATCTTCGAATAATGCGCGCCCAGACGGCGGCTGCCTTACCAACACCGTCCAAATTTGGAAGCAAGGACACTGGATCGTAGCCGTCTGACCATAGCTTACGTGCTAAATGTCGCTTCCAATCCTTTGGAATGGCGAACTTTCTTATCGCTGCTCCTTGTGTAAACCCGAGCTCTAAATGGTCCGGCCAACATCCGTGCTCAACGTAGTATATCTCTGCATACTGTATGTAAGTATGGAAACTCTTTTGCGAGAATGAGAAAGCGTTGTGTGTGGGGTTACATTTAAACTGCCATACGAACGGCGTGTAAGTTCCGCGTGTATCCTGTGCCACTTTTAGAGACATCGAGTCTAATGCACATAATTCAGCATCCGCATCTGCCTGCTCAATGTCGAACACGCAAAATGCCAATGCCACTAGGGGATCTTCCGACCAATCCAGCAGTCTTGTCGGAACACCGTGGTGTTGTGCAAGTGCCGTTATGTCTTCAGGCAAGTACTGAGGAAAGTCATGATCTGGCTGATCAAAGTGGGCATCTGATAAAAAGTCTTTGTTTTGAAGACGCCAAGGGTCCGCTGGGAAGTTCAGTGTCCTCAACTTCGAGAACTGCTGAATGGCTTGTAACTCACTGACTGCTTGCGCCCTAGCCCTGACGTAATGGTCCACGTCAATGGAACTAAAATCAAAGTACTTGGAGCCGACGTTCTTTATGCGACTGAGTCTTTTCTGAATTATATGAGTCGCAGTCGTCACCCACGGTTCAAGATAGTTTTGAGCGGTATGGCGCCACGCAGAAGGCAAGTATTGCCAATCAGCGCATGCCTGTCCCCTAAAAACCCATCTCGATCTACCGTCGATTCCCCAAACGCCAAAATTGCTCAGCCTGAGATGACTATACAACTCATCGGGATTATCAAAGTTGTACCGCTCATCGCTAAACATTAGAGCGGAATATTGTCGTGCTTTTTCCACGGGTTTTCGAGCTGCTTGTTCTGCAGGCTACGGAGGGCTTTGGCGACGCGTTTGCGGGTTGAGTGCGGCATGATGATGTCGTCGATATAGCCCTTGCGCGCGGCGACGTATGGGTTTGCGAAATTGTCCTCATACATCTTTGTGTGCTCGGCAATCTTTTCTTCGTCGCCAATATCCTTGCGGAAGATGATCTCGACTGCGCCTTTCGCGCCCATCACGGCGATCTCCGCCGTGGGCCAGGCATAGTTCACATCGCCGCGCAGATGCTTGGAGCTCATCACGTCATATGCGCCGCCATAGGCCTTGCGGGTGATGACGGTGACCTTCGGCACGGTCGCCTCGGCATAGGCGAACAGCAGTTTCGCGCCATGCTTGATCAGGCCGCCATATTCCTGCTTCGTGCCCGGCATGAAGCCCGGAACGTCCACAAAGGTGACGACCGGAATGTTGAAACAGTCGCAGAAGCGGACAAAGCGAGACGCCTTGCGGGAGGCGTCAATGTCCAGAACCCCGGCCAGAGTCATCGGCTGGTTGGCGACGAAGCCCACGGTGGAGCCTTCGATACGGCCGAAGCCGCACAGGATGTTGGCGCCGAATTTCGGGCTGATCTCGAAGAAGTCGCCTTCATCAGCCACTTTCTCGATCAGTTCGCGCATATCGTAAGGCGAGTTCGGGTTTGGCGGGATCAGCGAGTCGAGGCTTTCCTCAACCCGGTCCGCGGAATCATAGACGGTGCGGACGGGCGGGTCTTCACGGTTCGAGCCCGGCAGGAAATCGATCAGGCGGCGCATCTGGACCAGCGCCTCGATGTCATTCTCGAACGCGCCATCCACCACGCCGGACTTCGCCGCATGAACGGAGGCCCCGCCGAGGGATTCGTGGGTGACCTCTTCATTTGTCACGGTTTTCACCACGTCCGGCCCGGTGACGTACATGTAGGATGTGTCCTTCACCATGAAGATGAAGTCTGTCAGCGCCGGCGAATACACATCGCCCCCGGCGCAGGGGCCCATGATGACGGAGATCTGAGGGATGACACCGGAGGAGAGCACGTTCTCCATGAAGATGTCGGCATAGCCAGCCAGCGAATCGACGCCTTCCTGAATACGCGCGCCGCCCGCATCAAAGATGCCGACCACGGGCGCGCCATTCATGGCGGCGGCCTTCTGAACCTTCACGATCTTGGCAGCATGCGTCTTCGACAGGGAGCCACCGAACACGGTGAAATCCTTGGAGAAAACATAGACAAGGCGGCCATTGATGGTGCCCTGTCCGGTGACAACGCCATCGCCGGGGATCTTCTGCTCGTCCATGCCGAAATCAGAGCATTGATGCTCAACGAACATGTCCCATTCCTCGAAGCTGCCTTCGTCAAGCAGAACCTCGATCCGCTCGCGGGCGCTCAGCTTGCCCTTGGCGTGCTGCCGCTCAATCCGGGCGGCTCCACCACCCATGCGGGCCTGTTCGCGTTTCTGCTCTAGCGCTTCGATTACATCCTGCATGCGCGCGGACTCCTTGCCAAAAGACTGTCACAAATTTCGTTGGTTTGTTTGATAGTCGCACCACTTTCATTGGCAAGGGCAAATCCGGCGGTATCTTGCCGCGCGTCGCGTCAGCTTCCGCTGCGTCAGGGGCAATCTGTTGCAGGATCGACCCGCAATGCGGGGGGAAAGTTGTGGGCTGGCGCGCTGGAGGTCAGCCGAGGCCGACGAGCCAGGTTTCCAGCGCTCTGGCCTCCACCCGGCGCAGCGCGGTGACGGCCTTGGCCTCATCATCTTCGCCCCATTGCTGGGCCTGCCACGCCTCATCGATCCGGGCGACCTCAAAGGCGTCCGTCGCGGTCAGTTCGCCCTCGACCACGGCCATTGCCAGCACGGCCGAGCCGAACAGGCCGCAGCCATAGAGCAGGCCTGTCAGGGCAAAATCATCCAGGCCAAGCGCATAGGTCCGCGCCGCCTCCAGCGAGGCATCGGGCTGGGGCGAGGCGATGATCCCCTCGACCGGCACAAGGATCACGTCCAGCGCCTGGCCAGCCCAGGCCCGCAGCGGCGCCCAATGGGCCTCTTCCAGCTCGGCCAATTCCTCGGAATCCTCCGCGATGTGGCAGACAAGGTCCGTCTCGCAATAGCGCGCCAGTTCATCGGCCATCTCGTAGCGGGTCTCCGGCACGCGGTCGATCGCGACATTGGCAAGGCGCGTCAGATGCATGGCGGCAAGGTCGATATGCTCATCTTGCGCGTTCCACTCGGCCGCGATGGCCTTGGCCAGTTTCTCCGTCGGCAGGCTCAGCGCCGCGCGGGCGGGCGTCTTGATGGAGCGGCCATCGAGTTCCACGGTCCAGCCGCCCGGCATCTGCACGGCCTTGGCGGTTTCATAGAAGCGTTTTGGCTTTGGAGTCTCGTCAGTCATGCGCGCGCATGTACGCGCAAGAGGCCGGGTTTCCAAGAGGCGAAGTGTTCAGGACGCAAGCTCAAACGCCATCAGGCTTTTCCGGAGCGTCTCGAACTCATGGTGGATTTCGTGGGCGCCGACGTCTTCCAGTTCATGGGCGGCGGCGAAGCCCCAGCTGACGCCGTGCGTGTATACGCCAGCGGCGCGGCCAATGGAAATGTCGTGGATAGAGGTACTGGCTAATCTAAGTTCAAAGATGGACAGCCGGACAAAAGCCCTCCTTGGCAGCTATTCGCCGAAAATAGACATCCGCCATGCAGTCAAATAGGGTATCGGAACAGTTCTCGGAGGATCCACAAAATGCTTAGCTGGCGAATACTGCTGGCCGTTTTTGCGCTGGTCTTTGTCGCCTGCCAGCAACGTTCCGAAACAATTGCTTCCGCACCTGCCTGCAATGGTACCGCCGAAGAGGCCACGCCCTGCATAGAGAAGAAGGTTCAAAGTTGGCGTGCGTCCGCTGATATGTCCGACGCTAATTCAACATACAAATTGTTCGAATCCGCGTGTGGAGTGGACGATCCCGACGGATGCTGGATGCTGGGCCGGGCCCTTCAAGGCGACGGTTTCATGTCAGAGAAGATGCAGAAAATCGGTAGCTTCAGACAGGATCGCCTCGATCCAGAACGGGGGGCAATGATGATCCAAAAATCCTGCGAACTCGGATCGGAGTACGGTTGTTTGAATCATGCCGCAAGTCTGGCGGCCGAAGTTCACTGGAATCCGGACGAGCTTCAGAAAGCCGATCTAGAAAAGGTTATGGATAACTTTTACCGTTCCTGTGAGCTGGGCTTCGTAACCGGGTGTGGCGGTTACTTCGATTTATCCGTCTCCATGCAACCTTCACCAGATATCGAAAAAGAAAAGTACGCTGCGCAGGAGCTTTGCGACAACAAGATCGGAAGCGGGTGCCACCTTCTTGGCATTTACATTATACATGAAGCCCAAGACGAAGATCAGCACAAACGAGCACTGCCAATGTGGAAGCAGGGGTGTGAATACGGGCACGAAGATGCGTGCCGTTCGTATGCGGGCAACATGGACTATTTTGGAAACGACGCTGAGTATGACTGGGCGGTCCGAACTGCGTGTGAATTTGGTTTCCACACGGGAGAATGGGGGGCTAAAGACAGTGTCGATTATCCACCTTGTCGTTCGTTAAATTCTGGATCAGATGATTGATATACGATCTCACGGCTAAACGCGGTTATGTACCGGACAGGTTCCTAGTTTTGTGAGACTTCTGGATCAAACGCCATCAGGCTTTTCCGGAGCGTCTCGAACTCATGGTGGATTTCGTGGGCGCCGACGTCTTCAAGTTCGTGGGCGGCGCCGAAGCCCCAGCTGACGCCGTGGGTGTAGACGCCGGCGGCGCGGCCCATGGAAATGTCGTGGATCGCATCGCCGATCATCAGGCTTTCATGCGGCGCGCAGCCCAGCGCGCCCATCGCTTGTTCCACCATGTGCGGATGCGGCTTGCCGGGGCCATCATCGGCGCACCAGATCGTGTCGAAGAAATGCTTGATGTCATGCGCCTCGAACAGGCTGGCGATGCCCTTGTGCGTCTTGCCGGTGGCCATGGCGATCAGCCAGCCCTCCTCGCGCAGCATTTCCAGCGTCTCCAGCGCACCATCATAAAGCGGCTGCGCAAAATCCGGACGGGCGCGGGCACGCACCCAGGAGTCCCGATAGTCCTGCACCAGCTTTTCAATGTCGTCAGCGCCGGCCTCCGGCGCCAGCTGGCCGCACGCCTGATGCAGGCTGAGTCCGACAATCTTTCGGGTACCCTCATAGTCCGGCGGGGTCAGCGCGGAGAGGCGAAAGGCCTCCACCATGATCTCATGGATCGACTGGCGGCTGTCGACGAGTGTTCCGTCCACGTCCCAGATGGCAAGTTTCAGACTGTCACTCATACAAAGGGCGCGAGCGGGTCCTTGCCCGCTTCCTGTTCGAGGAAGCCGAGCGCCTCAAAGGTCTGTTTCATGTGCGGCGGCAACGGCGCGACGATCTTGATCGGCTTGCCATTCTCGCGCGGGATGATCAGGGCGCGGGCATGCAGATGCAGGCCGGGCGCGAGGCCCTGAGGCACTTCCCGACGGCACTGGTATTTGAAATCACCCAGAATGGACGTGTTCATTTCCAGCATGTGGAAGCGCAGCTGGTGCATGCGACCGGTTTCCGGCTTCAGCGCGACCCAGGCCGCTTTCTGCCCGGCGGTGGAAACAACCGCATAATCCGTGATCGAATGACGTGCGCCTTCAACGCCTTGCGCAGAGCGGAACATGCGCTCCCGGTCGGCATCGCGGCGGCCCCGGGCCTTCGGGTGGATCACGCGGTAGCCATCCGGCTCGCGCTCATCCTCAATGCCCTTTACCATCCAGCAACGTATCTGGCCGAAAGGCGGATTGGGCACGGCGACCGTGACCGCCCAATAGACCTTGTCCATGTCGCGGCTGCGAAACTTTTCGGCAAGTTGTGCGGCGGCCTTCGGATATTTGGCCAGCAGCAGCACGCCGCTCGTATCCTTGTCGAGCCGGTGGACGAGGACCGGGCGGTGCTCGCCATCGCCCAGCGCGGCCAGCATGCCATCAATATGGCGGCCCTGCCCCGATCCGCCCTGCACGGCGATGCCGGCTGGCTTGTTGATGGCGATCATCTCGTCATCCTCATAGAGGATCAGGTCACGGATGAACCGGCGATCTTCCTCGGAGACGCGATCCGCCTTTTTCTGGGCCGGGCGCGTTGCATCCGCCTCCAGGATCGGCAGGCGCACCTGCTGGCCAGTCTCCAGCCGCGTATTCGCCTTGGCGCGAGACCCGTCGACGCGGATCTGCCCCGTGCGGAGCATCTTCTCGATCTGGCCCTGCGTGACTGGCACGCGACGCTTGACCCAGCGGTCAAGCCGGGTGCCGGATTCCTTGTCGGAAACCGTTTCTGTAACAATCTGGCCGCTCATGCGAACACCTTCCGCGCAATCCAAAGTCCAATGAACAGCGCCATTACGCCCAGCAACAGGGACAGGCCCGCATAGGCCCCCGCCTTCACCGTCTCGCCCTTGCGCAGGAATTCTGCCACTTCCAGCGAGAAGGCCGAAAACGTGGTGAACCCGCCAAGCACACCAGTCGCCAGGAAGAGCCGCGTCGTCTGGTGCAGCCCTTCTGCTTTCAGCGCCAGCCAGCCAACCAGCAGGCCCATCAGCAGGCTGCCCAGCAGGTTTACGGCAAACGTGCCATGCGGCCAGCCCGCCGGCAGATGGCGCACGGCCAAAAGACCGACGCCATGCCGAAGCGATGCGCCAATAGCGCCGCCGCGAAACACCGTGAGGTGGCTCGGGCCGTCATGACCAAGCACGTAGCACAAAAAAAGGCCGGCCCGTGTCGGGCCGACCATTCTTAAAGGCGTCTTGGGGACATCGATCAGAAATTCGCGAATAGAGGGCCTGTCAGCCGGCCCTCTGATGCCTAGCGAGCTTGTGCGAGGCGGACCTCGGAATTCACCTTGCTGCTGACATAGTCTGGAGATGGCGAGTCCACACGGCCTTCAACGCCCGAGAAGAGCTGGACGATGTAGATCTTGCCATTCGCACGAACGGCGGCAATGCCCATGTGATCAAATTCGGACCGCGCCATATTCGCCGCGTTCACCGGATCGGATTTCAGCGCATTGAAGGCTTCGGCTGCGGTTCCGAAATCAGAGATCACGGCCATGTTCGCACCGAATGCACCAATCAGATGCGTACGCTCCAACATGCGGACGCGGTCCAGATGCCCACGACCTTCCGGATCGCTGTGCGCGATGTAATCCCGTGTGGCCATGTCATAGGCATGGATACGCGCAGCTTCGTTAAGCGACTGAAGGCTCTTCAGGCCATCGGCGCCCTGACTGGTCCGCATCGCATCCGTCAAACGGCTGAGTTCGGTTTGCATGAATGGATCAGCTTCTACACCCTGCGCCGATTGGAGGCAGGCTACAGTCTCTGATTGGAAAGCTGCGGGCTGAAGGGCGAGCCCGTCAGACAGGTCGCATTCCTGATCGGCATTTGCTGCCAGTCCCAGCGCCGCGAGCGCCAGAGCCGAGATTGACATATATTTGTAGCATCTCTGTAACATAACTGTCACAATACATTTTGTGACGAATTTGCGTCAAGTAACTACAAAATTGCGTATCTTTTCCGTATCGGCGTTTTCAGCTTAATGATCCAAGCACCTGAATTTACTCAGTATCGGGCTGGCACGCGCGCAATCCTGAGACGGGAATGACGGTTTCCCAACCTCCAGAATTCAGGAGCGTTATGCGGCCAGATGAAATTTTTTGTCCGCCTTCGACGGTCTCGCCGGGGGTAATCTTCAAGAAAACCGACTCACTTTCGGGGCCGATATAGTCCATCTCTGTCATGAATTGCCCGAACAGGCTGCCGCCCTGACGAACCATGGCAAGCGTCTGCTGGGTCTCAGCCAGCATGGTTTCGGCGGTGCTGGCGCCGGCCCTGGAGAAATAAATGAAGCGGCGGGGATCGCCCTGGGTCCAGAGAAACAGGCCGCACTCACCGGGTTCAAGATCCTGCGCGGGAAGATTCCCCGCAATGGGCACATCCGGCGCCGGCGGGACTGGCGCCTTTCCTGCCCCACTCGCGCAGCCTGCCAGGGCAAGCGTGCCCACCGTCAACATCGCAATCAACCGCTTCATGGACGGCTCCCTTCTGGTTTTAGCGGACGCTCATAGATCAGCGTGCCATTCTCGTCCCGAAAGCCAGCGAAGGCCAGATTTGCCTTCACTTCATCATCTGCCTCCGCAACGGTGACACGCAGGCCCGCAGATTGGCTGAACATCATATGCAGTACGGTACCGTCCGCCGCCTTACCCGACAGGTCGGCTTCGAATTGGCCATTCAGGCACCCAAGCGGTCCACTCACGATCGGCCAGTCGCGGCCAAAGCCAGCCGCCGCAAGGCGCACTACGTCGCTCGTCACAGTGCCCGCCGCGGACTCGCAGCGCTCGCCTGCCAGCCGGACCTGACCATCGGATAAGCGAATGGAGCCTCCAAGCTGCGCGATCATGGGGTCTACATTCCATTCGTCTGTGAGAGGCAGGTTGAGATTGACGTGATCCGCAAGAACGGAGTCCCGACTGGCTTTGATGTCCGCCTGTCCCTGCCCCTGCTGGCCGACCCAGCTGACATGGTGCGATGGTCCACCGCCCAGCATGCGCAGCAAGTCAGAATCCAGATTGATCGCCCCTACGGGCGTGCCGCGCCAGGAAAGGCCCGTCACCTGACCATGCCAGATCGAGCCGCGCGCCTGCTGCCAGCCCAATCCTCGCTCCGCCATACCGGATTGACGCAAGACAAACGACAGCGGCGTGAATGCGATGAGACCCCCGACAAGCGTGATCAGAAACAGGATGACAAAGAGCGTGCTGCTTCGCATCAGGTATCTCCTCCCGCGAACTCAAAGCTGGCGCGAACATATCCGCCCGGTTCGGCAAACATGGAAACCCGCTCTGGCACAATACCATAGGAGTCATCTGCATCAGCCAGCCACGCATAAACAAGTGTTGGTGCGGCCTGTTCGAATTGCAGGATCAGCCGGTCATCGTCTGTGGTCTGCAGGCGTGACACAGACAGACCGCGGGCGTTGGCAAGCTGCAACAGGTCCGCCCGCACATTGCCGCTGGACGCTTCAGATGATTCGGCAGGTCCGGTGCCTGTGGATCTTGTCGCCAGTTCCGCGGAGACCACGTCCAATTGCCGGCTTGCGGCTTCCAGCTTCATGGATGCATCGGCGCGCGCGGCCGTCACGGGGCGCACAACCCCAAACTGCGCCAGAGCAAAGATCACAAGCAACGCTGCCACGGCCAGCAAGCCCTTTTCGCGCCCCGACCGCTCGTTCCAATATTGCATCATGAGCGGCCTCCAATGGAAAGATCCCCGACGACGAGCCCATCCTCCAGTCGCGTATCGCCCAGATTCACACGCATGCCGGTCTGTTCGACAGCCTGCTTCAAATCCTGGTCTGCGCCGAAGGCGGGATAGGTCAGTGTGGCGCGCAGTTCGCCCATGTTGCGGTCATAACGCAAGCTGACCAGTGACGCCCCCGGTGTCTCTGCCACCGCGCCATAGAGCACCGCGCTTGTTTGCTCGAAATCGGCGGTCGGACTGCGCGACGCATTTCCCTCGCTCGCGCGCAAGGCAGCGGCGGGATTGGAGGGCATCGGCTGGTCTGGAAATGCCGCCGCATAGAGACGCGCTGTTTCCGCATCCAGACCGGCCGTCAGCTGTTTCATCTTCTCGATGGACCAGACGGACTGCGCGGTCCAGGCCAGGAAGAGCGATGCCGCCAACGCAGCAGGAAGACGGAAGCGGGTGAGATTGATCGATTGTTCAGATGGACGAGCGTATTCGCCTTGCCTGAAATCGACGAGGCGCGGTGCATTCTCTGCCCAGCTGGCGAGTTGGGTGAGGCTGTCGGTCTGCTGAATGTTCGGCTCAGCGCCCGTTTCCCGCATCAGCGCCGCCATCACATCTGATGGCCAATACGGATCAATCGCGACGGGACGTCCGCTGATTGTTGCGAGCTGTCGCGAACCGAAATCCACATGCGTTGACGCGGGCAGCACGGACAGGTCTGGCACAAGACGCGCAGCCCCAATCCCGGCAGAGTCCAATGCGTCCAACCAGCCCGCCATGCTCTGCCTTGAAACCGCATAGACGAGCCTGTGGTCACTGGCCTCTTGCGCGGCTGCGACTGCAACATGCATCGTATCGACGGGAACGGCGAGTTCATCTTCGATGGCAAATGCCGCGAGCCGTGTCATCTCGGCGGGCCGTTTCGCTGTCATCCGCACCCTGTGCGCAGACACCTCCGTGCCCGGCACGAACACGACCATATCCGCCCCGGAGGGAAGGGTTGCATTTGGCGGTAGCGTTTCAATCCCATGCGGACCACTGCGCACGAAACGCCACTCAGCGCCACTGGCGGGAATTTCCGTATATATACGCGTGCGCATCAGCGAAGGCTCCTGTGCGAGTTCAGCAGGACGAAACGGCCATTATCACCCCGCCCGTATAGAGCGTCTATTGCGATATCACCCGTTCCCGAAGACACTGTGATGATGGCGCCAATTACGCTCGAAACCGTAGAGAGCTCATGATCCCGGCGCAGTTCCGGCGCGATGCTCACCACATTCTCTGAAAGCAGAAATTCCTCAACATTCAACCAGCCCCCACTTGGCCGCGACAAGATAAGTCGTTCAGCTTCACTGACGCTCAGCTCTTCTGACAGCCGCGCCGCCAGCAGTGGCGCCTGTGACTCGGTCAGCGTATTGATGTTCATGGGGGGATTGTTCGTGTCCGAGCGTACACAGACAAGGTCTGAAATGGCGGCGCGCGTTTCTGGCGTATAGCCCTTGATGGCCCTCAGATCCTGACGGGACACGAGACGCTGGCCCGGTGTGCGATGCGGGACATCGCGATCAAAATACAGCGCGTCCTCGCCGCCGAACGCGCGTGGACTGGAGTCCGCGTCCATCCAGTCTGCCAGCGTATCAACCATTTCGCGTGCTTCGGTGCTGAACAGTCCAGCCCCTTCCAGCAGGCGATGAAGTTGATCCGTCGAGACCGTGCCGCCCGCATCTTCGGCGTCCGACAGGACCAGGGAATTCAGATTCAGGCAATTCGTGGCATCATACAGGTCTACGGTGATGACGCCGCGGGGATAGGTGAAGCGGATCGGCTCAGCGAAGATGGCAGAGTCGGCATCCAGTTTCCCATTTGTCTGAGCGAGCATTTCATTGACGATGACTTCGCCAACTGAAATCGCCCCCCGCGCCGCCCAGAAGCGATCCGCCCTGTCGGTGGAAACGCGCGAAACATGGACCGATCTGGCGAGCGCGTCGGTCGCCGCCAGCGCAGCGGTCGACATCAACACTATCAGCAACAGAACACTGAGAAGCGTCGCGCCGCGTTCAGTATCGCGGTTTTCTGATTTCATCATCCGGCGCCTCCCACCAGGAAGACCTGCCGCAATTCGTCACCCTCTCCGAACACAAGCGTGAGCTCTACCAGTTCCGGCAACGCATCCGCCTGCCCCGACCAGTCCAGCCGCCAGTTCTCACTGGAGAAGAACCGAATGCCCACCGTTTCGAGACCTTGCGCCAAGACCCGATCAGCATACGGCGTTCTGTAAACCGGGTCTGGCCGCAACCACGCTCGGCGCACCAAGCTTCCATTATCAAGAAGATACTCGACCCGTTGCAAGTCTCCGCGCGGATCGGTTTCATCCGGATTGAACCAGCCCGCACGGGTGAACGCCATCAAGGGTTCAAGTGTGGAATACCCTCCACTGAACGCCCTTGGCGCATCTAGCCCGTTCGCGGGGCGTGTCCGCCGCAAAGTCGCATTGGCAAGATCATCCCTCAATAGGCTATGCGCCGCGCTTTGGCTGCGCACCATGTCTGTGCGGGCTTCCACCATCTGCCCGGAGCGTAATGTCTGGATCAGCAAGGTAGAGCCGGCAACCATCAGAAGGGATGTCACCGCCAGGGCAACGAGCATTTCAATAAGCGAGAAACCAGCAGTCCTGCTCATGGCGCGGCCCTGTGCACAAGTGTTTGGCGGGTCACCAATTGCTGGTCTGTCTCTGCGTCGCTGACAATCACCTGCACCGCGAACAGGTTCTGCCGATCTGTCGCCGCGATCGTGCGCGTCCATGCGAGCGCTCGGCCCCGCTGCACGCTCGTTCCAGACTGGATACCCGGCGCGAACGTGTCCGACACTGCCATGATTTCCGCGATCTGATTGTCCGCTTCGACCGTCGCCAGGAAGCGCTGGTCAACATGCCGGGCGCCCACGAGCGTTTCATTGCCCAGATGCGCCAGTGACATGGCCGCGATGCTGAAGACGCCCAATGCGACCAGCACCTCAACCAGTGTAAATCCATGCTCCTGACGCGTGATGGCCATCCTAACGCTCCACCCTGAACTGACCAGCCGCAGAAACATTGATCGTCCGTACGGCAGTGCCCTCTCTCAGCGTTAGTGGTCGACCGCTGACCATGCCTGTGGGGTCGGCCACAATGGCGGGCCAGTCCTTGCGATCGTCTCGGCCCTTGCGAACCGCCAACTGGATGGAAGACGGCAAACGGTGGTTTGACCTGGCCATCGCCACCCAGTCGCCATTGGCCCAAGATTGAGATTGGTATCCCTGAGCAGTCAGGTGGATCGCGCGCAATTCACCGGACGAGATCGCCTCATCCGAAATGCGTTCGATTGCGTCCTCCAATCGCGCAAGCTCACGATCCAGCCCGGACGGCTGACGTGGGAGCGTCATGACGATGGCCGCGCTGGCAAGCGCCAGAATGAACAAGGCGACAAGCACTTCCACCAATGACATGCCCGACTGAGAGGACGATGACAGCTTCATCAGGACATGGAATCCCAATTGCCGATATCATCATCCGTTCCGGCCTGACCATCCGGCCCTGTCGAGAACACATCATATGCGCCGCCCGACCGTGTGCCCGGATAGGCGTATTGATAGGCATTGCCCCAGGGATCGGTGCGCAGGCGCTTGATGTATCCGCCGGGGCGATACTGAGCCGCCTGCGGCCCCGTGGGCGCAGTGTTGAGCGCCGCCAGACCCTGATCCGCAGAGGGGTAATTGTACATGTCCAGATTGTACATATCGAGCGCGCTTTCGAGCGCCGCGATATCAGAATGCGCCTTGCCGATACGGGATTGATCCGTTGCGGGCGCAACATTGATGACGATCAGCGTGGCCAACAGACCCATGATGAAAACAACCACCATCAATTCAACGAGTGAAAAGCCTGCCGACATGTTGCGACGGCCCTGTTCTGTTTCGGGTGCTTTGAAGTCCATGAAAGCCTCCTATCCAATAGCGAGTGTGTTGAGTTGCAGGATTGGCAGCATGACCGACAGGACGATCAGCCCGACTATCCCGCCCAGAACAACAATGATCAGCGGTTCCAGCAAGGACAGCAGGGTCGAAGAGCCAGTTTCGAATTCTGAATCCAGAAAGTCAGCGGCGCGGGTCATCATGCCCGGAATGTCCCGGCCCGCCTCACCGCTCGACACCATGTGCACCATCATCGGCGGGAAGACGCCCGTGGCCTTCAAGGCGCCAGCAAAGGAACCACCTTCCCGGACGCGCTCTGCTATCTGATCGGCGGCATTGCTGAAGACGAGGTTTCCCGACGCCCCCTTGGCGCCCGCGAGCGCCTCAAGCACGGTCGCTCCCGAGCCGGACAGCGTGGCGAACACGCGGGCGAACCGACCCGCACAGACGGTGCGGTTCAATGGGCCAATAATGGGCATGAGCAAGCTGTAATGATCCAATGCCCGGCGGACGACAGGCAATCGCGCGGCACGGACAATCAGGAAGATACCTGTCGCCAAAACGAGACCAATGAGGATACCATGCGCCTTCAACGTCTCCGACATGCCGATGACGATCCGGGTAATGAGCGGTATGTCCGCATCGAACAGATCGAATTGCTCGACCAGACGCGGCACCACGAACAGCATCATGGCAATGATCATACCGACCGCCATCACCCCAAGCACCGCAGGGTAAATCAGCGCCGCCTGAACTTTCTGACGAAGTTGATGACTGCGTTCCAGATAAGTGGCGAGCCGTTCGGTGACATCACCCAGGCGACCTGACATTTCACCGGCGGACACCACTGAACGCACGAGCGGAGGGAACGCCTTTGGCGCGATCGACATGGCGTCCGCCAGGCGCGCGCCCTCAGTCACTTCGGCCTTAATGGCATGTAGCACTCTTTGGGATTGCGGCGTCGAGGCATCCTCCGCAGCCGCGGCAAGGGCCTGTTCAACTGGCAAGCCGGATTGGAGCAGAACTGACAATTGCCGCACGAGCAGAACCCGCTGTTTCTCGCTGATACCGCCGCGGACACGGCTCGCTTTGGCAGCTGTCTCGCTTACCGGGTTCACATCAAGCGCCATGAGATCTCTCAGACGCAATTCCCGTCGTGCGGAGCGTGGACTGTCGGCAGAGATGATACCCTTTTGACGGCGACCATGTCCGTCAACCGCAACATACTCGAAGGCTGGCATTACGCGCCTCCCTTGCGACAGACGCGCAGGACTTCGGCAGGGCTGGTGTCCTGAGACACCACGTAGCGACGCGCATTGTCGATCAGGCGATCATGGACGCTGAAGGCAGCCTCATCGATCTGATGCTCACTGGCTTCACTGCCCAGAAGGTCGCGAATTTCGTGATCAACGGTCAAAAGCTCGTAGATGCCGATGCGTCCATCAAACCCGGTATTGCCGCAAGAGAAGCATCCATTCGGCTCCCCGACCATGACTGCGTCACCGGAGGAGAAGCCAAGCGCTTCCAGTTCGGCCCCGGTCGCCGGGCGCTCTGTCTTGCAATTCGGGCAGAGGCGACGCACCAGACGCTGCGCCATCACGGCGCGCAGCGTAGACGCGAGCAAATACGCCTCGACGCCCATGTCGCGCAGGCGGGTAATGGCCCCGGCGGCGCTGTTCGTGTGCAGCGTTGAGAGCGCAAGACGCCCCGTGGATGCAAACTCGAACGCGACTTCGGCAGTCTCGGAGTCCCGGATCTCACCCACCATCACGACATTCGGATCCTGGCGCAGAATCGAGCGGAGCGTTGCCGCAAAATTGAGGCCGACTTTGTGGTCCATCTGGGTCTGACTGATGCCCGGAAGTCCGTACTCGACGGGATCTTCGAGGGTCATGATGTTATCGCGGCCGTTGTTGAGCCGGGACAGGGAGGCATAAAGAGTCGTGGTTTTGCCGGAGCCAACAGGTCCGGTCACGAGGATGACGCCGTTCGGCTGGGCCAGCGCATCCGAGAAGCGCGCCAGTGTTTTCTCGTCCATGCCCAGTTCCGTCAGGCCCACCAGGGCATTTTTCGTGTCCAGCAGGCGCAGCACGACCCGCTCGCCATATCGCGTGGGCAGCGTGGCAACACGCACATCGATGGACCTCCCGCCAACTGACAGAGAGATGCGCCCGTCCTGGGGCAAGCGTTTCTCCGCGATATCCAGCCGGGCCATGACCTTGATACGCGAGACAATCGGCGCAGCCAGCTTTCGGGGGGGCGTCAAGACTTCAACAAGATCCCCATCAATCCGATAGCGGATGGAAAGATTGCTTTCGAACGGGTCCATATGGATATCCGATGCCCGCCGCTTGATGGCTTCGTGGATCAAACCATTGATGAGACGAATAACCGGCGCATCATCCTGACCATCCAACAGGTCAGCCGCCTTCGGTAGGTCGTCAATCAGGCTTTCAAGCCCACCCCGGCTTTCAACAGCAGCGTCAATGTCGTCATCCGCCATGGGACCGGTTGCAAACGCTTCGGCCAGGATCTGGTCATACTTGTCCTTGTCAAAAGCCTCGACCGCAAACACGTCGCCAAGCGCGCGGCGCGCCTCGATCAGAGCCAATGGGTCAGCCCCCTGACGGACAGCAACCGTTAGGCGGTCACGTCCGGACAGGACGACCAGACCCTTGTCCTTTGCAAAGGCATAGGTGAATTGTGTGGGGGCGAGTTCAGACGGCATCATTTCGGGGGCGGGCTTCCCAGCACTTCCGTGATGAAATTGTCGATGGAGGATGTGCCATCGCTTTCACCTTCCCACAGTTCTTCGGCACGAATGTAGTTGTAGGACCGGCTGGTCGCACCTGCCGCATCCCTGCGGTCACGAATAACCGTGGGGCGGATGAAGACCATCAGATTGGTCCGGCCGAGGGATTTTCCTTCCGTGCGGAACAACCGACCCGCAACCGGAATGTCCCCCAGCACCGGAACTTTCTGATTGGAAAATTCCTCTTTCTGCTCGATCAAGCCGCCGAGCACGATGATTTCACCATCATCCGCGATTACACTGGTTGAGATTTCGCGCGTGTTGAAGACAACATCGGTGACGCCGGCGGCGATAGCCCCCGCAACATTCGACACTTCCTGTTCGATCTGCATGCGAATTGTATTGTCGTTGGAAATGCGTGGCGTGACGGTAAGAGACACACCAACATCCTTTCGCTCGACCGTGGTGAACGGGTTGCTGTTATCATCACCCAGGACCTGTCCCGTTGTGATCGGCACGTTCTGACCGACCAGAAGCGAGGATGTTCCATTGTCGAGGGTCATATTGAACGGCTTCGACAAGATACGGGAGTTCGTGTCGGCCTCGACAGCTGTCAGCACCGCGCCGAACAGCGTATCACCATCCTGTCCCCCTACGCCAACGGTCAGACCGGTCAGGCCAAGCAGGGAATTGAGGGCTGCGGTGGTCAGCGCCTCATTGACGGTCTCATCATCGCCGGAGAAAGGCGTATCATCGCTGATCGCGCCTGCCAGGGTCAGCAGGTTCGGGGCAGATGCGGAGAAATTGGTTGTCGCAAATGGCGTCGAGTTGCTGCCCGTGCCGGACAACAGGAATTGCAGGCCAAGTTGGCGCGCCGTGTCGTCTGACATTTCGACGATGATCGCCTCGACGAGAACCTGGGCCCTGCGACGGTCCAGGTCAGAGATCACGCGCTCAAGGCTGAGGAGTGTTTCCGGCGCGGCGCTGATCACGAGCGAATTCGTGGAATCATGATGCGCGATGGTTGTTGCCTCGTTCGGCTCCGCAAGACCGCGACGCTTGTCGATCGCGTATGCGACTTGCTGAAGAATTGGCACGACCTCGTTTGCGTCAGCATTGTTCAGCGGAACTACACGGATCGTGTCTTTCAACCGGTCGCGTCCGTCCAGGTCGGCTGTAACCAGTTTCGCCCGCTCAACCGCCGCAGGATCCCCCCGGAGGATGAGCGCATTGCCGGCTTCCGATGCGATGGCCTTGAAATTGGTCTTGTAGCTGTCTTCAGACGTGCTCGCATTCAGCGAGGTTAGAATGCTCGCCACTTCCGTGGCAGATGTGTTCGCCAACTGGATGGTCGCTGTCACGGACGGGTCGACATCAATATTGCCAACCATGTTCCGCAGGCGCGGTACGTTGGACGCATAGTCGACGACCACGAGCGTATTTGACTGGCTGTTGGCGATCACCTGCCCCTGCTCATCAATAATCGGCTTCAGCATTTTCGCCGCTTCCACCGCGTTCACATGCTTCAGATTGAAGATCTCCGTAGTGAACGCGTTTGAGCCGTAGGCAGACATAC
This sequence comes from Hyphomonas atlantica corrig., assembly GCF_017795365.1. Taxonomy (NCBI): domain Bacteria; kingdom Pseudomonadati; phylum Pseudomonadota; class Alphaproteobacteria; order Hyphomonadales; family Hyphomonadaceae; genus Hyphomonas; species Hyphomonas atlantica. Next base: position 2,240,328 of record NZ_CP051254.1, on the reverse strand, counting down.
CGGCCTCACCAACAGCGCTCTGTTCCGGGACAATGCGATAAGTTGCCTTGCCCGCCGGGATCGCCGCGAAACCATGCACGCGAAGCGATGACAGGAAAACATCGAAGACCTGCTGGCGCGTCAATGGCGTGGTCGAAGACACGGTGATGCGCTTGGTGCGCGCTTCAGGGTGAACCACGAATGTGTATCCGGTGACCGTCGACACATCCGCAATCAGGGCCGAAAGTTCAACGTCTTCGAAATTGAGCACATGACGCGCTGTATCTGAAGGCGCCTGATTGGCGAGGGCAAAAGCGGACGGTGTCGCCGCTATGAACGCTGTTGCAGACAAGAGGGTTTTGAGTTTCATCGGGATCGGGCCTCCTCTGGCGCGAGCGTGTGGTCGAATGTTTGTCCATCGCGGTCGAGCGTCAGCCGAACCGGGGCGGGATCTGAAAATTTGCGGGCGAGTTCTGCGGGCGGCACGTCTGTGATCGCGGCGCCGTCGAGGCCGATCACGACATCACCCGGTCGAAGGCCAGCCTGGATGAGAACAGTCTCATCGCCGCGCGAGCCGATCCGGTAGCCAACGAAATCGGTTCCGCGGTGAACCGGATCAATCGTGATGCTGGAGACCAGATCCGCGCGCGCGACCCGGGATGTCGTTGTATTGGGAGACAAAACGTCGCGCGCCTCGTTGCTGCCGGGAGTTGTCAGCACTGACAGTAATCCCGCGCCGCCCTCCATGAGCAGGGCTTCAGTTTGTCCCGCCTTTCGGAGGGTCACCCGATCTGCATAGATCCGGTGAAGTGTGACGCCATCCAGAATGACTTCTCCCGGCCTGTAGGCAGCAGTCTCGTTGTTCGGTGTCGTGATCCAGGCAATGCCATCGGCCTCGTCTGAAGAGGCGCGAACGCCGCGGAGACGCAAGTTCAGGCTGGTCTCCGGAGCATCGGGTGTGTCGGCCAGAATCGCCGCACCGGCACCGAAGGGATTCTCATGAATCAGTCGGGATGTATCCACCGAGATTGCTGATGTCGTGACCATTGGTCCCTGTACCGAAGCACGTACAGGAATGTCTGGCGACACAGCCCCGCCGGGCTCAATGGCAAGCCAGGCGAGCTTGGCAGCACTCAGGCCAAGTCCGATCACAAGGACGGCTTCAATTGCGCGCAATGCCGGGCTGGCACCCTGCCGCGCAATCTTCGCAAGAGATTCGAACCGTTCCACGCTCAACTCGCCCCACTTTCCCCGGTCTTTCAACGACCAATGGGCTCGCGATTCGTGTCGCAAGCCCTTTTACTCAATCTCTCAACCTGGATCAGATCGCGACGTTTGGTCGGCGTCTCACCAGATAACTCCTTAACTCGCGCGAACCGCGCCTGCCAATCAGGTCAGCAGATCCACCGGCACATCGAGGGCGTCTGCCAATCGCTTCGCCGTCTTGAGGCCGTAAGACATTCCGCGCTCGATCGCCGAAATGTGGTTCGGCCGGATGCCGCACAGATCACTCAAGTCCTTCTGCGTCATCAGTCGGTATTGCCGGACAACCCTTACCGGGTTTTCGCCCTCGCGAATCCGCTCAGAGACTTCCTCCGGCACATTGGCGGCGGCATCGCTTTCGACCGAGTTCAGTTGCTGCGCCAGGCCGGCGACCGACTGTTCAAGGTCAGACACCTTCTTCTCAAGGTCCAAAACCTTGATTTCCAAGGAATAAACCAGCTCAAAGTCGCTCGACACAGCTATGCCCCTCTGCAGTTGCTGCACCGATATGCGCTTTTCTGTACGGTTTAATGTCGGGAGTAATAAAGTTCTGTGACAGCCTCAGCCGGCGTCCCGTCTTGCGGGCCATAATCGCTTAACCGAATCGCCGCCTCCTCAGGCAACGCGATTTCGGGAGCTGACCATGTCGATTAAATGGGTTCGCCGCAGGGCGCATATGCGCCGCCTTCCGTCCGGCCAAACTGTTGAGGTTGCGGCCTCCTGGATGCCCATCGAACGCAATGAAAGCGGCAGTCCGGAACGATCGAGCCATTCCGCGTGCCCAATCTGCGGCGCGCCGATCCTCAGCCAGCGCATGCCAAATGGCGGCTGGGTTCACTATGAGCGCCACCGCAATTTCAGCCGGATCAAACATCCCTGCTTTTATAGAGGGGATGATATGGCCCCGGCACGCGACGAGGAAACAGGCGACCTATTCGCAGAGCTCTGACGCGCACATTTCACCCCGCTCACACGATTATGGAGTACACATTTTCGCGCACCCATGAGCATTGGGGATGATCTCGCCCCTGCGCGGTGTTACCAGTCCTGTTCAAACGGCGAACGAACGCGCGCCGATGTAATACAGGATCATCGTCATGACGAATTTCGACGCACTGAAATCCATGGAACAACGCCTGCTCTGGCTGTCATCCTGGATCGTGCACAACGCCAACCATCTTCGCCCAAAGGAAGACGGAGACGTTAAAGTCGGCGGCCATCAGGCTTCCTGCGCGTCGATGGTGTCCATCATGACCGCGCTCTACTTCCACACATTGCGCCCGGAAGACCGCGTTGCGGTGAAGCCCCACGCATCACCTGTCTTTCACGCCATGCAATACATGATGGGAAACCAGACGCGCGAAAAACTCGAAAACTTTCGCGGCTATGGCGGCGCCCAATCCTATCCCAGCCGCACCAAGGATGTGGATGACGTCGACTTCTCCACAGGATCGGTCGGGCTTGGCGTTGCAATCACGGCCTTCGCCTCCCTGATGCAGGACTATCTGGAAGCGAAGAATTGGGCCGGCGACCGAAAACTGGGGCGCATGATCGCTCTGGTTGGCGATGCCGAACTCGACGAAGGCAATGTCTATGAATGTTTGCAGGAAGGCTGGAAGCATGGCCTGCGCAATACATGGTGGGTGATCGACTATAATCGCCAGAGTCTGGACGGCGTGGTCCATGAGGGGCTTTGGGAAAAGATCGACGCGATCTTCAAGGCCTTCGGCTGGCGAACCGTGGTGCTGCGTCACGGCGTGTTGCAACGAGCCGCCTTTGAAGAACCCGGTGGTGAGGCGCTGAAGGAATGGATCCAGTCCTGTCCGAATGCTGACTACTCCGCCCTCACCTATCAGGGCGGCGCGGCATGGCGCAAACGCCTGTTGGACGATATTGGCGACCAGGGCGATGTTACAGCCTTGTTGGAAAAGCGAAGCGATGAAGAGCTAAGCGCGCTCATGAACAATCTGGGCGGGCAGTGCGTTCAGACGCTGACAGACGCATTCGACAGTATCAACGATGATCAGCCTACAGTCTTCCTTGCCTACACGATCAAGGGCTGGGGCACGCCGCTGGCCGGACACAAGGACAACCATGCCGGCCTGATGAACCCGCCGCAAATGGCAGACTTCCAGAAGCGCATGAATGTGCCCGAAGGGCAGGAATGGGAAAGATTGGCAGGCATCGACGATCCCGACGCGCTTCAGGCACTGATGGACAGTGCCGCCTTCTTCGCAGAGGGGCGCCGCCGCTTTGAAGCCCCACGAGTGGAGAGCTCCGGGCCGGTATTCCTTGACGATCGAAACCAGTCGACTCAAGCAGGCTTCGGAAAGATTCTGGACGCAATCGCCAAATCCGACAGCGAACTGGCGGATCGAATCCTCACCACCTCACCTGACGTTACTGCATCAACCAATCTTGGCCCGTGGGTAAACAGGCGCAGCCTGTTCGCACGCGAGTCCAAGGGAGATACGTTCCGGGAACAGAGAATCCCCTCGACGCAGAAATGGCAGTTCTCCCCCGAAGGCCAGCATATAGAACTCGGCATTGCCGAAATGAATTTGTTCCTGATGCTGGGCGCAGCGGGATTGTCACACAGCCTCTTTGGTGAACGTATCCTTCCCATCGGCACAGTGTATGACCCCTTTGTGGCGCGTGGCCTGGATGCGCTGAATTATGCCTGCTATCAGGATTCCCGCTTCATCATTGTCGGAACGCCATCGGGCGTCACGCTGGCCCCGGAAGGTGGCGCGCACCAGTCTATCGGCGCGCAGCTAATCGGCATGAGTCAGGACGGACTGGTCTCATTCGAACCGGCATTCCTGGATGAGTTGTCCATCATCATGGATTGGTCGTTCGATTACCTGCAGCGCAGCGGCGAAGGCGACCCCGATGAACGCACATGGCTCCGCGATGAAACAGGCGGCTCCGTTTATCTTCGGCTGACCACCCGCTCCATTGACCAGCTTGGCCTCAAAGCACGCGACGACGCAGAGTTTCAGCGCGGCGTTGTCGATGGTGGCTATTGGCTGCGCGAACCCGGTCCGAACTGCGAAGTCGTGATCGCCTATCAGGGGTGTGTCGCGCCGGAGGTAATTGAAGCGGCCGGCCGCATCGGCAATGATCGCCGTGACATCGGCGTATTGGCAATTACCTCAGCTGACAGACTGAATTCGGGCTGGACCGCCGCAAGGCGTGCGAGAGCCAGAGGTCATGTGGATGCTACCAGCCAGATTGAACGACTGATGGGGTCGGTCTCACGCGATGCAACCCTAATCACGGTGACGGATGGCCATCCGGCGACGCTGGCCTGGATCGGCTCGGTCATGGGACACCGCACAGCGCCGCTCGGCGTGGAGCATTTCGGTCAAACCGGCACAATCAACGATCTCTATCGGCACTTCATGATTGATGCCGACGCCATCGTCTCCGCCGCAAACCACCTCTCAGCCGGGCGCAAGATACGCCTCGCGAAACAGATCTGACCACTCGCCGTCGCCAGCCGGTCACCAGTCAATCTCCGGCTCACCGACCCAGATGGGGGAACTCCATGCGCGCACAGGCCTGTCCTGAAGCGTGGGAATGGTCACGCGTATAGGCGCCGCCTGTTCTACGCGGGCATAATAGATCGCGTGCCCGACGGCTGGCGCCGTCCACTCTGCTTCGAAGTCCAGCCCCAGATCTCCGCTGCGATGAAACACCGGCTCCCACTCCGCATCTTCGCCGAACACGTAGCGGTAGACTTCAATCTCCGAGATGCCGGCCGTTCCATGAACTTCCAGCCGGAAATCAAGCTCCGTCACATCTTCTGAGAGAACACTGCCCATCGGCTGACCATTGGCAGAAAAGTCGAGCAGGATGCGCTCACCCGTCGTGCCATACATGGCCCCATCCCGCATGGACTGCAGGAGTGCGTCACGGGTTAGTTCAGGGGCCATGATAGCCGTTAGTCCGTTGGCGCGTTTGCCCGGCTGTCCGTTGTGATCGTCTGACGCCGCCAGCGTGAACAGCTTCATCCCCGCCGCCCAGGCGTCTCGCACATAATGCGCCCCGCGTTTCGACAGGGAGAAGCCAGGCGTACTTCCCGCATTCTCATAGGATAGCGGGTCGGATGGGTCGTACATCTCGCTCTGGCCGTGGGCGCTGAATATCTCGATGTGACGCATCTGTCGCGGGAAACGGTGTGAGCCGTCAAAGTTCGCGCCGCCCCAGCCGATGCCTGTGTGATGCGTCGCGACAATCATCTGCTCTCGATCAATATCCTCTTCGAGCGCAGTCAATTTGTCTTCGTTCATCCCCCTGCCCGCGCCATACCGTTGGCTTTCAATGGCAGGTCCGGAGCAGGTCGGGAAATAGCCATCCAGATGATAGCCGATACCGCCTTCGAACCCGAGGATCGTTACGAACTCACCGGGCGAGTTGTATGACTCACACCAATCCTGGGTCTTCTGCCAGTATCCCGCTTCCAATCCAAACACATGATTGGTTAGCGCCGCATAGTCGAGCGCGGAGACATCTCGCGCATATGTATAATGATCAGGATCTGCAACCGAACTCAGCGCGTCCGCGCTCCAGGCATTGTGGGAGTGCAAATCTCCCCACCACGGCCCGTTCGGCGTGTCCGTAATCCGAACGGGATTGGACAAGGTGCCACTGACATCGAACCGATAGATGCCGGGCCCGTCCAGCGTGACGACGCGTTCAACGCGTCCCGTATACAGGATCATCTCATCAAGGACCTCTCCGTCCAGCGATAGATTCACGCTGTCTTCGCTGGCGGACAGATTGTCATACTTGTCGCGTGAAATGATCTCTACCTTGAACGGCTCACCCGGCCGTACAGATGACGGCACGATAACTTGCCGGGACGCTGTCGATCCTGCCTCTACGACAAAAGTCGGGTCCTGTGCCATGCGAACCTTGTTCACATCCACGCGCACCGGAAATGCCCCACTGGCGACCCAGGGTGTGGTAGTGGAGTAGGTCATGACGACTTCGCCGCCGGGCGGAATATCCGCGCCCTTCAGCACAGCCGTGACCCGCTGGCCGTGACGCTCTGCCGCCGCCTTTCCCACATCGTCAAACTGCAGCCTGCGGATGCGAAGACTGAATTTCGCCTTCGGTGCATCGGGCGACGTAACGGTGACCGTGTCCCAGAGCATGATCTCCCGCGTGTCAGCCCGTCCCGTAAAAATGTAGCCGATCGCGACGCCGATCACGTCTACAATGGAAGCTGGCTTCTGCAAGGTTTTGGTAAGCGAGTAACTGAGGTCATAGGTCAGCGCAGCGTTGGGCAGCTGCGTACTGATATTCGAACCGCGCTTGAGACCATCCGGAAAGGCAATTCTGACGCGTATAGGCGCAGATACGTGGGCCGGCATGACAGCTGGTTCCACAAGGGCAGTAATGTTCGGATTGATCTCTTCCGCTTTCTTCTCGAAAGTTTCCATCCGGCTGATCCTCTGCCACAGGAAGCCCACAATAAAGAGAACGGCCACGCCAATCAGAATGTACTTCGCAATACGACGTTTTTTCATAAAACTCCCTCCCCCGAGCTTATTTGAAATCAGGGATTTAGAACAGATTGAGTGACAAGGCGAACATCACCGATCAATCCAATCTTTGGATGTTTCTTCTCTCCAAGCCCTGCCATGAATTCCATTTTCGGTTCTTCACCGGACTCTGCTCGCGCAACCAGTTCGTGGAACCGAGGCGGCGTTACGGTCAGCGTGATCTGGTTCTCGCCTGCGTGAAGCGCGGAGGAGATATTGATCTCATACGGTGGCAGCACAAGCCGCCCCAAGTCGCTTCCATTCACCGAAACCGCCACGCTACCTTCGACGCGCTCCATCACCAGATAGATCGGACCCGGGATCTCGGACACAGAAGTGGTGGTTGAATAAACAAGCCCCGTCCCTTCGTCACGAAACGCTTCAAGGCTTGCCGCATCAACGAGTGGAGACTCCAACTCGGCCTCAAAGGTGCCAGCCTTCAGCGACCACTCTGTCAATGAAATGCCTTCGCCAATGGGCAACGACTCGTAGACGACAGCGCCGGGCAGTTCGCCGGGCGTCTCGATCAGGAAGAGAGACGCCAGAGCCGGAAAGGCAAGCTCGACCTGCTCTTGGCTGGCCTCCTCAAATTTGAATGCCTGACCTGTTTTCGGATCAAATGCATAGAGACCGCTACCCTCATCCAGCGTCACGTCCACAGTCACGCGGGTCGCCGTCGCACTCTGGTTTGAGAGGAAGTGAATTGCGCTATCATCCGACTGAACACGGGTAACCCGGCGTACAGTGCTGGCCCCGGCAAAGACGAAGTTTCCTTTCGCCCAGGCTTGCAACGCGCCCGCATCCGACAATGTACGGTTGGCTTCCAGCACGCGCATTATGTCGGCGATTTGGGCATCTCTCACCTGATGATCCAAATAACCTGGTTGACGGGTTGGTGCGCGCCCCATGATAGCGACGCGATCCGATATGGCCGAAAGCGCCTGGGCCGATTCCAGCTCGATCCACGGCGCATCAAACAACAGGATTTTCTGGTCCGTATTGAGCGTATCGAGACGATGCGTGAGTGCGTCATCATTTACCCAGGTCCATGTAATGCCACGCTCATCCAGTTCTTTTACGATCGGCATGAGGCGTTCGAGCCAAAGCGTGCTTTCCAGTTTCTCGATCTCAGGCAGCTTGACGAAGGGAATGCTGCCACTTGCCTCTTTATCAGCGCGGTCGACTTCGTCAGGCATAGCGCCCATGAAGAGGAACAGATCCTTTGCTTGCTCGCTGTTGGACAACTCACTTGGGAATCCGAGGAATGGATAATAGATCAGGACGTCAGCATCTGGCTTACCTGCCTGTAGAAGGTTCTGTGAACGGACCAGATAGGTGTTGATCTCTTCCAACGTATTCCAGATTGAGGATTCTGGCCCATAGTTTCCGGAATAATTGAACTCTCCGCCACTTCCGTGGAAGGGGTGCCAGCCCATTTCACCGAATGCCTCTGCATATTCTGGCCGATCGGAATCATAGGGCACGCCATGATAGAGAATCTGATTTACGCCAGACAGGAACAGCTTGTCTGCGGCCGCCTTGATCCGTGCCGGCGAAACAGCATAGCCCATTTCCGACCACACGAAGGATTCGCTTGCGATAACTGGTCGGTCATAGAGCAGTCCCGCAGCTCCCGCGAGCTTCAACGAGAATTCCGAACCGCCGCCATACAATTGCTCCATCTCCGGAATGTGATTGCGACCAAGTGCCTGAATCGCATCCAAATCCATTCCGTAGCTTTGGCCCTTGGACAGCAAGCCCCGGGCCTCTGCCCAATCCGCGCTCCCCCCAACGAAGCGATCCACGAGGAGATCAGAAATTGTCTTCTGATAATCGAAGCGAATGCGCTCGTCGTTTCCTGTTAGTTTGAAGCTTGGTGCCGCGTAGACCCGAGCCACGTCTCGCACATAGAAATTATCGCGCACATCGACGAAGACAGCAGGAATATGTGGCTCAAGATCATATCCCCGACGGCTCTCGAACTCCTCCAGAATATCAGGCGTGCCCAAGCGGTCTGCCATAAATTCGATACTGTCATTGAAGAAACCGGTGAACCCCTCGCCATAATGCGCGCTCAAACCTGTGCGCTCTCCAAACGCGTAGGCGTAGTGCCCGCCCAGGATCTCTGTATCCAGATGGTCCACAACGAAGCCGGAAGAATCCCCGGCCACAAGAACCGGTGCAGACCCGGAGGGCTGGCTCCACGCCGAAACAATGACCCATTCGCCTTCAGGCGCATCCCAGGACAGCCGACCATCCACAACGCGGTCTGTCAGGACAATAGCCGTTGCACCGTCCAGCTCTACAGTGTCGGTCGCAACCATCGGACTTCCGTCTCGCTTTCCGCCAATCTTTTTGGCCGCGACGACGCTTACCAGCTGGCCCAGCTCGGGCACAAAATTGTTCAGGTCTGCCCCGGGCGACGCATGGCTGAACGCCATCTCGCCATAGGCCATCAGATGGTCCCCAAAGCCCGCTTTCGGTGCTGGCAGATCAAAACTGACCTCTCGGCCACCGGAAACTGTCTTCTCGGAGAAACGCAATTCCCGAAGTCCTTCATCAACCGGCACCTGTGGACCACCTGCCGGCCAACCGCTCAGATGGTTCAAGTACAAATCGAAGTTCAGGTCTGATGCACACGCCATGACCTCGGAGAGTTCGGCGTTGAATTCATCTGATCCGAACGATCGAATACTTGCCTGGATTTCGTCTGAATCAATATCGAGTCCCGCTGCGAACGCCTGAATCTCGACGCCGCCAAACCCTTTGGCATCAAAGGCTGCCAGCTGCGCGCATGCCGTCTCGGCCGAAACATCTCCACCGGGCCACCACCAACGGGTCCACGGCCGGCGCTCCTCCGGCGGATGGGTCAGGGCTCCCGGTTGGGTCAGGTCAAGTTCATAGCTGAGATTCATCGCGCTTTTTGGTGCGCTGACCTGCTCCCGATACTCCAGCAAACTGCTCACCTCGGGATTATTATCCGGAAGCGTCATATGGGATTTGATCTTGCCATTCAGCCAGAACCAGCCAATCGCCACCGCGAGCAGTGCAAGCACGACAAGCGCCCCGATGCCGATTCCCAGCCACTTCAATATCCGGCCCATGTTTCTTCCCTCGTGTTTTGTCGGCTGGCAGTTGATCCGGCCAGCAATGATTGTTCAGCAGGTATGCCACGCCGTCAAAGGCGCAGCGCACCCTCGGCCAGCGCATCCCGGTCCGAGATGGTGTACGGCCTGTAGCTCTTTTCCCGTTCGTCCAGAATGAAAACGCCATCCACGTTCGCAAGCCGGTCAATGCCCTGCTTGACCAAATCCACTTTGGACAGCTTCAACGTCCCCGTTGTGTCGTGGCCGTCGACGATACGCAGAAAGACGGGCCGTGCATATGACGGCAAATGCTTTGCAATCTCTTCGTATACAGATGCCACTGAGAACGTCTCATCGACCGACACAGCCGCCATTCCCGCTTTGCCGTCAAACCCTGGGACGGGCACGCCGAACACATTGGCAATGGTCACCCCCGGAACATGGGACATCACTTCCGCGACCTCTGTGGTCGATACATTTTCCGACTTCCAGCGGAAAGTATCGCCAACCCGGTCCACAAAATAGAAACGTCCCATCCTGTCCCGGCGCATCAGGTCACCCGAACGGAACCAGGCATCATTTGCTTCAAATACATTGCGCAGGATCTTCTTCTCAGTCGCGGATTTGTCGCTATACCCCTCAAAACTGTTGCGGGTTTCCGTCTGCTTGATTGCACCAATGGCCTCGCCGGGCTCGTCTATATCTGCCTCCATGCAGAGGCCATCAGGCGTTCGAAGGATCTCACCTGTAACTGGGTCGGTCTTCACGACCCTTATCAACATCTGCTTACGGATGATGGGAGGCACACAGCCCACCGACCCAATCGTTCCATCCAGATTGATGAGAGAGATATTACCTTCTGTTGATCCGTAGAATTCGAACAATTGCTTGATGCCCGTTCGGTTTACAAATTGCCGCCAAACATCAGGCCGCATGCCATTCCCGAGGCCACGGGTCATCTTGTGCGTCCGCTCCGCATCGCTGGGTGGCTGGTTCATCAGGAACCGCCCAAGCTCTCCAACATAGATGAACATGGTCGCGCCATACTCGCGGGCTTCGTTCCAGAAGGCGCTGGCCGAGAATTTGCGACGCAAGAGGATTGCGGCCCCCGTGGTCAACGCAATGCCCACACCGCAGACGCCGGTTGTCCCGTGATAGAGCGGGAGCGTCTCGTAGATCACATCATCAGGCCCGACCTGGCACGGGGTCGCGAAACTGCGCATCATGATCAGGCATCGCGCATGGGTCATCTTCGCCGCCTTGGGCAGGCCAGTGGTGCCGGACGTGTAGATTAGAAGCGCGACATCCTTGCCCCGCAAGGCATCCCTTTGAGATCGGTCAGGGCGATCCGAGGAAAGAGTTTCGAGCCAGTTGGAGAACGTGCTGCCCGGATCAAGAATTTCGACAGGCACAGTGCTGTCTACCAGATCGGCGCGAATGTCCCGCACACGGGCGTCCAGCTCCTGACAGGTAATGATTGCCTTGGCTTCAGCCACATTAAGACAATGCGTCAGGCCGGTGCCAGACAGATGCGAATTGATCAGCGCCGTTATCACACCAATCTTCGACAGGCCGAACCACACCGCGACATAGTCCGGTCGGTTGTCCATGAACAGGGCGACCGTGTCTCCGGGCTTCAGCCCTATATTCTGCCCCCAGGCCGCTATCCTGTTCGCCCGCGCCTCAAGATCGGCATAGGTGGAGCGCGCGCCTTCAAAGATAAAAGCGGTGTTGTCCGCGAAGCGATCAACCGTGCCTTCAAGAACGTCCGGGATCAGCACCGACCCAAGCGGCGTGAAAGCTTTGGTGTCCTGATCGATCTGTCGGAGCTTTGCCGTATAGACAATCTGCTTCCACAAGCGGGAAAGTGCGCCGCCATCACGACGATCAGATTGGTCCGCAGGCTTGGCACCCCGCTTCGCAAGCGACAAATCCAAAGCTTCCTCCACTTTTTCTCCACTTGTAATCTTTTTATCTGATCGCTAAGCTCGCGCAACAGATCACAAATGGCAATTGTAATTTTCTCCAATTGAAATTATTTCTGTTTGAACCGGTCGGCAACAGGCTTGGCAAAAATATTTACGGGAGGATGTCGGCCGCTTGCGCCGACATTGGCACTTTATGAACTCTATTGCGTCTCAGGGCCTATCGGTCTCGCCTGCCACCCAAATCGGCTTCGGACGCAGAGCCGGGTTTGGCCTCGGCGATTTCGGCATCAATATTTTCTGGAACATGACGAATCTTTTCGCCATGTTCTTCTATACTGATGTCGCGGGCCTGCCGAACTTCATGGCCGGGCTCGTGATCTTCGGAGCGATGCTCTGGGATGCGGTGACAGACCCACTCGTCGGTCTGCTCGCGGACCGCACCCGCACAAGGCTTGGCCGCTTCCGCCCCTACCTTTTCCTTGGCGCAATTCCGCTCGGCTTGTCCTTCATGTTCATGTTCAGGACCGGCAATCTCGAACTGGGTGCGTTGGCGCTTTACGCCTTTGCCACGCAGATCATTTTCCGAACTTTCTACACAGTTGTCAGTGTTCCTTATGGATCCTTGTCGGCTCGCATGACGAAGGACCCGAACGAGCGAAGCGCGCTGGCAGTCTACAGAATGGTATTCGCCACCACCGCCGGCATCCTGATCGCTGCATTCACACGAGACGGCGCTGCGGTGCTCGGCGGCGGGGACCTCAAGCTTGGTTTTGAACGCCTGGCAATGGTGTACGCCGCGCTCGGCGCCGCCGCCGTCCTGGCATGTGCCGTCTTCACGCGCGAGCCTGATATTGACCAGAACGAGCCATCCGCAGCCCTGCGTGACCAAGCCCGCATGATGCGACAGAACTCTGCGTTCTGGATCGTCTTCGCCACGACAGTGATCGGGGGTATCGGCTCCACCATCGCTGGCAAGGCGATGTTGTATTACCTGAAATACAATCTGAATGCCGAACACCTGTTCGGCGTGGTGATGTTCAGCATCACTTTGATGGTAATGTTCTGCGTACCGATCTGGGGCTTTCTTTCCCGGCGGATAGGCAAACGGGCCGTCTGGGCGTGTGGCGCCTCCATTTCAGCCATCACGACGGCGCTACTTTTCTTTAATCCTGTGGAGACGGCTCTTGTCGTTACGCTGATCCTAATCTTCGGGGCGATCGGATCATCGGCAAGTTATGTCAGTGTCTGGTCCACGCTTCCTGACACGGTTGAATATGGCGAATGGAAAACCGGCGTTCGGTCTGAATCGCTTGTTTTCGGCGCAATCGCATTTGCACAGAAACTGTCGCTTGGCGTTGCCACCCTGTTCAGCGGCTTCCTGCTCGATGCTTTCGGATATGTCGCCAATCAGGAGCAGACGCCACAGGCGCTGATGGGCCTGAAACTCATGATTTCTGTCATCCCTTTCATGGCGGCGATCACCTGTCTCGTCCTGATCCTCAACTACAAGCTCGACCAGGCGCGACACCGAGAGATCGTCCGTGACATCGAGCTGCGCGAAAGCCATTCCGACTCTCAGTAAAAGGACCCCGCACGCCCTATGGTCAATGCACACAAAGACTTCAACACGGCCCCTCTGGACCCGGCTCTTGAGCAGGAAGTCAAATCCATCGTCGATGACTTGTCTCTGACCGAGAAGGTGAAGATGCTGTCAGGACACGGCTTCTTCGAGAAGTTCTTTGGCGAGGAAAATCGACAGTTCGGTCAACGCGCCTATCCTGCGGGCAGCGGCAACGAACGTCACGATATTCCGTCGCTATACTTCTGCGATGGGCCGAGAGGCGCGCGACACAAGCGGAATACCACCTGCTTTCCAGTCACCATGGCGCGCGGAGCGACCTGGGATCGCGACATTGAACGCCGCGTGGGTGAAGCCATCGCGATTGAAGCGCGCGCGCTTGGCGCCTCAATATCCGGTGCCGTCTGCATCAACTTGCTGCGCCATCCGGCTTGGGGCCGCGCACAGGAAACCTATGGCGAAGACCCCGTGCACCTCGGTGAAATGGGCGCAGCGCTCACAGAGGGACTTCAGACCCACAACATCATCGCCACCGCAAAACACTTTGCAGTCAACAGCATCGAAAACTCGCGTTTCAAGGTTGATGTGCGCGTCACCGACCGCGCATTGCATGAAGTCTACCTGCCGCATTTCAAACGTGTGCTGATGTCAGGCTGCGCGTCCGTCATGAGCGCCTATAACAAGATCAATGGCGACTATTGCGCCCACAGCGTTCCGTTGCTGCGGAATATTCTGAAAGAGCAATGGGGCTTCAGAGGGTTCGTCCACTCTGACTGGGTGAAAGGATGTTACGGCGCCGACGCAGTTACGGCTGGTCTGGATGTCGAGATGCCCGAAGGAATTTTCTATGGCAGCAACCTCGAAGGCGCTGTCGAACGTGGGGAAGTGGATGAGGCACATGTCGACGAAGCGGTGACGCGCATTCTGCGCACCCAGTTCACATTCGCGCGGGCCGACGATCCCAGAACCTATTCCGAAGAAGACCTTGCCTGCGAAGCCCATATCCAGTTGTCGCGGGAAGTCGCCGGGAAAAGTTTCGTCCTCCTGAAAAATGACGGTCTGCTCCCGCTTGATCGCGACAAGCCGCAAACAATCGCTGTGATCGGCAAACTTGCCGCCGAAGTGAATCTCGGTGATCGAGGTTCATCCAGCGTGAACCCGCCCTATGCGGTTACGATCCTTGATGGCCTGAAATCTGCCGCCGGACCAGACACGCAGATTGTATTTGACGACGGATCTGACCCTGCACGCATGATCGAATGCGCAAAGGCTGCTGACGTGGTGATCGCCATTGTTGGCTATACCTGGGAGGATGAAGGAGAGTTTATCCCCGGAAATGAAGCCCTGGAAGGTCTGGACCCGGACAAACAAATGCCATCGCGCGGCGGTGATCGATCGTTCCTCAATCTGCTGAAATCCGACGAAGACATGATCGCTGAACTGTCGGATGCGAATGACCGTCTGCTGGTTGGCGTAATGTCCGGCAGCGCGGTCATCATGGAATCCTGGCGCAACAAACCTGCGGCAATCATGATGACATGGTACCCCGGCATGGAAGGCGGCAACGCCTTTGCCTCGGCCATTTTTGGCGACATCAATCCGGAAGGACGCCTGCCATTCACAATTCCGACCGATGCGGACCATTTGCCATTCTTCGATGCCGAAGCAGACGACATCAAATACGGTCTCTACCACGGTTACACGCTGCTGGAAAAATCGGGGCAGCGTGCGGCCTTCCCGTTCGGCTTCGGCCTTGGCTACACTGAATTCACATATGGCGACATCAGAGCGACAAAGGGCGACAAACTGCCAACATTCGAGATCGATGTTACAAACACGGGCGACAAACCCGGCACCGAAACCGTGCAATTCTACATCGGCTTTGGCGAGAGCCTGATCGACCGCCCCGTCAAACTGCTTCGAGGTTTTGAAAAACTATTCCTTCGCCCGGGCGAAACAAAAACAGTCGCCTTTTCCGTGACCCATCAGGACCTGGCCTATTACGACGAGACCTCACGGTCCTGGCAAGTCGAACCTGTTGGTCATACGGCACATATCGGCGCGAATTGCGAAGACGCACTCACCCGCACCGTTCGCTTTGAAACAGAGCCGGCAGACGACTCATGAAGATTGCCATATGGTCCCCAGCCCAAAGCCAGTGTAAGGAATTTGCATGACAAATTCGAAAACGGCCACGAAAACACCCCAGCAACCCGTGCAAGCACGAGCCATCGAGACGCGCGCCCGAATCATTGAAGTCGCGATGAAAACCTTCGCCGAACGCGGATATGACGGGGCCAACACGCGCGACATTGCGGACGAGGCTGGCGCGACGCATGGCGCGATCCGCTATCATTTTGGCACGAAAGAAGAGCTCTGGAAGAAAACCATCGAGACGATGTTCCACCAGCTACGCATGCACGTCTATGGTGAGGACGGCACGGAGCTTTTGAACATAAAAGATCCCGTCAAAAGCATGCGGGAGTTCCTGTCGCGCTACATCCGCTATTCGGCAAACAACCCTGACCATGCACGCATCATGATTTCAGAATCCGTGCGCGGCGGCCCGCGGCTCGAGTGGATGGCAGAAAACTTCATCAAGCCTGCCCACAAGATCCTGATGAAGGAAACGCAGAAACAGATCAAATCAGGACTGCTGCCCGATCTGCCACCGGTTTCGATGTTCTACATTATCGTTTCAATGTGTCAGATGCCCTTTGTCCTCTCCAAGGAAATCAAGCTTCTCCACAAACTCGACCTGCAAAAGAACCCAGCAATTGAGCAGCACATCGATGCTGTCATGGCTGTGCTGGTGCGCAACGGAAGCTAGTTTCAAGAATTGGAAGCGCAGATAAGCGTACTGTTTTTCGATAAAAACATTTCCATTGAAATGTTTTGAGTGTATCCTCCCCGCAGATCAGAAACAGACAATCTCTGGGGAGAACATGAAACGTATCCGAACATTATCGCTTGCCCTGATTGCCGGCTTGGCACTCGGGGCTTGTGGCGACAAAACCGAATCCGAAGTGCCAGCGTTAACCTACGAACTGGATGAAGCAACTCGGCGCACATTGGCTGACGGCGAAGTTATAGGCACGCGCGGTCGGGATGATGCCTTTGCATGGTACGGAATTCCTTTTGCGGCTCCGCCGGTCGGAGACCTCAGGTGGCGTGCGCCTCGCCCGGTCGAGGCATGGGACACGCCACTCGAAGCCACCTTTCCCTTCAACCGCTGCGCTCAGCTGACCAGCAGTTTTGAGCCCGATCGCGAAGAAGGCGAGCTCGCGGGAAAAGAAGACTGCTTGTATCTGAACGTTTGGGCCCCATCGAATTCGGACAGTGAGCCCAAGCCGGTCATGGTCTGGATCCACGGCGGCGCCAATGTCTGGGGCTATGCCGGACAATACGAAATGGGTCGCTTGGCTCAATCACAAGATGTTGTCGTTGTGGGCATCAATTACCGCCTCGCCATGATGGGGTGGTTCGGGCATCCTTCGATCGTGTCGACGGCCGAAACAGATCTCGACCGTTCCATGAATTTTGGCACGCTGGACCAGATTGCCGCCCTCGAATGGATACAGAAGAACATCAGCGCGTTTGGTGGAGATCCGAACAACGTAACCGTATTCGGCCAATCGGCCGGCGCGTTTAACGTCGCCGCATTGATTTCTTCGCCACTTACCGAAGACCTGTTCCATAAGGCGATCGTCCAGAGCGGCGGGTTTCGCAGTACGTCCTATCAGGATGCTGTTGATGGCCCCGCCAACGAAGCGCGTCGGCGGGGCGCTGCGTCACAAGAATTTGTCGCTCACTTGGTCGATATGGGCAGTCTCCCCCCCCAGGACTCCATGAGTCCTGAGGAGTTGGCCACGCGCCTTCGGGCAATGTCGCCCGCTGAGATCTTTGACGCCTACAAGAAGCTCCCCATCGCGGTAGACGCAGCTGGGTTGATCAATCCGGTCGATATTTCCCACGACGGCGTTGCCTTGCCAGAAGAAGGCATTCGCAATGCCCTCATCAACGGCTCCGAAATGCGGGATGTGCCCCTGATGGTCGGCACCACGAAGGATGAATTCAAAGGCATAGCGTTCGTCGACAAGGAAATGGTCGGCAATTTCTTCAACATCGCATTCTGGCCAAAAAACAAGAAAGCCTACACCGCATACGGATACTATCCGAATGCCCTCTGGTCTTATCATGGGGTCGAAGAAGTGGCTGATTACTGGACACGTCATCGGTCATCGCCTGTCTACACGTACCGGTTTGATTGGGACGAGCAAGGCAAAGCGTTCACAACGGATGTGAGCTTCCTGGTTGGTGCTTCTCATTCACTCGAGATCCCATTCGTTATTGGCGGTTTTGATGACAAGGTCGGAGACCCGATGGGCGTGTTTTTCAACAAGAAAAACAGGGCTGGCCGCGAATCGCTATCCGGAAAAATGATGGAGTACTGGGCCAATTTCGCCTATGAAGGCGCCCCCGGCAAAGGTCGCTCCGGCACATTACCAGAATGGTCCGCCTGGAAACGAGGTGATGACACGGACCGACTGATGATCCTTGACACAGAGGAGGATGGCGGCGTCCGAATGATCCACGATATTCCATCAGCCGAGGAATTGTTCGAAGCCTTCCAGGATGACAAGCGCTTTCGCAAGCAGAGTGTGCGATGCAAAACCGCTGATATGGCACTGGAAATCATGAACATCGTTGGCGGTGAAATGGAGCCTTGGGAAGCCTACCAGGCTGATCATTGCAACTCCTGACCACGAAACCAGGCTGGAGCGGAATCGCGCTCCAGCCTGGGGCCACCCTCCACATCTCTGCCACACCTGCCACGCATTACTTAAAAACTCGCCCAAGCCAAAAAGATTGCACTTGACATGTTTTTAGGTTTCGGAGCATCGTCCCCTCACGAAATCAGCTGCTGAACGCAACGTCGGACAGCGGATTAGAAAAGATGGGCCAACGGCCCCGCACACGTTGTGCGAAGGGAGGAAAATTATGGGAAACATCCAGCGCAAGCTGTTACTTTCGTCTGTCGCTCTGGCGAGCACGGGATTCGTCGCGCCTATCGCAATGGCACAGGACGCCACCGATATGCCACCTGCGGTCACTGATGAGGACTCTCGAGAACTCGATACCGTCACGGTTACGGTTTCTACTGGCACATTGCTTCGCGGCGTCAGCCCAGTTGGTGCAAACGTGCTCAGCATAGATCAGGAAGCCATTGCCGAGATCGCACCGGCATCTTCCATCGACCTGCTGGCCCGCGTTCCGCAGGTGACGAACACCTTCAATACGCTGCCAACCGCACTAGGCAATGTCGGCGTACCATTCCCGCGACCCAACATCCGAAATCTTGGAAACGCCGGGTCAGACACTACACTGACGCTTCTCAATGGCCACCGGCTGGT
The DNA here is from genome assembly GCF_017795365.1 of Hyphomonas atlantica corrig. Lineage (NCBI taxonomy): Bacteria > Pseudomonadati > Pseudomonadota > Alphaproteobacteria > Hyphomonadales > Hyphomonadaceae > Hyphomonas > Hyphomonas atlantica. Next base: position 2,221,527 of record NZ_CP051254.1, on the reverse strand, counting down.
CGGCTCAGGCGCGCTACAATCTGCGCCAGATGTCACAACGATTGCACCAGAAGTTCTGGGCCGCCTGGAAGTTGTCGCGAATGGTGGGTCGGCCACCTATGGTTCTGACGCTGTCGGCGGCGTGATCAACTTCATCACACGAAACGAGATTGACGGTATTGAAGCCAGCTACCGGCACGGTTTCGGCGACAAGTACAAATCCTCTGACGCCTCTCTCTCACTCGGTAAGGTATGGGAGTCAGGTGATGCGTACATCACGCTCAACCATACGAATAATGATGAAGTATACGGTCGAGATCGCGACTATGTTCAGCAGGACCATACGTCTCGCGGTGGCGATGACTTCCGTGTTTTGAATTGTTCGCCCGGACATATTACGCTTGGCGACATCAATTTCTTTCTGCCAAACCGCCTGCCGGGCGAGAACCGTTGCGCTGAGACTGACTTCACGACCCTGTATCCCGAACAGGAAAACACACGTGCTTTCGCCAACCTCACCCAGTCATTTGGTGAGTCTCTCGTATTCGACGTTACGGCTTATTACTCAGACCGCGAAGTCACCAACCAAGGTGGAGGACTGCTTCTGGGAACAGGCCTCAGCGGCAGCGGCCTGATTACCGCAGCCAACCCGTTTTTCCAGACCATTGTAGGAGAGCCCGCCCACCAGGTTAGCTTCAGTTATGACGAAGTCTTTGGGACTAATACGGAAGAATTCACGACAAACCTGAGTGCATGGGGGATTACGCCCAAACTTTCCTGGAAGATCAATAATTCCTGGAATCTAACCTCGTCACTGAATTACGGTAAGAGCGACAATGAGATCCTCGAACCCAAGATCAACCCGGCGCTTCAAGCCGCAGCGCTGGCTTCCTCAAACCCACTAACTGCGCTGAACCCCTATGATCTCAGCCAAACAAATCCGGCAGTTCTCGCAGCTTTGCGTGACTACACAACGGGCGGCGTTTCAGAACAGGAATTGTTCCAGATCCGGTCCGTATTGGACGGCGATGCGTTCGAATTGCCGGCCGGAACCGTCAAGCTGGCAGTGGGCGCGGAATACACCGAGGAATCTCTGGACGCCGCAATCCTGGAAGGAACACGCAGTGATCCAACGCGCTATGAAGCAAACCCTTCTCGCGAGATCACCTCCTTCTTCGGAGAAGTTCTGGTTCCGATCCTGTCTGAAGACTCCGGCACCGGTAGCCTTGAGGTGTCCTTGGCAGCCCGTCACGACTCCTACAGTGATGCGGGTGACACGACAAATCCGCAAGTCGGTTTCAACTACAAGCCAATTGAGGATCTGACCATTCGCGGATCCGTCGGCACATCGTTCAATGCGCCTTCGCTAAACGACTCTGTCGGCGGGGCAGATCTGCGCTATCAAATCATTCCGGTCAGCCCGGTACGCGCCCCGGACTCGCTGCCGACCGACCTGTTCCGTCCCACGGTCGTGGTCGCTGGGTCAAATCCTGACATAAAGCCTCAGGAAGCTGACACGATGACCATCGGTTTCGACTGGGCCCCTTCAAGCGGCGCATTTGAGGGATGGCGCACAAGCCTGACCTACTACAAGGTGGACTTCAAGAACCAGATCGCTGTGCCGCCTATTCTTGAGCCAGCATTCTTCCTGACGCCGGCCTATGATAGCTTGTACGATATCAATCCGACACTTGAGCAGGTGCTGGCACGTGCAGGCGACCTTCGGGTCGAAGGGCTGCCGAACATCGCCACCGTATTCGCAACATCTTCTCCATACGTCGTTCTGGACGCGCGCCGAATCAATCTCGGTTCAGTCGAAACTGATGGCCTTGATTTCGAAGTCAGCTACTTGCACCCGACCGACATGGGCGCCTTCTATTCCAGCCTCGGCGGAACCTATGCGCTCAATCGCGATGTTACTCCCTTCGAAGGCGCGTCCGCCTCTGATGGACTGGAATTTGGCGTCAGTCGGCTGAAAGCCGTTGCCACGTTCGGCTGGCATGCTGATCGCTTTGATACAACCGTCCGCATCAATCATAACTCCGGATACGACGCAAACCCGACAGCTAGCGTCGATGGCTTCACGACTGTCAACTACTATGCTGGCTACGATTTGCCGACGCCGGACTATGTCGACGAACTCAAACTGACGCTGAATGTCGACAATCTCATCGACGAAGATCCACCATTCTTCGCGGATGGAGATGGCTTCGCGAACGGGTCCACCCTCGGTCGCGTTATCTATCTCGGCCTGAAAGCAAAGTTCTAATCGGTCCCAAATGGAGAAAGGCAGTCAAATCTCCAAAACTTGACGGAGTTTGCGTCCATACCGGATGCAAACTCCCTTTTTTCCGACACCCCATCTCCAGTTACGTCCTCCCACAAACATCAAGGAGCTTCCCTTGAGCGACACCCCCCCAAACTACGCCCCCCGGAAAGGCCTCAGCGAGGCTGAAATTCGGGAGATGGTTGAAGGCGTCATCAAGGACGCAACCCTCGAAGAAAAAGTCGCCATGATGTCTGGACGGGGATTCATGGAGTCCATGCAACGAACCAATAATCGCTGGGGCGCAGAACCTTACCAGGCAGGTGGCGGATGCGAACGGCTGGGCGCACCAGCCTTTTACTTTACAGATGGCCCTCGCGGCGTAGCCCGCGGCAATTCAACGTGTTTCCCCACAACGATGGCCCGCGGCGCAAGTTGGGACTGCGACCTGGAACAACGCATTGGCGAGGCTATGGGCAAGGAAATCCGCGCCCAGGATTGCAATCTTTCCGGCGCGGTGTGCATCAATCTGCTGCGCCATCCAGGATGGGGCCGCGCGCAGGAAACCTATGGGGAAGACCCTTATCATCTCGGTGAGATGGGGGCAGCATTGTCCACAGGCATCCAGACCCACAATGTCGCCGCAACGGTCAAACATTTCGCTGTAAATTCAATCGAGAATTCTCGTTTCAAGGTCGATGTAAAGGTCGATGACCGGACGTTGCGCGAAGTCTACTTGCCGCATTTCAAACGCGTACTCGACTCCGGCTGCGCAACTGTGATGAGTGCGTACAACAAGATGAATGGTGAGTATTGCGGCCAGAATCACGACCTGCTCACAAACATCCTGCGCGGTGAATGGGGTTTTGAAGGCTTCGTCCACTCAGACTGGATTTTCGGCGTGTACAAACCTTATGGAGCGGCTGCGGGGCTCGACGTAGAAAACCCGGAGCCGATCTATTTCGGGCAAAACCTCATCAAGTCTGTCAAGAAAGGCGCGGTCGCACCGAGTGTAATCGACACGGCCTGTCGGCGAATCCTGACCACTGCCTACAAACTTCTAGCGGCTGAAGATCCATTTGAAGCCTACACGATTGATATGGTGGCAAATGAGGAGCATGTAGCGCTCGCGCGAGAAGCAGCTGAAAAATCCGCTGTGCTTCTGACCAATAATGGCGTCCTGCCTCTCAGGAAATCCAGCAACGTCTCGGTTTTCGGTAGCTTGGCGACAATCGCCAATACGGGGGATCACGGTTCCTCCACGGTCAGGCCGCCTCATGTGGTTACGCCCCTTCAAGGTCTTTCCACATATGTCGGACGCAACCTGACTTTGGCTGGCGACGAAACCGATCTCGAACAAGCTGCCGCCGCAGCGCGGGATGCCGAGATCGCAATCGTCATTGTCGGCACCACCGCAGATGACGAAGGCGAGTACATTCCAGGAAATCTAAGCACGCAATCCGAGACATCTGAAGAAAAGTCCGCCGAAAACGCCGGACCTCTCGGGAGCGGTAAGGATCGCGGTGGAGACCGGCGCAAACTACGCCTGCCCGACCATCAGCAAGCGCTTGTTGACACGGTCACCGAGAATAACCCGAACACAATCGTCGTGCTTGTTTGCGGATCGGCAATCATTTGTGATTGGGCCGATAAGGCGGGAGCCATCTTGCAAACTTTCTATGCGGGTATGGAAGGCGGCACTGCCCTGGCAAACCTCCTCTATGGCGAAGTAAATCCCTCCGGAAAGCTGCCCTTCTCGGTTGCGTATTCAGAAGCCGATTACCCGTTCTTTGATCCAGATGCTGATGAGATCGAATACGGCCCACTCCACGGATATACGCTTCTTGAGAGCACGGAAACCGAGCCGATGTTCTGGTTCGGCCATGGCCTGTCGTACACACAGTTCAGCTACCGCGCCCTGAAGGCTCGCACTACGGCGGAAGGGATCGATGCCGAAGTCACGTTGGTCAACACGGGCGACACCGCCGGAACAGAAATTTCTCAGCTCTACATCGGCTTCCCGGGGGATCTGGTGTATCGCCCGAACAAATTGTTGCGCGGCTTTGAACGTACTACCCTTGCCCTCGGGGCACGAAAGACAATCCGTTTCCACGTGCCGCTGGAACAGTTGAAATACTATGATACCAGCACCGGCACTTGGCGGATCGAGCCGGGCACGCACACGATCCATGTCGGCGGAACCAGCGATCCGGCAGCTCTGCTGAATGCCAGCGTGACGATATGATTTCGAGGGCTAGCCTGAGAACGTGGCTCAACGGGTGGGCTTGCTCCACTGCTGATCGACATTGATCCTTCCTGACCGCCAATCCTACGGCCGCCAAAGCAAGCCTTCGAGCGCGACAGCGATGTTCATACGGTTGCCGTCTCCCAAGGCCTGAGGAAGCAAATCATTCACCCGGTCCAATTGCCGATTGAGCGTATTTCGGTGAATGCCAAGCTGGTCGGCCGTATACGCCGCATTACAGCCCTGTTTCAGATATGTGAGGAGGTTGCGCTTCAAATCCTCCGGCGCCCTGAGCAAGTCTCCGAGGACATCAGACGCAAACCGCTGGAACGCGCCATCATCCGGGATCAAGACTGTTTGAAGCCTGACCAGATCATGGTCCGCAACGCGTCGCCCATTCCGCGCCCCCGCGAGAATATTGCGCACAATGCGCGCAGAGTTTGCACTTTCCAGAAACCCGGCAAACCCCTGCCCCAAACGTCCGATCGCCACCATTACGCCGTCCGGACACTCTGACTCCAATTCAGCAGCCTGGATCTGCTTGTCAAAGCAAAGAAATATGGAGCTTTCGCCCTCCTCAACGCGCAGCCCCGGCGCGTGCCCCAGAACCTGTACTATCTGATCTGTCGCGCGGTTTACCAGGGCGCTATCAGGCTGCACATCCATCGCCCAAATTCGAACAACTGTGTGGCTGCGATCAAAACGATACCCCAGCCTTTGACCAGCGGAAAACGGATCCCCCAATTTCCCGCTCAATACCTGTTGCAGCACTTCTCGCTGTAAAGCCGGCGCCCCTTTCGCGAGTTCAGCCCGTTCTGCATCGATGAATCTCGAGAGGATCGCTAAAGCCGCATCAGTATAGTCACCAATGCTGCGCGCCGAACGATCCAGAACGGCCTTAAGCTCGTGTTTGTCAGATGTCAGGTCAAAGACGATCCGCATCCAGCGGCGCCAGGTGATATTCTGCGCAACCCGATACCCGTTCAGCGAAATATCAAGTTCTCCCTTGCGCACTTGCTCGCGAATGATGGCGTACAATTCCGAAGAGATAACCGGTGTGATCGGCCCGTTCGGATCTGACAGAATGGAATTGGCCCAGTGCATTACGCCAATCAGGTTTTCTCGCCGGATGACGCTTTCAACGAAGGGCAAATTGTCCGACTCGATAGCGGTGACCACGGCCTTGCCCACCTCATCGCGCCAGGATTGCGGCGCCTTCAGCACACGCTCTGCGCCTTGTCGCAATAGCTCGTCCACGCGCCCATCGAAACTGTTCATCATGCACTCACTATACCCCGAAAAGGTATGATGTGCACATCCCATTCCACACAGAACTAATAGATCGTGTGGTCTGATGGAGGCCTCTATGCCAATTGAAACCGATCCCGCTTTCTCTGTTGAACCGATTGATGTGCTGATCATCGGCGCTGGTATCTCTGGAATTGGCTGCGCGTGCTACCTGCAGCGTGAACTACCCGGCAAGAGCTGGGAAATTGTGGAAGCGCGTGAGACGTTTGGCGGGACCTGGGACTTGTTCAAATATCCAGGCATCCGCTCGGACTCCGATCTCTACACCTTCTCCTACGACTTCAAACCCTGGACCAGTCCGAACGCCCTCGCATCGGCCGAGGAGATCATGTCCTATCTCAAGGAAGCCGCCGAAGAGCACAACGTGCTGGAGCGGATCTCCTATAATCGGAAAGTCGTCAGCGCGTCGTGGGAAAGTGATGAAGCGTTGTGGACAGTCACAATCGAAAATAGCCAGACCGGCGCGCGCGAGACCCGCAAATGCCGCTGGCTTTTCGGCGCGACCGGTTACTATGACTATGACGAAGGCTTCCGACCAGCGTTCGAGGATGAGGATGCCTTTCACGGCCCGAAGATCCACCCTCAATTCTGGCCTGAAGACTTCGACTATTCCGGAAAGCGCGTTGCCATAATCGGAAGTGGAGCCACCGCGGTCACGCTGGTGCCCTCCATGACAGACAGGGCTGCACACGTCGTTCAGGTCCAACGCACCCCGACCTATATCATGCCGCGCCCCAAACAGGACAAGGTCGCGCTTTGGTTAAAAAAATGGTTGCCGCCCAAGGTCGCCTATGGGCTGACCCGTTGGAAAAACACGCGCGTACAGCGCTGGTTCTATCTGTACTGCCAGAAATTCCCTAACCGCGCGCGACGGCTGATCCGTAAGCTGAACCGCCAACATCTGCCAGCCGACTATCCCGTAGATGTGCATTTCAAGCCACCTTACAATCCGTGGGACCAAAGGCTCTGCGCTGTTCCAGATGCCGACTTCTTCAAGGATATTTCTGCCGGGCGGGCATCTATCGTGACCGGTCATATTGAACGGTTTACACCTGCCGGAATTCAGATGAAGTCGGGCGAACATGTAGATGCAGATGCGATCATCATTGCGACCGGCCTGAAGCTAAAGATGATGGGCGGTATCGACTTCACCGTAGACGGAAAACCGGTCGACGTATCTGATCACCTGGTTTTCAAAGGCCTGATGCTCGACGGTATCCCAAACTACAGTTTCGCGATCGGCTACACCAATTCCTCCTGGACTTTAAAAGTTGGGCTGGTGTGCGGCTATCTCTGCAAACTGCTGAAGGAAATGGACCGCCAGGGCAAAACAGTCTGCATTCCTCGACGCCCTGAAGGGGAGATCGTTACACGGCCCTTGATGGATTTTGGCGCCGGCTACGTCAAACGCGCGGTCGCTTCAATGCCGAAACAGGGAGATGATTATCCGTGGGAGATGTCGTCTGACTACACGACAGATATTGCCCTGTTCAAACGGGGCAAGGTTATCGACCCGGCCCTGGAGCTTTTCTAGCCATTCCAACCGCCAATCCAGCTCAAGACATTCAGGATACGTCAGATGATCAAGACATATGCAGGCAAGACTTGCGTCGTCACCGGTGCCGGCAGTGGTATCGGTCGGGAGTTGGCCCTCGCACTGGCACGCGCCGGCGCTCGTCTGGCAATTTCGGACATTGACCCTGTCGGCCTCGATGAAACCCAACAGATGCTGCACGCAGAGGGCGTGCAACTGCACAGTCAAATTCTGGACGTGTCCGACAGCGCTGCGATCTATGCCTACCCCGATGCCATTCTCAGCAAGTTTGGCGCAATCCACCAACTTTACAACAATGCCGGAATATCCGGTGGCGGACGTTCCATAGCCGACACGCCTTTGGAAACCATCCAGAAAGTCATCGACATCAACCTGATGGGGGTTCTGCACGCCTCGCGCGCCTTCATGCCCCACCTGGAAAGCAGCGGTTCAGGGATTCTCGTCAATATCTCCAGTCTGAATGGCCTCGTCGCACAGCCGAACGTCGCCATCTATTGCACGACCAAGTTTGCAGTCCGTGGCCTTACAGAAGCCATCCGGACGGACGCCCTGTTTTCCGGCGCGAATCTGCAGGTGGTCGTGGTCCACCCTGGCGGCGTCAAAACCAACATCGCCAAAGCGAAGGAAGCAGATCTCGCAAAGATGACGCCAGAAGAACGCGAGCAGGCTTTGAAAGTGCTGTCGGTCTACGAAAAGAAATTCCTGACTTATCCAGCGGATGCCGCGGCGATGGATATCCTCAACGGCGTTGCCAAGGGCAAGTGCCGTATCATTGTCACGCCGCAGGCCAAGCATTTGGACCGGCTCGCACGTCTACTGCCCGCATCCTATCCGAAGATCATTTCCAACGCGACGAAACGCATTCAACGCAAGCTCACTTCCAAAGCCTGAATTCACGGCACCCCTCCAACCTGCTTGCCTTTGGGGCATCGGCGACGCGCCTGAATCTGTTTGCTAAGTCTGCTTCGAAAGCATCAAGTTTCGGAGCATCACACATGTCGATCTGGAAGAATGGGGTCCCGCAACCGCAAGCCCTCACACATTACGAGTCACCTACCCTGGTTGAACACCTCGGGATTGAAGTCATTGACGCAACAGAAAATTCGCTGACTGCCAGGATGCCTGTCGATGGCCGCACGGTTCAGCCTCACGGCCGCCTGCATGGTGGCGCGTCAGTGGCCCTGGCAGAAACCGTTGGCTCTATTGCGTCCAACCTCACGCTTGATTCCAGTGAACAGGTCGGTGTCGGTCTTGAAATCAATGCCAACCATATCCGCCCGGTCATGAGCGGATACGTGTATGCGAAGGCAACCCCAGAGGCGCTGGGCCGAACAACTCAGATCTGGTCTATCCGCATCGTGGATGAGGACGGTCGACTGGTCTGTATTTCGCGATTTACCGTAGCGGTCATCCCGGCCAAACGCGCCTGAACAGGCACCAAAGGAAAAGCCCCCGAAATCCGCGAGGATATCAGGGGCTTGTTGGGTGCGGGAGGGCGCACCCAACAAAAGAGTAAGCTAGTAATTCCTTTTATTTCAGAGGGTTAGAGGTTTCCCTGCGAGCAACGATCATTCAAAGTTCCGGCAGGCGCCGGCTGATGCGTGCCAGAATATCGTCAAAGAGTGCAGGCTCCCTGTAGTAAAGCGCTCGTGACTTCGCATAAGCGTCCGCGTACGCCTTTCGCGTTTCTGCGTCGCTCAACAGAAAGGCTTCGTTCCTGGTGAGGTCCGGTTCATCTGCCTTGCGGAACCTTTTGGCCTTGTGGTCCTTGTACGCGTCTGTTCCGATGAACTCTTTCACTGAGGCGTCAGCGAGCAGGCAGTACACGTCATAATAGTGGCGCATGAAATTGACAGGCATGTCGCCGTCCGCCTGCTGCTTTCGGAATTTCGTTGAGATGGTCTGGAGCTTTTCGACAAAAGTATAGCCCGGCTCATAGCAAGGCACATCGACCGCGCGGGTGTCGGTCAGGTCTGCAATCCCACTCTCGACTGCAAGTTCGTAAGCCCAGGACGAAATCGTACATGGCCGGTTCGGCGCCACCTGGTCGAACCCGACTTCGAGCAGGATGCCTGCCTTCAGCCCTTCTGGCAGTGGATTCACCGACTCATACTTCAATCGAATGCCTGCGCCGCGATAGTGGCGTGTGTCGTCGAACTCTTCGTCGCGGACCACTTCGATAATGCCAGGAATTTTGATGGCTTCGGCCAGACCGTTGAAGAATTCGAGACGCGCCTTTACCTGCGCAGGCTTGTTGTGGTTTGGGCCATACTGGAGGTCGGTCTCTGGGTGGATCAGGATGTCGATGTCTTCCGAAAAACGGTCGATGAGGCCGTATCCCTTTGACAGCGAAGTTCCGCCTTTCAGCTCAAACTTATAGTCAAGCTGCTGCAGTCCCCAGAGGCAGTGCATCAACCAGTAGTCTTTTTCGATGAGGCCCGGATCGATAGTGTTGTTTCGCGCAGCAACAGCGATGAGGTCGGCAAAATCAGGCAGTGCGTGCAGGAGGGTCACGCGGCGGTTGCCTGATCAGGGTTCAATACAGGCTTGAGGAGCCTTGCAGCCCGCGCCGATCCGAAATCCTTCACCGCACGTGACAGTCGCGCGCGGTCCATACGTCGCGCACGCCTAAGTGCCTTGGGAAGCACTGCTGCCTTTTCCTCGGGAAGCCGATCGAGGTTGTGCAACAGATCCACCAGGAGGAATTCTTCGCTGAGGTTTGAAGGAACAGAGGTCCGCATGCGGAAGTCATAGCGTCGGCCATCCAGCTCGAAATGGCCGTGCCGTTTGCGATTATAAACTACCGGCTCATTGTAGAGCTGCGTCGTTCCCAATTCGAGGCTGTTATAGGCGTTTGGCGAAACCATAAGAAACCGGTCATCCCCCAGGAATGACTCAACCAGCTTCTCCGGCTTGGCGGGTGCCTGCCCGAACCGAGTTTTCTTCGGAGCCATATAGAGCCCTGCCCCAACCTTTTCGAGGCGTCCTTCGTCAAGCAGCTGTCCAACATGTCGATCGACAGCGTTTGACCAGGTCGCAAGCTCCTTGCGCCGGTACACCTGTCCGGGGCGCAATTTCCTTTTTAGTTTTGCAAGCGCGGTCATGTTCTGTCTCCATCACCCACAATATAGGGGTCATGCTCCATATTATGCAACATTTCTTATTAAAAAGTCATGCACAACAAAGACAATAAATGTTCCCCGTCAGCGACCATGAGACAGATCGGCCAAATTGCTTAAGGAGGATTTCTGGCACATCGTAGCCCGCCAAGGGAGCGAAGATGAGACAGAAATCCGGGCCGGAAGGATCGGCCGAAAAACATGTGAAAGAGATACGCCGTAAGACCCGGCGCAAATTCTCTGCCGAAGAGAAGATCCGCATTGTTCTGGAAGGCCTGCGCGGAGAATATTCGATTGCCGAACTGTGTCGGCGTGAGGGGATCGCCCAGGGCCTTTATTACACCTGGTCGAAGGAATTCCTCGAAGCGGGAAAGAGGCGGCTCTCCGGCGATACCGAGCGCCAGGCGACGTCCGGTGAGGTGAGCGGCTTGAAGCGCGAGATGCGGGATCTGAAGGAAGTCGTGGCCGACCTGACGCTGGAAAACCGCATTCTGAAAAAAAGCGTGATCGGGGATGGGGAGGATACCGAATGAGATACCCTGCCTCTGAGAAGCTGGAGATCATCCGGCTGGTCGAACAATCACACCAGCCGGTGAAGAAGACACTGGAACAGATCGGCGTGTCACGTCCGACCTTCTATCGCTGGTATGACCTTTACCGGCGGTTCGGTGAAGCCGGGCTTGAGGATCGGCGCAGCGGCTCCGGCCGGGTCTGGAACCGCATCCCGAACGAGGTGCGTCAGCAGGTACTGGAAATGGCCCTGGATCAACCGGAACTATCTCCCCGGGAATTGGCGGTGACGTTCACCGATGAGAAGCACTACTTCGTCTCCGAGGCCAGTGTTTACAGGCTTTTGAGGGCGCACAACCTGATCACGAGCCCGGCTTTCATCGTGATGAAAGCGGCTGATGAGTTCAGGGAGAAGACCACCGGGCCGAACCAGCTCTGGCAGACCGACTTCACCTATCTGAAAGTGATCGGCTGGGGATGGTTCTATCTCTCCACCGTGCTTGACGACTTCTCCCGCTACATCATTGCCTGGAAGCTCTGTACCGGCATGGCGACGAGCGATGTGCAGGATACGCTGAACCTGGCGCTTGAGGCTTCCGGACTCGATGAAGTAAACGTGATCCATCGCCCAAGACTACTCTCAGACAACGGACCTTCCTACATCTCTGGCGATCTGGCTGAGTATCTTGCCGACAAGGGAATGAAGCATACGCGCGGCGCGCCGTATCATCCCCAGACCCAGGGCAAGATCGAGCGCTGGCATCAGACCCTGAAAAACCGCATCCTGCTGGAAAACTACTTCCTGCCGGGAGACCTCGAAGCGCAGATCGACGCGTTCGTTGGCTACTACAACCACCAGCGCTATCACGAGAGCCTGAACAATCTCACTCCGGCAGATGTCTATACGGGCCGCGGCCAGACCATTCTGCTGGAACGTGAGAAAATCAAAAGGAGGACCATGAAACTACGGCGCTTGCAGCACGCCCAATCCGCTGCTTAACTCAACCCAGATGCGCCAGACCCTCCTTAAGTCAGGCAGCCTGAAGTCTCAAATACCTGACGACGGACAGTCCATCAAAAAGGACTAAATTGTGCTGACTCGAAGAGACACGTTATGGGGTATGGGCGGGCTCTCATTGTCCTTAGCAGCGTGTGGGCAAGCAGGCTATCCCCAAAGTCCGCATAACTCTGATAGGAACCTTCTCAAAATACCTCAGTTGCTTTCCGGAACAAAGAATGGCGCTTACACAGAATATAATCTGAAAATCCAAAATGGAACTTCAACATTTTTTGAAGGCCGTTCGACGTCCACTATCGGCGTAAATCAGGCCTATCTCGGTCCAACGCTTCAAATGGATGTCGGATCTATTGTAAAAATCAATGTCAACAACACGCTGCAAGAAGATACTACACTTCACTGGCATGGTTTCCACGTGCCGGCCAAATATGATGGCACACCACACCAGACGATAACACCGGGTGAGACCTGGACCGCGCAGTTTGAAGTACGCCAAAAGCCCGCCCTTTTCTGGTACCACTCTCACGCCCACAAACAAGCCGGTCCGCAAGTGTATCGCGGCCTTGCGGGTCCCATTATCGTAAAAGATCCCAATCGACTTGAACCTGACTTACCTAATACCTACGGCGTCGATGACGTGCCGTTGATCGTTCAGGACAGACTGTTCGGGAATAATGGCGAGCTAGTGTATTTAAGATCTATGCATGACATCATGATGGGAATGCAGGGCGACACCTTGCTCGTCAATGGTGTGGTTGACCCTGTTTTTGAGAGCAAGACTGAGCTTTTGCGCCTACGATTGCTTAACGGCTCGAATGCTCGCATTTATGACTTTAAGTTCGCGGACCGACAAACCTTTTTGATGATTGGATCCGACGGGGGGCATTTAGAGACCGCTTTAGAAATGTCGCAGTTAAGGCTTTCGCCGGGAGAGCGTGCAGAGATCCTCGTTGATATGCGCTATGGTCAGCCACGGCAGTTGATAGCTGCATCCACAACGAATGGAATGGGTATGATGGATGGCGCTATGATGGGCGACCGATGGTGGCGTGGTAATAATCGCAGGGATACAGACACATCAGCTTTCAACGTCTTACTTATCGTCCCCAACGCAAACCTAGACTCCTCTCCGCCAGTACCCACAACCTTCAAGAAACACGCCGCTATCGATCCAGGAAGTGCCGTAAAAATGCGTCAATTTGTGCTCCGAATGGGGATGGGTATGCGGGCAGAAAATGGGTTTACGATAAATGGCCGTTCTATGGATATGGGCCGTATTGACGAGCGCGTGAAGTTGAATACGACGGAAATTTGGGAAGTCCAAAACGCTTCTTGGATGCCTCATCCGTTTCACGTACATGATGTCCAATTCAGAATTTTGGACCGCAATGGTAGGCCCCCTGCTCAGCACGAAACCGGCTTAAAGGATACTGTACTGCTAGCGCCGCGCGAGCGCGTGCGGTTGCTGTTGTCATTTAAAGATTATGCAGACCCGGATACACCTTACATGTACCATTGTCATATACTCGAACATGAAGATGCCGGGATGATGGGGCAGTTCGTCGTCGAAACATAATCCATACAATACCTAACAGACCGAGTGGTTATCCCGATCTCCTATCCTGTTTGATTGGAAGCTTCATATGAGCGCTCACCCAACCTATTCAACCGATAGTATCTTGATTTGCAACTATCTGTTTCTCTGAAGGTCTCATACCTTTCAACATCACTATTGCTAAACCAAGAACAATGGCGATGTCAGCGAGATTGAAGGTTGGCCAGTGAAATCCTAAAACATGAATATCAATGAAATCTGTAACAACGCCGTCAATCAGACGGTCAATGGCGTTGCCCAGAGCGCCGCCGATGATCAATCCGGCCCAGATTGCATCATGCTTATACGTGGCGCGCCACAACCGCATCGCCAAATAAGCAGACACGATGAACGCGATGAAAGCCAGTGCCCATGGCGCCCACTCGCTGTTTGAACTTAGCAGACCGAAGCTGACGCCGCGATTATACCCCAGTCTCAAATCTACAAACGGGAGCAGCTCAACCAAGCCGCCGGACTCGGTCAAATAGGGTATCATAGTGGCTTTTGTGGATAGGTCGGCGATCAGGATCACTACCGCGATAGAGGTTCCCAGCCAACGAACGTGCTGCGTCATTCTGGGTTTGCCTCACTCGCCAACGGGTCTGTCTTGCGGGACGTGACGACACTTAGATCGCGACGCGCATCGCGCAAAATGTTCCACGCCGAATGAAGAAACAAAGCCGCAATCAGGAAGGCCACGATGAGGTCGGGCCAGCGAGTAGACGTCAAGGCAACCAGACCTGCGGCGATGATAACAGCCACATTGCCGATCGCATCATTGCGTGAAAAAAGCCACACAGCGCGCATATTGGCGTCACCGTCGCGATAAGGCAGCAAAGGCAGGACAGCGATGAGATTCACGATCAAGGCAACTAACGCGAAAAGTCCCATTAAGCCGGCTTCAACAGGTGTGTCCGTGAGGGTCTTGAGAACGGTAGAGGCGAGCACCCAAAGCCCGAGCAGGCCGAGAAAGATGCCTTGAATGAATGCAGACCGCGCCCGCCAGGCCAGCGACCAACCGATCGCAAGTAGCCCGAGAAATGTGATCGACCCGTCGCCTAAAAAATCGAGGGCATCTGCTTTCAGCGCCTGAGAATTGGCCATGAAGCCCCCGAAAAGCTCTATGACGCCGTAGCCCACATTCAAGGCAACAACGATCCATAGGGCTCGGCGATAACCGGGTGAACGGATCTGTTCTTCATCAACTCCGCAGCAATCATCATCCGCCATAGCCTATCCTCTCCTCCTAACATTTGAGCGAAAACAGCTTCATGGAACGGCGTTACGACCGTCAAACTTGTCTGTTTCATTCATTGATTTAGTTCGTTGCACCCTATAGCTGCTATAGGTTCAAGGGGAAAAATGAAATGCCAGACCAAAACCGTTCAATTGGGCAGTTATCAAAACTCTCCGGGGTAAAAATCACGACAATACGGTATTATGAGTCTATCGGACTGCTCCCTGAACCGGGACGCACATCAGGTGGACAGCGAGTTTATGACGAAGCGTCGTCCAATAGGCTGCTCTTTATTCGGCAATGCCGTGATCTCGGCTTTCCAATCGAAGCCATTAGGGAACTCATTGACCTTCAATTGACTCCTAATGCAGATTGCCTGGAAGTAGACCGAGTTGCCCGTCACCATCTTGGAGAAGTGGACAAGCGTCTGAAGCAATTGCGCGCCCTTAAAAAGGAATTGAAAGATATGATTGTGTCCTGTGCCGGAGGCGAAGTAGCGACGTGCACGATAATGGAGAGCATCACCAAAGCAACACGTTGATCGCTCAATGGGTTAAAGTAGGAATTCACCTCTTGACTCTCTAGCAGCTGTAGGGATTAGACAATCTACCAAACAGGCCGATTGGGCTCGTTCAATATCGCCGCGGATGATCACTTTTCTAGCGGAATGGCTGTCCGTCGTCAGGTATTTGAGACTTCAGGCTGCCTGACTTAAGGAGGGTCTGGCGCATCTGGGTTGAGTTAAGCAGCGGATTGGGCGTGCTGCAAGCGCCGTAGTTTCATGGTCCTCCTTTTGATTTTCTCACGTTCCAGCAGAATGGTCTGGCCGCGGCCCGTATAGACATCTGCCGGAGTGAGATTGTTCAGGCTCTCGTGATAGCGCTGGTGGTTGTAGTAGCCAACGAACGCGTCGATCTGCGCTTCGAGGTCTCCCGGCAGGAAGTAGTTTTCCAGCAGGATGCGGTTTTTCAGGGTCTGATGCCAGCGCTCGATCTTGCCCTGGGTCTGGGGATGATACGGCGCGCCGCGCGTATGCTTCATTCCCTTGTCGGCAAGATACTCAGCCAGATCGCCAGAGATGTAGGAAGGTCCGTTGTCTGAGAGTAGTCTTGGGCGATGGATCACGTTTACTTCATCGAGTCCGGAAGCCTCAAGCGCCAGGTTCAGCGTATCCTGCACATCGCTCGTCGCCATGCCGGTACAGAGCTTCCAGGCAATGATGTAGCGGGAGAAGTCGTCAAGCACGGTGGAGAGATAGAACCATCCCCAGCCGATCACTTTCAGATAGGTGAAGTCGGTCTGCCAGAGCTGGTTCGGCCCGGTGGTCTTCTCCCTGAACTCATCAGCCGCTTTCATCACGATGAAAGCCGGGCTCGTGATCAGGTTGTGCGCCCTCAAAAGCCTGTAAACACTGGCCTCGGAGACGAAGTAGTGCTTCTCATCGGTGAACGTCACCGCCAATTCCCGGGGAGATAGTTCCGGTTGATCCAGGGCCATTTCCAGTACCTGCTGACGCACCTCGTTCGGGATGCGGTTCCAGACCCGGCCGGAGCCGCTGCGCCGATCCTCAAGCCCGGCTTCACCGAACCGCCGGTAAAGGTCATACCAGCGATAGAAGGTCGGACGTGACACGCCGATCTGTTCCAGTGTCTTCTTCACCGGCTGGTGTGATTGTTCGACCAGCCGGATGATCTCCAGCTTCTCAGAGGCAGGGTATCTCATTCGGTATCCTCCCCATCCCCGATCACGCTTTTTTTCAGAATGCGGTTTTCCAGCGTCAGGTCGGCCACGACTTCCTTCAGATCCCGCATCTCGCGCTTCAAGCCGCTCACCTCACCGGACGTCGCCTGGCGCTCGGTATCGCCGGAGAGCCGCCTCTTTCCCGCTTCGAGGAATTCCTTCGACCAGGTGTAATAAAGGCCCTGGGCGATCCCCTCACGCCGACACAGTTCGGCAATCGAATATTCTCCGCGCAGGCCTTCCAGAACAATGCGGATCTTCTCTTCGGCAGAGAATTTGCGCCGGGTCTTACGGCGTATCTCTTTCACATGTTTTTCGGCCGATCCTTCCGGCCCGGATTTCTGTCTCATCTTCGCTCCCTTGGCGGGCTACGATGTGCCAGAAATCCTCCTTAAGCAATTTGGCCGATCTGTCTCATGGTCGCTGACGGGGAACACTTTCTTGATTTAAACCCCTATGGGGTATAAGTGGTAGTCATGAACTTTGTTGTCGCAACTCTCGTGACGGTATTTTTCAGCCTGTCGCAGGTGCTCTGCGCGTGTCCCGTCGATATGTCGGCGACGAATAGCATGGCAACCGAGTTCACCGCTCATTCTCACCAGGCGCCCGCCGATGGGCCTGAGGCGCCCTGCGATGATGAGACTGATCACTGCAAGCTTCAGACAGCAACGGTCGCCCAAGCCGACAAGACGGCGAACCCGGTCCAGCACGTATTAGGCGATACGACGCCCATCGGGCTTGCTACACCCTCATGGCAACACGCATGGAAGCGCGTCGTCAATGTCCGCACGCCCTGGCCTGAGGTCCGAAGTTACCTGCTGCAACAAACGCCAGTCACATTGAAGGTGCGTTCCCTGAGCTGATTTCGTGCGTCGCTGCATTAGCAGCCCGATTGCATAAATTCACCTCATGGAGACGATTATGTTGAACAGACGACGTATGTTGCAGACGGTGCTCGGCACCGGCGCAACCTTGGGGGCAAGCAGCCTCCTGCCCGCTTGGGCAAAATCTTCCAGCAACGGAAACCTTGGTGTGCCCTCACTTTCGGGCACGCGCTTCGACCTCGAAATCGGGCAGTTCCCGGTCAGGCTCAACGGCAAAGTCGGTATGGCAACCGGAATCAATGGCACACTTCCCGGTCCGCTCTTGCGGTTGCGCGAGGGCGATGACGTTACAATGAACGTCACCAACCGGCTTGCCGAAGACACTTCGATCCATTGGCACGGACTGCTTGTCCCCTTCCATATGGACGGCGTGCCGGGCGTCAGCTTCCCGGGCATCAAACCGGGCGAAACGTTCAACTATCAATTCAAGGTGCCGCAAAATGGCACTTACTGGTATCATTCCCATTCTGGTCTGCAGGAACAACTCGGCCATTACGGTCCGATCGTCATAGATCCGGCAGGTACAGACCCAGTGGCTTATGACCGGGAATATGTGCTCGTCCTCAGCGACTGGAGTTTCACGCATCCGCACCGGATCTTCGACAAGCTCAAGAAGAATGCCGAGAGCCTGAATTTCAACCGCCCGACCCTGTCGAACCCAACCGGACTTGGCGGCATGTGGGGGCAGATGCGAATGAGCCCGCGCGATCTCGCAGACGTGACCGGCGAAACCTACACCTACCTGATCAATGGCCATTCGACGGCCGATAATTTCAATATGGTTTTCCAGCCGGGCGAGCGGGTTCGCCTGCGCATTATCAACGCCTCCGCCATGACCCTCTTCAATGTCCGCCTCCCGGGCTTGCCGATGACGGTGGTCCAGGCCGACGGTCTGAATGTCCAGCCGGTTGAGACCGACGAGTTCCAGATGGGCGTGGCCGAGACGTATGATGTCATCATCGCGCCGACCGAAGCGCGCGCCTACGCCTTTGTTGCCGAATCGATCGACCGCTCCGGCCAGGCCGTCGCCACGCTCGGCCCGCGTGCCGGTATGCGGGTCGATGCGCCTGCGCTTCGAGCTGTGCCGATGCTGACCATGCGGGACATGGGAATGGCCCATGGAGACATGGCGGGCATGTCAGGCATGGGGAGAATGGATCATGGTCCGGACACCGCGACGGCCGGGGATGACATGAAAGGCCACGACATGGGTGCCATGTCGATGATGCCCGATCCTCATGGTCCGGCGGTCCAGCCCGTCAAGATTGAAGCAGATATAGAGCGCGGCCCCGGTGTCGCAAAAGTATCAGGCATGACGATGAGCCGCTTGGGCGAACCCGGTCTCGGGCTTGATGATGTCCCCCACCGCACGCTCACCTACAACCAGCTTCGCGCGCTCGACATGAATGAGGACCATCGCCCGCCTGGCCGCGAAATTGTCATTCATCTGACGTCGAACATGGAACGCTACATGTGGTCGTTTGACGGTGTAAAATTCTCCGAGGTAACCGAGTCAATCAAGTTCTACGAGGGTGAACGTGTTCGCCTGACGCTCGTAAACGATACAATGATGCCACACCCGATCCATTTGCACGGCATGTTTTTCGATCTCGTGAATGGCGGTGGTCATCACATGCCGCGCAAGCACACAGTAACGGTCAAGCCTGCAGACAGGGTCAGCGTCGACATCACCGCAGAACATGTCGGTGACTGGGCGTTCCACTGCCATCTGCTTTACCACATGCACGCTGGCATGATGCAGGTCGTCAGCGTCATTCCGCCAGCAGACGATACGACACCAGCTGAAAAAATGCCGGCAGGTCAGATGAATATGCCCATGGACCATCACGGCATGAACCATGGGGAGGGAAAATCATGATGAAACCGAATTTGGCAGCCCCTCTCCTCCTCGGCTTCGCGCTCTACGCGACCGGCAGCGCGTTCGCGGAAGACACAAATCAAACCCCGCCCTGGGATCAGGCCGACGCCATCTACGGCGAGGATGCAATGGCGGACGCTCGCCGGGACGTTCTTGCGGAAGGCGGAGACCAGAAGAGCTTCTACATCCTCTTCAACCAGCTCGAGGCTCAGATGTCTGACGAGGGCGACAGTTTGTACTGGAACGGACAGGCTTGGTATGGGGGCGATATCAACAAGCTCTGGTTCAAGAGCGAGGGCCGCGCCTCTCTGAATGGAGAGGGCGTGGATGATGCCGAGATCCAGGCGCTCTATTCCCGCGCGGTTGCGCCTTTCTGGAATGTTCAGGCGGGCGTTCGCTACGACATCGAACCGGATAGTCTCGCGCATGGGGTCGTCGCACTGAATGGTCTGGCGCCCTACTGGTTCGAAGTCGACGCTTCCGCCTTTCTCAGTGAAAAAGGCGATGTAACGGCCCGCATCGAGGCTGAATATGAGTTGCTCCTGACCCAGCGGTTGATCTTGCAGCCTCGGATCGAAGCAAATCTTTCCGCGCAGGACATACCGGAAAGGGAAACGGGCGCGGGACTTAGCACACTCGATGCCGGCTTGCGGCTTCGTTATGAAATCAGGAGGGAGTTTGCGCCTTATGTCGGCGTCGAATGGCAAAGCGCCTTCGGTGAGACACGCGACATGATCAAAGCCGCAGGCGGTGAAGGCGACGATATCGTCTTTCTCGTGGGCCTGCGGACCTGGTATTAGGAGAACAAAATGGGCGGTTTCATAGAACCCAATATTCACCCCGTGCTGGTGCATTTTACCTATGCCCTCGGCACATCTGCAGCCTTGGCATATGTGGCTGGCCTCCTCGTACCTGCAGGCCGCTGGCGCGACAGCCTTCGACCGGCCGCCGACTGGATGCTGGCATTGGCTGCCTTGGCGGTTCTGGCCACCATCGCGGCCGGGTTTCAGGCCTATTACAGCGTTGCTCACGATGCGCCGTCCCATGAAGCGATGACAACCCATCGCAACTGGGCTGTTCCCACGGGCCTCGCATTACTGGCCCTCGCCGGTTGGCGCTGGCTGAGAAGGGCCTCGTCGCCCGGCCCGGTATTTGCGATCAGTGCCCTGGCGGTGGCAGGTCTTTTGACGGTTACAGCGTGGTGGGGAGGCACAATTGTCTACAAG
This sequence comes from Hyphomonas atlantica corrig., assembly GCF_017795365.1. NCBI lineage: Bacteria > Pseudomonadati > Pseudomonadota > Alphaproteobacteria > Hyphomonadales > Hyphomonadaceae > Hyphomonas > Hyphomonas atlantica. Next base: position 2,200,967 of record NZ_CP051254.1, on the reverse strand, counting down.
TACGGACTTGGCGTGCAGACCCTTCCTGAAGCCAGCGGGCCAGGCCACGATCATGATCATGGCGGCGGAGCCGGTCATGGCGACCAAGGCACCGTAAATTCAACAGACGATCATCAAGACGCTCACGGAGCGCCTCCATCCGACACGATGGATGGATCATCGGCGAGCGGCGATGGACATGATCACGACCATACCGACGGTGCAGCTGATCGAGAAATGTCAGGCACGGTCCCCGCCGGACACGACAACTCCGACGGCCATCACGACACCAAACCGGTCTCGACTGATGAACAGGCGATCCTGGATATCATGGCCGCGATCGAAACCGGTTGGGAGACCGGCGATGGCGAACTGTTCCGACAGAACTTTCTCGACTGGTCAGGCGCCCGGTACTTTGAGTCAGGCGGCGAGAATACTGGCCTGCTCGACCTTGTCGAAAATCATGTCGAGCCCGAAAAAGATACCATTCCGGATCTCGAACTCGACTTCTCGAATATAGACGTGCAATTCGAGGGAAGTGACTTTGCATGGGCTGTCGCGGACACAGCGATCAGTGGAACGTTCAGCTCCGATGGCGAACGCCTGGAGCGTATCGGGAAACAAACGGTGCTGTTCCGCAAGGTCGCCGGCACCTGGCAGGTCATTCACACGCACTCGTCCTCCCGTGCGCCGCGATAAGGAGGAAATCCAAACTGCCGCTTGCCGGCCAAGTTGAAAAGCAACCGGCAAGCGGCGATGATATTGAATATACCCCCTAGGGGTATTATACTACGACTGTCCTACTTGCTCTTGCCTGGACCGCTGGAGGTCAGAATGAAAATTATCCCCGTCGGACACTCGCTGTCTCTGTTCCTGCTCGTCAGTTATTTGCTGTGCGTCGGCTGGGGGAGTGTGACGCCGTCCAGCCTTCACATGCATCCAGCATGGCAGGATCTACTGCCCGGATTTGAGTTTGGAACGCTGACTGGTTTCCTGATCGGCCTTGTCGAGAGCTATCTCTATGGCTGGTACATCGCCCTTCTGTTCGTTCCCTTGTTCAACTTCTTCAACCGAAACAGCAGCGCATAAAAGTGATGCATACCCTCATCCTGTGAAGCACTCCTGCTGAAAGAGTCAGAGCCATGACCAACGACACTTCTCACGCCCATTCCGGACATGCGTGCCATCACAACGATCAGGCCGCTCCAGAGAAGCCCGATGATGCCTATGACAAGGTTCCGATCGGCTATGCCGGCACCGTCTGGACCTGTCCCATGCATCCGCAGGTACGCGAAACTGCCAATACAGGCTGCCCGATCTGCGGCATGGCGCTCGAACCGGAAACGGTGACGGCCGAGCAGGATACCAGCGAACTGGATGACATGACGCGGCGCTTCTGGGTCGCCCTTGTCTTCTCGGCGCCACTGCTCGCCTTTGTCATGGGCGAAATGATTCCCGGCAGCCCGCTCAGGCACTGGATTGATCCGACATGGAGTGTCTGGCTTCAGGCCCTGATCGCGACTCCCGTTGTCGTTTGGGCCGGCTGGCCTTTCTTCGTGCGCGGCTGGCAATCCGTGAAGCGACGCAACCTCAACATGTTCACCCTGATCGCGATGGGCGTCGGCGTGGCCTATATTTATTCCCTGGTCGCAACATTCGCGCCCGGCATATTTCCCGATTCATTCCGTGGGCATGGCGGCGCGGTAGCAGTCTACTACGAGGCGGCCGCCGTCATCGTTACGCTGGTTTTACTTGGCCAGGTGCTCGAACTGCGCGCGCGCAACGCCACCTCAGGAGCCATTCGTGCACTGCTGGAGCTTGCCCCTGCTACTGCGCGCAGGATTGCTGACGATGGCAGCGAACAGGATGTCGATCTCGCGGATGTAAAGTCTGGCGACAAGCTGCGGGTCCGGCCAGGTGAGAAGATCCCGGTCGATGGCGAGGTCGTCGACGGCCATGGGTCGGTTGACGAGTCCATGGTCACCGGCGAACCCCTGCCCGTCGAAAAAGCCGCTGGCGCCCGTGTGACCGGCGGCACGGTCAACGGAACCGGGTCGCTCGTTATGAAGGCGACACATGTGGGCGAAGACACGCTCTTGTCCCAGATTGTCCGAATGGTTGCCGCCGCTCAGCGGTCCCGAGCTCCAATCCAGCGGCTCGCTGATCTCGTCGCTGCCTGGTTCGTTCCGGCTGTTATTGGAATTGCAATCCTGACCTTTGTCGTGTGGGCCGTGTTCGGACCCGACCCGGCGATGGCTTTTGCGATCGTGAATGCCGTTGCCGTCCTGATCATCGCATGTCCCTGTGCGCTAGGTCTGGCAACCCCGATGTCGATCATGGTCGGCACGGGCAAGGGCGCGTCCAACGGCATCCTGATCAAGAATGCTGAAGCGTTGGAGACGCTTGAGAAGGTCGATACGATCGTGGTCGACAAGACCGGGACGTTGACGCTCGGACGCCCCGAACTGGTACGCGTCCAGCCAGGCGAAGGCTTCGACGAAGCCTCGTTGCTTAGTCTCGTAGCCGCGGTGGAACGTTTGAGCGAGCACCCACTTGCCGACGCGATCGTGCGTGGCGCAAAAGGCAAGGGCGCGCCTCACAAGGATGCGCACGGATTTGAATCCGTCACTGGCGAAGGTGCGCAGGCAAGCGTCGACGGCCAAATCGTCGCCATCGGCAACAGAAAGATGATGCAGCGGATCGGGGGCTGGTCTGACGACCTCGGGACACGCGCTGACCAGTACCGCACCGAAGGCCAGACGGTTATGTTCGCCGCCGTCGACGGAAAACCGGCAGGCCTTGTCTCTGTGGCGGACCCGATCAAGGAGACGACACCGGAAGCCATCAGACGTCTTCATGCCGAAGGGTTGAAGATTGTGATGTTGACAGGTGACAATGAGACGACAGCACGCGCGGTCGCCGACAAGGTCGGCATCGATGAGGTTCACGCCGACGTCTCGCCTGAAGACAAGCATCGGATCGTGTCCGAACTCCAGAAGAACGGTGCCCGCGTGGCCATGTGCGGTGACGGCATAAATGATGCGCCCGCGCTCGCTCAGGCGGATGTCGGAATCGCCATGGGAACCGGAACCGATGTGGCCATGGAGAGTGCCGGTGTAACGCTTGTGAAAGGCGATCTGATCGGGGTCGCAAAGGCCCGGGAGCTCAGCCACGCCACGATGCGCAACATCCGCCAGAACCTGTTCTTCGCGTTCTTCTACAATACGCTTGGCGTGCCGGTTGCCGCTGGCATTCTGTATCCCTTCTTCGGCTTGTTACTGAGCCCGATGATCGCGGCGGCCGCCATGAGTTTCAGCTCCGTATCTGTTATCGGCAACGCCTTGCGGCTGAGAACCCTTAAACTCTAATTTTCCGGAGCACAGACATGTCCAGACCACTTGCTATGAGCGCGCTCGGTGCGCTGATGATTGCAGCCCTGATAGCGGGCGTGATGCTCTTCTCCGCGTCACCCGCAGCCAACGCGCAAACAGTCACTGTACACAAGACGCCATGGTGCGGTTGCTGCGCCGCCTGGGTGGACCACCTGCATGACGAGGGTTTCTACGTCATCGTGAAAGAGGAAGAGGACCTGACACCCATTCGGTCACGGCTTGGTGTTCGGGATGAACTGATGAGTTGCCATACCGCAGAAGTCGACGGATATGTCGTTGAAGGTCACGTTCCCGCTCGGGAAATACGACGCTTGCTCGAAGAAAAGCCTGACGTCAACGGCGTCTCGGTGCCCGGCATGCCGCAAGGCTCTCCCGGCATGGAAACACCGAACGCGCCAGATCGGTATGATGTCATCATCTTCTCTGGAGAGGATGCCAGGACATATGCCTCCTATCGGGGAACGCAATTGGTCTCCGAACAGGCAAGACCATGAGTGAGGATGACTACAAGCAAGGGTCACTGACGCTGGCGGGCACCGTCGCCATGGGGACGGGCGTGATGATCGGTGCCGGCATCTTTGCCCTGACCGGTCAGGTCGCTGAATTTGCCGGCGACCTGTTTCCGCTCGCCTTCCTCACGGCAGCCATCATCAGCGGCTTCAGCGCCTATTCCTATATCAAGGTCTCCAACAAGTATCCTAGCGCCGGCGGCATCGCGATGATACTCCGCCGCGCTTACGGCCCGTCTACCGTGACCGGAAGCGCCGCCCTGCTGATGGCGTTCTCGATGATCATCAATGAAAGCCTGGTCGCCCGCACGTTCGGTACGTACACGCTGCAGCTGTTTGGCGTCGAGGGCGGCATATTCGTCCCCTTGCTGGCAATCGGACTGATTATCCTGGCTTTCGTGATAAATATTGCCGGTAATCAGGTGATCGGCGGCGTATCGAAGGTCACGGCTATTCTCAAGATTGGTGGCATACTGATTTTCGCGCTTATTGCGATCTGGGCTGCCGGATTCAGCTTCCAGCCAGCAGCAGATGGTTTCGCTGACAGCACATCTGCCGGTGGATTCCTGGCCGGCGTCGCGCTCGCCATCCTGGCCTATAAGGGATTCACCACCATCACGAACAGTGGCGACGAGGTGAAGGAACCGACCCGCAATGTCGGGCGGGCCATCATGATCTCGCTTGCGATCTGCACTTTCATCTATCTCCTTGTCTGTTTCGCTGTCGGATCAACCCTCACTGTCTCGGAGATTGTTGCGGCGAAGGACTATGCTCTCGCCGAAGCGGCCCGGCCAGCACTTGGAAACTATGGATTGTGGTTCACAGTAACGATTGCGATCATCGCGACAGCTTCAGGCCTGCTTGCCAGCTTGTTTGCCGTCTCCCGCATGCTCGCCATGCTGACCGACATGAACCTGATTCCGCATAGACATTTCGGCATGCCCGGAACGGTACAGCGTCATACGCTCGTCTATACGGTTGTGGCTGCCGGATTGCTCGCGGCTTTCTTCGATCTCAGTCGCATCGCTTCGCTTGGCGCAATCTTCTATCTGGTCATGGATATCATTATCCATTGGGGCGTCTTCCGGCATTTGAGAAAGGATGTCGGCGCCGCACCTGCAATCCTTATCTGTGCGATAGCGCTCGATGCCGTCGTCCTGATCGCCTTCCTCCTCCTGAAGTGGCAAGCCGATCCAGTCATCATCCTGATCGCGGCTTTCGGCATGGTTGTAGTCTTTTCATTCGAGCATTTCTTTCTGAAACGTCTCCGCGACAATCCTCCCGGAGAGGAGTCCGGAAACAACCAGCACAAAGCCCATTCATGATCATTGCAACCTTGATCGGACTGCTCACTTTTGTGCTGGCAAGCACGGTGCATTATCTCGCACTGGCGCATCTGCACCGACGCCTGAACCATGAAGCGCGTTCAGGTCTCCCGATCGTTGTTTCGGGTATCGTAGGTGCAGGCCTGGCGCACCTCGCTGAGGCAGCGCTCTATGCAACCAGCTTTACGCTACTGGATGCCTTTGACTTGGGTGGTTTCAAGGGCGGCGAAGCGGACGGGTTCATGGACATATTCTATTTCTCCCTCGTCAACTACACATCGCTTGGGCTGGGCGATATCTATCCAACCGGACATTCGCGGTTCCTGGCGGGACTGGAATCACTCAATGGTTTCCTGCTGATTTCGTGCTCGGCATCCTTCATTTTCCTCCTGATGCGAAACCAAATGGATGGTCCAACTTCAGGCGGAATTCAAGCATCGGATTAACTCGGAACCTGTTCACACACTTCTCCGTTAGTCGTGGAAATACCCCACCACTGTATAAGGAGGATGTTGAAAGTGGATATGAAGAACAGTTATTGGCGGTTTGGCGCAATGATCATCACATCGATGATCGTGATGTTTGGGCTGATGTACCTCAACACCTATGCGTGGGAGCATGTTCGCTGGAGCGAAACGCGCTTCTACATGGCCTTCATCATGGGCGCCGCGATGGCCGTCGTGATGCTGAGCTTCATGCTCAACATGTACAAGGACAGCCGGATCAATTTCGGCATTTTCATTGGCGCTGCGGTCGTGTTCGTCCTGGCCCTCTGGCTGGTGCGCAGCCAGAGCACTGTCGACGACCGGTCCTACATGAAAGCGATGATCCCCCACCACTCCATTGCCATCATGACAAGTGAACGCGCCGGCATCGAGGATGTCCGTGTGCGCGAGCTTGCCGACGAGATCATCACGGCGCAGCGCCGCGAGATCAAGGAAATGGAATGGCTGATTTCCGACATCGCGGAGAATGGCCCGGCATCGACGGAAAGGGAGGCGGCGAGCCGCCCCGTTCCCCCCTTTGAAGGCACGCTCAATCCAGACGACGCTGCCGGGGCAGCCATCGCGGAGGACTAACGCGCCTTCCACGTCCAGTCAGACCCATTCGATCCCGAAAAGGAGCGAAACAGAATGAGACTTGAAAAGATCAAGACACAGGGCCTTGCCCACCTTTCCTACTTCCTGAGCGCCGATGGCGAAGCTGCGGTCATCGATCCGCGGCGTGACATCGACATCTATCTGGACCTCGCCCGTGAGGAAGGCTCTGTCATCAAGCACGTCTTCGAAACCCACCGGAACGAGGACCTGCTCTCAGGCGCCCCTGTCCTGAAGGAAGAGACTGGCGCAAAGGTCTGGCACGGGCCGAACCCTGAAAAGCCGATCCAGTATGCAGCCGAGACGCGGGAAGGCGACACGTTCGAGATTGGCGGCGCGCTCCTGAAGGTGCTTGAAACGCCCGGGCACACCGACGACAGCCTGTCCTACGTGCTTTATGACAAGAGCTTTGAGGAAGGCCCGGTTGGCGTGTTCACGGGCGATGCCCTGTTCATTGGCGATGTCGGGCGCACGGACTTCTATCCCGACCGCAAACGCGAAGTCGCCGGCCTGCTCTATGACAGCCTGGAGAAACTGATGAGGCTCGGCGACCAGTGCCTCGTCTATCCCGCGCATGGCGCCGGTTCGGTTTGTGGCTCGGGCATGGCCGACCGGGAGTTTTCCTCCATCGGCCATGAAAAGCTCAACAATCCGAGCCTGCAGATCGATGACCGGGAGGCTTTCATCGACGCCAAGGTAGCCGAGAACCACTACATCCCGCCATACTTCCGGCGCATGGAAGAGGGCAATATGGAAGGCACCGAAGCTGCGCCGCCGGCGCCCCTGCCCGCTTCCCCGGCCAGGTTGCTCGATCCGGGCGATGCGGTCTGCCTCGATGTCCGTGGCATATTCGACTTTGCCGGCGGACACCGCACGGGCTCGCTCTGCATCCCGGATGACATGCTTGCCGCCTTCGCGGGCTGGTTGCTGCCAGGCGACAAACCGGTGCTGCTGGTAGCGCGCGATGACGACCAGGCGGTCGATGCGGCCACCACGCTTCAGCGGATCGGCTTCGACAATGTGAGCGGATTTGTCAGCGGCGCCATGCCCGTGGCGGTCCAGAACGGCCCGCTCGACACACTCGACTTCGTCGATACCGAAACCGTCGCCGCGCGCGTAGACAACCCGCCGGCTGGCTGGACCCTGCTCGATGTCCGGGCCATCGACGAATATGAGAGCGGCCATATCAAGGACAGCAAGCACGCTTATGTCGGCAAGCTGCCTGATGCGGCCAGTGACCTCGACCCGGACAAGCCCGTCACCGTCATGTGCGGAAGCGGCGCCCGGGCCACCATTGCCGCCTCGCAGCTCATGCGGAAGGGGTTCTCCGAGGTCGATGTCTATATCGGCTCGATGAAGGCGTGGACCGCAGCTGGAAATGCCATTGAGTGATGACTGTCAGTCCATCTTGGGCTGAACCTTTCGTTTCTGACGCATGAAGAGACTGGAAATTGCTTCACGAGGTCCCCATATGGATACCCTGTATGGGGTATTTGCCATGAAGACTGAAACCAAAGAGGCCGCGACCCGAAGGCTTGCCCGCATCGAGGGACAAGTGCGCGGCATCACGAAGATGGTGTCCGACGATCGGTATTGTATTGATGTCATTCGTCAGGTGCAGGCTGTGAAGGCCGCGCTTGTCGGCCTCGAGGCCGTTATCCTGGATGACCATATCGCAACGTGTGTGGATCATGCCCTGACCGGAAGCAATGTCGATGACCGGCGTGAAAAGGTCGAGGAACTTGTTGCTGTGCTTGGTGGCCGCAAGAAGTAGCGGCCTCACAGTTTGTTGAAATGAAAGTTTTAATCTTTTCACGTATTTGAACAATGATGCAGTTTGTGACCCGCCTCCTGACACTGTTTGCCGCTGCCTTCATGGCGGCTCATCCGGTCATGGCGTGTCCATTGATGGTCGGGACCTCCGAAACCGCGCCGACTGAAATGAGCAGCAATCACCCCTGTAATGACATGGCGATGGAAGCCATGGCCGACACCGGGCATACAGATCAGGCATCATCGTCTGATTGCCCCGCGGGATACGACTGTGCACCCATGCTTATCCAGGCGCACAGTGACGCCAATCCAGTTGCACCTGTTGCGAATGTAGACGCAGAATTTGCTGCGGTTCTCGCTAACCCACCAAAGGCATTCCTGCCAGAGCGCGAAACGCTAAAGACCGGGCCTCCACCTCGGCTGGATATCGTCCAGCACACGCCAATATCGCTAAAGCAGCGCTTCCTGAATTGAGAGCGATGACCTGCGGCCGCCACAGCAGCCCGTCGTCATCGCTTCTCACAATTCAGAAGAGCCCGTTTTATCATGCCCCACATTTCAAGAATGCTGCTGGTCGCAGCGTTTGCCGCTGTGCCCCTGGCGGCGGTTGCCAACGCTCAGAGCTTTGCCGAGCTTGAAGCCCGTCTCGAGGCCCATCCAAGCCTCTCCGCTCTCGGTTACGATGCCGAGGCCGACCGGGAGCGTGCTGTCGCCTCAACCGCACTCCCGGACCCCGTCGTATCCCTCGGGATCAACAACTTTCCGATTTTCGATCCCTCATTCGACAGTTACTTGCCGACCAATAAAGCCGTTGGTATCCGGCAACAATTTCCGAGCTTCGCGGGCCGTGAAGCCCGCGCCGGTGAAGCCCGGGCGATGTCAGCACAGACCGAGGCGGTTCGCGATGCCCGTTATGCGGCCTTGCGCGCCGAACTCATCGCTCTTCTCGCTGACAAGACTAGACTGACCAGGCAGAGATCCCTCGCCGAAGCGCGAAACGCCAAATACGACGAGCTTGTCGACATTGTCGAGGCCGAGATCGATGCGGGCCGCCCGGCCGTCTATCGCCTTGCCGAAATTGAAAGCGAACGGGCAGAAGTTTCCCGGACGCTTGTTGATCTTGACCGGCAGGAAGCCGAGACCGATGCGCGCCTGATCGAACTCGTCGGACTGGTCCCTTCGACCGGCCTCCCTCCCCTGACTGAAAGAGACTGGTCCGGCGCAGCGCTTGAGTTCCACACCGTACGCATTGCCGACGCGGCCGTCCGCGTTACCGATTACGGTATCGACGAGGCCCGCGCGGCCTGGAAGCCAGAATGGGGGGCCCAGCTCACCTATCAACAGCGCGATGAAGGCGCGATGTTCGCGGGGGATGACTGGGTCTCCGGTATGGTGACTTTTACGGTTCCGCTCTGGGCCGAAAGGAAGCAGGCACCGAACTTGCGCGCCGCAAAGGCTGAGCGGGCCGGCGCCGAGCAACGCTACCAGGCTGCCGCGCGGAATGCGGCGGCCCAGTATGCGTCCCGGGACGCCATTATACGCGCGGCCGATGCCAGTATCGACGTGCTGCAGGTCAAGATTGCTGCCGTCGAAGACGAAGTCGAGGCCCAGCTGATTGCTTATGAATCCGGTGTTGGCGGTTATGCGCCGATCATCGACGGCGAGATCGCCATTCTCAAACTCCGGGCGGAAATCGAAGCTGAAACGGCCCGCAAGGCCGCTGCGATCGCACGCCTGAATGCCCTCCTGGTGACACAATGAAAAAGACATTCCTGATAATGGGCACCGCATCTGCCGCCCTCTTGCTCGCCGCATGCGGCGCACCGGGCGGATCACCGGGCGGCCAGGGTGAAAAACCGAACGCCTCGAGCGAGACGCAACGATACACCTGCCCCATGCACCCGCACTATATTTCGACCGATCCGGACGGCACCTGCCCGATCTGTGGCATGGACCTGGTGCCTGCCAACAAGACCCAGGAACCGACGAGCTCAACAGGGGAAATCCTGTACTACAAGCATCCCATGGGTAAGCCGGACACCTCGCCTGTTCCGAAAAAGGATTCCATGGGCATGGATTACATCCCGGTTTATGCCGATGACACCGGATCGGGCGTGGCCGTCTCGCCGGAAATGATCCAGACCATGGGGATCCGGACATCACCTGCCGAGACCAGGGATTTCAGCCGTGTACTGAGAGCCTTCGGCACGGTCGAGACCAATGAACGGCTCGAAAATGTTACCGTCTCGCGGCTAGAAGGCTGGATTGAGAATCTGGCGGTCAATGCCGAGGGCGACACCGTCCGCCCCGGCAGTCTCCTCTACCGGATCTACAGTCCGGACCTGATCGCCGCGCAGAAAGATTATCTGAACTCGTTCAGGATCGGTAACGAAGCGCGCATCGCGTCGGTTCGCCAGCGCCTGCGCTCCCTTGGCATGCAGAATGCGGCCATCGACCGGCTGACCGAAACCCGCCAGGTCATTGAACGTGTTCCGGTTTACGCAGAAGCCGGCGGCACGGTTGCCGAGCTCCAGGTCCGCAATGGCGACTATGTCAAACCCGGCACGCCTATATTACGCCTGCAATCCTATGCCGATGTCTGGGTCATTGCCTCGGTGCCGGAGAGCGATTTGCCTCTGGTGGAAACAGGCATGCAGGCCGAACTCGATTTTCCGAGCGCGCCCGATGCCCCCGGTAAAGGCCAGGTCGACTATATCTATCCGACAATCGACCCGAAAACCCGTACAGCCGACGTCCGGATCGAAGTGGACAATGTGTCGGGCTATCTTCGCCCGGGCGCCTATGCGGACATAAGGCTGAATATCGGCGGCCGACCGCGTCTTTCGGTTCCAAGTGAAGCCATTCTGCTTGGTAGCGAGGGCGCCCGTGTCGTCATCGCCGAAGGCAATGGCCGCTTCTCCGGACGCGCCGTGCAAACCGGGATTTCGGCCAATGGCCGGACCGAAATCCTGTCGGGTCTGGAAAGTGGCGACATGGTCGTCGCCAGCGGGCAGTTCCTGCTCGATAGCGAAGCCAACCTGAAAGAAGGTCTTGCCAAGCTGGAAGCTCCGGATGCGAGCGCGGCCAGTCCGGAAACACCGCTCTCCGATATTCCGGTGGACAGTAAAGCCCTCGCCGAAATCGATCACTTCACTGACATGGCGCTCTACTTCCACGAGGCCCTGAGAGACGGGTATGACATCGATCCGCTATTCGTGGACCCGGCGCTCGCCCTGGTGCCAGTGCTGCGGGACCGTTACGCGAACACGAAACTGGCACCGGTCATGGATGCTACGCAAACCGCTCTCGCCGCCGCGCAGGACGCCACGGACCGCGAAGACCTTGCCACACAACTCTCAGACCTGGTCGAGGCCTTGAAACCCTGGCTGCTGGAAGGCGCACCTCAGCATTACAGCGAGGCTGGTCTGGTGCTCTACCGGGACACCGCAACGGGCCGGTACTGGCTGCAGGAAGAAGCGAAACCAGCCAATCCGTACAGCGCAGATGGAGCCGAACGGATTGACTGGCCCAACCCGATGGCCGGCATGTCGATGACGACCAATGACGGCGAGACTGGCGCTGACCAGGCCCCTGGGCATTCGGGGGACAGTCATGACTGAACGAAACGACAGAAACCTCGCGGGGCAAGACCCCTCCAAATCATGGGTGGCAAAGCTGATCTCCTGGTCGGTTTCCAACCAGCTCATCGTCCTCATGCTCGCCGCTGCACTGGCTGTGACCGGGTGGATGGCGATCCAGCGCACGCCGCTCGATGCAGTGCCGGACCTGACAGATACCCAGGTCATCATTCGCACCGATTTTCCGGGCCAGAGCCCGCAGATTGTCGAGGACCTCGTCACCTATCCACTATCGACGAACCTTCTCGGTCTGCCGAAGACCAAGGACGTGCGCGGCTCCTCAATGTTCGGCACCAGTTTTGTGTATGTCATATTTGACGATGATGTTGACCTCTACTGGGCCCGCTCGCGCGTTCTCGAAGCCTTGTCCCGGCTGGGATCCGAACTCCCGGAAGGCGCCGTACCCCAGATCGGACCGGATGCAACCGGCGTTGGCTGGGTCTATCAGTATGCCTTGGTCGACAAGACCGGCAAGACCGATCTCGCCGAGCTGCGTTCACTGCAGGACTGGTTCCTGAAACTTGAACTCGCCGGAGTGGAAGGGGTCTCTGAAGTCGCTTCGGTCGGCGGTTTTGTCCGGGAATACCAGGTGCTACTCGATCCCAATCGCCTGAGAAGTTACGACCTGTCGATCACCCGTATCCGTGACGCGGTCCGCGCCGCCTCGAGCGAGGTCGGTGGCCGCGTGCTCGAACAGGGCGAAACGGAATATGTCATCCGCTCATCAGGCTATGTCGATGAGAAACTTGATCTCGAACAGGTCGTGGTCAAGGCAGAGGATGGCACCCCCGTCCAGCTGAGCCATGTCGCCCGGATTGTCGAAGGCCCGGCCCTCCGGCGCGGCATTGTCGAACTCAATGGCGAAGGCGAAACTGTGTCCGGCATCGTGGTGATGCGCGATGGCGAGAATGCGCTGTCGGTGATCGAACGTGTGAAGGAGAAACTTCATAGTCTCCAGCGCGGGCTGCCAGAAGGCGTCGAGATTGTCACTGTGTATGACCGCGCGCCTCTCATCGAGGGTTCGGTCGATTATCTGAAAGACAAGCTGATCGAGGAAGGCTTCGCGGTTGCTCTCGTCATTCTGATCTTCCTCCTCCATGTACGGTCGTCTCTGGTTGCCATCATCACCTTGCCGCTCGGAGTGCTCGGCGCGTTCCTGATCATGTCCTGGCAAGGTGTCACAGCGAACATCATGTCACTTGGCGGGATCGCCATCGCGATCGGCGCCATGGTCGACGCCTCGATTGTGCTTGTCGAGAATGCCAGCCGGAAACTGGCGGATCTGGGACCGAAACCCGATCCGAGCGTGCGCCGCCAAGCGCTGGTCGAGTCGGCTCAGGAAGTCGGCCCCGGCATATTCTTTTCACTCCTCATCATCACGGTCTCCTTCCTGCCGGTCTTTGCCCTGACCGGTCAGAGCTTCAGGCTCTTCAGTCCTCTCGCCTATACCAAGACCTATGCGATGGCCTTCGCGGCCATTCTGTCGGTGACACTTGTCCCGGTTCTGATGCTGTACCTGATGCGGGGTCGGTTCCGGCGCGAGGAAGCCAATCCCCTGAACGCCTTCTTCGTCTGGGCCTACAAACCGCTGCTCCATCTAGCCCTGAGGTTCAAATGGATCACGGTCGCCCTTGCGCTCGCGCTGACGGCCACCGTCATCGTGCCGGTCCAGAGGATCGGCTCGGAATTCATGCCGGCCCTTTATGAAGGCGAGCTCCTCTACATGCCGACCACCCTGCCCGGCGTGTCATCCACCAAGATGCGGGAGATTCTTGGCCAGACAAACCGCGTCATCAAGACCGTGCCAGAAGTCGATCGTGTCTTCGGCAAGGCCGGGCGCGCCGATACCGCAACCGATCCAGCGCCACTCACCATGATCGAGACCTGGATCAAGCTGAAACCGAAGGAGGATTGGCGGCCAGGTGTGACGGTCGAGGACATCACCGATGAGCTCGATGCCAAGCTGCAAATGCCCGGCCTCGTGAATTCATGGGGCTATCCGATCAAGATTCGCATGGACATGGTTTCAACAGGTGTGCGCACGCCCATTGGCATCAAGGTTACGGGCGATGATCTGACAGAGATTGAGACCATTGCCCGGGACATAGAAGCGGCCATTTCGGACGTACCCGGAACGCGCTCGGCCTTCGCCGACAGGGTCATGGGCGGAAAATATCTCGAGATCACGCCGGATAGGGGCGAACTCGCCCGGCGGAATATCGACATGGCAGCCTTCCAGTCCGTGATCCAAACCGCCCTGGGCGGCATGACACTCTCCCAGTCTGTCGAGGGCCGGGAACGCTATGACATCATCCTGCGCTATGATCGGCCATTTCGTGAGAGTGCCACAGACCTGGAAGAGATACTCGTGCCCGCCCCGTCCGGCGCCCATATCCCTCTCAGCGAACTGGCGGACATTTCCTATGCGGAAGGCCCGCCAATGATCCGATCGGAAAATGCCAGGCTGACTGGCTGGGTTTTCGTCGATATCGCGGACCGGGACATGGGCAGCTATGTTGCAGACGCCGGACAGGTGATTGCCAACGCCGTCGACCTGCCTGCGGGATATGCGGTGGAGTTCTCCGGACAGTATGAACAGATGCAGGAAGCGAATGCGCGGCTGAAGATCGCCATTCCAGCTGCGATTGCACTGATCCTCCTGCTGCTGATGCTACATTTCGGTCGGCTCGACCGGACCCTGATCATCATGGCCAGCCTGCCATTCGGCCTGGTCGGCGGAATGTGGGCCGTCTGGTTGGCAGGCTACAATCTGTCAGTAGCCGTCGCGGTCGGTTTCATCGCCCTGGGCGGCATCGCGGTCGAGACAGCCGTCGTGATGCTGCTCTATATCGACGCGGAAGTCCGCAAGGCGAACCCGTCTGACAGGAGCCAGCTTTTCGCAGCTGTCAGCAAGGGCGCGGCCATGCGCGTCAGGCCGAAGTTGATGACGGTCACGACCATTTTTGCAGGTCTTGCCCCGATCTTCCTGACCGACGGCCTCGGATCGGACGTCATGCGCCGGATTGCCCTGCCCATGCTTGGCGGCATGGCCTCAACCCTCATCCTCTCCCTGATCGTGATCCCGGCCATCTACTACATCCGGGTCGGGCTGCAGATTCCATCAGATTTACCCCGGGCCGAACCGGATAACCGGGCCGGCTCATTCACCCCCGAAGGAGAAAAACCATGACGAGACACCTGTTGAAAATTCCGCTTTTGTTTCCACTGCTTCTGAGTAGCGCCATGCTGCCGGCGGCCGCGCAGGATCGCTCATCAGGCAGAATGATGATCGACGGCGGCATGATGGGTGGCGGCCTGTTCGGCACGGTGTTCATGCTGCTTGCTGTGCTCCTCCTCCTGCTCGGGATCGCTGCCCTCATCAAATATCTGAGGTCGAAATAATAGTCCCGTGTCCATCCACCCTATTCCCCCGTCCCGGCGCGCATCGGGGGCCTCTGTTGAAAGCCGCGCCTGACAATCAAAAAGGAAGAAAACGATGAAAACCCTCGTCAGAAAGACAGCAGTCACAGGCGCAATCCTCGGACTGGCCCTGATTGGTCCGGCGCTCGCCCAGGAGGCCGGCATGAAAATGGACAGCATGAAAGACATGGACATGTCCGGCATGAGCTGCTGCGGCGACATGGCGCCCGGCTTTGGCGTCATTAACGGCGTCGATCTGGATGCCCGAACCGTCAATATTTCACACGATCCGATCAAGAAGATCGGCTGGGGTGAAATGACAATGGACTTCGAGGTCGGCGGAATGGTTGCGCTCGACAAATTCGAGAATGGCGACAACGTCCATTTCATGCTCAAGCAGGACGACAGCGACAATTATGATATCGCCATGATGATGCCGATCGGCGGCGATCCGGATGCTTTCAAGCAATCCATGATGTCGATGATGAAAGGCAAAGGCATGATGGACTGCAACATGGGCGGACACGGATCCATGTCCGGCATGTCAGGCAAGGATCATGACGACACCGATCACTAGCCGGTCCTCTGTTTCAAGCAAAAAATTCGTAAATCAGGTTCCGGCCGCGTTCCGCGGCCGGAATGCCTGCGTCTCCCGATTAGTTCACCAGGAAATCCCAATGACTCAAAGAATTCTGATTACCGCCTTCCTGTTAGGTTCCGCTTCCCTGACAGCCTGCAGTGACCCCGAAAGCCGAACGCCGCCAGCATCCGGCCCTGCAGACCAGACCAGGCCTGAACCGTTCGAACAGGCAGATGAAGCTATGCCCGGCGATACTGGACGGGCCACGGGCAGGATCACATCCCTTGATCGCGACGACGGCCGGGTCACCATCGACCATGGCCCCTTCGAAGGCATCGCCATGGGCGCGATGACCATGAGTTTCGCTTTAATGGGCGATCTTGAGCTGACTGACCTCTCTGAAGGCGATGACGTGATCTTCCAGGTCAAACGGGGCCGGGACGGTTCTCATCGCATCATGGAAATTTGCAGCATTCCCGCGAATGGCCGCGACTGCCCGGACCAAGAAACAGTCTATCCGCACAACCCTCCAGATCAGTAAGGCGGCATACTCCGGCACTGTCCCCGATCGAGCTAAAGGGAAGACGATAAAGACCCGTTTCGCCATAGTGTCAAACTGGCATGCGCGGACCAAAAAGAATAACCGCAGCCCCGATCAGACAGGTTACAACCCCTATCAGATCCCAGCGGTCGGGACGAATCCCCTCAATGGTCCATAGCCAGATGAGCGAGGAAGTTATGTAAACCCCACCATAGGCGGCATAGGCGCGCCCGGCTGCAGACGCTTCCACCAGTGTCAGCAGCCAAGCGAATACAACAAGGGATATCATCCCCGGAACCAGCCAGAAAGCGGACTTTCCAAGCCGCAGCCAGGCCCAGAATGCAAAACAACCGGCAATTTCGGCGGTTTCCGCGCCAGCATAGATCAACAACGTCGCGCGAATATCCATGGCTGGGACGTTTCCTGATCTGGCTGGACTGGCGAGGCCCCGTTGCGGTTAAAATTGGTTTCAGCCTGCGCAGCATGAAAGCTTCGCCACGTCCTTGTCGAACGTCTGTGCCGCCAATTTTAACCCTTCAACAGTTGTCAGGTATGGAAAAATTGTCTCGCCAAGCGCCTTGCTCGTCATGCCGAACTTCAACGCCATAGCCAGCGTCTGAATCGCATCAGACCCTTCGGGCGCCGCGATCTGTCCGCCCAGGAGGCGGTCGGTCTTCGCATCCGCGACCAGCTTGATGACGCCGCGGGTATCGCGGGCGGCGGCGGCGCGTGCCACGTGGTCCAGCGTCAGCACGCTGGCCTTGACGTCATGACCGGCTGCCTTCGCCTGCACCTCGGAAAGGCCGACGCCGGCGACCTGCGGATCGGTGAACACGACCCAGGGCATGGCCCCATTGTCATAGCGCAAATCCTGAAGCCCGAGCGCATTGTTGGCCGCCACCTTGGCCCCATAAGCGGCCATGTAGACGAACTGGTCGCGATCGGTGACATCACCCGCTGCCCAGACGCCAGGCCGCGTTGTGGCCATGTCGGCTCCGACCTTGATCGATCCACGCGCATCGGTCTCGATGCCGAACTCGCGCAAGCCGAGGTCTTCGGAATTGGCCACCCGGCCTGTGGTGGCCACAAGCCGCTGAGCGGAGAGGGTCACAGGCTTTCCACCCCGTTCGATTGTCAGCGTGACGCCGCCGTCACTCCGTCTCACCGATCGGTAGGACAGGCCGGTCTCGACCGCGACCCCCTCAGCCTTCAACGCGTCGGTCAACGCCTTGGCCACTTCCGGTTCCACGCCGGGCAGAAGGCGCGAACGCGTGACCAGTGTAACCTTGACGCCCAGCCGCGACGCCATCTGCGCCAGTTCACAGCCAATATAGCCGCCGCCCAGTACCAGGATGCTTTCGGGCTGATCGGGCAGGCTGAGAAGGTCCCAGGAATCCAGCGCCTCCACGGTCTCGATCCCGTCAATTTCCGGCAAGAAAGGGCGCGAGCCGGTGGCGATCAGAACCTTCGGTGCAGCGATGATCCGCCCGCCGACCTCAATCCCACCTTCGATCAGGCGTGCGGCACCTTCCTCGATATAGGTGACATTCTCATAGGAAGGCAGCAGGTCGATGTATTTTTTCTGGCGCATCTCGTCGACCAGATCGGCCGTGCCCTTGACGACCGCCGACCAGTCCACGCTCTGCGCACAGGGCTCAATGCCCGGAAACCGTGCCGCCGCTGTACCAGCATGCACCGCTTCACCGGCCCGTATCATCGCCTTGGACGGCACGCAGCCGACATTGACGCAGGTGCCGCCGATGGTGCCATGCCCAACCATGGCCACGCGCCTGCCGGCCTCGGCCGCGCTAATCGAAGCCGAAAACCCGGCCGAGCCAGCACCTATGACGATGAGGTCATAGCTGTCGTCGCCGTTTTTATTGACGGAGCAGCAATCGCCTGTCTTTACGGTTTGATTCATTATTTCTTCCTTGGCTTGTGACCAGGCATGGCGACGCGGCCTCGATCAAGTATTCAAAATCACACCATCGACCCGATGTCGGAGGCGTGGCCGGGATCAGGTTGAGGCCGCTGTCGCCGCATTCGCCTGCGGCGAAGACCGCGGGATCGCTCGTACGCATCGATGTGTTCACCTGGATGCCCCGCCGAGTGCACTCGGCGCAGGCAGCTTCAAGGTTCAGCCTGTCCATTTTTGGTACCCGGCCGGGGCTGAGGCACATGCTCATTGATGCAAAACAAGAAGGTGTCGCAATGACGGTACCGGCCAGACCCGTTATCAGCAGTTTTCGGTCAGTCCATTTTGACATCAAAGTGAAAGCCTTGTGTAAAAATCTGACGATGTATGCGAACATCGACTGGCAGGTGCCTCATCAGGATATTCCAGATGCTGCGTGTTCAACCGTCCGTAACGCTTGCCGGGTATCCTACATCGGTTGAAGCCGCAGCGATCAGCTCAGGCGTTGTCGCCGCCGTATCGTAAACCACTTCTGCGGTCCTGGCCGCATAATCGATATCGACAGATTTAACGCCCTCGACACGCATCATCGCTTTCCTGACAGCAATCGGACATGTCGCGCAGGTCATGTTTCCGATCGTAAAACGGGCTGTCGCCTGTTCGACCTCCACCGAGGCATCCGGAGCATTCTGCGCGCCGGCGACTGCGAGCCCCCCCGCGAGTGCCAGACCTGCCAGTCCGGCGATCATCCATGTGCGTTTCATACTTGTCTCCCTGGCTAGTAAAATAACGGTGCCCATACATCGATGGTCAAGGCCGCCAGCACGACAAGCGCGCCGCTCCACAGGGCGACCTGCTTGACGACTGACGACTGCAAACGGGCGCAATAGCTACCATCCTCGCAGACACTGGTTTTTCGAAAATAGACATCCCAGAACCCAGCCGCGAGAAATCCGATCGCGACCAGAAGAAAAAGGGGCTTGTAGGGTTCCAGCGCCGTCAACTGGCCAATCCACGCTCCGGAAACACCGAGACTGATCAGCACAAGCGGCACGATGCAGCAGGATGATGCAAGGAATGCCCCCAGCATGCCACCGGCAACAAGCCACCTTGAGCGACGCTCATTTGCTGGGCTGTTTTCCGTACCTGCCATGACCAGCTGTTCCCATTGCTTTATTGATCATGATCACGTTACGCTCTGTAGTTGGTACAGACACAAGTGGGTATTTCATCATGGCCATCACATCGCCGCGAGCAGCACTCAAACGGGCTGAACTGGCCGGGCGGCTCGGCTGCAATCTTGAAACGATCCGCTATTATGAAAGGATCGAATTGCTGCCCGAACCAGCCCGCACGGCAAGTGGCCACCGGCTGTATTCGAATGAAGATCAGGTACGACTGCGTTTCATATTGCGAGCCCGCAGCCTCGGCTTCTCCGTGGAAGATGTACGCTCGCTACTTGGCATCAATGATGGCAGGCCGAGCTGCGCGGAGGTCAGGGCGCTGGCAGAAGCACATCGGGGCGATATCCGTAAACGCATCGCCGATCTGAAGCAGATGGATCGACGGCTCGGCGAGATCATGGCTGGTTGCACCGGCGCTGAAACACCCGATTGCGCACTCACCGACAAACTGTTCGAAGATAGCTGACAAAAGGGGCTCCTGCATCTGCC
Organism: Hyphomonas atlantica corrig.; assembly: GCF_017795365.1. Classification (NCBI taxonomy): domain Bacteria; kingdom Pseudomonadati; phylum Pseudomonadota; class Alphaproteobacteria; order Hyphomonadales; family Hyphomonadaceae; genus Hyphomonas; species Hyphomonas atlantica. The sequence goes on along the minus strand of NZ_CP051254.1, from coordinate 2,181,125 downwards.
GGAGATGCAAATGATGGACATCCACGACACCATCACCGCTCCGCATCGCCTCAATGACGGTACCGATGTCAATGTCCGGCGGACTGCCTAGCCACAACATGTGGATCGGCCCGCCGATTTCGCGGAACGACAGGCAGAGAATGTTACCGCGATACCGATCGTCACGAACGGATCGAACAGTATTCAGTCATAGATGAGGATGAGCGCGTCGCCCGCAACCACGGCTACAGATGCGAGTGCGTCGGACAGATTGTGAAGGAGGAGCGCCCGGATATTCACGCTCCCATTCTGCACCGAATAGATCAGGAGGGCTGTAAGCTCTGCAATGACCAGCGCAACACCGCCAAGAATAACGATCGTCCAGCCACCAACGGCGGGCGGATCAGTGATCCGTATGACAGTCTTATTGACCAGATGGCAATGGAGACCCGACGATCATCGCTCGCGGGATCAAGATCGTCATGATCATGTGCGTGGCTCAGGATCGGCCTCCTCTTCCAGCACCTTGCGCTTGCACTCGAGATACGCGCGTCGCCGCGCGTGTACCGCGTTTTTTACGCGGCTCTTTGGTGGTATCAGGCCGCATTCCTCCTGCACCTTGGCCGACTGCTCACTTGAAAGGGCCCCCATCACGTTGTCGAGACTCTCGCAGCCGGCCAGGGCTGCGAGAGAAACGGACATGACCGCGAAGCGAAGTTCACGATGGATGAACATGCTCGGCCTCCAACAAGGAATGGTGCGCGTCGGGCTTTGGTGCGAACCAGCGGTGAAGGGCGGGTAGCACCAGCAAAGTTAGCACGGTCGAGGAGACCAGCCCGCCCATGACCACCGTGGCCAGTGGCCGCTGCACTTCAGCACCGACACCACTTGCGAAGAGCAGCGGCGCAAGGCCGAGCGCCGTCGTAAGGGCGGTCATCAGCACAGGACGTGCCCGCAAGCCTGCCGCCTCGACGGCAAGTTCATCGCGACCACGGCCCTCCCTGGCAAAATCATCCATGAAACTGACCAGCACCATGCCATTGCCGAGCGCGATACCGAACAGGGCAATAAAGCCGACCGTCGCAGGCACCGAGATCGGCAGGCCTGCAATCCAGAGCGCCATCGCCCCGCCGGTCAGCGCCAGCGGAATGTTGAGCAGGATCAGGATGGCCGATTTCATGCGCCCGAACGTCAATAGCAGGATCAGGAATACGATACCGAGCGTGATCGGGATCACGACCGCGAACCGCGCATTCGCTTCCTGCTGGAGTTCGAACTGTCCGCCCCATTCGACGCGATAACCAGCCGGCAGGTCGAGCTGGCTGGCGACCGATTGCTGCGCATCAGCGACATAGCTGCCAATATCGCGTCCTCTCACATTGAGCTGAACGGTGATGAATCGCTCACCATTCTCGCGCGTGATCTGACGTGGACCGACAATCTCCCTGATGTTTGCCACGCTTTCGAGTGGAACCCGTGCGCCGCTGGACGATTCCAGAATAATCCGTCCGATGGCCGCGGGCGTGTTGCGGTCCTCTTCGGCATAGCGCACGATGACGGGAAACTGGCGCACTCCCTCAAAAACGGCACCAGCCTCTGCCCCGCCGACGCCGGAACGCAAGGCATCGAGCGCCTCCTCCACGCTCAGTCCATACCGGCCGAGCGCAGGACGGTTGAGCGAGACCACAAGCTGCGGCGCGCCGGTGATCTGATCGGCCTGGACGTCGGTCGCCCCAGGAATTTCCTGAAGAATGGACTGCAAGTCCTGCGAGCCTTCGAGCAGGACCTCCGTATCCGGACCGAAGATCTTGACCGCCAGCTGCGCCTTTGTGCCGGTCAGGAGCTCATCAACCGACATGGCGATTGGCTGGCCGACATTAACCCTGACGCCTGGAAAGCCGCCGAGATTCTCGGAGATCGACGCCCGGAGTTCATCCGGGCTGATGCCATTGCGCCATTCGCTTCGGGGTTTGAGCGCCACGAAGGCCTCGATACTGTTCACCGGGTCGGCATGCGCGCCGACTTCCCCACGGCCGATCCGGCTGACAATGGAACTGATCTCGGGGAAGGCTTCAAGCAGTCTTGTCTCGATGCGGGTCGACGTTTCCTTTGCTTCGGTTAGCGAGATGGACGGCGCCATCGTCACACGCAACAGGACATCGCCTTCCTCCAGCGCAGGCGTGAACTCCGAGCCAAGGCGTGTCGCTGAGAGGCCCCCAACCAGAAGCAGGACGCCTGCTAGCCCGACCGCCGCGAGACGTCGCCGGACGAAGAAGGCCGCAAGCGGCTTGATCAGCGAAACAAGCCGGCTGTCGCTCTCCTGGCTATTGCTCTTGGGCGGACGCATGAGGCCGAGCGCCATCGCCGGAGCGATGAGCGCGGCATAGATCAGCGACCCTGTCATGGCGAGCGCGGCAGAAGCGGCGAGCGGCCGAAACGTCTTGCCTTCAGTGCCCTGTAGCGAAAAGAGCGGCAGGAAGACGATGATCACCACGGCGACGGCAGCAATTAGCGGCGCGATCACTTCGGCGCTCGCTCGCGCGACCGTCGTGCGGCTATCTTCACCCTCGCGTCGTTCGCGCAAGCCGCGATCCACGTTCTCGGCGATGACGATGGCGCCGTCGACCATCATCCCGATGGCGATCGCTACCCCGCCCAGCGTCATCAGATTGGCCCCGATGCCGAGGGCCTTCATCGCGATGAAGGCAAAGCCGACCGAGAAGGGAATAGCCATGACGACAACAAGACTTGGCCGCCAGCCGCCGAGGAACAGGAAGACGATGACGGCGACCAGGAGCGCGCCCTGCCAGAGCGCGGTCGTCACGGTCGCAGCCGCCTTTTTCACCAGCGTGCCCTGATCATAATACGGAACGGCTTTGACGCCATCCGGAAGCGACTGGTTGATCTCGTCGAAGCGCGCCTGAGCGTTCTCGATCACCTCAGACGTGTTTGTGCCATAAAGTTTCAGGACGAGACCGGCGACGGTCTCCCCTTCGCCATTGGCAGTTGCGAGCCCCTGCCGGACGCCGCCGCCGATGGCGACTTCACCGAGGTCGTTGACGCGGACGGTTCGTCCATCCACGGTCTTGACCGGCGTTTCACGCAGATCATCGAGGGAGCGAGCGAGCCCGACCCCGCGCACCGTGTACTGTTCGGCGCCAATTTCGATGAATTGCGCGCCGGCCGTCCGATTGGCGCTCTCCAGGGCGGCAATCACCTCGCCGACGCTGAGGTCATAGGATGTCAGCTGATCGGGATCGAGGCGGACCTGGTACTGCTTCTCGAAACCCCCTAGTGACAGAACCTCCGTCACCCCTTCAACCGACTGGAGCGGATACTTGATCATCCAGTCGGCAATCTCGCGCAGCTCAACCAGCGACCGCTCGCCGGTCTCATCGACGAGCCGATAGTACATGATGATACCAAGGCCGGTCGAAATCGGCCCCATCTTGGGTGTGCCGAAACCGTCGGGAATGGCGTCGGCGGCCTCGCCGAGGCGCTCACCGACGACCTGGCGGGCAAAATAGACGTCCGTGCCGTCCTCGAAATAGATATTGATGACAGACAGGCCAAAATTGGATGTCGAGCGGATCTCGTCGACCTTGGGGAGGCCGGACATGGCCGTCTCGATCGGATAGGTGACATAGCGTTCGACCTCTTCGGGCGACAGGCCTTCAGTTTCGGTGAAGACTTGGACCAGAGAAGGTGAGGGATCGGGAAAAGCGTCGACAGGCAGGCTGCGAAAGGCAAACAGCCCCCCGATCGACAGGGCGAGTGCGGCAATGGCGGCAAGCAGCCGGCCACCCGCAAGGCGGTGCATCAAATTGATCATTTTGCGGGTCTCCTAGTGTGCGTGGCCGTCGCCGAAAGCGTCTTTTTCAAGCTGCGCTTTCAGGGTGAAGGCGCCCTCGGCAACGAATGCTTCGTCGGCCTCGAGCCCGGAAATGATCTCGGTATAGCTGCCTGCACTCTCTCCTGTCCGGACCTCGCGCGGTTCGAACCCGTCATCCGTCGGGACGAAGACCGACATCCTGTCTTCAACACTGACAATCGCATCGGAGGGAACGCGCACGACGGGGCGCCCCTCTCCCGTGTCGATCCGCGCCGTTACGAACTGACCGGGCTTCAGCCTGTGTTCGGCATTGTCGACAATGACCCGCGCGGTCGCGGTGCGGGATGCCTCATTGATGACAGGCAGGACATTTGAAATTGTCCCTTCGGCCAGGACGCGGCCATCTTCCTGCTGGAAGGTCACGGTCTGGCCTTCGCTGACCTTGCCGAGATCTTCCTTGTAGACGGCGATGTCGGCCCAGACGACGCTATCATCGATGATGACAAAGATGGGCGCGCCGCCAGCCGATACGGTTTCTCCAAGAGAAACGCTCCGCTGAATCACCTCTCCGGCAAGGGGAGCCGTCACATAGGCTTGTGCAAGCGACCCATCCGCAGCCTCATTAAGCTTGTCCAGTGTGCCATGACCAATGCCGATCGCATGAAGCCTGTTTTCAGCAGCTTCCCGGCCGGCATTGGCTGCGGCGAATGCCGCACGCGCCGACTGCAGATCGGCCTCGGCGGTGATTTTCTGCTCCCAGAGGTTTTCCTCACGCTCAAGCTCGGCTTGCGCGAGGCGCTCGGCGCTCAGGGCATTCAGATAATCGGCCTTTAGGCCGGCGAGTTCACGACTGGTCAGCCGGGCAAGCGTGGCGCCGGCTTTCACGATATCGCCTTCGCCTGCATAAAGTTGGGCAACGGTGCCCTCGACCTGTGGCGAGACCCTTGCGACACGGTCCGCATCGAAACGGATCTCGGCCGGCAGTTCCAGCTGGCCCGAAACCGCTCCGGTCTGGGCTCGCCCGGTCCGGATACCGGCAGCTTCCGCCTCCTCGGCGGTCAGCTCGACATGATCGCCGCCTTCACCTTCGTGTTCGGTATGACCGCCTCCTTCTTCATGTCCCTCATGATCGTCGCCATCGGCCTCATCATGGCTTTCATGCTCCTCATCACTACCGTCTTCGTGGTCGTCATGGCCATCTTCGGCTTGTGGGGGCGTCCGGTTTGCACCAGACGAATCGGAGGCGTCATTGCCGCAAGCACTAAGATACAAAAGCGCTGGCGAAAGCAGCGCCGCATAGAATAAATTCAGTTTCATTGGATCTCTCCTTCGAACGGCGCGGCGCCAATCAGCGCACGCAACCGCAGCGTGTATGTCTGGAGCGCCAGCCGGGCATCGATAACGGCGGCGCGGGTTTCAATCAGACTGCGCCGCGCATCGAGCGTGGCGGTCAGGTCGAACTTGCCAACCCGGTAGCCCTCTGCCGCAGCTGTATAGGCTTCTTCTGCGAGCGGCAGCGCTTCGCCCTCGAGACGCTGCAAGCGGGATTTTGCGGCCCGGACCTGCGCGGCAAGACTCGCTTGCTCGGCCCGCAACCTTGCCTCAACAGTCTGTGCTGATAGCTCGGCACTCTGGGTACGTAATCCCGCCGCCCGCGTTGCGTCCTGATTGCGGTCAAAGACCGGCAAAGGAACACTGACACCCGCCAGAAACGCGCTATCGCCCGTGTCCTCAAATCTTCGGACACCAGCCGATACGGTTATATCAGGCCATGCGCCGGCGCGGGCCCGGTCCGTCGCCGCGCTACGAGCCGTCGCTCCGGCCTTAGCCGCCGCAAGTGACGGATGAACGCCAGAATCTGGTTGAGCCGACCCACCCGCCGGATCTGTTACGATTTCCGCAGTGCCAGACAAGACAAAGTCGATCTCTGGACTACCCCAAACGGACGCAAGCGCTAGCCCTTTGGCTTCGACCTGGCCCCGCGCACCATCCGCAACCGCCTGAAGCGCTGCTGCTTCAGCCCGCGCGCGCAGCAACTCAGGCGGAGCCGACGCTCCAGCGTCCACGCGGCGCTGGACGACGCCGGAGAACTCGGATGCGAGATCGGCTGAGGCCTGAGCGACCTCGGCCATGTCGTAAGCGGCACGAAGTTCCAGATAGAGTTCCCCTGCGAGTTTCTGAGCTTCCAGGCTTCGTACAGAACATTCGGCACTCGCCAATGCGGCTTCAGCTCTGGCGGCCCGCTCGGAAAGTCTTCGTTTATCGCCAAGCTGTAAGGTCTGCGCCACTACCAGGGTCGTCTCGTAGGCATTGAAGCCTTCAAGCGATCCGCTGCCGGCAAAGTTCTCGGTTTCGACAGACAGAGATGGATTAAGCCAACGGCTCGCCTGATCGGCGTCGGCCGATGAAGCTTTCGCCTCGAGAGCCGCCGTCAGAACTTCAGGCGAAGCATTGGCGGCGCGAGCAATAGCCGCGTCGAGCGTCAGTGGTCGGGATTGATCATAGTCAGTCGCGCTGACATAGACAGAACTACACCCTTGCGCATAGGCCGTACCGGCCATGACCGGCAGGGCGAGCGCGGTGATCGCGCTGCATATAAGAATTTTCATTTTTGCTGGTTTCCTCGTCCAGATTCAACGACAGCGAGGCCGTAGCCACGCAAAATAATCCTGTGTCGTTGGTCTAGGCACGAGGAGGACGGTAAAGACCGTCTGGGCGGAGGTTCTCGAGAAAAGAACCGCCAGGCAACAAATGTCTGGTCTGTACGGCAGACTTCGGAGCGCCGCTTAGATCGCCGCCGCCTATCAGATGGAAATGACAGCTTCCGCACTGATGCGCGGTATGGTCATGACCTTCATGCGATGGCTCCTTATCAGAGACATCTTGGGCTAGCTCACTCGCAGAACATTCCTCTGCGGCCTGATCGCCCGGATGCATGATATCCGCCGCAGCCGTCATCGGCGCAATAACAAAAGCTATCGCCATCACCATGACGAGCAACCTTCGTAAACACGTTATGACTTGGAACGGAAACATGATTGCTGGGCTAGCTACTTTCTATTGCGATCGGGTAAACAGGCTCACTCTCTTTTTAACACCTCCAGTCAATGGAGGGTCAAGCGCCTTTTGACGGAAGCCCTGCAAGCACCTCGGCGCCATCATGCTGTTCGTGCAAGCAATTCTCGTGCTGGCCAAGGGCAGCGAGCACAGAGCAGGATCCGATCTTGCCGCCTTCGCAAGCGCGGATCATGCGTTTGAGCTCGGCCTCGAGCGCCTCCAATTGGGTCAGCCTGCGGCGAACCTCGTCAAGCTGGCGACGTGCAATCTGGTCAACCAGGACGCACTCCCTGCCTGGCTCTACCTGCAGCGAAATCAGTTCCCTTACCGCTGAGACGGGAAACCCCAGATCCCTTGCATGACGAATAAAACGGAGACGCTCTACAGAGTCCCCTGCGTACAACCGCTGTCCGCTTGCGCTGCGTTGCGGCTCGTCGAGCAGGCCAATGGATTCATAATAGCGGATTGTCGTGACTTTTACGGCCGTCGCCCCTGACAGTTTTCCGATCGTCATCAAGGCCATGATAGCGCCCCTTGCCCCTCTAGTTACTGTAGACTGCAGGAAATAACCCTGACGGCTGAAAACACAAGCGCAGGAGGCAACATGAGTGGTGATACGACAATCCAGATACTCGGCATTGCCACAGGTGGCGCAGTTGCTGTGATTCCTATTTGGTCTGCAGCGTTCCCCGCGCAGAGAATTTGGCTCCCGCAGCGTTATTCGCGTTTCGTGGCACCAATCATCTGGAAGGGTACGATCACGAATTTCGGAGCGGCGCTGTCGATTGGGGCTTCAGGTAGGGCAACCGCTCCCGTACCCTGCTGGGCGATATTCGGCCTCGGGTTTGCCCCTCTCATCATCGCGAATATGGTGGTTTGGCGCGCAGATTTCCGGTTCGGTTTCGACAAGACACCAGGAGCCAAGGGCACACTTGCCACCACAGGGCCCTACCGCTACTCCAGCTATCCTCAATACGCTTGCAATACCAAGCTTTCTAACGGAGACGCTTCGATAAAATTCTTACGGTGCATCTCCCCTCACAGACAACGGTTGGTAAAATCATAGGATGGGTAGCGAAGACTTGAAAATCGAGACGTCAGACGAGCGCCGAACTCTTCAAATCGTACTATGGCTAAACATACTCATAGCCATTGGCTTTTTTGTCACAGGCTGGTTCGGCGACTCCAATGCCCTCCTGGCGAACGGGCTGGATAATTCCTCGGACGCGATTGTGTATGGCTTGAGCCTGCTTGCACTTACACGTTCGCAGATCTGGAAACGCAACGCCGCTCGACTGTCAGGTGGAATGCTTCTTGTATTTGCCGTCGGCGTCGCCGGCGACGCAATCCGTCGATACTTTGAAGGATCTGAACCCCTCGGTCTCATCATGCTGGCAATGGCCGCGATTGCAGGTGTTGTAAATCTGATCTGTCTCTGGCTTTTGAAAAAAATAGAAAAGAAGGATGTAAACCTGCGAGCCGCTACAACATTTAGTTTCAATGACTTCATCTCGAATGGGGGGATCATTCTCGCGGGCGTAATCGTACTGTGGACTGGGTCCAACTGGCCAGATCTGCTTGTCGGATTGGGAGTCGCGGCGATTGCGGTATATGGTGGAATCGATATTCTGCGCGATGCGCATGCTGATAAGCATCAGTCAGGATGATGCCCCAAACCCGGAATGAAACAAGTGCGTAAAACTCTCAAAATGGTCCGCGCGCAGCGTCATTGGGCCTCGCATGATGGGTTCCCAAACGTTACCGTAACAAATACCTACTCGATCAACTTTCTATTCCGGCATTGAATTTGCTTTCCCTGTTGAGTTGAATCTCTCTTGGGGAACGAGGACAAATGTCCCGGCTGGCAGATCATATAAGTGCTTATGACTACACATGGTTGTTGTCAGACAGCAGATGGGCCTGGGAGTTCCTGCGCCGAAACCGACGATTTCTTGAGGACTCGTCGCTTCCTTCTGCCAGTGAGCTTAGTTTCGCTCCCGCCTGCCATCAGATCACCCTCGTGCGCCCTAGAGCCTCTCAGGCGCTTGCTGAGCGATGGGGGCTCGCCTTCTTCCCGGATCCAGAGGATAGCGGCCTTGAAGCCGACGCCTTCTGGTCGGGAGGTCTCTATCCGAGGCGGGTTCACATGCAAGTTTCTCCGAGTGGTCCTAATGAATCCTGTGAATTCTATGATCGCACTGTTGGCATCTGCAGGATCACGCACTTCACCGACCTCGCCGGCCGCGAACAATTTCTTCTCAAGGGAAATGGCTGCGTCATTCAGGTGTTCTGCACGGGCATGTCACTTCTCGCCCGCGAACCTGTCAAGCTTAGCTTCATCATCGACAGTCTCGACGAATTCCAGGCCAAGCTGAAAACGCTCCAGCGCGCCCAGCGTGTCTATGACCCGCAAGCAGAGGCGGATATCCCGGAATGGACTCGCCATTCCTTGGCCCTTCGCAATGCACTGGTCGCACTCGATTGTCATGATGCCCAACTCTCATATTTTGAGACGGCGCGGTTTATATATGGCGAAGAACGGGCCCGCGAAGCTTGGCACAGCCCAAGCCGAGCGATGAAAGACGAGATGAGACGTGCCCTTGCCCGCGGCCGTGACCTGCGGGACGGCGGTTATGCAACGCTTCTCGGACCCGTCGAAAACGCGCTTCTTTTAGCCTGAAGTAGAATTTTGGCACCTCTTTTGCAGCACCCGCTTGTGAAGGAGGCACCTGATGAGTCCCGCCGACACACCCTCGGTCCGTATTGATCTGGATGACTACGCCTATACTTGCCGACTCTCCAGAAGTCGCTGGGCTTGGGAATTTCTTCGGCGAAATAGCGAATTCAGGCAAGCCGCCCTGCGGGCTGGCGACTCACAGATATCTGAAAAGCCAGCCTGTCACGGCATCCGGCTGCTCCGGCCGCTATGCGACCAGATCGACGCTGAGAAATTCGGCTTGGTTTTTTTTCCCGACATAGACGCGAATGGCTACGAGGCCGACGTCTTCTGGATCCCTGCCCTCTATGCTCGCGCCCTGACCATGCAGGTCGTACCGCGTCATCCGAGCGAGCGCGACGATATTTTCGATCAGACGATCAATGTGTGTGAAGTCACCCACCTCACAGATCGCGTCGGCCGGGAATACCTGATGATCCGTGGGCACGGCCACAGCATCCAAGTCGCTTGTTCTGGTCTGTCACTACTCAGCGTCGAACCCGTCCGCATGAAACTGATCATCGATAATGTGTCGAGCATGGACGAAACACTTAAAGTCATCGGCAAGGCTCAGCGTATTCTTGGCAAGGACGATCCGAGTTTCAACGACACCTGGACACGCTCATCGCTTGCGTTTCGCAATGCGCTCATTGCGCTCGATGCGCATGAGACCGGTCTAACTTATTTTGAAACCGCTGCCATCATCTATGGCGAGGATCGCGCCACCGAAGCCTGGCAGAGCCCCAGCCGGGCCATGAAAGACGAAATGCGCCGCGCCCTCGTGCGAGGACGTGAACTCCGGGATGGCGGATACAGGGACCTCCTGACTGCACAGACCTGAGCAGATCCAATTTGGCATCAGACCTTGATCCGGCGATCACCCCTCGCTGACGCGAGGGGGCTGTTTCGCGGGCGGCACGCCGCCAGCGGCCCGGCTCGTCTCCGGACCTCTGGTCTGCCCTTCCGGGCAGCCCAGCGGCATGCGGGTGTCTCGCCGGTGATCGCGCCAGCCTGCGCTTCCCACTGACAAGCAGAGGGGTCGGAGGCTGCTCGGCCTGCATGAGCATTATGAGGCCGCTGGCTCAGGGGGCGTTCGGGTCGTTCAGCCATTTCCCGAATACGGTCACATCCTGGGCTTCATAACCGAGCGCCCCGTAGAAGGCTTCGGCATCGGCATTGCCGATGCGGACCATCAACTGGACTTTTCCGACATTCCGGCTTGCGAGCCACAGCTCGGCTTCGGCCATCATTTCGCGGCCATGACCATGACCCTGTCGCTCCGGTTCGACGGCGAGATAGTAGATCCATCCCCGGTGCCCGTCATGCCCGACCATAACTGACGCGATCAGATCATCCTCCCTGTAACCCACCATCAGCGTCGCTTCGCGGCTACGCACACACAGATCGATATCGGCCGACGGATCGTTCCACGGCCGCGTCAGGGCGCAGCGTTCCCATAGCGCAATCACAGCGTCGCGGTCCTGCTCGCGATAGGTGCGGATGTGTAGGCTCATATAGTCTGTCTTGCGGGATTCGGCTCGGTTGGCGCGTCCCGCGGCCTGCAACCGTCCGCCCGGCGTCCAGGACAATCTCCCTCTCAGACGGAGGTGGGCGGACGACCGGTCTGCCCGGACCCGCCGCTTGCGCAAGGCGACGGGACTGAAGGCGTCTTGAAGCGGTCTCAGCGTCCTACCTTTCCGCCTTGCCCAACCGGCTAACAGGTCCGGCCTGCCGGCCTTCTCGCCGCCCACCCCCGCCTGATGCGGGAGGGACATTTGGGCGGGGAGACGAGACTGACGCCATGACCACACCGCAACCTTCAGCCCCCCTTGCGGCAGACGCTGCACCCACATCTCCAGACCGGCCCCGTATCTATGTGGCCTGCCTTGCCGCCTACAATAATGGCTGCCTGCACGGGCGCTGGATCGACGCGACGACACCTGATGAGGTGATGGCCGAGGTTCGCGCCATGTTGGTGACGTCGCCGCTGCCGGACGCCGAAGAGTGGGCGATCCATGGTGCGACCAGAAAGTCGCATCTGTTGAGTGAGGCAGGGATGCCTCTGGTCGAGCCTTCTCGACCATTTCTAGCCGGAGCGTGCGAGCTGGGTAACCGGCTGGTGCGAAGCCTCCGGAAACGAGCGGGGAGCTGGCAGCCACACGCCGGTGAACCGCCCAAGGAGAAGACCGGTATGGTGAACGAAAGTGAATCTGTGTTGATGCGTCGTTACCCATCAGTCCCCCGGAAGTGGCTTTTACGGGGAGCAAGGGAATGGGCTGGGGGCACGTGGATCCCTCAGTCGGAAGGTCGATATTCCCCGGCGTATAGCAGGCACCTAACCCGGTCGCATCTCACAGATGCGGAACTGAGTAACCCCGATGAGGTCCGGTCGCTGGCAACAGCATTCGGTAAGCGGCTCGCAAGAGCCGCCCAACTCCTCAGCGGGTGTAGGAAGTTATCAGAAGCAAATGCCGCCAGCCGAAAGGCACGGGGAATACATAACCCGGCGGATAGGGCCATGCCCAACCTGAAAGGGTGCTGACAGATGACTGGTGAGTCCCCCGTAATCTCATGGAACAGCAACCGAACCGTTCGTGAAAAGATGGACGGGCCGCAAGGCCTGATCGTAAGCGGCGGAACTGTTCAATGGCAGACCATTGACTGGCCTGCCGCCTATCGAACCGTCAGGACGCTGCGCCGGAGAATCTATCGGGCGACTGAAATGCGGGACTGGAAGACGGTTCGCTCGTTGCAAAAGCTGATGCTGCGCAGCCGGGCGAACCTGCTCGTTTCCATCCGAAGGGTCAGCCAGATCAATCGCGGGAAAGCCTCTCCCGGTGTCGATGCGCGAACCGCACTGACGCCGACCGAGCGGGCCGACCTTGCGAACCAGCTGGGGAACCTCAAGGCATGGGAGCCGCTTCCAGCCCGGAGGGTGTATATCCCTAAAGCGAGCGGTAAGAAGCGGCCGCTCGGAATCCCGTCCCTCATCGACCGGTGCCAGCAGGCCATTGTGCTCAATGCACTTGAGCCCTGTTGGGAAGCGCAGTTCGAGGGGACAAGCTACGGGTTCCGGCCCGGTCGTAGCGTCCATGACGCCATCGAGCGGATATATCTGGCAACGAAATCCGGGTCCAAACGGGTCTGGGTTCTTGATGCCGATATCAAAGGCTGCTTCGACAATATCGACCACGACGCCCTGATGGAGGCCATCGGCAACTTCCCCGCAAGGGGAATGATCCGCCGTTGGCTGAAGGCAGGCTATGTGGAAGATGGCGTGTTCCACGCCACCGAGCAGGGCACACCGCAAGGCGGGGTCATCAGTCCCCTACTTGCGAACATCGCCCTGCATGGAATGGAAGAAGCGCTGGGCATTGAGTATCGCGGAGGCACGAGCGCCTCATACGTGAAACCTCACTGCCCTGTCTTTGTGCGGTATGCTGATGACTTCGTCGTCATCTGCCACACCGAGACGCAAGCGCTTGAGGCCAGGACACGGGTTGCGGCCTTTCTCGCCGGGCGCGGTCTTTACCTCTCCGAGGAGAAGACCAGCATCCGGCACATACGGGAAGGCTTCGACTTCCTCGGCTTCAATGTCCGTTCCTACAAGGTGGCAGACCGCGCCGCTGGCACGAAGACCCTGATCAAACCTTCCAAGGACGCCGTCAAAGCGTTCAGGAAGAAGCTCAGGGACCTGTTCCGCGCCCATGTCGGTTCGGATCAGGGGCAGCTGCTTGCAGCTGCCAATCCGGTGATACGTGGATGGTGCAATTACTACCGCTACAGTGTCGCCGGGAAAATCTTCTCGGGGATCGAACACTATGTCCATGTCCGGCAACGTCGCTGGTGCCACCGTGCCCATGCGAGGAAGCTGAAACACTGGTGGATGCGGAAATACTTCGGGCGGCACTATAACTGCCCGAACTTCAGCTACACCTTTATGGACAAGCAGTCTGGTGCGTTCATGATCCATCCAGCCGCGATCAAAATCGTGCGCTGGACGATGGTGAAGCACCGCAACTCTCCCGACGATCCGTCTCTCGCCGACTACTGGCGAAACCGGACCCGCCGGATGGGAGGGACTGACCTCACGCGCAGTTGGCAGAAGGTTGCGCAGCGGCAACGGCACACGTGCCCGACCTGCCGCGAGAGCCTCTACAATGGCGAAACCATCCGCATGTCTCATGTGGATGGGGACAGGACGAACGGTTCCTACCGGAACCTGCGACTTGTCCACGCCGACTGCCGCCGCGCGGCACAACAGGGACTTGCTTGAGCCGTGTGCGGGGAAACTTGCAAGCACGGTTCTGAGGGGACGGGTCGGCGGCAACGCCGACCTGTTACCCGACACTATGAAGGCTTCGAAGGCGCGCAGCTTTCCGAATATGCGAGCTTCGGGACAGTCTGTAATCTGGCCGATTTTATTGCCGAACATGGCAGGCTCGGCGCGCTGGTCCATCGCCATTTTGGCGACGACCTTGAGCAGGCCGTGGCGGCTTTCGACGATTACGCAGGCTGCTTTTCGAGCCGGGCAGACTTCGCCGAAGAACTCCACCGCGACACCGGGACGGAAATCCCCGCAGCCCTCGAATACTATATCGACTGGTCAGCGCTCGCCCGCGACATGGAGCTGAATGGCGACATCATGGTGTTCGAGACAGGGTTCGAAGACGTTCACGTTTTCTGGACGCGTTGAACGCCATGACCTTCACCCAGCACTTCAACACCTACGCCTGCGAAGGCGATACGATCAGCTGCGAAGCCGAGGGCTTCACGGTCACGGCCCGGATTGTTGCCGACGATTGCCCCGACGCGCCGGACCAGCGGCAGGACGGATTCTGGCCCTCGCTCTACAAGGACGCGCCCGGTTTTATTGGGCCGGGAAACGGATTCCGCCAGCGCTTCGCCGAGGCGCAGGCCAAGGCCGAAGCCGTGATGGAAGCATGGCGCAAGGGCGAGTGGTTCTATTGCGGGATCGTGCTTTCGGTCGAGCGCGACGGAATCGAACTGGATCACCACGCCGCCAGCCTCTGGGGCGTCGAGTGTAATTATCCCGGCACGGACAATTGCTACCTCACCACTGTTGCGAACGAGCTGTTATCCGAGGCGCTGGACGCAGGCCGCGCCGCTGCGGCCCGGCTTGCTGCGACCGTGACGGGCTGGGCTTCGACATGAGCGTTGCCCGCACCGTCACTGAATTGCTTGGCCCAAGGCCGCGCATGACGCTCGTCATTGCCGAGGCCCAGGTCGCCGAAATCTGGGTCGAGGGCCGCGCGCCCCTGATCACGATCCGCGACTATGACTGGGGCGAGACCGACCCAGAAGCCTGCCGCGACAGCGAGGGCTTTCCCTTCACCAAGATCAACTGGAGAGGCCCTGCATGGGCGCTGGGTCTCTCGCTTCACCCGCCAGAAAAGGAGACCCCCATGGCACAGCCCGACCTTAGACACATCCCGCTCGACGAGCTTCGGATTTCAAAACTCAATATGCGTCATGGACGAAAGAAACCGGACGTGTCCGACATCCTGCCATCAATCCGCGAGAGCGGTTTGCGGCAGACTTTGCTGGTCCGCCGCGAGGGCAAGTATTATGGCGTCATCGCCGGACGCCGCCGCTTCTTCGCGTTGAAAGAAATCGCCAAGGAGACAGGCGAGACGCCGCTGGTCCCCTGCGCGATCATGACCGAGAAGGATGCGGCGTCCGCGATTGCCGCCTCCGTCATCGAGAATGTCGGACGCCTGCCAGCGACAGAAATGGAGCAATATGAAGCGTTCAAACGGCTGCATGAGGAAGGCAAGGCAGTGGAGGATATCGCCGCCTTCTTCGGCGTGACCGAGCTTATGGTGCGGCGTGTGCTCGCGCTTGCTTCGCTCGCCGAGCCGATCCGCAAGCTCTACGCCGAGGACGAGCTGGACCGTGAAACGATCCGCGCGCTGACGCTCGCCACGCCCGACCAGCAGGCCGAATGGCTTCGCCTCTTCGAGAGCGAAACCGAACGCGCCCCGATGGGCCGGTCGTGCAAGGCATGGATAACGGGCGGGACCACGATCACCACCGACAAGGCCTTGTTCGATCTTGATGCCTATGAAGGACAGGTCACTGCCGACCTCTTTGGCGAGCATGGCGTCTTTGCGGATGCGGATCAGTTCTGGCAGGCACAATCCGCCACGATTGCCGAGCGGGTCGAGGCCTACAAGGAAGACGGCTGGAGCGATGTCATCTGCCTTGAGCGCGGGGCGTATTTCCACCGCTGGGAATATGTCCAGTGCGCCAAGGAAGATGGCGGGAAGGTCTTCATCGAAATCCGCCATGACGGGACGGTCCAGCTCCACGAGGGACAGCTGACCTCCGCCGAGGCCCGTAAGCGGCAACAGGGTTCGAAAGGTGACAGCGACGCCGTTCCGGCAGCCGTTCGGCCAGAAATGTCCGGCCCGCTTGCGGAATACATCCTGCTTCATCGCCACGCTGCTGCTCAGGCGAGTTTGGCCACATCACCCGCGATTGCTCTCCGCTTGATGGTCGCGCATGCGATGGCGGGGAGCGCGCTCTGGGACGTGCGTCCTCACGAGCTTCGCGTCCGGAAAGATGAGACGCAAGCGAGCGTCGAAGGCTCGGCATCTGTGGCTGCACTCGCCGAAAAGAAGGTTCAGACTGACGCCCTGTTCAAGGCGCTGAACGTCAATCCGGCCCTTCGCCGGAACGGCGACGACTACCGCGTGTGCGAGCTTTTCACTGCGCTGCTCGCCATGTCGAATGAAGAAGTCCTGACGGTTCTGGCAAGTGTCATGGCCCGGGCGCTCGAGGCCGGGAATGGCATTGTCGAAGCCGTCCTGCATGTCTGCGGCACCGACCTTTCGGCGGCGTGGAAGCCCGACGATGTGTTCTTCGATCTCACGAAGGACAAGCGCGCCATCAATGCGATGATCGGAGATATTGCGACCCTGTCGCTCGCGGAATCGTGCCGCGCCGAGACGGGCAAGGCGCAGAAACAGGAGCTTGCGAACCGGATCAGCGGGGAGGGTTGCGAGGCCAATCCTGACTGGCGACCGGGCTGGATGCAGGTGCCACCGACCCGCCTTGTCGACGGGGCCGGATCACCGCCCGCCGATGCGTGGACACGGATTGCGAGCCTGTTCGAAGCGGGGGCGGAAAACGCGTCCGATGAGACGCCTGAGCATCAGGACGCTGCCTGAATAATCGTCTCCTGTTCAGCCAGCTTGAGGAGCCGCCCGGTGCCTGTCACCGGGCGGCTTTCCGCTTTCTGAGGCTGGGGATTGTGGCTCCGATACCTGGGCGACCCATGAAAATGCCTTCAAAAAAAATCGCGCGTCTTGAGGTCTCGATGGACAATCGAGACGCGTGTGATGAGGGGTCTGATTTCTTCCCGAAAAGCGTGTCACTGACCCCTTGTTTCCGTCTTTGCCTTGAAGACCTGGACGCGGACTGAGCGGCCATGAAACCGCCTGCGGCGAAGAAATTTCCCCGCCGCTTTGCGGCTCCTCGCGCAGCAAATTTCATCGCCCCAGGCGGTGCTCCGCATGCGCTTCGCCCCTATCGGGTTCTAGCCGCTCAGCCCCCGTCCGGGCGGTCCGGCGTCGACGGGGACAAGGGGTCCCCGGGAGACACGCCAAGGAAAGAAAAGGAGACCCCTATGGCAAACGCACTCGGATATGTCAGCGAGACCAAGTCCGGCTTTGAAGGCACCCTCGCAATGATGAACCTCTCTGCCGCAATCCGCATCGAGAAGAATGCAGAAAAGACCGAAGAAGGACATCCGGACTACCGCATCTATGCCGGTGAAACCTCGACCGAAATCGGCGGCGGCTGGATGCGCAAGTCGAAGGCATCGGGACGCGACTATGTCTCGCTGACGCTGGCAGACCCGCAGATCGGACCGCGCCGGATTTTCGCAAACCTCGCCCCGGTCAAGGGCAAGAAAGGTCGGCACGTCATTCTCTGGAACGCGCGCGACTAGGGTAGATCACAGCCTTGCCAAGCCGCTCCGGAGACACCTCCGGAGCGGTCTTCTTTCATGCCGAAAGGGTCTGCAACGAAGGTGCTGATACGCCTATCAGCGCTGCATTCTAACGTGAGGGTTCTTTGGGGATTCAAGGGTGTCGCGAGCGTGTGGTGCAAGTTAGACACTCTTAATCTGAGGATGAGTTGGCAGTCTGTCAGGGCTTCGAGTTGCGTAGAGGAAAGGAGAAGCAACGCTATGACAGAGACAAATAGAAGTGGAGAGGAGCTTCGACCCAAATCAAACCTCCCAACCCCGACCGAATGGATGAACACGGATGAAACCGCTGACCATCTCGGCCTCAAACCGAAGACCCTGGTCAATATGCGTTCGCTGGGAACAGGCCCGGTTTATCACAAGATCGGCGCCAAGGTCTGGTATCGCGGCAAGGACATCATCGCTTACACCAATGGACGTAGGTTCATGGGGACAGGCCTTCGCGATGAGTCGTAGAATCGCGTTGTTAGGCATGGGATGCGGGCTAGGCCTCATGGTCTCCGCCAGCATTATCAACCGGTCCGACTTCATCTGGAACCGGACGGAAAGCATGCCCAAGGGCCTTTACTTTGTTGACCGGTCGGCGCGAATTTCGACAGGCGATCTGGTAGCGTTTGCGCCCTCGGATGAGGTTCGACATTGGCTGAACGATGAGGGAATTGTTGGCTCCGACTGGCCCTTGTTGAAGCATGTTGCGGGCCTATCCGGTGAC
Organism: Hyphomonas atlantica corrig.; assembly: GCF_017795365.1. Lineage (NCBI taxonomy): Bacteria > Pseudomonadati > Pseudomonadota > Alphaproteobacteria > Hyphomonadales > Hyphomonadaceae > Hyphomonas > Hyphomonas atlantica. The sequence continues at coordinate 2,162,815 of NZ_CP051254.1, read as the reverse complement.
GAGATTTGCAGATGCGATACGCAGGTCTCCATCAACGGGATCACATCTGTTGATGCGCTCAAAGTAACCGAGTCCGGCAGCGCCCTTCCCGTCTGGCAGGGCTGTCAGACCCTCAAAGCCGGCGACGTTTTCCTGCTCAACTCTCATCCCCTGTCAGTCGATGGACGATACTTCGGCGTTCAGGACGGCGCGCGCATCATTGGCGTCGCCAGGTCCATATGGACTTATGGCAACCGGTCGGCTGAGGATCAGGCGACCGTCAAAGCGATAGATAGCGGGACGGGAATGGCTTCTGTGTCCCGGAGGGCAAGATTAAGGGAGTGTCACCCAGCGACACATAACCCATTGTCTGCACATCCTTTTTCATGTGACCCGGCGCCGGAAGCCGGGTGCTCGGATTTGCAATCCGCTGCACGCTTGGAGCCGTGAGCGACGATTTCGACTTCGTTCCCCGCCTTGGGAAGATCAGGTCGAAGGGTAAGGCAAAGACCCAGCTGAAGCGGCTGAAACGCGTCGTCGCGAAAGGGCGGCTCTCGACGCGCGGCCGCAGTTCTCTGCCGCCTGGCGCTGTGCGTCATGCTGGGCGTGGAAAAGTACAGGCCGCCCTTGCCCGGCACTGGTCCAACCAGCGGGCCCGGCGCGTTGTCGTCAAGGTCCATATTGCGCGGGCGGGTCCAACGGGCGCGGCGAGTTTTGCAAAGCATGTCGCCTACATCCACCGCGAAGGCGCAGGGCGCGAGGGTGAGCGTGGAAAACTCTATGACCGGAGCGTCGATGAAGCGGATGCAAAGGCGTTCAATGAACGCGCTGATGAGGACCGGCGGCAGTTCAGGCTGATCGTCTCGCCGGAAGACGCAGATCAGATGAAAGATCTGACGCAGTTCACGCGGGAGTTCATGAACCAGGTTGAGAAGGATCTCGGCCGCCGGCTCGACTGGGTCGCGGCCAATCATCACGACACCGCGCAGCCGCATGTCCATATCGTGATCCGGGGCGGGACTACGCGGAATGGTGAGCTGCTGATCGACCGCAAATACATCACGCAGGGATTTCGGGCGCTGGCGCAGGAGCTGGTGACGCTCGAACTTGGCCAGAGGCGGCTTCGGGAGATGGCTGCGGCGAGGTCGAACGAGGCCGAGCGTGAGGCCCTGACGGCGATCGATCATGACATAGCTCGGTCGCTGGGCGATGGACGTTACACGCCAGAGAGTGAACGGGGCGGATTGTCGAGGTTCGATAGCGCTGTCGTCAGGCGCCGTCTGAGGTTCCTCCAAAACCTCGATCTCGCAATGCGGCAGGAGGATGGTCGCTGGGCGTTGAAAGAGGGTTGGCAGGAGACGCTGCGGGCGCTGGGCAGACGTGGGGACATTATTCGATCTCTTGCCAACCTTGAAGGCAGGAAGATTGATGCGTCGCGTCTGCATGCCCTGCCCCGTGATTTCGGATCGGGGGGTGAAATCCTGGGGCGGCTGGCCGCCACCTTGCCGGGTGATGAATTGCGGAATGGAACCACGGCACTGATCGAAGGGCTCGATGGGCGGGTCTGGTCAATCGAAATGACAGAGCAGGAAGCGGCTGAGTTGCCGAAGCTAGGCGGGATTGTTTCGGTGGGACGAAAGGCAGTGGAGCCGAAGCCTGCGGACCGGACGATTGCAGCGATCGCTGAGCGAAACGACGGGGTTTATTCGGAGGAGATGCATCAAGCGGTCGATCCATCAAGTTCGCCAGCGTTCCGGCTGGCTCACAAGCGTCGGCTAGAGGCGCTGAGAAGGCTAGGTGTTGTTGATAGAAATACCGATGGAAGCTGGACGGTCCCCAGACACTTCGAGGAGCTTGCGTTGCGGGCCGATACCAGAAAGCAAGGCCTGGCTGTCGATGTTCGGTCCTGGTTACCGATTGAAGCGCTTGTTGAACGACATGCAGAGACGTGGCTGGATCGGATCGATCATAGCGATCTTAATTACTCCCGCGGCGATTTAGCGGGTGAACTAAGGGAATCCCTGCGAACACGGAGTGCATGGCTTCAGCGAGAGGGGTTCGAGTTGGATCAGGACAAACGGCTAACCACTGAGGCGCTTGCGCGGCTGCGGCGAGTGGAGTTTGATTCGGCGGTTCGGCAAGAATCAGTGCGGACTGGACGATCATTTGTAGCGCTTGAGAATATAGGTGGTTTTTCGGGAAGCTACTTGCGAGACATCGAGCTCGCGCAAGGCCGCTTTGCGGTGGTTGAGAACCGAAACGGCTTTGTGTTGGTGAAAGAATCTGCGCGCAGTACAAATTTTCGCGGACGAGAGGTGGTGCTCACCCGATCAACGCACTCAATTCAATGGAAGCTAGTCAAGTCCAGATTCGTCAGCTTGTAGATTTTGTTGGACGTCAACTGCATCAATCGCACGCGCCTTTGATCGGTGCAGATACATCCAGAGGAACGAATCTTTGCGTGGGTGGAATGCTAAACGAAAAAATCTATTTCACTCCCCACCGATCTCAATGCCGAGATCATCGGCCAGCAGAGTCAGCGTGATAACGAGATCATGCTCTGCTGCATCCGTTAGGTCGCCTGCCAGTCCACCCAATAGCTCACGCGCATGCGAAACCGCATTTCCGTCTTCGTCCGTCAGCTTCTTGTGAAGTTTCACCAACTCGGCGTGAGCAAGTTCAGCTCCTTCGCTCCCATTGTCGGCTCCTTCTTCCAAACGAGCCAGGGCCGATTGGGCTTCATGCAACCAAAAATTCAATTGATTAATTTCGATCTCTAGGAGTTCCTTATCAATAAGCAGATCTTGGGTGGCGTAGAGCTGAAGCATGGCATTTTTTGCCAATCTGAAATCATCAAGCGATCGTGATCGAGCAAGCGTTGAACCTTCAAGGCCACGCTCCCAATTCGTCTGGAATTCTTCATCGGGCAGAGGAGGGAAATTTCGAACAATACGCATCGCTAACTGAGGAAGAATGCGCCCTTTGATAGAAGGCGCTATGACGCAGACGCCATCGGCGAATTCCTCAATTTTCTCCAATGACCGATCGATCCAGTGAAAGAAGTCGATCAAAGAGTCTGAAGGACGAATGATGCACACATCGCAAAGCGGCCAGATCAGCAAATCGGATTTGGCCGCAGGTTTGATAAACAGCTCTGCGCCTAGATTTTCTCTCGCCTTGCGTTTCAGGTTCGCTTGATCAATTGCCTCCTTTTTACGCAGGCGATGTTCGAGGCGTTTCAGCCCAACGCCTTTTGTGAGCGAGACCTTAGGTTCGATAATTCCGCTTGTTTCCGAAAGAGTATGTCGTCCTGCGGCAAGAAGGGCGGGGCGAAAGGCTTTAAGCGTTGACGCGATTTGCTCCACTGCAGTCGGCGCGGTGTTGAAGAAGCGCCATTTTTGATCAGCCTTCACAGTTTCACTGGCCTTGAGAATGTCTGCGGCTAGAAGCGCAAGTTGGAACCCAGTCTTTTTTCCCTCCATCAGCTCGGTGATGAATTGAGAAAGATTCGAAACGTAGGTGCCGATCGGATCGGAAATGTCCGCGCCGATCGGGTCTCCAAGCTGCTCTTCAGGTGCAGCGAGAGGAAGTGATGGAAGAAGACGATCCAACACCGACAAGGCTTGAACTTCCCGCAATTGTTCCGGCTTGAATGTTCGCCGCCGACAAACATGGTCTATGGCATTGGCAAGCATTCCAGCGGCCTTTTCAATAGAGAAGGCATAACGTTCAAGAACTTCCGTATACGTTTCAGCACCACGGCCTTGTCCTACGGCGTGGATCATCATGCGGTTCCAGGCGGTTTCAGCCCTGCTATGAACAGCCGACCTCGGTAGCCGCTTTTGAGTTGGCGTATAGTTATTGATCGTCAGGCCTTCGCCTGAGGCCTGTACGGCGACAGCGTTTACCTGTTCCGCTTTTGGACAAAGTTGCAAAGCGATGCTCGCATAAGCGCAGACACGTTCTTCCAAATTTTCATCCAAATGTGTCTCAACCGAAAGCATGTTCGCTGTAACTTCCACTGCGCCAGCGTCCGTCATCTCTAGCACCGGGAGAAGCGCCCAAGGCGTTTCACAGGCAAACCTGTTCAGAAGTTCATCGGAACCTCCCAACTGATCAGCGGCGCGTTCTCCCAAGGACAATTGCGCTTCGCTCAAGATGGCTATCAGTTCTGCGATTTCCTTGATCGGCCCGTCTCGCATCGCTTCAATCAGTGCGTCAAGTGCGGGTTCTGGAAGGCGCTTCAGAGGGGCCCCGTGCAAAGCCGTAGCTAGACGTATTGCCTCTCCAGTGCTTGCGCATTTATGAAAAATGTTCTCGATAGTATCCGTCGACAGGGCATCAAATAGTTTAAGTCTGTGGTCTGCCTCACGCAGCTTTTTGAAACGGGCATGGAATTCTTGTAACGGCTTGAAGACCGCCGACGTCCCGAGCGTCTCCGCCAGGCTGTCTTTCATTACAAGAAGGCAGAGGATAAATTCGCGGTGGCTGAAGTTCAGATCTTCGGCAACCTCATGGAATGTGTCTGCGTCTCTAAGAATGGTGCGCAGTCTTAAAGCTTCGAAGCCTTCAATGATGACATCCAGTCTCGGCTCGTCAGACAGCCTTTGGACAACGGCTTGCAGAGCCGCCTCGTCGGAAAGAGTGCCCTCTCGCCCCATCACCGTCAGGTAGCGCCTGAGGTCTTCTGGTATGATGGCTCCTGCTGCGCGGAAGATTATCTGATCTCCGGCGAGTGATAGACGATCAAGGCAAATTTCGAGGATGGCGTCTGAGCGCAATTCATGAAGACCACGAATGGTCTGATCACTGCTTGGTCCGACAAGGTGTTCATTTTTGAGTCTCTGGTTCGCGCGCGCAAAAGTAAAGCGATCCATCTTCAATTCGAGAAGCAATCGGTCGATGGACACGCCAGCGCCACACTTTCCAGCCGCGGATATCAGCGGCAGTAGCTGCAATTCGTCGTCGCGGTGCTCTTTGAGACGGCGATCGATCTGATCAGCGATCAATTCCTTAAGGTGCTGACCTTGCGTAACAATGTGCACATATTCGAGAAGAAGACCTCGAGACTTCTCAAAGGCTTCGCGCCAGTGCGCAATCTTGGAATGGGCTTGCTCATGCAGCTTTTCCCAAAGGGCTTCAGCAAGCCCCTCAGTCAGCGCCGGCCGAAGGACAGACAGTTGATGTCGGTCATCAATGAGATAGAGGTCCTCTTCTCGAACCGTGCCAAGACATTTGACGCCGGGTGTCAGGCGCGCCTGCTCGCGCAACCAATCCCACGCTTTGCTTCCTCGCTTTCCAACATCGTCAATGTAGGCAATCACTGGTCTTTCTGGACTTGGTGCCAGCTTTAGAAAGAAGGTCTTCAGGCTTGATGGTTCGATTCCGTCAATGTTTGATATCTCGACGAGACGCGCCGCATGACGCAATTCAAACGCGGCAAGATATGCGAGTGCACTTTTGCCGGAACCAGAGGGACCACAAATCATCGCATTGTCATGCCTCAGCAGCGTACCGAGTACGCTGTCAACATCGTCCTCTCGCGGCAATGCAAGGCCAGCGGCAACGTGTCCTGGCCTTGTCGACTTGCCGAGATAAAAGTCAGGATCGGGATCAGCGACACTGAAATCGATGAAATTGACCGCACCAGATAGGACGGCCGCATCAACCGTATCTGTATCCAGGATCGCAAGGAGGGCGTCCAAGCAGTTTTGTACACTCGCCAATGTTAGAGACGATCTTGTCTCAAACGCCAATCTCGCGTTTGCTGACGCTGCTTCCCCTACTCGGCTGACCAGTTCGGTTATGCACACTGAAGCAGATAGTCTATTGATGTCCCTCTCAGCGCAAAGCTCGTCAATCGCGACATTAATCGGGTTCGGAAGTATCAACAGGCGCGTCCGACCGAGACGTTCGACAAGTGCGGGCCGCATTTCGGTGCTGGTGGTCTCGGCGAGTTCTTGCTGCAATTTGGCACTAAGTGCCCCAGGTTGGGTTGAACTGCTGTCATGTACTGAGAAAGGACGATCCAGAACAATCCAGCGAGTATCGGAGTCAGCGCCTGGGCCTCCAATAATGACATCGGCAATCTCTTTCGGTCGAAAGCTGGCATAAGGGCCAATCTTCGACTTCACTTGGACCCAGGTCGTCTGCGATCCACCTTCCAGCGCGAAATCATCAAGCGATTCAGGGGTAAGCGAGCCAGCCGCAATCATTCCATCCCAACACCGAAGTGCCAGGAGAGCGCCAACACTGTCCTGAAATCGAAATCCGTATCCCGCTCGCGCTCCGGCGCGCGACGATCTCCACGAGGCGGCAAGGTCAGTTTCTGTTTCTCGCAACTCAACCACCGGATGCAGCGCGCTTCTCAATCTCGACCACTGCCTGCTTGAGCGCTTCGCCTGCCGGAACACCGGCCGCGGCGATCGAATCGGCGATGTCGCTCCATCCCTTGGTTGCCAAGCACGCGGTATCAGACTTCATGGCTATCTCGCTAGTTCTGTGACCGATATTCGCTGTGCGCCAAAACTCTTCGCGGCCGCTCTCGCGCCAACGCATTGATGCGGCATACAAATGCGGAGCGGCGTTGCCCGGCTGCACCAACTCCAAAAGGTCTAGCAGCATGTTGGCGATGGTCGGACACGCACCTGCTGAAACAGAAATGTCGGAAAGCACAGGCAAGAAAGGCAGGATCTGATCTTCAGACAGGCCTTTTGTATATGACACTCGGTCGCCGAAACCCTGGACGGCTTTCAAAAAGAAGGGCGAGATTAGATCATTGAGGTGTATCTCAAGGCTACCGCGGCTAGACCATTGATGCTGCTTCCAGTGACGGGTGGTCTGCAATCTTTGCCACAAGCGCTTGCGAATATACGCGAGATAGGCCGTGTGAGAGGTATCACCCGCTACAAGTCTCAAGTCGCTCCCTGTAAGGAAAGCCGCAGCGGTGCCCAGGAAGGTTTCGTCGGGTAGGCTGCTGAGCGGGGCAAAAATCAGTCTCTCAAGGTGCTGTTCGGACCAGTCCTTCGCCACGGGCGCTGCGAATTCGAACAAGGCCTTGGCCCAAGCGTTTGCCGTATCACGAGGCTCGGTCTCGTCATCGGCACCAGCAAGACTTTGAGTCATCCAAGCCAGATTGGAGGTCAAAAAGTCAGCGGTCGTATCTATGGTTGCGACGGTGGCAAAGACGCGCAACCAGACTTCGGCGGTATGATGATCGAAATAGAAGTCTGGCCATGACGGCGTCACTTGGCGGGGCTTTCGCGTCTGATTCTTGGCGCCGATCACGATTCCCTGCCGCTTGGGTCGCGGTGCTTCCACAGGCGGGCTCGGCCAGGCCGGCAAATCGCCTTCGCCGGCCAACCAGCCATTTTCTGAGTCCAGACGAGCCGCGATCGCATGTTTGCGAGCGGAACACCGCGCCTCGTATGCGCTAGCATGTTCGTCCAAGTTGGCTCTACGGGCGAAGATGCACGCATCGATGCCGACCCTCACGAGCGCGCATACTGTGTTCTCTCCCAAAGCTTTGGTTGCTTCTGGATGTCGAGAAAATACGCTTGCTGCTGCGGAGGGATGTAGCCCAGTCAATGTCAGAAGCTGGGACACATTCTCTCCTGGCGCGGCACGATTGACCAAGTAGAGCCGACCGCACAGCGCCAAAGCTGTGGGATCATACATAATATCAAACCGCAGATTGGTCCGTGACCTAGCCGCTACCGCCAGTGCTTGATCAAATACACTGGACAGAATGGTAGCGTGCTGCGGGAGTTGATCATCGGACAGGTAACGCGCAAGAAAGGCTGCCGCGCCGACCCTGGCAATCCACGGATCATCTGGTTCGAAGTCAACAGCTTCTTTGGGAGCAGTTGTATCGCCGCCATCCAACAGGAGTTGCAAGGCATCTCCCACCGGCACACGGAGATCGGAATCCTCTTTGTCCATGCTCATTCGCATTGCGAGTGACGCTGTGAATGCCCTGTGTTGTGCGGATGTCGCCTCTGATTGTTGATCCAACCAAGACTGCTGTTCTGGCGGAAACTCATAGATATAGCCCTCGACAAGCTCTCCATCGTCGCCAGTCTCGGATACTTTTCGATAATTCTCTCGATGCGTCATTCTCAGAGCGTGCGATGCCATGTATTCTGGGGCAGCCCAATCGACTTCTGGCTTAGTCCATGTACCGAGTCTGTCGACCGCCTCTTCAATACGCCGCCGAAGATCCTCGACTGCAAATTCGGGCTGACGGAAAACAATCTGCGGGATCACGTTGTGCAGACTGATCGAGCGGGACGCTTTACATGCGAGAGCTTCCGTGACGAGGCGGTCAGTGGCGGGACCGCGATCCCATCGGAAGTTTCCGCCTCCCTGCAAATGGTCGAGTTGGTCGTGCTGCAAACGCTGTCCATCGAGCGCGAGCAGCTCCGGAGATGCGAGAAGGTCGTGGAGCAGCGGTGAATCAAGTTTTGCGTGGCACAGCACGAGATCTACAATTGTGAGAAGGAGCGCCCCACTTAGAGGTCGATCATCGGCAATTTTTTCGATCAGTTCAGTCAGGTTTCCACTATTGTCGAGCACACCATGAGCCCAATCTTCGAGCGCACATAACGCCTTTGAAACAAGCCGAGACGGCCCATGGCCCCTGGACCAGGCGTAACTGGAAACTGGCGATACCTCTTTGGCCACACCTGCAAGCATAAGGTCTATTGAGTAAGACTGCGGGCCGGGTTGTTCGAGCGATCGTATAAGGTGGCGAAGAAGGGAGAGAGCTGTGTCCGGGTTCGCTTTGAAGAGGCTTTGAAAGAGACCAATGCCAGTCTTTCCTAAAGAAAACGGATGCTCGATTTGCATGAGGGATGGTGGATAATCCCTCCGTGAGCTAAAGCGCGACTGAGATTGCATTTCGTCGTCGACGGCGCAACGGAACGCTTGACAGAATTCAATCGGCGCCACCGAGGGCAAGTTTCCGGGGAAGCGTAGAATCTCCGAAAAATAACTGGAACTGCGATTTGAGTTTACAATGGCGTTGAGATATCGCGAAGCAGCAGCGGGATTTTTGTCTGCATGTAGTGCGACGGAAAGGCGCGCACTTTCCCGTGTATCACCGTTCGCGGGGTAGCGAATTTCGGGCAATGCGTCGCCAGGTTTCGGCATTGGCATGTCCGCCTGTTCGATATCCGCCACAAGCAGGTCGGTTAGCCTGTCGATCAGGGCGGGAGAAAGAGTATTTTCGCCAAATGCAGCCAGGATAAGCCAAGCCTCAAAAACATCGACCGCTGCGGCGAGCGCGCGCGCCGGAAGGCGTCCGAATGACCGGGTCGTCCAGACCAAAACTGGGATCCAGACTGGTCCCTTCGGTATGATCAGGCCAACGGGAACCGAAGTGGCTTGCGGTGTAAGCTCAGCCAATACTTTCTCAGCAGGCTGACTATGCGCAGCAATTACCCTTCGCAACAAGCGTTCCGCAAGGACGCCATCGCCGTCGACAAGGTAGTCGCTGTGACGTTGAAGCAGCTCAATAGCCAGTTCGCTTCGTGCAAGCGCAAGAAGACCTAGGGCCACCCAACCCTCATGAGCGCTGTCTCGCACCAGGCTAGTCATAGCATCATGCCATCCCGATTGTGGGTTTTCAGCCAGACGACGGAAGCAGAGCTCGACGCCGCGGCTAAGCCAGTATGCCGGCGCAGCAGATAGGTTTAGGTCGCCCCAATGCTCCGACAACTCAGACAGGTACATGCCAACAGCCCAGTCGGTGAAGATATCGTGCCTGAACTTCACCCGGTCGGCTGCGATTTCCACTAAGACGCCGTCCTCAATGAGCGACGATACCGCGTCATGATCTTCTTTCTTCACATCGGCAAGAGATAGTCCCGACAACTGAGCTTCTACTGTAGCGATGATTGTGCGCTTGCGTGCTCGCTGTTGTCCCTGTGACTGCGAAAATCCATGTCCCCCGGTTCCCCACCAATTGGCGGCTAAAGCAGCTTCGCTGATAATCGCTTCAGCCTGCAGTCGAGCCTCGGCGATCCTGCGCAGGATAAACGGATTTCGCGCAAGATGCTTGGCTGGGTGGTCTGGCTTTAGAAGTTCTGAAAGTGCCGGGCAGGATTCAGCAAGTGCCTCGGCCTCCTGGTCGTTCAGAGTCTCAATGGTAAGCGTTTTACGGTCACCCAACGTGTCCGTGAAAGTATCGCTGAAATTGAATGCGTTTGCATCTGCCCACCCAGTACGGGCCGTAAAGACCACACAAACGCCGCTAACACTTGAGGCGGCGATCACAAGATCCATGATGGTGTTTCGTTCGCCCTGATCACGGAATTTATCAAGGCCGTCGATAAATATGACCCCGCCCCCATCGCAAGCGAGATCCAGAAGAAAATCTTCTGCGGACACATCGATATCATACTGCGCTCGAAGTGCGGCCCAGCCTCCAGGTGGAGTGCGGTCCGGCGAAAGAACAATTGTGCGAGCCAGAGTGCTTCGGGCATCAGCGGCCGCTCTTAGAAGTGCGGACTTGCCGGTTCCGCCCTCGCCAACAATTTCGACTATGCCGGAGCTTAGCATTGCATCGTCGATGAGGCCTTCCAGTTGAAACCTCATCTCGCTTCGCGCGATCTGAACGCCCGCAATCCGGATATCGATATCTTGAAGAGCGAAGGAGGCCATCTCTGCTATACGCTTACGCGCCAGCGCAAAAGTACGCACTTCATTTAGCAGGATTCCTCGCTCCCGAAGCTTTTCGGCCCAATGCCTGCGATCTCCTTCTCCTCCGATGGCGTCTGCGGCGAGAAGCTCCGAGACTAGCGCATCGTAAAGCCCCTCATTACCTCCAGCGATTCTGGATGCGCGCATTCGATCAGTGTGCTCGGCAATGGAATTGGGGCGTGCATAGTCGAACACCAGAACGGAGAAGTTTCTGAGAACTGCGAAGACATCAGCAGTGTCGGTAACACCATTGGCGGCCAATTTGGCTTTGAAGGCTGCGTAGAAATCGCGCATCTGCCGATTGCGGCCTGGTGCGGCGAGCTGGGCCTCGAACGACTTGTCATCAATCGTGTGACGTGAGAGCTCAAGCACTTCCTGGACACCGCGATCAATGGAAGAGCTGGTTCGTTCGATCGCAACCGCGAAGCGGCGTTGGGGATCGATCCGCCAACCGTCAACCAGCATTCTTGCGACAGCGTCGAAATTGGCGTCGCTTTCAGTAAAGGCCATTTGTCTCTTGGCCTGCACTTCGAGGCATCGCGTTGAGCCGTCGGCGGCTTCTCCATGGAGAATTATGTCGTCCAACGGATGTCCCTGGTCAGCGCGCTGAAACTCCAGACGTCGAACAACGGCGCCTGGAAGACCAAATGCTTCGGTCTGAGCAAGTACGGAAAGCGAATAATGAGCTGCGACCTTGACTTCAAATTGCGAGCCAGCGGGCCCAGTTGCGCGCGGACTTGCACCGGATTTTGAGTTCTTACTATTCGTGCCCATTTCGTACTCACGTGATGCTTGCAAAATCTTGATCGCTATTCGGCACACTAACCCTTCTATCGCGAGAGTTGAATTCCTTGGTGTCCGCGATCAGAAAGGTGAACAATTCATGAGGTATCAACGAGCGGTAGGACCAATCAGGTTTCGTTATTCAGACACCTTGTTTCAAAAGGCTTCGCAGGATTCCGCAAATCAATGTTGCATTGGGATACTAGAGCACTCATTAAGGGAATTTGGTATGAGTGCAGCTTATGGCTCGAAAGTTCCCTAGCTTGAGTTGCTCATCCCGGAAATTCCCAAAATTGCCTGTCGCTGGTTGTTGCGACAAGTGCAACCATAACGCCGTCTAAAATGAAGCGGCATGGCACTTGACCCCAACCAAATTTCTTCTCGGCCAGTTCCTGCTGACTCTTTTGCTAATCACCTGTTCGGTGTGGATTGCGACGCAATGGGTGGCTGGTGTTCTGGACCATCAGCCACGTTTGGGCGGACCCTGGTTCGAATTGGCGGGTCAGCCGATCTACAAGCCGTGGCGGCTGTTCCAGTGGTGGTATGCCTATGATGCTTACGCTCCGAACGTGTTTGCGCGCGCGGGTTTGATTGCCTCGCTGGGCGGCATCGCCGGTATTGTAATGGCGATCATTGCATCGCTCTGGCGTGCAAGACGCGAGAAGCATGCAACGACCTACGGGTCGGCACGCTGGTCATCGGTCAGGGACGTGCGGCGATCCGGGTTGCTCGGTGCGTCTGGTGTGGTGTTGGGACGCTTCAAAGGGCGATATCTCCGGCATGCGGGCGCAGAGCATGTTATGGCCTTCGCGCCGACCCGGTCCGGAAAGGGTGTCGGGTTGGTGATCCCTACCCTTCTTTCCTGGACGGGCAATGCGATCATTCACGACATCAAGGGAGAGAACTGGGCGCTCACGTCGAAATGGCGATCTGGCTTTTCCCGTTGCGTTCGCTTCGATCCGACAGACTTGTCGAGTTCACGCTTCAATCCCTTGCTGGAAGTGCGGCTTGGCGCGCATGAGGTCCGCGACGCACAGAATGTGGCCGACATACTCGTCGATCCTGATGGCTCTCTGGAGCGGCGCAGCCATTGGGACAAGACGGCGCATTCACTGCTCGTTGGCGCCATCCTGCATGTCCTTTACGCCGAAGATGACAAGTCACTCGCAGGCGTGGCGACACTGCTGTCTGATCCGGCCCGGCCGATCGATGACACGCTGGAGCACATGCTTGAGGCCAACCATCTGGGAAGCCGTGACCGACCGTTGACGCATCCGGTTGTAGCAGAAGCGGCACGGGAGCTACTGAACAAGTCTGAAAATGAAAAATCCTCGGTCGTGTCGACGGCGATTTCATTTCTGGGGCTCTACCGCGATCCGGTTGTCCAGCGGGCGACCTCCGGTTCGGATTGGCGGATCGAGGATTTGTTTCGCGGCGAAAGTCCTGCGTCGTTGTATCTGGTGATTCCGCCGTCTGATCTCTCGCGGACCAAGCCGTTGATGCGGTTGATCCTCAATCAGATTGCACGGCGGTTGTGCGAAGAACTGCCCGATGGGCAAGACCGTCGGCAGACGCTGCTGATGCTTGATGAGTTTCCAGCGCTGGGGCGGCTCGACTTCTTCGAGAGTTCGCTCGCCTTCATGGCAGGCTATGGGATCCGCGCCTTCTTGATTGCGCAGTCGCTAAACCAGGTCGAGAAGGCCTACGGGCAGAACAATTCTATCCTCGACAATTGCCATGTCCGGATCGCATTCGCGACCAATGACGAGCGTACGGCCAAGCGTATTTCCGACATGCTCGGAACCACAACGGAGCAGCGAAACCAGAAGAATTATACCGGGCACCGGCTCGCGCCCTGGCTAAGTCATGTCATGGTCTCCCAGCAGGAAACCCAACGCCCGCTCCTAACACCCGGCGAGGTGATGCAGATGCCTGCCGATGACGCGCTGATCTTCCTGGCGAGCCATCCGCCGATCCGCGCTAAGAAACTCCGCTACTATGAAGATCGGAATTTTATCGAGCGAGTTGGCGCACTGCCGATTGCTGCTGCCGGTGCGGATACGTCTCGGCTGGGCGGATATCATCGATCTGGACCATCGCCCTCGGACGGTAATTCCGGCGGGCTGGCGCGAGCGGTGGGACCGGACATCGGCGATGAGGAAGAGATCTCGCAGGATATTGAGACGGATGAAGAACACGCGCCGCAGCAGCGCGGCGGCATTCAGGACCAGATCGCGCGCTACTACCTTCAAGTCCAGGAAAATGGCGGACGGGAGCTTTAGGACATGGCGCGCAATCCAAGGCTTCATATCCGCGTCTCCGAGACGAACCATCGCAAGGTGAAGCAGTTTTCCGCCGAGCATGGTGTCCATGTCGGCACGCTGATCGATGAGGCGCTGACCTTACTGTTCACACCACCTAAGGACCGGCCAGATTCCGCGATCATCCAGCGGCTGGAACGGGTCGAAGACCAGATCGAGAAGCTAGAGACCGGCACCGCGTTCCAGACCGACCTGCTAATCGAGTTCATTTTCGAATGGCTGAGACAGCGCCCAGGCAAGAACCCGCTCGAGACTCCTGCAGATGCAGCGCGCGCGCGAAGTGAGCTCGAAGCGCTGACCAAGCGCGTCGTCGAGCGCTCCAACCCGCACATCTGGAACTGATCATTCAGGCAGCTGCGTCGAGCTGGCCGGATTCCAATGCCTGCCGGAACTCCGCGGCATCCTGCACTGACCTGAACATGTAGCTGGCCGTGTGCTCGCCTTTCTCCAGATGGCTATGCGAGCGCCATTCGGGGCCGATATTGGTGTTGAGCCAGGCTGCGATGATGTCGAGGCGCTTGCCGAGACCGAAGGGTGGGATTGGCAATTCGACATGATGCGGGAAGTCCCGCGCATCCTTTTCTGCCATGAGAACGGATTTGTAGCGACCCATAGGCTTCTCCTTATTGTTCTCTTTTCGTTCTTTTCCTGCTTTCCGCTCCGATATCAATCGCTGCGGCGCGATTTTCTGTGAATTGCCCCTCTGCGTCCTCGGACTTCCCGCAGGCGCCTTTCGTGTCCCCCGGCCCCAACTGTGCGGCGGTAATTGATGCCCTGATGCTGGTCCCATCACTGATGAGGACCACGCTCTGCCATGTCTGCCCTGCCCCAACCCAGCGAGACCGAGACCCGCCGCACGGCGATGCTCCGCACGGCTTTTGATGGTCCGGTTGGGGCAGCACTGGCCGCTCCCGATACAATCGAAATCCTCGCCAATCCCGACGGCTCGGTCTGGGTCGAGAAAGCTGGCTTTGGTTTGCACCGTGCATCCGAGACGCTCGGCCGCGCCGAACGCGAGCGGATCATCCGGCTGGTCGCGTCCTCTGTCGGCGAGGCCTGCGACCGCGCTTCTCCTATTGTTTCTGCCGAACTGCCGGGGTCCGGTGAACGGTTCGAAGGGATATTGCCGCCGATTGCCGAAGCGCCCTGCTTTGCGATCCGCAAACCCGCAGGCCAACCCATCGCGCTCGATACCTATGTCGAGACCGGCGCGCTGACACCCGCGCTGTGCGTCGGGCTGCGGCAGGCGCTTGAAGACCGGCTCAACATTGTCGTGGCGGGCGGGACATCCTCGGGCAAGACCACGTTTGCCAATGCCTTGCTGTCGGAGCCGGCTTTGGCTGAAGACCGGATCGTCATCCTGGAAGACACGCGCGAGCTGCGCTGTTCCGCCGAGGATGTGACGCAGCTCAGGACGCACCGGTCAGGCATCACGCTGCGCGATCTTGTCCGGTCAACCATGCGCCTCCGGCCTGACCGGATCATTGTCGGCGAAGTGCGCGGCGGCGAAGCCCTCGATCTCCTGAAGGCCTGGAATACCGGCCATCCGGGCGGGATCACGACGCTGCACGCGAACTCGGCCTCTGGAGCGCTTACCCGGCTTGAACAGCTGGTCGAGGAGGCGACGACCGCCCTTCCCCATGCTCTGATCGGCGAGGCGGTCGATGTGATCGTGTTCATGTCCCGCGCAAGCGGCGCGCGCCGCGTCGAGCAGGCACTCCGCATTACCGGCTTTGACGGCACCGAATACCGGACCGAGCCGCTCGCCGCCCCCTTTCTCAACATCGTCAATTAAGGAGACCCGACGCATGTTCTACGACCAGATAAAGGCTCTCAACCGATCGCTCCAGGCCGGCGTACTGCTGGCTTCGGTTAGTGTATTATCACTGCCCGCCCATGCCGCGGGCACGGGCATGCCCTGGGAGGGCCCACTCGACCAGATCCTGCAATCAATCGAAGGCCCCGTCGCCCGGATTGTGGCGGTGATCATCATCACGTTGACAGGCCTGACACTCGCTTTCGGCGAGACGTCCGGCGGGTTCCGGAAGCTCATCCAGATCGTATTCGGTCTGTCGATCGCCTTTGCGGCCACGTCCTTCTTCCTGACCTTTTTCAGCTTCGGCGGCGGCGCGGTCCTCTGATGCTGGACGGCTACGAGATCCCCCTCCACCGCTCGCTCGCCGAACCCATCCTGATGGCAGGCGCGCCGCGCTCAGCCGCCATCGCCATCGGGACGATCGCGGCGGCCCTGGCCCTCGGCCTCCGGCTCTGGATACCGGGTCTCGTGGTCTGGGTGGCGGGACACTCGCTCGCTGTCCTCATGGCCCGCTCCGATCCAGACTTTCTCGCCGTCGCGATCCGATCTGCCCGTCACAAGGAACATCTTTCATGCTGAACCTCTCCGAATACGCGACCAGGAAGGCCAGTCTCGCCGACTACCTCCCCTGGGCCTGCCTGGTCGCGCCGGGCGTCGTCCTCAACAAGGACGGCGCCTTCCAGACAAGCTTCCGCTATCGGGGCCCTGACCTTGAAAGCTCGACAGAAGCCGAACTCGTTGCGGTGACCGCACGGGTCAATAATGTGCTCCGCCGGTTCGGGTCCGGCTGGGCGCTGTTCTTCGAAGCGGTGCGGGCGGAAGCGGTCTCGCTGGAAGAGAGTACATTTGAATGTCCAGCCGCCTGGCTGATTGAGCAGGAGCGGCGCGCAGCCGCCGAGGAGATCGGCGCCCGGTTCGAGAGCGCCTATTACCTGACCCTGCTCTGGCTCCCGCCCGCCGATGCGACAGGCAGGGCTGAGAAGGCACTGATCGAGCGCCCGGAGAAAAGGGATGGCGAGGACTGGCGTCAGCGGCTGGAGCATTTCCAGACCCGCTCGGCGCAGACGCTGGACCTGCTTGCTACCGCGTTGGATGAAATACATCCGCTCTCGGACGAGGACACGCTCACCTATCTGCATGCCTGCATCTCGTCGAAACGGCATCGCGTGTCTGTGCCGGAACTGCCGGTCTTTCTCGATGCGGTTCTGGCTGATGAGAGCTTTGCGGGCGGGCTGGAGCCGCGGATTGGCGAGGCGCATCTTGCGACGCTAACCCTGCTGGGCTTTCCGGCCTCGACCTTGCCAGGCATGCTGGATGAGCTCAACCGGCTGGGCTTTGCCTATCGCTGGACGACGCGCTACATCGCGATGGACAAGGCCGAGGCCGAAAAGCTCCTTGCGAAGAAGCGCCGGCACTGGTTTGCGAAGCGCAAATCCGTCGGCGCGGTCCTCCGCGAGACGCTTTTCAATGAGCAGGCCGCGCTTCTCGACAATGATGCCGACAACAAGGCGGCCGATGCTGATGCGGCGCTGCAGGAGCTTGGCTCCGATCTTGTCTCCTATGGCTATGTCACGACCACACTGACGCTGATGGGCGCTTCGCGGGAGGAGGTCGAGGAACGCACCCGCGCCGTCGAGCGGGTCATCAACGGGCGCGGGTTCACGACCATCCGCGAGACGCTGAACGCGGTCGAAGCCTGGCTTGGCTCCCTGCCGGGGCATGTCTATGCCAATGTCCGCCAGCCGATCCTGCATACGCTGAACCTGGCGCATCTTGTGCCCATCTCCTCAGTCTGGGCAGGCGATGCGTGGAATGACCATTTCTCTGATCGCGCCCTGACCGAAGCGCAGACTGAAGGCACGACGCCGTTCCGGCTCAACCTGCATGTCGGTGATGTCGGACATACGTTGATCATTGGGCCGACAGGCTCCGGCAAGTCGGTCCTACTGTCGCTGCTCGCCGCGCAATGGCAGCGCTACGAGGGCGCTCAGGTGTTCCTCTTCGACAAGGGGCGGTCCGCGCGGGCGGTGACGCTCGCCATGGACGGGACCTGGCTGCCGCTCGCGGGCGATGAGCGTCCGGCGCTGCAGCCGCTTCGGGACATCTATAGCGAACGCGGCGCGAGCTTTGCGGCAGACTGGCTGCTCGGCCTGATCGAAGCCGAAGGCGTGACCGTCACGCCGGACCTGAAGTCTGTCCTGTGGGACGCGGTCCGGTCGCTCGCTTCGGCGCCTGTTGCCGAACGCACGCTGACCGGGCTCAGCCTGATCCTGCAATCGGATACGCTGAAAGCCGCACTGCACCCTTACACGCTGGAAGGCGCTTACGGGCATCTGCTCGACAGCGATTCAGAAACCCTCGACTTGTCTTCGATTGCCTGTTTCGAGATGGACGAGCTGATGCAGACGCCGTCTGCGGTGGCACCCGTCATCACCTATCTCTTCCACCGGCTGGAAGACCGGTTCGATGGCCGCCCGACCCTACTCATCCTCGATGAGGCCTGGCTGTTCCTGGACCATCCGGTGTTTGCGGCGCGGCTGCGCGATTGGCTGAAAACGCTCCGCAAAAAGAATGTCGCCGTCGTGTTCGCGACCCAGTCGCTCGCCGACATTGAGGGGGCCTCAATTGCGCCCGCCCTGATCGAATCCTGCCCGACCCGGATCTTCCTGCCGAATGAGCGGGCGCTGGAACCGACTTCCCAGGCCATCTATCGGCGGTTCGGCCTCAATGACCGTCAGGTCGACATTCTCGCCAAGGCCATCCCGAAGCGGGACTATTACTATACTTCGCCGCTTGGCTGCCGGCTCTTCGAGCTGGGCCTCGGCGAAGTCGCGCTTGCCTTATGCGGCGCTGCATCGCCTGCCGACCAGAAACTCATGGACCAGTGTCTCGAAACCGGCCCTGAGGCGGGCTTCGCCCGCAGCTGGCTGGCGCTGAAACAGCTTGGCTGGGCGGCAGACCTGCTTGCCGAACGGCCAGATGCATCCCCCGCCCAGATCGCCGCTGAATAGGACCCCCCATATGAAAACCCTTCTCTCTTCCGTTGCCCTTGCTGCCATTCCGCTGTCTGGCCTGATGGCCCCTCCCGCCTCGGCGCAGCTCGCGGTCTACGACCCGGCCAACCATGCCCAGAACATCCTGCAGGCCGTGCGGGCCCTGCAGCAGATCGACAACCAGATCCGCCAGCTCACACATGAAATCGACATGATCGAAAAGATGGCGCGCGATCTTGAGACCCTGCCCGTCGAAGTCGCCCGCGGGATTATCGCCGACCGTATCCGCCGCATAGAAGAGCTGATGCGGCAAGCCGATGGCATCGGCTACGGCGTCGAGGAGGTCGAACGCGATTATGAAGACCTCTACCCGGAATCCTATGGCGAGACGCCACCGACCAATGCGGTCTTGGTCGAGGATGCGCGCGTCCGCTGGCAGCAATCCCGGTCTGCCCACAAGCACACGCTGCTCATGGTCGCCGAGACGGTGCGCGATAATGAACGCGACGCCGACGCGCTGACCAGTCTTGTCGAAGAAAGCCAGGCCGCCGCCGGCAATCTCCAGGTCCTGCAGGCCGGCAACCAGATCGAGGCCATGTCGGCCCAGCAGCTGATGCAGATGGAAGCCATGATGGCGGCACATTACCGCGCCGAAGCGCTCGACCGGGCGCGCGAGCTTGAAGAAGCCGAGCGCGGCCGCGCGCGCCTGCAAAGCTTTTTCGGGAATTAGACTGCCATGGAAGAAATGGGCGTCATCGACCGGTTCCTCGAAACCTTCATTGCCTATATCGACTCAGGCTTCGGCCTGCTCGCAGGAGATGTCGCTTACCTGACAACCACGCTGATCGTGATCGACATCACGCTGGCCGGCCTGTTCTGGGCCCTGTCGCAGAATGCCGACGTGATTTCGGGGCTCTTGAAGAAGGTGCTCTATGTCGGCTTCTTCGCCTTCATTCTCGGCAATTTCTCGATCCTGGCAAACATCCTCTTTGCGAGCTTTGCTGATCTCGGTGTGAAGGCGGGCTCTTCGACGCTGACCGCTGAAGACCTGATGCGGCCGGGCTACATTGCCGGGGTCGGGTTCGAGGCGGCGCAGCCGCTTTTGGAAGAGATCGGCGACATGCTGGGGCCGATCCGCTTCTTTCATAATTTTATCCTGATTGCGGTTATGCTGATCGCCTGGGCGATAATCCTCGTCGCCTTCTTCGTTCTCGCCGTCCAGCTCTTCGTCGCGATCCTTGAATTCAAGCTGACGACGCTGGCGGGTTTTGTGCTCGTGCCCTTTGCGCTCTGGAACAAGACCTCATTCCTTGCCGAACGCGTCCTTGGCAATGTCGTCACCTCCGGCATCAAGCTGATGGTACTCGCCATCGTCATCGGCATTGGCTCGACCCTGTTCACGTCGATCACCGAAGCCTTTGGTGGGCCGGGCGATGTGACGCTCGCCGAAGTCATGGGCACGGTCCTCGCCTCCATTGTCTTTCTCTGGATGGGTGTGTTCGCGCCCGGCATTGCCTCCGGCCTTGTGACTGGCGCGCCGCAGCTCGGCGCGGGCTCCGTGGTCGGCACGACAGCGGCAGTCGGTGCAGGCGCTGTACTGGCGACGACCGGTACGGTCGCGGCGGGACGTGCAGCGCTTGGCGGTGTATCCGGCGCTGTGAAGGCCGGCGCGTCGATGACGGGCGCCGCCCGCACCTCCTATGACCTTGGCCGCATGGCCTCTGGCAAGACCGGCTGGCGCGGGGCTGCGGCTGGCGTGGCCGGTGTTGCGCAGGCTAGCGGCGATACGCTCCGCCGGATGGCGGGACGGCCCTCCGCCTCTGTCGGCAATGCCTATCGGCGCGGGAGCGAAGCGGCCTTTGCCGCGACCGGTGGGACCATGGCGACCACGTCCGCCGACGCACCGTCTGCCGGTTCGGCAAGCCCGGCCTGGGCGCGGCGCCTTCGCACAGAACAACGCCTGCAGCATGCCGGCGCGATCACGGTCCATGCCCTGAAGGACGGTGATCGCGGCATGGCGGGCGAGAATCCGAAACTCCGAAACGAAGAGGACTGATGAGCATGGCCTTCCGACGCACCTCCACCCATTACGGGCAAAGCCCGCACCCCGAGACACCCTATCAGAAGGCAGGGCAGGTCTGGGACGAACGGATCGGATCGGCCCGTGTCCAGGCCAAGAACTGGCGGCTGATGGCGCTGGGATTGATGGGGCTCCTGGCGGCCTCGTCGGCAGCCCTTGTCTGGCGCAGCCTGCAGTCGACCGTCACGCCCTATGTGGTCGAGGTTGACGAGACCGGGGCCGTGAAGGCGGTCGGGCCAGCGCTTGCGCGTTATGAGCCGACGGACGCGCAGATCGCACATCACCTTGCGAACTTCATCTCCGATGTTCGTAGCCTGTCGATCGATCCGGTCATCGTCCGGCAGAACTGGCTCGCTGCTTATGACTATGTGACCGACAAGGCCGCGATCACGTTGAGTGACTATGCGCGCGACAATGACCCGTTCGCCGAGATCGGCCGGCGCTCGCGCAGTATCGATGTGGTGAGTGTCGTGCGGGTTTCGGACGAGTCCTTCCAGGCCCGCTGGCTTGAGAAGACCTATGAGAATGGGGCACTGACCGGCGTCAAGCGGTTCACCGGGCTTTTCACCCTCGTCAATTCCCCGCCCCGCGATGCCGAAACACTCCGCGCCAATCCCCTCGGCCTCTACATCCACAGCCTCAACTGGGGCGAAGACCTTGTCACAGGAGACACAAAATGATCCGCACAACGAGCCTTGTATCTGTTCTCGCCCTGACCACGGCCTGCGCGAGCGTTCCGCCGGAGCCCGTCATCGAGGATGCGGCCTTTGTCGAAGCGGCATTCGTCGAAGAGGTGCCAGAGCGGCCCGTCGAAATTGTCGAGACGCCGACCGTCCTGGCACTTCCTGGCCAGATGAAACCGGTCGAAGGTACGAAGCGGACAGTCACACGCGTCTACACCTCGCCGACCGAGACCATCCGCAAGGGCACGACCGAGGCCCGGATCGAACCCTCCGTCGATGGCTATGTGAACGCGATCCAGGTCTATCCCTATACCGAAGGCGCACTCTACCGGCTCTATGCCGCGCCGGGCCAGGTCTCCGACATCGCGCTACAGCCAGGCGAGACGCTGGTCTCTGTCTCGGCGGGCGATACGGTCCGCTGGATTGTCGGTGATACCTCCTCCGGTTCCGGCGGCACGGCCCGCGCACATGTGCTGGTCAAACCGATCGCCGCAGGTCTTTCGACCAATCTCATGATTGCGACCGACCGGCGGACCTATCATCTCGAACTCGAAAGCGTGGACGGCACCTATATGGCGGCCCTCTCCTGGCGCTATCCGGCGGACGAGCTGGCTGAACTGGTCTCCCGCAACAAGATTGCGACCGTTCGCGAGGATGCATCCATTGCGCCCGGTATTGCGGTTGACCGGCTGGATTTCGATTATGTCATTGAGGGCGACAATCCGGCCTGGCGACCGGTACGTGTGTTCGATGATGGGCGGCAGGTCTTCATCCAGATGCCGGCGGGTCTTGCGACCATGGATGCCCCGCCCCTCTTCATACTCGGCGCCTCCAGCGATGCCGAACTCGTCAATTATCGCCTGCGCGGCAATTACTACATTGTCGACCATCTCTTTCGCGCCGCCGAGCTCCGCATTGGTGAGAAGGATCAGACCGTCGTGCGAATCCGGAAGCGCGTGCAGCGCTCCGGTATTGCCAGCCTGTTCGGAGGCGAGGGATGAGCGAGCCGGCCCCTTTCCCGAAACAGGCCGATGAGCTGAAGCTGCGCGCGCGGCCGCGGCCGGTGACGCGGATCAACCGGAAGGTTCTGATGGCGGGCGCCTGCCTTGGCGTACTCGGCCTCTTTGCCGCCGCCTCCATCGCCCTTGATCCGCCAAAGGCGGTCGATTCGGCAGACCGCCAGGAACTCTACAATACAGCCACCAAGCGCGCGCCGGATGGGCTCGCGGATTTGCCCGACTCCTATCTCAACTGGCAGCCGGCTGGTGACACGCCAAGACTTGGCGCGCCGATGGCGGGAGATCTTGGCGGTACTGTTGTGGCGGAAGAAGAAGAATGGGGCCTTGAGCCGGACTGGAATGTCGCGCCGTCGGATGATTTCCGGCCATCGGCCGAAGATGAAGCCATCCGCGCGCAGAGACTGGCAGACGCGAAGCTCGCCGATGCAGCCGGCAAGGCGGGCGTCTTCTTCGATGTCGGGAATCGGCAGTCACTGGCCGGGTCGGTGACTGCGGCAGGTGGACTTCCGGACAGTCTCGGCTCGGAATTGCTGGCACTCGCCGCCCAGAGTGCAGGCGCGCCGGGATTTGCAGGCTCGCCCGACCAGAACCTTCAGGCCGAAAAGATCGCCTTCGCAGCGGAGCGCCGGGATGGCGACATCTACAACCCGCATGATGTCGAGACCCCGGTCTCGCCCTATCAGGTGATGGCGGGCACGCTGATCCCGGCCTCGCTTGTCACCGGGCTGAATTCTGACCTGCCGGGCAATGTCATCGCGCAGGTGACCCAGCCGGTCTATGACACGGTGAGCGGCGCACATCTGCTGATCCCGCAGGGCGCGCGCCTGATTGGGCGTTACCAGTCGGAAGTCTCGTTCGGCCAGGAGCGCGCGCTCCTGATCTGGGACCGGATCATCCTGCCGGATGGCAGCTCGCTGCAGATATCTGAACCTGCTTCGGATGCGCAGGGCTATGCGGGCGTCTCCGACAGGACCGACCATCACTGGGGCCGCGTCTTTGCGGGCGCTGGGCTCGCGACTTTGCTCGGCATCGGGTCTGAACTTGGCTCTGATGATGATGATGTCGAGCGTGCGATCCGGCGCGGGTTTGGAGACAGTGTCTCTGAAGCTGGCCAGCGCGCGGTTGATCGCAACCTCGGCATCCAGCCGACGATCCGTATACGGCCGGGCTGGCCTGTACGGGTGATCGTGACACGCGACCTTGTGCTGCGGCCTTACTCTGAAGGAGGTCGGCCATGAGCCTCCGCATCGGACAACTCCCGGACCGGACTCCGGTGAAACTCACCCTTTCCGTCGACCCCGACCTTGCTTCCGCGCTTGCCGACTATGCGGCGATTTATGCCGAAACCTATGGCGCGGAAGAGAAACCCGAAACCCTGGTGCCTGCCATGCTGGACATGTTCCTCAGCTCGGATGCCGGGTTCAAGCGGGCCCGCAAGGCCCTTCATGCCAGAGCCAGCAAAGGAGAATAGCAATGGCAACAATCGGCACCTTCAGCCAGAAGGATGGCAAATGGACCGGAACCATTCGGACCATGACAATCAATGTTAAAGCCCAGATGGTCCCTGTGGCCGAGAAGGCCGAAGGCGGACCCGATTATCGGATATTCGCGGGCGGCGCAGAGCTCGGCGCAGCCTGGCGCGAGGAGAGCAAGGATGGCGAGACGCCTTATCTCGCGGTCAAGCTCGATGATCCTGGATTCGAGAAACCGCTGCGGGCCGCCTTCTTCGAAAAGGAAGAGGATGGCAGCGGCGTGCTGGTCTGGAACCGGCAGAAGCTGAACTAGATCAGCTTCTGCCTATAGGACCGTGAACCGCAAATACCCCAAACTCGTGCCTCGCGGTCGCCTTCCAAAGGCGATCGCGACACAAACTGAGCCTCCCGAGGACGAATTTTCTGGGGAAATAGCCCCATCCTGGGCAATTGAGCTCGCCGAAGCGCTTGCGCGATATCATGCGAGGTTGGCATATCGGAAAGGGTCATGACCCTAACAGCCGCCATATACGCCCGCTATTCGTCGGATCTTCAGTCTATTCGTTCAATCGAAGACCAGATCGCCCTTTGCCGACAACATCTTGAACAGAAATCCTGGACCGAAACAGTCGTCTATTCAGACCGCGCGATCTCGGGCGGCGCGATGGTTACGCGCCCCGGCATTCAGGAACTGATAAGAGGCGCCGCGAACGGTCAGTTCAATGTGGTTGTCGCCGAAGCCCTCGACCGCATCTCCCGCGACCAGGCTGACACGGCCACGATCTACAAGATTCTCGCCTTTCATGGCGTGTCTATCGTCACGCTATCTGAAGGCGAAGTCGACTCCATGCATGTCGGCTTCAAGGGCGTGATGAATGAGATGTTCCTACGCGATCTCGCGAAGAAGACGCGCCGAGGCCAGACAGGTGTTGTGAATTCAGGCAGATCGGCCGGAGGACATTGCTTCGGTTACGATATCGTACCGGGTGAGCAGAATGGCATCCTGACCATCAACGAAGACGAAGCGGAGACCGTCAGACGGATCATGCGGCTGTTCGTCGAAGGAAAGTCTCCGAGAAGCATCGCGGCTATGTTGAACCAGGAAGGTGTCGCAGCGCCTCGCGGTTCGGACTGGCGCGCTTCGACGATCAATGGACAGGTGCATGCCGGCAACGGCATCCTGAACAACGAACTCTATATCGGCCGACGCATATGGAACCGCAGGCACAAGGTGACGGATCCTTTCTCCGGCAAGAAGCGCATGCGGGCTAATCCCGAAAGCGAATGGGTCATCAATGAGGTTCCGGACCTTCGGATTGTTGATGATGAACTCTGGCAGGCTGTGAAGCTTCGCCAGCAAAGGCACTCCCGGAAACGTGGTGGAGCAAAACGACCGACACGGCTCCTGTCGGGGCTCCTCGAATGCAGTGCCTGCGGCGGCCCGATGTCGATTGTTTCCCAGAACCGGTACGGTTGCTCGACAAGACGGGAGAAAGGCACCTGCTCGAACAATCGAACCATTGCCGCCAAAGAGCTTGAAGAACGCGTCCTCGCAGGACTGAACAACGCCTTGCTTCATCCGGATGCGCAGAAAGCGGCTGCTCGTGAATTTCATGCAGAACTCGTTCGCCAACAGAAGGCGACTGGCAGCGAACGTTTTCAGCTTGAAAAGGCTATCGCTGAAGCCGGCAGGCGCATTGACCGGATTGTCGATGCAATTGCCGAAGGGGTTGCGACCACTGCCCTCAAGCAGAAGCTGGTCGCCCTGGAAGCGGAAAAAGTTGAGAACGAGGCCAAACTTGCGGCAATGGGCAGCGAGCCTGTTGTGAGCGTTCATCCGAACGCGGGCGAGCTGTATGCCGAGCTTATCGGCTCACTTGTGGAAGTGGTTTCGGACCCGTCTCCCGATGCTGACGAGGTCCGATCCATCTTGAGGAAGACCATCCAGCGGATTTGCCTTGAGCCGCGCAAAAATGAGAGCGGCTACAACCTTGTTATAAAAGGCGATTTGGCCGCCCTGATTTCTCAGGACGGCCAAACTACTCTTATGATGGGTGCGGGAGTAGGATTTGAACCTACGACCTTCAGGTTATGAGCCTGACGAGCTACCGGACTGCTCCATCCCGCGTCAGCATTGTCTACATTTAAGAGGCTAACCCCTGAAATGCAAATCCGGCCGCGAGGGCCGGACAAATCCGCCAGGAAAATCCGGGCGGCAGGCCGCAAACGCGACCAAAATCGTCGTAATGGAAAGATGTGTCTGCAAGTTTGTATGACTGGGCTCTGCGGACCCGGCAGCGACCTACTCTCCCACGCCTTAAGACGTAGTACCATTGGCGCAAGGGGGCTTAACGACCGAGTTCGAGATGGGATCGGGTGGGGACCCCCTGCCATAGCCACCGGGTCGGCGGAAACCAGTCAGGGAATTATACCAACATGTTCTTTATCGAGACTGTGTAGAAGCAAATACGCTTTCAACTACACATGAATTTCAACAATCAAGCCTATCGAGCAATTAGTACCGGTTAGCTCCACGCCTCGCAGCGCTTCCACACCCGGCCTATCGACGTGCTGGTCTTGCACGGCTCTCAGGGATACCTGGTTTTGAGGTTAGTTTCCCGCTTAGATGCTTTCAGCGGTTATCTAGTCCACACATAGCTACCCTGCAATGCGGCTGGCGCCACAACAGGTCCACCAGAGGTGTGTTCATCCCGGTCCTCTCGTACTAGGGACAAATCCTCTCAAGTATCCAACACCCACGGCAGATAGGGACCAAACTGTCTCGCGACGTTCTGAACCCAGCTCACGTACCACTTTAATCGGCGAACAGCCGAACCCTTGGGACCTGCTCCAGCCCCAGGATGTGATGAGCCGACATCGAGGTGCCAAACGATGCCGTCGATATGGACTCTTGGGCATCATCAGCCTGTTATCCCCGGAGTACCTTTTATCCGTTGAGCGATGGCCCTTCCACTCGGGACCACCGGATCACTATGACCGACTTTCGTCTCTGTTCGATCTGTCGATCTCACAGTCAGGCAGGCTTATGCCATTGCACTCAACGACCGATGTCCGACCGGTCTGAGCCTACCATCGCGCGCCTCCGTTACTCTTTAGGAGGCGACCGCCCCAGTCAAACTACCCGCCACACAGGGTCCCGGCCCCATCCAGGGGCGCGGTTAGACATCAAAGAAATTAAGGGTGGTATTTCAAGGTTGGCTCCACAGCATCTGGCGACACTGCTTCAAAGCCTCCCACCTATCCTACACATAAGTTCTTTAATGCCACTGTGAAGCTGTAGTAAAGGTTCACGGGGTCTTTCCGTCTGACCGCGGGTACCCCGCATCTTCACGGGGAATTCAATTTCGCTGAGTCTATGTTGGAGACAGTGGGGAAGTCGTTACGCCATTCGTGCAGGTCGGAACTTACCCGACAAGGAATTTCGCTACCTTAGGACCGTTATAGTTACGGCCGCCGTTCACCGGGGCTTCAATTCAAGGCTTGCACCTCTCCTTTTAACCTTCCGGCACCGGGCAGGCGTCAGACCCTATACGTCGCCTTACGGCTTCGCAGAGCCCTGTGTTTTTGATAAACAGTCGCAACCCCCAGTTTTGTGCCCCTCAGCACTGGTTGCCCAATGTGAGGCCTCCTTCTCCCGAAGTTACGGAGGTAATTTGCCGAGTTCCTTCAACATAGTTCTCTCAAGCGCCTTGGTATGCTCTACCTGACCACCTGTGTCGGTTTCGGGTACGGTCTTAATGGGAGGCTATTTCCAGGAACTTCCAGGCTGCATTCCCAATCCAATAAGGGAATACAACTTTCGAAATCCGTCACTCATCCCTTGGCCCACGAATATTAACGTGGTTCCCATCGACTACGCCTTTCGGCCTTGCCTTAGGGGCCGGCTAACCCTGCGCAGATTAGCTTTACGCAGGAACCCTTGGTCTTTCGGCGACAGGGTCTCTCACCCTGTTTGTCGCTACTCATGTCAGCATTCTCACTTCCGATACCTCCAGCAAACCTCACGGTTCACCTTCACAGGCTTACGGAACGCTCCGCTACCACTCTTTCGAGTCCGCAATTTCGGCGAATAACTTTAGTCCCGATACATTTTCCGCGCAGAGGCGCTTGATCAGTGAGCTGTTACGCTTTCTTTAAAGGATGGCTGCTTCTAAGCCAACCTCCTGATTGTCTCAGCACCTCCACATCGTTTCGCACTTAGCTATTACTTGGGGGCCTTAATTGGCGGTCTGGGTTGTTTCCCTTTTCACGACGGACGTTAGCACCCGCCGTGTGTCTGCCACGCATAACTTCTGGGTATTCGGAGTTTGAGAAGGTTTGGTAATCCGGTGAGGACCCCTAGCCCATTCAGTGCTCTACCCCCCAGAGTCTAATCGTGACGCTCTACCTAAATAGATTTCGCGGAGAACCAGCTATCAGCAGATTTGATTGGCCTTTCACCCCTAGACACAGGTCATCCGAGAACTTTTCAACGTTCAACGGTTCGGCCCTCCAGTGCGTGTTACCGCACCTTCAGCCTGCCCATATCTAGATCATCTGCCTTCGGGTCTAATGCTACGTACTCAGTCGCCCTATTCAGACTCGCTTTCGCTGTGCCTACACCTAACGGCTTAAGCTTGCACGCAACACTAAGTCGCTGACCCATTATACAAAAGGTACGATGTCACTCCGAAGAGCTCCATCAGCTTGTAGGCATCCGGTTTCAGGATCTGTTTCACTCCCCTCATCGGGGTTCTTTTCATCATTCCCTCACGGTACTTGTTCACTATCGGTCGGTAAGGAGTACTTAGGCTTGGAGGGTGGTCCCCCCATGTTCAGACAGGATTTCACGTGTCCCGCCCTACTCTAAAAGGTCTTCATGTTACGGATACGGGGCTATCACCCACTATGGCGCACCTTCCCAGATACTTCTCCTTATTTCAGACCAGGCCTGGTCCGCGTTCGCTCGCCACTACTAACGGAGTCTCAATTGATGTCCTTTCCTCCGGGTACTTAGATGTTTCAATTCCCCGGGTTCGCTTTTTAACCCTATGTATTCAGGTTAAAATACCTCACTATTGAAATGTTAGACACGTCGAGCGCCGAAGCGCTCGAATTATCCAACATCTCGGAGGTGGGTTTCCCCATTCAGAAATCACCGGATCAAAGGGTGCTCTCGCCTCCCCGGTGCTTATCGCAGAGTGCCACGTCTTTCATCGCCTCTTACCGCCAAGACATCCCCCGGATGCCCTTTTGACGCTTGATCGTTATTTGAAATCCATGTGCAGTGGAAAACGCATTTGCGCTCCACACACCTGAATCTCGATCAGACATGTTGGTTTCTTGCAGACTGACCCTTTGGCGTGAGCTTTTGATGTCATACTCCTATGACACTCACGTTTATCGGCTGAAGCTGGAATACCAAGAGCACAAGGCTCTGAGCGGCAAACCAGCCGGATCAATCTTTCCCTTACGATAACAAATATCCTGGAACCAAATGGCCCCAGAAACGGACTAAACTTCTTTCGTTCGTAACCCTCGCAAGAAGCGATGGTGGAGCCAGACGGAATCGAACCGACGACCTCCTGAATGCAAATCAGGCGCTCTCCCAACTGAGCTATGGCCCCGTATAGTCTGGCGTCCCGCCAGGTCGCATGCCCTGCCCTGCGTTGCCGCAGGCTTCGATGGTGGGCCGAGGAAGAGTTGAACTTCCGACCTCACGCTTATCAGGCGTGCGCTCTAACCACCTGAGCTACCGGCCCATGACCTATCAGGGCCAGGCCCATCGCGGTCAAAGTCGAAGACAGGCGATAAAGCGCCCGCGGGGCTCGCTTAGTATCCAGACCCACCAATGGCAAGCCTGAACAACGAACGAAGGAAGAGAAACGGAGACGGCGCGACAGCCGCATAGTTTTTTGTCCATCAAAGTGGACTGTCTATAGAGCCACAGAGCTTCGCGTGAGCAAAGCAATCCGTGAACATCCTTAGAAAGGAGGTGATCCAGCCGCAGGTTCCCCTACGGCTACCTTGTTACGACTTCATCCCAGTCACTGATCCTACCGTGGCCGCCTGCCTCCGAAGTTAGCACAGCGTCTTCGGGTAGAACCAATTCCCATGATGTGACGGGCGGTGTGTACAAGGCCCGGGAACGTATTCACCGTGGCATGCTGATCCACGATTACTAGCGATTCCACCTTCATGCCGTCGAGTTGCAGACGACAATCCGAACTGAGACAGTTTTTGGGGATTAACCCATTGTCACTGCCATTGTAGCACGTGTGTAGCCCTACCCGTAAGGGCCATGAGGACTTGACGTCATCCCCACCTTCCTCCGGCTTACCACCGGCAGTTTCCTTAGAGTGCCCACCCAAACGTGATGGCAACTAAGGATGAGGGTTGCGCTCGTTGCGGGACTTAACCCAACATCTCACGACACGAGCTGACGACAGCCATGCAGCACCTGTCACCGATCCAGCCTAACTGAAGGAATCCATCTCTGGAAACCGCGATCGGGATGTCAAGGGTAGGTAAGGTTCTGCGCGTTGCTTCGAATTAAACCACATGCTCCACCGCTTGTGCGGGCCCCCGTCAATTTCTTTGAGTTTTAATCTTGCGACCGTACTCCCCAGGCGGAGAGCTTAATGCGTTAGCTGCGTCACCGACAGGCATGCCTGCCAACAACTAGCTCTCATCGTTTACGGTGTGGACTACCAGGGTATCTAATCCTGTTTGCTCCCCACACTTTCGCACCTCAGCGTCAGTACCAGTCCAGTTAGCCGCCTTCGCCACTGGTGTTCCACCGAATATCTACGAATTTCACCTCTACACTCGGTATTCCGCTAACCTCTCCTGGTCTCTAGACTTCCAGTTTCAAATGCAGTTCCGAGGTTGAGCCCCGGGATTTCACATCTGACTTAAAAGTCCGCCTACGTGCGCTTTACGCCCAGTAATTCCGAACAACGCTAGCCCCCTTCGTATTACCGCGGCTGCTGGCACGAAGTTAGCCGGGGCTTCTTTACCAGGTACTGTCATTATCATCCCTGGCGAAAGAATTTTACAACCCTAAGGCCTTCATCATTCACGCGGCATGGCTGCATCAGGCTTTCGCCCATTGTGCAAGATTCCCCACTGCTGCCTCCCGTAGGAGTCTGGGCCGTGTCTCAGTCCCAGTGTGGCTGATCATCCTCTCAGACCAGCTATAGATCGTCGCCTTGGTAGGCCATTACCCTACCAACTAGCTAATCTAACGCGGGCCGATCTTTCACCGATAAATCTTTCCCCCGGAGGGCGTATACGGTATTACCACTCGTTTCCAAGAGCTATTCCGTAGTGAAAGGTACGTTCCCACGCGTTACTCACCCGTCTGCCACTATGTCGTTCGACTTGCATGTGTTAAGCCTGCCGCCAGCGTTCGTTCTGAGCCAGAATCAAACTCTCAAGTTGAGTGTTGATCTGACGAAAACCATCCATTGGAATATGGACGGCTACTCAAGCTGTTAAGCATTTAAGTATTGCGTTCTTTTGACGAGAAACCCTTAGTCACAAAGACCAGTATGACCTGGTCGATGGAAAAAGAATTTTCTCTCAAGAAACGCATCCGTCGTGATCGTTTGGAAAGGCCGAAGCCTTATCCGCAAGCTATCACGCCGCCTGCGTTTCTCTTCCTAATCTCTTACGATGTCAAACAGCTGGAACCGAAGCTCCGAAGGTCTCCGTCAGAAGCCCGTGGGCCCGTCCGGAAGTGGCGGCTTATATGGGCCGCCGATCATCCCGTCAACACTCTTTTTTGCGCCTTCTGCAGTTAGATGTTTGACCATCCGGACTGCCTGAATTTTAGCGCAAATGAACCGCCTGCCGAAATGATCCGGCCCGCAAATTCGAGCGTTTCGAGGAACCGCATATATAGCCCCTGTTCGACGAAAAGTTCAAGAACTTTTTCACCAACCAGGTGAGCTTTTCAGCGGACCCGCTTCAGAAGCCCGAAGGCATCTTCTGCGGAAGTGGCGGCTTATATGGACCGCCGTTCTTTCCGTCAACTCTCTTTTGCGCCCCTTCTGCAGTCAGGTGTCAGCCACCGTTTCCGCTTCAATTTTGGCGCAAATGAACCTGCCTGCCGAAAAGTATTCGGCCCGCATATTCGAGCGTTTCAGGAAACCGACACCTTGTTTTGCTCGCGGAAGAATTAGACTTCCGAACCGATCAAAACCCGCTGCCGGGACGCCTCTGAAATCCGAAGATCTCGTCAGCGAAGTGGCGGCTTATATGGACCGCCGTTCTTCCCGTCAACACTCTTTTCCGCCTCTTCTGCAGTCAGGTGTCAGACACCATTTCCGCTTCAATATTGGCGCAAATGAACTCGTTGGCCGAAGCATATTCGGCCCGCAAATTCGAGCGTTTCAGGAAACCGGCACCATTGTCTGTCCACGGAAAATCAAGTCTTCCAATCTGGCCAGACCCCGTTGCCGGGCCGCCTCTGAAATCCGAAGACCTCGTCAGCGAGTGGCGGCTTATATGGACCGCCGTTCTTCCCGTCAACACCCTATTTTGCGTCGCCTGCAGTAGAATGTTTAACCATCCAAACTGCCCTGTTTACGACGCAAAAGATCCCGTTGGCCGAAGCATGTCCGGCTCGCAGATCCGAGCGATTTCAGGGAACCGACACCGGGTCCTGCCTGGGGAAGAATTGAAAACTTCCGTAGCCAGTCAGGCGCTCCGTCACCGGGCCCCGCGTCCGAAACCCGAAGGCCTCGTCAGCGGAGGTGGCGATGTACTCCCGCCCCCCGTATCCAGCAACCCCCTAATGCAGGATTTCATCACAAAACTGCAGCGAAACTTCAGACGCAACTCAGCCAGTCTGGAGCGTGAATTGAAACAGCCCAATGAATACGGGGGCTTTCGCCTAGTATTGCGCTGAAAGGTAAGACTTCATCGCTTCTGCTTCTGCTTCAGTTTCCGCGATCTTCCACTTCACCAAATCTCCAATCGAGATCACACCGGCCAGCTTCCCGCCGGTCAAAACAGGCAAGTGACGAATCCTGCGATCCGTCATCAGCTGAAGCGCATCGTCTATTTTGGAGCTGGATTCCACCGTGATTACGTCGCGTGTCATCGCGTCGCCGACATTCAAGTTCAGTGCGCTAGCGCCCTGCCGGGCCACATGGCGGACAATATCCCGCTCTGAAAGTACCCCGACAATGCTGCCATCATCATCCAGCGCGACGACCGCGCCGATTCTCTTGGCATCCAGCGTTTGCGCTGCAGCCGCCAATGTCTCTCCGGCACTCACCGAAATGATGGCGAATCCCTTGTCTTTCAGAATTTGGTCTATGGTCATCCACGTCCTCCCTGGCGTTTGGGCCCCTTTTTGGGTGCCTCGTATGGTAGGAGCCTACCATATTTCCCTGGAAGACGCGATCAGGTGCCGAATCGTGCGCGTCCTGCATGGCGCACCATGAAGCGAAACAGCACTGCGCCCGCTACATAGCCGCCAATATGGGCCTGCCAGGCGATTGCGGACCCGAACAATGACGGCCCGAGGAATGCCAGAACGATGTTACCCACAAGGAATACGGCGCTGGCCGAAAGGAATCGGCGCTCCAGAAGCTGCGCGGGCAGGCCGTTCTGGATCATCAAAGCCGCAGCAATCAGCCCTGAAACACCACCAGACGCGCCAATGGCCGGCGGACCAGAGGGGTAGTGAGTCGCAAGATGCGCGAGAGAGCCACCCACGACCGCAGCCACAAATAGGCCCAGAAACGCCAGATTTACACTGAGTTGAGAGCGCCAGAGCCGCGCAAAGACCGAATAGACCGGCTTCCCGACGGCGATCAGCATGATCGTATTCATCAGGACGTGTGACCAGCTGCCATGAACAAGCGCCGTTCCGGCCAAAGGAATCAGTGCCTCCAACGCATTATTATAGGGCGCGTAGCCTCCAGGGACCTGTTGTCCGGCGATCCATCCCCAGAATCGATCGGGAAACACCCCGCCGAGATCCACAAAGAACAGGTCGAGCGAGGATCCTGCGAGGATCCGCAGGCCGTGAAGCGCGATGATTCCCAAGGCCAACGCCGTAACGAATGGCGGGGCATTGATAATGGGGGGCGCACGCCGCGATTGGCGCATAAGCGATCTCCTGTCCGGTTTGCTTCACATCAGATGGGGCGTGACGGGCAAAATCCACCCCGTAAGGACAGAAATACGTCGCCGAACTTCGCGCAGGCCCGCCCTTTCCGATCATTGCGTTTGCTCTAGCTCTCCTCGCATGATGATTCGTATCTACCTTTTTCTCATGGCGGCCAGCTTTCTGGCGTTCGGAATATGGTCCCTGCTTGATCCAACAGGAATGGCGGCAAGCCTTGGCGTTACGATTGGTGGCGAGAATGGCGTGTATGAAGCGCGCGGCATCTATGGCGGGGTCAGCCTCGGTGCGGGTCTGCTGGCGCTCTCCGGCCTGATTCGCCCGCGCATGGTGCGACCAGCGCTTTGGTTCATCACGACATATATGGGCGGCTACATGTTCGCCCGCATCGCCGGGCTGATTGCCGGGGACGTGCCCTCTTCCCGATTCCTGACCTTTGTCGGCTTCGAGATGGGCTGTCTGGTCATCGCAATCGTGTTGTTGACCGCCTACCGGCCCAAATAAAAAGCCCCGCCATGATGGGCGGGGCTTTCGAGTTCGTGATTCGAGTGAACCCTAGAACGTCTTGCGGACTGTCAGGCCGTAAGTTGCCGGCTGGTTCGGATAGCCGGAGATGGAGCCATCCTGGGCCACAGCCGGGAACGCCACGGTGATATACTCGTCGTTGAAGATGTTCCGGCCCCAAAGCGTGAAGCTCAAGCCCGATTCTGTGGTCAGGCCAGCCGATGCGTTGAACGTGCTGACTTTCTTCTGATCATTGATCAGTGCCTGGTTGGCTGGCTCGTCGAAATAATCCGACTCACTTTCGTACTGCCAGTCACCGCGGATGAAGGCGTCATAGTTCTTCACATTGAATGTGTATGTCGCCGCGGTCGATGTGGAGACTTCCGGAATGCCGTAAGGCTTCTGACCGGAAATGTCGCCGCTCGCCGATTCCTCGAAGCTGTCATAGACCGGATCAAGGAACGTGCCGGCAAAGCTGAGCAGCAGATTGTCGGTGGCATTCCACTGCGCATCCAGTTCCAGGCCTTGCGTGGATTGCTCACCCGCATTGGCGAGCGCAAAGCCCGTTCCCGTGAAGACGTTGGACTGGAACCCTTCAATCGTCTGGTCGAAGATGGCGACGTTAAACGCAAAGTCCGAATACGCACCTTTCACGCCCAGCTCGAACACTTTCGATTCTTCCGGTCCGGCAAAGCGCGTACCGGTGGTCAGGTTCGGAAGCAACAGGCCGCCTTGTGCAAGGAGCGCATAGTCGGCTGGAGTTGGACGACTGTCACGCGACAGGTTCCACGAGGAAGCCTTGAAGCCGGTTGCATAAGATCCGTACACGTTGACGGAATCCGTCACGTCATAGGCAAGGCGGAAGGTGACTGACGTATCCTCATCATCCGTCGAGCCGCTTTCCACGGCGTTCGGGAAGTTCAGGAATGGCGGCAGGAATTGCAGCTGTTGCAATGCGCCGGGCGCACCTGCGGCCGTTGCCTGAATGGTTGCAAACTCTGTCGGGAACGCCGTTGCAAAGGCGGCGACAGCGGCCGGGTCGGTCGGGTTCACACCAGCCTGCAGCAACAGACCGCCGGCCGTTGCCTGCGTGATGAACGGCGCAGCCGTATTCAGGTCTACTGCCGCAAACGTGTCCGTGGAAACCGCGTTCGAGAAGGCATCCTTGTTCACCTGCGTGTAGTTCAGGCCAAAGGTCGCTGTCAGGCGGTCGGTGACTTCATAGTCGATCGTACCGAACAGGGAAGCAGACGTATCGTCCTGCCCATAGAATTCGGTGAAGCCTTGGCCTGGCTGGAAGAAGGTGCCGGTCGGCACGCCGAACACCACAGGCTCAAGCGATGACAGCAGGCCAGACGACAGAATGTCGATATAGCCACGAATGTCGCTGCCATAGAGAAGCTGGTTTTCGATATCGACGGTTTCATCGAAGTAGAAGCCACCAATCATCCAGCTCAGCGGGCCACTGCCGTTTGAGGTCAGGCGGACTTCCTGTGTGAAGGTTTCGATTTCGACATCGTCAGACTTGCGCCCGAGCAGGTCTGCGCTGGTGAAGTCAGAATCCTGGTTCGTGCTGAGGTCAGACGTCCGGTAGGACGTGATGCTGGTGACGGTGAATGCGCCCGCATCATAGTCGCCCTGCAGAGAGATACCACTATTCTTGATGAGGTTCTCGGATCCGAAATTGTAGGCCACTTCATAGGAGAACGGGTCCTCGGCAACGAGGTTGCCACCCAGCGCAAGGATCGCCGCCCCTGTTGGGCCATTGATGATGTTCGACGCTGCACAGCAGATTTCGTCGATCTCATCATAGTCTGCGATCACGCGGAAGGAGAGGTCGTCGCTCGGTTCCCAGAGCAGGTCACCGCGAATGCCCCAGCGATTGCGCTCGTTCGTGTCCGGGCCATCGCCCAGATCTTCGACATAGCCATCGCGCGTGTTGAAATTGCCGCCAAGGCTGAAGGCAACCGTGTCAGACAAAGGACCGGTGACGAATGCGCCGGCGCGGTAGCCATTATAGTTGCTGACCGTGCCTTCGACATTGCCGCCCCACTCGAATTGCGGCTTCTGCGTCACGATGGAGATGACACCTGCGGAAGCGTTCTTGCCGAACAGGGTCGATTGCGGCCCGCGCAGAACTTCGACGCGCTGCAGGTTTGGCAGATCGGAAATCTGGGAGGTCGAGCGCGAGCGGTAAACGCCATCGACGAACACACCCACCGAAGGCTCGATGCCGGCATTGTTCGCGCCGTTGCCGAAGCCGCGGATGATGAAGTTGGTGTTGGAGGAGGATTGCTGTTGGCTAACGCGAAGCGAAGGCACGACGGATTGCAGATCTCCCAAATCGACAATCTCGGCCTTCTCGATCACGCTCTCATCAACAACGGACACCGCCACGGGCACATCCTGCAGCGTCTGTTCGCGCTTGGTGGCCGTGATGGTGACAGTCTGGAGGGTCCGGCTCTCTTCTTCCGGCGCGTCTTGTGCGATGGCAGGCATGGAGAGAGCGGCGAACGCGGCAAAGCCCGCGCTGAGGGTGAGCGCCGATTTGAACTTCGGTGCACCCGATACAACAAATTTTCTGGATTTCACGTGTTGGTCCCTTTGAGCAAATTTCTGTTTTTGGTTTGGGAGGAATTTTTTCAGCTGCGCTGTACTACCTAGGACTAAACAAACAGGTAGGCATGGCAAGGCATCACCATGAGTTAAGAGTGGAGTTTTGCCGAGACTGTGGTGTTGCAGCCGCATAACGCTGCTTTTGACGAAGAAATGAGCACGATCTTGCGCGCTCGGTCATGCAATCCATCCAGACATTGCACAAGCGAATCAAATCAACTCCCCTCAACGCTCCAATTTCGTGTCTCATCCTGTTCCGAGTCGAGACTCACCTGTCCCACAATTGAGCGAATGGCCGTGTACGGGCACTTCGAAAACTTCCTGACCGGGGAAATTCCCCGATTTCATCCCCTGTAATTCCCCAGCCGGGGGAATTGCTAACTGGAATATATATTGCGGTTTACGACTCCGACGCTGGCCCGGCTGGGCCCACAAACTATCAATGGAGCCCACGCCCATCATGCAAGACCGGTCTATACATCCGAACACCCGCATCATGCTGGAAGCCTGGAAACGCATGCGCGTTGATCCGGTTGCCAATGAAGACCGGACGCCCCGCGCGAACGACCATCCGGACCTGATCGCCAACATCTTCATGATCGAGGCAACCGATGACGGCGCCTGGATCTTCCGGACGGCCGGTGACGGCGTGTCTGACCTGCTGGGACGCTCCCTGCCCAATCACGACTTCCTCAATCTCTGGACCGGCCCGGACCGCGCAATGATTGGCGGCTTCCTGGAGGCTGTCCGCACCGATGGCGCCCCGGGTGTCATCCGAGGTCGCGGCGAAACCCTGACAGGCCAGCGTGTCGAGGTGGAGATCACGACGATGCCCCTGGAGCAGGCTGGCATGCCGAATTCAGCAACCCGTTTCCTCGGCCTCTACCAGACGCTGGGCGGCGTGCCGAAACTCAAAGGGCGTCCGATCTGGCGTCACCGCGTGGCGATGCTGGTACCGCCAGACTCCCAACCTGCCGAGCCAACGCTGAAGCTGGTCGCCAACAATTACCACTAGCGCAGGCGCGGCCTGATCAGGCCGCAACCGTTTCCGGCGCCTCCGCTTCCAGTGGCGGCTTGCCGAGGATCATGTCTGCCGCTTTCTCGGCGATCATGATGGTTGGCGCGTTCGTATTGCCGCCGATCAGGGTCGGGATCACGGACGCATCGACGACCCGCAAACCGTCTACACCGCGCACACGCAACTCCCCGTCGACCGGACTGTCCTCATTCGCTCCCATCGCGACCGTCCCGATGGGATGATAAATCGTTTCGCCACACCGTCGGATAAAGGCGTCGATCTCTTCGTCTGTCTTCACGCTCTTGCCCGGCATCATCTCGGCGCCGGTGAAGGGCTGCAGCGCATTCTGACCGCAGATATCGCGGATCATCTTCACCGACTCCCGCATCGCGCGGCGGTCTTCCTCGGCTTCCAGATAATTGGGATCGATGGCCGGATGGGCGAACGGGTCTGCGGAAGCGAGGCAAACCGTGCCCCGGCTTTCCGGCCGCAGCTGGCAGGAATGGACCGTGTAGCCATCCTTGTTGGCCTGATGCTTGGCGTGATCCATCATGATGGCATTCACGAAGTGGAGCTGCAGGTCGGGCATCTCCAACCCTTCGCGGGACTTCAGGAACGCGCCGGCCTGAAGGTGGTTGTCGGCACCAGCACCGGTCTGGTTCACGAGATACTGGATGCCCACGCCCAGCTTCTTGATGCCTTTCTGCATGGAGTAAGCGGAAATCGGCTGGGTCATCTCGTGGATGACGGTGACGTCCAGATGGTCCTGCAGGTTCTGGCCGACATTCGGGGACTTCACCTTGGTCTGGATATCGAACCGGCCGAGATGGTCAGGATTGCCGATGCCGGACAGCTGCAGCAATTGCGGCGATTGCACCGCGCCCGCGCAGACGATGACCTCACCCGAGGCGTGGATCTCCTGCGTGAGACGGCCCTTGCCTTCAACGACTTCGACCCCCGTGGCGCGGCCATTCTCGATCAGCACGCGCGTCACCATACCGGTGGAGATCACGGTGAGATTGTCCCGCACGCCGACGATGGGACGCAGATAGCCATAGGACGCGCTCCAGCGTTCGCCCTTGTGGATCGTGCGCTGATAGCGGCCGAAGCCTTCCTGATCGGCGCCGTTGAAATCCTTCGTGCTCTTGTAGCCTGCCTGCTCGCCTGCCTGAAGGAAGGCGCGATAGACCGGAGAAGAGAGCGGGCTTTCCGACACTTTCAGCGGGCCGGTGCCGCCATGGAAGTCGTTATCGCCGCCTTCATAGCCTTCTGATTTCTTGAAATAAGGCAGCACGTCCGCAAAGCTCCAGCCGCGCAGGCCCATCTGCGCCCACTGGTCATAGTCGCGCGCGTGGCCGCGAATGTAGACCATGCCATTGATGGAAGAGGAGCCGCCCCAGCCCTTTCCGCGTGGCCACCAGAGCTTGCGACCGTTCATATGCTTCTGCGGCTCGGTCCAGAAGCCCCAGTTGAAATCCCCCTCAGCCTTGATCAGGTTTCCAACTCCGGCGGGCATCCGCACCATGAGGTTGTTATCCTTCTTGCCGGCCTCGATCAGGCAGACCTTGATGCGCGGATCTTCGCTCAACCTGTTGGCAAGTGTACAGCCAGCGCTTCCTGCGCCAACGATAATATAGTCGTATGTCTCCAGCACCGGAGGACCTCCCAATAAACCTTATGGTGAAGGATTGGCGTGAATCCTTCTGTTTTCCGCAACAGTTTGTGAACGAAACTCAGCTAAGTAAAGGCTTGATGGAGAAGAACAGACAGGTTGCCGTAACGGACTCAGGAGAATCCACATGCCCGCACTAGATTTGTCTGTGCCTCAATTCAACCCCGTGATCAAAAACGAGGAAGATCGCCGCCAGTATCAGCGAGTCGACCTGGAACTTGAAGGCTGCTTCCTGGATGAATCCAGTGAAGACCATCAACTTGTCACTGAAAACCTGTCCTGCTCTGGCGCCTATCTGCGCGCTGCGACCGTGCCGGAACATGGGGCCAATGTGATCTGCTATTTCGACGATCTGGGCCGCGTGGCGGGCCGGGTCGTGCGCACCTCCAAGGATGGCTTTGCCGTTGAGTTCAACGTCGTGCCTCACAAGCGCAAGAAACTGGCTGACCGTCTTAGCTGGCTGGTCAACAAGGATCTTATGGAAGCCCCGGAACAGCGCGCGGCAGCACGCTTCCCGACCGGTGGCCCGGCCTTCATCGCCCGCAAGGACGGTCTTCAGATCCCGTGCACCGTCATGGACATCTCTCTGACCGGCGCGAGCTTCAAGACCACTGGCCAGTTCCAGACACCGCCAATCGGCGAAGTCGTGACAGCAGGCAATCTGCGTGGCCGGGTCGTGCGCTCGAACGGCGTGGAGTTCGCGGTGAACTTCCTGCGCCCTGACGAGACGGATTCCTAATCGATCCGCTTCAGGCTGGCGCGGTGACGCTTCCAGTTCTCGACATAATGGACCGCTGACATCTTGATCACCTGAGCCTGGTGGTCGGAGATCTCTTTGACGATCTTGCCTGGCGCGCCCATGACGAGCGAATTATCCGGAATGACCTTGCCTTCGGGGATCAGGGCATGGGCCCCGATGATGCAATTCTTCCCGATCTTCGCATTGTTGAGGATGGTGGAGCCGATGCCGATCAGAGTCTCGTCTCCGATCGTACAGCCGTGCAGCATGACCATGTGGCCGACGGTGACGTCGCGCCCGATGGTCAGCGGGCAGCCGACATCCGTGTGAAGCACGCTGCCATCCTGGATGTTGGAATTCTCGCCAATCGTGATCGGGTCATTGTCGCCTCGCAGCACTGCGCCATACCAGATCGACGCATTCTCCTTCAGGACAACATTGCCCATGACCTGCGCATTTTCGGCCACCCAGTAATTGCCACTCTCGGGCAGCTGTGGGCGGGTTCCGTCGATCTCGTAAATGGCCATGGGGTTTCCTCTTTTTATCCTGGGCGGAATTTTCATTTAATCTTCTGATAACCTTGCTACACTCTAATCATCAACAGATTCGGAGTTGGAGACGGTCATCACACGATCCTGTCACACCCCGCCGCCCGGTGATACATCCCGGGACCTGGCCACACCGCCCACGGGGCGGACGGCCTTTTCTTCCTCCCAGTTTCCGCCAAGCCATCGCGCGAGTCCGCCGGTGGCTTTTTTCTTGCCCGTAACCAAGGAGACCTTCCATGGGTAAACGCAATGCAGCAAAACGGATGAAGCACGGTTCCGAAGTGAACCTGAACGCGTGGTTCGAGGAGGGCGCCCGTGGAAAGGGCCCGAAGCTGCAAGCCATAGAAGGCGGCCGGGGCTGGCACCCGGACGATTCAGACACCCGCGCAGATCATCAGCGTGCAGAAAATGGGCGTACGCAGAAATACCAGAAAACGGTAAAGCCCCGCACGGAAAACCAGGCCGAACTGATGAAGGCGATGGATGAAAAAGCCCTCGTCGCCGCGCTCGGCCCGGCGGGAACAGGCAAGACCTATCTCGCCGTCTGCAAGGCGGTGGAGGCCCTGCAGAAAGGAAAGGTCGCGCGGATCATCCTGTCCCGCCCGGCGGTTGAGGCAGGCGAACAGATCGGCTTCCTGCCCGGCGCGATGGAAGACAAGCTGGCCCCCTATCTGCGCCCGCTTTATGACGCGCTGTCGGATCGGCTGTCGCCCGGACAGTTGAAGCACATGCTGGCCGAGGGCGTGATCGAGATTGCCCCCATCGGTTTCATGCGGGGGCGTACACTGAACAATGCCTTCATCGTGATCGACGAGGCGCAGAACTGCACCTACACCCAGCTGAAGATGCTGCTGACGCGGCTCGGCTGGCACTCCACAATGGTGATCACGGGCGACCCGGCCCAGTCGGACCTACTGCCGGAATTCTCCGGCCTCGCCACGGCGGCCGAACGGCTGGAAAAGCTGGGCGGCGCGTCTGTCGTCCGCCTCGAAGGCAAGGATGTGGTGCGCCACCCACTGGTCGCAGAAATGCTGGACGTATTGTAGCGCCCTGACATTTTCCCCATAGCTTCGCCCGCCCCTGCCAGAGACAGGGGGCGGGCGCTTATTATTTCAGTACGTATCAGGACGAATTGATCAGCTCATCGCGCGCGTAAGTATCAAGATCATCCAGCCATTGACGATACTCTGCCGGCAATGTGGTGCGCGAGGCCAGTCGCCGGGCTCGCCCCAGTGGCGAAGTGCGCCCGAACGGCGCGTTTGGGTTCGCCTCACCGCTTTCATATTGCTGACGCCAGAGCGCACGTAGCCCGGCCTGCCGCGCGCGCCATCTGGCGAGGCGCAGCGCCGCCGCATCCGGATCCCGGAAGGCCAGCTCCAACCGCTTGAGGCGCAGCTGCAAAGGCTGCAAGGATATTTCCGCCGGGGCCTCGGCAGCCTTCTGGGCGCGCAGCTCCGATGGCAGCAATTTCCAATCCATACCGAGCGTCCAGATGCGCGGCGGCTCTGCGAAGCGCTCTGTCTGCTTGCGCGATGCGTTCGCCTCCCAGAGCAAGAAGGGGGTTGGGGTGGGCGGACCAAACGGCTCGGGCCGTGATCTGGTCTCCGGGGCTGCGCTTGGAACGCTGGCGCCCGCGGTCTTCGTCTGCGCTCGCGGCAGGATGGGCGCGACCTCCAGCGTCAGGGCCAGCATCAGGATCATCCGGCGCAGCATCGCTTCGGCCGCCCGCAACCGCCGCAGCACGAAATTGTAATAGCGGCGGGACACGGGCTTGTTGACCGACCGCCGGGACAGATCCAGCAGCGACGCAAAGATGTTGCCCAGCATCATCCAGCTGTCTTCAAGGAATATCTCGGCGTCAGGCGAAAGCGATTTCATGCCATCCATCATGGCCCCACTTCGCGCACCGGGGATGAAAATATTTGCTGTCCCCGGTCTTGGCCTCTTACACGCGCCCGCGCGCCGGATGCCTCCGCACGCGAACTACCTCCACTATCCCCGCGACTTGGGGGGATAAGCGTCCTTCCGCAGCGCCCTCGACACTGAGGCAGATCACTCTAATTCGCAGGCATGACCAAACAAAAGATACCCGCCGCGCCGCTGGCGCTAGGCCTTGCAGGATTGATCCCCTTCGTCTGGGGGGCGCTCAGCCTGTTCATCCCCGCGCTGCAAGAGTTTGGCAGCGCCGCTTTCGGGGCGCGCTTTGTCGGGCCATATGTGCAGGTGTTTTACGGCGCGATCATCCTCGCCTTCATGTCCGGTGTGCTTTGGGGCTTTGCCACGAACTCCAGCGGGCGCGAGGCGGGCATCGGCTATGGGCTCAGCGTGTTGCCTGCGCTCTGGGCTTTCTTCGCCACGGGCGGCGGCCACAGCTCCGCGGCGATAGGGTTGATCATCGGCTATATCGGCTTGCTCGGCATCGAGACCTGGTTCGTTCAGCGAAAGCTGGCGCCCGGCTGGTGGATGCGCCTGCGCCTGATCCTGTCGGCTGTCGTGATCACCTGCCTGGCAACCACATCGCTGGCCTAGATGTGTTGTCTCAGCCAGGCAGAGTAACTGAGATTGGGCAGATTGCTGAAACCGAAGCGGTCCACATGCCGGGCCAGTTCGGCGGCGCTTTCATGCTCCAGGCAGAGCGTGGTCCGCGCGCCCTCCCCCAATGAGGCCGCCGCTATCTCGGCGCGCAGGCCACCCGGCTCAGTCGCAATCTGTCGCTTCTTGTCGACTGTGATTTCCGGACCTTCGGTCAGGAAGGCATCTCGCAGAGCCGCAAGGCTCTGCAGGGAGTGCGGAATGGCTGGATACAGACGGGCTAGCGTCGCGCGATCCTCATCATCAAACGGAAACTCCGCGGCGATTACGGGACGCCAAAGCTCCAGCCCCGCCTCTCTTGCCAACAATTCCTTGATATCAAACCGCGCACCGCCTCTCAGCTTGGCCTGAGCAGGGGCGCGGGCCGTCGCCATGAAATAGGTATCGGTCCGTGGCGGCTCTTCCACAAAGTGTAGCGTCGTCTGAAGTTGATACGCCATCGACCCGGCATCATCAGGCCAGATGCGATACTCCCACATTGCCGGCGCGGCGCTACTCATCATCCTTGCCCTCCCCAATGGGCTGTTTCCCGAAGAGATGCGTCTCCAGCATCCGGATCGGGAGCAGGATCAACACAGAAAAAAGGACGGCAAGAACGGCGAGACGCAAATAACCAGCACCGCAGGCAAGGCCAATCGCCCCGGCGAGCCAGATACTCGCCCCGGTCGTTAGCCCCCTGACGGAGCCGCTGCCGTGAATGATCGTGCCTGCTGCCAGAAAGG
The DNA here is from genome assembly GCF_017795365.1 of Hyphomonas atlantica corrig. NCBI lineage: Bacteria > Pseudomonadati > Pseudomonadota > Alphaproteobacteria > Hyphomonadales > Hyphomonadaceae > Hyphomonas > Hyphomonas atlantica. The sequence goes on along the minus strand of NZ_CP051254.1, from coordinate 2,118,416 downwards.
CGACGCCCGCCGTGACAGCCTGCACGACACGGGTCGGGTCCAGCTGGGTGGTGTCGTCATTGCCGCCGAATGAGTGGATCATCTCTATAGAGATCAACATGAAGACGGCAGATGCCAGCGCTGTCAGCATGTGTGTGCGCAGGCCTGCAGGCCGGTTCCTCACTTCGCGCTCAAACCCGACAATCAATCCCGCCACGGAAGCCGCGATGAGGCGAACAGCCAGAACCCCGAGGGGCATCTGGCTGTTAAAAGATAGCGTCAGCAGATCGTCCATTCAGGACGAACGCACAGACCCCGGACTGGGTTGCGTGGGGCAAGCCCCCTATTCCTCGTCCTCGTTCTTGGCCACGGAGGCGGCCAGGGCAGCGGAGAGGAAGAGATCGATGTCGCCATCCAGCACGCCGGACGTGTCGGAGGTTTCCACTTCGGTCCGCAGGTCCTTCACCATCTGGTAGGGCTGGAGCACGTATGAGCGGATCTGGTGGCCGAAGCCGATATCGGTCTTGCCGGCATAGCTGGCATCGGCGACTTCGCGGCGCTTTTGCAGTTCCAGCTCGTACAGTTTCGAGCGCAGCATCTGCCAGGCCTGATCGCGGTTGCGGTGTTGCGACCGGTCGTTCTGGCACTGCACCACGATGCCTGTCGGCTCGTGCGTCAGGCGGACGGCGGAGTCTGTCCGGTTGACGTGCTGACCGCCCGCGCCGGAAGCGCGATATGTGTCTGTACGCACATCGGAGGGATCAATCTCGATCTCGATATTGTCATCAATCACGGGCGTTACCGCGACCGAGGCAAAGCTGGTGTGGCGCCGCGCGGAGGAGTCGAATGGCGAAATCCGCACGAGGCGATGCACGCCGGTTTCGGACTTGAGCCAGCCATAGGCGTTCTCGCCCTTGAACTGGAGCGTGGCGGATTTGATGCCCGCCTCTTCGCCCTCGCGCTCGTCGAGTTCCTCGACCTTCATGTCGTGGGCTTCGGCCCAGCGGACATACATGCGGCGCAGGATATTTGCCCAGTCCTGGCTTTCCGTGCCGCCCTCGCCCGCATTGATCTGGATGAAGCAATCATTGCCATCGGCCTCGCCCGAAAGCAGGGCAGCCAGCTCTGCCTTCTCGGCGCGCTCGGCGGCTTTTTTCAGATTGGTTTCGATGTCCGCGATCATGTCTTCGTCGCCTTCGGCGAGTTCGAGCAATTCCTCGGCATCGTCAGCTTCGCGCTGCAGGGTTTCGACGGTCTCGATGCCGTCAGCCAGACGCTGGCGTTCGCGCATCATGGCCTGGGCGGCCTGTGGGTCGTCCCAGAAATCGGGACGTTCGGAGAGCGCGGTCAGCTCATCCAGGCGTTTTGTGGCAGTATCCCAGTCAAAGACGCCTCCGTAGCAAATCGGCGGACTGGCGGATCTGGTCTGTAAGGGATTTGATTTCTGCGGACATGGGATCTGCCTCTTGTGATCTTGTTCGATAAAAACTGGAAAGGCGGGGCATAGCGCGCCCGCCTTCCTGCGTCAAAAGCAACTGCGTCAGTAAACGTCGCCGAGACTGTCATCCACCGGCGCTTCAGGCGCGGGGCGTGGCTGGGCCGGCTGGAACGGGAAGCCCTCATCGGTTTCCTCGACAATTCCGGCGTCGCGCTCAGGATCGAACCCGCTGGTCGAGCTGCCCGTGCCGCCCCCGCAATTGCCGGAAATGGACAAGCAGTCGCTGGTGTCGGTGAAGGCGCTCATGCCAGGCTCTGTGCCGGGGCGGAAGGCCTCATCGATGATGACAGCAGTATCCGGGCCGGGCAGTTCGCCATTGCGGGCATCCACCTTCACAAGGCGCACGCCCGGCGGGATGCGGAATGGCGTCGCTGGCTCGTCTGCCAGGGCGCGTTCCATGAAGTCCGTGAAGATCGGTGAGGCGACCGAGCCGCCCGCTTCGCCCTCGCCGAGCGAGCGGTTGTCGTCAAAGCCGACCCGCACACCCACGACGAGGTCAGGCGAGAAGCCCATGAACACCGCGTCGCGATAATCATCCGTCGTACCCGTTTTACCGGCCAGAGGCTTGCCGACCCGGCGGGCCCGGCGGCCTGTGCCGCGCTCGACCACGCCCTCCAGCATATGCGTCACCTGATAGGCGATGATCGGGTCCAGCACCTGCTCGCCCACTTCTGCCAGTTGCGGCGGTTCCGCGCCGTCCCACTCGTCCGCAGAGCATCCTTCGCACAGGCGTTCGTCATGGCGGAACAGGGTGCGCCCATGACGGTCCTGCACACGGTCCAGAAGGGTCGGGTTGATCTTCCTTCCCCCATTCACGAAGCCGGCATAGCCGCGCGCAACATCGATCAGATACGCGTCGCCGGCGCCGAGGGACATGGCCGGATAGGGCGGAAGGTCTTCATAGACGCCCATCCGCTCGGCCAGTTCGGAAACCGCTTCCATGCCGATGTCCTGCGCCACGCGAGCGGTGACCAGGTTCAGGGATTTCTCCAGCGCGACGCGCAGGGTGACCATGCCATAGGTGCGCCCTTCGGTATAGTTCGACGGGCGCCAGTAATCATCCGTAGACACATCAAATGCCACGAAGGGGGCATCCAGCATGCGCGTGGCCGGCGTGTATCCACGCTCCAGCGCCGCTGCATAGACAAAGGGCTTGAAGCTGGAGCCCGGCTGACGCTTGGATTGCGTGACGCGGTTATAGCTCGACTTGAAGAAGGAATAGCCGCCCTGCATGGCAAGGATACGGCCCGTATGCGGGTCCAGCGCCACGAGGGAGCCGTCCACTTCCGGCACCTGACGCAAGATGGCATTGCCAACCGGCACCAGCATCGGCTCGGGTTCCGGCTCGTCGATCTCATCGCCATCGGGGTCCAGTTGCGGGTCCGCAGGCGCAGACGTTTCATCCGCATTCAGAACCTTGCGCTTCAGCTCAGCCAGGACAACGTCGCCGACATTCAGCCCACCCTTGCCTTCAGCAGGCTTGTAGGTCGCGGCCCACTCGACTTCCTCGGCGGGCAGCGGAATGGTCGCGCCGTCAGTCAGCAGAAGCTGCGCGCCGCGCGAGCCTGTGCTGGTCACCAGCGCGGCTTCCCACGTGCCATAGCCACCGGGCAGCGTGACGTCGTTCAGCTGTTCCAGAACATCGTCAGCCTCGGGATCAAGACGCGTGATTGGCCCCCGCCAGCCATGACGACGGTCATAGGCGATCAGGCCGTTCTGCAGGGCATCCTGAGCGGCGAGCTGCAGTTTCGTATCGATGGTCGAGCGGATTGACAGACCGCCCTGTTGCAGCGTGTCTTCGCCGTAATTCTTGATGAGGTCACGGCGCAATTCCTGCACGAAATAGGTCGCCGCGGCGTATTCCGGGCCCTTCAGGCGACGCGTCGTGGACAGGGGCAGAGCCATCGCCTCTTCAGCTTCCTCGCGCGTGATGTAGCCATCATCAACCATACGACCGAGCACATAGTTGCGGCGCGCCAGCAAGCGCTTGGGACGGCTATAGGGGTTCACCGACGACGGGGCCTTGGCCAGAGAGGCGAGGATCGCCGCTTCGGACAGGTCCAGTTCAGGCAGCGACTTGTCGAAATAGTTCAGCGCCGCAGAACCCACACCGTAGGAGCGATAGCCGAGATAGATTTCGTTCAGGTAGAGTTCGAGAATCTCTTCCTTGGTGAATTCCTTCTCCATGCGCTGGGCGATGATTGCTTCCTTGGCCTTGCGCGTGAGGTTCTGGTCGCGCGTCAGCAGCATGTTCTTGGCGACCTGTTGCGTGATGGTCGAGCCGCCTTCCAGACCGCCGGAACCGGTGATCTTGTTCTTGGCGGAGTTCACCCCGCCGCGCACGATGCCTTTGTAATCGAGTCCGCCATGCGTGAAGAACGTCTTGTCTTCCGCCGCCACGAAGGCTTGCACCACATGGGTCGGGATCGACTCATACGGCACGAAGACGCGGTGCTCTCTTGCGAATTCGGCAATCAGCGTTCCATCGCCGGCGTGGACGCGCGACGTGATGGGCGGCTCATACTGTTTCAGCTTGTCGATGGACGGCACCTGACGGCCAAGCGCCGCGAAATACATCCAGAGCGCCACGAAGCCGAGCGCGGCGAGGACGAAGCCGAGGATCAGAAGGCGTCTTGCCCAGGTCCAGACCCAGGGTGGCCCCGGCAGGAAGCTGCGCTTTGGCTCCGGTTCCTGCATGTGCGGATTCATTTCGTTCGACATAGTTTTCCCGTCAGCGTTCGCATCGCGGAATCGCATTGATATCCGGCGATAGTAAGGCGCGTCGGAGGCGGGTAAAAGGTCTCAGCTGCCTGACAGTTTCGTCAGATATCCTGCCGGTCGATCTCGCCGTCACCGATGGACACGCTTGGCAGGGCCTGACGCTCTGGTTTTGGCGTCGTCAGGCCATTGGCCAGCTTGTCTTCCAGCTCAGCGCGCTGCGTTGCCGGTGGACGGGCCTCGATCGCATTTTGCCAGGCTTCGCGCGCGGCTTCCTCATCACCCTGATGCCAGTAGATGTCGCCCAGATGGGTTTCGATTTCCCAATGCTTGTGCGGCTCCAGCTTGGCACGTGACTGTTCGATCAGGCGCTGCGCATCCTTCAGGTGACCGAGGCGATAATAGGCCCAGCCGAGCGAGTCCGCGATATAGGGATCACGCTCTGCCAGTGACCGGGCACGGTAGAGGATCTTGAAGCCCTCTTCGTACTTGTCAGTATTCTCGATCAGGAAATATCCGAGTGAATTCAGCGTGTAAGGGTCGTTCGGACGCCCCAGAAGCTCTGTGCGCAAAATGGCCAGCGCGGGATTGATCTCTCCCACCTTGCCAAGCGCATTGGCCAGCGCCATGCGCCGGTCGTGCGTATCGTCCAGCTCCCGGGCCTTCTCGGCATGGTAGGCCGCCGCCTTGAGGTCTCCGAACTGGTCATTGATCTCGGCGGCCAGCCCGTGGGCGGAGGCACGCTCGGCCTGATTGGAGGCCAATGTGATCACTTCCTCCACCAACTCAGTCGACCCGTCCTTGTCGTGAAGCATCGTGCGCAGCTGCAACGCGCCATAGAGCGTCTGCAACCGGTCATCCTCATCGGTGATTTCCAGCGCGCGAGTAACGGCGGCGCGGGCCTCGTCTTCCTTGCCGGACATGATCAGCGCCTGCCCGGCAGCGATCTGCAACGAGGCGGTATCTTCCGGCGCGCTCATCGCGACATGGGCGACACCTTCATAGAGCGCGTGCTCGTAAAGCTGGTCGATGACAGCGGCGCGCAGGCCTTCGTCTTCCGGATTTATCAGCAATGCCACCTGATCAAACGCCGAGCGCTGGTCGTCAAAGCCTTCGATCTGGCCGCCCATCATGATGGTGCGGATGATGCGCTGTTCCTGCAGGGCGCGGGACACGTCGGCCAGCGACTGGGTAAAGGCGGCGGGCACGTCCAGCGCTTCATTGTCGAGGTTCTTGCCCGTTTCCAGGCTTTCCAGCGCAGCGGCGTAGCTGATCGCCTCTTCCGGCTCGGCATCGGCGAGTTTCTGATACACGGCCTTCGCTTCCTCGATCCGGTCAAGGCGCTGCAGCAGTAAGGCGTGGCGGGAAATCACCGTCCGGACATGGCTGTAGAGCAGGCCCTTCGGGTCGAATTGGTGTTCCGGGGCCTCGATCTCTGCGGGCGTCATGAATTCATAGACGGCGAGCGCCTGCTCCGGCCGGCCCAGCGCCTCAAGCATGGCGGCCAGCGAAAGGTCCCCGGTCAGGCCCGGCATGGAGCCTGCAGCGCCGCGATGGCGCTCAATCGCTTCGTCCGGCTTGCCTTCCATTGCCAGCAGCCATGCGTCGAGGAAGGCGTAAAACCCGGTCTCGCCATCTTCATCATCCTGGCTGTTGGAGGATTGCAGGATGTTGCGCGCGGCCAGCATGTCGCCATCAGCGGCGCGGTCCAACGCGAGGAAGGCGTCGAATAGCGGGCTGACGTCCCGGTCTTCTTGGGACAGGCCGGAGGTCATTTCCAGAAACGCAGCCATGTCCCCTGCCTTCACCGCGTCCAGCGGCGCGGGATACGCGGAGATGCCGACCGGCATGCCATTGTCGCCGATGACCGCCGTGGCGCGCGCGGCCGGGGACAGCGGAATGCTGCTATCTACAATTGGCGCGTCGATCTCGGCGACAGGCTGCGCCGGGGCCGGTTCAGTGGCACAGGCGCTCATCATGGCGGAAAGGGTCAGGGCAGAGGCGGCAAAGGTCAGTCTGAAATGCATGGTAACGAGGCTTGCTCCGAATTCGCTTTGGCTGTGAGTGAAGCAGCCGGATGCGGCGAGAGCAAGGCGCGAAATGGAGAAAGCGCGGCAGGGTTAACCCCACCGCGCTTTCCGGAAACCATGACCTGAGAGGCCTGATTACATGTTCGGATAGGCCGGGCCGCCACCGCCTTCCGGCACGGTCCAGTTGATGTTCAGATTCGGATCCTTGATGTCGCAAGTCTTGCAGTGAATGCAGTTTTGCGAGTTGATCTGGAACTTCAGCTCTCCGCCTTCCTCGATCCACTCATACACACCGGCCGGGCAGTAGCGCGCCGACGGACCGGCATACACGTCATGCTCGGACGCCTTCTGAAGCGCCATGTCCTTCACGACAAGGTGAACAGGCTGGTCTTCGCCGTGATAGGTGTTGGTGAAGGACACATTGGTCAGCTTGTCGAAGCTGATCACGCCATCGGGCTTTGGATACTCGATCGGCTTGAATTTCTTCGCCGGTTTGAGCGCCGCTGCATCGGTCTTGCCGTGGCTGAGTGTGCCGAAGAAGGAGAATCCGCCGAACAGGCTGGAAATCCACATTTCGAGACCGCCGAGCGGAATGCCGATCGCCGTACCGAGCTTGGACCAGAGCGGCTTCACGTTCCGCACCTGCTTCAGCTCCTTGTAAACGGAAGACGCTTTGTAAGCCTCTTCATAATCCGTCAGCACGTCGCCCTGACGGCCACCCTTGATGGCTGCATAGGCGGCTTCAGCGCCCATCATGCCGGTCAGGATGGCGTTGTGGCTGCCCTTGATGCGGGGCACGTTGACGAAGCCTGCGCCGCAGCCGATCAGGGCGCCGCCTGGGAAGGCCAGCTTCGGAACGGACTGGAAGCCGCCCTCGGTGATCGCCCGCGCGCCATAGGCCACGCGCTTGCCGCCCTGAAGGTGTGGCAGAACGGATGGGTGGTGCTTGAAGCGCTGGAATTCCTGATACGGCGAGATGTACGGGTTCTCATAGTTCAGGTGAACCACGAAGCCGACCGATACGAAGGGCTCGCCATTGTCGCGGAAGTGATAGAGGAAGCTGCCGCCGCCAGTCTTGTTGTCGAGCGGCCAGCCCATCGTGTGCTGGACATAGCCTTCATTGAATTGCTCTTCCGGGATGGACCACAGCTCTTTCAGGCCGATGCCGAATTTCTGTGGGTCACGGCCCTCGTCCAGATTGTACTTGGCGATCAGCTGCTTGGTCAGCGAGCCGCGTGCGCCTTCGGCAAACAGGACGTATTTGCCGAGCAATTCCATGCCTGGCTCATAGTCGGCCTTGTGAGAGCCATCCGCCGCGATGCCCATGACACCGGCCACGATGCCCTTCACTTCGCCATTCTCGCCCAGCACCAGGTCTGACGCGGCAAAGCCCGGGAAGACTTCAACGCCCATATTCTCGGCTTCCTGTCCGAGCCAGCGGGCCACATTTGCCAGCGAGCCGGTGAAATTGCCGTGGTTCTTCATGAAGCCCGGCATTGGCAACCAGGAAATGTCCGCTTCGCCGTTTGGCCCGAGAAATTTGAACTTGTCGCCGGTCACTTCTGTCTTCAGCGGGCGATCATCGCGCGTGCGCCAGTCAGGGATCAGCTTGTCGAGGCCGACCGGGTCCATGACCACGCCGGACAGGATGTGAGCGCCGATCTCGCCGCCCTTCTCGATCACGACCACTTCAATGTCTTCGCCAGCTTCCTGTGCCAGCTGTTTCGCGCGGATCGCCGCGGACAGACCCGCAGGACCGCCGCCGACGATGACCAGGTCATATTCCATCGACTCGCGCTGAATAGCGTCATCAGCCATTGGTTTCTCCTCCTTGCGGGTGATAGGTTGCCCGCTCATAAGCCCATTTGGTAAAGCAATTACAGCGTCTATCAGGAAGGTCCAGAGCGTCCAGATGCCCGCCCCTGCGTCAATTGATGCAATTCAGGCCCTCACCGAATGGTGGGGCGACATGGGCGTGGAGGTCGATGACGCCACGGTACAGGCCTATTTGAAGGTCGCCGAGGGCGCCGCGCCAGCCGCGCCTGCAGTCTCTCCAACGCCTGTACGGCGTCCGCGTCGCAAGAAAGTCGACTGGGTGGAAGAGGCCCGAAACGCCGCTGCGGCGTGTGATTCGGTCGAAGCGCTGAAAGCGGCCATCGAAGCCTTTGAGGGCAGCCCCCTGAAAGCCGCTGCAGAAAAAACCGCCGTCTATGATGGCACACCGGGCGCGAGCCTGATGGTGATCGGTGAAGGCCCCGGTCCGGAAGAGGATCGTCGCGGTGTCCCTTTTGTTGGTCCGGCCGGACAATTGCTGGACCGCATGCTGGCCGCGATCCAGCGCGACCGTAAGGAAAATGCCTTCATCACGAATGTGAATTACTGGCGCCCGCCCGGAAACCGGAATCCCGAAGCCGAGGAACTGGCTGTGTGCCGCCCCTTCGTGGACCGGATGATCGAGCTGACCCAGCCGAAAGTGATCATCGCGGCGGGCGGCGTTCCGGCGAAATCCCTGTTGGCAAGCTCGGATGGCATCATGCGGCTGCGCGGCACGGAACATGTGTACAAAACGGCGGGCGGCTTTGCCGCGCCGCTGATCCCGATCCTGCATCCGGCCTATCTTTTGCGCCGCCCACAAGACAAATCCCGCGCATGGCGGGACTTGTTGCTGGTCGAACAGCGGCTTGGGGAACTGGGAGGATAATCACTCCTCCAGAGCGGCTTCGGCCTTTTCGTCTACGATCTTGCGTTCGCGTGCCTTGCGCTTGAGGAAGGACTGGCTGATCGCGCCGTCTTCATCCTTGCCGATAACCTTCTTCGCCACCGGGAAGATCTCTTCTTCTTCCTCGTCGATGTGATGCTCATAGTCATGGCGCAGCGTCTTGAAGCGCGTCATCCAGCCGGGGGAGCTCATATCCATCTCGTCCAGTTCCTGGATGATGTCGTCGAGTTCCTTGTGCTCGGCAACCGAATGGCGGCCCTTGGGCTGGCCGTCTTCCTTCTCCATCAGCGGGCTGTAGAAGGTTTCCTCTTCTGCTGCGGCGTGGCCACCGACATCATAATAGAACTGCTTCCAGAGCTCGCGACGGCGCGAGGAATCGCCGGTCGTCTCTGCCAGCTGGGCGAGCAACTCGCGATGTTTGTCATGGTCTTTCTTCAGGGTTTCGTAAATCGACGGCATGTGAGGGATCCTTGTTCAATTCTGTCCCTGCTGAACGTGTTAACCGCTCGTCGGTTCCGCAGCGCACAATTGCCTGCTAGGGGAAATTCATGGCCGCCCCACTCTCTCTCATCATTCCCACACTGAACGCCGCCCCCAGCCTGCCGGACTGTCTGCAGGCGCTGATGCCGGGGCTGGAGCTGGGCCTGATCCGTGAGGTGATTGTCTCTGATGGCGGCTCTGATGATGCAACGCCGCGCATTGCCGGGGACACAGGCGCGACACTGGTGACCGGCGCAAGCGGGCGCGGGGCACAGCTTGCCGCCGGCGCGAAGGCCGCGCGGGGCGAGTGGTTGCTGTTCCTGCACGCTGACACGTATCTCTCCCCCGACTGGGCCGAACGTGCCGCGCACCATATGGACACTCGGCCCGGCAAGGCGGCGGCCTTTACGCTCAAGTATCGCTCGGATGATCGCGCAGCCCGCTGGCTGGAGGCGCGCGCCAATCGCCGCGCCCGCTGGCTTGGCCTCCCTTATGGCGACCAGGGCCTGCTGGTCTCCCGCAAGCTGTATGACGAGATTGGCGGTTATGCGGATGTGCCGCTGATGGAAGACGTGATGATCGTGCGGGCGCTGGGCAAGGCGCGGCTCTCATTCCTGAGTGCTGAAGCGCGCACCTCCGCCGAGAAATACGAACGCGATGGCTGGCGCAAACGGGCCTGGGGCAATGCCGCCCTGCTGACGCGGTTCCTGCTCGGGGCAAAGCCGGAGACGCTGGCAAAGGCGTATCACTGATGCGCCGCGCCCGGCTTCTCATCTATGCCAAGCCGCCGCGTATGGGCCTTGCCAAGACACGGCTTGCCGCGGGTATGGGCCGGACGGAGGCACGCCGCATTGCCCATTTCACGCTGGCCCGCACCATGCGCGCGGCCGCGGCCAGCGGGCTGGACGTGTCGCTGTATCTCTCACCCGACCGCGCGCTGGGCGAAACGCTGGGGGGCCTGCTGCCGCCACATCTGCCGCGCGTCAGTCAGGGGCCGGGCACACTGACCGAGAAGCTGACAAAAGGGCTTGCTGACTCCCCAAACGGGCCGGTCATGTTCATCGGCACGGATGCGCCGGACATCAGCCCCGCCCTGCTCTTGCGCGCCGAGCGGCTCTTGTCGCGCAATGACGCCATCTTCGGCCCGGCGACAGATGGCGGATTCTGGCTATTCGGGTTGAACAAAAGGCCCGGTTTGCCACCTATGTTTGAAAACGTGCGCTGGTCAGGGCCTCACGCAATGGCCGATCTTCGCAAGAATCTGCCTTCCGGCTTTCGCGTGGCCCTGTTGCCAACGCTACAGGACGTAGACACGAAGGAAGATTGGAAAATCTGGAGTGCTGACAATCTCTGTTAACTTGATTTAAGTTATCGAACAAAATCTGGAAGCGGTGTCCAAGGGGGGCGCGCTCAGGCAACAGGACACCTATGAAAAGACTGATCTATATCAGCACAGCAATCGACACGATTCAGGAAAGCGATATCGACGATATCGTGGCAACGGCTCAGCGCGTAAACGAGGTGCAGAGCCTGACGGGTGTGTTGCTGTTCAATGGCCTGAACTTCCTGCAATTGCTGGAAGGCCCGCAATCGAATGTCGAGAATATCTACAATCGCATTCTGACCGACAAGCGACACGTTTCAGTGACGACTGTCCTTGTTGAACCAGCCCAGCTGCGGATCTTTTCAGACTGGCGCATGGTCGCGCGCAAGACGCCGGAGCTGCAAAGCAAAGAGAAGTTCAAGAAGATGCACGTCATGACAGATGTGCTCGACCGCGAGATGCCCGTCAGCGTGCGCAAGGTGTTTGATAATTTCGCCTCCCTGAAGGGCATCTGATTTCACAGGTTTCCGCCAGACGCGGCAACAAATGTTCTTGATTTGTTCTTGGCGCTGTGGCCTGTTCTCTTCATGAGGACAGGACAGAAACTTTCGCCCAAGGGCCGCGTCACACTGATGGACACCAACGCCGCGCAGGAACGCTTTGAACATCGCGGGCGCGGCGCCGTTTCCAATCAGACTGGCCGGTATGAAAAGCAGACTCATCATGCCTTTGACGATGGCTGGGGCACGATAGAGGATGATGCCGGGCGGCTGGAAACGGTCCTGATGAAGGATACCGCCCGCAAGATCATCACTTACAACAAGTCGCCGGACATCTCCTTTGACCGGACTGTGAACCCCTATCGCGGCTGTGAGCATGGCTGCATCTACTGCTTCGCCCGGCCCACGCATACCTGGGAAGGGCTTTCGGCCGGTCTCGATTTCGAGAGCAAGCTTTTCTACAAGGAGAACGCGGTCGAATTGCTGAAGCGGGAGCTGTCAAAACCCGACTATGTGCCGCGTGTGATCGCGCTGGGCATGAACACGGATGCCTACCAGCCGGTTGAGCGGGAACAGCGCCTGACCCGCGAATTGCTGGAAGTGCTGTACGCTTATCGCCACCCGGTCAGCCTGCTGACAAAGTCTGCCCTGATCCAGCGGGACATCGACCTGATCGCGCCCATGGCCAAGGCCGGGCTTGCCCGTGTCGGCGTGTCCATCACCACGCTGGACCGCACACTCTCCCGCAAGATGGAGCCGCGCGCCGCAACGCCCCAGAAACGACTGGACACGATGCGCGCACTGGCCGATGCGGGCATTCCGGTCACCGCCATGACCGCGCCAATCATTCCCGGCCTGAACGATCACGAGATTGAAAGCCTTCTGGAAGCGGTGTCCGATCATGGCGCGACCCGGGCGGGCTATGTGATGTTGCGCCTGCCCTATGAGATCAAGGACCTGATCCTCGAATGGCTGGTGCAGCATGTGCCGGACCGGGCCGCGCGGGTGATCAACCTTGTCCGGGAAATGCGCGGCGGGAAGGATTATGACGCCACCTGGCATGAACGCATGCGCGGCGGCGGGCCGATGGCGGACCTGATTTCCAAACGGTTTGGCCGCGCCATCGCAAAGCTCGACATGAACCACCCGGTAGAGCCCCTGCGCACGGATCTGTTTCGCGTAGTCGAGGACAGAGGCGGCCAGATGCGACTGGATGTCTAGGCGAAATCGAGCACAATTCTCCCGTCGATACCGCCTTCCAGCATCTTGTCAAAGACGGTGTTGATCTCTTCCAGGCGCGCGGTAGCCGTGTGCGCGCGCACCCTGCCCGCCGCTGCAAAATCCAGCGACTCCTGAAGGTCGAGGCGGGTGCCGACAATTGAACCGCGCACCGTGATGCCGTTCAGCACCATGTTGAAGATGGACAGAGGAAAATCACCAGGCGGCAAGCCATTCAGCGACACGGTCCCGCCGCGACGTACCATGCCGAGAGCCTGTTCGAACGCTTTCACCGAAACCGCTGTAACAAGGGCGCCATGTGCCCCGCCGATTTCCTTGCGCAGGAAAGTCGCCGGATCCGTCTGGGCAGCATTCACCGTCACCTCTGCCCCCAATTGCCTTGCGAGGGCGAGCTTGGACTCGTCAACATCGACTGCGGCCACACGCAGTCCCATTGCGCGCGCATACTGGACTGCCATATGGCCCAGCCCGCCAATGCCGGAAATCGCAACCCAGTCGCCGGGCTTTGTGTCGGTCACCTTCAGCCCCTTGTAGACGGTCACTCCGGCGCACAGGACCGGCGCAATCTCTACGAAGGAGATATTGTCCGGCAGGTGCCCGACATAATTCGGGTCGGCGATGACATATTCGGCAAAGCCGCCATTCACCGAATACCCGGTATTGCGCTGGCTCTCGCACAGGGTCTCCCATCCGCCGAGGCAATGCTCACAATGTCCACACGCCGAGTAGAGCCACGGGACGCCCACGCGGTCGCCCTCCCTGACATGCGTAACGCCAGCGCCAACGCCGGACACGTAGCCCACACCTTCATGACCGGGAATGAAGGGCGGTTGCGGCTTGACCGGCCAATCGCCGCGCGCGGCGTGCAGATCCGTATGGCATACGCCGCACGCCTCGATCTTTACCTGAATTTCCCCTGGCCCCGGCTTCGGCGTCTTCACCTCCTCGATCACCAGCGGTTTGCCGAATTCCCGCACCACGGCAGCCTTCATCGTAGCCTCAGTCATGATCTTTCTCCGTTGGACTGACGCGCACCGTAATGCGCACGGCAGAAAACGGGATAAGGACATTTCCCGAGTAAGACGCAGCAGCAGGATGCCCACGCTGATTTCACAGGGTTTCCCGAGCCTTGTGCACAGGATTATCCACAACTCTATCCACAGGTCATTTTCGCTGTTAGTTTCGGACCCGAAATATTTCCGGGCTGATTCGGATGCGCAATAATTAGGGATTCAGAAACCGACCTCCGGCACTGATTCGCGCTTCGATACGACATCTTGTGCAAGCGGGGCTGAACCTATGGAACTACAGAAAAACGTGATCATGCAGGGCGATTGCATCGACATCCTGTCCCGTCTGCCGGACCGGTCGGTTGATCTCGTCTTTGCCGACCCGCCCTACAATCTGCAGCTTGGCGGCGGCCTGACCCGTCCGGACCAGTCGCACGTGGCCGGCGTGGACGATGACTGGGACAAGTTCGACAGTTTCGACGCCTATGACCTGTTCACCCATCAATGGCTGGAAGAATGCCGCCGCGTTCTGAAAGATGATGGCGCCATCTGGGTGATCGGCTCGTATCACAACATCTTCCGCGTTGGCGCGATCCTCCAGGATCAGGGCTTCTGGATCCAGAATGATGTGATCTGGCTGAAATCCAACCCGATGCCCAACTTCAAGGGCACCCGCTTCCAGAACGCCCACGAGACCCTGATCTGGGCGGGCAAGTCCGAAGCCTCGAAATGCACATTCAATTATGATGCGCTGAAAGTCTTCAATGACGACAAGCAGATGCGCTCTGACTGGATGATCCCGCTTTGCACCGGCGGCGAGCGCCTGAAGGATGAAGACGGCAAGAAGGCCCACCCGACGCAAAAGCCGGAAAGCCTGCTGCAACGCGTGCTGCTGGCCACAACCAATCCGGGCGACACGGTGCTGGACCCGTTCTCCGGCACGGGCACAACCGCCGCCGCCGCCAAGCGCCTTGGCCGCAACTATGTCGGCATCGAGCGCGACGAAACCTATATCCGCCTCTCCCGTGCGCGCCTGAAGGCCATTGAGCCGATCGAAGGCGCGGTGCTGGAAACGGAGAAGAGCAAGAAATCCCTGCCGCGCGTCCCCTTTGGCGCGCTGCTGGAAAGCGGCTGGCTGAAGCCCGGCGACCGCCTGTTCAGCCCGCAGCGTCGCTATCAGGCGCGCATCCGCGTCGACGGCTCACTGACGACCGGCACCATTTCCGGCTCGATCCATCGTCTCGGCGCGCATGTGCAACAGGCGCCGGCCTGCAATGGCTGGACCTATTGGCACTATGAAGACCCGAAGCGGAACCTTGCGCCGATCGACTTGCTGCGTCGCCGCTATCGCGAGGAAATGGGGCTGAACTAGACCGCCCCCGGACCATCAGAAAACGAAGCGGCGCGGGATCACTCCTGCGCCGCTTTTTCTATGGAGGCATAATATCGCTGCCAGCAGGCCTGTCCGATCTTGTTGTAGGCGCGCATCTTGTCCGCCATTCGCAACAGTCCATCCTGATCGCCCAGCTCTGGCGGCAATAGCGGATCAAAGTTGATGGCGCGGATCACGGGCTGTCCGATCAGCAGCGTCTCGCGCGCCGCTGCATCCACCGCCTTCCCGTCCAGCGTGGCCATGCTCTTGTCCATTGTGTCGATTGCGTGCGCATAGGAGCGCGACAGCGCATCCGGCGACCACAGGCTCGCCCAATCCTGCGGCCCGGCCATCGCCATGTCGGACGCGCGCATGAGGATAATGTCCTCGTCCGCGCCGATCTCTGTCAGGCCCGCCCGGTGACTTTCCAGATCGCCTGCCAGATTTGCGGGCCGCACCCAGAAGCCTTCCTCCGTCTGCTGATAGCCGAACAGGGCCAATGCCCGCTCCCGCGCACGCAGCTGCTTGCGATCGCTGCGGCCGAGATGCCTGGTCAGCGCGACGAGCCAGTCACCATTCCAGTCGACCATGCGCCCGGCCACATGCTCCCACTGTTTAACCCGCCGCATCAACGCCTGCGCCTTCGGGCCGGGGGAATAGATGCCCCGCTCAGGGCTTTCCAGCAATTCATCCTTGATCAGCCGCGTAACGGCCACGCGCAAGGTCGACGCCTCGATCCCGAACAGGGCCGCGGCGTGGATCAACCGCCCGATCGCCTGCGGCGACGCATCCGTGCTGCTCATCAGGGACAGGACCAGCGCGCGGGCCGAAACGTCTTCGGGGGTCAGGGGCTCATAATAATACACAAATTGACTCATACTGCCTTTTTATGTAATAAACGATTAAAGCACAGGATGGGAGGCCTGCCATGTCCGCCAAGATGAAGCTGTCGGAAGCCGTTACCAAGGAAGAATTGCGCGAGCTGCGCAAGAAATCCGATATTCGTGCGCTGGCCACGCTTAGCTGGAACTGGAGCCTGATCATTGCGGCATTCGCGGTGGCGATCATCTGGCCGAACCCTCTGACCATTCTGGGCGGCGTGCTGATCCTTGGCGGGCGGCAGCTCGGCCTTGGTATTATCAATCATGACTGCGCGCATCACGCCTTCTTCAAGAGCCCGAAAATGGATGAGTTCGTCGGGCACTGGATTGCTGGCGCACCGATGAACATCTCCCTGCCCGCCTATCGCGCCTACCATTTGAAGCACCACAAATATGCCGGCACGCCAGACGATCCGGACATCATCTTCGTGAAGAATTATCCGGTTCCGAAAGAGAGCCTGCGCCGCAAATTCGTGCGCGACCTGACCGGGCAGACCGGGTTTCGCGACACAATGCGCAAGATCCGGAGTTTCAAACTGTCTCGCCACTGGCCCTGGCTGACTTTCCATGTCGGCCTGCTTGGCGTGCTGACAGCGGTCGGCGCCCCATGGGCCTATTTGATGTGGTGGGCGGCTGAATTGTTCGTCTACCCCGCAATCGTCCGCCTGCGCCAGATTGGTGAACATGGCACGGCACTGGATCGCACCAGCCTGGACCCACGCCTGAACACCGGCACGACAGTGGCGCCCTTCTGGCAACGTGTCCTGATCGCGCCGAATGATGTGAACTATCACCTTGAGCATCACATGTTCGCGTCGATCCCGCCCTACCGGCTGAAGCGGCTGCACACGCTATTGTCCTCACGCGGATACTATGATGAGTTCGATTGCATCTCGCACGGCTATGGCGATGTCATCCGCCGCGCCATCCGCCGCGACGCGCCCGACATGGTGCCGGCCGAATAAGTCGCCTCAGTCGATCTGCATCCAGAACGGGCCTGCCGGCAGGCCATTGCCGTCAAACAGATTGCACAGCGGCGAGTCGCCTTGGCAGTAGCGGATTTCCGAAACCTGTGCGCCATCGGTTTCAATGATCATGACATCCCCGTCCAGCGTCGCCGGGGCAAACCGGCAAGCCGCGCCATCGCAAAGCTCGACGCCGGTCACATTGCTGGAGCTGATCGTGACCAGCCCCTGATCAATTCCCTGAAATGAGACGCGAATCTCGTCCGCCAGAATTTCGGCGTCTGTCGCGACCGGCCCGCTCGGCCCGTCAATCGCCTCGCCGTAGATCAGTGCCTTCGCGACACGGATGACCCGATTGGAGGCTGAAATCTTGTCGGCGGGGTGAATGTCATACGGGTCACCAAGGTCTATGGTGACGGCCAGCCCGACCCGGTCATCCTGCGCAGCGACCCGGCGCATGGATTCCCGAACCATGCCCCAGCCAGGCTCCCCGGCCACTGTCGGCAACGCGCCAAAGCGCGGCAGCTGAACCACCACCACAGGCAGGTCCGCGCCGAACTTTGCGCGCCAGTCCTGAACAAGCAGAGTCAGCAATTCCTCATAAGCCGCACCGGCCCCGGCATTGGACTCGCCCTGATACCAAATCGCGCCTTTCAGCCCGACGCCTTCCAATGGCGCGATCATCGCATTGTGCAGCATCGAATATCCCTGAATGGTTTGCCAGGGAGCAGGCTTGGGCCGCGTCACATCCGTCGGCACCTTGCGATAGGTCCAGCCCTCCGCGAGCGAAACCGAACTGCCATCGGCAAGCTCAAGCCGTAGCTCCGCATCCGGACCATTCATGCCGCCTTCGCCATAATCATTATGCGCATTGACGAGCAGGACATTGCGCCCAGCCCTCAACAGGTCCGCCGGCACGTCATAGACCCGCAATCCGCCCCAATCGAACGTGGTGCCAATCGCCACACCATTCATCCAGGTTACGTCCGTATCGTCGATTGACCCGATGTGCACACTGGCCGTCTGGCTGGCCTGCGCCTCTGTCAGATCGAAGCTCACCTTGTGCCACACCATCCCCTTGTGATCGGCCAGTTCAGGGTCTCCCCATGTGCGCCAGTCGCGCAGCTGGCCGGGCACCGCTACCCAGTCGCCTTCGTCCGGCGCGTCCCAAACGGCGTCTCCACCCGTTGCCGGATCGGCCAGCCAGCTCGCCTGCCAACTTTCCGAATAATCCTTTGCCGCCCTGACCGGATCATCAACATGAGTGCGCAGCAACTCAACCTGTTCGGCATGCTCCGCCGCCGCGCCCGCAACCTCGGCATCAATCCAGGATTCGATACGAGAGCCGCCCCAGGCTGACTGGATCAAGCCGACCGGCACATCATAAGTCTCGGCAATGTCTCGCCCGGTGAAATAGCACATCGCAGAGAACCACTCCGCGGCTTCCGGCGTCGCCTTGCTCCATGCGGTCGGCTCGGGCAGTTTTGACTGCGGCTCCAGCGCTGCCTTTTGATAAATATTCAGCAGGCGTATATTTTCCTCGCTCGCCTCCTCAAGGATCTGCGGCGCGTAGGGCATGTTCCTCAGCGGATATTTCATGTTCGACTGGCCGGAGCACAGGAACACATCACCTGACAGAACATCGCCGACATGATCCAGCTTGCGACCGCCTTCATGGAGAGAGATTTCGTGAATGCCGCCCGCGGGCAGAGCGGCAAACTCCACCTGCCACGCGCCACTTTCGGCGACGGTCACCGTGCGTACGGCCGCATCGAGTTTCACCGACAGCTCGGTTCCGGGCTCGCCGGTGCCGAACACGCGCACCGGCTGGTCTCTCTGGATGACCATGTGGTCGCCAAACACATCCGCCAGTTCGGCGCTGTTCGGTTCAGCACATCCCGCCAGCATGGCAATCGCCAATGCGCTTAGCCCAAGCTTCTGAATCACGAATCCGCCTCCGCCCTCTTTGTTTGAAGGGACATTCCCCAAACCCGACAGCCTTGTCCAGTGTTAGCGGTAACTTTTCAGTCTTCGATTTCTGATCCGACGTTGTTCCCAGTCGGCGTCAGGACTCCTCATCCGAGCCGGACGAGGTGTCCTTGTCGTGAGAGACTTGTTGAGGTGTGTTCGACTTCATGCCCAGCACGTTTGGTGTTTCCGCCCCATGCTGCACGGCCTTGGCGTATTGGGTGTTGATCGATACGACATCCTGTACGGCGGCGGCATCCCGACGTTGTAGCTGAGGCATGAACTTCAAATCGTCCAGTGACTTCACCGCCGTGGCGACAATTTCCTTCAACTCGTCCGTGTCGCTGCCAAACTCCAGAATGGATCGCGGGCCCATCAGTCCATTCTTGTTTGGCCGGGCAAAGGCGCAAGAGTGCACCAATACTGCGCTCCCTTCGACCACGCCATTCGTGAAGGGGATATCGATTTCGGTCTTCATCGTGTCGAATGAGGCATTGCCGATGGCCTGCGTCACGCTTGTTTCTGTTCCGGTCATCTCTGCCCGGAAGAACAAGCTTCTGAAATTGGTTTCGCCAAGGAACACTTCGGAGAGTCCGATGAACCATTTCCCGAACCCGCCGAAAATGAGGAACACCAATATCCAGGGTCCTATGGCCCCCAGATCGCGCCATCCATTCACGATGGCTTCGTCGCTGGGTTCGTTCCCGGCCTGAAGAACGGCGGAAAGGCTTTCCAGACCCTCCACTTCCGGAATTCGAAACGCCAGCGCCAATGCAGCCACCAGCAAAAGAATGTTGCCGCACCCTTCCGCCAGAAATGGCACATATTTCGCGATTGGGGCTTTCTGAAGCTGAGGCTGCGTCTCAGCATACACGCGCGGCCCCGTATTGTAGATCCGGATGGCCTGATTTGGGTACAGGTCCTGGGTTGCCGTGATCATGGCTTCGGCAAACTGGCGAGAATTGCCCACGCCATCCCGTTGGAAGCGGATTTGCGTAACGCCCTCATCCAGTTCACCTGACAGCGACCTCAATCGCGCCATCCTGACGAACCAGAAGAAAACAGCTACGCCCGACAACGCCGCGGCCAACACCAGGATCAGCATGACCAGCCCCTGTGGTACGCTTGCATCCGACGTTCTCATCAATGCGTTGGCACTGGCCGGGTCAACTCCCAGCGCCGCATAGTCGAGGCTGGACACCAGCACGCCCCCGATTGCAAGCAGCGCCAGGAAGAAGATCAGCCCCCTGAGGGTGCCGGGCGACGCATTTCTCATCTGCGCCAATTGCATGGTCAGCGTGGAGGAGCGGACAAACATGCGCCACCGCGCCAGCAAGACGGTCGCAAGCACCCACCAGAACATGCTCTTCGTATTTCCCGTCATTTCCAGGCCGACTGTATTCGAGGCCGCCACGAAGAACAGCGCCAAACCCAGCACAATCAATGTGCCGATCAGGCAGGCAAAAATGTACTCAATCAGAAGGCGAATCTCGGGGGGCGAAAATCGAAGTCCGGGCAAGAACAGTTCTGCCAACCGGCCCAGTAAGCCAGCCTGTATACTTCCCTCTGGCGGTGAGCCCACATCCAGCAATTCCGACAATTCCCCGGGGGAATAACGTTGCGCCTTTCCGATGGATGCGACAGCTTTGCCACCTTGCGAGCGCACAGCAAGGTCGGCTGGAGAGCGTGGATCAGGCTCGAACCCGGTCAGCCTGTCCACAGCCTGCTTCAGTCCCGTCAAGCCTGACAGGATCAGCACCGACGCAGCAAAACCTGACAGCATCATCAAAGGCATGTTGTCATTACTGAATGCGCCAAGCGCCTGGAACAGCACAAACAATCCCACCAGAAAAACGATCACCGCGCGAGCAAGGCGCAACAGCCCTGACACGACGAACGGATTTCGGAAATTGTCTGAACGCCTTCTGGTTTTCATGTTTGCCCCCAAACTCATCAAACCCAAAACAGAATTCTACCTTCCGCAATCGATCGGCTTAGTCAATCGCGCGTTGATGACGTTTTCTGGTTGCGCGCCCCGATGAGCGCTCCCTACTTCAAAGCGAGTTTGTAGGCTTTTTCGAAGACGCTGGGCAGGCCTTTGACGGCGTTGGCATTGGTCCAGATCGCGCCGGGGATCTTCGGTTTGCGTGCGGCTTCGGCCCGCATCACGCGAAAGCGCAGCGCGAAATGCGTGAAGACGTGGCGCACTTCGCCAATGTCTTCCCACTCTGCAGTTGCCGGGGGTGGGGTTTCGGCAAAGCCACCTTCCACCCAGTCTTCTGTCGGCAGGGCGAGCATGCCGCCCAGCAGGCCCTTATCCGGGCGCCGGACCAGCAGGACCTGATCCTTCACACGCAGCACATAGGCCGTTCCGTAGCGCACAGGCTTGGCCACTTTGGCAGGCTTGATGGGATAGCGCTCCGGTTCCCCTTCGGCCCGAGCGGCGCAAAGGTCTGAGACGGGGCAGATCAGGCAGTTCGGCTTGGTCGGCGTGCAGACGGTCGCGCCAAGGTCCATCAGAGCTTCGACGAACTCTCCGGGCCGATCTTCCGGCACCAGCGCGCGGACGGTTTCCGCGATCACTTTCTTTTCTGCCGCCCATTCGCCCTTCAGGGCCAGCAGGCGCGCGAACACACGGTCGACATTGCCATCCACCGCTGCGGCTTTCTGATCGAAGGCAATCGCCGCAATCGCGCCCGCCGTATATGGCCCGATGCCCGGCAACTTGCGCAGCTCTGCCTCGGTTTCCGGAAATCCGCCGCGCGCCGTTACTTCACGCGCGCATTTCAGGAGGTTCCGCGCCCGCGCATAATAGCCAAGCCCGGCCCATGCGCTCATCACGTCTTCATCCTTCGCCGCCGCCAGCGCCTCGACACTTGGCCAGCGCTCCGTGAAGGCGTGGAAGTATGGCGTGCCGTGCGGGATGGTGGTCTGCTGCATCATGATCTCGCATAGCCAGACGCGGTAAGGGTCGGGCCGCTCTCCCACGGCGCGGTCAGCCGGCAGCGTCCGCCACGGCAAATCGCGCGCATGCCGCTCGAACCAGGGCAGCAATTTGCCCGGCAGGCTGTTCAAATCTCTGTGCTTTGCCGGCGCCATGCCTTTTCCTCGCCCGAAAGCCGTGCAATCTCGTGCGAATGGTCACGAGATCAAGTCTTGATCCCATTGAGGAAGCCCGCGCGCGGATCCGCCTTCGCTACCAGCGGGCGACGCGCGCCCATCCGGGCATGCGCCAGATCGGCCTGTCGGCAGAGCGGATCGGGCGCAAGTCCGGCGCCAAGAAACTTCCCCCCATCCAGATCCTCCGCCAGCGCTGGCGCGAGATTGCCGGGGAGCAACTCTACAAATACTGCCGCCCGGAACGACTCAGTGGCGGCAAGGATGGCCGCGTGCTCACCCTGCTCGTCGTGCCCCAGGCCGCGCCGATGGTGCAGCACCAGTCCGAAACGCTGCGCCAGCGTGTCTCGGTCTCTGCCGGGGGTGACATCACCGCGATCAAGATCAAGCAGGGCGCACTCGGAAACGAGCCTGCCAAGCCGATGCGCCGCAAGACACGCCCCCTGACCCGCGCCGAGCGTGAGGCGCTGCAGGAATCCGCCGCCCGCATCCAGGACGACAAGCTGCGCGCCGCAATTGTTGCGCTTGGAGAGGCCATGCTAACCGCAGAAGACACGCCGCCCGCCGACACGTCCGGTACAGGCGGTGACCTGCCCTTTTAGACATCCGCGCTGCCCGCAAGGAGCCCCGACATGCTGAAACCCCTTCTGACCGCCCTCATTTCTGCCGCCGCGCTTGCCCTGCCCGCGCTCGCGGATGATCTGTCGATCGGGCACTCAAAGGGATCGGAAGACGCGCCCATCACGCTGATCGAATATGGCTCAGTCACCTGCGGCGGATGCAAATTCTTCCACGACAAGATCATGCCGCGCGTCGAGCAGGATTATATCGAAACCGGTAAGGTCCGTTTCATCTTCCGCGAGGCATTGCGCAACGATGTGGATACGGCCCTCATCGCCATGGCGCGCTGCAAGGGGCCTGACAAATTCTTCGCGATCACTGATGCGATTTTCGAGAAACAGCCGGAGATCATCAAATCCGCGCAGGCCGGCAAAGTGCTCGACACTTTCCTGGATATCGGCGCGGAGTTCGACATCAACACACCGGCCCAGTTCGATGCCTGCTACGAGGACATGGATATCCGCCTCGACATGATCGAAGTGCAGGAAACCAGCGAACTCTACGAATTGCGCGGCACGCCCACCCTGATCGTGAATGGCGAGGAGAAATATGTCGATGAGGATTTCAAATCCGCCGACGCTTTTGCCGCCTATCTGGATGAGCAGCTGACCGCACTTTCCGAAACGCCTGCCGAACAGGCAGAATAGTTAACAAACACCGGGGTTGCAGTTAACCAATTGGCAACCTAACCGACTCAATTCTTAATGCGAAGGTTATGACCATGAACATCTTCTCACGACGCACTGCGCTTGCCGCACTCTCCGCGCTGGCCCTGGCTGCCTGCGGTGACTCCGGCGCGGCCAACACGCCGGCAGGCGGCACGGTAAGCGCCGGTAGCGAACTGGGCCATGTGAAGGGCAATGCCGATGCGCCGGTCACGCTGATCGAATACGCGTCCCCGACCTGCCCGGCCTGTAAATACTGGCATGATGACATCAGCCCGGTCGTTCAGTCAGACTATGTCGACACCGGCAAGGTGAAGTTCGTATTCCGCGAATACCCGATCCACGGGCCTGACGTGCCTGCCTACCTCGTGGCGATGTGCGCTGGCGAAGACAAGTATTTCGACGTTCTGGACGAGCTTTTCGAATACCAGTCCGGCATCGTTGAATCCGCCCAGAATGGCGTTCTGAAAGCCATGCTGCAAACCATCGGACAGCGCCACGGCATTGAATCCGAAGCTGATTTTGATGCCTGCATGAACAATCGCGAGCTGCGCGAGCAGATGGCGGATGTGTACCAGACCGCAGAGGCCTATGGCGTGACCGGCACCCCGACCTTCATCATCAATGGTGAAGTGCACCAGTTCGCCAACATGAACTCTGCCGAGAAGGTCACTGCCGCACTGGACGCCGCACTCGAGGCTGCAGGCGAATAAGGATATGGGGGAGCCAGCATGCAGATAACCGAACTCCGTATCGCTGGCTTCAAGTCCTTCGTGGACCCTCAGGATGTTCCGATCGAACCCGGCCTGACCGGGATCGTCGGCCCGAATGGCTGCGGCAAGTCCAATCTACTCGAAGCCCTGCGCTGGGCGATGGGCGCCAGCTCTGCCCGCGCCATGCGCGGCGGGGAGATGGATGACCTGATCTTCTCAGGTGCAGACGGGCGCCCGGCCCGCGAAACGGCGGAAGTCACGCTGGTGCTGGACAATTCCAAGCGCACCGCGCCGCCGGAATTCAACGCCTCTGACACGCTGGAGATCATCCGCCGCCTGAAGCGCGGTGCGGGCTCCACCTACAAGCTCAATGGGCGCACCGTGCGCGGCAAGGACATCCAGCTCCTGTTCGCGGATGCCTCCACCGGGGCGAACTCCCCGGCGCTGGTGCGTCAGGGCCAGATCTCCGAACTCATCGGCTCCAAGCCCCAGAACCGCCGCCGCATCCTCGAAGAAGCCGCCGGCATTGCGGGTCTCAACTCCCGCCGTCATGAGGCTGAGCTGAAGCTGAATGGCGCAGAGACCAATCTGGAGCGCCTGTCCGAAGTTTCCGCCGAGGTCGAACGCCAACTGGCAAGCCTGAAGCGGCAGGCCGCAAAGGCGCGCCGCTACAAGCGCCTGTCCGAAGAAATCCATGCCCTCGACGCGCTGATCGCACACTTGCGCTGGCACGAGGCCAAGCTCGCCTGCGACACCGCCCGCACCCAGCTGGAAGACGCACGCCGCGCCGTTGAAGAGAAAACCCGCGAAGATGCCGTGCGCGAGCGTGAGCGCATCGAGGCCAGCGAGGGCCTGAACCCATTGCGCGAAGCCGAGAGCATCGCCGCCGCCAAGCTGGGCCAGGCCCGGATCACGCTGGCGAAACTGGAAACCGAGCGCAAAATCGCCGCCGAAACGCATGAGCGCCTCGACGCCGAAGCGACCCGTCTGATGGAAGACATCGAGCGCGAACAGGACCAGAAGCTGGAAGCTGAAGACGCGCTGGCCCATGCCAAGTTCGAACTCTCTTCTCTGCCTGTGCTGGACGAAGCCCGCAATGAAGAGATTGAGGCCGAAACGCGCCGTGCGCTGGAAAATGCCCGCATGCGCCTCGCCGAAGCTGAAAAGACTGCCGACGAAGCGCAGGAACGTTTGGCACAGGTCCGCGCCCAGCGCCGCGCGTCTGAAGAGAATGCCGCCGCCCAGCGTCGTCGCCAGTCGCAACTGACCGCAGAGATCGACCGCCTCAAGGGCGAGATGTCCCGCATCGAAGACGTGGTGACCCTCACCTCCCGTCTGAGAGACGCCAAGACGGCTGAGCAATCTGCCGAAACGGCGCTGCACGAGGCGGAACGCGCCGTAGAGGCCGCAGAAGCGAAGCTGGCCGAAACCCGTGAAGCAGAGACTGCCGCCCAACCCCCACGGGACTCAGCGCAACAGGAAGTTCGCGCGCTGGAAGCCGAAATTGCCGGCTTGCGCAAATTGCTCCGCAAGGCGGAAGGCCCCAAGGCCCCGCCGGTCGTGGAGCGCATCCGCACGCAGGATGGATACGAAAAGGCTATCGCCGCCGCCCTTGGGGATGACATTGAAGCGCCGACAGACCGGTCCGCGGCCATGTTCTGGGGCGGTGCCTCTCTCGCCGGACAAACCCTGCCAGATGGCGCACGCCCGCTGACGGACGTGACCGAAGCCCCCGGCGAACTGGCTGCGCGCCTTGCCCAGTGTGGCGTGGTGGATGTAGCGGATGGTGAGCGCCTGATGGCTGAGCTGAAGCCGGGCCAGCGCCTTGTTTCGGTCGAAGGCCATCTCTGGCGCTGGGATGGCTATATCCGCACGCCGGATGCCCCCGTCAGCGCCGCAGCCCGTCTGGAGCAGCAGGCCCGACTGGAAGCTGCCGAGGCCGAGCTTGGCCCGCTGACCGAAACCTATGAAGCGCGCGAAGCCGAATGGGTCGCGGCGCGCGAGGCCCGTCAGGCCGCCGAAACGAATCTGCGCGATCTGCGTCAGGCAATCGCCCCGGCCCAGCGGGCGCTGAGCGAAGCCCGCAATCGCGTCTCGCAGGAGGCGCAGGCCTCTGAACGCGCGGCGATGAAACGCGACACCAGCGGCGAAGCACTGACCCGCGCCGAATCAGACCTTGCCATCGTCAATGAAACGCTGGCCATGATCTCTCCCGAAGGCCCGGCAGAGGATGAAAGCGCGCTGGAGGCCCGCCTCGCCGAAGCGCGGACAATGGTGGCCGAGGCCCGCACTGAAGAGGTCGAAGCGCGTGGCCGCCTGACCGACATCACCCGTGGCCGGGAACAGGCCGCTGCCCGGCGCGAGGGATTGGAGCGGGACATCAAGACCTGGTCTGGCCGCATCGCCTCAGCCGAGGAACGCGTTGGCCGCCTGATCGAGCGCCGCAAATCCGCAGCCTCCGAAGCGCTCGCCGCCAAGGCGCGGCCGGAAGAACTCGCCAGCGAGATCGAGACCCGCAGCAATGAGGTCGAAACGCTGGAAACAGAGCGCAAGCGCGTCGCTGACCAGCTGGCCCAAAAAGAAACCGCGATCCGCGAAGCCGAACAGGCCGCCCGCCGCGCCGCCAATGAAGCCTCTGAAGCGCGCGAGAATCTGGCTGGCTGGAAAGTGAAGCTCGAAAACGCCGAAGGCCGTCTCGAAGAATCGGTCGAGATCGCGCGCAACAATTTCCAGCGCACGCCCGAAGGCCTGCTGGCGATTGCCGAAGCGGGCCTCGACGAAGAAGAGATGGGCGAATTCTCCCCGCGCGACGCAGAGCGCAAGGCCGACGAACTGCGCCGCACGCGAGACCAACTCGGCGGCGTGAACATGAATGCCGAGGAAGAGGCCGCAGAGCTGGAAGAACGCCTCGGCTCACAGGTTACCGAGAAGGAAGACCTGATCGCCGCCATCGCCAAGCTGCGCCAGGGCGTCGACAAGCTGAACGCCGAGGGCCGCGAACGCCTACTGACCGCGTTCGAGACCGTGAATGAGCACTTCAAGGCACTGTTCACGGCACTGTTCCGCGGCGGGCAGGCCGAGCTGCGCCTCGTCGATGCGGACGACCCCCTTCAGGCGGGACTCGAAATCATGGCCCAGCCGCCCGGCAAGAAGCTCGGCACGCTGAACCTGATGTCGGGCGGAGAGCAGGCCCTGACAGCGGCAGCGCTGATCTTTGCGGTCTTCCTGTCCCGCCCTGCCCCGATCTGCGTGCTGGACGAGGTGGACGCTCCGCTGGACGACGCCAATGTCGACCGCTTCTGCAACATGCTGAACGAGATGCGCCAGCGTACCGATACGCGCTTTGTGGTGATCACGCACAATCCGGTCACGATGAGCCGGATGGACCGTCTTTTCGGCGTCACGATGCGCGAAAAAGGCGTTTCCAAGCTGGTTTCCGTGGACCTTCAGGCAGCCGAAGAGCTTGTTGCGGCGGAGTAGCGCACACCTGCACAATAGAAACTCAATAAAATCAGGCGTCTAGCTTTCTGCAATCGCGGTTGACTTGCCCGCCCCGTATACATAGTTTGCGCCGAAATCCGGGGGGCACCCCATCAGAAGGGATTCGCACGCGCGAAGCTTGTCATATCATGTCCAGTGAAGGCCCGAACGACCTCGGTGAACGCATCGCCAAGGCTCAGGCGGCCCGAGCGGCAAAAGAGGCAGCCAAGCGCAAGCTTGAACCAGATGATGGAAGTCTTTCGGCCGGGGCCTATGCCCTGCGATATGGCGCGGAGTTTGTCGCCTGCATCTTTGTCGGAGGCCTGATTGGTTTCTGGATTGACGCATTCGCAGGAACAAAGCCCTGGGGCCTGTTGATTGTCGGGACTTTCGGCTTCGCAGCAGGTATTCGAGCGATGATGCGCGCTTATCGGGAACTGAATGCCCGGGCGCAAGGACACTTAAAGGAGCCGGAGGCTCCAACAGACGGGACCGGGAACGAATGAACTTCGCTCTGCAAAACACCGCGATTGATCCGATCCACCAGTTCCAGGTCACGAAGTGGCTGGACCTGAGCATTGGCGGCGTGGACATTTCCTTCACCAACGCGTCCGGCTTCATGCTGCTCGGCGTGGTTCTGTGCATTGCCTTCTTCGGCTATGCCGCCTCCAAGAAAGCGCTCGTACCGGGCCGCACCCAGTCCATGGCCGAGATCGGCTACGGCTTCGTGGCGGACATGGTCCGCTCCACGGCTGGCGAAGAAGGCCTGCGCTTCTTCCCGTTCGTCTTCACGCTCTTCTTCTTCGTCTTCTTCGCGAACATGATCGGCATGGTGCCATACGCCTTCACAACGACCAGCCACCTGGTTGTCACCGGCGCCTTGGCCATGCTCGTCATTTCCATCGTCATCGGTTTCGGCATCTGGAAGAACGGCCTCAGCTTCTTCAAGCTGTTTGCCCCGTCCGGCGCACCGTTCCTGATCTATCTCATCCTCGTCCCGATCGAGATCATTTCCTTCCTGGCCCGTCCGGTCACGCTGGCGCTGCGTCTGTTCGCCAACATGCTGGCCGGTCACATCATGCTGAAACTGTTTGCAACCTTTGCAGCCCAGCTCATCGGCGCGGCCCTGTCCGGCGCGGTGTTCATGGGTGTTGTGGGTCTGCTGGCCTTCGGCATGGGGGTTGCGCTCAACGCGCTCGAGCTTCTTGTGGCAGGTCTTCAGGCCTATGTTTTCGCAATCCTGACCTGCGTTTACCTGAACGACGCACTGCACCCGTCACACTAAGGACCTCTTCGCCAGTGTGGGCCCCGGCGCACACTAAAAACCTTGACGCAGCCTAACGAACACGCTTCACGGGCCGCAAAATACTGAAACCCTTGCATTCCAAACAGGAGACTACCCATGGAAGGCGATATCGCTCTCGGTCTGAAATACGTAGGCGCTGGCCTCGCAACGCTCGGCATGATCGGTGCCGCAATCGGTGTGGGCAACATCTTCAGCTCGTTCCTCGACGCTGCCATGCGCAACCCGTCCGCTGCTCCACAGCAGACTGGTAACCTCTTCATCGGTATGGCTCTCGCAGAGGCACTCGGCATCCTGTCGTTCCTCGTGGCCGTCCTGATCCTGTTCGTGGTCTAAGACCAACTCGAACACGCCAAGAACGGGCCGGGGGATGTAAACGTCTCCGGCCCGATCCAGCCTGATGCTGCACCAGAGGTATTGAAATGCTGCTCGACCTGCTAGCGGAAACTGCCCATCACCTGCCGGATGACGCCCCGCCGCCATTCCCGCCTTTCGAGGCATGGCACATGCCGGGCCAGTTGTTCTGGCTCGCGATCCTATTCGCGGTCCTGTACTTCTCCCTCTCGCGCTTCATCCTGCCGAAGATGTCGGACACGATCGAAAAACGGTCTGACCGGATCGCATCTGACCTCGACCAGGCTGCAAAACTGAACGAGCAGGCCGAAGAGGCCCAGCAGGCGCTCGAACTGCGCATCGCTCAGGCGAAGGCCAAGGCTCGCGAAACCGCGAACAAGGCCACCGCCAAGGTCGAAGCCGAAATGACGGCTGAAACCGCTCGCGTCGATGCCGAGATCGAAAAGAAGCTGGACGCTGCCGAAGAGCGGATCTCCGCCCTGCGCGCAAACGCCATGCAGAACGTCGAACAGATTGCCGTGGATGCCGCGGACGCCATGACCAGCCGTTTCGGGCTGAAAGCGTCGGCAGCAGACCTCAAGAAAGCCGTTTCGGCGGCGCTGAACTAAGAGACACGCAGATGACCCTTCGTCTTGTCCCTGCCCTGACCCTGGCCGCGCTGGCCGCATCGCCCGCCTTTGCGGCGTCCGATTCGCATGGCGGCGGGTTCGTTGGCGGCCTGATGTATTCGCTGACCGATCCGGTCACGCATACCGCATTCCTGGCGCTTGCCGTCTTCCTGCTGATTGCCTGGCGCATGGGCGCCTTGAAGGCCATCACCAGCGGTCTCGACAAGCGGGCGGATGACATCCGCAAAGAGCTGGATGAAGCCCAGAACCTTCGTGAGCAGGCTGCTGAAACCCTCGCTCTGGCTGAGCGTCGCCAGCAGGATGCCGACAAGGAAGCCGAAGCGATGATCGCCCAGGCCAAGGAAGACGCCAAGCGCATCATGGAAGAGGCCCGCAAGGACATTGCAGAACGCCTCGCCCGCCGTGAAGCGCAGGCCGAAGCCCGCATCGCCCGCGCTGAAGCCGAGGCAACCGAGCAAGTTCGCCGCGCCGCTGCCGACGCTGCGACAGAGGCGGCCCGCCGCCTGCTCGCCGAAGACACTGCGGTCGACCAGTTCGAATCTGCAGCGCGCGAAATCGAGAAAGCGCTCGGCTGATCCGGGGACACCATCCGGCCTCTCCCCAGCCCTGAACTCTGAAAACCCCTGATCTGCCCGGCAGGTCAGGGGTTTTTCTTTGGCTCCTATCCGACAGGCCCTCGCACTGTGGCAGGCTAAGCGGCATGGACTCGCTGTTTCGCCCCCTTGCAACACCGCTGCCGGCGCATCTGGAACCCTACCAGTTCTGGATCTGGCTGCAGATCGTGATGATCCGCGCCTATGTGCGCGCGGTCCGCGGCAAGGGAATCCTGTTCAGCACGCTGATTGACCGGCGCGGCAATGTCTATCTCAACTGGATCGAGAAGGACCCGGAGGACCTGACGCCTGACCCGTTCAGCTTCACTCCCTCCAAAGCCTATCAAGCCGCCCTCTCCGGCCCCGAGCCCGCTCATCCCGGCGAACGCCGGGACCTCGTGCCCCTTGCCGCGCCCTCTCCGCGCCGCATCGCGTACATCCCGCGTGTCTTCACGCAAAGCCCCCTGCCCTTGCCGGACACCTGACCGCGCATTTCTCTGTGAAAAATTCAGCCCACGACCGAAGCGCCCTCACAGGCGTCGCACGTGCGGGTGGGGTATCGGATCAGCTCAGCTGCAGTTCCACGAGGCGCTTGTACGCGCCGCTGGAGGCCATCAGCGTGTCGTGCGTGCCCTCCTCGACCGCACAGCCGTCTTCCATCACGATGATGCGGTCTGCCGCCCGGACTGTGGACAGGCGGTGCGCAATGATCAGCGTGGTGCGCCCGCGCGAGAACTCTGCCAGCGCCGCCTGAACCTTGGCCTCGCTTTCAGCGTCCAGCGCCGAGGTCGCTTCATCCAGCAACAGGATCGGTGCGCCGCGCAGGATGGCCCTGGCGAGGGCCACGCGCTGGCGCTGGCCACCGGAGAGGTTGCGGCCCATTTCGCCCGCTGGCGACTGATAGCCCTCCGGCATGGCGGAGATGAACTCATGCGCATTGGCCGCCTTGGCGGCTGCCTCGATCTCGGCATTGGTCGCGCCCAGCCGGCCCAGTGCGATATTGTTCTGGATCGTGTCATCGAACAGCGCAGAATCCTGCGCCACGAGGCCGATATTGGCGCGTAGCGTATCGCCAATGACGCGGCGCACATCATGCCCATCGACACGCACGCTGCCGGTCTCGGCATCATAGAGGCGCATCAACAGGTTGAAGACGGTGGACTTGCCCGCGCCGGACGGGCCGACAATCGCCACGGTCTCTCCCGGTGCGGCCTTGAAGGACAGCCCGTTCAGGGCGCGCGTCCCGTCCGGATAGGCAAAGGTGACGGCGTCGAACTCGATCTGGCCACTTGCCCGGGTCAGCCGCTCGGCGTCCGGCGCGTCGGCAATGTGGGTTGTCGCATCGACAATCTCGAACACGCGATCTGCGGCGGCCCCACCTTCCTGTGCCACGGCGTTCAGCGTGCCGAGCGCTCGCAATTCCGGAGAGACAATGCCCAGCGCTGCGATGAAGCCCAGCAGATCGCCCAGCGTCATTGCCCCTTCGGACATGCGCCAGGCGGCAAAGCCCAATATGCCCGCCAGCGCCGCGCCGCCCGCAACTTCCAGGATCGGGTCCACGGCGGCCCGGTCGGTCAGCACTTTCAGGAACAGTTTCGACCGCTCCTTGAAGCCCTGACGCGCGCGGGATTTCTGGTAAGGTTCCAGGCCATAGGCCTTCACCACGCGGGCGGACTGAAAACCTTCAGACAAGAGCGATGTCACCTGCCCCACCTGTTTCTGCGCCTGCTTGGAGCGTTTGCGAATCCGGTTGCCCAGCCCGATGACAGGCCCGAAGGCGATGGGATAGGCCACCAGCAGCAGCAGGGTCAGCTGCCAGTCGATCACGATCATCACCCCGAACATCCCGATCACAGTGATCGTGCTCTTGGTGAAATTGTTGGCAAAGCGCAGTGCCGCATCGCGGATGGCATTCACATCATTGATGAAGCGCGAGACGAAATCACCCGAGGCATCCGCCGCCACGCGGGCATAGTCCCCATCGGTGAGAGAGTCGAACTGGCTGGACTGCACCGACACGAGCCCGCGCTGGACACCGGTATTGTTGAACACCGTCATCAGGTAGAGCGTCAGCGCCCGCGCGCAGGACAGGGCCACGATGGCCCCGCCGATCCACCAGATCCAGTCCGGGCCAGCGATGGGCGCTGCGGCCTCGTCTCCAAAGGTGGCCTGAAGCCGGTCGCCCAGCTCTTTCAGCACAAGCGAATAGCCCATGGCGCTGAGCGAGGTCAGCAGGGCCATGAGCGTACCGACCGCAAACCAGCCGAGGTGCGGTCGGAAATAGGCTGCAAACAGGCGCCTCAGGCTCCCCGTCTGTTTGGGGGCCTCAGCTGTCACCACCTCAGACGTGATGATGATCCCCCGTCTCCGGGTCCAGCAGCTTGTGGGCATGGAGGATGAAGTAGCGGGTCTCGGCACTGTCGACCGTGCGCTGCGCGGCATTCTTCCACGCGTCGTAGGCGGCCTTGTAGTTCGGGAAAGCACCGACAAAGTCGACCTTGGACAGGTCTTCGAATTCCACTTCGGTCACATCCTTCAGCTCGCCGCCGAACACGATGTGAAGAAGCTGTTTGGTCTGAACGTTCGTATCGCCCATTTTGACTGGCTCCGTAGTCTCTGCAGGCGCGGGTTTGGGCGCCCTTTCCTGTGGGTCAGGTATAGTCACAAATTCTGACCTGCGCACTAACAGAGGATGCAGGGCGTTTCCAGAAGCAATGACGCTACGTTGTGCAGGTACTGCCCGGTTGAATATGAGTTTTTCACCGCGATGTGTCGTCGCGACACCGCCTGCCTCTTCGATGAGCACAGTCCCGGCGGCAAGGTCCCAGTCCGACTTCTCGCCCAGGACGAGCGTGGCATCCCATTTTCCCGCCGCCACGAAGGCCATACGCAACAGGGTGGAGTTCGGCTTGGGCCGGGCAATGGTCAGCGGCGGCCACGGCTCCGGCCAGCCGGGATGCTCCAGCATCTGCTCGGCGGCGATCAGGCGGCAGCCCTCTTCGCTGGTGCACTCGCTGACCCGGATTGCCGCGCCGTTCAGGAACGCGCCCTGCCCGCGATGGGCCTCATAGAACTCGTCCAGCTCAGGCGCGTAGAGCACGCCGCCCACCGCTTCGCCTTCCTCGACAATGGCCAGGCCGATGCACCAATACGGGTCGCCGCGAATATAGGCGCGCGTACCATCAATCGGGTCGACCACCCAGCAACGGTCCCGGCGCCGAGCGTCCGGATTGTCGAGCGTCTCTTCCGACAGCCATCCATATTCCGGGCGGAACTGCGTCAGCCGGTCTGCGCACAGCTGGTTCACCGCCATGTCGGCTTCAGTGACCGGGCTGCCTCCCGTCTTTTGCCAGGTCTCGGCCTGATTGTCCCCCTGCATGAAGGACTGGGCGAGCTTGCCAGCTTCCTGCGCCAGTTCGCGCAGGATTTTCATGTCTTCAAACAGGGTGCGGTCAGCTGCCCGCAAGGCTCATATCCTCGATCATGATGCTTGGCGCATCCCGTGTGCCCCGGAATTCCAGGTCAGAGGCCGGGATCAGGCGGGCAAACATGGAGGGCAGATCGCCCGCAATCGTCACTTCCGACACCGGATAGGCAATCTCGCCATCCTCGAACCAGAAACCCGACACGCCGACAGAATAATCGCCCGTGTTCGGGTTGATCGACGGGCCGAACATGTCAGTGACCAGCAGGCCCTTGCCGACGGCCTTGACCAGTTCGCCCGGCGTCTTGTCGCCGGCCTTCAGGTACAAATTCGATGTCGTTACGCCCGGTGGGTCGCCAAAGCCCAGCGCGGAGAAGCCATTCGGCTCCAGCCCCAGCTGGCGGGCAGACGGTCCGTTCAGCAGCCAGGTCGTCAGGCGGCCATTGTCGATCAGATGCGTCTCCCGCACCGGCAGGCCCTCACCATCATGGCTGCGCGATCCCATGCCCATCGGGCGGAATGGATCGTCGATGATGTGTATACCATCGGCAAACACCTGCTCGCCCATCCGGTCCTTCAGGAAGCTGACGCCCCGCGCCACGGACGGGCCGGAGATTGCGCTGAGGAACGCGCCGAGCAAGCCCGCCGACACCCGGCGATCGTACAGGACGGCCGCTTTCTGGGTCTTCAGCTTGCGTGAGCCGAGGCGGGAAATGGTGCGCTCACCCGCCGTGATTCCGATCTCTGCAGCGGTCGGGCGGTCCTTGGTGAAACGAACAGACCAGCTGTCATAGTCCCGCTCCATCTGGCCATCGCGTTCCGCCACAGCCGCCAGGCCAAGGCTGGTAGATGTGCCGGTCTTGAAGGCGGAGAAGCCATTGCTCGCCGCAACCCAGCGGGTCGAGCGGTTCCAGGACGCGCCGCACCCGGCCACGGTCTTGATGCCGGAAATGCCCAGCGCCGCCGCCTCAGCGGCCAGCGCTTCCGCCTCCAGCGTCTCGGCGGGGATTTCCGGCTCGCCGGTCAAATCCATGTCCAGATCGCCAGTGGCCAGAATGCTCGCATCCGGCAGGCCGCAATACTTGTCTTCCGGCACAGCCTTCGCCATCGCCACACAGCGCTCGGCCAGCGCCTTCAGCCCTTCCGGGGACAAGTCTGCGCCGGAGACATGCGCCTGACGTTTGCCATACAGGCAGCGCAGCGCGACCGAGCGGCCTTCTTCGCGTTCGATGCTTTCCAGTGCGCCATCCCGCACGGAGACGCTGACGCCTTCAGTCACGCCTATGCGGGCGTCTGCGGCGTCTGCACCTTCCTTGCGGCAATGGTCCAGTAGTCCGGCGAGCAAATCGGCCGGCGGTGTCGTAAAATCAGCCATTCCGGCTAGATGGACTTTGCGCAGGTTTCGCGCAACTGCTCAGTTCAGGCGAAAGCGTGGAACAGCAGCGCCCCGGCAACGAGGATCATGGTAATCCAGCTGAGCAGGATGCCCCCCGCACGCAGCGGCAGGATGTTTCCGCCCATACCGATCATGTGCATCACCCGGCCCAGCGTGAACAGTCCGCCGCCAACATGAATGGCCCAGGCTGGCAGTCCCATCAGCGCAGCCACGACGAGGCCAACCAGCATGGCCGGAATGTATTCCGTCGCATTGCCGTGGACCCGCGTGCGCAGTTCCAGGGTCTCATTGCCACCGGTCCCGACGGAGACTCGCGCGGACTGGCGCACGGAAACCACGCGGAGCGCGAGGTAGATCAGCAGCAGCATGTTTACGGCCACGTAGATGGCGGCCACTTCGAGTGATGTCATGTTTATTTCCTCCCTATTGAAAAGGGCCATCGAATGATTCGATGGCCCTTGAATATTCCTGGCGGTTCACCGGCCCCGATCAGTCGTCGCGACGGGCGTCTGGCAGGCGGTCGTTGATGTCGTCCCGGATGTCCAGCAGCGTCACGATCAAGCCGCACACGAGGCTGGCAGCAATCCATCCCCCGACGGTGAAGACAGCAAAGTCTGCCACCTGAGCCAGCGTACCGGTCAGGCCGAGCAATTCGCCCGTGAACTCCCCGCGATTGTACAGTCCCAGCGCGATGCCCGCGACAATGATCGCGATATAGGCGACGTAAACCATCGTGCGGAAGCTGTTGATGATAAAGAACTTCATGAGATCCCCTTCCTTAACTCCAAGCTATTTCTATGCGGATTGCTTCCGCGCGTCACCCGATTACACGTGACAAACGAATATCCCATGACTGGCGGGAAACTGTTTTGCGACAGGCCGGGTTCATTCCCCCTCCTGCCCTGACAATTCACAACTGATCATGGCCGAAAGCGTACCAGCGAATTCGAGCTGTTCGCTCATCGACAGTGATTCCACGAAATCGCCCACATCCCGGCGCTCGCGCCCTATGGCAGCAGCCGTGCGACGGTAAAGGTCCGGGCTCAGCTTCTCTTCCATGACGCCACTGATGCAGGCGCAGGTTTCTGGCGCTTCGCCATCGGCAATACAGGCTTCGGTGAGCAGCTCGCGGTCCGATTTCTGGCTGCAGGCAGCCAGCATCGCCAAGCATAGGCAGGACAGGGTCAGGACGCGCATTCTGGCAGCTCCGGAAACTTCAATGCCCAGCCAAGCATGAAATTAACCAACAGGAAAGCGCCTATTCCCGTCGCAGGATCTTGTCGACCTGAACGCCCTTGCCGAACTCGCGCAGGAAATCCTCCTTCACCTGCAACCGGTCATAATCCTCTTCCACCCAGTCCAGGAAGGGTTTCCAATCCGCCGGATCGCGGCCTGCATTATAGTCGGCATAGGTCTGGAAAAAGGCATCCAGCATGCCGGTCTTGCCGTGTTTCACATGCAGGTATTTCAGCGACAATTGCTCGATTGCCTCTTCATAAGGCACTTGTTCACGCAGCAATTTGTAGAGAACAGACATCAGTCCCGCGCGATCTGCGCCGGATTTGCAATGCATCAGTGCCGGATACTCGATTGTGTCGAACAATTCCTTCGCCGCGAACAAGGCTTCCTTCGTTGGCGTGTCGCGGGAGAAGACCTGAAAATCGACCAGCGTGATTCCCGCTTTTTCGCAGGCTTCCTTCTCCAGAAGGTAATAGCCCTTGGTGCTGGTGCCGCGAAGATTCAGGATCGTGCGAATGCCCAGCGTTTCGGCATATTCAACCACCTTCTTCGGCGATGGCTGGTTTGCACGCCACATCTCCGGAGAGATCTGGTGCAGGTTCGAGAACATCTTGCGCAGGAATCCG
This sequence comes from Hyphomonas atlantica corrig., assembly GCF_017795365.1. NCBI lineage: Bacteria > Pseudomonadati > Pseudomonadota > Alphaproteobacteria > Hyphomonadales > Hyphomonadaceae > Hyphomonas > Hyphomonas atlantica. The sequence continues at coordinate 2,081,573 of NZ_CP051254.1, read as the reverse complement.
TGATCGCCCCAGACAAGTTCACGCCGGGCACGGGCGCGCCCCTGCGGCGTCGACAGGTCCGGCGCGACATGCGGTTTGCGATTCTTCTTGGATCTCAGCTTTACCATTGCCCCGCGATTAGCCGCCGGGCCTGCCTGGGGCAAGCGGAGGCGGCAGAAAGAAAAATGTCTGCCCCCTGCATCCAAACACGATCCTGCCTGCATCTACTCAGCAAAGGCGCAGAAATCCGCCGCCACATTTTGCTTGAAGGAGCCCTCTAATGAGTGAAGACATCATCGTCCCTATCGCGTTTTTCGGATCGATTGCCGGCATCGTCTGGCTGGTCAGTCACTACAATTTCAAGAAGCGCCTGACCCTGCACGAAACTGTGCGCCATGCCGTCGACAAGGGCCAGGACCTGACCGGAGAGGCGATGGAGAAACTCGCCCTGATTACCGATCCCGTCCGCGCGGACCTGCGCCGCGGCGTGCTGTTCATGGCTGTCGGCATCGCCTTCGGCTTCCTGGGCCTCATGGTCGGCATGGAAGAAGGTGAAGCCGTCAAGCCGATGATCGGCGTTGCGTCCTTCCCTGTCTTCATCGGTCTGGCCTATCTTGGCCTCTGGGCAGCGGGTCGCCGTGAGCAAAGGGGCTGAGCTGAGACTGGTTGCCGAGGGAGGGCGCGACATGCGCAGCGATCCGGACCTGGCCGCAAGTGCTGCGCGAGGGCATGAGGCAGACTTTGCCGAACTCGTGCGGCGCCATCAGGCTCGCGTGCGCGGCATGGCCCGCCGCCTGACCGGCTCGGTTAGCGACGGAGACGACATTGCACAGGCGACCTTCCTGAAGGCCTGGCAGAAAATCGGCTCATACGCGGGCGGCACCTTTTCTGCCTGGGTCTGCACGATCTGCTGGCGGGAATACCTGCAAGCCCGCCGCAAGCAGAAGATCGAGATCGAGTTTGACGAAACGGCCGAGATCATCCCGTTTGAACGCACGCAATCCGATGAGGTCGGAGACCAGATGGATCTCAACCGGGCTCTGGAGAAACTGTCAGAGGCCCAGAGGGTTTGCGTGGTGCTGTGTGTGGCCTCGGGCCTGTCCCACCGCGAAGCAGCCGAAGCGACCGGCTGGCCGCTTGGCACCATAAAATCCCATGTGACGCGCGGCGTGGCGGCGCTTCGCAAACACCTTGAAAGCAGCCATGTGGCGTGATGGAGTAATCTGATGCGAGACCAGGAAACTTATTCAGACCTGACCGATCTCTTCGCGGCAGAAGACCGCAAGATGGATCCCGCCCCCTTTGTGGATGAGGTCATGACCGGCATCCGACGTAGATCCCTGTTCCGCCGCCTTCTGCTGGGTGCAGTCGGCATTGCGGGCGCAGGGGTTGCCGCCATGCAATTGCCGGGCCTGCTGGCCAACTGGACGGGACTGGACCAGATCGTCACCCGAACCGTGACCGATGCACGCCAGGACGCGAGCCTCGTGACCAGTGCGGACCCGATTTGGCTGATGGTGGGCGGGGTTGTGGCGCTGAGCCTGCTGGCCATCACCAGCTGGGAACGGGCCTAACAGGCGCGGGTCTCAGGCCGGTCGCCACCCCATGCCTTCGAGCAGGGATTTGGTCTCATACAGCGGCAGGCCGACAATGGTGGTATAGCTGCCGCTGATATGGGTGATGAAGGCTCCGGCCATGCCCTGAATGCCATAGCCGCCTGCCTTGCCGCGCCATTCCTCGCTGGCGATGTAGGCGGCAATCTCCTGATCAGTCAGCCGCTTCACCTTCACACGGGCCATCACGGTGCGGCTGTTCACCCGGCCATCCGGCGCTTTCACGGCTACGCCGGTAATGCACTGATGCGCCCGGCCCGACAGCAGCCGCAGGAAGGCTTCGGCCTCTTCGGCGTCGGCCGCTTTTTCAAGGTTCCTCTGGCCCAGCGAAACCACGGTGTCCGCGGCCAATACAAAGCCTGCTTCCGGGCAAGCCTCAGCCTTCTCTCGCGCCAGCCGTTCGGCCAGCGCGCGGGGAGACTCGTCCTTGCGACGGGTTTCGTCGATATCAGTGGGGCAGATCGCGTCCGGCACTATCCCGATCTGGGCGAGCAGGTCTCGCCGCCGGGGACTCGCACTGGCGAGGATCAGGGGAACAGGCCCTGAGGACGCCATATCTCTTATTTGAAGCGGTAGGTGATACGACCCTTGGTCAGGTCATATGGGGTCATCTCGACCATCACCTTGTCACCCGTCAGCACGCGGATGCGGTTCTTGCGCATCTTGCCAGCCGTGTGGGCAATGATCTCGTGGTCGTTCTCGAGTTTCACGCGGAACGTCGCGTTCGGCAGCAGTTCCACAACTGTGCCTTCGAATTCAATCAGTTCTTCCTTCGACATGCAGTCTCCAAATCAGGGCGGTCCGTTGCGCCGCCGAAACGCATATAGGGGGCGCATAAAGCCTTGCACAGATTCCGGCAAGATTTGAAGCTCAGCAAAAGCCCCGTAATACCGGCAGTTTCAGCTTTCAGAGACCGGTCAACTGCTGATCGGCCTCTGTTTTGCACTTTGTTGATGCATATATACGCATATTGGACAGAATTGGTTCTGAAATCTGAAGCGAGATTGAAAATAAATGGCTGCACACGCAAAACCCCAGACCAAGGACGCCTTTGACCTGATGTCAGAGCGCATCCATGAGGCGTCAGAGGTGATGAAGGCCATGTCGAGCGATACGCGGCTGAAGATCATGTGCGCCCTGAATGAAGGCGAACGACCGGTTCACCAACTGGCTGAAATGACTGGCCAGTCGCACTCTGCCGTTTCTCAGCACCTGGCAAAGCTGCGTGCGGCGAATCTGGTGGAAAGCCGCCGCGATGCGCAGACCATCTACTATCGCTGCGCCGGCGGTATCGGCCGCGAACTCGTCAACACGCTCTGCGCCTATTATCGCTAGACCTGTTGCGGGAAGGACATAATCGGAAACTTCCTCTGGAATCAGGATACGTTTTCGATACCGAAACCTGCTATAAGCGCTCCATGTCGACCACAACGGCCCGGGCCAGTTTTGAACTCCAGCAGATCGAACCGATCCTTTCATGGGCGGGCACGTCCGGCGTGGATGTGGACGGTTTGCTGCACCGACTGGGCATCGACCCAGGCAAGCGCCGTGATGCGCCGGGTACGCGGATTGACCTCGTCGACTATTACCGCATCCAGCGCGAAATCGCCCGATCCTTTGATGACCTGACCGCACAGCTGTCAGAGCGAAAGCTGCTCTACCAGACCGGCACATTCGTGGTCACACAGATACAGGCCGCCGCCACTTTGCAGGATGCCATTCGCAGCCTCGCATCGCATTTCAACATGATGCATGGCGGGCGCTACAATTATGTGCGCCAGACCGACCGCACCCTGACGCTGGTCGTTGATGATTCCACCTTCCCCTATCGCTTTCGGGATGATCGCGCGCTGACACATTTCGTGGGCGACGCGCTGCTCATCAAGACTCACGCCCTGCTCGACAGCCTGACCGGCGGCGCAGCCGGTCGCGGCCTGCAACGCGTGAGCCTGCTGCGAAACCGGCACGATGACGGGAATGGCCAGTTGGGTTTCTGGCAAGTCCCCATCGGCTACGGCCATGCGGCCTACGAGCTGATCTACGACATCGACATTGCCTGCGAGCCCATCACGCCCGCCCCGGAAGTGGACCTGACCGCTGATGGCATTTTTGCGCGCGTCATCCGACATCTCGACGGCCTCGCCCCATCCGCCGATGTGCGGGCCTTCGCCGTACGGACCTCTGATCTGATTTCGGATGGATATGAAACCCAAGCTGCTGTGGCCCAGCGTCTCGACGTGAGCGTCGCCACCCTGCGCCGGCGCCTGAGCGAAGAAGGCACCAGCTTCCGAGATATTCTTCAGGAGAGCCGCGCCGAACGGGCCGGCCTGATGCTCAGCCAGGGTATCAGCGTCAGTCAGGTTTCCGATTCCCTCGGCTATTCTGACGTGCGGGCCTTCAATCGCGCCTTCAAGAAAATGCGCGGCGTGTCACCCGCAGCCTATGCAAAGTCTGGCGTCGAAACCGCTCAAGCCTGATTTGCGCGAGCGAATATGTTCACTCGCGCTGAACCCATATGTCATCGCCGTCATGTGCGGTTTCTGGAAAACTCCCGTCAAATAGAAGAATGCCCTTGGGAGGAAAAATTGGGACATCACAAATTCACTACGCTGAGATTCGGTCTCGTTTCGGCGCTCGCGCTGACCGCAGGCCAATACGCTGCGCATGCGCAGGACGCTGAAGAAGACACGGCTGAAGAGGCCCGCACCCTTGGCCGCGTCACCGTCACCGCGCAACGCCGCGAGGAAGACCTGATCGACGTTCCGCTTTCCGTCTCTGCTTTCAGCGGTGAACAGCTGGAAGCCACCGGCGCGGTCGACATCACCTCCATCCAGCGCTCGACGCCGAACGCCACGATCGAAGTTGCCCGGGGCTCGAACTCCACACTGATCGCCTTCATTCGCGGTGTTGGTCAGCAAGATCCGCTCTGGGGCTTTGAGCCAGGCGTTGGCCTCTACGTGGACGATGTCTATATCGCTCGTCCACAAGGCGCGATCCTCGACATTTTCGACATTGAACGGATCGAAGTCCTGCGTGGCCCTCAGGGCACATTGTATGGTCGCAACACCATTGGCGGCGCAATCAAATACGTCACCGCAAAAATGGAAGATGAGCCGGACCTGAAAGCCAAGGTCAATTTCGGTTCCTATGGCCAGATGGACGCCATCCTCTCCGGCTCCGTCCCGCTCAGCGATACGTTCACAGTCGGCGGCGCGGTCGCAAGCTATCAGCGCGACGGTTATGGCGAGAACCTCTTCACCGGCGCCGATCATTACGACAAGGACGTATTGGCCTATCGCCTGAGCGCGGAATGGGCCCCGACAGACTCCCTGTTCTTCCGGCTCGCCTATGACAAGTCAGAAGACGATTCCAACGCCAAACACGGCCACCGCCTGATCCCGAGTGGAGATGGCACCCTGCCAGTCACAGACAATGTCTATGATACGCGCGCAGGGATCGGCGATGACAACTCGGTGGAAACCGAGGGCTTCTCTCTGACTGGCCAGTGGGACGTGAACAATGAATTCACGCTGAAATCCATCACGGCGTTCCGCGAAGGCTCGACCGTCACACCGATTGACTTCGACGCCCTGCCAAACCCGGATTTTGACGTCCCCGCCTTCTACAGCGACGAACAGTTCAGCCAGGAATTCCAGTTGCTTTACAATGGCGACCGTCTCTCGGGTGTCGCCGGTGTCTACTATCTGGACGGTACGGCAGATGGCGCATTCGACCTGCTGCTCAGCGCCCTTGGCGTGACAGTCTACCAGGCCGGTGTGCAGGACAAGGAGAACTTCTCCCTGTACGGTGATTTCACCTACGATCTGACCGACCAGTGGAGTGTTTCCCTCGGCGGCCGCTTTACGAAAGACGAAACAACGGCAGACGTAACTCGCGAGCTTTGGCTCGGTCTTGGATCGGCCTCTTTTGATCCGACCAATTCCACATCCATCTTCCTTGCGACCCAGACCGGCTATACTGGCCTGAACCGGGAAGATGAGGAATTCACCCCGCGGATTTCGGTATCCTATCAGCCTACCGACGACTTGAATATCTACGCAACCTTCGCGCAGGGCTTCAAGGCCGGCGGCTTTGACCCCCGCGCCCGGGCAGACCTCGATCCGCTCGGCCTGTCGGAAGAAGGCTTCGGTCCTGAAAAGGTCGACAGCTATGAAATCGGTGTGAAGGGCAGCTTCTTTGATGACCGCCTGCAGCTGAACACCGCCGTCTTCTTTGCCGAATACACCGACCAGCAGATCACTGTGCAAAGCGGCGCAGACTCTGACAATGACGGCGTGAACGACACATTCGTGTCTTCCGTCTTCAATGCCGGTTCATCTGAATACACCGGCCTCGAGATCGAAGGCAGCTGGTTCATCAATGACGAGTTCACGCTGATGGGCAATCTCGGCTACATTGACGCAGAGATTCAGGAGATCATCTCCGCCGGAACCAACATCGCCGACCAGTTCGTGACGCAGAATACGCCGGAACTGCAGGGCCAATTGTCCCTGAACTATATGCGCGATTTCGGACCGGAGTTCGGGGCAATTTCCATCACCGGTTCGGCCTCCTATCGAGACGAATACAATCTCTTCAACATCGACAATGAAGGTTTTGCGCCGGGTACGAACGTGCTGTTCCCGAATGGCGGCCCAGCGCTCGACCCCGATGCCTACACGCTGCTGGATCTCAGCTTCGTCTGGACGTCTCCCTCTGAACGCCTGCGCTTTGGCATTCACGGACGCAACCTGACCGACGAAGAGTATCGCGTCGCAGGCTATAACTTCGTTACGCCAAGCCAGCTTGGTTTCGACAGTGCGTACTCCGCCTTCTACGGCCCGCCACGCACGCTGACTGCCTCAATCTCGGTTGATTTCTAATCAGCTGAGCGGGTCGGCAATCTGAACACATCGGATTGCCGACCCGTCCCTCCCAGGACCTTGCATATTGTTGCGTGCGGATCGCCGCGCCCTGAAGGATGCTCATGACACAGACTGCGGCTGCCCCCTCCCAGACCTCCCGGAACAACTCGCGTGCCTATGTCCTGGCGCTGCTGACGCTGGTCTACACTTTCAATCATATTGATCGTCAGATCCTGTTGATCCTGATCGAGCCGATCAAGGCGGAACTCCAGATTTCGGACGGCCAGATCGGCTTGCTGACCGGCTTTGTCTTCGCCGCATTCTACGCAACCTTTGGAATCCCGATCGCCATGTGGGCGGACCGGGGCAACCGCCGGAACATTCTGGCCATCTCGCTGGCGCTCTGGTCGGGCATGACTGCGCTCTCCGGCTTTGCCCAAACCTATTGGCAGCTTCTGCTCGCGCGCGTCGGTGTCGGCGTCGGAGAAGCAGGCGGAACACCTCCCGCAACATCGATCATCTCAGACCTGTATGCGCCAAAAGAAAGAGCCTTCGCGCTTGGTATCTACACGGCCGGCATCGGGCTTGGCGTATTGGCCGGATTTGTCATCGGCGGGTATGTCTACAAGTATTTTGGCTGGCGCACCGCATTCCTCGTCGCGGGTATTCCTGGCCTGATACTGGCCGCCATTGTCCGCTTCACGATCCGCGAACCAAAGCGCGGCGCCATCGAGCAACGCAGCGATGACGGCGAGGCCTCCACCCTCGGCGAGACTCTCAAATTCATTGGGGGACAAACCTCTTTCCTGCTGATGCTGGCTGGCTGCTGCCTCATCTGTATCTCCGCCAATGCCTTCCTCGCCTGGACGCCAAGCCATCTGCAGCGGACCTATGATGTTGGCCCAAGCGACATTGCGATCCCTCTCGGTCTATTGATTGGCGGAGTTGGCAGCGTGGGCGCGATCCTCCTGGGCCGCGTTTGTGACCGGCTGTCCGCGCGCAACCTGGCATGGCGTCCGTGGATGATCGCCGTATGTGCAGCCATCGCCCTGCCGTTCGCGTGGATGTTCCTGCAGGCTGACACGATCAATATGGCATACGCCTGGAACGTGGTGCCGGCATTCATTGGCCTGATCTATGCCAGCATTGCCTATACGGCCTCACAGGAACTGGTCGGGCTTCGCATGCGGGCGTTCGCTTCGGCATTCATGCTGTTCTGCCTCACCCTGATCGGCATCGGCGGAGGCCCCAGCATCGTCGGGTACCTGAGCGAGTATTTTGCGGCTCAGGGCAATGAGGCTCCACTGAAGTCGGCGCTTGAACTCATGCTTGGCCTAAACGCGCTGAGCGTCGTGTTCCTCGCTCTGGCGGGTCGCACATACGCACGCGACGCCAAACGTGCTGCGGAGATCGTATGAGCGAAGCAGCGTCCCTCCCGGCAAACACAACCCTGACCAAACGCGACCTCTTCTACACGTCGCATGACGGGCTGACCCTGTATGCCGCTGACTACGGCCCGATCGACAGCGACACCGTCATCCTGTGCATGCACGGGCTGACGCGGAACCACAAGGATTTCGAGCCCATGATCGAGGGGCTCGGCCTGGAAGCACGCTTCATTTCGGTGGACGTGCGCGGGCGCGGGAAATCAGACCGCGACCCGAACGGCACCACGTACCAACCGCCCTTTTACGCACAGGACATGGCCACGCTGATGGCGCACCTGAATCTGGACAAGGTGATCCTGATCGGTACGTCGATGGGCGGACTGATGGCCATGCTGATGGCCAAGGCGTTTCCGGAAAAGATACGCGGTATTGTGATGAATGATGTCGGCCCGGAAGTGAACCCGGCTGGCCTGAAGCGCATCGCGGGCTATGCCGGAGGCAATGAGATTTTCGACAGCTGGGGGGACGCCGCAGCGGCGATTGGAAAGACGCAGGCAGGCGTCTATCCGGATTATGGAGCCGATGACTGGATGGTATTTGCCAGACGAACCTGCGTTGAGCAGGCCGATGGCAAGATCGTATTCGACTATGACCCGGTGATTGTGAAAGGGATGGGCAGCACAACGCCCGGATGGCGCGTGAATTTCGCCATGTGGCGCGTGTTCGCCGCGATGAAATCCATCCCGCTGCTGATCATCCGGGGCGAGTGGTCTGACATTCTGGCAAAGAAAACCGCGAACCGGATGCTTCGTCGCCACAAGAACAGCACGCTGTTGACCGTTCCCAATCGTGGCCACACGCCGTTTCTGGATGAACCGCACTCACTGGATGCGATCCGCGATTTCATCGGATCACTCGGCTCAGCCTAGTTCCCGCTTCAGGTCTTTCATCACGCCGGAAAAGTCGAGCCCGCCATGCCCGCGGGCGTCCAGGTCAGCATAGATCTTCTCGGCCATCTCGCCCAGCGTTACCTGTGCCCCTGCCGTCTTCGCTGCGCCAGCTGCCAAGTGCAGATCCTTGAGCATCATCGCAACCGCGAAGCCGGGCTGGTAGTCGCGGTTTGACGGAGCGGTCGGCACAGGCCCCGGCGCAGGGCAATAGCTCGTCATGCTCCAGCACTGGCCGGAGGCGGTGGAGGAAATGTCATAAAAAGTCTGCGCGTCGAGGCCCAGTTTTTCCGCCAGATTGAATGCCTCGCACGTGCCGATCATGGAAATGCCCAACAGCATGTTGTTGGCGATCTTCGCGACCTGCCCATTCCCGCTGGCGCCTGCATGGAAGATGTTCTTGCCCATTGCATCCAGGATCGGCTTTGCCTTCGCGAAGGCCTCGACCGGACCGCCGACCATGAAGGTCAATGTGCCGGCATCTGCCGCCGCCGTGCCGCCTGACACGGGCGCGTCCGCCATCAGGAAACCTGCTGCTTCAGCCTTTGACGCGGCTTCGCGCGCGTCTTCCACCGCAATGGTGGAGCAGTCGAGGAACAGCGCGCCCGGAGTGGCATGCGCAGCGACGCCATCCTCTCCGAAATAGACCGACAGGACATGCTTGCCCGCGGGTAACATGGATACGATCACGTCGGCGTCGCTCACGGCCTCTGCGATCGTCGCCGCTGCCTGTGCGCCATTGGATTCCGCGACCTTCACAGCGTCCGCATTCAGGTCGAAGGCGCGAACCTCATGCCCCGCCTTGCACAAATTGGCGCACATGCCCGAGCCCATATTCCCCAGGCCAATGAATGCGATCTTCGTCATAGTTTCCTCCCGTCGCGCTTCTCAGGAGCGCTCATGCTGAGCGAAGTCGAAGCATGTGCGCGGGCTCGTCCGAATCCGCCACACGAACCGGAACCCACCCTTCGACTTCGCTCAGGATGAGTTCCTCTGACGTCATTTGTCCTTGAAATCAGCCGCGCGCTTTTCGACGAAGGCGCTCATGCCTTCCTTCTGGTCGGCGGTGCCGAACAGGCCCTGGAACAGGCGGCGTTCGAACTTCACGCCCTCAGCGGTGGAGACTTCCAGTGCGCGTCCGACCATCTCCTTGGCCGCCATGATCGACGGAATGGAAAAGCCCGCGATTTCCTTCGCAGCGCCCATCGCCGTATCCATCAGCGCATCATGCTCGACAACGCGGGAGACGAGGCCAATCCTGTCGGCCTCTGCCGCGTCGATCATGCGGCCAGTCAGCACCATGTCCATGGCCTTCGCCTTGCCGACAGCTTTGGTCAGGCGGATGGAGCCACCCATGCCCGGCGTCACGCCCAGCTTGATTTCCGGCTGGCCGAACTTTGCCTTGTCGGACGCGATGATCATGTCGCACATCATGGCGAGTTCACAGCCGCCGCCGAGGGCGAAGCCGTTCACTGCGGCAATCACCGGCTTGCGGCAGGCCGCGAACCGGTCCCACAGGCCGAAGAAATCGTCGACATACATGTCGGAAAAGCTCTGCGGCTGCATCTCCTTGATGTCGGCCCCGGCGGCGAAGGCCCGGCCCTCGCCGGTCAGCACGCTGACGGCGATATCCTTGTCCCTGTCGATGCGGGCGAACACGTCTGCGACCTCCGCCATGACTTCCTGGTTCAGCGCATTCAGGCTCTCCGGCCGGTTGATCGTGACAAGCGCGACGCGGTCGGAATGTTCGAAAGTGATTGTGTTGTAAGTGCTCATCTCGCTTACCCCATTGTTGGAATGATAAAGGCCTGATCGCCGATATCACCTTCGGGCCATCTTTGGGTAATTGTTTTGATCTTCGTCCAGAACCGCACACCTTCCGGGCCGTGCTGGTTCGTATCGCCGAAGGCCGAGCGCTTCCAGCCACCGAACGTGTGATAGGAGACCGGCACCGGGATCGGCACGTTCACGCCGACCATGCCGACATTCACCTGCGCCGCAAACTCACGCGCCGCGTGGCCGTTCGAGGTGAAGATCGCGCAGCCATTGCCATACTGGTGATTGGAGGGAAGCGCCGCGGCTTCTTCCAGAGACTCCGCGCGGACCACCTGCAGCACCGGCCCGAAGATCTCTTCCTTGTAGGACTGCATGTGCGGCTTCACATTGTCGAACAGGTTCGGCCCGATGAAGTATCCGCCCTCGGCGCCCTGCATGGTGAGACCGCGGCCGTCCAGCTTGAGGTCTGCGCCCTCGTCCACCCCCATCTGGATGTAGCTTTCCACCTTCGCCTTGTGCGCAGCGGAGACGACCGGGCCGTAATGCGCGTCAGGGTCCGTCGAGACGCCGACCTTCAGGTCGCGCGCCGCATCCAGCATGCGCTCGACGAATTCGTCGCCCGTCTTCTTGCCGACGGTCACGGCAACGGGAAGCGCCATGCAGCGTTCGCCCGCCGAACCATAGGCCGCGCCGACGATGTCTTTCACGGCCTGTTCCATGTTCGCGTCCGGCATGATGATGCCGTGGTTCTTCGCGCCGCCCATCGCCTGCACGCGTTTGCCGTGCGCCGTGCCGGTAGCGTAAACATATTGTGCGATGTCGGACGATCCGACGAAACTGACGGCCTTGATTTCCGGATGCTTCAGGATGGCATCGACGGCCACCTTGTCACCGTTCACCACGTTCAGCACGCCTTCGGGCGCGCCGGCTTCCAGCAGCAGCTCGGCGAGGCGCATCGGCACCGACGGGTCTTTCTCCGATGGCTTCAGGATGAAGGTGTTACCGCAGGCGATCGCCACGGCCGCCATCCAGCACGGGATCATGGCGGGAAAGTTGAACGGCGTGATGCCAGCGACAACACCCAGTGGCTGACGCATGGAATAGACATCAATGCCGGGCCCTGCGCCCTCTGTGTATTCACCCTTCTGCAGATGTGGAATGCCGCAGGCGAACTCGACCACGTCGATGCCGCGCTGCACGTCGCCGCGTGAATCCGCTACGACCTTGCCATGCTCCGAAGAGAGTAGCTCAGCCAGCTCGTCCATGTTCGCTTCCAGCAGGCGCTTGAATTCGAACATGACCCGCGCACGGCGCTGGGGGTTGGTGGCGGCCCAGGCCGGAAACGCCTCTGACGCGTTTGCCACAGCGGCGGCGAGTTCGGCTTCGGTGGCGAGGGCGACGCGCGCCTGCACCTCGCCTGTATTCGGATTGTAAATGTCGCCGAACCTACCGGATGTGCCCGTGACGGTTTTGCCGCCAATAAAGTGATGCACGTCGCGCATGTGGAACTCCCTTTGATTTTGACGCGACCCTAACTTGCGTATATTTCCCGGTAAATGGACAATATCGCAGCCATCAGCTGCAATTTCGCAGGTAAAATTGGATGAACTGGGATGATCTTCGATTGCTGCTCGATGTTAGTCGCCATCCGCGACTTGCGGATGTTTCAAAGCGAACCGGCCAAGATCCAACAACGATCAGCCGACGACTGCGGCGACTGGAAACAGACCTTGGGCTGGAACTGTTCGAACGCACACCAAAGGGCCATGTGCTGACACCGGTGGGCCAGAGTGTTGCAGACAAGGTGGAGAGTCTGGAGCATACGGCGTCCGAAATCGCTGCACTATCGGATCGCGACGGCCCCCTCGCAGCCGGCCGTGTTCGCCTCGGCGTCACCGAAGGGCTCGGCAGCCTGCTCATCGCACCGGCCATGTCTGACTTTGCAGCGCGCCACCCCCATATCGGGCTCGACATCATTGCCGTGTCCGGTTTCGTCAGCGTGCCGAAGCGCGAAGCGGACATGTCGATCATGTTGACCCGCCCGAAAGCCGGTCGCGTGAAAGTTCGCAAACTCTCGGACTATGTCCTGCAGGTGTACGCGCATCCGGATTACCTGTCGCGCACACGCCCGGTTGAGCAGGTCAGCGACCTCGCCGAGCATGACTTGATTGGCTATGTCGACGATCTGATCTATTCCAGCCAGCTACGCTATCACGAAGACATCGCCCCGGGCCTGACGCCGCGCTTCTGCAGTCCGTCCATTGTGGCCCAATGGCAGATGGCACGGGAGGGTGCGGGGCTGGCCGTGCTGCCGCATTTCATCGCTGCGGGCGATCCAAACCTGGTTCATGTCCTGCCAGATCAGGTGCGCATCGAGCGTGCCTTCTGGCTGGCCGTCCATGAAGATGTCCACGGAACAACGCGCGTGCGAGCCGTCAGCGACTTTCTGGATGAATTGTTCGCAGCATCGGCCCAGCGTTTGACCGGAAATATCTGACCTACTCGCCTTGCCCCGGCGCGTTTGGAAAGCTCAGGCTCTTATAATAATCGAGATCACGTGCAGGTGCCGCCACATCCTCAGGCAGCGGCAGGCCGTTTACACTCTGCCAATAGGCGATGGAGGCGTCGCGCCACCAGATAGCTTCCTGATGCTGGATCGCAAGGAAAGCCGAGACCTGTTCGAACCGTTCGGCATCGACCTCATGTTCCAGAGAGTGCCAGACGGTCTGCATATCCTCGACTTGTGACACGCCCAGATCATACCGACGCACCAGTTCTTCCCACACCGTGTTGCCGTTATCCAGCTCATGGTCCCAACCAACGCGATGGAACCAGAGCAGCAATTCGTCCGGCACAGTGTCCTGGCCTGCCCATTTCTGCGCGACAGGCCCGGCATATTGATCGACAGCGTTTGAACCAGTTTCGGTCCGGTCGAAACCCACCGCATCCTTCATTGCCTTGTGGTAGTAATACGGCGTCCAGTCAGCGCGTCCCAGATCGTCTACCCAAGGGGCTGGGCCATAGTGATGGCCCGTCCCCATAAGGTGGGTCAGCCCGAGCGGTGTCATATAGTTCACCACGGCCTCACGAGAGCCCATCATCAAGCCGGTGATGATATCAGCGACTTCGGGCGCACGGCTGAAGGTCAGCTCCGCCCAGTCGCGCGCGATGGCCTCGGCGGACGCGTCAGGATCCCAGGCCATACGTCCAAAGGCGTACCAGTTCGCCTGGTCAAAAATCGACCCCGACCAGTTTCGGTCGCTGCCTATATTCGCGACCCCGGCCATGCCGGTAATCTCGTAGTCATGCGCAGTGCCATCAATGACAGAGGCAACCGGCGCGCGCTGATCCGTTGCGTGAGTCTCCGCTGACAGCACCTCTTCCCACAGCGTGCCGAGATACGCGAGATGAGTTGAGAACCCCAGATATTCCTTGGTGATCTGGAGCTCCATCATGAGTGGGGTTTCCGGCATCGCGCCGAACAGCGGGTGAAACGGCTCACGCGGCTGGAAATCCAGCGGTCCATTCTTCACCTGAACCAGAACATTGTCGGCAAACTGACCGTCCAGCGGCACAAATTCCGTATAGGCTTGTTTCACGCGGTCTTCTGGTTCTTCTGCCGAATAGACAAAGGCGCGCCACATGACATTTCCCCCGTGCGGCTCCAAGGCCGCCGCGAGCATATTCGCGCCCTCGGCATGGCTGCGGCCGTAATCCTGCGGGCCAGGCTGTCCTTCTGAATTGGCTTTCACGAGAAAGCCGCCAAAGTCCGGCACATAAGTGTAGATCTCGTTGGCCTTGTCTTGCCACCAAGCCTGAACGGCCGGGTCACGCGGGTCTGCCGTTGGCAGTCCATCCAGCTCCATCGGCGCCGAGAACCGCGCAGTCAGATAGACCTTGATGCCATATGGCCGAAACACGTCCGCCAGCGCAGCAACCTTCTCCAGATAGTGCGGCGTTAGCACCGTCGCGTCCGCGTTCACATTCGTCAGGGAGACGCCATTGATGCCGATTGACGCGTTGGCGCGGGCATAATCCGTATACTTCGGGTCCAGATATCCTGGTAGCCGGTGCCAGTCCCAAATGGATTGCCCCGAATAGCCTCGCTCGACATGGCGGTCGAGATTGTCCCAATGGTTCAGAAGACGCAATTGGGTCTTCGGGCGGGAGACAATGTTGACGCCAGTAAAGTTCTGGCCGCGTGCCATGCGCTGAAGGTAGTCGAACGTGCCGTAGAGCACACCGATGTCGGACTGAGCGGAGATCAAGGTAATTTGGCGACCCGAGTGACGGATTTCCTTGATGGCGTACCCGTCCACGCCAACCTCGTAGGAAGACGGTAGAGGCAAGTTTTCCAGCATGCCGGAACATTCCGGGCTGGCCAGAACAAGCGTGCCACCCTGCAGCGTGTCAGCGCGTGGTAGCGCTTCCCCCAGCATGGACTGAGTTGCGCGGTCTATCTCGTCCAGTGCAGCATCGATCGTCGCGGAAGGATCTGAACAGGCGGCCATCACATGACGCGGGGTCGCGTATGACGCTTCTTCCAGTGGCGCATACCGCAGCCACAAATCGTACCCGTCTTCTGCCAACGCAGGCGACAAAGCGCCTGCGGTCGCGATTGCAGTAAAAAGAATGGCGGCGCGCCTGACGATGTTTCTCACGACCCTGGACCCGTTTCCTGATTTCGGGGTCGTCAGCCTGACGGTCTCCGCCCCAAATGTTTGCGTTATCATTTCATAACGCCTGTGACGGGATGTGTCACCGCCCCTCTGTTACCGAGGGGCGGCTGAAGATCAGGATTCCTGAGTCATTGTGTCGGACATGACATCAAATCCGTCTGCCACTTTCGGCTTAACAGAGCGGCCAATCGTGCTGACCAGCCAGGCCGAAAGACCCGACAGGAAGAAGCCGGGAATCATCGCGTACACGAGTGACTCCAGCGGCACAGGACCATTCTCCGAAGGCAGCAACGGCACGTAGAGCCAGACAAGGACTGTGACTGCGCCGACAATCATGCCGGCCAATGCACCATCACGCGTCAGGCCCCGCCAAAACAGGCTGAGCAGGATGATCGGGCCAAAGGCTGAACCAAAGCCAGCCCATGCATTCGAGACCAGATCCAGAATGTTGCTGTTCGGATTAAAGGCCAGACCAATGGCAACGAGGCAGACAGCGACCGTCGCAATGCGTCCGATCAGAACAAGTTCTGATTGCGATGCCTCGCGCCGGAAGAAAGTCTTGTAAACGTCTTCGGTGATTGAGCTGGACGACACCAGAAGCTGGGAGGAAATTGTACTCATGATCGCCGCCAGAATGGCCGCCAGCAAGAAGCCCGCGACGAGCGGATGGAAGATGATCTGCGACAGCAGAATGAAAATTGCCTCAGCGTCTGTCAGCTGTCCGCCAAGGTCGTGCTGGTTCACATAAGCCACGCCGACCGCCCCTACAAAGACAGCGCCGATCACGGTCACAATCATCCAGCTCATGCCGATCGCACGCGCGGTGGCCACGTCTTTCAGGGAGCGAATGGCCATGAAGCGAACAATGATGTGCGGCTGACCGAAATAGCCGAGCCCCCAGGCAAGCAATGATATGAGCCCGAGCACAGTCATGCTTTCTGGCCACATGTCGAAGAATTGCTCGCGCGAAGGCCCAACGCCTCCGGTGTCCGGGTTGACGTGCGCGGGCGCAGACATGATCGCGCTCTCCATGCCGCTCCAGCCGCCAACCACGAAGAAGGCGATCACTGGCACGAGGATCAAGGCGATGAACATGATGCAGCCCTGCACAAAGTCGGTCAGGCTGACCGCTAGGAAGCCGCCGATCACGGTATAGGCCAACACAACGCCAGCAGTAACGAACAGGCCGAGTTGGTAGTTCAGGCCGAAGGCCGACTCAAACAACTTGCCGCCTGCGACGATGCCGGAAGACGTATAAACCGTGAAGAACACGATGATGACCAGCGCAGAGATCGTGCGCAACGCATGGCTTTTATCGTGGAAGCGGTTCTCGAAAAAGTCGGGGATCGTGATCGAGTCGTCGGCAAGCTCAGTGTAGATTCGCAGGCGCGGTGCGACGAACCGGTAATTTAGATAGGCACCGATGGTCAGGCCAACCGCGATCCAGGCCGCCGAAAATCCGCTGACGTATATGGCGCCCGGCAGACCCATGAGCATCCAGCCACTCATATCCGAGGCGCCCGCAGATAGCGCGCCGACAGCTGGGTGAAGGTTGCGTCCCCCCAGCATGTACTCGGAAACATCGCTTGTGGATTCCCTGTATGCATAAAGGCCGATAGCCATCATCAGGACGAAATAGGCCCCAAGCGAAATCATTTCGGGAACGCTGATTGTCATATGTCTCTCGCTGTTCTCGTGAATACGGAAAAGCGCGCCCCCCGTGGCCGCGCATCATTGCAGGTTCATTATGGGCGCGTTTGGCCGTTGCCGTGAACCAGATACTTGAAGCTCGTCAATTGCTCCAGGCCGACCGGCCCGCGCGCATGCATCTTGCCGGTGGCAATGCCGATCTCCGCCCCCATGCCGAACTCTCCGCCATCGGAGAACTGGGTCGAGGCGTTATGCATGACGACTGCGCTGTCGATGCTGGTCATGAAACGCCGGGCAGCCTCTTTGTCTTCGGTCAGGATCGCGTCCGTGTGACCTGACGAGTGCTTGCTGACGAACCGTATGGCTTCATCAAGACCGTCAACCACTTTCACCGACGCAATTGGATCGAGATATTCGGTCGACCAGTCTTCGTCAGTTGCCTCTGCCAGACCGGGCGCGATCTTGCGGGCCTCGGCATCGCCGCGCAGCTCACACCCCTGCATCACATCTGCAAGACGCGGGATCACTGCCTCAGCAATGGCGCGATCCACGACGATGCTTTCCGTCGCGCCGCATACACCGGTGCGCCGCAGTTTGGCATTGCGGACGACTTCCAGCGACTTCTCTATATCAGCGTCTGCATGGATGTAGCTGTGGCAGTTGCCATCCAGGTGAAGCAGCGTCGGCACCTTGGCCTCATCACGAACCAACTCAACCAGCCCGCGTCCGCCGCGCGGAATGACGAGATCAACATACTCAACGGCGTGCAGCAGAGCGGTCACAGCGTTGCGATCTGTCGTCTCGACAGTCTGCACCGCCGCCCTGGGCAGACCTGCGGCTTCAAGCCCCTTCTGCATGCAGGCCACGATCTCTTTCGTGGAATGCTTGCTTTCCGATCCGCCGCGCAGAATGACCGCGTTGCCGGATTTCAGACAAAGCGCACTAGCATCCGCGCCAACGTTCGGACGTGACTCATAGATCATGCCGATCACGCCAATCGGCACGGCTACGCGCTCAATGGTCAGGCCGTTTGGGCGCTCGGTTGTCGACAGAAGTCGCCCAACAGGATCCGGAAGGTCTGCAATCTGCTCCAACGCAGAAGCCATCGCCTCCACGCGCTCATCATTCAGGCGCAGGCGGTCAATAAAAGACTCCGGGCGACTATCCGCGACACTGTCAACGTCTGCCTTGTTGGCGGCCAGAAGTGCGTCCTTCGACTCGCGCAGCGCCGCGGCAGACGCGCGCAAGGCTTCATTCTTCTGCTCGGTCGTCGCAGTCAGCAAATCCTTGGCCGCGTCCTTCGCGTTTTGGCCGAGGCCGGAAATGTAGGCGTTCAATTTGGAATCAAGTGTGGTCACTTTGTATCCTTCGATCTTGTGTTCAGGTGCCTAGCGCAGCTCGATTGCGCGCTTGTAGGCAGCCTCAGTTGTAGCCTTCAGCAGGTCTGACAGTTTGCCGTCACCATTCAAGGCCTTGAGCCCCGCTTCCGTCGTACCGTTCTTACTGGTCACGGAATTGCGGAGGTTTTCCGGCTTGTCGCCGGTCTGCAGGATCATGCGGATGGACCCATCAAGTGTCCCGAGTACCAGGTCTGTCGCCTGATCCTCGCTGAAGCCGAGATCCTTTGCGGCCTCGATGTATGCGCGCGCCAACTCGAATACATAGCCAGGCCCGCTGCCTGCCACCGCCGTCACCCGATCAATCTGGTCTTCATCATCAACCCAGACAGCGGTCCCGGCGGACTTCATCAACGTCTCGACGGCGGATTTGTGTTCATCCTTGGCATCGCCGCTGGCGTAGAGGCCGGCAACACCGGCTCCGATCGCAGATGGCAAATTGGGCATGATGCGAATGACCGGATAGCCCGGTAGTGCGGATTGCAGGCGTGCAACCGAACATCCCGCCGCGATGGAGGCCACCGCGCCGGTATCGGCGAGCACATCTTTGTAGGCAGGCAAAATCTCGTCGATCATCTGCGGTTTGATCGCGACAATCAGCAAATCGAACTTTTCCGCTCCAAGCGCGTTAATGTCCTTGAAGAGCCGGGCCCCATCTACTGGTTGGTCAAGGAACGGATCGACGATGGTGTATTCATCCTCTGTCGCGCGCATCCATTGGGTAAGCAACGCGCCGCCCATTTTCCCGCATCCGACCAATAGTGTTTTCATGCCCTAGTATTCCTTTGTCCGCTTGGTGCGCCAGATAATGATATTTGTTTAGAATTCAAACAATCCATTACAGAAGCACAAGGTTCCACCTCGTGCCTCAGTATCGTCAAATTTCCAATTATGCCGTGTCTTTACCCTTGGTATCGACCCTATGAAGAAACTCTCAAGGTCTTTTGTAAGCTAATTATTTGCATCGTAACCCAAACCTACTTATGTCCGCCCCTAAGCAACTACCGGAGCCAAATTTGTCTTCCAATAAACGCATCGTCGTGAAAATCGGATCAAGCCTTCTAGCCAATCCAGACCTTCTCACACCGCGCTGGGCATTCATGCAACGGCTATTAGAAGACGTCACTAAATTACGGAACGACGGATATGAAGTCGTTCTTTGTTCTTCTGGCGCGGTTGCGCTGGGCCTGAACATGCTGAACGAGACTCCCGAGACCGCGGGTCTGCGCGACAAGCAGGCCGCCGCCGCATGCGGGATGCCGCTTTTGTTGAACGCGTACAAGCAGGTCGCCCATGAATTTGGATTCGATATCGCGCAGGTTCTTGTAACTCTGCAGGATATGGAAGAACGCAAGCGCTTCCTGAACACCAAGAATACGGTTCACCGCCTTCTACAGGGTGAAATCTTGCCGATCGTGAACGAGAACGACTCGATCACGACCGAGGAAATTCGCGTCGGAGACAATGACCGCCTCGCGGCGAAAGTTGCACAGATGATCCAGGCCGACCATCTGGTGATCCTGACCTGCATCGACGGCCTCTATGACCGCAACCCGGAAGAACCCGGCGCAAAGCTGGTCGAGGAAGTCCACGATGTGAGCGAATACATCGCAGTCACTGAAGGCACGAGCAGCCTCGGGAGCGGTGGCATGCTCACGAAAATGCAAGCGGCCAACATGGCCCAGAATGCAGGCTGCACGACCCTGATCGCCAATGGAGAACACGAAGCGCCGGTATCGTCGGTGTTGTTCAACGAACGCCCGCATACGAAATGCCTCGCCCACACAAAGCCCGCATCTGCCTGGGCAACCTGGCTGACAGATCGGCTTCAGATCGCGGGCAGTATCGTTATCCGCGATGAACTCGCCAACAGCCTGTCGCACAGCCCGGAGCATATCCTGCATGAGGACATCATCTCGATTCAGGGCCAATATCTAAAAGGCGACGTCATCCACGTATATGATGAAAAGGGCGATGAGATCGCACGCGGAATGACCAATTTCTCTTCAGAGGAAACCATGGTCCTCGCCCGACACCCGGAAATTTCTCCGAAGGAACTGCTCGGCTACCAAACCGGTGGCACGGTTATCAGCCGCGAGAATTTGATCGTTCTGGAAGATCGCCACCTGCTCTGGGACAAGCCGGATCAGGAGACGATGGTTGAAGTTGCTGAGACCTGATTAGTCTTCGCGGCGCAGATCGCCCACATCCAAAATCGGTGCTGCATCGAGACTTCCGGCATTCATCATCGCCGCCAGTCTCTGAACTGATGAGATGAGCAGGCTCTGCTCCCACAGCTCCAGTGAATCGAAGCGCTTGAGGAACCCTTCCTGAAGCGCTTCCGGCGCATCTTCGAGACTGTCTCGCCCTGCGTCAGTGATGACGATATCGACTGTCCGTCGGTCGGTATCGTTCTTTTGGCGCGCCACCAGTCCCGCAGCCTCAAGACGATCCACAATGGTTGTGATCGTTGCCTGGGAGAGATGAACCTGCCGGGCAATCTCCGACGGCTTGACCGACCCGGCTGCCGACAGAGTTTGAAGTACAAGCAATTGCGGCGCCGTGAGACCGGTGGTCTTCGCCAATCGCTTGGAGTTCAGATCGATCGCCCGCGTGATCTGGCGAATTGCTGTGAGAAGGTCTCTGTGTTGGGCCATGAACTGTTCCTAAAGAGACAGTCCACACGTCGTCAATTGCACGCACTGCGGAGGAAAGTCAGCGCTTCCTCAGGCGTGTGCAGTCTCAACGGTCTCTTCGGCCTCGGTCAGCGCTTCGCCTAAATCACCTTCCTCGGAATATCGATACCGCCCCAGAAACAGAAGTGGAACGGTCGAGCCGAACAAGATGATCCCAGCCGTAGTGAGGGTAAATTGCCAGTCCTTGCCAAGAAGCAGACCGGTCTCCCACTCCACCAGCTTGATACCGTTGCCGGTGGCCAAATTTGTCATGATGCCAGGGCCAAGGCTGGACCACCAGAGCCAAGCACTTCAGTCGGAGCCGGCACTAACTCAAATAACGGACCACTTTGCTGGAGGCAGACCATTTCCAGATACTTGTCCCAGACATCGAAAGGAGAAGGCGAAAACATCGAGATGAGTCGCCGGTATCTCAGTACGAGTTCGCCAAATGGCGAGAAGATGATACATCCCTGAAAATACAAATCCGGGAACCTCGGATCGGTCTCATAATGGTTCCCTGCGAGGTAAATGCCATTGTCTGCGGCCGCTTTGGCAAGCGCCTCGTATTCTGGTCCATCAGGTGCCAAGGCCGCTTTCGCGATTCACTCCGGTGCAGTCTCGCCCCACGGAAACCCGGTTAGACTGTACTCCGGCAAAACGACAAGTTTGGTATCTGCCCCAAGAAACCATTTTGAGTTGGCAATCTTGGCAGAAATTTCATCAATTTTTCCGAGTATTGACTTGCGTGCATCACTTGCTGTCAGACTGTTGACGGCGTGACATGCGATCTGGAGCGCTAAAGCAGAATAAGCCATTCGATTGGTATACCTTTTAGGGTTTGCCGTTCGATGTCTGATATGAGGTGCAATGAGTCAACCTCGGTACGATGGAAAAGTGGACGGGATAAAATGAGAGAAGACGCGCAATTGGCTCTATCGGCGAAAGACCTGGATGAGAACTCCAGCGTACCGCTTTACCAGCAGATCTACTCCAAGATCCGACACGCAATCGTATCGGGTGAAGTCGCACCGCAGTCTCGCCTGCCCGCTGAACAAGAGCTTGTTCAACGCCTTGGAGTTTCACGCATCACCGTAAAGCGCGCCTTCAATGAGCTTGCTATTGCGGGCCTGGTGCGCCGCTATCGAGGCCGCGGCACCGTGGTCACGTATGACTCGTCCACGCCTACCGTCAAAGGCAGTTTTGAGAACTTGATCGATGGCCTGAAACGCATGGGTCTCGAAACAGAGGTTCAATTGCTGGACACCGAAATCGTCAGCCCGAGCCCGGCCATAGCAGAAGCCTTGAAGCTGGGGCGCGGCGCCAGCGTTCAGCGAATTGTGCGACTGCGCCGGCTTGCTGAAGAGCCATTCTCTTATCTGGTAACCTACGTTCCAGAAGACATTGCCGAGACCTACACCGAGGACGATTTGGCAACAGCGAGCTTGATCGCACTCCTGGAGAAGGCTGGGCACCGCCCCTGTGAAGCCACACAAACAATCACGGCAGTCCCCGCTGAGCCTGCGGTTGCGGCAGTTCTTGGTGTCACAACTGGATCTCCGCTGTTGAGAATTCACCGCATCATGCAGGATGAGACCGGCCGCCCCATTCAGGACATTACCGCCACCTATCGGGCGGACCGTTTCCAATACGAAATGCGCCTCACGCGTGAGAAGAATGCAGACTGGACCGCTGAGTAAGTCACGCCTTCCCTGCCGAAGATGACGCACATTTGTCCGGTCAAATCCACTTGACCAGGATTGGCCTGCCCCAAAATTTATCTATTCGGAAACCACACCGGCTCTAAAGTGATCTCGGCGATGACGATGGCGCAGCCAGAGCGTGTCGGAAGCCTTGTCATGATCTCAGCGACTATTCTGACCCCAGATGAACACAAAATGTTCAACGACTATTTCCAGCCCGTTCCGCTGGATGATGCAGGCACCCGTTTCAGCACCATGTGGGAACGCATCGTAGAGCGCCGTGGTCCTGGCGCGACTATGGAAATGATGGCGCGCTCATTCGCCATGAATCTCTTGGGCGGGGAAGCATACGAATGGGGCCATCACGCTGCATTCGCCTGGTGGAAAGAGGAAGAGCACGCCCTTCAGACTCTCCCGCACAGAATTACCATTCTAAATCCCAACGACGATTTGACTGAATGCACACGCAGAGCCGCCCCAATGCTGAGGAACGGGAAGATAATTGAATTGCCTGAATGGGGCTATAATTTCATGGATGTGTGGCCGGAAGAGTCAGCACAATTGGTGCTCTCCAATCTATAGACTCACTCCACCTAGTAGCTCCCACCAAGCGCCACGTACAAATCGATAGAAGCTGCCAGACGATCTCGACGCGCTTCCAGCGCATCTTGAGTTGAGGCGTAGTAAGATTGCTGCGCAGACAAGAGACTGGTCAGGTCGTCCGCTCCCACACGGTACCTGAGCTCGGCAGAATCAAGCGCATTGCGACTAGCGGACAATGCGATTTGTACCTCCTCTTCTCGAAGCGCACTCGTGTTGATCGAGGACAAGGCCACATCGACCTCTCGTAGTGAAGTTAGGATTGCCTGCTCATAATTGGCCAGAAGTGCTGCGCGACGTGCTTTCGCGCTTTCAAGCTGCGCCTTCAGCGAGCCGCCTGAGAAAATCGTCTGAGACAGGGCAGCGGACAAGCTTGCCGTTGGATCTGACAAGGACGTCAGCACCGTACTGACCCCCGCCCCCAGGTCGATGCTGGGCAACATGGCTGCTCTCGCCGCAACAACATCAGCCTGCCCTGCTCTCAAGTTTGCTTCAGCCTGAAGCAAGTCTGGACGGCGCGTAAGCAGGTCAGAGGGCAACCCGGCATCTGCCACGGGTAGCCTCGTCTCATACAGGTCGACACTATCGATCTCGAAACCCTGAGGCGTTTCGCCCACCAGGATAGCAATAGCGGTTTCAATCGAAAGGATTTGCTGTTCAATTTGTGGGATTTGCGACCTCGCATTAGCCAACGTCGCCTTCTGACTGGCCAGATCAAAACCGGAGATCTCGCCTGCCTCGTAGCGGACTTCAACAATATCAAATATGCGTTCCGCAATATTGAGGTTCTCTTTCGCTACCTCAAGCTGCTTACGTGCGACTTGCAAGTCAAAATAGTTCGTAGCCAGATCGGCCAGAATACTCAGTTCCAGCGCGCGCTGGGAGTATTCAGCAGACTCGAGACTGGCGCGAGCCGCATCCTGCGAAGCTTTGACTTCCCCAAACAAATCCAGCTCATAGCTCGCCGAGAGACGGGCGCTTCTCGAAATTTCGTCAAGACCGGCGTCTGAGCTCACAGAGGTGCTGGCACTACCCGAAATCGACGGCAGAGACTTCGCATCAGCGACTGTGACAGCGGCGCGAGCGGACACAACATTCGCAATTCCCGCTTCGAGAGATCGGTTCTGATCCAGCGCTGCCGTAACCAGTGCATTGAGTGCCTCGTCCCCAAAATTGGTCCACCAAGGACCGAGTTCCGGCAAATTCTCGCTTGTTTGAACATTTGTATCATACGCACCCGGCAAGATGACTTCCGACGAAGATGTCGTGGACTCGTGGACGCTCGCACACCCCGCTATTGCGAGCGCAAGGCTGAGGGAAACGCTGGAAATCTTGGTCATAGTTACTCCGCCGAAAGAGCCCGCACCGGGTCAAGGCGCGAAGCATTGCGCGCCGGCAAGAAGCCGAAAACAAACCCAGTCAGGAAAGCTGTAGAAAAGGCGAGAATTGCCGGAAGCGGCGTGATCGCAATAGACGTACCGAGGTTCACCAGTATCGCACAAATACCAAATCCAGAGAGGATGCCAATCATCCCACCAAGGGCACAGACAACGACCGCCTCAACAATAAACTGCACCAGGATGTCAGACCGCCGCGCACCTGTAGCCATACGCACACCAATTTCCCGCGTGCGTTCAGATACACTGACCAACATGATATTCATCACACCGATCCCCCCGACGAGGAGAGATATTGACGCTACCGCACCGAGAAGCATGGAGAAGGAGTTTTGTGTTTGCTGAACCGATTCCAGAATTGAGGCCGTGTTCCGTATTCGAAAATCCTCAGTTCCATGCCGATCCAGCAATAGTGTGTTGGCTTCGCTCTCTGTCGTAGAGATAACATCAGTATCCTCGACTGCAATGGTAATGCTTGAAAGGTACGAACTACCAAAGACCCGCATCATGCCAGTCGTAATTGGGATAAGCGCAATATCGTCCTGATCGCTTCCAAACGAACTCGCGCCTTTTTCTTCCAGAACGCCGGCTATCTCAAAGGGGGCACCAGACAAGAAGACGTATTCGCCTACCGCGTCAGATACATTGTCGAAAAGTTCGCCGGCGGTTGTCGTTCCGAGTACGACAACACCGACTCTCCGATCTACATCCTCCGCCGTGAAGAATGTGCCATACTCAACCCTACGATTATTTGCGAGAAGCCAATCTTCGGAAACGCCTTCAACGGAACCACGATGATCCGCGTTGCCCCTACGCAATGTTGCCGATCCAGATCGCGAAGGAACTGCTGCGATCACATTGTCGAGCTCACCCAAGGCATCCGCATCCTCCAATGTCAGGGTGGCAATCGCATCCCCTCGCATGCGCGCGCCGCGATCACCGCCTGGACGAACAAACAGCAGGTTCGCCCCCATGTCTTCAAACCGCGCCATGACGTCTCTTTGGCTGCCTTGCCCCACAGCCAGCATGGCAACGACGGCAGCCACACCAATCACAACACCCAATAGAGTCAACGCGGTTCGGAAAAGGTTCGCGCGCAAGGACCTGAAGGCCGTCTTGATAGACTCTGTCAGCTGCAGGATAAAGGAAGGGGACGTCCTTGCAGTGCGATGCTCAAAACATGGTTTCGATCTCGGAACTGCTCCCGAGTCTGCAATGATTTTTCCATCCCGAATTTCGATGGTTCGATCAGCGCGCGCCGCCACCTTCTGATCGTGTGTAATCAGAATGACCGTGCGACCGGATTGATGGAGGCCCTCCAGCAGTTCCAGCAGCTCTCTACTTGTACCAGAATCAAGCGCCCCTGTAGGTTCATCTGCAAGGATCACTTCAGCATCATTCATGAGGGCGCGTGCAACTGCTACACGTTGTTGCTGACCGCCCGACAATTGACCAGGCCTGCTTTTCTCTCGTCCGTTCAGCCCAAGGCGCGCAAGCAGTTCTCGCGCCCGTGTCTTTCGTTCCGACTGGCGCACCCCGGCATACACAGCCGGAATCTCCACATTTTCCAGTGCACTGACATTTGCGAGTAGATTATAGCGCTGGAAGACAAAACCAAACGTCCGACGGCGCAGTGATGCCAAGCCATCCGCGTCCATTTTGGATACATCCTGACCGTGGATGCGATAGGTACCAGCGGTCGGGCGATCCAGGCACCCCAGCAGATTCATCAATGTCGACTTGCCCGAACCGGACTGTCCGACAATTGCAACGAATTCACCTTCGGTAATGGTAAGGTCCACACCATCCAAAGCCCGGACTTCTGCACTGTCCTTGCCGTAGACGCGCGTAATGCTC
The DNA here is from genome assembly GCF_017795365.1 of Hyphomonas atlantica corrig. Taxonomy (NCBI): domain Bacteria; kingdom Pseudomonadati; phylum Pseudomonadota; class Alphaproteobacteria; order Hyphomonadales; family Hyphomonadaceae; genus Hyphomonas; species Hyphomonas atlantica. The sequence continues at coordinate 2,055,047 of NZ_CP051254.1, read as the reverse complement.
TGCAGCTGCAGTAAAGGTTCTGACATCTCGATTGTTCCTTACGCCGGAGGCGGAGGGCCCATTGGTGGACGACGGTCATTGTCTCGCCGTTCAGAGGTTTGTCCTGGACGCAATTCCACCTGCCCCGTAACGACTTCGTCCCCCTCGGAAAGGCCAAAGAGAATTTCCGCTCTACTCCGCGTCTGAAGTCCGACAAGAACAGGCTGAGGCACTGCTTCGCCATCAGCGTTCAGCTTCAGCACCATTCCCATTGTGGCGTCAGGGTATTGTGCACGCGCCTCACGTAGGGCCTCACTACGCCCACCTCTTTCACTTCGATCTGGCGAGATCGCTCCAACGGGACGCTCTTGCCGGGAGCGGCTGCCCCCTTCCGGACGCTCGGGACGGCTCTGCAAGGCAGCGACCGGGATCAGCACAGCATCGTCAGCACGGCCCTGCACGAAGAAAACCTGCGTGGTCATGCTGCTTCGCAAAATCCCGTCCGGATTCCGCACATCAAGCAGTGCCTTGTATAGAACTACGTCGTTGACGACTTCTGGCGTCGGCAGGATCTGCCTGACTTCAGTCTCCCATTTTCGATCCGTATCGCCCAATGTGGTGAACCAAGCCGCCTGTCCCTTTTGAACACTCAGCACGTCGGCTTCTGAAACATCAGCCTCGATCGTCATGATCGAAAGGTCTGCAATGGTCATGACAACGGGAGCTGTCTGATTTGCATTCAGCGTCTGCCCTTCGGACGCACTTAGCGATACGACCGTGCCAGCAATGGGAGCATAGATCTTCGTGTAATTAAGATTCGCCTCGTCTGCCTTCAGACTGGAAGTCTGTTGCGCAATTTGAGCGTCAATTGAATCCAGCTTGCCTTCGGCGATTTCCAGTTCAGATTGCGTGGCTTCGTAATCAGCTTTCGCGATCGCATCCGCCTCCCAAAGCATGGCCGCGCGCTCTGCCTCGGCACGAGCAAGGTTTAGCGACGCGACCTGTTGGCGGCGCGATGCTTTCAAGGAGTCCAGCTGGGAGCGCTGGGCTTCTACCGTATTCTCCGCAATGGTTGCATCAATCTGGGCCAGTAATTGCCCGGCTTCAACTTCGTCACCGACATCGACAAATAATTCCTGGAGCTGTCCCGACACCTGAGCGCCCACCTCTACGGTTTCCTTTGGAGTGAGAGTTCCGGCGGCCGAAATCGTTACCTCAAGATCGCCCAAAGTCGCCACAGACGTTTCATAAGTCGGCGCTGTCGAACTGGCGATGTTAGATTTGGCAAACCAAATACCCCCCGCCGCAACCAACAAAATCGCTACGGTTATTGTCCAGCGGGCTCGTTTCCCGAATAATTTCATTCTAGTCTCTTTTCAGCAATTCTGGCTGCGAATGTCACTCACGGTGTTAAACGGACCAGTTTGAAGAATCCGTCGCGACTGTCTGACATTTTTGCGCAACCTGATTCACACGCCTGTTGTCGTGGATCACCACACCCATGTTGCAGGAATGTTGCCGAGCCATGACAACGGCGCAACTGCACGCCGTGCGACACCAGGCGCCCAGACTTTGTGTCAGGCTGACATACTCTCGCTGACACGCGGCACAATTTGGCAAAGTTCAGACAAAACGCTCCCGTAACGCACATGGATCGGTCGACGTGGAGCGCGCATACATGAACTATTTTTCATTAAATAACAATTGTTTAAGTTTGTTCGCGCCACGCCATCGCGCAAATCTTTCGAAAGATATGACACGTGGGCTGATTATCACACTTCTCATGTCGACAGCCCTCCCTGCCTGGGCTGTCGAAATCGACGATAGCACGACCACGCCTGTACAGACTTCCACGGCCAATAATGGCTCAGCCGATGATGTGGAAGTCACCGAAGATGGTGAAATTGACCTTACTGAACAGCCTGGCACGACCGCTATCACAGTAGATTCTAACAACTCCGTCACCAATGAGGGAGAAATTGTCGCCGAAGACACTGACAATGTAACAGCCATTGCCGTGCAAGCCGACGTTACCGCAGACATCACTCATATCGGTTCGATAGATCTCTACGAAGATTATGATCGTGAAGACGAAGATGACGACGACGATGATGATGGTCCGCTGGCGGTAGGCTCCAATCGTATCGGGATCAACGTCGCATCCGGCGGGACAGTCACCGGAGACATTCTGCTTGATTACGGATCAATTCTCTACATTGAAGGAAATGACTCCGCAGGTGTGATTGTAGGCTCTTCACTTGCTGGCGATTATACGCAGCAAGGAACCATCTCTGTGTTTGGCGACAATGCGCGCGGATTGGCATTTGAGGACGATGTCGATGGCGACGTTCTGATCAGCGGAACCATCACCGCTCAGGGACAGAACGCCTCGGCTCTGGAGTTTGAAGGAGACGTCAGCGGGAACGTCACTATCGAAAGCACGATCAGCTCTACAGGATTCACCAGCACGAGTGCTACAAACTATGTCGCCCCTATCTACGTCGACGACGACACGGAGGCCGTGGAAGACCGGCTTGACGAAGATGACCTGTATGACAACGCCACTGCCGTGCGGATCACCGGAAGCCTCGGTCATGGATTGCTGATAAATGGGGCTGTGGACGACTTCACCTCCGAAGAGGACGAAGACGACGAGACAAAGGACACAATCGACGATTTCGATGAAAATCGAACTGCAGGCCGCATATACAGCTACGGCTCTGCACCAGCGCTGAGTATTCAGGCCGACTCTGATGAGGCACTCGTCTTGTCGGGCGTTGTAGAAACTGTTCGCGACACGACCGATGACGACGACGATGACGACTTGGATGAAATCCTCGTAACATTTTCATATGACCAGGGACTGATAAATCGCGGAACAATTTATGCGACCGGCCAGAACATCGGCTTCGATGCGACCGCTCTATCCATCGACGGGTCGAACGATGAGACCGGCACTGTCTCCATCGAAGGAGGCATTCTTAACACCGGGTCGATTCAGGCAACGGCCTATGAGGCATCCTCGACCGCCCTTTTACTAGGCAGCGGCACGTCAATTGGATCGCTGGAAAACTCCGGATCCATCAGCTCCACAATCTACACGCTCACGAACGATGTGGCCAATGGGCTGGTCATCTCGGACGGAAGCGAGCTCGAAACCATCGTGAACTCCGGCACGATTTCTGCTTCCTCCAATGGATATGGTGGACAGGTCACAGCCATTCTGGATGAAAGCGACACTCTGCGTTCCATCACCAATACGGGCGTAATATCAGGGATATTGATCTCTGATGGGCGGGAAGATGATGAGACCGGCTCACAAATTGCGATTGACCTGTCTTCCCCAAATGGTGGCGCCACAATCCGGCAGTATCAGGAAACGCCGACTGAAGATGTGAACGGCGACGACGAGATCGATGAAGACGATGTAACAGAGCCAACCATTTACGGCGATGTGCTCTTCGGTAGCGGCGACGATGTTCTCGAAATTCTGGACGGTGGTGTCGCAGGAGACATTTACTTTGGTGAAGGCTCTGCAAACTTTGTTCTGTCAAACTCCGAATTTGTTGGGGACACCTATTTCGATGGCACAACGCTGAGCCTCAGTATTGAAAATTCCGAAGTTGAAGGTGACGTCGATTTTGGCACCGCATCCGGAACATTGAATTTTCTGTCGTCCACACTGTTTAGCGGAAATCTGACTACCCGTGCTTATGGCCTCAACGCCTCAATCTCCGAGTCTGAAATTATACTCTTGGAAGACACTTCCTTGAGCCTGGCAACACTCGCCGTGACTGGGTCTTCAATTCTTGATTTCGAGATTGATCCACAAAATCTCAAGACAACTCCCTTCATTTCTGTATCCGGCACCGCATCCATTGGCAGCGACACGACGATCCGTCCCACGCTAACGTCGTTCATTGATGATGACTTCCAAGTGGACTTGATTGAAGCTGGCTTTCTATCATTCGATGAAGAATCCGCTGAACTCGCGACAGACAATGTTCCGTGGATCTACAACGTCTCGCTTCAGACTGAGAGCTCTGAGACAGATATGCTCAGCCTCGATTTCAAACTAAAATCGGCTGAGGAACTGCAACTTGATAGCAATCAGTCGAACGCCTTAGGCGCCGTACTAGAAGTTGCGATGGATGATGATGATTTCGGCTCGGCCGTAACACAGTTGTATACGGAGCATAATTTCCAGGAAGCCTACAATCTGTTGCTTCCACAGCGGACTGACGCTGCAACACGATACCTGGAATCTCAGTCCAATGCAGCGTTCGGCGCCCTGAGTGACCATCTGGAGTTCGCCCGCGCATCCAGCGAATCTGGCAACGGCGCCTGGGTACAGGAGACCTATTCTCATGTGAGCTATGACGGATCAAACGATGGCCCTGGCTATGATGGTCGGGGCCTGGGCCTCGCGCTCGGTTATGACCACTCAATCTTCGGCATTGATGCAATCGGCATCATGGGCACCATGACGGACGGCAAATTCGAAGAAAAGACGGGCGGCTCCAATCCTGTCACGATGAAAAGTCTTGGTATAGGCCTCTACGCCACCGAACAGTTGGGTCCTATCAATCTGCAAGCGGTTGGGCAGATTGCGAAGGTCGATCACTCTAGCTATCGAGAAATCAACCTTGAAGACTACACCTCCGAAGTCAGCGGGACATGGGACGGTCAGACATTAGCTGCATCGGCTGTCGCCTCTACAGAGTTTGGGGCCGGACCCTTCCGAATATCGCCTTCCATCGGCCTGGACTATTTCAAACTGGATCAAGATAGTTATTCGGAAACAGCTTCCAATGGGCTAAACTTGTGGATCAGCGACGCGACCACTGACAAGGTTACAGCAGATGCTGGGCTGAGCTTCGTCTATGTATGGCGGGGCGGCGGCGATCCTAACCGCACCGGTCCGGCCTACTCCAGTTACACGAAATCAAACCGTGACCGCCCACTTGTTCGGGCGGGACTTGATATCGGGTATCGGTCAACACTCTCCACAACACCCTATGAAGTCGAAGCCGGCTTCGTTGGCTACGAACAATCCTTCGCCCTGAAAGCCACCGAGGAATTCAGTGACGCCGCAACACTGGGGCTCTCATTACTTGCGGGTTCGGATCTTCTGAAAATTAGATTTGGCATTGATGGCGAGCTTTCAACCGACGCAACCGCCGTGACAGCCAATGCTGCCGTCAAACTTCGCTTTTAGTCGCGCCGACTATCCAAATTCCTTGCTCAAGGACGCAAAATCATGAGCCGTAAAACCAAAACCCTAGCGATCTCATTGCTGCTTTCATCAGCAGCTGTCAGCCCGATCCAACTTCCTGCTCTGGCACAGGCAGAAATCTTTGAAAATACTGGCACGATCGAACGCATTATCGTTAATGGCAACCAACGGATCGAAGATCGAACTGTTCTGTCATACATTCTCGTCGAGCCCGGCTCCAGTTTTGATGCAAACCGTATCGATCTATCCTTGAAATCGCTCTTCGCGACCGGACTTTTCGCGGATGCGAAGTTCGACCGCGTTGGAAATCAGCTGGTTATCACCCTCGTCGAAAATCCAATCGTCAGCCGTGTGATGATTGAAGGAAACAAGGCAATGGCAGAAGACAAGATCCGTGAGGAGATACAGATCGCTCCCCGGGGGGTGTTCACTGCAGCCAGGATGCAGGCTGATGTTCAGCGCATAATGGAACTCTACCGGCAATCCGGCAGATTTGCCGCCAAGGTTACACCAGAGTATGTGCCTTTGGACCAAAACCGCGTGGATGTCATATTCTCGATCACCGAAGGGCCGGTATCGGGCGTGCGCGCGATCAACTTCCTTGGCAATGAGGAATACTCCGACAATAGACTTCGCAAGGAGATCGTAACGCGTCAATCGCGGTGGTGGCAGTTCTTTTCTTCCACCGACAATTACGACCCTGGACGGATGGAATACGATCGCGATCTCTTGCGACAGTTCTATCAGAACAAGGGATACTATGATTTCCGTGTAGAATCCGCCGTCGCGGAACTTACACCGGATCAGAAAGATTTCTACATCACCTATACGATTGATGAGGGTGAGATCTATCGTTTTGGAGAGGTCAGCGTAGAAACCGAATTGGAGAAGCTCAACACTGACGCCTTGCGCGCATCACTGTCTGCGAAATCGGGAGATCTGTTCAGAGGAGACACAATCGAGCAGTCAATCGACGGCCTCACCTATGTCGCAGGCATCGGAGGCTATGCTTTCATCGACGTACGGCCCGAGATCTCGGCAGATATGGAAACCAAAACAGTGAATGTCACGTTTCATGTCAATGAAGGACCACGTGTCTATATTAATCGGATCAACATCGTCGGAAACACACAAACACTGGATCGCGTCATTCGACGAGAGCTTCGCATCAATGAAGGCGACGCCTTCAACCGGGTTCTGCTCGACAGGTCTCGTAACCGGGTTCGAGCGCTTGGCTACTTCAAGGATGTCGAAGTTACCGAGCTTCCCACTGCAGACCCGGATCAGATTGATGTGGATCTAAAGGTGACAGAACAACCAACTGGCGAGATGAGCTTTTCTGCCGGCTTCTCTTCGTCAGAGTCTTTCCTCGTCGACGTCAGCGTAGCGCAACGCAACGTGCTCGGGCGTGGGCAGTCGGCATCTGCGCGAGTTTCAACGTCTGCGCTACAGCAAATCCTGGACCTGCAGTATACCGAGCCGCGCTTCCTGGATCGCAACATGTCAGCCGGACTTGGCGCATTTGCCACCCGTCTCGACTATTCAGACACTGATCTCGGGGGGTATACGACCGAGTCAATGGGGGTCAGCGCGCAATTGGGCTTTCCCTTGTCAGACCGGCTACAGCTCGGCCTGAAATATACGCTCCAGAATGACAAGATCGATGTCGTCGATCAGAGTATTGTTATTGACGAAGATAGCGGAGAACGACTGACATCAGAATACACAGTCGATGATGGCGGCACACCTGGAGACACTAGCGACGACATCACAGGGGTCACCTATGTGAGCGCCGATGACGTGCCTTTACCAGACGGTTCCCTGATCGTAGATGTTTGTGACGTCCGTTATCTCAATCGATATTCACTCTGCTCTAGTGAACGCTCGGAGATTTCTTCGATTGTTGGATACAACCTGCTGCTCGACATGAAGAACGATCCGCTTGAGCCAACAGGAGGCTTTGACCTTCTGTTCGGACAGGATGTGTCGGGCTTCGGTGGAGATGTGAATTTCATCCGCACCAACGCGTCGATGAATCTTTACCAGGGAATCACTAAAAGTGTCGTCGCCAGCCTGCGATTGTCTGGCGGATACATAGAACCCTATGGGACAAGCGAAGGTAACTCCGAATACGGTCAAACGACGCCGCAGGGCGTTCGCATCAACAATCGCTTTTTCAAAGGTGGAAACAGTTTCCGGGGATTTGACACCGCCGGTCTTGGGCCGCGCATCGTTCAGATCATACAGAACGATGACGGCACAGAAACCGTAAAACGCCTGAATGCACTTGGTGGCAACGCCTTCTACCAAGCCAGCCTTGACCTCTCAATTCCGAACTACCTTCCCGAGGAATATGGCATCAAGACAGGCTTGTTTCTCGAGGCAGGCTCTGTCGGATTGCTCAGTGACGTCGACAAGAGCGATCCAGTTGAGTTTACTGACACTTATGGACGCGACGCCGTCCAATTGATTGAAGACGAGTTATCCCTGCGCGCATCAACAGGATTGAGTGTGTACTGGACATCTCCATTCGGCCCCATTCGGTTCGACTTCAGCCATATCCTGAAAAGTGAAGAGTATGACCGAACTGAATCGTTCCGTTTCAGCACATCAACGCGGTTCTAGATGCAGAGTTCAGGCATCGGCTTTCAGCGGCAGGGCAATCGTCGCCAGCAAGCCCCCTTCTTCCAGGTTCTCAAGACTTATCCGGCCACCATGGGCTTCCACAAGGGTCTTGGCGATATGCAGGCCAAGACCATGCCCCCCGGTTTTCCGATTGCGGGACTCCTCCAGGCGAACAAGAGGCTCAAAGACGCGATCTATGGCGTCCACAGGAATACCGGGGCCAGAGTCTCGAACTTGAATCGTCGCCATGCCTTGACGTTCCGACAGCTCAACAGAAGCACGCTCGCCATAGCGAACGGCATTCTCGATCAGGTTTCTCAACGATCTGGTCAATTCATCTGACCGTCCCATCACAATCGGTCGATGGTCCGTCTCCACAAAAGAAACGGCCAACCCCAGATCGGCCAGATCCTCGACAAGACTGTCTACTAGCGAAAACAAATCCAAAGGCTGAAAAGGCTTACCCGATTGTCCAGCAGTCGCGGCGGCCAGTGCGGCTTCCGTGATACGTTCCAACTCAAACAAGGCCCGCCTCATTCGCTCACGTTCGTTCGCGTCGGCCAACATCTCTACTTTCAACTTCAATGAAGTAATCGGCGTTCGCAAATCATGGCCTATGGCTGCCAGCAATTGTCGTTGACCTGCAACTGTGCTCTCTAACCGGCGCCCCATGCGATTGAAGGCGCGCAAAGACTCTCGCACGTCGTAGGGGCCCTGTTCAGCAAGCGGTTGATGAGTGTAATCAGAGGCGAGTGTATTCGCGGCCTTCGCCATTTGCCGAAGTGGATTGATAGCATTCATGGCTGCCCAGACGCCGATCCCGATCATCAGAACGACCAATACAGCGACGGGCAACAAGCCCGGTCCGGGTCCCTCAAGCTTAATGGGCGTTGTCCGCAAATTGATCCACGTTCCCTCACTAACTTCGATAGACACCATAATGCGCTGCCCCAACCCGAAGTCTCGCTGAGGCTGGGGAGAAGCATCCGCATCTGGAGGACCAGCAGGCCGGCTACCATCTTCCGGAGGACCGAACTCCGTCAACTCGCGGAAATCGCCTGGTCGCCCCATCCTTGGCCCGAAAAAGCGCACTCCAACAGCAACGTTATCAGCCAGACCCAAATGCGCGCGAAGTTCCTCTTCCCTATAACTCGAACCAGGTCGCGCTATTGGATGGTCTCCGACGAAGTAATCATCCACTTTGAGGCGTTTCAATTCCTCAACCGGAAGACTTTGCGGCCAACCCTGTACTTGCAGCTCAGACAATGCCGACTGTGCAACTCGCATAGCTCTACCCGGCAGGTCATCGCGCGATGACATCTGGAACTGGACGATGACGAACACCAAAATGAAGGTTGACAGAACCGCCATGATGACCAGCATGACCATCCGAGCAAGGAGTGTATCAAAGCGATGTAGCATCACAGCTTTTTTACATCCGCTGCAAATACATATCCGCCTCCCCAAACCGTTTGAATAATATCCGGGTTCTTGGGATCTCGTTCTATTTTTTTCCTGAAACGGCTAACCTGGCTGTCGACACTTCGATCAAATACGTCCGCGCCTTCAGCATGCGACAATTCCACAATTCGCTCGCGCGACATGACAATCTGTGGACGCGCGATGAAGATCATCAGAAGCTGGAACTCACCGCTACTCAACGAAACAATCACGCCATCATCACGCGTCAAACAACGTTTTGCCGTGTCGAGCGTCCAACGGTCAAACTCAAAGTAACGCGTCTTTTCGGGTGTCATTTCCCGGTTGTTGCCATTCGAGCGCCGCAGGACTGAACGTACTCGCGCTAACAGTTCGCGGGGATTGAATGGCTTGCACACATAATCATCTGCGCCAACCTCGAGTCCAACGATACGGTCGATCTCATCAGTTCTCGCGCTAATGAACACTATTGGGATAGAAGTAAGACGGACAATTGAACGACACAGACTGATCCCGTCCTCGCCTGGCATCATGACATCGAGCAGAATGAGGTCGGGCTCTTCGGAGTGTATTCCACGGCGCGCGGCCGGCGCGTTCTCCGCTGTCGATACCCGATAGCCATTCTCGGTCAGATAGGCTCGCAAGTCTTCCCGGATGTCACGGTCGTCATCTATCACCAGAATATGCTCTGGGGCGTTAGTGGCTGGATCTGGCATCGCCAGAGTCTCCTGAACAGAAATTTCAATCAGATCATTACAGATAGGATAAACTTGTTGCCAAGTTGTGTCGCGGCTGCAGATGATGGGCTTGATCCTGCATTCGCGGCATAATCGTTCGACGAACGCGCTATCAGATTTTCGATATTTCAAATCCGTAATGCAGTGTTGCGCACTGCCACATCTTGCCATCACTTTTGTCGGAACCGGCATATCCTCTCAACATGGACGGAGCATGTTCTCACCATCAGCTCTGGGGAATTTCCCGGAAGAATAATGATGAGAGATGCCCCAATGCCGAAGTTCACTGCCACGTCGTCTGCAAGGACCAGCTCTTATTCAAGCCCAGTCATAGTAATCATCGCATCAGATAGGACAGTCCCAGTCCGCCCCTTGCTCACCGAACCTCCCTTTGGGTGCAACAATAGATGCGATGAGAGGGAGGTGTCACGCGTCCCCTACGTCTCACCCAGTGACGCCTCCCTCACCTCCCCCTTTACCGGGCGGCACCCGAAACGGACTTCCACCACCAAGCTCGCCGTTTTGGGCATAGGCGCAGCGTTTTTGCTGGCCGCCTGCGCATCATCCTCACGACCAGGGCCTCCCACCGGTCGAGACAAAGATGATCGCGCCCGCCCGGTGCCCTCACAACCAATGTCTGCTCCGCCCATCGCACTCCTGTTTACTGGAATGGACACAAACAAAGATCACATAGTCACACTCTCAGAGGCTCAGCAGGGCACTGAGATGGAGTGGCTGTCAGTATCTGGAGCAAAGAGCGATTATAGGACCGCAATCGAGATGACCCAATGGTCAAGTACAGCACTTGGAAATCCGAACGCCTTACCCAATCCTATAGCATTCGACAGCAATTTGGACGGCCGCATCACCCCGCAGGAGTTCCGAACACGTCTAATCGACATATTCGAAACATTCGATAGGGACCACAACGGACACCTCACCCGCGCAGAGCTTTTGGCAGCTTCCGAAATCACAAATCGGATGGATCAACCGACACCTCAGGGTTCTAACCGCCGCGCACCTCCCCCCCGCGGACGGCAATAGGCATGAGGAATTCGGTACGGCGACAACCATTTGCGCCCGTAGAGGCGGCAAACGCCATCACGCCTTATCCCGCCGACCAATTTCTCGGCCTTGAGCAGAGCCTTGCCAGGCTATGGATCAATTCCGGCCTGATACGATCTGATCTGAAACGGGGTTTCGCAGGCCTTTCAGGAACCGCCACCGGCGCGCCACTTGATCTGAGACTTCAGTTCCTCTCAACCTCAAACAGGCGAGCGCCGCTTGCAAATCATACGATCTATATCTGGCACGCGGATGCCTCTGGGAAGTACTCTGTATACAACAAACCGGATACAAATTACTTAAGGGGGATCGGCGTTACTGACACGAGTGGACGGGTACGATTTTCAACGGTGTTTCCCGGAACATATCGCGGGCGCATACCCCATATACATTTCGAGGTTTATCGAAACCTCGAAGCGCTTGAAGCAGGCGCTGAACGTATAATCAGGTCGCGGTTGCTCTTTCCGGACCATATCACCCGGGCCGTGTACTCGGGATCCTCGTGCTATGTTGAAAGTCTTGCTTGCTACAAAGAGCTAAATTTTGAACGCCCGGTGACAGAACCTCGGCACGACCGCAGGTCTGTCCAAATGGCCAGCGTTACTTCCCGTGGAGCTGACACGCTACGCGCGAGCATGACCGCCTTCCTTTCGACATCAAAATGAAGACGGCGCAATGCATATGCGCCTCAACCTGAGCAATCGTCCCCTACAAGAATATCTGTGATGATCGGCTTCATCAGCTCAATGAATTGGGAGCGCTCCTGCTCCGGATGGCGCAGATTGCGGGCGGGAATTCCCGCAAACAGGCTGAAGAGCATTTCGGTTCGCATGATGGGCGTCCCAATACCGGCCTTTTCGAGAAGAGCGCAAAACTCCTCCCGAATTTCTCGGTCATATCGCTGCAATATCGCAGCGATCGAAGGATTGCGCTGCGCCTCAGCCAGAATCTCAAAATTCAAAACAGTTCGGAACGGTTCCTGGCTTTTGACAATAGCATCAATGACCAGGGGCGCGATCTGATCACGAATTTCTGCAGCGTTGAGATTCCGAAAGTCTTCCAGCTTGTCCCGCTGCCGCACCAATTCCCGCTCCACGACGGCTTCGATGAGAGCCTCTTTGGAGGAAAAGTAGTGATAGAGGTGCCCGACGCTTATTCCGCAGGATTTAGCAATGCCCGAAATTCCCGCGCCATGAAATCCACTCTCAACGAACTGTACCTCTGCACAATCGAGGATTTCGGCAATCCTGGCCTCTCTCTTGGCGGCGGTCTTCGAAATCTGAATATCTGTCATGCGTTTATGCACCTAATTTACGTCATGCCCAATCTTGACTTGCTGCACCGCAGCACTAGATAGAGCGCTCATTCTATTTTTATAAGTGAGCCGACCGGCTCGTCAAGGAATCCCCATGAAACCTATAAGAAAAAGTCTTTCGGTTGCAGCCCTTGCCGTTGCGTTACTCGCGACGGCATGTGGTGACAGTGGGGAAACCACCGCGACACCGCAACCTGTTGCCCCCCGAGTTGAGACACTCACCGCGGAACTGACCACCGTTCCAAACGAGGTGGAACTCCCCGGTCGTGCACGCGCATACGCCGAGGCTGAGATTCGGCCGCAAGTTACAGGCATCATCAAGGAACGCCTCTTCAAGGAAGGCGACCTGGTCGAACGCGGACAGGCCCTATATCAAATCGATGCCGCCGAATATGCAGCAGATGTAAGAAGCGCCGAAGCATCCCTGGCCCGTGCGCAAGCATCTTCCAAAGTCGCACATGAGACGGCTGCGCGTTTCGCTGAGCTCGCAAAGATCAACGCCGTCAGCCAGCAGGAATATGATCAGGCAATGGCCTCAGCCCAGGAAGCGGAGGCAGATATCGCACTCCAAAGAGCAGCTTTGGACCGCGCCCGTATCGACCTTGCCCGTACAAAAATCTCATCTCCGATTGAAGGCCGCATCGGTCGCTCTTCCGTAACGCACGGCGCGCTCGTCACACAAAACCAGACCGACGCCCTGGCCCGCGTCCTTCAGATTGACCCCATCTATGTGGACCTGACTGTTTCCAGCAACCGGGTACTCAGCGTTCGCCAGCAAATCGCTTCTGGAGAGGTGGCCTCTTCAGAACTCAACATGACACCAGTGAGCATCATTTTGAATGACGGCTCCATCTACCCGCTTCAGGGTACGCTTGAGTTCAGCGAAGTGAATGTTGATGAGAGTGCAGGCACGATTGCCGTGCGCGCAAATGTACCCAATCCGGATGGCATCCTCCTGCCCGGTATGTTCGTTCGCGCGAAGTTTGTTGCCGGCTCATACGAGAACGTCGTTACTCTCCCACAGTCCGTCGTATCGCGCACGCCGACAGGCCAAGCATCTGTCATGGTGCTGAAGGAAGACAACACGGTTGAACAGCGCCTCATCAAGGTTGAGGACTTTGATGGAAAATCCTGGATCGTGCTCGATGGATTGGAAGCGGGTGAAGAAGTCGTCATCTCAAACCTGCAATCGGTTCAAGCTGGCATGACGGTAAACCCTGTCCGGGCAAATCCTCAGATTTCTGCCGCCCGCGAAACCCAAAGCGACCTGAACTAGAAACACCGGATACTCACTCATGGCCAAGTTTTTCATTGATCGCCCAGTGTTCGCCTGGGTGATTGCGATCATTATCATGCTTGCGGGCGGGATGGCGCTTCGGTCGCTTCCAGTCGCGCAGTATCCGGACATTGCTCCTACCACGGTAAGCATCAATGCGAGCTATCCCGGTGCCTCAGCCGAAGCCGTTGAGAATGCGGTAACCCAAGTTATCGAACAGCAACTCACCGGGCTGGACGGACTGGACTATATTTCCTCTTCCTCAAGCTCGGACGGCGTTGCATCCATCACGCTTTCCTTCGAGCCCGGCACGGACCCTGACATTGCGCAAGTGCAGACACAGAACAAGATTTCCCTGGCCACACCTCTTCTGCCAGAGCAGGTTCAGCGTCAGGGCGTGACGGTCAGCAAGGCGAGCGGGGGCTTCCTGCTGGTAACGGCTGTCTACTCGCCAAACGAAACATTCAATCAGACGGATTTGGGCGACTATGTCCAATCGAACATCTACGACACGATCAGTCGTCTGGATGGTGTTGGGAATGTCCAGGTGTTCGGCTCCCAGTACGCAATGCGGGTTTGGCTCGAACCTGAAAAGCTCAATCAATACGGCCTGACGCCGTCTGAAGTCGTCCAAGCCATCGAGGCGCAGAACGCACAGATCGCCTCGGGTGCCCTCGGCGGCGCGCCCTCAGTACCCGGCCAGGAAATCAATGTGACGGTGACATTGCAATCGTTGCTGACGACACCAGAACAATTCCGCAATCTGCTTATCCGCACGACGTCAGCTGGCGGCTCTGTGAGACTGCAGGATGTAGCGCGAGTTGAATTGGGCGCACAGGACTACTCCTTCATTTCTCGCTTCAATGGCTATCCATCAACGGGATTCGCCGTCACGCTTGCGACTGGCGCAAACGCGCTCGACACTGCCGAACGAGTGAAAGAAGCGATGGGCCACCTCGCGGAAGATTTCCCCGCAGATATGGAATACGTCTTCCCGGTGGATGCGACCCCCTTCATCGAGACCTCCATCCACGAAGTAGAAAAGACACTTTACGAAGCCATCGCACTGGTCTTCGTCGTTATCCTGATATTCCTTCAAAGCTTCCGCGCGTCATTGATCCCGATCATTGCCGTGCCTGTAGTGTTGTTGGGAACATTCGCCGTGCTGCTGGTATTCGGCATGTCCATCAACACGTTGACCATGTTCGCCATGGTGCTCGCTATCGGCTTGCTGGTTGATGACGCGATTGTCGTTGTCGAAAACGTTGAGCGCGTAATGCATGAGGATGGATTGTCGCCTTATGATGCGACCGTCAAATCCATGCAGCAAATCACCGGCGCACTTGTCGGAATTGCCGTCGTGCTCTCAGCCGTTTTCGTTCCAATGGCGTTTTTCCCCGGTTCGGCCGGCGTGATCTACCGCCAATTCTCAGTGACAATCGTGGCCGCCATGACCTTGTCGGTAATTGTAGCTGTCGTGCTGTCTCCAGCTCTCTGCGCCACGCTGCTCAAGCCTTCTCACGGGAATGGCAAGTCGTGGCTCATGGCTCCCGCGAATGCCTTCAATGCCGGATTTGACAAGCTGACCAGTGGCTATGAGGCGGCGGTCACCCGGATTGTGCGTCGGCGCTGGATCATGCTGGGCGTATTCGCAATAATCATCACCCTGACCGGCCTGATGTTTGTCCGCTTGCCCACCGCGTTCCTCCCAGACGAAGACCAGGGCACAATGATGACCATCGTTCAGCTACCGGAAAGCGCCACACTTGAACGCACAGCTTCCGTGCTTGACGAAGTTCGGGGCTATTATGCTGAAAACGAAAGTTCCAACATCAAGGGCCTCTTCACGGTCGCCGGCTTCAGCGTCGTCGGGGCGGGCCAAAACAATGGCATTGCCTTCGCAGCTATGAATGATTGGGAAGAGCGCCCCGGTGCCGAAAACACTGTACAAGCTATTGCGGGCCGCGCATTTGGAGGCCTCTCCCAAATCGATGAGGCAAACATCTTCCCGATTGTTCCGCCTCCCATTCAGGAAATGGGCAACTCCAGCGGATTTGACCTATACATCAAGAACACTGGCGGGCTGTCCCACGAGGAGTTCCTCAATGCACGCAATCAATTGCTCGGCATGGCCTCTCAAGACCCGCGCCTGATGGGTGTACGCCCGAACGGTAGTGATGATGGCCCACAATTCAACATGCATCTGGACTACCAGAAGTCTCAGGCCCTAGGTGTCTCGGTCGGGGACGCAACAAGTCTGCTGTCCATCGCTTTTGGTGGCACCTATGTGAACGACTTTCTGGATCGTGGACGGATCAAGCGCGTGTATGTCCAAGGCGATGCAGACGACCGCATGCAGCCAGACGATGTCTCGAACTGGTTCGCACGCAGCAATACAGGTGAGATGGTTCCACTGGACGAAATCGTATCCGGCGAATGGAGCTATGGCTCTCCCCAATTGCAGCGCTTCAACGGCGTTTCCGCCATGAACATCCAGGGATCGCCAGCCCCCGGACAGAGCTCGGGAGCTTCGATGGACCTCATCGGCAGCCTGGTCGACCAGCTGCCGGGCGACATCACCTATGAATGGAGTGGCCTCAGCCGTCAGGAGCAACAAACCGGAAATCAGGCGACCATGCTCTATATCATGTCTCTGCTTTTCGTATTCCTTTGCCTCGCGGCCCTCTATGAAAGCTGGACAGTGCCAATTTCGGTACTTCTCGTTGCACCGCTCGGCGTTACAGGCGCCGTCGCCTCGGCAAACCTGTTCGGTCTGGCAAACGATGTGTTCTTCCAGGTGGGACTGTTGATGACGGTCGGACTAGCCTCGAAGAACGCAATTCTGATTGTCGAATTCGCACGCACACTTGAAGAAACCGGCAAGGAAGTCGTGTCTGCCACGATTGAAGCGGTCCGTCTTCGTATCCGCCCCGTGCTGATGACATCCCTGGCCTTCGGCTTCGGTGTACTGCCATTGGCGCTAAGCTCAGGTGCGGGATCTGAAAGTCGTAACGCGATGGGCTGGATCATGATTGGTGGCGTCATTGCCGCCATGACGTTCAGCCTGCTGTTTGCCCCCCTGTTTTATGTCATCGTTCGTCAGGTAACCATGCGCCTTCGCGGCCAGCGTCCTGCCAATACTGGAGAGACCGCATGACCCGCCACCACTATCTCGCCGCTTCCCTCAGCGCGCTGGTTCTCACAGGCTGTGTCAATATGGCGCCGGAATATGAGCGCCCCGTAGCCCCTGTTCCGGCGGAACTGCCGGTTGCTGATCCTTCCCAGGAAGGAGCCTCGACACTGACTTGGCAGCAGGTCGTCCAGTCCGAAGAGCTTCAGGAGCTGATCGCCTTGTCGCTTGAACAGAACCGCGACTTGAGAACGGTCGCCGCGACGGTTGAAGTGGCCCGCGCCAATCTCATCACCGCGCGGTCGGGCTTATGGCCTTCATTCAATGGCTCAGGCAATGCGCAGATTGGCGACACTTTTGATGACAGCTCAGCGTACTCATCAACGTTCAGCGACAGCACATCCGCGCAGATTGGTGTTTCCGCATGGGAGCTCGATTTCTTCGGGCGCATCCGCAACACGAATGACTCGGCACTGCAGACTTATCTCGCCAGCGTAGAAGGTGAACGCGCGGCGAAGATCTCGCTCGTTGCATCCGTGGCTGAAGCCTGGCTCCAACTGGGTGCGGACAAGGAATTGTTGCGCCTTGCTCAACAAACCGCCGAGAGCCAGAAAGAAAGCTTGGAGCTCACTCAGGCCCTCTTCGACGCCGGGACGGCCAGTGAGATTGACCTGCGACGTGCCTCCGCATCCGTTGCGTCTGCTCAGGCTCAGGCTGCTACATTCGAAGCGAATGTACGGCGAGACATCAATACGCTCCGTTATCTGGTTGGCACGGATCTGCCGCCGGCAATTGAGGCAAGCGTGGCGCTCTCACCTTCGCCGGTACAATTGAATTTGCCAGTCGGCCAATCATCCTCGGTTCTGTTGCGTCGTCCAGACGTTATCCAGGCTGAACGAACATTGCTCGCTGCAAACGCTAATATCGGCGCGGCACGCGCCGCCTATTTCCCGTCCGTATCCTTGTCTGGTGGTGTTGGGGTTGCAGGAGGCGACATTTCGGACCTGTTCGAAGGCGACTACGCGTCAGGTTGGACGTTTACGCCGAGCGTCTCAATCCCGATTTTCGATTTCGGCGCCCGGCAAGGAAACCTTGATGCCGCCCGAGCGAACGCTGACGCAGCCATCGCCACCTATGAAGGCGCTATCCAGCAGGCCTTCCGGGAGGTTGCCAACGCACTCGCGGTCTCAGAGACAATTTCGCGCCGCCTGGATGCGCTTGAACAACTGGCGGAGGATACCAGCGTGACACTGAATCTGTCTCAGGAACGGTTCAAGTCCGGGTTGGACGACTATCTGACCGTGCTCGATGCTCAACGCGAAAATTATGACGCCCAACAGCAACTCATTCAGGCAAATCTGGACCATGGGCTAAACAGCCTGGCGCTCTATCGGGCCTTAGCAGTTTGGAAAGAGCCAGCAGGAAGCACACCAAGCGAATAGAATATTTTTCGGAGATTAGTTTTTCTCGCGGCACAATTCATACTAATTTTCTGGACATTAGGGCATAAAATATACGATATCCGCGAAAATAGAGGTAACATCACCTGCCGGGAGTTGCGAGCATGCGGATTGGCGTTCCAAAGGAAATCAAGAATAACGAATTTCGGGTAGGCCTGACCCCGGAAAGCGTCAGCGAGTTTGTCGCGCGTGGACACACCGTTCTAGTCGAAACTCAGGCCGGCATGGGCATTGGCGCTGCAGACGATGCCTATCGCGCCGTTGGTGCTGACATCGCGGACACGGCGACAGATGTGTTTGCCAGCTCAGACATGATCATCAAGGTGAAGGAGCCCTTGGCACCGGAGCGCGCCATGCTTCGCGAAGGTCAGATCCTGTTCACTTACCTGCACCTCGCCCCGGATCCGGAACAGACCCAGGATCTGATGAAATCAGGCGCAGTTTGCATCGCCTATGAAACCGTCACGGATCGCACAGGCGGATTGCCCCTGTTGAAGCCCATGAGCCAGGTGGCCGGTCGACTTGCTGTGCAGGCTGGCGCGTCTGCACTCGAAAAAGCCAAAGGTGGCCGCGGCGTTCTGATCGGCGGTGTTCCGGGCGTGCGCGCGAGCCGTGTGGTCGTAATCGGAGGCGGTGTGGTTGGCTTCAACGCGGCTCAAATGGCCGTGGGCATGCATGCCGATGTGACCATTCTGGACCGCAACCCCGATGTGCTCGAACGCCTCGCGACGCATTTTGAAGCAGGCGCAAACACGGTCTACTCCACGCGTGCCACACTCGAGCAGGAAATCGCGCAGGCTGATCTCGTGATCGGCGCTGTGCTCGTACCCGGCTCTGCAGCGCCGAAGCTGATCACCCGCGAAATGCTTTCCATCATGCAGCCCGGCGCCGTCATGGTGGATGTCGCGATCGATCAGGGCGGCTGTTTTGAAACCTCAAAGCCGACTACGCATGACGCCCCAACTTATGTGGTGGACGACATTGTTCACTATTGCGTCGCAAACATGCCGGGCGCTGTCGCCAGAACCTCTACCTATGCCCTCAACAATGCCACACTTCCACATGCGCTGCGGATCGCTGACAAGGGCTGGAAAGATGCATTGAGGTCAGATCCTCATCTGACAGCGGGACTGAACGTATGGAACGGAAAGGTCACGTGCGAAGCGGTGGCTGAAAGCCTGAAGCTAGATCTGACGCCTCTTACCGCAGCCCTGGCCTAATTGCGACGACTGCGGGGTCAGCGACCAATCAACTGGCTCCGCAGCGCTTCACACCCTTCAGGCAGCAACGGCTCAAAGTGAGTGGCCTCAAATCCCGACACAGGTTGAAACAGTCGCAAGCTGTTCGTCAGGAAGACGCGATCAGCAGCCAACAAATCACTGCGCGATACTGACCTTTCGGAAACTACAAACTCGCCGATGTATCCCCGCTCAAGCACCCAATTTCGTATCACGCCAGGCAAGGCTCCGTCATCAATGGGTGACGTCACGATATCTCGTCCCAACTGAACGAAGACGTTTGCCGCTGTCGCACAGGATAGATTGCCTCCCGGCGAAAAGAAAAACGCATCTCCAAACCCGGAGGAGACTGCAGCACGTAGAGCAACAACATTATCCGTATAAGACAAAGTCTTGTGCCGCGCATTTATAGAGGTCGGATTGCGCAGAATCTCGCTCTCTTGGACGTGCACGGCGGGCAAAGGCACGCTAACATCATAGTCTGTCAAATTCGCCAAAATTGTCGCGCCACCGGACACTTCTCCGGCCAGCCCTCTACCGCCCGCGCCTCTCGTGACGGTAACGCGCAGCGCTCCGGATGATTCGGGCGGGGCAGCTTGGTCCATCGCCCCCTCAACCTGAGAGCGTTGCAGAGGGATGCCAAGAGCGACAGCGCCATCCAGAAGGCGATCAATATGCGCGTCACGCATCATGATCTGCCCACGAACTACCAAGGACGTGTCGAACACTCCGTCTGCCAGCAACAGCCCTCGGTCTCTGACATCGAACGAAACGGAATGAACCGGACTGGATGATGGTTGAAACAAGTTCATAGTCGAGGCCACGTCTTACTGAGTTGCACGAAGTTGCCAATCAACTCCGCACCATATTCGGTCAGGATTGACTCTGGATGGAATTGGACACCGAAGAGCGGTTTCGAGATATGCGAAAGCGCCATGATTTCACCTTCAGCAGATACCGCGTTCACCATGAGTTCGTCGGGCAATTCATCAAACTGTGCGACGAGGGAATTGTACAGCCCAACCTCGTATGACCTTGGCAGCCCTTCAAACAATTTTCCACTCTGGACGGACAATTTTGTCGTGCGGCCATGCCTCGGATGACCAGCCCTGACAATCTTGCCGCCATACACTTGCGCAATCGTCTGGTGGCCGAGACACACTCCGAGAATCGGCAACGCATCGCTGAAATGGCGCACGACATCGAGGCAAATTCCGGCCTCGTTCGGTGTACAGGGTCCCGGTGAGAGCACGAGCGCGTCTGGTTCCAGATCGGTTATCTCACTCAGCGTGACGCGGTCACTATCGATGACCATCACGTCTGCGCCTGCACAGGTCACATACCTTGCCAGGTTGAATACAAAACTATCGCGATTGTTGAGAACAAGGATCATGACGAGTTCTCTTGCGCAAATAGCCCAGGCGCTATCCGCTCCGCCTTCAACTCCGACTCGGCGAGTTCACCTTGCGGATCAGACATCAGCGTAATGCCTCCCCCTGCCAGCAGCACGCTCTCTTCAGGAAGATGGTCTATAGTACGTATAAGGATGTTGAAATCCATCGCACCATCGAAGCCGACATACCCAACCGCTCCGCAATACGCGCCGCGCGGTCTTTGTTCCAGTTCGTCAATAATCTCGATGGCCCTCAATTTGGGCGCCCCTGTGATAGATCCGCCAGGAAACACTGCTGAGAACAAATCAACGCCGTCCTTGTCTTCGGCCAGATCGCCTTCGATGGTCGAGACAAGATGGTGAAGATTGGAGAATGTCTCAAGCCTGCAGAGTGACGTAACCTTGACCGAATCTGGCGCACACACGATTGATAGATCGTTCCGCAGGAGGTCAGTAATCATTATATTCTCTGCACGGTCCTTCTCGGACGCCAACAACTCGGCCTGAATGTTAGCGTCGACTTTCGGGTCTGATGCCCGCCGCATCGTCCCCTTGATCGGTTCTGCGACAACACGCCTATCAGCCGACACAGAGATCAATCGCTCCGGTGACGCGCTGGCCAGTATTCGCCCACCAAAATGACCAAAAGCCGCGAACGGCGCGGGTGTTCGCTTTCGCATCTCGAGATAATTGGTAAACGCATCATCTGCGCCCAACTTCTCACTTATCCAGTTTTGGGCAATGTTTGCCTGATAGATGTCGCCATCCAATATGTATTCCTGTGTACGCTCAACCGCTTTCACGTAGTCGATAGCCCGGTCAGGACGTTCCCATTTAACCGACGCCACAGGGGTGGCTAACTCGTCTGATCCCGCAAGCGCTGCCAATACCTTCGATATTCGCTGATCTGCAAGATCTTCGTTTTGGCCTTCATCAGGAGACGTGAGACCAGCGGACATAATCCAGGTCTTTCCCTGCACATGATCAAACGCCAAGAGCGTGTCGTACAAACTGAATTCCGCCATATCGGATTGTGCAACATGGCGCGAATGGAACCGGCTATGGAAGAGTGGCGCAGCATCATAGGCCACATAGCCTGCTGCGCCGCCCTGAAACGGTGGTCCGCCAGAAATTCGGGTTCGAGGTCGTGCCGTCACCCACCGGCGCAACATATCCATGCTGGCAGCAAATTCAGTTTCGGTCGCCTGGGCGGTCAGGCGCATGGTCGAAACCGGCGCCACACAAAGATACGACCATCGCGACGATGGGTGATCCGGATCTGCACTATCCAGCCACAACATGCCCAGCTCACGATGGAAGACAGCTGCAGCATGTGCAGGATCACATTGATCTAACAAAACGTAACGCATTCGGACCCAACTCAGAGATGAGAAACCTCTACAGATCAATAGAGTGCGCGACATAAAAGGCACGTAATGATCGCAGCAAATTCATGCGAATGACTTGCAAGAGCATTTCCGGCCGTGTTACGACGCCGGGCAACAGTGGCGCGCACCTCCCCACGCGACATCAATAGCGGATTCTGTCTCCATGAACTCTTCTCCTGCCGCCGCTGCCAAGCGGGCTTCCTTCAAGATGTTCGTCAAGCGTCAGGTGCGTACAATACATTGGATGTCTGGCGCGGTCTGTCTGGTCGGCATGATCCTGTTTGCGTCCACGGGGATCACTCTCAACCATGCAGGAATTCTGTCTGCAAAACCAAAAGTGGTCGAGGGAGAAGTCGTGCTGCCAGAGGAGATGGCACGCCAGCTTCAGGAGACTCTGGAAGACGGCACACAATTGCCTTTGCCGAAAGAAGTGGCACGTTACCTGAAGTCTGAGACTGGCTTCGATTTGATCGGTCGCACCGGGGAGTGGACCGAGTACGACATCAACATCAGTATTGCCCGCCCCGGTGGCGATGCCTGGGTCAGCATCGATCGCGAAACAGGCGACGTCCTGTTCGAGAAGACCAATCGCGGCGTGGTTGCCTACCTCAACGACTTGCATAAGGGCCGCAACACGGGAATAGCCTGGACGTTATTTCTGGATCTGTTCGCGATTGGCGTGATCATTTTCAGCGCGACTGGTCTATGGCTACTGCAGATGCAGGCCGCTCGCCGTAACAGCACATGGCCACTGACAGCAGTAGGCTTCGCCCTGCCCGTTATCCTTCTCCTGATCTTCGTTCACGCCTGAGGAATTTCACCTCAGCAGCGGCGCGCAGTTGACTCTTCTGCGGCAGAACAAATAATGAACATATGGAGCATGCACCACTTCCCCTGAAGGATGTTTTTCATCTGTCACCCCCCCGGGACCGGCCCAGTCTGGCCTTCCCCCTCGGGCTGGGGGATGCAGGCCTGCATGAAATCTGCGAAGCCTCGCATGGGGATTTCGCCGCCATGACGGGCTTTGCCCTCGCGGCCAGAGCGCATCGCAAAGGCCCGATTGTCTGGATCCGCCAAGCCGGCCTGAAACAGTCTCATGGTCTCCTCCTGCAAGCTGGCTATCGGGAGATCTCAACAAATATATCCCCCTGCCTGACAATCACGCCCCGCAAACTTTCCGAAACCCTCTGGGCGACTGAAGAAGCCATTCGCTCAGGTGTCGCAGCGCTTGTTATCGCAGAACTGGAAGACACCGACTTCACAGCATCTCGTCGCTTGGCATTGGCCGCCGGTCGCCACGGCGTGCCTGTGCTTCTGCTAATGCCTTACAGCCGTGATGGTGCCACCGCCGCCAGTGCCCGTTGGCGTATATCCCCCCGCCCGTCCTCCCCGAACCGTTACGACCCGAAAGCCCCCGGAGCGCTCCGCTGGAAGGCTGTGCTCGAACGGTCCCGCCAGGCCCCGCACATGGCCGGGCAATCCTTTGATCTGGAGCTTGATGATGAAACGCTATCTTTGCGTGTGGTGTCCGGATTGGCCGCTGACCCGGTTGCGACGCGCCCGTCGTGGGCACAGGACCGGATCGGCCCGTCCCATCTCCGACAAAGCGCCTGATCCCCACCAGCCCTTCGTGCTGCTGGAAAACGGCGCCAAGGGCCTGCGCGTAGCGGCCGCCAATGAACCTGTCC
Source organism: Hyphomonas atlantica corrig. (assembly GCF_017795365.1). Lineage (NCBI taxonomy): Bacteria > Pseudomonadati > Pseudomonadota > Alphaproteobacteria > Hyphomonadales > Hyphomonadaceae > Hyphomonas > Hyphomonas atlantica. Next base: position 2,031,077 of record NZ_CP051254.1, on the reverse strand, counting down.
GACAATTGGGGGTTACAGAGGGACTGGCCTTTACAGACGCCCGCGCCCGCGCGCCCAATCTCGTCGCCGAGGATCTGGACCCCGTCGCCGATGCGAAGGCCCTCGCAGCCCTTGGTGACTGGATGATCCGATTGTCGCCACTTGTCGCGATTGATGGCACAGATGGACTCATCCTTGAAACAACGGGATGCGACCACCTCTATGGCGGTGAGCACGCCATGATGGAAATGCTTTCCAGCCTGTTGCAACGGAATGCCATTCCACACCAATTGGGTCTTGCCAGCACACCGGGTGCAGCCTCGGCCCTCTCCCGCGCTGCGCCGGGCACCTGCCTGAAGGAAGGCGAAGAACAGGCTGGCCTTGCCGATCTGCCCGTCGCCGCCTTGCGCCTGTCTGCTGATGCCGAAACCCTGCTAAGACGGTTCGGGCTGACACGGATTGGCCAGCTCTACGGTATTGACCGCAAGGCGTTGGGACGGCGTTTTCAATCGCGATCCGCCGCCGATGCTGTGCTTCTCCGGCTCGATCAGGCCCTTGGCCTGCGCCATGAACCCCTTGCGCCTCTGCGTCCGATGCCACTCCGGTCAGCCCGGCTGAACTGTCCGGAGCCCATTGCCACCAGCGAAGCTATCAAAATCGGCCTTGAACAGCTAACACGGGAAGTGTGCGAAGCGCTCAGCGCCACAGGGATCGGCGCACGATGCTTCCTACTTACGGCTTTCAGATCAGATGGCTCCCGGTCGGACATCGCTGTGAAAGCCGCCCGCCCTGTACGTGAGCCGAAGCATATTCTCCGCTTGTTCCGGGAACGGATTGACACGATTGATCCAGGGTTTGGCATAGACCTCCTCCTGCTCGAAGCCCATCGCACCGACGCCATGGAAACCAGCCCCATGGCGCTGTCAGGCGATCTCGCCTCAACCGACATGGACGCCATCGCCTTGTCCGCCTTGGCCGACCGGATCGCAGCCCGGCTTGGAGAGGGGGCGGTCAGCCGGGTCCAGCCCCGCGAAAGCCACATGCCAGAGCGCGCCGAACCTCAGGCGCGATTTGACGGGAGCGCCCCGATTCCGGCCATACCCAGCCCGACTGCCGGGCCACGACCCATCCGCCTGCTACCCTCACCGGAACGGGTCACAGTTATGGCCGAAGTGCCTGACGGCCCGCCCTTGCGCTTCATCTGGCGACGCGTGCCGCTTACAGTAACCCGCGCCGACGGGCCAGAACGCATAGCACCAGAATGGTGGACTCATATCGCCGCCCCCCAAACTCCCCCCTCACTGGATGGGCAAGCCCGCCCCTGGCTAACCCCCAAAATGGATCCCCGCGCGGATGCCGCACAGATTGCCCATGTCCGCGCTGACCTCGAAGCCATGCTGGACGCCCCCTCCGAACCGGTAAAACTCCTGCCCCGCGCACGGGACTATTACCGTGTCGAGGACGCATCCGGACGACGATACTGGCTGTTCCGCGAAGGACTTTACGGAGATGGTCGCGGCGGACCACCGGAATGGTATGTCCACGGTCTTTTTGCATGACTGAGTACGCAGAACTCTCCGTCACAACGAACTTCTCATTTCTGCGTGGAGCTTCACACGCAGAGGAACTCGTCCTGACCGCCAAACAGCTCGGGCTCACAGCCGTCGGTGTTGCAGATCGCAATACGCTCGCGGGCGTCGTGCGGGCGCACATCGCAGCGAAAGAGGCTGGCCTACGCCTTCTCATCGGCGCGCGCCTTGTCCCAACCGATGGCCCGGAACTGATTTGTTACCCAACTGACCGGGCCGCTTATGGCCGGCTGTCACGTCTCCTTTCAGACGGAAAGCTGCGCGCGGAAAAGGGCGACTGCCTGATCACGCTGGACGATATTCTCGCACATGCAGACGGACAAGTATTCATCTTCCAGCCACCAGAACGGTTGGACACGACCTTTGCAGAGACACTGGAACGCTTCGCAGCGCATACGCCGGGCAATGTCTACGCTGCTGCAACCTATGCCTATCATGGCCGCAACCGTGAACGGATCGCTCGCATTGCCGATTTCTGCGCGCGCCACGGCGTACCAATCATTGCGACAAATGATGTCCTCTACCACACTCCGGAGCGACGCCCCCTGCAGGATGTTCTCACCTGCATCCGCACGCATTGCACCATCGAACAGGCTGGCTATCAGCTGGAGGCCCATGCGGAACGCCATCTGAAAAGTCCGGAAGAAATGGCGCGCCTGTTCAGAGGCTTTGAGCCTGCTTTGCGCCGCACCGTCGAGATTGTGGATCGCTGTCAGTTCAGCCTCGATGAATTGGCCTATGAATATCCTGATGAGCCCGTGCCTGCCGGAAAGACCCCACAGGAACACCTGACTGACCTTACTTGGAGCGGCGCACATTGGCGCTACCCAGAGGGCGTTCCCGGCAAGGTCAGCGCCGCCCTCAACAAGGAACTCGCCCTGATCGAGGAGCTGGACTATGCACGCTATTTCCTGACCGTACACGACATAGTTGCCTGGGCACGCGAGCAAGGCATTCTCTGTCAGGGGCGTGGCTCGGCCGCGAACTCGGCAGTCTGCTATTGTATCGGGATCACGAATGTCGATCCGGCCCTGACCAGCCTTCTGTTTGAACGTTTTCTCTCCAGAGAGCGCAAGGAGCCGCCAGACATCGATGTCGACTTCGAGCATGAGCGCCGCGAGGAAGTCATCCAGCATGTCTACAAGCGCTATGGCCGTCACAAGGCTGCGCTGACAGCAACAGTGATTTCCTATCGCCCCCGTTCTGCTGTTCGCGAGGTCTGCAAAGCACTTGGCCTGACCGAAGATGTTTCTTCTGCACTTGCCGGAACGGTCTGGGGCAGTTGGGGCAGCGCCATCAATCCGAACCAGATCCGGCAGGCCGGACTGGACCCGGCCAATCCCATGATCCGCCGCGCCATCCTGCTGACCCAGCAATTGATTGGCTTCCCTCGCCATTTGTCTCAACATGTTGGCGGCTTTGTCCTGACACGCGGGCCGCTGGTCGAAACAGTCCCTATAGGGAATGCCGCGATGGATGAGCGCACATTCATTGAATGGGACAAGGACGACATCAATGCACTCGGCATCATGAAGGTGGACGTGCTCGCGCTCGGCATGCTCACCTGTATCCGCAAGGCATTTGACCTGCTTCAATTGCACAAGGGGCTGGAGTTCTCGCTCGCCACCATTCCGCAAGATGATGTGGCGACCTATGACATGCTTTGCGAAGGCGACAGTCTGGGTGTCTTCCAGGTCGAAAGCCGGGCACAGATGAACATGTTGCCGCGCCTTCGCCCGCGCACCTTCTATGATCTCGTCATCGAAGTGGCCATCGTGCGGCCTGGCCCCATTCAGGGGGATATGGTCCACCCTTATCTGCGCCGCCGCAAAGGGCTGGAAACTGTAACCTACCCGTCTCCAGCGCCAGAGCATGGCCCCCCAGATGAACTGGAACGCATCCTCAGCCGAACATTGGGCGTGCCCTTGTTTCAGGAACAAGCCATGCAGATCGCCATGGATGCCGCGAAATTTTCAGCCGACGAAGCCAATGGCCTGCGCCGCGCAATGGCCACTTTCCGAAAAGTCGGCACGATTGGAAACTATCAGGACATGATGGTCGGTCGCATGATTGAGCGGGGATATGATTCCGCCTTTGCCGCACGTTGTTTTGATCAGGTCAAAGGGTTTGGTGAATATGGCTTCCCGGAAAGCCATGCAGCCTCCTTCGCACACCTCGTCTATGTGTCCAGCTGGTTGAAATGTCACCACCCGGATGTTTTCTGCGTTGCGCTGCTGAATAGCCAACCCATGGGGTTCTATGCTCCGGCCCAGATCGTTCGGGATGCGCGGGAGCATGGCGTGGAGATTCGTCCCGTTGATGTGAATTTGTCAGATTGGGATAATACGCTGGAGCCTACCGATGGCAGGTATTGCGCAGTACGGCTCGGCTTTCGGCAAGTTGACGGCTTGCGCGAAGACGAGATGGAAGCGCTGATGGTGGCGCGGGGACATGGCTATGACCGGCCGGACGACATACGCCGCCGCGCACGCGTCAGCCGTCGATCATTGGAGTTGTTGGCAGCGGCGGACGCCTTCGGCTCCATGCAGCTCAGTCGGCGCGAAGCCCTGTGGAGTGTACGCGGCGAGGCCAGCGGCAACACACTGCCCCTGTTTGCAGCTGCGGACGCTGCTGAGCAGGGCCAGGAACAAGCCCCTCAATTGCCCATCATGCCTGCGTCAGAACAGGTTTTGCAGGACTATCAAACCACGCGTCTCTCTCTCAAGGATCACCCGATGTCTTTCCTTCGCGAAGCCTATGAGCGGATGGGCGCTGTTTCGACACGCGAGGCCTGTAGCCTGGCAAATGGCGCGCGCGTCCAGACAGCCGGCGTCGTACTGGTTCGCCAGCGCCCCGGCTCAGCCAGCGATGTCTGCTTCATTACAATTGAAGACGAAACAGGCATCGCCAACCTCGTCGTATGGCCAAACGTATTCGAGCGATTCCGTTCTGTGGTGATGGGCGCGCGCATCCTGCTGGTGAAGGGGCGGGTCCAGACCGCAGACAATGTTACCCATATAGTCGCAAATCAGTTGATCGACCGAACCGGAGACTTGGCCTGCTTGTCCGAAGACGCGCATCAAGACCCGCTGAAGCAGGCCCTTGATCGCGCCGATGAGGTCACCCGCCCCATTCCGGAGCGCAAGGGTCCGCCCCCCCAGCGCTCAGGCGGACGCCACCCGCGCAACGTCCGGGTCATTCCTCGAAGCAGGGATTTCCACTGACAGGGCCTGAAAGAAGCCCCCATCAATTGACATATCATTATACCCTTTTACCGTGGTGGAAAATCTACGGAGCCTCCCGCCATGAATCAAACCGCCCAGCACTTTCCCTTACTCGCGCGCGGCTGTGGCAGCTGGACAGGAACCTACACCCACATAACTCCGGAAGGTGACGTGCTAGACCGGCACCAGGTCGACACGCATTCGTCTTTTCCGCTCGAAGCAGATGCAGACTTCGTTCTCGATATCCGCAACACCTGGAGCGATGGACGGGAGACACGCATAACACTGAAGGCAGATCACAGGAACAATCGCCTGGAATGGCAAGATCGCCTCGACGGCTGGATGGAAGAGGTCGACGATCGGACAGTGTATCTCAACTTCACCTATGCAAATGACCCCTCCATTCGAGTTTGTGAGATGATCCAGATCAGTGAAGACGGCCAAAGCCGGGCTCGCACATGGCACTGGTTCAAAGATGACAAGCTCTTCAAGATCACGCTGACAAACGAAACGCGCTCCACATTATAGTCCGATCAAGGATCTGGTTTCATGACCTCCCCAAGTCAAACCCCGAAAACTCTCCGCATTCACGGGCCCATCATCTCGTCGAGCGACGTAGAACGACACATTGCACTCTTCGCCGCATTCGGCCTTGAGGAAATTGGTCGTCTGGAACGGACCGCACCGGAAACCTCCGAAATCTGGGGAACACAGGATCAGGAAAGTCTGGAAGTCACGCTTCAAACGCCCGGAACGCAATTTGGCGTCAGGCTCATCCAATTTTCCCCCGGTACGGATTTCCAGATCCGGAACCCGGCGCGTGGTTCCGATAGCAATGCCCTAAAAGTGATCGACTTTTACGCACCTGATCTTGATGCGGCCATGGCTGAAATCGAAAAATCCGGATTCCGCTTCAAAGCAGAAGTCGCAGACTATGACACACCAGAAGGACGCTTCCGTGAAGCGCACCTGTGGGGACCAGACGGAGTTGTTTGCGCGCTTATCAGCGGTGATCCTGACAGGTTTGAATCTCTTGCGACGGTTCGTGACAGACTTGTCAGCGAGCCCCAAAGCATTTCCGGCCCCGTACAGGACCAGGAGCCCACATTATCCTTTCTGGAAGACGTGTTCGGCCTGACAGTGATTCATCGATATGGACTTGACGATGAGAGCTTTGACGCACTTGTTGGCAGTGCGGATTCCATGAAGCTAAGAGCCTGGAATGTTGGTACAAAGACCAGTGAGCCCTACTTTGGGATCATAAACTACGGCTTGCCCGCGGGCTCTCAGACGTCCGTGTTCGAAACGGCCCGGCCTCCCGCTCGTGGACTATTGGGCGCCACGCTATTGGTGGAGGATATTGCTCCTGTTTCGAACCATGCAAAGGTTGAAGCTGTTGAACAGAACCTTCCCGGAATCGGACGCTGCAAGTCAGTAACCCTACAGGGGCCAAACGGCGCATGGTTCCAGGCTCTTGAGACGAAAGAATAGCGCCCTCAAGCCGCCTCAGTCTCAGAGGCGCGCACGCTGCGGGGTAGCTCCACGAACGAGCCGACTGCCCTGAACACGAACAATGCGCCAATGACAACAAGGCCAACAGACACGCCAACCGCGTATGGATTTGACCACACCAGTTCGCCGCGAATGAGATGGATCGCCGGCGCGGCCAGCATGGCAAGACCAGCGCCCCCTCTGTAAAGTCGCCCTGCTTTCGCTGCCGTCAGCCATACGCAGGCGGCTGCGGCCAACAGGATCGACCCAAGCCAGTAGACCGCGATCAGCATGGCAACACCTATACCCATCAAGCTGGCTGTGAGCGTCACAGGCAGCATTGCGGTGCTCCCCCATATCCAGCCGCTCCACATCGCCTCAAGCCGAGGGGCCGAGCGTCCCTTTTCCCGACGTTTGAGGAAATAGATATTCAAGCCCGTCGCAACGATGATGCACAGCATGATCCCCAGACCAAAGTAAGCCGCCTTGATCCAGAGGCCACCATAGTCGCCAAAGTGCAATTTATACATCGACAGCGCGATCTGCTGCCCTGCCGGACCATCAGAATTGTGACCGGTTGCGAGCAATTCGCCATCTGTTGAGTAAGTGTATGTCTCTCCATAAATCAGGCGGTCGGTTTCGTCGCTATAGAACTGGATGTGCTGGCTCTTCTGTCCAGGTTCATGCACCACGATCAGAAACGGATTGGCATCGACGACATCGCGCGACAGATTGATCATCGCCGTGTCCACGCCCGTCAGCGGCACGGGTGTTTCATCCGGCTCAAGCACCTCGCCGCCAAAGATGGCTTCGCTCAACTTGCTGGTATCACCGCCATAATTTGTCTGCGCGAACACGAGCGCCGCCACTCCGAACAAACCGATCATCGCTCCAGTTCCGGCCACGGCCACCAGGAAAGGTGTCGTCCAGACGCTCAACCGATTGTGCAAATCCACTTGCGCCAGCCGCGCCTGACCTGAACGCTTGAACCGGAACGCATCCCTGAAAATGCGTGGATGCGCCAACAGGCCAGAAATGGCCATAGAGACGAGCATCACGCCAAATATCGCTACGATTATGATGCCAAAACTGTGCGGCATGGTGAGATAGTAATGAAGCTCGATCAGGAATTCGTTCCACGGCGCTTCCAGCTTTGCAACAAACGTCCCGGTCTCACTCACGGCGTAAGACCCGTTGTCGCCGCCCACGACATAGCGCGGCCAATCCTCACGAGGGAGATATACGTACAAATGGGTCGTATCCGGATCGCGCTTCAGCAATTCATCGGCGGAAGACTGCACGATTGCAGGATCAACCGAATGTACGACCGGCGTGTTCGCTTGCTCCCACCACTCGATTTCGTCTTCAAAGACCGCGACCGTTCCGCTGAGGCACAGAACGAACAGCAATGCGCTAATTACCAACCCCATCACAGAGTGCGCAGACAAGGCAGAGTCCACACGTGCGCTGGAAGATTTTGGCCAGATCGTTTTTGCCATGAGCTTGTCCCGACGAATTAAATGAAAGCTGCAGCCAATGCGACTGCACACGCGCCAAGCGCATAGAGGGTCCGATGCAGTTTACGCTGTTCCATCAACAACAATGTACTCAGCAAGGCCCATGCAACCAGGCTGAATAGAAACGCTCCGACCGCTGCGTTTGCAGGATTGCCCGTTTCCGGAACCGTGACGCGCAACAGCGCGCCTCCTGCATAAAATGAGATCACGCCCGCGACAGGTCCTGCAAGCAGGAACGTCCAGATACCCGAACCGACGGCTGTTGCTTTTTGGACAATTGATGCGGCCTGTGGGGGCGTGTTTTCAATCGTTCTGATGCGTATTGGCGCATGCATTCCATTAGTGCCCAACAAGCCCGGCCAGGTAATCAGTCCCGCGACGACCAGCATCAAAATGGATGCGATCTGCGCAACACCTCGATCCATGTTCACCATGAACCAGACAAGGAGGCTCGAAAGCACGAGAGCCCAACCGACCACAAGCATCACCGGACGCCCCGGCTTGCGCCACACTGAGTAGAGAAGCGCCAGGCCAAGCAGACCGCCCAAGGCAGCGAGCGTTGCGAAAATGTAGTCGGTTGGGCTCATATGAGTCTCGGCTTAGAATTTGTAGCGAAGGCTTGCAACAACTGTCCGGCGTTGTCCGGGGAAACAATCGCCACGCGTCAGACATCCGGTCAGATAATCTTCATCGGTGATGTTGCGGGCATTGATTGCAAAGTCCCACTGGTCCCACTCATAGCCAACCATCAGGTCGCCCAGCGTGTAGTCCGGTGTCACGTAACGCAATGTACCATTCTCGGAGACAGTTTCGCCGACATAGCGGACGCCGGCACCTGACTTGAAGCCGGTCCACTGGCCATCCGGCCGCCACGTCGCCCAGACCGAGCCTTGAGTTTCAGGCGCAGCAGCGAGTTGGAAGCCATTCGGATCTTCCGCGTCCAGTGTCGAAAACGCTGCCTGGACATACACAGTGTCAAACTGGACATGGCTTTCGAACTCGAAGCCTTTCAGCGTGCCGACGCCTTCCTGTTGGGAGGCAGCCCCTGGCAGGGAGTTCGGATTTCCGAGATTGGAAATCTCAATATCGAAATAGTTCAAGGTGATCAGTCCGGGGAACGCAGACGGCTCATACTTGACGCCGACTTCGTATTGACGCGCTTCTTGCGGCTTCAGCGGGTTGCCCGTCGTCGTGTCTGTACCAACGACAGTCTCGAAGGATTCCGAATAGCTCGCATAAGGCGCAAAGCCATTGTCGAACCGGTAGAGCACACCGACGCTGGTTGAAATGGCATCATCATCCTGAACGACTGTGCCGCTGTCATTTTCGACATTGTCGCTACGAAGGCCAAGCGTGAAGCGCCAGTTTTCGTAGGAAATCTGGTCGGAAACATAGATGCCGAGATCCTGAACTGTAGAAGCCGGATTGTCGTTGTAGATGGCGTCAAACACGGCCTGGTCTGGGTAGTTTCCGTACACCGGATTTGCCAGGTCGAAGACATAGCTGAAATCGCCCTGCAACACGCCACCGGCAAAATAGTACGAAGAATCGCTGTCCGTTTCGACGTCCTGATATTGTACGCCTGCAAGCAATTGATGCTCAAACGCGCCCGTCGTGAAGTCCGCACGCACGCGGACATCGCTCGCCAGCTGATCAAACGTGTTGTCGCCCTGATAGAAGGTTCGAGCTACGGTTGTCTCGGTAAAGAGAGGCGCGCCCAGATATTGATTCAGATAGCGGCTGGCACCTGTGAATGTTGGCCATGCTTGATGGTAGTCGGCCTCACCAGAGCGCCACAGGGCGGTTGCTTCGAGTTTGAACACATCATTGATGCGATGCTCAGCCAGCAAGGTGACCTGCTGGGAATCTGTGTCGTACCGATTGAAACCAGGCTCGCCGACATAGACGTCCGTGTCGATGAACTCGCCCGTCACATTGTGAGGCTCCAGCGTCCCTTCAATCGGAATGAACTGGGCGGCCGCGTCGCTGTCAGTCTCCTGCAGCAAGCCGATGATTGTGAACTTCGTATCAGGTGTCGGTAGCCAGGAAAGGGATGGCATGAAAACCGTGGTGGTCTCGTCGACTTCGTCAATCTGTGTACCCGTATCGCGATAGACGCCAACGACACGATAAAGCAGCTTTCCGTCCGATCCAGCTACTGGCCCGGTCACGTCACCTGCGATCTGGTAGCGATCAAAGTTGCCGAGCTCCGCAGCGATTTCACCACCGAAATCTTCCTGAGGAGTCTTGGAAACATAGTTTGCGATCCCGCCAGGGGATCCTTGACCGTAAAGGACAGAGGCGGGCCCTTTCAGAACCTCGACCTGCTCAATCGTGTAAACGTCGGCGCGGGTCGAATTATAGCTGCCAAACAATTCCTGAACGGAGTCGCGATAGCGAGGGATGCTGAGGCCACGGGAGAACGGGAAGTCACCCCGTGTGGAAAAGCCATAAGGCTCGGCGGTCACACCCGCGACATAGGTCAGCGTGTCAGCGAGACGCAGCGCCCCCTTGTCGATGAACATGTCAGACGTTTCGACCGACAGCGATCGTGCGGTCTCAACAATGGGCGTTTCGTTCTTTGTCGCGCCGAACGAACCTGTCGTGCCCGTGACGATCACGGTCTCCTGACGGCTCTCATCGTCGCTGCTTTGTGCCAATGCCGGCGACGCGGCAGCCATGCCGATAACAAGCGCGACGGTGCTGACTGCGCCAACCTTCGAAATACTCATGATGTAACCTCTAGAAAACAGATGTGAGAATGCATCTCAATACTAGAGGGCACCTACGAGGCATGTTATTGCAAGTCAATCGCATGACACACGCATTCCTGAGAATGCGGATCATTTTCTTTGGAATATCAATCGTCGTGACGAAGAAGCCACACTTCGCTCACAGCATTGGTGCGTGCCCCTGGGCATCGCGCGGCCAAGCCAATCATGTTTTGTAGCTGGGCAGACAGTTCGACTAGTCTCCGCGACACCAAGCGACAAAAAGCGACACAGGCTATTCGGCCGGCACAGCCGCCTGATCGACGCTCGCACTTTCCGCTTCCAGCTTCCGGGCGACATCTCCGGGAGAGCCGGTGCCACGTGCAATCAGCGCATACGCAGTTGGAACGAACAGCACTGTCACCAGCGCTGCTGCGATGACACCAAACAGGATGAGGACACCAATCGCTGACCGCGTTTCAGCGCCTGCACCGCTCGACAGGATAAGCGGCAACGCCCCTGCAGCCGTTGTCAAACTGGTCATGACAATCGGACGGAACCGCGCGAGAGAGGCTTCCTTGATCGCGTCGTGGAACTCTCGCCCTTCGTCCCGCAGCTGGTTTGCAAATTCCACGATCAGAATGCCATTCTTCGCGGCAAGCCCCACCAACATGATCAGTCCGATCTGCGTGTAGATATTCAGGGAGTTGCCGGTCAGCCAGATGCCCAGCATGCCACCCGCCAGCGTGGCTGGCACGCACAGCATGATGATGACGGGGTGGCGATAGCTTTCGAACTGCGCCGCAAGCACGAGGAAGACGATGACCAGCCCCGTTGCGAACACGAACAGGATCGACTGTCCCGACGTCTTGAAGTCGAGCGACTGGCCTTTGAAATCGATGATGGCTTCCTGGGGCAGCACGTCGCGCGCTGTCGCCTGCATGGCGTCCAGCACAGTTCCGAGCGCGGCACCATCAGCCAGGCCGGCCTCGATCGTGATTGCCCGGACGCGATTGTAGCGATTGAGCGTCGGGCTATCGGCGATTGGCATGATGCTTACAAGGTTGGACAAGGGGATGAGTTCGCCAGAACGGGCTGACCGCACATAGATGTTCTGCACATCATTCGGCGTATTCTGCTCTGACCTAAGCCCCTCAAGAATGACGTCATACTCTTCGCCATCGTCGATATATGTCGTCACTTGTCGCGAGCCGAGCATCGTCTGAAGTGTCTCGCCAATGTCCGATACGGTCACACCAAGATCGGCCGCACGGTCGTAATTCACCTGAATACGATATTGCGGCTGCGTCTCCTTGTAGTCCCAATCAATATCGACGAGGCCGGGATTGTTTTCCTCAAGCGCTGCGATGAACGTGTCTCGCCATTCGACCAACGTTTCATAGGACGGTCCACCCAGCACGAACTGGATCGGTTTTCCCGTTCCACCGCCCAAGCCCTGCCGCATGATGGCAAAGGCGCGAATGCCGGGCAGGTCAGAGAGCTTTCCATTCACTTCACCAATGATCTCGTCCGCAGGTCTGCGTTCGGACCAGTCATTTAGCACAACGATCATGAAGCCCTGATTGAACGATGAGCTTCCGAAACCTGGGGCGCGCAGGAGTAAACGGTTGACCTCGCCGCTCTCGGTATAAGGAAGCATACGGCGTTCGATCTCGTCCATGTAGCGTTCCATGTAATCATAGGACGCCCCTTCAGGGCCGCGGATGGATACAAAGAACGCTCCGCGATCCTCGATGGGGACATATTCCTGTTCGATGGTCTGGGAGAGCCCATAAGCCCCGCCAAACAGGGCGATGAGTATGGCGCCGACGGCGATGGGACGCATGATCAGCTTGTCCAGAACCCAAGCGTACCCGACGCGCAAGCGACCAAACCCACGATCAATGGCGTTCGGCAACGCCGCCATCACGCCGGTATTCTTCTCGCGCTTCAGCAATTTGGAGGCGAGCATCGGTGCCAGAGTCAGAGCAAGAATACTCGAAAACGCAACCGCAGCCGCCATGGTCAGCGCGAATTCCGTAAACAGTCGCCCAACGTCGCCCCGCATGAAGGTGATCGGCACGAATACCGAAATCAGGACGAGCGTGGTTGCAACGACTGCAAAGCCAACCTGCCGTGTCCCGCGAAACGCGGCGACGAGCGGTGTCTCACCCTCTTCCTCAATCCGTCGGACAATGTTCTCCAGAACGACGATCGCGTCATCCACGACGAGCCCGATTGCCAGAACCAGAGCCAGCAAGGTGAGCAGGTTTACCGACAATCCGAGCGCGTAGAGCACGATGAATGTGGCGACGATGGAAATCGGCACGGTGATGGCCGGTATGATGGTCGCTCGAATGCTTCCCAGGAAGATGAAGATCACGAGCGTGACAAGCCCAACCGCAATGGCCAATGTCGTGTAGACTTCGCGGATGGAAGCATCGATGAAAACCGAGCTGTCGAAGCTGCGCGCGATGATCATGCCTTCCGGCAAGGTTTCGTTGAGTCTTTCAGCAAGATCCCTCGCACCCGCAGCGACCTCGACCGTATTGGCGGTGGATTGCTTGATGATGCCTAGCCCCACCATCGGGACACCATTGCCCCGGAACATGTTACGGTCTTCCACGGTGCCGCGCTCGACGCGGGCCACATCGCCCAATCTGACGAGATATCCGTCTGCGCCTTCAGCAATGACGAGCGCCGCAAACTCTTCCGGTGTCCGGAAGGTCCGGTCGATACGAACCGTAAACGTTCGCTTCTCGGACTCAAGGCTACCTGCCGGGGCTTCGATATTCTCGCTACGGAGGGCCTGAATGATCTCGGAAACGGTCAGATTTCTCGCGGCCAATTTGCGACGGTCAATCCAGACCCGAAGCGCATAGTCGCGAGAACCGCCCACCCGTACACGCGCCACCCCATCAAGCGCCGAGAACCGATCCACGAGATAACGCTGCGCATAGTCAGAAAGCTCAGGCGTCGTCATCGTTTCACTAGCGAGGTTCAACCAGATGATCACATCATCATTGGAGTCGGCCTTCTCGACTTCTGGCGGGTCCGTGTCCTCGGGAAGATTATCCATTACTCCGGAAATTCGGTCCCGGATGTCATTCGCGGCAACATCGATATCCTGGTCAATTCCAAACTCGACGCTGATACGAGAACGTCCATCGCTTGAGTTGGAGTCGATATATCTGATGCCTTCAACACCCGCGATCCGATCTTCGATAATTTGCGTGATGCGCGTTTCAACAACGCTTGCAGATGCACCGGGGTATCTCGTATCAATCGAGACGATCGGCGCATCAATGTCCGGGTATTCCCGGAGCGGCAAGCGCTCGAACGAGACCAGACCGAATATCACCAGGATGAGCGCGAGAACCGACGCAAATACCGGCCGCTTGATGGATGTATCGGACAGCAGCATTTTCTAGCGTCCCGCAGATGATGAAGAACCGCTTGAACTGCCTGATCTTTTCTTCCCGCTGACTGCCTGCGGCTCCAGCATGGATTTGTCGCGAATAGTGACAGCGCCACCTTCACGAACCCGGATCACGCCTTCCGTGATGACCTCTTCACCTTCGACCAGTCCGGAGAGCACTTCCACCTGTCCCGCCTGGCGTAGGCCCAGCGTGACCTCCTTGCGCCGTGCAACGCGCTCACCACCTTCTTCGGCGGCGACGAACACGAATGTACGCGGCCCGACCGGCTGAACGGCTTCCTCCGGAATGGACAGTGAGACACGCGGATCTGCAACCAGCGTGACCTGCACGAACATGCCCGCGATCAACAGACGGTCAGGATTCGGCAAGGTGGCTCGCACGCGAACGGACCGAGTGACAGGATCAATCGCGTTGTCGATAGAGGCAACAGTGCCTTCGAAAGTCTCGCCAGGAAAATCGTCAGAGCGCGCCTCAATCGCGGTGCCCTTTTCAAGGGTCCGCAAGAATGTGGATGGCACCGAGAAATCGAGATTCATTTCGCTGTCATCAATCAACCTGGCGACCACATCACCCGGCTGAACATATGATCCCACACTGACCATCCGGAACCCGAGCACGCCATCAAAAGGTGCAACGAGCACACGATCGCGCTGGCGTGATTGAACTGCGCGCAACTGAGCCGCCGCGCTATCCAGATTGCGATTGGCCTGATCAAGTTCGGATTGTGAAACGGCCTGCTGCTCTGCGAGCCGAGCAAGACGTTCCTGCTGGCGGCGTGCTTCATCGTAAGTCGCCTCAGCGGCCTCTACCAGGGCAACCTGCTCGCGCTGAGCCAGAGACAGCAATGTCTTGCCCTGATGCACACGGTCGCCATCGTCAAAATAGATCGCACGGACACGGTCTGCCGCATTCAGGGTCAAATCCACCTGCTCATTCGGTTCCAGAGTACCGAGCGCTTCGATCCGCATAGAGAAATGGCGTTCCTGAACCGGTTCGACAAACACACTTGCAGGACTGTTGCGCTGAGCATTCGCAACCAGCCCGGAAAAGAGCAAAGCACTTACGAAAAGAGAGGCAAATCTGTTCAACATGTTCATTCCAATGCCATTTCTGGATCGGCTTGCGGAGTTCCGTCCATCAACTCTACTCCACCCAACGCTCTATACGCAGCAATCGCGAGGCTGGATGATTGCAATCTACTCTCCGCCAACTGGTCTTCCGCAGTCAGCAGGGTTCTCTGGGCCTCCAGAACGTCGAGATAGTCATCGAGGCCTTCTTCGAAACGCAGTCGCGCCAGATCAATCGCACGGCGCGCTGAGGCGGCGGCGCGCTGAAGATCGTCGCGCCGCCTTAATTCGTTGGTGTAGTCGGTCAGCGCCGACTCCACTTCACTGAGCGCATTCAACACTGTCTGCTCATATTGCGCAATTGCCGCTTCGGAGACGGCATCCGCAACCGCGATATCAGCGCGGACGCGTCTGAGGTCGGGACCAGCCCAGCTGATGGACGGCCCAATACCGAACCCGAAGCTCGACAGATCCCCGACATTGTTGCTGTCGTCGAACAGCGCGAACAGATCTGCGTTGAGCGTAATTGTTGGAAACAAATCGGCCCGCGCCGCCTCTCCAAGGGCCAGTTGCCGGGCAATGGTCGCTTCAGCTTCGCGGATGTCCGGGCGTCTCCGTACCAGTTCAGCCAGGGAGCCCGTTGCGATGGCTCCCTCATGTTCCGGAATATCCAAACGCGTGGAGACGAGGTTCGCCAAAGAGGCATCCGGATCGTTCGCCGCCCGCCCTGTCAGCGCTGCCAGAGCATTTCGAGACGACTGGATCGTCGCTTCGTAGCGGGGCAATGAGGCGAGCGTTGTCCGGTATTGTGCCTCAGCACGCTCAAGGTCCAGCCGGGTTGCACGGCCATTGTCAAAAAGGGTCTGAAGCAATTCGAGCCCTTCAGCCTGGGTTTGGGCATTCTTGCGCGCAACTTCGAGCCGTGTTTGCGCCCCGCGCATCTGCACATAATTACGTGCCGTTTCGCTGGCGACGATCACCGCCACGTCTCGGCGTGCCTGTCGCGCAGCCTCAACATCGAACTCTGCCGCCGCGATCTGAGCCTCAATCCGACCGAACGCATCAAACTCCCAGCTGGCGCCTAGTCCGCCCTGAACAGACAAATCGACATCTTCGCCCGACCGAGCTGCCCGGCCGACTTCGGCTGTCGTATTGGCCGACGTCGAATAACTCCGCCCAAGACGCGCCCCGAGCGCAGAGGCCTCTGCTGCACGCAAGTTGGCAGAGGCCAGCTCAAGCGACTTGTTGGCAGACAGGGCGCGATCGACCAGCGCGGTCAGTTCGGGGTCACCAAATTGCGTCCACCATTGAGTGTTGAACGGAAGCTCTGCCTCCACACTGAGAAAATCTCCGCCCACAGGTAAAGCGGCCTCCTCCGGCCGCTGCGGCACAGAGGCACATCCTGCCAAAATCGCTACAGCAGCTACAGGAAGGGACAGATTGAAAACGGCTTTCATGCCGCGCATGTACCGCACTGGCCCTTAATATCCAGTGATAGTTGTCGAGAAACTCCTCACATGTTCGTTATAACTCATTCTACGGAGTCCTCCTTAGGGTAGCGCGCGCCTCCACCTCCGTTTGGCCTTTAGCAGCGCACGAGACTTGGCGGACACAAATTCCTTCGCGCCCGCCAGGAATGGTCTGAATTCCAGAAATGCAGAACATTTCTCTAGGTCAGAGTCCTTCTCGCTCGGTCGCGCCTCATTGTTCCTGAAAGCTGCCATTCATTCTAGCTGCTGCGCCCTGGTCGGGCGATCAGGCAAATCGTGTTCAAATCGCTCAGGACAGCTCCCGCTTCTCCCCACGAATGATCACCGCCAGCGCCGCGCAGGCGAAGAAGACAAGGCTTGGCCAGATGACGTTCTCGCGGAATGCGGCAAGGGCACCTGGGTAAGCAGCCGCATCGACGAAAAGGAGTTGCGCGCCGGACACCAGCATCCATGCGAGGGATAGGAAGCCGATTGCTTGCAAACCCCACCACAAGAGTGTGTGCCCGCCAGACTCGTCAATTGGCGCGCCCGACGCCAGATAGCGAGCCTCCTCCGCCTTCCGCATCGCGAGCGTCTCTTCCTCAATCTCCGCCTGCGGATATTGTTTCGCAGCACCGAAGCTGCGCGCGAGTACCAGATAGGCAATCGTCGCGGTGGCCCATGCAGGCAGCAGAAGAAAGAACTGGTGCACACCGGCGCCAAAATACAGCACAGAGATGATGGCAAGAGCCGCGCCCCAGGCAAGAACTGCGGGCACATTCAGCCCCGACTTGCGATACGAAGTCCAGTACCGACGAAGCCCTGTGCGCGGAAACAACCAATGCTCCGCGACGATGATCGCGCCTACCGGCGACAGGATCAGCCCCATCCACCCGACATAACCAAGCAATTGGGTAAACACGAAGGGTGAACACGCCAGCACCATGGTGACGAGGCCAACGAGAATGGTGACATGGGTACGCTTCCAGGCAGGGTTCAGGCTCTGAAACGCAAGTCCTGCCCGGTAAAGCGTCGGATTGGATGTGGTCCAGCCGGCGATGATGACTGCGATAACCCCCGCAAGGCCTAGCGCCTGTGTCGCCACCGCGCCGGGGTCCAGCAGACCTATCTGTGTATTGAGCGCATAGGCCGCGCCCGCCCCCATCGCGCCTGCGCAGACCCAACAGACAAAATGACCTATGAACATGCCGAGTGCGGAGAACCAACCGTAAGACTTTTTCTTCGCAAAGCGCAGCAGCGTCATGTCTCCCAGGGATCCGTGCATTGCGAGATTGGCGACCCACGCAAAGGCCGCAATGGACCAGAAACTCTTGGCTTCGTTCGGGATGGACCAGAAAGCGCCCTCCATCGGGGTGGGCTGGTACACTTGTGTTGAGAGGACCTGCCAGAACACATCGCCTGATACCGCGGGCAAGGCACTTCCGATTGCCTGAGCCAGCAAGGGATAGAGCACCAGGGCGCCGACAAGGAAGATGCAGATCATCCAGGGTACGACCGCGCCTGCAAACTGCGCGAGCCTTTTGAAGCCCAAGACAGCAAGCGCGACCACGACGGCCCCCACGGCCAAGGCGATGAGCACAAACCGAATGTCGGTGGGGAACATTCCGGTCTGCGGAGCAATTGGCGCACCGGGGACTGCCGAATTGTAGAATACGCGCACAGCTGAGGCAGACACGGTGATCATGGATCCGGCCAGCCCGAGGAACATCACGCCGTTTACAACCGAATAGATCTTCAGGAAATGGCGACCTGCAATCTTCTCGAGATAGGCGTAGAGTGTCAGGCGTGTGTCGACCGCAATCGGTGCGGTGATGAAGGCCCATGTCAGAACTGCCAGCAAGTTTCCGACGAGCAAACCGAGAATCACATCGGATGCAGCCGCGCCTGCCCCGGCAAACAATGCGCCGATGACAAATTCCGTACCTGCAACATGCTCCCCCGAATAGTTTCCGGCGAAATATCCAGCGGGTTGAAGCTTGCGAGGCGGAACCGGGTGGAAGTCCAGATTCTGCGGCTCACCGGTTTCGACGGCGCCTGCGGCGTCCGCTCCAGCAATCGACATTGCGATGTTCCTCCCCTGAATCACATGCACATGTATGACATATTTTGATTGATTATTATCATTGTTGATTGCATTCGATTTATTGTACGTCAAGCACGAACACGCCAGAGTGGTCGGCAAACCATCAGGGAGGCGACGGCCTTGATCATTTCATCACCACAAGACTTTCGTGCTGCCGCGCTTCGCAAGCTGCCAAAATTCCTGTTCGACTATATAGATGGCGGCGCGAATGCGGAGCAAACCCTCGCGCGGAATACATCCGATCTGCAGTCGATCCGGTTACGGCAACGCGTCTTGCGGGGATCAGATTCGATTGACCTGAGCACATCCGTGTTCGGCGAAACGCTCGCTGCCCCTATCGGCCTGTCCCCGGTCGGCCTGACAGGCATGTATGCACGCAGGGGCGAAGTACAGGCCGCCAAGGCTGCCGAGCGGGCGGGCATTCCCTACACACTTTCAACGGTCTCGGTTTGCTCACTGGAAGAAGTTGCAAGCAAGACAGATCGCGCGATCTGGTTTCAGCTCTACGTTCTGAAAGACCGCGCCTTCATGAAGAATGTGCTTGAGCGCGCCGAAGCCGCTGGTGTGCGCACTCTTGTTTTTACTGTAGACATGCCTGTACCCGGGGCGCGCTACCGCGATGCCCACTCTGGCATGAGCGGGCCCAACGCGCCGTTGAAGCGCATGTACCAAGCCATCACACATCCCGAATGGGCCATGTCAGTCGGGCTGATGGGGCGCCCGCATGATTTGGGCAACATATCTGTCTACCGAGGGAAAAAGACAAACTTGTCGGACTATATCGGATGGCTGGGCGCGAATTTCGACCCCGAGATCTCATGGCGCGACCTGGAATGGATTCGCGACACCTGGTCGGGAAACCTGGTGATAAAAGGCATTCTGGATCGTGACGATGTGGACGACGCCGTCCGCCTCGGGGCCGATGGCATCATCGTCTCCAATCATGGCGGCCGCCAACTCGACACCGTGTCGTCCAGCATCAGAGCATTGCCTGACATCGTCCATGCCGTCGACGGACGAATGAAAGTGCTCGTCGATTCCGGATTTCGCAACGGGCTGGATGTTTTAAAAGCGCTCTGCCTCGGCGCGGATGCCGTCATGTTCGGACGGGCTTACATCTACGCACTGGCCGCGGGGGGAGAGACTGCCGTATCGCAATTCATCTCATTGATCGAACATGAGATGCGCATTGCGATGGTGCTGATGGGCGCGAAGTCCGTGCCTGACCTGTCCGGCGATCTGCTCGACAGAAAATAGTCAGCGCCCCTCCGTGTCATACTCCGCTTCGGCCAGACGACTTTCCCATCCAGATGCATATTTGCCGAGGTCTTCGGGAAGAGGCTCAACCCTCTCCAGAACGCCTTGCGGCTCCAGATCAGGATAGATCAGCCTGAGCGCCCCGAAGGAAACATCGTTCTGCGCACTCGATACAAACACTTGATCATCACCCCGCAAGGATGCCAGCCCACGCACGAAAACCTCAGCCCCTGCAAAACGCCCTTCCACCAGGACGGGCCCCGTTGAAGCAACCAGGTCAAGACAGGTATTCGTCATCAGAGCGGCATACAGACTGATGGTCGCCCCTCTGGCATCTGCCGTTCCGGGTTTTGAAATCCAATGACCTGAGCGCTTTGAATAAGGACCAAATCCCGGCGCAAAACAGGGCACCAATTGCGCGCCAGACCTCATCACGTCCGGCACAGCGTCCATCAACCGCGCCTGATCCTGCCTCCGGTCCACTCGCTGCGCATCCGGCGCGACGAGTCGCTCAATCTCCCGCCCGCCCATGAAGCGTGCAGATGGGACTGGCCGGTTCCACGCATCCACATTGACGAGGCAATCTCTTTCATCAGACAAAGCGGGCAAGTCAGCAGACTTTTCCGGTCGCCGCATCGTTACGAACCATGTACCCGTTGAAACGATGCTCATCTCGTCTTCAGCGAACTGAGGGAATCCCATCGCCGCCACGAGCGCCGCATTCGAATCGTGCAGTCCGCAATGAATGACAGCGTTTGGACTCAATCCGGTCCTGTGGGCCAGGTCGCCGCGCAATTGTCCAATGGGCTCTCCCGCAAAGACGACCGGCGCAAAACGCTGCGCCCAGCCTAACCGCTTCGCCATGGGCGAAAAGTCCCGCTCCATCGGCGCCCATAAATCCGTGTGGCAGCCCAGGCTGGTGCCTTCCGAGCGCATTTCCCCTGACAGAAACCATGCCCAGTATTGCGCCCACGGCATGATTGTCGCGTCATCCAGGACCGCATCATTCTCCTGCACCGCCCAGTATAGTTGCGCCCCCGCATTCAAACCGTCGGCCAGAAAGGGCGAACCAGTAATTTCGAACGGATCCCTCTCCGCCGCGTAGCCACGCCGAACATCGTCCGGAATGGGAACTTCGTAATCGAACGGCGGAATGACATGTCGGCCAGACTTCACCACAACAAGTCCTGCCCCGTGCGCGACCGGGATGATGTGGGCGACTTCTGCGAGAGGCGCGAATTTCTTGAGCGTGAAAATCAGCCATTCGGAGATGCCATCAACGTCCAGCGTGGCGCGCCCATTTGAACTCACACGCTCATTCGCCCGGGTCTCCCGCGCCAGGACATCTCCGTCAGGAGACCAAAGACTGAGCTTGCTGACCGTCTTGCCGACGTCGAGCACGATGACGGCACTCATTCGGATACTCCAACAATTGATTCCACAACAATGATCATTATTAAGCGAAAATGATTGAATTTGGCAATTTGAAATGCTAGCGAGCCGAAAGATGTCGTTTGGAGGCCCCACATGTCCACTGATACCGAAGCTCTCGCCCGCTCCGCCACAAAGTTCGCCGTTCCCGAAAGCCTGTGGAACGACGATGTGGCCGCTGATTTGTCCCCTCCTGAGCTGCTCTTGTATCGATCCAACCTGCTGGGATCGGATCTCACCGTAACGAACTTTGGCGGTGGCAACACATCGGCGAAACTTGAAGGTGTTGATCCGCTAACGGGTGAGACTGTTGACGTCTTGTGGGTAAAAGGATCCGGTGGCGACATCGGCTCCATGAAGATCGAGGGGTTCGCTACGCTCTACCAATCCAGACTGCTTGAACTGGAAAAGCATTATTCCGGCCCCGACGATGACGACAAGATGGTCGGCTACCTTCCGCATTGCACCTACAATCTGAACACCCGCGCGGCCTCCATCGACACACCGCTCCATTCGCTTTTGCCCTTTGCGCATATTGATCACGTCCACCCGGACGCCATCATCGCACTGGCGGCATCGTCCGAAGGCGAAGCCGCCACGCAGGAAATATGGAATGGCAAGATCGGCTGGCTTCCGTGGAAACGGCCAGGCTTCACGCTGGGCGTCATGATCCGGGACTATGTAAAACAGAACCCTGACGTTCAGGGCGTGATGCTGGCCGGTCACGGCATCATCTGCTGGGCGGATACCGCCAAGGATTGCTATGAGCACACAATCCAGCTGATTGCAGACGCGGCGAGTTACCTGAATGAGAAACTCGGAGATGCGCCCGCATTCGGTGGCGAGATCGTGGCACCAAATCCGGAGCGGCGCGCCATAGCCGAGGCCCTGATGCCGAAACTGCGCGCGCTGATGACCGGGGACCGGCCGAAACTTGCCCATTATTCCGACGATGCAGAAACACTGGAATTTGTTGGGTCAGCCGATTTCGAACGACTTGCCCGCCTTGGTACATCGTGTCCGGATCATTTCCTGCGTACCAAGATCGCACCACTCACGCTCGATCCCGAACGTTTGAACGATCAGGCCTACCTGCAATCCTCCCTGGAAGACTACCGCGCAGGATATGCCGGATATTACCAACGCTGCGCGGGCCCGAATGACCCGGCCATGCGCGATGCCAACCCTGTCGTGGTCCTTGTTCCGGGCGTTGGTCGGATCACCTTTGCCGCAAACAAGGCCACCGCCAGGATCGCGGGCGAGTTCTACGGAAACGCTATCAATGTCATGCGCGGCGCTGAAGCCATCGGCGCATATGTCGCGCTGGATGAACAAGAGGCATTCAACATCGAATATTGGGCGCTGGAGGAAGCAAAACTGCAGCGCATGCCAAAGCCAAAACCATTGGTCGGCAAGATTGCAGTCGTCACCGGAGGCGCTGGCGGAATTGGCGCCGCGACCGCCGCGCGCCTGATGCGCGAAGGCGCTTGCGTGATGTTGCTTGATCGCGATGAAGCTGCGCTGGACGCAGCGGCGGCTGGATTTCAGAGCGAATTCGGCAAGGATGTCATCAGAACCGCAATCTGCGACGTGACCGACGAAGCCGCCGTTGCTGCGGCATTCAAGTCGTGCGCGGTCGAGTTCGGGGGCTGCGATATCTTCGTCGCGAACGCTGGAATTGCCTCGTCTGCGCCATTCGAGGAGACCACGTCCGCAATGTGGAAAAAGAACTTTGACGTACTGGCTGAAGGCTATTTCCTGACGGCGCGCTCCGCCTTCACGCTGATGAAGCAACAGGGCGAAGGCTCAATGGTCTTTATTGGTTCGAAGAATGGCGTGGCCGCCGCAAATGGCGCCGCCGCCTATGCCTCTGCCAAGGCTGCAGCGAACCACCTCGCCCGCTGCCTCGCCCTGGAAGGCGCCGCGCACGGCATCCGCGTGAACACAGTGAACCCGGACGCTGTAATCAAGGGGTCTCGTATCTGGGATGGCGACTGGCGCAAGGAACGCGCCAGCGCACATGGCATTGATACGGGCAAGGAACTGGAAGAGCACTACAGGCTACGCTCAATGCTGAAGCGGGACGTGTTGCCGGCTGACGTTGCCGAGGCTGTGTACTTTTTCGCCAGCGACATGTCTGCCAAATCGACTGGAAACATGCTCAATGTAGATGCTGGCAACGCACAAGCCTTCACGCGCTAAACGGGAGCAGCCTCGATGACACATCTTCCCATTTCCGCGGACCTGATCGCCGAACAGAATGACAAACGCCTCGAAGCTGTCGAGGAAGACTACGCCGCCTTGTCACGAAAACTGACGCGCAACGGCATCAACATCAGCGACGTACGCCAGAAAGTGTCTGATTTCAGCGTCGCGGTTCCAAGCTGGGGCACCGGCCGCGGCGGCACCCGGTTCGCGAAATTTCCGATCCCCGGAGAGCCGACCAATATTCACGAGAAACTGGAAGACTGCGCGGTGATCAACCAGCTGTCGCAGGCGACTCCGCGCGTCAGTCCTCATTTCCCGTGGGACAAGGTCCAAGACTATTCCGCCCTGCGCCGCGACGCCGAAGCCCTCGGGTTGGGCTTCGATGCGATCAACTCCAACACATTTCAGGATCAGCCGGGCCAGTCACATTCATACGCCAACGGATCACTTGCATCGACGGACGCGGCCACCCGCGCACAAGCCGTTGCCCACAACATCGAGTGTATCGAAATCGGAAAGAAACTTGGCGCGACAGACCTGACCGTCTGGGTTGGCGACGGAACCAACTTTCCAGGCCAGCAGGATCTGGGACGGTCGCTTGACCGGTATCTGGACGCGGCGGCAGAGATCTACGCTGCCCTGCCGGATGATTGGCGCATGCTGCTTGAACACAAGATGTTCGAACCGGCTTTCTATTCTTCCGTCATCTCTGACTGGGGCTCATCCATCCTGGCCGCCCAGACGCTTGGCGAGAAATGCAAATGCCTTATCGATCTTGGTCACCATGCGCCGAACGTGAACATTGAACAAATCGTTGCCCGCCTCCACCGCTTCGACAAGCTCGGCGGATTTCACTTCAATGACAGCAAGTATGGCGATGATGATCTTGATTCCGGATCAATCAATCCGCACCAATTGTTCCTTGTGTTCAACGAACTCGTCGAAGCCGAACGCAATCCACGCGGCGGTTTCAGCCCGTCCTACATGATCGACCAGTCGCACAATGTGACTGACCCGATCGAGTCCATGATGTCCTCGGCTGACGCCATTGTGACGGCGTATTCGAAAGCCCTGCTTGTAGACCGAGACGCATTGCATGCAGCGCAGGAAACGAATGATGTCATGCTTGCCTTCCAGACGCTAAGGGACGCCTACAAGACAGACGTGTCCCCGCTTCTCGCGGCCGTGCGGGCAGACAAGGGCGGCGCAATCGACATGATCGCCACCTATCGCGCGAGCCAATACCGTGAACGAAAGAGCCAGGAACGCGCCGCGGTCGGGCTTGGCGCTGGAATTGTCTGATTGAAATTGATTGATTCTTAGCGTTCGTCGTTCAAAATACCGCTCATGCATGCGACACAACGTGAATCGATCATTCTGGACCTGCTGGCAGAGCACGGCTTTGTCAGCTTTCGGGACATAGAAGCAAAGCTGGACGGATCGCCGGCCACGATCCGGCGCGACCTTGAGCGACTGGACGAGGAAGGCAAGATCATCCGCGTTCGCGGCGGGGCAAAATCTGTTTCGTCTAGCGACGGTCAGGCGAAAGCGGATCTGAAACTGTTCGGCACGCCATTTCATGAGAATGTCGTTCTGAACACCCAGCAGAAAAAAGCCATTGGCCAGGCCGCAGCGCGGTTATGCAATGCGGGCGAAGGCATCATGATCGATGGCGGGTCAACCACATTACAGATGTGTCCATTCCTTGAGGGGCTGAATCTGCAGGTGCTGACCAATTCTCTACACATCGTCCAGGCTCTGGGCGGCCAGCCCGGCACACGCGTGCTGATACCGGGAGGGGCGGTGTTTCCGGAACAGAACATAGTGCTGCCCCTGTTCGGTGAAGACCTCACTCCCGCTTTCCACGCTCCCAAATTGTTCATGGGCGCCGCCGCGCTCAGCGCACGAGGCCTGATGCAGGATGATGTGGTTCTCGTCGCCAGCGAGCGCCGCTTCATGGAGCGAGCAGAAGAGGTGATCGTGCTCGCCGATGCGTCCAAATTCGAAAGCTCGTCAGGCAATGTCGTATGCCCGCTGAATGAAATCGATGTGCTCGTCACAGACGCGCGACTTGGCGACAAGGACGCCAGCACCATCGAAGCAGCTGGCATCCGGCTGATCATCGCCGACGCCTGACCAAGACAAATTCGGAATCCGGACCCTAATGCCGAAGCATGAAGCGCCGCCCCACCTGTGCCAGGCAGAACAGTGCGAGCGCGATAGCAACCAGGAAACTGGTCGTCAGCAAAACCCTTTGAAACAAGTCTTGCCCACCCGGGCTGAAGCCGACAAGCGCAGGGCCGATCCCCATTCCGGCGAACGCCAGAACCGGTCGTAATGATGTCACCCGGTCAGTGATATCCACTTCCGCCACGGCGCCCATCATCAGGGGCAAACCACCACCCCAAGCGAAGAGAAACAGGCAGCTGGCCACGTAGAAAATGCCGAGGCTCATATCTTGCGAAAACAGCGCAACGCTGACGAACATCAAAACACACACGGCCGTCACTGGCCCGATGCGTCTGACTCTCGATACTGGAAGAAGAGATTGATCACAGACTCTATGTGAGCGTCGACCAGTTCAGGTGCCTGCACGTCCACATCGAACAATGCCTGCGACTCCTTGGCCAGGACATAGGGCATCTGGCAGATCGACGAGACGATGTAGACCAATGACAACGGGTGCATCTTTGGCATTTGCTGAATGTTGCCCGCTGTCGCCATCTGTCGCTCCACGAGGTCGCGCCGCGGGGCAAGGAAGTTCTCGACAATCCAGTTGAGTCGTTCCCCGCCGCGCATGGCTTCGGAGATCATGATCCGGGCATGCTCCGGATGGGCAGCGCAGTGGCGAATATAGCGCCGCAGAAAATCCTTGTACCCCTCGACACCGCCAGATGGCTCGCCATCAGAGTCGTCAAGCGCCAGCGCTTGATCGAGCATCTCGAACATGTCCCGAACCGCCTCTCGCCAGAGCTGTTCTTTCGTGCCGAAATGGTATCGGATCATTGAATGCCGAGTGCCAGCTGCCGCAGCAATGTCGCGGACATTCGCCGCCTCGAACCCTTCCTGCGCGAAAGCGATACGCGCCTCATGAAGGATACGGGCCCGCTTCTTTTCGGACCGCTCCTGAACCGGAGTGCGGTGCTTTCGGGTCTCGGCGGTCTGGCTCAACTTGGTCTTCTTCAAAAAGGTTATTGCTACCGCGCCGACCCTAGAAGATCGCCGCACGGGGTCAACGCACACGCCCCCCGCGAGCAGGCAGCGGGCCGATGGCGATTGAACACAAAATACGTCCAAACGGACTAATTTTCAATTGACAAATAGTCCAATTGGACGACTTTTGGCGCACCATCGCTCTTCATCAAAGATTCCGGCAGGTCTGCATGTTGCTCAAAAGATTGAAATGGCCCCTCAGAATATTCGCTGGCCTGATCGCCCTCGTGGTTCTTCTCGCCATTGTCGCCTATTTCAATCGGGTTCGCATTCTCGTCGCGCTGATGAAGAATGACGCCTTTGTAGAATGGGCCGGAACGTTTGAACCGGGCGAGAATTACACCGCCAGCCTGCAAGGCTCTTATCCGGTGGCCGCCTGCCAGAACAGTCATGTGGACTTTGGTGAAGCCGTACGCAGAACGGTCTCGTTAGATGGGGTCTGGGACGTAGAGGAAGGCCCGCTTTCAGACACCGCGCCCGAAGCTTTTGCTCATCGCGCCCCCGTCCCCGGATTGATCACCGAGGCCACGCCCTCATTCAGCGAGATGGGCAAAAAGAGCAAACAACGCGACGTGTTCTGGTATCGCACACGATTCAACGCGCCGAACACTCCGTCTGCACAAGCTCATATCTGCCTGCACAAGGCGGCCTATGGCGCCAAAGTCTGGCTGAACGGACAGGAGCTGGGCGAGCATTTCGGGCCGTTTACCCTGTCAGAGTACGACGCCAGCACGGCCATCAAATACGGCGGCGAAAATGAACTCATCGTCCGGCTCGGCGCAGACCGAAGCCAGTTGCCCGACTTTGTTCCCGCTGGCGACGATGATGAGGTCGCGCGGTGGTATCCAGGGCTTTGGGATAGTGTCAGTCTCGTCATGACCGGGGATGCGTCCATTGCAAATGTGAAGGTCGAAACAGATGTCGACACAGGTCAGGTGACGGTCATTACGGAGCTTCACAATTCGTCCGATACCGCCCTTAGCGCCCGCGTGTCCCAGTCCGCCGCTTCCTGGCCGGTCTCGCAGGAATTCGTGCCACAAATATCTGACGAGGTTACATTGGCACCGGGCAGCAATACGAGCGTGACCCAGACCTTCACGATAGAAGACGCCAAGCTGTGGAGCCCGGAGACGCCCCATCTGTACCTGGTGTCGACCAGAGTTGAAACCGCAAACGCTGATGGCCAATGGGTCGCCACCGACGATCGCGCCACACGTTTCGGGATGAGAAAAGCCGAGTGGCGTAGCGGAGACGATAAGGGCTTCTATCTGAACAATCGAAAATACTATTTGCGCGGGACGAATGTCGCACTGCACCGCTTCTTCGGCGATGCGGAACGTAAGACCCTTCCGTGGAATGAGGACTGGGTTCGTGAACTTCTCTCTGGTCATCCCAAGGACTTCCACTGGAACTCAATCCGAACACACAATGGCCGGGTACCGAACTTCTGGTATGACATTGCTGATGAGGTCGGCCTGATCATTGCCGATGAGTACAGCTTCTGGTCTGTCGCGCGCGGAACGGAGTCTGCGGACTGGTCGATTGTCGAGCTTGAGAAAGAGTTTCGGGGTTGGGTGCGGGAAAGCTGGAACCATCCTTCCATTGGTTGGTGGGATGCGGCCAACGAAAATAATAATCCAATGTCGACCGAGGTGATCGCGCGGGTTCGCTCGATTGATCCGACGCGGCAATGGGAGAATGGTGGCTACCAGCGCCCCGAAGGCCCGAATGACCCCATCGAAGAACATCCGTACAAGCTGAATTCCGGCGGGGCGCTGAACCTCAATGATCGTGCCTATACACTTGATGACTTTTCAACAATGGACGGCCAGCCTCCACAGGCCGTTTGGGGCCTGTTCGCCACTTATGCGGACGCGCCAGAACACCCCTTCATCAATAATGAGTATGCTTTTCTCTGGATCACGCAGCTCGGTCGCCCGACACCCTTGGCACAGAGTGCATTCGACACGATGACAGGCGGACTGGATCTGTCACCGGACGAGTACCGGGAAGCCTACGCCTATGTCACATCTGAATTGACGGCCTATTGGCGGGCCATGCGCGGCTATGCAGGTGTCCAGCATTTTGTGTATTTGTCGAAATGCAATGATGAGGACCTGCTGCCGGATGCGTGGGAAATTCGCACAACCAGCGCGACATGCGACAGCTTTCTGGACGTCACCAATCTTGAACTCGAACCTCGCTGGGAACGCTATGCGAAAGATGTCTTCGCGCCTCAGCTTGTGTATTTGAAGGAATGGCGTGACCAAGCCTATCCGCGCGGGCAAGACGTCGACGTGCCGCTTATCCTCATCAATGATGATTATGAGGCGGTCGCCGGAAATGTTCGCCTATACGTCACCGATGCTGCCGGGAACGTCTCGTCTTCAGATATCCTTCCCGTCACCATCCCGCCTCTGGGCCGGGTAGAGCTGAACGCGCCGCTGAACATTCCGGACCTGGACGCCTTTACGGTTTATGCCAAACTCAGCTCACAGACGGAGGCTTTCGCTCCAGTCTGGAGCCGGCGGAAAATCGGCTTTGAGCATCCCGGTGTGCAGATACAAGATCCTCCCTTTGAATAGGAACTCACCCGGCAGGGTTCCGGTCTCCGGCCCATAAAAAAAGAAGCCCAGCCAAACTGGCTGGGCTTTAGGTCCGTTTGAAAAGTTCAGGATGATCAGTCGACGTTCTCGAACTGGTTCATCGTGTTGTGGACACCGCCCGCCTTCAGCGCACGTTCGCCGGCAACCATTTCCTTGAACGTATCGCCAAGGTCTGAGCCCACTTCGTGCTGGTGCTTCACGGCAGACACACCATTGCGGATTTCGCGGCGCTGGATGGTCTGCACATAGGCGGCCATCTTGTTCTCGCCGAAGTACCCTTTCGACAATTCGTCCATGGCGAAGGCCGTCATGTGGAAGGTTGGCAGCGTGATCAGGTTGTGGAACACGCCAGCGCGTTCGCTGATGTCATATTGGAAACGTTGCAGGCGTGCGTCAGCTTCCTTGCCGAGATCGGTATCGTCAAAGCGGGCCGACATGAGTTCTGCCTCCGGATATTCATTCTCGGAGATCTTGCCAGCCGCGATCCAGTCTGCCCGGACCTGCTTGCGCAGATTGAGGGTCCAGTTGAAGCTTGGGCTGTTGTTATAGGTCAGCTTCGCATCTGGCACGACTTCCTTGATACGGTTCACCATGCCCGCGATGATGTCGACGTTCGGCGTATCAGTTTCGATCCAGAGCAGGTCTGCGCCGCCAAGCGTAAGGTTGGCGATACAATCCTCGATCACGCGCTCGGTGCCCGTTCCTTCGCGGAAGCGATAGAGGCCGTTTGGCAGACGGACTGGCTTGACCAGCTTACCATCTTTCTGCAGCGCCATCTCGCCATCCTGAAGCGGATTGGAGTCGGAGATCTCTTCGGTTTCAAGCCATTTGATGTATTCCGAAGCCAGGTCGCCCGGCCCCTGAGATACCGGAACCTTCTGGGTCAGGCCGGCGCCGAGGCTGTCTGTACGCGCGACGATCACACCATCGTCTACCCCAAGCTCCTCAAATGCCAGACGGCAGGCGCGCAGCTTCTCGATGAAGTCTTCGCGGGGAACTGTGACCTTGCCATCCTGGTGGCCACACTGCTTCGCGTCAGAGACCTGGTTCTCGATCTGGAGGCAGCACGCGCCAGCCTTGATCAGCTCCTTGGCCAGCAGATACGTCGCATGCTCGTTGCCGAAGCCAGCATCGATGTCAGCAATGATCGGAACCACATGGGTCTCGAACGTGTCGATCCGGTAGATGATCTCATCCAGGACATCCTGGCTTGCACCCGCTTCCCGGGCGGCGGCCAGTTCGCGGAACAAATCGTTCAGAGCAACTTCGTCGGCCTGACGAAGGGAAACATAGATCTCTTCGATAAGCTCTGCGACAGCCGTCTTTTCGTGCATGGACTGATCCGGCAGGTGACCCCAGGTGTTGCGCAGGCCAGCGACCATCCAGCCGGACAGGTACACATAGGTGCCTTTTGCCGTGCCGCGCATGCGCTTGACAGACTTGATCATCTGTTGCGCGTGGAAGCCGGACCAGCAGCCCAGAGACTGGGTGAACTTTGAGTGGTCGGCGTCATAGGCCGCCATGTCAGCTCTCATCACGCCGGCCATTTCGCGGGCAATGTCGAGATGCGTGGAGTATGTGTTCTGGATTTTCAGCTGGACGATATCGTCTATGCTGATCCCGGCGCGCGTCACGCCGTCGGGATAACGCTTGAGCGCCTCGGCGCGCAGTTCAGAGTAAGTTGGGCGGTTGGACATAGTTTTGTCTCCTTGAAATTTGGTGAAGTCAGTGTGGGGATTAGGCGAGCTTTCGCAGCGCCTCGTAAGCGGGGGTTGTCAGGAAGTCTGGCAGGTCTTCGCCGGTTGCCGTTTCGGTGAAGATGTTTGCGGCAAGTTCGTAGCGGCCCTGTTCATAGGCATCTGCGCCGATGGCTTCGCGGATCTTGGCGAGCTCCTCGCCGAGAATTTCCATGAACCAGTCCTGTGAGAACGAACGGGCTTCACCATTCTGCGCGATGATGCTGGCCTGATGATGCAACCACTGCCAGATCTGGCTGCGGGAGATCTCAGCTGTTGCGGCATCTTCCATCAGATTGTGGATCGGCACAGCGCCGCGACCATTCAGCCAGGCGGCGGTGTATTCAATGCCGACGGAAATATTGGTGCGCACACCCGCCTCGGTGATGTCCCCGGTGTGCGGACGCAGAAGGTCGTCCCGACGGATCGGCGGGAAAGTCCGCTGGCTGCGTACTTGATTGCAGGCCGGCATGTGCTCGTTGAAGACTTCCATCGCCACAGGCACGAGCGCAGGGTGAGCCACCCAAGTGCCATCATGACCCGCCTTCACTTCGCGCAGCTTGTCGGCGCGCACCTTTTCAAAGGCCGCCGTGTTTGCCGCCTCGTCATTCTTGACCGGAATCTGCGCCGCCATGCCGCCCATCGCATGGGCGCGGCGATTGTGGCACGTCTTGATCAGCAGCAAGGAATAAGCATTCAGGAATGCGCGGTCCATGCCGACCTGCGCACGGTCTGGCAGCACGTAGGCTGCGTTCTTCCGAAGCGTCTTGATGTAGGAGAAGATATAGTCCCACCGGCCACAATTGAGGCCAGCGATGTGGCGGCGGAGTTCGTAAAGGATTTCATCCATCTCGAATGCAGCGGGAAGCGTTTCGATCAGTACGGTCGCCTTGATGGAGCCTACTGGAATTCCGAGCGTTTCCTGCGCGAACTCAAAGACCTCATCCCACAGGCGTGCCTCCAGATGGCTCTCCATCTTCGGCAAGTAGTAGAAAGGCCCAAGGCCCGAGGCGTGCAGTTTCGCGCCATTGTGGAAGATGTGCAGTCCGAAATCGAACAGGCTGGCGGAGATGGGTTGGCCGTCAATGAGGAGGTGCGCCTCTTCCATGTGCCATCCGCGAGGGCGCACGATCATCACAGCGGTCTCTTCGCCGAGCGCATAGGATTTGCCAGACTTCGGGTCCGTGTAATCCAGGCTGCCATTGGCATAATCCTGCATGTTCACCTGACCGTCGATCATGTTCCCGAAGGTCGGTGACGACGCATCCTCGAAGTCAGCCATGAACATCTTGGCGCCAGAGTTCAGCGCGTTGATCATCATCTTGCGATCAACAGGGCCCGTGATTTCCGCGCGGCGATCCTGGAGAACCGCCGGGATCGGGGCAACTTCCCAGACGCCATCGCGGATTGATTTCGTTTCAGGCAGGAAATCCGGCAGCTCCCCGGCATCGAACCGCGCCTGACGTGCGCGGCGCGCAGCGAGAAGCTCACGACGCCGGGAACCGAAACGGCGCTCAAGGCGAACCAGAAAGTCGAGCGCACCCTCGGTCAGCACCCGGTCTACGCCCTCTACCCGCTTCAGGACTTCAATATGGTCAGCCTCTTTGGGGGCCCGCTCCAACGCTTCGACAAAAGTCATAATGTGCCTCATCAATCAAACTCGAATTGACACAACACTATTTACACTTCTTCCGAATATCGAGTATGCAATTGTTTCTATTGGGTTTTTATGTTTACGATGTAAGGTAAACCCAACGGTAATTGTAAAGTTTGTAAATCTTCAGGGTATTTGATGAGCCAGCGAAAAGAGAAACTCCTCATTGGCGCGAAGCTTCGACGGCTTCGCCGCACGCTTGGACTGACGCAGGCCCAAATGGCCGAAGACCTCGATGTCTCAGCCAGCTACATCAATCTGATCGAGAGCAATCAGCGCCCCGTGAGCGCGAAACTGCTCGTGTCCCTCGCACAAATCTACGATTTCGATCTGAGCGATGTGGGCGGCGCAAGCGACGCCCGACTGGCCTCCGAACTCATGGAAGCGCTTCGCGACCCCGTTTTTGAAGCCGGGCCGATTGGCAAGAATGACGTCGAAGATGTCGTCAACGCCAATCCGGACATCGCGAAGGCGTTCCTCCGTCTCTATTCGCGCCATCAGGAGATGAATATCCGGCTCTATTCGGACGCCAACCCAATGGCAGACCGGGAAAAGGTCGAAGTGCTGGAACAGACGGATCGGAGCGTGGATTCCGTTCGTGAATATTTCCACGAAAACCGGAACTACTTCCCCGAAATCGACGAAGCGGCAGAAGCGCTCTCAGCCGAATTGTTTCTGACCACGGATGAACCTCATACCACCCTGACAGACCGCCTGAAGAAGCAACACAATTACCAGGTCCGGATTGTCCCGGCTCATGTCATGCCAGACAGGCTACGCTATTTTGATCGGCACCATCGCAGGATCGATCTGTCAGAACTGCTCCACCAATCCGGACGACGCTTTCAGCTGGCCGTCCAGATCGCCATGCTGGAATATGCCCCCCTTATTGAAGCGCATGTCGAGAAAGCCAAATTCCCGGATCGCAGCGCGCGAAACCTGGCCAGCGTCAGCCTGGCAAATTACTTCGCCGCCGCGTTGCTGATGCCGTATGCGCGCTTCCTCCGTGAATGCGAAACAACGAAATATGACATTGAGCTGCTCAGCCATCGGTTCGGCGCAAGCTTTGAACAAGTCGCCCACCGCCTCACCACACTTCAGAAACCGGATGCACGCGGCATCCCCTTCTTCTTCGTCCGAATGGACAGCGCCGGCAATGTGTCCAAGCGTTTCAGCGCGGGGCGGTTTCATTTTTCGAAATTCGGTGGCGCCTGCCCGCTCTGGAATATCCATGATTGCTTTGCGACGCCTGACCAGGTTCGCACCCAAATCATTCAGATGCCGGACAATACGACCTATTTCTCAATCGCCCGCACGATGTCACGGTCGGAAGGCGCCTTTGACCGGCCGCCAACCAAGTACGCCATCGGCCTTGGGTGTGACATCGCCTACGCCCCCCGCCTGATATATGCGCAGACACTCAATCTGCCCGCCATGCAGGCGACGCCCATTGGAGTGAATTGCTATATGTGCGACCGGAACAATTGCCCATCCAGGGCCCACGCTCCGCTAAACAAGAAACTTGTCTTCGATACAAGATCGCGCGGTATCTCTGTCTTCAGCTTCGAGCACGACTAGCGGACCACAATCGCATTCCCTAGGAAACGGGTTTGTCACCCGCGATCGTGACCCGGAAACCGGATCTGACTTCCGGGAAATAGTCCCAAACCGCCAGGTGCTGGACGGCACGGTTGTCCCAAAAGGCGATGGAGTGCGGTTTCCATCGAAACCGTATCTGAAAGTTCGGATTCTTCACGTGGTCGAACAGGAAGTTTAGAACCGCCTTGCTCTCCTCATCCGACAATCCCTCAATATGGGTCGTGTAGGACGAATTGACGAAGATACATTTCTTTCCGGTCACCGGATGCCTGCGAATGACCGGATGGGTCGCAACCGGATACCGTTTATCATAATCCTTGAACAGAGCATGATAAACCGGATTGGCGTCATGCACCGCCTCCAATCCTTCGAGATATGTTTTCATCCGTTCAGACAAGGCGTCATAGGCTTTGTACATGCTGGAAAACATCGTATCCCCGCCCGTTTCCGGAACGGTGTGAAGATAAAGGATACTACCAAGTGGAGGTTCTTCATCTGCACTCAAATCCGAATGCCAGCTCTCTCCGGCAACATATTTTGAGTCCGCATCGGCATGAATGGCCACAATCTCTGGATGTCCATCGATGCCAGCCACCGCCGAATGGATCGCGAGAGGCCCAAACAATCGCCCCAGATCCTTGTGCGCGTCATGACTGATTTCCTGGTCACGAAAGAAGATAACCTGGAACCTGGCCAGCGCATCTCGCAATTCGTCTGCCTGGCTGGGTGAGAGGGGCCGGGTCAGATCAATTCCATCCAACTCGGCCCCCATGTAGGGCGTGACTCGATTTGCGGTGAAATGCTGGTACGTCTTGTCGCCGTCAAATTCGGACACGTCTATTTCCTTCTAATAATTTGGCTTCGCTTCAGATCAGAACTCAAATCCGAATGTGACGAGCAATTGCCGCGGAGGGACATACTCATTGCTCACAGTTCCGCTTGAGTAAGGATCCACGAACCGGCCCGAGATACCCTCTTCATCTCCAATATTCGTGATCGAAGCCGACACGAACCACGGCGCTTCATTCGGCTGATACTGGAAGTACGCATTCCAGAGGCTGTATGATGGCACATCATCCGCGCCAGCCGTGTTGAAAATGCGCGCCTCATACTCTCCAACATATACATTCTCGATGCGAGACGTCAGCTCACCATGATCACCAACTGGCTGGAACCAGGCCGCATACAGATTGTATGTCAGGTCAGCGAGATTTGGCGGGGTGTTGCCCTCGACCTGCACGCCTGCAGACTGACGCGCGAGAAACCAGTCATAAGACCAAGGATATGTAGCGCCTGAATTCACCGCTTCATCTCCGGCGAGGTCAGCAAGGCGGCGATCCAGCGCCACATAGTCAGCAGTGACCTCCCCGTCCAGCATGGCCATATTGCCGCCAAGCATGAGCTGGTCGTTGAAGGTCAGATAGCTGCCCTCCAGTTCGATACCATATGTTTCAGCTTCAGGAATGTTGCCAATGCCCCCGGCATAGGGGATCGGATCCTCTTCGATGAACTGCATGTTTTCATACTGATTGAAGAAGACCGAGGCGTTGAGCGTTGCGCGGCCATCAAGAAATGTGTTCTTGGAGCCGAACTCGATCGCCTCCACAGTCTCTTCATCATATGTCGAGGAGACAACAAGTGCGCCTGACGTTCCGCCATTCAGTCCGCCCGGCTTGTAACCGCGTGACCAGCTCGCATACACCATCGAGTCTTCGGATATATCGTAATCAAGCCCGACTTTCCCGGTCCAAGTCTGTGTTGCGAACGAACTGGCGGTCGGCGTTGAATAGTACGAAGCACCCTCGCCGTCATACTTGTCGTCATTGTAACGCGCGCCGACTGTTGCGCTCAGGTTTTCCATCAGCGGGATTGTCGCCTGAAAGAACGGAGCAATCGACTCACGATTGACGGTCGAAATGTTTTCATAGGCAAGGTTTGAAGGAATTTCCGCCGGAGTGGTGTCACGAGGCAGAACTGGGAGGCCGGGAATGGAGGTGACGCCAAGCTCCCGGTATTCGACCACATATTGAGCCGAGTCCGTGTTCGAATAGAATACGCCTGCAATCCAGTCGATTCCGGATTCCGGAAGTGAGCTGATTGTCAGTTCTTCCATGAAGGTTTCGGCTTCTGTAGCCCACGTCGCAACATGATCGTAGCCGCCATAGGTCGCCAGATCGAGGCGATCGGCGTCAAACGACTGGTCATGCGACATGTCCTGATAACTCGTCACAGACTTCAGCGTCGCGAAAGGAAGCTCGTACGATACGTTGAGCGTGGCAAGTTCCGACCTCAGCTTGAACTTTGCGGGAAAGTCCTGCGTGACTTCGCGAATATCAGGATTGGGGTCCTCAATATTCTTCAGTGCTCCGCCATTATGCTTGTCATTGTATAGCGTATAGGAAAGCGTTGTGGACAGCTTGTCCGTTGGCTCCCACAAGGCGGCGAGGCGATAATGCTCATTGTCTGCGTCATCCAGCTCATAACCGCCATCAATACTGGTGGCCGTCGCATAGCCATCATGAGACGTTTGCTGGATTGACCCGCGGATCGCCGCTGTTTCACCAATCGGCACATTATAGGAGGCAAATCCCTGAACGTAGTTGTAGTCGCCCAGAGTTGCCTTGAACGTGCCCTTCGACTCTCCAAGCGTTGGCTGGTTCGTGATCACGTTGATCGACCCACCGGTTGAACTCTGTCCGAACACAGTGCCCTGCGGGCCGCGAAGGACTTCGATGCGATCTACATCAAAGAACCCCATATTGAGCGCGATGGAATTTGGCAGGAACGCGCCGTCGACATGAAACGACACACCCGGAATTGTCGCGAAGTTCTCTGGAGTCTGCTGGCCTACACCGCGAATGGTGACGATGCGCTCAGACCCGCCACTTTTCGTGATCATGAGGCCGGGAACATACCCATTCAGCTGGCTCGGATCCGTGATGCCCGCCTGCTCCAGGATATCCCCGGTGATAGCGCTCAGCGCGATTGGCGCATCCTGAAGAGTGGTTTCCCGCTTCTCTCCGTACACTGTTATCTGGTTCATGTTGCGGATGTCATCTTCATCACCCGCCGCATCATCGGCAAATGCAACACCACCGTGAACCAGCGCAACACTCAGCGCTGCAACAGCAGCACCACACTTCATAAAACTTCTTTTGTTCCGACCCATGACATTACCCCTCAAGCTGCAGAAAATCACAAACTTTGCGATATCTCACGCTAGATTGGGGTTCTCGTCCTGACTTGATTTGGAGCGCCAAAATAGTTGCAAAAGCTGAACCACCAGAAACACGAAACTTACTCTCCACACACACCAACAGGTTGTATTCGCAGCCACAGCGGACGCTTCACAAGGACTTACGCTTTGAGAGCATCGGCGGAACCAGTTTCCTGTGTCGTGCCTGTGAGTTGAAGCTTTGACAATCCCGGGTCCCTCAAAACCTGGATAAACAATGCCAAAAGCCCCAGCGCAATTGCGAACACGAAGAAAACTGGCGCGAATGAGCCGACCTTGTCAGCGGCCAGTCCAGCTGCCAAGGGACCAAAGGCGGCAACCGAGGAAATCTGGTGCGACACGCCCAGCAATTGGGCACCCAGTACCCTGCCGAAACGCTCAATGAGCACGACCATCGTCGCGACAACGGTGATCCCCCACCCCGCGCCAAACAGCAAGGAAGACACCACAACGATGGCCGGGCTCATGGCGATCGCAAACAGCACAATCCCTACAGCTTGCAAGGCCATACTCACGGCCAGCAAGTGTTTCGACGAAAACCGCTCACAGAGCGGTCCAGCCAGGCCTTTGAATGCCAAGGATACAAACGCCATGAAGCTGAGGCCAAGTGCCCCAACGGAAGGCGATAGCCCAATCAACTTCAAATGACTGACAGCCATTGAGTGGACGGTCGTGACGCATGCGAGATTGAAGGTTACCGCCGCCGCAATGACCAGAAAGAGCGGACGAAACACTGCCGTTTTCCAGTTCTCGGAACTTCTTGCCGCCGAGCCCTCCAGCGCGCCCTCATTGGTCTCCCGTTCCCGATACGACGTCTTGTCCTTTGGAATGGCCAGCGCGCCAAGGATTACCAGCATGCCACAAACCCCGGCCAGAATGGTCCAGTTTGCACGCCAACTCGTCCACTCGACCACGTAGTAACTCAAGCCTGGGCCCACGATATCGCCAATGCCGCCAAGCATGAGATACAGGCCGATCATCCGGGCCGTTCGGATCGGGAACCATTCTCCGATCAACCACACCGCCGTGACATTTCCGGCAAGGGAGAATCCCGCTCCGACAAAGCACATGGCCGCAAAAAAGGTCATCAGCGCTTCGCTCGCGCTCGCCAGACCAAACCCGGCACCGACCAGGACGAAGCCGAGTGCAAATGTCTGTCGTGCACCAATACGCGGAAGCAGAAAGGCCGGCAGAAACCCTGTCAGCCCGACGGCGAGCCCAAGCACGGTGAAACCCAATCCGGCGGACGTGTAGCTCCACCCCAGATCGTCCGCCATAACAAACAGGACGACGCCGAGTGATGCAAATGTGCTGGCATTGAGCACGAAGAAGCCGCCGACCAGAATGGCAAAGACCAACCACTTTCGAAACATGCTCGCCATCCTGTCAATGTGAGGGACCAAGCATCAAAGGTCTCACATCGGGGGCGATCAATATTGTCGCTGTGCGCACTCCGAGTTTGTATTTGCGCCCAGTCGGAGCGGTCGTGCTCCGATTTCGTGTTACCCTTCCAGGGTGTCCAGGACTGTTTGCGTGTCAGCCAGCAAAGCGCAATTCTTCTCCAATGCCATGAGCGCACCGACATGAAGTATCTCTTCATAAGCCGCGCACGCATCAGAAACGACGACGACGTTGAAATTGTGATGAAAGGCAGACCGAGCGGTCTGGTCGACACAGCAATCCGTCGTCACGCCCGCCATCAACACAGTATCAATGCCGCGCGCCTTCAATTCCGCGTCGAGTTCCGTGCCATGAAACCCATCGAACAGAACCTTCGCTATATCGAGATCACCATCCTCCGGGACAAGCTGATAATAGTCTGACCCCGCCTCATCCGCACGGCATATCGCGTGCTGGCCCGGCTTGCCGCGCCAAGCATAGAGGTTCTTCAAGGCGTCCGTGTCTGTTTCATCCCGGGTCACGACCTTCAGG
The DNA here is from genome assembly GCF_017795365.1 of Hyphomonas atlantica corrig. Lineage (NCBI taxonomy): Bacteria > Pseudomonadati > Pseudomonadota > Alphaproteobacteria > Hyphomonadales > Hyphomonadaceae > Hyphomonas > Hyphomonas atlantica. Next base: position 1,991,615 of record NZ_CP051254.1, on the reverse strand, counting down.
AAACAGATGGTTCCGCTCTTTTGCTTGAGCGCCTCACGAAGACGAGCCATCTGGGCCATTGCGATGTGCGCTGGGCGAAGGTCAACGCCCGCCTGCCCGATCACGCCATCTGGCGAAACGAAATCCACCTGAACATCGACCAGGACCAAAGCGGTACGTGCAGGATCAAGTATCTCGCTGAGCAACTCGGACCCGACATGCGGCAAGTCAGATACAGACGGCAAAGCTGTCATCTATGCCGCCCCGGCGAGAGACGGAAACTTTGCGCGCAACTTTGGAAGCACTTCTTCCGCAAATTTCGGCATTCCCTCAATATAGTCGGGGAAGATCAGCATGAGGCCATCCAGACCCGACACTTCCAATTGCTGTGACAGACGCTCCACAACTGTATCAGGCGATCCTGCAACGTGCGGCGACATGAACGATGATCTGGCCTTTTTCACGAACGCATTCTCCTTGCCGATTTCGGCATCCAGGAACCCGTAGGCGCGCATCATACCGCGCAGGGCCTCTTCATCGAGACCATCCCGATAGTGCTGCGCCGTCGCTTGAGCCTCTTCATCTGTGTCGCCGAGGACAACGGTCATCATCGCGTACGTGCGGATGTACCGCCCCATTTCGGCGGCGATGCCTTTCACCTTGTTACTGGCAGCGGCCAGCACTTCAGGAACGTCGCCAGACAAGAAGATCGCGTCCATTTCGTTCGCGCTGAATCGCATTCCCTTTTCAGACGTACCCGCACAAACAAGGAATGGCTTTTTTGAAGGCTTGGGGTTCGAAACACAGTCATCCAGTTGGAAATACTTGCCATCCATCGTGACAGAAGGCTCGGTCCACAAGCCCTTGATGGCCTTGATCCACTCGTCGGCAAGGTCGTATCGGGCGTCGTGGTCAACATCGTCCGGCCACATACCCATTTGGGAGAACTCGCCCTTGTAGGAACCCGTGACCACATTGAGCCCTGCCCGTCCGTTCGATACCTGATCCAGCGTAGCAATCATTTTCGCGACCGTTCCCGGATTTTGCAGGATCGTGTGGACAGTGGTCCAGACCTTCACGGTTTTGGTGACTTCTGCCAGCGCTGCCATCGTGACCGTCGCGTCGAGTGTCGCATCCCACTGTTTGGTTTCGCCGCCATATCCGCGATACTTTGCCATGGACATGATGAAGTCGTATCCCAGCTCTTCTGCCAAAACCGCGACTTTGCGGTTGTAGGCATATGACCCATCGAGCTCCGGCTTGTTTCTCGACAGGATCCACCCCCCATTGGCGATCGGCATGAAGATGCCCAGATCCTTGCCTCCGGTATCGGATGGCAAGTCAAACTTGGTTGGAGAAACTGGCTCTGACATGTCTTCAATTCCCTCATTTCGATACCGTACTATCACCAAGACAAGCCATCCGGTTCTTGATTTCTCGCGCCTCAACTATTGATCGGCGACCATCTTCCACAGGCGCTCACATTTCCTCAGGCGCAACTTCCACGCACAAACCCGACAGCTCTTCCGTCATGATGATCTGGCATGATAGCCGGGATTGGGGCCGTGCATTGTCGGAGAAATCGAGCAACTCTTTTTCCGGTTCGGATGCCGCCCCCGTACGATCCAGGAACTCATCCCCCACGAAGACATGACAGGTTGCGCACGCGCAGGCACCCCCGCAAATCGCAGCGATATCTTCGGCGCCAGAAGCAGATATGGCCTCCATTACGCTATGGCCAGCGGTTGCCTCTATGACGACCTCTTCTCCGGAGCGCTTGATCACTTTCAGTTCGGGCATTCAGCGTCTTCTTCTGTGGCTTGATCAGGAAATCATTCTGGGCACGGCAGCGTCCGCGACATGGAATTTGCCGATCACTTCATCATCGACACCTTCCCGAGGCTTTTCCCTGACCTGCACGACACCATTCTTGCCAAAACCCTCCACAACCGGTCGCCCTGCATCCCGGCTGAGCCACAAGCGCAGAAGATGGCGTTTGCGTTGCGGTTCAGGATGATCAAAGAACTCCGTACGAGAATGAAGTGCGGCGTAGTTGGATAGCCACTGAATATCACCGGGGCGGAAATCCATATCGATCGCCATGCCTGGCTCATAGGTAATTTCGTCAAACAGCGCGAGCACTTCCTTTTGTGCGTCCGTCAGCTTCGGCACCCCCGGATATTCCTGCGCCGTCAGAATATAGAGCGAGCCCGCATACATGCTGAACACGCCTTCTTCGATACTGATCACCGGCGATGTGTACGTGTTGGCCGGGGCATTGTGATCTTGCCGCCGCCAATCCCAGTGAAACGGCTCCAGCAACAATGGCGCAAGGTCGGGCCGGCGGCGCAGAATTTCATTATAGATCTCGGCTCCTGACACCAGACAGGATGCGCCCCCTTCCTTGGCTGGCCTCAGGCACATCAATGCGACAATGTCAGAACTGTCGGAATGATAGACGAGCTTGTCACGCACCTTTGATGAGAGCGCCGTCGGGTCATCCATCGTCTTGTCGGATGTCGCGTAGATATGGTCAATCAAATCTCCCATCTCATTTTGACGGATCGGATCGCCCATGTGCAGGCCGAGAATGTAATAGATCGCCGAGGACAGGGCATCCGAATACAAATGGGTACGCAATCCTCGCACCAGCACGAAGCCGCGCCCCGTGTCGACATCCCGGCCCCAGGCTTCCACCGCATTCGCGCAGGCGGTCAGCGGGTACTCAGATGCCTGCACGAATCGAAGGTCTGGATCCACCTCAACAAACCGGGCTCCGAGGTCCTCCAATTCCTCTACCTGCTCAGGTGAAAGATGGTAGATCCATTCCTCGCCCGCCTTGATCTCATCGCCACGCCAGGCCGCCGCGGTCGTCACAGGTTTGCACACAGTTTCAGTCGTCATCATGGCCTCCAGGCTCAGGAAATTCAGCAAATTCGGAATTGAGAATATCAACGCCGGATGCATCGGTCTTGCACCGAGCGACATGAATTCTTGTGGCGTGCTGAATTGCTGAAAAAGGCATCACACTGCCTCCACTGACACAGAATGCGTGAGCTCTTTGAACGCATCCATAGCATCAAGCTGGCTTCTGAGATGGTCGGTCGCGTATTTGTACGCATCCGCGCCCAATAGCAGCAGCCGCGGCGGCACATCCATCTCCACCAGGTGCGCAATCGCCGATGCGATCTTGCCAGGGGCGCTTGGTTCCCGGCCCTTGCCTTCCGAAAGCACTTGATGGGCCATATGGGCCGTCGTTTCGTAGTCCGGAATAGTCGGCTCGACTGCGCGCAAGGAGCCGCCGGCGAAATCCGTGCGCATTCCCCCCGGCGCCACATTCGTCACATGAATGCCAAGTGGCGAAACCTCGTCCGCCAATGTCTGACCAATACATTCGAGCGCATACTTGCTTGCGCCGTAAATTCCGGTTCCTGCCCACGGCGCAAGCCCGCTGGCGGAGGAAACATTCACAATGTGCCCCGCGCGTCGCCGGCGCATTCCTGGAAGCACGGCCTGGATCATGGCGATGGCGCCAAGAACGTTTACGTCGAAAAGCGATCTGATTTCCTGAATAGAGGTTTCCTCAATGGCTCCAGTCAATCCGTATCCGGCATTGTTCACAAGCACATCAATCGGACCGTGTTCTCTTTCAGCTTCAGCTACTTTCTCAGAGACTTCATCGAAGTCAGTCACATCAAGCAGCAGCGCAATGGCGCGCCCGCCCGCCTGACTGGAAAATTCCTTGTGATCCTGTTCAGAACGCACCGTGCCGATCACACGGTCGCCTTGCTCCAGCATTTGTAAAGCGATCTGCTTTCCCAGCCCCTTGCTGACGCCGGTAATCAACCAGGTCTTCATCCGGGAACCTCCTCCGACTCCATCTCGAAGATGATCAGCTCAACATCTTCCCGCGAGGGCATGGATGCGGCGGCGCCATCTTTCTCAACGGACAAGGATGCCGCTATGGATGCGTATTGCATCGCTGCATCAAGTTGGTCGCCCATGGCAAGTCGCGCGCACAAGGTTCCACAGAAACAGTCGCCTGAACCGGTTGTGTCTCGCGCTTTCGTGCGTCGCGCGGGTGTTACGTGCAGGTGATTGCGACTGATTGCCAGCGCACCCGCGGCACCACAAGTCACGATGATAACCTGATCCGCACGCGAGAGCAGCGTCCTCGCAATTCGGGTGATATCTTCAATATCTTCCGGAAGGCTCTCAATTTCTGCATAGAATGCGAGTTCAGACTCGTTCATCACGATGATGTTCATCACGTGGAACAAGTCATCGCGCGCCCGCAATATTGCTGGCGCCGCATTCAACACAGCTGTCGTATTGGAACCTGCAAGCGACGCACAATACGCAAGTGTCGTTTCGATCGGCGTCTCCAATTGGGACAAGACAACTTTCGCGTCGGCCCGCTTTGGCGGAACGACCTTGAGCTGAGCATTTGCGCCGGCATCGACGACGATGTGATTTTCGCCTGCTGCGTCCACGCAGATATAAGCGCGACCGCTCCGCATGGATGGCAACTTTTCGATATCGCCCGAAGGCACAGAAAGTACCTCCAACTCTGAAATGAGCCATGCCCCGTCCTCATCATCTCCAAGGCAGGCATAGAATTCCAGATTGACCCCAGACCGCGCGGCGGCAACCGCTTGGTTGGCTCCCTTCCCACCGAGATAATGATCAGAGCCTGTTGCAGAAACAGTTTCCCCCGGCCTTGGCAAGCTGGCAACACGAAGCACAACATCCAGATTGACGCTTCCCAATATGGTCAGGTCTGCCATCAGCTGATCACCTCCTGATCGTGAGCAGATGAGTTCTTGCTGAACTCCGGAAGCAACAGGATCAGGACAGTGCCAAGCAAGAGCAGACCTGCGAGCACCCATACCGACGTCACATAGCTGCCCGTGACGTCAAAGCCGATATCCATCAAGACCGGCGCCCCTCCCTGGAAGACTATGACGACGGAGTAGAAGACCCCAATGATCGTTCCGAATGAGCGAAGCCCGAAATAGCGGGACACAAAATAGGACAGACAGCCAAACTCTGCCCCAAGCCCAATGCCCATCAAAGCTGCGCCGATGTAGATGGTCGGCAGGGCCGTTCCATACTGGAAACAAAGCAGGCCAAGGATCGCCGCAGCAAACATGGGCACCGCTACTTTTGGCGTATAAAAACGGTCCAGGAAGTATCCCGTCATGACTTGCCACCCCGCAGTTACCAAGGCGAAGATACTGATGGCCAAGGTCGCGGATTGAAGGGAAATGCCGCGATCCATCAGCATGGGCACCACATGGGTAAAAATGGCGGTCATGCATCCGGCGCCAAGGGCGACAGCCGCCATGAGAATCCAGAATGTCCGCATGGACGCTGCTTCGCCAAGACTAACGCCGGATAGCGTCTCCGTTGCGGGAGAAACTCGCGCACCTCTTTCGCCCTTCTGGATCACCGCCAGCCGGCCAGGCGCGTCCCGCAGCAAGGCGAAAAGAACAGGGAACCCAAGACAGAAGACAATCAGGCCAATCCCGATATAGGCGCCACGCCACCCGAACTGTACCAGCATCAACCCCGCCGCAATTGGCATCAAGGTCGATCCAAGCCCATTGCCGAACCCTGCTGCCACCCCAAGCATCAGTCCCCGCTTTTCATCGAACCACTCGGAAATCACCTTGGAATAAGCAGGCGTTGACGGGATGGCCCCCGCCGCGCCGACAAGCGCAAACAGGGCGTAGAACTGAAGTACGGAACCATTCGCCAGCGCCAATCCCGCAATTGCCGGAGCAAACACAGCGCATCCGAAAAGGATAATGCGCCGTGAGCCCCATTTGTCGGACAATCGACCGGCGATGGGATATATGATCGCCGACATGACAGCCGTTAGCAGCAGGACTCCAGACACAACTGACCGCGGCCAACCAAACTCTGTCGAAATCGGCACAAGGAACAAGCTGAAGACCGCACTGACGGCGGGCGTTGTGCTGACAATATTCCCCACCGTTGCAGCAACGACCACACCCGTCTTGCGAGTTACCGCCTGCTGCCCGATAGCGTCTGCGCCCGCCAGGTCGGTCATTCGCTGGTATACCCCTCTGGGATCACCGGATCTGCTCCGCCTTTGCGCCAAAGAATGATCTGGTTGCCCCACGGGTCTTGAAAGGAATCATTGAAGCCATTGAATTCCTTCCAGTAATGATTTCGCCAAAGCGTCTTTGCTCCGCGCGCCTCCGCCGCTTCCATGATCCGGTCAACCGAATCATCTTCGCTGACCAAAACCCAGAGCCGGGATGTGCGGGTCTCTGTCGATAGCGCCCGGGGATCCACTCCTGCCGGATCAGGGTTGGGGCGCAAGTTCTTCACATTGCCGATCCCGATATGCAAATTGCCGATCTCGCTGTCCGACCCATCCGGATTCTTGAAGTTTCCACCCGGCACCATGCGGCAGTACTGGCCATCCATCCGGACGTCGTCTTCCCAACCCATGACTTCGGCATAGAACTTTCCAGCCGCCACGGGATCGTCCGACATCAAGTCAACGAAGATGAGTGTGTTTGGATTTGGCATATAAATTCCCTGTACTTACTTATTCGGTATCAAATGATGCATAGTGTCATGCTAGGCGCGACCTTGGGCAAACTCTTGATACTCGCCCCATAATTTGTTGACCTCAGCCTCATCCTGGGCGCGGTTTGCCAGCCCTGTCCGCCGATGCTCGCGCGGCGACAAACCAAACTGCTCCCGAAAGCTGCGACTGAAATGAGCTGAACTGCTGAAGCCCCAGCGAAACGCCACTTCGGAAATAGATTCCTGCGCGTGGAGCGGACTGATCAGGTCCGCATGACACCGCTCCAATCGACGTTTCTTGAGATATCCGCTGAAATTGTGCCCATCCGCAGCGAACAGGCGTTGCAGATAACGGGGAGAAACACCAACCTCATCTGCCGCCTTCACAATCGTCAGATCAGGATCCCACAGGAGCGTTTCCAATGTCTGTTGGATTCTGTGGAGATGGGCCGCTCTTGCGCCCTGCGCGCCACCAAGCGATCGCGTGTCTGCAATTTCAAGCAGCTTGCTCGTCAGCAACTCGATCAAGGCAAGCTCAACCGGGGGCAGGTCCTGAGTCGAGATGTCGCCAAGCTCATCGGCCATGACGAGAAGCATGCCCAGCAGCATTCGTCCAACACCAACGCTGCCGTCAATTGTGCCGGATTTGTAATGGGTTGGCGCAATCAGTCGGCCACCCAACGCCACATCCGGAATGCGCACAAACAGGATCGCATTATCTTCACTCACTTCCAGACGGGAGTCGTGTCGCGTCGCGCCGTACACGATCATATTCTGCGTCACGTCTACAGCCACGCCGTCAGAACTGAAGCGCGCATTCCCTTTCAGCAGGACAAGCAACCATATGCCCGCGCCCTGCTCCAACTCACGCCCATCAATGACCTGGCGTCCAGACTCGATGCGTGCGAATTGCAAGCCCAGCGCCGAAGACTGAATGGTCATCCGCCCGTCAATCGGTTGCCCTTCCGGATCTGACACGAAAGGCAGTCGCAACCGCCGCATGGCGTTGGCCCAGGCCGCATTCCTCTGCGTGGCAGGCACTGATCGTGTCTGGAACCGCCAGGTCGTGGGGTGTTCTGAAGGGTGCACGTGCCTGCTCCGCCCTATTCGGCAGCAACCGCAGCCCCGACAGCAGACGGATCGCGCCTATCCCATTCCGCCAGATAGCGGTCGACAAGCCATTCATTGAATTGCGCTTGCGCGCCTTCTTGCCAGGAATACCGCCCACGTTTTGCAAAGCGGGAGCGCAGGCCCAGTTGAACCATCTCGTCCACATGCCAATCCTGAGCGATGATATGAGATGTCGAATTCATGATCATCTCCATCTTGTGCTCATACGCCTCATCCGCCATCGCGCCGGGCGCCACAAGTACGCCCGTGTCCATGTAATGCGTTTCAGGACTGTCAGGCCGGATGATCAGATAGATGACCATGTCGCTGGTCATGACCAGTGACAGGCTGGGCGGGATATTTGCAAACGTCATCCGGTTGCGGGCTTCATCGGACAGTCCCGGAAAAACCGGCAGTACTGCCTTCTGCGTGGGATTAAAGCTCGCGTCAGGATGAAGCGTACCGTTGAACCGCAGATAGCCTGCGGCCCCTTTCGGCGCATCGGGGAAACTTGCCTGTTCTGACGGCACAAAATCATGCAACGGGCCGTGGTGCAGGCGGCTGGCGTGATAGCCATCATTGTTGTTCTCGAACATGACTTTCCAGTTCCACATGAGGCGTGGCGCCGGGTCAGGTCGGGGCCCTTCCGCATTGGCCAGGTCGTAACCACTGATCGCTTCCTGAACATGCGTCAGACGGGGCGCCAGTGGCGCAGCATTCTGATCGAAATTGATGAAGATGAACCCTTCCCACACCTCAACCTTGAAATTCGGAAGCCCATTTGCCTTGCGGTCGAATTCGCAAGTCTTGTTCATCGCCGGCGCGCCGACCAGATCACCATCCAGCGAGTAGCTCCAATGATGATAGGGGCAAACAAATCCACGCGCATTTCCGCTGCCTTCGGCAACCAGCATCGCGCGGTGCTGGCAAACAGACGACATTGCCTTCAATTCGCCTTTGCGATTTCTGGCCACGACAATTGGTTCGTTTACGGTGGAGGTGGTGAAATAGTCGCCCGGCTCTTTCACCCATTCTTCCCGGCCGACACACAACCAGTCATGCGTAAAGAGGGCTTCCTTCTCAAACTCGTAGAAATTGGCGTCCGTATAGCATTCTGGCGGAAGCGTTTCAGCTTCGAGAACATCTCCTTTTGAAGATGCCAGAGACTGGATGAACTCTTCGGTGATGGTGATCGGCATGCCCTGAATGTCCTCTTCTTGTCAGCATCACCCTGTCATTGGCGGCCCGTCCATTCTTGTCTCTGCGCGCACAAGAACTTGTTGGGCTCGCGATTTTCGCCGTATCACCGGGAAACGCGCCCTTACGCCGTGAACAATTCCTTGCGGATAATGGCATGGACTCCCCAGTTCCCATTGACGACCTGAGTAATCCCGAAATCCACGCCGACAGAGAGCAGCGAGATCGCCTCATCCTCATCAAGGTCGCGTGCGGTCATCAGGAAACGACGCGCTTTGCGGAACGCATCCCGCATGGCCAGATCAATTGAAGACTTCTTATAGATGTCACTCTGTGCAGATGCCCCGAGCTCTTTGAGATAGTTCGGATGGCTAAAGCCGAAGATCACCCATTCGTCCTGGGTTTCCAGAAGAGGATAATCGAGATCCCGGATATGCCCTCTCTTGTCGCTCGCCCGATGCAGAATAGGCTGGATAAGCGCTGTCATTGAACACTCGATTGCCGTCCCACACAGCTCCGAGTCTCCTTGCGACGCATGCGGATCACCGAGGGACAACAGCGCACCCGCCACACCGACAGGCAGAAACAGGCTGGACCCCGGCGCAATACGCCAATTGTCGAGATTACCTCCGAAATTGCCTGGCGGAATGGAGTCGACCAGTTTGGATTGCGGCGGAGCAACACCAATCACCCCAAAATGCGGACGCACCGGAATCTCGATGTTGCGAAGGACATCATAGTTTTTCTTGATCGTGCTCGTGTCCACAGGCAAGCCGGGATAATCGTACAATTCATGCACAATACCAAACGGATCTGTCTGAGGGGTCCAGCGATAATTGTAGACGGCACGTGCACAGGACCGCCCCATCTCGCTCTCGACTTCATAAATGGTAATGACTTCGCGTTGTTTCGGTTCCGTCAGAAGATCATTATACTGAAATCCCCAATACGCTGCAGCATTGCTGCCGAATGACTGCCCCGCATATTTCGGGTTCCCGCTGGTCCGCGGCTTCAGTTCCAGAATACGGATCTCGACAATGTCATTCGGCTCTGCCCCCGCGATCTCAATCGGGCCAGTGCAGATATGAACACCAAAGCCCTCACCCGCGCCGCGCCCTGTTGAGGAAGACGAATCCAGGGCGCCCGCCCCTCGTCGGTTGATGGTTTTACCCTCCGGAGTCCAGCGATAGATATCCTCAATCGCCGGGTCTCCCATGACCATACGCTCATGGTCGTCATTCGCATGATGCGTCAGGGTTTCAACCGTCACATAATCCCCGGATTCCACGGTCAGGACTGGCTTCAGCGAACTGCTGAAATGCCCCCAGTGAATGGTTTCAGGCGTAACTGGCAAATAGTGATGCCGGGCTCCATGCTGGACCGGAACGTGCGGCAGATCCGATACGTCAGAAGTTTCCTGTTCGATGTCATCCAGCATCTCGTCAGCCTGGGATTCGATCGCCTGATCTTTCGCTGTCGGCGGCCGTCCCCGTTGCGGGGCTTCGGCTTGCGCTTCTTCCTCTTGCGGCGCTCTGCGATACTCCCGCGGGCTCATCCCGTACTGTTCTCGAAACGCTCGGCTGAAAGACGCGCTATCGTTGAAGCCCCACTGGAACAAGATGTCCGAGATGGAACGCTGTGCATGTAACGGGCTACGAAGGTCCAGCCGGCACCGCTCCAGCCGCCTGAGTTTCACAAAATGACCGAAACTATCGCCAACAGATTCGAACAATTTCTGAAGGTAGCGCGGTGAGATATTGTGTTCCTTGGCGACCTGATGAAGGTTCAGGTCAGGATCACTCAAACGCATCTCGATGGTCTGGAAAATTCGCTCCAGCAACGCCGCCCGGACGCCGGCCGCGCCGCCCAACTCCTTGGTAGAAGCTTCGCTCATAAGCGCCGTGGAAATGAATTCAGGCAGCGCCACCTCAATGGGACGCATCTGGTCATCGTCGACATCCATGATCGTGTCGGCGACAGATCGCAACAATCCTGACAACATGCGCCCAACGCCTGTTTCAGAGACAAGATTGGAGATGTCAGCTTGCGGCTTTGAACGCAGACGCAGTGCCGGATGCGTGACCGGCACCTGAACCATCAAGAAGCGATTGTCGCGCTTGAAATCGAGCGTGACATCCAGATCGCCAATTCCATAAACGATATCGCCCTCGGAGACATCGATGGAGTTGGTTTCCGTTTTGGCGACGAGGTCACCTTCCAGCAGCATGATCAACCAGAACTGGGAGGGGCCCTGCGACAGGTCCAGGCGGATGACGTGTTCCGTGGACGTGATGCGGACAAATGTGAAATCCTGAGCACTTCGATAGCTGACCAATTCGCCATACAGCTCTCCCTCATGCTCCAGAAGCTCCATGGAAAATCGCTGTAACGCGAAGTGCCAAGCGTCCTTCCGCTGCTCCTTCGGATACGCATTGGTTGTAAACTGCACCGACTGGCTCCGTTCCGCTCTCGCTCTCAGTCCTCACCCAATGCTGATCCTCGGACCGCCACTACAGCGGTCAATGAAACCTGCATCTCACACTGCAGGACACAGGTGACGCTGCCTGACTTTTGAGCAGCATCTACCCATTCCGCCGCCGATCACGCCCATTTTGGCCGGGCTGACAGGGGTCACCGACGCGCAGGATCAATCCGGATCTTTCACGACGCCCTTCTCCGGGAAGATGTTGCGATCAATCTTAACGTGAATTCCCTGCGTCCCATCGACGACTTGCGTGATTCCGAAATCCGTCGCGACGCTCATCAGGGAATAGGCATCATTGCGGCTGAGATCCTGATGCTCGGTAAGCAGGTGGAGCATATCCAGCGACGCATTCTTCATCGCCTTGTTCAGGTCTTCATCGAACCCGTGCACGATCCAGTGGTCCGGCGTCTCAAGCAAGGGGGAAGGGAATTTGAAATCCTTGCGCAAGACAATCTGGAACAAAACGTCCAACGATGCCTCGATGGCTGTGCCACTGATCTCGCCGTCTCCCTGGCTGACGTGTGGGTCGCCAATCGAGAACAGGCCACCCTTTACCTGCACGGGATAATACATCGTCGCGCCTGCGCCGATGCGCCAATTGTCGATATTGCCGCCATGCAGGCCCGGCGGAATGGTGCTGACGCGTTCATCAACGGCCGGTGCCACCCCAGCCGTTCCAAGATGGGGCCGGGCGGGCACGCGAACGCCGGTCAGAGCGGGCTCCTTGTCACAATCAGGGCAATGCGTGATTGTCCCCGGAATCAGATACTTGCCTTCAAAATCATAGGCGTACAGCGCATGAGCCGTATTGGAATTCGGGTCTAGCTCGTAGATTGTTACGCGCTCTTTCTCGCCAAACTCCTGGTAGAGATGCCCCCAATTGGCGGCAAGGTTCGAGCCATAATTGCATCTTGGCACCATGCGAAAATACCGAACTTCCAGCATATCGCCTGGTTCAGCACCTTCGACATAGATCGGCCCGGTCATGATATGCACACCGGGAGCGCGGTCTTCTGGCTTCACCCCTTCCCAGATCGCCTTGACGGTTTCATCCATCATCAGATCCGGCGCGTCGCCCGCATGGTGCGTAATTGCTTCGGCCTGAATGAGGTCGCCGCTCTTGACGTGCAAGGCTGGCTTTATGTTTGGATGGAAGTATCCCCAGTGAACCGTTTCAGGCGTCGCCTTCAGATGATGCAGATTTTCGGGCTGGACCTGAACCTTGCTTTTCCGGGTGTCTTCAATCAACGCCATACCTAACTCCTTGAACCAAACGCCGTGTACGAAATCTGGCTGCAAGGCCGGCACTTGGTCTTGTTCAAATGCGCCCAACTAGTTGCGCATGCTTGTCACCCCCCTCAAATGGGGAGCAGGTTCAAGTTTGCGGTCGTCCACCAACAAGACAATCGTCACCATGTCGCCTACCAATCCCTTTTGGATCAGTATCGGGAACAGACTATGCCAGAGACACCGTCCACCAGAATGCCCACCTTGTTCATTCCGCATGGCGGAGGTCCCTGCTTCTTCATGGACTGGAGTCTGATGGGTGGCCCTGCCGATACGTGGGACCAGACCGCTGCATGGCTGAAGAGTATTCCGGAAAGTCTGCCCGAAAAGCCAAAGGCGCTTCTGGTGATTTCGGCGCATTGGGAAGAAGACGAGTTCACGCTCTCGACAGCGTCGAAACCCGGCATGATCTTTGACTATTACGGCTTTCCACCGCACACTTACGAATTGAACTATCCGGCCCCGGGCGCCCCCGAACTGGCAACGCGAGTGTCGCAGCTCATCACGCAACAAGGGTTGCCGGAGCCGCGCAACACGGATCGCGGCTTTGACCATGGCGTGTTCGTGCCGCTTCTGGTGGCATTTCCAGATGCGGACATCCCAATCCTAACTTTGTCGCTGACCAAGGATCTGTCACCGGAAAAACACCTTATCCTTGGCGAGGCGCTTTCTGCCCTCAGAGATGAAGGTGTGCTGATTATCGGCAGCGGCATGAGTTACCACAATATGCGCGCGTTTCGGACACCCGCGGCAACCGCCCCGTCAGAAGAATTTGACCACTGGCTGACGGACACAATCGAATCCGATTCAGGAGACGCGCGATGGAATCGCCTGAGCAATTGGCTGTCAGCCCCCCAGGCACGCAATTCTCACCCGAGGGAAGAACACTTCATTCCGCTAATGATTGCGGCCGGCGCAGCCCGCGATGATGCTGGGCGCAAGATTTTCTCGGACAATGTGATGAACGCTACAGTCTCCGCCTTCCAGTTCGGCTGACCTGGACATTCGCCGGACTGAGGGCCTAGTCTCGCTCTCCATAGTTGCGAGCGATAATTGCGCAGACAATCAATTGAAGCTGGTGAAATATCATCAGGGGAAGGATTATGACTCCTACCTGCGCTGGTGCAAACATCGCCGCAGCCATCGGCACACCGCTCGCCAGGCTTTTCTTGGATCCACACATGACGAGGGTGATTTCGTTCTCTTTCGACAATCCGGTCAAATGAGCTGTCCTGCGTGTCACCAGCAGCACGACTGTCAGGACAACCGCACTCACGAGCAAGATCGTTGCGATATCCAAAGCGGACACTCTCTGCCAGATACCCTCCACCACCGCCGCGCTAAACGCCGTGTAGACAACCAAAAGGATAGCTCCGCGGTCCAGCTTTGACAAAATCGCCTTGTTCCGATCAATCCAGCGTCCGATAAGAGGACGGCTGAGATGTCCGATGATAAAGGGCGCTAAAAGCGTCAGCATGATCGAGCGCATGACGCCCAGCATGTCCCCGCCACCCGATTGCAACTCCGAACGCATGAGCAAGCCCGCGAGCAAGGGCGTGATGAAAACGCCAAGCATGTTGGATAGAGACGCCGTGCAGACTGCCGCAGCGACGTTTCCGCGAGCCATTGATGTGAATGCGATAGACGATTGCACCGTGGACGGCAGAATGGTCAGGAACAGAAAGCCCATTTTTACGCTGGGACTGATCAGCATATCGGGCAGACAGCTGACCGCGAGGCCAAGCAGCGGAAAAAGAACGAATGTGCTTGTCAGGACAAGGCCATGTAGCCGCCACGCGCCAATTCCGCCAAGAATGGCTTCGCGTGACAGTTTCGCACCGTGCATGAAGAAGAGGAGGAAAATCGCCCCCTTCGTCAACCATTCGAATCCGATCGCCACATCGCCGCGACATGGAAGAATGCTCGCGGTCACGACGACGCCAAGCAGCACCAACGCATACGGGTCCGGCTTCAACCATTTGACCCAGCCAGAACGCGGAATCCCCTTTGGCGGGTTCGGGTCTGACGCTTCAGGGTGAGGGGACATAAGTTCTCCGCAATCGGGTTCATCACACCCGAATTTGAGTTGGCCAAATATCTGGATCGCTACTCCGCGGGTTGACGATATGGCACGTCATTCGCGTCCGCGGGCACATCAACCTGCCCCTCTTGCGCTTCCGCAGGATATGGCGGCTTCATGAACAGAACGAACATGAAGACAAGCGCAGACAGGACCGAAAGGATCAGGAAAATAAGAGAGAAACTCCCGGATACATCGCGGATGACCCCTCCGATCACCGGACCCAGCGCGGAGATTGCCCCCGTCACACACATGGCGGAGAAAAGTTCGAGATTGTACTTTCTCCCGAAATAATTGAGCAGCAAAACGGTACACGCCAACTGGGTGGTACCAAATCCAATCCCCGTCCCGAACGCATACAGCAACAGCATCACATGATCGGTTGTCAGCGCGAGCACAGCGCACCCGATCATCGTCGCGAACAGCGCAAACGTCGCCAGATGCTTCGGATCGAAAATATCTCCCAACGCGCCCGAAAACCCTCGGATGAGTACAGCAATCAATGCCTCAATGCTCAGCATTCCCCCGGCCACGGTTTCGGAAACGCCGCGCTCGATCAAATGGCCCACCGACAGGCTCGTGACTGTGACGAGACACATCATGTTGAGGCAATAAGCGGCTGCCAGGATTTTGAACTGCGTGGTCTGCATCGCCAGCTTGGCGGGCCAGTCCTTGGTGGTGCGGTAAATATTCCGCCCAAACCGCGAAGCTGGAGAGTCCGCCTGGTCGGGCATGATGACCGGAGCGGGATCCTCCACCTCTGGAACTTCAAGCTCCTCTTTGGCAGGTCGGCGAAAACTCCGTTCGAGACCAATGATAACGGCACAGAGTATCGCCGCAGCCAAAATCGCAAGCGCCTGATACTCCCAGTAATTTCGCCAGGTCTGCCCTTTCAGGGCAAGCACTCCCAAGACCATGAGCGGCCCCACCACTGTGCCCAGGCCGCTGATGGTTGCGGCCACTCCAAGCGCGGTGGACTGGCGCTTGAACAGACGACTGACCATGAAAGTCGTCGGGATTGACGCCATCATCGGATAGGCCAGACCGCAAATTGCCGCCGCCAGATAGTACTGGATGAGATTGTCGACGCCATGAAGCAGATACAAGCCGAGACTGGCGAGCACTCCTCCAAGGAGAATGGTGTTTCGTACGCCGATCCTGCGAATGAGAAATGGCGGAACGGATGAGGCGAGCCCGGTGACGGCGCCAAGCACGGTGAAACCGAGCCCGGCTTGCGACCAGCTCCATTCAAGATCCATCACCATGAATGGCAGTACGACCCCCAGGGATGAATATGTCGCCGCGGCCAGCAGCAGCTCCAGAGAACTCATCGCGACCAGTTGGCTGCCTGCCTTGAACGGGATTGCGGCTTTGATCATTCTGCCTGCTCCTGCTTGGCGAAGGGGTTGTCTCCATACACATCAGACCGGGAAGTCATCTCGCCCCCTTCGGATTCTGACGCCCGGCCACAGAGTGACAGGGCTGTCAGCGCGTAAATCAACGTGCTTTTGACCATGTCCTCCGGGGTCGGGCGCCAACGGGGGAACCCGGTTGTCACGGCAGGAATACGGTTCATGTTGAAAACGTTGTGGTCGCGCCACATGCTGGAATAGACCGGGTGGGCAAGTTGCAATGGCTCGCCAAGCGTGTCCCGAGTGGCGGCATCCACAGCGGCCACCAATGGCCCCACGCGCGTCTCGTCGGCAGCAAATCCATGCCGCACGACCACCGGCTCAATATCGAATTCGCCGAGTCCCTGTTTTCGCAAATGAGCCTGCAAGCTTCTGAAGACCTGACCGACTTCAACATGCGGCGGCAAGCCGACCTCAAGATACAAAGAGCAAATTTCGGTGCCAGCTCCGAACGCATAGGGCACTCCCCCGCGTACCGAAGAGATCTGGGTTTTCGGCTTCGCAACGCCGCCATCTGACGAATAGATATTCTCTTGTTCGTACACTCGCCCCCAGTCCAGCACCGACTGGATCGCATCGCCCAATCGGTAGATCGGGTTCGGATGATCAGACGCACGCTCCGGATTGTCGAGAAGTGGAGTGAATACCCCTTCCCCGAAAAGCTGGATTCGGAAGACGGCGTAACCGCATGCGACCCAGGTCAGCCCGAAGTCGCAGCCCTCCGCGGCAATGGCGTAATCTGGCGCCACCCCACCATGATAGAAGGCGTAGTGCGTGCCGATTTCCTTGCCCATGTACTGAACGCCCCGCGCCTCTTCGATCGGCTCGGGGCCTATCTCTCCGGGCGATGCGGTCAGGTAAAGGCGCCCTGACAAGTCTATACCGCAGGCTTTCAGGGCCTTTGCCGCCATCAGGAAGCACACCATTGGCCCCCGATCATTCGAGATTGGAAATCCGTGAAATGCGCCATCCTGCAGCCAGCACTGGTTCCATTCCGGGTTCGCCAGCGTTTCAGGCCTGAATTTCTGCGCATCCAGATCAGGGTCCCAGGTCGGGCTCTCGGTATCGAGGTGGGCCGTAAAGAGCAGGCTTTTCCCGTCGCCCTTGCCTCCATATGTGGCGATAATGTTTGGACGCTCGGGTGTCGCCCCTACTTTTCTTGGCGCGAAGCCTTCACGGGTCAGCCAATCAAACACGTACTCAGCCGCAGATGCTTCCTGCATTGAGGGGCTGTCGATGTTGCCAAGCTCCAAGGCGGTGCGCGTCAACTCATCCTTGTCGATGGCCGCTTCGATGGCCTTGCGTTCTTCCGGTGTCACTTCATACGCGACAGGGGGCAGATTTGGAAATGCCGGGCTTGCTTCTGTCACGCTGGTACCTGATCCGTTCGGGGGTCGTTCTACTCTGCCAGAAAAGAAATCATTTCAAGCCGCAGCAAGTCTTGATCTGCGCCGCACAGTTTCTTGCCCGCTTCAGATGGATATTTGAGCAGCCCGCCGCAACAAGCGCGCACAACTGGTCGCAACCGCAGATATCTGGCGCTGCCGACGTCCGCAAGAATTAGGGCCGTAGCCGCAAAGAAACGCGCAGCGACCGCGATCACATTGCATACCAGCACCCAACCGCCGCTGCATTCGCAGCCTGATATGCGAGATAGACATGAATTTGACCAAAGCAGAACTGGACCGCGGCGCCCTTGAGCAACTTTTCCTTGAGGCTCGCACCTTCTCAGACTGGCAGGACAAGCCGATTTCGGACGAGGACTGCAAACGCATCTACGAACTCGCAAAACTGGGCCCGACGTCTTCAAACGCTTCGCCGGCAAGGTTCGTTTTCATTCGGACCAGCGAGGGAAAAGACAAGCTCAAACCCTTTCTCTCTTCTGGCAATCTGGAAAAAACAATGTCGGCTCCACTGACAGTCATCGTGGCGCATGATCTGGATTTCGCGGACAGGATACCGGAGCTGTTCCCGCATTTCCCCGCCGCCGCGAAATGGTTCGCTCCAGAAGACATCAAGCTTGAAACCGCCTTCAGAAACAGCAGCCTGCAAGGCGCCTACCTGATTCTGGCCGCACGCAGCCTGGGTTTTGATTGCGGCCCCATGTCAGGCTTTGACCCGCAAGGACTGGACAAAGCCTTCTTCAGCGGCACGAACGTCAAATCGAACTTTCTGGTCAATATCGGATATGGGGAGCCTTCGAACCTGCACCCGAGACTGCCGCGCCTCTCTTTCGAAGATGCGTGTCAGATCGCCTAACGAAACAGGTTCACGCGGGCGTTCGCGAAGTACGTAGCATTCCGGCAAGCGGCGTGTACTTCCAGACACCTGCCACGATGATCAGGACGAGCCCAAAAACGGTCGGCGCGTCGATCGGGTCATGAAAGAGGAATACACCATAGCCCACAGCCCAGACGACTTGTGAATATTGCATGGGGCCCAGAAGGTTGGCTGGTGCATATCTGGACGCAAACATGATTGTCAGATTCCCCAGCGCAATGAAAACACCATAAACTGCGATAGGCAGCCAAAGCGAAAGGTCAGGAAGCCGAAAGTCGGGAATGATCATGATTCCGCAGAAGACCATCGGAAGAAGCGTGGCGGCACCGAAATGGGAGATCGTGTGCTCGTCATGCTTTATATGGCGAAGGATCACGAAAACCGACGACGAACATATGGTCAGCACGAACGCAGCGAGATGCCCGATCGTAAGCTCCCGCATGCCCGGACGCAGCACAATCAAGGTGCCAACGAAGCAGACGAATATCGTAAGCCAGGTCGACCGTGTCACCTTCTCGTTCAGAAACACGATCGACATCAGCGAAATCATGACCGGCATGAGGAAGACCAGTGAAAACGCCTCAACCATAGGCAATTCAGTGAATGCGATGATGCCAGCTATGATGCCGACAGTCTGAATCACGCCGCGCAAAATCCACAGTTTCGGACGCCTCGGCCGAATGATGTGGATCAGTCGTTCTCCGCGCCCGCGCACAAGGGGTGCCAGCACCAAGCATAGCAGGCACCCGAGAAATCCCAGCATGAATGGCGGAACCTGGCCGCCCAGAAAGCGAACCACGGCATCCTTTGTTGCAAACAGAGAGAATGAAACAAGCGCCAGTGTGACGCCTCTCGATAGGTCATTTGTCTGGCTGTTCACGATGTTCACTTTATCTGGATCAGGGCAACTTATCCGCCTCATGATGATGCAAGTCACCCGACGGGTCTTGCCCCAGCGCGGCCAGTTACTTGTCTGCATCAAAGATTGTAGGCTGTCAGGAATTCCTTCGCCTGGCGTCAATTGCAGCGCCTCAAACGCGTTTAACATCGGTCGCAAGAGAACCAGCTCCTCGAACGGTCGGAGAACGCGATGGATACCAATCAGCCAAACTCGCCTGCATCTGCTGACTTGATCATCAAGCATGTCTGGATTGTCACCATGGATGAGGAACGGCGCATCTTTCGCGATGGCGCCATCGCGGTGAAAGGCGACAGGATCACCGGCGTTGGACCATCTCCGGATATTCTCCAGAACTTCCGCGCCGACACGGTCATCGACGGCACGGACAAATTTGTGATCACGCCGGGCCTTGTGAATGGCCATGTGCATGTTACGGGCGAGCCCATTACGCGCGGCCTGGTTCCCGACAATACCGATTGGCAGGAAAACGTATTCGGTTGGCTTATCCCAACCTATCTCTCCCAAACGCCGCAGGATGAACAACTCTCGGCCAAACTCGCGGCGCTGGAAATGCTCCGCACCGGCACAACCTGCTTCGTCGAGGCCGGCACAATTCTCGATCTTGACGCCACGGTGCAAGCGTTGAACGAAATTGGCATCCGCGGCAGGCTTGGGCAGTGGCTGCAGGATCGCGCGTTCGATCCAAATGATAACCAGTCCGAACTCACGAAAACCGCCGTTGCCAAGATGGTGGCCCAGCAAGACCGATACCCTGCCACTGAAGACACACTTTTGGCCGCAGCGCCGTGTCTGGTCGGGCACAATACGGCAACTGATGAATTATGGCGCGAAGCGACGCATCTCGCCCAAGATGCACATGTTGGTGTCACAGCCCATATGAGCGCCGACCCGGCTGATCCGAACTATTATCTGGAAACTTCCGGTGCGCGCGCAATTGAACACCTCGCCAATTTGGACGCACTGGGCCCACACCTGTCCCTCACACATGCCGTTCATCTGGATGCGCACGAAGTGGACCTGCTGGCCCAAACGGAAACAAGCGTCACACATTGCCCGATGACAGCGATGAAAGGCGGATATGGCGCGACGGCAACTGGCCTGTTCCCCGAGATGTCAGAAAAGGGCGTCAACATTCTGCTTGGCACGGATGGCGCCAATAACGGCAACTCGTCCGACTTGATGCGGGCGATGTTCTGCTCCGCGGGCATCTTCAAGGACAGTCGCCGAAATCCGAACCTTTTCCCTGCCACCCAAATTCTGGAAATGGCGACCATCAACGGTGCCAAAGCCGCCCAGATGTCTGACCAGATTGGCTCGCTGGAAGTAGGCAAGAAAGCAGATTTTGTTCTTCACGACCGCAAGCGACCGGAATGGAGCCCGCTCATTGATCCGGTGAACCAACTTGTCTACGCCGCTGATGGGCGAGGCGTTCATAGTGTGTGGATAAACGGCGTTCGCGTAATCGACAATTACCGATCCACGCTGATTGACGAAGAAAAACTCTATTCCGAGGTTCAGCAGGCAAGCGACACTCTGGTCGCGCGTCTCGACAGGAAGAGCACACCCGCCTGGCCAGTCATCTGAGCGTCACGCGGCGTGGTCAAGTCAGCTAGATTTCTTTTCCCCTGCGTCTCTCGCCGTACTCAAAGGCCGTCAATTTCCACCAATCCCTGATTGTTCGGAGACGAACGAATAGCGCGCGGCGCTTGGATCAAGGGATTCATTCAAAAAGGGCGCCAAAATCGCAGCCGTTTGAGAACGCCTCTCAAAGGAGAGCCGACGCTCAGCAGGAAATGTCTTGCAAGGGAAAACTGACTAAAATAGTACATCTTCACAAAAGCGAAGAACCGGCCAGCTATGATACTGCTTGAGCCAGTATTCTAGCTGAAATCAATAACATAGCGCCGGGAAAAATATGAATATCTACACAACTTACCTTGATGAAATCGAAACCCGGAAAATTCAGGGTCTGCATCCAAAACCTATCGAAGACGCCGAGCTCGTAGATGCACTTGTTGCTCAGATCCTTGATCCCGCTCACGAACATCGCGCCGACTCCCTGAACTTCTTCATCTACAACGTGCTCCCCGGCACAACCAGCGCGGCGGGCGCCAAATCCCGGTTCCTGAAAGAAATCATCCTTGGGACCCATAAGGTTGAAGAGATTTCACCAGAATTCGCCTTCGAATTGCTCTCGCACATGAAGGGCGGCCCCTCAATTGAGGTGCTTATTGATCTGGCGCTGGGCGACGATCAGGCGATCGCACGCGCGGCAGCGGACGTCCTCAAATCCCAGGTCTTCCTGTACGAAGCAGACACAGACCGCCTTGAAGCCGCCCACAAGAGTGGCAACGCTCTGGCGACCGAGATTCTTGAAAGTTATGCCAAGGCTGAGTTTTTCACGAACCTTCCTGACATCGAAGAAGAAATCAAAGTCGTCACCTTCATCGTCGCCGTAGGCGATGTCTCGACTGACCTGCTCTCGCCGGGCGCGGATGCCCACTCCCGTTCTGACCGCGAACTGCATGGCCAGTGCATGTTTGAGCACAACAAGGAACAGCAAGCCGCCCTCAAAGAGCTTCAGGCTCAGCACCCCGACAAGCGCGTCATGTTGGTCGCCGAAAAAGGCACGATGGGCGTTGGTTCGTCCCGCATGTCCGGCGTCAACAATGTGGCGCTCTGGACAGGCAAGCAAGCCAGCCCCTACGTTCCATTCATCAATATCGCCCCAGTTGTCGGCGGCACGAACGGTATTTCCCCCATTTTCTACACGACTGTTGGCGTGACCGGCGGCATCGGTGTGGACCTGCAGAACTGGGCCAAGAAGCTGAACCACAATGGTGGCCCGGTTCTGGATGAAGATGGCGAACCTGTTCTGGAACAGCTCTATTCCGTCGACAATGGCACAGTCCTGACGATCAACACGAAAACCAAGAAACTCTACAATGAAGACGGCAGCAAAGAGCTCGTCGACATTTCGAACGCTCTGACGCCACAGAAAGTGGAGTTCATGAAAGCGGGCGGCTCTTATGCCGTGGTTTTCGGGAAGAAGCTTCAAACGACTGCCGCTGAAATCCTCGGCGTTGAAGCCCCGGCCGTCTATGCGGAATCCAAAGAGATCCATCACGAGGGGCAAGGCCTCACCGCCGTCGAAAAGATCTTCAACCGGAACGCGGTCGGTGTCGCGCCCGGTAAGGTTCTTCACGCCGGTTCAGACGTTCGCGTCAAGGTAAACATCGTCGGCTCACAGGATACGACAGGCCTGATGACGGCCCAGGAACTAGAAATGATGGCCGCGACGGTGATTTCACCAAGCGTAGATGGCGCATATCAGTCCGGCTGTCACACAGCATCCGTATGGGATCAGAAAGCTCGTCAGAACATCCCGAAACTGATGAGCTTCATGAACAAGTTCGGCCTCATCACCGCGCGTGATCCCAAGGGCGTCTACCCCGCCATGACGGACGTGATCCACAAGGTTCTGAACGATATCACGGTTGATGATCGTGCGGTCATCATCGGCGGCGATTCCCACACCCGCATGTCCAAGGGCGTTGCCTTCGGCGCTGACTCCGGAACAGTCGCACTCGCACTCGCAACGGGTGAAGCGACAATGCCTATCCCGCAATCGGTCAAGGTGACGTTCAAGGGCACGCTGAAGGACCATATGGATTTCCGTGACGTGGTGCATGCCACGCAGGCGCAGATGCTCGACCACTTCAATGGCGAGAACGTGTTCCAGGGGCGCATCATCGAGGTGCATATCGGCACCCTGCTGTCCGATCAGGCATTCACGTTTACTGACTGGACTGCCGAAATGAAGGCCAAGGCGTCGATCTGTATTTCCGAGCCGGACACGCTTGTGGAATCTTTGGAGATCGCGAAACACCGTATCCAGATCATGATCGACAAGGGCATGGACAATGACAAGAAGGTGCTTCAGGGCCTGATCGATCTGGCCGAAGCCCGGATTGCCGGGATCAAGTCCGGCGAAACCCCACCACTGGTTCCAGACGAAAATGCGAAATATTTCGCTGAGTTCGTTGTAGACCTCGACGCCATCAACGAGCCAATGATTGCGGACCCGGACGTCAACAATGAAGACGTGTCCAAGCGCTACACTCACGACACCATTCGTCCGGTCTCATACTATGGTGGAAGCCGCAAAGTGGACCTCGGATTCGTCGGTTCCTGCATGGTGCACAAGGGTGACATGAAGATCCTCGCCCAGATGCTGCGCAATATCGAAAAGCAGAACGGCTCGGTTGAGTTCAACGCGCCACTCGTTGTTGCTCCGCCAACCTACAACATCGTTGATGAACTCAAGGAAGAAGGCGACTGGGAGGTTCTGGAGCGGTATTCCGGCTTCGTGTTCGACGACGCCAACCCGAAAGACACCGCGCGCAAGAAATATGAGAACATTCTCTATCTTGAGCGCCCTGGGTGTAACCTCTGCATGGGTAACCAGGAAAAGGCCGAGCCGGGCGACACCGTCATGGCCACGTCCACACGCCTGTTCCAGGGACGTGTTGTGCGCGACTCCGACGAGAAAAAAGGTGAATCCCTGCTGGCTTCAACGCCCGTCGTTGTCCTTTCATCCATTCTCGGCCGTACGCCGACTATCGACGAGTACATCGCAGCCGTAGATGGCATCAACCTGACATCGTACGCGCCTCCGGTGCACTAGGCCAAGCTTGAGGGGGCCGAGTTCAAACTCTGCCCCCTCTTGTTTCACCTACCGGGGGTGATCACATATCGCTGGTGCGGATGTCGATATCCGTCGAAACCGGAGAGTCGGCACGCCCGGAATCTTCCACTACCCGGAACTCGCCGCGGCAATTGTCCTTCGTGAAGGTCGCGCGCAGATAGCCTCGCTGCTTCCCATTCAGGTGCGCCACGTGCGGATTGGCGTCGCGCATGATTTCCATATCACGGGCCCACGGGCAGTAGGACGAGATCGGCCCTCCGACCAGTTCGTGGCCAATGCGTTTTGAGGTCGTATCGAACGGATCCTCGTGAATGGTGGACGCCATGGCCGTGTGCCAATCCCCGGTCAGGAACACGGGGTTGGACACATCATTGGCCAGAACCGAGTTCAACCGCTCCCGGGCAGCCGGGTATCCATCCCAGGAATCGAGGTTGGTCACGGCTCCCTCGGGTGGCGCATTGTAGCGATAGGACGTGTGCCAGATCTGCGTCGCGATCACGTTGAATGGCGCATCGGACCGCTTCAGCTCTTGCGTCAGCCACGCCTCCTGCGTCTTGCCCAGCATGGTCCGGGACGGATCAAGCGCTTCCTCGCAATAGGGCTTGCGCCCATCGCCACATGGCTGGTCTGACCGGAATTGCCGCGTGTCCAGCAAGTGAATCTGCGCCGGCCCGAACACGTACTTGCCATACATCTGCAAGGCCGGTTCCATGTTGCGCAGGATTGGCGGCTGCTCAATCGGCATATGCTCATAATACGCCTTGAACGCCATGTACTTCCGGACCTGAAACTCCAGCGGCGTTTGCTTTTCCGGGTCCTGCGGAATCTGTGCCGCCCAGTTATTGTCGACCTCATGATCGTCCATCGCGACGATCCATGGCGCACAGGCATGGGCCGCCTGGAGATGCGGGTCTGACCGATAGAGCGCATAACGATTGCGATAATCCCACAGCGACGTGATCTCGTTGCCATCATGCTGGCGGACAATCTCGAACAGACGGCGCTCGCCGCCGCCGACATCGCGCATCTTCGCGCCAAGCGGACTGACGCCGCCTTCATAGATATAGTCACCCGTATGAATCACACAGTCGGGCAACCAGTCCGCCATATCGCGATAGGCCGCATAGCGACCCGTTTCATAGTGCTGGCAATAGGCCAGCGCGATCTTGGCGGACGCATCGTCGGGGCTCGAGGTGCGTGTACGGCCGACCGGGCTTTCCTCATCGCCATAATAGAACTGATAGAAGTATTCCCGACCCGGCTTCAGGCCTTCAATGCGCACATGCACCGAATGCCCCTTGGCATCAGATGTCTCTGCCACACCATCCTGCAACGTGTTTCGCATGGCTTCATCTGAGCACACACGATAGCGCACTTGTGCGGAGCCAACCGGCATACCGCCCCCCTGCAGGGGCTCCGGGGCCAGGCGCGTCCAGAGGATGACGCTGTTGGGGCGCGGCGAACCGGATGCCACCCCCAATGTGAAATGAGGCTTGCCGCCTTGCGCGACCGCCATCTTGGGCAACCAGAGCGCAGCGCCAGACGACGCCAGAAACAGTCTACGGGAAAACATGGCACTTCCTTTCATCTGAGTTCGAAAAGGGGTGGTCACCGGCAGGGGACTATTTCGCCGGTGACCAGAACCATTCGATCGGGGCTGGACATGGACCCCGCCCTCGCGGGGTCCGGCCATCGAATGGTTAGAACGAATACTCGTACTGGATCCAGAAGGAACGCGGCTTACCATTCCATCCGTACTGGCGGTAATAAGCGCTGTCGTTCGGTCCGATTTCCCCACGCACGACCGCGCGATCACGGCTATAGCCAGATCCGCCTGAGGCACGTTCGAAGTAATCTTCACCCAGAAGGTTCACGCCGCGGATCAGGAAGCGGTGCTGCTTCTCATCACCCATGAAGTACTGAACCGATCCGTTGAGAACAAAGTAATCACCGAAGTTCAGGTCTTCCACGACACGGTTGCCATCCTCGTCCACCATGCGGGCAAGGCTGGTTCCGGCATAGGCCCATTCCGGCCCCTGCCAGCGTGGGTTGAGTGACAAGATCCAGCGATCGGTTGGCGTGTAGGAGACCAGACCCGACAATGTCCACTCCGGACGCTCGGACGACTGACGGAACTCAGCGCTCCCTGCCCGCCCCGGCACGACAAAGCCAAGATCGGTGGTTGTGCCGTCAAGGCGTGCCGAAACGCCGTAGACCGGGTTCGGCTCGAGCGATTCCATGTCTGTGAAGCTGAAATCCGCCTGCCACTTGTCGAAGTCGAAGGCGACATCCAGGGTGATGCCCTCAATGTCCTGTTGGCGGATCGTATTCACTGCAACCGTTTCACCCGGATCGCTCAGGCCCGCGGCTGCGGTTCCGCAGAACTCATCAGGCGCAACAATGTTGTTGCGGTTCCGCTCAATGGTCGCTGTATCGTTGATCAGATTGTTGAACAGCGGATTGGCGACGTCATTGGCATACTCAAAACATACCGCGCCGACGGCCCGGCTGGAGAACAAATTCTTGATCTCCGTTTCGAAGTAACCGATCTCGACATTGTACGTGCCGCCAAAGATTTCACCGTCTATACCTGCACCGATGTTGAATGCGTTGACTTCCTGCGGCTGCAGGCCCGGGTTGATGTTGGACCCGGCACCAAACGCCCCGATCTCGTCAATCTTGGGAAGGCTGTAGGATGTACCACCCGACCCGCGAGCATAAATGCCGCGGCCGAAATCCTGACGCAGACCAACTTTCCAGACGGCCTGATCGTCGAAATTGTCGTTGAAGTCCTGACGGGCCGCGAATGAGCCGCTGAAGCCGTCCAGTACCGGCATGGAGACACGCAGGTCACCATAGATGCCTGTGCTGGTCAGCGTCACATCACGAACACCGAAGGAGTCGTCGGAATTATCCGTGTAGCTGGTGTTCTGGATACCGGCAACGATTTCAAGGTACTCGTTCACAGTATAGGTCGCGCGGGCATTGATGCCGTAATCGACATAACCGGATTCACGCTGGTCCGTGGTACCGAAACCCTTTGTCAGGCCGCCATCGCCGAAGCCAGCCGTGGACTGGATGACATATCCCATCGGCGCGCCAATCGGGAACGGGTTCTCATGGGTGCCATAGGGCTGACCGTAGAATGGGCTGTCCGGGTCCTGATTGATGTAGAATGAGCTACCGCCATTCCAGTTATCATCCGATGCGCCACCTGCACTGCCGACAGGATTGGTGACACACCCGGCGGAGAGGCCAGGAATACCGGCAGCGAAGCTTTCAAACGCAGATGCTGTCGAGAAGCCTGAGATCCCTTGATCAGCGGCAAGCGTCTGAATGTCGGCCGGCAAGTCTTGCAGGCGCGGGATCTGACAGATTTGCGCGTCAATCTCGTTATTCTTCAGCTGGGGGTCCTGATAGTGGGCCTCAACATTCAGCTTCAGCTTGTCACTGAAGCGATGCTTGAACTCACCTGTATAGATCGGGAACTCAGTGAAGTTCGGCTGGAACACAGTGCTTTGCGGGAAGGAGTCCCGGAAATCGATCGTGGTGTAGGATGCGCCCAGCAGCAACTCGGTCTCTGGGGCGATGTCCCAGAGGTATTTGATGCCGAGGCTGTTGAAGCTGTAAGGGAATTCGTGGCGGCCGCCGAGTGCCAGCACATTGTCGCTATAGGCGGACTCATCGAATAGTTCGTGCGCGTCGGTTTCGTAGGAACGCCCGTAAACCAGAACGGAGTGCTTGCCATCCTTGTCCAACGGGAAGGACATATTGCCGTAATACTCGCGCGTCTTGAACGAACCGGCATAGACACCAAACTCGCCCTTCAGTGTGCCATCCGGACGCTTCGTCTTCACGCTGACGACACCAAGACCACCATTTGATCCGAAGTACAGGCTGTTGCCGCCACGATAAACTTCAACACTTTCGATCATGCGCGGATCGATTGCCGTGGCTGGCCAAAGGTCTTCCAGTGGCGAAGAGCGATCAAAGAAAGGCGCGCCATCCACGAGGAGAAGCGTGTCGCGATCAGTACCGCCATCGATACGGATGGTAAATTCGCCTTCATCCGGCGAATAACCGATATTCGCTCCACGGATCAGGCCCGATGCAAGTTCACCGAAATTGGTGAAGCCGCCGGTCTCGATTTCGTCGGAGCTGATCAGCTGAACCTGCGTTCCGAACTCGGCAAAATCGACGGCAATATCGGATACGGAGGCATCAACGGCCTGACCTTCAACGCGGATGGTTTCAAGGCGGCGGGAGTTCTCCCCCGTCTCAGATTCTTGCGCCAGTGCAGCGGGAATCGCTGCCGTCGCCATCAGGGCACTCAACCCCACTCTCAAACTTCTGCTTGTCTCAATTCTCATCGCTGGTCTCTCTCATCTAACCCCAGGGACCGCCACCATCGGCGGGTTGTGGCCGGGCGCTGGTGGGCGCTCTCTGCCACGAGGCTGCTCTAGAGCCGCAACGCGACACTTACATGAAGATTAAGAAAACATTGTATGAATGATATTTACATCGTGATGGTTTTGTAATTGAGGAAAACTCATCACGAACATGCCGTCACCGGAGTTGACTATGGCCTACGAGAATGCTGCCTCGCGCCTGCAGGAAATAATCAATATCAGCAAGACCACCGCCGGGTATCTCGTCGACTGGGACGGCTGCTGCGCCCTTGGCAACACGCTCACCCCGGAAGCAGCAGCCTTCCTCCGCGCTCATCAGGATCGCGTCGCCATCGTGTCCAACAACTCAACCTGCACGCAGGAAGACTTCCAGGAGATCCTGGAGCGCGACGAAATACGACTCCCGCGCGACAAAATACGACTTGCCGGCATCGAGGCGCTACATCGCGCGACACAATTCGACAAAGGCGACACTATGGTCCTCGGGGATCCACACATGCGCGGAGTCGCCAGGAAGCTCGGATTGGGCCTCACACAGGAAGACGCCAATGTCGTGGTCCTGTTGAGAGATCGGCGCTTTACCTACCGCCGGCTGGAGCGCGCGGTGAACGCGCTCGCGAAGGGCGCCCACCTCATCGTCGCCAATCCGGACCTGACTCACCCGGCTCAGGATGGCGGCCTGAAACCCGAAACCGGCTCACTCCTCGCGGCCATTCGCGCCTGTGTGGAACTGGACGCGACAAAAATCGACATCGTTGGCAAGCCCTCGCCGCTCATGTTTCACGAAGGTTGCCGCACGCTCGGCCTGCCACCAGAGAAGGTCACCATGCTGGGGGACAATCCCGCGACCGACATCGCTGGCGCGAGGGCCCTTGGCATGCAGGCGATCCTCACCTCCGCCCGGTCACCGGATGTGTTCGAGGCATTGATGGGCGTCGATGCGCGCTAGAACCGCTTCAGCGACAACACGTCGAAGGTCTTGCGCAATGTGTCGGTCGCACGGTCATAATCAGCCAGTGCCAGCGCTGCGATCAGGGCATCCAGCACGCACAATTGCGCGATGCGGCTGGTCATGGCCTCGGTGCGGAACTTGGTTTCCCGCGCCATCGTGAACAGCTTCACATCTGCATATGCCTGCAATGGTGAACTTGAGAAATTCGTCACAATGATCGTCTTCGCCCCCGCATCCTTCGCCAGGCGTGTCGCCGCCAAAGTTTCATGCGTCGACCCCGAATGGGAGATGGTCAAAACGGCCACATCGGGACCGGTGCGGGATGCGCTGATCGCCTGAACATGACTGTCCACCACGACGCGCGCGTCCAGGCCGATGCGCAACATGCGATACTGGGCATCCTCGGCAATCGGTGCGGAAGACCCTATTCCATAGATTTCGACCCGTTTTGCAGATCGTATGATGTCGACCGCCGCCGAAACCGCATCCGCATCAAGGATCGACATCGTATCCTTCAACGCCTGCACGCCCGCATGAAACATCTTGCGGCAAACCGTGCCCGTATCATCGCCCGGCTGCAGGTCCTCATGAATGAACTGAACCGGCTGCACAACTTCCTGCGCCAGGCTCAGTTTCAACTGCTGAAACCCGGACAAATCCAGCTGACGACAGAAATTGATTACACTCCCATCACTCGCCCCCGTCGCCTCAGCAAGTTCGGTGACAGACATTCCGACCACTTTTCTAGGATTTTCCAATACATAGTCAGCAATGGACCGCGTACTCGGACCCAGGGACGGATGCCTGACCCGGATACGAGTCATCACATTGTCCACTATCGCGACATCGGAACGCTTCTTAGGGGCCGATTTACGTTTTGTTTTGCTCTGCGCCATGCGCATTCCTCGAGATCGTTAGCGTTTGAGTTGAATACTACTCAAATTTTATCAAAGATATATGAATTTCGTAACACCAATGTCATGTCGGACTGCTACTCAATCCCACATCAACTTCGCGCGGTCTGAACGCGCCTCACCAAGCGAGAATTGGGTTATCGAGATGCGTAGTCTACCCGCAATCTTCACGCTCCTCTGTATTGTCTTCATACTGCCCGTCACAGCGCAAGCTGACCAAATTGGAAGTCACAAAAAGCCAATCCGAGTCATGCTGATCCCTGCCGATGGCGGGACCGAGGATGGGACAAAGGCAGATTTTCAGCCATTGTTCGACGCCATCACGCAGTCAAGCGGTTTGCAATTTCAAGTCAGCACGGGGCAAAGTTATGCCGCCGTAATTGAAGGAATGTGCGCTGGACTGACAGACATCGCCTGGTTTGGCCCCGCCTCCTACATCGAAGCGCGGGACCGCGGCTGCGCCGAGTTGCTCGCGGTCGAAGAGAGAAACGGTTCTTCGACCTATTTCGCGGGACTGTTCGTTTCAGCAGACTCAGATTTCGAACAAACAGCAGACCTCAAGGAACACTCCATCGCGCTCGGGTCCAGCCACTCGGCCAGCAGTTTTTCCTACCCGCTCGCCATGCTTCGCAAGGTCAATGTTGATCCGCTCAGAGACTTGTCGAGCATTCGAATTACCGGAAGTCATACCAACAGCCTGCTAGCGCTAAAAAACGGACACGTAGACGCCGCAGGTGCTTCCTTCATTTCATTCGAGCGCGCGGTAAACCAGGGTGGCCTGGACGCGCGCAGCTTCAAGATACTTGCAAAGTCCGCACCCATTCCAAATCCGCCGATCGCAATGCACACTCAACTTCCCAGCGATATCAAAATGAAACTCAGGCAGGCGATTGGCAATGTCCACACGAACAAAGATATCAATCCGGAAGCCATTCGCGGATATGGCGGCAAACGCGTGGACCGATATAACGTAGAGACGGGAGAAGCACTGTTCGATAGCGTCGTCGACGCCACGTCGTTTCTGAACGACGATTACATGGCGGCACTATTGCGCAAGGCCGATTCCGCAAAACGCGGCTAAGCGCCTGTCTCCAAACCTGGAATTCAAATGACAGAACAAGTCACCCCGGCGCTCGCCCTCTCAGGTGTATTCAAATCGTACGAGACTGGCACCAATGTTCTCTCCAATTTCAATCTCGCCATCCAACCAGGATCGTTCTGCGTCCTGTTAGGGGCCTCGGGATCGGGAAAGTCTACGCTGCTAAAGTGTATTGCTGGCCTGACACCGCTGGATGCCGGAGATATTCGGCTGCACGGCACACCACTTTCACGAAAGCGCTTGCAAGACATGGGAATGGTGCACCAGGATTTTGGGCTGTCAGACCGTTTGACCGCTGCGCAAAATGTCATGTCGGGCACCGCCCCTTCGGTCAGTTGGTGGCGCGTCGCGCTTCAACTCTACTCTCGCACAACACAACAAAAAGCATGCGCTTTGTTGGAGCGCGTGGGACTTACCGAAGCGCATGCCAATCGTACCACGGACAAGCTATCTGGCGGTCAGAAGCAAAGAGTAGGTATCGCGCGTGCGCTCATCTCAGATCCACGTCTTATCTTGGCCGACGAACCGGTTGCGAGCCTTGACCCCAGATCCTCTGCCGAAGTCATGAGCTTGCTGAAGAATGCAGCAAATGAACGCGGCGCGTCCGTACTCTGCTCCCTGCACCAGATTGATCTCGCGCGAGCATATGCGGACCGCATCATTGGCCTCAAGCATGGACACATTGTTTTCGATGGACCGCCGGACGCGCTCACACACGATACGATCCGTTCGATTTTCAACATCGAAGCCAGCGCACCTGAACGACAGCTGGAGATCGCCTAGATGTCGATAATGACCACAAGGACTTCCGTACCAGATTGGCGTCTCAGGCAACCTTTCGGATGGAAATCGGTTGTCGGCCTGCTCGCCATACTTTTTGTGGCCTGCCTTTCGGCAGAACGGGTTCAATTGGACCGTATGGCTATCGAGATAGGCAGTTTCTCGCTGGAGCTGGCAGGTCTTTCTGAAGGATCACAGATTGGTCGCGGCGTGGAAAGTGTGACGCGCGATATGTTTCCGATCGCCATATCGGAAAAAAGACCACTCGATCTGGTCGAAGATTTTGACGCGAACGCTCTCCCGTTTTGGGCCCGCATAGAGACAGAGTACGTAGAGACAACA
This sequence comes from Hyphomonas atlantica corrig., assembly GCF_017795365.1. Taxonomy (NCBI): domain Bacteria; kingdom Pseudomonadati; phylum Pseudomonadota; class Alphaproteobacteria; order Hyphomonadales; family Hyphomonadaceae; genus Hyphomonas; species Hyphomonas atlantica. The sequence goes on along the minus strand of NZ_CP051254.1, from coordinate 1,959,095 downwards.
ACCCTTGATCCGGATACTCTTCAGATGAGCATCATCACTGAAGAGCAACGTTTTCTTGTCCAACCAATTGGATACCTCGTCTTTGTTCTGGGCAAAATGCTGGAAACAATCGAGATTGCCATATGGGCAAGCCTGATCGCCATTATATTTAGCCTTCCGCTCGCCTGGCTTGGATCATCGAACTACTCTCCCCACCCTCTCGTCTATGCATGCGCAAGAGGTTTTGTCTCGTTCCTTCGTTCGATACCTGAACTCATCAGTGCACTGTTTCTTGTACTCGCGTTTGGCTTCGGCCCAATCGCCGGAATTCTGGCGCTAACCTTCCACAGTATTGGGTTCCTTGGAAAGTTCTACGCCGAGGACGTCGAGGCAGCGAATGTGAGCCCTCAGAACGCCATGAAGGCCGCCGGAGCGGGAACGTTCACAATTCTGAGAATCGCAGTGCTGCCTCAAGTGTTGCCGAGCTATATCGGCCTGTCTCTCTACATACTCGACCGAAACATACGGATGGCTACAGTTATCGGCCTGGTGGGCGCGGGAGGGATCGGTCAAGAGCTCAAGGGCCGGTTCGATATGTTCCAATACGACCGAGTCGGAACGATTCTTCTTGTGATCTTTCTGACTGTCGTCGCGCTTGACATCATCTCGGCGCGCTTCCGAAAACGCTTGGTCTAACTCCACGCCCGCCTCCTCGCCTGACCTCGTTGAATAGGGCCTGGCACTTCACAAACAATGGGAACAATTCGCATACTCTGTGTGATTTCATCGATCGAATGGCCCAATCGCGCAATTGCCGCCTTCCCCTTCGGCAGTCAGACGATGCTTACAAACTCTCAGCAGATTCTACCGGCTTGTATTCAGAAGGATCCGTCACAAATTCCGCGTGACCATAACTGGCGAGCTGTCGTCTGAGTGCTGTCAGACAAACTCGAACCAGTCTCCGTTTTTCACGGACGAGCAGGTCTCAGGCAGCGAGAAGCTCGCGCCATTCGAGAAGAGCGGCGTCGCGTAGCGATTTGAACCGGGCCCTGCTCTCGATATTCCTTTGATGGTTGAAGTGGTTGTATACAGACGAATGGGTTGAAGCGAATTTCTGGAGACTTCGCATGCGCCTGAACCGTGACATCGCCCTCTCTCGTCGCCGAAACGGAAGATGGGAATTTTCAGCGCGATTGTTCAGGTGTCGGCCGCACTCCTGGCGCCGGGCATTCCAGATTTCCTTCATGGCCGCACGATATGAATGGCACCTATCCGTCACCACCACTTTCGGATTGCCGTAGCGCTTCATAGCTTTTCTCACAAATCTCAATGCGGAAGCCTTGTCCCGAGTTTTCGTGACGAAGGACTCCAGAACCTCACCTTCGTGATCGACCGCTCGCCAAAGGTAGTGAGTTTGACCACGGATTTTCACAAGCACCTCGTCCAAGTGCCATCGCCATTGCGGACTCTGCCGCATAGCTTCCGAACGCCGCCTCCGGATCTTGTGTGCAAAATAAGTACCGAACCGATCGACCCAGTGGCGGACCGTTTCGTGGCAAATGTCGATACCGCGCTCGTGAAGCAGGTCCTCGACGTTTCGAAGTGAAAGCGGAAATCGAACGTACATCATGACCGCAAGCTGGATGATTTCCGGTGATGTCTTGAAGTAGCGGAATGGGTTCTGGTTCATTTTTCGAGCTTAAGCGTCAGGATTGGCGGCCTCAAGCTCAGTTCCGCTGACAATGTCCTAACTACCCGTACTCTAAGATGCCGCTGGTTAGTCTGGCAGAAAAGAAAATCGCATCACTTGATGACGAACTTTATGCCTTCTCGGCAATACGAGGAACACAAAGCCAACTATCGGCCGAACAAAAAAGCCGCATGAAATCCTTTCAGACCCTTTTCACTGGATTCTGATCCAAAATCGCCCAGCATTACTGTCCGAACAGCACCATTTTGCCTGATGTCGGCGTAGATCTTGATCGTTTTTGAGTTCATCGCATCTTCTAATGAGAGAAAACTGATCCCCATTCTGGTCAACGCTTCTACGGATGTTCCAAAAAGTTCGGCCTGTCGCCGCGTTCGTTGCAGCAACGCCGGATCCTGAACATATTTGTTATCGAGTTTTGATGGGACCATGTCTGCGAATATGATCCGCAGTGAGTTGAGATACTGAGTATTGTCGATGACTTCCAATTCGGCGCGGTGGATAATGGTGCCGCGCTCTGTTTCTATCCGGACTGGCACGTGATCGTTTCGCATAACCCAAGCGGCATTTGTGTCCGGAGACGCCGCGTGGGTGACGGTCACGTAAATCGACTGATAACCTGATAGATTGTGGCATAGCATCTTGCTCGTGAAAGGAAGCCCTTGGTCACGGAAGCGTCGATCAACACCAAAGTACTTTCCGCCCACGCCTTCCAGTGTCCCCCAACGATCTCTGTCAATCATCGCATTGATATCGTAGGCTTCGCGGTGCAAGTCGGACAGCTCTTTCTGCAATATCGTACGTTGTTCTGCAGGTGAAAGATCTGTCTCTTTCGGCGTTGTGTCCCTTTCAGAAGCTTGCTGTGCAGCTCGCGCTTCAGCCAACTCTACCGCGTCGCTTCTAGTTTCAGCCGCAAGTTCCTCGGTTCGCGCCGCACGCAGGTCATCGCCCATGCGAGCGGCCTTGAACAACGGATCTCGTTCGTCCTTTGCGTGAGCTTTTATTTTATACTCATCGCACTGAAGTTCGCTGTGGCCCTTCGCTTCCGTTGCCTCGGCAAGAACCAGCATGGCTATCCCTGCTTTTCTCGTGAAAGCGTGTTCGGAGGTACGCATCGAAGCAAACTGCAGGAACTCGTCATGCAAGCCCGTTCCTTGCTGAAGGAGAGTGGAGCAAATGCCGAAAACGTCATTGGAAACAAAACTGGCAAACAGAAATTGTTCCGCCTTTCCCTCTTGTTCGGCGACAGACACGAACATGGTTGTGTCGCCATCTTCGAAAATGGATTTGGAGAAAGTTCGATTTGCCTGCCAGTCTTCGCGCGGTTCTTTGTATGTTGCCATACGGTCAATCGGCACCAATCCTATATCCAACACGCGGAACTTTTGCTCAAACGAGTTTGGGTCAGCTTCTCGGAACACGGGCCGATATTGGTTTTCAGAACTGATTTCGTAAATTCCGAGCGGTCCGAAATCGTCACTTATTGATACAAATTCGCTCTGAACCGGGATAAAGTAATCCTCAGCCGTGTAAACTCTGTCTTCCGATTGCCAACAGCCCGCGAGCGCGAAAACAGAAATCAACAATACTACTCGGTTTATAATCATAATCTGATCAACCTAGACTTTGGTGCTTCCAAGATATGTTCCCCAACCGCCCGGAAGTAACGGTGAGAATCGCCATAATCGGACTCTGATATCCATCGAGCCAACGCGCTGACACGCTGAACGCTTTCGAAGGATTGAGACACTCAAGCGCTCTTGGATCAGGAAAGATTGGCTCATATAGTTTGGTTTAATCAGTAGGTTTTGCGCGATGCAAGCATAGAAGACTAACTACCCGTACTCTGAGATGCAGCCGCTCATCTGGCAGGAAAGAAAATCGCATCAGTTGATAACGGACTTTACAGGCTGGAGGGGCCGCCCAGCCAATTTGGCTTCTCTATTGGAGAGCGCTGGGCAATGTCCAGGTGAGCAAGGTTGCTAGAAAAACGAAAAGCCCAACAACAGAAAAAGCAATGCCCGAAAAAAAATCCCGCAAAGGTGTAATCGTGGCTCTGCTCGGATTTCTTCTATCGTAATGCACTAGCACCTCGCACCCTTCAAGGGATTGCACGCTTGCGGCCGTGTGCATCGTGAATAGACCGCTGGGCGCGGACTGTTCGAACCTGACGGGTGTTCGACCAGCTGCTTCGAAAACGACGCTGACATAGGCTTCACGATCTGAGTCCGAGCCATGCCGCCGAATGAAGCGGGTCGCTTCAATGAGGCCTGGCGTTACGCCCCGGCGCAACTGTATCAGGACCGCGTCCCGGGACATGTAAATGCCACCGCAAAAGAAGCCGAATCCGCCGACTGCCATCAGAAGTCTGAGAAATAAGTCCATGTTCTCATCCACACTTTCTCCCACGGGATCATTCACTCGAAATGATTAAAACAATCAAAGCGTGATGGTAGAAAAGGGCTGGTGTCAGACGAATTCGAAACGGTCTCCCTTTTCGCGGACAATCAGACCTCGCGCAGCGAGAAGCTCGCGCCACTCGAGCAGAGCGGCGTTACGCATCGATTTGAACTGGCTCTGCTCGTGATCTTTTGCTGATATTTTAAATTGCTGCACACAGACTAATAGTCTTGCACGAAGTTCTCTAGACTTCGCATGCGCCCGGATGTTTGCCCGGAACGAAACCCAGCCTTCGCACCGAGTGCGTTGCCGCGCTCCGGCACATTGAACATGAAACGAGCGATACCGTCTTCCACCTCAACTTCGATCAAACTCTATCCTCCTAGCTTATTCCGTCTTTTGGACGCAATGTCTTTAAGATACACTTTCTTGACAAGCATTTTTTCTGCCCGTCATATAGCCGGATAGAAACGACTCGGCGACATGACCGGGCGGGGAGGAAAAAATGAGTTCACGCACACTTTGGGCGTCAGCTTCGCTGGCGACCCTGATGCTGGCGACGCCGGCAATGGCCCAGACAAATCTTGATGAAACTCAGGCAGAGACCGAGGATGCGGTTCGATCTCTTCAAACGGTACTTGTAACAGCAACCCGGCGCGAGGGGGCCGCCCAAGAGACAGGCGCCGCCCTGTCCGCATTCGATCAGAACGCCCTTGAACTACGCTCTGTTCAGTCTGTGGAGGATCTCGCGGATCTATCTCCCGGGTTGCAGATATCGACGTATCAGGGCGACACGTCGATCTTTGTGCGAGGTATTGGGACACCTGTTATCATTGCTGGCGCCGACAGCTCCACAGCCACTTATGCAGATGGCGTTTATTTGTCCCGTGCCGCAGCGATCGGCCCGGCATTCTTCGATGTCGAGAGGGTCGAAGTGCTCAGAGGGCCTCAGGGCACGCTCTATGGCCGCAACGCCACAGGTGGCGCAGTCAAGATCGTCACCAAAACGCCCAGTGACACATTTGAAGGTGAAGCCAGGCTGATCCTCGGAGATTATGATCGCATTCAGGCCTTCGGGGCCGTCAGCGGCCCCATTGGTGACGGACTGCGCGCCCGTCTCGCCGTTCAGAAAGAAACCCGCAATGGGTACACTGAAGTAACATCACCCCTGGGTAATTTCGACGCTGAAGACAAGGATGACCTGTCGGTCCGGCTGACCTTCGAGGCAGATCTGTCAGAATCCGTCCTGCTGACGCTCAGGAGCGACTACTATACGGCTGACGACCGAGCCAATGTGTTTCATTTTGCGAGCCTCGGCTATCAGGAGGAGGTTGACGACTGGCTGAGCTCTCGGGAAGGCAGCCAGACCCTGCCCTATTTTGCCATCAAGACCAGCGGCCGCGTCTCAGCACCGGCATCGCGGAACATTTACTCCGGGGTCGACTATTATAATGACACCAAAGTCTGGGGGGTTAGCGGACAGCTTGACTGGCAGATTGGAGCCTATGACCTACAGGCGATCATTGGCTACAAGGATACCCAGCCGGATTTCCTAAATTCGTTCGATCTTGGGGAGCGCTTCAACACATACATCAATCGTGCCGAAGACCATCAGCAATGGAACGCGGACGTCCAGTTGGCGTCCCCGACATCCGGCCCGATCTCTTGGATCATTGGCGGCGGGTACTTCACTGAAGAAAACGACATCGAGAACAATATCTTCGGAGATTTCTGGGAGCCAATACTCATACAGGGACTGACCGATTTGCAAACGGCCGGTATTCTTCCGCCCTTTCCGATAGACATTCCCGAATCCACCCTCTGCTGTGAGTTGCATCTGAATGGCAGACAGGAAACCGAAGCTGTCTACGCATTCGTAGACGCAGACTGGGCGCTGACTGACACACTGACCTTGAAAGCCGGTATTCGGTTCTCAGAGGAGGAACGAGACGGGCGCCAGGCGTTCGATCTGACCATCCTGCCCGCGACGCCAGGCGGGCCGCCGATCCGCTTTGCTCCTGAAGTCGCTTTCTTTCCAAATGCGGTAAGTGACTCCCGCGACGGCGTTCAGCCTGACCCGTTCGGCTTCGTGGTTGCACCGGTGGAAGGCCCTGCAACATTTGATGCAACAACGCCGAAGATTGCGCTGGAGTGGGAGCCTGATTCAGATACGCTGCTCTATGTCAGCGCACAGCGCGGTTTCAAGAGCGGCGGCTACAATATCGGTTCGAACCAGCGCACGCCGTTCGAACCGGAAGATATCTGGGCCTATGAAGCCGGCCTGAAGTCCTCCCTTGCCAGCAATCGCCTGCAGTTCAATGCAGCTGGCTTCTTCTATGATTATACAAACCTTCAGGCCCAAGACTCCATCGGCAACCAGCCCATCATTCGCAACGTCGGCAAGGCAGACGTCAAAGGCGCCGAATTCGAGTTTGCGGCACTTCTGACAGACATGATCAAAATGGATGGGTCAGTTACCTATGTGGATGCGGCATTCACCGAAGGCTCCCTGACCGAACCCTTGCGTCCAGCGCCTCTGAGCCAACCGCCAGGCACCCTGCTGACCGATCTCGACGGAAAACGCCTGCCACGTGCCCCCGAGTGGAAACTGAACCTTGGCGCCCAGGCAGACTTCACTGCACTCGGAGGCGACATGACAGTGCGTGCGGATTATAGCTGGCAGGACGAGATCTACTTCACGGTCTTCAACATCGAGGCTGCGTCGCAGGATGCCTATGGCGTATGGAGGGCGAGAGCCTCGTATCAACCCCATGATTCGCAATGGCGCTTCGCGGTATTCGGCGAAAACCTTTCCGACGAAACCTATTTCACCAATCAGATCCTGACCGGCACCGTCTATGGTGCGGAATTTGTCGGTTCACTGGGCGCACCCCGGACCGTCGGATTTGAAGCCGCAGTGACGTTTTGAGTAAAGAAGGACCAAGGACAATGACAAGAACTCCCCTCCAGGCCGCTACGGCATGGTACGACGCAGTTCATTCCGGAGATTTCGACGCCCTGTTCGATGTCATGGCGGATGATTGTGTCGTCGAATTCTATGGGCCTTCGAGCATTCCGTTTGCGGGAATCTTCAAGGGCAAGGAAAAATGCAAGACCTTTTTCGGGCACGTCGCCAATGATGTGGATATCCTGGAATTCTCGCAGACGGAATTCATCAGTGAACGCGACAAGGTCGCCGTAACCGGACGATTGACCATGGATCTGAAGGAAACCGGTCGTCGGTATTCTGCAGACTACGCCCATATCCTGACAGTCAGGGATGGCCAAGTTGTGCGTTTCAGGGATTTCCAGGATACGGCGCAGGCTGCACATGTGGCGCACCAGCTGGAAACACCTATACGCTGAAGTCAGAACTTTACGGCCAAACGTTCCGAGATCCGGGCGGCCCCAAATATCTAATTTGTGGGCCCCGCCTTGGCTCTCAATTCGTGATGAATCTCCTCCACGCGGGAAAGGAAATGAATCCCCTGCTTGATCTCCTCCTGCGTCAGACGCTCCACAAGCGTGTCGATGAACGCGGCGCCATTGCGAACCATGTTCTCAACAAAGGTCTGCCCCCTCGGCGTCAGGGAGACAAGCTTCTCTCGCCCATTGTCAGGGTCTTCTTTCATAACGATCAGGTCGAGAGGAGGTTTCGTCAGAGCCCGAATGGATTTTGATACGGCAGAACTTGTGACCTCGTACCAAGCCGCCAGCGCGCGCTCGACATCTTTGCGTCTCATGTGTCGACCGTCCTGACCTTCGGTCCGGATCAGCCACAAGATACAGGCCTGCTGCCGTGTCAGAACACCGGAACGCATTGCATCTTCAATCTGAATGCCGACGAGATAATGAGTTGGATAGAACAAGTCGAGGAAGCTGATCGCAGCAGTCTTATTAGTCTTGCTTCGCATAATGTCCCTGCTCAACAATTTCACTTTGGGAGATCATCATATTGGTGAGACCGCGAAATTTGTCAAAGCATCTGAACATCAAGGTTTAGGACATCGACCGCAATTTATTGCGTCTTTACGACACTATTTCTTTTGTGCAATGTTTGTCGGGACGAATTTAAAACTTGGCGCGCCGCATCTGTGCGGTGAAGACCACATGATGGAGGAAACCATGCCCGTCCCGCCTTTGCCTATCATCGATGATAAATTCCAGTCTCGCGATCTTTATGCGCCAGACGTCATTGCCAATCCTTACCCCTATTATCAGGCCCTGCGGGACCAGCCGATCCAGTTCGGTCTTGAAGACTACCCCCCGGGAACGGTTCCTGGCGTTGATAAGCCACACCCCGCCTGGGTTGTCTTGAAACACGCTGATGTCGTCGACGTGTGTCGTCGTCCCGAGACTTTCTCGTCTCGCGACATCATGCAGGAAGAATCAGAAGCGCCCACACTCATGCTCGTGAATCATGATCGACCGCGTCACACTGAGTTGCGGGCCATCGCCCAGAAGGCTTTTCACCCCAAACGCGTCATGGAAGACGTGGCGCCCTGGATGGAACGCACTGTCAACAAGCAACTCGACTTGATTGGAGATGCAGAAGTCGACTTCATGAGGGACCTCGCCCCCAATCTGCCTGCACTGGTCATGACCCGACTAATAGGCCTGCCGGAAGCCGATTATGTCCTGCTGCGGCGGTGGGCAAATGCCTTCATGGTCACGTCGGATTTCACAGTCGAAGAACGACAAGCCTGCAATATCGAATTGTGGAGCTACTTTCAGGAAGCCGTCGACAAACGATACACCAAGATCGAACGCGGAGCAGAGGTGCCAGATGATCTGATGTCGGCATTCATCACGGCAGAATCAGACGGCAACAAACTAACCCGCGAGGAAGTGGTGCGTTTCTGCCTAACACTTGTGGTGGCTGGTGCTGAAACGACCGGATATCTTCTTGGGAATCTAATTGATGTCCTCGTTTCAGAGGACGGACTTTATGACAAGGTGCGCGCAGACCGCGCCCTCATTCGCAACCTTGTTGAGGAGAGTTTGCGCCGAGATGGACCGGTTCAGCGGCTGCACAGAGTCTGCGTTGAGGACACGATGATCGGCGAAGCACATATCAAGGCAGGAGACTGGGTCGCTATATTCCATGCCTCCGCAAACCGCGATCCAGAAGTTTGGGAACGGCCGGATGACTTCATCTTGGATCGTCCGAACTTTCGCAAGCATGTCACTTTTGGCAACGGCATCCATCATTGTATGGGGGCCGGAATTGCGCGCAATGAGGCAGTCCAGATGATTACATCCATCATGGATCGATATGAGAGAATAGAGCCAGCGGGCGAGCGCATCCGACAACGTGGCGGTCTATTGAATTACGGCCTCGAGACCTGCCCCGTGCGGTTTGTCAGCGCGTGACTGTCCGGAGAGGCAAACTTAGTCCGACGGCGTGGTACGTTCAAACGAATGTACGGAAGCGAGCTTTTGGAGATTTCGCATTCGCGGGAACCGAGATATCGCTCTCATGATCCATCGCTCGTAAAGCCGGTCTTCGACATTACGTAATGACAACGGAAAACGGAGGTACATCATCACCTCAAGCTGGATGATCTCGGGTAAGGTCTTGAAGTAGCGGAAGGGTGATTTCGTTATTCCCCGAAGCTAGACGCCAGAATTGGCACCCTCAAACGCGGTTCCTTTGACAATGCCGTTCTGGCAATGCCATCGGTTGTGACTCAGGTCATATCACTGACAAAAGTCGGTCGAACCGAGGGAGCCGGAGCACATGTTTGCCTTGGCCCGGCGCGAAGCTTCGGCCGAAGAGATCGTCCCTGGTATTTCCGGAGCTGTTCCACCGCGGCCCACGCTGGTCGCTGGCTCGTAATTGCGCGATCGCGCATGGGCCCGCTGGCTGCGAAGGCGCTCGGCCTCGGCCGCCGCAGCGCGCCGCTCACTGTCGCGTTGCAGGCCATATACCCTTTGCGTGTATTCACCTGATGACGACATGCCATAAGACTGCGCCATCCTCAGCTGACTGCGGCAATGGCTTAGCGTCGACTTATAATAATCGTCCAGCGATCTCACGCCCGCGTCTTCAAGGCAGCCCTCTGCACCTTCTGCGTAGGCAATACCGATCATGCGCTGCGCCTCAACATCGCTGATGTAACCAGCCCGGCGCGCTGGTTCGAGCATGGCCCTGACGTAAGGCCCATACGATCCATTCCTTTGGGCTACCAGTTTTCCGCCCTCTAGCTCTAGCGAACCGACGCCCATATAGCGCGCGGCGGCTGTTGAGGCGTAGTTCAAATCACCTTCTATAAGTGATCGCCCGGTAAAGAAGGCCATACCCCGGTCGCCCACCTTGTCCTCGGGGACGTCCATGAGCAACAACACGTCCATTGCGGATGGTTGATACCGGCCCCAGCATCCATTCGGGTCGGTCATTTTGTCGAGCGCGTCCATCAGGTCATTGCGTTCAACTGCTTCGACGACCTCTACACACGGCTGGGGCACGAAGCCTGTGCGATAGCGCGACCTTAGCTGTGAGCCAAGTTCGCCCGACAGCAGCATCGTATCAGCAGAGCTCGAGTTGATTGTGTCAGGATTGGGCACATTCTTGCGTGTCTTCACAGTTAGGCCGAGCCTCGACACAAACGTATTACTGCTTCCGCCGCGATTTTGGTATTGGTCGTCCAGGAACTCTGCGAGCCACCTCATTGCGTTGTACTGGCCCAGATCAGCAGCAAAAACGAGGTAGCGGAAATAGTCCTCATCGCTCACCGTAACATCGGGATAGCGAGTCGGATCGTTATTGTTGCGCCGAAAGAACCTGATGCACTCACGGCATCCCCGTGACAGGCCTTCAGCATATATCTCGGCGGCGCGCACTGCATCGCCATAGCCATTCTTGTCCGTTCCATTTTCATAGAGCTCGCCCAGCCAGAGATAAGCTTCGGGCGTTTTCTGCGCGCCGATCCTCAACCATTGTTCTGCAGTCGCAAGATCGCTTGAGACCCCGCCCTGCCCCCTGCGAATAAAATAGGCGAGCGTGACGGCCATCTCGCCGCGTGTATCAGGTCGACGGGCATATTCGGCGTATATCGGCAAAAGTTCTGCGAGACGGTTATCTTTCACCGCCTGGGTGATTGTCGGTGTACCGTCCCCAAAGACGTCCGTGTTGAGAAGGTATTTGTCGAACGGTTTCACGACGCGGGTGCCGCGTTGCCATCCGAGCTCCGGAACCCAGCGTGTGCCGGGCGCCACGGTATCGTAGGCGAACTCGACTTCCGGTGTGATGTTCGTGCCGAGCCAGTAGGCGTCTATACCATCCTTGGTGCCACGCTGAGCGATCGCGTTTGTGCGCTCACCGGACTGCATTTTCTCGAGATCGCGAACGCGGATTTCATCTTGGTAGACATTCTGAGGCTTTGCGATTGTACCCGGGTCTTTGCCCTTTCCAGCGGCGGCGCGCTCACAATCCAGCGCAAAGCTGATCTCGCTATCGGTGACCTCGCCGCTGCTTGAGGCCATTTTGGCGGCGATACGGTCATATTCGGCGCCGCACTGAAGCTGCGCATCCGACGGTAGCGCAAACAGAGCAGCCATGAATGTCACTACCGTCGACATGCCGAACAGGCGGTGCGCAGAAATAATGCTCATTACAATCCCCAAAACGTCCAATCAGGACCACCAACGGACGCCACCATCAAGCAGAAAAATACGCCTTGGTTGACTGAAATCCCCCATGCTCCGCTCGGGAAAAGGAGGGAAAGCTGTTCAATCGGTCCCACTTATTTAATGCATGGCCTCGCCTTTCCTTCCTACATGCTCTTTCTGAAAGCGTCTTTCACCCTTGGGGGTGAAGCGATGAATCTCGCGCCTTTCTAGGCTTCATTTACTTGATGGAGAGGGTACTGTTGCATTTGGCGATTGGAGCCGGCGGCGGATTTCGGGCGCAAAATCTACCCTCTTCCGGAAACGGAGACGCAGCCCTGGTGCCAAAGCCCGCGGTGTGTGGGGCTTTGCGCGGACGTGACGGTACTTTTCTTTGTTTGGGGGTGTGGCTGGCGGAGAGAGAGGGATTCGAACCCTCGGAACCCTTGCGAGTTCACTAGTTTTCGAGACTAGCCTATTCAACCACTCTAGCACCTCTCCGCAGAGCCCGTGGACGGCTGCCTGCACTATATAATATGCGCCTGTCATGCAAGCACCTGAAATCGCCTGAAGATGACATTTGACAGCGCGGCCTGATTGGTGTTTACCCCCCGCTTCGAGCGCGGATCCGGCAACGGCTTCGCGCGCAATTCATTTCGATTAGTATTCCGGAAGGACGAGACCCATGTTCGCGGTCATCAAAACAGGCGGCAAGCAATATAAAGTCGCGGAAGGCGATACGATCACCGTCGAAAAACTGGACGCCGAAGCCGGCAAGGACGTAACCTTTGACACCGTGCTCATGCTGGGCAATGGCGACGACGTAACTGTTGGCGCCCCGCTGGTAGACGGCGCAAGCGTGTTCGGTGAAGTCGAGGAGCAGACGCGCGGTGACAAGATCATCATCCGCAAGAAGCGTCAGCGCCAGACCTATCGCCGTACACAAGGCCACCGCCAGCACCTGACGGTCGTCAAGATCACCGGCATCAGCGCCGACGGCAAGAAGCCAGCCAAGAAAGCTGCAGCGAAGAAAGCGGCTCCAAAAGCTGAAGCGCCTGCTGCAGAAGCTGCTGCACCCGCCGCAAAGCCGGAAGTCGATTCCCGCGGCCGTATCGCCAATCTGGAAGGCAAGCCCGACAATCTGAAAAAGATTTCCGGCGTTGGCCCGGTTCTGGAGAAAAAGCTGCATGAAGCCGGCATCTACTTCTTCTGGCAGGTCGCTGCCTTGAAAGAAGACCAGATCGCTGATCTCGAAGAAGAGATGAGCTTCCCAGGCCGTATCACTCGCGACGAGTGGATCAAGCAGGCCGAAGAATTCGCCAAGGACGCATAAGGGCGCTATAAGCCCTTTATAGAGGATCAGGAGCAAACCATGGCTCATAAGAAATCAGGTGGTTCGTCCCGTAACGGCCGCGACTCAAACCCGAAGTATCTTGGCGTCAAGAAATTTGGCGGCGAGCACGTCATTCCGGGCAACATCATTGTGCGTCAGCGCGGCACCCAGAAATGGCCAGGCCGCGGCGTCGGCATGGGCCGTGACCACACCCTCTTTGCCCTTTCCGAAGGCAAGGTTGAGTTTACGCGCAAGGCGGGCGGCCGTCTCTACGTAAACATTGTGCCGGTCGCAGACGCAGCAGAATAGCGGCTGACAGCGCGGCCGCGGGAACGTGGCCGGATCGCTTCAGACGATCAGTTTCCAAGGGGAGGCAGGCCACTGCCTCCCCTTTGTTTTGTCTCCCCTGCAATTGCCCCGGAAGGGCACGCACCATGTGTGAATTGATTGAGACAGACAGACTGGTTTTACGGCGCATCACCCCAATGGATGCGCCGCGCATTACTGAGTGCATCGCCGACCCGCGCATCTATCGCATGGTCGCGAGCATCACACCGGATCAAAGCCTGGAGCGCACTCAGGAATGGATTGCGACACATGAGGCCGGGGCGGCGAACGACACAAACCACATCTTTGCCCTTCAGAAGGATCTTGAACTGGTGGGCGTGATCGGCGCGGACCGCCCGGGTGCGGGATTGGCATTTGATATCGGCTACTGGCTCGCCCCCACCGAATGGGGCAGCGGCCTGATGACCGAAGCCGCAAATGCCGTGAAGAATTGGCTGAAGGGGCGCGGCGAACGCGCGTTCACCTCAGGCCACTTTGCTGACAATCCCGCGTCAGGGCGCGTTCTGAAAAAGATCGGATTTCTCCCCTCCGGACGTGGTAGAGTGTTCAGTCTCGGTCGGGGCGAAGCTTCAGATCACATCAACATGTCCTACATTGATTGAAAGCTGGATAGTACGTCATGAAATTCCTCGATCAGGCCAAAGTCTTCATTCAGTCGGGCACCGGCGGGTCTGGCTGTGTCTCGTTTCGGCGCGAGAAGTATATTGAGTATGGCGGTCCGAATGGTGGCGATGGGGGCCGGGGTGGCGACGTCTGGGCGGAGGCCGTTGAAGGCCTGAACACGCTGATCGACTATCGCTACAAACAGCATTTCAAGGCGAAGCGCGGCGGCCACGGCATGGGCAAGGACCGCACCGGTGCTGGCGGCGATGATGTCGTGCTGAAACTGCCGGTCGGCACGCAAATCTTTGAAGAAGACCAGGAAACGCTGGTCGCAGACCTGACTGAAGTCGGCCAACGCGTCCTGCTGGCCGTCGGCGGCAATGGCGGCTGGGGCAATACGCGCTTCAAGACCTCCACGAACCAAGCCCCTCGCCGCGCCAATCCGGGCGAGCCGGGCGAAGAACGCTGGATCTGGCTGCGTCTGAAACTGATCGCCGATGCGGGCCTGCTGGGCCTGCCCAATGCCGGCAAATCCACCTTCCTCAGCGTTGTCACTGCAGCCACGCCGAAAATCGCAGACTATCCCTTCACCACCTTGAATCCCGGCCTCGGCGTTGTGGACCTCGGCCCCGGCAGCCGATTCGTCATGGCGGACATTCCCGGCCTCATCGAGGGGGCCGCAGATGGTGCCGGCCTGGGCCACCGCTTCCTCGGACATGTCGAGCGCTGCAAGGTGCTGCTGCACCTGATCGACTGCACGCAAGACGATGTGGCAGGCGCCTACACGACAATTCGCAACGAGTTGGAGGCCTACAGCCCCGAACTGGCCGAACGGCCTGAAGTCGTCGCGTTGAACAAGATTGACGCGCTGCTGCCGGAACAAGTCGACGAACAGGTTGCGCAGCTGAAAACCGTGTATGGCGGTGAGCCGCTGCGCATTTCAGGTGTCACGGGTGCAGGCGTGAAGAAGGCGCTGTCCGAAGTCTCGCGTCATCTGGGCATCATCGCCGCCGAGGAAGGCGAGGATGAGGATGCCGACTGGTCGCCGCTCTAGTGGTGATGGTGGTGCGGTTCGGTGTTGAAGCGCCCGCACTTGCCACACTTCACGACAACGCCGTGCGCATCATGATGGGCCACGTTGACCAGCAGCTTCGTCTTGCAAGAGCCGCAGCGATAGGTTTCGTCGCCACCGCCTTCACGCGCAGGCGATCCGGCCGTGTGCTCCAGCACTTCGGCGCCTTGTACCTGAGCCGGTGTCAGAAGGATCATGTCGAATTGGGGCATGGCGAAAACCTCTTCTTTTCATCTGTCGTGACGGCGAAAGCCGTTGATTGTCAACGACTTCATTTTCGCTTTCGGCATTTGTCGCAGCAGTGTATCGCTCCGCTTCATGACTGACACGCCCTTCTCTTCAGCCAAACGCATCGTGGTGAAAACCGGCTCGGCGCTCGTAGCGGAAAACGGAAAACCGCGCCATGAATGGCTTGAAAAGCTGGCGTCGGACATTGTCGCCCTGCGTCGCCGCGGGTTGCAGATCGTGCTCGTTTCGTCAGGCGCTGTCGCCCTGGGTCGCCAGAGTGTCGCCGGATCTGTCGCCAATCGTCTCGACCAGAAACAGGCCGCGGCCGCCATCGGCCAGCTTCGCCTCATGTCCGCCATCGCCACCGCGTTCGAGCCGCACGACGTGACCATCGGCCAGGCCCTGCTGACGCTCAGCGACACCGAGATCCGCCGCCGCTGGCTGAACGCGCGCGCGACGCTGGAGACGCTGCTGGAATCCGGGACGGTTCCGGTGATCAACGAGAATGACACGGTCGCGACGGATGAGATCCGATATGGCGACAATGATCGACTCGCCGCGCGCGTGGCACAGATGATGGGCGCGGATGTTCTGGTGCTGCTGTCCGACATAGACGGGCTCTACACCGCTGACCCGCGCAGCCACCCGGACGCGGCGCATATTCCTCATCTTGCCGAGCTGACGGCGGAGCATGATGCCATGGCGACGGGCGCGAATGCCGATGCCGGGGTGGGCTCCGGCGGCATGGCGACCAAGCTCGCCGCCGCGCGCATCGCTCATGCGGCGGGCTGCTCAACTCTCATCACACTCGGCAATCGGGACCATCCCCTGCTCTCGATTGAAGACGGCGCCCGCGCCACGCTGATTTCGGCGGCGACCACACCGGCAAGCGCACGTGCGGCCTGGCTGGCCGGGCACCTCACCCCTGAAGGCGCGATCACGCTGGACGAAGGCGCGGCCAAGGCCCTGCGCGGCGGGGCGAGCCTTCTGGCCGTGGGCATAACCGGCGTGACCGGCAATTTCGAACGTGGCGCAGCGGTGGCCTTGAAAGCGCCATCGGGCAAGATGGTTGGCAAGGGTGTCACCGCCTATGGCTCGGCCGAGATCGCCCGCGTCATTGGCCGCCAGAGCGATGAAGTCGAAGCAATCCTCGGCTATCGCGGACGCCCAGCCATTGTCCACCGGGACGACATGGTCCTGGTTCGCTAGACCGCCATGACACAGACTGTTCGCGCTGCCACACCGGAAGACGTCGCCGCGCTGACCGAGCTGGAGCTGGCGTTTCCAGAGGAAGACCGCTTCTCCCGGCGCACCTGGCAGAGGCTGTTGCGCGGGAATTCAGCCATCCTCGTATCCGACGGAGAAGCCGGGCTCGATGGCGCGCTTGTCCTCCTGTTCCGCAAGACCAGCCGCATTGCGCGAATCTACTCGATATCCGTCGCAGAAACTGCGCGTGGAACGGGCCTGTCCGACAAACTTCTGTCCGAAAGCGAAGCGATTTCAAGGCAGCGGGGCTGTGTTGCGATAAGGCTGGAAGTGCGCGAAACAAATTCGCGCGCAAAGCGTCTTTACGAACGCCATGATTATCGCGTAATGGCGCGCGCCGCAGGCTATTACCCGGACGGGGAGGCCGCACTTAGAATGGAGAAGCCGCTGGTCGGCCTCTCGAGAGAGGATCAATGACCGATTGGGTCGTACTCGTCGAATCCGCCAACGACATCTCGCAGGCTGAAACGCCTCACAAGGTGCTCAAGGTTGCAGACTATATCACCAAGCCCGCCCTGTTCAGCGGACGGCGGCCCTATATCCTGAACCTCTGCCGATCCTACGGCTATCAGTCAGAGGGCTATTACGCCTCCCTGCTCGCTGAAGCGCGCGGCCATCGGGTCAGCCCCAGCGTACAGACGATGGTAGAGCTGTCAGCCAAGGGCCTCTACAAACACGCCCTGCCCGATCTTGGCGAACGCCTGCGCGAAGCCATCTCGAAAGGCGCGCCAGAACAGGAAAGCCTGTTCGTCGCCTTCTCGAAGCCGGACACGCCCGGCTACGAACGCCTTGCCCGGGAAGTTTCGGACTGGTTCCGCGTGCCAGCGCTGGAGGTTGAGTTCGATCCGAAATCTCCCCACGGAATTGGCCGTGTCCGGATGGTGCCGCCCCACAAGCTGAAAGGTGCGCGCCGGGACTTTTTCCTTGAGGCAATGGGCACCTATACGAGCGGCCGGATCAGCGAACCGAAAACAAAGGCCCCGGCCAAATGGGCGTTGGCCGTGCTGGTGGACCCGCATGAGAAGACTGCCCCCTCGAAGCCTTCTTCCATCAAACGCCTGGCTGATGTTGCCGCGAAGATGGGTGTGGAGGTCGAAACAATCGAGCCATCCGACCTGACCAGCCTCGCCGAGTTCGACGCCCTGTTTATCCGGGCGACGACGCAGATCGACAACTACACCTACAAATTCGCACGCCGCGCCGAACAGGAAGGCATGCCCGTCATTGACGACACCCAATCCATGATCCGGTGCACGAACAAGGTGTTCCTCAAGGAAATTCTGGAGAAGGCGGGCCTGCCCATTCCGAGGACGGAAATCCTTGACGAGAAATCAGACCTGGCCGCCGTGTTCGAAAAGCTGGGCAACCCGGTTGTCCTGAAAACGCCGGATGGGTCGTTCGGCACGAATATGGTCAAGGCCCGTTCGCTTGAGGAACTGCGCGCCGGGGCGAAGCAGATGTTCAAGGAAACGGCACTGATCATCGCGCAGGAGTTCGTGCCAACCAAGTTCGACTGGCGCATCGGCGTGCTGAACGGCGAGCCGCTTTATGCGTGCCAGTACCGTATGGCGCGTGGGCACTGGCAGATCGTGAAGCACGGGCCCGATGGCAAGACGACCGAAGGCGGGTTCGCGACCTTCCCGGTCGAGGATGCCCCGCCCGAGGTGGTGGACGCCGCGGTGCGCGGGGCGCGCCTGATCGGCGACGGCCTGTATGGCGTGGATCTGAAGGAGACCGACAAGGGCGTCGTGATCATCGAGATCAACGACAACCCTTCGATCGATCATGATGTTGAGGGCGCCGTCCTGAAAGACGAACTCTGGCGACGGATCATATCCTGGTTCTCCACACGCCTGGAACAGCGCATGGGCCGGGTCACCTGATGTCTAGAAGCGGAACGCGCCAGATTTCAAGGAGTCGTAGCGATCCTGAGTGAACGGCACATATTGGCGACGCTCGGGATGGTACATCCAGATCGGATCATCGACGAGATCCGGGCTAAAGCCCTCCTTCATCAGTTCGACCTTGCGGAATTTCAGGGTGCCGGTGGTGTCTGCCTCGCGCTGGATGCGCAGGAATATCGGGATGGCATAGGCCGGCAGACTGTTTGACAGATTGTAGTGCAGGCTTTCGAAGTCTACATCCCCATTCAGCGTGATGGCGGCCATTCCTGCCTTGCCATCTGTACCGGGAATTTCGACGCCATAGACATTGGCCGTGGCGATCCCCTCCACGCGTGACAGGGCATTGCTGACTTCACTGGTAGAGACGTTCTCGCCTTTCCAGCGGAACGTGTCGCCTGTGCGGTCCACGAAATAGACGTAGCCGTCTTCGTCCTTGCGCATGAGGTCTCCCGTTCTGAACCAGCGGTCGCCCTGCTCGAACACGTTGCGCAGGATTTTCTTTTCGGTCGCCTTGGGGTCATGATAGCCGGCGAATTCGAATTCCTCGTCGGACATGCGGCCAAGCATCTCGCCCACTTCGTTCGCTGCCGCACGGATCACATATCCGTCTTCACCGCGAACGACATCTTCTTTCTCAAGGTCGTATTTCACGAACTCGACATGATCGAAGCGCGCCTTCAACCATTTGGGAATGCGGCCGACAGCACCGACCGTGCCGTCAATGCTCATGAGATTCACATTGCCATCTGTCGCGCCATAAAACTCGACCAGATTGGTAATGTTGAACCGCTCACGGAACTCCGTCCAGATTTCAGCGCGAAGGCCGTTGCCAAACCCCGTGCGCAGGCGATGCTGACGCTCCTTCGGATGAACCGGCTGGTTCAGAAGGTATCGGCAAAGCTCGCCAATATAGACAATCGAGGTTGCGCCCTCATCCACGACATCGTCCCAGAAAGCGGTCGCAGAGAACTTCCGACGCAGGATGACACTTGCACCCGTCATCAGCGCCTGACCAATACCGCACGCGCCGCCCGTCGCATGATAGAGCGGCAGCGTGATGTAAACGCGATCACGTGGCCCTGTGTAGCAAGGCGCAATAAAGGTCCGCATCATGATCTGCAGGCGGGAATTGGTGATTTTCGTCGCCTTGGGCAGGCCCGTTGTGCCTGATGTATATATGAAGAGGCAGTCATCCTTGCCGCGCAGATGCGCGCGCAGGTCACGTGATGGCCGCTCGGCCGACAGGCTTGGCAGCATGGCCGCGATGTCTTCGCCATGTTCCCCGCCCCAAGTCCAGACTTGTGGCGGGCCGTCCATCGTGGCGGAAGCTTCCGTGACCGCCTTGTCGCGAGTCGCCCCGGCAATGATGTGGCTTGCCTCGGAAATGGTCAGGCAATGGCGCAACGCGTCGCCATCCAGATGTGTGTTGATCAGGGCTGTGACCACGCCAACTTTTGCGAGGCCAACCCAGATCGCCACATAATCCGGGCAATTCTCCATGCAGAGCGCAACACGGTCACCCGCTTTCAGATTGTGCGCCAGCGCCCAGTGCGCGATGCGGTTCGCTTGCGCGTCGAACTCAGCATAGGTCGTCAGCCCGCCTTCAAACCGGAAGGCGACATTGGCCGCAAACTTGTCCGCACTAGTCTCGAAATCATCCGCAACCAGCTGCTCAGTCTCTGGCGTCACATCGCCAATCAACTTGTGCATGCGATACGCCATGCGCAGGAAATCCAGATCCCGCTTCATCTGGGAAAAGGAATCGTGGAACGGCACGGCGGTGCGGAGTGAGGCAGCATTAACCATAATAACTGGCAATACCCGAATGTGGTGAACATGTAGTGACCAGAAAGGTCAAAATTCGAATGGACGCGCGCACTTGCACAGTTTGCATCCATTCCTGCCTCTGCTAGCTCCATCCAACACAATCTGGAGACCCTCGCATGGCAGACCCCGTCGGAGACCTTCTGGCCCTTTTGGACATTGAACGCCTGGAACTGGACCTGTTCCGGGGCCAGAGCCCTGATGAGCGGGCCAGCCAGCGCGTATTCGGCGGTCAGGTGATCGCGCAGTCACTTGTCGCGGCCTATCGCACCGTTCCGGACGACCGCACCTGTCACTCGCTGCATGCCTATTTCATCCGGCCGGGCGATCCGACCGTGCCGATCATCTATCAGGTCGACCATTCGCGCGACGGTGGCAGCTTCACCACGCGGCGCGTCGTTGCGATCCAGCATGGCAAGCAGATCTTCAACATGGCCGCCAGCTTCCAGACCGACGAGGACAGCTGGGAACACCAGCACAAGATGCCGGACGTGGAAGGCCCGGAAGGACTGCCAGAGCTGCGCGAACGCCGCATGCAGATTCTCGACAAGGTGCCGGAGGCAATGCGCGAGGATTTCACCCGCGAACGCGATATCGAAATCCGCGATGTAGACCCGCTGGACCTGATTCATCCAGAAATCGCGGATGACCGCCATAATCTGTGGTTCCGCGTCAGCCGCCCCATTGATGTACCGCCTGCCCTGCACCACTGCCTGCTGGCCTATGCGTCTGACATGAGCCTGCTCAGCTCCAGCTATCGCCCGCACGGCATTACCTGGCTGAACCACAAGGAATTGATGTCTGCCAGCCTCGACCACGCCATGTGGCTGCATGCGCCGATCAAGTTCGATGAATGGCACCTCTACTCCATGGACAGCCCGTTCGCCGGTAAAGGCCGCGGACTGAACCGCGGAATGATCTATAATATGGCCGGAGACCTCGTCGCGAGTGTTGCACAAGAGGGTCTGGTGCGACGCTTGCGCACAAAAGACTGAATTCACAGCCGAAAGGGGCTTGCGCCATAGCGCGACCCCATTATTACGGGAGTCCGGAGCGTAGCGCAGCCTGGTAGCGCATCTGGTTTGGGACCAGAGGGTCGGAGGTTCGAATCCTCTCGCTCCGACCATTCACTTTCGCAGCGGTGAGGTCGATCAATGCAAGCGCGTATTTACAAGCCCGCCAAAAGCGCGATGACCTCAGGACGCGGCAAGACCAAGGCCTGGGTGCTGGAATTCGTGAAGAATGACGCGAAGCGCTCTGCCGACCCGGTCATGGGCTGGACCAGCATCGACGACACGTCTGGCCAGGTCCGCCTCTCCTTCGACACACAGGAACAGGCCATCGAATACGCCAAGAGCGAAGGCCTCACCTTCACCGTCACGCCCTCTGAGGAGCGGAAACGGCTTGTAAAGTCCTACAGCGCTAATTTCGACGCAAATCGCAAGCAGCCCTGGACACACTAGGGTGCCCGCCGGCGGCGTTCCGGCCCCGTAGCTCAGCTGGATAGAGCACCCGACTTCTAATCGGACGGTCGCAGGTTCGAATCCTGCCGGGGTCGCCATTGCGTTGCGATCTGGCTCAATACTTTCTCCAAAACGAGACAAGGCCCCCGAAATCGGGAGCCCTGTCGTGGTCTCTCAGTATCGTTCAGGCGTCAGCTCACCTGCGCGCTGTCGAGATCCTTGGTCAATTGTTCCTTCAGATCGCGCTTCACGAATTTGCCGCTGGCATTGCGTGGAAGTGCGGTGAGGAACCAGACATAACGCGGCACCTTGTGCTTCGCCATGATGCCGGCGCAATGTTCGCGCAGGGCGTCGGCGGAAACGTCTTCGCCCGGCTTCAGCACGATGGCCACGCCGACCTCTTCGCCCAGACGATCATCCGGCACACCGAACACGCTGCATTCAGCGACTGATGGATGGCGATAGACGGCGGCTTCCACCTCGGCGCAATACACATTCTCGCCACCACGCAGCACCATGTCTTTCTTCCGGTCGACGATAAAGATGAAGCCATCTTCGTCGATACGCGCAATGTCGCCTGTGTGCAGCCAGCCATCCGTAATGGATTCAGCAGTCGCCTCGGGACGATTGATATAGCCCTTGATGACGGAAGACCCCTTCACCCAAAGCTCGCCTACCTCGCCCTGAGGCAGGGTTTCGCCCAGCTCGTTGACGCATTTTGCCTCGAAGTTCGGCATGGCCGGGCCAGCACTGTCCGGCTTGTCGATGAAGAAGTCCGCCGACACCGATGTGATGATGCCGCAGGTTTCAGTCATGCCATAGCCGGTATTCGGGCGAGCCGTTTCAACCGAGGAATCAATCTTGTGGACCAGGTCCGGCGGCAATTGCGCGCCGCCGCCGCCAAGTGTCTGCAGGCTGGATGTATCCGTCGTGGCGAAGTCTGGATGGTTGATCAGTTCCCGCGCCATGATCGGCACGCCACTCATCGCCGTGACTTTCTCGGTCTCCACCAGTTTCAGCGCTTCACCGGCATCCCAGCGATACATCAGCACGATCTTTCCGCCCGCCGCCGTGATCAGATAGGCCGCGCAATTATTGGCCGTGACGTGGAACAGCGGCGTGGTGATCAGGCCCACCGGTACGGGTGCCTCTTCCGGTGGCGGTGGCATTTCGCCAGTCGCGCGAGCCGTGGCAAGCATGGTCGATGCTGCCGAGAACGCCATGTTCAGCAAATTGGAGACGCAGCCACGATGTGTCAGCTGCGCGCCTTTCGGGAACCCGGTCGTGCCGGACGTGTAAAAGATGCAGGCGTCGGAATCCGGGTCCACGGTCACTTGCGGCAGATCCCCACCATGCGCGAGCACGTCTGACCACTGGATCACAGGCGCAGGCGCGTCCGGCGCGCGAACGCCGACCACTTTCATCCGGTCCGTTACGCCATCGATGGACAGGGCGCGTTCCAGACGCTCTGAGTCCGCAAAAAGGACTTTGGGTTCGGAATCCTTCAGCGCGTAGTCCATTTCCTCTGGCGTCCACCAGGCATTCATGCCGACAACGACAACACCCGTTGCCACGCAGGCCCAGTAGAGCAACATCCATTCAGGATAATTGCGCATCGCAATCGCCACGCGGTCGCCCGGTTTCACGCCCTGCTCGGCCATCCACGCCGCGGCAGACGCCACATCGCGATGCGCGTCGGCGTAGGTCCAGCGCTCATCTTGGTAAACGAGGTAGTCCCGCTCAGGGAATTGCAGTGTCGACAGCCAGACTTCCCGCACACTGGGCGGAGCGTTCTTGTAGACGCGGAGCCGGTTGCCCAGAACCTCCGCCTCGACGATCTCGAATTCGCCGCCGGGGCCAGTCAGTTCTTCCCGTGCTTTCAGGAGTTCGGTGTAGTGCATGTTTCCTCCGGAATGTTTTGTCCGATCATACACATTGTCGTTGCGTCACAAAGACCGGACGCAAGGGCAAGATATGCCCAATTTACCTGAACTTTCCTCAGCTTAAGGCACGATTGTGACAATCACACGCGCATAGCGGGTGAGAGCGGGCGTGCCCTTGTCCGTCACCTTCACAATGAAGTGGGCTGTTTCCGTCTGCTCTACCTCCGGCAATTTGAACCAGACATCGAAATCATTCACCGCATGGCCCATGTCTATGGGCGCCTCCAGCGTGCCCGCCTCGGCATAGTTGAACCAATGATAGCTGAGGCTGTCGCCATCGGGATCATACGTGCCGAAGGCATCCAGACCGATGTGCTTGCCTGATTTTGCCGTCAGCCGCGCTTCATGGGCCAGTTTCACCACAGGCGGGTGGTTGGCGTCCTCATAATCGGAAATGGTCCAATCCATACGCGCCGCGAAGTCGCGCTGGAAATCACTCTTCCAGCGCAGCAGCGTAACCTTGTTGCCTTCATACGTCTCATCTGACGGGCCGATAGCACGGCCATCCTTTTGCGGCACCCAGGGCGTGTAGGTGTCGGTCGCATTCGTCCAGATCGGGCGCGGCTCAGGCTCCAGCGGCACACCGCCCGATCCGAGTTTTCCGGGGCCAACACCAATCTCATCCGCGCTCGGTGTATAAAGCTCATACCGGCCACCCCAGCCGCCCCAGTCCGGATGGTCCGGCACATTCAAGCCATTCGGGATCAGTGAGAGATAGGCCGGCGTATCGCCTTCCATGCCCCAGACAACATCAGGATAATGCGCGCCGAGCGGCCCGTGGTCCTGCTGGATGTTTTCGGCAATCCACTGGTTCGAGATGTGATCTTCAAAGCCGGGGAACGAACGGGTAATGGCTGTCCAGGTAGAGAGATCATACTTGCCGGGGCTGACAATGTAGAACAGGTCTGGAAACTCCCTGCGGATCCAGATGCCACTGTCATCCTGATCAGAGATTGTATAGACACGGAGCTTTGAAATCATCCGCGCAGCTTCTGCTTCTGAGCGCGTCTCGCGAATATCATGCAGCGCCTGCGCCAGCGTGTTGGCCCCGCCCCAGACGGAAATCCAAAGCGGTCGCGCATCTTCCTCTTCCAGCAGGCGGATAATCGCCTCTGACCCCTCGGTCGACTGGCCAGTCCCGACGCTCTCCATTCCGTAGCCGGGCTGGCCATTCATCACGAGACCTTGCAGCTCTGCCTCGGTTGGATAGTTCGGGGCATGCTGGCTCAGCGTGTCATAGACCTCGCCATACTTTCCCAGCGTGGCACGGATAGAGTCCGGGCGGAGATTTTCCTGCTTCCAGATGGAAGTCGTGGCGACCAGCGCCCTGATGTCGATTTCGTTGGCGTAGAGCAAGAGGCGGATCAGGGATTGCGTATCGTCCGGATCAGCTTCCATATCCGTCAGGATCACAACCCGGTGCTGTTCCAGCGCGGCCTCCGTCGGCGCTTCCAGCGGCGCGGCAGTCGGCAAAGCCTCTCCCATCGCGTTGCAGCCGCCGAGCGCCAAACCGGACGCAAGCCCTACCATTCCCGCCAGAATACGCTTCACCATGACAATCCTCCGCTATTTTATGATAGCGGTATCATTATCGGATGAAGCTCTCTTTGCAAGGCACCAGGCCGTGGCCCTTTCCTCGCTCAACTTGCTGTTCGAATTCTATTGTTCGCAACTTTCCTCGACAAACTCTCGCCAATCATCAAGCGTGCCACCCACGCGGCTGACCATGTCGATCACCATATTCGCCGTCTTACAGCGCTGATGATCCGTCTTCATGCGTGAGTCGCTCAGAAAGCTCTCAAACAGAGTGTCCGGGGTCGGGGTGGCCGGCCCCATTCGCACGCCGCCATCCTTCTCGCCATCCAGCAGCATCAGGCTCTGCTCTACCGGAGACTCCGCCCACGCGGTCCAGCGCGGCAAAGTGCCAGACAAGCCCCGCCCCGGCGCACCATGGTGCGCGAAAGCGGACCAGTATTCTATCATCTGTGCCGACAGCGTCTCGCGGCTGGCCTTGTTCTTCTTCGAGAAAAAGATGCCAGCCGGGTCTGTCTCTTTCTGGTCAAACCCATTGATGATGAAGGGCATCTCCAGCGAGTGTGAAGCCCCCACAAGAAAGCTGATATCTGTCAGCAGTTTCTTTCCCTGCTCGTCCCAGTCAAAGCGGTACGTATAAACCGGCGCTGTACGCACAGAGGCCCAGGCTTCGGCAGGTGCGCGCACGCCGTGATACGCCCAGACCGTATCGGGATAATCCCCAAAGGCGGCGTAAACGCCCTTGTCCCTTGGCCAGAAGGCAAGGTTGAACAGACTACGCATCATCTCCTTGTCTGCAAAACCAAGCCCGCGAAGTTCATTGCGATTGGTGCCGATCAGCAATGGAAGGTCCCTTAACCCGCCTGTCTCACGCAGAGCGGCCTGAATGCCCATTTCGGGTACGACGATCCCGTCATTCGCGGTATCCACGGGACTGATCAGGCCGGGCATGTCCATCGCCGCCGGAAAGGATTGGTAGGTGTCGAAGATGTCCTTGAGGGGAAGCGCGCGCAAATGCTCGGCCAGCGTTTCTGGCGTCACCTCGTTCTGAGGCGGCAACCCGCCTGCCTCCACCATGGCCTCAATGAAGGTGTCGGCTGAAACGCTATTCGCCAGATTGCTGGCGGAGCCACTCACCGCGTCTTCATAGGCGGCGCTCTGGAACCCGCCGCTCTGCATGATTGCCTTGTGGAACAAGCCATCGGAGAGGGGCGAACTCATCAGCGCAGCGATGTTGAACGCGCCTGCTGATTGTCCGAACACTGTGACATTTTCAGCGTCGCCCCCAAAAGCCGAAATATTCTCCTGCACCCATTCCAGCGCAGCGATCTGATCCAGCAGCGCGAAATTCATGGATCGGTCCAGATCGGTCTCCGCCGTCGCGACCAGGGACGGATGCGCGAACCAGCCCAGCATGGCGAGGCGATAGTTTATGGCGACGATGATCACATCTCCCTGCGTCGCCAGATGGCCCATTTCATACATGCCCGCCGAGCCGCCAATGTTCGCGCCGCCATGGATCCAGACCATCACCGGCAAAGGCCGGTCACCCGCATCCGATGGCGCCCAAACGTTCAAATAGAGGCAGTCTTCCGAGCCAGTCAGTGTCCAGTCCGCATCGGCGCTGCCAAACAGATTGCTGTACTGAACGCATTCGCGGTCAGGTTTGGTAGCTTCATATCGGCCTGCCCAAGCTTCCGCCGGACGCGGCGCGCGCCAGCGCAATTCTCCGACCGGCGGCGCAGCAAATGGAATTCCATACCAGGCCATCGTATCCGCCGCGCCAAATGTGCCAATCACCTCACCTTGCGCGATCGTCCGGATCGTTGAGGCCTGAGGTACGCGGTCAAGCGAGGCGGTGTAGCCTTTCGTCGCCGCGGACTCGCACGCAACCAAAAGAGCGCAAGCCATTATCAGGCCCGCCCAAAAAGCAGGTCTCAGCACTGCATATTCCTCCCATCATCGTTTCACGCGACGATAGCCAAAAACATTTCAATTGCAATGTTTCTGTGAGCGCGCCCTATCCCGCGGCGCGGGTTTGTCCGGCGTGGAGGGCGCAGATCAGCGTGAACAGGCGTCGGGCCGTGGAAAAGTCGACGTCGATCTTCCCTTCAAGGCGCTCGGCGAGGAGTTCAGACCCCTCATTGTGAATGCCGCGCCGTGCCATATCGATAGCTTCGATCTGGTGAGGTGATTGCGTCCGGATCGCGTCGTAATAACTATCGCAGATCATGAAATAGTCGCGGATCACGCCCCGGAACGGGCCAAGCGACAGGATAAAGGTATGAACATCTTCGCCCGCTTCGTTGCGGATGGCGAAGACGAGCCGGCGTTCGGCCTTGGAGAGGTTGAGCTGATACGGCCCCTCATCCTTGTCGATCACCTTGAAATGATTGTCTTCCAACAGGTCAAAGATGGCGACGCGGCGCTCATGCTCAGCGTCCGGGCCGGAAGCGCCCAGGGTCTCATCGTCGATATCGACACCGATGAGCCTGTCCGAACTCACCCGTCGGCGTCCCGGTTCGTTCGGATGGAAATGGATCGCGCATGCGCCGGCAAGCGCTCGGCCTCGGCAAGGCGCAAGGCGGCTGGCGCGATCGCAGCGAAGCCTTGCGGCCCGGCCCGCTGTACGCTCATCCGTTTTAAAAAGTCATATAGCCCCAGGCCGGACGAGAACCGCGCGGCGCGGCTGGTCGGCAGCACGTGGTTTGACCCGGTGACATAGTCGCCCAGCGCTTCCGGCGTGTGGTGGCCGAGGAACACCGCCCCCGCATGACGTACCAGCGGAAGAAGCGCGTCGGGATCCTCGATGCAGAGCTCCAGATGCTCGGCAGCGATACGGTTGGCAATGCTTGCTGCAGCGTCCAGATCAGGCGCCACGACGATGGCGCCATTATTTGTCCAGCTCTCCCGCGCTCGCTCACCTGTGGCGAGGGAATTCAACTGGTTTTCCACAGCCTTTTCCACAGAATCTCCCACAGCCTCATCCACAACAATCAGAATGGATTGGCTGCTCGGATCATGCTCTGCCTGCGAGAGCAGGTCTGCGGCCACCCAGTCCGGATTCGCCGTGTGGTCTGCGATGACGAGAATCTCTGAAGGCCCGGCAATCGTATCAATACCCACTCGCCCAAAGACCTGGCGCTTGGCCTCAGCGACAAAAGCGTTTCCCGGCCCGACAATCTTGTCGACTGGCGCAAGATTGGACGTGCCATAGGCCAGTGCCGCCACGGCCTGTGCTCCGCCCATCGGGTAAAACTCTTCAACGCCAGCCTTCAGCGCCGCATAGGCGACAGCGGGCGACAATTCGCCTTTCGGGGCTGGCGCGACCATTACGATGCGATCCACTCCCGCAATCTTGGCCGGAACGACATTCATCAATACGGATGACGGATAGCTGGCCCGCCCGCCCGGCACGTAAACGCCAACGCTTTCCAGCGCGGTCCAGCGCCAGCCGAGTTCAACCCCGGCATCGTCGGTGAATTTGTGGTCGTTCGGGCGCTGGGCCGAATGATAGGCAGCGATACGATCATGCGCGAAATCAATCGCGTCGCGCAGATCCTGCGGGCATTCAGCCGCCAGCGCGTGCAGATCTACATTGTCCGACTTCAGCGTGGAGGGATCCAGCTGCAAGCCATCAAATTTCGCCGTGTATTCCGCGACAGCTTCACCGCCGCGCTTGCGCACGTCTGCAATGATATCCGCCACGATTTTAGCCACATCGGCGCCTGTGCCGCGTTCCTGTTCGAGGAATTGGGCAAATTCGCCATTAAAGGCATCAGTGGAGGCGTAAAACCTGCGGACCATGTCTATCTCCGGCGCCGCTCATGATTGGGCAGATGGCGCGTCGGCCACACATAGTCACTGTCGAGCAGGGTTGCATCCAGAACTTCGACGTCCAGTTCGATTTCCCCATCACCAGCAAACAGCAGCGTCACCTTCCCGCCCGGCGGTTCATCCGCCGGGGTAAAGCTGACCTGAAGCAGCGACAGGATCATTTCCGGGTCGATCTTGTTCACGGCGCGGGTTTTCACCCCCATCACACCATCGAACGCCAACAGGGAACGCACGCGTTCGCCATCGCCCCGTTTCGCGCCAGCTTCCCAGCGGAACCTGTTGATTTCCAATGTGAATCGGTTGCGCCGGGACTCATATTTCAGGTTTCCGGCCTTCACGACGCTGTCCTGAATGGCGGCCGAAATGACTTCCAAATCCTCCGCTGTCTCAGCGAGGAGTCTCAGTGAAGTTTGGTCGGCCATCAGCGCCCCTTGATCAGTTCTCAGTCTTCATCCTCGGACCGGCGTTCAATGCTCGCCCCGCAGGCGTTAAGTTTCTCTTCCAGTCGCTCAAATCCGCGATCCAGATGATAGATACGGTTCACCACAGTCTCCCCCTCTGCGGCAAGCCCCGCAATCACGAGTGAGACTGAAGCACGCAGATCTGTTGCCATGACGGGCGCAGCGGTCAATTGCGGCACCCCTTTCACGACAGCTTCCTGCCCGCGTACAGTTATGTCGGCGCCAAGGCGAGACAATTCCGGCGCATGCATGAACCGGTTCTCGAAAATCGTCTCGCGAATGATGCTCGTGCCATCGGCAAGGCTCATCAGCGCCATGAACTGCGCCTGCAAGTCAGTCGGGAAACCGGGGTGCGGCTGGGTCGACACGCTGACGGATTTCAGACGCGATCCGTTGCGTACGATGCGCAACGTGCCGGCCTCTTCATCCGCCTCAACTGTAACGCCTGCTTCGCGCAATTTCGCATTCATCGCACCGAGCGCAGCAACCGGCGCGCCCTCAAGCGTGACATCCCCGCCGGCAGCCGCGGCTGCCATCGCAAACGTGCCAGCCTCGATCCGGTCCGGCATCACGGCGTGGGTAGTGCCGCCAAGCGTCTCGACACCTTCGATACGGATCTTGGACGTGCCCGCCCCCGTAATCCTGGCGCCCATCGAATTGAGGCAATTCGCCAAGTCTTCGATTTCCGGCTCGCGAGCCGCGTTTTCAAGGACCGTCACGCCCTGCGCCAGCGTCGCCGTCAGCATGGCATGCTCGGTCGCGCCAACGCTTGGCATGGCAAAATTGATATGCGCGCCTTTCAGGCCGTGAATGGCCGCCGCCTTCACATAGCCCTGCTCAACCCGCAAATCCGCACCCATGGCTTCCAGCGCTTGAAGGTGCAAATCCACAGGTCGCGCGCCGATAGCGCACCCGCCCGGCAGCGATACCGTGGCGTGACCAGACCGCGCGATAAGCGGGCCAAGCACGTTGAAGCTCGCCCGCATCTTGCGGACCTGATCGTAAGGCGCGATCGTGCTTTTCAGCTCGGCGGCGTTCAGATGGCAGGTCGACTCGCCCTTCGGCCAGTACACTTCCACGCCCAGCGTCTCCAGCAGCTGCGCCAGAAAGCGTGTATCAGCGAGGTTTGGCATATTGGTGAGCGTGATCGGCTGATCGGTCAGCAGGCACGCAACCATCAGCTTCAGGGCGGAGTTCTTCGCGCCGGAAACCGGAATGCGGCCGTTCAGCTGAGCGCCGCCCTTGATGTGCAATCTATCCATGACTTGCCCTTATACAGCGCTTCGCGGCTTTGGAAGGGCCTGAATGTGGCATCTGCTGCACAGAGTTTATCCAAATATTACCGGCAGTTGTTTCAGGCCACGCAGGCCGGATCGCGGGATCCATTTCAACCTGTCTGGATCAACGCCCAGCGTCAGACCCGGCCATCCGTCCAGAAGGCAGTCGAACGCAGCCTGCGCCTCGGCGCGCGCCAGATGCAGGCCGAGACAGATATGCGGGCCGCCGCCCCATCCCATGTGCCGGTTCGGGCGGCGCGTCAGGTCTAGCGACACAGGGTCTTCAAAGACGCGGGGATCGAGATTTGCCGCAGCCAGCATCCCCACCAGCCGATCCCCCTGTTTCAAGTGCAGGCCGTGAAATTCCGTGTCTTCCCGTGCGTAGCGCGGCTTGGTCATCTGAACCGGCGCGCAATAGCGGACAAGTTCGTCCACAGCGATGCCGCGCCCATCCTCGTCCATCGCGCGGTAAGCGTCCGCCGCCCCCGGCGTCGTGAGCAACGTATACAGCCCGGTCGAGATGAGATGCTTTGTCGTTTCGTGCCCAGCGATGAAGAGGACGAACACCATCGCGACAAGCTCATCGTCGCTCATGCGCTCGCCATCCGCCTCTGCATGGACCAGTTCCGTCACAAGTCCAGGCCCCGGCTCCCGGCGCACGCGCTCGAATTCGTCTTCCAGCATACGCTGGACCGGGCCGAGCAGGGTCAGTCCACGCAGCACATTGAAGATGTTCGCGGTCGCTGTGAGGCCCTGAAGCAGGGAGTCCAGACGCTCGCGCAGCGCTCCCGAAAAACCCAGCAGGTCATAGATCACGATCAAGGGTAGTTGTCGGCACAGGCCTTCTACCAAATCCGGCTCTCCTGATTTGACCATGTCATGCACCAACCCGTCACAAGCCTCACGAATACGCGGCTTCAGCTCATCAATGGAGACGCGCCGGAAAGGCTGGTCGACCAAGCGCCGGAGCCGTCGATGGTCCGGATCGTCGAGTGACAGCAGATTGTTTGACAGGCGCTTCAGGGATTTCGGCAGGAATTTCATGCCAAAGGGCGAGTCCGCGCCCGCATTGCGCGCGTCCACGGCAAAGCGGTCGGAATCCTTCAGGAATTCCTGGCACTCCGCATGGCCCAGCACCAGCGTGCAGCGGCCCAGAAAGGGCAGTTTCTGAGTGATGAACAAGCTTTCGCCTTGCGCAGGCACGAGGAAATCCTGCGGCGCACGCAGATAGGCCTGCGAGTTGAGCGGAAGGCTCACCCCTTTTCACCGCTGTCTGGCTTTGTCGCCGAGGGCGCCTTCTCCTTGCGAGTCGCGGCCTTGCGCCGGCGCAAATTGGCCCTCAACGCCTCGGCCCGGCGTGCGGCTTTTTCCTGTTCGTTTGGCTTGTCTGTCATGTGAGGTGCTTTTCGCGGCAAAACGGTCTTTTCATGTCTGCCAGCATAAGCTAAAGCCCGCTTTCCATTCCTGCAATGTGCCGCGGTAGCTCAGTGGTAGAGCGCATCATTGGTAATGATGAGGCCGGGAGTTCAATTCTCCCTCGCGGCACCATTGCATTTTTTCCCGCAAAAGCGGGGTCCATTGGGGTCATTTTTCCTCCTAACTCATTGAAAATATTGAATGGTAACGACAAGGGTGAGAGTTCAAAACCTTCCCCTTTGCGGTAGCGCAAATGCTCCGAAAACGTCAGTTTCAGCACCAATCTGCGCAGGTCCAACCGTCCCGATTCCCATAGTAAATACGGGGCTTTCAGGAACTTCAGGGAGAGTTCAAAAACTCTCTCCATAGGTATCAACGGTTTTACGCCTACTCTGGCGTGTTCCAGCGCGATGATCTTCCGGCGTTCTTCGGCATCAATCCGCCGCTCTAGAGCCGAGATCACGCGCGCGTTCGAGCTTTCGACAATGCGGTCCACAAGCGCCTGTATTTCCGCCTCAGCCGCGTCAGCCTCTTTCTGATAGGCAATGACGCGCTCATGGGCTTGTCTGTTCTCTCGGTCCCAAAGGTCCCTGAACATCGCTTCAGCGAGCCTCAGAAGCCACTGAGTGGGTTGCAGCTCTTTTAGGAGGTCCGTGAAGTCAGCTTCCATCTTATCGCGTGAGATCGTCTTGCTGCGCTGATCACAGCCTTTCTGCGCACACCAGAAATAGGCATAGGTCTTCGTCTTGCCCTTGCAGTGTCCCGCCGTCATGGGCTTGCCACATGAGGCGCAGCTTACCGCCCCACGCAGGATAAATTTCTCAGTCGTATCAACGCGCGAAGGCGCATAGACGCCGCGCTCAAGGATTTCCAAAATCTTCTGGTGCGTTGTGGGCGAGACAAGCCCTTCATGCTTGCCTGGACGCAACGACACGCCCCAGACCTTGGCATAGACCATCCCCGCATAGACGGGGTTGCTGAGAAGTCGGACGATGGCCTGCGGGCGCACACGCCCTTTGGGAGACTGCGCAGCGAACTCGGGCTGAGATTGAAGGAAGCGCTGGACTTCGACCTGCGAACCAAGGCGGCCTGATGCAAACCCATCCAGAGCGCTTTTCACAATCGGGCCAAGTACAGGATCAGGAACAAGCACTTTCCCGCCAGATTGGGCCTTTTGATAGATGTAGCCCTTAGGCGCGTGAAACACCCAATAGCCTTGCTCTACACGGGCTTTCATTTTCTGGAGAACCTGACGGCGGTTCTGCTCGCGCTCCAACTCCCCTTGAGCCGCAAGCACGGTCTCAACGAATTTGGATTCCGGCGTGTCTTCGAAATTGAAGTTCGGGCATTCGCGGATAGCTCCGCGCATTTCCATCTCACGTTTGAGCTTGAGATAGAATTCCGTATCGCGGCTGTAGCGTTTCAGATCATCAAAGATGACCACGAAATTATCGAACGGATTATCATCGAGAAACTTGAGAAGCGCCACCATGCCGGGGCGTTTCATAAAATCACCATAGCCGCTGATATCGTCAGGAAAGACAGCAACGACCTCATAGCCTTTACTGGCGGCATGCTCGCGGCAAAGATGCTCTTGTGAATCCAGACCGCTTCCTTCCGTACTCTGAGACTTGCTCGAAACACGGCAGTAAATGACAGCCTTTTGTGGTTTGGTTGAATGGTAGTGCGCTCTGGTCATGCCTCGACTCCTTCCTGAGCCGCTTCATCCAAATGAGCAGCGACATCATCAAATTCAGTTATGAGGTGCTTATGCTCAGAGCCTAGCAGAATTGACCGCGACTTTGGGGGCGCCGTGTCCTCAAAATCGACTTTTCCACAGGCTTGCTGAATAGGATGAACACCAAATCCGAGCATGACGAACTCGCTCATGATGTTCCAGATTGCTTGAAGAAGTTCCAGCTTCTGGGCCTCGCTCAAATCGGCGTCAGCCAAGAAGTCTGCATACTTGTCGTAGTCAAATTCAACGCGTTTCGTATCGCTTTGAATTGTCTTATCCGCGCCTACCGCTGCGCGTGTCTTACCCTCTTTGTGCGGAGGTGGGTGAATAGTCTCCTTTGCGTGGTCCTTTGCCATCGTTTTTGTTGTCCTTGTCGTCTAGGGTGATTTCATTCGTTTCGTCCTTTCCTCTTCTTGCGCTGCACTGTGACGGGATCGCCAAAGGCAAAAAGAACATAAAGTGAACATACGCTCACTTTTGAATTTTGGCAAGAAGAATCTAAGTGGCTTTAGGCCCGCTTCTCAGCGGGCCGCTCTATCTCGCGGTTTAGCACGGCGTGCGCCGCGTGAGGGCTTGCGCTCCTCCTTGAAACGCTCGCGCGCAATGTCCTGGCGGGAGCTTTCCTCATCATGCCAGTCTTCGGCAAAATCCCGTTGTTCGTCTCTCGTCTCTGACTTTTGCTTTTCTTGAGAATGCGCACGCCTGCGCATCAGCACTTCCCGATGGGTTTCACGGGCAAGCTCGCTGACTTGAAGAAGGTCTTTCGAGTTCAGCGTTGCAGTCTCACGGGGATTGCCATCCTCATCGCGATAGAGCTTGGTGATACGGGTATTAAAAAGCGGGCCGTACTCTCCCTCGCTTCTCCATGTCGCGCTGCGCAACGCGCCATCACGCAAAACAAAATTGGGGGCATTCTCACTGTTCTGAGGGGTGTTTGCTTTGTCTTCTTTCATCATGTCTCCTGATTGAGTGGGTGGGGTTAAAACGGGTCGTGAGAAACAGCCTGCCTGTGATCGCGGTGGCTCTTCTCCGATT
The DNA here is from genome assembly GCF_017795365.1 of Hyphomonas atlantica corrig. Taxonomy (NCBI): domain Bacteria; kingdom Pseudomonadati; phylum Pseudomonadota; class Alphaproteobacteria; order Hyphomonadales; family Hyphomonadaceae; genus Hyphomonas; species Hyphomonas atlantica. The sequence goes on along the minus strand of NZ_CP051254.1, from coordinate 1,924,119 downwards.
GCTGCGCCAAACGCGTGCGGATGAAAGCAATCCTTCGCTCCCGCATGCGCTGCATGTCATAGTCGGTTTGGTATTGGAGGCTTCCGCCTGGTGTAAGCGTTGGAATCGCATCCGGCACGGCGCGATGCCTCTCAAGCCGATCCGCTTCAGCAGATGTGACCATTTTCGGGTGGCTCAATTCTATGGCTCCTTGAATGAGGATTAGTCTTCAATGCGGGACCAGAGGCCGTTTGCGTATTGCGGATAGTGAGCAAAACGCTCCGGCACGGGTTCTGTGACGACACGCCGCCAAGCATGGCCCCAGCGGGTCTTAACACGCACGCGGGTCTGCGGAGGGTGATACGGATTGGGGTGATAGCGCCCCGCCATGAAACGCTGCTCGTAATAGGGCTTACGGTTACAAAGCAGTGGCTTGGGAAGATCATCCGTGAAGATATATTGCTGGTCTTTAGGCGTATTCAGCACTTCATCGGCGGTACGGAGCAAGCGGTGCTGTTTACTCTTTTGCTGCGCTTCCCGCGCATGATGCGCCATACTCATGCCTGCGGCAAAGGGGTCGCCGCCGTTTATCAATGACTGCATCGCCTGATGCTTGGCATGGCGCGCGCGTTGTTGCATCAGCTCATCATCATATTCGAGCGTTTGCGAACCAAGCATGCGTGACACGGCCTGCGCGGTATCGATATCACGAACAGCGAAGTAGCTTTGGATTTGCGCGCTTGAAGTGATGATGTTTTTTGCGCCGCCACCCAAACGATCCATCTGAAAGACGGATTGAAGCACCGCCCACGGACGGATGCCAATCCCTGCGCCGTAAGTGAACAGCTTCTCCACCAGAGGAAAGCCGCCTAGCTGCGCGCACTCATCCAAAATCCATGTCTGGCGCGGGGCTTGCGGCATGCGTGCCTTATAGATCATCCCCGCCACGAACAAGGCTTTGATCACGGGCGCCCACGGCTCGATAAATTCGGCAGGTGGCATGATATAGAGCTGCACCGCTTGCTCGCTGCACATTTGCTCCATCGAAAAATCAAAAGGCGGAGAAACAGCGTCCATAAGGACGGGATCAGATAGCGGCGATAGTGCCTTGAAGAGTTCCCCCACAATCCCCTGATAGCCTGTGCTTGCGCCATCCACGCGCGCATTGGCAATCTCTTCTTCGATACGCTCGGAGATCGCAAAGCCTGACTGGCTCATCTCGAACGCAAAATCGAGCCATTTCTCGCCGCCCCCTGGAATGAGATTCACGGCATCATAGAGATGCTTGAAGGTCAAAACGCCATGCAATCGAACCAGTGTCAGGATAATACCTTCGAGAAATTCGCGCGCCCGCCCTTCAAAATAATCGGCATTCGAACGCACAGAAGGCGGGATAAGATTATGCGCCAATACTTTGACATCTGAGATCAGGCTAGGGCTTCCAATACGCACAAAATCGACAGGGTTGATCCGATGCTGCGGCAAGCCGTGCAAGCCCGCAGGGTTCCAATAGATGCAGTGTTTTTGGTCCGCAGTCTGATTTTGACTAATCGCGGCCAGCTCGCCCTTCATATCCAGCACAAGCATCGAAGGCGAGTGGATGCCCGCACACAGATTATAGGAAAGCAAATCACGTAATTTTCCGCCCCGCGCGCCTGCAATCAGAAGCAGCCCACCAGCGCCACTATACCAAATTGGCGCATTGCCCTGAAAGCCGATCAGAAGCGAGTGCGGATGTTGCTTGAGCATACCGGCACGGCGGAGGTCAAGTTCATCGCTTAATGCTGCGCTTCCAAAGCGCGCAAGCTCGTTTATGTTCATATCAATGTGTGTTAGCTGGGGGATGGGGTGCAGCGTCGCCAAACTGTCTGCACCCCATCAGGTTGATGACCTGGCCGGGATTATGACGGCCCACTAATCATAGTTGGAACTGTTGTAATCCCGCTTGGTCTTTATTTTCGAGGCAATGAACAGCGTCCCGCCGCAAATCAAAGCTGACCAAAACCCGGTTTCGGCAGCTCCGTTGGAAAAGGCCAGCCATGAGATCACTCCCGCACCCAGAGCCGCAGCAATAAGCCAGCCCTGGAATTGTTCAGCCTTTTTGTCCCTCACTTTTTTGGGGACTTTTATATGATTTGCCATTGGTATCTCCATTTCTGGCGTTGGGGTTTACCTACTGATCCTCAAAAGATCGGTAGCTTGGTCATGGCGAATAGAACCGCCATCATTACACTCGTCGCCAGAGCGGCACGCGCAGCGTAAAGCGCCGCCATGAAGATCATGAGAAACAGCGCGTATTTAAATAGCGCGGCCAGGTCGTATCCGAGCTGCGGTATTAGGACGTTCTCAGTGAGCCACAGCGCAGCCCACCAGATTTGAGGGATCATCAAGAAGATGCACAGCGCGGCCAGCCAGAACGCCATCATTTGCGTGTTTTTGTGTCGGCCCGACTGTGAATTTCTATCTGCAGATTGTTTCATATTAGAGTCTCCTCCGACGAAGGACTGTCAAACTTTGTGCGAAGATCGAAATAGTATTGCATTAGGCAAACCTCCTCTGCTCACCGCTACCGTTGAAGCATCGGTTGTGGACTCCGGATGCAAGGAGACCAGAGTTTTTAGTTTTGCTTGAGAGCGATTTAAGCCGGCCTCTGAGCTAGATAGACTGTACACGTTTTTGGGTACACATCAAGCCGTCCGACCAAATTTTATTGGATGTTGAATGCCAAGACTTCAATACCAACACCGAGCGCCTTGAGAACCTGGGCGGATTTGTCCAAAGTGGCATCTCCGGATTTTATTCTTTGAATATCTGTCTTATTCACGCCCGCAGCTTCAGCTGCGGCTCGAACCGAAAAGCCCTTTTCCGTCATTACCGATTCAAGCGCGCGCGCCATGGCCGCCCTATCAAGGGCGCCCTCATAAATCTGCTTAATTGTAGGCTTATCACCAGCACTCAATAACTCTTGCGCTGTAATTCGCGCAACTTCATTAGAAATATCTGTATACGGTACATTTAACAGGTTTTCATGCTGCGCGTCAATTATTTGGAAAAGAACGTATCCATGAATTGAAGTAAGCAAAGAGAACGTGGGTCTGCTGTATAAGGTTGCCGCAGGAAGGGGCATCTCCATGAATGGTACGGAGGCGGCCTCAGAGTTACGCCACTTATTCAAAAAGTTCGCAAAATTAAAATCAGAACACCACTGAGCACCCGCGATTTCCTGTATCAAATCTTGGGAATACGCCTCACCAGGCATAAGCACTGTATGATGATAGATGTCGGGTTTAGATTCCTGAACCCGAGCGACATGCTTAGAGAGAAGATTGAGAACCGCTATCGAAATCGCCAGATTCTCGATATCTCCATTGACATTGAGTCCACCGTTATTCTGCAAAGATATGGCTTCAGGTGCAGAATCTTGGAATCGCACATCTCCAGTCGAGCTGGGAACAGTTTTTGTCTTCGCCATTAGTCAATCGCCTTAGCTAACATGCCAACACATAAGACAACCCTTAAGCTGAGGTCGCTGGAACGCATGGGGAACAATATGACGATGAGAATGCTGAATGACAATAGGGATTCCTCGGAAAGACTTCCTTTATCACTTCCTGCATCTGTGCGCAGTATATCGAATTCGCGAGGCTGAGCTGACAGGCGATTCCTCGCTCTCTCAGACAGACTTTCTCGAATGGATTCTGTTTTCTTTGGTATCCGATCCGTTGAATATCAGCCAACAGACCTAGGACACTTCCGGGTCTTCACTTGAGGGATTCACCCCTGCCTGCTCTCGTTGAGTTCCCAACTCTCGGATTCTCGTTTTAACGTGTTTGGGCAGTCCACCTCCAACTTCAATGTGATCACAGCCCATATCCGCAAGCTCTTCCATAGTTACTTTCTGCCAAATCCCCCCATGCAAGGGTTTGGTCGCACCGAATGTCGTATCCGAAACGGGGATCGCAAATTTTTTTGGGTTCGTTATTATCTCCACTGCTCACACATTATTATACAGTATTCGGAAGATTTAATTCAACTAATACAAAACTTAAGCCGCCATGCGCCACCTTTCATCTTTGCGTGGTCTCCCAGGAAACCGCCCCTTCGTGGCGGCGACAGCCAACCCCGCCAATGTTCTCTCCCGAATAATCTGCCGCTCAAGCTGCGCTACGGCAGCGAGGATATGAAACACGAACTCCCCCATCGGGGTTGAGGTATCCAGCTTTTCGGTCAGGCTCTCGAACTGCGCCCCGCGTTCAGCCAATGTCTCATTGACCTCCACCAAATGTCGGAGCGAGCGGCCCATGCGATCCAGCCGCCAAACGACGAGCTTATCGCCTTTGCCGATCTTGTTCATGATCTCGTCAAATGCAGGGCGTGATGTCTTCGCGCCGGAGAACCCAATGTCACCGAGGATTTCACAGCAACCCACATCTTTCAGCGCATTGATTTGCAGCTCAGGATTCTGGTCAGCCGTGCTGACGCGGTAATAGCCGTATGTCTTTGTCATTTCGGGCGTCCTTGTTTGTCATGTGAAACGACGCCAGCGGCCACCAAAGCAACACTGGCGACACACCCGAAAAAACGACCGTTTTTCTTGAATTTGCACGGTTACGATTCGCAACGACCCGCACTTGTTGTGAAGTCCAATTAAATCAAAGACTTCCTATTCAATACGGAACGTAACACAAAGTTCAGTTGCCTTGCAAGAAAAACGGTCGTTTTCTGACCGGAATTTGCAAATGATTACAGCGCAGTAGCCCGATGGAATTTGAGGCTATTGCCCATGAAAAGAACAGCACAAGCAGGATTACTGGCGCTCGCCGCGTCGTCGCTTCCCTTCGCAGCGCATGCTGACGATGCTCCCCCCGCAGCGCCAACAACAGCGGTGGCCGCCACGACCATCAGCTATGTTGAAAACGCAGACAATGCCGCAACCGCGTGGAATGCGATTCATCCGGAGGGTATCGGTGTTGCGGTTTACATGGGAACTGAAACCGACCTCACACCTGAGCAGTTAAGGACAGGTCTCACAAACATTGCGAACAGTGGGGGGATAGAAGATATTGAGTTCTTTTTCGAACAAAATGACGTTCCGCATACTGGCTTTGCTTTGTATTACGATGACGTATTCGAAGGCCCCCTCAACCTTGATGAGATAATTCCCTCAACTCAAAAGGCTGCCCGTTACCTTCAAACCAATCAAGAACTACTTCAGACTGCAAGCATATCTGAGGTGTCATACGATTAGGTCTGACCTGTCAGTGACATAAAGCTGTTCGCATCAAGCGCCGGAGCCACCTCAAGGTGTTTATCGGTATTGGCATCCATTTCAGCATCCATTTCAGCCGCAACGTCCTCATCGGAGGCATTGTGCTTAGCAAGCCTCACAGCCGCCTGAGATGCGCTTTCACGCGCTGCTGTACGCTCGGCCTCGGTCGCTGCAGGGTCGTTATAGGTCGCTTCTAGCTGCTGCGCTTCGATTTCAGCCTGCCTGATATCCCAACGCGTTTTTGCCCATTCCGCGCGATCTCCGTATTTTGGATGATCCCTATATTCCGGCTTAATATTTCCGTTCTCATCAATCATCTCATCGATGAGCGCTTGTTCTACGCGTTCACGATAATCCTCCAGGCTTTCACCATCCATGCGTTGCGGGATTTCGTCTTCATCCAGAATCTCAAGAGCGAGATCTTCGCGCCAACTATCCCCGTACTTTTCTTCAAAGCCTTTTTCCATTTCATCAGCCTGAGCCTCCATTCGCTCGATAGCGTCCTTCAATTGGCTCAATGTGATGAGGAACATATGATTATCAGTTGCCCGCTTGGCCTCTGATGCCTGCACCTGCGCGGCTAACGCTGCTGCGTCGACGCCGTTCACACGGATACTCATCTGTGACGGGTCAATAATCCCCGCCCAGACCTGGCGCACGAGGTTTGTTTGGAAGAGCTGGCTTTCGCCGCCATGCGCCACCGCAAATGCATTCACAAGCGTTTCTAACGGTGGCCGTGCCATCGCTCCGATAATCGGCTCCGCGATCGACGCGCCTACGGCCTTAAATTCCTCTATCTTGTTTTCCGGCGTTGCCATCCCACACATATCTCCCGCATGCCTACCTCTTATCGGGCTTATTGGCTTTAGAGCGGCTTTTCGCGCGCTCGATTGTATAATTTTCAAGTAAAAGCGAACTTTGATGCACAGCACCATTTCGCCATTTCAGATATGATAGCTCTGAGCGATTAAGAAATATGTAAAATTGTAAGGCATTTGTCTAAAATACATATAAAATACAATGCATTATATGTATGCTATCAACATGAACGCAGAGCCAACGGAGACCATTGCACTAACTTCCGGAATTATTGCCGAGTTAAACGCTGAACGCGACCGCACATCCATTGGGCCGCAAGCGCTGCTAAAACCGTACAAGGACAAACCGAAGGGTTTGAATCATGCGATGGTCACGCACTGGCTTGGCGGGCGCATCAAAACGGCAAGGCGCGAACATCTGGAATTTGTTCGGGCGGCGTGGGGGAAACTCGAAACAGACAGATCAATTCGGCTTACGGATGATCTGTTGGAAGAACTCAGGACGCTACAGATGCAATCGGGGATCAACGCGGAAATGATGATGCGCTGGAGCGATGCCAATCGAGTCGGGCTGAGCGTGAGCAAGATCAAGCATTACATGAGCGGGAACGCGAAAACGGTTCGGGAAGATCAGATCGCATTGATGAAGCGTATCTGGAGCGGTTGAAATCGAATGACGGTCTATAGTCTGAGATATCGGGATTGAAGGCGAAGTCATAAGCGGTTCGGTGCGTGGGTCAGGGTTCAGGGTTCAAATTGGTAGTACAATGCGCGGGGTTGGCATTTGCGTGATGCGCAAGGTGTAGTCTGGTAATACCAGACACCTTGGCAAGGGAACCCGCTGCGCGTTCCCGTTGCATCCCTCCGGCCCTAGCTCTTCCTGAGGACAAACCCATCCAGAGCCATCAGAACGTATCGCCGTTCAATCACTCGTCAGGGCATTTGGCCCCCGACACCCGCCATTCAGGGGAGCCTTCGTACTGCCCCTAAAAACCCCATGACAAACGCTTTCGTCGTTTAATCCCGAGCAGGAGACTTCGCTCTCCCTGCACCCATCGACCACGGAGCCTTCAAGCCCCTTTGGAAACCCTGACCATTTCATGGAGACGCTTTCAGCGCGACAATTTCTTGAGACCAACCCTGCGCGGATTGGATGTCGATCAGGTCTTTCGTGACCCGATACCCAACATAATTTCTAATGCACATCGGTTTGATGCATGAAATGCAAATCCCAAGGCATCGGCAACGAGAATTTTAAGGTCAGGCTCACAAATTTTCGCGGCTCAATTGGTCATCATAGCGAATAAATTCCGGCCCCATCATGAAGTGGACCAGATGATCCGGAAAAAGCCTTCCAAAGCGCTTGCGCGACTGATCATATCCAGGGAACTTGTCGTCGATGATCATACGAAATTCTCGTCTAAATCTTGGCTCAAGAGAATTTTCAATATCTATACAGAACAAGTGAACGCTCTCATAGTCGGCAATTGCCCCTTTAGGGGCCACCCAAGATTCGTAGTTTTCCCAAAACGACTTAAATATATCCCCCGCATCAGCATAAAGAGGCGTCTTCCCGTCAAAGTAGACCGTTTCCAGTTTGTCCTGCTCGGGCACCACGTTCGCATGCAAACTGTCATTCCGTTTGCTACGAATGCGCATGAAATCCCTGTAGGTGGTAGACGATTTGTCTATCGGTTTCGCAAATCCACGGCAGTCTTCAGACAAATTTTCGAGCTTGGTGTGGAAAGTCGATTTCCGATAGCTGAGCCAACGCTCGGGATCCTCTTTGATCTCCGGTTTTGCCAACAATGCAGTGAGCATGTTGAGGAAAGCCTCCCCCAAAATCGGAGTGAGTACTCGCAGCTGAAGGCAATCAGCATAGATACGATTGGCCCGCTCACCCGCAGCCCTCAACTGCTCTTGATAAGCTTCATCCGTGAAACCTTCGGAACCCATCGCCTCAAAACTGAAGCCCGCCTCTAACGCTTCAACGATGTTTTCGTGAAGCCCCGCGCATGCCTCTGCTATTGCCGCAAACGGATTGGCGAACACAAGCCACTTTTCGAACCTGCTTTGCACTGCTGATTTTGCTTTCGCAAAGACGGCGAAATCAGATCGCAAATTTTCAATGAACGTCAGCCATTCGTGATCCGAGACCTCTTCTGAAACAAGGACATGAATCTCTCTCGTAAGACCAGTTATGAGAACACGTGTTTCCCCCGATCTGATCTCAAAATCCCAGTGAATAATGTTTCCGGAGTTTGGAGAGGGTGATCCTTCAATCGGGGCCCTCAACAACAATGATTGTTTTCCGTTCGGCTCCCCGAACCGCCCGACCAAATACCCGTAGAGATCGACTGGCTTGATGGTTGTACGCAGTGAGAGCGCATCTCCCTTGCCTGGGACTTCTGCGTTCTTGTCAGAGGTGACCTCATCAACAAGCTCCTTCTGATCAATCAGCTCCCATGTATTTAGATCAGTCCAGGCCATACAGTTGATAGCTTCTATTGTTCATCTCTCTTGATCGCACACGTCTATCAATCATTCGAAGTATTACCGACAACAACGTGCTTCTGTTCCGCTTCATTGAATCTGAATTCACTCACGCGCTTTAAAATCGCCAAGAGAGAACCGACGTTCTTGTCGTCCGGCTCAATCGCGAACAGGGGACAACTAGTTTCTTCATTAACTTGAAACCCCACGGCACAAGGCGCGGCTTTTGATTCGATCAACAGGTAACGACCGTCATTTTTGTCATCCCGTGTGTCGGTGGCCTGGAAGCGTTCCCAATAGGTCGCAATTTCATCGGCGCTTTGCGTAAATTTAGCCCTTTTGCATGATGATATCCTGATACAATCGTCACTGCATATGTCCTGCATCTCTGAGAGAAGCTGATCCGTGATCGGTAGAAGTAACATCAGGCGAACTTGCTCAGGCATCTCCATCTGGTCTTCACGGAAAAGAGAATCTGTGATCAGCTCTGCTACGTTCTCGGCTGGTAGTTCACGGAGCGCTGCAAGAATGAGATATGAAATCGCTCGCAGAACCGGCGTTTGGTTTATGCCTGTCTCAGAGCATTTAATCAGCAAATACGGCGCATTTACGAGCGCGAGGTGAAGTACTTCAGCCAGAGACTGGATGTCTAAAAAAGCGCCCCATGCGCGCTTGCTGATATCGCCGTTGGAAAATTCACTGACTATGGCTGCAAACATCCCGAGCGCTGTAAACTCGATGCTCTCTCGTTCAGTCCATATTTTTGCCAATGCGCCTTCGGGTGAGAGTTCAAGTCTATTCCAGAATCGCGACTCCATAGCTGCGGCTTGGCCCTGGCTACTCAATGCTCCGGAAAAGAGCCGCAGAACAACACTAGGATGGCGGGACAGCAAACGTTCAAGTTGGCTTTTGTCCCACAGTTTCACTTTGGGCTTGGGGTGAGTTTTCTGCCATTCTTTAATCCAATCCAGTGTGGGGTTGGAGAACTGCGTATTAGTGGCGATAACGAGGTAATCGAGATCACCTCGTGCTAGAGCATTATTTGCGGCTTCCTGAACTTCGGATTTTTCGACGGTATCCTTGCGGCCTTTACACTCAATCCACCAGACTTTTGGTTCAAGTTCATCATCCACGTTCGGAGTGTAGAAATGCGCCTCTAAATCACGGCCACCATCGGCGGCACCGCCACCCTTGCCTCCTGTCCGCCACTCAAGGTTTTTTGCGCCGAGAGCGTCAAACAACCAATAAACGCATTCTTCAAGATCACGGCCTTTCAGGCGCTCAAAAGGAATAGACGCAGGCTCTACCCATTTATTCTCGGCATCATTTTTTTTCGAGTCGGTCATGTGGGCAGTGTAGCATGCTCTTAATTCAATTTATTATAGTTATTTGCGTATCGTTTGGCGCTCTGCTGAGTGTTACTTTCGTATCTCCAAAATGAGTTCAAAGCCCTTGCCATTTGGAAACACTTCTTCGCTGAAATGCACATTGACGCCTTCTTGCTCGACATCAAACTCTTCCCGTTTTGTCAGTTTTTCCGAAACCTGAACGTCGCAATGTGGGGCAGCGCGTTCAAGCAGGACAACAGCCAGCCTGCTGAACTCCGCGAGAGCTTCGTCAGACACAAACTCTGCAACGAAATGCCCTTTTAGTTTTAGGCTTTTCGCAACGCCTTTCACGCCCGCAAATGAATAGTTCACAATGCCTGGGACAAGCCCCTCATCAAGGTCTCTGGAGGCAACTCCGGACCACCACTCTTCTTCATCGTACCCCGCGTGAAAATCCCCTGTACGCAATCCCTCATCAGTCAGGAATTCCCGAGCCGAATGGGGACTCCATCCTACCCTTTCATCGACTTGGGGAGGGTTCTTTTCTTCCCGATGATATTCAAGAACATCGCGGATGATCCTAACAACGTCATCATTATTTTTAGCGGGCATGCTGTGAAACTGCCGTGTTGCGCGCCTTAGAAGCCATGGGCGCAGCGCGAACGCCCAGAAGAGACGTTTCTTCGCATACTTTTTCAACTCGTCAGATTGAAAGGTCTTCATGTCAATTTGAATGCGCGCACCTTCAATGTGTGAATAACAATGCACCGCATAGAAGAATGGAATTGAACCGATGGTCAGATAGATTGGCAGGATGAAATTTCGGAACATCTGAGTAGTGAAGAACCCTTCCGGAGCGGCCCAAATCTGAGACAAAGAATTCCAGAAAATCACGATGGCAACGAATGCCAAAATCCATGTCAGGAGTTTGTTCACGGCAGAATATTCGGGACTCCGCTCCGAAATAACAACCATCATGGCGAGCGCTGTAACTGCCGGAACCAAGAATAGCTCTGTCAACAAGCCGAAGGTTTCTGCAACGAAGATAAATTCCAAAAGCGCTGCTCCGCTTAAGGCATCTTTGGCATAGCCTCGAAAATGCTGAGTGCCTTCTTTGGCCTCAAACGCCCGCGCCAGAAGAGGCAGTCCGCCGAGAAAATACCAAATAATTGTCTGCGTCAGCAAACTTAAGCCCCATACTGTCGAGTACGTACCCAGCCAGGACAAAATAGTTACGTTCAGGGCAAAACAGAGGAGCAACACCAGAAGCGTACTCTGACACGCAACCGCTACTATGCCTTTGAGGCTTTCGCGACCGCCTTTCTTCAAAGAGAATAAGAGAAGGATAATCGTCAACCAGACCGCACTGGCAAGTTCGCGATTGTTGAAGTTTCTGGTGATCCACTCCCCCAACTCACTCATCGCTACATCCGACAAATTCCAGTAGCGGGTCGTAATCGTGACCATCGGCGGCGCGGAGCGCAGCGATATAGGCGTCCCGTCTTTCATTGTTGTTGGTCAGGTCCGCGCCGTTTTCCCAGTCTATCGGCGCATGCTCAAAGCACTCTGACAGGTAAGTGTCCGCCGCTATCCTTGAGTGACGACCATTTCCATTTGCAAACGGATGAATTTGCACAAGGCGGTGATGAAAACGCGCTGCCGCTTCCAACGGCGGATAGGTGTTGTTCTCCACCCAGTATTTGGCATCGCCCAAGAGATGACGAATGCTCACGCCGATCATCATCGGATCAATACCGATATTCTTCTCGCGCAGGCGATATGTCCCCGCCCAGCCCCAGACATCGCCAAAAAGGCGTCTATGAAGCTCACGCAGGAAGTCATCCGTCAGAATGTCCGCCTTACGACGACGCCCGAGCCAGAGAAGGCCAGTCTGAATATTGGCCTGCTCAAGCTCGTCCAACTCGCTGCGCGTTGTGATGTGGTCGAACTTCAAGCCCTCCAGCTCATCGGGATCAAGCGGCGTTGCGCCATCGGGTTCACCTATGATCGCGTTCATTCGACCTCCCAGAAGTTGGACGGCGGGTTCTGGATCAATTCTCGGGTCAGCCTTTCAATCTCGGCTTTGTTCTGCTCATCACGCAGCGATTGCTTTTCCAGAGCCATATGCGTGGCCGCACGCTTTACGAGCGCGGTGGCTTTCTTGCGCGCCTGCGCCTCTACGACATCATTGAGATTGCCGCTTTCAGGTATGATCGCGTAGACAAAACGGCAGCCAAGACCTTCGGCCAGCTCATGCATCGAGCGAAGCGTCACGCCGCCCTCTGCCTCAGCCTTCTCCGCCTGCGATATCCGCCCGCGAGACAGAGACAAGCGCTTACCCAGCTGCGCGCCGGACATGCCCAGGGCATTGCGCACAAGGGCAATCCAGCCCTCTTTCGGGGTTTGAAGCTGGCGCGCGGAATCCATAGCGGATTTGTTGATTCTGCTCAGCATTTGCTTTCTGGCGATGTCTTTGACGCTCATGGTGTCTATATCCGTATTGACGGGTTTTTCTTATTTGTCTCTATATTTATAGAGAATAAATCTATTAATGTCAATATATTTATAGACAAAAAGTGATGTAATGCTCACATATATGTAGTCAAAATAAGTGGACTAAACAACATCCTTCAGATATCCGCGGATCTGCAATGAGATCGCCGCTGCATCATTTGCACTCACCTCGGCAGCATTCCTCACCTCAAGTTCCCGCTTTTCGATGGCGAGGTCGAATCCCACTTCAGGCAGGCGATTGGGTATTGTCGGCATTATTCCTGGAGCAATCGCATACACTCCGTACTTCTGATATGCGGCCAGAAATCCATCGAGATTTTCGGAGGTTGATGGTGTGACTTCCAGCGAACGTATGGGAGAAGTCAGAACCTTTGCACTCATCTTGTCCGCATCAACTGGAACACGAGAAGTGATTTGAGCGATGTAATGATGCGGATTTCGCTCAGGTAACTGTCGGATGAATGAAATGGCTATCTCTTCAGTTACGTCTTTCTCGCCGAAGCGCTGACGCCAACGCTCGAAAATTTTATGACCTGCCGCCTGATCCTGGAACAGCAACATCATGATGGGCGGCAAGCTAGGATCAGCCTGCAAGAAGCCGCATCCACGCCACACCGCTTTATTCCAGGTCTGCTGATCGATAACTGATCGAACACCGAACATTTTGTGATTTTTGGGTGGTGCAAGGTCAAGCCCTGCATCCTTATCGCTCTGACCAACGCTGGCTTTCACTTCAGCATCAGGAACGGTCGGCCTCGATTTCTTGAGCTCGTAAGACTTTAGGTCGTGCTCATCCCAATCACTTAGTTGAGAATAAGGCTTATGGAATAGACGATTATAGCTGTTTGGAAATGCCGTGATCATCGCAATTCGATGGAGCACCGCCTCATCTTCAAACAAACCCTCAAGAAGTCCATATGAATCCGGCGTTGCGCACCCGGTGGCCAGAACATGCGCAGCAATCACGACTAATCCAGTACGAACCTCATCAACTCGGTCATAGCTGGCTACAGGAAGATTGCTGGGCCATTTGACATTCGTCGTCATGTCAAATGGTTCACTTGTCACTTCAGGTTCGCCCAAATTATCGTCAGCAGTGAGCACAATTCGATACTGCTCCGTATGGGGGGCGATTCTCCGCTCAATAACAGTCGCAAAGAATGCCTCTAGTACTCCCAATATTGTCTCCGCGACAGAAATCAGATCAGCACCTTCGATTTCAACAACAACCTGCATGCCCAAAATCGTTGTCTGCAAAGATTGCGGACCTTCTGCGTTGAGTACAGGCGGCACCTCCACACTTTGGCTCACTGGCTGGCCCTTCATTTGGGCCATCAATTCCAGAATGCCTTCGTCACTTTCCTCCGCCGGAATTGACCCATCCGCGCGCAAGACATCCAAATGCCCAAGCGAATAAAGAAGAGCTATGCGGGCCATGTGGAGGTTTAACCCTTCCAACAAATCAGGCAGCTTTACCATGTGAACAAGTTGAGATTCATCGAGATTCAGCAGAAGTGAACCTATCGCGATGTCTAGTTCTTGAAGGTCATGACTGACGCGCTCTTTAGATGCATCATCAAGTGGCAGCCCCGCAAGAAAGCCATTGAGTAGCTGAACATTGTGAAGAAAGTCAGATAAGTGCCAAAGCTCCAGTGATATCCACGCCCACATCTTCATTGCTGGCACGACTTTTACAGGAATCTCGTTTGCCCTGTCGCCTTCAATAAACATCGTTGTCATAGCCATGGCGCAACTCGCACGCGCAGCCCACAAGAGGCCAGCACTTCGGTAGGCTAGAGAAAGAAGATGGGTCGCTTCGACCAATTCTTCTGAATACTCCTGCTTGGAAAGTCCGACTACTGCCTTTCCAAGCCATCGGATCATGTCAAAGTTATCATCAAAGTCGAGCTTCTTTGCCCGGCTCAGATACATCAACGCAGCCTCACTTTCACTTGTCCGTTCGGCAACGAGTTCGGCACATTTTTCGACAAGGTTATTATATGCCGGATTATTTCCAGCCACCCGTCCGGCGACCTCAATAAAGTCAATGAGCGTCTGGAAGCCAAACTCGCCCAAGCCGCGTGCGGCTTGAACAATTTCAGCGTACTCATTCCAAATTTGAGGCAGCGCATCACGCTGCCCCCTTAACATCGCCCGGTTTAACTGTACTCGGAGAATAGCTGAACGGGCCTCAAGCCTGTTGTTGGGCCGCTCTGGATCATCGGCCAGGACCTGCAGTCTTCGCTCAAGGCGCTGAGCACGCTCCCAGAGCTTTGCATCTTCAATAGAGACATGATTGTGAGTAACACTATTAACGAGAAGCTGGTGAAGATTTCCAAGCCATTCCAAGTCGACAGCATTGTCAGATTCAATGACCCGCTCTTCAAATGCGTCATAGTGGGAGAGCAAGAACTCAATATCATTGAACCACCAGAAAGCGGTCCAAAACTGTTCGTAATTCGCTTCCAATTTCTGCCGATAGGTTCCGTACTTCTCGGCGAGATTGACTGCCCTCATGAAACGCCCATCAGTTTCTATCCGTGGGCGTTCTAAATTTCGGGAAAGTTTCGCTGCGACCAAAGCCTCTGACGCCAATTGCATTTCCATGCCATCGAAGGCAGCAGGGTTCTGAATATCTTTCTCGATGTCTTCGAGTTGCTGGGTACGAGAATAGTCATTTGGCCCGAGCCTCGTGCCATCGGATACAGCCTGACCAACGTTCAGGAAATTGAAAGCAAGGTCCAACCGTTCTTTTTCGATAACCTCATCGACAATCCATGTACGGTCGTGAATTGTAACCGGAATTCCGTATGCTTTCGTCAGCTCATCCTCTAACCGCGCGCGGTCCTTCGCGCGGGCATGTCGGCTGGTAATGAAGAAAATACGCTCATAGTTGCGTTCGGTCTCGACGATCTTGGCTACATCGCTTCTCGCTTTAACCGTCCATTTCTTCTCAGCGCTGATTGCGAATGCCCATTTTTCATTGCCTGTGTTCGCCAGGCCTTCATAAAATCGTTCCTGTACCTCCTCGGAAACAGGAAGGGATTCTGTGTCGACTTTGCTATCTCCACCACCTTCTGGTCCTGTCTGCGCCCTCAAATTCGGACAAATAGCTCGCTCACAAAGCTTCCTACAGAAGAGCTCAAAGTCGTGGGTCTGGTTGCGAGCGGTGATTGTCCCTAAATGATATTCTAACTGATCGGGCGTCAGGATAATGGTGTTGCGCGCTTGCGTGTCTGAATAATATTCAGGCCGCAGTTTACGCATGAAATCCGAAGGCATCATGCCTTGCGGAATTGCTTCAGGGTCATCTTCACTATTCTTCATATGTTCAACCATGATACCGAACATATATAGAACAAAGCCACATCGGATACAAAGCCAAATGGGAGTCGACGTCCATAGTCGGTGGACAACTTCGATCCGGAATGGAGCGCACCCTTTGGGACGGGCTGTCGTGAACCAAGCCCGCCCGCGCGGTCTTGGCCATGCGGCGTCGATCCCTCGCGCAAGGACTTAGGGCTCTGCCCTCACCGCGCTTCGCAAAAAATAGACGGTCTCCCGAGGCTCGCAGCATAGCTGCTGCGCCCGCCGTCGATTTTTCCCTCCGCTTGGACACCCGCTGCTCGACCGCGAGGCAGGGTTGCATGTGCAACCCATACCCTACGGGAGATCAGTAAAATGAAAAACCAAACGTGTGAAATCAGAATCTATGTCGCCTGCTTAGCCAGCTACAATAACGGACACCTGCACGGGCGCTGGATCTACGCCAACCAAAGCGCCGCAGCAATCTGGGCGCTCGTCTCAGACATGCTCAAAGACTCACCGATTGAAGAGGCGGAAGAGTGGGCAATTCACGGTGCGACCAGAAAGTCGCATCTGTTGAGTGAGGCAGGGATGCCTCTGGTCGAGCCTTCTCGACCATTTCTAGCCGGAGCGTGCGAGCTGGGTAACCGGCTGGTGCGAAGCCTCCGGAAACGAGCGGGGAGCTGGCAGCCACACGCCGGTGAACCGCCCAAGGAGAAGACCGGTATGGTGAACGAAAGTGAATCTGTGTTGATGCGTCGTTACCCATCAGTCCCCCGGAAGTGGCTTTTACGGGGAGCAAGGGAATGGGCTGGGGGCACGTGGATCCCTCAGTCGGAAGGTCGATATTCCCCGGCGTATAGCAGGCACCTAACCCGGTCGCATCTCACAGATGCGGAACTGAGTAACCCCGATGAGGTCCGGTCGCTGGCAACAGCATTCGGTAAGCGGCTCGCAAGAGCCGCCCAACTCCTCAGCGGGTGTAGGAAGTTATCAGAAGCAAATGCCGCCAGCCGAAAGGCACGGGGAATACATAACCCGGCGGATAGGGCCATGCCCAACCTGAAAGGGTGCTGACAGATGACTGGTGAGTCCCCCGTAATCTCATGGAACAGCAACCGAACCGTTCGTGAAAAGATGGACGGGCCGCAAGGCCTGATCGTAAGCGGCGGAACTGTTCAATGGCAGACCATTGACTGGCCTGCCGCCTATCGAACCGTCAGGACGCTGCGCCGGAGAATCTATCGGGCGACTGAAATGCGGGACTGGAAGACGGTTCGCTCGTTGCAAAAGCTGATGCTGCGCAGCCGGGCGAACCTGCTCGTTTCCATCCGAAGGGTCAGCCAGATCAATCGCGGGAAAGCCTCTCCCGGTGTCGATGCGCGAACCGCACTGACGCCGACCGAGCGGGCCGACCTTGCGAACCAGCTGGGGAACCTCAAGGCATGGGAGCCGCTTCCAGCCCGGAGGGTGTATATCCCTAAAGCGAGCGGTAAGAAGCGGCCGCTCGGAATCCCGTCCCTCATCGACCGGTGCCAGCAGGCCATTGTGCTCAATGCACTTGAGCCCTGTTGGGAAGCGCAGTTCGAGGGGACAAGCTACGGGTTCCGGCCCGGTCGTAGCGTCCATGACGCCATCGAGCGGATATATCTGGCAACGAAATCCGGGTCCAAACGGGTCTGGGTTCTTGATGCCGATATCAAAGGCTGCTTCGACAATATCGACCACGACGCCCTGATGGAGGCCATCGGCAACTTCCCCGCAAGGGGAATGATCCGCCGTTGGCTGAAGGCAGGCTATGTGGAAGATGGCGTGTTCCACGCCACCGAGCAGGGCACACCGCAAGGCGGGGTCATCAGTCCCCTACTTGCGAACATCGCCCTGCATGGAATGGAAGAAGCGCTGGGCATTGAGTATCGCGGAGGCACGAGCGCCTCATACGTGAAACCTCACTGCCCTGTCTTTGTGCGGTATGCTGATGACTTCGTCGTCATCTGCCACACCGAGACGCAAGCGCTTGAGGCCAGGACACGGGTTGCGGCCTTTCTCGCCGGGCGCGGTCTTTACCTCTCCGAGGAGAAGACCAGCATCCGGCACATACGGGAAGGCTTCGACTTCCTCGGCTTCAATGTCCGTTCCTACAAGGTGGCAGACCGCGCCGCTGGCACGAAGACCCTGATCAAACCTTCCAAGGACGCCGTCAAAGCGTTCAGGAAGAAGCTCAGGGACCTGTTCCGCGCCCATGTCGGTTCGGATCAGGGGCAGCTGCTTGCAGCTGCCAATCCGGTGATACGTGGATGGTGCAATTACTACCGCTACAGTGTCGCCGGGAAAATCTTCTCGGGGATCGAACACTATGTCCATGTCCGGCAACGTCGCTGGTGCCACCGTGCCCATGCGAGGAAGCTGAAACACTGGTGGATGCGGAAATACTTCGGGCGGCACTATAACTGCCCGAACTTCAGCTACACCTTTATGGACAAGCAGTCTGGTGCGTTCATGATCCATCCAGCCGCGATCAAAATCGTGCGCTGGACGATGGTGAAGCACCGCAACTCTCCCGACGATCCGTCTCTCGCCGACTACTGGCGAAACCGGACCCGCCGGATGGGAGGGACTGACCTCACGCGCAGTTGGCAGAAGGTTGCGCAGCGGCAACGGCACACGTGCCCGACCTGCCGCGAGAGCCTCTACAATGGCGAAACCATCCGCATGTCTCATGTGGATGGGGACAGGACGAACGGTTCCTACCGGAACCTGCGACTTGTCCACGCCGACTGCCGCCGCGCGGCACAACAGGGACTTGCTTGAGCCGTGTGCGGGGAAACTTGCAAGCACGGTTCTGAGGGGACGGGTCGGCGGCAACGCCGACCTGTTACCCGACACTATGAAGGCTTTGAAGGCGCCACCATCAGTGAATGGGAGAGTTTTGAGCGTATCTCGGAGATTGCCGCATTCATAGCTGAACATGGCGAACTCGGCGGCAAGCTTATCGCGTATTTCGACAGCCTTGAAGATGCGAGAACCGCAATCAACGATCAGTATGCGGGGCAATACCGCTCTACTGCCGACTTCGTACAGGAGGTGACCGAGCAAAGCACCGAAATCCCAAAGAGCCTTCAATATTACATCGACTGGGAGTCGATGGCGCGAGACTGCGAAATCAATGACATCCTGACCATCGAGACAGGCTTTGAATCCTTCCACATATTCTGGAGGGCTTAAGTAATGAAGAAAGTTCAGACCTTTACACCCACCCATGAGCATAGGGGCTACTCCCCAGGGCATCCTTGGTATTATTTCCTTGGCGGACAGCCACTCAGCCCCCGAGACATCCTCGAAGCAACACGCCAAAGCGGTTATCAGGGCTATGCCCGCGAGAACATCAAAGCAGCCGATCAGATGGCAGAGCCAAAACGCTCGGAAACCCTTCGCATGCTACGCGCAAAGTTCTTGAGCGATTTACGCAATGACCTCAGCCGCTACCGCGAATGCGTTAGAGAACTTCGTCAAACAAATAGACAACTGCCGGATGACAGCAAGATTGCGTCCTGCGGCGACATCCACACGGCCCTGAGCTTAAAGCACAATCACATGGTCAATAATTTCGCTCACTTGATCGCGCTTGATGACATGCTCACACGCCAGAGGGATTTATTTGAACTGCTTTAGAGACCGTAGCACATTGAAAACCGCTTCATATGTCGCCACTTCTTTGAAATGCTGCAACTTCTTCTATCTGCATTGTATAACCCTTTTCGTCGGGGCTATGCGTGGGCCTTAATAATATCCTTGATAGCCTTAGCTGCTTTCTCTGCAGGGTATTGGCTGATCCAGCCACCTAAGAGTTTTGCATCTCGTCCCCCGACTCTAGCCATTCAAGCAGATTCAGGCTGCGAAGGACCGTGGACGGTTTACGCAGGCGCAGGAAACAAAGACAACTTCATCATAGCGGTAGTTGCCGATACGGAAGAACCACTCAGTTACGCAAGTAAGTTTGAAGAAATACTCGCAAACCCTCAAACCTCTGACCCTTACGCCCCGTTCAATAAGATGACACACCATTGTGGCGTCATGGATATTGCGGTGGTCGCTCCTAAAGGAAGCACGCTGATACCACTCGGTGCGGTTTTTGGTGGCGGAGATATTCAAAACGCAAATATCGGAAATTTTCTAGAAGAAGATTTTAATCCCTATTTCGATGCGGATGCTGAAATTGAAAAGCTAATTGCATCCGAAAAAGAACGGGCGCTAAAAAATGCGGATGGATCCATAGCATTTCTTACCCCCACGCTTGATGAAAACCAGATCGGTTATGTCGCGATGCGAGAGGACAAAACCGCACTTGAAGTCCTGGCGGCGGATGCAGAGGACGGACCATATTCTATGCGTACTCGACCCTTTTGGAATGAGTGCGCGGAAGAGGCTGGAGAAGCCGCCCCAACTCCGTTGGCATGCGCTTTCAGATTAAGAGCGACGCCAAGACCCTCGCCGTATCTTGGCCCCCACCTCACTCGCATGTGCCTTCCCAGTGATGAAGAAAAATCCGCAGGGGTTGGTTTTTGCGATGATCCCATCGAAGCGGTGTCGGTTGGCGGTAATGATTATGATGTGGCACCAGTAGCAATTCTATTCGAGCTAAAATGCTCAGAGTGTAAGGCAGGAAACCAAAATGGACTTTCCATCGCTACCGCCTTCGGTGGCTACTACCCCTTAGGTCTAAAAGACTTCCGAGGTGAGTTTTCCTACTCACCTATAAGCACCCCCAACTTTCAAGCTACTCCCTGGAAATCCGACAGCACGCCAAGGACGTCCAGCGTAGGGAACTGGTCAACCAAGCGAAATATAGGATACCGAAGCGATCTGATAGACAGCTATGTTTGGAATCCGACTTCGACAGCTGAGCGTCGCCAGTTTCAAATCACACTAGGGTCAATTTTAATGGGTTTGGGCCTCACGCTCATCGCAGAAATATTGATCGTGTCATTACACCCTGGCGTAAAGCTTTCACTTGGAGATGAACTCCCCAACGAGAAAGCAACTCCCACTACTCAGTCTGAACCTGCTGAGAAAGACAAGCCTGCGCCCACCGAAGCATCGGCAACAACTTCCTCTGCGGAGGACCCAGAATCGGATGTCCTAAACCTGACTGGCGAGACCGAAACGGACCTCGCGGATACCAGCGAACAAAGTGCGTCAGAAGACGAAACAAAATCCGGCGACAGCGATGAGAAATCAAGAAATGACTGAAGATGGCTGTGATGAACTATTGTAGTATTGCCTGTAAACTTAAAACGCCCATCACTTTTGAAAAACAATCTCTAGACTGTAGAATTTTCTCGGTCATTAGATAGCGAGTAACGAGGCGGTGCCAACTCCGAAATCAGGAAGTGCAATTTTTCTTCGTCTTTTTGCGAGTAGTATACCGACTCGCAAGCTTCCAAATTTGCACACCAATCAGATAGTTGATCAGGATTCAGCATTTTGATGGCATGAATCAGATTATCAATTTGAAGCTCTACCTGAACTGAATCATGATTAAACAAAAAGGGACTGAAGTTTCCTTTTAAGGTCTCATAGTTCCCATTTAAACATATAAAATCATCAATGGCTTTCCTGATTGGCATGCTTCATTATTGCACTTTCTAGACACAATTCTCAAGATTAAAATTCTTCATTGTACTTACGAAAATCAACAGTATCGCCAGAGGGAGAAATATCTTTCTCATACATCTTTCCATACCCATCATTCCTCGCCGGCGAAAAACTCTGTACTCTCACTGCGCCCCCTTCTATCCTTTGAAGGGTTGGTGGATGCGCATTGGCAACGGGTTTAAACGATAGCGCTTTCTCCGCCTGCTTGGGAGGTAACGGATCAGATGTTTTGCCAAAGCTTGAGTTTAGGCTTTCAGATGATGTTCCGCTAAAAAAAGCACCCTGCTTTCGTTGAAGTAATGCGTTGGCGTCATCTAAGACTGCTGCTGGCGGAGTAGTCGGCGTGGGCGCATCATAACGCTGCGCTCTATATGGGGCAGCGCGCCGAACATCCGTAGTCTCTTCACCTTCCTTTTTGAAGACTTTGACGATGGCTTCACCGGCTTGAACGCGGGGATTTTCCGCCTGAGCTGAGAGCATGGGTACGGCTATAGAAGCAATGGCGAGAACTATGCCTGGAAACAAAAGCCTGATGCTGGAAGACATGGGATGTTCCTCTCGCCAAATCTGTGACTATTTCCTCTTTACCCGAGATGCTGCGACTATGCCAGTGACCAGCCCCGCTGCCGCCGTCATGAGAACAAAATACTCCCCACCAGGAAACGCGCCGTGAGTGTTGTAGATACCAGCAGCAGAAAGCCCGCCTTCAATGGCCTCCGCTGTAAACCCGCCTTTAAAAGCTTCCCATGAGCTTTTTGTAGTTCCGGCAAGAAAGAAAACAAAAATGAGACCCGCTGGTGAGAGCAGGACTCCTACAATGTTTGAGGCGATAGCGAGCCAACCATATTCGTTTTCATAACCTTCAATCAGGGCCTTGGCATCCTCCTGGCATGGCAAGAAATCGCCTTCAAAAACAAACTCGCAGTAAATCTCATCCGCCCATTCAAGCGCGAACCCCTGAAACGCGGGTATGAACAAAGCAGCCACGATTTTATCGCCACTCTCATCGCCCTTGCCCGATGGGGAGACAGGATATCTCTGCAAGCCTCTTTCATCTCTCACAGGCGCCCCCCTCGGAGGCGCTACCACGGGTCTATCTTGGGTGCTATACTTATTAAATGGAGATAATGGGCTGGACGTTCTTGCAATGGCTTTTGGAAGCGCATCTTGTTCCATCAAAAAATCAAGGGCGTCCACGGCACGAATGACTATCAGGTTATTTGATCGTCCAGCCAGTTTCGAGTGTATGTGGCGAGAAAATTTCTCCGTGTAACGACCGTCTGCGGGATCGCTCCACCCTTGCCCCCAATAATCCTTGTCTTTTTGTAAGGCCAGAATGAAAGAATTGAGCGCCCTGGCCGTAGCTAGATCGAATTGCTTGGAACGCTTAACCGCAAAACCAGCATCAATGAGTGCATCCTGAATATAACCAATCGCTAAACCCTTTAGTTCGAGCTTAATCCTTACAAGATGGTCTTTATTATCCAGAAGAAGCTGGGTGTTTATGGCTTCGTAGCGATCGATTTCTTCATCAATTTGTCTGCCCAATTCTGTTCTCGAAATCCTACCGTCTCTATAAAGAGAAAATATTCTTGCTTTTGAGTGAAGATGTACATCCAAGTTCAAGCTTGCCAACAACGCTGGCTGGAGACAATCTTCCATCGATAGAGATCGCAACTCATTCCTCAGTTTCTCATGAACACGAATTCTTTGATTTATAGCTTGGTCGCTATACCCTCCAACATACCCTCGAATTTGTTCGGGACCGATAAGGCTAGACTGAATATCCTCCATCTTCTCAAAAAGACGCTCTGAACAAGCTTGTGATCGCCGATACTCAGAGAAAGTCTCTTGTCCTATCGCATGAAAGCAAACGAAGATCGAAAAGAACAAAATCGTAGCCAGCTTATTCACATGCCATTCCCCAAGAGCCTCCCGACCCTACTAGCAGGCGAGCTTGCAGTTTGTCCTGCGCAATGAACAAGCCGCTCTCACATCCATCCCCCTCATCAGTCTTTCGAGTTATATTTCACCTGACATGAAGGGCCTATGAATACAAAGTCATTCAATCAATCTGATGGATATCGAACATCAATTTCATGCTGTGAACGGGCTAAACTTATTACTCGACTCGAGTTGGAATGAGAGATCACCGCTCCGGCTCTGGCCCTCGTCTCTGACCAGATGCAGCTTGCCGACGGTCCATGAACGCCTGCTTTCGTTCTTCCCGCGATAAGTTAGCCCGTGCTTCAAAATCCGCGCGGTCCCGCGAGACCTCTTGGCGCTGCTGGCTCAGTTTTTCACGCCGTTCTTCCATACGTCTTTGGAAAAAGAGCCGCTGTTCGCGCTGACGCTGAATCAAATCGTGTTTCTCGGCCTCATCCCTCATTTGCGCCTTTGCCGCTTCGGCCTCATTCTCGCGCTTGATCCGTGCAGTCTCACCATTCAGCCATGACCACGCCCGCTTAAGCAGACCGTTCGGGAATTTGGCCTGCCTTGCCCGAACCTCTTCGATGCGGCGCTGCTCAATCCGTTGGAGCGTTTCGTCCCGTTCAGCGCGTTGACGCTCAATGAGAGCCTGTTTCTGTACGCTGCGCTCAGTCAGACGCGCCGCATTGCGGGTTCTCAGCTCTTGCGCAAACCCGCCCATCTTCTCCGCCATGTCGCGGGCGTATTGGGCTTGAGCCGATTCAACATCGGGCAAGTCCTTCTCCGGCCCCAAGCGCTCTCGCACCATCTTGGTCTTCACACCTAGCCAGCGCGGCAGGCTCATCACTTCCCCCTGATGATCAATTACGACAAAGCCGCGCCGATCCCCGCGCGCGAGCCGGAAGCCCTTATCCTGTAATGCATGCTCAAAGGCGGCCCGAGTGTCACTCATCGCCCAAGCCGCTTGCATATCCGCCTTGATTTCATCGGCACGACGCCCTGTGCGCTTGGCCTGTTGATATTGCTCAAGCGTGTAGTTGAGCGGATTGCGCTCGACTTTGTTGATCAGGCCGCGCGGCACATCCCAACCATGCTCTATGAACAACTCGCGGCTTACATCGCGCATCTTGAGCCGATTGAACGGCATTGGAATGGCCCGCATGGTTTCAGCATCAATCCGTGACCAGACGACATGGCAATGCCGATCTCGATGCTCGCCTTTCTCATGGAAGACAATCACGCGAGGTTGACCTGACAGCCCCAAGGCGTCTTCGGCCTTGGCAATCGCTTTCTCGAAGTCCTTCGAACTGGCATTGGCATCCTTGGGTGGTGACAGGCTGAGCGAGAATAGAGGCTTTTGGCAGCGTGTGCCTTTGGCAAGCGCTTCAATCTCCTGAAACGCTCCGCGCACATCATCCGCCATGAAGCCTTCAACATCATGCACCTGGACGTGTTCATTCTCATCGGTGCGCATGAGGTGAATCGCCAACTCACGCCCGCCGCCTCTGGCATTACCGTGCAGGATCATGGCGTGCGGCCCCCATAGCCAAGCGCAGCCATGATATCCTGCCGCAAAGATTTTAGCTCGGCGCAAGTTTCACGAAGCTCTTCGATCAGATCAGGCGTGAGAGGCAATGCCCCGATATTCGCAGCCTTGGCGATCTGATTGAGGTTCTGAGAAATGCGCGACTGACCCAAAGCGCCCAGCACTTTGCCAAGCGCTTCGCGATCCACCTGCCGCGCGCGGGAGCGATAATGCGGTCCTGTGAACAGGCGCGACTTGATGTAAGCGCCCAAAGGTTGACCGTTAGCCTTGTCCGCAAGCTCGTCTCGTTCTTGTTTCGTCAGGCGCAGGGAGAACGGCGCGCCGCGTTTGGTTCGGGCAGGCCGGATTTTTACATCGCCGTGTCCCGCCGCCTCCGAGAAGCTTTCATATGTCTTGGGTCCGCCGGGTCTCCTCATAAGCCCAGCTCCTCAAGCTCATAACGATATGGTTGAAGTTGGTCTTCGAAATATCGTAAGCTTTCAAATAGTTCGTCCACTTCAATCGGAGAGTTTAAGAGATCTCCGCTCAGTGGCACCAGGATTTCCCCTCATTTCGCAAGAGATCGCTGACGCGGATGTGGTCCCTCTCGGGAAACGCTGAGCCTCAGTTCGATTTGGCGAAATGGACGTGCATGAGAGACGAGCACGCCGCATGAAATCATGCTCACTCAGGCTCACCATCAAACTTTGGTATATCTTTTGCCTTGCCCTCGCGCGACGCCCGTGAAAACAATTGCCGATCAGTCACGGAAGGAAGCAGCCCACATGAAGGCGTACGTCATTGGAGACTACATCAACACCAAACAACTGGCGCCGGTAGACCGTCCCGATCCGACGCCCGGCCCCGGTGAAGTCCTCATGAAAGTGCGTGCAACCGGTCCAAATGCGCGTGACTTTCAGATCTGGACAACCGGCACCGCCATGGGACCCCCGCCCAGCGAGCGCGTTGTGTGCGCAGACAATGCCGGCGAAGTTCTGGCCGTCGGTGAAGGCGTCACCAATGTAAAGCCTGGCGACCGCATCTCGACGATCCATTACAATCAATGGATCGATGGCCCGTGGGACTTTGAAATGCGGCACATTGATCATGGGCAAACGATTGATGGGTTCATGCAGGAGAAGGCCATTGTATCGGCCGAGGCTGTGGTCAAGCTGCCCGAGAATATCTCCTTTGAAGACGCATCCACCCTGCCCAGCGCAGGACTGACGGCATGGAACGCCGTGGTTGCCACCGGCCAGGTCAAGGCGGGCGAAACCGTTGTCACGATCGGCACGGGCGGGGTTTCCGTTTTCGCCATGCAATGGGCAAAGATGCTGGGTGCACGCGTCATCGTTACCTCGTCCAGCGACGAAAAACTGGCAAAGATGAAAGAGCTGGGCGCGAACGATGTCATCAATTACCGGACGCATCCGGAATGGTCCAAACAGGTGATGGAATTAACGGGTGGCCGCGGCGCTGAAGCTGTCATCAACAATGTCGGCACATCTGAAATGGATCAGTGCCTGGAATCCTGCGCATCGTGCGGCCGGGTGATGTTTCTTGGGCACAGCCCGGTTTCCTCTGACCGTGAAGCCCGCGCGATGCCCCCGCTCCTGCGCCTTCCTTTGCTCATCATCAAGAACATCGATATTCGCGGCGTGATTGTTGGTAGCCGGAAAATGTACGAAGATCTGATCAACGCAGTCTCAAAGCACAACATCAAACCGATCATCGACCGCGTCTATGATTTCGACCAGGCCAACGAAGCCGTCGCCTATATGGCCAGCACCGACAAGATCGGAAAAGTCGTCATTCGCGTGAACTGATCCCTTGCAAATCATCAAGCGCACCGAGCCGATCCCACATCGCCGGTGTGTTAGGATTTCGAACTAGAAAGGGTGGTCCTCCGGGCCCGCCCTTTTTCTTTTGTCTCTGACAATGTGCAGGGATCAGGCCAGCGTTTTTTTCAGGGCGGTGGCCCAGCCGCGGCGAAGGCGGGCGGACGCGGTCTTTTCCATTTGGGGCTCGAACCGCGTGCCCGGAACGGTGCGGCTGGCCCAGTCATCGGCGGATAGCCAGCCCAGCTGCATCCCGGCCAGAGCTGCCGCACCAAGCGCTGTCATCTCGCGATAGTCCGGCCGCAGAATAGGCCGCTCGCAAATATCGGCTATGAATTGCATCAGCCAGTCATTTGCAACCATACCGCCATCGACGCGCAGCTCCTTGATCGCGACACCGTCTGCCTCGAATGCGTCGAGCAGATCCCGCGTCTGATACGCAACGGATTCAAGGCCAGCGCGGACCAGATGCTCCGCAGTCGTGGCCCGCGTAATGCCCGTGATCGTGCCGCGGGCATCCGCTTCCCAATGCGGCGCACCAAGTCCGGTAAAAGCCGGGACGATGTAGACACCGCCATTGCCTGGCAGGCTGGCCGCTATTTCCGCGCTTTCCGCCGCATCTTCGATCAGGCGCAAATCATCGCGCAGCCATTGGACGATTGTACCGGCATTGAAGATCGACCCTTCCAGCGCCATCGCGCCCCGGCCCGGCGCTTCATAGCCAATTGTGCCCAGCAGGCGGTTGACCGATTGCGGTCGATCCAGCCCGCAATTGGCCACCAGGAACGCCCCGGTGCCATATGTAATCTTGGCTGTTCCCACATCCAGGCAAGCCTGACCAACAAGCGCAGATTGCTGGTCACCCGCCGCTGACAGGATCGGCAATGCCTTTCCGAGCAAGGCCGCAGCACTCGTTCCAAAATCATCCGCGTTCTGTCTTATCTCTGGAAGCAGGGGTTTCGGCACACCCAGAAGGCTGCA
Organism: Hyphomonas atlantica corrig.; assembly: GCF_017795365.1. Classification (NCBI taxonomy): domain Bacteria; kingdom Pseudomonadati; phylum Pseudomonadota; class Alphaproteobacteria; order Hyphomonadales; family Hyphomonadaceae; genus Hyphomonas; species Hyphomonas atlantica. Next base: position 1,896,484 of record NZ_CP051254.1, on the reverse strand, counting down.
CATGGATTCGCTCCAGCCAGCATCCCCGCCCAGGCCAAGGCGGTAGAGCAAGGTCCGAGACGCATTGGTCACGTCCGTAACGTGGGATGCACCGCCGGTCAGCTTCCAGATCAGGAAGCTCTCGATTGTGCCGAAGGCCAACTCTCCCGCCTCGGCGCGCGCGCGGGCACCATCCACATTATCCAGTATCCAGCCAATCTTCGTGCCGGAAAAATAGGGATCGATCAGCAGGCCCGTCTCTTCGTGCACAGCGGCTTCATGACCCTGTTTGCGCAGGCGGTCACAGGTTTCTGCCGTGCGACGATCCTGCCAGATGATGGCCGGGGCGACGGGCGTTCCTGTCGCACGATCCCAGACGAGCGTCGTCTCGCGCTGATTGGTGATGCCGATGCCGGCAATACGCTCTGCGCCGCCCGCCTCCGCAATCGCAGAGCGGCACACGCCGAGCGTCTTCTCCCAGATCTCCTCGCCGTCCTGCTCAACCCAACCATCATTCGGATAAGTCAGCGGCACCTCTTCCTGCGCCAGCGCGACTTCATTCAGGTCGCGGTCGAACACGATTGCCCGCGTGGATGTGGTGCCCTCATCAATGACGAGAATATAGTCGCCCATGTCGCCTGCCCTCTGGTGTTTGAGACAGGATGGACCGGTGCGCGCCTGCCGGTCAACGCGCGTTGCGCTGTGCCCCGCGATCCCCAAACCACCAAAGTGTTGCCGCGGTTGCCGCGAATGTAGCCGTCTCGACGATCTTCGCCTGCTCTGTCTCAGGCGATGCGAGAAAGACCAGCCAGGTGATCAGCCATAACAGCAGGGTCAGAATGGGCCGGGTCAGCGCACGTACGGCATTCACCCAAGCGTAGCTTTCCCCAATCGCCGCCTCCGCCTGTATCGACGCCGCCAGCCCCTGCCAGCGACCCGAGGTTTCGGCCAGCCGCTCTGCTGCTTCGCTCTCTTCCCGGAGCGCCTGCAACTCCATTCCAGCAAGGTGGGACTCATGTTGCCAGCGGGACCGCTCATGCGCCTGCGACTGGCGCTGTTCGAAATATCCGGCGGCGCGGCCGATCATCGTACCGAGCAGGCCGAACACGCCGCCCCCTGCCGCGCTCGCGGCCAGACCGATCAGCTCCGCCATTTTGCCCGGCTCCTCTTATAGTACCAGCGCGCGGGCTGTTCACGCCGATCCAGATGCAGGAAGTTTCGCCCGAGACCGATACCGGTGAAACCGAGTTCCTCCGCCGCAGAGAGGAGCGCGAACCGGTCGTGGCCGATCAGGGAAATGTCGACCGCCATTTCCAGATGTCGGGATTGCGGCGCGCCGCCAATCTCTGCGTTCCATCCTTCGCATCGATGACCGGAATTGATGAACAAGGGGCCCCCGACCCGAGCGCGCAATGTCTCCAGCGAATCCAGAAATTTTGAATCATGCCAGTACTCGCCTTCACAGAACTGGCCGGCGCATTTGCACGCGAGCTCTCTGGGAGAAAAATGCGGCCAGCGCCAGCCATGCGCATCGAAGAGGGAAACAGACGGGATCAACATGTCCCGAGGCTGACACGGGCCAGTCCCTGCCGGATTGGAAACGGCGCAGAACATACAACGCCCCTGAAATCACGCGGATTTCAGGGGCGCCTTCAATGTTCAGTTCGGGGAGAAGACGAACCTACTCCGCAGCCACCGGAGCCACGCCGAACGCCTGACGCTTGGCAAGAGCGGCACGGGCCTCGTCATACTCCCGGGCCAGCTTGTCGACGAATTCTGACGTCGGCATCCGCTTGTCGATGGCACCAATGCCCTGGCCACACCCCCAGATGTCTTTCCAGGCCTTGGCTTCCTGATTGCCGCCGGACCCGAAATTCATCGCGCTCGGATCACTCTCAGGCAGATTGTTGGGGTCAAGCCCGGCCTTTGAAATGGATGGTGCGAGGTAATTGCCATGCACGCCGGTGAACAAGTTCGAATAGACAATGTCGCCCGCTTTGGAATCGACAATCATGTCCTTGTATCCATCAACAGCGTTCGCTTCGTCGCACGAGATGAAGGCCGAGCCGATATAGGCGAGATCCGCGCCGAGCGCCTGCGCCGCTGCGATGGACCCGCCATTGGCGATGGAGCCCGACAGCGCAAGTGGTCCGTCAAAGAATTGGCGGATCTCCTGAATCAGCGCGAAAGGCGACAGGGTGCCCGCATGGCCACCTGCCCCGGAGCAGACGGCGATCAGACCATCTGCGCCCTTCTCCAGCGCCTTGTGCGCGAAGACAACATTGATGATGTCGTGCAGCACGATACCACCATAGGAGTGGATGGCATCATTCACTTCCTGACGCGCGCCCAATGATGTGATCACCACTGGCACCTTGTACTTCACGCACATTTCCACGTCATGATCGAGGCGGTTGTTCGTCTTGTGGACAATCTGGTTCACCGCAAAGGGCGCCGCCGGGCGATCCGGGTTCTTTTCATTGTATTCGGCCAGTTCTGTCGTGATCTTGTCGAGCCACTCGTCAAGCACGTGTTCCGGCCGGGCGTTCAGCGCCGGGAAACTGCCGACCACGCCCGCCTTGCACTGGGCGATCACGAGGTCCGGATTTGAGATGATAAACAGTGGCGACCCGATGACCGGGATGCGCAGGTTCTGGAGAATGGGGGGCAGTGCCATGAGAAATTACCTCACCTGATAACGACGTCGTTTACGTAAACGGAAACTATCGCTTGATCCATGTTGGGCAAGGCGTGACGTTGCGGAGACCTCTTGCCCTCAACTGCTGTTCAGGCCAGAGTACCGGGCATCCACAACAGTGCCAAAGAATTTTGTCCGAGGGAGAAAAACGGAATGCGAAACTTCAGCCTGACTTTTGGTAGCGCTATCATACTGGCAGCAGCGGCTGCCTGTTCCGGCGAACCGACAGACCAGAGCGCCGACACAGAGGTCGCCACACCACCCGCCGAAGTCTCAGAAACAGCTGACACCGAACCATCGGAGTCGAAATATCTTGTCCAACCGCTTGTCTCCGGAATCTTCACCGCAGACCCGTCGGTGCACGTTTGGGACGATGGCCGCATCTATGTCTACCCAAGCCACGACTATGACGCCGGCATCCCTGAAGATGATCTCGGCAGCCAGTATGCGATGCGCGATTATATCGTCCTCTCGATGGATGAAGTCGGCGGCGACGTGACCATCCACGATGTTGCGCTGGATGTGGACGATGTCGCCTGGGCCGCGCAGCAGATGTGGGCCCCGGATGCCGCGCACAAGGATGGCAAATACTATCTCTATTTCCCGGCCAAGGATGCGGACGGCGTCTTCTATATCGGCGCCGCCATCTCTGACAGTCCGACGGGCCCGTTCACCGCTGAGCCGGAACCGATCGAAGGTTCGTTCTCGATGGACCCGAGCGTCTTCGAAGATACGGATGGCGAATACTACATGTATTTCGGCGGCATCTGGGGCGGCCAGCTGCAACGCTGGGCGACAGGCGAATACAATGCTGATCCCGGCCTCAACACCGATCTCGTCAATGATGATCCCCTGACCAATGATGACGAAGCCGGCCAGCCGGACGATGTCGCCCTGATGCCGAAAATCGCCCGCATGGGTGACGACATGGTGTCCTTTGCAGAAGCCCCGAAAGACGTGATGATCCTTGATGAGAATGGCGATCCGATCAAAGCGAAGGACCATGCACGTCGCTTCTTCGAGGCGGCCTGGGTCAACAAGATTGGCGACAAATACTACCTCTCCTATTCAACAGGCGATACGCATCTGATCGTCTATGCGACAGGCGACAGTCCCTATGGCCCGTTTACCTATCAGGGTGTCGTCAATCAGCCAGTTGAAGGTTGGACCAATCACCACTCAATCTTCGAGCATGACGGCAAATATTATCTGGCCTATCACGACGTTCAGCTGAGCGGGAAAAGCCATTTGCGCAATGTGAAGATTGCCGAACTGACGATCAACGAAGACGGCACGATCGAGCCCATCGATCCGATGCCGGGCGAATAATCACGCCCGCCTGTCCGACGAAAAAAGAAGCCGGTACGGAATTCCCGTACCGGCTTTTCAGTTTGCGCGACTAATAGCTCTCACGCATTGGAGAGAACTTCCGACTGGCCGGGGATCCCTCATCCCCCGACCAGCCGGTCCTGCATCATGGCCAACCAGCTTTGCTGGCGATGAAGCATGGATACGATGTCCTCTGAATCCCCGTCTTCAATGAGACGGTCCATCCAGAAGCCCAGAATGCGGGTGTGCGTTTCCATCCAGTCCCTCAAGGCTTCATGCCGGCCCCCTGCCGCTGCAAGCGGCTCTGAAACAGGCTGAAACGGCAAGAGCTTGGCGGACATGACTCACTCCCTATATGCGAACAATTCTCATTCTCACGGAGTCGAAGAAGAGAGTCAAGCGACCAAGTGTCCTTGACCTATCGTTAGCAGTTCACAAGCGCCCCCGGTTCGGACTAAATCCCCGGCATGGCAGATGATCTCCTTCCCCTGAGCAGCGGGTTTCCCGACGCCACCGAAGCCGAATGGCTCGCCAGCGTCGACAAGGTCCTGAAGGGCCGCGGCATTGATTCGATTACACGCAAGACCGTGGACGGGCTGGAGATCCACCCGCTCTATCGGGAGAGTGATTTCCCCGCAGCCACCGACCCGCTGGGCACACCAGGCGTGGCCCCGTATCTCCGCGGGCCCACCGCTGCGCCGGACCGGTTTGCGCCGTGGGATATTCGTCAGGCATTCGCGCATCCATCACCGGTCACAACGAATGAAGAAATCCTGCGTGATCTCGAGCGTGGGGTCATGTCCGTCGAACTGAAGCTCGATTGCACAGGCGCAAACGGCGTGCAGATCACCACGCTGGAAGATTTCCGCACAGCGCTGAATGGCCTGCGCGCGGACATCGCCCCTATCGCACTTGACCATGGCGCAGGCTCTGGTGTCACCGCGGCCACGCTGCTCGGTCTGTGGGGACAGGAGCAAGATACTCCCGCCAGTCAGAAATTCGATTTCAACATGGACCCGCTCGGGTGCCTTGCCCGCACGGGCAAGCTGTCGGGTGGATTGAACGGCGCCTTTGCGCGCCTCTCGGCAGCGGCCAACAGCCTTGGCGACGCCTATCCGGAAGCCGGCCTGATCCGCATTGATGCCCGCATGGTGCATGAAGCTGGCGGCTCCGACGCGCAGGAGCTGGCCACCCTGATCGCCAGCGCCGTGGACACGCTGCGCCGGCTGGACAATCGCGCGGATATTTCTGCGCTTGTCCCACGCATGAGCTTCGCAATCGCGCTCGACAGCAATTACGGTCTCGGTGTCGCAAAACTACGCGCAGCCCGTCGTCTCTGGGCGCGTATTCTTGACGCCATGGAGCTGCAACCTGTTCCCATGCGTTTGCAGGCTGTCTCGTCTGGTCGCATTTTGTCGCGTTATGACGCCTGGACGAACATGCTGCGCACGACGGCGGCGGCGTTTGCGGGTGCAGTGGGCGGCGCAGACATTCTCACCATCCGCCCCTTCAATGAGGCGCTCGGCATTCCCGAAGGCCTCGGGCGGCGCATCGCGCGGAACACGCAATTGATCGCGATGGAGGAAAGCCAGCTTGGCCGCGTGGCCGACCCAACCGGAGGCGCATGGTTTACCGAAACCTTTGCGGACGATCTGGCCGAAGCAGCCTGGAAGGAATTCCAGACCCTCGAAGCCGAAGGCGGCTATGCCGACTCCCTGATCGCGGGCAGCTTCCAGAAACGGATCGCCGAGAAGCGCGAGGCGCGCGCCAAGGACATCGCCAAACGCAAGGTTCCGATCACGGGCGTCAGTGAGTTCCCGCTGCTGGACGAGATCGCCGCGCCGGTCGCGGACGCGCCCTCCGTCACGCCAAAGGACGGCATCTCGAACGAAGGCTTCGCGCGTTTCGTGACGGCTGACCTGCCCGCAGACGAGGCCGATGCCACCGCCGAAGCCCTGCCGCGCATTCGTCTTGCGGAAGACTATGAAGCCCTGCGCGATGCGGCGAGTGCTGCGCCCAAGCGCCCAAGCATCTTCCTGGCGACGCTCGGCCCGCTTGCCGAACACAATGCCCGCGCAGACTTTGCCCGAAACCTCTTCGCCGCTGGCGGCCTTGAGGCGACGCAGCCCCCTGTGCCGCCGCAATCCCCATCCGAAGCCGCCGCCGCGTTCAAGGCCTCCAGCAGCAAGATCGCCTGCATCTGCGGTGCCGATGCGCGCTACAAAGACGAAGCCGTCGAAACCGCCAAGGCGCTGAAAGCCGCTGGCGCACTGCATGTCTGGCTCGCTGGCAAGTTCGAAGGCGACAGCATCGATTCCAACATCTTCATGGGCTGCGATGTGCTACACACGCTGAAACTCGCCCACGCAAATTTGGGAGTGGCCCAATGACCAATTTCCCCGACTTCACGAAACTCGATCTCGGCACGCCAGATGCAAAGGCCAAGTCGCCAGACCTTGGCGAGGCTTGGGAGACGCCGGAAGGTGTCGCCGTCAAATCCACCTATACCGCCGACGACCGCAAGGGGCTCGACTTCCTGGACGATTATCCAGGCCTTGCCCCCTTCGGACGCGGGCCTTACCCGACCATGTATACGAACCAGCCCTGGACGGTTCGTCAGTATGCTGGCTTCTCCACGGCGGAAGACTCCAACGCCTTCTATCGCCGCAACCTGGCCGCCGGTCAGAAAGGCCTCTCGGTCGCCTTCGACCTGGCCACACACCGCGGTTATGATTCCGACCATGTCCGCGTGTCCGGGGATGTCGGCATGGCGGGCGTCGCCATCGACTCCATCTATGACATGCGCACGCTCTTCTCCGGCATCCCTCTGGACAAGATGTCGGTGTCCATGACCATGAACGGCGCGGTTCTGCCCATCCTCGCACTCTACATCGTCGCAGCCGAGGAACAGGGTGTCGGCCCGGAAAAGCTCGCGGGAACCATTCAGAACGACATTCTGAAAGAGTTCATGGTGCGGAACACCTATATCTATCCGCCCAAGCCATCGATGCGGATCATTTCGGATATCTTTGCCTACACCTCGCAGAACATGCCGAAATTCAACTCGATCTCGATTTCCGGCTATCACATGCAGGAAGCGGGCGCCTCGGCGGATCTGGAACTGGCCTACACCCTCGCCGACGGCATTGAGTACATCCGCGCCGGTGTCGCTGCCGGCCTCGATGTCGATGCCTTTGCGCCGCGCCTGTCCTTCTTCTGGGCCATCGGCATGAACACCTTCATGGAAGTCGCCAAGATGCGCGCCGCGCGCCTGCTCTGGGCAAAGCTCGTGAAGGAAGAGTTCAACCCGAAGAACCCGAAATCCCTCAGCCTGCGGACACACTCGCAAACCTCCGGCTGGTCCCTGACCGCGCAGGACGTCTACAACAATGTCATCCGCACCTGCCTTGAGGCCATAGCAGCCACGGGCGGCCAGACCCAGTCGCTGCACACGAACAGCTTCGATGAGGCCCTCGCCCTGCCGACCGACTTCTCCGCCCGGATCAGCCGCAACACGCAGCTCTTCCTGCAACAGGAAGGCGGCGCCTGCCAGACGATCGACATGTGGGGCGGCTCCTACTATGTCGAACGCCTGACGCATGACCTTGCCGAAAAGGCCCTCGCCCACATCGCCGAAGTCGAAAAGATGGGCGGCATGGCCAAGGCCATTGAGGAAGGCCTGCCGAAGCTACGAATTGAGGAAGCCGCGGCCAATACGCAGGCCCGCATCGACAGCGGCACGCAGACCGTGGTCGGCGTGAACAAATTCCTTCTGGACGAGGAAGAAGACGTCCCTGTGCTGAAGGTAGACAATGCCGCCGTGCGCCGTATGCAGCTGGACAAGCTGGCTCGCCTGAAATCCGAACGCGACGAGGCAGAGGTCACCGCCAAGCTGGACGCAATCGCCAGGGCCGCCGCCGGCACCGAGGGCAATTTGCTCGCGCTAGCCGTGGACGCCGCCCGCGCGAAGGCCACGGTGGGCGAGATTTCCGAAGCTGTCGAGCGCAGCCAGGGCCGCCACCAGGCTGTCATCCGCTCCATCAAGGGCGTCTATGGCGGCGGCGTGAAGGGCGACGACAAGGCCGAGGCCGCCGCAACGCTTGCTTCAGATTTCGAGAAGAAACATGGCCGCAAACCGAAGGTCTACATTGCCAAGATGGGTCAGGACGGACACGACCGTGGACAGAAGGTTGTCGCCTCCGCTCTGATGGACCTCGGCTGGGATGTCGAGATCGGCCCGCTGTTCCAAACACCGGAAGAGGCCGCCGCCGACGCTCGAAAGGCCGGGGTCGACATTGTCGCCGCCTCCTCGCTCGCGGCGGGCCACCTCACGCTGGTGCCGGAACTGAAACGCGCGCTCGGCAATGAAGGCGCGGCGCACACGCAGATCATTGTCGGCGGCGTGATTCCGCCACAGGATTTCGACGCGCTCTACGCCGCCGGCGCTTCCGCCATCTTCCCGCCGGGCACCGTCATCGCCGACAGCGCCATCCGCATGCTGGAAGTTCTGGACGAAGACGACGGCTCCAAGACAGCGGCGGAGTGAGTGGCGCCTCTTGAAAGCCGGGTAGGCCCACCCCAATTATTATTGATAAACAATAATAATGGAGCAAGACATGATCGTTTCGACCACCCCGACCCTGCAGGGCCATGACATCACTGAGTACAAAGGCCTCGTGACCGGCGAAGCCATTATCGGCGCGCATATCTTCAAGGATCTGTTCGCCGGCATTCGCGATGTTGTGGGCGGCCGCTCCGAAGCCTATGAGAAGACGATCCGCGAAGCCCGCGAGGTTGCCACGCGCGAAATGTGCGAGGAAGCCGCCCGGCGCGGCGGGAATGCCGTGGTCGGCGTGGACATCGACTATGAAGTCGTTGGCCAGGGCGGCTCCATGATGATGGTGTCGGTTTCCGGTACGGCGGTGACGATCAAGGCCGGCAGCTAATCCTTTGACTTGTGGGCCAGTGCTGCGGCATTGGCCTCCCAGTTCTGCACATCGAACTTGTTCACGGTCACGTCCAGTGTCTGCCACTCATCAAGGCACCGCCACGTCACGGCGAATCCATCCTGGTTTGAGCGCGGCACGTAGAAACTCTTGATGCCGCATGTCTTGCAGAAACGGTGTTTCGCGCCGCCCGTGTTGAACGTGTATTCGGCAAGGTTCTCCGCCCCCTGAAGAAGACGAAAGCGACTGGCTGGCACGATGACATGAATATTTCCGCTCATCGCGCAGATCGAGCAGTTGCAATCCTCGACCTCGAAGGCCGCCGGCAAATCCACCTCGAACCGCACCGCGCCGCAATGGCACCCGCCCGCCTGCGTGTTTAGTCCGGGCAGGGTCACTCTTCTTTGCTCATATGGCCTACATAGGCGTCGAGAATGGCCATGAACTTATCCACATCCTCGGTATCGAAATTGGCCTCATGCTTCAGGTCGAGGGAATAGTCGACCCCCACCGCAAAGGACTGCTGGTCCGGGCGCGGCAGGATGAAGGCGCGGCCAAACGGGTAACTGTCGTTGAAATGGTTGGTTTTTTCATGCGTGGCGAGGTCTGGCACCCCTGCCATTTCAAACGTCGCAAAGATCATCGCGCTCGCGCAGGTCTTCGTTTCGTCGCAATCCATCATGCGCACCGAATACTTGAAGTTACCCTTTGTTGCATCGAGGAGAGCAACATCATCGCGTACCCACGTAAGCTCCACGTCTTCGCCGCCGGCGCGGGTCAATATGGTTGAGGCATTCTCCGGAGAAATTGGCCAAGCCAGCGCAGGCAGAGCCATCATCACGGCAAGTGCCGCGCAAATTCCGCTTCTGATCATGTTGCGTCGTCTTCCTTGTTTCATCCCATCCAGACTGGCGGGCACCGGTCAATCCAGGGCTTTGCCCGTTCCAGCTGGCCAGCCAGCGAGAACAGCAATTCCTCGCTACCACACCGCCCGCCAAACATCATACCGATCGGCAGGCCCTGCGGTGCAGTTTCTGTCGGATCTGTCCAATGAAGTGGCACAGACATGGCGGGCGCGCCAATCTGATTGAACAATGGGCACAGCGGCGCAAAGCTGCCAACCGCCTCGCTCATCTGGTCTGGCGGCGCCGTCAATGCCAGCACGCCCAACTCATCCGGCGCACGGAAGGTCGTCGGGGTCATGATCAAATCGATGCCCTGATCCTCCAGGAATTGTTCGAACTGTATGGCGGTCAGATTGAACAGATTGTTCGCCCGTGCCAACTCCACCATCGGCACAGTCCGTCCAAGCCCCGCCATCGCGAACGTGATCGGTTCCAACTCATCCTCGCGCACGTCCCGGCCAAGCATGGCGGCCCGCGCATCAATCGCCGCGGCGACATTGGCCGAGATGGTGAACAGCGCCGCCTTGCCAAGCGCCTCACCGTCCAGGGATGGGGCGGCTTCGACCACTTCATGGCCCAGCTCTTCCAGCAGGCGAGCTGTGGCCTCGGCACCCTCTTTCGCCTCGGCGCTCATTTCCGTGCCGTTCGGTGCGGTCCGCCAGAGCGCAATCTTCAGCTTCTTCGGATCGCGCGAGACCGCGTTGAGATAGGTGCCCTCCGGCGCCGGCGCGACATAACGACTGCCAGTCTCCCGGCCATGCGAGGCGTCGAGCAGGGCGGCATTGTCGCGCACGGTCTGGCTGACGGCATGGACCGTCGACATGCCGTTCCAATTTTCTGTCTGAAGCGGTCCCATCGGGGTGCGCCCGCGTGAAGGCTTCATGCCGAACAGGCCCGTGCAGGACGCCGGAATGCGGATTGATCCGCCGCCATCGCTGGCCTGCGCCAAGGGCACAACTCCTGCCGCAACCGCCGCCGAGGCGCCGCCGGACGATCCGCCAGACGTCCGCGTTACATCCCACGGGTTGCGCGTTTGGCCGTAGAGCGTGGATTCCGTCGTCGTGGTCAGTCCGAATTCAGGGCTGGTCGTCTGCCCGAACATGACCAGGCCCGCCTTGCGATAACGCTCTGTCAGGACCGAATCCCGCTCGGCAACATGCCCCTTCCAGCTGACGGACCCATTGGTGAGCGGAGCGCCCTTCAGGGCAACACCCAAATCCTTTGTCAGGAACGGGACGCCTGCAAAGGGGCCATCCTTGGGCACATCTGCCAGCTGCGTCTCTGCCATGTCCGGATAGAGCGCGGAAAAGCAATTCAGCTGCTCCTGCGCGGCATGGGCGCGGGACACCGCCTCGTCCAGCAACTCTTTTGACGATACTTCCCCAGTTCGGACCAGCTCCGCCAGTCCCATCGCGTCAAACGCCGCATATTCCTTCATTCCGCCCTCCTGTTTTGAAGGCAGTTTGGAACGTGAAGGCAGAGAAGGAAACCCCTAGTCCTGTGGTGGTGGCGGAGGATCACGCCGATCACGGCTGCGCCGGTCCGGCCCGCGCGCCAGCAAGTCCGCCATGGCGGCGCGCTGATCTGATGGCAGAGCCTCCAGACGCCCGATCATGGCTTCATGTGTTGCGGCGTGCACGTCCTGCTCACTGGACCGCAGAGCGGCAAACGCTTTGCGAACCTGCTCTGCGTTGAAGGGTTCTGTCTTGAGGGCCTTTGCCAGTTCCTCTCGCGCTGCGTTGCGCACTTCGCGTTCAGGCCGCGATTCCCGATACGATTCACGCATCAAGCCGAACATGGCCCGGCGGGTGTCCGATGAAATGTCGCGCTCGACACTCGGGCGATCCCTGCCCCGGTCACGATCCGGCATCTGGCGCACGAGCATCCCGGCAATCAATCCAAGCAAAAGCAGGTTGAACAAGAGAGAGACCGTCAACCAGAAGGAAATGCGGCGCGGTTTCGGCGCGGACGTATCGCTCATTGCATCACCTCTTCTTCAAGTTCCAGCGTGTACGTGTCAAACCCGAGCGCCGCATAGACAGCGGCTTCGGCTTGTTCGTCCTGCGTCGTGACTGGCTGCGCAACGCTCATCCCGGCGAACAGGCCAACCGTGAGGGAGGCCAGAGCCCCTGCCGGAATCCAGACCGGCAGCTTCCAGCGAGATGACCGAGCCGACCGGGGTTTCGGTGCAGATGCAATCAGTGTTTCGCGCAAGGCAGGCGATGGCGAGACATGAGGAATGTCTGAAAACAGACCATCCAGAGCCTGCGCCTCAGACAGCGCTGTCGCAAACCGGGCGGGGTTGTCTGCCATGCGCGCTTTCGCGGCGGCTCGCTCGGCCTCCGGGAACATGTCCGGATCTGCCCCGTAGGCTTCGATCAGGGCCAGAACCCGCGCGTCTGTGATCATCTGTCCGCTCATGATGCGGCCCTCTCCAACAGGCTGGCTCTCAATGTGCGACGTGCACGGGCCAGCAAACTTTCCAGCGCCTCCACGCTGACATCCATGATGTCTGCCGCTTCGGCTTGTGAGTGTCCCTGCAACGCGCACAGCGTCAAGGCAGCGGCCTGGCGTTCCGGCAAGTGGGAGATTGCATCCTCCACGGCGCGGACGCGCTGGGACTGGTCCAGCAATTCTGCTGGTGTCATGGCCGGATCGGTGCGTTCCGGCAGGTGTTCCATCGTTACTTCCCGGCGCTTGCGCAGCCGATCATAACAGAGATTGAGCGCCACCCGGTGCAGCCAGGTGGAGAATTTCGCCCGTGGCTCCCAGGTCGGAAGCGCTTTCCAGGCGCGGAGGAAGGTTTCCTGCGTCACGTCTTCCGCCTCCGCGGCATCCCCCAGCATCCGGGTTGCCAAAGCGAGGACGCCGCTGCTGTAGCGGTCGACAAGGCTGGAGACAGCAGCGGGATCGCCCGCTGCCGCTCGTGTAATCCGGTCGAGGTCTGAACTGAAAGCCAAGACAGGTTTCTTAACCGAAGACGGGCCGGAAGAGGTTGGTCATCTCGTGAGTCACGCGAACACATCACACGCTTCCGGCCCATTCAGCAAGTCCTACCCTATTCCGGGCGTGGGCCGTCGCCCCGCTTGTGCCACTTGCCGTGACGCTTGCCCTTCATCTTGGACTTCATGTCCTCTATTTCTTCGGCGGTGATCACGCCATCGCCATCCGCATCAAGCTTGTCGAAACCGGGATGTCCGCGGTCATCGAGTTCGTCGATGCTGATCGTGCCATTGCCGTCTGCATCCAGCTTAGCGAACATCTCAGCCTTGCGCTCGGCGCGACGTGCTGCGCGTTCAGCTTCACGTTCCGCCTTTTTGGCTTCGTGATGCGCATCGAGTTCGGCCTGCGTCACGGCGCCATCGCCATTTGCGTCGATTTCAGCGAAACGCGCCGTGCGGTGCGCTTCCATTTCTGCTTTGCTGATGTTGCCATCACCATTGGTGTCGATCTGCTTGATCATTTCTTCCATGCCACCGCGAGGGCCATGTGGGCGGTCTCCACGCGGACCATCACCCGGCTGGGCCAAGGCCACAAGCGGCAGGGTCAGCGCAGCAATGGCGGCAATCGAAGCAGTTGCGAGAGTAGTGCGTTTCATTTGAAAAAACTCCGTTCGTTTTACTCACCCATCGCGTATTGAACGGACCGGCCCACCTAATCCGTCGCGGGCAGATGAAGTTTTTCTGCGCAAAGCGCATGAACCCTTGATTTCAATGAAGATATTTCTGCTTCCAGCGCTGCAAAACTGTCGACGCCCACTGAACGACACAGGCGATCCTTGAGGCCTTCCGGCATCACGCCAGCCTGCACATCGCTGCCCAGCGCAAGGCGATGCACCTGTTGGAGCGATTGCAGGAAGGTCACGCCCTCGATCAGCATGGATCGTTCAGCGTCCGGCAGGGTAGAATGCGCAATCGCCTCGCGCGTGTTGGCGCGGATCGCCTCCGGCTTGCCACTCAACAACATGTCCTGCTGCACGACAAACTCGGCGTCCACCAATCCGCCTTCGGCTGTTTTCAGATCCCACAATCCCTTGCCGGGTTTTTCGCGGTAGAGCCGCTGGCGCATATCGCTGACGTCTCTTGCGATGGTGCCGTCATCCTTTGCGGCCCGCGAGACAATCGCCTCGCATGCAATCGTCATGATCTGATGACTGAGCGCCTCATTCCCCGCAACGGGGCGCAGCCGTGTCAGGGCCATATGCTCCCACGTCCATGCGTCCTTATTCTGGTACCGCTCAAAGGCAGGCACACTCACCGCCACCGGGCCTGCCCCGCCAGAAGGGCGCAGCCGCATGTCCACTTCGTAGAGATCGCCCTCCGCCGTCGGCGCAGTCAGCGCGGTGATCAGGCGCTGGGTAAACCGTGTATACCAGGTCTGGGCTTCCATCGGGTCGGCGTCGTAGATCACGATCAGGTCGAGGTCCGATCCGGCGGTCAACTCCCGTCCGCCCAGCTTGCCCATTGCGAACACCGCCCAGCTGCCCGGCCTTGGCCCATACCGATTGGCCGTTTCCCGCTCCGCCGCAGCGGCCATTTCCCGAATGGTGTCATCGGCCAGGTCAGACCAATGCGTTCCGGCGTCCCGTGCCTGAATCAACCCGTGCAACAGACGGTGTCCGATCAGGAAATTCTGTTCACGGTGATACCGCCGCCACGAATCCAGTGCGCCATCAAAACTGACATGCTCATCAATCACCGGGCGGGACGGCTCCTGATTGCTGACCAGTGCCTCCAGCAGGTCTGGCCGGCGCGACAGGATCTGTGCCAGGCGCGGAGCCAGTGCCAGGGTGGAGACAAGATCGTCCAGCAATGTCTGCTCTGCCAGCAGCATGGACAACGTCTGCACACCCGATGACAAGCCCTCGAAAAATCGGGAGAACCAGCGAAACGCCTCGTCCGCCTCCCCCGTCTTGCCCATGGCCGCCAGCATACCCGGCAGCAAGGCCGTCAGCAATTCCCGCCCACGCGCTGTGCGGGTGGCGGGGACGCGGCCTCGGTGCCAATTGCGGATCGTGTCGATCGCGGCGCTCGGATTGCTGAAGCCAAGTGACGCTAGGGTTTCGATTGTGCCCGGATCATCATCCACACCCGTGAAGACAAGATTGCCGAGCGAATGATCCTCCAGCGCGCGATCCTCATGCGCGAACAGGCGATCATAATGCGCCTGCACACAGCGGCGCGTGGCTTGAAGATCGCGGTCGAAGGCGGCGAGATCGTCGTAGCCGCTCATCAACGCCACATCGCGCCGGTCGTCTTCTCCGGCGGGCACAATATGGGTTTGCTCGTCGCGGCGCATCTGGACCCGGTGCTCCAGATTGCGCAGGGCCAGATAGGCCGTATTCAGCTCATCCGCCGTGTCCGGCTCGACAACACCCGCCTTCGTCAGGGCTGCCAGCGCGCCGAGCGTGGAATTGTCCCGCAATTCAGGCTGGCGTCCGCCAAGGATCAGCTGCTGTGTCTGCGCGAAAAATTCGATCTCTCGAATGCCGCCCGGCCCCAGCTTCACGTCCGGTGACACGGTTTCGAAATCGGCCCGCCCCACCTTGCTGTTGATCATGCGCTTGATGGCCTGAATGTCGCCAATCGCCCAATAGTCCAGATTGCGCCGCCAGACGAAAGGCGACAGGATCTTCAGGAAACGCGCTGCGCTCTCCCGATCGCCCGCCGTGGGCCGCCCCTTGATCCAGACCATGCGCTCCCAATTCTGCCCGACACTCTCATAGTAGAGGTCCGCCATCCGTGTAGAGACAGCCAATGGTGTGGAGGATGGATCTGGGCGCAGGCGCAGATCGGTCCGGAACACATACCCGTCTCCGGTCAGTTCCTGCATGATGCGGACAATATCGCGCGCGATACGCTGCGCGGTCTCCCCGGCTTCATAGTCCCCGGCCATGAACACGCCGGGTTCGTAGAAGACACAGATGTCGATATCGCTGGAATAGTTCAGCTCATACGCGCCCATCTTGCCAAGCGCGACAGCAAAGATACCCGCCCCGCCCACACCGCGGCGCGCCAGTGTCACGCGCAGGGCCGCCTCAAGACAGGCCTCGGCAAACTCGCTCAGCGCCCGCGTTACACTCATCACGGGCAGTATGCCGGACAGGTCTTCTGCCGCCAGCGACAGGTGCAATTGCGCCTTTGCCTTGCGCATCACGGTCATGGCCTCGGCCTCCGGCAAGTCCGCCGGAATATCTCTCACCGCTTGCAGCGCATCGCGCCAATGGCCGCGTGTGCCCGTCTCGTGCAGGCGGCGCAGATAAGGCGCAGATGGCAAGACCCGCTCCAGCGCAGCTTCTGGCGTGTCGGCGATGGGCGAAATCGTCAGCATACAGGTCTCACACTCTTGGCAGGCGAAGCGTGGCCTTCAGGCCCGGTGCGTCCGCGGGTCCGTCCGCATCATCCAGGATCAGTGCGCCGCCATGCATGTCCGCCACCGAATCCACCAGTGCCAGACCAAGGCCCGAGCCCGGCTGGGTCCGCGCGGAATCCATGCGCTGGAAGCGTTGCACAACGCGTTCGCGCGCCTCAACCGGCACACCGGGCCCGGAATCGATCACGGTCATGTCCACCGTCCCATTCGGCCCGCGCGTGATGGAAAAGCTGATCTCGCCGCCTTCGGGCGTATACTTCACCGCATTGTCGAGCAGGTTCGAGAGCGCCTGTCCAACAAGGTCCCGGTCAGCAAGCACGACCAGATTGCGCGAAATCTGGCTCTTGAAGCCGAGCCCGGCCTCCTCGCACGCCGGATCAAACAGTTCGGCCAGCTCTTCACCCAGTTCGGAAACATCCATCCGCACCCGCTCGCCTTCTGCGCCCGCCTCAAGCCGGGCAAGGCGCAGGATGGCGTTGAAGGTGCCCAGCACGCGGTCCACCTCCAGCACGGTCTCTTCCAGGGTCGCCTCCGCGCTTTCCCTCGTCATCGGCTCTGACAGGGCAATCTCCAGCCGGTTGCGCAGACGAGACAGGGGCGAGCGCAGATCATGTGCGATGGCGTTGCCGGTGTGGCGGGTGGAATCGACCAGCTTCTCGATCTGGTCCAGCATGGCATTGAGGCGTGAGGCGAGACGGTCAAACTCGTCACCAGACCCCCGCACAGGCGCGCGGCGCCCCAGTTCTCCGCCCATCACGGCCTCCGCCGTCCGGGCCAGTTCATCCGCCCGTCGTGCAGCCCCGCGGGAGATCAGGATACCGCCCAGCAAGGAGAAGATCAGCCCGATCGGCGCGGCGATGAAGATTGCCCGCTGGATCCGTCCGACAATCGCAGTCTGCTGTTCGGTGTCAAACGCGACCAGCAAGGCCCCGCCATTGTCGCGCAGGCGCACGATGCGGCCCGCCGCTGGCCGGAATATCTCCGTACCGTCCGGTTCATGCTGCAGGAATTCGAAATAGACGGTCTGCACATCCTCTTCCGGCGGCGTGGTTGGCATTCGTCCGAAATGGCCGGCAATCTTCCGGCCCGAGGAATCTTCGAGATAATAGAAATAGGTGGAGCCCGTCCGCGTCATGCGCTCCAGAACTGACTGGCTGAGCCGCTCCATACCGCCGGTAAAGTAGGCATTGCCGAGCTGCTCGAATTCAAGGTCCATCCGCCGCTCGCTCTCCGCGCGGATGTAGTAGACCGTCGAATAATAGAGATAGACCAGCAACGCAGCCGAGAACGCCGCAAACATGGCGCTGTAGATCAGCGCCAGTTTGAACGTTGTCGTCTTCAGGAAAGTCGGCAGGGCAAGTTTCATACAGCGCTTGGTGCCAGCCGCCTGCGCGGGCGTCTAGCCCTGCAGGCGATACCCGGCGCCGCGCACCGTATGAAGCAGAGGCTCATCGAATTCCTTGTCGATCTTTGCGCGCAGGCGGGAAATATGCACGTCGATGACATTGGTCTGGGGGTCGAAATTGTAATCCCACACCTTCTCCAGCAACATCGTGCGCGTCACGACCTGTCCGGCATGGCGCATCAGATACTCCAGCAGGCGGAATTCGCGCGGCTGCAGGTCAATCTTCTGGCCAGCCCGCGTCACCTTGCGGGTCAGCAGATTCATTTCCAGATCGCCTGCCTTCAGAACGGTGATTTGCTGCTCCACCGGCAGGCGGCGGCCCAGCGCCTCAACGCGCGCGGCCAGCTCCGCCGGGGCAAACGGCTTGGCCAGGTAATCATCCGCGCCAACCTTCAGGCCCTGCACCCGGTTCTGGACATCGCCCAGCGCCGACAGGAAGAGGGTTGGCGTCTTGCCGCCAGCCTCACGGTATTCCTTGACGAGCGTCAGGCCATCTTTCTCCGGCAGCATCCGGTCCACCACAAGCGCATCGAACTCCGATGATCTTGCCAGGGCCAGGCCACTGTCGCCATCTGTGGCCATGTCGACGCGGTGGCCCGCCTCAACCAGAACCTTCTCGATAAAGCTGGCCATTTCAATATCGTCTTCAATCACGAGTACATGCATGGCGTCTTCCTGAACTGTCTCCAGCATCAGACCCTCCTATTCGGCGTCCGACAAATCAATTGTGCGATAATTCGTGATCTGCCCGATACGGACGGCGACCAGAACTTTCGTGCGCTTGGCCTGCTTGGCATCGCTGATGGCCTTGCGCAGGGCATCAACGCTCGTTGCGGGCTTATTGTTCACTTCGAGGATCACCATGCCGGGTTGGAAGCCTGCTTCTTCAAGCACACCATCCTTTGAAACCTTGGTGATCAGGAGGCCATTCTCCCCGGCTTTCAGGCCAAGGCGCTCGCGCAACTCGTCATCCATCTGTTCGAACGTGCCGCCGACTTCGGAAACCGCCTGGCCATCTTCGACCGCGTCATCCGATGGGGACGAACTTGAAGGTGTGATGTTCGCATTCGGATTGCTCGGGCGTTCGCCCACGGTCACGTTGATCGTCTGTTTCTTGCCACCGCGAATGATCTCAAACCGGTTGGCGGTGTTCGCGATCAGCTTGCCGACAAGGCGCGTGGTGGACGTTGCGTCCGTCACCTTGTCACCATTGACGGACAGGATGATGTCACCGCGCTCCAGTCCGCCCTTCTCGGCCGGGCTGCCGCTGGTGACATCTGCGATAATCGCGCCTTCAGCATCCTTGATGCCCTGGGCTTCCGCCATGTCTTCGGTCAGGTCCTGGATCGCCACGCCCAACCAGCCACGGGACACTTTCCCGTCCTTGATCAGGGCCTTGGTCACTTCATCAGCCAGTTCTGCCGGGATGGCAAAGCCGATGCCAACCGAACCACCCGTTGGGGAGAAGATCGCCGTGTTTACGCCGATCACATTGCCGTTCAGGTCAAAGGTCGGGCCGCCGGAATTGCCGCGATTGATCGAGGCGTCAATCTGAAGAAAGTCTGTATACGGGCTATCGGGGCCAATCTCGCGACCGTCCGCCGACAAGATGCCCGCCGTAGCTGTGCCGCCTAGGCCGAACGGGTTACCCAGCGCCACGACCCAGTCGCCTTTGCGCATCGTGTGGGAGTCGCCGAAATTCACGAAGGGGTATTCACCCCCTTCCGTCACGCGCAGCACCGCAAGATCTGTCTGAGCGTCCTTGCCGACGAGCTCAGCATCCAGTTCGCGCCCATCCTGCAAGACAACCTGAATTGCGGTCGCGCCGTCCACGACGTGATTGTTGGTGACGATGTAGCCATTTTTCGAGATGAAGAAGCCTGAGCCGAGCGAACGCCCTTCCTGGGTTTCCGGCTCTTCTTCCTCTTCCTGGCGGCGTTGTTCCATGAACTCGTCCAGGCCAGGCATGCCGCGGAACTGTTCGAAGAATTGCTGCATGTCGGCCAGGCGGCCAACTTCGCGCTCCGTGGTAACATTCACGCTGACAACCGCAGGCTCGACCTGCTCGATCAGGTCCGCAAAGCTGAGCGGTGCACCAAGCGGGGCTTCAATCTGAATCGGCTGGGCGCCGGCCTCCGGGCTGAAGACCTGTGGGGCCAGAGAGAAAGAGCCCACCATCGCGACGCCTACCAGCGCTGCTACCATGGCCTGTCTCGATATGCCGATTGTCTTCATTCCTGTCTCCAAGTCACTGAAAAATTTGCCGGTATTGGGCATGTGGTCCAAACATTAACCTGCCACAAGCATTGTGGTCATTAAAAGACAGCAAGGTTATTTTGCCTGAATTCCCCATAATTGGCACCGCACCACACGGTATTCCCTCAACTGCCCGATGACTGCGGCGAAATCAGGGTAAATCTGAGGGTAATCCTCCACCGCGCTGTTTCCCCAATAAATTTTTCGCATCCCCGGTGAATTCCCTTGTAAGACTCGAATTTTCGGCCCATTCTGTAATAACAACAGGCTTTGGGGGGTATTTCCGCAATCACGCCATGTCTCTTTTGCCGCCAGTCGGCACTAGGGACCGGGCGTTTGCATTCGGTCGTGGAGGGCTGCCCCCAAACAAGTTGCCGGCGTCGCACAGGCCCTTACGGGAACTGCGGCATATGCCTCCGGAGGCAAAGGTCCCTGCCAGGACTCACCTTCCGGGCCATTGCAATCGTCAAGCGCGTCCCCACCCAGCTGACGAGTGTTATGGAGCGGCGTCGGCATCCCACGACAGGAAGACTCCCCACTCACCGCCGCGCGTTTTCTGGCGCGCCTTGTTTGCTGGCCACTCTTGATTTCCCTAGGCGCGAATGCTCTTGAGCGAGCATTGCCCCGGCCGGGGAAAGGACAGACACGCATGTCAAAACCACTTTCTCTCTTGCTGACAGCGCTGGCCACAGCCGCGCTCGGCATCTCTGCCTGGATGTTCGCGCCGCCGGGAACGCTGCTCCTGACGCTCTGCCTTGGCGCGCTCCTTCTGGCGCTCAGCATCATCGACATTCGCAGCTTCACGCTGCCCGATCCTCTTACAGCCGGAATTGTCCTGCTGGGCATCGCCATGGTCTGGCTGACACGCCCGGAGGAATGGCGAGCGCATGCCATTGGCGGCCTTGCCGGATATCTCGTGCTGGTCGCCATCGAAGTCGGCTATCGCCGCCTGCGCGGGCGGGACGGCATCGGGCGCGGTGATGCGAAACTCCTCGGCGGTCTTGGCGTCTGGACGGGGTGGATGGGTCTTGCACCCATCATGCTTGCGGCGTCTGCTTCGGCCTTGATCGGCGTCATAGCGCTGGCCGTGACAGGCATTCGCAAGGCAGATGCCGACACAGCCATCCCGTTCGGGCCGTTCATTGCGCTTGGTGGATGGGTGGTCTGGCTTGGGGCGCCATACCTTCTGCCAGCTGGCGTCTACTAGACGTCTTCCGGCGCGATCGGTTCAACCGGTGCTGCCTTGCGAGAGCGGGCAATCTGCAGGCCGATCCAGCCGCCGATCAGCAATAATGCGAATGGCAGGCCCCACAGCATCCAGCCAGCCACGCCCTCCGCCTTCGGACGGAACAGAACAAACTCGCCATAGCGATCTTCAAACCAGGTGCGAACCTCTTCGTCGCTTGCGCCTTCCCCTACAAGGGTGCGAACACGTGCGCGCATGTCCTCGGCAATCGGCGCAGAGGATTGCGAGATTGGCTCATTCTCGCACGCCACACAGCGCAGCTCCCGCATCAGATCCTGCGCGCGGACCTCTTGTTGCGGATCGTCCAGCGCCACGTCTTCGGCAAACGCCGCACCCGCCAACAAGACACTGATCAGGATAATGATGATCTGCTTCATGCTTTCCGCCTCGGCCACAGGCTGAACACACCGCCCAGCGCCATCAGGAGTACGCCGAAGTATAGCAGATCAATCATCGGGTTGTAGTAGACGCGGAACACCCAGCGCGGTTCGCCCTCCACCATGCGCTGTTCGCCCAGCGCCGCATAGAGATCGCCCGTGCCGGTCTTGTGGATCGCGGTTTCCGTGGTCGGCATCTGCGCGGCCGGGTAATAGCGCTTCATCGGGGTCATCACTGCGCGGGATCCACTACGCGCAGCCGTCAGAACCGCGCGGTCAGCATACCAGTTCGGTCCCTCAATCGCGCGCACTTCATCCAGTGTCAGCGTCCAGCCGATTACCTCGGCCGAGCCGCCTTCCGCCAAGGCCACCGTGGTTTCATAGCGTCCGGTCGTCTCCACAACGGCCCCGATCACGAACAGGCCCAGCCCCAGATGCGCCAGCGTCATGCCCCAAACACGCGGCGGCAGTCGGAAGATGCGGCCCGGCGTGATCGCCCGGCGCTTCAATTCCCAGACAGAGCCGAGCACCAGCCACACGCCCAGCGCAAGACCAAGCGCTGCGCCGATGGAAATGCTCCACAGGCCAATGCCCAGCGCAACGAAGACAAGCGCCAATGCTGCGCCGCCGACGGCCCATTTGGTCCAGGATTTCAGGTCTGCCTTGCCCCAGGCCCAGGCCTGCACGACCGGCAGGATGATCAGCAACACGCCCAGCATCGGCGTGAAGGTCAGATTGAAATAAGGCTCCCCGACAGAAATCGTGCGCCCTGCGGCCTCCGCCATCAGCGGGAACAGCGTGCCCAGCAGCACGGTCAGTGTCGCCACGATCAGCACGATATTGTTCGCCATCAGCGCGCCTTCACGGCTGAGCAGCGCCCAGGGTTTGCCACCCGCCAGCTTTGGCGCGCGCATCGCGAACAGGACCAGCGCGAAGCCACCATAGGCCAGCAATCCGCCCAGCAGCAGCATTCCCCGTTCCGGGTCGACCGCAAAGGCGTGTACAGAGGTCAGGATGCCCGAGCGCACGAGGAATGCGCCCATGATCGAAAACAGGAAGGCCAGCACCGCCAGCAAGGCAGACCAGGCCGCAAAGCCTTCGCGCTTTTCCGTCACGACCACCGAATGCAGCAATGCCGCCCCAATCAGCCACGGCATCAGGGACGCATTCTCCACCGGGTCCCAGAACCACCAGCCGCCCCAGCCAAGCTCGTAATACGCCCAGTAGGAGCCGAGCGCGATGCCCAGCGTAAGCGGAATGAAGGCCGCCAGAGACCAGCGCCGCGCTTCCCGCGCCCAGACGGCATCAATGCGCGCCTCCATCATGCCCGCCGCGGCCAGCGCGAAGACAAAGGAATAGCCAACATAGCCGAGATACAGCATGGGCGGATGAATACTCAGCGCCGGATCCTGTAGCAGGGGATTCAGGCCCGCGCCCTGAAACGGGGCCGGGTCCAATCGCAGATAGGGCGAAGATGCAAACAGCAGATAGGCCAGCGATCCGACCGCCAGCAATCCCTGCACGCCCAGCGCCCGGGCCTCGAACAGGTCACGGCCTGTGCGCATCCACAACGCCCCTGCCGCGCCAAAACCGATCGTGACAAGGCACCACAGCGCCATGGACCCTTCATGATTTCCCCATGCCCCGGCGATCTTGTAGAGCATCGGCTTCAGCGTGTGGGAATTGTTCGCCACCAGCGCGACGGAAAAGTCAGATCGTGCAAAGGCGATGATCAGCGTCACGAAGGACAGCGTCATCACGCCAAACCCGGCATAGGCTGCCAGCGCTGCGAGGCGTCTTTCTCCTCTCAGTCCGAACAGGCCCTGAGCCAGCGCCGCTGCCAGCGCGAGAAAGGCCGCGAAATGGCCGAGTTCGATCATCCGGCTGCGTCCAGCGGTTTCAGTTCGCGGGGTTGGTAATTCTCGTCATGCTTGGCCAGGATCTGCCGGGCCGTGAAATCGCCCTCTGGCCCGAACTGGCCGGTGGCAACCACGCCCTGCCCCTCGCGGAACAAGTCTGGCGCAATCCCGGTATAATTCACGCGGATCGTGTGGGGGCTGTTATCAATGACCGTAAAGATCATGGTCGCGCCATCATCGGAATAGGTCAGCGAGCCCGGCTCAACCCAACCACCAACCTTGACCACCTTGCCCGTTTCCGGCTGGCCATTCTCGGCCAGGATTTCCGGCGTATAGAACAGGTTCGCATTCTCGCGCAGCGCCATAAACGCCAGCGCCGCCGCCGCCAGAAGCAGCAGCGCCGCAATGCCAAACATATAAAGCCGTCGTGTCCGTGCGCGCATGAAAGGTCTTATAGGGTGTGTTGGCCCATGTGGGGAGTGCGGCGAATGTAGCCGGTTTATTCGGTTTCCGGTGCAGCGGCCTCACCACTGCCCAGCGCCTCGATCATCGGGGCGAAGCGTTCGCGGCGGGGGTCGTCTTCCGGCAGGCGGGAATAGATATAGCGCATGGCCTGTTCGGCCTTGGCCTGATCCCCTGCCTGCGCCGCGCCCATGGCCGCCCACATGCCGGCCCGCACCTGTGTTTCGTCCAGCTCATAAGCCTTCGCAAACAGACGCGTTGCCTCCGGTGAAACGGCGCCATTGTTCAGATCCACCAGCGCATCGGCCAGCGCCAACAAGGCAGGAACATATTCGCCATCGCGCCGCAGGGCGGACTGATAGGCGCGCGCCGCATCTGACGTGCGGCCCTGAGATCGCAGGATTTCTCCAATGAAGAAATGTGGCTGCGGGTCGTCCGGGCGCTCCTGCACAGTGGCTTCCAACCGCGACAGGGTCTCCGCCGGCGTCAGCGATTGCGGATTGGTCTGTATCTTCTCCATCAGGCCCGCCTGACGATCCTTCATGGGCTGGTCGCCCATGCCGGGCTTCCCGATCAGCAAATAACCGCCCACCGCCACGGCGAGACAGACCACAAGAATGATCCAGTTCGTCCGCGTCATGGTTTCGGAAACCTCAGCTGTGCTTTCAGGCCGCCAAGCTCCGCATCGCCCAGCTCCAGTGAACCACGATGCAACTCGGCCAGCTCCTTCACGATGGACAGGCCAAGACCCGTACCCGGCGTGGTCTCATCCAGGCGCACACCGCGTTTCAGGGCGCCTTCGCGCTCCTCCGGTGACAGGCCCTTGCCATTGTCCTCGACATCAATGGTCAGGGCCGCTGCCGTGTCGCGCACGCGCACCAGCACTTCGCTGCTCGCCCATTTGCAGGCATTTTCCATCAGATTGCCGACCATTTCCTCAAGATCCTGTTTCTCCCCCCGGAACACGGCCCCCACCCCGCCGTCAACAGACACGTTGACGCCCCTCGCATCATAGAGACGGTTCAGCATGCGGGCGATGCCATCAATCACGGGGCGCAATTCGGTGCGTGCGCCAAGCGTCTGCGCGCGCGCCACCATCTGCGCCCGCTTCAGGTAATGTTCCACATTGGTCTGCATGCTTTCGGACTGACGGCGCACCACATCATCCAGTTGTGTCTCGCCGGTCGCTTCATTGCGCAAAACGGCCAGCGGGGTTTTCAGCGCATGGGCCAGATTGCCCACATGGGTCCGTGCACGCTCTACCACCTGCCGGTTATGCTCCAGCAGCTTGTTCAGCTCATCGGCCAGTGGGCGCACTTCCGCGGGATAGTCTTCAGACAGTCTCTGCCGCGTGCCTTCGCGCACTTCGGCAATGTCGCCCCCGATCCGCCGCAAGGGTCGCAGGGAGAATGAAATCGCCACAACCATTGCCGCAAACACGCCTCCGAACAGGGCAATCATCGTGACCAGCAAGAGGCTGCGGAAGCGGCTGGTCGCTGCATCATTCGCGGCCCGGTCTGCTGCCGTGACAAGGATCAGCGGTGTCTCGCGGTTCTCGATCAGGATCGCGCGGGAGGCCACCCGCACGCGCTGGCCTGCCGGCCCCTCAAAACGGAAGTTTCCAAACATGGTCAGGCCGGGATTCATCAGTGTCCGCTCAAGCTGGTCTTCATTCAGGGGCACTGGCTCGTCCCACAAGCTCCGTGAGCGGATGTCGCCTGCAATACTGCCCTCTGAATTCACGCCAACAATGGACCAGTATCGGCCGGAATATTGCGTGCGAAAACGTACGTCGCCTGCAAAGAATTCCCGCTGGGAATCCGTCACCCGGCCATCTTCCAGAAACGCGTTCTCGCGGGTCATTTCCCGTGTCAGGCCGACCAGGGTCTGCTCCAGGTCTTCTTCCAGCAGGCTCAAGGTCTGCGCGCGATACACGGCAGACAAGGCAATCGCCCCGCCAATCAAAACGACAAAGCCCCATATCGCTGCGGCCAGCATGATACGCCGGGCCAGCGACAGCCGGGTCCAGCGATCCATCAGGCTTGGTTTGGAAGCGGCGCTGTCGCTCATGCTGAGGGCTCCGGCGCGAAGCAGGCCTTATCCGGCGACGCGGGCTTCGGCATCCGGCACAACCAGGCGATAGCCAAGGCCGCGCTCTGTCTGAATCCGGTCCGTGCCAATCTTGCGGCGCAGGCGGCCGATGAAAACCTCGATCGTGTTCGAGTCACGGTCAAAATCCTGGTCATAGATATGCTCGACCAGTTCCGTGCGCGGCACGACGCGGCCCATATGGTGCATCAGGTAGGACAGGACGCGATACTCATGTGCGGTCAGCTTCACCGGTTCGCCATTCACACTGGCCCGTGCAGCGCGGGTATCGACCACCAGCTTGCCAGCCTCCAGCGTTGCGGCGGAGTGACCGGCGGCCCGGCGCAGCAAGGCACGCAAACGCGCCAGCAATTCCTCCGTGATGAAGGGCTTGGTCAGATAGTCGTCCGCGCCCGCGTCAAAGCCTGCAACCTTCTCGCTCCACGAATCGCGCGCGGTCAGGATCAGCACCGGGAAGGACTTGCCGTCCGCGCGCCATTTCTTCAGGACGCTGACGCCATCCATCTTTGGCAGGCCCAGATCCAGGATCACCGCATCATACGGCTCGGTATCGCCCAGGAAGTGGCCGTCTTCGCCATCGGCGGCCAGGTCGACTGCATAGCCGGATTGCGACAGCACGTCGGCCAATTGGCGACGCAGGTCTGAATCATCTTCAACAACCAGGATACGCATCAATACGTCCCTCCGAATTCAAAAATACACTGTCGGGTCATGCGCCCTGCCGGTCAAGCACGCGGCCAGACCGGGCGTCCACCGTGAACCGCATCTTGCGACCATCGCCGGTCATCCAGTCGATCTTGTAGCGCGGATTGCCGCCATTATCGAACAGGTCTGCGTTCAGTTGGTAACCGCCATACTGGCGCTTCAGATTCTGGAAAATCTGGCTGAGCGGCACCGTTTTGCCTTCGCGTACCGAATCGCGCGCCTGGCCCGGCGACCATTGGTTACGCCAGTCCTGCGCGATCGCCGGTGGCGTCATCACAAGGCCCAGGGCCAGAAGAAAGGCAGAAATCCGTCTCATGGCTTTGCTGTATAGGCATCAGGCTCTGAATACCAAGTGAACATATCCGCGCGGATTCCTTCACTTTCAGCAGACAGCAGCGCATCGACGTGCGCCTAGCCTTCGCGCTTGCGTGCGCGGCGGGCAAGCGCTTCGGCTTCGACTTCGGGGTCCGACGCGATGACCAGCCCGCGCATCACCCCCTTCATGACCGCCGATGTCCGGTCGAAGACTTCCAGCTTCGCGAAGATGCGCTTCACATAAGTCCCCACCGTGTCCGGGCTGAGGCTCAGCGTTTCGCCAATCGCGGCATTGCTGCGTCCCTGCGCCATCCAGTGAAGCACGTCGAGTTCACGGCTCGACAGATTCATCTCGTAATTCAGCTCCAGCGTCATCAACTGGCAATAGCGCAAATAGGCGGTCTGGGCGGCCACCTGGAACAATTGCATGTCCACGGCATGAAGGCTGTCCTGGCCAGTCTCGGAACTTGCCGCGATGAAACCGACCCGCGCCGCAGGTCCGTAAGTTGCGACACAGACACCTTTCTCCATGCCCCAGCTTTTCAGGTCTTCCAGATACGTCGTCTCGTTCTGGTTCAGCACCACATCAGAAGGCAGATGATCCCAATGAAAGGCCGAGCCGATCCGCACGGCGATATCCGGCAACGGGTCATCCATATGGCGCGCGTCGAGATAGGCGTTTTCCCATTCAAGCGGAAACCCGGCATTCACCAATGTCCGCCCTACCGAGCGGTCATGCCCGATGGGAGACAGGCAGATCACGCGCGGCATGCCCATCATGCTGAACACGGAAACAGCTTCGGCTCGCAGATCCTGCAAAGACCGCGCAGTCAACAAAGCTGAAATACCGTCCAACATGTCGCTCACCTTTCCAACACCCCGAACGATGCTAGATGGCTTCCCCTGTTCGGCAAGAAAAAAGCACCCTCTCCCTTTCGGGGTCGGCGCGCCGGACCATTTCATCGAATGATCCGGCGATGCCGAAAGCGCGCACAATGCACGCCTGATGGTGCCTGCGTCCCCCACAGCCACGATGGCAATCTATCTCAATCTCCGGCTTTCGCCAAAGAGATTCCTCCATCATGGGTGGAGCGCGCTTTCCATGAAAAAATGCAATCGATGGAAACTTTCAGCATCCAACTGCTAAAACACGAATTCATGATCTGACATTTTGTCCGTACATTTTCGCCAGGCCAAATCGCCCGTCCTGTATATTTCACTACACGATGAAAAAATCCCGGACTTCAGCGCCCGGCTGCCTGGCCGCAATTATGGTAAACGCGACCAATCTGATTTCCCTTTTGGTAACGCAACCACGTCAGTGAGATTGGCGGACTGATGGGTTTACCTTTTTTATGTACAATGTGTTGACTTGCATAACGACCGAGCACGATCTCTCGCACGTTATTGCCGCGCTTCTGGTTCTGACGTTCAGCAATTGCTGTTCGCTTGTCGTGTTCCGCCGCAGCATGGTGGCCGTACAGCTGCAGAACCAGATTTTCTGGGCGATTGCTGCTGGAACGGTCGTCGGCCTGGGCATCTGGTCCACGCATTTCATCGCCCTGCTCGGCTACAAGCCCGGCTTTGAAGTTGTCTTCTCGGGCGGACGCACCATTCTCTCCGCCATGATCGTGGTCACCGGTTTCGTGACCACTGCGCTATTGATGCGGATGAATTCCGATGTCCTCGTGCGGGTGCTTTGCGCAGCGATCGCCACCGCCTCGGTCGCCGCCATGCACTTCTGCGGCATGACCGCCCTGAACGCCTCAGCCATCATGGAATACGACCAGATGATGGTCACGACTGCCCTGGTGCTCGGCTTCATGGGATACGTTGCGACCTATCTCACCGGCGCGAACCCCAGCATCCCGCGCAGCACCCTGCTGGCCACCGTGTTCAGCATCATCGCGGTTCTCTCCATCCATTTCATCAGCGCCACCGGCACCACGATGATCCCGGTAAAGGGGTTGGAAATTCCAGCAATCGCGCTGCGTTCAGGCGGCCTCAGCATCATTATCGCTCTGGCCATGCTGCTCGTCGTCTTCATCTTCGCGATGGCCGCAGGGCTCGACAATCAGTTCCAGCGCATCCGCAACAAGGAACAGCGCAAACTCTTCGTGCTGGCCGATGCCAGCAGCGAGGGCCTGTTCGTAGTCGCCCCGGACGGCACGATCCTGTCCACCAACTCATCCGCGCGCACCATGTTCAAGGATGACGGCCCCGACGCACGCAAACTGGAAGACCTTGGTTTGACGCCGGAGCCAGAACCAGAAACAGAACAGATGCTGGTCGGCAAGAAGATCCAGGACATCCTGCAGATCAAGGATGAGGACATCACCTTCGCCGGCAATCACGATTTCGGTGAGCGGCGACTGCGTTTCTCTGACGGTCGCGAAATGGTGGCGACGGTG
This sequence comes from Hyphomonas atlantica corrig., assembly GCF_017795365.1. NCBI lineage: Bacteria > Pseudomonadati > Pseudomonadota > Alphaproteobacteria > Hyphomonadales > Hyphomonadaceae > Hyphomonas > Hyphomonas atlantica. The sequence goes on along the minus strand of NZ_CP051254.1, from coordinate 1,867,110 downwards.
TCCAGCCGCTATGTCAGCGAATCGGATGGCGATTTCATCGTCTTCGCGGTTCATGACATGACCCAGCGTGTCCGCGCAGAAGCCCGTGTGCGTACGCTGGCCTATCGCGACTCGCTGACCGGCCTCTACAATCGTGTCGCCTTCAACATGGCGCTGGAATCTGCCGTCAGCAAACGAACAGGCACCAACCCGCATGAACTGGCCGTCCTCATTATCGACCTCGATGAGTTCAAGGAGGTCAACGACCAGTACGGGCATGGCGCAGGTGATACGCTGCTGAAATCCATCGGGCGCCGCCTGTCCAGCCAGCTTGAAAAGAAAGACGTTCTCTCACGTCTCGGCGGCGACGAGTTTGCGGTTCTCCTGCGCGGTCGCAAATCCCAGGACGAGATCACGGATGTCGCCAGCCGCATCCTGACGGCCCTGTCAGACCCCATCGCAATCGGGCGTCGGAACCTGTCCAGTGGCGGCAGTATTGGCATCGCCATGGCCTCCAGAGGCAATCACAGCGCAGCGCGCCTGCTCACCTTCGCAGACCGCGCGCTCTACTCCGCCAAGGAAGCCGGGCGCAATTGTTTCCGCTTCTATGACGCCGAACTGCACAAGCAACAGATGGAGGCACGCAATCTTGAGCGCGCCTTGCACAAGGCCGTCGAGAATGACGAACTCGTGCTCCACTTCCAGCCCAAGGTGAATGCGGCGACCCGGGATGTTGTTGGCCATGAAGCGCTGGTGCGCTGGAACCGTCCCGGCATCGGCCTTGTCGGCCCGGACACATTCATTCCGATTGCTGAACAAAGCATGCTGATCGTCGAGATTGGGCGCTGGACCATTCAGGCCGCCTGCCGCGCGGCACGCCACTGGGGAGAGAATGAGTCCGTCGCCGTGAACCTCTCCGCCCGCCAACTGCTCGATGCAGACCTGGTCGATACCGTCCGCACAGCGCTTACCGAAACGGGCCTGTCGCCAAACCGGTTCGAACTGGAGATCACGGAAACAGCCATCATCCACAACACCCAATTGGCCACCAGCATCCTGCTCGACCTGAAGAGTCTGGGCATCAAGATCTCGCTGGATGATTTCGGAACCGGCTATTCCTCGATGAGCTATATTCAGGAATTCCCGTTCGACCGTATCAAGATCGACCGCTCCTTCGTGACCTCCATGAATGTCGATCCGAAATCACGCGCCATCGTGGAAGCGATCATCCATCTCGCACACTCGCTGCAAATCCCCGTCGTCGCGGAAGGCGTTGAGACAGAGGACCAGGCCGAAGCCCTCGCCCGTCTCGCCTGTGAGGAATTGCAGGGCTATCTGATCGCCGCGCCGGCGCCGGTAGAGATCATCTTTGAAGACGACACGCTTCTGTTCGAACCGGCACAGGCCTGATCGCCTAGCGACCCTCGGCCCAGTCCTTGAGGCCGGGATCTTTCGGATCGGACAGAACAATCTCCAGCCGCGCATAGAGATTGCCCGGCGTTGAGGTTTGCACGCCCTTGCCCCGCAGGCGAAGCTGAGACCCGGTATTGGACCCCGCAGGCACTTTCAGCGTCACCGGCCCGGATGGGGTTTTCACCTCCACACTGCCGCCCAGCACAGCGGTCTTCAGGTCAATGGCGACCGTCATGCGCAAATCCTTGCCATCGCGCTGCCAGACCTTGCTCTCGGGCACCTGGATTTCCAGCAGCGCATCTCCAGGCGGGCCACCATTCGGAGAGGGCTCCCCCTGGCTTTTCAGGCGCAGCGTCTGGCCAGTTTCCACGCCGGCTGGAATGTTCACGTCCAGCGCCGTCCCGTCCGCCATCGTCATCCGGCGGCGTGCGCCGGTGACGGCGTCCTCAAAATCAATCGACACGCGATAGCGCACATCCCGGCCCTTTGTCGGACCGGCGCGGCGCGAGCGTCCACCGCCGAACATGCCGGACAGGATGTCTTCAAACGGGTCGCCTTGCGCGCCGCCAAACGGATTGCCGCCGCGCCCTTCCCAGCGATAGGAACCACCCCCCTGCCCATAGGGCTGGCCGCCACCGCCAAAGCCGGTCGGGTTGCCGTCGCCATCGATCTCGCCGCGATCGAATTTCGCCTTCTTGTCCTTGTCGCCCAGAATGTCCCACGCGAGAGAGACGCGCTTGAACTCTTCCGCCTTGGCCTTGTTGTCCGGGTGCAGGTCGGGGTGCAGGTCCTTTGCCTTCTGGCGGTAGGCCTTCTTGATGTCGGCATCACTGGCCGAACGGTCCACGCCGAGCACTTTGTAAGGGTCAAGAGCCACGGGCCGGGCATCCTTCTGTCTGCGAGTCACTTATCCGCACACAGTTAGGCCCTCCCGCAGCGTATTGAAACCCGGAGATTACCTTACCGGGTCGACCCGCGCGGCATAGCACCCCGGCCGGGCATTGTGCAGATGAAGATAGGCAACGCCCTCTTTCGACAGCATGTCCGGTATCGCCGTGGCCAGGTTCACGCCTTCCGCCACATCCGCTGCGACCATATCGTGCGCCTCATTAAAGGCCCGGATCGAGATCAACCGCAATGTGAGCGATTCCGGCACCTCGCCCAATTCCGGCTGGGCTTGCTTCGCACCCGCCCGCACGAATATCGCATGGGACGCGCGGTAGGGCGTCGCCTCATCATGGTGGCAATGGTGCAGCAGGAACACCGTCTCCCCGATGTCTACATCCTGCAGGCTGACCCGGCACGGATAGCCGGGATTGGCATCCACAAGCCGCTTGTGAATGTTCTGCGCGGCCAGTTCCGCATCAGACAATTGGGTCAAATGGGCGAACTGGCCTGCTGGCAGGGCGCGGATCTGGAAAGTCATGTCGGGGTCCTTTGTGCTTCATGAAACACCCTGTCGGCCGCGCTCCGCTCGCGCCACCCGATACATGCTACGCCCCGCAGGATTGCCACGCCCCAATGCGCCCGTCCGGCCCAATCTCTGCCACGCGCGCAGCAACCGCCCCAACAGGCCAGACGGCGGATGGCACTTCGACAATCTCCGACGCGGAAAATCCTGAACCGAAATCGAACGCCACCGCGAACCGGCCTGCGTTCTCCGCTTCCGGCAGGGCCCAGCTTTCCGGCACATCCGCCCCGCGCCGTGTCCAGCTCAACTGGTCGCCCACGCGCCTCAGATGCGCAACCGGCCAGGGCCGGCCCGCCTGATCCTCGAACGTCTCCGCCGTTGCGGTATCGTCGGTGACCGCTTTCCACATCATCTCCACGCCGAGCGTCTCGCCGCCAAGGCGCGCCCGCACCACAGCGGCATCCAGCATCACCAGCCGCGCGCCAATCTGGGCCCTGCCCGGCACGCTGCCCCTTTGCCCCCTCAACAGGCCGCTGAGCTGCCAAACATCCGGCGCAACAAGGTCCGCGCTCTGGAACTGGATGCACTCCCAGCCCGCCTCTGTCTCAAGCAGGGCCGCGTTGCCGCCGGACAGCACCTGCCCCGCTGGCAGGCTCGCAAACTCTCCCCCCGGACAATACACACTCAGAACCGTCGCAAGATCCCACCGCCCGACGGGCCCCGGTCCGCACGCTTCCGTCAACCGTCCGATCACGGCAGGCCGGGAGAGGCGCGCCACCTCATTCAGCGCATCCTCCGCGAGCCCGGCCAGAACCGTCACCTCGCCCGGCCACGGATCGGCCCATGCCGCGACAAGCGGGCCGGTCTCCTCTTCAAATTCCGGCAGGTGCGGCGCATCCATGATGACCAGATCCACCCCGCCAAACACCGCTGCCTCCGGCGGCGCGCTGCCGGCCCCTCCCGCACGGACACGCGGCATCGGTGTCAGTTCCTCATGGCAGGTGAGCGCGCGAACACCGCCGCGATCCACCACATCGCTCACCCGCCAGACCGCGCCATCCTCCAGCCGCAGCCCATCGCCGGGCTCTAGCGCCAATGCCGACAGCGGCAACGCACAAGTCAGGCTCTCGCCACTCGCCGCCGTTTCAAGCAAGGCCCCTGCCACGGCCTCCGCCCGGCTTGCCCCAAGGGCCAGTGGCAAGGTCACATCCTGCACAAGCCGTGCATCTCCCCCGCTCACGCGCGCTCCGGCCAGCCCCGGTTGGTAGTCCGCCTCAAGATCAATATGCGACAGGCGAAGGCGCGCCGGGGCCTTGTCCAGCAGGCCGCGCGTGCGCTGTGCCCCCGTCTCGGTCAGCGCCGCCGCCGACACGTCCAGCACCTCGCCCTCACTCGCCATGCGGAACACCAGTGCGCCATCACGCTCGACGCACTCAAACCCGTACGCCAGTTTCAGCGGCTCCAGCGCCGCGCGCACCGAATGCACCCCGTCGAGGCCATAGCCCTCAACCACGCCGTCCAGTCCGGAGACGTCAACATCTTCCACGCCGCCCCGCGCGCAGATGTCCGCCACCACATCGGCCAACGGTGCAAGGCCCGACCGGCCATTCAGCCAATGCCCGCGCGCCCAGTTTCCGCCATCACTCCAGACCGTCTCCTTCAGTGGCCAGGCTGGAAACGGTCGCCCATCCCACGCCCAGACATAGGCGGCCTCCACCAGTGGTTCAGCCTCCCAATGCGGCAACACCGCCGCCAGCGCCCGCCTCTGGAACACCTCGTCCCGCGCCCCGCTGGAATAGGGCGGCAGCGCGCTTTCGCTGCTTTTCGGATCATAGAACACATTTGGCGCATTCCCGCCCTTGTCGACCGCCGCAAAGCCGATCTCCATCAGGCGAACAGGCTTCATCCCCGGCACCCAGCCGGTTGGCGCGGCCTCCCGCACCCCTCCGGGACGCTCATGATGGAAATGCCCGGCCCAGCCCGCAACATCTTTCTGGCGGAAGATAAAGTGCTCCCCATACGCACCGTCCTGAATAGACAGGCGCGTCTGTGCATCGCGCGCCGCGCCATCGGCATAATACCAGTCATACGCCTCGCCGCCTGCAATCTGCGATGCCAGATAGGCCGGGTCGTCCGCCGCCTTATATCCCGCCAGGGCGTCCAGGTGCGCCGCGCCGTCGCGCCAGTCGCCAAGCGGCGGATACCAGTCCACCCCGACGAAATCCACATCCGCGCTTGCCCATAGTGCGTCGAGCGGGAACAGCACATCCCCTGTTCCGTCACCCGGCACATAGGCGCCATACTCGGTCCAGTCCGCCGCGTAGGAAATGTCCGCCCCCGGCAGGATCGCCTTCACCTCCGCCGCAAGGGCCACCAGCGCCTCCACAAACGGAAACGCGCCCGCCTCGTCCCGCACACGGGTCAGCCCCACCATCTCGCTGCCGACCAGGAACGCCTCCACGCCCCCCGCCTCAGCGGCCAGCTGCGCATGATGCAGGATGAACCGCCGGAAACCATTTGCGCCGTTCACGAAGGCGTCGATCTCGCTGCGCGCCGCCGCTGTGCCATCTGCCGACACGCCAATCCGCCCGCGCCACGGAAAGCCCTCGCTATCCATGAACAGGAAGGGCGACAGCGTCACCGACAGGCCCCGCGCGTTCATCTCCCGGATCGAGTCAATCACGCACCGGTCCGCGGGCGTGCCGCCATAATTCGGATGGCCGCCTTCATCGCGCGAAATGACATAGGCATCCCCCCGCGCGACACCGGCCACCTCCCAGGCATAGGGCACCGTCACACGCTCGCGCACTTCCACGCCGGGATGGATCTCACACATCCCCGCCGCAATACTCGTCCCGAACCAGCCCACGGTCAGCGCCACATGGGAAACACGCGGCAAATCTGTCTCCAGCTGGTCCAGCGAGACAAGCAAGTCCGCCCGCGCCTCACCGGACCACGCATTCAGCGCACGCTCCTTTCCGGCAAACACCTGCTCGCGCACAATCTCGGTCGAATAGACAAACTCACCCGACGCCGGGATGATGTTCACCGCCGTGACGACATCCGACAGCCCCGGCTCCGCTCCGCCCGGCGGCACGCGCTCCACCTCGAAAGAGAGCTGCGGCAACCGGTTGCCAAATGCGTCCAGCGGCAAATCCTCGAACACGATATAGGCCGTGCCGCGATAGGCCGGCGCCTTGCCTGTCCCCTCGATCATTTCGATCAACGGGTCCGGCGCCTGCGCGTCATCGCCGGGATAGACGCGGTGCACGACGCCAGACAGGTCAAACGCCTCACCATTCGCCCAGGCCCGCCGCACGCCAAGGATCAGCCCCTCGCCCAGCGCCACGGCAAAGCTCACCGAATAGTCATACTCGGTCAGCTTCGGCCCGCCCTTGCTGCCGGCGCGGCGGGTTGTCTTTGTCTCCTTGAAGCGCGCTGCCCAGATCACCTGACCGCCCACCCGCATCCGGCCGTAAACGGAGGGCAGCCCCGCGCCTTCCCGCGCCTCCATCAAGGGCAGGGATTTGACACGCGGCCCCTCCTGCGCCGGGGCGAAAAATGCGCCCACCGCCCGCCCGGCCAGACTGCCGAGAGACTTGCCAATCGCCGCGCCGGAGAGTTGCCGCCCAAGCAGGTTCAGCCCTTGCGGCAGGGCCTGTTGCCCGATCGCCTGCCCGACACTTGAAAACACGATCTGCGCCATTGCCTAGTCCTCTACGCCGGGAAAGCTGAATGCCGCCACGGCCCGCCTCTGCCACCACGGCACCAGCCGCGTTTCCACTACCGCCCGCCCCCAATAGGCATGCACAATCCGCCCCGGCGCAGACAGCACGCCGCAATGCTTGGCCGGCACACCGCTCGCCATACGGAACACCAGCACATCGCCAGCCTCTGCCGCGCTGACCGGCATTTCCACCAGATGCGTCCGCGCCGCCGCCAGCAGCGTGTCCTCGCCCGTCACTTCCGCCCAGTCCGGCGAGTAAGGCGGCACAGGCTGCGGCTCCGACCCGATCAACTCCCGCCACACCCCGCGCACCAGGCCAAGACAGTCACAGCCCGCGCCCTTGCGGCTGGCCTGATGGCGATAGGGCGTGCCAAGCCAGCCCCGCGCCGCCGTCACAATATCCTCTCGTCTCATCGCCTGCCCCCATCATTGCCGCTCGCCGCAGGGCCGAGCAGAACGAAATCCGCCCCCGGCAGATGCGGAAATCCGCGAAAGTTCTGCGCATTGCCAAACACATCCGAACACGTCGAAAACCTATGGTCACAAGCCAGTCCAGGAAACGCATCCACATTCACGCCGCAGCGTTCATCGCCCAGCACGGCGTCGCACTGGCGCGCATAGACCCGGCCCAGTGGGCGCTCGAATTCTGCCTTCCGGCTGACCAGCTGCGCTTCAAACTCGGCCTCACCGCGCGTCACGTCGCTCAGCCATCCGCTCCACACCGTTACGAACAAATCCGGCCGCTGCCAGTCGGCGCGGATCACGTCGACGCGCGCGCCATCCCACTTGCCCGCCGCCAGATCGGCTTCGGTGATCGCCTCATGCGACAGCGCCCCGCCCGCCGGCGCATGGCCTGGCCTCAGATCAGCAGACTGCGCAAAGCTCGCCCCCTCCAGCGCCGCGCCGGACTGGTAGAGAATGCCACCCACCTCCAACGCCCGATCATGCTCCGTCACCGCCAGCACGAAACCATCCGCGCGCGTGATCCGCCAACAGAGACAGGTCGTTGCCGCCCCACTGGCCAGACGCTCTGCAAATTCCTGTTCAATGATCCGCATGGTGCCTATCCGATCAACTCGACCAGAGGCACGCGCAGCGCCTTGCCGGCACCAAAGCCTTCCAGCGTGATGTCCAGCCGGTCGGTGTCGAACCGTACCGGACAGTCGAAGCGATACCCTGCCGTCACCGCCCCGCCCGGCGCTGGCGCAGCATCCAGCGTCACCTCCCCCGTCGTCGCGTCCAGACTGAACTCCGCCGTCGCGCCATCCACGGCTACGAGCACGCTGCCCGCCACCGGCTTCAGGATCCGCCGTTGATGATCGCCATACGCCTTGACCAGCTGGAACCGCGTCGCCACCCCATCGCCTGTGCCAATTCGCTGATCCGTGGCCGAGGGCATCTCCCCCGCCGCGCAGGACCGGTCATCCAGCGCGTCACGGAACCGAAACCCACAGAGCCGTCCGCCGCGCGCCTCGAAAAAGGCCACAAGATCCTGCAACGCATCCAGCTTCAGCGCCGCGCTGCCGACATCCCATCGCCGCCGAGAGCCCGCCCAGACCGCATTGCGCACTTCCGCGCCACTCGCCAGAGTCACCACCTCCGTGCGCCGCTCCGGCCCGCCTGTCGCGGCCAGCGCCAGCGGCACGGGAAAGCTCACCTCATGGAAATTCGTCACACTCACAGGAACCGCCCCCCGCCTGCCACGATCCGCGCCAGCAATGCGCTGAGGGATGCTTCGCTGCTTTGCCCAGACTGCTCCGTTTCCGGCGCATAGTTCATGTTGAGGGTCACCGCCTGCTGCGCGCCGCCCCCCACGCTTGCCATCGCGACAACGCTTTCCGCCGCCACGCGCGCCAAATCTTTCAGGATGCTCTCTGCCATGCGTTCAAAGTCCAGTTCGCCGGACCGTGCGGCTTGCCCCAACGCGGTCTCGATGCTTTGCCCGGCCTTGCCGAACACCGCCTCCAGCGCTTCAGCCGCCTGCACGCCCGGCCCTTCGGCCAGATTGCGCAGCGCATCGCTGGCGGCGGTCAGGTCACTCTCAAAATCGTTCACTATTCACCTCTCTTCTGCTCACCCGAAAAGCCCGCGCCCTTGCTTCGACTTCGCTCAGCATGAGCGCTTCTCAAGTCCGGACTCATCCTGAGCGAAGTCGAAGGATGAAGCGGTACGAGCCTCACCTTCCGCCTCATCCGGAAACCCCGCCATCAATTCCGAGAGCCGCCCAGCCTTCAGGCCCGCTCCCCGCTCCGCCAGCCATCGCCACTCTTTCAGGGACAATCGCCAGAAATCCGCCGGGCGAATCCCCGCCGCCAGCGCTGACCGCATCATCTCCGACCACGGCAACATCAGCCCGCCAGCCCCAGCCGGAACGCTTCGGCCACGGCCCGCGCCGCAGCGCCCGAGGCCACATGCTGCGCACCCAGCCGCCCGGCAATTTCCGCTTCGCCGCCGCCCCGCAAAAGCGCCGCCAGCACAATCATCAGATCTGCCGCCGACAGCGCCCGCATCCGCGCCTCAAGGTCGCTGATCCGTACACATCCGAACGCCGCCTCGATCTCTGCCAACGCGCCTAGCGTCAGGCAAAGCCGCCGCGCCTGCCCACCGATCACCAGCTCTGTCTCGCCCCGCGCCGCATTCATGGCAGCACCTCAAAACCCAGCCGCCCCGCGCTCTCCAGCGTCACGGAAAATTCCGCCTCGCCATCATGCGCGCCGCTCCAGCTCAACTCGGTGATCTGAAAGGCACCTTCGAGAATGCCGAAATCCGGCAGGATCAACTGCCAGTCCGGCGCCTCGCCCGCAAAGAACACGGCCCGCATCCGCGCGTCGCTGGCGGCATCCTTGAACACGCCCCGCCCGGTCACGCGCGCGGTCTTCACGCCCGCCCCGTCGATCAGCTCCCGCCACGCCTCGGCGCTGTCGGCGCTGGTGCCGTCCACCATCCCCGCCGACAATTGGATACGGCTTGCCCGCACCCCGGCCAGCGTTGTGAAGCCGCCTGCGCCATCTGCAATCTTCAGCAGGATGTCCCTGCCTCTCTGGCCTGCCATCAGCCTGCCTCCTCTGAGATAATCCGAATCCGGATGATGCCGCGAAAGGCGCGCTTGTCGGCGGTGCGCATCACATCGCCATAGACGACATGCGCCAGCACCACTTGCACGCCCGGCACGCTCCAGGCCGCGCCTTCCACCGCCGCGCGCAAGGCCGCCACCGCCGCCTTCGCGCCTTTCAGCCCGTCTTCCCGCGTGAACACGGCCAGCGTCAGGCGGTGCTCATGCCCGTCCACCAGCGCCGCCCCGGCGGGCGTCACTTCATGACGCTCCAGCTCGGCATAGGGAAAGAGCGGCGCATCGCTTTCGGCGTCGAACACGCGCGCGGGATTGCCGAACGTGGCCTGTACGCCCGCATCTGCCCGCAACAAATCCATCAGCGCGCTTTCGATGGCGGCCTCGACGCTCATAGCCTCCGCTCCCGCCGCGCGGCCAGGATGGCGGCGACCTCCTCCGGCAGGGCCTCGCCCGCCTCGCGCCGATAGGCCGCCAGCACCAGCCGTTTCAGCGCCTGCACCAGATCCTCCGGCACATCCGCCGCCGCGCCATAGCCGGTCACGAAGGTGACATCCGCATATCCGCCCGGCGGAATGGATGGCAGCGCCACAAAGGGCTTCAGCCGCAGCCGCCCACCGCTCAGCGCAAACCGCGCGGTATAGAGCTGCGCGGCCCCCTCGGCATCCAATGTCTCGACCGAGACCAACGCCGAAGCCGGCCCCGGCACCAGCCGCATGCCGGTCCGCGTTACGCCCGCTGGCCAGCGGTCGAACCGCCGTTTCACCGTGCGCATAACGAGGGCCAACCCCGTCTCCGCCTCCAGCCGCGCCCGCGCCGACGCGATCAGGCCGGTGACGAGATCATCCTCGCCCTCATGACCGATGCGCAGATAGGCTTTCGCCGTATCGAGAGACAAAGCCTCCCCGTCCGGCGGTGAGATCACCGTCAGATTGTTCATTCTTGTTTCCTTCTGGTTCTTTCTTCCCCCGCCTGCGGGGGAAGTGGGCCGGGCGCGACGCGTCCGGCTCGAAGGGGGCCTCTTCCCCCTCCGCCCTTCGGGCACCTCCCCCGCAAGCGGGGGAGGATTGATCGGCCTAAACCATCCCCTCCAGCTTCTCGATCAGCGTGCCGCCGATAGGCAAGGCAACGCTGCGGACGAGTTCATTGTCGATCTCGGTCTCGGTGGAATTGATCAGGGTCGAGAGCGCCTCGGCGATCTTGGTCGTGAATTCCTCCTGCTGCGGCTCGGTCAGCAATGCGGCCTGGCGGATGAGGGTGGTGAAAATGGATTCGAACATGTTGGGGTTCCTTTGGTTGGGTTGGATAAAAAAAGGTCCGCTCACCCCGGCGAAGGCCGGGGCCCAGCTAATGAAGACCGGGCATGCCGGGCGAGGTCCCGGCCTTCGCCGGGATGAGCGGATGTGGGCCCGAGCGCGACGCGTCCGGCTCGAAGGGGGCCTTCCCCCTCCGCCCTTCGGGCACCTCCCCCGCAAGCGGGGGAGGATAAAAATCAGAACACCATCACTTTCGCGGCGTCGAAATTCTGCACGCCGCCGCCGACGCGCTTGGTGGTGTAGAACAGCACGAACGGCTTGGCCGAGTATGGATCACGCAGAACGCGCGCGCCCTGGCGGTCGGCGATCAGGTAGAAGCGGCGAAAATCCCCGAAGGCGATGGCCGCATTGCCCGTGCCAATGTCCGGCATGTCCTCCACTTCCGTCACCGGATAGCCCATGATGGTGGCCGCCTCGCCGCCATTGCCGGGCTGCCACAGATAACGCCCGTCGCCATCCTTCAGCTTACGGACAGCCGCGACGGTGCGCCGGTTCATCACAAAGCGCCCATTGGCGCGGAACTGGGCCTTTGGCGTGTAGATCAGGTCAATGATCTGATCGGCGGCATCATCGGCGGTAAAGTCGCCCGCGATAGAGCCGATCTTGCCCCAGACATGGCTCGCCTCGGCGACGATGTCATAGTCCAGAAAGCCCTTCGGCTTGCCGTCGCCATCGCCGCTGACAAAGGCCGCCGATTCTTGCGCCGCAAAGGCGGCCTCCACTTCATCGGCCAGCCAGGCATCAATGTCGGCATAGGAATCTTCCAGCAAGGTCTGCGTCGCCGCCGGCATGGCGTACAGCTCGCCTGCCGGGAATTCCAGCAGGGACAGGCCCGAATGCGTGGTCTGCGTCCGCGTCGCCTGTTCACCCACCCAGCTCGCTGCCGCGCCAAGGCCAACCGGCTTCTTGTAGGTGCCCGCGCTGGTCTGGCGCACGGTTGCAATCTGACGCATCGGGCTTGCCGCCATCAGGCGCGACTCGATCAGCCGGTCCAGCTCCGGCGGCGCGATATAGCCGCCCTGCTCGTCCGTACCCGTGTTCAGCGCCTTCACGTCCAGACGCGCCAGCCCGCTTTCATCGCCCGCGCGCAGGTATCGCATCCAGGCTTGATTGCGCGCATCCTCGTCCGCGGTCTTCAGCGCGCCGGCTTCGGGCCGCGCCATTTTCAGGCTCAGCGCCTCAAGGCGGCGGTCGATGCGGGCCAGACGTTCATCTGTCAGCGGATCACTGTCGCCCTTGGCTTCGATCTCGGCCAGCCTGGCATCATTCGCCTCCGTATAGGCGGCAAACACCGCCATCAACTCGGCGGTATCGGCCCCGCCGCCCGCCATCTTGGTTTCCTTGGTCATGTTGTCTCCATTCCTCTCAAATCCATAATCCTTCGGCCTCACGCCGCTTTCCCTTCGGTGCCCAGCAGGGCAAAGCGCGCACGGGCCTGCATCGGACTGGTCACAAGAGAGACCTCCACAAGGTCCACCTCCACCAGTTCGCGCCCGTCCGGCCGCCGCGCATTCCAGATGCGGGGCCGGAACCCGATGGAGAGCCCGCTCAGCCCCTGCGCCACCAGCGACCGCGCCGCGACGCCCTCCACCAGGCCGCGCACATACAGGCCCCGTCCATCCTCGATCATCCGTACCCAGCGCCCGGCAATCGCGCCGGGCCGGTGCTGTAACAGCATGGGCAGGCCCGTCCCGCGCTGCAGGCTGCGGGCAAACGCCCCCGCCCGCACAACATCCCCGCTCGCATCCGGTATTCCGAAGAGAGAGGCGTAACCTTCGATGAGAAGTGGCTCACTTTTCCGCTCACCCCGGCGAAGGCCGGGGCCCAGCGCCGCAAGAGACGCAGCACGCCGGTCGGGATCCCGGCCTGCGCCGGGATGAGCGGCACTGACCGACCTACTCATCCCCGCCCTCCAGTCTCCGCTCAATCCGGTCCAGCTGGCTCTCCATCCGGTCGACGCCCTCTTCGAGGCGGGCGAGGCGCTCTACCACGCTGCGCCGTTCCCGGACGGTATCCTCCAGGGAAGAAATTCGCTCCGCGGCTGCGCCCGCCCAGACCAGCGCGCCGCCGGTTTGCGCCAGCACGGCCGCGATGAAGGCGATGGTCACTTTCCGGTCGATCTTCATGGCTGCAGCCCCGCCAGGCGGCGTTTCTCTTCGCCGGTCGCAAAGCTCGCCTCTTCCAGCCGCGCCCACAGCGCGTCGCGTTCTGCCGACAGGGCGGGCACACGATCGAGGTCTGGCCGCACGGTCACTTCGGTCTGGAACGGGTCATCCAGCCAGACCGACAGGGACGCCGCCATCTTCTGCACCAGCGGCAGGATGGTCAGCCGCCAGAAGGCCAGATTGGCCTCTTTATAGTTTGAATACGTATTATCCCCTGGAATGCCGAGCAGCATGGGCGGCACACCCAGCGCCAGCGCAATCTCCCGCGCGGCGCTGTGGCGCGCCTCCAGGAAATCCATCTCCGCCGGGGACAGCGACATGGGCCGCCAATCGAGCCCGCCTTCCAGCAGCAAGGGGCGCCCCGCATTGGCCGCGCCGGAATACATGCCCTCCAGCTCGTCCTTCAGCGCGTCATACTGGTCCGGCGGCATCCGCCCATGCCCGCCATAGACCAGCGCGCCGGACGGTTTTGCGGAGTTGTCAATCAGAGCCTTGGCCCAGTCCGCGCTCGCATTGTGCAGGTCCAGCGCCCGCCGCGCCGCGCCCAGCGGGGCCAGCCCCATCACATCGCTGACCGGATTGAACAGTTTCAGGTGCAGCACCGGGCTCCAGCCAGTCTCGCCATCGCGCCGGATCAGCCGCTCGCCATGACGCTCACGCACGGCCCACGCCTCGACCCAGCCGCGCGCATCGCTGACCGGGCGCATCATGGCCGGGTTCAGCGCGTAGAGCGCAGAGATGCCTGCCTCGCCCGATAGCTGCACCCCCTCCAGGAAGGCGTTGCCGGTCAGCTGCAATTGCGAATAGGCCGCCTCGAACAGATCCGCCGCCACGCCGTCCGGCTGGGGCCTGCGGATCAGGCGGGCTGCACCCTCATGATCGGTGACCAGCGGCACGGACGCCGCCGCCTCTGCCACCATGCGCACCGCGCGATAGGCGATTGCATTGGCAAGATAGCCATCCCGCGTCAGCGCCGCGCCCTCCCGGCTGCCCCATCGGGCCTCGCCCAGTTGGGACAGCGCCACGAGGGATGGCGAAGATTTCGCCTCGCTTGGGCGACGGGTGAACGGCCAGATTGGGTTCATGTTGGGGCTCGGCTCCGTTTCCATTGATGAGCAGAAATTAAATGCCGCCGGTCCCCATCGGATTGGGCAAGGAAAAGTGCCGGAAAATCAGCCCGCTAGCGCCGAAAAGCTGAGGGTTAACCGAACACTACACCCCTAATTTCCTGCGGCCGGGCCATAGCCATGCAGGCGCAAATCTGCTTTTTCGCCATTCGGTCAGGGTCAAAGGAGCTTACAGAATGTCGGCACGCGTGATTTCCATCGCCAACTCCAAAGGCGGTGTGGGCAAGACCACAACTTGCGTCAGTCTGGCAGAGGCCTTTGCCGCAAATGGCTTCCGCACGCTGGTGGTCGATCTGGACACGCAGGCCAACGCATCGCTGCTGGTCTTCGGCCATGAGGGCGACGAGCATTTGTTCCAGGCCATCAATGATTACGTCACGATTTCCGACTGGCTGCTGGAGAATTTCTTCGCGGGCGAGCACAAGCGCCTGTCGGACTTCATCGTCACCGACGCCTCTGACGTGACCTATAATGGCAAGCCGCTGGAGCTGGACCTGATCCCGTCCTCACCGCGCCTGCGCAAGACAGAGCGCGAGTTGATCTATGAGCTGACCGCCAAGGGCTATTCGATGGAGGCGTTGCAGGGCCAGGTCGGCCGCCGCATGCGCGATGATTTCGAAAAGCTGAAAGCCGATTACGATGTCATCCTGTGTGACTGCCCACCCGGCATTTCCGTGATGACCGAAACCGTGCTGGCCGCCAGCCACCTGATCATCGTGCCAACCATTCCGGACTTCATGTCCACCCTGGGCCTCGACCTGTTCACCGGTGACATCATGCGCAATCTGCGCGGCCGCGACATCGAGAACCTGCCCTGCGTGCTGGCCACCCGGTTTGACGGCTCGGCGCACCAGAAGGTCGTGCTGAACGCCATGCGCGATGCGGCGAATGCCAAGGAAACCGAATTCAACATGTTCAACTCGGTGATCCCGATGAAGCCGGGCTTTGCCACCAACCCAATCGAACTTGGCCCAGAGCCAACCCTTCAGGCAAAATGGCCCGGCGATGCCCTCGGCATCATCGAAGGTCTCCTGAAGGAAGTGCGCGAGAAGATTCAATGACCGACACCCCCGCCCCGTCCAGCGCGAAAGCGCTCGAATCCCTGCTGGCCCAGCGCGAGCGCTTTGCGAAGCTCGGCGAGAAGGATTTCGCTGCCGCGACGGCCCTGCTCGTGAAAAAGCTGATGATCTCCGCGGGTCAGACCACGCAAGACATGAAGGATCTGCGCGAGACGGTCGGCGCGGACCTGTTCGAAACAACGCTGAAATCCCTCACCGCCCACCAGGCCCGCCAGTTGGCGCGCCGCATGGACCGCTCTGTCCCGGACCTCGAAGTCTCCACCGCCGGCGCCGCCTGCGCCTGGATCCGTGGCCTGATGAACGGCACGACACCGCCCCCTGCGGAGAAGACCGAGACGGTCGAGCCTGCCACGGAAGACAAGCCGGACGACACACCCCCCGCCCCCAAGAACGCCTACTTCGGACGCAAGGCCTTCCGCACGGGGGGATAAATCTCCCAGATAACCGGGTGGATTTAGCGCGGTGTTCATGATACGTTCCCGATCATGGCGTTCTACACCTACATCGTTTGCAACCGCCGGAACGGCACGCTCTACACGGGTCATACGGATGACTTGATGCGGCGGTGCTGGGAACACCAAAACAGGATACGCCCCGGCTTCGCCTCGAAATATCATTGCACGCGGCTGGTCTGGTTCGAAGAACATGATACTCGCGAATCTGCGTTTACGCGTGAACGCCGGATCAAGGATTGGCGGAGACAGTGGAAACTGAACCTCATCGAGAAGGCCAATCCCGACTGGCGGGATTTGTATCTGGAACTCCTTGACTGGACCCCCACTCCCACATTTCACAATACCGCTCACCCCGGCGAAGGCCGGGGCCCAGCACCGCACAGACCGGACTGACCCATCTGGATCCCGGCATACGCCGGGATGAGCGGAAGAGAGGAAGGCCACCCTCACCCTCCCAGCACCAAAAGTCACAACACCCGCACCCACGGCCCGGCCCTGTCCAGGAGGAGGGCCCAGATGGCCCAGACGAGGGCGTCGACGCGGTCGGGTGAGCCGCGAAAGCCTTCCGCGCCGAAACGGCACATCTGGTCTTCCAGCTCCGGCAGCAGGCCGACATGCGCCACCCGTCCCTGTTCGTACAATGTGGCCACTGGCGCAGCGCGCGCCCGCTTTCCCAGCCGGGCATGGACCAGCCGCACCGGCACATCCACGCCGGCGCTTTCCAGAACCTGCCGCACCATTTCGCCGCCCTGATTGGCCTCGGCGATGATCTCCCGCGCGCCGACTTCTCGGCTGATGACAACGGCGCGCCGGGCCCAGTCCAGCGGCTTCAGTCCGGGTGCGGATGCATCGGCCAGCACATAGGCCACGCCATCGCGCACCCCCGCCGCAATGATACCGCAGGCATCAGCGTGCGCACCGCTGGTGGCGGGCGGATCGACAGCCACGATCACATCTTCCAGCATCGGCGGCGTCTCGACCCGTGCATCATCAATCTTCCGTCGGCTGAACAGGGCGCCTTCCGGATCCTCCAGAATTTCGCCGTGAATTTCCTGCCGGGCCAGCGCGCTGCCGCCATAGGCCGCCTCCATCGCGGCCACGAAGCCTGCTGAAAGGTTCGCCGCATTCTCTGCCATGCTGGCGCGTCGAATGATCGTGTCCGGCCCGGCCAGCAGCGCCTTGAAAAAGGGCGTCGGCCGGGGCGTGGTTGTCGCCATCACGCGCGGATCAGCGCCCAGCCTCAGCCCCATTTGCAGCGTGTCCCACACCGCCTGCCCGCGCAGCCAGGCCGCAATCTCGTCACACCAGGCCACATCGAATTGCGGCCCGCGCAGGCTGTCCGGGTCTTCGGCGGAAAAGACATGCGCCTCCGCGCCATTGTCAAAGCTCAGGATCCGGCGGCTGGGCGAATAGGATGGGCGGCGACACTTCAGCGGCTCGATCCATTTCAGGCCGCTCGGCCCGTCGATCATCACTTCGCGCACATCGTGCAAGGCCGGGCCCACCAGCGCCGCGCGGCCACACCCGCCCTGCAGCATTGACCAGCGCAGCCATTCGGCCCCCGCCCGTGTCTTGCCAGCGCCGCGTCCGCCCATGAAGACGAAACTCCGCCAGCCGTCCGGCGGCGGAACCTGTATATCGCGGGCGCTCAGGATCCAGGGATTCTGGCTGACCAGACGTGTCTCTTCCGCGCTCAACAGGTGCATCTGGCCGGACTGGTTGGCCTGCCTCGCCCTTTGTCTGAAACTCTGCTGCATAGGCTGCCAGCCGGCGCCGCTCAGCGGCAGGGGATAATTCGTCTTCGGCGTCGTCGCTGTCTTCGTGGGTTTCGTCCGTGTCGGAATAGCTTTCCTGATTATCACATCCGGCATGCCCGGCATCCTGCTCTCCTCTCCATTTCGCGACCGTCACTTCCAGACGGCGCAATTCCCCGATCAGGCGGGTCAGCACGCCGCAATAGGCCCGTTGCGCCTCCCCGGTCTGGCTTGCGGCGAGTTGTTCGGTGGTCTCATCAATGGCCTCATGCAGGGCGAGGCGCGGGCGCTCCATCCACTCTTCCGGCCCATCAAGGCCATTGCGCTGGATCAGCTTGTAGACGGTCGCCCGGTGCAGGCCGACGATACCGGCGATCTCGGCGACCGGCTTGCCCAACAGGCGCATCTGGCGAACCTGCCGGATCAGGCGATTGCGATGTGGCGTATCTGACATGGCTTTGGCCTCCTGTTTCCAGAAGGTTGGCACGGCCCCATCCCCGTCGGATTCGAGGTTCCAGAATCATTGATGATTACCTGGACGAACTGTTTGGTGCCAACATCGACCGGTACACCAGCGATCACCTCAGCGTCGAAGCGTCTGCCAAATATGACGTGAATGACAATCTGCAGGTCTTCGTCGAAGGCAAGAACCTGACCGACGAGCCGGAATACTACTATTTCGGATCCGAAAACCGTCTGTCCCAGTATGATGAGTACGGCGCTCGCTACGTCATCGGTGCTCGCCTGACCTACTAAGGCCAGCGCGCAAACAACGCAAAAACCGGAAGCCGGGCGGATCGCGTTATCCGCCCGGTTTTTCATGCGCGTATAATCAGGCTATACTTTCCCGTCTGGATAGGAGGGACTGATGAAAAGACTGATACCCGCGCTCGCAGCTGCAATCATTCTGTCAGGTTGCGCACTGAAAAAGAAAGAAGGCTTCCAGATTGTGGACCACTCCAACGATCCTGACCTCGTCTGTGAGCGTGTCCCCGTGCCCGGCAAGGTATATCCCGGCAAGATCTGCATGACCGCTGCCCAATGGGAACGGCATAACAGGGCCGGCCAGACTGCCACATCAGATGTTCAACGCGGCGCCCTGCGGACACCTGCTCCCGGCCAGGGCACCTGACAGCCGCCTGCAACCGAGACGGCAAAGGCACCGCCTGCAATCCGTTGCATTTTCGACAGAAGTGCACGATTGCAACAGAATTGTGCGTTTCTGTCGCTTTCGAATGAAAAAACATGCCCGAGGGGGCGACGTTTCCGGATCCCTCTGCTAGAGCTTTTGCAATTCGCGGGAGAAAAAACTTTATGAGAATTGCACTTATCGCCCTCGCATCGGCCCTTGCCGTGTCCGGTTGCGCACTGAAAAAGAAAGAGGGTTATGCTGTTGCAGACGCCTCCAACAACCCGGACCTGATCTGTGAACGTGTGTCCATTCCGGGCAAGATTTACCCCGGCAAGATCTGCATGACCGCTGAACAGTGGGAACGCCACGAGAAAGCTGGCGAGGACGCCACCGGTGATGCACAGCGCCGCGCCCTCAGCACGGGCGACCCCCGCGCCGGCTGATCCTGTTGGCATCAGAACACTTGGAAAAAGCAGGTCTCCGGGCCTGCTTTTTTTGCATCCGCAATGCAATTCGTGGCAGTTATGTGAAAGTTCCATCCGGTGACTTGATCTTCCCGTCCCTGCGCGGAATACCGGCGCGAAACGCTTTTAACCGAGCCCCAGAAGGAGTGTTCATGAAACGCTATCTGCCCCTTGCCGCCCTGCTTGTGTCTGCCTGCGCAACCGAGCCCGCACAGGACCTCTACGCCATCGAGACCGCGCCGATCCCGGCCGCTGTCGAGACTGCCCCAATGGTGGGCAAAGGCGACAAGGCTGATGATCCGGCCGTCTGGGTCAATCTGGCCAATCCTGCTGCCAGCCTCGTCCTCGGCACCAACAAGGACGCAGGTCTCTACGTCTACAACCTGGCCGGCGAGGAGCTTCAGTTCCTGGATGTTGGCCGCGTGAACAATGTGGACCTGCGCGGCGATCTGGCGGTCGCCTCGAATGACGAGACCAATTCGGTCAGCTGGTTCACCATCGATTCGACCACGAATACGGTCAGTCATATCGGGGACACCCCCACCAACAAGGACGAGCCCTATGGCATCTGCGCCGGTCTCGTCGGCAATACATATTACGCCATGCCCACCTACAAGGACGGTGTGGCTCAGGTCTGGGCTGTGGCGACCGATGCGATTAGCGACGGGCCAGAGCTGCTCGCCGAAATCCAGGTTGGCCAGTATGGCCAGCTGCAGCTGGAAGGCTGCGTCTTTGACGAGGCCAATGGTCAGGTCTTTGTCGGCGAGGAAGAACATGGCGTTTGGAAGCTGGACCTGAACGACTGGACGGCTGCGCCGGTCAGCGTGGACACGATTGATGCGCGCAACGGCCTTGTGGCTGATGTGGAAGGCATGGACATCTGGGCAGGTGAGAATGGCGAAGGCTATCTCGTTGTCTCGTCGCAGGCCGCAGACCGGTTCGTTGTGTATGATCTGAAAGCGCCGCATGCGCCGCGCGGCGTGTTCACTGTCGTCGAAAGTCTCGATGGCGCGATTGACGCCGTCACCCATACGGACGGATTGGACGTGAATTCCGCGCCACTGCCCGGCTTCCCGAACGGGATTGTCGTGGTTCAGGATGATGGCAATCCGGAATCCGGCGTGGACCAGAACTTCAAACTGGTTGACTGGACGCTGATCCAGGCCGCGCTCGGCCTCGAATAGTCGCCAGGTGTCGCCAGACAGAAAAGCCCGCTCCTGATACGTCGGGAGCGGGCTTTTTCATACGCGGAAAGACCAAGCCTACCAGGTCTCCCCGTAAGGCCGGATTTCCTTCTCGAACGTCCAGGCCGTTTCCGGCTGACAAAAGAGCTCCCAATAGGCGTCGGCAATCGCTTCGGGTGGTATCAGGCCCTGCGGGTCGTCCGGCCCGCCCCGGTCCTTGATGATCTGGCGCACCCAGGCCGTGTCGACACCGGCATCAATCGTCAGGTGCGCCACATGGATGTGCTGGGGCCAGAGCTCCCGCGCCATCGCCTCGGCCACGGCCTTCAGGCCGAATTTGGCAGAGGCAAACGCCGCATAGCCCTTCCCGCCCCGGCGGCTGGCAGTCGCGCCGGTGAAGAAGATCTTGCCCTTGCCGCGCGCCAGCATCAGCCGCGCAGATTCCCGCCCCGTCACGAAGCCCGCGAAGCAGGCCATTTCCCAGACCTTGCGAAACACCCGGTCGGTTGTCTCCAGAATTGGGAAGTTCACATTGGCCCCGACATTGAACACGGTCAGCGCCAGCGGGGCGAGCGCATCCGCTTCGTTCAGGAAGGCCGTCACGTCATTGGGCTCGCGCGCGTCCAGGGACCGGGCAAAGATCCGCCCGCCCGCGGCCTCGATCTGCTCAACGAGCGGTGTCAGCTTTTCGCCGTTTCGCCGCCCAGCCACAATTGTATAGCCCTCGGCGGCAAACTTCTTCGCGATCTCGGCGCCGATATAGTCGCCCGCCCCGACAATGGCGACGGTCTCGTTCCGGTGTTCCATGCACGCTTCTCCCCGGCTGGATGACAAGCGCACACTATTGAGCGTTCTAAATCAGAACTAAATAGGTGAAACAGGCTTTTCGGGGAGAATCCGGAATGAGGGCCGGTCCGGACTATAGCCCGAAATCACTCAGCCCGGCATGGTCATCCGGGCGGCGGCCGAGTTTCCAGTGAAACTTCCGTTCGGAATTGCCAATCGGCAGATTGTTGATGCTGGCGAAGCGCTGGCTCATCAGGCCGGTGTCATCGAACACCCAGTTCTCGTTGCCATAGGCACGATACCACTGCCCGGTCCGGTCGTGGAATTCATACGCGTAGCGAACGGCAATTCGGTTTTCGGAGAAGGCGAACAACTCCTTGATCAGACGATAGTTCAGTTCCCGCCGCCACTTCGCGGTGAGGAAGCGGACAATCTCTGCCCGTCCAGTGATGAACAGGTCCCGGTTTCGCCAGGCACTGTTCTCCGAATAGGCCAGGGCGACCTTCTCGGGATCACGGCCATTCCAGCCATCTTCGGCAAGACGCACCTTCTGGGTGGCCGTTTCATGGGTAAAGGTGGTCTGCCTCCCGAAAAGTGGTCCGTTATTTGAGTTAGTTCCGGCTTCAGATATGGAGCTGAGACATGGGCAAGAGAGCCAAGCCTGAAGAGATTATTGCGAAACTGCGGGAGGTGGAGGTTCGCCTCGCTCGCGGTGAGACGGCAGCTTCGGCGGCGCGAGCCGTTGGTGTGACCGAACAGACCTACTACCGCTGGCGCAAAGAGTATGGCGGCCTGCAGGTCGACCAAGCCAAGCGCATGAAAGATATGGAGAAGGAAAACGCCCGACTTCGGCGCGCAGTCTCTGATCTCACGCTGGACAACCAGATCCTTCAAGAAGTCGTGCGGGGAAAGTTCTAAGCCCTTCGCGTCGTCGTGCTGCAGTCGATCACGTGGTGGAAAAGCTTGGCGTCTCCGAACGCCGGGCCTGCCGTGTGATCGGCCAGCACCGTTCGACCCAGCGCAAGCAGCCCATACGGCGAGACGATGAGGACGCCCTGACATCGGCGATTATCCGCCTGGCCGAACGGTTCGGCCGGTATGGCTATCGCCGGATCACGGCGCTCCTCAGAAATGATGGCTGGTATGTGAACGAGAAGCGGGTTTACCGCATCTGGCGACGGGAGGGGCTGAAAGTGCCGATGAAACAACCAAAACGCGGTCGTCTCTGGATGAATGTTGGCTCGTGTGTGCGGCTGAGGCCGGCGCACAAAGGCCATGTCTGGTCCTATGACTTTGTGCAGGACCGCACCCGTGATGGACGTGTGTTCCGCATGCTGTGTGTGGTCGACGAGTTTACACGGGAGTGCCTCGCCATCCGAGTCGAGCGAAAGCTGAACTCACGGGATGTCCTCGACACGCTGGGTGAGCTGTTCGTTCGGCATGGGCCGCCGGAACACATACGCTCTGACAATGGCCCTGAGTTCATTGCAACAGCCCTCCGTGACTGGCTTGAACGGATCGGAGTGAAAACGCTGTACATTACACCGGGATCACCTTGGGAAAATGGCTACTGCGAGAGCTTCAACTCCAAGCTCCGCGACGAGCTTCTGGCGAGGGAAATTTTCTTTGATCTGCGAGAGGCGAAGATCCTGATCGAAGCCTGGCGCCATCACTACAACACCGCCCGTCCGCACTCTTCGCTCGGCTATAAGCCACCCGCCCCAAAAGCCGTCTTGCCCGCAGCGTTCATGCCGCCTTACTATAGGGAGGTGGCAGCATGAACGCTGCTACTTTGAAACCGCCGGGCTAATAAATCTGGTGGATCACCCCTGTGGGGCAGGCCACCCCAGCCCCCGCTGCGCCGCACCCAACAAAAAAGCCGCCCCAAAAAGGACGGCTCACAAAAAAACTGGTGCCAGAAGAGGACTGGCATTAGCCATATAGGCTTTGAAAAATTTTGATTATTCTTCAAATATGGTAACGGGCTGTACCATACAGCTTACCATATTTTTGAAGGACTGTATGAGTGAGAGTCCTATTTTTATCGTTTACAAATAAACGCTTAGCTTGATTTTGAGGAGCTTGCAATTCGTGTTGCTTCGAGTTTATTACGATTTGCACGACTTTGATCGCTTTTCTGCCGCCGAAGGCTATTTCGGCGAAGTCGGAGACAGTGCCCCGTTCACAAAAAGAAACAGCACAGCGCCAACAAATGCCGCAACGAGCGAAAGCGTCATCAGTGTAACAAATCTCCGGTGACCGATCGCAAATCTTGAGTCAGACTTGCGCGTATTAATTGCCACAACGAGATCGTGAGCAAGGTATAGTGCACCTAGAAGAAAGGCACCGCCGATTGTATCACGGGCAAGCTTTCCGATCGACTTGCCCGCTAAGCGGCGGATTGGCCAAGTCACGATACTCGAGATTGAAAACACAGCCATAACTGCGGCCCACAGTACCGCTTCATCCGTCGGCCCAGCCGGTTGCTTTGCGCCCGCACCGTCGACCATTCGTGTTGTTCTTCAACAGTCATGCGATGAAGTGAAACTGGTGAAGCAAGACTCACTGCGCCGTTTTGTGATCTGAGTAGTAGGAAAGACAGAATGGATGCGTCTTTCCACCAAGAGGGTACGATCAATTCGGGAAGGTCAATTTCTGTCTTGAATGTCATAGCCCAAACAGACTGGACCACATCGATGATGAAACCGCTCAGAAGTTCCAGCCATCTGAATAGCTTTATGTCTAAGACCCAGTGACTCCAAGCCTGGAAACTGTCCAATACCGGCTCAAAGAACGGAAGCACATCAAGATCGAATGTGTTTTTGAGCCAGTTTGTCATAGTAATTAAACTATAGAAGACAATGCCGATCATTCCAGCGATCTTGAACCAAGCACGAGACTCGCGCCGAAGAATATTGATCAGCTTCAGCGGGCTCCGCTCATCTTCAACTTGAGGCATCAATGCTCGCTCTTTTTTGGTTGAGCTCAAAAAGGCGTCCCAAGATCTCGTCGTCGGTTAGCAAGCCGCTTTCGAAGTCATCTAGCCACCCATATGCAGTGGCCACGGCACGGTCGAGATCACGATGAGCATGGTCAAGCCAAGCCGGACGCTCATTGTAGAGGTTGGTCAGCGTGCGCTTCTTTAGAATTTCAGCGGCTTTTTCGTCTACCGGCAGGATACGGTCTGGATATCCCGGCACGACTTCGGGCACGCGCTTCACAAGTTCAGGCGGGTTCAGCCAGTTCTCGCGCAATTCGTTTAGACGAGCGGCAGCCGCCGCAATCGCCTTTGCGCGCGGATTTTCGGCATAGTCGGCGGCAGGAATGTTGGGCGTCAGGCCTTTCGGGAAGGGGAAAGTTGTATAAACCGAGCTGGTTGCATAAGTCGGGTCATTTCCCGCGCCGATCCACGAACAATATTCGAGCGTCCATGCCTCATGGAATGTGGACGACATAATCCCAAACGTCGTGAAATCGTCACGCGGGAAGACCACTAGTTTCTGATTGGGTAAGTAGGCGGAGTCGAGAAACGCAAATACACGAGTACTCGAAACCATTGGAGTAACAAGAAACCTATCTAGGCCATCAATTGCGTTTCTCATACCTGGGCGCGCTTCTGCGTGAATCCACCACCGCTCACGGTGATTCAGACGGCGAACCTCGAACTCTCCATTCTCGTCTCTTCTTTGTCGGTAGGGTTTTATAGCTTTCCGCGCGTACTCGAACGGAAGTTCGTACAAAGCTGCCTCCCGTTCGGTCATACTAGCGCCGAAGTCCAACAGCCACTTTCGCTCCCCGCGTTGCAGTAAGTCTTGGCCATTTGCAGTAAGACGCAAAACGTCGCGATTGTGATTTCCAGTGACATTCTTTGGGGCCAACAACCAATTTCTAGCCGTCTGTTCATCCACCTCAAATGGACCATTCAAGAACGTACCGGTGAATGAAGATCGACTATTCTCTTGAAGTTGGCCGGGTAATTCTCGCGAAAATTCACTGAGAGACGGCGTGATCGCCGCAACTGGCGAACCATCTAGCTTCTTTGGCCGATCCTCCACAGAAACACATACAATCGATATTCGAACAGATGCTCCGTCCACGATCCAGGGCTCATCTGACCAAGCTTCAAATATTGGAGCGGTATCACATAGTAGCTCCAATACTCGCCTGTCAGCGCCGGTCCTGATTGCATTAGTGGTGACTAGACCAACACGTTTCACACCATTTGAGCGGACAGCTTGCTTGGATCGCTCAAGCCAATAACAAACGAGATTTGCACCCCCAGGAACTGTACCCAAGTATGCTTTTCTAAGGGTACCGGCATATTGTTCCCCAACTTCCCGGATCAGCTTTTTATCACCGACGAATGGGGGATTTCCGACGATGACATCGGCCGTCGGCCAGTCGGCCCTCGTCCCGTCACCGTCAAGAACTGCATCCCTACATTCGATGTTGTTCAACGGCTTCAGGATCGGATTGGTCGTGGCTTCAAAACCATTGGCGCGCATCCACTGGATTTCTCCAATCCAGATCGAGACGCGGGCCAGCTCAGCCGCATAGGCGTTGATCTCGATCCCTTTCACCGCTTCCGGGCCTACACGTGGGAAGCCGCGCGGCAGGCCGAGCGCTTCAGCCTCCACATTGGCCCGGTGCTCGATATCCTTCAGCGCCTTGAGCGAAACATACAGGAAATTGCCAGATCCACAGGCGGGGTCGAGTACACGAAACCGCGCTAGTCGTTCGATGAAATCACTGTGGGCCTTGACCGCCCGGTTATACGCCTGCGTCTTCGCGCCTTCCGATTTCGCGGTGAGGGATTTCTCCATTTCGTCCGCGATCTTCGCCTTCACGTCAGCCCATTCGGCCTCCAACGGCTCGATGATCACGGGACGGATGATCATCATGATCTTGTCCCGGTCAGTGTAGTGCGCGCCAAGTTGCGAACGCTTGGAAGGGTCGAGCCCGCGCTCGAACAGCGTACCGAGAATGGACGGGTCAATATCGGCCCAGAATAGTTTCGCGGCCTTGTAGACCAGCTCGATTTCGTCGCGGCCAAGCGGCAGGGCCACGTCATTATCGAACAGGCCGCCATTGAACCAGGGCACGGATTCAAAGCCGACCGGCCCGCCCGACTTCATCGCTTCGAACAGGGTTTTCAGGAAGTCCTGCGCCTTATCTGGCTCCTTGCGGGCGTGCTCGATGGCGCGCTCGAACATCTTGTTAGGCAGCAGATCGACATCTTCGGCGAACATGCAGAAGACCAAACGGTTGACGAAATGCGCCACGGTTTCGGCGTCATGGCCATCGTCTCGCAAACGCTGCGCAAGGGCGGAAAACTCGTTGGCGGCCTCGCGCGTAAGATCATCACGGGTGCGTTTCGGGCGCAGCGCTTCCGGGTTGAGGAAGCAATTTTTCAGCGTCTCGCGGGCTTTGGCATCGACAAGATCGGTCAGCGCAATGGTGTGCGTTTCGCTGACGGAATTGGTCCAGTTCGTGCGGATGATAATCGTCTTGGTATCGGAAACGATCAGCAGCGGAGGGTTCTCCAGCGCGACCGCGTATCGCTGCAATTGGGCATAGGCGACGTCCAGATTTGCCTTCGGGCCTTTATACTCCCAGCCGAAACAACCCTTCTTCCAGACATCGGCAAAACCATTGCCGCCGGTGGATTTTGTTGCCCCTTTTTCGAAGCAGTAAGTGTCACCGACAGCATCCACATCGGTCGGTGTCTCAACGCCGAGAAGATGGCAGAGATCAACGAAATGGGATTGCGCCGCCGCGCTTTCCTTAAGCTCGGATTTTTTCCATTTTCGAATGAAATCTGATGGTGTCATGAACTATCCAATAGCCTTTTAGTTAGCCAAAACAAACCACTTAAAGGTAACCAGAAGTTCGTTATCCGGTTACTTTTTCCATCATGCCCAATGGCATAGAATGCCTTGGGCAATAGCAATCTTCCTTGCCCAATTTTCAGTCCGTCAAGGGCCTGCGGCCGCTTCGCGGCGCGCCTTGCGCGCGCCCTTGACGGACTGAAAAATTGGCGACACCGACCATGAAGCGGGCGAGGAAGAAAGTGAAAACGGCGGAAAAGGGCTAATGGAGTCCCGGAGGGCAAGATTAAGGGAGTGTCACATAGTGACACCTAACTCATTGTCTGCACATCTATTTTTGTGTGACACCTCCCCGGATAGGCTGTCACCCGCATTTCGCGATTCTTCCGCCGCAATTCGACTAATTGCGAAATCCCGTGTTCTCCCTTCAAACTGAATGGCCGAACTGCGGGAGTCCATGGATACTCCTGGCATGACGAAGCGCCGGCTTTCCAACTCTGATGTTCCATTCGATTTTGACATCGATCAGGCTCGTGCAGAACTGCGTCAGCCAATTCGATTCTTGAGCCTCAACCAAGTGCTCGACCGCCTTAGCGTTGGGCGCTCAACTCTATACTCACAGATCAAAGACTCCGTACGCCCCTTTCCTTCCCCAGTTCATATCGGTCGTAGAAGTGTCTGGGTCGAAAGCGAAGTAGAAGCTTTTATGGCCTCTCTGATCCTATCTGAAAGGAATTCGTGATGTCTTCTATGGGCGCAAAAGCAGTCAAATGCTCAGAGGCCTAAGTCATCCACTTCGAAGCAAATTCGCCTTTGATTTCGTTGGTTCGTTATGAAACCCATTGATGCGGAGTATGTTATTCACGGCGTACCGGCATCGGTCCCTGTCGCTGAATACAAACTCCAGTCAACGCTTTGACTAATGCAGCAATCACCGGTTGAGAGACTTGGACTCGTACGTTAATTAGAAGTCATATTTCTAATAAGCGTTCATTTATCGGAGACCATTTGAGCGACGCCTATACAGCATCCGACTCCATGACCGGCTACTTGTTTCAAAGCCGGTACGCATTGCTACGCGCGTTGCAGGAAGCCAAATCCAATGCCGGGTTGTCCATCTCAATCGAGCGTTTCGACGATGTTGCGTTTCAGCAAGACGCAAAACCGATTGAACTCATACAAACCAAACATCATGGCGCCCCCGCAAATGTCTCGGACAAAAGTGTTGATGTCTGGAAAACGCTCCGCGTCTGGATGGACCTCATTGAGACCGATCCGCTGATCGCCGCCAATACCCGGTTTGTGTTTTTGACAACGGAGACCGCGCCAGCCGGATCCGCCCTGCGCTTACTGCGCCACTCGCCCGACACCCGCGATGTGCAAGGTGCCGTGGAGATATTGCGGGCCGCCGCGAGTGGTTCAAACAATCAAACAACGAAGGCTGCGCGTGAAGCGTTTCTGGCGCTACCGGCCACCGATCGCGCTCTGCTCGTCAGCAACATCTGGGTGTTCGATCAGGCGCCAGATATCCACAATGTCCGTTTGGAGATTGAAAAGGAGTTATTCTACTCCGCCCCACAGGGACAGGTTGAGACCTTTACAGATTATCTGGAAGGCTGGTGGTTTGCCCGCGTGGTTCAGGCGCTTTCGGGAGAAGCAGACTCAGCAATATCACTAGCCGCTGTACAGAACAAAATCCATGAATTGCGAGACGATTTCACGATCTTTCGCCTGCCCCTTGATCCCGAAATCGACGACATGCCGGAAGTCACCAGTCTGCCGAGTGATGAGCGTCCACTTGTCCGGCAAATGCGGCTAATTGATTTGAATGAAGGCGAAGCATTATCCGCTTTGCACGATTATTATCGCGCGTTTGAGCAACGTTCTCGTTGGGCGCGCGAAAGTCTACTCCTCGACGGCGAAGCCGACCGCTATGACAGGGCGCTCTGGGATGCCTGGCGACGCCAATTTCTGAGCGCCGCCAGCGACCTTCCCATGATGTGCTCGACCGCAGATAAAGAACGCGCAGGAAAATCCGTTTTCCGCTGGGCGCGCAATTATCAAAAGCCCTTACGCAATCGCGACGAAATTTGGCTTTCCTCCGGCTCTTACCAAATTTTAGCCGATGCCCTCAGGATCGGCTGGCATCCAGAGTATGAAGGCTTAATGGCTTCCGAGGAGTCCGGCTCATGAGTCTACCCGCCTGGAACGCCCGCGCGCCTGAAGAAGCCAACCATTTCAATCCCGCCTATTGCGGGGCGTTAATTTATGAATTTGTTCGCGCTTTTGAAAAAGAAGCTCCGACCTCGCCAGACTACGCCCTCATCTTCTGCGCCCTGCCAGTGGCCATGCACGCGCCTACACGCGATAGCTTGCCGCGCACGACGCTGACTGGGCTCCTTCCATGGCTGGAACGCACGCCAGCTGCACGCATCGGATTCGCGGCCCGGGCGCGCGGGCTTGCGCCGTACTTGCGCGAAGCAATCCAGTTCGCCCTCGCTCGCAACGCGCTTGTTGTGGATGAGGCAGGGCGCGTTGCACTTGGCTCCAAGCGCGCCTCCTTCACACCGAAAGCTCTCGATGACATGACTACTGACATTCGAAATACAGTGACAGCCACCCGCATGGTGGGGCGCTGGTTCGCCGCTTCCGGCGACACATCCACCATCCTAGCCGCCTGGGGAGTGCGCGTATGAGTTTCACCCTTCGAACGGTTAGCGTGTACAGCTTCGGTGGAGAGTGCCGTACAGTCGATTTTTCAGGCTCCGGCCTGCGCATTTTGACCGGGCGCGCCAAAACCGGAAAATCTTCCATCATCGATATAATTGATTACTGCTTTGGCCGCAGCGAATGCTACGTTGCAGAAGGCGTCATTCGCCGCAACGTCTCTTGGTTCGCCGTTGAAATCGAGAGTGGAAACGACCGGCTTTTTATCGCTCGGCGCAATCCCGACGCCGACGCCAAAACCAGCTCCGACATCTATATCCGCCGCGGGCATTATGATCAGCTTCCACTCTATCCCGACCTTCAGAAGAACACCAATATTGATGGCCTCATCCGCCTGCTGACCCGTTTCGCCGGCATCGCGGAGAACGAGCACCGACCGCTGACCGGCACGCGCGGGCCTCTGCAAGCCACCCTGCGCCATGCCTTGCATCTCTGCTTTCAAAAACAAGACGAGATTGCCAGCCGCGACCGACTTTTTCACCGCCAGGGCGATGAGTTCATTCCTCAATCCATCAAAGATACCTTCCCTTATTTTCTCGGCGCCGTCGATGAAGATCATTTCCTGCGCCAGAACGAACTCGATGACGCAAAGCTTCAATTGCGCCAACTCGAAACCAATAAGGCTGCACTGCAAAAAGCCAGCACAGATGCGCTTCAACGCTTTCGCCGGTTCCTCATCGACGCCAAGCGCGTCGGCCTAGTTGATCAGTCGTTTGAAACCACTGACAACAATGCTGCGCTCGCCGAACTCGGCCGCGCCATTTCACAAGATCTGCAATCACCATCCTTTCTGCCCTCAGGCAGCGATCTCATTCAGCGCCTTGAAAACGAGCTAAAAACTCTACGCGAGCAACTGATCGAAACACGGAACGAGATTCGTGCGACAACCCATTTCCTACGCGAACAAACCAGTTTTTCGCGGGAAGCGGCCGAACAACGCGCGCGCCTCTCTTCCATTGGTCTCTATTCCGGTAAGAGCGACGGTGAGAATACGTGTCCCTTATGCGATAGTGCGCTGGAGGCGCCCCTGCCGGGTGCGCTGGCTTTGAATACTGCTCTTGAACAACTCGACCGACAGCTCGACTCGGTCGGCGCGGAGAGCCCGCACTTGCAACAACGTCTCGATGCGCTTGGGAAAAAGGGCACCGAACTTCAGTACACGATTGTCTCTACACAGCGTAACTTAGAACGCGCCTACGCTGACGATGAGCGCGCGCGAAGAATTCGCGATCAGGTGATCGAGCGCGCCCGCGTGGTCGGGCGAATCGGCGCCTTCATCGATCAGACGAACGGCTCTAACGAGGAAAACGATATAGATGCGCAAATTGAAGCTGCTAAGCGCCGGGTCGAAATGCTGGCTGAACGCGTCAATACCGATATGATCCAAGAGAAGGTCTACACATTCCTCAACCTGATCGCCGATAAAATGACCGAGTATGCGGGCGAGCTTGACCTCGAACACGCCGGTGGACGCATTCGTCTCGACATCACGAAACTGACCGTGGTCGCCGAAACGGTCACTGGGCCGATTTCTCTCAATCGGATTGGTAGCGGCGAAAACTGGATCGGCTATCACGTCGTGACATTGCTGGCTCTTCATCATTGGTTTCGAGCGCAAGGCCGTCCCGTGCCCGGCATCGTCATATTCGATCAGCCGACCCAAGCGCACTATCCCCCGGAAGCCGACCAAGCCGGCCGTGTCGACGGACTTCAAGACGCTGACCGGCGCGCGGTCTATCGGCTTTTTGAACTGATGCATCAGGCGAGCGAAGAAATAGGTCATGGCTTTCAGCTCATCGTACTCGATCACGCTCATCTGGAAGAGCCCTGGTTCAATGACGCAATCATTGAACGCTGGCGCGGCGAAGAGGCCTTGATACCGGCTGAATGGATTGAGGTGGATTAGGCTTCGGCAGACAATTCAGCCCGCGCCGAGCCTAGTCGCTCATCGTGTTCCGCTTTTTAGGATACCCGCCACAACGTCATTAAGGATCTGACTGTCGCAACGGAGATTGAGCAAATACCTTCTTCGTCAACCCGAAAATTTGTTATTCGCCTTCATAAGGCAATGACCCTGTCTCTGGATCTTAAGTCCGTTAGCTCATAGCCGGAACCGGAATCACAGCGACCTTCCCAGCAAACTGCCAATGTAACCGATTAAGAACGTCCTGATCCTGACGCTAACGACCGCTTCCGGGATGAATGCGGCATATCGATTGTTACTACCGACATAGTATTGAGGCTACTCTTTCAGCCTAACGCCCGCACCGCCCTCCGCACTTTCTTGCGGTCCGAGAAACACGACTCCCCCTTCTTCAAGCGCTCTGCGCACCGCCTCTACGTTGGCATCAGTACTTGCCGACGGGCCGCGATCACTCTCCATTCGTCTTATTGTGGGAACAGATAATTTCGCTGCTTCTGCAAGTTTTGGCTGCGTCCAATCAAGGAGGGCACGAGCGGCTCGAAGTTGCGCAGCAGTGAGACTCATAATTTTCTTTTTCTGATCATATTTACAAAAAACGATCACGCCGTTATGATGCGTGATATTAAACGACTCATGTGTACCATAAAGGCAAACCCATGTCTCGACGCCGAATTGGTGTGGAGGATGCTCTCCCACGTACTTCATCCAACCTTTCTCGCCGACAGCTCGTGGTGGGCGCGGCCCTTGGCTCAACGATATCGAAGCTTCCTTCCTTACCGGATCCAGCTGTCGGTGCTTGCAAATCCTGGTTAGGACTAGAGGCCCAATACGCTGCTTTGATAGACATCTGGCAGATGACTGAAACTCGTCTAATCCGAGCGGGCTATTGGCGCGATCATCCTGAACATACGAGCATGAACATTTCTGAACCGAGGATACTTGTAGAGATTGATCGACGGTTGCGTATGTTAGAGAAAAAGAAGCAACAGCTTCTCCTCGGTTTGCCAGAGATCCCCGCAACAACCACTCGGGGTATTAAATTGAAGCTAGATGTTCTCGCTAAAGTGATCAATCCGGATGAAAATCAGACTACTCATGACCTTGCAGTGAGTATTCGCCATAATCTTGCTCTATCAAGTTTCTAAAGTGGCCATATTATACAGCACGGCGGTGTGTTTTGCGCCCCCACACACATTCCGTACTCGTGCATTATTCCGCAGTCAGCCTGAGGCAAAACTCTCCACTTCCGCCGCCCACCACTCCGCCATTTCAACGCGCTGATCCCAATACGTAGCTCGATGATATGCTTTGCGAACCTGATCTGCCCCCATGTGAGCCAACTCTGCTTCGATGGCATCTGGGTGCCATTTGCCGCTTTCATTCAGCAGACTTGAGGCGCTTGCGCGGAAGCCGTGGGAGGTCATCTCATTGGCGCTGAAACCGAGGCGACGGAGAGCCCCGTTCAGTGTGTTCTCGCTGATCGGTTTGCCGCGCGAGAGTTGGGAGACAACAACCCACGGCTCATGGCCAGTGACTGATTGAAGCCGCTTCAGGATCTTCACCGCAGGTTCTGACAGCGGCTTGCGATGCTCCCGGCGCATCTTCGTGCGCTCTGCCGGAATGGTCCATACGCGCTTTCGAAGATCGAATTCATTCCATTTCGACAGGCGGAGCTCGCCAGGACGTGGATAAAGTAGTGCCATGAGCTGAAGGCCGGCTTGAGTTTCTATTGCCCCATCATAGTCCCAGATGGCCCGCACGAGGCCAGCAAAGCCATCACGGTCAACGATAGCCGGGCGGTGGCGAACTTTAGGTACGATCAGTGCCCCGCGAAGCCCGGCAGTCGGATCATGTTCGCAGCGTGCAGTGGCGACGGCATACCTGAAGACCTGGCTTATGACAGCGCGTAGACGCCGGGCTGTTTCATAATTGCCGTCTGCTTCGACTTTGCGAAGCGGCACGAGAACGTGCGCTGGCTTCACCTGAGTGACCGGCATGTCGGCCAAATCGGCATTTGCAATACCGATCAGCCACGCTTTCTTGGAGAGCGTCGTATCGGCTAGACCTTCCTTGCGGTTCTTCTCCAGCAGCTCCTCGGCGATGGCCGAGAAAGTATGCTCTGTGAGGGCCTGCCGTTCGAGCTTATCGATTTTGGCCTGCTGCATGGGATCAATCCCTTCGATCAGCAGAGCGCGGGCTTCGGCGCGCTTCTCGCGCGCTTTGGCGAGCGAGATCTCGGGATATGCCCCCAAAGCCATCAGCTTCTGTTTGCCGTCAAACTTGTACGCAAAGCGCCAGAGTTTCGACCCCGTGGGACGCACTTCAACGAACAAATTTCCACCATCTGTATAACGGCGGGGTTTTTCCTCAGGTTTGAGACTGCGGATCTTCAGATCGGTAAGAGGCATGGCATGGTACCGGCAGCTTTTCGACTGCTAATTGATACCATACTACCAGCGAGCGTACCATATCGATGTCTGGATCTCAGCGGATCACGACGGACGCTAGCGGACGGTCAATCCCTATAACTCCCTGATTATATGGAATTTTGGAGACTTTCTCGGACGCTGAAGGATGCACTCAAAAAGCTTCCTGGTGCCCAGAAGAGGACTCGAACCTCCACTCCCTTGCGAGAACTACGACCTGAACGTAGCGCGTCTACCAATTCCGCCATCTGGGCACGGGATCGGAAGGCGCCGATGTATAGGCTGGGGCCGGGTCCGTCAACGGTAAAACTGTAGCATTCGGGCGGGAAACTGCGTGTCATCCCAGCCGCGCCCCACGCGCAGGATTTGATCGGGGCAATGCCTGCCGGAAAACGCTGCGCAGCCCCCGCAATCCCCTGCGCAATGGCCCGCGCCAACACCTGAACCACATGCTGAAAAATCGCGTGCAATTCCCTGATTTCACGGAAGTATTCGGTTGGAGCGGGTAGACGGAATCGAACCGACATACACAGCTTGGAAGGCTGGTGCATTACCATTATGCTATACCCGCTCACCGGGTCGCAGCAGCCGTTTATAGCACATCAGTGCGGGGTGGTGGAGGGAGCTGGATTCGAACCAGCGTACGCTAAGCGGCCAGATTTACAGTCTGGTGGATTTAACCACTCTCCCATCCCTCCACGGGACCCGCGACCTGACGCCAATTGACGTTGCCGCGCCGGGGCTTCACATGGGCGCTCTCGCGCTTCCGATCCATCCCGGAAGCGGCCTTATAAGGAAACCCGAAATGCCGCGCAACCATTCTAATCGGCGAAAAGCACACGACAGCGCAGATAATGCACGTCGAGGCCCGGCCCGCCCCCCTCGGCGCGGCGGAAAAGGCCGCGACTCCGGTGGTGCAGACGGTGGACCGCTCTGGATATGGGGCACGCATGCCGTTGCCGCCGCGCTGGCAAACCCGGCGCGCACCTGTCATGAGCTGCTGGCGACCGAGAATGCGGCGCAGCGCCTGCCGGCGGGAGCGGTGCAGCCTGTCATCGTCTCCGCGAAGGATATTGATTCGCGCCTTCCTGACGGGGCCGTGCACCAGGGCGTGGCTGTAAAGGTGGACCCGCTGGAGCCAGTCGCGCTGGAAGACCTGATCGATGCAGGCGTCAGCCACATCGCCGTGCTGGACCAGGTGTCCGACCCGCACAATCTGGGCGCGGTGTACCGGTCTGCGGCAGCGTTCGGCTTTGGCGGGCTGGTGCTGCAGACGCGCAATGCCCCGAATGTGACGGGCGTGGCGGCAAAGGCCGCCGTCGGCGCAATCGAAACGGTGCGGGAAGCGCGTGTGGTGAACATTGCCCGCGCGCTGGAGCAGCTGGCCGAGGCGGGCTATCACACGGTCGGTCTTGCCGGAGAGGGCCAGCGGCTGATCGCCGATGCTGTGGAGGGCGCGCCGAAACTGGCCATCGTGCTGGGCGCGGAAGGGCCGGGCATCCGCCCTGCCGTCGCCAAGGCCTGCGCAGAACTGGCGCGCATTCCGATTACCCCGGAAATGGAGAGCCTGAACGTCTCGAACGCAGCCGCCGTCGCCTTTTATGAAAGCAGCCGTAATCGTTTCCCCCTGTCATAAAGCTCTGCTAAGGGATTAACCACGCTGAGGGGATCAATAGACGGAGCGCGTGCCGCCATGCTGAGATTGCTGTCCATCCTTCTACTTCTGTGCGGCCTGGGCGCTGCGGGCTATGCCGGGTCTGTCCTGCTGGACACCTATGCCCCGCGCGACGACGTGGTCGTGGCCGCCCCGGCGCAGGAAATGGCGACGGAACAGGCGTTTGAAGAGGCCGCGCCGCCAAGTGTGGAAGAAGAACTGGCACAGCTGGAGCCGCTCGAAAGCGAAGAGATGATGATGGAGGCGCCAGCCACCGCCCCCGCCCCGGCTGCTGGCCCGACTCGCAGCCTTGGCGCGGACATTCCAGGTGATGTGTTCCCGGAGGCTGTGGGCGCTGCGCCCGAGTTTGATGTGCCGATGTCGACGCGCTCGGCCAATGTCACGGCCCAGGCAAACGAATCGTTCGTCGAGACGCTGAAATCTGTTCCCGTCGCGCATGAGACGCCCAGCAAGGCTGAATACAAGCGCGCCTTTGATGTGACGCTGGCCATTGATTCCACAGGCGATGAGACCGCTGTCGACGCCCTGCCCGGCCGCGGCAACATTATAGAAGGTGAAGCGCTCGTCTCTGACCGCGTGGAAGCGCGCCTGAGCGGTGCGAATTTCGAGATCGTCGCCATGTCGCCGGAAATTCAGGCGATGTCGCCGCTGACGGAAAATGTCTGGCGCTGGTCTGTCGTGCCGCTGACAGCGGGCAGCCATGATCTCGTCTTCGAGATCTATGCCATTGATGAAGACGCCGTCGTGCCGCTGCGAACTTTCCGCGATACGGTGACCGTGGAAGTCTCTGGCATCAACCGCGCCATCGCGTTCGCGGACCAGGCCAATCCACTCTTTGTCCTGCTTGGCGGGCTGGGGTCTGCCGTGGCGGGCCTGATCGGCGTCTTCCGATTTTTCGGCCGTAAATAGCCGGACTTCAACGCAGGGCGGGATTTATTTCGACTGGCGCGCCGGAGACCTTTGACTTTACGTCAATTTCCGTATTTCTGGCGGCATGACAACGATGACCACTCCGAAGACCCTCGCCTCAGCTCAATTGTTCCTGCGCGAGCAGGCTGCACGGATTGAAATCGATCCGCTGACCAATTCCGTATTTGCGCTGGCTCAGACACTGTTCCGGGACCTGGAGCGCGGCGACGCGAAAATCTCCGACCTGTCAAAACTGGCCGATGAAGTTCATCTGGACCTGATAGAGGAACGCGCCGAACGGTTTCGCGACCAGCATTCCGGCGGCAAGGCGAAGACAGCGTGGGCCAGCCTGACCGAAGAACTGGAAGCGCTGGCCGGACAAGGCTTCGAGGCGTTCAAGGCGCGCGTTGAGCAGGCCACCGGCGGCATCGTCTTTACCGGGCACCCGACCTTTGCGCTGTCGCGGGACTTGCGCACAGCACTGGCCGATCATGTGGTGAGCGCCACGAAGACCAGCCGCACCGCGCTGCAGCGTCAGATCCGCGCCGACTCGCGCGCCTGGAACCAGCAGATCAGCCTGCAGGGCGAACATGACGAAGTGCAGGACGCCGTCGAGCACGCCGCCAATGCGCAGCTGGCATATGCGTCCGTGTTGATTTCTGTCGCCCGGAAGGCATTTCCGGACGATTGGCGTTCGCTGAAAATCTATGTGCCGACGATTGCCTGCTGGGTTGGGTATGATCTGGATGGCCGCGCAGACATTCACTGGTCGCAATCGCTGACCTTCCGCCTGACCGAAAAGGCCGTGCAGCTTGGCCGCTACGCCGCCCAGCTTGAGGCGATCAGCGGCAGTCAGAAGATTGGCCCGCTTGCCAAGCTCACCCAGCGCCTGAAGACGGCTGCTGAAGACACTGCCGGGCATGCCGCCCTGTTCGCGGCAGACCTGACCGATCCGGACAATCTGGTGCCCGCTGCCAATGCGCTGACCGCGCCGTCAAAGCGCAATGTGCTGGACGCAAGCGAAATCGTGGATGTGCTGGACGAGGTGATCGCCACAGCTGAGGACGGTCTCGCTGCCAAGCTGATGGCCATCCGCGCGCAGGTCGAGGCACTGCAACTGGGCACAGCGCGCATTCATTTGCGCGTGAACGCCGCGCAAGTCCGAACCGTGATCAATCGCGACCTTGGCCTGCAGACCGAAGATCGGGAGCTGGGCCGCCTCGCCCTGGCAGAGCTCGCGCAGAAGGCCCGCAAGTCAAAGCCAGTTCAGGTTAACTTTGCAGACCTGTTCCTGGAGCAATCGACCGCGCGGCGCCAATTCATGATGTGTGCGCAGATCCTGAAGCATATTGATGCGGGCTCGGTCATCCGCTTCCTGATTGCGGAGAGTGAGAACCCGGCAACCGTGATGGGCGCGCTCTACCTCGCCCGGCAATATGGCGTTGACGACAAGCTGGACATCTCTCCCCTGTTCGAAACGCCAGAGGCGCTTGAAACGGGCGGCCGCTTTATTGAGCGCCTTCTGGAGGAGCCTGAATTCCTCGCCTATGTGAAACAGCGCGGCTATCTCTCGATCCAGCTTGGTTTCTCCGATGCCGGACGGTTTATCGGACAGGTCGCCGCCGACATGGCGATTGAACGCATCCACAATCTCATCGCGCGGGCGCTGGCCGCCAAGGGCGCGGATGTGGACTTGCTGATCTTCAACACGCATGGCGAAAGCATGGGTCGCGGCGCATGGCCGGGCAGCTTCGAACAGCGTTTCGATCATTTGCTGACCCCGTGGACACGCGGCGGAGCGCGGGCACGCGGGCTTCAACTGCGCCACGAAGTCAGCTTTCAGGGCGGCGACGGCTTCCTGCATTTCGCCAATCCAAATCTGGCAGAGGCGACGATGGCCGCCTGGTGCAGCCACACATTGTCTGATCCCGAAGATCGCAGCGAAGACCCGTTCTATACGCGCACGGACCTTGTTTGGGATTTCTACCGCTCGCTACGCGCCTGGCAGGAACGTCTGTTTGTGAACGAGGATTATGGTCGCCTGCTGGGCGCATTCTCCAGCGGCCTGACCGTGAAGGCCGGCTCTCGACCCAAGCGCCGCGCCGCCGGGCCGGTTGGCCCGCGGTCCCTGCGCGCCATTTCTCACAATGCCACGCTGCAACAGCTGAGCATTCCGGTGAACGTCGCCGCGGGGATTGGTTCATCCCTGCAACGGGAAATGGACCGTCTGGTCGAGCTGATCGATGCCAGCCCGCGCATGACGCGGCTGATCCTGCTGGCCACCCGCGCCCGTGTGCTGACCAGCCTGCCAGCGCTACGCTCCTACGCCAAAGTCTATGATCCGGGCGTCTGGGTGGCGCATTCGAAACTTGCCGACCAGGACAAGGCGAATGCCTATCGCGCGGTCTATTATGCGCTGCGCAATACAGAGACGGCCGTCTCGATGAACCAGATTGCCAACTTCCTGTCCGTAGACCTCGGCAAGTTCGACCGACTGCTTGCGCAGCTTCAGTCTGCGCCGTCGATCGAAGCGCGCCATGAAGGTCGGCTGGACCTGCATGTTCTGCATGCGGTGCGTCAGGCGCTGATCATGAAAGCGTTCTCGATTGTCGGCGGCCTGCCCCGCCTGTCTGAACGGCATGATGCCAGCAGCCGCGACCTGGTTGAAATGGTGGCTGAGCTGCGCATTGGCGAGGCGGTCAGCCTGCTGCGCGAAATCTTCCCGCACTCTCGCGATCAGGACACGCCCCTGACGGCGCTGACTGAGGCGGGCAATGAGTCCAAGGCGCAGGCCAGCTATGGCTATGACCGCATCCACAAGGATGTGATTGCGCCGCTGGACGAGATTGACCGCGCCCTTCACGGCATCAGCCTGGCGGTAACGCATGCCTATGGGGCATTCGGCTAGAGCCGGTCAGCGACGGCGATAGGTCTGCATCTCCATACAGACCTGACACTTCTGCGCTGTGCTGTGGCGAATGCGCAGATAGAGCAACTCATTCTTGCGATCGATCTGTACCCGGAACTGCGCAAGGAAATCCATGCCGAGGATCATGACGGGCTCGTCAGACATGCCGAGGTATTCGAACAGGGCCGGGTCTGACACGACCATGTTGAAGCTGTTCATCTTTACTTCGTGAAGCTGGAAACGGGATATGCGCGCAACATGCATGTCATACCCCTCGCCCGTCACCCCATGCAGACGTTTGGTTTCCTCCTCATTTACCCGCGTGCCCGCCAGCGCGGCAAAGGCGGAATTCATGTAGGTGATCGTGGACCCCGTATCGATCAGGGCCAGGCCGCGATGCCCATTGATCTTTACCGGGACGAAATAGAGCCCGTTGCGGACCTCCATCGGCCGTTTGCAAAGGATCTCCCGCATCCGCCCCATTGGGCGGCGATCATAGGCGGTTACCTGTTTGCTGTCGAAATCGAAATCCACCACATCGCCCGTCATGGCGCTCATCGGGAAGACATTGCGCACGCCCTCCACGGCGATCTTCCGGTCGAGCGCAGCGGGCACACGCTGAAGCGTAACCGTTCCGGCGCCAAGGCTGGGCAGGTCAATCAGCGGAAACATCTGCGGGCCACCAAGGCCCAGCACTTCGACAAACTGCTCTTCACCCTCCACAACTGCGACACCGGCAGAGCGTGCGGTCGCACCACCAATCATGGGCAGGGTTGCCGCTGTGTCGATGACGGCCGAAGCGCGCGCGCCGTTTGTGAAGGACAACTCCGTGATCAGGCGATCTTCGGAATCCATCTCGAACGGAACGATCTGGTGAATGTTGGTATTCCCGGAAGCCAGCAAGGGAAGACACAAAAGGAAACCAAGCAGCAGGCTGAACCGAACAAGCTGCTGAGCGAGACCAGGCCGCGTGGCCCGCGATGCTGGCAATCCTCCCATGGATGCTTCCTTTTCCGCCAGTATGCCACAAGCGGGCCTCCCGACAAAATGCGGAGGCCAAGGCGGCGTCTCCCTGCCCCGCAAAACAGTTGACGCATCTAACCCGACGTCACGGGTGGTCTTACGCTTACGTTCGCGTAAAGTGCGTCGAAACAGATAATTCGAGGGAGACACTGGACATGGCCGAGGCCTATATCATTGACGCCGTGCGCACGCCGCGCGGAATTGGCAAGGTTGGCAAGGGATCGCTGGCGCACCTGCACCCGCAGCATCTGGGCGCAACCGTTCTCGGCGCAATCCGCGACCGCAACAATCTCGATACGGCGACGGTGGACGACATCATCTGGGGCACGTCCAGCCAGCGCGGCGCCCAAGGCGCTGACATGGGCCGCATGGCCGCTCTTGATGCAGGCTTTGACGTGAAAGCGTCCGGCGTGACGCTGGATCGCTTCTGCGGCTCTGGCATCACAACGGTTTCGCTGGCGGCTGCGCAAATCATGTCCGGCATGGAAGACTGTGTCATCGCAGGCGGCTGTGAGATGATGAGCTACACGGCGGCGACCGCTGACCCGAAAAACCCGCCCATGATGGACGCTGGCAATCTTCACCTGCGCGAGCTGCACCCGCAATCGCAGCAAGGCGTCTGTGCCGACGCCATCGCGACGCTGGAAGGCATTGATCGCGAAGCCGTCGACCAGCTTGCCGTGACCAGCCAGAACCGTGCCAAGCGCGCGATGGATGAAGGCCGCTTCGATAAATCGGTCGTGCCGGTCTACAATCGTGATGGCACGCTGGCGCTGGAGAAGGACGAATTCCCTCGTCCCGGCACCACGATGGAAAGCCTGTCCGGCCTCAAGACCGTGTTCAACATGTTCATGGACATCCCGGTCGATGACCAGGGCAACACCTATGGCAAGATGGTCACGAAGAAGTATCCGCAACTCGAAGGCAAGATGAACCATGTTCACCATGCCGGGAACTCTTCCGGTGTTGTGGATGGCGCTGCCGCCCTGCTGATCACCTCGAAAGACTATGCTGACAAGAACGGCCTGAAGCCGCGCGCGCGCATCGTTGCCACCGCGAACATGGGTGACTGCCCAACGCTGATGCTGAACGCGCCGGTGCCTGCTGCGAAGAAGGTTCTGGAAAAAGCCGGCATGAGCAAGGACGATATCGACGTCTGGGAAATCAACGAGGCGTTCTCGGTTGTGGCAGAGAAATTCATCCGCGATCTCGACCTGGACCGCGAGAAAGTGAACATCAATGGCGGCGCCATGGCGCTTGGCCACCCGATTGGCGCAACCGGTTCCATCCTGATCGGCACGGCGCTTGACGAACTGGAGCGCTCAGGTGGCCGGTATGGTCTTGTCACCATGTGTGCCGCTGGCGGCATGGCCCCGGCAATCATCATTGAACGGATCTAGATTTCCTCCCAGAAACTCAGTTCAATCCGTTCAATTCTCTCCCGGTCCAGGTGCGCCTGGGCCGGGCTTTTTTTGCTGCACCCGACTGCAGACTTTATGGAACGCCCTGCTTGCCGGGGCGTTGCTTACACACAAGCAACCCCAACAGGAGACTCATGCCTTACACCATTGAAGCTGAAACCAACGACCTCACCACCATTGACGCACAGGGCGACCTGAACCCCGAAGCCATGCCGGAAGCCGTGGACCAGTTGATGGAGCAGACAGATGCGGAGGACCCCGGCAGCCTGCTGGTACGGTTACAGCACATGGATCTGGGCACGCTGCACACGGTTGCCAGCGACTGGTCCCGGAAGGCCGAATTCTTTGCCTTGCAAAAAAGGTTTGGAAAAGTGGCGGTGCTTACCGACCAACCCTGGGTGCGCCAGTCCGCCAAGATGCAAGCCGTGGCGCTGCCAGACACCGAACTGAAGGTCTACGACCTTGCCGATGAGGCGGATGCGCGCGTGTGGCTGGAAAAAGCCCCGGCAGAAACCGAAGCCGCCTGAAGCCTCAGGCCGGGCTGATGATCTCGCCGTCTTCCTTGGTGAAGCTTGTCGGCGGATTTTCCAGCAGATCAAACACCTTTTCAGAGGGACGGCACAGCGCCGTCCCTTTTTTTGTGACCACGATGGGGCGGTTCACCAGGATCGGGTGTTTCAACATCGCCTCGAACAGGATGGAATCATCGACCGAGGGATCGGTCAGGCCAAGTTCCTCAGCCGGGCTTTTCGACGTGCGCAATGCTTGTCGCGGTGTCAGGTCCGCCGCGCTCAGCAGACCCGCCAGCAATTCGCGCGTCCAGCCACGCTGCAGGTAAAGCACGATTTCCGGCTCCTCCCCGCTGGCCTTGATGATTTCCAGGACATTGCGGGACGTGCCGCACTCGGGATTGTGGTAAATCGTGACGCCCATCAGCTCGCCTCCAAAGCTCAAGCGCCTTTCAATTGCGACAGATACGGCGCGAGGTCCAGCCCCTGCGCCTTGATCCAATCAGAATTGTAGTAGGTATCAAGGTACCGCTCGCCGCCATCGCAGATCAGGGTCGCAACGCTGCCCGCCTTCCCCGCGTCTCGCATCTCACGCATGAGGGTGAGCGCAGCCCAGACATTCGTGCCGGTCGAGCCCCCGCATCGCCTGCCGAGAATTTCCTGCAGCCAATGCACCGTTGCGACGGATGCCGCATCCGGCACGCGCATCATGCGATCAATCACGCTAGGGCGGAAGGATGCCTCCACGCGCGGGCGACCGATCCCCTCAATACGCGACTTGCTCTGGCTACGGATATCCGGATCGCCCGTTTCGAAATGATCGTAAAAAACAGAATTCTCAGGATCGGCGACACAGAGAGAGGTCTTCGCTGAGATATCACAACGGTAGCGAATGTAGCGCCCGATCGTGGCGGAGGTGCCCCCAGTGCCGGCGCTCATTACGACCCAATCCGGCAGGGCATGCGCCTCCATCGAGAGCTGGGAAAACAGGCTTTCGGCAATGTTGTTGTTTCCGCGCCAGTCCGTCACGCGCTCGGCATAGGTGAACTGGTCCATATAGTGTCCACCGAGTTCGGCCGCGATCCGCTCGGCCTCGGCATAGATGTCAGCCGGGGGTACGGCGCGGGTCTCGCCGCCATAGAAGGCGATCTGGTCGATCTTGCTGCGCGAGACACCTTCCTGCACCACGGCGATGAAGCGCAGCCCAAGCAGACGCGCAAAATAGGCTTCCGAGACCGCCGTTGACCCGGACGAACTTTCCACGATCACCGTGTCTGGCCCGATCCAGCCATTGCACAGACCGTAGAGATAAAGCGAGCGTGCCAGCCTGTGCTTGAGGCTGCCGGTCGGGTGCGTGGACTCGTCTTTCAGGTAAAGCGTCTGCGCGTCAAAGCCCGGCAGATCCACCTTGATCAGATGCGTGTCTGCGGACCTGTTGAAGTCTGCATTGATGCGCTGCACCGCCTCACGCACCCATTCGCGCCGTTCCCAATCGAGATGAGAAATGTCCACACCTGCCTCCCAAACCTTGTCCGTTCCGGCGTCACCATAGAGGCTTGTGGCGGGTGGGCAATCGCGATGGACAGGCGGCGGGCTACGCGGTCAGTTTTGGGATTTTTCCAGCACCGATAGCAACAATGCCTCGCCCTTCAGGCCGGC
Organism: Hyphomonas atlantica corrig.; assembly: GCF_017795365.1. Lineage (NCBI taxonomy): Bacteria > Pseudomonadati > Pseudomonadota > Alphaproteobacteria > Hyphomonadales > Hyphomonadaceae > Hyphomonas > Hyphomonas atlantica. The sequence goes on along the minus strand of NZ_CP051254.1, from coordinate 1,823,042 downwards.
CGCCTCACGGCAGTAGGTTTCGGGACGGCATTTGTCTCGCGCAAGTTCAAGAATGATGGGGTGAATGTAGGAGGACTTCGCGATGGCGGGCGTATTCCCCAATGCGTCAGCCGCTGCCTGTGTGACGGTCTTGATGGTGACGCGGTCGCAGGACGCCAGGCTATCCACTGCGGCGACGCTCCCCTTCCACGTCCGGAAATCCTTGGCCGTGAAGGCTAATCCCAAAGTCTCCTGGATATAGGTGTTCACATCCTGAGCGACTGGGCGAACCTTCCGACAGCGAAACAGGAAAGCGCCTCGCTCTTCGAGAAAGCCGTCCAGTGTCTTCGCAAGCAGCTTGTCACGCATCTGGACCCGGCGAGGTGTCCCGCCTTTGCCCTTATAGGCACAGATGACACGCTGGCCCTCAATCGTCACATGGGATTTTCGCAGGCTGACCGCACCATAGGTCTTCCGGCCGGAACGCCCAATCCGCAAGGCGCCCTTGTCCAGCAAGCGAACAATCGCGGCCAGTCTCACCTCTCTCGGACAGTCGGAATAGGTCAGGTCATGACGGACGCGGCGGCGCAGCTCCGGCAAGGCATGTCCGAAGGCGATGAGATCGTCAAACTTGGCCGAGTTGCGCGCAGCGGCCCATGTTGGGTGATAGCGATACTGAAGTCTGCCGGCTTCGTCGCGTCCTGTCGCCTGAATATGGCCGCGCGGATTCGGACAGATCCAGATGTCTTTCCAGGCGGGCGGCAGCACCAGGGCGCGGCACCGTTCCGCCCGCTTTCCCTTCAATGTCTGTCCTTTGTCATCCTGAAAGGTGAAACCTTTCCCTCGGCGCTTGCGGGTCCAGCCTTTGGCCGCCGGATCGGATCGCACAAGACCGATTGCCTCTGCCGTCACGCCTTCGCGACAGAGCGTATCGGGAGCGGAACTGAAGGGCATGGACGTTTCTCTCGGATGATGAATGCCGAGATCAACGATGGAAGAGACGCGCCGGTTCCCGTCCTTTGCGACGGCTTAGTCTGCGTCGAGGAACTGGCCTAGATTGTCCTTGAATTCCGGCCAGGTGATCTCGAACAACGGGTCGCCATCCGCGCCCTTGCCCTCCAGCTTTCGGAAGCCGAACATTTCGCCCATGCGCAGGATGCTGCGGCGTTCGACCTGCATGATGAAGGGTACGGTTTCGAGATCGAAATCAGACGCAACCTTCCAGATATGGTGGACATGATTGCGCACGAGCCGCCGAATTGCGGCAGAGCCATCTGCCTTGCCGCCGGCCGGGCGGTAAGTGGTCAGCATACCAATCGCAAACAGGAGGATACAGTCGCATGGCTCCCCCTTTGCTGCGACATGAATGTCCATTACATCGTGATCTGACAACACACCCCGCTTGTAGAGATGGGTCGCAGTCGGGTTCAACGGAATAACCATAGAGATACCCATCCGCTCCCCGGTTTCATCCAGCACGAATGCAAAGCTTTGCGGATAGCGGTCATGAACGCTGGTGTTGCGCAACAGCTTGTCGACATAGTCCCCGGAATAGTTTGCGCTTTCCTCGAAACACTCGGCGTTCATGCGGCTGAATTCCTTCAGCGCGTCATTGTCCGACACGATTTCCAGCTCATGCGCAGGAAAGCGCAATTCACCTAGCTCGGCCAGGGAGCTGAGATCCTTGATCAGGTGCGGCTGGCGCTTCTTCACGATCCGCTCAGCCACCTTCTCGGCCGGGTTGCGCGTCAGCAGATAGCGCAAGAGTGGCAGGGCGACGACGAGAGTCAGCGTCACAGATTGCGCAAGCCCCACCGTGTTGAACACGAACGCGCTCAGCGCGCTTGCCTCACTGGCCCAGTTTGCAAATTGCGGGAAGAAAGCGGATGTCAGGCGAACGACCGTACTGACGAACAGCACGACCAGCACGCCGATCCAGATCCACCGCTCAAACCGGGAGAGATCATTCAGCCCCTTCTGGACCTTCCTGAATATGCCTGCTGCCTTCATGTCCCCGCCCACCGCGATATGTGTTCCGCGCGGCAGATAGGCCGGGTTCGCCATTCAGGGCAAGACTTCCGCGTCGACAGGCTTGGAGCCGCGAACGTTTGGCGTAAGATTGCGCAAAGGGAGAACAGGATGAAACAGATAACAGGAATTGCCGCATCGCTGCTTGTGATGACCAGTGTCGCGGGCTGTGCAGGTCAGAGCGCTGTGCTGCCGGAAACGGGCATCACCCATGATGCGGACTATCCACCGGCACTGGTGGAAATGAATTTCCAGAGCCACGGCAAGCGGTTGAACGGTCTTGTCTATGTTGCCGATGGCCCCGGCCCGCACCCGACCGTTCTGCTGTTGCACGGCTTTCCGGGCAACGAGAAGAATCTTGACTTGGCTCAGGATCTCCGCGCGAACGGCTTCAATGTCCTGTTCTTTCACTATCGCGGCACCTGGGGCAGCGAGGGCGATTTCTCCTTCACGCACGTGATTGAAGATGTGGCCTCAGCCGCTGACCATGTTCGCACCAACGCCGACGCCTACCGGAGCGATCCTGGCAAGATCATCCTGATCGGGCATTCGATGGGCGGGTTCGCCGCGCTGGCTGCTGGTGCAAAGGATGAGACGATCGCGTGCGCTGCGGGGCTCGCCCCGGCAAACTTCGCAGTCGTGGCGGACGCCATCTCCGCGAGCGCAGACATGAAGGCCGGGTTTTCCGCCTATGGTGACACGCTGCAAATGCTGGCCGGAACATCTGGTGATGAGCTGATCCGTGAGCTGATCGAAAATCGGGACGCGTTTGATATTGCGGCCATTGCGCCGGAGTTTGCAGGACGCAACGTGCTGATCATTGCAGCCGACGAGGATGAAGCCGTGCCGCTGGGGACAGTCATTCATCCCCTCATGGAGGCTTACACCCAGAGCCCGGACGTGAACGCCACGACGCTCACTCTTTCGGGCGACCATTCCTTTTCATGGTCACGCGAGGAGATGATCGCATCCGTTCTGGATTGGGTGGAGGTGTGCCGTTAGTTCGGGCGGTGCTCGTCGCCGTCGCCGCTCCAGAAGCGCTTGATGCGACCGAGGAAGCCTTCGCTCTCCGGATGGCAGTCAGCGCCGGTGCACTCGCAGAATTCGCGCATCAGCTCTTTCTGGCGAGCCGACATGTTTCGCGGCGTTTCGACAAACATTTCCACGAACAGATCGCCCGTATGGCCTGACTGGCGCACGGATGGCATGCCCTTGCCGCGCAGGCGCAGCTTGCGGCCTGTCTGCGCGCCTTCTGGCACGACAACACGGGCGCGGCCACCATCAATGGTCGGGATCTCGATCTCGCCGCCCAGCGCAGCGGTCGCCATCGGCACCGGCGCGCGGCAATAAAGGTTCGGGCCATCGCGTTCGAATATGTCATGTTCGACAACATCGACGAAAATGTAGAGGTCGCCGCTCGGGCCGCCCAGTTCGCCCGGTTCGCCCTCACCTGACAGGCGGATGCGCATGCCGCTCTCCACGCCTGCCGGGATCTTCACTTGCAGCTTGCGTTCTTCGCGGACCTGACCGACGCCGCCACATTCCTTGCAAGGCTTCTTGATAATCTTGCCCTTGCCGCCACAGCGGACGCAGGTGCGCTCCATCGTGAAGAAGCCTTGCTGTGCGCGCACGCGGCCCGCACCGTCACACGTGTCACAGGTTTCCGGCTGTGTGCCCGGCGCGGCGCCAGACCCGTCACAGCCTGTACAGGGCACGGCCTGCGGGACATGGATGGTTTCTTCCTTGCCGGCCCAGGCTTCGGCCAGCGTGATTTCCAGATCGTAGCGCAGGTCCGAACCGCGCTGTGGCCCGCCCCGGCGACGACCGCCGCCAAAGCCGCCCGCACCAAATACCTGGCTGAACAGGTCGGAGAAGATGTCTTCCGGATTGGCGCCCTGGCCGAACGGGTTGCCTCCGCCCCCGCCGCCATTTTCAAAGGCACCATGCCCGAACCGATCATAGGCGGCACGCTTCTGGCCGTCGCTCAGAATTGCGTAGGCTTCGCCCACTTCCTTGAATTTCTCTTCGGCTTCCGGATTCCCTGCATTCTGGTCAGGATGATACTTCATCGCCAGCTTGCGGTAGGCGGACTTCAGCTGTTTCTCGTCCGCATCCTTGGATACGCCCAAAATCTCGTAATAGTCGCGCTTGCTCATGGAATGGCTATCGTCTTCCAGGATTGTCTCAAATCAGCCGCTCATGTGGGGGAGCACCGCGCGACGTGCAAGGGATCGTCACAGGTCGCGCAGCGTCAGGACGGGTATCAGCTGGGGCCAACAGGCGTTGTCGGGAAGGATTGCACACCCCCCTCGACCAGTTCTGCCCCGCCGGGCTGAATCTGCATCACGGCCAGGCCACGCTCGGATGTGCCGTCAATGCGGAAGCGGAACAGGCCATTTACGCCGAAGAAGCCGTCGGGATCGGTCACGCCGCCATAGGTCAGGCTGTCATCGGCGGCCAGACGGACGGTCAGCGCCGCGGCATCATAGGCCAATGCGGCCAGATCAGTCGGCGCGCGGCCATAGATCCGGCGATAGGTCTGGGTGAAGGCCGTCTTGTTGTTGGGATCAGTCGAGGCGTAATAGCCGCCGCGCAGGGTTGGCTCACGCCAGATGCTGGAATCGTCCCAATATGACGTACCGATCAGCTTCACCTGACGCATGTCGACGCCATTGTATGGCAGCAGCGGCGCGACAGACAGCAGTTTCACTCCGCGCTCCGGAATCATCACAGCGACACGATCCAGACGCCCGGACAGTTCGTTCTTGAGAACATTGGCGATCTGACGCGCTTCAGCGCCAGCGCCGCTGTCTTCGCCGTAAAATGCCGAGGCAGCCAGCACTGCGCCCAGACGCGGGGCTTCGTAACGCATCGCCGCTTCGATCTGGCGGCCATACTCAGAGCGTGGCCCCAGGAAAACGAACGTATCCACGCCGCGCGACGCGACATACTCCATCACACGGCGCACTTCTTCGTCAGGCGTGATTGAAGCGAGATAGGCCCCGCCCCCGGCGGCAGACCGGTCATTCGAGAAGCCGATAACCGGCACGTCTTCCTTGCGGGCTTTTTCCCGCACGGTTTTCACATTCGCCCCAAAGAGCGGGCCTAGAACAACATCCACCTTGTCTTCAAAGGCTTCATCAAGGCGCGCTTCCGCAACAGACGTCTTGCCGGCGGTGTCCTTTGGGATGATCAGGAAATCCTTGTCGGCATATTCGAACAGCGCCAGCTCAATTCCGGCGAGCATGCTTTCAGCCTCGGCGCGAACATTCGCGTTCGGGTGAGAGAAAGGCAGCAGCACAGCGGCGCGCTTGATCTCACGGCCCTGCATGAAGGGTGGTGTCAGGCCCCGGTCTCCCCGTCCCCGGCGCATGTCGTCGAGATCTTCAATGTCAGTGATTTCGATTTCTTCGCCCGGCACATTGCCGAGGTCCCGAGGGACACCGGTAACCGGTTCGTCACGCGGCTGTCCGGTGCCAATCGGCACTGGCTGGCGCGCTGGCGCTGTGGCACAGGCTGTGGCCAGAAGCAGCGAAGCCAACAGAAGACTTGGCGCGGGAAGCTTCCTGAGCAATGGTTGAAGCAATGTCATCTCCTGATCCTTCTGACTCCGGGGCGATTCCCGCCTCCGCCGACTCTAGGCCCGGCCACCCCAAGGGGCAACCGGCTGTATCTCTGGATCCGGGTCTCTATGTGGTTTCCACCCCGATCGGCAATCTGCGCGACATCACCCTGCGCGCACTCGACGTGCTGGCCGCTGCCGATGAGGTTCTGGCAGAGGACACGCGCGTCGCCGGAAAGCTGATGTCGGCCTATGGGATTAAAGCGCGGCTCAGCCCCTATCATGACCACAATGGGGCGGAACGGAGACCGGGCCTGATCTCGGCCCTGCAGGACGGCGCCAGGATCGCGTTGATCTCTGACGCCGGTACGCCGCTTGTCTCGGATCCGGGCTGGAAGCTGGCGCATGAAGCGCTGGAGGCTGGCGTGAAAGTCATCCCCGTGCCGGGAGCATCCGCCATGCTGGCCGGTCTCGTGGCCAGTGGCTTGCCAAGTGACAAATTCCTGTTCGCGGGCTTCCTGCCGCCTAAATCCGGCGCGCGCAAATCTGCGGCAGACGCGCTGAAAGCTGTGCCGGGCACGCTGATCTTCTATGAAAGTGGCCCCCGTCTTGCCGACGCGCTGGCAGACCTTGCTGCCGTGCTCGGACCGCGTGACGCTGCGGTGACCCGGGAGCTGACCAAACTGTTCGAGGAAACGCGGCGCGGCACGCTGGCAGACCTTGCCGCGCACTATGCCGAAGCCGGCCCGCCACGCGGGGAAATCGTGCTGCTCGTCGGCCCACCGGGCGAAGCGGAAGTGACTGCCGAAGGCCTGGACGCTGCGCTGCGCGATGCCCTGCAGGACCAGCCGACAAAAGCCGCCGCCAATGCGGTCGCCGAAGCGCTCGGCCTGCCCAAGCGGGAGGTTTATCAACGCGCCCTGCAATTGAAGGCCGATGGCTGACGCCCGGCGCCCAAGCGACAAGCGCACGGCCGCCGAAAGACGTGGCCGAACCGGGGAGACCTATGCCGCGCTCTTCCTGCGCCTCAAGGGCTATCGCATCCTCGCGCATAGGGTGCGCACACCGGTAGGTGAGATTGACCTGATCGCGGAAAAGTCCGGTACGATCGTGTTTATAGAGGTGAAAGCCCGCAAGCGTGAGGCAACGGCGATTGATGCGGTCAGCGTCAATGCGTGGCAGCGCATCGCCCGCGCAGCCGAAAACTGGATGGCCAAGCGGCCGCAATACTCACAGCATGGGTGGCGCTACGATCTGATCGGCATTGTGCCGGGTCGCCTGCCAATTCACCTGCGCGATGCCTGGCGGCCGGGCATGGCCTGAAGCATTATCCGTCCTCAGGTTTTGGGTTCGGCCTTCGGCGCGTTCTTGGCTGGGTCTTTGCCCTGCGACTTTGCACGTTTGCGGTAAACGCGCGTCAGCGGGCTTTTTGCCATTGGAATGTAGCGTGACTTCTTGCCGATGATGCGCGGACGGCGCTTGATGCCGATGCGCAGCAGCGTGAAGACGGCCAGCACAAGATAGACGCCCGCGATATACCAGAACAAGGCTGCAGGCTCGAACGCGCTCATGACCAGCGCGCCGACCAATGCGCCGACGACAGAGCCCACGCCATAAAGCAGCAACAAACCGCCACTGGTTGCGACGGCCTTGCCGACCTGAGCATGGTCATTCGCGTGCGCACAGCAGATGCCAAACACAGGAATGATGAAGGCACCGAACAGGAAGCTGAAGCCCAGCATGGCGTTCTCTGACAAGCCCGCAAACGTGGCAAGCAAGGCTGACGCCCCGGTGCCCAGCAGGGAGCTGGCGAAAATCACCATGCGGCGGTCAATCTTGTCTGACAGCCAACCGGTTGGGAACTGGAACAGGCCCGCCCCGATGATGGCGGTACTCATGAAGGCTGCGATCGCTGCCGCGCCATAGCCGAGTTCCTGCACATAGACCGGCGCCATGCCCCAGAAGGCAGCATTGGCAAGCCCCGTCGCCGCCGCGCCAATCGCGCCGACCGGCGAGACCTTGTAGAGCTGCACGATGTCCAGCTTCGCCGTTTCCAGCGGCGCGGGCGATGAAGACCGGGTCAGCGCCACAGGCACGAGCGCAATGGAGATCAGGATGGACACCAATACGAACAGCTGGAAGCCTTCCGGCGGCGCGATGGCGAGCAGGCCGTTGCCAATGGTCACGGCGCCAAGGTCAACAATACGGTAGACCGACAGGATCTTGCCGCGGTTCTCATTCGTTGCGCGTTCATTGATCCAGCTTTCCAGAACCATGGTCAGGCCCGCAAAGCTGAAACCCGTGATGAAGCGCAGACCGCCCCACGCAATCGGCTCGACAAAGAGGATGTGCGCCAATGCGCTCGACGAAGCGATGGAGGCGAGGGCCACGAAGGCGCGGATATGCCCAACGCCCTGAATCATGCCGGGCACAAGGCGGCACCCGAGAATAAACCCGGCATAATAGGCCGACGCCAACAAGCCGATGACAGTGGTCGGAAAGCCCTCGATGTCGCCGCGCACGGACAGGAGGGTGCTCTGCAAGCCGTTCCCGGCATACAGGATGGCCGCAGCGAACAAGAGGGCAGCAATGGCGGAGATAGATCTGAACATTCCAGCCTCGTAAGCGCGGTCATTCCTGGAGCGGGCGAACACCGAAGCGAAGACGATGCACGAAGCTGCGTTCCAATCGCGGCTGTAGAAATCCCGACTCCACCTGTCAATGATTGACGTGCGCCAATCTTCCCCAGCCTGAACCGTGATGCAACCACCCGGCCCGCCAGCCGTTGCGAGAGGGGGAATGGATACGAAAAGGAAGACGACGATGCCTGGCCTGCTGGTGAACGGAGAGTGGAAGCAGAAAGACGAGTTCGCCGGAGATGACGGCAAATTCGACCGTGAAGATTCCGCCTTCCGCAATTGGATCACGCCGGATGGCTCTCCCGGCCCGGATGGACAAGATGCGGTAAAGGCCGAGGCGGGCCGGTTCCATCTCTATGTGTCCTATGCGTGCCCGTGGGCCCATCGCGCGCTTATCTTCCGCCTTCTGAAAGGACTCGAGGACTTGATCCCGGTCAGCGTGGTTCACCCGCATATGCTGGGTGAAGGATGGGAACTGAAGACGGATTTTCCCGGCGCGTCCGGAGACCCGCTCTATGGGAAGGAATACTTGCACCAGATCTACACAAAGGCGAAGTCGGACTATTCCGGCAAGGTGACCGTGCCGGTTCTCTGGGACAAGCAGGAGGAAACCATCATCAACAATGAAAGCGCCGAAGTCATCCGGATCTTCAATACCGCTTTCAACGAAATCACCAGAAACAGAGCCGACTTCTATCCTGCTGATTTGCGCGACGAGATCGATCATGTGAATGAGCGCGTCTACGAACCGGTGAACAATGGCGTCTACAAATGCGGCTTTGCCCAGACACAAGATGCCTATGACGAGAACATCGTGCCCCTGTTCGATGCGCTGGACTGGCTGGAGCAGCGCCTGTCGGATGGCCGCGAATGGCTGGTCGGTGATCAGCTGACGGAGGCCGACATTCGCCTGTTTACCACGCTGATCCGGTTTGATCCGGTCTATTTCGTGCATTTCAAATGTAACGTGAAAATGATCCGTCAGTATGATGCCCTCAGCGCCTACATGAAGCGAATCCATGACATGCCGGAGGTGAAACCGACCGTGCATTTCGACCACATCAAACAGCATTATTATTACTCTCATGCACACATCAATCCGTACCGGATCGTACCGCAGGGCCCTCGCGACACTGTCTCCTGATACAGGCGACAGTTGTGCCGCACCCCGTATAACCCCTGATTGAGATCGTCCTCCACGAAACTGTATCCTCCCGCTGACGCCATACACAGGAGGGCGACATGGATGGAAGCTTCCCGATTCCGGAGATTGAAAGCGGGCGGGCAGACGCTGCGTTTCGTGAAGAGGTGGATGCCTTTCTCGATGCTGAGCTGACCGAAGAACTCCGCGCGGCTGGCCGGGAAACCACGGGGCTGAAATCCCCGCGTTGGGCATGCGACGCATGGCGCAAACGCCTGCTCGCGAGAGGATGGTTTGCGCCGTCCTGGCCAATTGAACGTGGCGGCGCAGACTGGAGTGCGGCGCAGCGGTTGTATTTCGAGAATGCCTGCGCACAGCGTGATGCGCCCATCATCATGAATTCCGGCGTCCGCACAATCGGCCCACTGATTATTGCAGAAGGAAGCGAGGACCAGAAAGCCCGCTACCTGCCCGCCATCCTGAATGGCGAGCATGAATGGTGCCAGGGTTTTTCCGAGCCGCAAGCCGGATCAGATTTGTCAGCCCTATCATTGCGCGCAACGCGAGATGGCGATGATTTCATCCTGAATGGCAGCAAGGTCTGGACCAGCTTCGCGCAATATGCCTCGCATATGTTCCTGCTGGCGCGATGCGACGACGGCAGTGCGGGACGTGATGGCCTTGTCTTCCTGCTCGTTGAGATGAACCGTCCCGGTATCCGGGTGCGTCCCATCGACTTCATCAGTGGAGAGACGGAAACAAATGAGGTTTTCTTTGACAATGTCCGAACGCCCGCCGCCGATCGTATCGGAGACATTGGCGAAGGTTGGAGAGCCGCAAAGGCATTGATGGCGATTGCGCGGTCAAACAATACGACCACCGGCCTGCTCCGCCGCGCCCTACGGGCCGCCAAGCGGGGCATGATTGGTCTTGCGCCGTCTCAGGATCTCTACAATCTGGCCATGAAGGTCGACACGTTTGAAGCATTGGAGGCGCGTGTCGCCAGCGGCGAAATGCCCGTCGGTTCTGCGGCAAGTTCTTCTGTGCTCAAAGTGATCGCCACAGAACTGCATCAGGCAATTACGCAGGCAGGCCTCGGCCTGGCCCCGAACAGTGACTTTGCACAAGCGAAATATCTATCGACCCGCGCCGCCACGATTTATTCCGGCACCAGCGAGGTGCATCGGAACATATTGGCGCACGCCATCGGCTGCCCCTGATCAGCGTCCGTCTGCAGCGCGAATGACCTCCGCGAGGCTCAGGCCAGCGCCTTGTCCTTCGCGGGGGCATCTGCGCCCATCCGGTCATAGACAAATTCCTCGCTGTCCAGATCGATCAGCGGCATCTCGTCTTTCTCGCGCCAGTAGTCCTGCGAGTGTTGCCAGATGTCATGCGCGCCACGCTTCGGCATCAGGTGGAGCGAACGCATCATGTAGCCGGGGTTGAAATTGTCCGGGTCCATCCAGAGCAGGATTTCCATATCCTTGTCTTGCTCGCGAAGCTCAACGCGCACTTCCTTCGCCCCCTTGTCGTCCATATGCTTCAGCAGGCGGCTGATGAAATCGCCCATCAGATCAACCCGCAAGGTCCAGCTAGCGCGGAAGTACCCGAACACCCAGGCCATGTTCGGCACACCCGTGAACATCATGCCGCGATAGGTAACCGTCTGACTGAAATCAATGGGCTGGCCATCCTTCGAGAAGGGAATGTCACCGAGTACGGATAGATTGAACCCGGTGGCAGTGATGATGATATCCGCCTGAAGCTCCTCGCCGGATTTCAGCAGGATGCCACTTTCGGTGAACCGGTCGATATGGTCGGTCACGACACTGGCCTTGCCGCTGGCGATGCCCTGAAACAGGTCGCCATCCGGGACGAACGCGATGCGTTGCTGCCACGGGCGGTAATTCGGGGTGAAGTGAGGATCGATGGGATAATCCGGCCCCAGCAGATCGCGAACGCCCTTCAGCAGTTCGGCCCTTACGATGTCCGGCTGCTTCTGGGCCAGTTCCGTGAATTTCGCCTGATCAAACAGAACACGCTTGCGAATGATCTTGTGGATCCAGTCCGCGTCCACGCCTTCTTCCCGCAGCGCGTCGGCCAGTTCGTTCACATTGCGGCCCGGGGTAAAATAGGTGGGGGAGCGTTGCAACAGCGTGACATGTTCGCACTCGCCCGCAATGGCCGGCACCACAGTGGCCGCCGTCGCGCCAGAGCCGATACAGATAACCTTCTTGCCATTGAGGTTTACATCATCGGGCCAGGTTTGCGGATGGATGATCTGCCCCCGGAAGTCCTGCATGCCTTCCCATTCGGGCGTGTACCCCTCCTCATGATTGTAATAGCCTTGGCACATCCACAGAAAGCCGGCCGTGAAGACCTGCGTGTCATCCGTGTCCGAGCGCTTCGCGGTGACGGTCCAGACCTTGCCCTCGGATGACCAGTCCGCCGAAACGATCCGGTGATTGTACCGGATGTGTTGGTCCAGATCGTTCTCTTCGATGACCTCGCCCATATAGGCGAGGATTTCATGCGCCGCCGCGATGGGCGCGCCTTCCCACGGCTTGAAGCGATAGCCGAATGTATAAAGGTCACTATCGGACCGGATGCCCGGATAGGTGTGCGTGCGCCATGTGCCGCCGAAATCACTCTGCGCTTCCAGCACGCAGAACGACTTTCCCGGAGACTGGTGCCGCATGTGCCAGGCCGCCCCGACACCGGAAATGCCCGCCCCGACAATCAGGACGTCAAAATGCTCTGAGGGCGTGGCGGCGGGTGATGTGGGCATGTTTTCCTCCGGGGTGCCGGGCCATCATTTACGGGCCCTGGTCGATACTGGTTTCACTGAACCAGTTTGTGCCTCTCTTATCACTCGGGAAATACCCGTATTGTAAGGCGTGACCTCGCGGCAGGCGGCACATTGCACGCCATGCCTTCTCATTGCCCTATTCCTGAAGCAATTAACCTGTTGAAAAATCGAATTCGGGTATCTGGAACACATGGCGAAAACACCCAGAAAACCGCCCGCAAAAGCAGGCAAGACGACAGGCGCCCGCGCCATAAAGGTGCGACGCTCGCGCTTCGGTTTCCTGAAGACCCGCGCCGGGCGTTATCTGATGCTGTTCCTGCTGATCGCGCTGCTGGCCGGGGCCGGTTGGGCCTTCTGGAAGTGGCGCTCTCTCTACTTCGGCATGCCCAGCCTGCCGCCCGTGGCGGAGCTGTGGGATGCCAAGCGCGAACCCGCCATCGAATTCGTGGATCGCAATGGGAACACGCTGGATGTTCGCGGCCCGCGCTATGGGCGCGCGACCGATGTCAGCCGCCTGCCCGACCATGTACCGCAGGCCTTCATCGCCGCCGAAGACAAACGCTTCTATGAGCATGATGGCGCAGACGACGCGGCCATCGCCCGCGCGGCCTGGTCTAACATGCGCGCCGGAGAGACCGTGTCCGGTGCATCCACCATCACCCAACAGCTGATCAAGAACCTCGTTCTGGACAGCCGCCAGACCATCTCCCGCAAGGCGCAGGAGATGAAACTGGCACGCGAGTTGGAGAAGAAACTCACAAAAGACGAGATTCTGTCGCTCTATCTGAACCGAGTGTATTTCGGCGCGGGTCTCTACGGCATTGATGCTGCCTCACGCTATTATTTCGGCAAGCCGCCAGAGGAATTGTCGGTGCCGGAGGCCGCCATCCTCGCTGCACTGCCCAAGGCCCCGTCCAAACTGAATTTGCGCGATAATCTGGAAGGCGCCAAATCCCGCCAGCTTTATGTGCTGCAGCAGATGCAAGATCTCGGCTTTATCACACAGGATGAGGTCACCGAGGCCATCGAGACCGATATCACCATCATCGATGCACCGGATTACGACCCGCAACTCGGTTATGTTATGGATACCGTCGCTGACCGGGTGAAGCTGATGCTGCCCCGCCCGCCGGGCGACATGGTGGTGACCTTATCGATTGATGTCGAGCTGCAGCAGAAGATCCACGCCAAACTGAATGAGCGGATGGAGAAAGATGGTGAAGCCGCAAAGGCGAGCCAGGCCGCCGCGCTCGTGATTGACCGCGAGGGGCGCGTCGTCGCCCTCGTCGGCGGCCGAGACTTTACCGAGTCCGAGTTCAACCGCGTCACCCAAGCCAAACGCCAGCCGGGCTCCAGCTTCAAACCATTCGTCTATGCGGCAGCGCTTGAAAGCGGCTTTTCTGCCTATGACGTATTCGAGGACGCGCCGCTCTCTATCGGAAAGTGGAAGCCCGAAAACTATGGCGGCGGTTTCCTTGGCCCGATGACCCTGAGCGAAGCCATGGCCCGGTCCACCAATACCGTCGCTGCAGAGCTGACTCAGGAAGCCAGCGAAGAGAGCGTCATTGGCATTGCCCGCCGGTTTGGCATCACCACTCCGTTGAAGCCTTTCCCATCCATCGCGCTTGGCAGTCAGGAAGTGTCGCTGTGGGAGATCACCCGCGCCTTCGGCACATTCCAGTCAGGTGGCCTCCGCATGGACCCTTGGCTGATTGAAAAGATCGAGAATTCGCGCGGCGACGTGCTCTATACGCGGCCGGATTACAATCGCGACCGTGTGTTCGATCATGAATTGGCAAAAGAGATGAACGGCATGCTGTCGCGTGTGACGAATGCCTCCTTCGGAACCGGCCAGCGCGCCAAATTCGGCAACTGGACCGTCGCGGGCAAGACCGGCACCAGCCAGGACTGGCGCGATGCCTGGTTCATTGGCTTCTCCAATGCCTATGTTGGCGGGGTCTGGATCGGCAATGATGATGACAGCCCGATGGCGAAAGTTTCCGGCGGTGGCCTGCCTGCCGATCTCTGGTCGGACATCATGGAGATTGCACATGCCGGCATGCCACCCGAACCGCTGCTTGGCGCAGAAGTTGGCATGGAGATGAGTGAAGCGGCGGAAGAGCGCATTACGTTCTATCGCGGCATGGCCCAGGCCTTCGCCACGGCGTCCAGCTCCCGAACCGGCAGCGGCGTACGCGTTATCCGTCAGTAACAGCCGCTATGATGCGGGGCCTTTCCCGCGACCTGCAAACCGCCTAAAGACCGCGCATGTTTGATCCTGTTGTCTACGAAACCCTGATGCTGGCTCTGGAAGATGGCGCCGTGAGCGTGCCTGAGAGCGGGCCGGTCCTGTTCCTGCGCGCGGAAGTGACGCCCTACTTGTCCCAGCTGCCGAAAGACCGGCTGGTCTGCCAGAACAGTTTCAAGCCGGATCATGACGCACTGAAGGCCGCCGGGTTCGAGGTTCTGCCGCCTGAGGCCGAACACTTTCCCGCTGCGCCGCTGACGCTGATCCTGCCACCGCGCCAAAAGGACGAGACGCGCGCCCTGCTCGCCCGCGCCCTGCGGGATGCGCCGGAGGGCGGTACCCTTCTCGCCTGCTTGCCAAACACGCTCGGCTCGAAAACCATTGAGAAACTACTCCGCGAAATCGCCGGCGAAACTGAAGCGCTGTCCAAGAACAAATGCCGCGCCTTCTGGGCCGTCAAAGACAGCAGTCGGATCAACACCGTTCTGATGAACGAATGGATAGCCCTTGATGCGCCGCAGCCGATGGAAGGTGGCATTTCCAGCCGCCCGGGCCTGTTCTCATGGAACAGGATCGATGCGGGCTCCGAATTACTGGCAGACAGTATTCCGGAATACATCAAGGGACGCGGCGCTGACTTTGGCGCAGGACAAGGATTCCTGACGCGCGAAGTCCTCGAGAACTGTCCGCATGTGGAACATATGACGCTGCTGGAAGCCGAGCATCGCGCCCTGCCCTGTATTGCAGAAACGCTGTCAGGCTTTGACAATTGGGACGCGCAATGGGCGGACGCGACCAAAGATGCAGGCACGGCGCTGTACGACTTCATCGTGATGAACCCACCTTTTCACGTAGGCCGGGCCGACGCAGCATCCCTCGGACAGGATTTCATCCGCGCCGCTGCCAAGGCGCTGAAGACCGGCGGACAACTCTGGCTCGTCGCCAATCGGCACCTGCCCTATGAACAGGTACTGGGCGAATGCTTCAAGGCACATGAAATGCTGGAAGACGCCGGTGGCTACAAGATCATCCGCGCGGAGAAACCGAAGCGGAAGCGATGAAGACTGATCGTCAGCTTGCGAAATATCTCGCCAATCTCGGCTATGGCAGCCGTAAGGAAATGGAGGCTGCCATCCGGTCTGGTCGGGTCACGGGGTCAGGCGACAATTTGCGCTTCGACGATGAACCGCTCGATCCTGCGCCGGGCATGGTTCTGATGATGAACAAGCCCGCGGGCTGTACCTGCTCGCGCGCCGACCAGGGCCGACTGGTCTATGAATTACTGCCCCCCCGCTTCCTGCAACGCAGCCCCGCACTTTCGACAGTCGGGCGACTGGACGCCGACACGACCGGGCTTCTCCTGTTCACGGATGATGGCAAATTGCTGCACAGACTGATCTCCCCGAAATCGTCCACCGAGAAGACCTATGAGGCAACACTTGCCCGCCCGCTCGAAGGACACGAAGGTGATTTGTTCGCAAGCGGCACATTGGTGCTGCGCGGCGAAGACAAACCGCTTCTGCCGGCAAAGCTGGACGTTACCGGAGAGCGCAGCGCACGCCTGACCATCACCGAAGGCCGCTACCATCAAGTGCGCCGCATGTTCGCCGCTGCGGGCAATCATGTCGAAACGCTGCACCGCTTGCGCTTCGGTCCGCTCGAACTCGGTGACCTGCCCGAAGGCGAATGGCGCCTGCTGAAACCGGGCGAGATTGCAGCGCTGGCACCCTAGCGCGCGGCTCCGGCACACGCTACATCGCAAAAATGGCTCAACCTCCCCTGATTACCCTGAATGATGTTCGCCTGACCTTTGGCGGCAAACCCCTGTTTACCGGGGTCAGCTTTTCGCTGTCCAAAGGAGAACGCGTCGCGCTGGTCGGCCGCAATGGCGCGGGCAAGTCGACGCTGATGAAGATCATTTCCGAAAGCGTGGAAGCAGACAGCGGAGAGGTCTGGCGCCAACCGGGCATCACCTATGCCGTTGTCGCACAGGAGCCGAGCCTGGCGGGCTATGACACCGTTCTAGATTATGTGGCAGACGGGCTGGAGGCCAGCTATATGGCTGAGGCCGAATTGATGGAGTTCGGCGTCGATGCCGGTGCCGACCCAGCCACGCTATCGGGCGGCCAGCAACGCCGCGCCGCCCTTGCCCGCGCCTTCGCCCGCGATCCCGATGTGATCCTGCTGGATGAGCCGACCAACCATCTGGATGTGCCCATGATCGAGGCGCTGGAAGCGCGCCTGAAGGGCTTCAATGGCGTCGTCTTGCTGGTCAGCCACGACCGTCGGTTCCTGGAGAATGTCTCGACGAACACGCTATGGCTGCGTCAGGGAAAGGTTCTGAAAAGCCCGGAAGGCTATACAAAGTTCGACGAATGGGCCGAACAGATCGAAGTGGAAGAAGAGCGCCAGCTGCGGCGGATGACCACTCAGTTGAAGGATGAACAGCACTGGCTGGCGCGCGGGGTGACTGGCCGGCGCAAGCGCAACCAGGGCCGCCTTGCAAAGCTGAAACAGATGCGGGTGCAGCATGCCGAAATGCGTGGCGCCCTTCAGGACCGCAAGAGCACAGCCGATCTGTCTGTCAGCTCCGGCGACTCCATGAGCAAGAAGGTCATCGAGGCCAAGGGACTGTCGAAAACGTTCGATACGCCAAACGGTCCCCTCGTGATCGCGGATGATCTCTCCCTGCGCATTCTGCGCGGTGACCGTATCGGGATCATCGGCCCGAATGGCGCGGGAAAGACCACGCTTGTCCGCCTGCTGCTCGGCGAAATCGAGCCAGATGCCGGCAATGTGCGCCTCTCCAAGACGCTGCAGGTGACGTATCAGGACCAGACCCGGGATTCCCTCAACGCGACAGACACTGTGTGGGAGGCCCTCGCCCCGAATGGGGGGGATTCCATCATGGTTCAGGGCAATCAGCGCCATGTCGCGGCGTATGCCAAGGACTTCCTGTTCAAGCCAGAGCAGCTACGCCAGCCGGTTGGCGCGCTTTCGGGCGGGGAGCGCAATCGTCTCGCGCTCGCCATCGGCCTGGCGCAGCCGTCGAACCTGCTTGTTATGGACGAACCGACCAACGATCTCGACATGCAGACCCTTGAGCTGCTGGAGGACATGCTGCTCAATTATGATGGCACACTGATCCTGGTGAGCCATGACCGGGCCTTCCTGGATGCAACGGTGACGAGTTGCCTCTGTCCGGTCGGCGACGGCAGATGGGTCGTGACGGCAGGTGGCTGGAGCGACGCGCAGAACCAGCTGAAGCATTTCCGCAAGTCGGACGCCCCTGTTCAGAAGTCGGAAAAACCGAAAGCAGACAATGCAGTCCGCGCGAAACCGCAGAAAAAGCTTTCATACAAGGATGAGCATCGCCAGAAGGAAATCAATGCGCTGATCCCGAAGCTGCAGCAAGAGATCCGTACGCTGGAAGAGAAGATGAGCGATCCTGATTTCTACACGCGAGACCCAAACGGCTTTGCCAAAGCATCAGACCGGATCGGCGCCGCGCGCGACGAGCTGGACGAAATCGAGATGGAATGGCTGGAGATCGAAGAAAAGCGCGAAGCGCTGGCCGGGTCCTGAACAACCATTCCTTAAGACCGCGCACCTAGTCTCTTCCGCAAGACGGATGGAGTCCTGCCCAATGCGTATCGTGTCTGCCCTGCTGCTTGCTGCCTGCCTGAACCTGCCAGCGATTGGCGACAATCATGTCGCCGCTGAAGCCCCGGTTGAGATCGCCAGCGAACAAGCCACAGGCATATACCGCTATGGTGCGACCTATGAATTCACGAACACCGCCACGGCCAGCGATTGCCAGAAGCTATGTGACACGCGCAGCGCCTGCGTGGCGTGGAGCTATATGGCCGGGTTTGATGGCGGCGCATCGCGCTGTGAACTGAAACGCGGCGCAGGCAAGGTGGAGTATAATCCGCGCGCAACGTCCGGCCTGTCGGCCATGCACGAAAACCAGTTTCAGCCTGTGCTGCAAAACACGGACGAATTGGAAGGCGGCGCAGACCTCGCCTCTCCGCCGAGCGACAAGCCGGAACCGCTGGTCGCGACAGATCCGACCTAGAGCAAGCGTTCTTTCGTGGCTGTGAAGCGGATGTCCGGGTTCTTTTCCTGAGCGTAGCCAACATCCCAGGCATTCTTGGCCAGATAAACTGGCGCGTCATCCAGATCCGTTCCGCTGGCGGACTTGTTCTTGTCCAGGAAGGCTTCCAGCACCTTGTCATCATCACAGCTGAGCCAGCGCGCGACATTGTAGGGCGCGGGCTCGAACACGACTTCCAGATTATACTCGGCGGCAACGCGCTCGGTCATCACCTCGAATTGCAGCTGACCGACGGCACCGACAATCATGTCAGACCCGATAGCCGGCTTGAACAATTGCGTTACGCCCTCTTCCGCGAGGCTTTCCAGAGCCTTGCGCAAATGCTTTGCTTTCATAGGGTCTTTCACACGCGCGCGGCGCAGCAATTCCGGAGCAAAGTTCGGGATTCCGCCAAACTGGATATCTCCGTTCTCTGACAGGCTGTCGCCCACGCGGAGCTGGCCGTGGTTTGGCACGCCGATCACGTCGCCCGCATAGGCCGTCTCGGCAATCTCGCGGTCCTGCGCCAGGAACATCATCGGATTGTGGATGTTCAGTTGCTTGCCCGCCGTCGTCTTCAGGCGCATGCCCCGCTTGAACTCACCAGAACACAGGCGCAGGAAGGCCACACGGTCGCGATGGTTCGGGTCCATGTTCGCCTGGATCTTGAAGACAAAACCTGAGACCGGCTTGTCAGACGCATGCACGGTGATCGGCTCGCCCTTCTTCTCCGCCTTCTGGTCACGCGGAGGCGGCGCATAGGCGTGAAGCGTACGGAGCAATTCAAGAACACCGAAATGACGCAGGGCGGATCCGAACACGACCGGCGTCATATGTCCGTCCAGGAAGGATTGCTCATCAAATTCCGGCAACAGGCTGGTTGCCATTTCTGCGCCCTCGGAAAGTTCTTCGAACACGCTTTCGTCGAGCGCTTTCTTGAGACTGGCTTCGTCGCCCGCAATACGCTCGGATTCGCCAATCTTCGGCGCCTCGCCCGGTTTGCGCTCGAACACACAGAACTCCTGCTTGTGCAGGTCCATCATCCCCGAGAAGCGCTGGCCACTGGCCGCTGGCCAGTAGAGCGGCGACGTGTCCAGTTGCAGCTTGTCCTGGATTTCATCCAGCAGTGCGATCGGGTCCTGTGCCTCGCGGTCCATCTTGTTGATGAAGGTCACAATCGGAATATCGCGCAGGCGGCAGACCTCGAACAGTTTCAAGGTCTGCGGCTCAATCCCCTTCGCGGCGTCCAGCACCATGACGGCACAGTCTGCGGCTGTCAGCGTGCGATACGTGTCTTCGGAAAAGTCCTCGTGTCCCGGCGTGTCGAGCAGGTTGAAAACAAGACCGTCAAACTCAAACGTCATCACGGAGGCGGAAACCGAAATGCCGCGATCTCGTTCTATCTTCATCCAGTCAGACGTCGTGCGTCGGGCCTGCCCACGCGCAGCGACTTCGCCAGCTGCGCGAATGGCTCCACCTGCCAGCAGCAGGTTTTCCGTCAGCGTCGTCTTACCGGCGTCCGGGTGGGAGATGATGGCAAAGGTGCGCCGGCGGGCGGCTTCCTGTTCATGGGACATGTAATCTGGGCTCTTTCGTGCTGGGCAGAGGCCCTAGCCCATTTGGCGCATCTGTTGAAGCACCAGTATCAGGATCAGGTCAGGCCGCGTTCGGCCAGATCTCGCCCACATTCGGTACCTTGCCTTCGCGGCGGTGGCGATCCCGAAGGGAGGCCAGCACGGTTTCCGGCAGGATGGTCAGCCGCGGCTCTCCGATCATGTCGCCGAATTTCGGGAACAGAACCGCATTTGCGCCGGTCTTGGCGATGATCAGCGCGCCCAGATCCTGAAGCAGCGAATCCTCCAGCGGGATATGCTCTTTCATATGCTCGCTGACCACGCGGCTGGCGAAGTTGAGCGCCTCTCGCGCCCGCATTCCGTAAGGATCCCCACACCCGAGAGACTTCCATCTCCTGGAAAGGTGCATTTCGGGAATTTCGATCTCGGTGATCTGATCGTTCAACAGGAAAAGCATGATGTCGCGCGCCCCAGCTAGCTTATGGCCGGAAGCTGCCCGCACACGGTTAACAAAGGGCTACCTAGTCTTAAGCAATGGATTGAAAATTTCAGTCCAGCTGTTCCTGAACCGGCTCGGTCAGGAAGTGCCGCCCATCGCGATCCTCTATCTCGATGGCCCACAGGTCGCGGTCCCGGTCGCGGGCCTTGCGAACATAGGCGTCAACGTCCGCCTCCTCCGGGCCGATCCCCTGCACGATCAGGTTCAGGAAGACGCGGTCGCCTTCCATGTTCATGCTCGGCGTGTAGACCGCCGCAGTGCCGTCCAGACAGGCGACCTTCACCACAACGTCGCCGCGCTCCTCATCGCCCGATTGCAGCACAAACGCCGCCGCGCCTGCGACCTGCGCCCGGCGAACCAGCGCATCCACCCAGACCTTCGTCGGCAGCCTGTCCATCATCACTCTGCCGCATCCTCCAGCGGCTGAATGTCTGCAGGATTGGCGCGCGGCAGGCTGACCTCGACCTTCGTGCCCTTGTTGGGTGCGGAATCAATGACGACCTGGCCGCCATGCAATTGCGCGAAGGAGTTGACGACCGCGAGGCCGAGCCCTGTTCCCTTGCGTCCCTTGGAATTGCTGCCCTGAGAGAACGGCTCCAGCACGCTGCGAACATCTTCGGGTGACATGCCCGTGCCCTTGTCTGTCACGCTCAGCACAGTGGCATTGTCTTCGTCGCGCGCATCCAGCGTGACAGTGCCGCCAGAGGCTGAATACTTGATGGCGTTGGACACAAGGTTCTGCCAGATCTGGCGGACGGCTCTTGCATCAGCCTCGGCCCAGACTTCTCGTGTTGCCTTCAGCTTCAGCTTCACACCTGCCCGCTCGGCCTGGTTTTCCAGTTGGCGCAGGACCGATTGCGCAGAGGCAGTCAGATCGACGGGCTCCGGCTCCAGGCGCTGGCGGTCAGCTTCGGCCTTGGCGAGGTCCAGAATGTCTTCGACCAACAGCAACAAATCCTGTCCGCTTTCATGAATGATCTCGGGATAGTCCTTGTAGGGTTCCGGCATCGGCCCGCGGATGCCAGCACGCATCATGTCGGCATAGCCGAGAATGGCGTTCAGCGGCGTTTTCAGATCATGGCCCAGTGAAGCGAAAAACGCGGTCCGCCCCCTGAGGCGCGCTTCGGCCTCTTCCAGACGCGACCGCGTTTCCAGCGTGCTCGCCCGGACTTCCGTCAGATCGCGCAACACCAGGATCGAGCCCTCATCATGCGCCTCGGCAACGAAGGCCACGTCGCGACCATTCTTCAGCGTGATTTCGCCATGCGTGCGGCCATTGGCAGGTTTCAACAGGCTGAGTTCAGACTCGTCCTGCAGCAGGCTGGCCAGCAAGCCCCCCGCCTTGACGCCGTCGAGCCCCAGCATGTCGCCACTCAGGGTTCGGATGCGGCCAAACTCGGATACATCGAGCAGCAGCAGACCGGATTCTTCGGGCAGGCTGAGATCCTGCCGAACGGGGATCACGGCCTCTGGCGCAATTACTGGCAAGGCGGCCTCTTCCTGGCGGGCATGCATGAAACTCCACGCCAGCAGGCCAACCATTACCAGCGCCGCGAAGGCGAGCAGCATGGCAGGCACCTGATACAGGCTGGTGGGGTTTGCCGGCGGCAACAGGCCTATTCGCACCATCACCGCAGCCGCAAGAAACGCAAAGGCGCTGAAAATCGCCGCTTCGGCTGCCATGCCGGGCTTTTCCAGATTCATCGCCGTCAGCGGCGCAATCGCGAACAATATGGTCAGCGGCGACAGCGTCACACCCGTCGCAGAGATCCCCAGCATGGCCAGCAGCGTCCAGCCGATCACCAGAAACGGCCCGACCAGATCGTCTGCCTGAACCTTTTCGTGCAACAAGGTTGCGCCCACAATTCCCGGCAGCGCCGCCATCACCAAACCTGCCAGCAGCGCCGAATCAGCTGTGCCACCGATAAGCGCAGCCAGACCCACTCCCCCCGTCAGCACCAGCCAGACGAGATGAATGAACTGTAATCTCTTTCGCGCCAGATCGGGCAAGTCGTTAACACCCCGGTGATATTCGTTAGGCATTCTGCCTGTGTCACGCATGTCTTGCTGTATTTGTAATGTGTCCAGCAGGCAAGGTGAGGTTCCCCATGTGGGGAAGTTCATGCAACAGTGTCGCGTGACGCGTGAGGGAGAATTTGCACATGAAATCCATCAGAATGATCGGTACTGCGGTGATTGCCCTGGGAATGGCAATGGGGGCATCGGCGCAGTCCGCGGACCCGATCTCTGAATCCGCCGCTGTTTACGGGACATACCAGTCCGACGTAACCGACGTGAAAGAGAAGCCGTTCGCTTCGGCCAATGACATCGACACGGCCCTGAACACTCTCGGCGGTCACAATCCAGACCAGCTGTCAAAAGGCTGGATCTCCTATTCCGCCCTGATCGCGTCTCAGGATCCTGAATACCGCGCCGCAGTACGCGACATCGAAAGCTATTACGGCTCTGATGTCCTGCTGACCGGCCTGAAGAATGATGTGCGCTATGCCCGCACGCTGAGCGGCGGCGACAATGCGGTCAGCATGTCCCTTGCTGCGACAGAAGCCGACAGCCAGCGACTCAGCGCGACAGCCGCCTACGTCAAGGAACAGGCCTACAGCCTTCAGGGCTCTGGTTGGGCCAAGGCGAAGATCGGCAATTCCGGCGCGAAGGCCAACCGCCTCAACAGCATCCAGACCGTCGGCACTCCTGCTCGCCAGCCCCTGATCTCTGCGTTCGCAGCATCTGACATCGACAGCGTTCTGGCCGGCGCAGGCCGCGTTGGCGCGCCGTCGCTCTGGGACAATGTCTCCGGCGCGGCAGACGCCATCCGCTTCCCGGCGGCAGTCACATCCGGCCTCGGCCTGACCCAAAAGAAAAAGGTGAAGTACGGCAAGGAGCCCGTGGCAGACCAGATCGCCACGCTCGCAGCTTACCGCATCCTTGGCGAAACGGCCTCGTCTTCCAGCCAGGTCAATTCTGCAATGGCTGAGCGCGAAACGCGCGGCTGCCTGAACATGGCCAATCTCAACCTGCAGCAATGCGTTGCCGCAGCGAACCAGCAATATGAAGTTCCGTTCTGCATCGGAGAGCACGCGCTTGCCGACGTGGGACAATGCATTGGCGGCGTCTACCAGTAGCCAGTCAACACAAGTCTCTCTCTCGCCCCCGGCGTCCTCAGTGGCCCCGGGGGTTTCTTTTTTGTGTGACATGCCCCATTTGGCGGTCATGACGATTGCAGAAACCGCTGACGATATTCGCGAAGAGTTTTCCTGGCTGGACGATTGGGAAGCGCGCTATGCGCACATCATTGATCTGGGCAAGGCGAACCCGCCGCTTTCCCCGGAAGAGCGCACGGAAGAAACGCGCGTGCGGGGCTGCGCCTCTCAAGTCTGGATGGTGACAGATCTGGCAGACGGCCAGATGACGATCCGCGCCGAGTCGGACGCGATGATTGTTTCCGGCCTGATTGCCTTGCTGATCCGCCTCTATTCCGGCGCAGCGCTGGACGAGATTACCCGCTTCGACGCCAAGGCCCTGCTGGATGAAATCGGGGTCAGCGGCGCATTGACGGCGCAGCGCTCGAACGGGCTTGCCTCGATGCTGGAACGCATCAACAAGGATGCTCAGGCAGGGCTCTCTGCTGCTGGCACCAATTCGTAGGCTCGCGCCAACCGCATCAGCGCCGTCCCCGCTATCGCCCTGACTGTTTCGGCCTCCATGCCCCAACGCATGCACAGGGCTGACTCCGTCGCGCGATCAATGATCAAGTCTTCCAGCTGACGCATACAGACCGTACCCAGATCACTTTCCAGTGCGGCCAGACGCTGCGCGGGAGGAAGCGCCCTCCGCTCTCGCTCGCGCGGGTTCGCCCGCTCACGGCCTGCCCCCATCGGCTGGCTGGCGCGTGTGAACTCATCCTGATAGCGACCGGCAGCGGCTTTCTCTCGCGCCCGCTCCGTTGCTCTCAGCCAGTCATGCGCCAGCCCCCTTGGCTGGCCGGGCACATTTACCTTGTCCAGAGGCGGAGGAACGGCCTGCACCACTGGATCCGGTGACGCGCCGCGCCGCCAGATGATCCGCTCCGGGAAATCTTCCGGCGCACTCAACTGCCCTTCCCTGCGCAAGCGCCCAATGATGTGCGGTGAGACCCAGCCGACAAGCTGGTACCGCGTGTCGCGCCCACGATAGACGCAGAAACTGTCACCTCTGGGAGCCGCAATGCCGCCGCGCCGCAAGATGGGCCGCAATCTGTATTCGGTCAGCAACCTTGTCTGCGCCATGCCTCAGACCTCCACCGGCGCACCATCCAGCACGACCACGCTGGACAGGCCGACGGACAATTGTTCGATCCACAAGTCGAAATCCGGATCGTCCCGGCAATCCTCGATCTGGTTACAACCATGGGCGACCGTCGTGCGATCGCGATTGAAAACGCGGGCCACGCGGCTGAGGCTCATGCCCAGCGCCGTGCGCAGCAAATACATGGCAATCTGCCGGCCCCGCGCCTCGGCCGGCGAGCGGCGCTGGCGGCTGAGGATCGCCTCGGTCTTCAGGCCCAGCGCATACGCCGTCAACGCAGCCGCGAGATAGGCCCTGTCCTCGTCTTTCTGGGGATCGAAATCCTGCATGTCTTTCTCCTGTGATGACAGGCAACAGACTACCCGCTTTCCAGCGGTGTAGGATAACTTTCCTATCCCGACAAGTTGAAGTCCCGTAATCCTTGGGGATTGCGGCGGGGATGGGCGCAGGAGTTCAGGGGATAGACCGCAAAATGAAACGGCGCAGCCCGGTGGGGCTACGCCGTTTCATGGGTCTTCGCTGGATCAGAAAGTGATCAGGCCGCGATGCCCTGTCCGCCGGTCATGCGGTCCTGCCCGGCTTGCGGCGCATCCTTGCGGGCGCGTGGGCGGACGAGTTCATCATGGCAGAGAACCTGGCTTAGATAGCCATCCGGCCCGGCAAGCGGCAGACGAACCCAGGCGTGCAGCCGGCCATCTTCCTGCTCGATCACGCCGCCAACCGGTGCGCCGCGCTCCAACGCTGCGGCGAGGCCGAGGCAATAGGCTTCGCCATGCTCGCCCAGAACTTCCTCGATCTGACGACCGCGCGCCTCCATGCCGAAAATCTCGCGCAGGCGAGAGCCGGCAATTCGGAAACGGCCGTTTCCGGCCTGGTCGAACTCGACAATGGAAATACTTGCCAGCATGGAACGGAACTGGCCTGGATCCATCGAATCGCGTCGCACAGAACCGCGCGAATCGCGCAGGCCACACCAATATTCGATCAGCTTTTGCTGCGAATCGGTCACGCCCTTGAACACTTTTGCTTTGGTCATTTCAGTCACCCCCAGGTGATTCGATAGAATCACCTATCGCGCGAGTGGAGTCGCGGATCAAGAGTCTTGGTGAGTTTTTCTTAACCATTCTTGCCAAATGCTTTCATTTCGGATGTGAAACGAAAGTATTCAGCCTCGAATACTATTCCCGCTCAGACTTGCCGAGCCCCATCTTCTTGGCGAGCATTGACCGTTGTCTGGAATAGCCCGGCGCCACCATCGGATAGTCTGGCGGCAGATTCCATTTTTCCCGGTATTCTTCCGGCGTCATGTCGTATTTTGTGCGCAGATGACGCTTCAGGGATTTGAACTTCAGCCCGTCTTCCAGACAAACGAGATAATCCTCCCCGACGGACTTTCGCACAGGAACAGCGGGGCGAGGCGCAACAGGATCGAGTTCCACGGTCCGCAAACCTGCGAGCGCGACGTGCACATCCTTCAGAAGGGAGGGCAAATTCGCCACCTCAATCCGATTGTGGCTGACATAAGCCGCCACGATTTGCGTGGTCAGCATTATGAGGTGGTGCCCGTCTTCTGACGGATTCGCGGTGTCTTTCATCACGCGCCCCTTAAGTCATGCTTCTGCAATCAACTTCTCGGGGATAGCGTATTATTACGAGACATTCACGCACAAATCGCAGTGTTTATTACAGAATGCGGAATCCCGCACACTGATTGCGCACGCGAATATTCAACCGGTGCCTGATTACCCGGCCGTGATGAAAGACAATAGCAGCACGAATCCGAGCAATATCGCCGTCCAGGTCGCCATGCCTGTGGCCAGACCGCCGCGGGCCAGCTCCCCTCTCGGGCTGAAGGCGGCTTCGATCCGGTTATAGGCGCGCCCGGTCAGCTTGAAGAAGATCGCCGTCAATGCGGGCCCCACCTTCTGCCAGACCGTGCCTGTCCATGTCGCGAGGCCATAGCCAGCCTTGCGATAGGTCCAGTCGCTGTCCAGCACCACGCCCGGCTTTTCAGGCGGGTACCAGCCAAGCCGCTTCAGCATGACAAAGGCGAAGATGGCCAGAACGAGCAACTGCATCTGTGTCAGCACATGATCCAGCGTGAACGGGTGATAGGCCATCGCCTCTTCGCGGTATGGCAACAGATTGTACAGCCACTCATAGCCGAAGCCCGGCACGATAGCCGGCACGCCCACGGCGATACAGATGAAGGCAGCAAGGCCCATCGCCAGCAACATGTTGAAAGGCGCTTCCTTGACGCGCTTGCCGCTATCATGGCCGAAGAAGGCGAAGTACGGGATCTTGATGCCCGAATGCTCCAGCACACCGGCGGAGGCAAACAACAGCATCAGCCAGACCACGGTCAGGCCTTCCTTGCCGACGGCGCTCATGGTCAGCGATTTGGCCGCAAAGCCCGAGAAGAGCGGGAAGGCCGAAATCGACATTGCGCCGATGATGCAGAAGATCGTCGTCCACGGCATGGATTTGTAAAGGCCGCCAAGTTCGGATGCCTTGGTTGTGCCGGTGCGATAGAGCACCGCGCCCATGCTCATGAACAGAAGGCCCTTGTAGATGATATGGCAGAAAGCATGCGCTGCTGCACCGTTCAGCGCGAGCGCATTGCCCACGCCCGCCGTGCCGACACCAATAGCGCAGATCATGAAGCCGACCTGGTTGTTCAGCGAGTAGGCGAGAACCTTGCGCAGGTCATTCTCGATAACGGCGAAGAAGACCGGGAACACCGTCATCACGGCGCCAATCCAGATCAGCGCATCCTGGCCCGGGAACATGCGTGCAAACGCATAGACGGCGAGCTTCGTGGTGAAGGCGGACAACACAACCGCACCCACCACGGTGGCCTTCGGATAGGAATCCTGCAGCCAGTTGTGCAGGAACGGGAACGCCGCCTTGATGCCCAGCGCGATGAAGACAAGCATCGCCCCCGGCTCGCTCAGGCTGGTAAAGGCCGAAATCGAGAGATCACCGCGAGACTGGTAGACATAGCCAATACCGGCCAGCAGCAGCACACCGGACAGGATCTGCACGCCCAGATACCGCATGGAGGCGAAGTAAGCTGCGCGTGTCCCTGCCCTCAGGATCAGGAACACCGATGTAACCGCCGTCAGTTCCCAGAACACGAACAGAGTCATCATGTCGCCAGAGAAAGTCGCGGCGACCGCAGCGCCTGCATAGGCGATGGACATGCCGTCCTGCAGCCGGTCATCCGTGTGCCACGCATATATCGCGTTCAGCAGCGCCGCCAGAAGGAAGGCGAGCCCGAAAATGTAGCTGAGATTATCGACCCGGTAGAGCACCATTTCGAGGCCAAGCGCATTGGCCGTCAACAGATTGATGTTCCGATCCGCCAGCGAGACCAGCAGGATCGCCGCAATCGGCGCGGCGATCGTCAGGCCCTGACGAATCCTCCGCATGGGCAGGAACAGCGCCACAAGGCCAACCGCAATCAGCAGCCAACCCGGGTTCAGAAGAGACAGGAGGCCAGTCATCAGAGCTCGTCTCCTTCGTCTGGGTAAGTCGGGGAAGTGTCAGGCGCGGCGGGGACATCCGGGTCAATATCCGCAGGCGGTCCGCCCGGATCGCCATAATAGTCCTCGCTGCGACGCAACAGGCCGCCCAGCGGCCAGCCCATCAGAACCACAAAGGCAAATGCCGCAAAGCCCCAGAGTGCGTAGAACCCGGTCGCTTCCGCCATGTGAACATATTCATGCCGGTCCACCGCCAGATCGACCACGATCAGGAAAGCCGACAGGATGCCGACGCCCCAGAAAATGGCGGTGCCGGTGATCTCTGCCTCGGTCCAGCCGAACAGGATTTTCGAGATCGGATGCACCCCGTCTTCGGACGGTGTGTGCAGACGATGCGCAGTCTCAGCAGCCTGTTTCACGAAGCGGCCGCTGGCATCGCGGGTATCATTGGGCGTGTTATCGCTCATGGCTGACCTCCGACGAAGGCAGAAGATGTCGGGTTTTCAAACGCGGGCGACAGGAAGTCCGCCAACGGTCCGACGAGGAAGAACAAGACCACACACAGCGCCGCAGTCAGGACGGGCGCAGCCACGGTAAAGAACGGCGCGCCGCCCGGCCGCTTGAACGGCTTTGGTTCCGGCGTTCCCGGTGTTGGCATCAATGCCAGGATCGGGATCGGCAGAAGATAGGCAATGTTCAGCAGCGACGAGCCAATCAGCACCCACGGCACGAAATCCGTTCCGCGGTCGATGGCCCCCTGCATCAGCTCATACTTCGCCCACGCGCCGGCCATCGGCGGAATGCCGATAATGGACAAGGTGGCAATGAAGAAGGCGATGAAGACCAGCGGCATCTTGCGACCAAGACCCTTCATGTCCGAAATATTGGTCAGGCCAGTGGCGACATAGATGGCACCGGCGCACATGAACAGCGTCATCTTGCCAACTGCGTGCGCCGCAATCTGCAGCGCGCCCCCCATGAACCCGGCCTGCGTGGCCAGCATCGCGCCAAGCGTGATGTAGGAAAGCTGCGCAATCGTCGAATAGGCTAGCCGCGCTTTGAGATTATCCTTCGTCATCGCAATCAGGGACGCGACGATGATGGTGAAGCACGCCACCCACAGCACGAATTCCCGCCCTGGTGTCGCGTTCAGAAGGTCTTCTCCGAAAATGTAGATCGACACTTTCATCACGGTGAAGACACCCGCCTTCACAACGGCAACAGCGTGCAACAAGGCCGATACCGGCGTTGGCGCGACCATCGCGTTCGGCAGCCAGAAATGGAACGGCATCAACGCCGCCTTACCGATACCGAATGCGAACAGGATCAGCAGCGCTGTGGCAACCGCAGGGTCGATGTCATACCCGGCGAGCAACCCGCCCTGCACGAAGTCGAGGTTTTGCCCGGCCAGTGCCCAGGTCCACATCAGCGCCATCAGGAACAGACCGATGGACGTGCCCAGCAGCGTCAGCAAATAGATGCGCCCGCCGCGCTTGGCCGCCGCATCGCCCTTGTGCGCGACCAGCGGATAGGTCGACAGGGTCAACACTTCATAGAAGACGAAGAGCGTGAACAGGTTTGCCGACATCGCAACGCCCATCGCGCCAAAGATAGCGATGGCAAAACAGATGTAGAAGCGTGTCTGGTTCCGCTCTCGATTCCCGCGCATGTAGCCGATGGAATAGAATGAGTTCACGATCCACAGGCCCGATGCGACCAGCGCAAACAGCGCCCCCAGCGGCTCCAGTTTGAACGCGAGGTCCAGCCCCGGCGCGACCTGGCCGATATACAGCTCGGGCACCTGCCCCGCTGAAACTTTTGATGCCAGCGCAATGACGACCCCAAACAGGATGGTCGCGCCGGTCAGGGTTACACCTTCCCGCACATTCGAGAATGCGCCGGTGATGGCAATTCCCGCTGCAATCAGCAGCGGCAGGCACAAAGCGGCCCAGATCAACAGCTCAGAGCTCATCAGAAGGCCTCCAGTCCGAACGCAGCGGCGGCAGCGTCACGCGCCAGGCCGAGCGGCAGTTCGGTCGTGATACCGAAATAGATGTTCGCCAGTGCCAGGATCCAGAGCGGAACCAGCAACAGGATGGGGGCCTCCTTGCGCGATTTGCGCGGGTTGATCGGAGGCCGGAAGAAGATCGCTTCCAGAATACGGCCCATGTAGATCACCGCCAGGAAGCTGGAGAACACAACAAAGACGACAGCCCACCACATGCCCTGATCAAACAGGGCATAGCCAAGCTGCAGCTTGGACTGGAAACCAGCCGTCAGCGGCACGCCGATCAGTGAGAGGCCTGCGATTGCAAAGCCCGTCATGGTCCACGGTGCGGTGCGGCCAAGGCCCGCAAAGTCGCGAATGGTGGTGCCCTGGAAGGTCAGCACAACACCGGCCACCGCCATGAAGAGCGCGCCCTTGATCATGGCGTGGTTCAGCAGGTGGAACAGGCCGGCGCTAACGCCCGCGACGGTGCCCACGGACACGCCAAGGATCATGTAGCCAACCTGCGCAACTGAAGAGTAAGCCAACGTCCGGCGTACATCCGTCTGGAAGACTGCCTGGAAGCTGCATGTGATCATCGCGGCAAGGCCAAGCGGCATCAGCAAGTAAGTGAAGGTTGCCTGCTCGAAGGCGAATTCCGGACGGAACACGGTGAACAGATACCGGATCAGCGCGTACAGCGCGACCTTGGTCGCCGTGGCCGACAGGAACATCGTCACGAAGCTCGGCGAATACGCATAAGCGTTCGGCAACCATTGGTGCAGCGGCCAGACAGCCGCTTTCAGGCCAAGACCAACGATGATGAAGGCAAAGCCCGCCTCAACACTGCGATTGCCTGCCAGCTCTGGCAGCATTTCTGCGATCTGCGCAATGTTCAGCGTACCAGTGGCAGAATAGAGGAAGCCAACGCCGATGATGTAGAAGCTCGCGCCGAGCGTACCCATGATGAGATAGTTGAACGCCGCCGGCAGCGCACGGCGGTCCCGCCCTGCTCCCAGAGCGACGAGCACATAGGTGGAGATCGACGAAATCTCGAGGAAGACGAACAGGTTGAACGCATCGCCCGTGATCGCCACACCGCTAAGGCCCGCGAAGCAGACAAGGAAAGCCGAGTAGAAGAGCGGATGCTTGCGCTCCGGAATCTCGGCTTTCACAGTGGGCCATGAGAAGATCGTCGCCAGCACGCCAATCGCCGCGACCAGCAACAGGATCATCGAGTTCAGCGCATCAACGCGGAGCGTAATGCCAATCGGCACCGGCCAGTTGCCGACATCATAGCCGACCACGCCAACCGGCGACGCCTGTACCTGCCCGACCAGGATCATGGCGCAGAACAGTGCAAATACAGTCGCGAAAATACTGATCAGCCAGGACAGCCGACCGCTTGGCAGAATGGCCAGCAGCGGCGCCAGGAACAACGGCACCATGATGAGCAGCGCAGGCGCGTGCAAAAGCGCCCAGCGCGGCGCCATATCCAGGATCGCTTCGATCATGCCAGCGCCTCTTTCTCAGCTTTTGCCTGTTCGGCTTCCTGCGCGATCGCCGTTTCCATATCGATCTCGCGCACTTCGTCAGCTTCGATCGTGCCATAGGCTTCGCGGATGCGAACGATCAGCGCCAGTCCGACCGAAAGCGTCGCCACGCCCACTACGATCGCCGTCAGCATCAAAACGTGCGGCAGCGGGTTGGAATAGGCATTCGCCAGATCTGCCACGCGGTCGCCACCATGACCGCCCGGCTTGTCCGGATCCATCAGGATCGGTGCCGTGCCCCCGGCAACAATGCCGAGCGTGACATAGAACAGACAGATCGAGGTCTGGAACAGGGACAGGCCGACCAGCCGCTTGATCAGGTTTCCGGAAGCAAACGTGATGTAGAGGCCAATCATCATCAGGCCGATGATTGCCCAGTAGTTTGCGCGTTCAAGAATGAAGAGAAGCATCGGCCTACCAGTCCTCGTCGCGGATTTCGGCCACGCGGCCAGCAAAGGCATAGAAGATCGTCAGCATGGCCCCCGAAACGCCGAACAGTACGCCCAGTTCGATCAGGATGATGCCCACATGCTGGCCATGATGGCCGCCGGGCTCTTCCTGGAAAAGCGCTTGATATTCAAGATACTGTCCGCCCTGAAGCAACGCCCAGAAACCAACACCCGCATACAGCAGCACACCGATGGCGGCGACCGAGCGGGTAAAGGCTGGCGGCACGGCCCGCATGGCGGAGGGAACCCCGAAGACAAGCGCGTAAAGAATGACGCCCACAGCCAGGATCACACCGGCCTGGAAGCCGCCGCCCGGACCGAAATCGCCATGAAACTGAACGTACAGGCCGTACAGGACAATGACCGGGATAAGCGTCTTGGTAATGACGCGCAGGATGACGTGATGGTCGCTCTTCATGAGTCGCTCTCCTCGTCTTCGGCATCAGATTTCGGGGCGTTCTTCGACAGATTCTTGTCTTCGTTGCGGATGGTCTCGGCCAGGGATCGCTCGCCAAAACCCAGCAACAGCGCAACGGCGATACCCGCCACGAACACAACGGTTGTCTCGCCCAACGTATCAAAGCCGCGATAGCTGCCCAGAACTGGCGTAACCACGTTCTCGATGCCGGTATCGTACCAGGCCACACGCAGATAGGTCAGGCCAACGCCCGTATTCGCCGGGGAGTTCGGATCACCCACAGCCGGCAAATCGACCGTTGCATAGATCAGCATGATGCCGGTCGCGATGCAGACGAGCAGTGGCCCGAGCTGGCGTAGCGATTTCTCCGGCTTGGCGGTGCGCGACGTCAGCAGCATGGCGCCAAGCAGAACGGCGGTAGACATGCCCGCGCCAACAGCAGCCTCTGTAAAGCCGACATCCACAGCGTCTACGGCGACGTACCAGACCGCGGAGACAAGCGAATAAATGCCAGACAGCATCACAATGGCAAACAGGCTGCGAAGCCGTGCGATCGCAATGGCCACTACGAAGAGAAGGCCCAGCAGGACAATATTGACCAGCGCGAGGCCGATATCTGGTTCACTCATGGCCATCAGGAATCCAGTCCTTCCTTGTCATGTGTGTCGACAGGCCCGATCAGCGGCTGCAGGCCAGCCGTGTGCGCCGCATTGGCTGCCGCATGCGACGAGGCCGGGCTGGTCAGGTAGATGAAGACGAAGATCGCGACCAACTTGCTGACAACCATCCAGTCCGGCGCCATCAGCGCCATGCCAAACAGAAGCAGCGTCGCGCCTGACGTATCGGTTACACTGGCCGCGTGGAGCCGTGTGTAGAAATCCGGGAACCGCAGGACACCAACCGTGCCCACCACACAGAGCAGCGCGCCGCCCAGGCAAAGCG
Organism: Hyphomonas atlantica corrig.; assembly: GCF_017795365.1. Taxonomy (NCBI): domain Bacteria; kingdom Pseudomonadati; phylum Pseudomonadota; class Alphaproteobacteria; order Hyphomonadales; family Hyphomonadaceae; genus Hyphomonas; species Hyphomonas atlantica. The sequence continues at coordinate 1,789,331 of NZ_CP051254.1, read as the reverse complement.
CTGCGCCGAGCGGAAAGCGCACAACCTGCCACCATTCAGCGATTGATACGACCAAATCAGCCATTGCCACCTCCCTGCCCGCGACGGACCAGCGGCACCTGGAAAGACCGGTACCGGAAGAATTTGAGGATCGCGATCGTCGCTACGAAGTTGATCAGCGCGTAGAGAATGGCGATGTCCAGGAATTGAGGGCGCCCCATCACAAAGCCCAGCAGGCCAAGCGCCAGCACAGTCTTCGTGCCGAACGAGTTCACGGCGAGCACACGGTCATACAGGGTCGGCCCTGCGATCGCGCGGATCAGCAGAAGCAACATCCCGAACAGGACAGCAATCAGGGCGGCGGCGGTCATGCAGGTCTCCTCTTGCCATCTGCGGCCTCGCGGGAGCGGCGGTCCATTTCTGCAAAAGCTTCAGGCTGAGCCGACTGTTCGTACAGCGCATGGACCAGCATCTTGTCGCCCTCAATCTCGACCGTCACCGTGCCCGGCGTCAGCGTGATGGAATTGGCGAACGTCACCTTTGCAAGGTCTGACTCGCAAGCGGTCTTAACCTTCACCAAGGCCGGAGCGATATCGAGATCCGCCTTGAGGCAGGCCTTCACGACGGCCCAGTTGGACTTTGCGATCTCCACCATCAGCCAGGGGAAATACAGCGCGAAGCCGACAATGCGCACATAGGGCGCACCTTCACGGTCAATAATATCAAGCCGATAGGCCAGGATCATACAGACGGCGACAGAAACAGCGCCCAGCGACAACAAGAGAGGAGAGTAATGGCCGGACATGCCCAGCCAGAAGCCAACCAGTGCAACCAGCAACCCCAGAAAGTACGCCACGCGTGCCCCTTTCGCAGATGACCCAATAGGATGAACGCCCTGACCTAAAGGTCTGCGGTCGACTTGAAAAGTGCTTTTCGGACGGTTTTCTGCCCTTACCTGCCAAAAACGAGCCGGACGGTGCGTTGCGGCGAGGAGAAGCTGGCCTCCTCATTCGCCGGGACGTCATCAATCGCCGAGGCGAGCGCGTTTGGCGAGAATGCGGACGACAGCGACCAGTTCCAGTAGCGCAGCGTTGTCTGCGCCTTGGCGACGGTCATGATTTCGAAAATATCGGACACCTTGGCGAATTGCGGGTCGATTTCGCCATCTTCCGTCTGCAGCGGCCGCTTCAGCCCAGCCCACAGGACCGGCAGGAATTCCCTGTTCACGCCTGTTCCCTTGCAGAGCACAGCAATCCCCTCCCCGCCCTTGTCGGTCAGGATCTTCGCTGCGGTCACGGGCTTCAGGCCCGCAAGATAACCGATTTCCTGCGCCAGCTCGGAATCCATCCCGTTCAGCGCCGAGGCGTTGATCGCGTCTTCGAGGCTGTCATACGGACTCTTGTCTATAGCTGCGCGGTTGCGCTGACGGCGTTCGATCAGCTGCAATGCCTTGCGCGTCACGGGATCGGACCAGTTTTCCTCGGCGGCAAGCTCGAACACATCCCGGCACGTGTCGATCACTTCCAACCGGTCGGCAGCGTGACGTTGCAGGATCTTGCGGCGTGTGGCGCTGTCGCTCCACCAGAACATGGCCATGGCCTGGGAAGGCTTGGTCTCCAGCCGCTCAACCAGCAGGTCGCACAGGCTTTCCTCCCCGCGTGAGCGAACGACCAGCTTGTCGATGGCCTGCTCAGGCAGGATCGCCCCGTTGTTCGTCAGCATGTCACGGACCGCCGGGATCTCGGCAAACTCCGCAAGATACTCACACACCGATTCCGGCACCTGCTTGCGCTGGGCGATGATCTGACGGTGCTCCGCTGTGCCGGACATGCAGATTTCCCGCAAATCGCACGCATCAAAGCCTTCATTGCCCTCCAGCACGTGGCGGGCCACCTGAAAGGAACACTGGCCAAGATATCTCAGGACGCGTTTCGGCGCTTCGCGATGCGTCGCCAAACGACGGGCGCACATTTCGCGTTCGGCTTCTTCGGCATGAAACAGGACTTCCAGCAGGATGTCGCCCACCATATGCCGGTCCTGGTGCGCCAGACGCGATGCCGGCATCGACACAAGGTCCAATAAACGCCGGAACAGGGCGTTACGGGCACGCCCGGTCTGTTGCGCCGGCTGGGGTTCCAGTTGATCTTCCATCAGTGCGACCGTCTTCGTTGTAAAGAAAACTGTTGCAGGAAACGGTTAACGGTCTGTGGAAATATATGCGCCGCGTCAGCCCCGGTCTTTTGCGCTCGGGTGTACTACCATCACCAGAAGGCTGCACACGAGCATCAGAATCGCCAGCATGAACAACATGCCGCCATCGGTGGACGTGTTTTGAGGGTCCAGCGAGACAGGCACTTCCCTGCCAAGCCAGGGCGACAGGTGCATGGCCACTGCCCCGCCCAGAATCCCTGCCGACAGGAATGCGCCGAACCGCCGGGTCATTGGCAGGATCAGGAACAGCGCAGCGATCAGCTCAATGATGCCCACAACAACGCGCCCGGTCGGCTCGTACAGGCTGATGCCCGAATTCGTGGCGATGGTCTGGAACACGATGTTCTCGCCCGGCGGATCGAAGAATTTCACCATGCCTTCAGGCGGGTTTGGCAGGGGGTGAATGTTCGCGTGAATGAACATCGCCACCAGAAACAGGGCCAGTGCCCAACTCACGAGATGCCGGAACAAACGCATTCTACATTCCTTTCGCCGGGAGGCCGTTAGGCGGAAGCTAACCATAGCCTCCGGCCGTGGCAACTCAGGCATGCGCGAAGTTAACGTGACATCGCGCTGATCATGTCCTGGCCATCAGACTTGCCCATTCCTGCGTGGCGAATGGTTGCGACTGATAGGAGAACGTCCTCTGATTGAGAATCTCGTCAGCCGCATGGGCCAGCGCACTGTAAGCCGTATTGAGCAGAAGTGGGCCAAGGCTGGCCCGTTTCACGCCCGCCGCTTCCAGGTCAGGAAGGGTAAACGGAAACATGCCGGGAATGGCCAGCACATTGACGGGACGGTCGACGCTTGAGACCACCGTCCGAACGTCGTCGACCGATCTCAGGCCGGGCGCGTAAAGCACATCCGCTCCGGCGTCCTGATAGGCCTGGAGACGGGCGATCGTGTCGGCCAGGTCCGGAATGCCGGTGAAGAAATTCTCCGCCCGTGCGGTCAGTGTGAAATGAAACGGCAGGGCCCGCGCAGCCTCGACCGCGGCGCGCACGCGATCAGCGGCTCTCGCAATCTCATACTGCGGCGCGTCCGGGTTGCGGGTGAAGTCTTCGATGGACCCGCCCACCAGCCCGGCATTCGCACCAAGCCGGATGGTCTCGGCGCAGTCTTCGGGCGTATCTCCGAAACCATTCTCCAGATCCGCACTCAATGGCAGGTCAGTTGCGGACGCCAATCTGGCGATGTGCGCCATCTTCATGTCGCGAGTCACCTGATAGTCTTCCAATCCTTCGGTGGCAGCGAAGCCCGAACTGGTTGTTGCCAGGGCCTTGTACCCAAGACCTGCCAGGATTTTGGCAGATCCGACGTCCCAGGGATTGGGCATCAGAAACATGCCATCCTGTTCGTGCAGGGCTGTAAAACGGGCGGCGCGGTCGGCTTGTGAAATCATAACTGGTCTCCAATGTTCGCCTCCTCCTCAGCATATCTGCGTATGGCGACCCACCCGATTCTTGCGCATCGGTCATGGACATTGGCTCTCAGGTGTCGCACTCCCGGGGGCTTTCCATGTCGGGACCACCTCCATACAGTCCCGCCAATCGTTCCGGAGTGGGCATGTCAGACAAGATGGATGACCTGATTGACGAGATGGCCGAGGACGCGGCCGAAGACATCTCGTCCCCCGTCAGCGGGGTCAGCGGCGCGATCGGCGCCGGCGCATCCCTGCTGGCCACGGCCAATCACTGGCGGGCGCGCCGACTGCGCCGCGGCGTGAAGATCGAACTGCCCGCCTATCTGATGGTCCAGCTCAGCTGGTTCATGGCCTTCGGTCTCCAGATGGTTCTGTTCCCTTACCTGATCACGGGTCAGGAACACCTGCACATGGACGGGCTGGCGCTCGGCCTTGCCAATATGGCCTTGTCGGCACCGTCGGTAATCTTCCTGCTGATCGGCGGCGTCGTGGCGGAGCGCGCAGACGGCAAGCGGCTTTTGATCATCCTGCACCTGCTGGCCGCCGCTCCTGCCCTGTTGCTGGCCTTCGCGGTCTCTCGCGGCGAGCTTTCCTATCCGGCGATGATTGTCTACGGCCTGACCATCGGAACCGTCGGCGCATTCATGATGCCCGCGCGCGATTCGATTGTGAACGAAGTCGTCGAGCGTCGCATGCGTGTCGGCTCCGGTGTGACCCTGCAACTCGGCGTGACGCTCGCCACGATGGCGCAATTCCTTGCTCAGATCGGCGGCTTGATCGTCGGCGGCTATGCCGACAAGCGCACGCTGATGCCGGATTGGCTTGGCGGGTTCGGGATCGGCCCGATCCCTGCGGAACAGCTTCTGGCCATTCAGGGCATGATCCTCGCACTGGGCGCAGGCTTTGCACTGTGGCTTGGACGCGGCAGACAGATCGTGACTGGCGGCAAGGGCATCAAATCCGCACTGGCAGACATCGCAGACGGCTTCCACGCCGTGCGCTCTGACGGAAAACTCTGGGCCATGACGGCGCTGATGTTCGGTGTTGGCATCTTCGTGATCGGCGCGTTTCTTGTCGTGTTGCCGATCGTAAACCGGGATGTGTACGGTTTCGGCTCAGACGGCATCCGGGACATGTTCGTCACCTTCTGGATGGGAGCGTTCGTTTCCTCGGTTGTCCTGTCCATCTTCAAGCGCATCAAGCGTCAGGGCCGCCTGCTGCTGATCGCGCAATTCCTCGCCTCGCTCAGCATCCTCGCCATGATGTGGCGCGTGCCGCACTTTGCCTTTCTCGGCATTGTCTTCATCTGGGGGCTGGCCGCCGGCATCTCCATCGCGATGAGCCGCTCCATCGTGCAGGACGCTGCACCGAAGGAAAAGCTGGCCCGCGTCCTGTCGATCTACCAGTTGGGCTTCATGGCAGGTGCGCCGTTTGGCGCGGCCATCATGGGCGCGCTGGTCGACCTGTTCGGCCCGCAGCGCATCGCTATCGTTCCGGCGGGCGGCATGATCGCACTGATCCTCTGGATGGTCTTCTTCACCCCCGTCTGGAACATGAAAGGCTCCGCCTGGCTGGAGCATCAGGAGCGGAGCTGACGGCTTTGTGTAGATGACACGCCGGTCAAACGCTTTTATCGGAGTGTTGCATGAGCTTCCGTCCCCGCGCCACGGTCCACCTGCCCCATATTGTTGCCAATTGGCAGGCGATTGACCAGCTGCACCCCGGCGCCACAACGGCGGCCGTGGTGAAGGCCAACGGGTATGGGCTCGGCGCGCTGAGAGTATCCGAGACCCTGTCGAAAGCTGGCTGCAGCACGTTCTTCGTCGCCCATATCGAAGAAGGCGTCATGGTCCGCAGAACGCTGGGCGCGGCGCCCCGCATCTTCGTGCTGAACGGCCCCGCCGCCAGAGACTTCCGGTCGTATCGTGAGTCCGGGCTGACACCGGTCCTTTCCAGTGTGGATCAAGTGGATCTCTGGACCCGCAATGGCATCGGCCCGTGCGCGCTGCACTTTGACACCGGCATCAATCGGCTCGGCCTGCCCCCGGCCATGATCGAAACGCAGCTCGATGCCCTGAAAAAGCTGCAACCGGTTCTGGTGATGAGCCATCTGGCCTGCGCGGACGAACCAGATCATCCCCTCAACCAGACTCAGCTCGACCGCTTCACGCAGATCGCGGAGGCTTTCCCGGATACGCCAGCCAGCCTCGCCAATTCCGCAGGCTGCTATCTCGGGCCGGACTATGCATTCGACCTGCTCCGCCCGGGCATCGCGCTGTATGGCGGATCGGACGCCCCAGGCCATGTAGACCTGCAGCCGGGTGTCACGCTGGACGCCCGCATCATCAGCGTGTTCCAGGCCCGTGCCGGAGAGACCGTCGGCTATGGCGCAACCCATACGCTCAAAAAGGACGCCATACTCGCCACGGTTGCGCTCGGCTATGCGGATGGCGTCCCGCGCGCTGGCAGCAATACGCTGATTGGCTATCTGGACGGTTCGCCCTGCCCCGTGCTTGGCAGGGTATCGATGGACCTCATCACGATTGATGTTTCAAAAGCACACGAAGCGGCAAAAACAGGCGCGCGCGTTGAATTCCTCGGCCCGCATGCCAAACTCGAAAATCAAGCGGCGCGCGCTGGCACGCTAGGGTATGAATTGCTTACAGGACTCAGCAACCGTGTCGAACGTTTCTACGTCTAAGCGTGGGGTGCCAAATCCCCTGCAATGGATCGGCGCTGCGGTGCTCGGCTTCTTCGCCGAGATCGGTCGGCTGACCGTATTTGCCAGCCGCGTGAAATTCGCAGCCTTTACCCCGCGCTGGTATCCCGGCCAGGTCTGGCGGCAGGTCGTCAATATCGGCTTCTACTCCCTGCCTGTGGTTGGCCTGTCAGCCGTCTTCATCGGCGCAGCCCTGGCCCTCAACATTTATGAAGGCGGCAGCCGCTATGGCGCGGAACAATTCGTGCCCAGCATTGTCGTGCTCGGCATCACGCGCGAGCTTGGCGCCACGATCACCGGCCTCATGCTGGCCGGGCGCGTGTCTGCTGGCATCTCGGCAGAGATCGGGGCCATGCGCGTCACCGAACAGATCGACGCGCTGGAGACGTTGTCTGCCTCGCCCTACCGCTATCTCTACGCGCCGCGCTTCCTTGCCGCGATCATTGCCCTGCCCCTGCTCGTGCTGGTGGCGGACATCATCGGCATCATGGGGGGCTGGCTGGTCAGCGTCTACGGGCTCGGGTTCGACTCCACCACTTACCTGCGCAACACGCTCGACTTCCTGACCAATGAAGATGTTCTGGTGGGCCTGATCAAGGCGGTCGTCTTCGGCGCGGTGATCGCCATCATGGGCTGTTATCAGGGCGATCGGTCAGAGGCAGGCGCAACCGGCGTCGGCCGCGCAGCGACGCTCTCCATGGTCGGCGCTGCCGTGCTTGTTCTTGCCGCCAACTACCTCATGTCCACCCTGTTCGTGGAGATCGGCCTGTGAGCACGCCCATACTGAGACTCGAGAACGTCCAGAAATCCTTCGGATCGAAACAGGTTCTGAAGGGCGTCGACATCGAAGTGCAGAAGGGCGAAAGCCTCGTCATTCTCGGTGGCTCCGGCTCCGGCAAATCTGTGATGCTGAAGAATGCGCTCGGCCTGATGACGCCGACCGCTGGCAAGATCTTCTTCGACGGGCAGGACGTCACCAAGGCCACCGGCCGCACGCGCGAAAAGATGCGCGCCCGCATTGGCATGCTGTTCCAGTCCGGCGCGCTGTTCGACTCCCTCACCGTCTGGGAGAATGTCGGCTTCCGCCTGCTACAGGTCGACAAGATGCGCCGCAAGGACGCCAAGGAACAAGCCATCGAGACGCTGAAGAAGGTGCGCCTTGGCCCGGATGTGGCCGATCTCTATCCGGCGGAAATCTCCGGCGGCATGCAGAAACGCGTCTCGCTCGCCCGGTCCATCATTTCAAAGCCGGACCTGATTTTCTTCGATGAGCCGACCACCGGGCTTGATCCGATCACGGCAGATGCCATCAATGATCTGATCCTCGAACAGGTGCGCGGCCTCGGCGCGGCGGCGGTCTCGATCACGCATGACATGGCCTCAGCCCGCAAGATTGCCGACAACATCGCCATGCTGTTCGAAGGCAAGATCATCTGGCACGGCCCGGCGAACATCATCGACAATAGCGGCAACGACCATGTCGACCAGTTCGTACACGGACGCGCCGACGGCCCGATCCAGCCCGCGATTTAGGGCTGGCACAACGAACACGGGCAGGTCCACGCACTCCATTCTTGTCATCCCGGAAAACGCACCGCGTTTATCCGGGACCCTTGGCGCTGCCGTTAAAATGGGTCCCGGAAAATGGCTTCACCATTTCCGGGATGACAAGATGTGTTGCTGTGCGCGCGACCGAAAAGAAAGTCCCTAAACGGCTCAAAGCCTGCCCCCCACTTGACCCGCACCTGATCTTCGGGCGCTATCCCGACGCTGTCACGCAGGGGGAGATGCGCCATGATGGACTTTATCAAATATGTCTCGGTGGCGTTTACCGCTGTTTCGCTCGCCTTCACCGGCTGGCTGCAATACGAAAAGTTCCGTCTCGACGGCGAGTGGCACATCGATACCTGTACCGAACAGGCAGATTTGACGCGCTATGAGGGCCTGCATCTCGCTTGGCGCGTCTTCCTGTCAGATGATCCCCTGTCGGCTCCGGTGGTCGGTGATGGCGAAAAGATACAGGAAGCCTTCGCGGCGATCCCCGCCACAGCACGCCATCCTGTGCGTCTGGTCGGCACAAAGGAGATCAACAAGGTGAGCCTGACCGGCCGGTTCGAGGGCCATCGCCGCGCCTCGACCGGACGGTTCGAATTCCAGCCCACCCTGTCGAAGCGCCTCCTGTCTGGATACATCCCCTTCTATCAGCGCAATGTGGATGTGCTGGATGGCAGCTTCGCCTTTACGGCCGGCAATGCACGCGGCCCGGCCCGTGCTGTGCGGCTCGTGAACGGTAAGATACCAGAGGGGATCGCGCCTTTCGCCTGTCTCGGAAAATCCGTCGCCGATCCTCCCCCGCCTGCGGGGGAGGTGGCAGACGGCGAAGCCGGCTGACGGAGGGGGCGGAGGTCAGGTCATGCCCCCTCCGCCCTTCGGGCACCTCCCCCGCGCGCGGGGGAGGATGAACGCAGCCCCTTCCCCCTGCCTGCAAACCCTCATATCTCATTCGGCATGGCCAAGACTGCGACGACTGCCTTTGTGTGCCAATCCTGTGGCGAGGTTCACTCCAAATGGAGTGGCAAGTGCAATGGGTGCGGAGAATGGAACACGCTGGTCGAAGAGACCATCGGTGGCGCGCCGGGCGGGCTCGCCGCGCCGAAGGCCGGCACCAAGCGCTCGTCCAAGGCTGAATTCGTCGCCCTGAACGCCGAAACGGAAACGCCCGCGCGCATCGTGATGGGCGTGGAGGAACTCGACCGCGTCTTCGGCGGGGGCATTGTGCCGTCGTCCGCCACGTTGATCGGCGGCGATCCCGGCATCGGCAAATCGACCCTGCTGCTTCAGGTCGCCGCGCGCCTCGCCCGCAATGGCGTGAAGACGGTCTATGTCTCCGGCGAAGAAGCCGCCGCCCAGATCCAGGAGCGGGCCAAGCGCCTGAAAGTGGCCGAAAGCCCGGTAGACCTCGCGACCGAAACAGATCTGCGCAAGATCCTGTCTGCGCTGAAGGCCGCCAATCCGGACTTTGTGGTGATCGATTCCATCCAGACCATGTGGTCTGACAGTCTGGAAGCCGCGCCCGGCTCGGTCAGCCAGGTTCGCGCCTGCGCGCAGGAGCTGACCCGCTGGGCCAAGAAATCCGGCGCGGCGCTGGTCCTCGTTGGTCACGTTACCAAGGAAGGCAACATTGCCGGCCCGCGCGTGGTGGAACACATGGTCGATGCGGTCTTCTATTTCGAGGGCGAACGCGGCCACCAGTTCCGCATCCTGCGCGCCGTGAAAAACCGGTTCGGCCCGACAGACGAAATCGGCATCTTCGAGATGCACCAATACGGCCTCGCCCCGGCGAAGGAGCCATCGGCCCTGTTCCTGTCCGCTGATGGGGACGCAGAGGGCGGCGCTGCCGTCTTTGCAGCGATGGAAGGCTCGCGCCCCGTACTGGCCGAAGTGCAGGCCCTTGTGGCCAAATCCGCCTATGGCACGCCGCGGCGCAGCGTTGTCGGCTGGGATGGTGGGCGCCTGGCCATGCTGCTGGCCGTGCTGGAGGCGCGCTGCGGCATCAGCCTTGCGGGCATGGATGTCTATCTCTCCGTCGCGGGCGGCTATCGCATCGGCGAACCGGCAGGTGACCTTGGTGCGGCGGCAGCCCTGCTAACCTCGCTTGCCGACATGCCGGTGCCAGAGCGCAGCGTGTTTTTCGGGGAAGTCGCCCTGTCCGGCGCCGTTCGCCCGGTGGCGCGGATGGAACAGCGCCTGAAGGAGGCTGCGCGCCTCGGCTTCACCCATGCCTATGTGCCGGAAGGCAGCCCGACTTCAGTCGATGGCTTGACGATCACCCCGATTAAACGGCTTATCGATCTTGCCCAACTTCTCGCCCCGGACGCCCAGAATGCTTGAGTCCATTACAGCTTTTGATGCCATTGCGGTCGCGGTCATCGTGATTTCCGCCATCATGGCGTTTGCCCGGGGCTTTTTGCGCGAAGTCGCCACGCTGGGCTCGTTTATCGCCGCCCTTGCCGCCGCATACTATGCCCGTCGTTTCTTTGCTGAACCGGTGCGCACGCTGGTGCCGGAAGGGGCAGACCCCGTGCTGGGCGATCTCGCCCTGGTCGTGTTCGCCTTCATCATAGTTTATGTCCTGGTCGCGTGGTTCGGCCAGCGCCTGTCGAAAAACATCCAGGGCGCGGAAGGCATCGGCATGTTCGACCATGTGGCCGGCCTGTTCTTCGGCATCGCACGCGGTGCCATCGCGCTGGTCTTTTTCGCGGTCCTGCTGAATCTGGCACTGGATGAAAGCCGCATCCCGGACTTCATCCTCAATTCCCTGACCTATCCACCGCTCGCCGAAATGGCCGACTATGTGAACGACAATGCGTCAAAAGTCGGAAAAGATGTGCAAGCTGCCCTTCCCTCGGCGGGCAAAACAGGGCAATAGGCCCTCGTCGCAGAACTGTCACTCAGGAGGTGCGTCTCAAATGGTCCTTTTCGATCATGATGACGACAAGCCCCGCGAGGAATGCGGCGTCTTCGGTATCTATGGAAATCATGAGGCCAGCCTGCTGACAGCGCTTGGTCTGCATGCCCTCCAGCATCGCGGGCAAGAAGCCTGCGGCATGATCACCTTTGACGGCAAGCGCTTCCCCTCGGAACGTCATTTGGGCATGGTAGGTGAGCATTTCGGGGGTGATCTCCGAACGCGCCTTCCGGGCCACGCCGCCATCGGTCACAACCGGTATTCCACGCAAGGCCGCACCATGTTGCGGAACGTGCAGCCGATCTTCGCGGATCTCGCCGGCGGCGGGTTCGCGGTGGCGCACAATGGCAACCTGACCAATTCCCGCAAATTGCGCCATGACCTGGTCAAGGACGGTGCGATCTTCCAGTCCACAATGGACACCGAAGTCATCCTGCACCTGGTCGCCCGCAGCACCGGCAAGAACTTCCTCGACCGGCTTGTGGACGCGCTCCAGAAAATCGAAGGCGGCTATGCGCTTGTCGGCCTGACCGGCAAGAAGCTGATCGGCGCCCGTGACCCGGTGGGCCTGCGTCCGCTGATCCTCGGCAAGCTGGGCGAGGCCTATGTGCTGGCGTCCGAAACCTGCGCGCTGGACATTATCGGCGCAGAGTTCGTGCGCGAAGTGGACAATGGCGAAATCGTCGTGATCAGCGACAAGGGTGTCGAATCCTATCGCTTCGCCGCCAAGCGCCCGACCAGCCCGTGCGTCTTCGAATATGTCTATTTCGCCCGTCCGGATTCCATCATGCAGGGCCGCTCCATCTATGAGGTGCGCCGCCGCATGGGCCATCAGCTGGCCGCGGAAACCCCGGCCGAGGCGGATGTGATCGTTCCCGTTCCGGATTCCGGCGTCCCGGCCGCGCTCGGCTTTTCCGAAGCGTCCGGCATCCCCTTCCAGATGGGCATCATCCGGAACCATTATGTCGGACGGACCTTCATCCAGCCGACCCAGACCGGTCGCCAGAGCGCCGTTTCCAAGAAGCACAGCCCGAACCGCGCCGTGCTGGAAGGCAAGCGCGTCATCCTGGTCGATGACTCCATCGTGCGTGGCAACACGTCGAAGAAGATCGTGCAAATGGTACGCGATGCCGGCGCGAAGGAAATCCATTTCCGTTCGGCCAGCCCGCCCATCGTGAACCCGGATTTCTACGGCATCGACATGGCGGCCAAATCCGAACTCTTCGCGGCGATCCACACGCACGAGGAAATGACGAATGAACTGAAAGTCGACTCGCTCGGTTTTCTCTCCGTGCCCGGTCTCTACAAGGCCATCGGTGAGCCCGAACGCAACGCGATGCAGCCACAATTCTCAGACCATTGCTTCACGGGTGACTATCCGACCCTGTTGGTCGACAATGAACACGCCGAGTCCGACAAGGAACGCCAGCTCTCCCTGCTGGATGATGCCTAGCGGACCTGTAAAGGCTTCAGAATGACTGACACCCCACGTCTCATCCTCGTCACCGGCGCGTCCCGTGGCATTGGCCGCGCCGCAGCGCTGGACTTGGCCCGTCAGGGCAACATTGTCATCGCCGTTGCGCGCTCGAAAGCTGCCCTGCAGAAACTGGATGACGAGATTCGCGCGCTCGGCAGCGAAGCCGTCCTTGTGCCGATGGATTTGAAAGACACCAAAGGCATCGAGACCCTCGGCAAGGTGATTGGCGAACGCTTCGGCCGCCTTGACGGACTGGTCGCAAATGCCGGCATTCTGGGCACGCTCGGCCCGCTGGAGACATGCGGCCCACGCAGCTTCGAGGAAACGATTGCGACGAACCTCAATGCGAATTTCCACCTGATCCGCGCCCTGTCGCCCTGGCTGCACCAGTCAGATGCGCCGCGCGCCGTGTTCGTCACGTCCAGCGTCGCCCGCCATCCGCGCGCCTTCTGGGGCCCGTATCAGGCCGCCAAGGCCGGGCTGGAAGCGCTCGTCATCGGATGGGCGGACGAAAACGAAAACATGAAGCTGCGCGCCAACATCTTCGATCCGGGCGGCACCCGTACCGGCATGCGCGCCGAAGCCATGCCAGGCGAAGACCCGATGACCCTTCCGACCCCGGAAGAGGTGGCCGCCGAAATGGTCAAGCTGGTCAGTCCGGACGAAACCCGCACCGGCGCCTGCGTGGTCTATCGCGAACTGGCCAAGGCAAAAGGCTGATCGCGTGAGCGATCCCAACTATCCTGTCCGTTCTGCCACGCTGGAAGACCTGCCTGCGCTGAAAGCCTGCGAGCAAGGCATCATTGCGGCGGAGCGCCCGTATGATCATACGCTGAAGCCCGATCCGATCAGCTATTATGATCTTGGAGAACTCGTGCAGTCAGACGATGCAGAAGTCGCGGTGATCGAAATTGACGGAAACATCATCGCGACCGGCTACGCCCACAAGCGCCCGTCAAAAGCATATGTCGCGTCAGACCATCACGCCTATCTCGGCTTCATGTTCGTCCACCCGGATCATCGCGGCAGGGGATTGAACCGTGTCCTGATTGATCATCTGACTGAATGGGCCCGCACACGCGGACTGCCGGAACTGCGTCTTGAGGTTTACAGCAATAACGCTCCCGCTCTCCGCGCCTACGAGAAAACCGGCTTCAAACCCTACATCACCGAGATGCGGCTAAATCTGGATGAACAGCCTTAGGCGGGCGGCACGGTCAGGACAAAACTCACGCGCCGGGAGATTTCGGAAAACCATTCCACGAGGTCCGGATGCGGCGCGCGCCAGTTCAGGTCCGGCAAGCGGAAGTCGAGATACCCAAGCGCGCAGGCATAACTGATCCGGCCAAGGTCGAAGCTCGCCTCATCCGCCTGGATGTCTTCGGCCATATCGTCCACGCCGCGATGAATGGCGGAAATCCACCGCGCCTGCCAGAACTCGGATTGCTGTTCCTCTGTCCTGCGGGATTCCATGACCAGGCTCAGCGCCGCGTCCAGAATGCCATCGCCCAGCGCCTGCGCTTTCAGCACGCTCCAGCACCGCGCGCCATCCGCCGGCAGCAATGGCTCGCCGCCCGCCTGATGGTCGAGGTATTCACAGATCACCGGACTGTCGAAGAGGTGCGTTCCATCATCCAGCTCCAGCGCGGGTATCTTGCTGAGCGGATTGCCAATCCTTGTGGCCGCATTCTCCGCCATCGGATCCGCGCGTACCAACTCGACCGCATCTTGCAAGCCCTGCTCTATGATCAGCACCCGAACCTTTCGGGCATAGGGCGATGTTGCGGAATAATAGAGCTTCATGGCGTGCGCCTTCAGATACGGAAATGCTTGGAGAGCCTAAGGCCCTGCCCCTGATAGTTGGAGCCCTTGCCCCCATAGAGCCCCTTGGGCTTTGAGGCCATGCCCTCATAGATCAGCTTGGCGACCGGCTGGCCATGCTCCAGAATGAAGGGCACATCGCGTGAGCGCACTTCCAGCACGGCGCGGCTGCCACCGTCATTCATGCCGAAGCCCGGATCGAAAAAGCCGGCATAGTGCGCGCGAAACTCGCCCAGCTCTGGTGCAATCGGCGCCATCTCGGCCGCTTCCATCGCGCCAACCTTCACGGTTTCACGACTGACAAGAATGTAGAATTCTTCCGGGTTCAGAACAATTCGGCCGTCGCGCGGCCAGACTGGCTCCCAGAACTGGCTCGCCTCATGCGCCGCAAGGCCCCGCAGGTCCACGATCCCGGAATGGTGCTTGGCACGCCAGCCCACCGGCTGGTCGCCCTTCACTTCCAGGTCAATGGAAACGATTTTCTCTTTCAGGGTCTCCGGCTTCTTCCGCTTGAACCGGATCTGCGCCAGTCGGTCGCCCGGCCGCACCATGATGGGAAAGGTGCGCGGGCTGACCTCCAGATAGAGCGGCCCTGAATAACCAGTTGGCACTTCGTCAAACGCGCGAGACCGATTGGTGACAAGGCGCGTGAACACGTCGATCCGCCCGGTGGAGCTTTTTGGATTGGCCCGCGCCGCGATGCCCGGCGGCAGGCGCAGCGATTCCATCAGCGGCACGAGATAGACGCACCCCGTCTCCAGAACCGCGCCCTCCTTGGTCAGGTCGATCCGGTGCATGTGAATGCCCGGCTCCTGAAGCATTTCGGCGACGGTGCGGTCCTTCCCCGGCAGGAAGCTGGCCCTCAGTCGATAGGCATCCTCGGCCAGACGCAGATCAAGGCTGGCAGGCTGAACCTGTCCCTCGTCCAGAGGCAGGTCAAACCGGATCGCCTCCGCGCGCACCAGCGCCTCGATTTCCTGATCAGACAATACACCCGAATCGTCGGCCATCACTTGCACCCCTTACCTTCTCAGGCATAAGACGCACTTCAGGAAACACAAGGGACCAACCTGACATGGCAGACGCACCGGGCGAGAACGCAAAGAAGGGCTGGAAGCCCGCCACACAAGCTGTGCGCGGCGGCCTCATGCGGTCCGAGCATGGCGAGATCTCCGAAGCCCTCTACCTGACCTCCGGGTATTCCTATGACAGCGCCGAACAGGCCATGCGCCGCATGGCGGGCGAAGAGGACGGATTCGTCTACTCCCGCTATGGCAGCCCGACGTGTGAAATGCTGCAGCAGCGCCTCGCCCTGATCGAAGGGGCCGAGACTTGCCGCGTCGCTGCGTCCGGCATGGGGGCGATTTCCACGGCCATCCTCGCCCCGCTGAAGGCAGGTGACCGCGTTGTGGCCGCCACCGCCCTGTTCGGTTCGTGCCGCTGGATCATCGCCAACCAGATGCCGAAATTTGGCATTGAGACGGTGTTCGTCGATGGCGCAGACCTTGAGGCCTGGGAACGCGAGATCGCCAAGGGCTGCCAGCTCGTACTGATCGAAAGCCCGGCCAATCCCCTGCTGGATGGGGTCGACATCGAAGCCGTGGCGAAACTCTGCAAGGCGGCCGGCGCGACGCTGGTCGTCGACAACGTATTCGCCACGCCAATCCTCCAGAAACCGCTGGAGCTCGGCGCGGATGTCGTCGTCTACTCAACCACCAAGCATATGGACGGACAGGGCCGCGTCATGGGCGGAGCCATCCTGTGTGATTCTGCGCGGATGGAAGAAATCTATGATCCGTGGCTGCGCCATCTCGGCCCGGCGGCCTCGCCGTTCAACGCCTGGGTCGTGCTGAAGGGGCTCGAAACGCTGAAGCTGCGCGTGGACCAGCAGACCCGCAATGCGGCGCGCCTCGCCGATGTGATCGCCGACCATCCGGCCATTGCCGCTGTGCGCTATCCACACCGCGAGGATCATCCGCACTACGAAATCCACAAGCGCCAGATGAGCGCAGGCGGAACGATGATCGCCTTCTCGCTGAAAGGCAGTCAGGCCGAAGCATTCAAATTCCTGAACGCGCTGGAGCTGGTCGATATCTGCAACAATCTCGGCGACACCAAGACGCTGGCCTGCCACCCCTCCTCCACCACACACCGCGCGCTGAGCGATGACGAGCAGGCTTCAATGGGCCTAGATCGCAGCTGGATCCGCATGTCCGTGGGATTGGAAGATTCTGACGATCTTGTAATGGATTTGACGCGCGCCCTTAACAGTGTGTGAACGAATTGGATTGAATTTTACCTAAATGGGCAGACGGGTTCCTCCTCCACAGTATGAGCATGTAACGGATGGCGTGCGCATTCGCGTTCGCCCGAAATTCATGCACGACGAGTCAGAGCCCGCCCGCGCGCGCTTCATGTGGTCCTATACGGTCGATGTGGAGAATGAGAGCGAACAGACCTGGACCATCGTCCGGCGGCATTGGCGCATTGTCGATGCCGAGGGGCGTCGGCAGGAAGTGGATGGAGACGGCGTGATCGGCCAGACGCCGACGCTCGGCCCCGGTGAACGTTTCAGCTATACGTCCGGCGCGCCGCTGGCTGCGCCCTCCGGCATCATGGGGGGCACCTATGATCTGGAAGGCGAGGATGGCCGCGTGCTGATCGCCACCATCCCCATGTTTTCCCTGGACAGCCCGTACGAAACGTCGCTGCCCTCCTGATCCGGCCTAGCCTTTCAGGCCTTCCTTGATCAGTTCGTTCACGCGGTCACGATTGGCGCCTTCAATGAACTCATTGCCGATGAAGAAGCTTGGCGTCGCTTCCACGCCCAGCGTCCGGGCCAGCTGTTTGGAATCAGCCAGCTTGCGCTGAATATCCATCGACTTCATGTCCGCCCGCATCTTCTGGACGTTCATTCCGACGTCTTCTGCAACCTCGTCGAGCTTGGCTTCGGTCAGGTCGTTATTGTTCTTGATGTCCATCAGCGCGAGATGGAACTCAAGGTACTTGTCCTGCTTGCCTGCGGCCAGCGCGGCGAGGGAAGCTGTCTCGCTGATGCCGCCAAAGATCGGCAATTCCTTGAACACAACGCGCACATTGCCATCATACTCTTTCGGCAAGGCCTGGATCCAGTCGGTGGAGCGTTTGCACCAGCCGCAGCGATAATCGAAGAACTCGACCACGGTGATCTCAGCATCTGCCGGGCCGATCGAATAGTCGCCCGGATTGTTGTAGATCGCATCGAAATTGCTCGCGATGGCCTGTTGCGCCTCCGCTGAGGCAGCCGCTTTCTGTTTGGCTGCCAGCTTGATCAGCGCTTCCTCGATGATCTCCGGATTATCCAGAATGTACTCGCGTACGACCTGTTCCATCGCTTCGCGGTCCGCCGCGGCGGGGGCGGAATTGTCGGCGCAGGCAGTCAACGCAAGGGCGGAGCCAGCGGCCATCATTGAGGTCAGTTTGAAATTCATGCGGAATGCTTCCTGTTCACAGGTCAGAGGGATTTGCCGTCACATATACGGCGTCGGCGCGTCGCGTCCATCCGGCCTGACGCAAAGTTGATCGCTGGCTATTGGGCCGAGAATGAAAGGCGCGGCCCGCGGCGATACATGTCGCGATTGTCGGGATTGTTGGCGTCTGTCACCAGCAGGATGTCGTCTGCGCGGCGATAGTCCGGCGTGCCCGGCTCCAGGCTTTGCACGGCGAAGTGCGCAAACCGGTTGGCACGTACAATGTCTCCTACCGCATAGGCAGACTCCGCCGTTGCCAGCTGCGCATCGGCGCGGCGCCCCTGCTTTTCGTAGGTGATGGCCAATTGAGCCCAGGCGAACGCATTGTTCGGCTCTGCCAGCAGTGCATCGCGCAACGCCTTTTCCGCAGTGTCCACATCGCCCGGCTCATCCCGTGCGTTCAGGGAGCGCGCCAGATTGATGAGCAGCAGCGGCTGGCCCGGCTTCAGCTCCAGCGAGCGGGCATGAGGCGCAACAGATTCTGCAGCCCGGCCACTCTCGAACAGTATCTGGCCTTTCAGCTCCCAGTAATAAGGGTTCTCGGGGTCTTCCTCGACCAGTGTTTCGACCTGTTCCAGCGCGCGATTGATGTCAGACGCCTGCATTGCCGCGATGGCACGGGCATAGCGCGCAGGCTGGCTCTGGTCGCTGGCGGGATACTCCCGCGCCACCTTGTTCGGCGTGTCCAGAAAGCCGATCAGCTTGGCGCGCATCATCTCATACTGGCGCTGCTCAACATCCGTCGGCGGCAAATCCATCAAGCCGGTTTCCTCGGCCAGCATCCGCACATTGCGGATACGGTCAGAGGCCAACGGGTGCGCCCTAAAATATGGATAGCGACGCGCGCTGGACAGCACTTCCTGATAACGGAAATTCTCGAAGAATTCGACGATGCCGCGCGGCGACTGGCCCAGCTGGGTCAGGTATTCCACTGCGGCGGCATCCGCCATCGCCTCTTCAGAACGCGTATGCGTGAAGAAGTTCAGCGCCGCGAATTGCTGCGACGATCCGATCAGCGCTGCACCTGCACCGCCCTCTCCGGCGGCCATTGCCAGAATACCGAGGCCGATGGAAAGCAGTGCCGGACGCATCGCCACGCCAGCAGCGCGCGACCGGCTGACCGAGTGGCCACAGGCGATGTGACACGTCTCATGACCGATCACGCCCTTGATCTGCAGCGAGGAATCCGCCGCGATGATCAGGCCGGTGTGGATATGAATGTTCTGGCCATTCGCCACAAAGGCGTTCAGCGACGGGTCATTGATCAGGTAAAGGCCAACATCATTCGGCTGCAGGCCCGCAACCTCCAGGATCGGATCGGTCCAGTCCCGCAAGGTTTCCTCGATCTCCGCATCGCGGATCAGGCTTTGCGCCGTTGCACTCGCAGCCATCAAGGCGGCCAGGGCAGCCGTTGCGGCCAGTTTCAGGATATTCCGCGCCATTCAGAGCGCCTCCTGTTGATTACATCTACATCCCTGATTTTATGGGACGCATATCCGGATGGCGAGGGATTCCTCGCACTCTAACGGAAATGTCAGGAATCTGCTGACTGGAAGATGAATGTCAATGCGGGGTCCAGCCGGATGCCGATCTCTGCACCAGCCTTCGGCGCTGTCATCCGCGGCACCAGCGCGACCAGCTCCTGTCCCGCACAATCCAGCAGCAATCGGCAGAGCGGCCCGGTCAGCTGGCTGGTCACCACCGTCGCCCGCACAGGCGAGGTTTCGTCCTGAACGACGCCCTCGGGCCTTACGACCAGTTCCGATCCGGCGGGCACGGCCTGCCCCGTCAGGCCCGCAGGCATATCCGGCCCGGAGATGCGACTGACCGGCCCCAGCGCAGCCGCAATCGCGGCGCTGTCCGGTTTCAGGTAAACATCACGCGCCAACCCCTGCTGCAACAGGCGCCCGCCTTGCAGAATGGCAATCGCATCGGAGCTTTCCAGCGCCTCGGTCGGGTCATGCGTCACCAGAAGGGCCGGAATGCCAGCTTCCCGAATGGCTGCCAGCGCCGTGTCGCGTACGCTGCCCCGCAGGGCCGGGTCGAGGCCGGAGAACGGCTCGTCCATCAGGATCGCTGCAGGCTCAGGTGCCAGCGCGCGGGCAATGGCGACGCGCTGCTGCTCCCCGCCGGACAATTCATGCGGATAGGCATCGGCCCGGCCCGTCAGACCCAGACGCGCCAGCCACTCCGCTGCGATCGTTCTGGCCGCCGCCTTGCCACGGGATTTCAGACCAAAGGCCACATTCTGCGCCGCCGTCAGATGCGGGAACAGAGCGAAATCCTGAAAGATCAGCCCGATGCGGCGCTTCTCTGCTGGCACCGTCTTTCCGGGCGCAGACAACATCTGGTCCCCAAGTCGGATCTCGCCCTCGTCCAGAGGCTCGAGACCGGCAAACAGGCGCAATAGCGTGGACTTGCCCGCGCCCGATCCGCCGAGCAATGCCGTGATCTTTCCCGGCTCCAGATCGAGGCTCACCCCGTTTACAACCGTGGACACGCCATAGCGGCGGGAAACGTTGCGGGCCGTCAGGTGAACGCTCATTCCGCATCCCCCGGACGCGAACGGCTCAGCCGCCAAGACAACAGGATCACGGGCAACAGGCCCGCCAGTGTGATCAGCAGCGAGGGCAGCGCCGCCGCCGCCAGCCGCTCATCCGTGGCATAGGCGTTCGCCCGCACGGACAGGGTGTCCCAATTGAACGGCCGCAACATCAAGGTCGCGGGCAGCTCTTTCAGGGACTCAACAAACAGGATCAGCGCACCAGCCATGGCGCCTGATAGCGCGACCGGCAGGTCAACGGAAACCGCCCGGCGCAGCGGCGATGCGCCGAGGCTTTCCGCGGCATAGCCCATTGAGGCGGGTGCCCGGCCCAGCGCAGCCACCATCGGTTCGGCGCCAGAAGTAGTGAACCTGCTGGCATAGACCCAGGCCAGCGCAAAAATCGCCCCTGCCCCGGTCAGCGTCAGGCCCAATTGCCCCATCACGATCAGCGCGCCGAGTGCCAGAACCGCACCCGGAATGGCATAGCCCGTTGACGCCATCAGCCGGGCAAACCCTGCGACCAGGCCGCTCTGGCGAACGGTCAGTGCGATCACCAGCGCCAGCACGAAGGCCAGCGCTGCACCGGAGCCCGCCAGGATCAGCGTGTTGAACAAGGCCCGGCCGATGGGCGCGATGCTGTCGCGGGATTCCATCACCAGCCAGACAAGTCGCGACACAGGCAGAACAAAAGCGACAAGGAAGATCAGGCCGCACAAGGCGCTTGCCGCCAGACCCGCGCCGAGCGGCAACCGCGCGCGGGACACTGTGCGCCAGCGCGTTGAGCTCTGCTGGCTGCCCGCCCGGCCGCGTGTGTAGCGTTCGGCAAGGATGAGCCCGATCACGATGGCCACAAGCACCAGCGCCAGTCGCGCCGCCGCGGCCGGTTCGCCGAAGCTCTGCCAGGCCCGCACGATGCCGAAGGTCAGCGTCGGCACGCCCAGATACTCCGCCGCGCCATAATCCGCCGCGGCCTCCATCAGGGCGAGCGCGAGACCGGCGGCAATGGCCGGGCGCGCGGCTGGCAGGGCAACCTGCCAGAAACGCCGGAAGCTGCTGGCGCCGAGGCTGCGTGCAGCTTCGAGTGCGCAGACCGATTGCGAGACAAAGGCGGCCCGCGCCGTGAGATAGACATAAGGATACAAGGCACAGGTCAGCACGAAGGCAAGCCCCGGCAGGTTGCGCATATCCGGAAACCAATAGTCCCGCGCCGACAAGCCCGTCACATCCCGGATGGCGACCTGAAACGGCCCCATCAGGCCCATAAGATCTGCATAGGCATAGGCCAGCACATAACCCGGCGCAGCCAGGGGAAGGATGAGCAGCCATTCGAACACGCCGCGCCCCGGAAACTGGTACATGGTCACCAGCCAGGCCGCCGGAACAGCCGTGATCAGGATCATGATCCCCGTCAGGGCCAGCATGCCGAGCGTGCCGCCGGTATAGCCGACCAACAGCGTGTCGCGGATATGGCTCCACGCATCGCCGCCACCATTCACCAGTCCGGCAATCAGCGTCACGAAGACCGGCACCGCAATGATCAGGCCCGCCATCAAGGCGGGCCCGTCAACGCTTCTGAACCGAAAGCTTCGAATGTCGCTCAAACTGGTCAAATGAAATCAGTTCCAGCCAGCCCGGTCATAAATGGCTTGTGCCCGTGCCTGATTTTCCCCCAGCGTATTGAGCGGGAAGACACTTTCCTTGAAGTCTGACGGCAAGCGCTCAAGACCGACCGGCATCTCTGCGCCCTCGACCAGCGGGATCTCCTTGGTCTCTGTGGTCAGCAGGAACTGCCCCTCTTCCCCGGACAGCCATTCGATGAACTGGATCGCCGCTTCCTTATGCGGCGCATTGGCGGCAACGCCTGCGCCCGTCACGTTCACGTGCGTGCCCCAGCTATCCTGCTGCGGGAAGGACAACATGGTCTTTTCTACCGTGTTGCGCTGGGTGTCGGAGCCTTGGGTCATACGCACCCAATAATAGTGATTGACGAGCGCGACGGAACACTGACCTGCAGCAATTGCCTCGATCTGGGTTGTGTCACCGCCTTGCGGCTGGCGGGCGAAATTCGCCACAACGCTGCGCGCCCAGGCCGCCGCTGTTTCCTCGCCCAGCCGGTCTACCAGCTCGCCCATCAGGGAGAGATTGTAAATGTTCGTGCTGGAACGCATGCAGACCTCGCCTTCAAAGGCCGCACTCGCAAGGTCGGCATATTCGTCTACTTGGTCGGGCTGAACACGGTCCGGATCGTAAACGATCACGCGCAAGCGCTTGGCGAGGCCGAACCAGTGCCCCTCCGGATCACGGAAATGCTCTGGAATGCGCTCGGACAGCACATCCGAATCCACCGGCTGCATCAGGCCTGCGTCCATGAACCGGTAGAGTGTGCCAGCATCGGACGAAAGAATGACGTCCGCGGGAC
Source organism: Hyphomonas atlantica corrig. (assembly GCF_017795365.1). Taxonomy (NCBI): domain Bacteria; kingdom Pseudomonadati; phylum Pseudomonadota; class Alphaproteobacteria; order Hyphomonadales; family Hyphomonadaceae; genus Hyphomonas; species Hyphomonas atlantica. The sequence continues at coordinate 1,766,760 of NZ_CP051254.1, read as the reverse complement.
TGTTGTCCCCCTCATTCTTCATCGCCTCAAGCAATTCGGCCGTACCGGATTCGCGGAATCGGACGCGAATGCCGGTCTCCTCCTCGAATTTCCGGTACATCTCCTTGTCGGAATCATAGTGCCGCGCCGAATATACATTCAGCACGCCCGCAGGCTCTGCCGGCGCAGTGGCCTCTGGCGCAACCGCTGCAGGTTCGGACGGTTCTTCAGTCGGCCCGCCACACGCAGCAACAAACGCGACGGCAGCAGCCAGAGGTGTATACCATTTCATGGAACCTACTTTCCTTCTCGAGCATTGATGGTCCGTTGAAACACACTTGAGAATGGATCGCAACAAAGAGATGCGCGACCTTTTTGCCCGAATTTTGCACATCTGAACGGAAAATCCGAAAGAGTCTCAAAACGGCTATGCTGCGCCGCAATATTTGAGGTAGAAGGGTTTGATACAAACAAACTCCACTTTTGTGGATATAAAGCCTGATGGTTGGGGAAAAAATGAACGACATTGTCTTGGATCTGGACTTGGGATCGCCTGAAGAAGACGCCCTTTTGTCTATCGTGCTGGACTCCTTCATTACCGAACAACTTTCTCACGATCTGGACGAAGCGCCTCAGATGATGGTGCGCACGGCATTCCGCCCCAGCGGACAGATGTGCAAGGAAGTCGTCTTCCAGAGCCGCAAATGGGCAGACGCCTTCAAATCCTACTGGGAAGTCCAGAAAATGCAGGCCAACGCGGCCTGAGCATTCATTTCTGCAATTCTATCGCCTAGATAGCGCGCATGACCTGCGCCGCTGCCAATTCCTCACATCCCCGCATTGCCATTGCAGGCGCAGGCATCATCGGGCTGAGCTGCGCGCTGGAACTTGCCCGGCGCGGCGCATCCGTCACCCTGTATGATCCGAACCCGCCCGGACGCGGCGCCAGCTGGGCCGCCGCCGGCATGATCGCCCCGGCCTTCGAAGCGGCCAGCGAAGAGGGCGTTCATCCGCGCCTGTTCGATCTTTGCCTTGAAAGCGCAGGTCTCTGGCCGGATTTCGCCGAGCAGCTGGAACGCGAGAGCGGCCAGTCCGTCGGCTATGCGCCCGGCCCCTCGCTCGCTGTCGCCGCAGATGAGGCCACGGCCAAACATCTGGACGGCATTCTGGAAACGCTTCAGGCCCGCGCCCTGCCCGGCGACCAGTTGGACATCGCCGCCGCCCGCGCCATAGAGCCCGCCCTCTCCCCGGATTTGTGCGGCGCCCTGCGACTCCAGACCGATGGCCATGTGAACAATCGCGCTGTCGTGTCTGCGCTGATCTCGGTCTGCGAACGCCATCCCGCCATCACACTCGAAGCCACCGCCGCGCCGCTCCATGCCTCCGGCAGCACACTGGCGATCGACGGCCATGATCTGTTGCTCGTCACCGCCGGCTGGCAGAGCGCCGCGCTGAAGGTGAGCGAACAGGGCAAACAATTCAGCCTCGTGAATTGGGAAACCACGCTGGACGAGATCGATACGTTCGGTGGCCAGATGCTGTCTGTAGAGCGACGCGCCGACCATCCTGACACGACGCTGCGCGCCGGGCCGATCTATATGGTGCCGCGTGGCCGGGAACTGGTCATTGGCGCCACGATGGAGCCGGGCCGCACGACGGGCATGCCGAACACGGATGATATTGCCGCGCTCCTGTCGCGCGCGGCGACCATCGTGCCCTCGCTGGCCGATGCGCGGATCGCCTCGACCTGGTCCGGCGTTCGCCCCGGTACGCCAGACCTCGCGCCCTTCCTCGGTCGCACGCGCCAGCCGAACATGTTTGTTGCCGCAGGCCACTATCGCAATGGCATCCTGCTGACTCCGATCACCGCCCGCATCATCGCCGACCTGATGCTGGAGGAGACCGCAAATCCCCTCGCCGAGGCATTCACGCCGAACCGGTTGCAATTTAAACGAAAAGTTGCTTATAGTCGAGGCTGACAACGATCACAGCTGACAACTTAAATGGCTAAAGATAGTAAACCGCCCTCCAGCGAAGAACAAATACGACCATTACCCGCCGGTGATAATTGGTTTTTAATCAGCGATATTAGTTCTGACTTAGATCCGACTAGAGCATTCCCAGTTTGGAGGTTTCACAACGCTGACTTAAATGACGTTAAAGTTGTACATGTCGAATTTTCCGATGGCCCTGATGGGAACGTGACACCGACCTCTATTGAAGAGCCAACTTTTGGCGGCCTTATGCAGCACTTCGTATATATGACCGCAGACGAACATGTCGGATTCACGGAAAGAGAAATAGGTTCATTAGACTCATTACGAGAACGAGCAAAAACTCTTTTGTCGAGGCTTACTTCACATCAGTCAACCTACTCTACCCGTTTCGATGACAAGCAGGCTGCAGCTAATTCTGAAGCACTCGGCATAGCATCCTTGATGCTTCCTCAAGACGGACAATTTGAAATGAGTGACAAGGAGGCTGAGGCAGTCATCGCCACACAAGTTCAGCAAATTTCTTTGAAGCTAAATAGTACAATCAATAGACTTGAAAAAACTATCCAAAAAATAGAAAGCAAGTAGTTATGGGAGCTGTTGATCTTTTTAGAGAAGTTATGACGTTGACCTCGAATGTTGCCCGCTTAGAGGGAACCCTTGATCGAATGGACAACTTGATTCGGGATTTGAACGATAGAATTTCAAAGCTCGAAAACAGTTCAGAACTTACTTTGGAGAAGGCTAAGAACGCAAGCATGATGCAAACTGCCGAGATGCATGGACAGATACTTGAACGTTTTGTCAAATTAGAAACTGACGTAAAAGGACTTCATGTTGCCCAAACGGCTTCGCTGTCTCGGCAAAGCTTGAATCACCACCAACTTGCATCCAACCAAGCCGACGACATCGATGGTTAAGCTCAACTAGAGCGGCTTCCCTTGAACTGGGCCGCGGAATGCGTATGTAGACGCCTCGATCCGCAGAGACACCATCCCGAGACAATATTGGAGGCCAAAGACATGGATTACGCAAAGCCCACCGCTTCGCTCTCCCTTTCCATGATGATCCGGCCTGCCCATGTCTTCTCTTCTCACGCTCGATTCCCTTTCCCTCACCACGCCTGACGGCACGCCGCTCTTTGACGGGCTGAACCTGTCGCTTGGCCGCGAACGCATTGGCCTTGTCGGGCGCAATGGCTGTGGCAAGTCCACACTGCTGCGCGCGATTGCCGGTGAGGTCACGCCCGCGCGCGGCACACTGTCCGTACACGCCCGGCTGGGCCGCCTTGCCCAGATTGCCGATGAGTCGCAGACCCTCAGCGAAACCCTCGGCGTGGCAGAAGGCCTTGCCCGGCTCGCGCGTCTGGCGGCGGGCGATGGCACACTGGAAGATGCTGAGCTGGCCGACTGGACGCTGGAAGCCCGGCTGGAAGAGACCCTCGCCTCCACCGGCCTGCGCGACATGCCGCTTGATACCCCCATGCCACAACTCAGCGGCGGCGAGCGCACACGCGTGATGATCGCCCGCCTTCTTCTGGAGCAGCCGGACATCCTGCTGCTGGACGAACCCACAAACAATCTCGATGCGGACGGGCGGTGTGCCATCGCCGACCTGCTCGCCCAGTGGCGCGGCGGCGCACTCATCGCCAGTCATGACCGGGACCTGCTGGAGCAGGTCGACCGGATCGTGGAATTGACCCCCATCGGTGTCACACTGTTCGGCGGCGGCTGGAGCGCCTTTCGCGAAGCGCGCAACGCGGCCCGCGCCCAGGCCGAAGCCGACCTTACCCGCTCCGCCGGTGCCCTCAAGCGTGCCGAGACAGACGCCCAGCGCGCCCGCGAGAAACAGGACCGGCGGGAAAAGCTGGGCCGGGCGACCCGCGCGCGCGGATCCCAGCCAAAGCTCGTGCTGAATGCCCGAGCCGAACGCGCCGAACACACATCTGCCCGCGGCGACCACCTCGCCGGACGCCTGATTGGCGACGCCGCAGACGCCTTCGAGGCCGCCCGCGCAAAAGTCGAGATCACCGCGCCCATCTCGATGGATGTGCCACACATAGACCTGCCCCATTCGAAAGACATTCTCCGCGTAAAAGACGCGGTCGCCGCCTTCGGGGATCGCCACCTGTTCGACCCGCTCTCGTTTGAGCTGCGCGGCCCCCGGCGCGTCGCCATCTCCGGCCCCAATGGCTCGGGCAAGTCCACGCTGATGCGGATGATCCTCGGCGAAATCCCCCCCGTCTCCGGCACGGTCGAGACGCTGACGCCGCGCATCGCCCGGCTGGACCAGCATGTCAGCCTTCTGCCGCGGGAAGGCTCCATCCTCGACGCGCTCCACACCGTGCAGCCGCATCTCAGCCGCAACGCGGCCCATGCCGCCCTCGCCCGCTTTGCCTTCCGCAACGAGGCGGCGCACCAATCCGTGAGCACGCTCAGCGGCGGCGAACGCCTGCGCGCTGGCCTCGCCGCCATCTTCGCCGCGCCCGAGCCGCCCGAACTCCTCCTGCTGGACGAGCCGACCAACCATCTCGACATGGCCACGATCGAAACCCTCGAAGCCACCCTCAACGCCTATACCGGCGCCCTCCTCGTCATCAGCCACGACCCCGCCTTCCTCCAGGCCATCGGCATCACGGACCACATTGCGCTCGACTGCTAGAAAGACCCTAATTGCAGACAAAGCGACGCACGCTCCCGACAGGCTTGGCCAATTGCTAAAATCAACATTAGATTGATGGCGTTCCTCACGGAGAGAGCCCGAATGACCGATGTTGCGCCACAAGATCTCATCGTCTTCGACGGATATTGTGTTTTCTGTTCGGGCTTCGCACATTTCATGACGCGGAATGACAAGCTCGGACGTTTCCGATTTGTTACAGCGCACTCTCAGACCGGGCAGAACCTCTATCGCAAATACGATCTCTGTCCGGAGGAGATGGAAACAAACATCGTGATAATCGGTGGCAGCGCATACACTCACATGCGCGCCTTCACAGCCGCTATGAGCACACTCGGCTGGCCGTGGCGCGCCGCCCGCATTTTGAATTTCTTGCCCGACGGATTCAGCAAGTCGCTCTATCTGCTGATCGCCCGCAACCGGTACAAGCTGGGAAGGCGCACATGCCCTATGCCTTCGCCCGAACTGAAGGCCCGGCTAATTGAGTAAGTGTGTTCTCATCCTGGGTGGATATGGCGTATTCGGAGGAAAACTGGCAAAGGCGCTCTCTGCCGACCCGCGGTTTGAGGTGATCGTCGCAGGTCGGAGCTTTTCGAAGGCTAGCGCTTTTTGCACGGGCACCCCCTGCCGCCCCGCTCAGCTGGACACGCACACGAACGATTTCGCTGACCGGCTTGCCGCCGAGGCCCCTTTCATCGTCGTAGACGCCTCAGGTCCGTTTCAGCGTCGCTGCGATGATCGCTACCCAATCGCACGGGCCGCGTTGGCGGCTGGTGCCCATTACCTCGACTTGTCCGACGACGGAGACTTCACAGCCAATATCTCGATCTTGAACGATCAGGCACGCGAGAAAGCCCTTACTGTCCTGTCGGGCGTATCCAGCGTACCGGCCCTGTCGTCCGCCGCGGTCACGCGGTTGAATTCGGGGATGGAGCAGATTGACCATATTGAAAGCGTCATCCTACCCGGCAATCGCGCCCCCCGCGGTTTGTCGGTCATCCGGGCGATCGCCGGACAGGCCGGGCGCCCAATGCGTATCTGGCAGGCCGGGCAATGGAAAGAGGTTACCGGATGGGGAGACATCACGACCCTGACTCTTTCCCTTCCCGGCGCGCCAACGCTCCGCCGCCGATGGGCCAGCCTGATTGGCGCGCCAGACCTTCAGCTTTTCCCCGCTCATTTCAATGCGCGATCCGTCAGCTTTCGCGCCGGTCTCGACCTGAAACTGATGCATGGCGGGCTCAGCCTTCTCTCACAGCCGGTACGCTGGAAATGGCTGCCCAGCCTGGCGCCGCTCGCCCGGCCGCTGAAATGGGTGGCCGACCGGCTGGAACCGTTCGGGTCGTCGACCGGAGGCATGCGCGTCTCGGTTACGGGCCTAAAAGCGAGGCGAGAACCCATCGCGCGTGACTGGACACTGATCGTGGAGGGTGGCGACGGCCCTGCCATTCCGGCCATCCCTGCTGAAATCCTCTGCCGCAAGATCGCCAGCGGAGAAATCGCGCCGGGTGCGCGCCCCTGCCTCAATGAGTTCACCCTGGACGAAGCCGAACATGCCCTGGGTCGACTGCGCGTAACGACGGGACAGACGGAGCGCCCTGCTCCCTTCCTCTTTACGACAATTCTCGGCGACCAATTCAAGCGCCTCCCACCCCCGATCCAACAGCTCCACGCGGTCAGTCACGCCCGGCGCTGGACAGGCCGCGCAAGTATTGTTCGGGGCACCAGCCTGCTGTCGCGCCTTGCAGGGGCCATTGCCGGCTTTCCTCCGGCCGGCAATGATGTCCCCGTCACGGTCAGCATGACCCGCAACGGCGAGGCGGAAACCTGGCAACGAACCTTTGGAACGCACACTTTCCGATCCCAACTGTCTGCCGCATCCCCACCCGGCAGCGGCCGCATGCGCGAGCGCTTTGGCCTGCTCAGCTTCACGATAGCGCTCGGCGTCAATGACACGCATCTGGCATACCCAGTCGTCTCAGCCCGCCTTCTGGGTGCCCCCTTACCCCCATTCCTCCGCCCGCGCAGCACGACCCGGGAAACCGTAGATGCGCAAGGCCGCGCCTGCTTCGACGTGCGCATCGACCTGCCGCTTGGTGGCCATGTTGCGACCTATACCGGATGGCTGGAGCCGAACGACTGACCACATTGCGCTCGACTGACGCAGGGCCATCGCTGGACGGGCCTGCCTGCCCGGCTTAAGTCTGGGCGACAGGAGGATACCGTCACATGCACCAGATCGCGCCGATGAGTGAAGACCAGACCGCCATCAAGGCCGCCGTCGAAAAAACGCTCGAACCCTTTGGGGACGAGTATTGGGCGAAGACCGACGAGACCGGCAACTGGCCGGAGGAATTCTGCGACGCCATGGCCGCGGGTGGCTGGCTGGGCATTGCCTTTCCCGAAGAATATGGCGGCGCAGGCCTCGGCCTGACCGAAGCGGCGCTGATGATGCAAACCGTCACGCGCACCGGCGCGGGCTATTCCGGCGCCTCGGCCATCCACCTCAACATTTTCGGGCCGAAGCCGCTGGAGCGGTTCGGCAATCCGGAACAGAAGCGCGAAAACCTGCCCAAGATCATCTCCGGCGAGGAGAAGATGTGCTTTGCCGTGACCGAGCCGAATTCCGGCCTCGACACGTCCAGCCTGGAGACCAAGGCCGAGCGCACGAACACCGGCTACACAATCAATGGCCGCAAGATCTGGACGACCGGGGCCCAGCGCGCCGACAAGATCCTCATCATCGCGCGCACCACGCCCAAGGACCAGTGCGCCAAGCCGTATCTCGGCCTCTCCCTGTTCTACACAGACCTCGACCCGAACAAGATCGAGCGCCAGCCGATCCCGAAAATGGGCCGCAAGGCGGTGGAGTGCAACATGCTCTACATTGACGGTCTGGAAGTGCCGAAAGACCACCTCATCGGCGAGGAAGGCGAAGGCTTCAAATACCTGCTTCAGGGCCTGAACCCTGAGCGCGTCCTGTTCGCCGTGGAATCCATCGGCCTCGGCTTTGCGGCGCTGGAACGCGCGGCGACCTATGCGAAAGAGCGCGTCGTCTTTGGCCGTCCGATTGGGCAGAACCAGGGCATCCAGCATCCACTGGCCAAGGCATGGGCCGAACTGTCGGCCGCCGAAATGCTCGCCTACAAGGCCGCCGGTCTCTATGATGCCGGACAGGATTGCGGGGCCGAAGCGAACGCCGCGAAATATCTCGGCACCGAGGCCGGCTTCCGCGCCTGCGAGACCGCCGTGCTGACTCATGGCGGCATGGGCTATGCGAAGGAATATCATGTCGAGCGTATGATGCGCGAAGCCATGCTCGCCCGCATCGCCCCGGTCAGCCGCGAAATGATCCTCAACTTCATCGCCGAACGCGTCCTAGGCCTGCCGAAGAGTTACTAATTAATCCGGGGACAGATTTCAGCCTCTCCCCGGCCCTGAACTCTGAAAACCCCTGATCTGCCCGGCAGGTCAGGGGTTTTTCTTTGTCCCGTATCCGACAGGCCCTCGCGCTGTGGCAGGCTAAGCGGCATGGACTCGCTGTTTCGCCCCCTTGCAACACCGCTGCCGGCGCATCTGGAACCCTACCGGTTCTGGATCTGGCTGCAGATCGTGATGATCCGCGCCTATGTGCGTGCGGTGCGCGGCAAGGGCGTGCTGTTCAGCACGCTGATCGACCGGCGCGGCAATGTCTATCTCAACTGGATCGAGAAGGCCCCGGAAGACCTGACGCCTGATCCGTTCAGCTTCACTCCCTCCAAAGCCTATCAAGAGGCCCTCACCGGCCCGGACCCCGCTCATCCCGGCGAACGCCGGGACCTCCCGCAAATCGCCGCGCCCTCTCCGCGCCGCATCGCGTACATCCCGCATGTCTTCACGCAGGGCCCCTTGCCCTTGCCGGACACCTGACCGCGATCCCCACCTCCAGAAAACCCAGCCCCACGACCGAAGCGCCCTCACAGGCGTCGCATGTGCGGGTGGCACGCTCGTCTCCCTACAGATCGTCGGCCTTCTTCATGTGTTCGAAGAATTCTTCCTTTGTGTTGGTCCGCGGATAAGGCTCATCCGGGAGCGGCACATCGAGGAAGGCGCACAGGGGCGCCCAACCATCCTTGGCCGAATGCACCAGAAGGCGCTCGGCCGGAATGGCGGCCTTCACCGCGGCCTCATGCGCCTCGAAGGCGGCGATGATGCCATCCCGGTCGCGGGCACCGCCCAGGCTGCGCTCCAGCACTTTGGAGACCATCCTGAACCATTCCACCGCGGGCGGCGGCCAGGACGCCTCATCCCAGACCGTGGCTAGGATGGTTTCGGAAATACTGTTGTACCAGCTCTCGGCTGAGCGCGAGGAAAGGATCACTTTGGCGTCCGGATACGCGGCGGCGAGCTCCTGCCAGAAGGCGGCGGTCGGCCAGTCTACCGCCGCGCCATAGCCGGCATAGATCGCCTCGAAATCCGCGCGCCCGGCCAGCGCCTCATTCCAGAGCGGCACCTGCGCATCGCCATTCTCGATCACCTCGATCATGTGGTGGCAAGGCCCGAATCCCAATTGTTCCAGAGCCAGCTTCAAGGACATTGTGCCTGTTCGGCCAAATCCTGCGCTGAAAACCGATAGTGTCATACTGTCCCCTCCCAACTGCCAGAATTGCAGTATGGAGACCGAATTATCACACCCGGCAGGGAGTTGACAGAAGAATCGGAAACGTCCGTTGCAGGCGAGGCTCAGGCCACGTCGCGGCGCGGGACAGGAACCAGGGTGCCCATGCCCTCAAAGCTTTCCTCGCCCGTCAGGTAAGGCAGCATCTTTTCAGCCGTCAGCGGGGTCGAGAAATAAAAGCCCTGCACCAGATGGCATCCGGCCGCACGGACATGCTCCAACTCCTCGCGCGTCTCCACGCCTTCGGCAACGCAGGCGATCGACAGAGACCGGCACAGACGGCTGATGGTCCGCACAAGGCCGAAGCTCTTGTCATTGCTCTCGATCGAGGACACGAAGCTGCGGTCAATCTTGACGATGTCGAATTCCAGCTCCTGCAGGTATCGCAGGGAAGAAAATCCCGTGCCGAAATCATCAAGCGCGATCTTCACGCCAAGTTCGCGGAACTTCATGAGATTCTTGTGCACCTCGGTAAAGTCCGTCAACAGGGAGGTCTCGGTCACCTCAATGGAAATCCGCTTGCGCAAGCTTGGGGGCTGACGAATCAGCATGGAGGCCATCAAATCCGTGCACTGCCGACTGTTCACATCCTGCGCAGACAGGTTCACGGCAATGCAGGCATTGTCCGGCCAGACTTTCAGCTGGGCAATCACCTTGCGGAACACGGCCAGCGTCATTTCCTGGGTCATGCCTGCCTTCTCGGCAATCGGCACAAACTCGCCCGGCGGCACCATGCCGATTTCCGGACTGTCCCAGCGCGCCAGCGCTTCGCACCGGCTGATCGTGCCATCATGCGTATCGATGATGGGCTGGAAGACGAGATGAATTTCGCGGTCGAGCCGCGCATTCTTGAAGGCCTGATGGACAAGCACTTCGCGGCGCTTGCTTTCAGCGTGACGGGAGGAGAATTCCACCACGGCGCCGGCCGCCTGCTCTTTCGCGCGGAACAGGGCAAAGTCCGCCTGCTCCAGAAGATCCTTGGCCGAGGCAACTTCAAAGCCCCGTGAGGACAGTCCGATCGAAGCCGACACACGGCTTGTATCACCGCTCGGCAGGATGACGGGATGGCCGACCTGCTTCACCAGCTCCTCGGAAAAGTCCAGCACATCCTTACGGCACATATCCCACGGCAGGACATAGGCAAACTCGTCCCCGCCAAGGCGCGCCACCACGCCGCCCCACCGGGCAACTGCAGTCTTCAGGCGCGCGGCCGTCTCCACCAGCACAGCGTCACCTGCAGAATGTCCGAACACGTCATTCAGCGGCTTGAAACCATCAAGATCAACCAGGCCAACTATCGGCATTTCGCCATCCGGGCACCGGTCGAAAAAGAGATTTATCTGTTCAAAGAACCGGCGGCGGTTCGGCAGGCCAGTCAACGTGTCGGACAGCGCCAGGAAGCGATTGGATTCGGCAAGGCCCGATGCGCGCTCATTCTCTGAAACCAGTTCGGAGTGGAGGTTTACGGACTCCACAATCCGCTGCTTGTGGGCATAGGACACTTTGAAGAACACGAGATAGGACACCGCCATCGGCACCACGATAAAACTGTACGACGCCGGATGGGCCAGAACGAACAGAGCGCTGAAGACGAACAAAGTGCCGATCAGGCCGATTGCCACGATGCGCGGGCGCGGCATGGAACACATCATGCCAACCGGGCCGATCAACCCCGTGAACAGGGCCAGCTGTGTCTCGCGAGCCCCTTCCGCATAGGGGAATAGCAGGCAAATCCATCCTCCCAGCACGATGAAAATGGTCACTGAGCCAATTTCCATGGCCCGGAAATCTCTTTTCGCCTTGTCCGGATCGGTGAAATCTGCCTGCGACATCTGCCAGTGACTGATGCGCAGGATACTCCCAACAATAAAGAAGGCGGGAATACCGAGTGTCAGGTAAAGCGGCGCAGCCTCAAGGAAGCACAGGCCCAGTGAAAACGCCGCAACACACAGCATGACATACAGCGCCGGCAGATTTTGGGTGGTCGCCCGAATCTGCTCCATCATCACGGCCTCATCCATGGACCGCGCATTGTGCAGCATGGCGCGATAGTGCTTTATGTCGGAAATTCTTTGCATCGACGATTCACTCTATTGAGCATCGACGCTTAAGCCCTGTTCTATAAAGCCCGGTTTAGGTGACGGAAAATTCCACAGCTTGTCGTTAACGCTACCTTCACAGTGTAAAACCGCGTCAGACTTGCGTCTGGCCACTTGCTTTTCCCGGATTCGCTGGCAAAGAGCGAAGCATGACTGACACACTTCCAGACCGCCTCGCCCTAGACCCGGCCAGCAAGTATCACGATGCAGACCTGCTGCAGCGTGAGATCGGCGTACGCTTCAATGGCGTCGAGAAAACCAATGTCGAGGAGTACTGCATCTCCGAAGGCTGGATCCGTGTTGCCGCCGGCAAGGCTGTCGACCGCAAGGGCCGCCCCCTGACGTTGAAGCTGAAGGGCGAAGTGGAAGTGTGGATCAAGGACGAGCCAGAGAGCTGAAGGCCAACTGCTTTCTTCCAGAATTGAATGACTCGGCATAAACCTCTCACCGGGAGGAATTTGTCATGCCATATCTTGTCGCCGGACTGGTCCTGTTCTTCGGGGTCCATCTGTTTTCCGCTTTCCGCAGCCGCGCGCCGGGCAAGGATCTGCGCCAACGGCTCGGCTACGCGCCTTATATGGGCCTCTACAGTCTCGTGGCGATTGCGGGCTTTGTACTGATCATCATCGGCTATGACCAGGCTCGCTGGATCGGCTCGCTCTATTTCCCGCCGGTCTGGGGCCGGCATGTTACGATGGCGCTGATGCTGCCTGCGATGATCGCCCTGGCCGCGGCCTACCTGCCCGCCGGGCGGATCAAGAAAGCGCTGAAACACCCCATGCTGGTTGCTGTGAAGCTGTGGGCGCTGGGCCATCTGATCGCCAATGGCGAATGGAATTCCGTGGTCCTCTTCACCAGCTTCCTCGCCTATGCCGTGATTGACCGCATTGCCGTCAAGAAGCGTGGGGACAACGGCCCTGACCCAGATGCGCCGTCTTCCACACTGGGGGACATCGGCGCGCTCATTATCGGCATCGGGGCCTATCTGGTGTTCGTGTTCCACCTGCACGAATGGCTGATCGGCGTACCGGTCGTGCTGAAGGGCTAGCGGATGGAGGCCCAATGCGCCTGCGGCCAGCTGGTCGTCATCCTGACCGTAGATGTGACGCCGGCTGTCGTTGCCTGTCATTGCACGGCCTGCCAGCGCCGCTCGGGCTCGCCCTTTGGCGTTGGCGCCTACTACCCCCGCGCCCTGCTCTCCTTCTCGGGCGATAGCCGTGCCTGGACCCGGCAGGCCGACAGCGGCGGCGCGTTCACCACCCATTTCTGCCCGGTCTGCGGCTCCAGCGTTTACTGGACCACGGAGAAGCACCCGGACGCGGTTGGCATTGCTGTCGGGGCGATTGCAGATCCACACTTTCCAGCGCCTGTCCGGTCTGTCTGGGAAGAGACCCGGCATGACTGGGTCGTGATCACCTCCGCCACCCAGCACTTCCCGAAGGGCCGCAGCTGACCGCCCGTCAATGGCAGGCCCGGCGTCCGCCGCTTGCTCGCCGGTCTGAGGCAGGCTAAGTCGCTGGCCATGTCGAAACAAACCCGAATTTCCCGCAAGACCGTCAAGGACATCGCCGCCGCCAAGGGCGGGGAGCCGCTCGTCTGCCTGACCGCCTATGACGCGCCGATGGCCGAGATCATGGACCCGCATGCCGATCTGATCCTCGTCGGTGACAGCCTTGGCATGGTGGTCCACGGCCTGCCCTCCACGGTCGGCGTCACGATGGAAATGATGATCCTGCACGGTCAGGCCGTCATGCGCGGCAGCCAACAAGCCTTCGTGGTCGTGGACATGCCCTTCGGCAGCTATGAGACCAGCGAGGATCAGGCCTTCCTGAATGCCGCGCGGATCATGAAGGAAACCGGCTGTCAGGCCGTGAAGATCGAGAGTGGCGCCTATGCAGCCACCCAGATCGCGCATCTGGTCGAGCGCGGCATTCCGGTGATGGGCCATGTCGGCCTGCGCCCACAGGCGGTCAATGTCGATGGCGGTTTCCGCGCCAAGGGCCGCACGGGGTCTGAACGCGATATCGTGCTGAACGAGGCCCGCGCGGCTGACCGGGCGGGCGCATTCGCCATTGTGATCGAGGGCGTCGCCCGGGATCTTGCAGACGAGATCACCGCCGAGGTCAGCTGTCCCACAATCGGCATCGGGGCCTCAGCCAGCTGTGATGGCCAGGTGCTGGTGACACAGGACATGCTGGGCCTGTTCGATTGGGCGCCGAAATTCGTACGCCGCTATGGTGACCTGCGCACCGACATAGATGCCGCCATCAGCAAGTTTGCCGCCGATGTCCGGTCCCGCGAATTCCCCGGCCAGGCAGAGACCTATTCCCTGCGAAAACCTGATGCCAAACAGCCCTGACACGTTGCAGCTGGACGCAGGCACGTCTAGGTTCCCCCCGAAATCAGATTACCCGATCGGAGCGCCCCGTTGAGCGACATTTTTGACGAAGTCGAAGAAAGCATCCGTCAGGACAAGATGGAAGGCCTGTGGAAACGCTACAGGCCGTTCATCTATGGCGCGGCGGCGCTGCTCGTGGGGGCTGTGGCTCTCAACGAATTTGTTCTGCGCCCGCAAGCCGAACAGGCCCGCAATGAGCGTGCCCTGGCATTCGAAACCGCGCTGAACCTGCTGGAAGACGATCAGTATGTAGAGGCTGAAGCCGCCTTCCGCGAACTGGCCGAAGGCAATGGCAAGATCGCCCCGCTGGCCGCGCAATATCTGGCGCAGACCCAGTATGAAGGGGGCGGTGACGCCACCAGCGCCACGCGCACCCTGTCTGCTGCCGCCGCCGTGGAAGGCAGCCCGTATGAGCGCCTGTCGATCCTGAAGACAGCCTATTTCTCGGTCGATACCCAGTCCATGCAGGATCTGGAAGCGACGCTCGGCAGTCTGGTCGAGGATGAAGGCCCGCTCGGCGCGCTCGCCCGCGAACTGATCGCCGCAAAGGCTTTCGAGACTGGCGACATCGCCCGCGCCCGCACAGAGTTCAATCGCCTGCGCTTCGACGCAGCCGCCCCCGAAGGCGTAAAGCGCCGCGCCGAGATCGCGCTGGCCGCTATTCCGCCTGCCCCCGCCTCTGCGGACGCAGACGAGGTAGACGCAGGCACCACCGATGCACCGGACGACAGCAGCGCGGCTGCCGAGACCGATTCCGCCGATATTGAGGAGACTGGCCAATGAGGCTTTCCCGCCGTTTTCAGCTGACCGCGACCGCAACCGCCCTGGTTGCGCTGTCGGCTTGCAGCAGCATCCCCTTCCTCGGCAATTCCGGGGATGACGAGAAGGAACAGCTCGACAAGGCTGGCCGCGTCACCATGGTGCTGGCTGAGGAAGCCATCGAAGCATCTCCGGATCTGGCCACCCAGTCCATCGACCTGCCGGAAGCGCAGACACTGACCTCCTGGCCTGAAGCGGGCGGCACGCCTGCCAAGGCGCCCGGTCATGTCATCGCTGCGCAGGACATGAAGGTCGCCTGGCGCACCTCCGTCGGCAAAGGTTCCAGCAACAAATCCGCCGTGACCACGCCGCCCGTGGCCAGCGAAACCGCGATCTTCACGCTGGACGCTGACCAGACGATCTACGCCACAGACATGTCCAACGGCCGGACGCTCTGGAAAAAGGAACTCAAGGGCCTGACCAAGCGCGACAAGACTGCGCTCGGCGGTGGCCTCGCTGTGAATGGCGATACGCTGATCGTTGCAAGCGGCTTTGGCTATATCATGCGCCTCAACGCAGCAGATGGCAGCGAGATCTGGAAACGCGAACTGGGTGTTCCGATGACCGGCGCCCCGACCGTCAAGGATGGCTCGATCTTTGTGGCCTCCAACAATAACGAAGTCTTTGCACTGGATCTCGAAACCGGTGACACCGACTGGAGCGATCAGGCCATCGCGGAAACCGCCCGCGTTCTGGGCAGCCCGAGCCCGGCCGCCATCGAAGACTTCGTGATCGCGCCCTACTCTTCAGGCGAAATCATCGCCTATCTCGCGAACAATGGCCGCCGGCTGTGGACCGACGCCATTTCGCAGGCCGGCCGCTTCACGCCGATTTCCGAGATCAACGACATCGGCTCCCGCCCGGTTCTGGCCGGTGGCCTTGTGTTTGCGTCCAGCCAGTCCGGCATCACCGTGGCGATTGATGGGCGCAGCGGCAATCGCGTCTGGGCGAAACCAATTGGCTCGACCCAGGCCCCTGCCCTGGCATCGCAATACCTGTTCATCATCGGAACCAATGCCCGTCTGGCTGCGCTTGACGCTGGCACGGGCGAAGCCTTCTGGGTAACGGAACTGCGTCAGTACAAGAACGAGAAGAAGAAGAAAAAGCGGATCAGCTATGCCGGGCCGCTACTGGCCTCGGGCCGCGTGCTGATCGTGTCGTCTGATGGCGAACTGCTGGCCTTTGATCCGCAGACGGGGGAGCAGACCGACTCTCTCGACATCAAGGACACTGTCTATATCGAACCCATCGCCGTTCAGGGGAAACTCTTCCTGCTGACCGACGATGCCAAACTGGTTGCCATTCAGTAGCAGGCCGCGCCGGGCTGGCGCGCCTCGCCTGAAGGCATTGAAGCGGGCTGAGCCATGCCATTGAAACTTGCCATCGTCGGACGCCCCAATGTGGGCAAATCGACCCTGTTCAACCGACTTGTCGGAAAGAAAATCGCGCTGGTCGATGACCAGCCGGGCGTTACGCGTGACCGCAAGCAGGCTGAAGGGTATCTTGCCTCCCTGCCGCTGATCCTGATCGACACGGCGGGCTATGAAACCGCCTATGATGACAGCCTCGAATCCCGCATGCGCCAGCAGACCGAAGCGGCCATTGCCGAGGCGGAACTGGCGCTGTTCCTGATCGATGCCCGCGTCGGCGTGACGCCGGAAGACGAAAATTTCGCAGCCCTGCTCCGCAAGGCAGACATTCCGATTGTGCTGGCCGCAAACAAGGCTGAAGGCAAGCAGGGCGCGGTCGGCGTGATGGATGCCTGGTCGCTGGGGCTTGGTGAGCCGGTCGGCCTGTCCGCAGAACATGGCGAAGGCCTTGCCGAACTGTTCGAGGCAATTCGTCAGGCACTGGGCGAGGAAGCATTCGAGCTGGCCCTGCAGGAAGCCGAGCCGGATTACGATCCCCGCGCCGCCGAAGACATCATCGAAAAGCTGGCCCATATCGACATTGACGATCTCAGCGTCTCTGATGACGATCTCGTCGCCGCCATCGAAGCCGCTGACGTCGACATCGAACCAGAGCCCAAGAAGGACGACAAGCCGATCAAGCTGGCAATTGTCGGTCGTCCGAATGCAGGCAAATCAACCCTGATCAACCAGCTTCTGAAATCTGACCGCCTGCTGACCGGCCCTGAAGCCGGGATCACGCGTGACTCCATCTCCATTGACTGGGAATGGGAAGGCCGCCGCATTCGCCTCGTCGATACGGCAGGACTACGCCGCAAGAACAAGGTGCAGGAACGGCTGGAGCGCATGTCGACAGGCGAAACCATCCGGTCCCTGAAATATGCCGACATCATAGCGCTTGTCATGGACGCACATGAGGCGATGGAGAAACAGGACCTGCTGATTGCAGACCTCGCCCTGCGCGAAGGGCGCGGCGTTGTGCTGGTGATTTCCAAATGGGACACGGTCAAGAAGCCCGACGAGGCCGCACGCCATATCCGCGATCTGGCCAATCGCCTGATGCCAAACGCCGGCGGGGCTCCGGTGGTGTTTCTCTCCGGCCTGACCGGGAAGCATACGGACAAGCTGATGCCCGCCGTGGCGAAGGTCTATGAAGACTGGACCGCGCGCGTGAAGACCGGCGACCTGAACCGCTGGCTGCGCCATACAATCGAGCGCCACCCACCCCCAAGCGTGCAGGGCAAACGGATCAAGCCACGTTACATGGCGCAGATGAAGGCGCGTCCGCCGACCTTCG
Organism: Hyphomonas atlantica corrig.; assembly: GCF_017795365.1. Lineage (NCBI taxonomy): Bacteria > Pseudomonadati > Pseudomonadota > Alphaproteobacteria > Hyphomonadales > Hyphomonadaceae > Hyphomonas > Hyphomonas atlantica. The sequence goes on along the minus strand of NZ_CP051254.1, from coordinate 1,749,429 downwards.
TTCTGATCGCGTCACGCGGCGACCAGATGCCGGAAACCTACAAGCGCTATCTGGTGAACAATCTGCGCGATGCGTTCGACATGCATGGCGTGCCGATCCGCCTGTTCGTGCGTCAGGGCAAGAACCCTTACGCCGACAAGGCTGACGGCGCTCGAAAGCCCCAGCCAAAAGGCCCCTATCGCGGCAAGCCGAAAGCCTAAGCGCATCACACGCATCCGTGACTGGAAACAATACATCCAGCGCCCTAGGCTCTCTGGCGAAATGACAAACGGAGCGTGACATGAACCAGATGCAGGATGTGGTCAAAACCTATTACGGCGAAACGCTGACCTCGTCTTCAGACCTGAAGACTGACGCCTGCACGACAGATGCCCGCCCACCCGCGCACGTATCGGCTGCTCTCGCTGCGGTTCATGATGATGTGGCCGCTCGCTACTACGGGTGCGGCCTCGCCATTCCGGCGGCGCTGGACGGTCTGAAAGTGCTCGATCTCGGCAGCGGCGCCGGGCGCGATGTATTCGCCCTCGCCAAACTCGTCGGTCCGGACGGCCATGTCACCGGCGTCGACATGACGGATGAACAGCTGGACATCGCGCGGTCGCATGAAGACTGGCACGCGGAAAAGTTCGGCTTTGCCGCGCCCAATACGCGGTTCGTGAAAGGCGAGCTTGAGAAGCTGGGCGAACTGGACCTGGCACCGGGCTCCTTCGATCTGATCATCTCCAACTGCGTGATCAATCTCTGCACGGACAAGCCTGAAGTCTTCCGCCAGGCTCATCGCCTGCTCAAGCCGGGTGGCGAACTCTACTTCTCTGATGTGTATGCCGACCGCCGCATCCCGCAGGATTTGGTGAATGACCCCATCCTGTATGGCGAATGCCTGTCCGGAGCGCTGTACTGGGGCGACTACCAGTCCATTGCGCGCGCAGCAGGATTTGCAGATCCGCGAGTCGTGTCTCATCGCCGCCTCGGCATCATCGACCCCGTGCTCAAGGCAAGGGTGGAGCCGATCCGGTTTGCATCCGTCACCGCCCGCCTGATGAAGCTCGACGGTCTGGAGCCAGCCTGTGAGGATTACGGCCAGGCCGTCATCTACAAGGGCGGGATTGAGGGCATGGAAACCGTGTTCCGTCTTGATGCAGAGCACGAGATCGAAGCCGGCCGCGTCTTCCCCGTCTGTGGCAACACACTCGCCATGCTAATGGAGACGCGGTTCGCCCCATATTTCGATGTGGTTGACCAGGGAGAGACCCATTTCGGCTTGTTTCCGGGCTGCGCCGCCCCGGATGTGTTCGCGGACACACAGGCATCCAGCGGCCCTGCGCCCGTAGGCGGGTGTTGCTGACCGGCCCTAGTCCGTTGGATCAACATTTCCGCGCAAGGCCTTGATTTCCCCGCGACGTTTCTTGGCGGCGATGCGGCGTTTGACGCTGCCATAGGTTGGCTTTGTCTTGATACGGCGCTTCGGCTTTCGGCTGGCACGCAGGATCATTTCGGCAAGGCGCTTGCGCGCGGCTTCCCGGTTCAGGGCCTGGCTGCGATGCTCGGACGCCTCCAGCACCAGCCGGCCATCCTTTGTGATGCGATTGGCATAGAGCTTGGCAAACCGCGTCTTCACCTCCGGCGGCAGCGATGATGCTTCGACATGCCAGGTCAGCTGGACCGCCGTCGAGACCTTGTTCACGTTCTGCCCGCCCGGCCCTGACGCGCGCACGAACGCCTCCGACACTTCCCAGGCGGGCAGCGTCAGCGTGTCGTTGATACGAATGTCTCCGAACTCGGCCATGGCGTTTCCTTAACATGGTGTTCAGCGAGAGTTCAGCCCCGCACATCTAGGTTCGCTGCATCAGCCCGCAAAACTGCGGGATCAGGCCGCCCCGGACCGGAGGTTCATTCCAGGGCGACAAGTCGGAGACGTAGCCTGCCATGAAACTTTTCAAGACCCTTACCACGCTGGTGGCCGCCACAGCGACGATCGGCCTTCTCGCTGCCCCAGCGGCCTATGCAGATCGCGGCCGCGGTGATCATCATCGCGGGGGTGGATATCATGATGGGGGCCATCGCGGCGGAGATCGCGGACACCGCAATGATCATCACCGCAGGGATTACAATCGCGGCCATCGCAACAAGCACCACTACAAAAAAGGCCACCACGCGAAACGGCATCACTACAAGCCTGCACCGCGCCACGCCTATCGTGCCCCGCCGCGCGCGTACCGCCATTATGCTCCGCCACGCCATGCTTATTCGCGATACAGCCGCGCCTATGGCCCGTATTACCGGAAAGGCTACACGCCGCGTTACCATGTCGGCGGCTGGTACCGTCCGCACCAGCACACGGTCTATATTACCGATTACCACACCTATGGGCTCTATGCCCCGCCGCCCGGACATTACTGGGTGCGCGATCATCGCAGTGGCGACGCTGTGCTCGCCTCCGTCGCAACAGGGGCCATTATTGGCCTGGTAGTTGGCGCGCTGGCCTACGACTAGGATTTCCAGCCCTGTCGAAATCAGCAAGCCACAGCGCCCGGGCCCCCTGCCCGGGCGTTTTTTGTGCGTCACGAAATTGTCTTCCAAAAAAGCCCGGAAGTTAACTTTGTAATGGCGCAAATCATGCTTAACTTTGATTCGTCCGGGATGGTTCTGGACAAAGTTCGTGCCTGTTGCACGCTTGAAAGGAGGTGATTCATGTCGAGTGAGAAAACCAGAGGGATCAACAAGTTTATATCCTGTGGTGCCCGGCCGGAGCAGCCTCCTGTCGGCGCATAGAGATATTTGAAGGTATGCTGAAACGCTGCCGAACTTGCTGAGTCCCGAGGACTCACGGAAGCCGCCCCAGAGGGCGGCTTCTTTGATTCTGATATGCCCTGACTGCGCCGGGTTACGTTTTGGCCGAAACAGCGCTATCTCACGCTAAACTTCTTAGCGGAGCACCCCATGAACGCGCTGACCCACAAGACCTCTGGCTGGAGCATTGGTACCGGCAAACCCCTGTCGGTGATTGCTGGCCTGAACGTATTGGAAGATGAGGGCCTCGCCCTGGAAATCGGTGGAGAGCTCAAGCGCATCTGCGAGCAGCTGGAGCTGCCCTATGTATTCAAGGCGAGCTTCGACAAGGCGAACCGCTCTTCCATCAAATCCTATCGTGGGCCCGGCCTTGAGGACGGGTTGCGCACACTGGCCAGCGTGAAGGCAAAGCTGGGCGTGCCAATCTGCACCGATCTTCACGAGCCTGGCCAGGCTGAAGCCGTGGCCGAAATCGCGGACATCGTGCAAATCCCGGCTTTCCTGTGCCGTCAGACCGATCTCGTCGTAGCGACTGCTCAGGCCACTGCTGCCGCCGGCGGTATCGTCCAGGTGAAGAAAGCCCAATTCATCGCGCCGTGGGACACCAAGAATATCGTCTCCAAGATTGGTGAAGCCGCAGATGTCGGCGTAATCCTGTGCGAACGCGGCTCCAGCTTCGGTTACAACAATCTCGTCGTGGACATGCTCGGTATTTCGGAAATGCAGAAGCTTGGCTGCCCGGTGACAATCGACGCGACCCATGCTGTCCAGCTGCCGGGCGCAGACCCACGCACAGGGGGCGCATCGACGGGTGGTCGCCGGGATGGCGTGGCGATCATCGCCAAGTCTGCGATCGCAGCAGGTGCCGACGGCGTGTTCCTTGAGTTCCACACCGATCCCGACAAGGCGCTGTGCGACGGACCGAGCTGCCTGCCTATCTCATCCGCCGAAGGCCTGCTGCGCACGCTGAAAACTCTGCGCGAAGTGGTCAATTCTTGATCCGGGACGCTGTCTCATCAGACCGGGAGGCACTTGCCTCCATTCTTTTCCGCGCCAGTCGGGACGTGTTCCCGCTGGCCGGCATTGAGCGGATCGATAAGACCGAATTCAATCGCCAGACCGAAGGCGAAAGCATACTGGTCGCCGAAGAGGACAATCGTCCGGTCGCATTTGCCAGCATCTGGGACGCCGAACACTTCCTGCACCATTTCTTTGTCGACCCCGACTATCATCGCCGCGGCATTGGCCGGTCTCTGATGGTTGCCACAATGATGAGATATGGCAGCTCGCTATCGCTGAAATGCAACACGGCGAATACACGTGCCCGCGCCTTCTATCGCGCAATGGGCTGGATCGAAACCGATGAGCCCGGCGGGGAGAGCCAAGGCACGGGTAGCTGGATCTGGATCCGCACCCCCGTTGCCGCCGCAGCCCTAGGCCTGTTGCCAGATGAGCAAGACCGATGACGCGCCTGATCGCCTTCAACAAACCCTTCAATGTGCTGTCGCAATTCACCGACAAAGGCACGCTGGCCAGCACCCGCGAGACATTGTCAGACTATCTGGCAGTCCCGCGAGTCTATCCTGCCGGCCGCCTCGACCGAGACAGCGAAGGCCTGCTGTTGCTGACCGATGACGGGAAGCTGCAGGCGCGCATCTCCGATCCGAAGCACAAGATGGCAAAAACCTATTGGGCCCAGGTAGAGGGCGTGCCGGATGACGCAGCGCTGGATGCCCTGCGCAGTGGTGTGGACCTCAATGATGGACGCACCGCGCCGGCAAAAGCGCGTCGTATGGAAGACCCCGCCAATCTCTGGCCCCGCACCCCGCCGATCCGCTACCGCAAATCGGTGCCGGATAGCTGGATCGAACTGACAATCACCGAAGGACGAAACCGCCAGGTCCGGCGCATGACCGCTGCGGTCGGCCACCCCACGCTGCGCCTCATTCGTGTTCAGATCGGTGACTGGACGCTTGGCGATCTCGCCTCCGGGGAGTGGCGCGACATCAAGCCTTGAGCCCTGCACCTTCACAGATGGCATAACTCAGATTAGCAAGCGGCACTCCACCCCTTCCGGGCCAGCCCCGGCCAAACAGATGGAGCCCGAATATGGACGAGACCCAGCTGCCGGACTGGTTTGCCAACAACGCCCCGGAATGGGCCCTTGAGCCTGCGACTTTCATTGCGAGTGTCTGGAATGATGGCGCCTACGGGCTGACCTATGGCGAAATCACCATCGCTGTGATCATCATCATGATTGCCATGATGGTGCGTGGCCTGTTTGCCCGGATCATGGTGAAGACCGTGATGCGCTTTGCCTCCGGTACGAAATCCGGATTCGACGACGCTCTGGTGAAGTCCATCTCGACCCCGCTGAAAATCGTTCCTGTCATCATCGGCATCTACATTGCGCTACAGGTGACCAACATTTCCGGCGAAGCAGAAGTCTACGCCACGCGCATTCTGCGCTCGATCATCACCCTCGCCGTGTTCTGGACCCTGTCTCGCGCCGTCCATGCGTTTGAGTTCCTGTTCCGCGGCCTCCGGTCTGCCCTGTCGCCCGCCGCAGTCGACTGGATGGTGAAAGCATTGCAGATCATCCTGATCGTGCTGGGCCTTGGCGCCGTAGCGGAGCAATGGGGCATCCAGATCGCACCGCTCCTGGCAGGCCTTGGGGTGCTCGGCATCGCCGTCGGCCTGGGCGCGCAGGATTTGTTCAAGAACCTGATTTCCGGCCTGCTCATCATTTCCGAGAAACGCTTCATTCCCGGCGAGTGGATTCAGGTGGATGGCGTGGTTGAAGGCACGGTCGAGAAGATCAATTTCCGCTCAACGCTGGTGCGCCGCTTCGACAAGAGTCCGGTCTTTGTGCCCAACAGCGCGCTGTCAGACGCCGCCGTCACCAATTTCTCCCGCATGACCCACCGCCGCATCAAATGGGTGGTCGGCGTTGAATACCGCACCACGGTCGACCAGCTGAAGTACATCCGCGATGAGATCGAAGCCTGGCTGTGGAATGATGAACGCTTCGCAAAGCCGCCAGAGGCCGCCCTGTTCGTGCGCGTCGACAGCTTCAATTCCAGCTCGATCGACTTCCTGATCTATGCCTTCACCCACACCAAGAACTGGGGCGAATGGCTGGAGATCAAGGAAGAGTTCGCGGTCGCCGTGATGGAGATTATCGACAAGGCCGGCACTGGCTTCGCCTTTCCGAGCCGTACGATCTACCTGCAGGAAACCGACCCACCGGAAATCATGGCCCCACCCGCCCGCAGTGAAGGCGTTGCCCGGGCACAAGCTGCCAAGGCTGGCAAACTGCAGACGACCGGCATCGGCGAAGCCAATGATGATGGCTGATCTGACGTCCGTCTATTTCACCCACACGCCGGGCGCGTTGGTGCGATAGCCAAGGCTGCGATAGGCGGCGTCAATCAGGCTCTGGGCGCGGTCATTCACAAGGATGCCGCTGCCCATCTGGTTCATCGTGTAGCTGAAGGCGAGGCCCGCCTCGGGGTCGGCAAAGCCAATTGAGCCGCCTGCACCAACATGGCCAAAGGCACGATCGCCCATGATGACGCTGGTTCCGGGGCCTGCGTTCAGCGCACGATTGTCCATGGACTTCATGAAACCTGGCCCAAACCGTGTTGGAATGAGTAGCGTGGCGTCGCGCTGTGTCGCCGTTGTGACCATGCTCATCGCCTGCAGTCGGTCATGTGACACCAGCGTGCCGTCATTTGTCGCCAGGGGTGTGTACATCGCAACCTGACCGCGAGCGTTCGACAGGCCGCCCCCGCCGCCGATCTCTGCCGCCTGCGATTTACGGTCGTTGAAGTCCCACCCACCATTGTTCATGAAGCTCTTGTGCTGGATCGAATCCGGATCGGTCAGCAGCTTGATCGCGAACTCGGTCGGCTGATCGTCCGGCTTGGGTGCGTAGGGAATGATCGGCGCGATATGAACATCCTCGCTCTCCGGCAGGCCGAGCCAAAATCGCGCGCCGGTTTTCTCAGCGACTTCCTCGCGAAAGAATGTGCCCAGCGACTTGCCAGACACGCGGCGAACCAGTTCGCCGACCGTCCAGCCAAAATTGATCATGTGATAGCCGTTTCGTGTTCCCGGCTCCCAGAAGGCTTCCTCGTCTTCCAAGCGCTGGATCATGTAGTCCCAATCGGTGAAGCCACCGGGACGGACCGGATCTCTCAGCGTGGGCAGCGCGCTTTCATGATTCAACATCATGCGCACGGTCGTCTTCTCTTTGCCGTTCCTGGCAAATTCCGGCCAGTATTCAGAGACCAGCGCTTCGGGGTTCAGTTCTCCCCGGTCGATCAGGATATGCGCGCACAGGGCCGTCGCCGCCTTGGAGCAGGAAAAGACGATCGAGATCGTGTCTTCGCGCCACGGGTCATTCGTTTCGGGATTGGCCATGCCGCCCCAGAGATCGACCAGCGTCTCCCCATTCACCGACAGGCAGACTGATGCGCCGACCTCCCCCCGCTCCGCAAAGTTGCGCTCGAACTCTTCCTTCACGGCGGCGAATTTCGGATCGCTCGCTCCGCTGACGGCTGATGTCATCTGGTTTCCTCCCGATTTTGGAGGGGAGGATAACGACGCCACCAGAATGAGAAAGGGCTGCCCCACGGGCAGCCCTTTCAGAAACGTATCGCGTCCGAACGCCTAGGCCGGCTCTTCGGCAGAGCCTTTCTTGGCGGCTGGCTTTTTCTTCTTCGGCTTTTCGGCCACATATTTGAAGGCCAGCTTTTCGTCGTCCGCCTTGTCGATGTCGATATAGACAACACCGCCTTTCTGGAGTTCGCCGAACAGAAGTTCTTCCGCCATCGGTTTCTTGACGTGCTCCTGGATCGTCCGGGCCAGAGGCCGGGCCCCCATGTCTGCGTCAAAGCCACGCTTGGCCAGCCATTCGCGGGCAGGCTTGGTGATCTCGATGGAGACGTTGCGATCTTCCAGCTGGACTTCCAATTGCAGGATGAATTTCTCCACCACGCGGTCAATGATTTCCGGCGTCAGGCCACCGAAGGTGATCGTGGCATCGAGACGGTTGCGGAATTCCGGCGTGAACAGACGCTTGAGCGCCTCTTCCTGCTCGTCTTCCTTCTTGCCCCGACCGAAGCCGATGGAATTCTTCGACGCATCCGACGCACCGGCATTGGTGGTCATGATGAGAATGACATTGCGGAAGTCGACCTTGCGTCCATTCGCATCCGTCAGCGTACCATTGTCCATCACCTGTAGCAGAATGTTGAACAGGTCCGGGTGAGCCTTCTCGATTTCGTCGAGCAGGAGGACGCAGTGCGGGTGCTGATCCACACCATCCGTCAACAGACCACCTTCATCATAACCGACATAGCCGGGAGGCGCACCGATCAGGCGGGAAACAGTGTGCCGTTCCATGTATTCCGACATGTCGAAGCGCAACATCTCAACCCCCATGATGGAGGAAAGCTGTTTGGCAACTTCGGTCTTGCCGACGCCGGTCGGGCCGGTGAACAGGTAGGAACCAATCGGCTTGTTCGGTTCCCGCAGGCCGGCACGGGCCAGCTTGATGGAGGCCGAGAGCGCCTCAATGGCCTCGCTCTGGCCATAGACCACGCGCTTGAGATCGGTCTCGAGAGACTTGAGCGCAGCCGCATCGTCCGTAGACACTTGTTTAGGGGGGATGCGGGCGATCTTGGCGACCACGGCTTCAATGTCCTTCTGGCCGACGGTCTTCTTGCGCTTGGAGGCGGGCAGCAACCATTGCGTGGCACCAGCCTCGTCAATCACGTCGATAGCCTTGTCGGGCAGTTTGCGGTCGGTGATGTACCGATCTGACAATTCCACAGCGGACTTGATCGCATCATTGGTGTAGCGCAGGCCGTGGAAATCCTCAAAACGGGATTTCAGACCCGTCAGGATCTTGATTGTGTCCGGAACAGTCGGCTCGACCACATCGATCTTGCGGAACCGGCGCGACAGGGCGCGGTCCTTCTCGAAGTGTTGCTTGTATTCCTTGAACGTCGTCGATCCCATGCAGCGCAGGCCACCAGACTGCAGCGCAGGCTTCAGCAGGTTTGACGCATCCATTGCGCCGCCAGACGTCGCGCCCGCGCCGATGATGGTGTGGATTTCGTCGATGAACAGGATGGCTTTTTCCTGTTGCTCGAGCTCCTTCATCACGGATTTCAGGCGCTCTTCAAAATCACCGCGATACCGCGTACCCGCCAGCAAGGCACCCATGTCGAGCGACCAGATGATGGCATCGTCCAGGATTTCCGGCGCTTCGCCATCGACAATCTTCTTGGCCAGGCCTTCGGCAATGGCCGTCTTGCCCACGCCAGGGTCGCCGACGAGGATCGGATTGTTCTTGCTGCGGCGGCAGAGCACCTCGATGCAGCGATTGATTTCCATGTCACGGCCAATCAGCGGGTCGATCTTGCCGGAGCGGGCCTTCTCGTTGAGGTCCACGCAATAGGCGTCCAGCGCCTCGTGGCCCTGCTTGACGGGTTCCTCTTCGGAGGTTTCCGCCCCGCGCGGGCTCGACTGACGGGACATGCCCGGCTGTTTCGCGACGCCGTGCGAGATGAAATTGACCGCGTCATAGCGGGTCATGTCCTGCTCCTGCAGGAAGTAGGCAGCGTGGCTTTCACGCTCGGAGAAGATGGACACGAGCACATTCGCGCCGGTCACTTCGTCCCGGCCGGAGCTTTCAACGTGAAGAATGGCGCGCTGCACCACACGCTGGAATGCAGCCGTGGGCTGAACGCGGCCTTCCGCTTCATCAACGGTGAGGCTGGAAAGCTCTTCATCAATGTATCGGCTGAGGTCTGCACTGAGCGCTTCGATGTCGACCTTGCAGGCGCCCATGACTTCGCGGGCATGCTCATCTTCGGTCAGCGCCAGAAGCAGGTGTTCCAGTGTGGCGTATTCATGATCGCGTTCTGAGGCGAACGTGAGGGCCTTTTCGAGTGCGGTCTCTAAGGAGGGGGACAAACGTGGCAAGTGGCTGGCCTTCCGGAATAAGTGTTTCTAGTCGTCTTTCTCCATGACGCATTGGAGAGGATGTTCATGGCGTTTGGCAAGGTCCAATACCTGCGCGACCTTTGTTTCGGCCACTTCGTAAGTATATACCCCACACAGCCCCACGCCCTTCTGGTGGACATGAAGCATGATACGTGTGGCCTGTTCCCTGGAGCGGTTGAAGAACTGTTCCAGAATGTACACGACGAATTCCATCGGCGTGTAATCATCGTTCAGCAGGAGCACACGATAGAGCGACGGCTTTTTCGTGCGCACCCGTGTCTGGGTGGACAGGCCAAAGTTTGTACCATCCTCATCACCGGTCTGCCCGCCCCCCGGTGGGTCGCCAGGACCAGGCTGGTTCAACCGTGCCGGATCCAATTGGGAATGATTCAGGTCGCCGCTCATATGTAACAAGATATACGTTCTTGTCCGACTTTGAAGAGCGGATTGACGGCAAAAACACAAACTGCCTGAAATCAGGTCACCTGCAGGCTGCTGAGAAGCTCATGTACGCGCTTGCGATTAGCCCCCAGATCGCTGTGGCCTATGCGTGATGCCGAATAGATCGCGAGCGTGGATTTCCCCTCGGCAGGCAAGACGGCGATGTTCACATCATCCTTGAACCGGAACAGTTTCGACACGGCGATGAAGTAGATGCGCCCCGCCTGCGCATCGAGCGACTCTAGGCGCCAATCCTTGCGCATGCCGATCAGGGCCTCGACCCGGCCAAACAGGCTTTCGGGGCTGCAGTCAAAAACCGGCCCGGCCTCGTCCGGCTTTGCCTGATCCGCAAAGCCCGCAGGGGCAACAAGATAGGTGTTCGGTGATTTGGGCCGCTCAAGGGCCTTGAAGTCCAGAAAATCGCTCATGGCCAGAATGTAGTCACGTGTCGCCGGAAGTCACAGCGCAATCTGCGCCCTGCCCCGGAAATTCTGCATATCAGGCAAAAAAGAACCGGACCAATCAGGCCCGGCTCAGTACTGTCTACACCACTCTACATTCCGGTCTGTCATCAAACCCGGAAATGCGGAAAGGAGATTATTTTGCGGAGAAGGCCATGAAGGGCTTCGCCGCGTCACGCCATGCGGACATGCAGAGTTCTGCCTGTGCGCTCATTTCAGACGTGTAGGCCGAGAACAGGCTCTTGGCGAAACCGGACTGGATTTCCATCGCCTCGCGCGGGTCTTTCGCGCTCGTCATCGACTGAGTCGCCTCGACGCCTTGCTCAAGCGTGCGCGCGAAAAAGTCCATGTTGCGTGCACCAATTGTGCGCATCATTTCGGAGGAACTGGCAGCTTGTTCAGCAAACGCCTTGAATCCGCCTTCAGCGTAATCGCCGAACTTGCCTGCAAAACCTGTCATCTGTTCCATGCCTTCATCAATCATTTTCGTAGCGGAATCTGCCACACGTGCTTCCGCTTTCGTCTTTGGAGCCGACTTCGGAGCTGTCTTCTTTGCTGTCGCCATGAGGAGGATCCTTTCACCCTGGATGATCTTACCTAACGTAAAAAATGAGCATTTGCAACATTTTTTGTGCGGTGCAGCATTTTAAATTTTGCACATGTTTTGCACTGGCTCCAGAAAGAGCCGTAAAACGGGATTACGGAATTGTGAGGGAGGGGTCTGTGTTAACATCTGGTCAACTGATTTGCCGGACTCTAAGGTTGATCCCGGGGCTCGGGGTTAACTCATTTCTCGGAGAGAACACGATGCGGCTCGCACAATTTCCTGTTGTCAAAGCACTTGCTCTCGCAGTGACGCTGCTTGTCGCAGGCCTGCACGCCCAAACTGCCTCTGCCGAGAAATACGCATCCATCGTGGTGGACGCCGAAACGCATGAAGTGCTGCACGCCCGGAACGCAGACGAAGCCCGTTACCCGGCCTCCCTTACCAAGGTGATGACGCTTTATATGCTGTTCGACGCGCTGAAGGCGGGCGACGTCTCGCTGGATGAGCGTCTCGTTGTCTCTCGCCACGCAGCAAGCCAGCCCCCATCGAATTTGAAACTGCGCACAGGTTCCACCATCACGGTTCGCGACGCGATCGGCGCGCTGGTCAGCAAATCCGCGAATGACGTTGCTGTCGTCGTGGCCGAGCGTCTGGGCCGCACCGAAAGCCGCTTCGCCCAGCTGATGACGGTGAAGGCCAAATCTCTGGGCATGGAAAACACCCGTTTCAGGAATGCATCCGGCCTGCCGGATTCCCAGCAAATGAGTACGGCGCGAGACCTGGCCATCCTGGCAGACGCGATGCTGACCGACCATGCTGACTATTATCACTATTTCTCGTCCAAGAGCTTCCAGTGGGCCGGCCGCACCTACAAGAACCACAATGAATTGCTCGGAAATGTTGATGGCGTTGACGGCATCAAGACCGGGTACACACGCGCGTCGGGCTTCAATTTGATGACCTCTGCCAAACGTGACGGACGGCGCATCATCGCCATTATGCTGGGCGGCAACACATCCCGGTCCCGGAACTCACATGTCGAAGACCTGGTCGAAGCCGCGTTCACGACACTGAACGACCCTGCGCATGACACCCAGCTCGCTTTCGCGGGTGTGCTGATGCCGATCCATCCGGATGCCGCTGCGGAGCCGATGCTGAATGGCAAACCGCTGAGCGTGATCATTGCAGAAGGCAGCGAAGACAATGCCGCCACCCCTGCCCCTACGCTGACGTCACCAGAGCCAAAACCCGAACCGGAAGTGGCCGCCCACGCGAAGCTGGAAACCCCTGTCGAGAACTTTGCGGAGCCAAAAAGCGAGTTCATGAGCGTAGCGGAATATGAAGCGCGCCAAATGAAGCTGGCCAAGTAGCGCCTGCGCCCTGTCCTTCCTATCTGACGCGCAACCCTTGCCAGCCTTGGCGGTCTGACCCAGAACGCCTTGCAGCATACAGGAGCGATCAGCCGTGACCCGTGAAAGCGATATCGAGATTGCGCGCAATGTCATCCGCATTGAGCGCGAGGCCCTTGAGCAATTGGAAGCCGCACTCGATGAACAGATCGAACGTGCTGCCGATTTGATCATGGCCACAGATCGCCACATCATCGTGGCGGGCGTGGGCAAGTCTGGCCATATCGGCCAGAAGATCGCCGCCAGCCTCGCTTCAACCGGCACGCCCTCTTTCTTCCTCCATCCAACCGAAGCCAGTCATGGCGATCTTGGCATGATCGTGCCGGGCTCCGTTGTGATTGCCATTTCCTATTCAGGCGAAAGCCGCGAGCTGGTTGACCTGCTACGCTATTGCAAAAGCAACCAGGTTCCCGTCATCGGGATGAGCCGCGCGCCAGACTCCACATTGGGACGTGGATCTGACGTGCTGTTAGCGTTGCCAACGGTCGCAGAAGCGTGCCCGAACGGGCTCGCGCCCACATCATCGACCACTATGGCGCTTGCGCTGGGGGATGCGTTGACGATTGTCCTCATGGCTCGACGCGGTTTCTCACGCGAAGAATTCGGCTTCCGGCATCCCGGTGGAAAGCTGGGGCGTTCGCTGCAAACCGCTGGAGACTATGTGGCTGCGCACACAATCGACATTCCGTCCGTGTCGCAAAATGCGCCGGTTGAAGACGTCATCCTGGCGATCTCCGAAGGTCGGAAGGGTTGCGCCGCTGTGCTGGACGGATCCGGTGTGATGGTTGGCATGGTGACGGATGGGGATTTGCGCCGCGCGATGCTGGCCGGAAAGCTCACCGCCGATGCAGCTTCGATCATGACGGCTTCGCCCCGCACGATCTCTCTTGAAGAGCGCATGTCGGCAGTCATCAAACGTCTGACCGAGCATCGCATCTCCAACGCCTTTGTTGTTGAAGATGGACGCCCGGTCGGAATTGTCGACATGAAAGACCTTCTCGCCGAAGGCTATGTCTGATCAGGCTATTTGGTCAGCTCAAAGCGGATGCTGACTTGCGCTGAATACGTGATCTCACCGCCGGAAATCGGGGTCGAGCTCATATCGGCAGACTCGGCCATCGCAGCCATTCGGCCCATAGGTATGGGCGTTTGTTCAAAGCCACCACTTTCGGAAATACCCACAATACGGGCGACTTTCATGCCCACGGCATCGGCATAGAGCTCCGCCCGGGCCATCGCATCATCCACCGCTTTCTGACGCGCCTCATCTTGTGCACCGGATGGGTCATCGAGCGAAAAGCTGAGACCGGAGAAGCGATTGCCGCCCGCTGCGACGAGGCTGTCGAGCGTTTCTCCGAGCGTATCAAGATCGGTTACTTTCACCGTCAGTTGGTTCGATGCAGAATACCCCCGCAGAACCTGTTTGCCACTACGGCGGCCGTTCGTGTCCGTTTCTTCCACATAGTCATAGACGGGGTTGAGCGAGATGTTGGACGTCTGCATGTCCTTGTCGGCAATGCCCGCAGATTTGAGCGCCTGCATCATGCTGGTCATGGCATCAGCCTGCGCCTGCATGGCCGCGACGGCAGTATCCGCCTCTTCCTGAACGCCAGCTGTAATGTGGGCCGTATCGGGTACGCGCTTGACCTTTGCATTGGCGGTAATATCGAGCGTTGTTTCAGGCTGGATCGAATTTGGGTGAATGGTCATCTGCTGTGTCCCGCTGGATGCCGATGGCGACGGCATCTGGGCGCAGGCGGGCAAGGCACCAGCCAACGCAAGCGCGCTGGAGGCGATAAACAGGGTCCGGAAATTGCGCATGAAGTCTCCTCGGTTCTGATTCATGTAACCGAGAGCTAACAGCGCATTGTGTCAAACTCGCGTCAGGCGGATCTGCTCTGGCGTTGCGGATATCCGTCTGGATTGCCGCTCTGCCATGCCCATTGGTCCCGGCACATATCTTCGAGACTGAAACGGGTCTTCCAGCCAAGAAGTTCCAACGCATAGGCCGGATCGGCCCAATAGGCCGGCAGATCACCGGGACGGCGATCCACGAACTCCAACGGAATTTCACGTCCGCTCGCCTTTTCGAAGGCTTTGACCACATCCAGAACGGAATAGCCGTTTCCAGAGCCAAGATTTACGGTGAAGCTGTCAGGCGTCTCCATGAGCTTCTCAAGCGCCGCGATATGCGCCTCAGCCAGATCGACGACGTGGATATAGTCTCGCACGCCCGTGCCATCATGCGTGTCATAATCATTGCCGAACACGCTGAGACGCGGACGGCGCCCAACCGCAACCTGAGCAACGAACGGCATCAGATTGTTCGGAATGCCGTTCGGATCTTCACCGATCAGCCCTGTCGGGTGCGCGCCAATCGGATTGAAGTAGCGCAGAATGCCTGCATTGATCCCCGCCCCGGACGCAACAAGGTCATTCAGCATCAGCTCAACGGCATATTTCGTCATACCATACGGATTGGTCGGGGCGAGCGGATGGCTCTCTGTATAGGGCAACGAGACCGGCGTACCGTATACCGTCGCAGAGGACGAAAAAACGATATGGTTCACCGCTGCCTTTTTCATGGCTTCCAACAGGCTCAACGTGCCCTGCACATTGTTGCTGTAGTAATCAAGCGGCTCTGCTGTCGACTCACCAACGGCTTTCAGGCCAGCAAAATGGACAACCGCAACGCAATTGTGATCCTGCATGGCACGGGTCATGGCGTCTGTATCACGTATGTCCGCCTCGATTACAGGCAGGTCATTCGTGCCAGTGATCTGGCAAATGCGATCGACAGCAGCGAGACTCGAATTGACGAAATTGTCTACAATAACAGGTGTGTAGCCTCGCTGAAGCAATTCCACGCAAGTGTGAGAGCCAATATATCCCGCGCCACCAGGCACCAGAACATGTCTTGATCGTTCCTGCATGAAGTTCGAAACCCTTGTCATGAAGCCGCCGGTTTAGGTATTGCAACCGTTCAATGCAACAAGCCTGCCAAGCAACACGGTGCAGAAACAAATTTGGCAAAGCATTCCGCACATTGCCAAGACAGGGAAGCACGCTAAAACGGGCCGCTGGGGCCTGTAGCTCAGTTGGTTAGAGCGGACCGCTCATAACGGTTTGGTCGCGGGTTCAAGTCCTGCCGGGCCCACCATTCCTTCGAATTGCGCCACGCAAACGGCGCGCAACTCGCTAGATCATCTCACGAATCTCATTTCGGAAATACTCAATCGTTGGGCGCAAGCCTTCAGCCAAGGCAATTGTCGGCTCCCAACCAAGTGTCGTCTTCGCACGTGTAATATCTGGCTGGCGCTGACGCGGATCATCCTGTGGGAGTGGCCTGTGGACGAGCTTCGATGTGGAGTTCGTTTGCTCGATTATCTGCTCGGCGAGTTGGCGGATGGTGAACTCCCCCGGATTGCCCAGATTGATGGGACCCGTGACATCCTCCTCGGTATTCATCAGGCCGATCAATCCGTCGACCAGATCTGAAACGAAGCAGAAGCTGCGGGTCTGTTCGCCATCACCATAGAGCGTGATGTCCTCACCGCGCAGGGCCTGAACAATAAAGTTTGATACGACCCGACCATCGTTTGGGTGCATGCGCGGCCCATATGTGTTGAAGATCCGGGCAATCTTGATTTTCACGCCGTGCTGCCGGTGATAGTCGAAAAACAACGTCTCGGCGCAGCGCTTGCCCTCATCATAGCAGGCGCGCGGACCTAGCGGATTTACATTGCCCCAATAGTCTTCAGTCTGGGGGTGGATTTCCGGATCGCCGTAAACTTCCGACGTCGAGGCTTGAAGGATTTTCGCCCGCGTTCGTTTGGCGAGGCCCAGCATGTTGATTGCGCCGTGCACACTGGTCTTGGTCGTCTGCACCGGATCGAACTGGTAGTGCACAGGGCTTGCCGGACAGGCCATGTTGTAAATTTGGTCAACTTCGACAAAGAGGGGCACGGTTATATCGTGCCGCATGACTTCAAATTTCGGATTGTCGAGCAAATGCGCGACATTGCTGCGGCGGCCCGTGAAGAAATTGTCGACGCAGAGCACTTCCGCGCCGGTTTCGAGCAGACGCTCACATAGAAAGGAACCAATGAACCCGGCACCGCCGGTGACGAGAATTCGGGGGACGTAATGCATGCCCTATGCGATCCTCGCTTTTCCCTGTCCGGTCAAGGCTCTTGGACACTCCCTGCCACGCCGAGGGTGCTGGAATAACCATCACCGCCCCCCGTCCCGCCACCTTCAGGCCTTCACTTTGTTGCGAAAATAATCGAGCGTCCCACGATGGATCAGACCATCTTGCGGTATCGTTTCATGGGCCTCTATGTCGTCAGCGTCTCTGACATCCTGATAGACATTCCCGAAATCCTTGTAGCATGCATCAAGAAGCGCATCGAAACTGTCGATGACGAAATAGGTCTGCTGGAAGTCGTCGATAATGTATTTGGTTCGCATGATCCGCTGCAGGTCAAACGCGATCCGGTTCGGACTGTCATCCTCCAACGCGAACACAGTCTCGTTTGGGCTGGAAAGAATGCCCGCACCGTAGATTCGCAGATCATCGCCTTCGCGGATCAGCCCAAATTCGACCGTGTACCAGTATAGCCTGGCCAGATTGTGCAACTGACCCAACTGCATGGCGCGCTGCCCACCCTTGCCATAAGCCTGCATGAAATCGGCGAATACCGGATTTGCCAGCAATGGCACGTGACCGAAAATGTCGTGAAAGATGTCCGGTTCCTGTAGATAGTCGAATTCCGCTTCCGGCCGGATAAAGGCGCCGGCTGGAAAACGCCTGTTTGCCAAATGATCGAAAAATATTTCGTCCGGCACCAATTCCGCAACCGGCACCACACGCCATCCTGTCAGCTTCTCCAACTTATCTGACAATTCTCCCATATGCGGGATCCCCGACGCGGACAGCTCGAGATTTGACATGGCCTTCAATGCGGTGTCACACGCGCGGCCTTTCGCGATTTCGCGCTGACGTCGAAACAGGCGCGTCCACCGGTCATGCTCTGCAGAGCTATAGGTGTCCCAAGCCTGGTCGATCGTGAAATCTGTAGCCCTCGGCGCATCATGGTAGCGGTTTTTGGAGACTGGTTCGCTCATGCTCCCAACATATCGCAGCCACAAGTTGGTTTCAAATGAAACTTAATGCTGCCATTCGGAACACGCCCGGCTCGACGCTTGTGGCAGAAGATGCGACAAGATGCCGAACCATAAGGTAGGCTTCGATTCTGGCATCATGACTCTTTCTTCGAATGCTGATGACACCTCGACCTGCGTCGAGCACCCGACGTTCTCCATTGTCATCGTGAACTACAATGGAGGCAGCTATGTGCAGAAAGCCATCAACTCCCTCGCCCACCAGTCACGTCGGGATTTTGAAGTAATCCTGATCGACAACGCATCCAGTGATGGATCTGCTACCCAGCTCGACACAACGGGTCTGCCTGACTTCGAACTCATGGCGGAAACGGAAAATCACGGCTATGCGCGTGCCACCAATCTGGCGGCGCGGAAAGCGCGCGGTGAATGGCTCGTATGCCTGAATCCGGATGCGGAAGCGGCCCCGGACTGGCTGGCAAAGATTGCTGAAGGTCAGGCGCGCTACCCTACTGCCCGGATGTTCGCATCAGCGCAGTTCGACGCCACCGACCCGGCCGTTCTGGACGGCGCGGGAGACGCCTATCTGATCTTCGGATTTCCTTGGCGAGGCGGCTTTGGCAGGTCTTCAACCGAGTTGCCGGGCGAAGGAGAATGCTTCAGCCCTTGCGGCGCGGGCGCTGTGTTTCATGCCGCTACCTTTCTTGATCACGGCGGAATGGACGAACGCTTCTTCTGTTTTTGCGAAGACGTGGACATCGGCTTCCGTCTGAGATTGGCAGGCCATACGTGCATCTTTTTGCCGGATGCGAAGATCCATCATGTCGGCGGCGGACTTTCAGGCCGGGCAAGCGACTTTGCGATTTATCATGGCACCCGCAATCGTGTCTGGACCTACGCCAAGAATATGCCGACGCCCCTGCTCTTCATCACGCTGCCCGGCCACGTAGCCTTGTCCGCCTACCTCCTTGTGCGAGGCGCAATGATCGGACGCGTACGTCAGACATGGCGCGGCATGAAAGACGGTCTGAGAGGCGCAGCGGAAATGCGCCGCCGCGGAAGGCCCGGACGCCAGAACGTGCCATCAGTCTGGCAGCTGGCGCGTTCCATGGCGTGGGATCCCTTCCGCATGAGCCGACGGAAAATTCACGTCAGAATGCGACCTCGCCGAGACGTGTTCAACGGCTCCAGTGAGTCAACAGCCCCTTGAGATAAGCGCCGTATTCATTCTTGTATGTCGCAGCCAGTTTCTGAAGCTGCTCGTCACCGATGAATCCTTTGCGCCACGCAACTTCTTCCGGACAGGCAATTTTCATCCCTTGACGCTTCTCGACCGTCTGCACAAATTGCGACGCCTGTAGCAGGCCATCAAACGTGCCGGCATCCAGCCAGGCAGTCCCGCGCGCCAGGCGATTGACGCGTAGGTCACCGCGATTGAGATAGACCTCATTGATGGTCGTGATTTCGAGCTCTCCGCGCTCTGATGGTTCCACATCCCGGGCGATATCCACGACGTTCTCATCGTAGAAGTAAAGACCAGTTACTGCCCAGTTGCTACGCGGCTCTTTCGGCTTTTCCTCAATCGACAGTGCCTTGCCTTGATCATCCATTTCAACAATACCGAATGCTGACGGATCATTGACCTGGCACGCAAAGACTTCGGCGCCTTGCTTCATCTGTCCGGCCGCGGAAAGCTCTCCACTCAACCCAGAGCCGTAGAACATGTTGTCGCCAAGAGCGAGCGCACTTTTCTGACCACCCACGAAATCGGCCCCGATAATGAAGGCCTCGGCGAGACCATTCGCTTCTGCCTGCTCGACGTATTCGAAACTCATCCCCCATTCGGATCCATCCCCCAGCAAGCGACGGTACATCGGCAATGCGTCGGGCATCGAAATGATCAGGATCTCACGAATGCCTGCAAACATCAGCGTCGTGATGGGATGATAGATCATCGGCTTGTCGTAGACAGGCAGCAATTGCTTGGAAACGCCACGGGTGATCGGATGCAGGCGTGTGCCTTTTCCTCCCGCCAGAATTATCCCCTTCATGAATTCCATTCTCCTGAAAGTATCAGTGTTTCTACACATTCGCGCGCACTCTCCCGCCAATCGGGCAGGCGCACGCCGAATGTGTCAGCAATTTTTTGGCAATCGAGCCGAGAATTGGCAGGCCGTTTCACGGGTGTCGGGAACTCAGCCGAAGTAATCCGGTTCACGGCTGCACACGGTCCGCCGAGATCTCGACTGCATTCGAATATGAATGACGCGAAATCTGCCCAGGTGGCATCGCCGGTGCCGGACATGTGGTACACGCCGGGCGTAGCCGCCGGATCGCCGTTCAGTACCTTGGCGCTTGCGGCCAGAATGCCCCGGGCAATATCTAGCGCCGAGGTCGGGTTTCCGCACTGATCATCAACGACATTCAGCTCGTCACGGCCTGCCCCTACCCGCAGCATGGTCTTGACGAAGTTCTTACCAAATGGGCTGTAGACCCACGCCGTTCGCAAGATAAAATGCGCAGGATTGGCCGCCGCGACTTCCTGTTCGCCAGCAAGTTTCGATCTACCGTAGACACCTAGCGGTGCGACGGGATCGGTTTCGGCATAAGGTGCGTTTTTGGTTCCATCGAAGACATAATCTGTCGATATGTGAATGATCGGGATTGCATGTTCCGCAGCCCCAGCGGCAAGCCGGCCGGGGCCCGCGGCGTTCAGTGCGAACGCAGCATCCTCATCGCTCTCGGCCTGATCAACGGCGGTATACGCGGCCGCATTCACGACGATGTCTGGCTTGTAGCGTTCGATCGCCGCGCGCACAGTGTCGCCATCCAGCAGGTCAAGCTCGGGCCTGCCTGCATTCAGCACCGTCACACCGGTGGGCGCGTCTGCAAGGGCAAGTGAGCGCGCCACTTGCCCGGTCACTCCCGCGACCAGAATTTTATGTTCTTGTCCCATGATTATCCCTGAAAACTATTCTGGCTGTCAGGTCTTCTGTGGCTCTGCGAGCCCAAGGCGCTCGCCCGAATAGACCGATTTTCTTAGCGGCATCCACCACGCCTCATTGTCCAAATACCACTGCACTGTCTTGCGCAGTCCAGTATCGAAGTTCTCCTGGGCTTTCCAGCCCAGCTCTGTTTCAAGCTTGGTTGCATCTATCGCGTAACGATGATCGTGTCCGGGGCGATCTGTCACGAATTTTATGAGTTCCCGGCGAGGCGTCGCTGCAGGGACGATCCGGTCGAGTTCGTCACAGATAGTTTCAACCACTTGCAGATTCGTGCGCTCATTGCGGCCGCCGACATTGTAGGTCTCTCCCAACCGTCCCTTCGTGGCGATGAGGGACAAGGCGCGCGCGTGATCCTCTACATAAAGCCAATCACGGATGTTCGAACCATCTCCATAGACTGGAAGGGTCTTTCCTTCCAAGGCGTTTAGTATGACGAGCGGGATCAGCTTTTCCGGGAAATGGTACGGTCCGTAATTGTTGGAACAGTTCGATACGACAACCGGCAGTCCATAAGTCCGAAACCATGCCTTTGCGAGATGATCTGATGCCGCTTTCGAAGACGAATAAGGGGATGATGGATCGTATGGGGTTGTCTCGTGGAAAAGACCATCCTTGCCCAATGAGCCGTAAACTTCATCGGTTGAAACATGGAGAAAACGAAAAGCGTCTTTCGCATCACCTTCCGGAAGCCCCGTCCAATAGGATCTGGCAGCTTCGAGCATGGAATATGTTCCGATAACATTTGTCTCAATGAAATCGCGTGGCCCGGAAATCGACCGGTCTACGTGACTTTCGGCGGCCAGATGGAGAATCTGGTCTGGCTGCTCTGTGGCAACGAGCTCCGTCATGACCGACTGATCACAAATGTCCTCGACAACCAGGCGACACCGTCCTGTCGCCTCCGCTTGGGCAAGGTTGGCCCGATTAGCGGCATAGGTCATCTTGTCGACGACGACGACCTCTGCATCGTCATCAAGCACCAAATGACGAGCAACAGCGGATCCGATGAACCCCGCCCCGCCGGTTACTATGACCTTCTTGCTTCCCATAAAGTCCTACCAACTGTAATTTGCAAACCGTTTCTGCGATAGGTGAGCCCGCGCGAATAGGCAAGCTGACGGTTATGGCAGATTTTGTTCAGATTAACCCAATTTACGAACATCGCGTTAGATAGTTGACTATAAAGCCGCCTCGTCTTGTCGTAGGCGGGGAGTTTGACAAAACTGTGAACAAGCCTGCGAACAAAACTTACAGCGTAGAACGAGCCAGAATTTCCCCGTGAACGAGCAAACAACCCTGCCCCACAAGCCCCAGGAAACTGACGTCTCGCATCGACAGAAGCTGTTGATGGTGTTGGGTATGCACCGAAGTGGCACCAGCGCCATTACCAAGGGCCTCGAAGTGCTGGGCGTAAACCTCGGGGACAATTTGCTCCCACCGAAGGACGACAATCCGAAGGGTTTCTTTGAAGACCGGGATCTGGTGAACCTGAACGAACGCATTCTCGAAAAGATTGGCCGCAAATGGCACGCCCTCAGCCCCATCAGCCATGAAGACCTGACAAAATCGAGCCTGATAGATGAGCGCGTCGAAGCAGGCTTGTTGCTTTCTCGCAAATTTGACGATTCACCGACAATTGGGCTCAAGGATCCGCGGCTGAGCATTCTGCTCCCCTTCTGGACAAGCGTCATCGATGATTCGCAAACCGGGTGCGGTTTCGTGATCCCCGTCAGGAATCCTCTCGAAGTGGCCCTGTCGCTCAACAAGCGAAACGGCATGTCGATCACGCGTGCGACCGCCCTCTGGGGGCGCTACATAAGTGACGCTGTGCGCTCCACAGAGGGCAGAACGCGCCTGTTTGTCAATTTCGACAGCATCCTTGATGAACCGCTCATTCAACTGCGTAGAATCAGCGACGCCTTTGAGTTGGAGATGCCCGCCCCGGAAGCACCAGAGCTGATCAGCTATCAGGACGAGTTCCTGGAGCAGAAGCTGAAGTCCAACAAGGTAAGTTCCCGAGAGCTGGACCTGTCCGGCGACACGATTACAAGTGTCACTGAGCTATACAACGGCATTCTCAAGCTGGCGAAACTGCCCGGCGACGACAGGAAGGCAACGAGCAACAAATCGCTCGAGACGGCCCTTGAGCGCTTTGATGAAATTGCTCCGCTCGCCCGCAACATGGACGCGTTGGAAGATATCGCGGGGGCGAGCCAAAATTACGCCAATGCGCAAACCAAAGCCGTTCGCACGCTGGAAAAGCAACTGCATGAAGTTCAGACAGCTCACGATTCTGCGTGCGAACAGCGTGACAAGGCCTTAGCAGACGCCAAATCGACATCAGACCGCGCCGAAACCATTCAGCACGCACATGATCAAGCCTGCAGAGAGAGAGACGACGCACGCAACGAACTCTCAAACATCCATGAAAAGCTCCAGCAGGTTGCCCATGCACATGGGCTGGCCGTCACAGAGCGGGAACAGGTCCGAGCTGAACTGGACGCCACGACGGGCGCATTGCAAGCTGCGAACGAATCCCTACGCACCATTCAGGAAGAACTGGCTGATCTTCAACAGCGCCATGATACTTTGTCAGCCGAGGCCGATGCGCAGCGCGGCCAGGTTAAGTCATATCGCGCGATCGCCCAGTACGAGATTCAGTCATCTGCGCATCTTCGGGACGCTCTTTCGCGGTCTGAAGCCGAGATAGACCAGTTCAGAAACAGTACGTCCTGGAAGATCACGGCCCCCCTGCGCGCCACACTTCGTTTCGTTCGGGGAGAAACCACGGACGAAGCCGTACAGCGTCGCCCGCGCAGCAGAGTGTCCCGCCGCCTGCTGAGGCTCTTGTCGTCTGGCGATGCGACTGTTGGGCGTTTGCCACCGCCCGCGCTGCCGGCTGTGTTGCGAGCGTCTGACGGCGAAACGCCGACGCGAAGCAAGCCATGGCTGGCCGTAATAATTCATGCCTTCTATCCGGCGCTGTTACCGGAAATTCTGGATCGCCTAGCGCATACAAAGGTGCCGCTGAAGCTTTACGTGACGACGCCCCTCAATCAGCTGGTCAACGTGCAGCCAATTCTGGAAGCACAGGATCGGCCTTATGCGCTGATCGAAACAGAAAACCGCGGCCGCGATGTCGCGCCCTTTCTGAGTGCGATGCGGTGGGTGAACAAGGACAAGCCTGATTACGTCCTCAAACTTCACACCAAGAAAAGCGTCCACCTTGAAAACGGTGAGAATTGGCGCGGTCATCTTTTTGAAAGCCTGCTGGGACTGGACGGTCCGCAGCGTGCGCTCACCATTTTTGAATCCTCGCCCGATATCGGATTGCTTGGTCCGGACGGTCACGTCCTGTCGACCGTCGACTATCTGGGCTCTAACGGGTCGACCATTTCGGCCATCTTGCCTCGTCTCGGCATAGAACAGGAAGACTTTGAAACATCAGGCTTCATCGCGGGCACGATGTTCTATGCCCGGCATGAAGTCGTCAAGGAACTGACCGACGAACTCATCACCATTACTGAATTTGATCTGGAGCATGGTCAAACCGATGGCACGATGGCCCATGCGGTTGAACGAATTACAGGCGCGCTTGCAAACAAGCAGGGCTATCGGCTTGCGTCGATTGGCAATTCCAGCCAACACACACTTCCGTTGCAAAAAGGCGCTTATCGATACCTTTGACGGTTCGGTAATCCTTGGAAACGAGATAAATTCACATGGTCGCCATACCCGTCAAACGCTTCCTGTCAGTTCGGCTGATTCGCAATTCGGGTCTGTTTGATCCCGTTTGGTACCGCGCGCGATATCCTGACATTTCTGATCTCAAGGGTGACCCAATCCGGCATTATGTTTTGCACGGTGCCGCAGAGGGGCGTGACCCATCCGGCGTGTTCGATACGGCATTCTATCTTACCCAGTACCCAGACCTGGACATCAGCAAGATCCCTCCACTGTCACACTATATTCTTGTTGGAGAGGCCGAGGGAGCCTGGCCGAACCCGTATTTTGACCCCACCTTCGTCCGTACACAAATCGGCCGCGTGCTTCGCCCGGGTCAGAATGTGCTCGCGACGTATCTGTCGCTTGGTGCGAGCGAGCTGTCCCCCAGCAACCGGCTGTGCGCACAGACGCACCTTGCCGTCCACAAGATCACTGTAGACGCGGGCGTCAGCTCGCTGTCTCATCATCTGTCATTGCGGCAAAATCTTGATCCGAACGCCCTGCTGGCGACGCCTAATATTGGTGTCCGGATGAGCGCAATGAGCGGACTGGTGCCGTTCGCGTTCGAAAACGGGTACATGTATCTGCATGTGCAAAATGACGATCCTTACATCGTTCTGAATCCGGTATCATCGGACTATTTCGAACCGGGGCACTATCGTCTGAAGATCAAGTTTTCACGCCCGGAAGACGGTCTCAAGCGCGCGCGGTTCTATTTTGATTACGGGTTGGGTTTCGATGAAGACAACACAATCCGGGCTGTCTTCGATGTCGACCAGTCCGGAACAGCCGTCGCCCTGATCCCGCTCAATGAACAGGTTCACCAGATCCGGTTTGACCCGCTAGATGCCCGCCGGGGTCATGACGTTTCACTCGGCATTTCCAGGATTGAGCTCAGCAAGATTTCATCGCTGGACTATTATCGACATATCGTCGGAAGCACCGCGACGTCGGCACCGCATTCAGCAAAACTGGTCGGACGAACACTGGTCAATGCCCTGAAGCTGGGCACGTCAGAGGCGGGCGCCCGTCTGCGTGCGGAGCATGAGTCGCGCAAGCTGGGGCCTTCGGACAAGAGCATCCAGGCCGTAATGTATCGCGACTGGATCAAGGAATTCGACGCCATTTCCGAAGACGATCGCGCGGAAATGGACCAGGCAATCAATGGGATGGCGAACCACCCGAAGTTCTCCGTTGTGATGCCGGTTTACAATACACCGATCAAACTTCTCAGAGAATGCATCGAAAGCGTTCTGCACCAGATTTATCCCAATTGGGAATTGTGCATAGCGGACGACAATTCATCCGACCCAGAAATCCGCGAGGTACTGGAGGAGTATGAAAAGCGAGACGACCGGATCAAAGTGGTTTTCCGAACGGAAAATGGTCATATCTCACGCGCATCCAACTCGGCCATTGAAGTTGCAACCGGCGACTGGATCGCACTGCTGGACCATGATGACCTGCTGGCACCAAATGCGCTGTTCTGCATGGCCGATGCAATCAACTCCAATCCCAACGCAAAAATGCTGTATTCAGATGAAGACAAGGTTGATCTTCGCGGCGCGCGCTCACAACCCTACTTCAAATCCGCTTGGAACGAGCGTTTGTTGTTCGAACAGAACATGGTTTGCCATCTGGCTGCGTACGATGCGGATCTGTTACGAGAGATTGGGGGCTTGCGCGAGGGCTTCGAGGGTGCTCAGGATCACGACCTCGTCTTGAGGGTTACAGAACGGATCCGAGTCGATCAGATCGTTCACATCCCTCATATACTTTATCACTGGCGAGTGATGCCAGGATCCACCGCGCTGGACGCGGGAGAGAAATCCTACGCACTCGAGGCCGGTATAAAGGCGTTGCAAGAAGCCGTTGAACGACGCGGCATAAACGGCCACGTCGAAGCTGCGGAAGATCTCAGCTATTATCGCCTCAAGCTGAACGCCCCCGAAACCTCGCCTCTCGTCTCGATCGTAATCCCGACACGAGACGGCCTCGATGTGCTCAAGCCCTGCGTCGAATCGGTACTGCAAAAAACAACGTACCCGAACTTCGAAATCCTGATCGTCGACAATCAGAGCGAAAAAGACGAGACGCTTGAGTATTTCAGAGAGCTCGAAGCCGTTCCGAACGTCCGAGTGATTCTGTATGATGACAAATTCAACTATTCTGCGATCAACAATTTTGCCGTCCGCCATTCCGCAGGCTCGCTCGTTTGCCTCCTCAACAACGACACGGAAGTCATCTCGCCTGACTGGCTGACAGAAATGGTGGCGGAACTATCCCAAAGCGGAGTGGGCGCTGTTGGAGCAAAGCTCCTCTATACGGACGGAACGGTTCAGCATGCAGGCGTCGTGCTGGGCATCGGGGCGGAAGAGCGCGGCGTCGCCGGACACGGAATGGTCGGCATTCCTGCCAATGCCGAGGGGTATTTCAGCTATGCTCGACTGGTCAGGGAAGTCTCTGCGGTCACCGCCGCATGCCTGCTGACACGTCGAGATATTTTCGAGAACGTCGGAGGCTTGAACGAGGATAATCTGCAGGTTGCGTTCAATGACATTGATTTCTGCCTGAAAATTCGGGAAGCGGGTCATCGCATTATCTGGACCCCCTACGCGCTGCTTCATCACCATGAATCAAAGTCCAGAGGTTTTGAAGATACGCCGGAAAAGATCGAACGCTTCGAACGCGAACGCGACTACATGCTGGAGAGATGGGGAGACGTCCTGCGTCAGGATCCCTATTACAACCCCAATTTGGCACTCGATCGAGGCGTCTATACACTCAGTCTGGAACCACGAGTCTCGCGAAACTCGGCCGAACCCACACGGCGTCAAGCGCTTTCCCTTGATCTTCCGGCACAGACTCCGCCCGAAGTCCATCGGGAACCCGAGTTGATTCACCGCGAAGCACTCTATTCTGTTCAGCAAGCCCCCACCATTTCGTCAGCAGACGACGTTGTGGTTCTCGTTCTCTTCTCACCCGACGGCCGCGTCACTGAACTGCAGAACGATATTATTCAGAGCTGGAAGTCCGCAGGTTTCAAGCTCATCCTGATCGTGAATGCTGCAAAGTATGATGAACATGTCGCCACCGGTGCAATAGACTGCGACGGACTGATCGTTCGCGAGAACATTGGCTTTGACTTCGGTGCATGGCGCCACGGGCTCCGGCTCTTGGGCGGACTAGATGGTGCCAATCTGGTGATCTTGGCAAACGACAGCGTATTGCCCGTCAATGGCGGCGAAAGCCTGAAAAACTATCGCAAGCGAGTGGACGAGTCTGAAGCGGACATCGCCTTCTGCACACGCAACCTGGAAGTGAAGCCACACCTTCAGTCATACGCGATCGCGATCAAGAAATCCGCCCTGAAAAACGGAGCGCTCAATCAGTTCAGGTCACTGAATTACCACGCTGACAAGATCGACCTGATCCATCACGTGGAAGTCAACATCAGCGACCAGCTATCGGATGCCGGTCACGTCTGTGAAGCGCTCTACCATGTCGATGGAGCCGAAGAAACAGGCGTCAATCCAACTATCCATTATTGGGAAGAGCTGATCGATGACGACTTCCCATTCTGGAAGGCCCAGTTGATCACCGCCGAGATCCTGGAGCTGGAGGATCCGAGAATTGTCGCCGCCCTCGGGCAAGAGCGGACGGACAAACTCAAACGCCACCTGGCCGCGCGAATGAGCGTCGCGAACGGTCCGGTTGAATCCCCCTCCTTCGTGCCGTCTCCCGCCTTCGGTCATTTTGGCGATTACAACGAGCATGGCGCGCAGAATGCCTGCAATCCGGGCAATGGATGGCTACGTCCAATTGCCCTGCCTCTGGATGGTCTTGAGGAAGAGAACATCCCAGTGCCGCGCATATTTGGCGTCATTCACTGTTTCTACACAGACGTGGCTCGGGACATTCTGGATGAACTGGCTGCGCTCAATCTACCGATGCGCCTGTTGCTCACAACAGACACCACCGACAAGCAAGCCGAGCTTATGGCCTTTATCGTGGACCGCGGACTGGATGGCGACGTCGTCGTTACGCCAAACCGCGGGCGAGATGTCGCCCCTTTCCTGATTGAAGGTGGACGCCATATTGGCGATGCAGAGCTGGTCTTCCATCTGCACACCAAGAAATCAAAACACGACGAACGCTACGCCGATTGGGGCAGATTCCTGCGCGAGAACTTGATCGGGTCTGAAGCGATCGTCCGCTCCATCCTGAAGCTGTTCACTCAGGAGACACTTGGACTGGTCTATTCAGAGCATTTTCGAGAGGTGAAAGACCTCAGAAACTGGGGCTTTGATTTTGACAAGGCGCGCGCCCTGCTCGCCAGAATGGATTGCCACATCGATGCGGACAATCTGCTCGAGTTTCCGACGAGCACAATGTTCTGGGCACGGCGTGATGTCCTTCAGCCTTTGTTCGATCTCGGGCTGAGCTATGAGGACTTCGACCCGGAAGAAGGCCAGATCGATGGCACGCTGGCACATGCAATTGAACGGTCCTTCCTGTACGTCTGCGAAAACGAAGGCTTTCAATTCCGAAAGGTCGTTTCGAAGTCTGCCGATGATGACCATCTCGCCAATGCGGCTTTTCTGAACAAACACGATTTGGCGTTCGAAGCCGGGCTCCCGATCACACAACTCCTTCCCAACAATGTGAACCGAGCCAATCTGTTTCACCATGTGGGCGAAGTATATCCGGTAGAGATCGCCGCATCGCCACGGACCGAAGCCCGGCTAAATCTGGTCCTTCCCACATTGAAGCCGCAGAAGGTGTATGGCGGCATATCGACTGCGATCGCGACGTATAAGTCTCTCGCGGATGCGTTGGGTGTCGAATTGCGCGTGCTGGTCACGACGGACGATGTCGACATGGATTCCATTCAGGAAGTCAGCCGCCGGCTGGGCACGAGCGTCACCCTCGTGCCACCGAGAGCGGATGCGGCGGGCGGCGCGACCGTCGTGGATATACCTTCCAACCTTCAGGAGCCGCTGGCCGTCAGAAGCACGGACATCTTCTTTGCTACCGCCTGGTGGACAGCAGACCTCGCCTTCCGTCTGAAAGATGCGCAACAGAAAGTTTTTGAGGTGGATCGCCCCGTCGTTTACCTCATTCAAGACTATGAGCCGGGATTCTACAGCTGGTCCGAGAATTACGCGATTGCCGAAGCGACCTATCACCGCGGCGACGACACGCTGGCGATCATCAATTCCGAAGAATTGTTCGGCTTTATGCAGCAAAGATATGATTTCCGCGCGGCGTGGTATGTTCCGTATACGCTGAACGAGCGCCTCGATCAGCTGATACGACCCACACCGAAAGAAAAGTCCATCATTTGCTATGGGCGCCCGGGCACGCCGCGAAATTGCTTCCACATCCTGGTTGAGGGCCTGCGCCGCTGGCAGCGGGAAAACCCTGCGGAGTCCGAAGGCTACGAAATCGTCTTCGCAGGAGAGCCATTTGACCCGGCTGCCATTGGCGCGCTGCGCAACGCTCGCGTTGTGGGTAAAATGACGCTGGACGATTACGCCGACATGCTGAATCGCAGTGCGCTCGGCGTCTCCCTGATGGTCAGTCCGCACCCCAGCTACCCACCGCTTGAAATGGCGAATGCAGGCTGTCTGACAATCACGAATGCCTATGAGGGAAAGAATATGAGCCATCGCTCGGACCGGCTGATTTCATTGGCGTCCCTGTCGCCGGCCACCCTGGCAGACGCGCTGAAAGAGGCTGTTCGGAACGTAGGGATTGGCGCCACCCCGCCACTCCGCACCGTCAAGGATCTCCCCTGCGACGGACAGCCTGTCGATTTCGGCGATGTAGCGAGTTACTTTAAAATTCAGCCGATGAACCAACTTCGATAGTTCCTAACGCTCAGCGTTTGGGGTGTCCAATAAACTACTTGAACCTGCGTTTTCAGGGTCTACTACATAGTTAATGCAATCTGGTTCGGGGGACCTGACATGACTGAAGCTCAATCAATTGCACCCAATCCCTACGCGATAAGAAATCTGCGAGATCGTACTCGGTTTTGGTGGGAGCAACCGAATTCTGAAAACCAGATTGCAAATGTAGACGACCAAGCAACGCGAGAGGCGGCCTTAGCGCTGAGAGACGATGGAATAGCTGTCCTCGAGGGATTTGTCAGCTCGGCACTTTGCGACGACATCAACCGCGACTTCATGGAATTTTGTTCGCAGAATAAGACAGAATCTGACCATTGGCGTTTACCGACAGGTTTCCACCCTCGCCTCACCAACTTTCACACCTATAGCGCAGCAGCACGCGAAGCATTAATGAGCGGACAGCTCACTGCAGTCCTGGACGCGCTTTTTGGCGAGAAAACAGCGTTATGTTCATCTTTGTATTTCGAACAAAGCACGGAGCAACCCATTCACCGCGACAGTCCTTTTTTCTGTTCGAACCCCTATGGCCGATTTTTCGGAGTTTGGATCGCATTGGAGGACATCCGACCACAGGCGGGTCCGCTCAACTACAGACCCGGCGGACACAAGCTCGACATAGATCAAGTCGAATTGGCATTGCAAAATCCTGACCTCGATGTTGGCCAGCTATACGGAAAGTATCTTCAAGAGATAAAGCAGCGTTGCGATGACGAAGGCTTGCCTGTGTCAACAGTACTCCCCAAGAAGGGCGATGTCGCAATATGGCACCCTGAACTTCCACATGGCGGCGGCAAGATTTTGGATGGTGGTGGCTCCAGAAAAAGTATTGTTTATCACGTAATGCCAGAAACTGCCCCAATCTATGGAATTGATATATTCTTCGGCCGACGGGAAGTTGCAGACTCCGGCCTCCCGCTTGTCGATTGCAGTTTCGGCAGAAAAATGTTGGACCAAGGCTCTCCTGCATTTGCGCCCAATCTGTAGTGTTCTCAGCCAACCGGATTTATTTGCGAGCCGAGGTCAAAAGCTATGGAGCACAGACGCCCGCCCTACATGAAGCTCCTCCCGCAGGTCAGGAATTGGCTGGCCACTATCAAATGGCCTACACTCGCTGCAGCAACCATCTTCCTGCTGACGGTTTGTTGGGTGATTTACCGATGGTTCTTGACATCCGACGTCTTGGAGTTTGGAGACGAGACAATGGTGCTCGTAACCGCCCGGCAAATTGCGGCGGGCGATCGACTCTACGACGATATATTCAGTCAATGGGGCCCGGGCACAATCGCTATCGCCTGGCTAGCGAAAGCCTTCGGGGCCGACTCATTCGTTGGATTTCGTGTGCCCGTGCTTTTGCTACAAATCTTTGCAACCGCAAGCATTCTGCTGTCCCGAGTTTGGCAGCACCGGACGCAAGGTTTTATTGCCGCCGCTGTGTTCGCCTTCGTGACATCGGCACTTGGCCCAATCTGGTTGGGGCATATGCTCTTGTATACAACGGTCGGTGGGTATTTGGTCACTGTATCTATTGCACTAGTATTAGCCCCGCTATTGATGGACAGAAGTCCACCTTTATCTGCGTATGCTATCGCGGGTGCCTGCTGGACTTTCCTGGTCGCATGCGCGATTTCGTTCTTGCCTGCAGCATTACTTTTCGGGCTCACTACGCTTTTGCTCGTTCCTCAAAAGAAGATCACCTATGTACTTCCACTCATATCTAGCGCCTTGATTGGGGCGATAGTCGTTTCTGCTCTGATGATCGTCTGGATGGCATTATTCGCAGACTTCCAAGGTTATTGGGTGAACCACATACGATTCAACACTGAGGTGTTTTCAAAGATCGTCTCGCCCCCAATGAACCCATTGTCGCCTTTCAAATATGTGTTGCGAGCATTCAATGACCCCCTACATTCCGATTTCTTTCCGTCATTTGTCGTGACCTTACTTTTCCTATCAGGAACGGGTGCATTCTTTGCTTCAGGCGCAGCACGCAAAAAGATCGTGAACATTTTGGCCATGACGCTGATGGCCTGCATGATCCTGTATCTCAATCCACGGGGCGGCACGCTACATCACCCTGGCGGTGTCATGCTTGCCAGCATCGGTGTGATCGCGATCGGTTTCTCCTGTCTGATTCAAATGCAAATTTCTCGTATTATTCTGATTACGATGATGATTGCGCCGTTTGGCTTGGTAGTCAGTGCTTACAAGAGCGGGACAGCAATATATGGTGCGGGCGTTGAGACGATCGAACTTCGAAATGCTGGGCGCAACCTTCAACAGGTATCTACTCCATTTAACAACGCAATTCGTGCTGTTGTTGATGAAGACGAAAGAGTTGTTGTGTGGGAGTTCCTGCCCTTCTTGTATTTCAACACTGATCGTCTCCCCTCCAGCTCGCATATGTTTTTGCTTCCTGCACAGATGTCTTGGCTCCAATTGCATGGTCCCGCGAAGGGCCTGCCCGACCCATGCGCCGAACTCCAGCAGAAATCTCCTCCAGCAATCGTATTGGGTTATTGGCAACCACAAAATGTTAAAGACTTCGCACCGTGCGTTCCTGAATTCGCGCAGAAAAACTACATCGCCATCAACTCGACACCACCGATTCTTTACGTCCGTCCGGACAGAACGAACCGTCTCCGCAGCGAGCAGATAGAGCAACTGCCTTAGCACCATCACAATTCCTAAAAGTTCAGATATTTGCGAAGTATCCAGATCTGATCAGCCACCCCTGTTTCGGCGCGCGCCTCTGCCGGCGACAGAATGGCCTGAATTGGCAACATCGGTGGAAATCGGTACGCCAGCCACAGTGCGTGTCACCCCCTTCACGTTGAAATATGACGGCGAAAACTTTGAGGTCCTGCCTTGATTGGCAAGCGCAAACATCACGCATTCACCGGTCAAACCAAATGTGTCCGGTCAAAAGGTTGGAAGCAGGACTGGCAGTAGCTTGCATTATCCTTCACCTGAACTATTCAGCGTAATATCAGAGGGGGAAGCGATGCAGGATCAGACTTCGAGCGCGAGTTGGAAGAAAGCCATTTTCATTGGCCTGGCGGCGATCCTGATATCGATAGTCAGGAGACCAGACCAGCTTACTCACCCTGAAGTATGGGTTGAAGAAGGCAGCCAATTTTTTCCGCAGTTTCTTGAGCATGGTTGGCTGTTCATATTTGAACCAATTAATGGGTACCTGATTATACCCTCAAAACTCATTGCGCTGATTAGCTATCACATCAGTTTTGTGCACTATCCCACAGTGAGTTACATCTTGGCACTAATTGTGTCGGGATTGGTTGCCGCGACCATCTATCGTTCTCCGACTTTCATCAGATACCCAGCTATCGCGGCGCTCGCGCCGTTCCTGATCCCATTCGATCCAGAGCCAATCGGAATTGGTGAATACGCATTTTGGTTCGTCGGCTTGTTCAGTGTCCTTGCATTGGTATGGCAACCCGGAAAGTCTCCGAAGGTGAGGATTGCACTCGCCGGAATTGGTGGCTTGTCAGCCCCGCTTGGCATTTCATTGCTGCCCCTTTTCGCATTGCGGGCTCTGATCTGCCGCTCGAGAAGCGACGTATTGACTCTGGGCACTGCGACCGCAGTGACGGCGATACAATTGTGGTTCGTTGTAACGACTGGCTCTTCAAGCGCGAACTACGTTAGCGCGCTATTTGCCAATCCGTACGAAAACCTGCTTGTATTCATCACAAAGTTCATCGGACAGTTTTTCTGGGCAAGAGACCCTTCCACTCTTTTGGCCATTGCAGCGGTATTCGTGGGATGTGCATATTTGTGGCGAGATGTGCGTGAACAACGTTTTGTTGCTTTAACTTTCCTTGCATGTGCGGCTATCTCCGCAGGTCTATCAATCCTCCGTGTCCCGCTTGATGCCATCGGGCCAATGGCCAATGGCCCACGCTACTTCTTTTACCCCTATATTTTCCTGTCTTGGGCAATGCTGTCATTCTGTGCGGTTGAAGAACGACGAAAGGCCATCATGATTGCTGGAATGCTCGTATTGCTGAATACACTGAATTTTTTGAGTCGGCCGCACGACGATCTGGACTGGGCAGGAGCCGTCCACCAGTGCCTGACATCCGACGCTGGTGCCGA
Organism: Hyphomonas atlantica corrig.; assembly: GCF_017795365.1. Lineage (NCBI taxonomy): Bacteria > Pseudomonadati > Pseudomonadota > Alphaproteobacteria > Hyphomonadales > Hyphomonadaceae > Hyphomonas > Hyphomonas atlantica. The sequence continues at coordinate 1,714,875 of NZ_CP051254.1, read as the reverse complement.
CTTGCCTGTTCAGTTCAAGGGAGATCGGCCCAGCGCGTGGAAAGTCACCCTAACCCAGGCTGAGTGTGAACGAATGGAGCGGCTATCTATTTTCTGATCTGCGAAGGCTCGACGCATATCTCGCGCATCACCAAGTTGGAGTTGCTATTGAGATACACCAGAGATAGGATTTCGGTACTTCACCCTACAAAGGGGATTGTCAGGTGTCTCATCCGTTTCACGCGTGGTTGGACAAGTCGCACTTTGGTCTTGAACTTGGCCCGAGCCATCGACCCGTGGCCGCCAAGCGAAACGGCTATAACGTGCGAGTGCTGGACCATCTGAACCGTGAACAGCTCATCGCGAAATACGAGCAGCACGGCGTAGATCTCAACGCGATTGAAGAGGTCGACTATGTCTGGAATGGGGAACCTTACCGGCAGCTGGTCGGCGACGGCGTCTATTTCGACTGGATCGTCGCATCGCACCTGATCGAGCATACTCCGGACATGATTTCGTTTCTGCTCGATTGTGCGGAGATCGTTACAGACGATGGCTTTGTCGCGCTGACCGTGCCGGACAAGCGCTATTGCTTTGATCGCTATCGACCGCGCACATCCCTTGCCAGCATCATAGATGCGCATCAGAGCAACCGGAAAATCCACTCCGTTGGGACGGCCGCGGAATATTTCCTCAATGTGGTGTCGCGCGGAGGGCATATCGCCTGGGACCCAACGCATGACGGGCAGTATGCATTCGTCCACACATCTGAAGAGGCAAGAAACGCGATGCAGGTCATCGCTGAGCAAGGCGCTTACCTGGACCTGCACGCCTGGGTTTTCACCCCCAGCAGCTTCCGGCTGGTCATTGAGGATCTCTACATATTGGGCCTGAGCCCTTTTCGGGAGTCCTCATTCAAGAACACGACCGGACACGAATTTCACATCCAGCTCAGCCGAAGCGGAAATGGTCCGGGACTGAGCCGGTTTGAGTTGCTGAAGCAGATAGATGCGGAAGAAGAAGCCGTCTTGAATGGTCCGCTTACATCTTCGTCTTGTGCATGATCGGCACGGGCAAGCTGCGCACGATCAGCAGTATCCAGCGCCAGATCCAGGGTGCGTAAACACGAACACGGCGCGAATCCATCGCCTTGTGGATCACGCCGGCCACTTTTTCCGGCGTCGCCCAAAGCGGGCCGCCTTTGCCTTCGATATGATCTGTCATGGGCGTGTCGATGAAGCCTGGCTTCACGATCGTGATGACAATGTCCTTCTGCCCTGCAAACCGGTGGGCCATGCCTTCACACACGCGCTCAAGCGCCGCCTTCGTCGCACCGTAGAGATAGTTTGACTGGCGCCCACGATCCCCCGCGACGGAGCCAATCACGGCCAGCCGGCCCTGCCCTTGTTGCTCGAAATGTGTCGCGAGCATTTCACACCACATGGCCGCGGAGGTCAGATTTACGTCCATCAGGGATTTAAGCGTGTCTGAGCTCGACTGCTGGTCTGCTTGATCCCCGAGCACGCCATAGGCAAGCAAGGCATCATCAATCTGCTCAGCGAATTCAAATACTTGCGCACACAGACCGGGCACAGCTACAGGGTCGCCCAGGTCGCCAACGACAATCGACGACGTGTCACATGCGCCCCGCGCCACAAGGTCGGTACGAATTTCGTTCAATCTTGCTTCATTCCGGCCCGCCAGAATGAAAGTAGGCTGGCCTTGCTCACACGCCTGACGCGCAAAGGCGATGGCAACAGCAGATGTCGCCCCGAGCACAAGAATTGTCCTGGAAGAGGCTGCGGTCTCAGTCATCAATTGGGTTCCCACCAGTTTCTGTCACGCGCCGCCAGAAGGACGAAGACACTTTCGGGTCTCTTTCTGCCTCCAGCCGGGTCCACTCAGGATAGGCCTCCTGAAAGAACTCTGCCGACATGCGTGAATCCTTGGCCGGATAGACCCGGCCTCCATAATTCCGCACGATAGCATCGAGGTCTGAAAAAAGACGTAACGTGGAAGCGCCTTTGTTCGCGAAATCCAGAGCCAGACTTACACCTTCGCGGCAAAAAGACATGACGCCCGGCGACGTCTCTGGGCCGTGAACTTTCAGGACAGCCAAGAAAGACCCCTGCCCGCTTTGTGCAATGCGCTGCAGCATCTCCCGAATGCCCGCTTCACCCAATTCCGGCGGCAGAAGCGATTGGTGCTGGAAGAAACCTTTGGAACCGTAGAGGAGGTTCCAGTCGAGGATCTTGTCCAAGGGATAGAAAAACGGATCGTAATGCTGCTCCCCGACATATCTGGCACCGGGGCGCGCCCTGTAGAGAGCGTTGAACACCGAAATGCTCATGCGGTTCAATGCAAAGCCAGGCGTCGGCACGGGCCATTTCACCGCCTTGGTGGAATGTACATCCAAGCGTCCATCCGAGCGCGGTCGGGCACGGGAAAATATTCCACGCCCCAGCTCGTCGCCGGTCGCAAAGCAATCCACCCACATGACGGTATAGTCCCATTCCTGGCTTTCCTCGCTCAGACGGAAAAAGTCCGACAGAGAGTCACAGGGAATGTTCTCAACGTCGACATACGCCGATTGAATGGGGGCAAGCTGAAGCTCCACCCAGAGAATGATACCTGTGAGTCCCAGCCCGCCGAGCGTGAGTGCAAACAGGTCCGCATTCTCATCGCGGCTCAGCTCCACAAAGCCCCGATCTGAACGCAACAGACCAATGCGCGTCACATGCGCCCCAAAGCTGCCCTTCTTGTGATGGTTCTTGCCGTGCACATCATTGGCGACCGCGCCGCCCAGCGTGACGAATTTCGTTCCCGGCGTGACGGGCAGGAACCATCCTTTGGGTACGCAGACACGCAGAAGCTCTTCATTTGAAAGCCCCGCGCTGGTACGGACCCGTCCGGTTTCCCAATCCGCCGAGATCAGCTGGTCCATTCCCGGCGTCACGAGCAGGCAGCCGCCATCATTCAGCGCGACATCGCCATAAGATCGGCCAAGACCGTGGGCCAGAACTGACGCCTCGCCCTCAAACGCAGCCTTGATCTGAGCGATTTCCCGTCCAGCTCTCAGGCGCCGGACATCATGCTCATATCGTTGGACGCGGCCCCAGCTCAGAACCATTGAGACCACACCGGCCGGAGGCTCTCTCGGCACCCAGAAAGCCGCCCACGATGAATAGACACGCCAGACTGATCTTGTCTTTGACCGCGAAGAGAACAGGATCGTCATTCAGCTCTCCACGGACGGCGACGAGCCAAATACGCATGAACCAGGCGCCCACCACGCATGCCACAACCATCATGACAAAGGCGTTGTCGATTAGCCTGTTCGGCGCCAGCAGTCCGTAGATGGCGAGGGCGAGCACGGCGGCATTTGCCGTTGCCGATCCGAACGCCAGAATCATGGGGGCATCCTCAGCCTGGTACCCCCTGCCCGACACCTTTCCGCCAGCTTCAGTCTTCCGAATCTCGACGTATCGCTTCGCCAAGGCGAGGCTAAGGAACACAAGCCCGATGAACATCATGAACCAGGGTGAAATCGGGGCACCGACGACTTCTCCGCCAGCCCACACCCTCAGACTGAACAACCCTGCCAGGATGAACACATCCACGATGGGAAGCCGTTTCAGACGGAAGGAGTAGGCGATCGTCACAATCGCATAGAGCGCCAACACCATGGCGAACGAACTGCTGAGCAGGAAGGCACCGATCATGCTGCCGCAAACCAATGTGACAAGAGCACCTGCAGCCACTGGCACACTCAAGCGACCATCTGCGATCTGCCGCAATTTCTTCGTCTGGTGACGTCGGTCATCCGGAATATCAAACAAATCATTCAGGATGTACGTACCGCTCGCCATCAATCCGAAACAAATGAAGGCAAGTACGACCCGAACCATGTCGATGCCTGTCAGCTCGCTGAGCAATAGACCCGGCACGACGAAGACGAGGATGTTTTTTGCCCATTGATGCAGCCGCATTGCCTTTCGCAGCGGTCGCAGGCTCTTTTCGCGCGGGATCTGCTCGTGCACACTGACCGGATTGCCATCGGGCGAATTGAGGCGGAAAGCATTGCGCGGCGCCCGGAATGCGTACCCTTCCAGGGATTCCTTCCAGACCGCGATATCCTGATGGCTGTTGCCGGCATACGAATACCCACCCGACAACTGCTCTTTCAGGAACGCGGCCTTCCGCGACGATGTCAGATTATTGCCGGGCTCCGATCCCTGATAGCGCGTGAACATTCCAAGGTGGTTTGAGATACGCCCCACCAGCAAATGATCGCTCCCGGATACGAGCCACGCCTCGCCACCTTGCTCCGTGTGCTTGCGCACCAGTTCGAGCGCGCTTTCCTCGTATGGCAAGTGCGCCGGGTCCATATGATGGCCGAACTTTTCGACCAGCCATCGTTTTGCCGACGCGCGATCCTTCAATAGCTTGAACAACGCCAATGGCAGCAGGAACGGAGCCCATCGCGCGCACAGTACCAGTAGCTCATGCGTGGTATCAGAACGGATCAAGGTACCATCCAGATCTACCGCGAGCGTGCTACGATTCTCTTTTTTCTCTATATTTTCCAGAGTCTTGCAAAGCCGGAATCGGCCCTTCCCCTAAATTGAACCAATACCGCAAACAGGAGCAAACTGCCCTCCGAATCCTACAAAAGCAAATGCGACTGGTCTAACCCATCCAGCCGCAAGTGTTCCAATCATGAAGTCTCTCCAGGTAATTCCCAGAAAGCTCGCCATGAGTGATGCAACCGCGCTCGGCACCACAGGGACAAGTCGCAATCCAGCGCTGACCCATTTGCCACCTCTCACCGATTTGTCGCGCACTTTCGCCAGAACCGGATAAGCAGCGAAGCGACGATTAACTGCCGCCGGGTCTGATTCCGAACCAAGCTTGTACAGAATAGCACTCGACAGGACCAGCGCTACAAACTGCACGCCCCCGGCCGCAGGCCCCAATAGAAAGCCTGCCATCAGAATGGTCAGCGTGCCCAAAGGCATGACAGTCAGGAACAGTAAAAACGACCAGCACAGCAGGATCGCGTAGGCAAGCATCTGATGCTCCTGAGCGATCCGCTGCAACTCCAGAAGTCCATTGCAAACCGCCATCGGGTCCAGCAGCTCGACCGCAACCAATGCCGCTATCGATAAAAGGAAAACACCTGCCCCGATCCGCACTGCCCTGGACATTGCCAGCAAGTGCAGCATGTCAGATATGGCCGTGCGAAGGGTCATGGTGATCAATCCCGGACTTGGGGACCCTGTTCCGGCTTTGCACGGAACGAGAAATGCTTGTGCCCGAGATAGCTGGTCAGCACCGGACTGGCGACACCAATCATGTGTGACACAAGTGCAGGATAGAACGTCCACCCCAGTGCGGGCAGCACATAATATCGCAGTCCCATCGTCACGAGCCAGACCTGAATGATTGCCACCAGGTTCACGATGGCGAACTTTGACAATTCTTCTGATACAGACCGACCTGACCGTTCGAACACGAACTTCCGAGACAGGGCGTACGCCACCACCATAGCGATCAGATATGCCACGATCACCGCGAGCTGGAAGCTCATGACGAAGGACAGGGCGATCCGGGCCAGCACGTTCACACCAGCAGCAAATCCACCGGTCAGCACAAATACAATAAAGCGGCGCTTCTCGCTGGTCATGGTCAGTGATCTTCGCCGTTCTGTTGAAGTCGGCCCAGCGCCGTCGCGGCCATCCCCTTGGCGAAGCCGACACTCTCGGAAATTCCCCGATCCTCGGGGTAATAATAGCAAGTGTCGGCGACCTGAACGCCCGGCACAGACGTATCAACAGCCGGCAGCTTGTCCAGGAAGTTGGGTGTGCAGATTGGCTGCGAGTGTACCAGACGCGCAGCTTGCCGCGTCAACACGTCCGCCTCGGTCAGGTCAGGATTGACTGCCTTCATCGTTTCGAAAGCCTCATCCAACAGGGCTTCGTCTGTCCATGCCCATCGTGGATTGTCGACCGGCATGTAGTACGGCGCATACACAATCGTTTCATCGCCGAAGTCGCGCAGCGCAGAGAATTCGATCAGTCCCGGAATGGCGTGGTCTTCGTCGATAATGTTAAGCCAGAAATGGCCCGTGACCTTACGCTTCAGTTTGTAGACCAGGCAAACGACTCCAATATTGTCGATTGCGTCCAGCTTTGATTTCTCGTCTTCGGACAATTGAGGGATCATGGCGTTGACCAGCGGCGTTGGGACGGTGCTGATCACCTCTCTCGCGCGCACTTCACTTCCGTCGGCGCACCGGACAGTCTTCAGATGGTCCTCGCCGGCCTCGATATTCGCTACAGGCGCACTGCATCGGATTTCACCGCCATTGGACAAGATGGACTTGCACAGAGCATCGACAAGCGTCTGCGTTCCGCCAGCTATATGGCCGAGCTGTTCCTGAAGCAGCGACTTTCGCGATCTGCCGATACGTTGGATTCGGGTGGCGATCCATGTCGCGCTGACAACATCCGTGAACTGAAATAGCTTCAGGTAGAGAAGACGATGCCACATCTTCTGATAGCAGGATTCTCCGAGCCAGGCCCTGAACCAGTCTGGTGCCGTCATGCTTTCGGCCGGCCCCCAAGACTTTCTTTTTGTGCACCACCACGCCATCAGCCCGTAGCGAAACTTCTCAATAGGGTTAAGATGAGGGTATTTCAACAAAGCCACGGGATTACCCCAATCATGCAGCTTTCCACGGGTGAAGTATCCCATCGACGTCTCTTTCCAAACCATCTGGTTTGAAATTCCGAGCTCCGCCATCAGGTCGAACGTGTCCTGATCGGTCTTGCAGACGAAGTGATAGAAGCGCTCGAGCGATACGCCGTCGAAATCGAAATGCGCCGCCATGCCTCCTGGAATGTTCCCTGCTTCCAGCACCAGAGTAGAGGCACCGGATTTGGCCACATGATGAGCCGCCGCAAGCCCCATGGCTCCAGCACCGATGACGACGACGTCATGGATTGGCGTGGTCTGCGCGTCAGGCATGTTCAGAACTCCAGGAAAATGTCGGAATGCACCGGGTGGTTATAGGTCTCATCGACCGCTTCGCGAAACGGCGTGGCCGCTAACCCGAAACGCCCGGGCCAATCTATGATCGGAAACTCTTCGGGTATCACCAGCGCCTCCAGCTGGCGCGTCGTGAAAGGAGGTTGTTTCATGAACAGGCCCACAGTCCACAAGGACATCCAGAATGCCCAATAGGGTATGTGGATGATCGCGGCCTTGCCTTTCGCGACTTCCTTGATGGTCCGGATCATGTCCTTGTAATAAATGCGTTCTTGGCCGGAAACATCGAATACTTCGCCTTCAGGTTCCTGCTCTATGCAGCCCATGATCACGCGGCAGAAGTCTCCCTCATACAGCGGTTGCCGAATGTATTTTCCGTGCGACGGAATCGGAAACACCGGCGACTTGTCCATGAAGCGCCGAAGCCAGCCGAGATGCTTTCGGTCAAACCAGCCGAACATCAACGTCGGGCGCAGTACACAATGCCTAAAGGGCGACGCACGAACCATTTCTTCCTGGGTCGTTTTCGATCTCGTGTAAAAATCGTCCGCACGGCTGTTCACAACGGACGACGAGATGTGAACGATGAAAGGAGCATTCTCCGGGTCAATCGCGTCCAGAATTTTCTGCGTCGCGATGATATTGTTGCGCTCGAACTGGTCCCACTCCAGACCGCCAATCTGCGCCTGGTTCAGGACGATCGTATCTGCCTTGGCGATCTCTGCTGCCCAGTCACCAGTTTCGGCCAGATCTGCTTCGATCGCCTCCACATAGGGTTGATGCTGGCGCAGCACGTCGAGATTGTGCTTGTGCTTGTCGATACCCACAATGTTCGTGTAGCCGGCCTCGTGCAGTTTAAGGCAAAGGTTCTGGCCCACCAATCCGGCGGCACCTGTTACGACAATTCGCCGATTCAAATCTGGCACATCTTACTCCTGCTGACTCAGACTACTGGCCGGGTTGCTCAGATCGGAGGGCGATCGCAGACCACTCCCCCCACTCGCTGCCCACATCCGAGATTTCTACTTCCAGTGAGTCGGTCTCGAAAATGTCGGCATGAAGCTCGATCAAAGTCCATTCAATGGCAACAGGAAGCGACACTTCGATATCCTTGCCCATAACCTTGAGCAGTTGCCGTCTCGGAGTTGGACCGGATCGGTACAGAAAACTCTGACCTTTCCCCATGCGCAGCCTGATCACGCCGGTGTCTGCATCGGACGTCACAAGCGTTCCCATGACTTTCAGTCCTGGCAACTCGCTCTTGTAAAAATCGCTTCCATGCCACCCCTCGGAAGCGAGAACGTCTCCCTGTGTCAGGGATACGCGCGCTGCATCTGTCGTCTGCCCCCGGTTGAGCAGAATTGTGGGCTCGAACTGTCCGTCCGTTTTGCAGAACTCGCCAACTGCCGAGACCGGCCTGCCCAAGGCTTCGGCGAGCACATAGCCGGTGAACCCGGCTGCACCGGCTTTCCGGTCCACCGCGGCCTTCACGTCGGGTCTGGATTCTCCCGTCAAGGCGAAGCCCACGAGGCGCCCGGTCTCATCCACGATGCGAAGGCTTTGCTCTACGCGTCGACGCTCCTGATCAAACTGCCAGCCGTGGACCCGCACATATTTGTCTGAGCCGCCAATCGACTCTATTCGTTCCAGATTGCCTGCGCAGGCGCGCACCTCGCCCAGCGACTCTTGCCCGCCGATGCGCTCACGCAGCCCTTTGTAGGGCTTAAGCCCGAATACGGCGAGGTCGTTGGCAGTCGCCTTGTTCGCGATATCCAGGACAACCGCTGTGTTCGGGTAGATCTGAGAAATGTAGGGGGAATCCGGAATGTCCAGTTCGGCGGCGAGGGCCGCCACGCTCCGAACGTGCAATGTATGGGTGAGAGGATTCAGCGCAGTGAATTGATACTTCAGTAGAAACAGCGCCATAGCCGCCACGATGGACAAGGACGCAAATCTTTCCGGCCCAGCCTTTCGGAAAGCCGTCAGTATCCAAGGAGAAAAGATACAGAACAGAGCTGCCCAGGCCATGAGAGCGGGTGTGGTGTAGCGGCTCGCAAAGGCGGCACCGCTCCCCATCATCAGCCGGCCGCCGGCAGTAACGAACGCAGTCAATCCGACGAAAACGATGAACAGAAGCAATCCGGACGAGACGTGGTGCAGGCGGCGTCCGCGCAGAACCTGCAACCCAATCCCCACCGCCACAAATACCATGCTGGCACCTGCCAGAATCGCGATCAGGTGGGCGACCCGATTCATTCCAAAAATATAGAAGAACGGGCTGCCGAGATACCGAAACACAAAAACAAGCAAACCGATGGGATCAGTCAGCAGCGATTCTCTCAATGACCCATGGCCACCGATCGAATGGTATCCGTTGAAGTACAGAGCCACAGCGAATACGGCCACAACGGCAAGGATGCCAAAACGAACCCACCCCATGCGAAACACAGCAGCGCCAACAGCCAACAAGGGCAGCGTTGCCACGCCATTGGCCATTGTACCAAGACTGACAAAACCAGCGACAACAGCAATCAGGAACCAGGGCCTGAACGGCGAATCTTCAAGCATCGCTCGCCCAAGCGCAAGGCAAGCCAGCAACGGCACAAGCTGAGCCAGAAAGAACTGGCTCTGAAAAGCCCATGTCAAATTGTTGTTCTGCGTCCACAGGAAAAGCCATGCGGTCATCAACAGCCCAGCGAAAGCCACATGCGACTTTGATGTTCGATTTCGATTGATGACAACCAGGCTTCGCCAGAATGTCGCGCAAATTGCGATTGCGCAAAGATAATTCACAATAATGAGAAATAGGCTGCTCCCGCCGAAGACCTTGTATTCAAGAAGGAACAGGAACCTCGTCAGAACGATTCGGTGTTCATTGTGTTGGCCGAAAAGCGCGCCGCGGGGATCGTCCTCGAAGCGTTGCACAAAGCCGAGCGTTCCGTCCCACATGTCCCAGAACGGGATGCGGGAAAACTGCAGAGCACCACCAGCAAACGCAAGCAGAACGATGAGGACAGCCGCCGCACAAATGATTCCCAGTGCGGCCTTTTGAGCTTGCATAAGTCCCCTCCTACATGCTCAGGCGCGACGGTGCCGGACAGCACCCGAAGCCTGAGTGTCGGACTTGTACGAACATGTCAACTTAATGGGCGCAACCAGAACAGTTTGCACTCATTCGCCCTGAATGACAGGCGAGAAGCCCCCCGAAAAAGGTCGATTGAGCACCAAGAGGAAAGTCACGCCTAAAATGATGACGCTACTGGCCGTGAGTCGTGTATTTTGATAGCAGGGCTGACAATGAAGAGGGGCTCTGTAGGCAAGAGTGAGAGTTTCAAGCTTGAATTATCTGTCATTTTTATCGGCCAGACCTAAGAAGGCAGCTGGTGATTCTTCGCAAGTCAAAGCGCAGCAAAACTCTAAACTGAGGCTGATCTACGAGCTTGTAAAACGCGAAATCGAATCCCGGTACCGGGGGTCGGTGCTTGGTATCGTGTGGTCCATGATCACCCCGTTGCTCATGCTCGGCGTCTATACTTTTGTTTTTGGAACGGTCTTCGGCGCGCGATGGACTGAAGCCGGTACACAAACGCCTCCAGCTCAGTTCGCAGTGATCCTGTTTGCCGGACTGATCGTCTACCAGATTTTTGCTGAAACAATCATTCGAGCGCCCATGCTGATGATCTCTCACAGCAACTATGTGAAGAAGGTCGTTTTCCCTCTGGAAATCCTTGTTCCAGTGGCTATCGGCAACGCCTTGTTTCATGCAGCGGTCAGCCTGTTGATTCTCCTGCCTTTTCTATTTTTGTTCATGGGTGGCATTCCATGGACGATTGTTCTCCTGCCGGTCGTCATTGCCCCTCTGCTGCTGATGTCGGCGGGTGTAGGTTGGTTTCTAGCGTCTCTTGGAACCTATACACGCGATATCGGCCAGTTCATCGGTACTGTCGCCACCGCTATTCTGTTTCTCGCACCGATCTTCTTCCCCTCCACAGCTCTGCCGGCCTGGCTACAGCCCTGGCTGGCGTTGAACCCTGTCACCGTCCCCGTTGAACAAGCGCGGGAGGTGCTGATATTCGGGCGCCTGCCAGACTTTAGTGACCTGACAAGCTATGGTCTTGTTTCCGTCGTATTTGCTGGCTTTGGTTTCCTGTGGTTCCAGAAAACGCGCAAGGGGTTTGCCGATGTCCTCTGACCTCATCATTGATGTAAACGACGTCTCCAAAACCTATCTGATCTACGACAAGCCGGAGAACCGCCTGAAGCAAATGGTCGTTCCCCGGCTGCGTAGCATCGCCGGGTTGAGCCCTGTACAATACTTCCGGGAGTTCCCTGCCGTCCGCCACACGTCATTTCAGGTCGGACGAGGCGAGACTGTCGGCATCGTCGGCCGCAACGGATCCGGCAAGTCCACTTTACTGGAAATGATTTGCGGCACGCTGCAGCCGAGCGGCGGCACGATCAATGTTCACGGGCGGATCGCAGCCCTACTGGAACTCGGATCTGGATTTAATCCGGACTTCACCGGGCGTGAAAATGTCTATCTCAACGCCGCCATCCTCGGCCTGTCGCGCGCCGAGACCGAGAGGCGCTTCAGCCAGATCGCCGAGTTTGCCGGAATTGGCGACTTCATGGATCAACCCGTGAAGACCTATTCTTCAGGCATGTATGTGCGTCTGGCTTTTTCTGTCGCCACCAATGTTGATCCGGATATCCTGATCGTAGACGAAGCGCTGGCCGTGGGCGATGAGGCGTTCCAGCGTAAATGCTTCGCGCGGATCGAACAGATCAAGGAGCGCGGCTGCACGATCCTGTTCGTCAGCCACAGTCCGCAGAGCGTGATCCAGCTGTGCGACCGTGCCATCCTGATGGACCGCGGCGAAAAGATCATGGAAGGCAGCCCCAAGATCGTCGTCAATCATTACCAGCGCATGGTGAACCTGTCCGGCGACGACGCCGAAGCTGTTCGTGAAAAGATCAAGACGCTGGATGGCTGGACAGTCACGGCAGAAGATGAAGGCGATGAACCGGACGGCGAACTGAAGGCCGAAGCGGAAGCTGAAAAATCAGGCGAGCAAGCCTGGTTCGATCCAAGCTTGAAATCAGAATCCCGCGTTGAGTACGAAGCGGATGGTGCAAGGATCTCAAACATCCGGTTGCTGGACCAGCAGGGCCGGAGAGTGAACCATCTGGTACCGAACGAAACCTACAATTTTGTCTACGACGTACATTTCGACGCCAACGTGTCTCATGTGGGTTTTGCAATGTACATCAAGACCGTGCACGGCGTCGAACTAGCTGGGCAAACCAGTCATCCGGCTGGCGAAGGCGCAAGCTTTGAAGCGGGCGACTTTGTTACCGTGAGCTTCCCCTTCGATTGCCACCTGCTATCCGGCGCGTATGTCGCCAATTGCGGGGTATATGTGAATGGAAAAGGCGAGTTCATCCAGCTTCACCGCATTCTTGACGCCTTGATGTTCCGTGTATCGACGTCTAACCCGAATTTCCGGAGGATGGGGCTGGTAGATCTCCAATCTCACGATGAGCCCTGCGTTATCCAGCATCACAAGCTCAAGCACACGGCCTGAGCTGATGCGGCCCGCATACTTCACGATCTGCGCACGCAACTATCTGGCTTATGCGCTGACGTTGCGAAACTCGGTACTTCAATTCAGTCCGCAGGCCGATTTCATCATATTTCTGGCGGATGCGCCGTTGCAGGAACCTGTTCCTGACACGCATATCATTCCAATTGACGCGCTGAGCCTTCCAAACCTGAAGGAAATGACCTTCCGATTTTCCCTGATGGAGCTGGCCACAGCCATCAAACCTACCTGCTTCAAGCACCTGCTCAACGAAATGGGTTACGAACAAGCCGTCTACCTCGACCCGGACATCCAGCTGTTCGCGCCACTTTCGCGTGTCCACTCTGCATTCGCCGATGGGGCGTCTTTCGTCGTGACGCCCCACATCCTCGCTCCACTGACGGACGACAAGACTCCTACCGACATCGACATATTGCGAAGCGGAACCTTCAATCTGGGTTTTGCGGCGGCGCGGAAGTGTGACGAGACCCTAACCTTTCTCGACTGGTGGGAAGATCGCCTCTACCATCACGGCTATAATGATCTTGAGCGCGGCCTGTTCGTCGACCAGAAATTCGCCGAGTTCGCGCCAAGCTTCCTGCCAAAGCTCCGCATACTTCATGACCCCGGATACAATGTGGCCTATTGGAATCTGAGCCACAGGCCCCTGAGCCAGACGACGGAAGGGTGGCAGGCAGGCGGCGCGCCCCTTGTTTTCTTTCATTTCAGCGGCGTTGTGCCCGGCGATCCCGGAGTTTTCTCAAAGCATCAGACGCGATTTTCCATTCAGGACCTGGGGGCGGCAGCTCAACTCGTGACAGATTATCTGGGACAGCTGGAGCATAATAATCAGGCCCATTGGGGCCGTGTTCCCTACGCCTTTGATCGGTTTGAGGATGGCACATTGATTCCGCCCATCATTCGACGTTCACCACCGGACACCGCGTCGCTCGCCCTTTGGTGGCACGCCTATGACAGCGCCTATTGGGATGCCCCAAGCCCTCGCGTGGATCAGGAAGAGGCTTACAAAATTACCCGGCTGATGGAGACGATCCATCAATCCCGCCCGGATTTGCGCGCCAGTTTTTCCTTGGCCAGCCGGTCCGGGCGCCGCGCATTTCACGCTTGGTTTCTGGAAAACGGGGAACGTGAATGCCGCGCACCGCGCACCAGCCTAGAGGCGGCGCTCGGCCGACCTTTTGCTGGCAAGGGTTTGCAGGCCAATGGGCTCGTCAGGATGGCCGCGCCCCTTGCCAGAATTCTTCCCGCGCCTGCGACCCGCTCGCTCAAATCCTGGCTTATCCGAAACAGCCGCTGAACCACCCCCATCACCAAATGACCATGACTGTAGATTCTCTGCCTTCTTCCAACGACTTCCGCGTCACGTGTTTCGTGGCTGGCGTCCAGAAATGCGGTACGACAACGTTGAACAGTTATCTGTCCGATCATCCTGAAATGTGCCGGACCGACGCTCTAGAAGCGCATTATTTCGACAATGAAGCGCTTGATTGGGATTCGGTCGATCACAGCACCTATCACGCCATGTTTCCCTCATCAGCGCAGAGGAAGACCGCATATGAGGTGACGCCAATATATTTCTTTTGGGAACCAGGCCTGAAGCGATTGCGCGCCTATAATCCGGATGCCCGAATTGTCCTTATTTTTCGGGATCCCGTCGAACGCGCATGGTCACAGTGGCGAATGGAAATAGAGCGCGGAACAGAAGACCTTTCTTTCAGCGATGCCATTCGGTCTGGCCGCGACCGTTTGAAAGGCGCTCCTGAAACCAGCGATATCTGGCGAACGGCCAGCTATGTTGAGCGTGGCTTCTACGGAAAGCAACTGGAACGCGCGCTGACATTGTTTCCGCGCGAACAAGTCTTGTTGCTGAAGACAGACGAACTCGCTTTGGATCACATGCGTGTTCTGAACCGGATTACAGACTTCTTCGGCACGTCGAGGTTGCCGTTCATGTCTGAGCGGCAGGCACGGATCGGCAGCTCCGCCTTCGGTGAGATTCCCGTCGAAGATGCCTCCTACTTGCGCAGCCTTTTTGCGGAAGATCTGGACAAGTTCTCGAAGTTGTCGGGACTTGATATATCGAACTGGCGCTCGGGACTTCGAAGCACATGACGCAAACACAGAGATCGCCGAACATTTTGTTCATCGCCGTCGATGATCTGAACGGATGGATCGGCGCACTCGGGCGCCATCCGCAAGCCCGCACTCCCAATATCGACAAGCTGGCCTCCCGAGGAACCCTTTTCTCCCGGGCCTATTGTAGCGCGCCTTATTGCAATGCCAGCCGCATGTCCGTTTTTACCGGGCTGCAGCCAGCTACCAGTGGTATCTATCAAAACGAGTCCTACTGGGAGATGACCGAACGGCCGCGAACGTATTTCGAGGCGCTGCGAGAGCACGGTTACCGCCTGCACGGAGCCGGCAAAGTGTTCCACGGAACATTTGACTATGCGACTGCAGGGCGAGAGCGCGCGTCGACCGCAAACTGGCGGACGATCCATTCACATGATCAGCTATGGGATCAATTTACGTGCAATAAAAGTGAGCCCATGCCGGCTCAGCGGCCACTGAACGGCATGTTTGATTTTGACCGGTTCGAGGAAGTGTCGCCCTGGAACCATCTGTTCGATTGGGGAATCCTTCCAGACGACCGCGCCGAAGAAACTCCAGATGCGCAGACCGTCAGATGCGCTGAAGATTTCCTCGCCAATCCTCCGGATACACCTTTCCTATTCGCCGCCGGCCTCTACAAACCCCATTTGCCCTGGTACGCACCCAAACGGTTCTTCGATATGTTCCCTCTGGACAGCATTGTCCTTCCGGACGTGCTGGAAACCGATCTGGACGATGTGCCGGATATCGCGCGGGATTGGGCCCTCAACCCGCCAGACCATGAAACCGTAACTCAGGCCGGTCAGTGGAAGCATGCCGTGCGGGGGTATCTTGCCACAATCGCATATTGTGATGAGCAGGTCGGCCGCCTGATGGCCGCGCTCGACGCTTCTCCTGCGGCCGACAATACGATTGTCGTATTCTGGAGTGACAATGGCTTTCACCTTGGTGAAAAACTCCACTGGCGGAAGTTTGTCCTATGGGAGGAAGCCACGCGGGTACCGTTCATCATCGTACCTCCGCAAAGCCTGGCCACGTCGGCACAAACGCTCGACTTTCCAGCCAGCTTGATTGATCTCTTCCCGACCTTGTTCGACATGGCAGGACTCGCCCCGATGCCGGGCAAGGACGGACGGTCCCTCCTGCCGCAGATTCAAGGTGCTCCGTCACCAGATCGTCCCGCGATCACCACGTGGCTGCAGGGAAATCATTCGGTTCGCTTCGGCTCATGGCGCTACACCCGATATCATGATGGCAGTGAGGAGCTATACGATCAGGACAACGACCCGATGGAACGAGTAAATTTGGCGAACCGGGTGGAGTATTCAGGTCCGGTCGAGATGGGGCGCTCTTTCACCCCCAAAGACTGACAAAGCCGTTCAGGAAACGACAGATCGATCCGTCGTGCGACGCCAATCGGTCCCATCCGAGAATGCCATGATCGCGCCGCCGCTGGCGTCCGGCACGTGGATCATGGCCCCTGCTCCATAATCCGATGCGGACGGCAATGACGCAGCGGAAAAACTGCCGCACCGCACGGCCCCCTCAACATGCAATCGGCAGCTCGGTTCGCTCGTGCCGATCCCGACATTGCCGTTTGATTTGAAGCGTGCGCGTTCCGCGCGGGCGCTCGCGGTCGCACCCTCAGGGGTCGTCCGTATCAATATGTCAGTGCCATGACTGGTTGGAGACCAGTCTCCATCCGCAACCATGTCTATCTGCGCTGGCAAAGGGATGACAAAGCCAGCGCCGTCGTGCCCCGATCCGAGAATGGCAAACAGGCGGTCGCCATTCTGCGTTGCCTCCGGAAGGTCCAGAGAGCCCCGCGCGCCATACCCCTGAAACGCTGCGTTCGGACCTGGGCCGACAGAGCGAAACTCCGCCCGCTCTGACCCGGTCTCTCCCTGCACCACGATCCCCGCCTGGCCGGCAACCAGACCGAAACGGCCAGTGTCCACGGTCAATGGCGCCTGAGCTTCACCCTCCCCCAGCACGACAAAGCCGGTTGCCTGATCAAACCGGAACACTTCGTGCCAGTTTCCTGCAAGGAAGACCAGCATACCTCCGCACTCGACATTTATGGCGCGCCAACCGTCCTGCGGTGTGAGAAACACCCATCCGCCATCGTGGACGCATGCGAGTTGCCCGGCGCTACCGCTGGTCCAATCCGCGCCACTGGCTCCGGCTGGCAGAATATACACATCCCCGTCTACCGGATCCTCTGGCTGGACAGGCATATCGGTAGACAGCACACGCATCTGGACCACGGAATCGAGGCGGCTCAGCGCATCGTTGAAGGTAACGTGTTTCTGTGCCTGGTTCGGCAACAGATATGGCAGGGCGTGCCGCGGTGTGAAATCCATTGATACTCTCCCGGCTGAAGGTCAGCCGACAGAGTCATCGCTTATCATGCCCATCGGATTGGGCCGCAGTTTCGCCTGTCAGAACCGCGAAAATGGCGGGGAGAACACGGCGCCTTTTCCCATCAGAACGGTGTCTTGAACTCCGCAAAGGACTGCGCCGTCTTGTCCTTGTCGGACAGCATCGCCTCTTCCGGACGGACACCCCAATCAATGCCGAGCGTCTCATCGCTCCACAGAACAGACCCGTCACATTCCTTGCAATAGTAATTGTCCACCTTGTAGGCGATCTCCGTGTCCGGCTCGAGCGTGGCAAATCCGTGCAGGAACCCGCGTGGCACGTAGATCTGAACGCCGTTCTCTGCGCTCAGCTCTGCGCTGACCCATTGTCCATATGTTGGCGAACCTTTTCTCGCGTCCACAGCGACATCAATGATGGAGCCGCGAAGCACCCGGACAAGCTTGGCCTGCGCAAATGGTGGAGCCTGAAAATGCAGCCCGCGGACCGTGCCTTTCTGGGCCGACAGAGAGTGATTATCCTGCACGAAATCTGCGTCGATTCCCGCTTCCTTGAAGCGTTGCGCATTGTAGGTCTCACTGAAAAAGCCGCGATCATCTCCAAAACGCGGAGGCGTAACCAGTTTCACATCGGGGATGGCTAGGGCTTCGACTTTAAGGGACATGCAGTGGCTCTCTCATGATTGAAATCGGCCTTGGCATGGCATGAACGTTTGGCCCATGTCCAGTTTTCTTCTGCCGGTCAGAACAGCGCGACATCACCTCACAGTACCGCCCGTTTGAGTCTGGGTCAGAGTGCTCTTGTCGGCACCTATCGCACCACGGTAGGAACAGGCTTGGTCTTCCATCCGCCTGCATGAAAAGAGTTATAACCGACGCATGGCCTCTCCTCTGCAAGTTGCGAAAAATGCTGTCCGGCGGCTCATCCTGCCACGCCCGGCACATCTGGACCGGGCTGTGCCAAAATCCGGCCCCCTCGTGGTGGCTGGCATGTTCCGAACTGGAAACGGTATCGGCCGCGCCGCAAGATCATGCGTCGAAGCCCTCACCCTGGAAGGGCACGCGCCGATCGCGGTCGACCTCAGCGAAATGTTCAATCAGGTCGAAGGCGACGCAAGCGTTCCTCTGTCGCCAATGCCGAACACTCGCTCCGGCACGCTCATCCTTTTTGCCAACGCCCCGGAAGTCATGCGGGCGCTGGTGGGGCTGGGTCTGCGCCGATGGCATGATTGGCGGCTGGTGGGCGCCTGGGCCTGGGAGCTTCCCGTTGCGCCGCCGGGCTGGTCCGAAACAGCCCGCATGCTGTCGGAAATGTGGTACCCGAGTGCCTTTGTGCGCGACGCCCTGCACAAGGACATCAACTCGCCCGCCTACATCGTTCCGCACTTCGTCGCGCAAAACCCAGACCCTCTAGACGACTACTTTTCTGGATCGCACGAACGCCCTTTGCGCATCCTCTGCCTTGCAGATGGCCGGTCATCCCTGCCCCGCAAGAACCTGGCATCCGCTATCGAAATGTTCCAGCGGGCGTTCCCCGGCGAAGAAAATGTGACGCTCTGCCTGAAGTGCCGCAATCTCACCCTGTTCGAAAACCAGACGCGCGGCCTGATGGAATTTATCAGACGTGACCCTCGTATCGAACTGATAGACCAGACACTGCCTCAGCCGGATCTCGACCGACTGATCGAAACGCATGACATCATGTTGTCTGCTCACCGCGCAGAGGGCTTTGGCCTCCATTTGGCAGAAGCGATGGCCGCTGGCCGCGCTGCAGTAGCAACCGGATGGTCAGGCAATCTGGAGTTCATGGCTGAAGACAATTCGGTGCTGCTCCCTTACACGATGGTGCCAGTGCAGGACGACAGCGGCATCTATGCTGATTTCGGACACACCGAATGGGCAGAGGCAGATCTGGATGCGGGCGCTGCAGCCCTGCGCGCCCTGTATTCCGACCCGGACCGTCTGAAGCGCATCGCGCAGGCCGGGCATGCCTCCATCAGTTCGTCCCTGTCGCCGTCGAACTACTCCCGGGCGCTGCTGGCAGAGCCAACATAACCCGCCACAGGTGCTGACTTTGTAACAAGTCGTGTATTGTCGGGTCAGGCGGACCCAATTATTCCGCCACGACAACCAAAGAAAAGGTTTCAGAGCCGTGCAGATTCCATTCATCGACCTTCAGGCCCAGCGCAAGCGCATTGAGGGCGAAATCAACGCCGCAATTCAGAGCGTCGTCGAGAGTGGCCGCTATGTCCTAGGCCCGGAAGTGACCGAATTGGAGAAACAGCTCGCCGGCTGGTGTGGCGCGTCTCATTCGGTCAGCTGTGCGAATGGCACGGACGCGCTCGCACTCGCACTGATGGCGTGGGAACTGAAACCCGGTGACGCGGTCTTCTGCCCGTCCTTCACCTTCGTCGCGACGGCCCAGGTCGTGCCATGGCTTGGTGCGGCGCCGGTATTCGTCGACATTCTACCAGACACCTACAACATGGATCCGGCCCATTTGCGCAAGCAGATCGAAGCAGTGAAGGCCGAGGGCAAGCTGACCCCGAAAGTGGTCATCGCCGTCGACCTCTTCGGCCAGCCCGCCAACTATCCGGAGATCAGGGCGATCTGTGACGAGTTCGGCCTGAAGCTGATAGCCGACACGGCGCAGGGCTATGGCTGCACGCTGAACGGACAACATCCATCAGACTGGGCCGACATCGCGACGACCAGCTTCTTCCCGGCAAAGCCGCTTGGCTGCTATGGCGATGGCGGCGCGATCATCACCAATGACGCAGCCCTCGCCGAACGCATTGAATCGCTGCGCGTCTACGGCAAGGTGACGCCGACAGACGCCGCCGAGCGCAATTTCCACCATGACCCGAAATATCTCTCCCTGCGCGTCGGCATGAACTCACGGCTCGACACGATCCAGGCTGCGGTGCTGCTGGAAAAGCTCAAGATATTCGGTGACGAGATCGAGAAGCGACAGATTGTGGCGGACCGCTATGCCGATGGTCTCACCGGGCATGTGAAGCGCGTGCCGAGCGTCATCGCAGGTGGCAAGAGCGTCTGGGCACAATATGTCATTGAGCACGAGGATCGTGACGGCCTGCAGGCGCATCTTTCCAGTCAGGGCATCCCGACCGCCGTCTATTACCCCGTACCAATCCACGAACAGGATTTCTGCGCCCGCTTCAAACCTGAAGAGGGCACGCTGCCCGTCACCGGAGCCGCCAGCAAATACGTCGTCGCCCTGCCTATGCACCCATATCTGAAAGAAGCCGACCAAACCCGCATCATAGACGCGATCCGGGCGTTCAACGCGTAGCCAGACGCGACAGAAGCTCCTCTGGCTAGGACGATGCTACCCGTCTCGCCTTTGTTCCGGATGTCGTGTCCCAAATATAGTCCTGCTTTTTCGGAACAGCATCCACGGCCAAAGTGGCCACCAGCTGCAGACCATCCAAGCCACGAATGTCCGGGTTCCGAAACTTGGACGTTCGCGGGTTGGCAGGACCTTGAATTTCATCAGATGCTGCCCGAGGGTCTGGGCACCCCGGTCAAAGTGCCATTTGAAATAGTAAAAGGCCCCGAAGCAGGCGGCCAGGCCGATGAAAAGCGACGCCCAGTCTCTCGTCCTGAACACCTCGCGTTCAAAACTCCACTGCCATACGCCGGTCGCAATATACTCAATTACCAAGGCTGGCAGAGACACCGCCGGCAACATTCCCACAACTATGACAAAAAAATCGAGATAGAACGCTACGAAGCGTCTTGTCAGGCCGACACGGGACTCTTCGATGACCATGCCGTGCCGCTTCGGCCACCAGAGCGCAATGGCGAACCCCAACGGTAACAATACAAATACCCACGGTTCTGACGAGACAGACAAAATGCACCTCTAGGATAAAGACTACCCATAATCCGCCCCACCCCAGGTTGCCAGCGGCCAAATCGCCAGGACATGAAATCCGTATGAGCATCAAGCCAGCGGAATACGCTCACTTTCCCAATCTGAAATGCGCGCGCGGGTCAGGTGAGCAGATCGCGCGTTGCCTTTTCGCCTGCGTCATGTTAGCCGCGATACAAACGTATAAAGGATCATTGATATGGCCAAGAGCTATCACGTCGCGGACATTTCTCTTGCTGACTATGGCCGCAAGGAAATCGCGATTGCAGAGACGGAAATGCCAGGCCTGATGGCGGCGCGTGAAGAGTTCGGGCCGTCACAGCCCCTCAAGGGCGCAAAGATCGCCGGCTCATTGCACATGACGATCCAGACAGCTGTCCTGATCCAGACGCTCGAAGCCCTTGGCGCAGATGTGCAATGGGTGTCGTGCAACATCTATTCAACGCAAGACCACGCCGCCGCCGCGATTGCCGACAATGGCACGCCGGTCTTCGCCTATAAGGGTGAAACGTTGGAAGAGTATTGGGACTTCACTGATCGCATGTTCCATTGGCACGATGGAACAGGCCCCAATCTGATCCTGGATGATGGCGGTGACGCCACGATGTACTTGATCCTCGGCGAGCGAGCTGAATCCGATCCGTCTTTCCTGGAAAAGCCGGCCTCGGAAGAGGAGAAATTCCTGTTCGCACAGATCAAGAAACGTCTGGCCGCATCGCCCGGCTGGTTTGCCAAGACCAAGGCCGCAATCCGCGGCGTGTCCGAAGAAACCACAACCGGCGTGAACAGGCTCTATCAGTTGGAGAAGAAGGGCGAACTCCCCTTCCCGGCGATCAATGTCAACGACTCTGTCACCAAGTCGAAATTCGACAACAAGTATGGTTGTAAAGAGTCGCTCGTTGACGCGATCCGTCGCGGAACGGATGTGATGATGGCGGGCAAGAAAGCCTTCGTCGCCGGATATGGCGATGTGGGCAAGGGCTCTGCCGCGTCGCTTTCCGGCTCAGGTGCCCGCGTATCTGTCTCCGAAGTCGACCCGATCTGCGCCCTTCAGGCAGCGATGGACGGCTATGAGGTCGTCTCGCTGGACGAGGCTGCGCCGAAATTCGACATCTTCGTCACGGCGACAGGCAACAAGGACATCATCACCGTCGACCATATGCGCGCGATGAAGGACATGGCCATTGTCTGCAATATCGGCCACTTCGACAATGAAATTCAGGTCGAAGGCCTGCGCAATTTCGAATGGACGAACATCAAGCCGCAAGTCGACATGATCACCTTCCCGGATGGCAAGCGGATCATCCTCCTGTCTGAAGGCCGTCTCGTGAACCTCGGCAATGCCACGGGGCATCCCTCCTTCGTCATGTCGGCCTCGTTCACAAATCAGACGCTGGCCCAGATCGAACTTCACACGCGCGCAGACCAGTACGAAAACAAGGTCTATACACTGCCGAAGCACCTCGATGAAAAGGTTGCCATGCTTCATCTGGAAAAACTCGGCGTT
This sequence comes from Hyphomonas atlantica corrig., assembly GCF_017795365.1. Classification (NCBI taxonomy): domain Bacteria; kingdom Pseudomonadati; phylum Pseudomonadota; class Alphaproteobacteria; order Hyphomonadales; family Hyphomonadaceae; genus Hyphomonas; species Hyphomonas atlantica. Next base: position 1,692,351 of record NZ_CP051254.1, on the reverse strand, counting down.
CAGCTGACCGAGCTTTCCAATGAGCAGGCAAACTATATCGGCGTGGACACCGCAGGACCGTTCAAGCCAGACCATTATCGCTACTAGGACTGACAGGACCTTGCCACGCAACCACATCCTCACCCTTTCCTGCCCTGACCGGGTTGGACTGGTCGCCAGCCTCGCGAAGGCGATGGAACAACATGAGTGCTTCATCGAATCCTCACGCACATTCAGTGACCCTGAAACCAGCCGCTTCTTCGCGCGGCTGGTCTTCCGAGGTCCCGGGGAAGACCTGCCGGATGGGCTGAATGCAGACCTTGGAAATCTTGCCACAGAGCTTGAGGCCGATTGGTCCGTCCATCCCGAAGGTGAGACGATCAAGGCCCTTCTGCTTGTTTCGAAATCCGATCATTGCGCAAACACGCTGCTCTATGGCGCGCGTCGCAATGAGCTCCCTATCGAAGTCGTTGGCATCCTGTCGAATAATGAGACGCTGAAGGATAATTTTGCGCATTGGGGTCTGCCCTGGTTTCATGTGCCGGTGACCCGTGACACAAAACCGGAAGCCGAAGCGCGCCTTTTCGAAATCGTCGAAGAGACAGGCGCCGAATTGGTGGTGCTTGCGCGATACATGCAGGTGCTGAGTGATGATGCATGCCGACGCCTTGAAGGACGGTGCATCAACATTCACCACTCCTTCCTGCCAGGCTTCAAGGGCGCCCGCCCCTACCATCAGGCCCATGAGCGGGGCGTCAAAGTGATTGGCGCAACGGCGCACTATGTCACTGCGGACCTCGACGAAGGCCCCATCATTACTCAGGTCACAGAAGTTGTGGACCACACATTCAGCCCGTCTGACATGATCGAGACGGGTCGTCATCTTGAAGGCAACGCCCTGCTCCGTGCCGTAAAGGCGCATGCGGAGCATCGCATATTCATCAACTCCGGAAAAACGGTCGTGTTCGCCCGATAGGGCTTGTCGAAAGAGAGCAGTCATGAAACTTGCCAGCCACGAATTCACCAGCGAAAGCGTTTCTGAAGGACATCCGGACAAGGTCGCGGACCAGATTTCAGATGCCATCGTGGACCTCTTCCTGTCGCGGGACCCGTCTGCGAAAGTGGCCGTCGAAACCCTGACGACGACCAATCGGGTTGTGCTGGCCGGCGAAGTCCGCACCAATAATGGTCAGGATGTCAGCCATGATGAAATGAACCAGGTCGCGCGCGATGTCGTCAAACGCATCGGTTACGAGCAAGACGGCTTCCATTGGCGGACGATGGAAATCGCCAACCATGTGCATGGTCAATCGGCCGAGATCGCGCAAGGCGTCGAAGAAGGCCAAGGATTGTATGGCGAAGAGGGCGCGGGCGATCAGGGCATAATGTTCGGCTACGCTACGAACGAAACGCCGGAACTGATGCCTGCCACGCTGGTATACTCGCATCAGATCCTGCAACGGCTTGCGCAGCTTCGGCATGATGGCACCCACCCCGAACTCGAACCTGACGCCAAGAGCCAGGTAACGCTGCAATATGAAGGCTCGAAACCGGTTGGCGTGAACGCCCTCGTGGTCTCGCATCAACACAAGGATAGCGCGACACTCGATCAGTTACGGGAAATTATCCGGCCCGTGATCAAGGAGGTCCTGCCTGAAGGCTGGTTTCCCGAAGAGGACAAGTTCTACGTCAACCCGACCGGGCGCTTTGTCATCGGCGGGCCTGACGGCGATGCGGGCCTCACCGGGCGCAAGATCATTGTTGATACGTATGGCGGCGCGGCCCCGCATGGTGGCGGCGCGTTCTCCGGCAAAGATCCTTCCAAGGTCGACCGTTCCGCTGCCTATGCTACGCGCTACCTCGCAAAGAACATTGTAGCGGCCGGATTGGCCGACCGCTGCACAATCCAGGTCAGCTACGCCATTGGTGTGGCTCATCCCCTCTCCATCTATGTCGACACACACGGAACAGGCAATGCGGACGAAGAACGCATCGCAAAAGCGCTGCGGGAGTTGTTTGACCTGTCACCCAAGGGGATTCGCACACATTTGAATCTGAACCAGCCGATCTATGGACCGTCCGCCGCCTACGGCCATTTTGGCCGCACACCGACGGACGCTGGTGGATTCAGCTGGGAAAAGACAGACCTCGTTGACGAACTCAAGCGCCTCACGAACTAGTCGATCGCTAGTAGGCGACCGTTATCTTTTCAATGGTCGCCACGGTCCTGCCGCGGCATTCCACCTCAATTCGCTGTGGCAGCGGCTTGCGCGACTGCTGGTAAGCCGCCGTTCCCGGCACAGATGGCCCGCCCTCTGACAGTGCCAGCACGAGCACGTCGTTTGAATGCGTTGCCGCGGGGCTCAGCATCCAGGGCTGATCATCGTCGACACGCACCACAACATGCAGTTTGCCACCAGACGGCTGGCCGGGCCCGGGCATCCTGTTGATCCATGCTGATGTGTCCGTAATTTCCGGGCAGGATTTGCCTGTAAACGGGAGGCCCGCACAGCCGGCGAGCAGGCCACCGGTCACAGCAACCAACAGCGCCCCCCTTACCATGGTGTCGACAGCCGCATCCACAGCGCCTCCTGATCCTCGGCGCCGTAAATATGGTTTGGCGATGTCGAAATCACGGCCGCCGCTTCACCTGACCATGTGTCGATGAGGCCGAACGTGTAGCGGGTTTCGTAATCAATTTGTCGGCCGCTCGGCGTCAGCTCCGCCTGCACCAGACCACGGATCAATTGACTGTTCATATCAACCCCAATGGGTGCTTCGAGATTGAGGTGGCCCGTTTCCGCGCGCCGGGGCTGCGCCACGATGAAGTGAAGCCGCCCCTCGCCCAGCGCACGGTCCGCGCCCAGCGACCAGCGGCTGGTCCAGATATTTTCCGCATCAACGCCTGGCAATTCGACACTCGACATTTCAAGCCCGGACGACACAATCCATCCGCCACCCGCAAGCCATGCGCCTTCCAACGCATAGGCCGTCATCTCGGTCTGGTCCTGCGCACCAAAGCGAGCCTGCAATGATCCGCCAAGCGCAGTACTCTCGTCCTTGATAAAGGACGCACCTGCCCTGACAGACCATGTGCGTTCATCCCGGCCGAACATGAAACCGGACTGGCTACGAGCGCCCTGCTCTGCCGAGAAGATGTCCATGACCAGATCATCAGTTATGGCATGACTGAACTTTGCCCACGCCCCACCAGTTGAGAACGCATTGCCCACGCCCGGCTCATTCAACAGGGAAATATCAGGCGCAAGATGGGTCAGCGACCCGCCGCGCCCGAATTCGACCTGGCTTTCACCAAAGCTGTAGCGCATTTTGAACGTAGACTGAGGGTCGTCCTGATACGGCGCAGTCGGGTCTTCTGTCAGCCGCGCCTGAGTCCAACTGAAGGACACGCCACCCGCACTCATGGCGTAGGATTCCCCTGCTGCCCAGTCGGCGCGCGTGTCGAAACTGATCAGGCGTGATCCGAGAGCATCTGCCGGAAACGCCGCTGCCACAGCATCCGCATTGAACAGGAAGCCGCGTTGGTACTTGTCTTGAAACACAAGCTTATTGAACGCGCCGGAATTCGACGCCCAGTCTCCGAACGCGCCGCCGCTTGGCGCCACCGCATCGATGAGACTGACTTTCTCGGCTCCGAAATCGAGGTTCTGTTGCCCCTGCGGACGAAACGCTTCTTCCAGATTCAAAAGCCCAACACCCGATACACTATCCGTGCCGACGCCGGCGACCTCACCGGTAATGATGTCAGACGTGCTATCGACATAGTCTGTCGCAGTATCCAGCAAGATCTGGAGCGCAACCTCTGGCTGCGATCTCAGATTTGGGAACGCGTCCAGCAAGAGAGCCAATGATCCCGCCACGTATGGCGCCGCAAAAGATGTGCCTGAAATCCGATAATAGTCACCCTCATTGTCAGCGTCATTGCACCCTTCAAACTCCCCTACGGCACATGTGGGAAGGTCTGGAAATGCCACATCGTCGTCCGGTCCAGTCGAGATTACACCTTCGCCCGGCGCCAGGAGATAATAGGATTGCGATGCCGTACCAGCGCGGTTGGAGAAGTCCGAGAGCTTTCCATCCGGATCAACCGCCCCGACGGCCACAACACGCCCCAAGGATGAAGCCTCGCCTGCGATATAGGCTGGCTCGTTCGGAATTTCGCCCTTGGCTTCGGTTGGATTGCCATCTTCGTCCGTGCCAGCAGGTTCGCCATCGTTGCCCGCAGAAATGACAACAAGCACGCCGGCTGCTGCAGCCGCCCGAATGGCATTTTCAAGCGTGGGGTCACTGTCGATTTCCCCGCCGAGCGACATGTTGATGATTGTTGCCCCTTGGTCCACGGCGTATTCGATTGCGCGCACCAGCGTATTGTCACTGTAGACACAATCATCATCCTCGCCTTCCCGGCCGCAGCTTCCCGGCGAGTCCGCGCGAATGTCGAGAATTGAGGATTCATAGGCGACACCCTGAATCCCGTTTGGCATGTTGTCATCAAATGATGAATTGAAATCGTCCTGCCGGCGCGCGGTAATCACGCCTGACACCAGTGTCCCGTGACCACCCGTATCGATATCGCCCGGCTGGCGACGCATGGTCGTGCGGTTCCCATTCTCATCATAGCCCGGACAGTCGGTATCGGCGCAGACATCGAACATCTGAATGACAGCGCCCTCAAGGTCCGGATGGCTCGCTTCGGTCCCGGTATCGATCACGGCGATGGTCTGCCCTTGCCCGGTCGCACCCAGCGCATAGGCGCTGGAGGCGCCGATAATCGGCAGACCAACCGTGGCGTTGTACTCCCGGGTCTCAAACTGTTCCGGCTCCGCGATCCGGTCCGGAAACGGATTAGACGGTGGTGGCGGCGGCGGCGGTGGTGGGGGTGGCGGCAACGGCGTCACGGCGGAGCTGCCGCCTCCACCACCACCTGCACAGGCACCCAACAGCGTTACGGATGCGCCCATCATTAAGAGGGCCAAAGCAGAACCAGACCCCACCGTACGAGATTTCGTTTTTGCACGCCAGATCAAGCGCAATCCTCCCAACATCCACGCAAGTTTTCACGCTATAACTTCAAGACGAAATAGTTCACCCCAAAGAAAAACACAGCGCAAACACTTCCTTCAGTGGGTCATGAGAACTCGACCCGCTCCTGCGAGAAGTAAAATAGCGACCGCGTCTCGTCATCAATCGTGTCGCCGGGCGCATTCAGCAGTGCTTTCATCGCATTTTTGCGGTCCTTCAGCGCGTGCGTGAAGTCATCCTCGATCAACCGGTCAACGCCGGTTCGTACCATCGCATCGCGCACTTCCATGTACAACGTCAGCGAACCGCCGAGAAACATGGACTCATACGCGATCTTGCTGGCGATCTTGTCGTGGATGTCCGAATACTGGAACTGACGCTCCATGACGGATTTGCGCTTGCAGATGAAATCTATTTCGTGCCGATACTTCGGATGCCGCAGATAGAAGTTCTTCAGCGCGACCATTTCACCGTCTATCCGTTCCTGAATATCGTCGGGCAAGGCTTCACTGAGAATGATGATGATGTCGATATCCGACCCCCGCACCATTTCGCCCGAAGCGGAATGCTCTCGCATCTCGTTATGGGCGAGGAAATAGGACAGGTCTCCCGCAATGAATGCGCACAACTGGCTTCGAACTTCGCGGCCCAGACTTACAAACAATTGCTTCATGACATCCTGAGCGACACCGATCTTTTCGCGGCTGATCTCCCGGTGCATGTTCGACAAAGTGCCCTGTCGCTCGATCATCTGATAACGTTGCGCCGGCAGCCCAAACAAGGTGAATGACAGGAAATCCCGCAAGATGGACGGGCTGAGGCGGACCTGGTCTTCGCGCGTGATATCGAACCGCAAATAATAGCTCGCGAAATGGGAGATCAGCAGGCTCTTGCTCCGATTGCATACCTGCCAGAGCGCCAGCACCGGCACATCCGGCATCTCCTCCGACAACTCCTTTCCAATCCGAGGCCCCTTCTCCTCAAGGATCCGAGTCAGGCGGGCTTCGATCTCATTCAGGTCTATGGTCACAGGCGGACTCGATCTCCTAGGTGGCGACAACACGTATTTTTTGCCGCATCGGTGGCGCAGGATCGAACGCAGCCGTCGACAGGTCAATACTTGATGAGAAACACGGCCCATTGTACGGGATTCACTGAGTTCAGGCCGCTGTGGACCTCATGCAAGCCGTGGTCTCGCTGACGACATTTCCGTAAGCAAGCGTAGCGGTAAGGCAAATGGATTGTGTAACCAGGATACGCCACTGGCTTTTCGACGAGGCAATCCCCGTCTGGACTGAAAAATGTCTCGATCCGCATTTCGGCGGACCCATCGAAAGTTTCAATCTGACAGGCACTGGCCCGTCGGCCGATCCGTTCAAGCGAACATTCGTAATTGCTCGCCAATTGTACGTAATGTCTCACGCCGCCTGTCTTGGCATAGTCAAGGCAGGGCCGATCGCGGACACGCTTTTTGAGTATCTCTCTAGGCATTGCTGGCAAGGCGCTGACCAAGGATGGGTTCATGCGCTGGCGCACGACAAGACGATTCTCGACCCTACCGCCGACCTATATGATTTTGCTTTCAGTCTGTTTGGCCTTGGCTGGTATTACAGATACTCATCAGACCCCGCCGCCTTGAAGCTGGCGCACCAGACAACCGACATCATCGAAAACGTCTTTCGTCACCCATCCGGGAAGGGCTTTCACAATCAGATTCCGTCCACACTGCCCCGCCAGCAGAATCCGCACATGCATCTCTTCGAAGCAGCACTTGCCATGTGGTATGCGACTGGCGACGAAAGGTTTGGACAGCTGTCGAACGAACTCGCCGATCTCTTTCTGCAACATTTGTACACGCCGGAAATCGGAACGGTCTCGGAATTCTTCGATGATGATTTGGCGCGCATTGGCGATGAAGACGGCAACAGGCTGGAGGCCGGGCACCAGTTTGAATGGGCCTGGATTCTTGCTCAGCACCAAAAGCTGTCCGGACAGGATCACTCTGACATCGTACGAACTCTTGTCTCGAATGCAGAAACATTCGGTGTAGATCCAGTCAGCCAGCTGACAATCAATGCAAACCATTTGAACATGAGTCCAAAGGACAAGGGGTCACGGACCTGGCCGAGTACAGAGCGCATAAAAGGCTGGCTTGGCCTGTATGAATTGACCGGAGCATCCCCGTGGCACGCCCTCGAGAACAGCTGCGACGCATTGTTCAGCCATCATCTCGGAAGCCTGGCACCAAACGGCATGTGGATCGATGCATTCGATGCGCAGCGCCAGCCGACATCAAGCAAGATTCCAAGCTCCACTCTGTATCATGTCTGGTTGGCGTTCACAGAAGTGCTGCGGCTTGCTCCTGAGCCGACGACGCCCGGTTGAGCAAGTCAGTCCGTGCTGCAGAATCTATTCCACCGTCACGGATTTGGCGAGGTTACGCGGCTGGTCGACATCGGTGCCTTTGGCCACAGCCACGTGGTATGCCAACAATTGAAGGGGCACAGCCGCCAGCACAGGCAGGCTGATCTCGTCGCCTTCCGGGATTGCGATGACATGATCGGCGCGATTGCCGGCTGCCTTGATGCCCGCTTCATCTGAAATGAGGATCACACGCGCGCCGCGCGCCCGGATTTCTTCAACATTGGAAATGGTTTTTTCGAAAAGTTCATCCATGGGCGCGATCACCACAACGGGGACATCTTTTTCGATCAGCGCAATCGGACCATGCTTCAGCTCACCTGCAGCATATCCCTCTGCGTGAATATACGAGACTTCTTTCAGCTTGAGCGCCCCCTCCAAAGCGAGAGGAAAATACCGGCCGCGCCCAAGGAAGAGGACATCACGGCTCTGGGTCAGCGTCTCTGCAATCGCGCGGATTCCGTCTTGTGCTTCGAGCGCTTCGGTTACTTTTCGCGGCAAGGCCAGAAGGCTCTTAACCGCCTGCACTTCCTCGCCCGGCAGCAAACGTCCGCGCGCCTTCGCTGCATTTAGCGCCAAAACCGCCAGCACAGACAATTGCGCTGTAAACGCTTTCGTTGATGCGACGCCAATCTCAGGCCCGGCATGGGTCGGCACGATGGCAGCAGCTTCCCTGGCGATTGAGCTTTCCGGTACGTTTACGATGGCAACGGCGGGCGTGCCATTCTGACGGCAATAGCGCAGCGCCGCCAGCGTGTCCGCAGTTTCGCCCGATTGGCTGACAAACATGGCTGGGCCCGTCTGCGGCAAGACTGGGTTGCGATAGCGAAACTCCGATGCGATGTCAGTTTCCAGAGCAAGTCTCGCCTTTTGCTCGAACCAGTATTTCGCCGTGTGTGCGGCGTAATAGGCTGTTCCGCATGCAATCGCGACAGCGCGGTCGGCCCCAGCAAACATCTTGTCAGCCACATCACCCAGATTGAGTGTCTGCGTCGCCTGATCAATGTAAGGAAGGATCGAGCGCGCCAGCGATTCCGGCTGCTCGTGAATTTCCTTCAGCATGAAATGATCATATTCGCCGCGCTCAATCAGACTTTCATTCACAGCAGACTGCACGCGGGGGCGGTTCACCCGTTCACCATCCACATTCCGGATGTCGTGGCTGTCAGGTGTCAGGACCACCCAATCGCCTTCTTCCAGATAGGTCACATCGCGTGTGAACGGCGCGAGCGCGATTGCGTCAGAACCGAGAAACATCTCGCCTTCGCCATATCCCAATACCAACGGACTGCCTTTGCGCGCACCAATCAGGAGATCGGTATCGTCTGCAAAGATTGCGGCAATCGCAAACGCGCCGGATAGCTTCTTGAGGGCGGCCTCGAACGCATCCACAGCGTCCATACCGTCGTTCATGTTCTTGTCGATCAGCTGGGCGATGACTTCGCTATCCGTTTCGGATTCAAAGCTGCGACCGTCGGCCTGCAATTCATCGCGCAGTTCACGAAAATTCTCGATGATGCCATTATGGACGATCGCAACTTTCCCCGACATGTGGGGATGCGCATTGATCTCGTTCGGCTGACCATGCGTGGCCCAACGCGTATGGGCAATGCCCATCGGACCATCGATCGGCGCTTCCGCCATAACGGCCTCAAGATTAACGATCTTGCCCTGTGCGCGCCTGCGCTCGACCTTGGGGCCCGCCCGAACTGCGATGCCCGCGCTGTCATAACCGCGATATTCAAGCCGCTTCAGACCATCCACGAGACGGTTCGCCACTGTTTCGGTGCCAGCGATCGCTACAATTCCGCACATACTTCATCTCCAATCAGACAAAGCGTATTTAGCCCCCCTGAATCAGACGGCATAATGACAGATTATGTAGGAATACGACAATCAGCGACACGATTCAGACCGATCGTGCCTTTTTCCCGACCATTTAGCCCTGCTGATAGATCAAATCATTGAACTCACTCATATTGGGGGCTATCGCCCTGTTCTCGTGACTATATCTGAAAGCCACAGAGTTTTTTCGGCTAAATGATACTTGAAGGAAACTGAACGTTTTGACCAATCTGACCCACCTCGACAGGCTGGAGGCTGAAAGTCTTCATATCATACGAGAAGTTGCAGCTGAGTGTGAGAACCCTGTGATGCTGTATTCGGTTGGCAAGGATTCGGCTGTGATGCTGCATCTTGCGATGAAGGCGTTTTATCCGTCTCGTCCGCCCTTTCCGCTGATGCATGTGGACACGACCTGGAAGTTTCGGGAGATGATCGAATTCCGGGATCGCAAGGCGAAGGAGCTGGGCTTCGATCTTCTGGTCCATGTCAATGAGGACGGCGTGCGCGAGGGCGTTGGCCCGTTCAGTCATGGCTCTGCGGTGCATACGGATGTGATGAAGACACAGGCGCTGAAGCAGGCGTTGGACAAGTACAAATTCGATGCTGCCTTTGGCGGCGCGCGGCGCGATGAGGAAAAATCCCGCGCCAAGGAGCGGATCTTCTCCTTCCGGTCTGCCGAGCATCGCTGGGATCCCAAGCGCCAGCGCCCGGAGCCGTGGAATGTCTACAATACGCGCATCAACCAGGGCGAAAGCGTGCGCGTTTTCCCGCTGTCAAACTGGACCGAGCTCGACATCTGGCAATATATCCGCCGCGAGAACATCGAGATCGTGCCGCTCTACTTTGCCGCCCCGCGCCCGGTCGTGAACTGGAACGGGGTCGACATCATGGTTGATGATGACCGGATGCCGGCAGAGCTGGCAAAGACAGCTGTCACCAAATCCGTCCGCTTCCGCACGCTGGGCTGTTATCCGCTGACCGGCGCCGTGGAAAGCACGGCCGACACGCTGGAAGACATCATCCAGGAAATGTTGCTGACCACGACCTCCGAACGCCAGGGCCGCGTGATCGATGCCGACCAGTCCGGCTCCATGGAAAAGAAAAAACAGGAGGGCTATTTCTGATGCGCCTCAATGATGAATTGATTGAATCGGATATCGCCGCCTATCTCGAGAAGCATGAGCACAAATCCCTGCTCCGCTTCATCACCTGTGGTTCGGTGGATGATGGCAAGTCGACGCTGATCGGCCGCCTTCTGTATGATGCCAAGATGATCTTCGAGGACCAGCTGGCCTCGCTGGAAAATGATTCCCGGAAAGTCGGCACACAGGGCGAGAACATCGACTTCGCCCTTCTGGTCGATGGCCTGACCGCCGAGCGCGAGCAGGGCATCACGATCGATGTCGCCTATCGTTTCTTTGCTACCGACAAGCGCAAGTTCATCGTCGCCGACACGCCCGGCCATGAACAATATACGCGCAACATGGCCACCGGCGCCTCGACGGCCGATGTTGCCATCCTGATGGTGGATGCCCGCAAGGGCATCCTGACCCAGACGCGCCGTCACAGCTTCATCACCACCCTGCTCGGCATCCGCAAGCTCGTCCTGGCCATCAACAAGATGGATCTCGTCGGCTACAGTCAGGATGTCTATAACGACATTGTCGATGACTTCTATGCCTTCGCAGACGAGCTGGCGACCGATCTGGAAATCCAGCCCATCCCGATGTCTGCCCTGGAGGGTGTCAACATCACCAGCAAGTCCAACGAGACCGACTGGTATGATGGCCCCAGCCTGATGGATTATCTGGAGACGGTGCCGGTGGGCGACCGCCGCCTGAACGCCTCCTTCCGCATGCCGGTCCAGTGGGTCAACCGCCCGAACCTCGACTTCCGCGGCTTCTCCGGACAGATCGCGGCGGGCACGGTCAAGCCGGGCGACCGGGTCAAATCCATGCCCTCCGGCAAGCAATCCACCATCCAGCGCATCGTTACCGCCACGGGAGACCTGGACGAGGCGATCGCCGGCCAGTCCATCACGCTGACCCTGGATGACGAGATCGACTGTTCACGCGGCGACGTGCTGGTCTCGGCCGAGGACCCGGCGGAAGTCTCCGACCAGTTCCAGGCCCGCATCCTGTGGATGAGCGAGACCCCGCTCCTGCCCGGCCGACGCTACCTGCTGAAGATCGGTGCCAAGACGGTCACCGCCACGGTCAACGCCCCGAAATACGGCATCGACGTCAACACGCTGAATGATGTGCCGGCCAAGACGCTGGACCTGAACCAGATCGGGGTCACCACCCTGTCGCTCGACCAGGCCATCCCGTATGATCCGTATGATGTCAATCGCGAGATGGGCGGGTTCATCCTGATCGACCGGATGAGCAATGACACGGTCGGCCTCGGCCTGATCGACTTTGCCCTGCGCCGGGCCTCCAACATCCACTGGCAGGCCATGGATGTCGACCGCTCGGCCCTGGCAGAGCAGAAGGGCCAGAAACCGGCTGTGCTCTGGTTCACCGGCCTGTCGGGCTCGGGCAAATCGACCATCGCCAACGCGCTCCAGAAACTGCTCTATGCCCAGGGCAGACATACGTTCACGCTGGATGGCGACAATGTCCGCCATGGCCTCAACCGCGATCTCGGCTTCACCGATGCCGACCGGGTCGAGAACATCCGCCGGGTCGCCAATGTTGCCCGGCTGATGTCGGATGCCGGCCTGATCACGCTGGTCTCGTTCATCTCGCCGTTCCGCTCGGAACGCCAGATGGCCCGCAACATGATGGCCGAGGGCGAGTTCATCGAGATCCATGTCGACACGCCGCTCAGCGTCGCCGAAACCCGCGACGTCAAGGGCCTCTACAAGAAGGCCCGCGCCGGGGAAATCAAGAACTTCACAGGCATCGACAGCCCCTATGAAGCTCCCCTCAACCCCGAACTCAAAATCGACACCGTCAACAACTCTCCAGAAGAAGCCGCTGAAGTGATCCTCGGCTTCCTTCGTGAGAAAGGCCTTTTGAACGGCGATTGATACAATCATGACGGGACGTCGGGCTTCCCCGACGTCCCGGCTCGCCTTGCCTCATATCCCACGCTAGGACTCGCCTTATAAGACGAGAAGGAAGCGTGATATGGCCAAGGGTGATTTGCCGGTTCTGGTGGGTGTAGGACAGAGCCTGAGCCAATGGGACGGCACGAACGGCCCGGACGGCGCCCCCTCTCCGCTCTCGCTCATGGTAGAAGCCTCCAAAGCTGCGCTCTCCGATAGCGGCGCAGACCTGGCAGATGCAATCGACACGATTGCCGTGGTTCGCATCTTCGAGGATTCCGTCGGCGGCGCGCCTCACCCGCATGGTCACAACACGAACCTGCCGGGCACGCTGGCGCGCGACATCAACGCCTCACCCGACAAGCTGATCTATGAGACCGTGGGTGGACAAAGCCCGCAAGCCCTCGTCAACGAGATGGCCGCACGCATCCATGCCGGAGACGCAGACTGTGTGCTGATCTCCGGATCGGAAGCCAATCGCGCGTCCAAGGGGGCTCGCCGCAATGGTGTCGAGATTGACTGGGCCGATAGCGCAGACGCGGACTACGAAGATCGCGGCATGGGGCCGATGATGCTGTCGCGGGAAGAAATCAAGCATGGCATTGTCGCGCCAGCCTATTTCTACGCCTTGTTCGAAAACGCGATTGCTGCGCGCGAAGGCCGTTCACGTAGTGAACACCGCAAGGCAATGGCGGAACTCTTCCAGCCCTTCACAAGTGTGGCCGCCGGAAACCCCTATTCCCAATTCCCGCAGGAACACTCCGTAGAATTCCTGTCGACCCCGTCAAAAGCCAACTACGAATACGCCGACCCTTTCCTGAAATGGTTCATCGCGCAGGACGCCGTGAATCAGGGCGCGGCAGCCATCCTGATGAGCAGTTCAAAAGCGGATGCCTTGGGTGTTCCGGAAGACAAGCGCGTCTATCTGCACGGGGGTGGAGAGGCCGCGGATGACCTGATCTCGCTGCGCCCGCGCCTTGATGGATCCTGGGCAATGCAGACCGCAATTGGTCGCGCGCTGGACCAAGCCGACAAGACCGCTGACGACATCCAGCATCTTGATCTTTACTCCTGCTTCCCATGCGCTGTCCTCTCTTCGACGGCGGAGCTGGGAATCGACTGGAAGAGTGATCCACGTCCCCTGACCCTCACCGGCGGGTTGCCCTTCTTTGGCGGGCCGGGAAACAATTACTCCCTGCACGGGATCGCCGAGATGGCTGCGAAACTGCGCGCGAATCCTGGCGACTACGGGCTGGTGCTCGCCAATGGCGGCTGGATGACCAAGGAAGCCGTAGGCGTTTACTCCACCGAGAAACCTGCGCGCTTCGCGCCCGCCGAGCCGTACGCAACGCCAAGTGAACGCGTCACGCTCTGCAAGGACGACTGCGAAGGTATTCTGGAAACATTCACCGTCACGCACGGCAAGGATGGCCCGAACAAGGGGATCGCCTTCATTCGGCTGGAAGACGGTCGGCGCGCGCTGGCCAATGCTTCGAAGGAGGCATTCCCTGTCCTGCGGGAAGATGCCTCTCCGGTGGGTCGGAAAGTTGCCGTCACAGTGGACCCTGAGAAGGAACGCGGCACGTTCAATTTCATCTGATTGAGCCGCTTGCCCCGCTGAGCGGTTTCGACCAATCTCCGGCGCATGACGAAACATTTCAAGACATTCGGCGTCATCGGTGGCGGCGCTTGGGGCACTGCAATTGCCCAGATGCTGACCCGCGCAGACCAAGACGTGCTGATCTGGTGCCGCGAGCCCGAAATCTCGGATGCCATCAACACGCGTCACGAGAATACAGGCTTCCTGCCCGGCGTTGCCCTGAACCCGGCGCTGAAAGCGACCTCGGACCTGGCTGATCTTCACCTGATGGATGCGCTGTTTGCCGTTGCGCCAGCGCAGCACACGCGGGCAACGCTCATGGCGCTGAAAGGACATATTCGTCCCGGAACGCCTGTCGTGCTTTGCTCGAAGGGGATTGAGCTGAAGACCGGCGAATTCATGACGCAGGTCCTGAAAGATGAACTGCCCGAAGCTGTTCCGGCCGTGATGTCGGGGCCAAGTTTTGCAATTGACGTGGCCAAAGGTCTGCCGACAGCGGTCACCTTCGCGATTGAGGATGAGGCGCTTGGCACCGAATTGATCGCCGCGGTTGCCACACCAAACTTCCGCCCCTATCTGGCGCATGACCTGCTGGGCGCTGAAATCGGCGGCGCGGTGAAGAATGTACTGGCCATTGCGTGCGGTATCGCGCTGGGCAAAGGACTTGGCCGCTCTGCGCACGCGGCGTTGATCGCGCGGGGAAGCGCCGAAATGACCCGACTGGCGCTCGCGTTGGGCGCGGAGCGTGAAACCCTGTCCGGCCTGTCCGGTCTCGGAGACTTGGTGCTGACCTGCTCGTCAGAGACGAGCCGCAACATGAGTTGCGGCATGGCGCTGGGAAAAGGCGAGCGGCTGGAAGATATTCTGGGCGCACGAAATGCGGTGACCGAAGGCGTCGCGACTGCGCCGGTCCTGAAGCGGCTCGCGGCAGAACGCGGTGTGGACATGCCGATCTGTGATGCCGTCGCAGATGTCATTGAAGGCGCGATCAGCGTGGATGAGGCCATCCAGCAGCTGCTCATGCGACCGAACAAGGCAGAAACCGTTTAGGCTGGTAACCTTGCCCAAGCCCGTCAGGCGGCGGATTTCACCAGTTCAAAGTGAGAGCGAACGGTCGGCTTGTCATCTGGCGAGACAGCAACGCCCGTCTTGATCAGCTCAATCATGTGGCCAAGCACCGACATGGCGGCTGCCGGATGTAGCCGTTTGTCGACGTCGGCATACATCACTTTCACCATTTCGGGGATTGAGGTCTGCCCCGAGCGCATCTGATCCAGTATGGCTGCCTCCCGCGCGCGGCGGTGATTGGCGTATTCGGTGATAAAGCGGTCGACAAATTCCTTGCCGCGAACGGGGCTTCCATGCGTCGGCCAGAGGGTGTCGAATTCCATCGCTCGGATCTTGTCGAGGCTGCGCATATAGTCGCCCATGTCGCCATCGGGCGGTGCGACCACCGTGGTCGACCAGCCCATGATATGGTCGCCTGACAGGCACGCATTCTCTTCGCGCAGACCAAAGCAGAGATGGTTGCAAGTGTGGCCGGGTGTTTCGATGACGTCCAGTGTCCAGCCGGGTCCGGAGATGATATCGCCGTCGCCAACCTTCACATCCGGCATGAAGCCGAGATCGTCTGCGCTGCCGAGTTCGCCCTTGGCCGTCGGCACACCGCAATTCTTTGCATAGGTCTTGCAGCCAGCCCATTCGGCCAAAGGCGTAGCCAGTGGAGAATGATCTGAATGGCCATGTGTAACCAAAACGTGTGTTACGGTCTCGCCTTCAAGCGCTTTTTTCAATGCTTCGAAATGATCGGCATTTTCCGGGCCGGGGTCGATCACAGCGACTTCGCCGTGCCCGATGATGTACACGCCTGTGCCAACATAGGTGAATGGTCCCGGATTGTTCGCGATTACCCGGCGGATCAGCGGAGAGACCTGCTCCACAACGCCATACTCAAACTCGATTTCGCGAATATAGGGAATTGCCATTTTCTAGTCTCTTGCAGCGGTTCTGACCGTCCGGAGCGAGATCACCGCTTCTTCGATGCAAATGCGACTGCGAACGCCTGAGCCATGCGGCGCGTGGCGCGAAGCTTGGCCGCCAGCTTCAGAGCAACAGGCGGGCCCATATCAGTCTTGTTTGCATCGACGATGAAGATTCGTCCGGACTGCCGGTCACGTAGGACGTCCACACCACCCCAGTCCAGTCCGATGGATGCCGCAAAGCGCTCAATCACGGCAATTTCATCATCCGTGTAGCAATTGCGAGGCTCGTCGAGCAAAACCTGGACATTCTCATTCAGGAAACGGCGCTCAAGCGGACGACGCTTGCGGAACACGACGACGGGCGAGCCTGCAACAATGCAGCATCGCAGATCCTCGACCAGTCCGCCTTCAATCTCATTATCGACCAGCCGTTGGTACGTCTTTCCGGGCAGCGGCGTGTCCAGAGGGCCTTCCAGGATGCGGCCGTCATGCGCAGCGTTCAGCTCGGACTTCTCGACCATACGGCCCTGATGAGTGGTTGGGTCGACAGACAGGGAGTAGCCCGCAGCCTCTTCAAAGGCGGCAGCAACGGTCGATTTCGATATGTCGTCACAGGAGAAATTAACCAGCTTTGCGCCATCTCTCACTGTCGGGACCGAGTTATCGGTTTCCGTCGAGTCGTCGAACTGCATGACAATGTCAGCCGTCTGGACGTCATCAATCAGTTTCGCACCGGACACGTGCATGACGGGCCAGATGAAGTACCAAGGGCGCGGCTTATCGGGATAGAACGCAATCGTAGGGCGCTTGTGACCGGTCAGACGGCGCCATGTGCGCCAGGTCTGAGCAAAGAAATAGAAGCAGAACCAGGTGAAGATGTCGTGCGCGAGGGAAAGCGTGAGCGGAACGCGGTGCCCGGTCTTCTTAACCAGCATGGCGCCATCGTCATATTTGAAGTCGGTGATCCATAGACGATCGCTCATCCATTCCACTCCTGTCGCGCATTTGGCCTCATGACCTGCGCCTCCCTGTGTTGGCCTTCGCATGGCCCGCCTACACTGACAACACACTTAATGCGGCGCAAGTGTGACCAGTTGCTCACAAACTTGTGCGATTGATGATCAGAGCAACGACTGCAAACTGGACAGATCATAGCCCGCATCTGCTGCGGCATCGACGATTTCTTGCGCTGCTCCCTGCCCCGCATGGGTCAGCGCCCAGGCCGTGATGCTGCGGGTTCCGGTGCGGCAATACGCCAACACGGGCTGAGGCGCTTCGTTCAGAATATTTCCAGTCCGTTCAACCACTTCGGGTGTCGGCGCACCGGAAAATGGCAAAGCAACAAAGGTCAGTCCCAACGATTCGGCTTTCGCGCGGATCGCGCCCATGCGCGGCTGAGTAACCCCGCCTTCTCCGTCCGGACGGTTTGCAACGATCGTTTTGAAGCCTGCAGCCTGAATCTCGGCAACATCCTCCTCATCAATTTGAGGAGCGACGGCAAAAGCTTCCGTAACGCGGCGAATATCGGCCATATTTTCGTGTCCTTGCCTGTGTCTGCGGTCTTGATCGGCTGTCGCTACAAGCTAAGGATTGCGGATCGCGATGCCAAGCGCCCGAAACGGCGGCAAGACGAATTTCCTATTACCAGCAACGGAATAGCAAAAGAACGTGTCCTCATTCCAACGTGCCATTAGCCGAGTTCCGTGGGCCTATACGTTCAGGCGCCTGCTGATTGCAATCCCTACAATGTTGGCCATCATCACGATGGCGTTCTTCATGATGCGCGCCGCGCCGGGCGGCCCGTTCGACGGCGAGCGGAAACTGCCACCCGCAACCGAAGCGGCGATCGCCGCCAAGTTCGGCTTCGACAAGCCGCTGCACGAGCAATACTTGAACTATGTAGGCGGTGTGCTGGTGGGAGATTTCGGCCCCTCCTACAAGACGCTCGGTAAGAGCGTGAATGATTTGATCGCCGATGGATTGCCGATTTCGCTGACCATCGGCTTCCTCGCCATGGGACTTGGCCTGGTGGTTGGAACACTGCTCGGCGTATTTGCCGGGCTCAGGCAAAATACGAGCGCAGATTACGGCGTGATGGGCATCGCCATGGCGGGCATATCCATTCCGACTTTTGTTACCGGCCCTATTCTGATCCTGATATTCGCGCTCGGCGCTGGCATCTTTGCAGTCGGCGGCCTCGGCACGTATCCAAACATCGGCATGAGCTGGCACAACATGACCCTGCCGGTCATCACGCTCGCCCTTCCACAGATCGCCATCATCTCGCGCCTGATGCGCGCGTCGATTATTGAAACGATGCGATCCAACCATATCCGCACAGCGCGCTCCAAAGGGCTGACCGAGCGGCAGGTCATCGCGCGCCACGCCTTGCCGGCCGCGCTCCTACCGCTGATTTCCTATGCCGGGCCAGCCATGGCACGGGTCATGACAGGCTCGGTGGTCATCGAGAAGATTTTCGGCCTGCCGGGTCTCGGCACCTATTTTGTCGATGGCGCGCTCAACCGGGACTACACGCTCGTGATGGGCGCGATCATTGTCTATGCGGGCCTGATTGTCTTGCTGAACCTGCTCGCTGACATTCTCTATGCCCTGCTCGATCCGAAAGTGAAGTACGACTGATGACGGATCTCGACCCCCTCCTCGACCCGACCGGACGTGTTGAACCGGTACAGAAAGCCATTGTGGGCGGCCGTTCGCTTTGGGATGACGCGCGTGCGCGACTGTTCCGCAACCGCGCCGCCGTGATCTCGATGTGGATTTTGGGCGCACTGGTCCTGATCGCCGTGTTTGGCCCTATGCTTTGGGTGCACAAGTACAGCACGATTTCCGACCTGCGCACGATTGCGCCAACCTTCGATGGTATGCACCCGCTAGGCACCGACCTCCAAGGGCGTGACTTGCTCGCCCGCCTGATGATCGGGCTTCGGATCTCGCTGATGGTGGGTATCGTCGCAACGGCGGTCAGCCTCGTCATCGGGGTCAGCTGGGGCGCAACGGCGGGTTATCTGGGTGGCCGCGTCGACAATTTCATGATGCGGATCGTCGACGTCCTCTACGCCCTGCCCTTCATCTTCTTCGTGATCCTGCTGCTCACCGTGTTCGAGCGAAACATCGTTCTGATCTTCGCAGCCATCGGCGCGATTGAGTGGCTGACCATGGCGCGCATCGTGCGCGGCCAGACGCTGGCTATCAAAGGCAAGGAATTCATCGAGGCCGCCCGCGCAGCCGGTGTCAGCCGGAAGGACATCATCACGCGGCACATCCTGCCAAATGTGATTGGGCCGGTTGCGGTATACGTCACGCTGACCATCCCGGTCGTCATCCTGGCTGAAAGCTTCTTGTCCTTCCTCGGCCTTGGGGTGAATGAGCCACTAACCTCTCTCGGCGTCCTGATCTCTGATGGCGCAGACCGGATGGAGGAGAAGCCCTGGATGCTGCTGGCCCCTGCCCTGACCATGGCGGTCACCCTGCTCTGCCTGAACTTCATCGGCGACGGCCTCCGCGACGCACTGGACCCCAAGGATCGCTAACGATCGGGACATCAGCCTTCAACTTTTGACACGCCGTGATTTTTTTGGTCACCGGCCTGACATGTGCACGCTTCATGCGCCATAAACGCAAGGTTGGCAGAGGGCAGACAGAATGACGAAACGAGTCGCGGACATTGTGCCGGTTATCATATGTGGCGGGTCCGGCACGCGTCTGTGGCCACTGTCGCGTAAAAGCTATCCCAAGCAGTTTGTACCCCTTGTCGGTGAAACATCCCTGTTCAAGGCGTCCGCGCTCAGACTGACAGGTGGCAGGTTTACGCCTCCCCTGATCCTGACCAATGCAGATTTCCGGTTTCTGGTACGCGAGCAGCTGGCGGAAATAGGCATCACAGATCCGACGATCCTGATCGAACCCGAAGCGCGCAATACAGCGCCTGCCATTCTGGCGGCAGCGCTTTACCTGGAAAAGTCCGATCCAGACGCCCTGATGCTGATCGCCCCTTCAGACCATGTCATTCCAGACAATGAGGCGTTCCTTGCCTCCATCCTTGCGGCAACAGACGCCGCGCGGGCCGGTCAGCTTGTCACGTTCGGTATTGAGCCCACACATCCAGAAACCGGGTATGGATATCTGGAATTGAGCGAGCCAACTGGGGCAGGCTCCTTGTCTCCGATCAAACTGAAGCAGTTTGTCGAGAAGCCCAGCATCGACCGCGCCACCGACATGCTGGCGAGTGGCAATTTCCTATGGAATGCCGGCATCTTCCTGTTCAGCGTGAGAAGCATTCTCGCCGCTTTCCGCAGGTTTGAACCAGACATGGTCGAACATGTTGCCCAGTCAGTTGACCGGTCAGAGAACGACCTGGGTTTTATCCGCCTGGCTCCTGACAGCTGGAGTAGGACCCAGTCCATTTCCATCGACTATGCCGTCATGGAACGCACCGACAATCTCAGCGTCGTGCCGTTCTCTGGTAAATGGTCTGACCTTGGGGGATGGGATGCCGTTCTACGAGAGACCGAGCCCGACGAGAATGGAGTCTCCAGCAGCGGCCCCGTCACCGCCATTGAGTGTCGGGACTCTTTGCTGAGGTCAGAAAGTGACAGCGTGGAACTCGTCGGCATTGGCTTGAAAGACATCATCGCCGTGGCAATGCCGGACGCGGTCCTCGTCGCTGACAGTTCTCGCGCGCAGGACGTAAAAATTGCCGTCAGCAAGCTTAAGGAAAAGCAGGCCCCTCAAGCTGAACAATTCCCCCGCGACTATCGCCCATGGGGCTGGTTCGAATCCATCGCTGTCGGAGAGCGGTTCCAGGTAAAACGCATTCTCGTGAAGCCTGGTCAGTCACTATCCTTGCAGTCACATAATCACCGTGCGGAACACTGGATTGTTGTCTCCGGAACCGCTCAGGTGACGATAGACGAAACAGTTCAACTCGTCACGGAAAACCAATCCGTATACATACCCGTCGGCTCCGTGCATCGTCTTGAGAATCCGGGCAAACTGCCAGTCGTTCTGATCGAAGTTCAGACTGGAAGCTATCTCGGTGAAGACGACATCGTTCGCTACGAAGACAAGTACGCGCGAAACTGAACGGTAATAGTCCCGACGGATTACGTGCGCCTCCTTGAACTGACGCGTCGACAGCCTTTATCTACAGGACGCGCTACAAGTTCAGTCAGGGAGTCCAAGTGTATCTATTTGTCTTCCTGTGCAGCCTGATCATCTTCATCAGCTTTGCTTTCATGCCTGTCGCGCGGCGGGCGGGTGCGCCTTTCCTTCTGATTGCCTTGATCATCGGCATGCTGCTTGGCGAAGATGGGCCAGGCCGGATCGAATTCAGCAATTTCAACTTTGCCTTCGACCTCGGCAGCGTGGCACTGGCTGTCATCCTGTTTGCGGGAGGCCTTGAAACAGACCGACGCGTGTTCCGCTCTGCCGGAGCGCCCGCCACATCACTCGCAACCCTGGGCGTGCTGGTTACTGCCGGCATAACGGGCGTGGCTGCAGCCTTGTTGCTACAGGTACCGTGGCAAGTTGGACTACTGCTTGGCGCGGCCGTGGCATCCACTGACGCAGCAGCCACCTTCCTGTTGATCCAGCAGAGTGGCATCGGGCTGAGGCCACGCCTGAAAGACACGCTATTGCTTGAGTCCGGCCTGAACGATCCGATGGCAATCTTTCTGACGGTCACGCTCACATCCCTTGTTGCAACAATGCAGACGGATGCGCCTTTCGATCTCGCGAGCATGGGCGTATTGCTGGTGATGCAGGCTGGAATTGGAATTCTGGGCGGCATCTTCGGGGGGCGTCTTCTGGCGCGTCTGCTGGATACGCTATCGCTTCCCGTGGGCACATACCCTGTGATGACGCTGGCCGGCGCACTTGTGATCTTCGCGGGTGTGTCTCTGCTTGGCGGCAGTGGATTTCTCGCGGCTTACCTTGCTGGCATCAGCCTGAAGGCAAAGCTGAAACGCCCGATCGACCGCATTGTCGATTTCAACGAAGCCTTCCAATGGCTCTGTCAGCTCGTCCTGTTCCTGACGCTAGGCCTACTGGTCACACCAAGCGCACTGCTTCAGGATATCTGGCCAACCATCGGGATCGCCGCTGTTTTGATGCTGGTCGCGCGACCGCTTGCCGTGTTCGCCTCGGTGGGGTGGATGGGCTTTACGTTGCGCGAGAACATATTCCTCAGCTGGGTTGGCTTGAGGGGCGCAGTCCCGATCCTGCTGGCGATCTATCCCGTCATATCGCCGGGACCGATTACTGTCGGCTTTTTCAACGTCGTCTTCGTGATCGTTGCCATTTCTCTCACGACACAAGGCTGGACCATTGGACCGGTCGCCCGCCTGCTCGGCCTCGGTCCCCAACCGCCAAAGGCCAAGGACGAGGCCGAGGTGAGCGCGCCTTAGCGCAGAGCCGTCTCAATATCGTCGAGCAAGTCGCGAACCCGCTTTGCATTCGCACCCAGATCTGACAGGCCTACCCGACTGGTAGAACGCACATCGATGCGAGAGCCACCTTCTTCAGTTGGCAGGATACGGATCATTACGTCATCCTTGAAGTCGAACCAGAAGCTGGTCTCTGTCGCTTCGATCACGCCTTGAGCCGCATCGTCCTCCACGACAGCCCAGCCGCGCTCTTTGACGATATCCAGAATTGCCTCATGCGCTGTCGCTGGCGGCGCATTGGTGATGTAGGAATCAAGCTTCGGATATGGCGCGTCGACCCGGTCTTCCTGTACGGCCGGATCGAACTCCGCTTCTTCCTGCAACTCCGACACGAGCCGCCCTGGTGTACCTGGCCAGCGTTCCTCTGCGTATTCCGGTACCACTGGCGCTTCCATGACCGGGTTCATCGCGCCGGTTTTCTCACGCGCTGCCAATAGCGCTTCGCTCGGCATGATCGGGTTCGTCCAATCGGTCTGCACGTCATGGATGGGAGGAAGTCGCGTTGCCTGTCCACCGAACGCCGCCACCCGGCCGAAGCACAGGCCCGAAATCAGCAGTGCTGCGAATGACAGAATAAAGGCTCGCTTGCGCGGCGCCTTGATCAGGGAGAGGACCAGCGCGATTACAGAGACACCGAGCGCAAGGAAGATGAGTTTCAGCCCCCAATTGATCGTCATCGTGCCGAGGCCGAATTGCCAGCCCCACAGACCGAGCTTTGTGCCCAGCGCGGCGGCGACAAACCAGAAAACCGTAAAGATGGACAAGGCCAGTGATGCCTTCGCGACCAGCCCCCGCCAACCGGCATCCTGTGTCTGTTCCGATGTCATACTCATACGCCCTACCCTCTCCGAAATTCTTCAACTGAACTGACATAGATCAGCCGATCCTTTCGAACCAGTCGTGACGGGCAGAATATTCCGGAACGGGATCCGTGAAACTCGCGTTGGACAAGATGAATCGAGCCATACATGGAGCGAGAAACTGATGAACCATTCTGGAAGCTATCGCCGGTTCGGGCTGATGATCGCGACGTCCGCCATCTTCATGTTCGGCCTGATGTATCTCAACACTTATGCTCTCCCGCACGTGCACTGGAGTGAAACACGATTCTTCATGACGCTGATCATGGCCGCAGCCATGGCCGTCGTGATGCTGTCTTTCATGCTCCATATGTACAAGGATACTCGCATCAACTTCGCCATTTATGCAGGCAGCGCTCTGCTGTTCGTAGCAGCACTGTTCCTTGTCCGCTCTCAGGCAACAGTGGGGGACAAGGCCTACATGGAGGGCATGATCCCGCATCATTCAATCGCCATCATGACAAGCGAACGGGCAGGAATCGAAGATGTCCGCGTCCGGAAACTGGCGGATGAAATCCTTCAGGCTCAGAAGAAAGAAATCGCCGAAATGGAATGGTTGCTTGATGACATTTCCAGAAATGGAAAGGCGACGACTCCAGAAGAAGCCGCCGCCCGCCCGGTTCCTGAATTCAGTGCAGACTAAGCTGTCGGCAGCTTGTAGTCCTTGAACTGGTTGCGCAGGGCCAACTTGTTGATCTTGCCAGTTGCGCCAAGTGGGATCTCGTCAACAAAGACCACGTCGTCCGGTGTCCACCATTTGGCAATCTTGCCTTCAAGCTGGGCCAGGACATCTTCCTTGCTCGGGGTTTCGCCCGGCGCAGGCTGCACGACCAGCAAGGGACGCTCATCCCATTTCGGATGGTAGATACCGATCGCGGCCGCATTCGCTACCTTCGGATGGCCGACGGCAATGTTCTCGATGTCGATCGAAGAAATCCATTCGCCGCCCGACTTGATCACATCCTTGGCGCGGTCGGTAATCGTCATCGTGCCATACTCGTCGATGTTCGCGACGTCGCCCGTATCGAAGAAGCCGTTGTCGTCGAGGACATTTCCACCGACACCCTTGAAATACCCCGCCGCGATGGCCGCGCCCCGCACCACGAGGCGACCGGACGTTTCGCCATCATTCGGAAGGTCTTCGCCTTCGTCATTGACGATCTTGAGCTCAACGCCGAAGGGCGGACGCCCTTGCTTCAGCTTCTGCTCCATACGCGTGTCGATGTCCGCATCCATCATGTGAGGCGGCAGCGTTCCGAGCGTTCCCAGCGGCGAGGTCTCCGTCATGCCCCAGGCATGGACCACATCCACCTCGTAATCTTCCTCGAACGCGCGGAGAATACGCTCCGGCACAGCAGAACCACCAATGATCACTTTTTCAAGATGCGGCAGCTTCAGATCGTTTTCCTGAAGGTGGTTGAGCAGCATCAGCCACACTGTTGGCACAGCGGCGGTGATGGTCACCTTCTCGGTATCAAGCAATTCATAGATCGACGCACCGTCCATCTGCGCGCCCGGCATCACCATATTGGACCCGACAGCTGGACAGGACAGCGCAAGGCCCCACGCATTGGCGTGGAACATCGGCACGACCGGCAGAACGGAATCATTCGCGCCCATGCCAATCGCGTCACGCTGCATGGTAATCATCGTGTGCAGCACGTTGGACCGATGGGAATATAGCACGCCCTTCGGGTCGCCCGTGGTGCCGGATGTGTAGCAAAGCCCACATGCGGTATCTTCCGGGAAATCGCCCCAGCGCACATTTGTGGACCGCCCGTCGATCCAGATATCAAACGGAACTGCGCCAAGATTGTTTTCCGGTATCGTGTCGGCATCGGCATAGATCACGAACGTTTCGACCGTCTGGAGATGGTCCTTGATGGCCTCGACAATCGGCAGGAAGGTCTTGTCGAAGATCAGCACCTTGTCTTCGGCATGGTTGGCAATCCAGGCAACCTGCTCAGGATGCAGGCGCGGATTGATAGTGTGCAGGACCGCGCCAATCCCCATCGCGCCATACCAGGACGCCATGTGGCGTTCCGAGTTCCAGCCAAGCGTTGCCACGCGGTCGCCCAGCTTGATGCCGCCATCGATTAGCGCATTCGAAACCTGCTTGGACTGTTTGAAAAGGTCGGCATATGTCGTGCGGACGATATTGCCTTCTACCCGGCGGGTGATGATTTCCCGTGTCGGGTTGATGCGGTTGGCGTGTTCCAGAATCTTGTTAACCGTGAGCGGCCAATCCTGCATGATGCCCAACATGATGAAGTCTCCCTGTGTGTTCTTGTTTTCAGCATTAATCGCCTGATTTAGAACCGGTTTATGCGCGCATTTGGTGCGGCGCAAGAAGAGGA
Source organism: Hyphomonas atlantica corrig. (assembly GCF_017795365.1). NCBI lineage: Bacteria > Pseudomonadati > Pseudomonadota > Alphaproteobacteria > Hyphomonadales > Hyphomonadaceae > Hyphomonas > Hyphomonas atlantica. Next base: position 1,666,748 of record NZ_CP051254.1, on the reverse strand, counting down.
CCCTAGAATGACCCGTTCCGCGCTGCTTGTTACCGCCCTCATCATTCTTGCTGGTTGCGAGCCGTCAACCGATATCGCGCCTCAAACTGAAGGGTTTGCTGCAGTCGAAGCCAACAGCCAGCGCCTTCCCTTGCCCGAATATTTCGACTGCCTGCGCGAAAATCGCGGTGTCGTTATTGCGGCCCATCGCGGCGGCCCTGCTCCCGGGTATCCGGAGAACGCCATCGAAACGATGCAATACAATTTCGACCGCGGCGTACGTGTGTTCGAGGTCGATGTCGCCGAAACGCGCGATGGCGTCCTGACGCTCATGCATGATGACCGCCTCAATCGCACCACCACTGGCCGCGGCTATATTTCTGACATCAGCTGGGAAGACTTGTCCGGCGTATTGCTGGTCGACAATGACGGTCGCCGCACAGATTTTTCTCCGCCCAAACTGACAGATGCCCTGATCTGGGCGCGCGATACCGGTGCAATTCTTGAGCTGGACCGCAAGAAGACGACCAGCTTCTCCAACATCGCTGAGGCCGTATATGCAGCGAACGCGGAGGAGAGCGTGATCATGATTTCCTACAATGATGATGAAGCCGCCGAAATCGCTGCGATTGATCCGGAGCTCATGATGACGGCTTCGGTTCGTGGCGGACGGGACATTTCCGCGCTGGAAGCTCGGGGCGTGGATTCCCGGCGTCTCATCGGCTGGACGGGCACCGAACGTCCTGATGCCGCTGCCTGGGACCGCAACGCAATGAATGATGTGGAGTCGGCGTTCGGAACGCTCGGCCGGGCGGGCGACCGCCTTGACGACATCTACATGGCTGACGGCGACGGATCGGAGTTTCAGGACCTGGCAGATGACGGCCTGGTCATGCTGGCGACCGATCGCCCACTGGAAGCGGCAGAGGCAATGACCTCGGACGACACAGCCATCGCCGCCTGCGGGCGTTGACGTTTCGCCGTTCCAGGCTTATCTGGCGCGCAGGTTTGAGACACCTGCCGCTTGCCGGGACGCCCCGAAGGTGAAGATCTCACAGCCGCAAACGCGCGGCTGTTCCTTTCAGGATGCTGACGCTTCATTTCAAGCGGTCCAGCGGCAAGGCAAGCCCCGCGTAGAGCGACCGCGTCTGGATGAAGGGAAAGGATCCCACCCATGCCGCAATCCATTACAACCCGCGAAGCCGCCAAGGCCCGCGCCCGTGAACTGCGCCTTGAGGCCAGCACTGCGGGGCAATCCATCTCGCACTCAAAAGCGCTCGAAATGGTCGCCGCAGAGCTCGGCTATCGCGACTGGAACACCGCATCTGCGCGGCTGTCGAACACACCCGAGGCCCCCTGCCAACTCGGCGATCATGTCTCTGGCCGCTACTTGAAACAGCCTTTCCACGGCCGCGTCCATGCGATCCGCGAACTGGCGGGAGGCATGGGCTATGAAGTGACCCTGCATTTCGACACACCCGTCGACGTGGTCGAGTTCGACAGTTTCTCTGCTCACCGCCAGCGTGTGTCGGCGATGGTCGGCAGCGATGGAGTTTCCTGGGCGAAGACCAGTGATGGCGTCCCGCACCTGATTATTGAAACCGTCGCAAACGGGATCGTCTGATTGTCAGGGGTAGAGGCGACCTGTCGTCCAGCCATCGTCGGCGCGTGTGAACTTCAGCCGGTCATGCATCCGGAAGGCCTGATCCTGCCAGAACTCGATCTCGACCGGAACGACACGGAACCCGCCCCAGAATTCGGGGCGGGGAATGTCGGGCCCATCGCCGAATATCTCTGAAAGCTCGGCCACGCGCTGTTCGAACTCGGCCCGGTCATTCAATGGCCGGGACTGGTCGGAGGCAATTGCGCTGATCCGGCTCTGCGCTGCGCGGGTCGCGAAATACTCGTCCGCAGCCTCTTCTGAAACAGGCTCGACGGTGCCGCGCACCCGCACCTGGCGTCGCTGACTTTTCCAGTGAAAGCCGAGCGCGGCCTTTGGCGTTGTCGCCAATTGTTGCCCTTTCGCGCTTTCCAGATTGGTGAAGAAGACAAATCCTGCCTCTGTCACCTCTTTCAGCAACACCACGCGTACATCCGGCATGCCGTCCGCGTCGATTGTGGCCAGCGACATGGCATTTGAATCATTCAGCTCGCTCTCCCGCGCCTCAGCCATCCAGGCTTTGAACAGCGCAATTGGATCAGATGTATTCGGAATCAGCGGTTTCCCGTTCGGATCCGTCGCATAATCTGCGGCGCTGGGCGATGGTGGAATGATGTCTGGCGTGTCGGTCTGGCTCATGGCGATGTCCGGTCCAAGGGCTGCTGGGTGAGCCTTCCATATAGGCCAAACTCTGCCGGAGTCCCACTGTGGCAGGGTGCCCGGTCTGCGTCATAGACGCATGGCCGCTTGCCCTTCCCCGACAAATTCGCCATTGATGCCGCGAAATCACCCTATGCAAGAAGGAAACTCCCATGAAAAAGCCTGTGAAAGTCGCTGTAACCGGCGCTGCCGGCCAGATCGGTTACGCTCTCCTGTTCCGCATTGCCGCTGGCGACATGCTGGGAACGGACCAGCCGGTCGACCTTCACCTGCTCGAAATCACGCCCGCGCTCGGCGCGCTGAACGGCGTGGTGATGGAACTGAATGATTGCGCCTTCCCGCTTCTGAACAGCATTGTTGCCACCGACGATCCAAACGTCGCTTTCAAGGATTGCGACTACGCCCTGCTCGTTGGCGCGATGCCACGCAAACAAGGCATGGAGCGGAAAGACCTGCTGTCCGCAAATGGTGGCATCTTCGGCCCACAAGGCAAGGCGATCAACGATCACGCGTCACGCGATGTGAAAGTGCTTGTCGTCGGCAACCCGGCCAACACGAACGCCCTGATCGCACAACAGAATGCGCCAGACCTCGACCCGAAATGCTTTACTGCGATGGTTCGGCTCGACCACAACCGCGCGATGAGCCAGCTGGCCGAGGAAACCGGCACCCACAATACCGACATCAAGAATGTCATCATCTGGGGCAACCACTCCGCCACCCAATACCCCGACATCCACCACGCCACAGTGAAAGGCGATGCCGCCAAGCCACAAGTGGACGACGCCTGGTATCAGGACACGTTCATTCCTGACGTGCAGCAACGCGGCGCGGCCATCATCAAGGCGCGCGGTGCCTCCTCCGCAGCATCCGCGGCATCTGCCGCGATCGACCATATGCGCAGCTGGGCGCTCGGTACGCCTGAAGGTGAATGGGTCTCCATGGGCATCCCGTCTGACGGCTCCTACGGCATCGAGCCAGGCGTCATCTATGGCTATCCCTGCACCTGCAAGGACGGCAAGTACGAGATCGTTCAGGGCCTCGACATCAACGAGTTCTCGCGCGCCAAAATGGACGCAACCGATGCAGAACTCCGCGAAGAACGCGCGGCTGTTGAGCATCTGTTCGCCTAGTTCCTGACCTTTAAATCCGAGATGGGCAGCCATGTCACACAACACATTCGGCCACCTCTTCCGCGTGACGACCTGGGGCGAAAGCCACGGACCGGCGCTCGGCTGCGTGGTCGATGGCTGCCCGCCAAACCTCCCGCTAGATGAGGCCTTTATCCAGCAATTTCTTGATCAGCGCAGACCGGGCACGTCGCGTTTCGTCACCCAGCGCAAGGAACCGGACGCGGTAAAAATCCTGTCCGGCGTGTTCGAGGATGACCGCACCGGCGGACCGGTGACGACGGGTACCCCCATTTCGCTGATGATCGAAAACACCGACCAGCGCTCCAAGGATTACAGCGAGATCCGCGACCGGTATCGACCCGGCCATGCCGACTACTCCTATGATCAGAAATACGGCGTACGTGACTATCGCGGCGGCGGCCGGTCCAGTGCGCGCGAAACTGCGGCGCGGGTCGCTGCTGGTGCCGTAGCCCGCCGCGTTCTTGGTAAAGATGTCCTACTGCGTGGCGCTGTGGTTCAGATCGGGCCGCACGCAATCGACCGGTCGCGGTGGAATTGGGATACGACCCAGTCAAATCCGTTCTGGTGCCCGGACCCGGACATGGTGCCCGTTTGGGAGAACTTTCTTGACGAGACACGGAAGGCCGGCAGTTCGGCCGGAGCCATCGTCGAGGTCGAGGCAACCGGAATACCTCCCGGATGGGGCGCGCCCATATACGGGAAACTGGATTCAGAACTCGCCAGCGCCATGATGAGCATCAATGCCGCAAAGGGCGTCGAAATCGGAGACGGCTTTGCCGCTGCGACACTGTCCGGCGAGGAAAATGCGGATCAGATGCGCGCGGGAGACAACGGCGCGCAGTTCCTCTCCAATCATAATGGCGGCATCGCCGGAGGCATTTCGACAGGCCAGCCGGTTGTGGTGCGAATCGCAATCAAACCAACTTCCTCCATCCTGACACCCGTCCAATCGGTGACCCGTGACGGCGAAGAGGTAGACGTGCGGACCATCGGCAGGCATGATCCCTGTGTGGGGATACGCGCTGTACCTGTGGCCGAAGCCATGCTTGCCTGTGTGCTGGCAGATGCAAAATTGCGTCAAAGAGGGCAAACGGGACGATGAGCTCAGATGCGCGTGTCACAGTAAGTTCACAAACCTGCTATCGGCATTGTTCAGTGAACCTGCTACCTCGCGTTCAGACTTCATATAGCGATGGGTTGTCGGCATGAGTGGCGTGGAAATTTTCGGCATCATTGGATTTGTGCTGGCCGCCTATGCGGTTGTCGCGAATGACTCCATCCAGACACTGGGCACATTCCTGTCCTCAAATGCCCGTCGTCCCTGGTGGGTTCTGTGGCTTTTTGCGAGCGCTATCCTGCTCGCAGTCCTGTTTTATGGTTACTTCAATGGCAATGGCGACGTTGCCTATGAGCGCCTCGACAAGCTGTCTCAGCTTCCCGGTGAAGGGGATCGCACCCAATTGCTGATGCCAGGCATCCAATGGTGGCATGCCCTGCCCCCGCTGGTCCTGTTGTTCCTGACACGCTTTGGCATTCCTGTTTCGACCACATTCCTCGTTCTGACCCTGTTTGCCCTGTCTGGCGGGTCTGCCAGCGAGGGCATTCTCGAGAAGATGATCATCAAGTCCGCAATGGGCTATGTCGTGGCGTTCGCCTGCGGCGCGGTCATCTGGATCATTATCTCCCGCACATTCGAGCGCTGGGTGTTCCACACCAAGGATGAACTGCCCTGGCCCTACTGGGTCACGTTCCAGTGGCTGACAACGACCTTCCTCTGGTCGCAATGGCTGATGCAGGACCTTGCAAATATCTTCGTCTACCTTCCGCGCACCGTGACGGTGACGGGCGACGAAACGCATGTCGCGTTCTCACTGGGGTATGTCGTTTTCGGTGCCATCCTGCTGGTCGCAATCCAGGGCTACATCTTCGCGACCCGCGGCGGACAGATACAGAAGATCGTTCAGAGCAAGATCAATACGGTCGATGTTCGCGCGGCGACAATTGTCGACCTTATCTACGGGATCATCCTGTTTATCTTCAAAGAAATGAGCAACGTTCCGATGAGCACAACATGGGTGTTCCTCGGCTTGCTGGCCGGACGTGAGCTGGCAATCGCCTATGTCGCTCAGCTGCGGGCAAAAAATGAGGCCGTGAAAGATGTCGTCGGCGATGCCGGACGTGCCTTCCTCGGCCTCATCATTTCCATCATTCTCGCTTATGCCATGCCCATACTGGGAACCGGCAAACTGCCGAGCTTCTAGGTTCCTGACCTAATCAGGCAAACAGGTTGAAGATCGGGTCTAGCGCAATCGCTAGGCTTACCCCGACAATACCTGCTGTGGTCAGCATCGCTCCCCGCAGAACACGCAGGCCCGTCTCGTTGAGAGCGAGGTCCCTGTGCGCCAGCCAGGAAACGTGGTTATCATTATGATCTAGGACGGCCATAGTTGCCTCCTTTCCTTCCTGGTATCAAAGTTCGTGTCACATGACCGTAACGTAACTGTCATATTAGTGTCACGTTCCATACACGCAAATCAATATTTCTTCATTCGGAATTAAGCGCGACAGCGCTGACGAGAAATCAGTTCTCTTACAAGGTGTTAGGCAGGACGACGAAAACTGTTTATTTTTGTCAGAAATGCCAGTGTCCGCCGATCGGGCACAAAACCGATCGATTCGCACGTTTCTTGGACATTCCAGGAAAGATAGCCTTTATAGTAGGGCTCGTGGAATCCATGGGGAAAGTATTCCAGCAGGCCGTCCATCTCAGGATAGTCGCCGAATTGAACACTCTCTGCGATGATCAACAGCCCGCCGGGCTTCAACACGCGATACATTTCGGCCAGCACAACCGATCTCACCCTCGGTGGCAGCTCGTGAAACAGGAACACCGAGATCACTATATCCTGGCTAGCATCTTCTACCGGCATTGCCTCGGCCGCCTCGTGGAGAATCTCCACCTGTTTCCACGACTTCAGGCGCTCACGCGCTGCGTCCGTATATGTGGGTGACAGGTCCAGGCCGGTTGCCTTTAGGCGCGGATAGACCTGCATGATTTGCGACAGGAAACGGCCATTGCCGCACGCCACATCCAGCAGACTGACACCGCGCTGATCCCTGCCCCTCAATTCGCGGGAAATCTCTGCCAGCGCGGCGCGGCGCATCGCGTCGGCGGTACCTGTGAAAAGCGCTTCAACCTGCGTGTCATACAGATCTGCGCTGTCCTCGGTGAACCAGCCACCGGATTGGTAGTGAAAGTTCTGCAAATAGTAGGTCGGATAGCGATTATGACCGTCCACCACTTGCTGACGTATTTCCGTGCCATTTCGCTCAAGGCGACGCCGATCAACTTCAGCGACATCTTCCCTGAATGCGCGGGCGGAACGGAGCGCCTTGGGCAGGTCTCTCAGTCGTACATCGGACGGTCTCGGATAAAGCCCCGCTTCCACGTTCAATCGATCCTGAAGGAAAAGCTCGAAATAAGCACGTCGCAATACACTGAGGTCAGGTGTGCCACGTGTCGGGCGAAAGGCAGGTTCACCCGGCCGGTCAAAGCCGCTCGCGCTGCGCCGGGCCGCTCCCATCTGCACGCCGTACCAGGCTGATCTCAGCCCCTGCGCCGCTGCATATCGGGCGCGCCCCGCCGTGCGGGCAGCTACATCCAGAACTCCCATACCAGAAATATGTGGCGCATATCCTGCTTCGTCCAGCTTTCACCTCGTGTTCAGGTTCAAACCGGCACTGTGCAGGCTGACTTGGTGGACGTGTATCTGCTGCAAGGAGTATTGCGATGAAATCCCGATCGCTCGTCATCGGCGCGCTGGCCCTCTCGGGCCTCGCTATCCCGGCCACTGCCGCAGCCCAGAGCGGGTATGGCTACACCTACAACGCGCCCGTACAGAATGTTCAGTGCGAACGCCAGAAGAAGGACGACCAGTTGGCAGGCGTGCTGGTGGGCGCCATTGCAGGTGGACTGATCGGCGGCGCCATCGGAAACAATATTGATGACGGAGACGCCTACCGCCATCACCGCCACTATCGCGGGTATCGTGGGTATCGCGGCCACCGAGGGTATCATCGCCACCATCGCGGCAACGGCAATTCGGACGAAGTGGCTGCCGGCGCGATCCTTGGCGCGATTGTCGGCGGCATTGCAGGTGGCGCGATTGCGGACGATACAAGCCGTCCCTGTCAGGTCGCAACGCCGTACGGTTCCTCTCCCAACACAGCCTATCCGGCGGGCGGAATCCCGCGCACGACAGATGGCCTCTATGGTGGCCCGGAAGTCATGACCTACCCGAACACGCCGCCGCCAAGCCGGACCTATCCCGTGTCGACCGCGCCGGGCCCGACCCTGCCACCGCAGGCCGGCACGAATATCGAGTGTCGCACAATCGAGCGTGAAACCCGACTACCTGATGGCCAGGTGATCCGCGATCCGATCACGGCCTGTCGCGACCCCTATGACGGGAATTGGGAAATCAGCGATCCGTTCAACGACGAGAACTATTAGCGCTTAATGGCATGAAACAGGCGTTCGGCATTTCCGTCGCCGCCTGTAATCGGGCTCTCAGTCCAGGCTATAATCGGCCAGCCGTGCTCCTTCATCCAGTCTGCAAAGGCATTGGCCGCTCGTTCGGTCACGTTCTGGTCAGTCACCAATCCGCCTTTGCCGATATGGTCCCGACCCACTTGAAACTGTGGTTTGAACAAACCTACGAACTCTGCGCGGTCTGCTGCGAGCGACAGCGGCAGAGCAAGTAATTTTTCAAGCGCGATAAAGCTCGCATCGCAAACCAGCAGTGACGGCGCACTGCCCATCATTTGCGGAGTCAGCGTACGAGCATCCTGTGCCTCAAGGCTGGTGACCCTCTCATCCGTTGCAAGAGATGCGTGAAACTGCCCCCGCCCGACATCGACAGCCACGACATGACACGCTCCGGCTCTCAGCAGTACATCCGTGAAGCCACCCGTCGATGCGCCGATGTCGAGACAATGCCGGCCTTCGGGATTCACGCCGAACACATCGAGCCCATGGGCGAGCTTCAACCCGCCGCGTGACACGTACGGATGCGCGGGCGCGGCAGTGATATTGTCTTCAGACGACAGGATCTGCGACGGCTTTCTGACGAGAGCACCGCCAGCGGTCACATTGCCAGCGTCAATTGCCGCGCGCGCAGCCGCCCGGCTTTCGAACAGGCCGAGGCTTACCAGCAATTTATCCGCACGATCCTTCACGTCAGGGAGCCTTCCTGCAACATGGGCGTTAGGCCTACACCAGAACTTGCAGACAGGAGACCCCCATGATCACCCGAACTGCCTTCGCCGCACTTGCCATTGCCTTGACCGCTTGTGGCCAACAGGGCGCGACCCCTCAGGAAATGCCCAAAAACGAGCCTACCCTGCCCGGCCCCGAAGACATGCCCGGTCCCGAAGACATGCCCGGTCCTGATGAGGGTGTGTACCCATCCATGATGACCGCTTCGGCTACGCTTATCGGAAGTGAAGGCAATGAGATCGGCACGGCCAACTTCCTGGATGGGCCAAATGGCGAGGTGATCCGTATTGAGCTGAACCCCGACAGTCTTAGCCCCGGCTGGCATGGACTGCATTTGCACGCCGTCGGCACCTGCGAGGATGTGGGCGAGTTCAAGGAGTCAGGCGGCCATCATGGGAAAGTCGAAGGGGCGCACGGTCTGTTGAACCCCAAAGGCCCCGAAGCTGGCGACCTCCCGAATATCTGGGTGGCAGCGGATGGATCGGCCGGGTACGAGGCGTTCACCCGCCTGACTGCGCTCGACTCCCTGCTCGATGAAGACGGCTCAGCGATCATTATCCATGCGCAGGAAGATGATCATCTCACCCAGCCCATTGGTGGCGCTGGCGCGCGCGTTGCGTGCGGCGTGATCCAGTAGTTCCGGACCCCACCCTTTTGCGACGCCGGGCCATAAACCGTCTTGGCGGTTCATTTGGCCTTGCGAAAACATGCAGTGCATTTCAGTCTGCTGCGCAAAAGGGACAAGGGAGACCATAAATGACCGGATTCACAAGACGCGCCGCCTTGCTTGGGGGCGTGGCGGCCACGACACTTGCCGCCTGCGGCCAGAAATCCAGCGGTGCACTCACACCGGCAAGCACCCCGGTCGCCGCGAAAGCGGTGCCACCTGCCGGTTGGGAAAGCGGCCTGACCATCGCGCGCCGTATTAAATCCGGAGAAACGACATCCCTCGCTGAGGTCGAGAAAGCGATTGCGCGCGCAGAGGCGGTAAATGGCGACATCAACGCCATCGCCACGGCAAGCTTCGATACAGCCCGTGCAGTGGCCGCGGATCCACTTCCAGGCCCGTTCAGCGGCGTCCCCACCTTCATGAAGGATCTGCTCGACTGGGAGGGGACTCAAACCCTGTGGGGCAGTCGCGCTTTCGTCGGAAACATCTCATCGCAGGATTCTCCCTTCGCCACTGCCTGGCGTAAGGCCGGGGTCGTGTCACTCGGCAAGTCCACCACACCTGAAATGGGGCTGACCTCGACAACCGAACCTCTGGTGACCGGTGCGACGCGCAACCCCTGGGACCTGTCCCGCATGACCGGCGGCTCCTCCGGCGGCGCTGCCGCGCTGGTCGCTGCGCGCGTGGTGCCGTTTGCGCATGCCAGCGATGGCGGCGGCTCCATCCGCATTCCAGCGTCGACTTGCGGCGTGTTCGGTCTCAAGCCTTCTCGTGGCCGGCTCGGTGCGCGCTCGGCTGCGGCGCCCCCTGTCGACATTTCAGTCAATCATGCCGTCACAATATCCGTTCAGGACTCCATCGAACTGTTCCGTGTCGCCGAGACGAATGACGGCACCTACGCTCCACTGGGAGAGATTTCAGCTCTGAACCGCCCGCTCAAGATCGGCTTCGCGCCTGATACGATCAGCGGCACGCGTGTCGCGGCCGAGACGACAGCCGCGCTTGAGGACGTTGCGCAGCTCTGTCGAGAGCTTGGCCATGAGGTACGCGACTTCTCCGTTCCTCTGGATGGCAAGGAATTCACGGACAAGTTCCTGCTTTACTGGGCCGCTGGCGCAGCGGAGTTCGCCGGGCAGGCAAGCGCCTTTTCCGGAAAGCCGGTTGGGCCGGACATTCTTGAGCCCTGGACGCTTGGACTGGTGTCCATGTTCCAGTCACGGCAGGCAGAAATGCCTGAAACCATTGCCTATCTCCAAGCGTTCGAAGCCGCTTATGATGAATGGTTCAATGACATTGATGTGTTGTTGACGCCCGTCACCGGCAGCCCGGCCGTGCCGATTGGTGAGCAGGCCCCGGATGGTGACTTCGACACGGTCATGGAAAGCGTGCTCAATTTCGCTGCATTCACTGCCCCCATGAACGTGGCCGGCGCCGCCTCCATGAGTGTCCCGCTATCCTGGTCCTCCGGAAATCTGCCGATCGGTTCGATGTTCTCGGCCAAGCGTGGACAGGATGGACTATTGTTCGAACTCGCCATGCAGTTAGAAATCGCCCGTCCCTGGATGTCACGCACACCACCGGTCTCCGCGCTGTAGACGCCGATGACGACGCCTGCCCCGCACCCGCCCGAATTCGCGAACGCACCGATGGTGTTTGGCTACGGATTTGCGGCGGACGGAGCGGCGACGCCATTGGAATGGTCGGATGTATTGTCCGGCCGTTTGTCGGAGTTCGCGCGATACTGGTTGCACCTGAACAGGCTGTCACCGGATGTCCGCACCTGGCTGAAGACCCAAAGCGGTCTGGACCATCTGTCAACAGAAGCACTTCTTCAGGAAGACACGCGTCCACGCGCCGTCCGACATGACCCGGGCTTCCTGATCAATCTGCGCGGCATGAACCTCAATGAAGGCGAAGCGCTGGAAGACATGCTTGCCCTGCGCATGTGGGCCAGCGAGACGGCGCTGATCACCTTGCGGGCCAAGCCGATCCGCGGCGCGCGCGACGTGGAAACCCTGGTGAAAGAGGGAAAAGCCCCCGCCTCAACCGGCGGACTGATCGCCGCACTGGCCGATGCTCTGACGGATCGGATGGAACCCGAGGTCTCACGTTTCGATGAGCAGGCCGATCAGTTCGAGGATGATCTGCTCGATCCATCCATCAAGCTGCCGCGCTCCACGCTGTCGGAGTTCCGACGTCGTGTTCTTCAGGTCCGGCGTTACATCCTGCCCCAGAGAGAGGCGCTGGCCCAGCTGGTGAGAGAGGGATCGCAAGCGGGCCTGTTCACTGATCATGATCTGCTATTCCTGCGGGAATCCGCTGACCGGGTGACCCGTCTGGCGGAAGAGCTCGACACGATCCGGGACCGGTCCACCGTGCTTCAGGAGCAGGTCATCGAAGAACGCGCCGAAGTCATGAACCAGCGCCTGTTTGTACTTTCTATCCTGTCGGCTGTTTTTCTGCCGATCAGCTTTGTGACGGGGCTGTTCGGCGTCAATGTTGGCGGCATGCCCGGCGTGGAAAGCCCCGGCGCCTTCGCGCTGCTGGTGGTTGGACTGGCACTGGCCACCTTGCTGATGCTTGCCCTCTTTCGTTGGCGTCGCTGGATCTGACTGGCGCCCTTACGCATCAGGGCGATTATTAATCATACCTTTCGCTGAAAGCTGAAATCCCTGCAGCACCTTTGCGGGATCGCAACAATCCGCTGTTAACTATGCTGTATCGGTCGCCTTAACCGGGCGACGCCGTACCCTATTTCTGCTACACAAGCAGCCCTGTGTGAAAGTGTGAACCGTGAACCGATCCGTCAAAATTGCCATTCTGATTTTTGCCGGGCTGCTCGCCTGGTTCGTCATCCGAAGTGTGATCCGGGGCGATATCAGCACCCAGCACGAGGAACCGCGGATCGAAAAGAACACGGTCGCGCCTCAGGCGGTGACTTATGAGGCGTCCGCGCAGACCCACGGCATTCGCCTGAAGGCCAAGGGCCTGACTGCACCCGACAAATCTGTCACCGTGAAAGCGGGCACCGCAGGCAATGTGATCTCGACACCGGTGCGAGAGGGTACACATGTTTCGCGCGGCACCCTGCTCTGCGGACTGGACGTTGAGGCGCGTGCTGCACGACTGGAAGAAGCAGAAGCCCGTCGCGACGCCGCGCGCATTGATTTTGAGGCGGCGAAAACGCTGGCCGAGAAAGGCCTGGCCCCGGCCAATAACGAAGCCGCGGCCAAGGCAGCGCTGGACGCAGCTGAAGCTTCGGTCAATGCCGCGCGGGTGGAATTGTCCAAAACCCAGATCCGCGCCCCGTTCGATGGCATCTTCGAAACGCGTCTAGCCGAGGCAGGCGACTATCTCTCCCCCGGCCAACCATGTGGCACAATGGTGGACATGGACCCGGTCATCGTTGCGGTCGAAGTTGCCGAAGCGAATGCCGGCCAACTCTCCACGGACATGACCGGCACAGCCCGTCTGCCTAGCGGACAAACCTATCCGGCCAGGCTCCGCTATGTGTCCCGCACGGCCAATGAAGGCACACGGACCTTCCTGATCGAAGCTGAACTGGACACGGGTGAAGACCCGGTCGCGGCTGGCGTCACCGCCGAATTGTTCATCCCGATGGGCGATGTCCCCGCCACACTGATTTCCCCCGGACTGCTGACCCTGTCAGACGCAGGCGACCTCGGTGTGCGCTATGTAGATGACCAGAGCATTGTGCGCTTCGCCGAAGTGAAGGTGATCGACGAGACGCCCGAAGGCGCATGGGTCACCGGTCTGCCCTCTCCGGCTCGCTTGATTTCGATTGGTCAGGACTATCTGGCTGAAGGCGTCGAGGTGCGGCCCGTACCACAGGGTGGAGCGCAGCCATGACCCGCATTGTAGAAGGTGCCATCGGCCGCGCCAGGATGGTCCTGTCCATCCTGATCTGCGCGATCATTGCCGGTACGGCCACCTATGTCGGCCTGCCCAAGGAAGCCGACCCGGATATTCCGATTCCGTTCGTCGGCATCACCGTGCCTCTTGCAGGCGTGACGCCGGAAGATGCCGAGCGCCTGCTCGTCAAACCCATCGAGCAGGAGATCCAGTCTCTTGAAGGCCTGAAATCTTTTATCGGCATCGGAGCCGAGGGGGCTGGCCAGTTGATTCTGGAGTTCGAAATCGATTCCGACATCGATCAGGCAGTGCTGGACGTGAAGGACAAGGTAGACCTCGCCAAACGTTTCTTCCCGGATGATGCGCGTGAACCGATCATTACCGAAGTCAACGCTTCCCAATTCCCCATCATGGTGGTGAATTTGTTCGGCCAAGCCCCAGAGCGCGGCCTGAACGATATTGCTGAAACGCTTCAAGACTTGCTGGAACGCAACCCCGGCGTGCTGGAAGCGACCATTATCGGCCAGCGCGAAGACGTGCTGGAAATCGTCGTCGATCCGGTGAAGCTGGAAACCTACAACCTGTCCTATCAGGATATCTACGCCGTGGTTTCGGCCAACAACCAGCTTGTGCCGGCTGGCCAGATTGATACGGGCGAAGGCAGCTTTGCGGTGAAAGTCCCCGGCCTTATCCGCACGGCCCAGGACGCACTGAACCTTCCGGTAAAACGCTCTGAGAACGCAACAGTGACCTTGTCAGATGTCGCCGAAATTCGCCGTACGTACAAGGACGCGACCGGCTACGCCACATTCAATGGTGAGCCGTCGCTGCAGCTTCAGATCGTCAAACGCTCCGGCGCCAACATTCTCGATACCGCCAATTTCGTCCGCGACACGGTAGAGGCCCAGAAGGAAAGCTGGCCCAATACCGTAGACGTGCGCATCACCTCAGACGCGTCGGAACTCATCGGCGACCAGCTCGGACAGCTGCAGAATTCTATCATTACCGCAGTCGTTCTCGTGATGATCATCTGTGTGGCAGCTCTGGGTTTGCGCTCTGCGCTGCTTGTCGGAATTTCGATCCCAGCCTCATTTGTCATGGCCTTCCTGCTGCTCGGCGCGTTTGGCTACACAATCAACATGATGGTCATGTTCGGCATGGTCATCGCCGTGGGTATCCTCGTGGATGGCGCGATCGTCGTAACCGAATATGCCGACAGGAAAATGGCGGAAGGGCTGGACCGGAAACGTGCCTATGCCATGGCCGGCATGCGCATGTTCTGGCCAGTTGTTGCCTCAACTGCCACCACGCTCGCCGCCTTCATCCCCTTCCTGTTCTGGAATTCGATGCCCGGCAAGTTCATGGCCTATCTGCCCATCACGCTGATCTTCGTGCTCTCGGCCTCGCTGGTCATGGCGCTGATCTTCTTGCCGGTGCTCGGCTCCGTCATTGGCGCGCGTCCGGGCGGCAAGGATGAAAGCCTCGCCGCGCTCGCTGCGGATGCCGATCCGGCGTCGGCCACCGGTTGGCTCGGCGGCTATGTGCGGATCGTGCAATCGCTCATCGCCAGACCGCTCGCTGTCACCGGCGTCGCAATTGTCAGCGTGATTGCAATCTTCATGTGGTTCGGCTCAACCGAGCACAAATCGGAACTGTTTCTGGATGTCGAACCTGAACAGGCTTTTGTCTTTGTTCAGGCGCAAGGCAGTCTCTCGACGGCCGAACAGCTCTCCCTGGTCAAACGCGCCGAAGCAGCCATCACCGGTATGGACGGCGTACAGGACATTTCGACCGAGGCTGGAAGTTCTGGTCAGGCGATTTTCTCGCCAGATGGATCGTCCAGCAAGCCAATTGATACGGTCGGCCAATTGCTGATCGACCTCGCCACCGCAGACGGCGTGCACAATGGCCGTCGCACCTTGGCAAATATCCGTGATCGGTTGAGCGAAGTGCCCGGCCTGCGATTTGAAATCGCCGCGCGTGAGCAAGGTCCACCCTCCGGCAAGGACGTGCAGATCGCCCTGCTCTCTGAAGATGCAGCCGCGCTGAACTCAACGGCACAATTGATCCGCGAGCATCTCGATTCCCGCGCAGACCTTCGGGAAGTCGAAGATACGCGTCCCCTGCCCGGCATTGAATATCAGCTGGAGGTCGACCGTGCCGAAGCTGGTAAGTATGGGCTCGACATCAGCCAGGTTGGCGCAGCAGTTCAGTTGATCACCGAAGGTGTGCTGGTCGGCCGGTACCGCCCGGATGATGCGCAGGACGAAGTCGACATTCGTGTACGTTTTCCACAGTCTGACCGGAGCGCCAGCGCGATTGATGATCTGCGCATCGCCACGCCGCGCGGGAATGTTCCGCTTTCCCTGTTCGTGGAACGTGTGCCTGCTCCACGGGTCAGTCAGATCACTCGCCGCGATGGCGCACGCGTGATCGACGTTCGAGCCAATACGGTCGAGCAAGGCGCCGGCGCAGGCATCGTCGAGGAACTAAAGGTCTGGATCGCCAATCAGGATATTCCGTCCACAGTCGAGGTTCGCTTCGAGGGAGCGGACGAAGATGCCGCAGACGCCGCCGCCTTTTTCCAGGGGGCCCTGCTGGCCATGCTGTTCATGATGGCCATCATCCTGCTTTGGGAGTTCAATAATTTCTGGCAGGTCTTCCTGACCCTGACGGCTGTCATCATGTCTACGGCGGGTGTCGTGGTCGGCATCCAGCTTATCCTGCCATATGTCTCACAGTTGATGATCGGCACGGGAATCGTGGCGCTCGCAGGTATCGTGGTGAACAACAATATCGTGCTGATCGATACATACAATCGCCTGCTCAGCGATGGCCGGACGCCTGAAGAAGCCGCGGTTGCGACAGCGGCCCAACGTATCCGCCCGATCTTGCTGACGACCGGCACGACGATCTGTGGCCTGTTGCCCATGATCATCCAGATGAACGTCAACTTCTTTGAAGGCTCGATCAATTTTGGAGGAGCAAGCTCCGAATGGTGGGTTCAGCTCGCCACGGCGGTTGTGTTTGGCCTTGGTTTCTCAACCATCATGATCTTGCTGGTGACACCGGTCTGGCTGCTCGCTCCGCACCGCATCGTTCGCTGGGCGGGCCGGATGAAGGATCGTGTACGCGGCAAGCGTGAAGCCAAGCGCGCGGTCTCACAATCGTCTTCGGGCACGGCCAATGAGAACAACCCCGTGGACCGCTCCCTGCCCGCGGCGGAATAGGGTCCTGATGACCGGCAGATGAACGCGCCATTCGGATTGCGTTCGCCCGCCACAATGTAACACCTGTCCCTGCAGCGCCGGGTATGCCTCGCCAGTCCTCCGGGACCAGCGCATCCACCCATCGCGCTTGTCGAGGCCGGCCTGCCTTCCCTTACCCCCTGAACAGGCCCCCGGTTGCTGCAAATCCCTGATCTTGGAAATCACCTACCTATCCGGTGAGCGGCCCGCCAGGCTGGATCGCGGCCTGTTTCGATTTCTCCGCTTCGGCGCGAAATTTCTGCGGGTGCGCCATGGAGGGAAAGGTGATGTGGGTTTCACCGCGGCCATGAATCGAGAGCCTTCCAAACCCGAAGATGCGGCCAAGAATACCCTGCTTCAAAGTGCTGCCTTCAATCGCGTCCAGCGCAATTTCATTCACATCCGCTGACCAGAGCCCGGTCTTCATCACAACACGACGGTCAGTCACGACGAACTCGGTTGTGTTCAAATGGATCATTTTCGCGATGAAATAGACGATACCGACGATCAGAATGCCGAACACGACAAGCATCAGCCAGGCCTTGGCATGCTCAAACCAGTGAAACGCACCGCGATGGCGCAGTATCTCGCCTTCATAGAGATGTTTCTCGATGTATCCGGCCATATGCGCCTCACCGCTGCCCCGCATCCATCCAATTCCGAATAGGCGGCGCGGTCAACCGTCAGACGGGCTGCACGAAGGTGGCAATCACTTTCTTCCGACCAGACTTTTCGAAGTCCACCGTCAGCTTGTTGCCTTCTGTATGGGCGACACGGCCATAGCCGAATTTGTCGTGAAAGATGCGCGTACCGACCTTGAACCCGGAAGGGCCGCCAGAGGTGGCTGACAGGTTGGTGGCGTCCCGTGGCGGGCGTGTATCGAATTTGCCCGCATTCTCCTTCAGGCGTTGCCAGCCGGGGCTTTTGTAATTCGAGCGCTCCCCCAGATCTTCGACCGTCCCAGTAAATCCGGTATCGCCTCCGGGAATACCGGAATAGCCGGTCTCTGATACCGCCTCGACATGTTCGTGGGGCAGTTCGTCCACAAACCGGCTCGGCAGCACGCTTTGCCAGCGGCCATAGATCTGCCTATTCGCGACAAAAGAGATGTAGGCATGCTGGCGCGCGCGCGTAATGCCGACATAGGCAAGACGGCGTTCTTCCTCGAGGCCCTTCATGCCACTTTCATCCAGGCTGCGGCGTGATGGGAACACTTCCTCTTCCCAGCCCGGCAGGAACACGACGGGCCATTCCAGCCCCTTCGCACCATGCAGTGTCAGGATCTGCACCTGGTCTTCCCCGGCCCCGCCGGTCGAAGCGTCCATGACCAGTTCGATATGCTCCAGGAAGCCGGCCAGTGAGTCGAACTCGCCCATCGCGCGGACCAATTCCTTGAGGTTGTCCAGCCGCGTCTGCGCCTGAGGGCTGCGATCCTTCTGCAGCATGTCCGTATAGCCGGATTCCTCCAGAATCGTCTCGGCGAGCTCTGTATGCGGCATGCCATTGGTCAGCTTGTCACGCCACAGATTGATCTGGTCGATAAACTGGGTCAGGCCGCGCTTTGCGCCCCCTTTGATTTCGTCAGTCTGCAGCACCATTGGCGTCAGCACGAACAGGCTGCGCCCGTCTTCACGCGCATAGGATTGCAACTTGGCCAGAGACGTATTTCCGATGCCGCGCTTGGGCTGGTTCACCACGCGCTCGAACGCCAGATCATCATCCGGTGAGCGGATCAGGCGCAGATAGGCCAGCGCATCGCGGATCTCGGCGCGTTCAAAAAAGCGTGGCCCGCCAATCACGCGGTACGGAATGCCCAGCATGATAAAGCGTTCTTCAAACGCCCGCATTTGCCAGGATGCACGCACCAGTACAGCGCAATCCTCATGGCTTCCACCCTTGGACACCCAGCTTTCGATGTCGTCGGCAATCAGGCGGCTCTCGGCCTCGCCATCCCACAGGCCGCGCACCTTCACCTTGGAGGCGTCGATGTCGTCGATCGCATTGTCATCGCCCACATAGAGCGTCTTTCCGAGACGGCTCTTATTGTGGCTGATGACGGATGAGGCCGCCGCAAGGATATGCTTTGTGGAGCGGTAATTCTTTTCCAACCGGATAACATGCGCGCCGGGGAAATCCTTCTCGAAACGGAGGATATTGTCCACTTCCGCGCCGCGCCAGCCATAGATCGACTGGTCATCATCGCCAACACAACAGATGTTCTGCGATCCCTGCGCCAGCAGGCGCAGCCACAAATACTGCGCAACGTTCGTATCCTGATATTCGTCAACTAGGATATAGCGGAACTTGTCGTGATACTCTTTTAACAGGTCCGGATTGTTCTGGAAGATGACGATGTTGTGGATCAGCAGGTCGCCGAAATCACACGCGTTCAGAACTTTCAGGCGAGCTTGATAGATCTGGTAGCAGGTGATGCCCTTGCCGTCGGCAAACTGGTGCGCCTCTTCCGGTGGCACCTTGTTCGGTACCAGAGCGCGGTTCTTCCAGCCATCGATCAGGCTCGCCAGATAGCGCGGTGTCCAGCGCTTGGGGTCGATGTTCTCTGCCTGAATGATCTGCTTGCACAGACGGATCTGGTCATCGGTGTCGATGATGGTGAAGGTGGATTTCAGGCCCGCCAGCTCGGCATGCTTGCGCAGGATCTGCGCGCTGATCGAGTGGAATGTGCCGAGCCAGCGGAGCCCCTCGCCTGCCTCTCCCAACATGGATAGCGCCCGCTCGCGCATTTCCCGCGCGGCCTTGTTGGTAAAGGTCACGGTCAGCGTCTGCGACGGCCAGGCCAGCCGCGTGCCAATGATGTGCGCCAGCCGGGTGGTCAGCACGCGCGTCTTGCCCGTGCCCGCGCCAGCCAGCACCAGCAATGGCCCTTCAGTCGTCAGCACCGCCTCGCGCTGCTCCGGATTCAGGCCATCAAGATACTCCGCCTCGCTCTTGGCTGCGGGCGGCTTGGCAGAGGCCATCTGCGAAATGGACATACGATTCGGATTGGAACTCATGGCGAACATATAGCACCGAATGCGCCCTTGGGCAGGGCTTGCAGCGCAGGCGTGCATTGCAAATGCCTGTGCCCCGTGCAACCCTCCTCAAGGTTGAAAAAATGGAGACATCCCAAAATGAACTGGATCGACTGCTGCGCAGCAACCCTTACAGTTCTGACGCTGGCCCAGCCAATGGCCTGGGCAGACGGGAAGTACAGCCACGAGATGAGTTTCCACCTCAAGCCAGGCGATTCTCAAACCGTGTTTGTGAGCGGGTACAATTCCGGGAAGTCCTTTCCGGTCTTCAGGATCTGCGCGACGTCGACCTCAGGCCATTTGGCCAATGTCACGATTTTGGAGTCGGGAAAAGGCAATGCCATTGGCGTGACCGAACCGCTGCCTCATCATGGCTGCCTGTTTGTGACCGGCGGTCAAATTGCGGTGGCGGCCGAAACCGATCCTTCCCCAGAAATTCGTGCCGCCATGGATGACGCAGCTGAACGGGCCCGAGATTGGCTAACCGATCGCATCGCGACGCTCAGCGCTAAACCCGACCGGGATGAAACCGAGGACATGCTGCTGGAAGAATTACGAACTCGGCTGGAGAAATCCAATCAATCGGACCAAGTATTCATTGGGAATATCTGGGCGCAGAACAAACAGGATTTCACACCTCCAGAAGGCGTCAGTATACGCGTTGCGATATCATCAGACTGAGACGGACCCTATCTGAGGTCGCACCATCGCTGGTTCCCTTCACGTAGGGATCGTCCAGCCCATCCTGAACCAAAAAACCCCGCAAGGACGCGTCAGGTGTGCGGGACGCGGCCTTGCAGGGCTGAGCAAGATGCTGGTGTGAAGGCATCTTACCTTGGGTGTGAGCACAGCCCACGTCAGCAGGGGAAATCGAGCATCCGCACGAGCGACACCGGAACCCGCAGGTTCCGAGCGCAGACGAAGGAAATGCGTGTACGGGTCCCCCGCAAAACTTCGTCATCAAATTGTGCCGGATGGCTCTTTTATGTCCCCACCATCCAGACGAAGAACTTACCCGGGAGAGCGTTTCTTCGTCTGGTTAATCAGAACCATTCCCTGCCCTCAGATGCAAGAAAAATCGACCTATGATAGCGTCGCGAGGCTCGCTGCATCATAATCAGTCAATTCCTCGGCACGTCCTTCATGAATCTTGCGGGCCCATGCCGGGTCCTGAAGCAGGGCGCGACCAACGGCGACAAGATCAAACTCGTCCCGAGCGAGGCGTTCTTCCAGATCATCCAGTGACCGCGTGCCGGACCCTTCGCCCTGGAAGGCCTTGATGAAATCACCTGACAGTCCAACAGACCCGACCGTAATGGTTGGCAAGCCCGTCAGTTTCTTGGCCCAGCCCGCGCCATTGAGGCCATTCTCGCCGTCGATTTCGGGAAATTCCGGCTCCCAATAGCGGCGCTGAGAAGCATGGAGCACGTCCACACCAGCATCCACGAACACTTTCAGGAAGGCCTCAAGATCGTCAGGTGTCGTGGCGAGACGCGCGCCGTAATCCTGTTGTTTCCACTGGGAATAGCGCAAGATCACCGGAAAGTCCGGCGACACGCGCTTGCGGATTTCCTTCAGGATATCCGATGCAAAGCTCGCACGCTCCACGAGAGACGTTCCGCCGAACTTGTCATCACGCTGGTTCATCGCATCCCAGAAGAACTGGTCGATCAGATAGCCATGCGCGCCATGAACTTCGACACAGTCAAAGCCCAGCTTTTCAGCTTCGGCGGCGGCGTCCGCATAGGCCAGGACCATATCGTCAATTTCTGCGGAGGTCGGCGCGTCGATAACCTGCTTGCCGGTATGCGTCATACCTGACGGACTATCCGTCGGGGCGTCAGGATTAGGCCCGCTGCCAACTTTGCGGACCATGCCCATATGCCAGATCTGCGGCGCGATCTTGCCGCCCTTGGCGTGGACTTTCCCGACAACATTCTTCCATCCAGCCAGCGAGTCCGCCTCATGGAAATTCGGCACGTTCGGATCGTTGGACGCGCCGCCCCGGCGGATCGTGGTGCCCTCGGTCAGAATCAAGCCGACTTCGTTTTCTGCGCGGCGCGCATAGTAGCCGGCCACATCGTCGCCCGGAACGCCGTTCGGAGATTTCGACCGCGTCATCGGGGCCATAACGATCCGGTTCGGCAGGTCGAGAGATTTGATCTTGAATGGGGTGAACAGTGAACTTGTCATTTAGGGCTCCATCAATGTTGCGAGACAGGTGGCCGCGCCCTCCCCTCGCGTCAAGAATTTACGCAGCGCAAAGACAGACATTGCATGGTTCAGTGTCTGTTCAGTATCTCTGAACCCTACTGACTTGAAACTGTTGAAAGCTCGCCACATGAGACACGCCCTGCTCCTTCTGTTTCCCGTTCTGGCTGCAGCCTGCGCAACGCCCGGATATGACTATCAAGCCCGGATGGCGCCGACCTTTCCGCAAGCAGCCGAGTATCGGGATGTATTGGTCGGAGAGTTCCGGGGACCAGCTGGATATGTTGCGGAGGAAGAATTCGCCGCAATGCTCGACCAGATCGTGATCGACGGGGAGTATTGGTTCACAGACCCCTATGGAGAGCCCGCGGGGACCTATCAGGGGCGTGTCGACA
Source organism: Hyphomonas atlantica corrig. (assembly GCF_017795365.1). NCBI lineage: Bacteria > Pseudomonadati > Pseudomonadota > Alphaproteobacteria > Hyphomonadales > Hyphomonadaceae > Hyphomonas > Hyphomonas atlantica. Next base: position 1,644,588 of record NZ_CP051254.1, on the reverse strand, counting down.
TTGACTCCTGGGAGGCTGAAACCCGGTTCGAACGCAAGAAGCGATGCGTTGAGTATGACGGCCTGTTCGATTGCGAACGCCGCGCTGTCGTGGAAACCGAATGCCGCGAAGAGACGGTTGAAGTGGTGGTTACAGCTGAACTGATCGATCACCGCACGGGACGTCTTGTCCTGCGGCAGGAACAGCTCGGCGGGGCCAGCCGCGAAAGCTGTGCCGACATCGCCGAGTATCCCTACAATGGCGAGGATTTGGGAGTGTGGGGCGAGCCACGCTATTCGAGCTACGATCCCTACAATGCCCCAATCGGTATGGTAGAGGACGCAACGATTGAAGCCGTCCACCGCTTCCGCAATGACATTGCGCCCTACTACCAGACAATGCGCGCGGAAATCATGACGGAGGGCCTGACTCCTGAAGCGCAGAATGACCCTCGCTTCGCTGCCGCGGTGAAGGCGACAAAGGACGGCAATTTCCTCGGAGCGTGTGCACAATGGGACGAGCTGGGCCGCGAATGGACACAGTCACCCTCCATCCTCCACAATCTGGGTGCCTGCGCCGAGGCGCGCGGGGATATGGCCACAGCGCAGATGCGCTATGCCCGCGCGGCTGAGCTCGCCCAAGCCATCCCGCTTCTGGAGGACAAGAAGGCCAAGTCCATCTTCACCGCTCTGGAGCGCGTCTCGGGCCGACGCATGGATGATCAGTTGATCAATTCCATCCTCCACCCGGAAGAGAGCGCGCCGGAAAGCTGATTGCGGATCAGAGCCCGATCAGGCTGGTCAAAGGCACACCGGCGTCATTTGCTTCGGCGATGATGGCCCAGGTGATGCCGGCGGCGAAAGCGATGGTTGCAATCGCCAGTTTTCCAATAATCCGTCCCATTATGTCCTCCCGCTTTGAAACAAAGTCAGGAGTGAGGGTGCAAATCAGGGGCCGGTTCGTAACCGCTGATTAACCACGATCTTCCGGATCATCCTGAAGGCGGTGGCCGTCAACCTGATCGCGGGCCTTGTCGGCGCGCACCTTGTCCAGCGACTTCTCCGCTTTCGTGCGACCAAACTTGGCGCGGTTTTCTTTTGCGCGCTGATCTTTCTCGGCCTTGGCTTTGGCCTTTCGGAACTTGTTCAGATTGATCGGCTCAGCCATGATTCACGTCCTCGAATGCGGACAAGCGCGCCTCAAGACCCGCCTTCACCGCAGGCCATTCCCGCGCCAGCACGGAGAACACCACGGTCGTGCGCACAAATCCATCCGGAAGGATGCGATTGTCCCGCAGCACGCCTTCCTGAGTTGCGCCGAGCTTCATAACGGCAGCGCGCGACCGCAAATTGCGTTCATCCACATTGAAGTAGACGCGGATGGCCCCCTGCCCGAAAGCATGAGACAACAGCAAATGCTTGCAGGCGGGATTGGTCGCTCCGCCCTGAAACTCCGGCGCGTAGATCGTCATGCCGATTTCGACATTTCGCGACGCGGCATCCGGGTTCAGATAAGCGCTCATCCCCACAAAGCGCCCATCGGACGCGAGCACGGCGAACGGCACCAACGTACCTGCCTCAGTGCGCTTGCGGATAGACTTCACCCAATCCGAAATCCAGTCGCCCGGTGGATTGAAGAACGGCCAGGTTGCCAACCGCTGTCCAGAGCGCTCCGCCATGTCCCGCAGGGCTTCGGCATGCCCACCTATCTCGAACGGAACGAGGCGTACGAACTCATTCTGAAGCGTAACAGGTTCTATCAGCAACAGGACCTGCCTTTAGTCTTCGCCGTGCGTTTCGCGCCACTGCTCCATCGCCAGTGAGATGGCGAAGGTTTCCCGGTATTTCGGGCTGGAGGCCGGGCGCGGCGCCTTTGCAGAGGTGAGCGCCATGATCTCGGCCAGCTTGTTGTGCGCTGCGCCCGCCTGCCCTGCGCCGATATAGGCGTGCAGCTCGACCAATGCAGACGACAGCGGGTCGTGTGCCCGGATCACGAAATAGGGTTCGTCATCAGCCAGCTTGTTCAGAATATCGAACTGGGACGGGTTGGATTTCGATCCGACGGGAGCGTTTGCCATGAGCACGGCCTTTCTTGGCTGGAAGTGATTCTCTATCGCGCAGTCTAGACACCGCCGCGCTGTCCGCCAGCCCTCACCGCACCGACTCTGCTATCCGGGTCTGCCGCCGATAGGCGCTCGGAGTCATGCCGGTATGCGCCTTGAATGCGCGGTTGAATGGACCGATGGAGCCAAAGCCACAATCCATCGCAATAGACAGAATTGGCTGGTCCGCCAGATCCGGCTGCAACAGCTGGTCGCAGGCTTCCTGAATTCGATACGAATTGATCAACTGGTTGAAGTTCGCGAAGCCGAGATCCGACACAATGCACTGGCTGACCTTGTAGTCAGGCGTTCGCAGGCGCAAAGCGGCGTCGGCCACTTTGATATTCGGTTCCAGATAAATCCGGTCGACCTCAAGCAAAGTTGTCAGCCGCGCCGCCAGAGCCGGATCGCACGGCACGCTGCGGCTACGATCTGTCTTGCGCGTCTTGCTGACTTCCAGAGGGTTACGACGCCGATACAGCACAGCAAGGCTCGCCCCCATCAGGGCTAGCGACGCCGCAACGATACGAAACTCGTCCTGCCACGCGTCCAGTCCCGGCTGGTCAGCGAGCAGTGACACCGTGACTAGCCCGGCATATCCGCCAGCAAAGCTCAGGCGAAATCTTCGCTCCGACGCTGACGCGTTCATCCCGTCAATCGCTTCTACAAATGTCATCAGCAGCATGGCTGACCCGATCAGGGATTTCATGCTGGCGACGACCCCCAACATGCCACCGACGTGGGATTCCGGGGCCAGATAGTTGATCAGACATGTCAGATAGAGAACACCAACGACCAGCGCGGGCCAGGCCTTACGTTCGGCTTCCTTGCGGAACAATTCCCGCGACAGGAGCCACGCCAATCCGCAAGGCACGAAACTGATCAGCACCAACAAGACACCAAGCTGCAGCACATGGCTGCCCACGAAATATTCGGCGACGAAAGCTGCAACTGACAGCGCAAAGGCGGCCCAGTAGATCGCCAGAGGCGATGCCGGCCCGGACGGCAAGCTTCGCCAAAACGTCCCGAGATTTCCCAGCGAAGCACGCGCAATGTTCATGAGGTATCATCCTGATGTCTGCGATCCGGGGCCAGCTTAGGCCTTCGCGACGCCAAATTCGACGTTTTTCTTCGGAAATCCTCGCCGATTTCCAAATCGGCAAGACGCTGAGCCTCAACACCTTCACGCCTTTCGGGTCTGAAAACCCGGAAGGACTCATTGTGCCCACATCTCCCCCGCCCCTCACTCTCTGGAACAAGATTCTCGGTCGAACCGGCATCGCCTGGTTTTGCGTCGCAGCCATTGGCCAGACCGCATTCATACTCTTCATTGCCAGCTATTACGGCGTGCGCACCGCCACGGGAAACTATGCTGGCTGGAACGACAAGAGCCTGATCAAGGGGCATGTACCGGGCGATGATGCGGGCAATCTTATGTTTGCGCTGCACGTCTTGCTCGCCGCGATGATGACGTTTTCCGGACTGATCCAGCTGGTTCCTGTGCTCCGCCGAAAATTCCCCAAACTTCACCGGTGGTCAGGGCGCATATTTCTGGTGCTGGCCTGTTTCCTTGCCCTTGGGGGGCTGTGGCTGACCTGGGGACGGGATACATATTTGTCGCTCGTTTCAGCTGTCAGCGTGTCGCTGAATGCCGTGCTGATCCTCGTCTGCGCCGCCTATACATTGCGGTTTGCATTGGCGCGCCGCTTTGCAGACCATCAGCGCTGGGCGATGCGCCTGTTCATGGTCGCCAATGGCGTCTGGTTCATCCGAGTCGGCTTGATGGGCTGGATCCTGATCAATCAGTCCCCGCGCTGGATGAACAGCACGATGAGCGGGCCTGCCGACATCGTTATCAGCTATGGCAGCTATCTGATCCCGCTCGCCGTATTGCAACTTTACTCCGCCGCGCGCCGCAGTCGCTCTGTGCCGGCCAAGGCCGCGGCCAGCCTGCTCGTCGCAGGGGCCACGGTCTTCACCGGGATCGGCATTCTCGGCGCGTCGATGTTCCTCTGGTTCTAACTGGAGGAAACGATTCCGCCATCGCAGGGCACGGTGTGGCCAGTAATATAGTTCGATGCCTTGGACGACAGGAACATGGCGAGGCCGGCGATGTCAGACGGCTGGCCCACGCGGCCCGACGGGTTCTGGTCGCCAATCTTCTGCCAGTCCACGCCTTCGGTTTCGCCTTTGAAGCCGACGCCGGTGGAAAGCATGTAGGTCGGGAACGGACCCGGCGCGATGCCATTGCAGAGAATGTGCTCCCCAGCCAGATGCGCGCCCATGAAGCGCGTCAGATGGATGACGGCGGCCTTTGACGTGCCATAGGCAAAACCGCTCATGGGCGAGGTGTGCATGCCGTCGATCGAAGCGATGTTGATCACCCGGGCCGGATTGTCGGCGCTTGCCGCCTTGCGCAACAATGGCATCAGTTTCTGTGTCAGGAAGAACAAGCCCTTCACATTGACGTCCATCACCTTGTCCCAGCCATGCTCCGGGAAGTCTTCCAGCTTCGCGCCCCATGCGACGCCAGCATTGTTTATGAGAACGTCGACCTTGTCTTCTCGCTCGGCAATTTCCTTGGCGAGGTGCTCAATGCCAACCATCTGGCCCACATCGGATGGGATGGCATAGATTTCACCGCCATATTGCGACTTCAGACGCTCAACCGTTTCTTCGCAGGCATCCGCCTTGCGGGAAGAAATGATCACTTTGGCGCCATTGGCCAGGAAGCCAGCCGAGATCATTTCGCCAATCCCGCGCGAACCGCCAGTTACGACGACCGTCTTGCCGGCCACCGAGAACAAATTACTGAAATCCATATCCATCCGACTTTCCTCCAAGTTTCTGATCGGCGTTCCTGATGGCGGAACAACCGGCCTGGCGCAAGGAGATTAGGTCGCAGGAAAGATCAGTGGCCGCCGCCAAATGCGCCTGTGCGAACCGAATAATCGACCGCCACGGCGTATTCCGGATCGTCATCAGAATCGACCATCAACTGGCCAGCCTTGGTCAGAAGCTTGTGGCAATCGCGGGACAGATGGCGCAATTGCAGCGTCTTGCCCTGCGCTTCATAGCGGCGGGCCAGATCCTCAATCGCCTGCAGGGCGGACTGATCCACAACGCGTGAGCGCATGAAGTCCACGATCACCACATCCGGGTCAGTCTCCGGGTGGAAGAGTTCGGCGAAACCATCTGTCGATCCGAAGAACAGCGGGCCTTCGATCTCGTAGACGTGGGCGCCAGGCGTGCGGACACTGTCACGCTCGATCACGCGAATCCGGCGCGCATTGTTCCACGCATAGGCCAGCGCCGACACGATCACGCCCACCACAACAGCCGTGGCGAGATCGTAGAACACCGTCACGACAGTCACCAGCACAATGACGCCCGCATCCAGAAGCGGAATGCGCGTCATAATGCGCAGGCTGTTCCACGCAAAAGTGCCGATCACGACCATGAACATGACGCCAACCAGAGCCGCGAGCGGAATCTGCTCAATCAGGCTGGAGCCGACAAGAATGAAAGCGAGCAGGAACAGCGCCGCAGCAATGCCCGCGAGGCGCGTGCGCCCACCGGATTTCACATTGATCATGGACTGGCCGATCATGGCGCAGCCACCCATGCCACCAAAGAAGCCGGTAATCACATTGGCCGTGCCCTGCGCGATGCATTCCTGGCTGGCCCCGCCCCGCTTGCCGGTAATCTCACCGACAAGGTTCAGCGTCAGCAGGCTCTCGATCAGGCCAATGGCGGCGAGAATGACCGCGTAAGGCAGGATGATCTTGAAGGTTTCAAATGTCAGCGGCACGCTCGGGATATGGAAAGGCGGCAAGCCGCCCTCGATCGACGCCATGTCGCCAACGCGTGGCACATCCAGCCCGAACGCGATCACCACGCCCGCCACGATAGCGATACCTGCCAGTGGCGCAGGAATGATCTTGGTAAATTTTGGCAAGGCCCAGATGATCAGCATGGTGAGCGCAACCAGCGCCAGCATCAGCGCGAGCGGCCAGCCGCTCATCCATTCCCCGCCCGACATGCCGTGCCCGGAAACTTCTGCCGTGCCTGGCACCTGGAACTGGGTCAGCTGCGCCATGAAGATCACGATGGCGAGACCGTTCACGAAGCCAAGCATCACGGGGTGCGGCACAAGGCGGATGAATTTGCCAAAGCGGAAGACCCCTGCCGCAAGCTGCAGGATGCCCATCAGCACGACCGTCGCGAACAGGTATTCAACGCCATGCTGAGCAACGAGCGACACCATGACGACGGCGAGGGCCCCGGTCGCCCCGGATATCATGCCCGGCCGACCGCCGATCAATGCTGTTACCAGCCCGACGATGAAGGCCGCATACAGGCCCACCAGGGGGTGCACTCCCGCCACGAAGGCGAAGGCCACGGCCTCCGGCACAAGCGCCAGCGCCACGGTCAGGCCCGAAAGCAATTCAATCTTGATCCGGTCCGGCGTGAACTTGGAGAGATTGGCCTGCGAGAAACTCTGCGCGCCGAGGCGATCCGCAAAGGCTGCAAAAGACGATTTTACCACGGGATGACACTCTTCATTGTGAGGGCAGGAAGATGTTTGCCGCCGTATGGCCATCTTCATGGCATCGCGCAACCGCAGGCGTGAGAAAACCAATGCGTTTCCAGCCCCTGCCCGCACCTTGGGCGACTTTCAATTTCCGAAGAACAAACGCGAAAGCGCGCGGGAGATTTCGTACTCATATGCGAGCAAATCTCCCATCCGGCCTTCAAGACTGGATTTGCGAATTCCAGCCAGCAGATGAACCCCGAGGATAAATCTGTCCCCGTTTAATACGACTTCCGGTGTGATGATCTCCATCGGCATGGCTGCGCCAGCGGGGTACAGCGGCGCAGCCAGCACAATATCTCCCGTGTCCATGCCGGGATACTGCAAGATCACAACTGGTGGCTTGCCGTGACTCAAGCGATGAACGGCGAGACGCTCCATTCGCTAGAGCGCCCGCAAATCATCGGACCATAGGCCTTCACGCTCGACCAGCTTGTTCCAGCTGTCGACGGCCTCGCGGTTTTTCTCGTTCCATGCATCCATACGTGCCCGCTTCACGGCTTCTTCTACAGCCGTGCGGGCAATCGCATTGGGATCTAAGCCTAGCGCACGCGCCTCGGAGGCAAGCGCAGGCTCAAACGGAGTAGCCTCTTCGCTGACACCGCCGGAGATTCCGAGCAATTCCGCCGCTGTTACTTCGCCATCGGTCGCAGCCTCAATACGCTTCGCTGCCTCAACAGAAGGTCGCTTCAGTCCCCGCTCGACTTCGGACAGGAACCCCTTTTGCAAACCTATCTGTTCCCCAAGCGATGCAAGGGAGCGCCCGTTTGCTTTGCGCCATCCAGAAAGCGAACTCATGTTGAGAACTTATGTTCACAACTAGTGAACGTCAATCACCCCGGCGAAATCATCTTGGATGGGTCGACGATGTTGTCGAAATCGTCGCCCGGGATGCCGTCGGCGATGGCCTCCTCGCGAAGCGTCGTCCCGTTCTTGTGGGCCGTCTTGGCAATCTTGGCGGCGCGGTCATAGCCGTATTTTTCCTTCAGCGGCGTCACCAGCATCAGCGAGTTTTCGAGGCCGCGCTGAATATTGTCGAGGCGCGGCTCGATACCGACAACGCAGTTTTCAGTGAAGCTGATTGCGGCGTCGGCCAGCAGGCGGACAGACTGCAGGAAATTATAGGCCATCATCGGGTTGAACACGTTCAGCTCGAAGTGACCCTGAGACCCTGCGAAACCGATTGCGGCATTGTTGCCGTGAATGTGCGCGCAGACCTGTGTCAGCGCTTCACACTGGGTCGGGTTCACCTTGCCCGGCATGATGGAGCTGCCCGGTTCGTTTTCTGGCAGAGCCAGTTCGCCAAGGCCGGAACGCGGTCCGGACCCGAGGAAGCGGATGTCGTTCGCAATCTTGAAGCAGGACATGGCCACCGTGGTGATCGCGCCATGCGTGAACACCATCGCGTCATGCGCGGCCAGCGCTTCAAACTTGTTCGGTGCCGTCGTGAATTTCAGGCCCGTGATCGCGGCGATTTTCTCCGCCACCTTTTCCGCAAACCCTACAGGCGAGGCGAGACCGGTGCCGACGGCCGTGCCGCCTTGCGCCAGTTCCATCAGCTTCGGCAGGGTCAGTTCGATCCGCTCGATGCCGTTCTGCAGCTGCTGGGCATAGCCGGAGAATTCCTGGCCGAGCGTGACCGGCGTGGCGTCCTGCGTGTGCGTGCGGCCAATCTTGATGATGTCAGCCCATTCCTTGGCTTTGGAATCGAGCGCATTGTGCAGAACCTGCAGCGCCGGGATCAGGCGGTGCACGACTTCCTCGGCGCAGGCGATGTGCATCGCTGTCGGGAATGTGTCGTTTGACGACTGGGACATGTTCACATGATCATTCGGGTGAACCGGCGTCTTGGAGCCTTTTTCCCCGCCAAGGATCTCGATTGAGCGGTTTGAGATGACCTCATTCGAGTTCATGTTGGACTGGGTGCCCGACCCCGTCTGCCAGACAACCAGCGGGAAATGATCGTTCAGCTTGCCTTCGATCACTTCTTCGGCGGCCTGCACGATGACCTTGCCGAGGTCCGGATCCATCTTGCCGAGGTCCATGTTCGCTTCGGCAGCGGCCTTTTTCACGATGCCCAGCGCGCGGATGATGGGCTCGGGCTGCTTTTCCCAGCCGATCTTGAAGTTTCCGAGGCTGCGCTGCGCCTGTGCGCCCCAATAGGCATCATCAGAAACTTCGATTGGGCCCATCGTGTCGGTTTCGGTCCGCGTCGTCATGGTCTTGAATCCTCATGCGTGGAAAAGCTTTCGCGCCGGGTTTAGCCAAGTGGGCGCACATGACAAGGTGTTGCCGGTTTACTGGCCCTATACGCCGCAGCCGCCTGTCGGACTGCTGGCTTGCGCTCGTCCCCTCGCCGCGCCTAGATTGCGCTTGTGCCGGGCCACCTGACAGCCCCTCCCCTGCAAGCTGAGCCAGGATACATCTTGAATACCTTCGCCCACGCCCTGACCCAGCCGGAGACGCTCGTCCTGATGGCACTCGCCTTCGGGCTCGGCTTCCTCGTGCGCGGGATCGGAAAGAACTCGACCTCGCCCCCAATCCTGACACAGGCACAGGTCGAAGATGCCATCTCTCGCGTCACCAAGGCCCGCTGGGCCGAGATCGACCGCGCCATTGACGACCGCAAGAAACTCCTCGCCATCAAGCTGCTTCGCGAGCAAACCGGCCTCGGCCTGAAAGCCTCCAAGGAGGCCATCGAGGCCCGCATGCAATCCCGCCACCGGATGCGCGGATGAGCCGGTCGGACTGGACCAGCGCCGGAAAGGTGCGCGCGCGCATCACCGATGAAGGCGCGCTCGAAGTGCGTTGCACGGGCCTGACGACGCAAACCAAATACTACAAGACGCTGCTGAAAGAGTTCTTCCGCAAGGACTTCCCGCCCCTTCGCCCCGGCTACGGCGATTATTCCGTGCACATCATGATGGAGTACACGGGAGACGCGCCCTGGATGGATCTCGACAATCTCGCCAAGGCCCTGCTCGACAGTTTGACGGGCAATGTCTTCGAGGACGACCACCAGGTCGCCCGCCTTCTGGTAGAGCGCCGCGTGGGAGAACGCGAAGGCATCTGGCTGAAAGCCGAGGCGATGGACTAGAACGGGTTCAGCGTGTACCCGTCCTGCTGCAATTGCGCGTGAGCCGTCATGGCTGACAGCGACATTTCAGCGCCCGGCAACAAGTCGGCTTTGGTGACATCGCGATAGGCCGCCGTCTGGCCGCACAGGATAATGCGCACCCGGTTCTTCAGCAGCGCAGCGATCAGTGGCGCGGAGGCATTGTCCTCACGCTTCAGCAAGTCAGCATAGGCCCCGCCATGCACCACAACCGCCAGCTGGATATTGCTGGCAGGAATGCCAACCGCTTCATGCATGTTCAGGAAGCGCGCGGCGCTCTCCAGCGTGCGGTTCACCTTGCCGGGTTCAGCCGCGGCGGCCGTATCGAAGGCGATCTTGAAGACGGCGTCCTTGTTCAGGCGTTCCGCGTCCGGCACGGCGGCGACCTTGCCATAGGTCGGAATAGCCGGGCCTGGCTTGAAATCTTCCGGGCCGGCAAGCGCTGGTAAACTGAGTGAACTGGCCGCGAAGGCACAGGCGAGCAGTCGGATCATGGGGCAACCTCCTCTGAGCCCGGGCAGATTAGGCTGCGGCGCGGGCGGCGTCGAGATGCGTCTCGCTTACGGGTTTCCCCCTAGTTCCCCGTTGCACAGGCATTGGTAGGACACCGCCATGAAACAGGCATGGATCCCCTTCGCGTCGCGCCCTGTCCCGCGCTATACCAGCTATCCGACCGCCGCAGACTTTGCGCCGGATGTCTCGGAACCGGATGCCCGCCTATGGGCCAGCGCGACGACCCCTGACAAGCCGGTCTCGGTCTATATCCACGTGCCCTTCTGCGAGAAGCTCTGCTTCTATTGCGGCTGCGCGACCAGCGTGCCGAACGGCTATTCCCGGATTGCATCCTATCTGGAAACGCTGCACCGCGAGATTGACCTATGGGCCGCAGCCCTCGGGGACCATGCGGGCATGGCGCATCTCCATTTCGGGGGCGGCTCGCCCAATGCGCTGTCGGCAGAGGATTTCAAGGATCTGGTTGCCCACGCTGCCCGCGCCTTCCATTTGCGGCCCGATGCCGAAATCGCGGTGGAGATCGACCCGCGCAGCCTGTCGCCAGATTTCATTCACGCAATGGCCGTGTCCGGCGTCAACCGCGTCAGCTTCGGCGTCCAGACCCTGTCCCCTACCGTCCAGCAGGCCGTGGGGCGCATCCAGCCGAAGATCCTGCTCAGCGAAGGCATCGACCGCCTGCATGATGCCGGCATTCGCGCGATCAACATGGATTTGATGTACGGCTTGCCACACCAGACCGTGGCCGATGTTGAGGATGCCGCGCACTTCGCCGCAGAGATGGGCGCGGCCCGCATATCCCTGTTTGGCTATGCGCATGTCCCGTGGTTTGCAAAACACCAGAAGGCCATCGACGAGGACGCCCTGCCCGGCCTTGAGGCACGGTTCGAACAGGCCGAGGCAGGTGCACACACGCTGGAACTGGCAGGTTATCACGCCATCGGACTGGACCATTTCGCCCGTGCAGATGACTCGCTTGCCGTTGCTGCACGCGCCGGAACCCTGCATCGGAACTTCCAGGGCTACACGGATGACCCGTGCGACACGCTGATTGGTATCGGCAGCACGGCAATTTCCCAGTTTTCAGAAGGGTATGCCCAGAACTTCAAGGATCGCCCGAACTGGCAAGCCGCCATCAATAATGGTCGCCTGCCGGTTGAGCGCGGCGTGGCCTTCACCGACGATGACAGGCTGCGTTCACGCGCGATCGAGCGACTGATGTGTGATCTGGAAGTGGATGTGGACGCCGTCTGCGACGAGATGGAGGCCCCTCGCGGCAGTCTCGCCGATGCGCTGGAGACCGCCCGCTTCCTGCAGTCTGCGGGCCTTTGCGAGTTGAACGGCAAAACGATCCGTGTTCCGACTGAGGCCCGCCTCTTCCTGCGCACAGTCGCGCAAAGCCTTGATGGTCGCTACAAACCCGCCGCCCAACGCCACGCCAAGGCGGTCTGATCCAGCGCATCAAAGCAACCGGCGTCATTTGCAGATAAGTGAACTGGTGTTACACGCAGGCTCAACAATCCGGAGCGTGACTTGCCATGGCTGAATTCCTCGTCCTGCATCAGAAGAACAATGACAAGGTGCGCGTGGTGAATATTGAACATGTGCGCATGCTGCGTCCGCATGACGAATCCGGCACATGGCTGGAATTTGGAGGCGACAGCGAGTTCTCCAGCCTCCTGGTTCGCGAGGATCTGGCCAGCCTGATGTCCTATCTGGAAGCCGAACACGTTTAGCCCGGGAGGGCCGGATGGTGCCTAGCTGCCAAGCGCCCGCGCATGGTGGGCAATATGCTCGTCCATGTAGGTCGCGATGAAGTAATAGTCGTGGCCATACCCATCGCGTAGATTGTAATCCAGCCGCTGGCCATGCTTTGCGCAGGCTTCGGTAAAGATCTCGGGCTTCAGTTCCCGCTCAAGGAAAGTATCTGCCGTACCCGTATCGACCAGGATGGTCGCCTTGGTCTGACGTTCCTTGACAAGCTCAGTCGCGTCATACTGCTCCCATGCAACCGAAGGCGCGCCGAGATAGGCGCCGAATGCCTTCTGGCCCCATGGCACCTGCGCCGGGCTGGTGATCGGACTGAACGCTGAGCAGGATTTGTAAACATCCGGATGTTTCAGGTGCAGCGTGATCGCGCCATGACCGCCCATAGAGTGGCCGAAGATCCCCTGCCGGCTCATATCCGCATAAGGGAAATTCTCCGCGATCACCTTCGGCAGTTCCTCGGTGATGTACTCGTCCATCTTGTAGTGCTTCGCCCACGGCTCCTGCGTCGCCGTCAGGTAAAATCCTGCGCCCTGCCCCAGATCATAGGCCTCATCATCCGGCACATGCTCGCCGCGCGGGCTGGTGTCCGGCGCGATGATCATGATGCCATGCTTCGAGGCCGCACGCTGCAACCCGGACTTCTCCATCACATTGGCCCAGGTACAGGTCAGGCCCGACAAATACCACAGCACGGGCACCTTCTCGGGGTTCGCCTGCGAGGGGGTGTAGACCGCAAACCGCATCGTGCAGTTCTGCAAGGCGCTTTCATGATCATGGACAGACAGCGTGCCGCCAAAGGATTGCCACGAAGAAACTTCAATTGGTTGCACGCCATGATCCTTTTCGGTTTTGCTTTGGTGGCCGCCGCCCCTCGAGGTTCAGCACCCTTTTGGGCCTCGAATACGCCACTCCACGCATGTTGGCGATAGTGGCGCAAAGACCCCGCCAAGTAAAACGAAGACAATCGGAAAAAAACAGGCTCAACTCGCTGAAACCGCGAAACTTGGGATTCCCTTCGACTTCGCCTCTGGTACAAGGAAACCATCATCACAGGTCGCACCGGTCTTGATTCCGAAAACACCGGGGATACGGCCGCACAAGACATGCATGCTTAAGGGGACGCGTATGATCCGGATTTTGCTGACTCTTTTGGGGGTTGTGACGGCGTTTGCCGCGAGTGCACAGGCACAGACCGTTCAGCGGGACTGGACGCCCTATGAGCAGAACAAGCAATGCATGATTTCCGAGAATTTTTACAATACAACTTATCGAAGTGATGGGACGAAATACTGGTTCATCCCGGATAATTCGATGGCGACGATAATCCTGAAGTGGCATGTCACCGGCGACCAGTTCCTTAACGAAATGGAATACGTGTCCCGCAAGAGTTTTGCGGCGTGCTTCAATGGTGAGCGCGAATGTGGACTGCCGCTGAATTATAATATCGCGAATGAGCTCAGCCAGTTCGACGTGCCGGAAAATGGCGTCTCCACGGCCTATTTCAAGAACCCGCCGCCGGCGAGCGCCGTGCGCAACGCGATGGCGGTCGTCGGCGATTGTTTCGGTTCCGCCGGCGAGGGCATCTATCTCGATGAGGTCGAGCTGACCGAAACGGACCTGCCGATCGATATCTGTTTTCGCGCCGGACAGACGATGTTTTACCGCGGAGAATATTACCGCAGCGAGGCGCCGCCGATGACCGACGCCCAGATCGCCAGATACAGGGAATGGGGCATGCTCGCCTACTACCTGATCAATCAGGTGCGCAACAAGCCTGATGAAGGGGCGACGCGATGCGGCGTTGCACCCATCGAGCTGATACCCACCTTCATGCAGTATTATGACGACAACAATTATGCCGCCCTTGAAGATCCCGTGCAGATCGCGGCACGGGAAGCAGAGGCTGCTGCAGCGGCGCAGGCTGCCGCCGAGAAGCAGGTCCGCGAGGACGAATATCTGCGAAAGTCCAAGCGCGAGCGCCTTCTGGCCCGCAACGATTATCAGCGTTTCGGCACGCTCGATGGTTGCCAGATCGCCTATTCCTACGTCTTTGGCGGTATCAATCGGGACAAGATGAGTTTCATCGTCGATCCGGTGCCGGACAGCGGCATCAGCTGGGCCCTGCAATTCGAGAAGACACAAGCCGCCGGACAGGCATGCCCGGCCATGCCGCAGGAGCTGGGCGACTGGGTCGCGAAGCAGGACCCGAAACTGTTCGAGGCCTATGGGGCCGAGGAGGAATTCCGGAACAACAAGCCGAACATCTGGAACGAGAATGACTGGAAGGCCTTTGTTGAACGCTGGATGTGGCGCGACCAGACCTTCGCCGAAACCTATGTTCAGGGCGGGAATTGCCAGGCGGCGATCTGGTATTCGCGCAACATTGCCCATGACTGGAGCAAGTTCAGTCAGGCTGAAGAGGATTTCGTCGGTCTCGCCAGAGTCTTCGACCGTTGGGGCGCCCCTGACAAAGCCTTGTGCGCGGCGATCCCGCCGGATGTGCTGCCACTGGCCCGCAAGACCTGGGAACGTCACTACAATCAGGTGATGCGTGAGAAAGCCCGGCAACAGGCCGAGTGGGACGCCGCCAATCGCCGGGAAGCCGCGCGCCGTGCCGAAATCGACGCCGCCTATGACGAGCTGCTGAACTGGAAGCCGCCCTATCAGAAGCAGTCCGAATTGCGCTGCTACAATGTTGAAGAGACGAAATATGGCACGCGTCAAAGGTGCTTCAGCGACTAGGCGTGACCTTCCTTCAGCAGACTGCACAACATCGACTACACAGGAACGAAAACCGTATCATGCCAGGCTACACACTCTACGGCGCCGAAGTCAGCTATTTCACCGGCAAGGCGCGCGCCTATCTCGACTGGCGCGGCGTGGATTATGTCGAGGAGCTGGCGACGCAACAGGTCTACCGCGACATCATCCTGCCCTCGGTTGGCTGGCCGGTCATTCCGGTGATGAAGACGCCGAGCGGAGAGATCGTGCAGGATACCGCCGACATCATCGCCCATGTCGAGGCGGCGGAAGGGCTCTCCCCTCCCGCAATTCCGGACACGCCGGTTCAGGCTTTCGTCGCGCAGCTGCTGCAGCTCTATGCAGATGAGTGGCTCGTCCTGCCGGCGATGCATTATCGCTGGAACTACAATGAAGACTGGGCCTATCAGGAGTTTGGCGCGATCTCTGCGCCGGACCGCCCGGCGCCGGAACAATATGACATCGGCAAGCGCAATGGAGAACGCTTCAAGGGCGCGCTGCCGCCGCTTGGCGTTTCCCCGACCACTGCGCCGGCGATCGAGCGCAGCTATGAAGCGTTCTTGCGGGAATTCTCGACCCATCTGGAAGTACACCCCTATGCGCTGGGGGGGCGTGCCACGCTGGCGGACTTTGCGCTCTATGGCCCGCTCTATGCTCACCTCTATCGTGACCCGACATCCGGCGACCTGATGAAGCGCTACGCGCCGAAAGTTGCCGACTGGGTGGAGCGTGTACAGGCAGGTTCTCCGGCTGAGGGCGAGTTGCTGCCCAATGACGAAATTCCGCTGACACTGGTGCCGATCCTTGCCCGCCAGATGCGGGAACAATTCCCCGCCCTCCACCAGACGGCGGAACTGTTCGGCGCCTGGGCCGAGACCGCCTCCCCCGGCACGCATGTGCCGCGTGCAGTCGGGCAAATCGAGATTGATATCGAAGACACTCAAGGCCCGGCGGCGGCGCGCACTTTTCCGCTCTGGCGCCTTCAGGCGGCACTGGACGCATACTCCGCCTTGGAGGGCGACGCGCTAGCCCGCGCGGATGATCTTCTGGAGCGTATTCGCGGCAGCGCGCTGAAGGAATTCAGCCTGCCTGCGCGCCTTGCGCGGACAGATTACCGGATCGCCCTGGCCGCTTAATGAATGGTGGCGTTGCCGATGTCGTCTTCATCGTCATCCTCGTCGACCATGTCAGCATATGACGTAAACTGAACATCATAGCCGAATGGCTGGTCCTCGGCGGCGATCTCCGGCTCGGTCTGGTAGACTTGGAGTTCGCCATCGACCTTGAAGCCCAGCCGCTTGCCGATCTGGACGATCATGTCGGCGGCCTGTTCGGCATCCTCGGCCCAGACTTTCATGCCCATGATGCATGCGCCAATCTCCGTGCCGTAATTCTCGTTCGGCTCGAACACATGTCCGTCAGCGATCAGCGTGAAATGCGTATACTCTGTCATGCGCAGACCATGCCGCGATTTGAGCGGCAAGGCGAGGCCCGCAGGTTGATTTTCCATCCTGCGGGCTGGGGCCTTACTCAGCCAGTTGGCAAAAGGCGCAGATCTTGTTGCCATCCGGATCGCGCAGATAGGCGCCATAGGCCTTGCCCGGCGCATTCGGGCGGAGTCCCGGCGCGCCCTCATCCGTGCCACCCGCCTCAATACCTGCCTTGTGGAAGGCGTCGACTTCTTCCGCAGACTGCGCCCGGAAACCGATGGTCAGGCCGTTCGCGCAGGTCGCATCCTTTCCATCGGCGGGCCGGGCTACGATGAGCATCAGGCCATCCTTTGAAAAGTAGGCCCGGTCGTCTGGCGAGACCGTCGCAGTTACGCCAACCGCGCCGAGCGCCGCCTGATAGAACGCAATGGAGGCCTTGGGGTTGGTGGCCCCCATCATGATGTGAGTGAGCATAAATCAGTTCCTGTCTTGCATGGCGCGCCAGGATACAGCGCGCGCAAATCTGCCCTAGGGAATCAAAAAGGGCGACGCAATCGCGCCGCCCTGAACCGTGTGTTTAGTTGACCGGCCTAGCCGCGCATCATGGTGCAGATCTTG
Source organism: Hyphomonas atlantica corrig. (assembly GCF_017795365.1). Taxonomy (NCBI): domain Bacteria; kingdom Pseudomonadati; phylum Pseudomonadota; class Alphaproteobacteria; order Hyphomonadales; family Hyphomonadaceae; genus Hyphomonas; species Hyphomonas atlantica. Next base: position 1,627,711 of record NZ_CP051254.1, on the reverse strand, counting down.
TTGCCGTCCGGGTCGCGCAGATAGGCAAGGTACAGCTTCATGCCATTCCCTTCGCGCCAGCCTGGCGGGTCTTCAATCGCGGTGCCGCCAGCCTCGATCCCGGCCTTGTGCCAGGCATCGGCCTGCTCGGTGCTGTCGACCGCAAATCCGATCGTGCCGCCATTGGCGTGGCAGGCAGGCTCGCCATCAATCGGCGGTGTCACGAGGAACGTCCCGCCATTGTGCAGATAGATCAGCCGCCCTTTCGGATCGACAATCGCCTCGCGCCCGCCCAGCGCCTTGAACAGCGCATCATAGAATTTCTTCGATTTCTCAAGGTCGTTCGTGCCGACCATGACGTGACTGAACATGTGTTTCCTCCTTATGGATGGGGAATTTGTGCCTCAGCCGCCGAAACAGCGCCAGAGGGATTTCGGCCTCCCCTCGCGTCAGCTAGCCATAGCCGCCGCCAGCAGCGGGCGTAAATGGCTCAAATAGTCTGCTTTGCCGATCGCCAACCCTTCGGCCCGCAGGATGTCGTAGGCGGTGACGAGGTGGAAATAGAAATTCGGCGTTAGCCATTCATCGATATAGTCCTGGCCGGTCATGGAAAGCGTCGGCATGCCGGGCAGTTCAAGCGGGGTCTTCGCCTCGGCGAAGCTTTCCTTTGTGTCGGCCTGCGCCTCGATCCGGGAAATCGTCTCGGCCACCAGCGCCTGCAGGTCCGCGAAGCTCGCCGTATCAACCTCGAACTCCTTCACGGGCGTGTCATTCAGCTTGCCCAGAAGCAATTCTGCCTGACGGCATGCAAACCAGACCTGGTTGGGCAGCGGCAGCATGTCCTCGGCCAGCCGGGCCGTCAGCAGGGCTGTCTTTTCCGGGTCATCCGGAAACAGCTCCGCCTCGGCCCGGCCAAGGATGTTCTGCAGCGTGATCAGGCGCGTGCGGTAGATGTCAAGATTGCGTTTTACAATGGTCATGGATGGCTCCTTCCCGACCACTCTGGACGTGACCGACCTAGTCGTAAACCACCACGCTCCGAATGCTTTCGCCCGCATGCATCAGGTCGAACGCATCATTGATCTTGTCCAGCTTCATGACGTGGGTGATCATCGGGTCGATCTGGATCTTGCCGTTCATGTACCAGTCGACAATCTTCGGCACATCCGTGCGCCCCTTCGCGCCGCCAAAGGCCGTGCCGCGCCAGTTGCGGCCCGTCACCAACTGGAACGGCCGTGTGCTGATTTCCTTGCCGGCCTCGGCCACACCGATAATGACGCTCGTGCCCCAGCCGCGATGGCAGCATTCCAGCGCCTGACGCATCACATCCGTATTGCCGGTACAGTCAAAGGAATAATCCGCGCCGCCATCGGTCAGCTCAACGAGATGCGCGACCACATCGGCAGTTTCCTTCGGATTGACGAAATGCGTCATGCCGAACTTCTCGCCCCACTCTTTCTTAGACGGGTTGACGTCGACACCGACAATCATGTCCGCCCCGGCCATCTTCGCGCCCTGGATCACGTTCAGCCCGATGCCGCCGAGGCCAAACACGACGACATTGTCGCCAACCTGGACCTGCGCCGTGTTCACCACCGCGCCCACGCCCGTTGTCACGCCGCAGCCGACATAGCAGGCCTTGTCGAAGGGCGCGTCGGTGCGAATTTTCGCGACAGCGATTTCCGGTAGCACGGTAAAGTTCGAAAAGGTCGAACAGCCCATATAGTGATAGATCGGCTGGCCCTTGTAGCTGAAGCGCGTCGTGCCATCCGGCATCAGGCCCTTGCCCTGCGTCGCGCGGATCGCCGTGCAGAGATTGGTCTTGCCGGAGAGACAGCTTTTGCACTGGCGGCACTCCGGCGTGTAGAGCGGAATCACATGGTCACCCGGCTGCACACTCGTCACGCCCGCGCCCACTTCACGCACAATGCCCGCGCCCTCATGGCCCAGAACGCTCGGGAAGATGCCTTCGGAATCGAGCCCGTCCAGCGTGTAGGCATCCGTATGACAAATGCCCGTCGCCATGATCTCGACCAGAACTTCACCCGCTTTCGGGCCTTCCAGATCGAGTTCGACGATTTCCAGCGGTTTCTTGGCTTCAAAGGCGACAGCAGCGCGCGTTTTCATGAGGGAACTCCATTCAGTTTGCCTGCCATACTACTCTTGCGAATTCAGCGATAAAGTAGGTAATTCGAAATTCATTGTTGCAGGATTGGGATAATGCGCGCGAGCTGGGATGGGATCGAGGAATTCGTGGCCGTGGCCACCTGTATGGGCTTCAAGCCTGCGGCCCTAATGCTGAATGTGTCGACGTCTCACGTCAGCCGCGCGGTCACCAAACTCGAAAACGCCATCGGCGCACCCCTACTCTATCGCACGACGCGGAAAGTCTCCCTGACAGATACGGGCCGCACCGTGCTCAGCCAGTGTGAAGCGCTGATCCGCGCGCGCGACGAATTATTCGCAGTCGTGGGCGGAAACACCGAGCCTCAGGGCGAACTCAAGATCACTTGCTCCACCTCGCTTGGCGAGCGCTACATCTCGCCGATCGTCCGGCAATTCTGTCAGGACTATCCAAAAGTCGAAATCACGCTAGACCTTTCGAACCGCCTCGTAGACCTGATCGCCGAGGGATTTGACCTTGCCATCCGAACTGGCCAGCTGGAAGATTCCCGCCTGATCAGCTCTCGCGTGGCTAGGCGGCAATTCCTGGTCTGCGCTGCCCCGGCCTATCTTGCCGCCAACGGCACGCCGGACCGGCTGGATGATTTGAAATCCCACAATTGCATCATCGGCTCATCCAGCAACTGGCGGTTCCGGCACGGCGGCCAGCATGAAACAATCCGTCCACGGGGAAATCTGAAATGCAATTCCGGCGCGTCCGTGCTGGATGCGTTGCTGGCAGGCGCGGGTATCGGCCAACTGCCTCTCTTCTATGTCGCGCCGCATCTTGAAAGCGGTGAGTTGGTGGAGTTGTTCGCAGACCTCCGCCCGGAGCCCGAACCCATCTGGGCCGTCTACCCGCAGGCCAGACACCTTCAGCCCAAGGTACATTTGCTGGTGGATCGAATCCGCGCCGAGCTACAGGCGAGTTTTGAAACCGGCGGCACTCAGTAGGCGATCAGGAACACGCGCTGGCATGGGCTTCAAATTCGCCCATGCGGGACAGTTTCGGCCCGTCACTGCGCATGTCACACCGATCCACACAGACATTCCCGTCTTCCAGCCGCACCAGATTGAAGGATGGCGGCTCAGCTCGCAGGCGCACAGACAATGTGCCTGACGATACGGCGAGATAACATCCATTCGCGCGCTGACGCAGCGTGACGGATGGTGTGTGGACGTGCCCTGTCAGCAACACTTGAACATGGCTCGCCGCAACCTTGTCAGAGGCGCGCCTGCCCCGACGTGTGCGCGTGCGCAAGGGCGCGGCCGGCAGAGAATGGAACGGATGATGACAGGCAATCATCTTCAGCGTGGCATCAGATTCAGCCGCGCGAATGATCGCCTCATCCAGATCATCCAGATTGACCGTCCCCTCGGCCCAGTTGCGCCGCACCTGCCAGCCACGCGCAGTGTTGAGTCCAACTGCGATCGCTTCACCGGCCTCTGCCACATCGAACAAGTCGCTGAACAGGCTCTTGAACCGCTTGAACGGTTCAGCCGCGCGAGCAGCAAGATTGAACATGGGTGTGTCATGGTTTCCGGGCACGACCAGCTTTGGCAGATCGAATTGATCAAGCCAGGTCGCCGCAGCTTCAAATTCAGAACGCTTTCCCCGCTGGGTCAAATCCCCACACAGAACCAGCATGTCAGGCCCCGCCTCTTCGATACAGGCGGCGGCTTCGGCAATGGCCCGCTCATCTTCGGCGCCGAAGTGAACGTCGGAAATCTGTGCAATCAGGGTCATTGGGACAGATCAGGCACGAAGATCTTGACCGCAGAATCCACACGCTGGAACTGAACCGGTGACGCCATTTCACGCAGCTCCCCATCCAGCGTCAGGCTGATGCGGTCCTTCTCGGAATTGGTAACCTCGATTTGATCCGCCAGCAGAAGATCAACGTCCTCGGCATTCCGCCAGCCATCTACCAGCATTTCGATGCCAATCTTCGCCAGTCCGAGCAGACCTTCCGGGTCGACGCTCGCAACTTCCAGCTTGCCCGGCGTGTCAGCATTGATGTTCACCGTCACGGCCGTCGATTTGCGCAGGGTTTGTCCAGGCACTTTCCAATGCAGATTGGAGCGCAGAGCCAGCGCCGAAGAATCATGCACAATCTCCGCCGCTTCCATCAGATTGCCTTCGCGCAGCGCTTCGCGGGTCTGGGTGAAGCGTGTCATGTCGCCCATCATCGCGGCCACGAAAAAGCGCGGACCGCCGACAATCTCTCCGCAGGGCATCGGCCTGACACGTCCGCCCTTCAGGGCCGCGTCCATGAGCGTTTCCCAATCATAATCGCCGCCCAGTGCGCGGGTCGGCAGCATGTTCATTGTTCCGCCCGGCAAGGGCAGGATGGCCGGCCCTGTCATGCCGGCATGCGACAGGGCGCAGGCGATTGTCCCGTCTCCCCCCCAGACGATCAGCGTGTCCGGGTCGTCGGCCAGGGCGTCTTCTACATGCACCGGCAGATCGCCCTCCCCGGCCACATGGAGTTTTGCTTCATCCGGCAGGCCGGAAAGCTTGGCGCGGATCAGGTCTGCCGCGTCTGCGGGCGTGCTGCCCGATTGCGGGTTGATCACACACGAAACGCGGCCCAGCCGCGAGAGAGTATCTGTTGGAACCATGCGCTATAAACGCTCCACACGAGAAATTTGTTCCGCGCGCCCGCGCGCCTCTCGCCCTGACGGAAAAGCCCGCTATAAGGGCGCGATGACTGATCTATCCCCTTCCGATTCGATGCGTGTCGCCGTGGCCGGAGTGGCAGGCCGCATGGGCCGCCAGCTGGTTGGCGCGGCGCTGGACGCTGGCCTCACCGTAACAGGCGGCAGCGAGGCCCCGGCGTCTGAATTCCTGAGCCATGACATTGGCGAGCTTGCCGGGCGGCGCCTGCTGGACCTGAGACCCGCAACCGATCCGGTGGCTGCGGCCAGCAATGCGGATGTCTGGATCGATTTCACACGCCCTGCCGCGACGCTGGCGGCGCTCGATTCCCTGAAACACACCAGTGTCCGCGCCGTCATTATCGGCACAACCGGCTTTTCCGACGAAGAAGAGGCGGAAATCGCAGACGCGGCCAAGACGCTGTCCATCGTGAAGGCAGGCAATTTCTCTGTCGGCATCAATTTGCTGCAGGCGCTCACCCGTATGGCCGCCGAACGGCTCGGGCCGGGCTGGGACATCGAAGTCCTGGAAACCCATCACCGCCGCAAGGTGGATGCGCCCTCTGGCACAGCGTTGATGGTGGGCGAAGCGGCCGCAGCCGGTCGCGGCAAACCACTGTCGGAATTACGCGCCGCGCCCTATGACGGCCCGGATGCCAAGCGCCGCGCGGGCAGCATCGGCTTCGCCGTTCGCCGCTCTGGCGGGGTTATCGGCGAGCATGAGGTGAGTTTTGCCTCCGATATGGAAATCCTGTCGCTCAGCCATACTGCCATTGATCGCGCCGTGTTCGCACATGGCGCATTGGGCGCTGCAGCATGGGCCCTGCGCCAGGATGCCGGCCTGTACGACATGGACGATGTGCTGGGGCTTTCGGGCAACTAGATGGGCTACCCAGTCGCCCAGCAGCTGAATCAGGGTTGACGCTCCTGTTCGCAGTGGCAGCATGACAAGTTCGTAAAGTTTAATAACCGGAAACGCCCATGATCGGAATTGTGGTTGTCAGCCACGGAAAGCTTGCCCGCGAACTCGTCGCCGCGACAGAGCATGTTGTCGGCGAACAGGACCGATTCCGTTCGATCTCCATAGAGGTCGAGGACGATATCGAAGCGCGCCGCGACCAGATCCGCGAAACGGCGAAATCCTGCGACAATGGCAAGGGCGTCATCATCCTGACCGACATGTTCGGCGGCACGCCGTCAAATCTCGCGATGTCGGTGATGAATACCGGCAATGTCGAAGTGCTCTCCGGCGTCAACCTGCCCATGCTGATCAAGCTGGCGGAAGTGCGCGGAGACCTCTCCCTGAAAGACGCCGCCAAGGTTGCCGCAGAGGCCGGGCGGAAATACATCAATATCGCTTCTGAACTTCTCACAAAGTCGAATTGATGCCCGACACCGAAACCGTCACCGCAAGCCAGCGCGCCACCATCGTCAACCGCAAGGGCCTGCACGCCCGCGCCTCCGCGCGCCTGTCACGCCTCGCGGGGGAATTCGAATCCCGCATCATCGTCTCGCATGAGGGCGAAACGGCAGATGCACGCTCGATCATGGATCTCATGATGCTGGTCGCACATACGGGCTGCGAAGTGGAAATCAACGCCGAAGGCCCCGACGCCGCCGAGGCCGTCACCGCCATCGCCAGCCTCATCGCCGACGGCTTCGGCGAACAGGGCGAAGCCGACACGATCTGCTGAGGCACCTCCCCCCTTCCAACGCCCGCAAATCATCCCTATATTGGTCCTGTCTTCGGACTATGGCGATAAACGCGCGTGTAATAAGCGGTTCGGACCCGGGGGCGGTACCCGGCGGCTCCACCAAAAGCAGGTTCAGGCTCTCACCGGCCTGTTTCTGACGGGGCCGAAACAGGATCGACGGACGTGTAAAGACGATGCCTTCGCCGGATTGGGCCCCCTCAGAAGCCCAAATCAACATAGTTGCAAATGACAACTTTGCTGAAGGTGAACTGCTCGCAGCGTAAGCTGTGCTCGGATTACCGACTTAACTCCTTAGGCTTCAGACCCTAAGGCGGGGCCCGGAGGCGCCTGGCAACAGAAGCCTCCACTTTCTCCCCTTCCCGAATGGCATGTGTCTGGCCAGTCCACACGATTGGCGGTAGCGTTTCTGATGGAACTTCAGGGGAGCTGGCCACCATGAAACACGTATTCACTGCTGCCATATCGGCGCTGGTCTTGTCGGCCTGTTCCCAAACCGTGGAGGATGCGCCCATGCCGGACAGCAAACCACCGATCAGCTATGCCGCCGAAGGCTGGACCGCCAAATCCCTGCCGGAACTGGCCGAGGCCCTGAAGGCAGGCGAGGTCTCGGCTGAGGAACTGACCCAGGCCTATCTCGACCGGATCGAACAGGTCGACCGGAACGGCCCCACACTGCAGGCGGTCCTCACCCTGAACCCGGATGCGCTGGACGTGGCCCGCGCGCTGGATGCAAAGCGCGCAGCGGGTGAACCGCTCGGCGCGCTGCATGGCCTGCCCATCCTGATCAAGGACAATATCGAGACCGCCGATGCCATGCCCACCACGGCAGGCTCCCTTGCCCTGAAGGACAATTTCACCGGCCGCGACTCGCCCCTGATCGCGGGCCTGCGCGCGGAGGGCGCCATCATCCTTGGCAAGACCAATCTCAGCCAGTGGGCGAACTTCCGCTCCAACAGCTCGATGAGCGGCTGGTCCGCCCTTGGTGGGCAAGTCCGTAATCCGCACATGCTGGACCGCAATCCCTGCGGCTCCAGTTCCGGCTCTGGCGCAGCGGCGGCTGCCTCACTCGCCGCGGGAACCGTCGGAACAGAAACCAATGGGTCGATTTCCTGCCCCTCTACGGTGAATGGCGTGGTCGGGTTCAAACCCACCGTCGGCCTCGTCTCGCAAGACTATATCATCCCGATCTCCTCCTCACAGGACACGGCAGGTCCAATGACCAAATCGGTCAGGGGCGCAGCGATGATGCTGGCCGCCATGGCGACTGGAGATGCGAGAACGGATTATTCCAGCGCTTTGGACGCCTCCTCTCTGGAGGGCACACGCATCGGCGTGTTGCGCGGGGCAGAAGGCAGCAACGCCCTGATCCAAGAGCGCTTTCACGCGGCACTGGCTGATATGGAAGCGGCGGGCGCCATCCTTGTTGATATAGAAGATGTAGACATGCCGAGCGGCTTCTGGGGCAACGCGTTCGATGTGCTGAAATATGAGTTCAAGGCCACGCTGAATGCCTATCTGGCCACCACCCCCGACGCGGTCACGACCCGCTCTCTTGCAGACCTCATCGCCTTCAGCCAGCAAAATGCCGAAGCCGAATTGGCCCTGTTCAACCAGGATATTTTCGAACAATCGAACGCGATGGACGGGCTCGAGTCAGACGGCTATCGCGATGCCGTCGCCCTTGTGCAGTCGGCAACACGTGAGGATGGCATAGACCGTCTTCTGGCGGAGCATGACGTGATTGCACTGGTGGCGCCGACTGGCCCCCTCGCCCCGCGCGTTGATCCGGTCAATGGCGATGTCTGGCCGGACTGGCCCGGCGCAGGCTTCATGGCGGCAATCGCCGGCTATCCGCACCTGACTGTACCGATGGGAACTGCTCGCGGCCTGCCGGTCGGAATCTCGTTCATGGGCGGAAAGGATCAGGACGCCACCATCCTCTCCCTTGGCTACGCCTATGAACAGGCCAGCAATGCCCGCGCAGAACCGCAATACTATCAGACGGCAGAGGACCTGCCGAACATCGCAAATGCCATGCGCCGCCCAGATTAGGCACTAGAGCAGGATCGTGCCCTTGCCGTCCTTTTCCAGCGCGCGCTGATAGGAGGGATAGGCCCGCATCTGCTGCAGGAAACGGTGCGCATTCGGATAGTTTCCGGCGTCCATGCCAGCCCGGTGCGCGGCCAGCTCCATCGAATATCCCATTACGATATCTGCTGCCGTCAACTCTTCGCCAGCGAACCATTTATGCTTGCCCAGCGCCTTTTCCGCCTCTGCCATGAACGCGCTCAGGCGCGGGCCGAAGAAGGCCTTGTCCAGGCCGCCCACCAACATCTTCGCCGCAGGCTTCAGGAAAAATGGCGCGCGGCTGGTCATCGCCATCATGACGAATTTGTTGGTCAGCAAGGGCTGGAAACTGCCCTGCGAGGCATGGAACCAGAACAGGTAGTCTGCACGATCATCCGTCCCCGGCGCGGGGCGCAGGCGGCCATCATCATGCTTGTCCAGGATATAGTCGACAATGGCATTCGTCTCGGCCAGCGTGACGTCGCCATCGCTGATGCAGGGCGCGGTGCCGAGCGGTGAGACGGCCTTGTATTCCGCCGGGGCCAGCCGTGTGTTTGGATCGCGGTCATACAGCTTCACCTCATAGGGCACACCCAATTCCTCCAGCAGCCAGAGGATGCGGATGGATTGCGACTTTTCGAGATGGTGCAGCGTGATCATGGATTGGCCCCTCAGCCCAATATTGGAAACAGGAAGGACTGTAGGGCGCGGGGCGACCGCGTCCAGCTTTCCCTTGCGCAGGGGCGTTGAATTTCCGCGCTAGAGCGTGATCTCGCGCCCTTCAGCGGCGGAGCGATAGATCGCCTCGATCAGCGCCATGTCCCGCAGGCCCATCTCGCCCGGCGTGATGATTTCGGTGCCGTCGCGGATCGCGTCGGCCAGATGATCGCACTGAAGCGCGAATTGTACGTTCGGGTCGCCAGGATTGAGGTCTTCGGTCACACCATCGCGGGTCAGCCGCATCTTGTGGCCGCCATAGCCCGTTGCCGGTTGCATGAGCAGCGTGCCGGCCTCGCCGTCCACCCGCGCCATATTGTTACCGGGCGAGGTATCATAGGAGGTGAACAAATGCGCCGTCGCCCCGGACGGGAAGCGCAAATCGGTTGTGACAGTGGAGAAGATTTGCTCGAAGCGCGGATCATTTGCGGGCTGCTCGGTCACGGCCTTTACGGCCACCGGCATTTCGCCCGACAGGTAAAGCGCGGACTGCAAACCATAAATCCCGTAATCTTCCAGCGGACCGCCCCCGGCCAGCGCGCGCACGACACGCCAGTTTTCAGACACGCTGGTCGGTCCCATACGGTAATTCTGCGCCGTCTCGATATGTTTGATCTTGCCGACTGCCCCTTCCCGCATCAGCTCCATGGCGCGCAAATTGAACGGCTCGAAATGGCAGCGATAGGCAATCATCAGTTTCCGATTGGCGGCCTCCGAGGCAGCAATCATCTGCTCGCATTCGGCCACCGACATCGCCATCGGCTTTTCGCAAAGCACGTGCTTTCCTGCCGCAAAGCTCTTCTCCGTCCATTCCAGATGCAGGCCCGTCGGCAGCACATTATACACCGCCTCAACGCGATCATCCTCGGCGATGCGGTCAAAGTCTTCATACGAATAAATAGCATCTTCCGGCAGACCATAGGCCGCGGCCACCTTTTTCGCTTTCTCAGGATTGCCGGACACCACCGCCGCCACATGACACCGGTCGGCCGCGGCCAGCGCGGGCAAGACCTTGCCGATGCCGTAACCGCCCAGCCCCATCACGGCGAACCCGACGCTGCCCTCTGTCGGTGCAGGCGGCGGGCTGTCGGGCAACTCGCCCCAGTTGGGCCACGGCATGCCGATCGCCTTGGCCGGGATCGCGCCGCTGCCTTCTGCACTGGCACATCCCGCGATCCACGGCGCCGCCGCAAGGGTGGCGGAACTTAGGGCAATGAATTGCCTGCGCGAATGAATGAATCCGGTCATGAGGGTCTCCCTGAGGGTCGCTGCATCTTGTGTTAGCGCTACCGAAAGAGAAACCCAGCCGCCCTGGGCGGTCAAGGGAAAAGCCGGGCGTGGTTGATCACAACCGCGTCACAGCAGGCCCTGGCCAGACTTTCGGATACGCTCCACCACAGCGCCGACATGATACTGCATGGCGCCCGGCCCCATCGGCGCCTGACGTGCAAACTCCTTCTGCACTTCGTCGGCCCGTTTCTCCGCCGCCAGCCAGGCCGACGGTTCCGGCACGATCAGGAATGTGTCACGCGCGATCTCGTCCAGCGTGTGGCGGGCTACCTCCTCCGCCGGCTTGCCTTGCGCCATGACCGCACGGGCGATCGCGCTGCGGCGCTCATCCGGCGACATACCCGTTGCTGCGGGGCTCGTATCCGGCATGCCTGTCGCGGTCAGGCCGGGGCACAACACGCTCATGCCGATACTGTCCGGTAATTCAGCCCGGAACACATCGCCCAGCGCCAGGACGCCATGTTTTGATGCCGTGTAGAAACCATTTCCCGGATGTTGCAGGCCAAGGGCGTGTTCAGATGCAGTCAGGCAGATATGCCCGGAATGGCCCGCCTCGATCATCCGTACAGCGAAGGCCTTCGCCGTAGCCCAGACGCCTTTCAGATTCACGCCCATCGTGACATCGAATTCCGCCTCACTGGCCTTGAGCAATGGGCGGGCAACACTGATCCCGGCATTGGCAAAGACAAGATCGACCCCGCCCAGCCAGTTCCAGGCCTCCTCCGCCATCGCCTCGACACCCGCCACATCGGCGACATTGCACGCAATGGCGTGCGCCGCATCCCCCAGCTTTGCTGCCTGCGCCTCGGCGGCGTCCTTGTTGATGTCCACAATCACGACGCGGCCGCCATCGGCCACCATTGCGTCAGCCAGCGCCGCACCAATGCCGCTTGCACCTCCTGTTATGACGGCTGTTCGTCCCTTCGTTTCCATGTCTGCGTCCTCCCCATTCATACATTATGTCAGCTATAGCGCGCCTCGACCTTTTCGCCTGCCGTGCCGGCCTGCACCGCCTTCACGCTGGCATCCAGGTCGGCGAGATAGGCGTCCGCCACCTCGGCATGTTTCGGGCTCAACATCAGGTGCAGGCTTGGCGGCTCCTTCGTGACGGAGGTGAACCAGCCACGCCGGAAGATCTCGCCATAGATCGCGAAGGCATGGACATTCGGATGCGAAAAGGCCACCAGGCCCAGCATCGGATTGCCGACCACGTCAAAGCCGAGCCGCTTGACGCCCTCCTCGATACGCTCCCGCGTCGCGCAGACCTGCCCCTGAAGCCGCTTGTAGCCTTCAATGCCCAGAGTGTTCATCACGCCCCAGGCCGCAGAGATCGCTCCGCCCGGCCGCGTGCCTGCCAGTGTCGGAGTCTTCATCGGCGCGCCGCTCCATCCGGCCATGTCAAACGGCATGTGGGCATACAGCTCCTCTGACCGGAACAGGACTGTCGACGCCCCCTTCGCGCAATAGCCGTATTTATGCAGATCCGCGCTCATGGATTTGACGGCCGGAACCTCGAAATCGAATTCAGGCACGGGCACGCCATTCATCCGCGCAAAGGGCGCGAAATAGCCGCCGACGCAGGCATCGACATGCAGCCAGACATCCTTCTGCTCCGCCACCTGACCCAGCGCCGCGATCGGATCAATGATGCCATGCGGGAAGTTCGGCGCCGACCCGACCATCATGATCGTCGCGGCGTCCACGGCTTCCCCCATCGCCACCGGGTCCGCCTCATAGCTGCCATCTGTCTTCAGAGGCACGCGGCGAATTTCGATGTCCATCAGATGCGCAGCCTTGTCGAAGGCAAGATGCGCCGATTGCGGCAGCACCACATTTTGCCCCTCGCGCGGCTTGCCCCGGCTGCGCGCATAATCGCGCGCGGTCTTCATCGCCATCGTGATCGAATCGGTGCCACCGGACGTCATCGCCCCGGTCGAGCCCTCCGGCCCATGCAGCAGGGACAGGCCCATGCCGATCACTTCCTTCTCCATCTGTGCCAGGCTCGGGAAAGCGAGCGGACCGAGACCATTCTCCGCCATGTAGAGCCCATAGGCGTCATGCTGGATGTTCGAGATTTCCGGCCCTGCATTAAATACGTAGACCGTGGTGCGTCCGTCGCGCCATTGCGCATCCCCGCCGCCGCGCGCAATCATCTCCTCGCGCACGTCACTCCAGTCGCGTCCCTTTTCCGGCATGGTGATCATGTAAACTGTCCTCCCGATTGCCGGTGTTCCGGCCTGTTTGGGACAGCCTAGAGAGATTGCACCCAGACGCAACCAAAGGCGGCGCGATGCGTTGGATTGGCACGAAGGAGTATGCACATGACACAGCAAGCTGATCCGAAGAATCGCAAACCAGAGACCGAAACCGAAGACGAACCGACTCACCACAAGAAGGTTCGCCCTGCGGGTGCAGAGAATATGGAGCATCCCCCGGAAGAGTGGAACGAGGTCGATGAGGAACTCGACGAGTCCTTCCCGGCCAGCGACCCACCGGCAAATTACTAGTGTTTCATTCAGGGCAAAGGCTCGCAAAGATGGCTTCTGCCACAATGGGTTAGTCACAGCTTCCCGCAAGCGAACCTGACTTTTTTGCTCGCCCGTTGTGCGAACGCCGTTGCGAGCCTGCGTCCACGCCCCTACTGTAAGCATCGCTACGACGACATACGACATCTGGGGAATACACAGGCTTATGACGGACTATATCGGCTATGAGGCACTTACTCAGGCGGCTATGCGGGGCGTTGTACGCGAAGCCCTGCGCACTGGCGTTGAGGGCAACGGCCTGCCGGGCGACCATCATTTCTACCTGACTTTCCAAACCCGCGCCCCCGGCGTGAAGATTGCCGACTATCTGATCGAGCGCTTCCCCGAAGAAATGACCATCGTGATCCAGCACCAATACTGGGATCTGGAAGTGCATGACGGCCATTTCGAGATAATCCTGAAATTCTCCGGCGTGCCCCAGCACCTGCACGTGCCCTATGCCGCCATCACACGGTTTGTGGACCCGTCGGTCAATTTCGGCCTGACATTCGAATCCCCGGACAAGGACGCCGCCGTTATTTCTCCTGCGGGCGAAGCGACCAGCGCGCCCAGCGCCCCTGAGGACGCCGATAGCGCCGAGGCAGAGGCCGGAACTGTCGTCAATCTCGACGCCTTCCGCCGCAAATAGGGCCGGACCGCGACCATGTCCGACGACGAAAAACCCCGCGTCTCCGACGCCGATATGCTGGCGCGTTTCCAGAACTCCAAGAAGCGCCCGCCCTGCTCTGACACATTGGGCATGCGCCTTGTCGAAGTCGAGCAGGATGCCCAGCGCATCCGCATGGATTTTGACGTCTCTCCCAGCTTCGCCAACCCGACCGGCGCGGTTCAGGGCGGTTTCATTTCCGCCATGATGGACGAAGCGATGAGCACCTGCGTGATCATCGCCTCCAACATTACCATGACGGCGCCAACGCTTGAGATGAAGACCAGCTATCTGCGCCGCCTGATGCCAGGCAAGGCCAACGTTGAGGCCCGCATCCTGCGCATGGGCAAGTCCGCCGCCTTCATGGAAGCCGAATGTTTCGATGCAGATGGCAAGCTCGTCGCCAAGGCGACCGCCACCGCCATACCCATGCTGTTCAAACGCCTCGGCTGATGAGCTTCGACAAGCGCGCCTTCTGGCAGGACTTGCTGACGCGGGACGATATTCCCGCCGCCGCCCGCTTCCTGAATTTCGAGCTGATCGCCTTTGACGAGACCGAGGGCTGGGTCGAAGCGGCCTTTACCTTGCCACCCGAAGCGGGCAATCCGGCTGGCGATGGTCAGGGCGGTTTTGTTGCGGCCATGCTGGATGAAGTGATGAGCGTCGCGGGCTCCATCGTGCAGGATGGCCCGGCTATGGCCCCCACCCTGCAAATGACGACGAGCTATATCCGTCCCGTTCCGGTCGGTGAGCGCCTGATCGGTCGCGGCGAATGTGTCCGGCGGGGCCGCGCCGGCATTTTCACGCAAGGCTTCCTGCGCCGCGAAGACGGCACATTGCTGGCGCAGGCCACTGCCAGCTGCATTCCGCGCGCCCTCGGCTGAGCCGTAGACGCGTTTTTTCAGGCCAATTTGCGCTCACATGCTTGATCCCGCGCGCACAGGCCATATGTGTGATTGAGAATTATTCTCAATACAGGTATGCCCGTTCATGTCCTCATCCAATTTTGCCGAAGCCATCGTCCTGCGCACCGTACAGCTGACGCCGCACATGTATCGCCTGACCTTCCGGTCCGATTTTGCGGCAGACTTCACGCTCGGCGCGCCCGGCCAATACCAGAAAGTGCTGGCCCCTGCCCCCGGCGAAGCTGGCCCGCCCACCTTCGATCCGGACACCTACAAGACACAGATGCGCACCTATACGCTGCGCCATGTCCGCCCGGCGGAGCGGGAATTCGATATCGATTTCGTCGTGCATGGCGATGAAGGCATTGCCGGGCCGTGGGCGAAACAGGCCAAGGCTGGCGACCGCATCCTGATCTCGCGCCCCGGCACGCTGAAATTCACCATCGAAGAGGCAGACTGGCATATGTTCGCGGCGGACATGGCCGCCATCCCGGCCGCCGCGATCGAACTTGAAGGCCTGCCAGAACATGCGGTCGGCGATGCCTTTTTCGAAATCCTCAGCGAGGAAGACCGCCAGCCCGTGCGCGCGCCAGCCGGCATCACCATCCACTGGATCATCAAGGCGGACGCCCACGCGCCGAGTGACGAGCTTATCGATGCCGTCCAGTCCGTTATCTGGCGCGAAGGCGCGCCTAGCGTGTTCGTCGCAGGCGAATTTTCCGTTGCCGGACTATTCCGAACCTATTTCCGCAAGGAACGCCCGACACGCAAAGAGCTGACCTATGTCAGCTCCTACTGGAAACTCGGCCTCATCGAACCCGAACACAAAGCCTTCAAGGCGCAAATTGCGGCCTAGGCCGTCGCCATCGACTTGACCTGCACCTTGGTCGGGCGGGACTTGCCCTTGCCGTAGAGATTGACCTTCAGCTTCGAGATCGCATGGACCAGCGCGTTCGGGCCGTACTTGATCTCTCCGGTAAACTCGATGTCCGGGAAGCGCTGGAAAATCTGCTCATAGGCCACGCGCAGCTGCATCTGTGCCACGCGGGAACCGAGGCATTTGTGGATGCCGTGGCCGAAGGCGATATGCTTGTCGACATTGTCGCGCATCATGTCGAACCGGTCCGGGTCCGGGAAAATGTCCGCATCCCGATTGCCGGCACCGTACCACATGACGACCTTCTCATCCTTGGCGATCATCTGGCCGTTCAGCTCAATGTCTTCCAGCGCGGTGCGGCGCATGTGCTTCACCGGCGAGATCAGGCGCAACGCCTCGTCAGACATGCGCGGGATCAACGACGGATCCTCCAGCACCATGGCGCGCTGCTCCGGCCATTCTGTCATCAGCTTGATCGTGCCCGACAGGGAATTGCGCGTCGTGTCATTGCCCGCAAAGATGATCAGCAACCAGGAGCCGTCGAGAAATTCCTGTGGCAGGTCTTCATCGTCCAGCTTGGAATGGGCGATCACGGTCAACAGGTCTTCCCGCGGATTGGCGCGGCGGTCTGCCATCACCTGCGCGCCATAGGCAAACATGTCCTCAACCACTTTCTTGAAGCGCAGCGGGAACAATGGCTCGCCCAGGAAGGTGCGCAGCGGATTGGTCATGAACTGGCTGGCCATTTCCAGGTAATGCATCCAGTGGACGATCTTCTGGCGGTCTTCTTCGTCCACGCCCAGCATCTCGCACAGGGTGAACAGCGGCAGCTGGTTGGAAAACAGTTTGACGAAATCGACCTCTGGTCCGTTCGCCTCCAGATCATCCAGCAGCGAGTCCACCTTCACGCTGACCTTCTCGCGCAATTGCTTCACATAGGCCGGAATGAAGAAATCCTTCTGCTGGATGCGCATCTGCATGTGGCGCGGCTCATCCATCGAGATCAGATTGTCCATCGCCGCGCGCACCAGGATTTCCGGTTTCCAATGCTGGCGCGGGGGCACGGCCAGGTTGATGCCGCCCCGCTCCGATGAAAAGACCTGCGGCTGCAGCTCAACGGCCTTGATGTCTTCATAGCGGGAGACCGACCAGAAGCCCGTGCCGCCCCGCCCCATCTTGGACCACATGACCGGCGCTTCGCTGCGCATGCGGGCATAGAGTCCGTAGGGGTGGCCCTGTGTCCAGGAGTTGGGATTCCAGAGCTCGAAATCCGATTCGAGCATGGGATAGGCAAGTGGGTTTGCCGGCATTACTGCGCCGGTGTCTTCAAGAATGGCGTCGCTGACCAGCCTCGTCATGGCTTCCTCCGAGTCATGTTTTGACCACACTATCCCCGGCTCTCCCTACGACACTCAAGGGGCAAAAACCGGCTTTCTCTATTTAGAGCAGAAATTCCCTTCGCCCAGCGTCACCCACGATTTCGCGGCTGATCCATGTTAAGCTCACTGGAGTGATCCGGCGCAAAGACCGGACAGGGAGGAAAACATGGCCGACGACCAGACCGCACCGCCGGTGCCGCATTCCGTTATTGAAGTGACCGCTTTCATGCCCGATGCGCGCGCCAATCCGCATCCCAAGCTTGAAGCCCTGCGCCACAATTGTCCCGTCATGCGTGACGAGATCGCCAAGACCTGGTTCCTGACGCGCTATGCCGACATTCGGGAAGCCGTGAACGATCGCAGCTTTGTCCGCCATCCGCTGAATTCCGAGGAAGGCTCAATCTCGCGCCAGCTGATCGAGGATGACGAAAACCCGCGCCGCACCTCCATCCTCTTTCTGGATGACCCTGACCATGCCCGCGTTCGCCCGCCCCTGGCGAAGGCCTTCTATGCGCGCATCCAGAAGATGAAGCCCCAGATCGAGGCCATTATTGACGAGACCATCGACGCCGCGACCGCGACCGGCCGGTTTGACTTGATGGCAGACATCGCCGTGCCCATCCCGGTCACCGTCATCGCCCGCATTCTCGGCGTGGACGAGGAACGCCTGCCGGATTTCCGCCAATGGTCAGAAGATATCATCCTCAGCCTCAATCCCGTGCGCACCCCGGAAGAGACGGAGCGGATGGAACACGGCAGCCACGCGCTCGACGCCTATTTCACCGAATTGATGGAGGCGCGCCGCAAAGCTCCCGGCGATGATCTGATTACAGACATGGTACTGCTGCAGGCAAGCGGCGACGCTCCGCTGACAGATGACGAACTGCGAATCAATCTCGGCGCGCTCCTTGTTGGCGGGAACCTCACCACGACAGACCTGATCGGCAATGGCGTGTGGCTGTTCCTGACCCATCCGGACCAGCTCGCCGCGTTCAAGGCCGATCCGGCGCTGGGCGCGCAGGCGGTTGAGGAAGTGCTGCGCTATGAGGCGCCCGTCTCGGCCACCTCCCGCATCGTCGAGGCCGACAAGACAGTCGCCGGCTGTCCGATGAAGGCCCATCAGGTCGTATTCTGCTCACTGGCCTCCGCCAATCGGGACGAGACCGTGTTTGACGCGCCTGAGGCGTTCGACATCACGCAGAAACGCGCCAGCCATGTCGCTTTCGGCGGCGGCCCACATATCTGCATCGGGGCCCCCTTGGCCCGCATCGAAGCGCGACGCGTGTTCGAGAAACTGTTCGCGCGCTATCCTGACATGCGCCTGCCAGAGCAGGAACTGACCTGGCGCGCCCTCCCCTTCTTCCGTGGGCTGGAGCGACTGGACGTGGAAGTGTGAGTTTCTCCCGTGTCTTCGGCGAATGCCGGAGCCTCCACCCCATTCCTGTCATCCCGGAAAGCCTGAAAGGCTTGTCCGGGCCCCATCGCAGACCAGCGCAACTCCCATACCGTCGGCCCAAGCCGCTCCAATAGGTCCCGGTTATTTGCGAGCGCAAATTCCGGGATGACAAATTTCGGAGTGCGCTCCCTTTGTTTGTCATCCCGGAAAACGCAAAGCGTTTATCCGGCCCCACCAGCGGACCCACGCAAATCCCCAAACACCCCATCTGCGCGCTGTTTATGGTGCGTTACGCAAAAACGTGTCATAGGGGGCAAAATCTTCCCGCGCTGCGCACGCTGCTGCGCCCTTAGCGCCCCTGAAAGTCCCTGCCCCATGACCGACACTTCCCTTATCCCATCGGCGCTTGCCGAGGCCCTTGCGCAGCGTGGATACGACACGCTGACCCAGGTCCAGTCCGCCGTCATTGAAGAAGACCTCGCTGGCCAGGACCTGCTCGTCTCCGCGCAGACCGGCTCCGGCAAGACGGTCGCCTTCGGCCTCGCCATGGCCGCCGACCTGCTGGACGGTGCCGACCGGTTCGACCGCCCCGAAACGCCGCTGGCCATCATCGTCGCCCCGACCCGGGAACTAGCACAGCAGGTCTCCCGCGAGCTGGACTGGCTCTATACCCCCTCCGGCGCGCGCCTGACGACATGCGTGGGCGGCATGGACATGCGCGACGAGCGCCGGGCGCTGGGCCGCGGAGTCCACATCGTTGTCGGCACGCCGGGCCGCCTGTCAGACCATATCCGCCGTGGCTCGCTCGACGCTTCCAAGGTGCGCGTCGTCGTGCTGGACGAGGCCGACGAGATGCTGGACATGGGCTTCCGCGAGGAGCTGGAGCACATTCTCGACGGCACACCTGAAACCCGCCGCACGCTGATGTTTTCCGCCACCGTGCCGAAAGGCATCGCCGCGCTCGCCTCCCGCTACCAGAACGATGCCAAGCGCATCACCACGGCGGCAGAGAAATCCCAGCATGTCGACATCGACTATCGGGCCCTGCTGGTTGCGCCGGGGGATGAAGAAAACGCCATCGTCAACATTGTCCGCCATTCCGACAGTGAGACCGCCATCGTCTTCTGCACGACGCGCGCCGCCGTGAACAAGCTGATGAGCCGTATGGGCAATCGCGGCTTCCCGGTCGTCGCCCTGTCAGGTGAGCTGAGCCAGAAAGAGCGGTTCAACGCGCTGCAAGCCCTGCGGGACGGCCGCGCCCGCGTCTGTATCGCGACCGATGTTGCCGCGCGCGGGCTGGACCTCGAAAATCTCGGCCTCGTCATCCATGCAGACCTGCCACGCGATCCGGCCACCCTGCTCCACCGGTCAGGCCGGACAGGCCGCGCAGGCCGCAAGGGCGTCAGTGCGCTTCTGGTTGCGCCACGTGCCCGCCGCCGGGTGGAGCGCCTGCTGCGCGACGCAAAGATCGAGGCGAGCTGGGGAAAACCGCCGTCTGCAGATGAAATCAATGCGCTGGACGATGCCCGCCTGATGGCCGACCCGATCTTCACCGAAGATGCCAGCGCCAATGAGGCAGAACTTGCCCGCACACTGATCGACACCTATGGCGCAGAACAGATCGCGGCCGCCTTCATCCGCCGCCAGCGCGCCGGGCGCACCGCCCCGGAAGATCTGCGCGAAGTGGATGACCGCCCGCCCTCGCGTGAGCGGCGTGAGCGCAATGATCGCCGCGACCGGGATGATCGTGGTCCCAGAGAACCGCGCGAGCCTCGCGAACGCCGCCCGCGCGAGCCGCAGCCCGGATTCGAGAATGCAACATGGATCGGCCTGAACGTCGGTCGCCGCAAGAATGCCGAAGCCCGCTGGCTGCTACCCATGCTGTGCAAGGCCGGTGGCCTGTCACGCGAAGACATCGGCGCGATCCGCATCAACCCGGCCGACACGCATGTGGAGCTGAAGCCCGACGCCGCCAAACGCCTGTTCGACACGATCAAGCCGGATGGCACGCTGGAAAAAGGCCTGCGCGCCTTCTCGCTGGACGGCCCGCCTGCCGCGCATGCGCCAGGCTCCGACGCAAAGGACGACCGTCCGCCGCCCCGCCGCGAGCGCAAGAAGCCAAAGCCGCCCGCCGCGGCGAAGGAAAAGCCCTTCGATCCGCTGACCGACTACATCCAGGATGACCGCCCGGCCAAGAAGGCCCGCAAGGCGCCCCAGATCCGCGCAAAAGCCCCCGGCAAGGGCGGCAAACCCACCGGCGGCGACCAGACCTACAAACGCCCCACAAAGAAAAAGCCCTTCAAGAAGGGCCCGGCCAAAGGCCACGGCAAGGGGCCGAAGAAGCCACAGGCGGACTAGCCGCCATCACTGGCACGACCTGAAATTCCTCTTGCGGCACCGATATACATTTCATATACGATCCATATATGGAATGTATTCGGAGCCGGACATGGGAATTGTAAACATCGACGACGACCTGCACGAACAGGTCCGGCGGGCCAGCAAGGTGTCCGCCCGCTCCATCAACGCTCAGGCAGCCTACTGGATCAGGATCGGCATGCTTTGCGAAATGAATCCGACCCTCAGCTATAGCGAAGTCCTGAAGCACGAACTGGAGACCGCTGGCGTCTCGGCGCCCTCTCTCACGCCTGATCGCGCCGCTGTCGACGCATGACAAAGACGCCACAGGAACTTGCGCTGATGGCGGAATCCGGACGCCTGCTCGCAGCCGTATTCGAGTATCTGGACACGCTGGACCTCATTGGAACAACCACCCTCCAGATCAATGATCTGGTCGAACACTACATTCGGGAAGACCTTCAGGCCCGCCCCGCCAGCAAGGGGCAATATGGGTTTGAGTTTGTCCTGAACGCCTCCATCAACAATGTTGTCTGTCACGGTGTTCCGTCGCCTACGGACGTTCTACGCGATGGCGACATTGTGAACTTCGACATCACGCTGGAAAAGAACGGCTACATTGCCGATTCCTCCAAAACCTACCTTGTTGGCGATGTCTCGCTCGCGGCCAGGCGTCTGGTTCAGGCGACCTACAGCGCCATGTGGAAAGGCATTCGAGCGGTCCGCCCCGGCGCACGACTGGGGGACATAGGCTTCGCGATTGAGCGCCACGCCAAACGCGCTGGCTATTCCGTGGTGAGGGAATATTGCGGCCACGGCATTGGCCGGGAGATGCATGAAGATCCGCAAATCCTTCATTTCGGCAAACCCGGTACCGGCCTCACCCTGCGCGAAGGCATGGTCTTCACGATCGAACCGATGCTCAATCGCGGTCGCCGCACCGTACGGACCGAAGAGGATGGCTGGACGGTTGTGACCACGGACGGCTCCCTCTCGGCTCAGTTCGAGCACACGGTCGCGGTAACGGCCACGGGCATCGACGTGCTGACGCTCAGGCCAGAGGAACGCGCCTCCGGCTTCCGGGCCGCATGAACAGCAGGTCCTCCCGCACCGTCAGAGATTGACGCCCGGCGCGCCAGCCCGCACACCCCTGCGGGCAACAAGACGCGGAGCGCCCCATGACCGACCATATCCAGACCAGCCTCGACAACCAGATCCTGACGCTCACCATCAACCGGCCCGAGCGCAAGAACGCCCTGACCCAGGCCATGTATGGCGCGATGGCGGATGCGATTGTCGGCGCGAATGACGACAAGGCGGTTCGCGCCATCATCATCACCGGCGAAGGTGACATGTTCACGGCTGGCAACGACCTTGGCGATTTCGCCTCCGACATGGAACGCAGCTCCGGCGAGCCGCCTGTCACCCGCTTCCTGAACGCCATCCGCGACGCAGAAAAACCGCTCATCGCCGCCGTCAACGGCCCGGCCATCGGCGTTGGCCTGACCATGCTGCTGCACTGTGACATCGCCTATGCGGCTGAGAGCGCCAATTTCCGCGCGCCCTTCACGGCGCTGGGTCTTGTGCCGGAAGCGGGCTCCTCGCTGCTCCTGCCGCTGTCTGTGGGCAATTCCATGGCCAATGAGATCCTGCTGGCAGGCCGCATCCTGACCGCGCAGGAAGCGCTGGACTGTGGCCTGGTCTCACGCCTCGTGCCGGATGCAGGCCTGATGGCCGCCGCAACCGCCTGCGCCCAGCAGGTCGCCGCCGCCGCGCCGACAGCCATCCGCCGCTCCAAGGCGCTGATCCGCGCCAATCGCGACGCCGTGAAACAGCGCATGGCCGAAGAAGGCAAGGCGTTTGCGGAACAGCTCAAATCCCCAGACTTCGCCGAAGCCGCCGCCGCCTTCGCCCAAAAGCGCAAACCGGTCTTCCAGGACTGAGCATTTCGCGAGGCCTGACGGGGGCGCTCTGCCGCTTCATCCTTCGACTTCGCTCAGGATGAGTCCGGTCTTTACTGCACTTTTTGAGCGCTCATGCTGAGCGAAGTCGAAGCACGGGCGCGGGCTTCGCGCAGCCAGCCGCAAGAGGCTCCGGGTCAAGCCCGGAGACACGGATCTGGAGAGACTCATCCCCCCGAAATCCCCCCTGATTCCGGGGTTTTTTGACACTTTTTTAGCCCGGCCATCCGCAGACGGACGCCCTGCCGGCCAAATCGGCCCGCAAGACCCTGTTTTAAAAGAGTTTTCCGGGCTGCAAATTCCCCCTCTCATCTGTGGCCTTTAGGCGTCAAACCCCCTATAAATAAAGGCGAATCCACGAATCGATGAGGAGGCCTTTATGGCCGAAGGCACGCAAGCTGAATCCCCCGAATATGGCGCTGGCTCGATCAAGGTCCTGAAGGGCCTCGAAGCGGTCCGCAAACGCCCCGGCATGTATATCGGCGACACCGATGACGGTTCGGGCCTGCACCACATGATCTACGAAGTTGTGGACAACGCCATCGATGAGGCGCTGGCCGGTCATGCAGACCGTGTGACGGTCACGCTTTACCCCGATGGCTCTGCCGAAATCACCGACAATGGCCGCGGCATTCCGGTCGACATGCACCCGACCGAGGGCGTCTCGGCAGCCGAAGTGATCATGACCCAGCTGCATGCGGGCGGGAAATTCGATTCAAACTCCTACAAGGTCTCGGGCGGCCTTCACGGCGTCGGCGTGTCCGTCGTGAACGCGCTGTCGGACTGGCTGGAGCTGACCATTCACCGCAATGGCAAGGAACACTGGGTCCGCTTCATCGAGGGGGGCCGCGTGGAGGCGCCCCTGATCGAGCGGGGCGAGTCCCCCAACCGCGACAATGGCAAGCCCTATACCGGCACCGCCGTACGCTTCCTCGCCTCGCCGTCGACCTTCACCAAGACCGATTATGACCGCAAGACGCTGGAGCACCGCCTGCGCGAGCTGGCCTTCCTGAACTCCGGCGTGAAGATCATCTTCCGCGATGAGCGCGACGCAGAGCCCTATGAGGCGATCCTCGAATATGAGGGCGGCGTGAAGGCGTTCGTCGAACACCTCGACAAGACCAAATCCAAGCTGATCCCGGAGCCGGTCTACGCCATCGGCGAGAAGGACGGCATCACGGTCGAAGTCGCGATGGAGTGGAATGACAGCTATCACGAGAACGTGCTCTGCTTCACCAACAACATCCCGCAGCGCGATGGCGGCACCCATCTGGCGGGCTTCCGCGGCGCGCTGACCCGCCTGATCAACAAATATGCGAACGAAACCGGCATTGCGAAGAAATCCAAGGTCGAGATTTCCGGCGATGATGCGCGCGAGGGCCTGACCTGCGTCCTGTCCGTGAAAGTGCCTGATCCGAAATTCAGCTCCCAGACGAAAGACAAGCTCGTCTCCTCCGAAGTGCGCCCTGTGGTCGAGAGCCTGATGGGTGAAAAGCTCGCCGAATGGTTCGAGGAACACCCGAAGGAAGCGCAGGAAATCATGATGAAGATCGTCGAGGCAGCGGCGGCGCGCGAAGCGGCCCGCAAGGCCCGCGAGCTGACGCGCCGCAAGTCTGCGCTCGACATCACCTCCCTGCCCGGCAAACTGGCCGACTGTCAGGAGAAAGACCCGGCGAAATCCGAACTCTTCATCGTCGAGGGTGACTCCGCGGGTGGCTCTGCCAAACAGGGCCGCGAACGTCAGAACCAGGCCATCCTGCCCCTGCGCGGGAAAATCCTGAACGTGGAACGCGCACGCTTTGACAAGATGCTGTCCTCCGATCAGGTCGGCACACTGATCATGGCGCTCGGCGCGGGCATCGGCCGGGACGAGTTCGACATCAACAAGCTGCGCTATCACAAGATCATCATCATGACCGATGCTGACGTGGACGGCGCGCACATCCGTACCCTGCTGCTGACCTTCTTCTATCGTCAGATGCCGGAGCTGATCGAGAAGGGCTATCTCTACATTGCCCAGCCGCCGCTCTACAAGGTGTCGCGCGGCAAGTCCGAACGTTACCTGAAAGATGATGCGGAGCTTGATTCCTATCTCATCGACGAGGGCACGTCCGGCGAGGCGCTGATCCTGCCGGATGGCACCCAGATTGCGGGCGAAGATTTGCGCGACCGGGTGCGCGCGGCCTCCAACTTCCGGGCAAACCTCGCCCGTCTCGCCCTGCGCGCCCCGGCAGATTTGCTGGAACAGGCCGCCATGGCCGGCGCGATGGCCGCTGGCGCAGGCGACGCCGAAGCGCAGAAGACCGCCGAACGCCTGAACCGCTTTGCCGAAGAGGGCGAAGACAATTGGGTGGGCCGTTTTGAAGACGGCGCGCTGGTCCTGAAGCGCACCGTGCGCGGCGTGGAAGAGAACGCCATCCTGCCTGCGCCGCTACTGGCCAGCCAGGACGCCATTCGCCTCGCCGAACGCGCCGAAAGCCTGCGTGAGCTCTATGACCAGCCGCTGATCCTGCGCCGCGAAAAAGGCGGTGACTTTACCGTCCACGGACCATGCGCCCTGTTCCAGGCCGTGCTGACCGCGGGCCGCGACGGCATCAAGATCCAGCGCTACAAGGGGCTCGGTGAAATGAACGCCGACCAGCTCTGGGAAACCACGCTCGACTCCAACGCCCGCACCCTCCTCCAGGTCCGCGTCGACCATATCGAGGAAGCCGACGAAATGTTCACCAAACTCATGGGCGACATCGTCGAACCCCGCCGCGAGTTCATCGAAGAGTTCGCGCTGGAAGCTGAGGTGGATGTTTGATCAGTAGTCCTGACGATCTGAAGCACACCATCGACAACAACTAACGCTGCATCGACGTTTGTTGGCAGTACGTTGGTCGAGAATAGCTTGTCGCTTTCTCGTGCATTCCTGTCATCATTTTGATCCGCTTGGATCTTCTTCAGTTCGTTTTCGACTACGCGAAGCCCTTTTGACCCAAACCCATCGAACACCTCTTTAACTATAAAGAGTGCAATCAGTTTACGACATTCAGAATCGTCACGAAAATTCCACGAGATAACAGTCGTATCCTTCAAATCTAGTGAAGGAATACAGCACACATAGTATTTTTTGGGCAGTTTAACCGGCAGAAACCGTTCACATATCTCTATACGGCACGTCCATACAATGCCAAGGGCGGTCACAATCTGCCATGCCGAACCCTCAATTTCTTGAATATCCGAAATCCACTGCTCACGACGTTCGTCCTTAACATGGTACGGCAAATTACTTGTAGCGAACTCGATAGCAGTTTCCGATATCCACAACGCACGCTCTAGTACTAAAGCGACCGCAAATGAGCATAAAAGCGATATAACCGCAGCGATAATCATTAGCCATCCTCCACCGGAGCATTGTGGCGCGACGGGCTGGATTTAATCGCGATCCCGTGCTCCTGCAAAATTTGGCTCGCTCGATGCACTCCGTCAGCCGTCATCTTGTAAAGCCTTTTCCGGGGGCGCTTCACCACCGAGGGATCCACATCCTCCCAGCGGCTACTCAATAGGCCATAAGTCGCCAACCTATCTAACAACGGATACAGGGTCCCAGATAGGATGCGCTTAGAATTGATAATGTCAGCGCCCGATACCGGCTCAGGGTGCTTCTCCAGCAAAAATGACAAGACCTTTAGCGTCTGCCCCGTAACGCGAATGGTATGCTGCTCCATTGCCATTATTGACCTTCTACATAGCTAAGTGGTAAATCTACATAGGTGGTGCAATCTGTCAACCTCCGTTGAAAAGGATGTCTGACACCCAAGCGCCCACACGCCGCTTCCCCGGACTTGATCCGGGGCCTCCCGCGGCAACTCCAGAAAGCCAGCCGCACGGGGCTCCGGGTCAAGCCCGGAGATACGGCGGGGGCGAGCCGGGAACCCATCCCTCCCTCCTCCGTTCCTTCCGCAAGACCCATGCGCGAAGGAGCCCTCCATGCCTGCCCAGTCCGAAGCCCAGCAGAAGGCCGCCGGCGCGGCGCTGTCCGCCAAGCGCGGCGAGACAAAGGTCAGCGACCTGCAAGGCGCGTCAAAGGAGATGTACGACTCGATGAGCGAGTCCGAGCTCGAAGACCTGGCCTCCACCAAGCATGACGACATTCCGGAGAAGAAAGGCGACTGATGGCGACCGACGGCTACGATATCGGCACAAAAGTGGAATGGGACTGGGGCAATGGCACCGCCACGGGCAAGGTGGACGAGCGCTTCACAGACACGGTCACCCGCACGATCAAGGGCAATGAGGTGAAACGCAAGGCGACAAAAGACGACCCCGCCTACCTCATCAAACAGGAAGACGGCGACCGCGTCCTCAAATCCCACTCCGAACTCCGCAAGGCGTGAGGCTCACTTCCAGTCATGGGGATTGGCATCAGACTGCCCGCGCCCGTGCTTCGACTTCGCTCAGCATGAGCGCTCAATAAGCACGGACTCATCCTGAGCGAAGTCGAAGGATGAAGCGGCCCAAACCCACCCCCAATCCGTCTGAGAAGCGCGGCCTTCAGACTGGGCCTCATGATCCGTGCAGGCGACTTCTTGATCCATGCGGCCCGGTTCAGCCTTGACCGGCTGGACTGGATGGTCGGCGACATGCGCCGACGGCTTGGCCTTGGCCTGTTGCCCTGCCTGCCCTTTCTGGCGCGGCGGGAGCTGCAGGGCCTGACGCGGTTCCTGGCCTATGCCGACCCCCTGATGCGACGCCTGATCGTGCTGCTCGCCGCTGAGCTGGGCGCGCTACAGACATATCCGTCCACGGCGCATGGCACGCCAGCGCCAAAGCGCGCCACGGGCCCGGTCGCCACACCCCGCCTGTTCCCGGCGGTACATTTCCGGCTGACAGAGGCTGAGCCCGGCACGGCACAGCGCACACCGCCACCCAAACGTTTCCGAACGGGCCCGCGCATCCGCCTGCTGGATGAGGAGACGCAAGTCGACCTGTCGGACTATCCGGCGCTGCCGGAGGACATCCTGCCCGCCGCGCGGCAGGTGCGCCGCTTCCTGGCACTGGAACATGCGATGGACAATCTACCCCGCTATGTCGAAGCGATGCGCCGCCTCATGGGACAGGCCACCCCGATCCTCACCCGCACCCTGCCACCCGCCTTTTCCCGCCTGCCGGTGACCCGGGCCGAAGAAGCCGCGCTGATAGAGCTGCATGATGTGGCGGTCCGGGAATGTCCGGATACGTCTTGAGTTTGGGTCGTCTTTCACACGTCTTCCGCCGGCCAGCCTCGTCTGAGCCGGACGGACGCGCTTGTCCGAAAACCTGTCTTCACCTGCTTCATCCTTCGACTTCGCTCAGGATGAGTTTGCTCTGTGCTGCACGTCATGAGCGCTCATGCTGAGCGAAGTCGAAGCACGGGCGCGGGCATAAGTCCCGCCTACATACTCCTGAAAAACCCGCACGCCCCCTACTCCAACAGGCTCAGCCCCACACCGGCAAAGCGGATTTCCCGCCCGTCCACATCCAGGCCCATCGCTTCGGCGCGCGACAGGATGGCGTCGGCATCCGGCCGGTAGAGGCCGAAGGCGGCGAGCTTTTCCACCGGCCCCTCACGGAACACGATGGCCGCGTCTTCGAGATACAACACCCGCTCGTCCACGGTCAGGCCCAGCGCCAGCGCCCAGCGCGCGGCGAGGCCGTCGGGGTCTGGTGCCTCCATCGCGGCGCTGACCAGCCGTCCGGGCACGGTGTTGTCGCGCCAGGCCGGGCCGCCCCAGCGCCAGCTGCCCGCCGGGCGCGCTTCGTCCACAGAGACGATCGCGCCGCCAATATCGGCCGGGTGCAGATGGCTGGCGGAAATGTCCGGCAGGTCAATGTTCCAGACGCGGCGAATGCCCATCCCGTCCACGCGGGCGCGCAGGGCGTTCAGATCATCGGTCTGGAAGATCGCCATGTATCCGCCCTCGCCCACCCGGTCGATGAAGCGGCGCGCGGGCGCACTGTCCGCCATCGGCACGACCACTTCCAGGAACTGGTCGCCAAGGGCGTAGACCCGGTTCTCCAGGCCGAACTCCTTCACGCCGGGGTCCACGAAAGGCGCGCCCAGTTCCAGCAGCTCTCCCAGCTGGTCAGCGGCCTCCAGCGTTTCGGCGGCAATCACCAATTGGCGCAGGCGTGGTGCGGTCATCTTGTCCTCCCTCGGCGCAGTCGCTCGTGCAGGTGGCAACCGCTTTCCCCCCTCCTACCACACCTGCCCCGGCGGCACACATATGCCGCGCCAAGAAATCGATTCCCGCGCGGAGGGGACTCGTCTACGGTCCGGCGCTCATGATTGCCCGCCTTCTCTCCGCCCCCATGCTGATCTCCGCCTTTGCCATTCTGGTCGGCACCGGCGTGGACGCGCTGGTGAAGGGCGTCGCGCCCGATGCGGGGCTGCAGCATCTGGTAGCCTGGCGCTTCCTGTTCGGCGCGCTCATCGCCCTTGCGGTCTTCCTGGCCCAGCGCAAGCCCGCCCCCGGCTGGGCGGCCATCCGCTTCCACACCTTGCGCGGCTTGCTGCAGCTGTTCTGCGCCTTCACCTTCTTCTACGCGCTGACCCAGCTGCCACTGGCCGTGGCCACCACGCTGGGCTTTACGGCGGCGCTGCTGGTTGCGCCGGTCGCGCGCCTCCTGCTGGGCGAGAAGATCAGCCCTGTTGCCGCGGGCGCCACCCTGCTCGGCTTTGCGGGCGTTGCCTTCGCCCTCTCCGGCCAGTCCGGCGCAGGCGAGGATGCGGGCAACCAGACACTTGGCCTGATCTCGCTGTTCAGCTCCACAATCGGCTATGCGTTCGTGCTCGTCCTGTTGCGGATGCGGGCCCTGATCGAGGATGCCACCACGATTGCGCTGTTCACCAATATCGTCCCCGCGCTGGCCATGCTGCCGGTCACGTTTGGCGTGTTCGGCGCGCCCGACTGGAATGACCTGCCGATCTTCGCGCTGCTGGGCCTGCTGGGGTATGGGGTCTGGTACCTGGCGACGCTGGCCTATGGCCGCGCCCCGGCGCAGCGGCTGGCCCCGCTGGAATATACCTCGCTGGTCTGGTCGGCCCTGCTAGGGCTTGTCTTCTTCAACGAGATGCCCAGTTGGCAGCTCTGGGTCGGCGCGGTCGTGATCATCACGGCCTGCCTGATCGTTGCCTTCGAGGGCCGGTTCCGCACCCGCCGGGAAGCGCGCCTGCCCGCCAGCGACCTGCCGGAATAGGGCCCGGCCTGTTGCCGATGCTATAGCGTCACGATCGCAACGCTATCACAGGCTGATTGACCCCTCCCCCAAGAGCCGCCACACAGATGGCATGAGTGAACACGCCCATTCCCACGCGCACGATCATGGTCACAATCATGGACATGGCCACGGTCATGACCATCACGATCATGACCATCACGCCGATATGAGCAGCGCCGATTCCCGCCGGCGTGTTGCCATTGCCGGCCTGCTGACAGCGGCCTTCATGATCGCGGAAATCGTGGGCGGCGTCATTTCCGGCTCGCTGGCCCTGCTGGCTGATGCGGCGCACATGCTGACCGATGCAGGCTCCCTCGCGCTCGCCTGGGTCGGCTACAAGCTGGCAGACCGCCCGGCAGATCCGCAGCGCTCCTATGGCTTTGCCCGCATGAAGATCCTGGCCGCCTTCACCAATGGCATCCTGCTGGTCCTGCTCTCGCTCTGGATCGTGTGGGAAGCCATTCACCGCCTGCTGGAACCGGTCGAAGTGATGGGTAATGTGCTGATGGCCGTCGCGGTTGGCGGCCTGATCGTCAACATCATCGCCTTCGCCATCCTGCATGGCGGCAGCAAGGAAGACCTGAACCTGCAGGGCGCGCTCTGGCATGTGGCCGGGGATTTGCTCGGTTCGGTCGCCGCCATCGGCGCAGCGGTGATCATCATGACCACGGGCTGGATGGCTGCAGACCCGATCCTGTCAGTCCTCGTGGCCCTGCTGGTTCTGTTTGCGGGTGTGCGCATTGCCCGTAAATCCGGTCATATCCTGCTGGAAGGCACCCCCGCCGGGCTGGACCCGGCAGAGATCCGCGCAGACCTCGCCAGCCTCGAAGGGGTCGTCTCGGTCGATCATCTTCACGCCTGGGCGCTGACCGAGCAAAAGCCCCTGATCACGCTGGAAGTGACCGCCGCAGACGGCGCCGATCCGGACCTGCTGCGCCGCGCGGTGAAAGACAGGCTGGCTGACCGGTTTCAGGTCTCCCACGCCACGGTAGAAGTCGTCTGCGCGGGCAATGACACGGCCTTGGCCCCTGCCGGGCAGTGTTCACATTGATATGAAGCCCGCAGCGCTTTAAGGCTCGGTCAACGCTCCCTATATGGCGGGCCGAACAACAAGAACAGATGGCGGAGCCTTCCGAAATGGCTGACACGAAACACACCGAAATCCTGATCATCGGCTCCGGCCCGGCTGGCTGGACCGCCGCTGTCTATGGCGCGCGGGCGATGCGCGATGTCACCGTGGTGACCGGCATGCAGCCCGGCGGCCAATTGACCATCACGACAGAGGTTGAGAACTATCCCGGCTTCACGGAGATTCAGGGCCCGGAACTGATGGTGAAGATGCAGGAACACGCCGAAGCCATGGGCGCGAGCGTCATCAACGATCACATCGCTGAGGTCGATTTCACCTCCCGCCCCTTCAAGGCTGTGGGCGAAAGCGGCACCACCTACACCGCCGATTCCGTCGTCATCTCCACGGGCGCGCAGGCCAAATGGCTGGGCATCCCGTCAGAGGAAAAATACAAGGGCTTCGGCGTCTCCGCCTGCGCCACCTGTGACGGCTTCTTCTATCGCGGCAAGGAAGTCCTCGTCGTCGGCGGCGGCAACACAGCTGTGGAAGAAGCGCTGTTCCTCACGAACTTTGCCTCCAAGGTCACGGTCGTACACCGCCGCGACGGCTTCCGCGCCGAGAAGATCTTGCAAGACCGCCTGTTCAAGAACCCGAAAGTCGAAGTGGTCTGGAACACGGTTCTGGATGAAGTGCTCGGCGAAGGTGACCCGGCTGGCGTGACGGGCGCGCGCCTGAAGAATGTCGACACCGGCGAAACGACCGACATTCCGGTGCATGGTGTGTTCATCGCCATCGGCCACGCCCCGTCCACGGAACTGTTCAAGGGCAAGCTGGCCATGAAGGACAATGGCTATCTCATCACCGCGCCGGATTCGACCGCCACCGAAATTCCCGGCGTCTTCGCCGCAGGTGACGTGACCGACGAGACCTATCGCCAGGCCGTCACCGCAGCCGGCATGGGCTGTATGGCCGCGCTGGAGGCCGAACGCTTCCTGTCGGAACAGGAAGCCCACGCCGAAGCCGTTGCTGCGGAGTAGATGCTCTGAATAGCGGTCTCAATGGGACCAAGCTGCAAAACCTGTCGCCGCCGCGATCTGTACGCGGTGGCGGCGATATTCCCGCACTATGATGAGCTGCTGCACCGAGCCGCATATTCGCGCGGAGCCCAAACCCTAGTCTATAAACGGAAAAATGGTCAGCAATCCGCAAATGGTGGTTCGGGGGAGACTTGAACTCCCGACCTCACGATTATGAGTCGTGCGCTCTAACCAGCTGAGCTACCGAACCGATCGCATGTTGCGAAGCGCGCCTATTACACGCGGTTTCGCGCCTCTGCAACCATCTGACCTGCACGCGATGCAGGTCGTTTGCGCCCTTACTGCACAGGCACCGCGCTGAAGCTGCGGCTCTCGCGCTGATCGCCAGCGGAATACCGGATATCCAGCGTGTCAAATGTGCCCACTTCAGGCGAGAATCGATGCTCTATGGTCGTTGTCAGACCGGGCGGAATTTCACCGCTGAAGTCGTTGTTCATAAGAACCACCGCATTCGCAGACCGAACCTCCTGCCGCCCATCATGCGTGCCTTCGGCCCGCCCGGCAGAGACTTTGACATAGGCGTCTGTCGTGTTCCGAACATCGGTACGGCACACTGGCTTCAGCGTGTCAGTGCACCCCATGAACGCGAACTCGACTCCTCCTGCTTCGAAATAGCCATCAGGCCCAAATACAGCGGCCGCATCCAGCGTTTTGATCTCCGGCATGGGACCATCGCCGAGCGGCAGATCCCGATAGGACCGTGTAATGCGGTTGCCATTTACCTCGAATGAGGCCCGATACTCCTGGAAGAAGGAGGACGGTTTGCGGAAATTAACGGTCCAGCCTGTCGTGATGCCGGGCGGAACCTCTCCGCGATTGTCTCCACTGATGTCAAGCTCAGGGAGAAACGACTCGATCGCCCGGCTGCTGTGATCATAAGCCACGTCCGAACGGACGTTGATAACCGCCATTTCTGACCCCGTATTGAGCAGGTCAAACCGGCAGACAGGTGCGTCCGGATTGCTACATCCCAGGAAATGAAACTGCACGCCTGATACAGAAAACGCCCGGTCCGGATAGGACGGATCAATCGGACGCATCTGGCGCACCTGAACATCCCGGCCACCCCGCACCGCCACGTCCCGGAACGTCTTCTTGTAGGACACATTGTCCACATGCAGGTCAAAGGTCAGATACTGGAGAATGTTTGCTGTACGCCCGAAGGTGAAGTCGATCTGAGACGCCTCGAGTGACGGCACATTCCAGGTGTAATGGCTGGATGCCCGCACATTGCGCCGCGCATCCCTCATCCAGCGGCTATGCTCATCAACGGCCCAGACGCTGCGCGTGAACAGGTGTTTCTCGTCGGGCGTCGTGTTCGTCACCGACAGGACGCAGTTCAGCTTTTCTGAATTCTCACACCCTTCAAACTCGAACAGCAGACCATCAAACTCAAACTGCGCATTCGGGATAGCGGCCACCTGATTGGCGGCGGCCGTCTGAGCCGACAATTGCTGAATGCGCGTGGCGAGGATCTGGTTGTCCGGGTCCAGCTCCTGCGCCTTGCGGTAGGTAGCGAGCGCCTTCTCTGGATCGGAGGGAACGAGAATGTCGCCCGCGCTGCGCAGAAGGCTGGCACGATCTCGCTCGGGAATAGGGTCTGCATCGCCAGAGGTCAGCTCCGCCATCGTTACAAGTTCATCAGCCGCCGCCTCTGTCTGGCCAGACAGGGCGAGGAATTTGGCGTCGTTGAAAGTGGGGTCTTCAGATGCCAGCAACGAGGTCAGCGCGGCTTCGTAATTGTTTCTTTCGTCCCCGGAGAAATCGGTTCCCTGAGCCTGCGCATTTGTCAGCGCCGCGCTGACGGACGCCTGCACCACAGAGACGATACGTTCTTCGCTAAGACGCATCTGCTCCTGAACGTCTGCGCGCGTGGCGGGCGCAAGATCTGGAAACAGGCGGGCACGAACCTCGTCGTTCACATAAACGACGATACCAATAACAGCCGAGATGAATCCGACGATGAGCGCTATGCGACCAAACCATTTTCCCATGCGTGTCTCCCCACTTGAAATTGTCTTGCCTCAAGTGAGAGCGAAATCTTCGCGCAATTTCAACCCTGAATGCCGAATTGTGTAGACTTTCAGGCTTCGTCGTTCTCGCGGCTTCCAAAGCCGGAAAGCCAGAGCGCGGCGATAAACGCCCCCTTCATACGGGGCAACAGGATCAGCACCGCGCCGGTTACCGCGATGATTGCGATGGGAAGGCTGGTCCAGAGGGGAAGATGGCCAAATGAGACGAAGAAGGTGATGGCCACAAGGAAAGGCCCGAGCGAGAGCACGGTGAGCCAGGCAGGCCCGTCATCCGCCCGGACATGTCCCAGTGGCTCGCCACATTCATCGCAAGTCTCCACCTGTTTCAGATAGGCGCGAAAGAGACGCCCCTTCCCGCAGCGCGGACACCGAAACCGCAGGCCGCGCCCGACTGCGATCAGCAGGCCTGGCTTGTCGTCCGGCAATGGCATGTCTCCGCTCAGGCCCGTTGCAATTCAGTTGCCTCAGCGGCTGCCGCCTTGTCCGCGAGCAGGATGTCGACCAGCGTCGCCACAAGCGCGCGGGGCCGGATCGGCTTTTCAATGATGGTCGTGAACCCGGCGCGCTGGCAGGCGAGTCGCCGCTCGGGACTGACATCAGCTGTCACCGCAATGATCGGAGCCAAGGCGTTTGGCCCCTTGCTGTCGCGAAGTGCCGCCAGCACGTCGTCGCCTGTCGCGCCCGGCAGGTGAATGTCTGTCAGGATGGCCTGATACGTATTCTCGGTTGCCTTGGCGATGGCATCTTCTGCGGTTTGCACCGAGTCTACCTGCCACCCCGCAGCGGAGAGCGCACGCGTGACAACAAGGGCGCTGACCGCATGGTCTTCGGCCAGCAGGATGCGGCCCAGCTCGAACGCCCGCATCCGGGGCTTTGGCGGCGCACCTGTCACGGCAAGGCGTGGTCCTGCCCGTTTCACGGGTATAGTGACGGTAAACACCGAGCCACCGTCCGGATTGTCTGCGAGGAGGATCTCCCCTTCCATGCGGCGGGCAAGGCCCTTCGCGATCGACAGGCCGAGCCCGGATCCGCCATGCGTTGAAGCGGTCGAGGGCCTGGCCTGTTCAAAGGCTTCGAACAGGCGCGCCTTGTCAGCATCGGAGATACCGCAGCCTGTGTCTTCCACCGTCATGCGAAGCTTCAGGCTTCCGGCGGCTTCAAAGGTCGACAATTCAACGCCGATATAGCCACGCTCGGTGAATTTCAGCGCGTTGCTCATCAGATTGAACAGAATCTGACGCAGGCGCATCGCGTCGCCCTCAAGGCGGATGTTCGGCTCCCCGACAACACGAATGCGCAGGTCCAAACGCTTCCCGGCAATGCGGGAGTGCCACAGGTCGCGGGCTTCATTGGCAAAGGCGCCAAGCTCGAACGGCGCGCTGTTGATCGACAGCTTCCCGGCTTCAAGGCGCGACAAATCCAGAAGATCGCTGAGCAACCGGTCAAGGTGATGCCCGCTTTCGGAAATGGTGCGCGCCAATCGCTTCGGCTCAGATCCATTCACGCTGTCCTGCAACAGGTCGGCAACTCCGAGAATGCCGGTGAGCGGTGTGCGGATCTCGTGCCCGACAAAGGACAGGAACTGCGCCTTTTCCTGCTCAAAGGTCCCTGCTTCGCCCTGTTTCTGCTGAAGGCGCTTGTGTGCAACCTGAAGCGCCCTCGCCCGGGCCGTGTTTTCCTTGGCGATGGCAGACAGAAGTGATGCGGGGCTGATGAGGCCGAAATATTTGCCTTCGGCCAATACGATCACACCATCGGTCAGCGCTGTGTTCGACATTTCCGAAGCGATCTTGGCAACAAGGCCAACCGGCGTGCCTGCTTCACTCATGACCGGTTGCTCGACCATGATGCTGGTAACCGGAGACGAGCTGTTGGCCTCCCTGAGACTGACGGTGGCCAGCGCCTCCAGAACGGCCCGGCGCGTGACCATGCCCAACGCCGCACCATCACTGACGATCGGCACAGCAAACAGGTCCGGATTGGCCAGGAACCGGGTGACTAACCCGGATATTGTGGCAGCGGTCGGAATGGGCCGCACAGCGACCGCGATGTCTTCTACTCGTACCGGCATAGAGGCGGCGGGGTCCTTAAACAGGTTAAGAAGCCACCTTGCGCCATAAACCTTTACGCGCGGCAAACACATGCCTAACGAAAGATAAACGCCCGGACCTGAACAGGACCGGGCGTTAGAAGTCTTTAAATGTCAGCGTGATGAACGCTTACTTGATGTCGCTGCGGTGATTCACGATCTGCCCAACCAGCCCGTAATCGACCGCTTCCTGTGCGCTCATCCAGAAGTCACGATCTGTGTCTTCCTTGATCTGCTCCAGCGACTTGCCAGTCGCCGCCGCGAAGATCTTGTTGAGGCGTTCGCGCATCTTGATGATCTCGCGGGCCTGGATTTCAACATCCGTGGCCTGACCGCCAACACCGCCCCGCGGTTCATGAAGCAGGAAGCGTGTATTCGGCAGGCAGTAGCGGTTTTCCTTCTTGGCCGCCGAGTAGATCAGCGCGCCGGCAGAGGCGACCCAGCCTGTGCCGAGGATTTTCACCGGAGCTTCGACGAATTTGATCATGTCGTGGATCATGTCGCCGCTTTCGACATGGCCGCCCGGAGAGGACAGGACCAGCAGGATTGGCTCCTTGCTTTCCGAGGACAGGGCCAGAAGGCGCTGGCTGACCCGGCGCGCGGCGTGGAAATCGATGCCGCCGGTCAGCAGGATCGTACGGGCCTTGAACAGCGCTTCCTCAAGGAAGGCATTCGGCTCGGTCTGGGTCTTTTCGTCTGTCTCGTCATCGAGGCGGTGCAAAAGGTTCATGAGAACTCCGAAAGCGGGAAATCTTGTTGGCTCTATAGGTGAGGCGCGCTGCCCGCCGGGTCAAGGCGCTGAAAGCCTTTTGCCGAGGACGCCTCGTGAATTTTTCCGAATCTTTTGCAGCGCGTCGGAAAAATTGAAATCTCGTCACCCTTAGCTTGACCGTCACGAAACCTTTAAATAACTACCAATATTAGGATTTTGTTTACTTGGGGGACGAGGCGCTCAACATGGTTTCGAGCATCACTACACAACAAATCGGCCGTCCGACGGCTACCGAGGCGACGATTTCAGAGCGCTCGGTTGCCAAGGCTCTGATCGCAATCACGCTGTTTCTGGTGTCTGCGCATATTGCGGCACTCATCCTGAAATATGGACTTGGACGCGAGCACGCCTTCGGCTTTGTCGGCACGTTCCATATGGACGGAGAAATGAATGTTCCGTCTTTCATGTCTTCCTTGCTTCTGTTTTCGACGGCGATGATGGCTTTCTTCACCGCAGCCGTGACACCGGGCGATCGTCGGAGCAAACTACCCTGGCTCACCGTTGGCCTGGTGTTCGTCCTGCTCAGCTTCGATGAAAACATCCGCATCCATGAGCGCATAACCAATTCCATGCGCGCAATCCTGCCCGAAGGCTTCATGCCTTATACGGGATTTGAAATCCCCTATCTCATTGTCATGGGCATCATCGGTCTGTTCATGATCAGGTGGTATTTGAATCTGGACCGGTCCAGCCAGCTCCTGTTCGCCCTGTCCGGCTTTATCTTTGTGTGCGGCGCGGTTGGCCTGGAGCAGGTCGCGTCAGTCTATTACGATGCAAATGGTCTGGCACGCGCGGGAGAACCGACGCTTGTCGGCGACGTTTTTGTGCTCATCGAAGAAACTTGCGAGATTGCTGGTGTCTCCCTGTTCCTCTACGCAATGGTACGCCGCCTCGGCGGCATTAAGCTGGCTTCAGCCGACACGATCTAGGCCGCTTCGCTGATAATCCGCGACACGTCTTCGGCGTAGCGCTGGGCCTTTTTCTCGCCGACACCGCTGATCAGGCGCAGCTCATCTGCGCCATTGGGACGTTCGCGGGCGATTTCGGCGAGGGTGCGGTCATGGAAAATAACGTAAGGCGGTACGCCGCGCGTCTTCGCCGTTTCCGTGCGCCAGATGCGCAGATTGTCGAACAGGGCCTGATCACGCTCTGACATGTCAGCCAGCGCCTGCGCCGCGACGCGGCTCTTGCCTTTCGAGCGCTTGCGCGTAGCGGCCGGGTCGGCGCGCAGCATCAGCGTGCGCTCCCCCCGGAACAGCGCACGGGCGACTTCGGCGTCCGGCACGATCATGGCCGGGCGGTTCATCTCGCCGCCTTCGGCCAGAACGCCATCATAGAGCAGCGCATCGAACACACGGCTCCACCCCTGTTTGGGCATGTTCTTGCCGATGCCATAGGTGGACTGGGTGGACAGCTCTTCGTCGAAACTATCCTTCGCCTGCCCCAGCAAATGATTGATCAGGCGCCCCCGGCCGATCTTCTGGCCGCAGCGCAGGACAGCTGAGACCGCCATCTGCGCCCAGCGCGTCGCATCATAGGGATCGCCGCTCTCGCCCCGGCAGATATCGCAGGCCCCGCAGGCCTCCACCCCCTCTTCCCCGAAATAGCGGCGCACAGCCGCGCGGCGGCAATCATCCCCATCGAAAAAGGCAAACAGCTGCCGTGTCTTGGTGATCTGCACGCGCTTGACCGCTTCGGGCGCATCGCTCTCATAAGTCCAGCTGAGCGAGCGGCGCATGTCTGCTGGGCCATAGAGGGCCACGCCCTCGGCAGGCTCGCCATCCCGGCCCGCGCGGCCAACTTCCTGCCAATAGGCTTCCATCGTCTTGGGCGGGTCGGCATGGATGACAAAGCGCACATCCGGCTTGTCGACGCCCATGCCGAACGCGACGGTCGCGCACATGACGAGCCCGTCTTCAAGCAGGAAACGCCGCTGGCGCTCGGCCCGCACGTCCGCATCAAGGCCCGCATGATAGGCGAGCGAGGAAATCCCGGCCCGCTCCAGCGCCTCGGCAAGGTCTTCGGTCGCGTTGCGGGTGGCGGCGTAGACAATGCCGGAGAGGCCCGGTCGCGCCTTGACGAGAGAGACGACGCGCTGGGCGCGGTTGCCTTCCTTCGGCTCTGCGGCAAGCGCAAGGTTTGGCCGATCAAAGCTCGCGACATGAACGACGGGCTTCGTCAGGTCGAGCTGCTCAAGAATGTCTTCGCGTGTACGGGTGTCTGCCGTTGCCGTCACGGCCAGGCGCGGCACGCCAGGGAACAAATCCTTCAGCCGGCCCAGCGCGCGATAGTCCGGGCGGAAATCATGGCCCCACTGGCTGACACAGTGCGCCTCGTCCACAGCGATCAGCGAAATGTTCATTTGGGCAAGGCGCTGGGCCAGCCCCGTACCCATGCCCTCTGGCGAGACATAAAGCAGATCCATTTCGCCGCGCGCGGCCGCCTCCAGCGCCTCGGCGCGGGCATTGAAATCCATCGAGGAGTCGAGCCGTTCGGCGCGCACGCCAACCTGTTTCAGCGCGTCGACCTGATCCGCCATAAGCGCGATCAGCGGCGAGACGACAATGCCGACCCCCTCCCGCAGCAGCGCCGGGATCTGATAGCAAAGCGACTTGCCACCGCCGGTCGGCAACACGGCAAGGCCATCCTTGCCTGCCAGCGCATCCGAGATGACCGCCTCCTGCAACCCCCGGAAGGCGTCATAGCCATAGACGCGCTTCAGCAGCGCGCGGGCATCGTCGAGGGTTGGCTGGGCAGGCATGCGTTTCTTGTGGCGGCGCAAGTGAGTCGGGGCAAGAGGCTGGGTGCCTTCACGCAGCCGCGCCCAGCGCCTCAACCAGAAACGTATGCCTCCGGGCGACGGCGCGGGCGTCGCGGGCATAGCCGCCGCCGAGGACGCCGCAGAGCGGGATGTCGGCTGAGCGGCAGGCCCGCGCCACATATGCGTCCCGCGCGCGCAAGCCCTCATCGCTGAGGGACAGCAGGCCCAAACGGTCTTCTGCATGCGGATCGACCCCGGCATTGTAGAAGACAATGTCCGGCGCGGTGCCGAGGGCGGCATCGACAAGATCTTCCAGCGCGGAAAGATAGGCCGCATCGCCCGTGCCCTTTGGCAGGCCGATGTCCAGATCAGAGGGCGGCTTCTCGCGCGGCCAGTTCTGTTCGCAATGGAGCGAGGCGGTGAAGACGCGCGGATCGTAGCGGAAGATCAGCGCCGTGCCGTCTCCGTGGTGTACATCACAATCAATGACGGCCACACGGCGCACTTCCTTCGTTTCCAGCAGGAGCTTTCCGGCAACGCCGACATCATTGAACACGCAGAACCCCGCCCCGCCGTCGGGCCCGGCATGATGGCTGCCGCCGGCAAGGTTCACCGCGGCCCCCTGCTCCAGCGCAAGGCGCGCGGCAAGGCATGTGCCGCCGACCGACGCAGCCGAGCGCCGGGCGATGGCGGGCGTGATCTCGAAGCCGACCTTGCGGGCGGCCTTTGCATCAAGCGTTTGGGTCAGGATGGCGGTGACATAGGCCTCGTCATGCGCGAGGTGCAGCCAGTCTTCCGATGCGGCCTGTGGCTCTATGAAGCTATGGCCTGCCTCGCGGAGAAATTCGGCCACGAGCGCATATTTGCGCATCGGGAAACGATGGTCATCCGCGACGGTTTTCGCGTCATAATCAACATGGTGAACAATGGGCAGAGTCATGCCGGACGGAACCTAGCGGGTTTCGGGCCCGTTTCCACTTATGCTCGGCATGCATAGGTGTGATGGCTGGCTGCGCTCTTCAGGCTGCGCCCGGACACGTCATATTCGCTGCAACACGAGCGAAAGGATATCGCCATGATTGAACACAGACCCTTCAAACAGCTTGGCCGGTTCCAGAACGACTGGCTGAACGCCAATTATCACTTTTCCTTCTCGGGCTACCATGATCCGAAGCGGATGGGCGAAGGTGCCCTGCGCGTCTGGAATGATGACACGATCCAGCCGCATACAGGATTTCCGCCGCACGGGCACAGCTCAATGGAAATCATCACCTATGTCCGCACAGGTGCGATCACCCACAAGGATTCGATGGGCAATACCGGCCGTACCGAGGCTGGCGACGTGCAGGTAATGAGCGCTGGCGATGGTGTGCAGCACTCGGAGTGGAACGCCGAAGACGAAGAAACGACCCTGTTCCAGATCTGGATCCTGCCACGCCATGCAGGCGGCAAGCCCGGCTGGGGCGCACGGAAGTTCCCGAAAGGGGAACGCTCCGGAAATTGGGCGGTGCTAGCCTCTGGCGACGGCGCAGACGACAGCCTCGTCATCAATCAGGATGCCAATGTTCTCGGCGCGACACTGAAGGAAGGCGAAACGCTCACCTATGAGGTCAAGGAAGGCCGTCACGGTTATCTGGTACTGGCCGACGGATCCATCGAGCTGAACGGTATTGTCATGAACGGACGCGATGGCGCCGCGATCACGGGCCCCGAAGCCGTAACTCTGAAAGGCGTAGCCGACGCAGAAATCGTGTTCGTCGACACGGTTTGATCTTGCCTCTAGCCGCGATACGTCGGAGACCGGGCCGCAACACTCTGCGGCCCGGCTTACTGCATTAGGGAACGACGACCATGAAGATCATCCGCGGCAAGGCATTTACCGCGCCCAAAGCATGGGGTGCGATCGACGTGGCGAATATGGCCGGGATCACAACGCGCCTGCACTGGACCGATCAGCCCTATATCTGGCACGTCAACGAAGGTGAGGAAGTGTTCGCCGTGCTCGATGGCGTGGTTGACATGCATTACCGCGAAGACGGCACCGAGAAGATCGTGACGCTGGAAACTGGAGACGTCTTCTTCGCCGGGATCGGGTGTGAACATGTCGCCCATCCCCGGGGGGAAGCCCGCATCCTGGTGGTCGAGCACGAAGGCAGCATCTGAACCTCTGATAGGCTCGCTCACAGGCCTGTGACTTCTACAGGTTCGACCGGCATGATAGAGTGTAAACACAACAGTTCAGGAGATACTCCAATGAAACGGTTTACACCCCTTGCCGCCCTTGCCCTTCTGGCCGCGCCGATTGCGCTGGCGGGCGAGATCAATGTCGGCTTCAGCCCGGAATTCACCGAAGAACTCGAAGATGATTACGGCATGCGAGAGGCCGACTATCTGATCGATGCCGTGAAGGATGATCTGGATCGTGAACTCGGCAAGGCCGGGCTGGACATTCCGCGCATCGAGGTGACGATCCTGGATGCCATGCCGAACAAGCCAACTTTCAAACAGCTCGGTGACACGCCGGGTCTGGATTATGGCAGCTCAAAAAGCATTGGGGGCATGAAATTGTCTGCCACTGCATATGACGCAGATGGCAATGCGACAGGCGATCTGACCTATGACTGGTACGAGACTGATATCCGCTATGCCGGTATTTCGACCTGGCAGGATGCGAAACGCGCCTCTGACCGGTTTGCCCGCAAATTCGTGAAGGAACTGACCGCCGGAACGCCGTCGGGCAGCTAAAGCACCAGTTCGCACCGTTCATTCAGGCTGGGCCGGGAGATGGCGACTTTAGTCAATCCCGGCAGGCCGGCCTTCAGGTCAGCGGCCGCCCAAAGACAAATCCGCTCCAGCGTCGGCACTTCAAGCCCTTCAATGTCGTTCAGCAGCTTGTGGTCCAGCTTCGCCGCAGTCTCTTGCAGGCACGCGGTCAGATGAGAGAAATCCTCAACCCATTGCTCACCCGGCTTGACGGTTCCGGCAACAGTCGCCTCAAGCACGAAGGAATGCCCGTGAACATTGCGATATGGGTGCCCTTCGGGCTTGCCGCCCATATAGTGAGCAGCCTCGAAATTCACCGATTTCGAGATCGCGAACACGCTGCCTTCCGGATTGGTCGCAGCAGAGCTCTGGCTGGTCTGGTCGGTCTGAGTGGTCATCGTCTCAAGGTCAGGTCTGGTTCAGGGGCGCACGCCCATTGGCGCGGGGCGATCAAGCGCCCTCAAATGGTGGAAAAACCCTGAAAAGTCCAGCTTATATGGCTGTTTTGGCTGTAACGCGCAAATCGGTCTAGCTGGCGTTTTTCCAGCTTTCCCACCCCTTTGCCCGCAACTCGCACGCGGGGCATGTGCCACAGCCATATCCCCATTCGTGCCGTGCGCCCCGCTCGCCAAGATAACACGTATGGGTATCTTCCGCGATCAGATCGACCAGCCCCTGCCCGCCCAGCGTATCCGCCAGCGCCCAGGTTTCGGCCTTGTCGATATACATCAGGGGCGTCTCGATCTGCATGGGAACATCCAGGCCGAGCCGCAGGGTCTCGGCCTGCGCCGCCATTGTGTCGGCCCGGCAGTCCGGATAGCCGGAATAGTCCGTTTCGCACATACCGCCGACCAGGACCGCAATTCCCCTGCGGCTGGCGAGCGCCCCGGCCAGTGTCAAGAACAGGAGATTGCGACCCGGCACAAAGGTAGACGGCAAACCCGCCTCAGTCATCTCGATGCTGACCTCGTGCGTCATCGCGGTTTCACCGAGCGACTTCAGGACAGTCGCATCCAGCATGTGGTCCGCCCCCAGACGGGCACCCCAATCGGTATTGAGGGCGGCCAGCCCAGAGCGAACAGTCTCGCGACATTCCAGCTCGATCCGGTGGCGCTGACCATAGTCGAATCCCACGGTTTCGACTCGCTCATACCGCGAAAGCGCC
Source organism: Hyphomonas atlantica corrig. (assembly GCF_017795365.1). Taxonomy (NCBI): domain Bacteria; kingdom Pseudomonadati; phylum Pseudomonadota; class Alphaproteobacteria; order Hyphomonadales; family Hyphomonadaceae; genus Hyphomonas; species Hyphomonas atlantica. Next base: position 1,584,060 of record NZ_CP051254.1, on the reverse strand, counting down.
CAGGCGAGGCAGGTCGTGGAATCCTGTCCTCCGGAAAACAGAACGAGAGCAGCTGGAAGCAATTGTGACATGTCTGCGCCTGTAACAGGCATGGGGAAGCGGGCCAAGCGGAGGCGTTACATTTTTAACACCCCGATTTTTATTGCATCCATTACCCCTGCGTCATGTTGACAGACCCGTCACGAATGCATTCTGATGACACTTGAAGCAGGCCCAAAAGAGGCCGGCTCGGCAAAAATTGCTCGAGGTCAGCACAAAAGCGGCCCGAGGGGAGGAAACAAAACATGCGAAATAACAGACACTCGAAGTGCGTCTGGTTGGCTGGGGCATCCGCCCTGGTTTTCGGACTCGCAGCACCTGCAGCCATGGCTCAGGACGATTCCGACGAAAGCCCGCGCACGCTTTCCACCGTCACGGTGACAACCCAGAAAACCGAAGAATCCATTCAGGATGTTCCGATTGCGGTTTCGGCCTTTGACGAAGACGCGCTGAACCGCTTGCAGCTTGCAGGCGGCCCGGACCTTGTGAAGTCCATACCGAACGTCAGCTTCACGAAGGGCAACTTCACCAGTTTCAACTTCAAGATCCGCGGCATCGGTGCAGATGTTGTGGCACAGTCTGGTGACGCCGGCGTGGGTATTCACCAGAATGACATTCCGCTCACGGCCAACCGCCTCTTCGAAGCCGAGTTTTATGATGTTGAGCGTGTTGAGGTACTGCGTGGACCTCAGGGAACGCTCTATGGCCGGAACGCCACCGGTGGTTGTGTTCAACCTGATTACCGCCAAGCCGGTGCTCGGAGAGTTCCAGGCCGATGCCGAGCTGACCTATGGCAACTACAACACCTTCAAGGGTAAGGGCATGGTCAACCTGCCCATCGGAGATGCGGCTGCCCTGCGCGTTGCTGGTTCCTATCTCAGCCGTGATGGCTATGTGGACAATCTGACCACGGGCAATGACGTCGATGATCGCGACCTCTACAGCATCAGGGCGACCCTGGCCGTCGAGCCAACTGACTGGGCCCGCGGCTGGATTTCCGTCGAACACTTCGAGGAAGACGATTCCCGTCTCCGCTCGGGCAAGCAGCTCTGCGCCAAGGACCCGGGCTTCGACACGTTCATGGGTGTTCCGGTCACAGCTTTTGACCAGCTGGCAACATCTCTCGGCTGTGTGGATGCGCCGCTTGATCAATCCCGCGACCGTGTGAACTCTCAAGCAACCCTCGCTGGCGGCCTCGGTATTCTCGCCGGCCTCTTGAATGGTGACGTGAACACGGATCCGGCCATTGCAGACCTTCGCAAGATCGAGTCGGCATTCGACCCGATGTATCAGGCAGAGCAGACCCTCTATTCCTGGAAAGCGGAAGCAGACATTAGCGACAATCTGTTGCTGACGTATCTCGGCAGCTACAGTGAAAGTTCCGTTGTTTCCCGTGAGGACTACAACAAGGCATCCGCCGCATTGAACTTCAATGAAACAGCGGGCCCCTTCATCAACCCTGCGCTTGCGCCACTTTATGGCCTGCTCTTCCCCGGCGGTGTTGTGACCGACCCGGAACTGGGCGCAGCGAATTCGTTCCGCACGTTTGACCTCTCAGGTGCAAACAGCGAACAGACCACTCACGAACTTCGTCTGCAGTCTGACTTTGATGGTCCGTTCAACTTCAACCTTGGTGCCATCAAGGTTGATTTCGAGTCCATTGACCCACGCAATCCGGAAGACGGCTACTATGTTCTGTCCAACGCTCTGACAGCGCTGACGCAGATCAACAACGCTGCTGGCGGTGCACTCTTTGGCGGAAACGTTCCGCTCGACACAGGGTCAACGGCCACCACGACCGCGTCTCTCTTCGACCTCAGCCTGAATGGCGACGGCGGCAACTATTTCCGTTCGCTGTCTCCATATGAGCTGGAATCGTTCGCCGTCTTCGGCGAAGGCTACTACGATGTGTCTGACGATTTACAGTTGACGCTCGGTCTTCGCTATACGGACGACCAGAAAGAGCAGGATATCGTCAATACCTTCCTGTTCACACCGCAAGCTGCTGGCGCTGACCCATTGGCGTCACAAGGCAAGCTGAAGGCGGACTTCCAGGAAGTGACTGGCCGTGTCGGTTTCGACTGGACGCCTGATCTCAGCTTCACTGACGACTCGCTGATCTATGGCTTCTACTCCAAGGGCTACAAGGGCGGCGGTATCAACCCACCACAGCCCGCTGGCGCAAACCTGTTCCCGCAAACCTTCGATCCAGAGTTCATCAACTCTTATGAAATCGGTACGAAGAACACATTCGCGGACGGCACAGCCCAGCTGAACCTGACCGGCTTCATGTATGACTATGAAGGCTACCAGATCACGCAGATCATCAACCGGTCTTCCGTGAACATCAACGTAGATGCAGAACTTCAAGGTATCGAACTGGAAGGTCTCTGGACCCCAGCCGATAACTGGCTGCTGACGGCAAATTTGGGCCTGCTGAACGCCGAAGTCATCGATACCTACGGTATTGATGTGCTGGATCGGACCAACGGTCGGGCGGATATGGTTGCACTGAAGAACTCCAGTTCCTATTCGAACTGTGTGATCTCGGCGCAAGGTTATGCAACCGTATTGGGCGCCATTCAGGCCAATCCGGCACTGACCGGCGCAACCCTGCAGCTCTGTACTGGCGCGTTTGGAACGTCCTTCTACGACGCGGTAAACGGCACGACTGGCGGGTCCGGCAGCGCAGCCACAGACCGCGCCTTCACGGAAGCAGCGCTCGGTCTTGGTGGTGTGACAGTGACGTACACCGACTCAAATGGTGACACACAGACCGCAACGGCCCTGCAGGCGATTGAAGGCGATGCGAAAAATCTGGACGGCAATTCCATGCCGGGTGCTCCGGAAATGACGCTGAACCTTGCAGCGGAATACACATTCCAATCCCTCGGCAATTCTGATTGGGATATGACGATCCGCGGCGACTACTACATGCAGTCCGACAGCTATAGCCGGATCTGGAACACTCCACGTGACGAGCTGGAGTCCTGGTCCAACGTCAACCTGTCGATCCTGTTCAACAATGAACAGAGCGGCTGGGGCGTAGAAGTGTTCGCCAAGAACCTGACCGATGAAGAAGTCATCACCGGTACGTACCTCACCGATGATTCCTCCGGCCTGTTCACCAACGCCTTCCTGACCGAGCCAGCCCTGTATGGCGTCACAGTCAAGAAGTCCTGGTAACACACCTAGCTGATCCATGAATTGAGGGTGGCCCTTGCCGGGGCCACCCTTTTTGTTTGGTCATTTGATAGCGCCACCCTATTATCTGCCCCGACTGCCCTGCCCCATATTGGAGGATCCCTCATGCGCCACCTCACCCCCATCATCCCGCTCACCCTGCTTGCTGCCGCATGTGGTGGTCCGGCTGAAACCACCCCTGCCGCCACCAGCGATTTCGAAGTCGCGCTGACTCCGATTGTCGAGGAGGCTGAATGGCCGTGGGGCATGACGTTTCTGCCGAATGGCGATTTGCTGTTCACCGAGAAAGAAGGCGGCCTGAAATTCGTTGCCGGGGGCGAAGGCGCCCCGAGTGCGGTCAGCGGCCTGCCGGAGGCCTATGTCGAGGGACAGGCCGGGTATCTCGGCATTACGCTCGATCCGGACTTCGAATCGAATCGGCTCGTCTATATCGCCTATTCAAAGGGTGATGACGCTGCCAACGCCACTGCCGTCATCAAGGGCCGGTTGAGCGACGACGCCAGCGCGCTGGAGAATGTCGAGGAAATCTTCTGGGCTGATGCCCGCGATACCGCTTATCATTACGGCGCGCGCCTGCAATTCGCGAATGACGGCACGCTGTTCGTCTCTCTGGGCGAAGGCTTCAAATACATGAAGGATTCCCAGGACCCGACCAACACGCACGGCAAGATCGTCCGCATCAACGCAGATGGCTCCATTCCAGCGGATAATCCATTCGCCGATGGCGAAAATGGCAAACCATCGGTGTACTCCTATGGTCACCGGAATGTGCAAGGCCTCTACTACGACCCGGAAACAGACACGCTGTACGAAACCGAACACGGTCCGAAAGGCGGCGACGAGCTGAACCTCGTGACGCCGGGAACAAATTATGGCTGGCCGAAAATCACCTATGGCGTGAACTATGACGGCACCATCATCACCAACGAAACCGAAGCCGAAGGCATGGCCCAGCCCATGACCTATTGGGTGCCCTCCATCGCGCCGTCCGGACTCGTCATGCTGACCAGCGATGTTTATCCTGGCTGGAAAGGGGATCTCTTCACGGGCGGCATGAATGGCCCGGCCGGGCTGGAACTGACCCGGATCGACATGGAGAATGGCGAAGTTGTTGGACGGGAATCGCTGTTTGACGGCGAGTATGCGATCCGCGATGTCGTGCAGGGCCCGGACGGGCACCTATATGTGGCCACCAAGGATTTCGACGGCATCTTCCGCGTCGATCCGGTCGAGGCCGAATAGACTGATCTAGATATCCCGGCGTGACCGCAGCGCGGCGGCGAGCGTGCCATCATCAAGATGGTCGAGTTCGCCGCCCACTGGCACGCCATGGGCGAGCCGCGTGACGCTAACGTCCTTCCCTTCCAGAAGCTCGGCGACATAGTGCGCCGTCGTCTGGCCATCTACCGTCGCGTTGAGGGCCAGGATCACTTCGCGAACACCGCCCGCCTCAACCCGCGTGACGAGGGATGGAATGTTCAGATCTTCCGGCGTGATGCCATCAATCGCGGACAATACACCCCCCAAAACGTGATACCGTCCCCGGAAGGCGCCGCCTCGCTCCAGCGCCCAGAGATCGGGCACATCCTCGACGACACACACAAGGCCATCATCACGGCCATCCGCCTGACAGACCGCGCAGGGCTGGACCGTATCAAAATTCCCGCACGTCTTGCAGCGCTCGATCTTTTCGCCGGCTTCCGCCAGCGCGTCTGCGAGCGGCTTCAACAAGGTGTCGCGCCGCTTCAACAGGAACAATGCCACCCTCCGCGCAGACCGGGGCCCAAGGCCCGGAAGGCGCGAGATAAGCTCAATCAGACGAAGAATTTCAGGACCGGCAGAATTCTGGGACATGCGCCCAATGTCATCTGTTTGTACGGCAAGGCAAGCCAATACGTGCAAATGAAATCATAGCCGGGGTCAGGGAACGATATTCAGTAGAGGTAAGATATCACCCAAAACAAAAAAACCCCAGCCTGGGGCCGGGGTTCGATGAATTTGGATTAAAGGCGAGTGGCCTTATGCGGCTTCTTCGATATCCGCTGTCTTCGAGCTCGGGCGTGGGTCGCGCAGCACATAGCCGCGGCCCCAGACGGTCTCGATGTAATGGTTTCCGCCGGTCGCATTCTGCAGCTTCTTGCGCAGCTTACAGATGAACACGTCGATGATCTTCAATTCCGGCTCGTCCATACCGCCATACAGGTGGTTCAGGAACATTTCCTTGGTCAGCGTCGTGCCCTTCCGCAGGGAGAGCAACTCGAACATCTGGTATTCCTTGCCGGTCAGGTGGACGCGCTCATCGTCAACTTCCACGGTCTTGGCATCGAGGTTCACAACGATTTCGCCAGTGCGGATAACGCTCTCGGCATGGCCTTTGGAGCGGCGCACAATGGCCGTGATACGGGCGATCAGCTCGTCCTTGTTGAATGGCTTGGTGAGGTAGTCGTCTGCGCCATAGCCCAGAGTTTTCACCTTGGCTTCGATGTCCGGATTGCCGGAAAGAATCATGACCGGGGTGTTCACACGGCCCATGCGAAGCTGCTTGAGCACTTCGTATCCGGAGATGTCCGGCAGGGACAGGTCGAGAACGATCATGTCGTACTCGTACACTTTTCCGAGGTCCACGCCCTCTTCACCGAGGTCGGTTGTGTAGATGTTGAAGCCTGCAGCCTTCAGCATCAACTCGATGGAACGCGCCACCGCACTATCATCTTCAATCAGCAGGACGCGCATCTCTCGTCTCCCGAATCATCATTACGACCAAGTTAGCCGCATTTCCTGTCAATGTGAATCCTACGGGCTGATCCTTTAACGAAGGTTAACAAGCCGTGCGATTCACCCCCCAAACTTCCGCTTTCTTCACACAAATTAATAGCCAAGATCCGCGCCCTGACGGCCACCGATCAGCATCTGCGAAATTGCGATGGCATCCTGGATCGGCTGGGCCTGCTGGTCGGTCGAGATCAGCGTCTTCTGGCAACGGATGGCATCCCGCACTTTCGGGTCCCGCATGACCGTACCGGCCAGATGGGGCCGGAAGCCCAGGAAAGTCTGACAGGCCCGCGCAATGGCTTCGTAAGTGCGCTGCCCCGCGGCGCGCGACTCTGCCTGGTTGATACAGATGACCGGCTCGACATTCGGCGCATAGCCACGCAGCACCTTGATGAAGGCGTAGGCGTCCGTCATCGATGTAGGCTCATCGGTGATCACCATGAGCGCCTTGTCAGCCGCACGCGCCAAGCGCATGCAATTGGCCTCAATGCCGGCGCCCAGATCGACGACGACCTGATCATATTGAAGCGCCAGCGCGGAAAGTCCGGCCGCCAGGCGCGCAACTTCTTCTGGCGGCAATTCTGCCAGCGCGCCCGAGCCAGACCGGCCCGGCAGCACATCAAAGCCGCCATCTGCTGCGCCGCCATCGACCGGCGTAACCGCATCATCCAGTTCGACCCAGCCAGCAATAACTGCGGCGAGATCCGTTTCCGGAGCAATGCCCAGCTGAACATCAACATTGGCAAGGCCGAGGTCACCGTCGACCAACAAGGTCCGCTTTCCTGCCTGCGCAAAGGCCGATGCCAGGGTGATGGCCATGAAGGTCTTGCCCACACCGCCCTTGCCGCTGGCAACAGCGATAATGGAGGCCGGGGCAACACGAGGCGTCGGGCGCTGGGCCGGACGTTCCTGAGATTTTCGAAGCATGAAGCTCATAGGACTACGCAGCTCCTTTCAGGGCGATAACATCGCCCGGCGCATCTTCCATCAACAGCGCAGCGAGCCGGGAGGGTGCAGCCGGGACAAGTCCGCCGCCGATGAATGGCGTTACAGCTAGGTGTGAGAAGGCTATGCCGGCAGAGGAAAGTGCGGAAATCGCCCCTCCCCGCCGCCGGGCAATATCCAGCTTGGTCAGAATGGCGCGGCGAACACCGGCCCGTGCAAAGATCTTTGCGGCATCCGTCTGGTCTTCGGGGTGACCTTCTGCCGACATGACGAGGATAGGCTCGGCGCGCACGACCTGGATCAGGTCCTGCAGGCTGGCCATGTCATCCTGATCGAATGGATTAATGCTTGGCAGGTCAATCACACAGCGCTGACCTGCAGCCCGGGCGGCGCGCAGCGCGTCGAACAGGGCATCTGGCGTCTCCGCAATGCGGATCTGGTCGCGTTCATTCTCAAGATAGGCCGCAAGCTGTTCGCCGCCAGCCGTTCCGTCGAGATCTGCAGCAACAGGCAGGATGGCCGTGCGCGCCACAGCGGCGCGGCGTGTGAGCTTGGCAGCGGTCGCCGTGCGGCCATGTCCGGGTGGACCAACCAGAATGATGTCTTTCTCCAGACGCGCCGGGATTGGATCGCAGGTGACGATGCGCTCAAGACCAGCAGCAATCGAATCCTCTGGCGAATCTCCGGGGATCGCATTCTGGTCTGCACCCTCATGGGCCACACGGTCCGCAAACCGTTGCGGCGCACCATGCCAGAGCAGCGCATCCCGCACCCGGCTATAGAGTGGATTCTCAGCGCCGCGGCCATGCCCTCCCCGAGCGTCCCTCAGGAAGAGTGGCTCACTCGGCACAACGCCGCCACCCAGCTTGTCTGTGGCCGCGCGGACTTCCACACCGCCTTCAATCTCCCGCTCGGACAGGATGACGGCGTCGGCGCCCATTTCGGCAAAAATCATCGCTTTGGCGGCCTCAAGGGTCTCCGCGGCGAACATCTTCATGCGCATGTCTGCATGTTCCCTTGTGTTAATCACCCCGCCGAGTGCCACCCCAATAGTCCGGCAGGACATGCTGTCATTGGAAACAGTTAACACCGCGAAAGGTTAACAACTTCCTTTCTTCCGTTAGGAATTGCGGCGTGTTGCAAGGATTTAATGATAATTTGGGCGCGGCTCAGGCCGCGGCACGCTCGTCGACAATTTCCGACAAGGTGACACCAAGCTGACCATCTGCGATGACCAGTTTGCCGCGCGCCATGAGGCGATCTGACAGGTAAATGTCGATCGGTTCATTGGTATGGCGCTCAAGGGCAACGATATCGCCTTCCGCCATCGCCATCAGATCCTCAATGGGCATGCGCATTTCACCCAACACCACGTCCACACGGACGGGCACATCCATCAGGCTTTTCTTCAGCGCGGGATTTGCAGGTTGAGTCATGATGATCCTTCGGCGTTGTCGCTCTTCAGGGAAGTCCGGGCTGCAAACAAGTCACCCTGCCCGTCCAGTATTGTGCGGGCCGTCGCCCTTATTAACGCATGGGCACGCTCGCTGAAAGCCTCGTCATACGCACACGCCTCCAGATGTCCGGTCAGCGCAACCAGATTGGCCAAGGCTTCGTTGAGAGCATTCGTCACGTCTTGCAAGCGGGCTGATTCGTCAGTCTGGTGTTCGAGCCGGGCGGTTGCCGCACCCTCTGCGCGTGCCTCGGCCAGCATGTCCAGCAATTCCGGCGTCGTCAGCTTCACCGGCGGGTCGACCTCAACCGGCTTCATCGTATCGGCAGTGAAATCGCTGCGAAACTCAAACGGTGTAACGGATTTGACGGCGCGGTGGATCATTCGACGAGTTCATCCTCGTCTTGCGGGCGTCCTGCGCGAATGTCGCCGCGTTCGATCAGAGTGCGCGCCAGATCGACCAGCTCCATACGAGCGGTCTCGACTTCACTGCGGCGAACCGAGCCGAGCATGACAATCTCTTCGCGCAGCAGCTCGCCCGCGCGCTGGGTCATGTTGCGGAAGAAAGCCGCCTGCGTCTCTTCTCGCGCACCTTTCAGCGCAAAGGTCAGCCGCGTACGGTCTGCCGCTGCCAGCAAGGTTTGCAGACCGCCGGCATCCAGAGCGGCAAGATCATCAAACGTAAACATCAGGGAACGCACACGCTCACCTGACCCTGGCTCCGCCGTTTCAAGTGCAGACAGCAAATCTGTCTCTGCGCGGCTATCCATCCGGTCGAAGATACGGGCCACGCCCTCATGACCGCCGCTGCGCGCAGATGGCGCAGCATTGTTCATCCAGCCACCGACAGCCGCTTCAAGGGCCGTGATCGCCGCGGGATGTGCAGGCCCGATATGCAGCAAGCGTTGCATGACATCGACGGCGAGCGGTCTTTCCAGCGATTTCAGCAAACGGGCCGAGGCCGCCCCGTCCAGTTTCGACACCATGAGCGCCAGTGTCTGAGGATGCTGGCCTTCAGCAAGGTTCAGCAGATCGCGGGTCTCGAGTTCCGATGCGCTGGCCCAGACCGAGTTCTGATTAAATATGTCAGCTTCTGGCGTCTGGTGCGCCTGTTTGTAGGTCTCCAGCGTACTGGCATCTTCGCGCTGATTGTCATCCAGCGCGTCCATTGCGGCAGACAAAGCGCGCGCTTCCTGAGCGCTCAATTCATTCCAGACAGGTGCAGCTTCCGGGCCGAGCGCGCGCATCAGGCGTGCCGACCGGGCCAATCCGGTTTCCTTGCGCGGACGGGCAATGGCGAGCGCGGTCATGCGGCGCCCCCTTCTCCGCGCATCCAGCTGCGCAGGATGGAAGCTGTCCGGGCTGGATCCTTGCGCACCAGCGCCGCCGCATCAGGATCGGCTTGGCGAACGGTGCGTGGTGTGGTCGGCGCAGGAATGATCTCGGCTGTGTCACGGCGCGCTGTCTTCGTTTCAGCGGCGGGCGTATCTTGGGAAACGCTGACAGCCTCATCGGCGGGCGCACGAAAACCGACCCAGGCCAGCAGGCTGCAAAGCAACGCATAGAGGCCGAGTTCCGTCCAACCGGCCGCATCCGGACGCCCGGCAACGCCGCGCGCGAATTCTGCCTGCTCGATGACGAGTTGGTCGCCGGCTTCCGGCGACAGAAGCAACGCAGATGTCGCCAGGCGTTGCAGGGTCGGCGCGGTTTCTGCGGCCGTGCTTTCCAGCAGGATGAGGACAGATCGGCCAGACCCGCCATCGCCTGTAACGGACAGGCGAATATTCCCATTTCCGGCGACTGGCTCCAGAATCCCCATGAGCGAGGCTTCAATGGTGGAGCCCGGTACCCAGGCCTCGACGGGATGGGTAAACAGGTCTGCGCCGCGCCAGGAGCTGAGCACAACTGCAATCACAAGCGCAAACAGCGCGACCGCTCGTGTGGAGAGCATCGCGCTGTTTCTAAGTCTGACAAGCCTGTTTTCCATCAGAAACTCCCCATACCGGCGTGGTTTTCCGGCATTCGGGGACCAGTGATAGGCGCTGGCTTGTAAATTTGAGTTTAACGAAAAAACTTTCCGTTAAACATGATCGCAGTCTAGCGGCGGTATTGTTGCAAGCGTGTTGTACGCAGGCCCTTGGTGCCGTGACGGGAGTAAAGCTTTTCCCACGTCTCGAATTCTTCATCGCTCAGGCTGTAGCGATCGCAGGCTGCCTTGCGGCTCAGGAGCCCCCCTGAGACTGCAGCAACGACTTCAGCTTTGCGACGGGTAACCCAGCGGGAAATATTCGGCGACGGAAGATCCGCCAGGGTCAGCATCTGGCCATCCGGGCCGGGGACGCTGAGATTGCGAGTGTTTTGCTGTTCCATGTCCACACCATTCTAGTTGTCGTGACAGGACTGCCCGGTTTCTCCGGGCGCCATGAAGCAGACCATACAGGAGCAGTTTTAAGCCGAGGCATAAGCAACCTCGTCAGTTTCACGGCACCGGTTAGAGGAATGTTTGGAAACCTGTACCGGGCCGGGACACTCGCCGGGAATCCGGCGGAAACATTACACAACTGATAAGTTTCACGTCGGGTTTGGCAGCAAATTCAACGCATCATTCTCGCGCGCCTGAGCCGCGTGACGGCGCAGCATGGTCAGGAACATCTCGTCGCCGCGCACGGTCTGTTTCACCAGCATGGCAGCCCCGAATGCGACCGACATGCCGTAAAAGCTGAACCAGCGATAATGATCGTACAGCGCCTCGAACGGATAATCCCGGATGCCCGCCTCTTCCAATCGCGCATGATAGAAGCGCAGCAGCGCCAGCTCATGCTGTGGCCGGTCTTCCCGGGTCAGGCCCGCGCCGATGAAATACGCCACATCGCCAGCGGGCGCGCCTTTGCCGGCTGTTTGCCAATCGACAACGGCCAGCGGCTTGGGGGCCGTGTCCGCGCCGAACAGCATATTGTCGAGCCGGAAATCATTATGCGTCAGCGCATGCGGACCTTCATAACTCTCGCTCCAGGCAGGCAAGACAGCTGAATACGCATCCCCGACCAGAATATCATCCGCCTCCAGACGGTCTCCATACCGCTCCTTGAAGCCATGCCACAGCCCCTGCACCGCCTCCGGTGCCAACGCAGGCGGCGGCGCCAGCTCACTCCCCTGCAACCAGGCATAGGTGTCCAGTGCAGGATCATTCCAATGGGCAGCATGCATGACCGCCGCGGCGGACAGCGCGCGTTCGGCTTCGGCCACGCTGCAGCCCTGCAACTGGTCGCCCTGCTCTGATGGCGCCATGTCTTCCATGATCAGGGCGAAGCGGTTCGTCTCTGCATCATAATCCGTGTAGAATGCTTTCGGCGTGATGACACCGGCCACTTTCGGGAAGGTGCGATAGAAATTCACCTCACGCTCGTAATGGCCAAGCATCTTCGCCGTCATCAGGCTTTCGGGACTGTCAGATGGAAATTTCCCGACAAGCGTTTCCGGCGCATTCGGGCCTTTGCGCGCGTAATCGAAAACGAAACGGACATTCTCGCCAATCTGGCCGGTGCCAATGGATTTTGCGGTCAGGCCTTTGACTTCGGCATCAATGCCGATCTCATCAAAAAGCGCGTTGAACCACCCCGCTTCAAGTGTCAGCGGGTTCGCGTCGAGGCCTGGTCGGCTCATTCATGTTTCCTCCGGTTTCGTTTCCTCAGTGGCAGTGTTTTCCTGCCTTTGTCTTGTCTTGCCCCAGCCGGTGAAGCGCTGCAGCCGCTCCATTCGCTCTTCAGCTTCGCGCAGCCCCTTGTCGAGCGCGGCCATCGTCCGCGCGAAATCGGCGCTGGTTTCCTTTCGCCAGGCACGTTCGGCCTTTTCGATCACGTATCCGATGGCAACAGATTTCAGCCCGGCAGGCGCGCCTGAACGATTGTCCAGTCCGGCCGAAACCAGCGCCCAGTCGGCACTCCGCTTTCGGGCGATTGGCAATGAGAGCAAAAGAGACGGCGTACGATCCCGAAACTTCATCAGCGAGACCAGACCCGCCCGGTATTCTTCCATCGCTTCGAAGCGCAGCATGATGACATCGAACAATCGCTCGCGCGGGCTGTCATCCGCCGAAATGCCCTCCTCCGACATGGCCTTGTCGAAATAGGAGTCCGCATGCGCGGCCAGTGCGTCCTTGTCAGCAACGCCATGAAAGTCCGAGAGCTTTAGGTCAGCCGCTTTTGCAATCTCTGAAAGGGTGAGGTCTGCCCATTGCGTATCGGCGGCCAGTTCCAGTGCGGCGAGCAGGCCTTTTTCCAATATGCCTGCCTGATCCGTCATCCGGTTTCGCGTCCTCTAGTCGGGTTCCCTCGAAAGCTCCCGATCACGCGTAACCGCCGCGCGCAGGGCCTTTCTCAACAAGATAGGCATCCCACCGTCATCCATGAGGATGTCAAGGGCTGCCTGGGTGATGCCGCCGGGTGAAGTCACCATTTTCCTGAGCTCGTTCGGCGTCTGCCCGGACTCTTCCATCAGAGCCGCGGCGCCGATGATCGTCTCGACAGCCAGCCGCGCCGCCATCTCCTTCGGCACGCCCTCCGCCTCACCAGCTTCGGCCATCACTTCCGCCAGAAGGAAGACATAGGCTGGCCCGCAGCCGGAAATACCCGTTGCAGCGACCATGGTCTTTTCGTCCATCGGCCCTTCGACCAGTCCAAGCGGCGTCAGCAATTTGCGGGCGGCCTCGATATCGTCCTGCCCCAGCGAGGAAGCTGCGGCCAGCAAGGTGACACCCTTGCCGACACTTCCCGGTGTATTGGGCATGGCGCGAATGACGTGAGATGTCCCGAGGCCGTCCTCAAGCTGGCCCAGCTTGATCCCGCCCATGACCGAAACAACCAGCGTTTTTTCGCCGATGAAGGGCTTCATACCCTCCGCCGCACGCGCAAATTGCTGTGGCTTCACACCCAGGACGACAATATCCGCTGGCGCAGGTTCAGGGTTGAGAGAGACCAGCCCCTCCTCGGCCCAGGCCTGAACCTGTGGCGTGGGTCTCGGCGCAATGATGGCAAGGTTTGGCTTTGACCGTCCAGCCAGCCATCCGGCCGCCAAAGCGCCGCCCATGCGCCCGGCCCCGATCAGGACAATCGATTTTCCCCGTGCCATAGGGCCCTGCTCAGGCTTCGCCCTGGGTTTCGAACATGACCGCGTCGATGGCCTCGCGCGGGCTCTTTCCGGCCCAGATCAGGAAGTTGAATGCCGGCACGAACCGGTCGACCGCGCTAACGGCTGCCGCGATCGTCGAACGGATTTCGCCCAGCGAGGCTTCATCCCGATCCATCATGGAGAAGGTGTAGCGAAAGATCACCACGCCCTCATCGGCCCAATAGTCGAAGTGACCAAGCCAGAGGCGCTCATTCGCCATGATGATGAGTTCAGACAGCTGGCTGCGCTTGGCGGCAACCGGCTTCACGTCCAGAGTTACAGAAAAATGGATTGCAGCCGGCTCAGGACGGAACGCGAACAGCGCGCCCATATCGCCCCAACGGGTCTCGGCGACCGCCTGAATGGTTCCTTCTTCATCGCGTTCGTGTTGCCACCCTGCGATTTCGAGGGCCTCTTCAACACGGTCGAGCGGATCCACTCCGGCAAATTCTTCGCGCGAAAGATCAAGGCTCATGAAAGTCTCCCCTGCTCTCTGGAGTCATGGACACAGGATTCGTGTCCAATGGCCATCCCTGTTGAAACGCGGCAGCGAACCCGCGTCCACCCCTGGTCAACAGGCAGGCAGTGATTGGTTGTGGGTTGGGCTATTCGGATTTGGCCACCGATTCGAGCTCAGCCACCCGCGCCTCAAGGGCTTCCACCCGCTCCAGCGCGGTTGCCGCGAGGGTTTTGAGGGCCTCGACTTCGTCCCGCCCCGCAAGGTCCATATCCGCAATCAGGCCCTTCACACGCGCCTGCGCGGCTGTTTTCGCCTCCTCGCTGGCGGCCCGTGCAGCGCCCATCGCGCCCGTCATCAGGCCAGCAATGTCATCTAGCAGTGGATTTGTTGTGGCCATGCGGCTACTCCTTCGCGGCATCGGGCGGACAAGGTTTGGTTCCCCTATCAGATAGGTCCTCATCCATACAGGGAAAAGACGCTGCATGCTGGATATGATGAGCTTCGCTGCCACCCTCCTGCCCGCCGCGGCGCTGACCTTTCCGGATGTCAGCCCGGCACTTGTCTCCCTGGACCTCGGCTTTCTCGGCCTCGGCACGTTCCATCTGCGTTGGTACGCCCTCGGCTACATGGCCGGTATCGGCCTCGCCTGGTGGTATTGCGCGGCCATGATCCGCCGACCGCACCTGTTCGGTGGCACCAGTCCGCTGACCAAGGACCAGCTCGATGACATCATGCTCTGGATCATCCTGGGCATCATTCTGGGCGGGCGCTTTGGCTATGTCCTGTTCTATATGGTGCCGTACCAGTTTGACGTGATCGCGCAGAACCCGCTGACCATCTTCAAGATCTGGGATGGCGGCATGGCATTTCATGGCGGTATTCTGGGCGTGACCATTGCGCTGATCCTGTTTGCAAAACGCCGGAAAGTATCCCTCCTCTCCATCGGAGACATGGCGGGCGTTGTGGCGCCCATTGGCATTGCGCTTGTCCGTCTTGCCAATTTCGTCAACGCAGAACTCTATGGCCGCCACACCGACGCGCCCATCGGCATGGTGTTTCCGGAGGGCTATGTTCCGGGCTCAACCCCTCCCTCCTATAATTGGGAGACAGGCGACTGGGTCTATAATGGCAGCGAAATGGCGCGACATCCGAGCCAGCTTTATGAAAGCGTCCTCGAAGGCTGGCTGCCCCTGATCCTGTTGTCGGTGCTGATCTGGCGGTTCGGCGCACTGAAACGCCCCGGCCTCGTCGCCGGCCTGTTCCTGCTCATCTACGCGACGGGACGCACAATCGTGGAGAATTTCCGCATGCCCGACAGTTTCGTCGACGGCCTGCCGCAATGGATCACGATGGGCCAGCTGCTTTCCATCCCGATGTGGATCGGTGGCGCATGGCTCGTCTGGAACGCGCTCAAGAAAAAGCCCTCTGCCCAGAACTGACCTGCCATGACCCTGAAAGACCGCATCATCCGCCTGATCGAGACCGGCGGCCCCATTCCGGTTTCAACGTTCATGCAACTAGCCCTGCACGATCCGCAGGAAGGCTATTACGCCACGCGGCCCGGTCTCGGCACGGATTTCATCACCGCACCGGAAGTCAGCCAGGTGTTTGGTGAGCTGATTGGCCTCTGGGTCGTGCATGAATGGCGCGCCATGGGCACGCCGAACCCATTCCATCTGGTCGAGATCGGCCCCGGCCGCGGCACGCTGATGGCAGATGCGCTGCGCCTTGCTTACGTCGCCGGCGGTCGCGGATTCGCCGATGCCGCCCAGCTGACCCTGGTGGAGCCGAGCCCTGAGCTGCGCAGCCAGCAGGGCGAAAAACTGAAGGATTACGACCCGGTCTTCGTCGACACGCTGGCCAAGGTGTCTGCCGGACCAATGATTCTCGTCGCGAACGAATATCTGGACTGCCTACCCGTCCGCCAGTTCCGCAAGGCGGATGGCCAGTGGCGCGAATGCGTGGTCGGGCTGGATGATCAGGGCGAGCTGACATTCGGCCTGGCGGCAGACGAACAAAGTGCACCCGAAGGGGCGGCCGAAACCTCAGAGGCGGTCGAGGTGCAGATCGGGTTTGATTTGCTGGTGGCTGATCTCGTTTCGCGCGCGGCACCAATGCGCGCCCTTTTTGTCGACTATGGGCCCGCCGACGCGACACCTGGCGACAGCCTGCGTGCCTTCAGCAATGGCGAACAGGTCTCCCCCCTCGCCCGTCCCGGCGAGACAGACCTGACAGTCGATGTCGATTTCGGTCGCCTGAAACGTCTGGCCACAAAGATCGGCCTCGACGTGGCAGGCCCGACCCCGCAAGGCATGTTTCTCATGGGGCTCGGCGCACAAGCGCGCCTGAACCAGCTGGTCGAAGCCAATCCGGACCATGCCGAGGCGATTTTCAACAACGCCCAGCGCCTGATTGATCCAAAGGATATGGGCAGCCGCTTCAAGGCAATCTGCCTCTCCACCACGGGCCTGCCCAAGCCTGTCGGGTTTTAAGGCGCCTAGTTGGCAATTGCCCCTATGTGCTGATCGACAAACCCGGCCATCGCACGCAGCGTTTCGATCCGTGTATCGCCATCAGAGAGCCAGTGATCCTCACCTTTCAACTCGACGAGAGTCACATCCTTGCCAGCTTTCTCGAGCGCCCGCTTCATGATCTCGCTCTGCTTAATTGGCACAACTGTATCATCCTTGCCGTGGATCAACAGGACTGGCGCCTGAAAGCGATCTGCGGACCGCGCAGGAGAAATTGAGTTCAACTTCTCGCGCTCGTCATCCAGATGGCCGACATTTTCCTGCCAGTAATCGATCACCCAATGGTCGCGCCCATAGTCCCATTTCACATCCCTCAGGAAAGGGCGCAGATCGGTCACAGGCGCAATCGCCACGACGCAGCTGTAGAGTTCCGGCGTGAATGCCCCGCCTGCCAGCGCCGCATATCCTCCATAACTGGCTCCCACGATGCAGACACGGTCCGGATCAGCCAATCCCTGCTCTACCAGCGCATTCAGGCCATCGGTGATATCATCCTGCATCTTGCCGCCCCATTCGCCTTTTCCAAGGTCTTCATGCTCCGAAGAATACCCGGTCGATCCACGGAAATTGGGTTGCAGGACGAGATAGCCGCGATTGGCAAAGTACTGCGCCATCCAGTCAAACGTCACCCGGTCATGGGATGCCGGACCGCCATGCGGCATAACAATGAGCGGCAGCGTATTGGCGGTGTGAAGGTCGGCGCCGGCGGGCCAGGTCAAGATCGCCGGTATGTTGAGATCGTCCCGGGCTTGGTAATTCACCGCGACCACCTGACCGATCGCTTCGGGGGGAATGTCGGCGCGCTCATCGGCAATCAGCGTCATCTGACCGGTCTCCAGATCCTGCAGGACATAACTACCCGGCGTATCGCTTCCATAAATCAGATAAAGCAATTTCGACCAATCATCTGTCCACGAAACAAGATGTACTGCAGCCGTTGAGAACTGGTTCACCAGTCCCGAAACGGCTGCATCCACATCTGGATCAAAAAACGTGTAGGATGGAACCGCTCCGGAATATTTGACACCCACAACGAACCTGTTCCCATCACGGATGACCCGCTCGATCATACCGCCTCTTCCGCCGAGAGTAATCGGCGTCTTGTTGCCGTCGAAATCCAGTTCGTAGACGTTTCCGGATTCCTCGTGTGTTTCGCCGTCGGAAAAGATCAGTGCAGACTTGTCGGACTTGATGCCGGTTACACCCGGCGGCGGCTGCGACGTTTCAAGCTCATAGATCAGCTCCCGGTTTCCGTTCAGGTACGTATAGACCCTGTAAGTGTCGGAACCGTTGTCGTAATCCTCGCGCGCGAGCACGGTGCCGTCCGTATCCACAAACCAGTCGACTGTATCTCCCGTCCCGCTTTTGAAGAGGCGACCTTTGCCCGTCTTCATGTTGACGCGCACGAGGCTGTAGTTCGGGTCAGAGTAGCGGTCTCCCATCCACGCCGGCATGAAGATGTAGCCGGGGTCTGCGTCGTCGCCGACAATCTTTCCAAGCCCACCCTGCGCTGGATAGATATTGTCCGTACCCCGCAACAGAAACTTCAGTTTCTTGGTTTTGAGGTTGTATGAGAAGGCACCGGAATAGTCGAACTCCCCGCGGAATCCGATCACGAATTTCGTTTCGGATGCCCGAATGATGATATTGTCTTCGTCCGCAAACCAAATGCCACGCGTGGCCACATCATCAATCTTGACGTGATACGATTTCTTACGCGTATGAAAATCAAAGGTCACCAGATAATCTGACCCATCGCGTCGCTCGGCATAGGCGACACGGTCTCCGCTCGGCGACAAATCCATGTAGCGGACAGACGGCAACTCACCATAAGATTCAAGCGGCGGGTGGCTCACATCAGCACTGGCAAAAATCTGTCCAAAACCCAGCCAAGCCGACAGAACGGCCAGAATCAAAACCCGCATACAAAACCCCCACAAGTGACACATCACACTATTTATGATGGAGCCGAATGGCAACGCTGGACGCGCCTCTCCCTGAACACACCCCCTTCCGCTGCGCGAGGCGGGCTTGGCATCGGGCGTGCGGCCCCCATGTCTTGGCTGAGCAAGACAAAGGGCCTTGATGTGGCTGAACTCTCCATTCTCGAACTTGGCCGTGTGCGCCAGGGCTTTACCCGCGCGGACGCCCTGAATGATGCCAGACGCGTCGCCCAACATGCGGAGCAATATGGCTACAAGCGTTTCTGGGTGGCCGAGCACCATAACATGGCGGCAGTCACCACGGCGGCGACCTCCCTCGTCGTGTCGCATATTGCGGCGGGCACGAAAACGATCCGCGTCGGCGCGGGCGGCATCATGCTGCCCAACCATGCGCCCTACATCATCGCCGAACAGTTCGGCACGCTGGAGGCGCTGTATCCGGGTCGGATCGATCTCGGCCTTGGCCGCGCGCCCGGCACCGACCAGATGACGCTGCGCGCCTTGCGGCGGGACGTGAACAGCGCCGACCGCTTCCCGCAGGACGTGCTGGAATTGCAAGCCTGGCTCGGCCCGGTCGAAGACGGCCAGAAGATCGAAGCCGTGCCGGGCTCGAACTCCAATGTGCCACTCTGGATTCTGGGCTCCAGCCTGTTCGGGGCCCAGGTCGCAGCCGCCTATGGCATGCCTTACGGGTTTGCATCGCATTTTGCACCGCAGGCATTGGATGACGCGCTCGCCACTTATCGCGCCAATTTCCAGCCCTCAGCTCAGCTTGAAAAGCCTTATACGCTGATCGGCGTGAACATCATCGCCGCGGAAACGACTGAGGAGGCAAGGTATCTCGCTACATCTCAGCAGATGTCATTTGCCAATTTGGTGCGCGGCGAGCGGAAGCTTACCCAGCCACCGATTGACGACATCGACACCTATTGGACACCGGAAGAGAAACTGCGCGCCCAGCATATGCTGAATTTCAGCATCATAGGGGACCGTGATGAGATCAAACGCGGTGTCGACGCGCTGCTCGAACGCACGAATGCCGACGAGTTGATGATCGTCTCGGACATGTATGATGTCGACAAGCGCCTGCGCTCATTCGAGATTATCGCGGATGTCGTTAAAAACTGATCCGTCAGCCTGTCCGGCTTGGATCAGGATGGGCGCTTGATCACATTATGGTCGTCCAGCAGCACGACATTCGGCGCATGCTGGCGGGCCTTGTCAGCATCAACGCCGGCAAATGCCGCGATGATGACCTTGTCGCCCACAGCGAAATGACGGGCCGCTGCGCCGTTCACACCAATCGTCTTGGAGCCGCGCGGCGCTTCGAGTGCGTAGGTCTGAATGCGGGCGCCATTGGTCACGTTCCAGATATCCACACGCTCATTCGGCAGAATGCCGGATGCATCCAGCAGATCCTGGTCGATCGAGACCGAACCTTCATAGTGAAGGTCACACTGCGTAACGGTTGCAGAATGAAGCTTGGCTTTCAGCATATTGAGCAGCAAGGACGTACCCTCCGGAATTATGATGAGCGCTGTTTTTGCTCATATTGAGCATATAGGTGGGCCTGCCCCCTCGCGCAAGGGCGCTTATTGCATTGCAGCAAATATGAGTAAAGACGGATTGGCCGCTACAGGCTTCACCTTTGCGCGAGGTCAATCATGTGCCCGCTCACATTCCCCTATCGCTGGATTTTACCTGTAAACCGCTCGCCTTCCACGAAACCCTCTGTTAACTATCGGTAAGGCCGGGGAGAGCTTTTAAGGGGACCAACACCATGAAACAGACGTCAGCAGCAGTCCTGGCCGCATCGCTCATCGTGGCCGGGTGCGCCTCCAGTCCGACGTCCGGCTCCTCTTCGCCGCCATCGACCTCGCCCACCAGCCCGTCCGGACCCGTTCGCGGAATCCCGAACCCGAATGACAATGATTTCCTCGGCGACCCGACCCCGACCGTTAATCGGCATACCGGTCGCGCAAGCAGCGGCGCTGTACCGGCCAAGGACTACCTGCCCTATATCGACGTCGCGATTGATGAGGCGGCCGTCTATTCCGAGTTCGGGGACATGCTGCAGGACAGGTACACTCGAATACAGATCGTGACGCTGAAACCGGACGCCTACGACATGGATGGTGTGACATCCGGCGTGCGCAGCCAGGAAACCGAAAGCCGCAATTACGACAAGGAAAGCCGCAACTGGATTTCCCGCATGATGTCCTCGCGCAGTATCACCCGCACACTGATCGCTGAGTTTGACGTGGCGAAGCCGGATATCACCGCAACCAATGCGCTCTTCTCGTCCACATTCTCTTCCAACAATCGCGAGGGGGAAAGTTGGACAACGAATGAAAGCCTCTCGGTCTATGCAACCCCCTATTTCAAGGTTGGTCCGAACACGACGATTGAAGCCCGCTTTCGTCTCCAACTGTCGGACGAGAAGGAATCGTCTGCCAGTGCCAATGTCATGGGCGCATTGACGACGGCCGCGAACCTGATCGCACCGACATCCACGCTGGTGACCTATTTCAACGCGCCACTGATGCAGGAGGCCTCGACCTTCCTGAACACCTCCACCAGCACATTGTTCGGCCAATCCATTACCGAGCAATCCGTCAGCGCCTTCTCCGTAAAGTCGTGGACGGACAAACCCATCCTTGTCGTGTCCGCCCAGATGCCAGATGCGAACGATATCAAGGATACGCGCAAGAAGGGCGCCATCGGCCAATGGGCCGTCTATCTCGACCAGCCCATCCCGTCGATCTTTACAGCTGGCGTGTCCGATGCCGGGTATCCGGATTATACTGGCGTGACGTCAGGCGACATTCTCGCCTTTGATGTGGGAGAGGATCTGACGGTGTATGATTACATTTTCTCCCGGCTCGATCTCGCTGACCGCATCTCCTATCTGAATGATACGGCAGACCCTGATGTTGCCGGATTGATCTGCAACCGGATTGAGCGCGGCCTGTCCGAAATCGGTTTCACGTCCTATGACGCGGCCGCTGCTGTGTGGGCCGCATCCGTCTCAGACCAATTCAATGGCAGCGCAAAGGCAGCCTTCCAGGGCGAAAACACCTGCGAAGCGATGATCCGCTGGCACGCGCTCGGCGGCTGAACCGGAACAAATCGGCCCGGGCCACGTCAATAGAGGCGAATATCCCTTCAGGAGCGCCTCATGCCAACATCCGTCAAAATTCTGCACACCGAACCCGTCACGCACGATGTGCGTCGCTACCGTGTTGAGAAACCCGACGGATTTGAGTTCGAGCCCGGTCAGGCAACCGAAATTGCCTTGGACAAGGATGGCTGGCGGGACGAAACGCGCCCCTTCACATTCACCGCCCTGCCCGATGCAGACACGCTCGAATTCACCATCAAATCCTATCACGATCATGACGGTGTCACGCACGAGCTATGGTCGATGCAAGCAGGAGACGCCCTCCTGCTGGACGAAGCGTGGGGCACGATCACTTACAAGGGCCCCGGTGTCTTCATTGCAGGTGGCGCGGGCGTCACACCCTTTATCGCCATCTTGCGAAAGCTCGCCGCCGACGGAAAACTGAACGGGCACACCCTGATCGCCTCTCACAAGACCGAGAAGGACATTATCCTGCGTGAAGAATTCGAGGCGATGGAAGGGCTCGACTGCATCTGGACAGTCACGGACCAGGACGGCTCGCCGCTTGATCGCGGGAAGATCGACAAGGGCTTCCTGCAGCACCATGTCCGAGACTTTGACCAGCAATTCTATGTCTGCGGCCCTGACAAGATGATCGACGACACCAAGAGCACGCTGAAAGACCTGGGCGCGGACGCAGACGGCATTACATTCGAGGAATAGGACCTCGCTTAGCGATACTGACAAGGCCGTGAAGTTGAGACCCGTCTTCCGGAATGCCAGAACCTCTTCATGCACCACGTCCTGATCATCAATGGGCACCAGCCCTTTCCAACGTCTTCCGGATCACTCAACGCGGCATTTGTCGAGCGCGCGAAAAGGCTGTTCGAGGACTCAGGCTGGCTTGTTCGGTCCAGGCGTGTTGCTGATGGATGGGACACGGAAGAAGAAGTCCGAAACCAGCTTTGGGCCGATGCCATCCTGTTCCAGTTTCCCTTGAATTCCATGGGCCTTCCCTGGCCCCTGAAGCGCTATCTTGATGAAGTGTACACGGCCGGCATGGACGGACGCCTGTCGAAGGGCGACGGACGAAGCCGAAAAGACCCCTCCCGTCAGTATGGCAGTGGCGGACGGATGACCGAGACACGCTACATGCTGTCACTGACCCTGAATGCGCCCGGGTCTGCCTTCAGTAATCCTGAACAGGTCTTCTTCGAAGGTCGGTCAGTCGAAGACCTGCTCTGGCCAATCCATTTGAATTTCCGCTTTTTCGGGATGCAAGCCCGTCCAAGCTTTGCTGCGCACGACGTGTCAAAGGCACCCAACATCGAAGCCGATTTCGAACGGTTCGATGATCATTTGAAACAAGCGTTCTCGCTGGGCGGATCAGCCGCGTGAGGACAGGAAGTGCGCCACCACACGCCGTTTATGCGGCGCGTCCCTGTGTTCGAACAGGTAAATCCCCTGCCAGGTGCCAAGGGCCATGTGTCCGCGCGTCACCGGAATCGAGAGCGACGTTTGTGTCAGGGCTGCCTTGATATGGGCGGGCATGTCGTCCGGCCCCTCGGTGCGGTGCACAAGGTAACTCATCGACGGATCATTCGCATGCGGCACGAGCCGCCGGAAGAATGCCTGCAAATCACGCTGCACATCGGGATCTGCGTTTTCCTGAATGACAAGCGAGCACGATGTGTGCTGGCAGAACAGGGTCAGCAAGCCGTCGCCCGCCCCTGCCAAAAACTCGGCCGCATCGCGTGTGAATTCGTAAAGACCGGAACCCCGGCTCTGTATTGTGAGTTGGGTCTGCATACGCTTCGCTTACAGGCTTGCCCGGCACCCGGCAATCACAGCCTGCCATTGCGGGGTGACGGTACTGGCACGAGCCTGTATTTCAGGATGAGCTTAAATCAATCGGCATGACGGAGGTGGGACATGCGCTGGAAAGGTGGACGCAGGGGCGGCAACGTCGAAGACAGGCGAGGCATGAGCGGCGGCAAGCTGGCCGGTGGCGGCATCGGTTTCGTGCTCATCGCGCTGGTCGTGTCCTATTTCCTCGGAATTGACCCGCAGCCTCTCCTCGAAGCCGGAAGCGGCATGTCCAACCAGCAGCAAACCGGCGATGTTGGCACACCGGAAGATGAGGCCGGCCAGTTCGTGGATGTTGTCGGCACCAATGTGAACGATGTCTGGGCTGGCCTCTATGATGGCTACAAGAAGCCAAATGTCGTGGTCTATTCCCAGGGCACCAGCACGGGCTGCGGCTATGGTCAGGCCGCGATGGGCCCCTTCTACTGCCCCGCTGACCAGACCATCTATCTGGACCTGTCCTTCTGGCAGCAGATGGAAACCCAGCTTGGTGCATCCGGCGCTGACTTCGCCCGTGCCTATGTCATCGCCCATGAATTCGGCCACCACGTGCAAACCCTCACCGGCGCATCACAGCAGGTCCGTCAGGCGCAACAGCGCGCCAGCAGCAAAGCCGAAGCCAACAAATATTCCGTTGCTCTGGAGCTGCAGGCCGACTGCTATGCCGGTGTCTGGGCCGCTCATGCCGCAACGGCATCGAACGGAAAGGTTGCACTTGAGCGCGGCGACATGGAAGAAGGTTTGAAAACGGCCAATGCCATTGGCGACGACATGCTGCAGAAGCGCTCCCAGGGTCGCGTCACCCCGGAAGCCTTCACTCACGGCTCTGCCGAACAGCGCATGGAGTGGCTGAGCCGCGGCTATCAGACCGGCGATCCACGCCAGTGTGACACGTTCAACTGAGCCCACCCGTTTCGGCGGAGGGCCGAGACAGGAAGGGAGACGCCGCGATGACCGACGGCAAGCCAATGGGGTTTGACACCCAGCAAATTCACGCCGGTGCAAACCCGGATCCGGCCACCGGTGCCCGTCAAGTGCCGATCTACCAGACGACCGCCTATGTGTTCCGCGACGCGGACCATGCCGCTGCGCTCTTCGGCCTTCAGGAAGTTGGCTATATCTATTCCCGTCTGACCAACCCGACCGTTGGCGCGCTGGGCGACCGGATCGCCGCGCTCGAAGGCGGCGCGGGCGCAGTCTGCTGCTCCTCTGGCCACGCGGCCCAGATCATGGCGCTGTTCCCGTTGATGGCGCCGGGCCGCAACATTGTCGCCTCCACGCGCCTCTATGGCGGCACGATCACCCAGTTCAGCCAGACCTTCAAACGCTTCGGCTGGTCGGCCACCTTTGTGGACTTTGACGATCTCGACGCCGTGAAGGCCGCGATCAATGACGATACGCGGGCGATCTTCTGTGAGACCATCGCCAATCCCGGTGGCTACATCACTGATCTGGACGCGATTGCCGAAATCGCCGACGGCGCAGGCATCCCCCTGATTGTCGACAACACGACGGCGACGCCCTATCTCTGCCGCCCAATCGAACATGGCGCGACGCTGGTTGTTCACTCGCTGACGAAATACATGACCGGCAACGGCACGGTGACCGGCGGGGCAATTGTCGATTCCGGTAAATTCGACTGGTCGGCCTCTGACAAGTTCCCGTCCCTCTCCCAGCCCGAGCCGGCCTATCACGGCCTGAATTTCCACGAGACGTTCGGCCCGGCGGCCTTCACCTTCCACGGCATCGCCATCGGCCTGCGCGACCTTGGCATGACGCTGAACCCGCAAGCCGCGCACTACACGCTGATGGGCATCGAAACGCTCTCCATGCGGATGGAAAAGCATGTCGCAAATGCGAAGAAGATTGCCGCCTGGCTGGAAGGCCATGACGCTGTGGCAGGCGTCACCTATGCCGGCCTGGATTCCTCACCCTACAAGGACCGTGTTCCGAAGATCTGCCCGAAAGGCGCAGGGGCCCTGTTCACCGTCCAGCTGAAGGACGGTTATGAGGGCTGCACGAAATTTGTCGGCAATCTTCAGCTGTTCAGCCATGTGGCGAACCTTGGCGACGCGCGCAGCCTGGTCATCCACCCGGCCTCGACCACGCACCGCCAGCTGACACAGGCCCAGCAGATCGCCGCGGGCGCCGCCCCTGACACGGTCCGCCTCTCCATTGGCATCGAAGACGCCGACGATCTGATCGCAGATCTGGATCAGGCGCTGCGGGCTTAGTCACCTTACAAAGCACAAAAAAGGCGGCCTCGACGGGCCGCCTTTTTCAAACTTGGATCGGCGCGCGCGCCTCACGTATCCAGGAAACTCCGCAGTTTGCGGCTGCGGCTCGGATGCTTCAGTTTGCGGAGCGCTTTCGCCTCAATCTGGCGAATACGTTCGCGGGTCACACTGAATTGCTGACCGACTTCTTCCAGCGTGTGATCCGTATTCATACCAATACCGAAGCGCATGCGCAGCACGCGTTCCTCACGCGGGGTGAGCGAGGCGAGCACGCGCGTCGTCGTTTCGCGAAGGTTTGACTGGATCGCGGCGTCGACAGGCAGAAGCGCCATCTTGTCTTCGATGAAGTCGCCGAGGTTTGAGTCCTCGTCATCGCCAATTGGCGTCTCCAGAGAGATCGGCTCTTTCGCGATCTTCAGGACCTTGCGGATCTTCTCCAGCGGCAGGCCCAGCTTCTCGGCCAGTTCCTCCGGGGTCGGCTCGCGGCCGATCTCGTGCAGCATCTGGCGCTGGGTGCGGATGATCTTGTTGATCGTCTCTATCATGTGCACCGGGATACGGATCGTGCGCGCCTGGTCCGCAATGGACCGGGTGATCGCCTGACGGATCCACCAGGTTGCGTAGGTCGAGAATTTGTAACCGCGGCGATATTCGAACTTATCCACCGCCTTCATCAGGCCGATATTGCCTTCCTGAATCAGGTCGAGGAATTGCAGGCCGCGATTGGTGTATTTCTTCGCGATGGAAATCACGAGGCGGAGGTTAGCCTCGACCATTTCCTTCTTGGCGATGCGCGCTTCGCGTTCGCCCTTCTGCACCGTCTGGACGATGCGGCGGAAATCATCGATCGGGATGCCGATTTCCTGAGCAATCTCGGAGATATTTTCCCGGCTCTCGGTGATCTCGGCTTCCTTGCCCTCGGCGAAGCGTTTCCACTTGGCCGACAGGCCTTTGACCTGATCCAGCCAATCCGGCTCAAGCTCGCGGCCGAAATAGTTCTGGAGGAATTCCTTGCGCGGCACGCCATAGGCATCGCCCATGCGCATCAACTTGCCTTCCATGCCCATCAGCTTCTTGTTGATGGCATAGAGCTGTTCGACCAGCGCCTCGATCCGGGCATTGTTGATGTGGATCGTTTTCAGGTTTTCGACAATGGAGTTGGAAAGCTCGTCATACTCTTCCTGAGCCTTCGGCGTCAGGTCCTTGCCTTCGAGGCGGCGGTTGACGAGCTTGTCCTGCAGCTTGCGGTACTTCGCAAAATCGTCGGCGATCTCGTCCAGCTTGGCGAGCACACCGTCGCGCAGTTCGGCTTCCATGGCAGACATGGACATTGCCGCAGCATCATCCTCGTCCTCATCGTCATCATCGTCTGAAGATTCTTCGCCGTCGGCTTTCGCCTCGTCGGCCTCGTCTTCCTCTTCCTTGGGCTTGGGCTCAGGCGGCGGGTTTTCCGCGCCATAGGTCGCCTCAAGGTCAATCAGGTCACGCAGCAGAATCCGTTCATTCACGAGCTCGTCGCGCCACACCATCATGGCTTCGAAGGTCAGCGGGCTTTCGCACAAGCCGCGGATCATCGCGTCACGGCCAGCCTCGATGCGCTTGGCAATGGCGATCTCGCCTTCGCGAGACAGCAGTTCCACCGCGCCCATCTCGCGCAGATACATGCGCACCGGGTCATCGGTCCGGTCAGAACCGCGGGCGTTGCCTTTCTTGGCCACGACCTTCTTGTCTTCGATCTTGGTGAGCGCCTTGCCCTCGGCTTCGGCCTCTTCCTCGTTCTCGACCACGGCGATGCCCATTTCGGAAATCTGGGACATCACGTCCTCGATCTGGTCCGAGGTCATCTCGTCATTGGGGAGAAGGGCATTGATTTCATCATGCGTGATGAAGCCGCGCTTCTGAGCGCGTTTCAGGACCTTCTTGACGTCTGTCGCACTGAAGTCGACCAGGCCGTTTTCATTGTCCTTGTCGTCTTCACGGTCGCCGTCACCTGAGACGTTCTTTTTCTTGGTGGCTGTTGCCATTCAATTCTCTCCTGTGAGGAACCGGCTGCGCCTGCCGGAACCCTCCCGAAATATTGCCTGCCCTGTTAGCTTTCGCTGACTGATCCTGCTGCCTTGTTCATGCGGCCCCGTGGGGCCGTTCGGTTCTCAACGGGCCTGAGACGCCTGTGCCATACCGGTGACAACAGGGTCGATCCATCGCACGCAGCATCTTTCATGCCACGGTCAGAACCAGCCGCGTGTGAACGTCCGTCTACCATGTGGTGCTCGGTGGCCTTGGGCCAGTCCTTTGCCTCGGGTTCTTTGACCGCGTTCAGAGGCGTCTTTGGATCGTCGTTGAGCAATTTGGCAGCGCGCATGTTCCCAAGTTACGATAAATGGGCACGGAATGCGTTGCGGTCAATAGGTTTTCCTGCGTTTCGGTCCGGATTGCCTACTCGTTGGACCCATCCTGCTTGAACCAGGGGTTTTTCTCTTCGAACTGTTTCCAGAAATCGCCGATATTGGCCTTGCCCATCGCCTTTTCCTGCTGGTCCACCAGAACCCGCTCCTCATGCGCCTTGCGCCGCTCTGCCACCAGTCGCCGCTTCAGTTTCAGGCGGCGCACCTCGTCGTCCGCAGATGGGGCCGTGTCGACGGGAATGAAGACCTCGATGGCAGCCTTCCAGGACTTGTAGGCTGGCTCGTCTGTCCGAATGCGAGAAATGCGGGTCATGTCGATCTGCGACAGCTCATGCTCATGCCCCTCGCGCACCAGCAGGTCACACACGGCCTGCAGGCTGAGCTCCTCATCCTCGATCAGGAAGTCGACAATCACGTCGCGCAGCCGGTTCGACATCGGATTGCGGAAATCGGCTGCAATCAGGATCTCCTCCATGCCCGACAGGATGGCAGGGCTCATCACCGCCTGCATCAGCAGAAGCACGCCGGGGTTTTGGCGGCCGCCCTTATTTGCCTGAATGCCAGGCTGCGATCCAAAGGCCGGCGCGCCGCCCTGCCCCCGGCCACCGGGCTTGCCCTTGGTAAATCCATTCTGCCGCTTGGCTTGGCGGAGCTGCCAGAAATGGTCTCGCATCCGCGATTTCAGATCGCGCTCATAGGCCGCCTTCACGCCAGGATGCTTGATCTGTGCCGCCGCCTGCATCAGGCGCGCCTCCAGTCCCGCCTGACGCTCCGGCGTGTCCAGCGGCTCCGCATCGCGCTCGCGCAGCCAGAGCAGTTCTGACAATGGAATGCGCGCTTCCAGCGCTTCGCCCATCGCCACGGGCCCGCGTTCACGGATCAGGTCGTCCGGATCCATGCCATCCGGCAGCAGCACGAAAAACAATGACCGCCCCGGCTCGACATGCGGCAGCGCCCGGTCCACCGCGCGATAGGCTGCGCCAAGCCCTGCCCGGTCGCCATCAAAACACAGGACGGGCTCCGGGCCAGCGCGCCACAGCAGGCTGATCTGCTCCTCGGTCAGCGCCGTGCCGAGCGGGGCAACGGCCTGTCCGAAACCGGCTTCGGTCAGTGCGATGGCGTCCATATAACCTTCGCAGACAATCAGGCCGCCGCCCTCGCCATGCCCCAGTGCTTCACGGGCCGACTTGTAGCGGTAGAGCACGCGGGATTTGTGGAATAGCGGCGTATCGCCAGAATTCAGGTATTTCGGCTTCGCATCCGGCGTCAGCGCACGGCCACCAAAGGCGATGATCCCGCCCCGGCTATCCGGAATGGGGAACATCAGGCGCCCCCGGAATGCGTCATAGGGCTCGCCGCCGCGATCACTTTCCTTGGTCAGGCCCGCTTCAAGAATCTCGGCCTGTGTGAAGCCTTCGGCCTTCAAGTGTGCGCTTGTCTTGCGCCAATCATCCGGCGCATAGCCCAGCCGGTGACGCTTCCAGGCGGCAGGCTTCAACCCGCGCCCTTCAAGATATTCCCGCGCGCCGGCACCTTCAGAGGATTGCAGCCTCTCTTCGAAATAGGCCGCCGCCGCCTCGCAGACCTCCTGCAGGCGCTTGCGATGATCATAGGCTTCGGCAGCGCGCGGATCTGCCCTGGGCAGTTCCATGCCGGCTTCCTCGGCCAGCTTCTCGACCGCCTCCATGAAGGACAGGCGCTCGGTTTCCATCACGAAGCTGATAACGTCGCCGCCCATGCCGGACGAGAAGCATTTGAAGATGCGCTTCTGGTCGTTGACGTAAAAGCTTGGCGTCTTCTCCGCGGTGAATGGCGACAGGCCGACCCATTCCTTGCCCTTTTTTGTCAGCTTCACCTTGCGGCCGATCACGTCCGAAGGCCGGATACGGGCCTTCAGCTCATCAACAAAACCATCAGGGATGCGGACAGTTGAACTCATAGTTCGGCAGTTTACCTTCATTGGCGCGGCGGGGAAACGCTGTCGCCCAGATGTGTCGGTGGAAAAACAGAAAAAGGGCCCCGCGCCAGCAGGGCCCCCTTCTTTGATCAAATGTCAGATCAATTAGTCGATGTCAGCGGTAAAGCTCATCGCGTTGGTAAATTCTTCCTCAGACAGGTCGATCATCATTTCACCATCGCTGTCGCCTTGCGACACGACGATCTTCGCCGGGTTGATCAGGAAGCGCTCATCCGTGACAGCATCGACGATGCCGTTCGAAACCACGGCGTACTTGGCCGTACCATCCGTCTTCATGATCATGTCCGTCACGCGAACATCCTTGTCATTGAAGCCGAGGCGGACATTCGTACCGGTCAGCTCGGAGGCGAGGCGATAATCGTTCAGACCTTCCTGTTCGAACTCCTGCAGATCGTCCAGCATGTCCTCCGTCAGGTCCATGCGGGCTTCAGGCTCGCCTTCCTCGTCAAACCAGATCTCGGCCTGATCGAAGGAAACCGTGTGGAGATCGCCGGCAAATCCATCGCGGATGACCAGCATTGGCTGCATGTTGCCTGACGCCAGAAGCACGTCTTCAACTTCGCCAACTTCCTCGCCATTGGCATCGGTGACATCTTCACCGATCAGTTCAGATGTCAGGAATTCGTCGGAGGCGAGCACGTAATCGTCACGCTCGATCTCAGCCTGGTCTGCATCGCCCATAGCGACCCGCGTATCGACATCGAAATCGTCCTCGGTTGCGTCGCCGCTCGCATATTCAGCATCATAAGCCGCTGTTTCGGTCATCACAGCCGAGTCATTGTCAGCGGTTTTCGTGTGGGTTTCAGCACCGGAACACGCTGCAGCACCCAGCATCAGGGCAGCAGCACTCGTAGTCAGAAAAAGCCGTTTCATTTCAAAGTCCTTTCGTTGTCTATCAACACACAACAAACGGACCGCTCCCGGCCTTAGTTCCAACCTTTCGCAGAATTAACCAGCTCTGTACGGCTTATTTCGCCGCTTCCTTGTTTGCCGTGAGCGCCTTGCGCATCACCTTTCCGGCGGGGCCGGATTCGATCTTGCCGGGATAACGCTCTTTCAGCGCAGACATGCAGCGGCCAATGTCCTTCAGCTTGGTCGCGCCAAGATCCTCGACCACTTCTTCCACGGCGGCTTCCAGCGCCTTGGTGCACAATGGCTCCGGCAGGAATTTCCGGATGATCTCGATTTCTTCGCGCTCGCGCATCGCATCTTCAATACGACAGGCTTCATCATGCTCGCGCGCGGCTGTTTCACGCTGGGCAATCATGGTTTCCAGCACGTTGCGCACATCGGCGTCCGGGCAGCCCTCGGTGTCGCCGCGCCCACGCGCGCAGACATCCCTGTCCCGAATGGCGGCGTCGATGAGACGAAGCGTGGACAAACGGGTCGTGCACCCTTCGTCTTTCTCACGTTCCGCATTCAGCGCCTGCGCAACACGAGCCTTCAAGGTCATCATGTCAGATTTGTCTTCGTGGCCCATTCGAAATACGCCTTTCACACCAACAACGTCTTACTATGCTTGACGTTGCGGGGACTCAGTCCCATTACCCGGAAAATATGTCGTCAGAAGGTATTAACCGTCTGACAATGATCCCGGAAGGCAAGCCAAATATGTCCGAACAGAGCAAAAAGCAAGCCAGCACAACCGCCACGGGAGCCATCGCCTTGTCTGATGGCACTATTTTCCTGGGGACAGGCGCAGGCGCCGAAGGTGTTCATGTGGGTGAACTCTGCTTCAACACCGCGATCACAGGCTATCAGGAGATCCTGACAGACCCCTCCTACTCCTCCCAGATCGTGCTGTTCACCTTCCCGCACATCGGCAATGTGGGCTCAAACCCTGACGATCATGAGGAATCCTCGGCGCCGGGCGCAAATGGCGCTTGCGGCACGATCTTCCGCGAACCCATCACACCGGCTTCCAATTGGCGTTCCGGCGAGGAATTTGGCGACTGGCTGGCCCGCCGCAACATCGTGGCCCTGTCCGGCGTCGACACGCGCGCCATCACTCGCCTCGTACGCGAGCAAGGCATGCAGAAGGCAGCGATCTGCAACAAGCCAGACGGCAATATCGATCTTGATGCTCTGGTTGAAGCCGCGCGCGGCTGGCAAGGGCTGGAGACAGCCGATCTGGCGGCCGATGTCGACACCGACACACCTTTTGAAAACGCTCAGCGCCTCTGGCAAGTAGCCGGCGGTTTCAGCGACATGGAAAACGCCGACCATCACGTCGTGGTCGTGGATTTCGGCGTGAAGAAGAACATCCTGCGCAACCTCGCCCAGGTCGGCATCCGCACCAGCGTCGTGAATGGCGATGCCACCGCCGAAGAGATCTTCGCCCTGAACCCTGATGGCGTGGTCTTCTCGAACGGCCCCGGCGATCCGGCGGCCACCATCGCGCGTTCCGGCGACATGATCCGCGCCGTCATCGACAAGGGCCTGCCGATCCTCGGCATCTGCCTCGGCCACCAATTGCTGGCCCTGTCGCTGGGCGCGAAGACCATGAAAATGGCGCAAGGCCATCATGGCGCGAACCACCCGGTAAAAGACCTGGCGACCGGCAAGGTCGAGATCGTGTCCATGAATCACGGCTTTACAGTTGATCCGTCGACGCTTCCGGCAGGCGTGGAAGAAAGCCATCGCTCGCTGTTCGACGGCACGAATTCCGGCCTCGCCGTGAAAGACCGCCCGATCATCTCCGTGCAGCATCACCCGGAGGCGAGCCCCGGCCCGCAGGACAGCTTCTACCTGTTCCAGCGCTTTGCGGACCTGATGGCGGCGCACAAGGCCTGATCCGGCCAACGCGCTCCCGACAATTGACCCACCGATGATCGCCCCTCCTCCCCTCCCGGGTGACAACCGTATCGGCTGCGTGGTGGATGACCTCGCCGACAAAGGCTGGTCATGGCAGCCCGGACTGCTGCCGGACACCTTGTTGCGGGCCCTGCGCGAAGAGATCGAGACGCTGGATGCGGAGGCCGCGCTGGCGCCTGCCGGTATTGGCCGCGACGATGCCTTTCAGGTCGACCGCTCCATTCGCAAGACCCGCATTACCTGGCTGGACGATTCAAGCGATGCGCAGCGCGCCTTCTCGGCCTGGGCCGAAACCTGGCGACAGGCGCTCAATCGCCATCTGATGCTGGGCCTGTTCGAATTCGAGGCCTGTTTTGCCGTCTATCCGGAAGGCGGCTTCTATGATCGCCATCTCGACAGTTTTGAAGGCGCGCGAAACCGTATCGTGTCGCTGGTTGTCTATCTCAATGACACATGGGACGCAGCCGATGGCGGCGCCCTGCTCGTCTGGCCGGAAGGGGCAAGCGAAGACGCGCCGTATGTCGCCACGCTCGTACCGGAAGGCGGCGGGGTCGTAATGATGCTCTCAGAGACAATCCCTCACGCCGTGCAGCGCACCGAGCGCCTGCGCTACGCGATTGCGGGCTGGTGGCGCGTCAATCCCGCGACCGATGGCATACCGATCCCGATATCGTGAGCGGCAGACTATTTCATCTGGCGCAGCATGCTATCCAGCGCGCAGCAAATCGAATCCACGGTAACGCCGTCTATGTTGCGGGCAAGCGCCAGGCCTGCCCCGTGCAATGCCCCCTGGACAATAACGGAAAGCGTTGAAGCGCGGTCGTCGGCGATCAACCCGCGCTGAACGAGATACCCGATCGCCGAACGCACGACTTCTCGTCCGACATCTCTCTCATTCGACATCCACTCCGTCATGCCGAGCACACCCCGCCCTTCAATCAGGACAATGCGCTGGAAATCCGGCCGCGTGGTCCATTCCAGATAGCGACGGCACCCTGCGAGGATCGCCTGGTAGGGATCCTCCGGAGACCGGTTGGCAAGCGCAGCTTTCTGCGTATCCCTCGCCATGTCGGTCTGCAGATTGGTCCAGACTTCAAGATACAGGGCCTGCTTGTTCTCGAAATGGTGGAACAGCGCCCCTTTGGTGATACCAGCATCAGCGACGATGCTGGACAGGCTCGCGTCGAATCCCTCCGAGGCAAAGCGCTGCCGGGCCGCTTCCAGGATGGCGGCGCGCGTTTCGGGAGCATTTCTCGTTCTTGATCTGGGCATATTAGCTTTGCGGTTGTCGAGCTAACATACCAGTGGTATGTAAAAACACCAATGTGGAGGTTCAGAAGCACTGAGTTTCTGGATCGGTACCACCATCAAGACACCAGGCTGGGTGGCATACCGATACTGCATTGCCAAAGTGGGACGCGGGACGATTGTGGAGGCAGACACCCTGTCTGGCTCCATGATCGTCTTTTCCATTTCAGGCTTTCTTGCACACAAACATGGCCATTTGGACAAAAGGGCCCACCGTGATGGCAGGCCCTTTCCGAATTGAATCAGGTGTCGCCTATTCGGCGGATGTGAACGTCACTTCAGCTGTCAGGGCATCTTCATCGCTCACGAAGCCAGGCTGGCCGGCACCAATTGAGAGAATTGCCGTGCTGCCTTCTGGCGTCACCGGATTGCCGTCGGTGTCGTAATAGCCGATCCGGTCTGGCGAGAGATCGAACTGAATCTCCGCGCTCTCGCCCGGTGCCAGCTCCACCACGTCAAAGGCGACCAGTTCAATGCGCGGTACGCCCTCATGCGCGCGGTCCTGATGCTGGATGTAGGCCTGCACCACTTCCTTGCCCGCCATGTCGCCGGAATTCGTCACCGTTACGCTGAGCGTCAACGGCTCAGACGCATCATGCGTCTCCGGCACCGACAAGCCACCATAGGTGAAGTCGGTGTAGGACAGGCCATGCCCGAACGCGTAAAGCGGCTCACCCTCAAAGTATTTGTAGGTCCGGTTCGCCATCGAATAATCGAGGAAGTCCGGCAAATCGTCGACTGACTTGTAGAACGTTACCGGCAAACGGCCAGACGGCGAGAAATCGCCCCAGAGCAATTCGGCGATTGCCTTGCCAGCCTGCTCCCCCGGATAGAAGGCCTGCACGATGGCCGGCAGGTTCTCATCTTCCCAGTTCAGCGCTATGGCGGAGCCCGAGAAGTTCACCATCACGACCGGCTTGCCCGTGGCGTGCAGTTTCTTCAGCAGCTTTTCCTGGCTTTCCGGCAGCTTGATGTGCGTACGGTCACCACCAAGGAAGCCGTCCAGCTCCACGCCCATCTCCTCGCCTTCCAGATTGGCATCGATGCCGCCGAAGAACAGGATCACATCCGCGCCTTCGGTTGCCGCCAGGGCTTCGGCTTCAAGATCGCGCGAAACATCCGTCCAGTTGAGATAGGCATACTTGTCCAGCTGATCGCGCGGCCAGCCACTGTCGAACTTCAGCACCATGCGGACAGCGTAGGATTCGCCGGCCTGCATCTCGACATTGTCCATCTCGCCGACGGTTTCGCCATTGATGGTCACCTCGGTCCAGCGTGAGGGCTGGAAGCGATAGACACCATCCGTCTCCGGAACGATCACACCTTCCCAGGTTGCGCTGAACTCATCATTCAGACCGCCCGTGCTGGGCGTACGATCCCAGTAGAAATCGATGTTCGATTCGACCTGCTCCAGCGTCGGTGCGCCTTCGAGCTCCTTGTTGTCGTAATAGGCCGCCTTCACGCCGGACACGAGATTGCCATCCGCATCTTCGTGGAAGAGGACTGATGCCGGCACAGGCTTGTAGTCCGAGTAGTTGTCGCCTGCGATCGTAGATCCCACCGCATAGGTGACATTCTCTTCGCCGATCTTTGCCTTGATGCCCTCCAGCGCCGTGACGGGCTGCGTCGGGCGACCATAATAATTGGCAACCAGCGTCCACCAATTGTCGGCATTCGGACCAATCACGGCAACTTTCGTATCCGCCGCCAGGGGCAGAATGCCATCATTCTTCAGCAGGACGAGGGACTGACGCGCAGCATCTGCAGACAAGTTGATGTGCGGCTCACTGGCCACGATCTCGTGCGGTGTCTGCGCCCAGTGCACATCGGCAGGGTCATCATACATGCCAAGGCGGAACAGGGCGGTGTAAAGCCGCTCAACCGACTGGTCGATGGTCGCTTCATCGATCAGGCCTTGCGCCACGGCGTCTGGCAGGGCGTCCATCTTGTTGCCTTCGCCATCACCGCAATTGAGGTCCGTGCCCATCTTCACGGCGAGCGCGGCCGCTTCGGCGCGCGTGTTCACATAATCATGTGCCGCATACGGCGCTTCACCCGCCGCATGCTTTTCCTCATCATAGTAGAAGTCACCAATCGCGCCGCAATCAGAGACGACATAGCCGTCAAACTTCAGTTCATCGCGCAACAGGTCGACCATCAGGCGTTCACTGCCACAGGCGGGTGCGCCCCAGACAGCATTGTACGCGCACATGACAGAGCCGACATCGGTCTCATCGAACGCCATCTTGAAGGCCGGCAGATAGGTTTCCCAAAGGTCTGCATCAGATGCGTGATAGTCATCGCGGTGGCGCGACGGCTCCGGCCCGGAATGCACAGCGTAATGCTTCACGGTCGCGATCGCCTTCAGGTATTTCTCGTCATCGCCCTGAATGCCGCTGATGAAATTCACGGCCATGCGGCCTGTCAGGAACGGATCTTCCCCATAGGTCTCCTGCCCCCTGCCCCAGCGCGGATCGCGGAATATGTTGATGTTCGGAGACCAGAAGGTCAGGCCGCCATACATGGCGTAGACATTCTCAGAGGCGTAATAGTGATGCTTGGCGCGGCCCTCATCAGAGATGACCGTGGCCACATCCAGCATCAGGTCTTCATCCCAGGTGGCTGCCATGCCGATGGCCTGTGGGAAAACCGTGGCGTGGCCTGCGCGCGCGACGCCGTGCAGCGCCTCGTTCCACCAATTGTACTCATGTATGCCAAGGCGCGGAATGGCAGCGGCCTTGTCATACATCTGGCTGGCTTTTTCCTCCAGCGTCATGCGGCTGACGAGGTCTTTCGCCCGCGCTTCCGGGCTGAGGGAGGCGTCCATATAGGGCGGAATCTGTGGCGTCGCCTCGACCGGCGCTTCAACGAGGTCTGCCTGGGCTTGCTCGGCCGGGGCCGTCGCGCAGCCCGCAAGCAAAGCGACAGAGGCCGCAGCGCCTAATAAGTTGAATTTATTGAGTATTCCATGTCGACGCATAGCCATGCCGTTCTCCCTGTGACGTTTCTCACGGGGCGAAATGGATCAATACGCCCCCTTATCGAGGCGTATTGTTGCACGCTAACATTTTTTTCGCCAGACGCTTTTTCGAGCTTTTTTCAAGCGGCCTCAAACGGGCTTCAGCGTCTTGGGGTCCAGACCGCCCATGCGGCAGACCTCTTTCCACTCATTCGCCTTCACCGGCTGCACCGACAGGCGGAACGAGGTCACAAGGCTCATATCTTCCAGCTTCGGATTGGCCTTCACATCCTTCAGCTTCACAGGCTTGGGCATGTCGGCCAGCGCCTTGACGTGCACGCAGTCCCAGCGCGGGTCATCGGTCGTGGAATCTGGCGCGCTTTCGGCGCAGATCTCCACCACGCCAACCACTTCCAGCCCCTTGTTTGAATGATAGAAGAAAGCGCGGTCGCCGATCTTCATGTCGCGCATGAAATTGCGGGCCTGGTAATTGCGGATGCCGTTCCACTCTTCGCCCTCATCGCCCTTGGCCTTTTGCTCGTCCCAGCTCCAGGCGTCGGGTTCGGATTTGAACAGCCAGTATTTCATCGGTCCTGCCTCGTCTTTTCTGTCACATCAGGAACTAACGGGATTCCGGGCAGCGTCCAGTGCTGCGCCGATCAGCCGGTCATACAGCTGCCAGCCCTTGTAGCGATACATGCCAGGATCAACCCGCGCCCACGCATCGGCAAAGGCGTCGATATGGCCCGGCGTGGCCAGCGCGGCCCGCAGCGGATCATTCACCACGCGAATGGTGAACAGCACCGCGCCTGTCTCCGGCATCTTGCGGATCGTCTGGCGCTCCACCCGAAGATGAAGCTGGTCCAGCGCATCCGCCTCGGCCATCTCCGCCGCCATTTCCTTCAGGGGCGCAGAGCTGGGCGTGAACCGCGCATTGCCTGGCTGGACCGACCAATTGCACCGCTCAAGGATGAAATCCGGGCGCAGGCCGTCAAAGATGCGGGAGATGCGCTTTGCCAGTCCGGGATCGCCGCCGGGCACCGGGCTGTGCAGGCCGCCGAGCGGCTGCTCGAACTTTTCAGACAAGCGCCAATAGGTCGGCGCGCACAGGCTGGCGGCTCTCAATCGCCACAGCCCGTCTTCGCTGCGGATCATCACGCAGAGATCATCTGACACGGTTGAAGACGCCGCCTCCAGCGCCGTGGGCCAGTCACCGCGCGCAGGGCCCGCCACGGCCAGCACGGCCTCCGCCACTTCTGCCATCTCCGCATCCGCATCGCGCGCCGCGAACACGGCATCGCGCTGCTCTCGCATCAGGGCGCGTTTGTCGGTGAGCCATGACCCGGCCTCTGTATCCGGCAGCAACCAGGCCTCCGGCGCGATTGGCTTCAGCCCCGGCGCAATGCCGGGTGGACCATCCAGGAAAGGCAGATAGGGAGGCTGTCGCACGCCCGTGTTCTACACCGCGACGGCGCTGCCCCAGCTGACAAAGCCAGCAATCTTGGGCGTCGATGGCAGATACATGGTTTCAGCTTCGTCCAGTCGGAACCCCGCCGTCGCCAGCATGGCCTCAGTATCGCGCGTCAGATGGCAGCCGCCCGCCAGGGGCTTCCAGATCGGCTCGATCCGGCGCTGCCATTTCGCGACGCCTTCATCTGGCGCGAGACCGTGTTCAGAGAACAGGATCTTCCCGCCGGGCTTCAGCACACGGCGGACTTCCTTCAGCGCCGCTTCCCAATCCGGGATGGTGCAGAGCACAAAGGTGATCACGACTGTGTCGATCGAATTGTCTTCGAGCGGAATGGATTCCGCGCCGGTCTGTAGAAAGTCAATATGGTGTCCAATGCCAAGGCTGCCAGCGGCTCGCCGCGCCTTGTCCAGCATCACTTCGGATGGCTCCAACGCGTAAAGATGGTCAATCTTGCTGGCATCATACAGCGCGAAATTCGTGCCGGACCCTGACCCGATCTCCAGAACGCGGCCGCTCGCCTGCGGCACCACCTTCTCACGCTGCTTCATGATCGGCTTCGTCTGGCAAGCGCACGAGACCAAGTGCGGGACAACGTAACGGTCCCACGGGTTCACTGGGAAGACTCCCGCGTCGAGCTGTAACCCGGATAGCGCTGTTTCTGGATCAACACCTTCGTCGCTTCGCTGGGGCGCGCAATCAATGCGTCCTGAGAGATGTTCACCACATACTCGAACCCGTCGCCCATCGGCTGATAGGTGGCTGAGCCGTATTGCGCATCAATGCCAAACCGCCCTCCCTGCTCCTGCGCCATGCGGTGCACGTCAAAGCCGGGATTGGCGGCCAGCGCGATTCCATTCGTCGTCGCCTCGGTCACCGCTTCCGGCGTGAACCGGCGCGACAGGCGACCTTCGATGAAGTCGAGGCGGTAGATCGAGTCATAGCCAAGCATATTGGCCATGGGTTTGAACTTGATCACCTGCGCGCCGATTTCGAATTCATTGCCACGCAGGATCGGCTGGGCGCCATTCTCTTCCAGCAGCTTGCGGCCATCCGAGAAGGTCAGGTCCAGCACATAGGCGTTCTCTTCGCCTTCAACGGCTTCGAACTTGATGTTCGCTGCATAGCGTTCCTTGGTCAGGCGCTGATAAGTCTGCAGATTCAAGCCCGCAAAGGCCACGACGCCCGCCAGCGCCAGAAATGCGACCCCGAAGGTCAGCCGGAACGCCCCGGAACCCGCTTTCAGTTTTGCCAGTTTTCCGAAGCCCGCAAACAGCAGCATCAGGCCAATCACGGCCGCGATTGCTGGCAATATCCACCAGATCAGTCCCATTCAACCACACCTCCTGATAACAGGTCCGGATCGGCCCCGCCTTCCACCTGCCAATGACTATAACAGCTTCTTAACGTTTGTTTAGCGCATCGCGCAGCCTTCCGTTCCCTCGCAGTCCCCACCTGACTGAAAGCTGAACATGGTCATTTTTGAAGCAGTCGAAAACGACGCAAAGGAAAG
Organism: Hyphomonas atlantica corrig.; assembly: GCF_017795365.1. Classification (NCBI taxonomy): domain Bacteria; kingdom Pseudomonadati; phylum Pseudomonadota; class Alphaproteobacteria; order Hyphomonadales; family Hyphomonadaceae; genus Hyphomonas; species Hyphomonas atlantica. Next base: position 1,543,878 of record NZ_CP051254.1, on the reverse strand, counting down.
TTCTATTTCCCCTGCCCAGTCCGGATAAATCCTGCTAACGCCCAGAATATGTCATTTCGCGATTTCGTCCTTCTCTTTGCCGTCTGCCTCGTCTGGGGCCTAAATATCGTCTTCACACGCTGGGTCGTCGCCGATGTCGGCGTGCCGCCCATCTTCTTTGCGGCCACGCGTTTTGCAGGCGTCGCCGCGCTTCTGGTCATGTTCCTGAGGCCAAAGCCTGAAGACCTGAAAATGCTGTTCCTCATCGCCATGTTCATTGGCGCGGTACATTTCTCCCTGTTGTTTATCGGCCTGCAGAGCGCAGAGGCGTCCGCGGCGTCCATCACAGGACAGCTCGGCGCGCCCTTCTCGACCCTGATGAGCATGGCATTCCTTGGCGAAAAGATTGGTTGGCGCAGGGGGCTCGGCATCATGCTGTCCTTTGCGGGCGTCGTGCTGATCGCCTTTGATCCGTCCAGTTTCTCAATCTCGATCGGCCTCATCTACATTGTCGTTGCGGCCTTTGTGGGCTCGGTGGGCGGAATCCTGATGAAGCGGCTCCCCCCGATCAAGGCGCTTCGCCTGCAGGCCTGGGTTGGCCTGTTCAGCTTTGCACCGCTCTTCATCACGTCCGGCCTGCTGGAGACTGGTCAGCTGGAATCCGTTATGCGCGGCGGCTGGCAATTCGGGCTTGCCTGGCTGTTCGCTGTGGTCGGCGTGTCGATCTTCGGGCATGGCGGGTTCTATTCCCTCATCAAGAAGTACGACATTTCCCTCCTGACCCCATTGACCCTGATGACGCCAATCTGGGGTGTGGTCTTCGGCATCATCCTGCTGAACGAGCCGATTTCCGCCCGGCTGGTGCTCGGATCGGTCATTTCGCTGAGCGGTGTGCTCGTCATCGCAGTCCGCCAGAACAAGACCCTGCCGGACGCGGCCATTATCAAGAAGCTCGGCTCCGGAGGCAGCTGATGCAGATCGAACACGTCGCCAGCCCGAACTTCAACGAGCGCAAGCACCCGCTCGACATGCTGGTGCTGCACTATACCGGCATGGCGACGGGGGAAGACGCGCTGGAGCGCATGTGCGATTCGAAGGCAGAAGTCTCTGCGCACTACATGGTCTGGGAAGATGGCCGCATCACGCAGCTCGTCGAAGAGGACAAGCGCGCCTGGCATGCAGGCGTCGCCAGCTGGCAGGGACAGCAGGATCTGAACTCCCGCTCCATCGGCATAGAGATCGTCAATGGCGGGCATGATTTCCGCGCGCCGGATGGCAGCCTGCCGCCCTATCCCCGACCGCAGATCCATGCCGCGCTGGATCTCGTCCACGACATTCTGGGCCGCCACGCCATCCCCGCCACGCGCATCCTCGGCCATTCCGACATCGCCCCCCTGCGCAAGCAGGATCCCGGCGAACACTTCCCGTGGGAGCGCCTCGCCCGCGCCGGCATCGGCCTCTGGCCGGATTTCGACGGCACGACGAAGGAGGTCATCGGCAAGGGGCTCGAACGCGGCGCGTCCGGCTCCAGCGTCTGGCGTCTGCAGACCATGCTGTCAGAGATCGGCTATGGTTTCGACGTGACAGACATCTATGGCGAGACCTGCGAGAACGTGGTCACCGCCTTCCAGCGCCGCTGGCTGCCAGAGCAAGTCACCGGTCAGGCGGATTTGACCACGCTGCGCCGCATCGGCGTCATTCACGCGCTGTTTGCGGCCTGATCGGCTGGCGCATCGAGGTCTTCCTCGTCTGGCTCCGCAATCACCTCTTCCCGTTGCATGCGCGCAGCCCACTCAACCGCTAATGCCGCGCCGAACAAGAGCGATGACACCGAAACCGACAGCCAGATAAAGCCGAGGATGACCGAGGCCAGCGCGCCATAGAATGTGTCCAGCGAACTGAACTTCAGATAGAGGTGATACCCCCAGGTCGCGATCAGCCAGGCCAGAGCGCCTGCCGCCGCGCCCATCGCCTTGGCCCGGTTGCCGGAGATACGCCCATGCAGGGACAGGGCGATGATCAGGTAGAAGACCGCGAAACAGGCGAGCCCCTTCCCCAGCCACAGCGTTGAGGCAATGTCAGAAATCGTCTGCGCCACATCATAGGCAATGTAACCATCGCGCTCGGTGATCAGGGACAGGATCAGCTGCAACGCGCCCAGGATCCAGACGGACAGGATGAGCAGAGCGGTCATCAGGATCGAAACGCCCTGAAAGCGGATAATCCGTGTCCGTCGCTCACTGCCCGCCACCATGCGGATACCGGTGATGGCCGCCTTCGCCCCGGAGCTGGCCGTGTAGAACACGACGATCACTGCCAGCAACGCCCGGAAGGTGACGCCCTGCGGCGTGGACTCATGGATCACGTCGAGATCAGCCTTGCTCAGCGGCGCAACCGCCGACACCAGAACCTGGTCCACCGTATCGCCCAACTGGCGGCTGAGATCCGCCGGCAACAGCGCGAACAGCAAGGTCAGCGTCAGATAGACAATCGGAAAGATGGAGAACAGCGCGTAAAAGCTGATGCCCCCGGTCACGATCCGCACTTCCGGCTTGGACAGGCGGACAATGGCGCACCAGAGCGGCGCAAACACCCAATGCCGGATCGGCGCGGGCACTGGCAGGGATTTGATCCAGTTCAGCATGCGGCCTCCTTCGCGACGCTTTCTATATGGGGCAATTCGCTGGCCGCTCCCAGCCTGCATGGGTGATTTCGCCTCCCCATCTTGCCGAAATGCCCTGTTCCGGGCTATGACGCGCCTATTCCTCGTATTGCCGCGGCTGCTGATCCGCACAATCGAGGACAAGCAAATGACACACCCCGAAAACCGGGCTGCGCGACGCGTGGCCGCTCGCAAGCATGGCGACCGCAAGCGCGCGCCGACCCATCGTGGCTTTGAGGAAAAGAACTGGAAACTGCTGTATCTGCGGCATAACAAGCTGCACCGTGCGCGCCAGCTCGGGAAAATCTGGCCGCCAAAGGAATGGAAGAAACTGATGGCAGACATCGAACCGGTCAACGTGCTCTTCATCTGCTCGAAGAACCAATGGCGCAGCCCTACGGGCGAAGCCGTTTTCGCGCGAGTGGACGGCGTGGCCACCCGGTCTGCCGGCACGGCGAAATCCGCCCGTCGGCAGGTTTCAGTGGGCGATATCCGCTGGGCTGACGTGATCCTTGTCATGGAAGACAAACATGCCAACCGCCTGCGCGCAGACTTCCGCCAGGAAGTCGCCTACAAGCGGCTGCACGTGCTCGATATTCCGGACGATTATCAGTATATGGATGAAGACCTCATCGCCCTGATCCGTGAAAAAGCAGAGCGGCTGATCTTCCCGAATGGCTGAGGGCGCGCGCCGTCACACCATTCCGGCTTCGGTCGGCAGGTCCAGCAGCAAACGGCCGGTCAGCTCCCATGTCGCAGGCGCAGTCACAATGTGCTGCGTCATGGCGTGGGAGTCCCGGAACCGGCGCTGAAGGTCAGAGGCTTCAAACAGGGCCGCGCCGCCGCCAAGGTCATACAGCGCGCGGCAGATATCCGCGCCGGTGCGCGTCATGTGCGTACACGCCATGCGCAGTGCCGCGCGCCGCTCTACCGGAATGCCCTCGCCGGGCTTCACGTCACGCGCCACACTCCAGGTCTCGTCCAGCTCCGCCATCATGTAGGCGCGGGCGGCCCGCCATTTCGCTTCGGCCTCCGCAAACGCGGCCTGAATGGTCTGGCGCTCGGCCAGCGTCTTCTTGCTGCCCTGGCTTTTCTTTCCGGCGGCCAGCGCCTTGAACGCATCAAGGCTGGCTCGCGCATTGCCCATCGCCACCGCAGACACGCCCAGCGACAACAAACCAAAGGGCGGGAACGTATAAAGCGGCCCGGTCTCGTGCGGCGTATCCGTGATAAGGGACACTGAGCGCGCCTTCGGCACAAAAATACCGTCTACGGACAGGTCGCCGCTGCCCGTCCCCTTCAGGCCCATGACATGCCAGGTATCGTGCAGCGTCGCATCGCTCGCCGGGAAGACCATCATCCGCTGGTCCGGCGCGCCGGAGGGCAGCCGCTTCATCTCACCATTCTCGAACACCATGCAGCCCCCGGCCAGCCAGCTGCAATTGGCCGATCCGGAGCCCCACTGCCAACGGCCGGTGACGCGATAGCCATCGCCCTCCACCTCGGCCCGGCCCATCGGCGCGAACACGCCGCCTGTGATCGTCATGGGCGAGGCATAGATCTCCGCCGCCATGTCCGGCGCCATGTAGGCCGCATTCATGGATGTCGTGCAGGCAATCATGGAACACCATCCCGCGCTCGCATTGGCCCGCGCGATCCGCTCCACGCCCTCAACGAATTCCCGCGCCGACAGCTCCAGCCCGCCATAGGTTTTTGGCGTCATCATGCGGAACGCCCCGGCCCGCGCCATCTTTTCCGCAAGGTCTGCCGGCAGGCGGCGCACCTCTTCCATCTCGGCGGCCCGCTCGGCCAATTCCGGTGCCAGCGCGTCCAGCGCTGCCATCATCGAGTCGTAACTTTCAATATCGAACATAGGGACAGCTATACCAGCCGCCCTTGTTCTGCACAGCCCTGACGTTGGGCGATGGGACCCTAGAATTGCTCCAGCGAAACCTTCCGGCTCGCATCATTGGCGGCTTTCACCGACTCCAGCAGCCCGTCCAGCGCGGCGCGGTCCAGACGGCGGCCATCCAACACGACCATGTCGATGCCCTGCGTCGCAGCAATGTCCTCAAGGGGATTGTCGCGCAGCAGAACAAGATCTGCCTCTCGCCCGGCTTCGATACGCCCGGCATTCGTGCCCATATAGTCAGACGGCACGGACGTGGCCGACGCCAGGATTTGCGCCGGGCTCATCCCGGCCTCCTGCAGTGCGACGAATTCCTCATGCAAGGAAAAGCCCGGCACACGCACCGGCACATTGGCATCCGTCCCCGCCATGATCGGCACACCCGCCTCAAGGAATGTGTCGAACAGGATGTGCTGCGCTTCGGCATAGGCCTGCCAATAGATCCGGCTGCGGGCCTTGCGATCATCATCCCACTGGTCAGGCCAGCGATAGATGTTGACCTCCGGCATCCACCCCATCCCGCGCGAGGTAATCACCGTGCCCTCGGCAATGCCGGGATTCTCGTACGCCAGCTCCGCGGCATCAAGCTCCGTGTGCAAGTCCAGCTTCTGGCGCTGCAAACTGTCGATCAGTTCCATCGTGGAGGTCACGGAGATGCCATGTTCGATCATGCGGTCTGCCACCTCGTCGCTCCGCTCCCGGACATATTCGAGGAACGCCTCCGCCTCATCAGGCCCGTATCCGCCAAATTCCCGGTCCAGAGCCTTCACGAACTCTTCAACATGCGCCACTTCGCTCTGGTTCGACGCCCAGAGGTCATGCAGACCGACGGCAACCGGCAAATGCCCGACCAGTTTGATGCCCTGCGCGCGGGTCGCCTCGCTCATCGCCTCATAGCCGGCCTTGTCGAGAAAGCTGCTCGCCTTCAGCGCGTCATATCCCTTGGCCGCGAAATCCTTCACGGCGTCGTGCACTTGGTCGTCCGTACGCACGATGGTTTTGCGCTGGGTCCAGCCGACAAAGGCGCCCTCCATTGGGCCGAAGGTCGCAAATTGCGGCGCGACAGCGAAGATGTCCGGCCCTATCCGGCCGTCTTCAATCTCCGCCCGCCAGCGCAGATTGACGGGCACCGTGTTCATGTCGCGCACCTGTGTCACGCCATTGGCGACATATACCAGAAGGTCATTCTCGCTTTGCCAGAGATGGATATGGGAATCCGTCAGGCCGGGGATCAGATAGCGCTCCTGCCCGTCGACCGTCTCCAGCCCCGCCGGCACGGAGTCTGCGGGCATGACAGACCGGATCAGGCCTGCATCCACCACGACCGCCTGCCCCGGCAAGAAGGCATCCCCCTCCGGCGACAGCACGTTCACATCCACCAGCGCATAGGCATCCGGCCCCGGTGGCGGCAGGTCCGGCTCGGCCACTTTGACAAAGGCCCCATACATCCGGTTCAGCTCGCGATCGATGAAGACATAGGTCGACACCATGCCCACGAGAGCAATCGCGCAGAGCGCCAGACCAATTCGAACAATCCATTTCAACATCACAGACCCATCTATCTTGTCACTGTCTAGATTTTCCTTTAGTCAAAATATCTAGACAGTGTCAAGTTATGAATTATGGTACGCACATGACCGCATCAAAGACCGCTTCGCGCCGCGCCTCGAAAGACCGCTACCATCATGGCGACCTGAAAATGGCGCTCTTGCGCGCTGCTGAGGCAGAGTTGGCGGAGAATGGCATCGAATCCTTCTCCCTGCGGGCCGTTGCCAAACGGGCCGGCGTCAGCCACGGCGCGCCCGCGCACCATTTCAAGGATGCGAAAGGCCTGCTCACCGCCCTGGCCGCCTCCGGATTCCGGCGACTGGTCGAAGCGCAGGAGAGCCGCCAGGCTGAGGCAGGCAACGACGCGCATGCACAGCAGATCGCGGCGGGCCTCGGCTATATCGACTTCGCGCTGGAAAACCCGGCCCTGTTCCGATTGATGTTCACGTCGGAGAAACCTGACCGCACCGTACCGGATCTGGGAGACGCCTCCATCGCCGCTTACGAAAAACTGCAATCCGGTGTGCGCAGCGTTGTCGGAGAGAACCCGCCGGATGATCCGGGCGCGATGAAACTCATCATGGCGTCCTGGGCGACGGCGCACGGGCTGGCCGATCTCATCGTTTCTGGCCGGGCCGAACGCCCCCTGAATTTCAGCAATCTCTCCAAGAAAGAGCGCGATGCCCTGTTGTCAGAAATGATGGGCCGGCAGCTGCTCTCCTGACGCATGGTTGACTTCACGCCGCTCGCCGCCTGATCCTGCCTCCAACTAGACACCGGACGGGAGGGAACATGCCGGACTCACCAATTACAGAACGCTTCAGCGACTTCATCACGCTGGAGCGCGCAGGCCGCCTCGTCACCGTCACTTATGATCGCGGCGACGGGCTGAACGCGCTCTCCGTTCAGGGCATGACCGAACTTCGCGATGTTGCCCGCGCGCTGGCCGATGACGATACGAGCTCTGCCATTGTGCTGACCGGCGCGGCCGTCTTTTCCGCCGGCGCAGACCTGAAAGACCCTGACCGCAAGGACCGGGGCGAGATGACCCTGCTGGAACAACGCAGCGCCCTGAAGCTCGGCCCGGACATGTGCCAGGCCTGGGCTGATCTTGAACAGGTGACCGTGGCCGCCATTGAAGGCTTCTGCATTGGCGGTGGCCTTGCCCTTGTCGCCGCCTGCGACCATCGCATCTGTGCGGATACGGCCTATTTTCGCCTGCCGGAAGTGCCGCTCGGCATGAATATGAGCTGGCGGTCCGTGCCGCGCCTTGTTGCCTTGATGGGGCCGTCGCGCGCGAAACAGCTGATCCTGCTGGGCCGCAAGCTGACCGCGCAGACTGCGCTGGACTGGGGCCTTGTGGACGAAATAACGCCGCCCGGCAAAGCGCTCAGCACCGCGACAGACCTTGCCCGCGATTATGCCGCCCTGCCCCCGATCGCGCTGCGCATGACGAAACAGGCCATCGACACAGCCGCCCAGCCACTGGCCCACGCGACCAGCTATATGGACCGCGACCAGTTCCTGCTGACCAGCCAGTCCCATGACCAGGCCGAAGCCATCCGCGCCTTCCTCGAAAAACGCACCCCCGATTTCGCCGGCGACTGACGCATCACTGGCGCGCGGGTGTCAGGCTGCGATCGGCGCAAGCGCCTGTTTGAGTGCTGCAATGAACAAATGTACCTTGGGCGGAACAAGGCGATTGGTCGGATAGACTGCCCAGATATCAAGCGGCACGGGATGGGCTGTTTCGCACGCCATCGCTATCAGGCGTCCTGCGTCGAGATCATCGCGAATGTTCCAACCCGACAGAACTGCTACGCCCATCCCGTCAAGACAGGCCTGATGAAGGGCCTCCAGCGTGTTTGAAGTCAGCCGCCCCGATACGCGCTGCCGGAAACGGCCCTCCAGCCCGACGAAGTCCCAGTACGACGTACCGGTCAGGACGAGACAATCGTGCCCGGCGAGGTCCGCGATCGTCCCCACCCGGCCTTTTCGGGCGATGTAGTCCGGCGAGGCGCACAGGATGCGTGGACTGTCGGCCAGCCTGCGCGCCACCAGCGTACTGTCATGCAAGTTCGCAATCCGGATCGCGAGGTCCAGACCGTTCGCGACAATATCGATCAGACTGTCGGTCAACAGCAGGTCCACACGCAGCTCGGGATGCGCCTCCAGGAATCCCGGCAGCATGGGCGAAATGACTTTGCGCCCGAAGGGGGCCGACGTGGTCACCCGCAGCAATCCCGTGGCTGTGACCGAAGCTGGGGCGACCGCAGCACGGGCATGCGCCTCACCCTCAAGCATCGCTTGTGCGTGAGGCAGAAAAGCCTCTCCTTCCGGCGTGAGGGATAGAGCCCGCGTCGTCCGATGGATCAGCCGCACATTCAGTTCCTCTTCCAGAGAGGACAGGCGTCGAGAGGCAATCATAGGCGAAACGCCGAGATGCCGCGCAGCCGAGGCCAGACTGCCCCGGTCATGCGCGAGAACGAAGACAGCAACATCTCCCAGATGCATTGTATCGGATTCCTATATGCCGGCCTATCACTTCATCAGACTACAGCAGGATGCCTTTGCAAACTAGACTCTGGCCCGGCTCGAGACTTTCCCGCGAGGTGACTGAACATGACCCGTCCAAAACATCCGCCTGCCGGAATTTCGCGCCGGGACGCCCTGTCGGGCAGCGTGGCCCTCACCGGCGCCACCCTCCTGTCGCCGCTCGTCATGACGTCCGGCTGCCAGACCCTGCCCGCAGCCCTTTCCCACCCATCCGGAGACCCCACAATGACCTCTGACTCTTTCGCCATCGCCAAGGACGGCACACGGATATTCTTCAAGGACTGGGGCCCGCGCGACGCCCAGCCGATCATGTTCCATCATGGTTGGCCCCTGTCATCCGACGATTGGGACGCCCAGATGCTCTATTTCGTCGACAAGGGCTACCGCGTTGTCGCGCATGATCGCCGGGGCCACGGCCGGTCGGATCAAGTCAGCAGCGGCCACGACATGGACCATTATGCCAGCGACGCCTTTGCCGTGGTCGAGCATCTCGACCTGAACAATGTCGTCCATATCGGCCACTCCACCGGCGGCGGCGAAGTGGCCCGCTATGTCGCACGACACGGCCTGCCCAGTGGGCGCGTAGCCAAAGCCGTGCTCGTGGCGGCCGTACCGCCCCTGATGCTGAAAACCCCGGCCAATCCGGATGGCTTGCCTCTTGAAGTGTTTGACGGCTTCCGGGCCGCGCTGGCCGCCAATCGCGCGCAATTCTTCCGAGATGTGCCCTCCGGTCCCTTCTATGGATTCAACCGGGACGGCACAGCCCCGCAGGAGGGCGTGATCCAGAATTGGTGGCGCCAGGGCATGACGGGCAGCGCCAAGGCGCACTATGACGGCATCAAGGCCTTTTCCGAGACCGACCAGACCGAGGATCTCAAGGCGATGACCGTGCCAACGCTCGTCCTGCATGGCGATGACGACCAGATCGTTCCCATTGCCAACTCGGCCCTGAAGGCGGTCGAACTACTGCCCAATGGCACACTCAAGGTCTATCCCGGCCTGTCCCATGGCATGCTGACGGTCAACGCCGACACCCTCAATCCGGACCTCCTGGCCTTTATCAAGGCCTAGTCAGTCGGCCCGGCGCAGCTTCCCCGACTGGCGCCGGGCCGCATTTCCGCCTATACACCGCGTCTTGACCAGACGGCCGGGCAGCCGCTGGCAGGTTGGTAACGGCCTGTTGGAGGAAAGTCCGGGCTCCAGGGAAACAGGGCGACGGCTAATGGCCGCCCGGCGCGAGCCGAGGGAAAGTGCCACAGAAAGCAAACCGCCGCGGCTCATCCTGAGCTTGTCGAAGGACGCCGCGGTAAGGGTGAAAGGGTGGGGTAAGAGCCCACCGCGGGACTGGCGACAGGACCGGCATGGTAAACCCCGCCCGGAGCAAGACCGAATAGGGGGCGCGCATGGGCCGTTTTCCGCCCGCGCCCCGGGTGTGTCGCGTGAGGTGCCTGGCAACAGGCATCCCAGAGGAATGGCTGCCAGATCCCTGCGAAGGCAGGGACGAACAGAACCCGGCTTACAGGCCGTCTGGTCTTTTTCCCCGGTCGCGCAAAGCGCGACAATTCGATCGAGGATCGAATTGAGGGGAAACAGGCCCGCAGCGTAAGCAAGGGCTACACCCCGATGACGCTTCGCGTCATCATTCGATCGAGGATCGAATGAAGGAAGAAAAGGCCCGAAGCGCAAGCGAAGGCTGCTCCCGGCGCCGCCACACGGCGCTCGATACGATTTCAAACCGCCGCGGCCCCTAAGCCTCCAGCATCGCCTCGAACCCGCCATGAATCAGCCGCGAGCCATCAAACGGCATGGACATGCCCTGCATGCGTTCGTCTGCTTCCATCTTCGCCCAGGCCGCATCCCGCAACTCTTTCGAGGGCCAGGTCACGAAGGACAGGACAATGCCCTCCCCCTCCTCGCGCGCGACGGCCAGATGCATGGACGTCTTCTTGCCCTCCGGCACATCGACGCCCCAGCATTCCATCACGCTCAGCGCGCCAAGCTCTTTCATCATGCCCGACATCATCTTCGCCTGTTCCAGATAGGCCGCCTTGTTCGCCTCTGGCACCGCCGCCAGAAACCCATCGACAAATGTCATCTCATTTCCTCCTCAAGGCGCACCCCGGCACCACGGCCGACACCATAGCGCAACATCTGGCGACAGGCGACGATTGTGTCGTCCACCGGTCCATACACGCCTTGTCCCCCTGAATTCCGGTCGCATCCTGCAGCGCGCATTGATCCGGACGGGAACTTTATCCCCCTCCTGGAAATCCGGTGTATCATGACCGCATGACTGGCCTGCTTGCCCCTCCTGCGCAATTGCCACCACACCTCCAGCGCTTTCGCGTCTGGATCTGGCTGCAGCTGGTCATGCTGCGCCTTTATGTGTGCGCTGTGAAAGGGGCGCGGGCATCTTTCCTGACCGGAATTGACAGGAACGGAAATGTCCACATCGTCGCGATTGGCGATACCCTGGCAGAGCGCCGCGCTGCGCCGTGGCGCTTCACGCCGTCAAAAGCGTTTCGCATGGCCATGTCCGAAGATGAGGATGTGGCAGTGGGGATCTGCTCGCCCCGTCCAAAGACGAAGCCCGGGATTGACTTCATGGTCCCCTCAATCCCGAATCCCGGGCTAAGCCGGAATGAGCAGAACACGGCAAATCTGCCCCTGCCAGAGACGTGACAGAAACGCGTGTTCTGAAATTCGGTTCCCGGAAAAGCGCCTTGATTGGCGTCAAACGTGCAGCTTGTTACACGGTTCCTGCCTGCATCTCCGCGATGAAGGCATCCGCCTCGGCAATCGAGCGCTCCATTTCTGCAATCAGGGCCGCCACATCGGTTTCAATGTCGCGCGTCTCATCCCCCAACGCCGCAATCGCCCGGGCGTTCAGATTGTGCTTCAGGAACAGGACGCGATCCTTGAACACGGCCAGGACCGGATCCATCGAAGCCGCCGCCCGGTCCATCTTGTCGACCAGTACGGAATAGCGCTCTCGCGTGGCTTCCAGCTGGTCCGCCGAGGCGCGGCGCAGGCCGGGATCGGAATATTCTTCCAGCTCCTTGCGCCATTCCACGAACAGGTCGCGGGAGACGGCTTTCATGTCCTTGATCCGGTCACGCACCCGATCGGCCTTCGCTTCAGACCGTTCATAGGCCCGGTTCAGGGAGTCATAGGAGGCTTCGAGTTCGCCGCCATCGAAATTCACAACATCGCGGAACGCTGCCAGCGCATTGGTGAATTCCTGCTTGGCCTCCGCCTGCGCGTCCGATGCTTCGTTCACGCGCGACACCAGCAGATCCCGCTTCTGGTATCCGAACTGCTCCATCGCGCCATAATAGGCCGTCGAACAGGCAGAGAGTGTCGTGGTGGCGAAAACAGCGGCGAGCATGGCCGCGCGGATGCGATTGGACATGATGGACAAAAACCCCTTCCCGAAGATTCCAGCCGGCCCTCTTTGCCGTGCGTCGCCCCATCCGTCCAGTCCGGACAGGAAAAGCGGGGGTCAGGCGTCCAGAACGCTCAGGAAACGCTCGATCTCTGTGTCCTCGGTGGCCCAGGAACAGACGAAGCGCTGGCTGCCACCCATCCAGGGATAGAACACCGCGCCCGCCGCGCGCAGCGCCGTGACCTGATCGTCGGGCAGCATGGCGAAGACTTCATTGCCCTGCGGCTCGAACGCCAGGGATACACCGCGCGCCACCAGGCCATCGGCCAGCTTCCGGGCCATGCCGTTTGCCTGCGCCGCCAGATCCAGCCACAGGCCGCCCTCCAGCATCGCCTCGGCCTGCGCGGAAAGGTACCGCATCTTGGGCGGCATGTGGCCGGACCGCTTCGCCCGCGCCTCCAACTCGCGTGTCTTTTCCCGCGCCTTGCCGAACAGCAGGATGATCTCGCACCCCATCGCCCCGGTCTTGGTCAGGCCGAAGGTCAGCACGTCCACGCCAGCTTGCCAGCTCATCTCCGCCGCGCTCGCTCCGGTCGAGACCAGCGCATTGCCCAGACGCGCCCCATCCAGATGCACGATCAAATCCGACGCATGCGCCCTGGCCGCATAATCCGTCACCTCTCCCACGCTATAGGCCGTGCCGTTCTCGGTGAGGTTCGTCAGGGACAGGACATGCGCTGGGGTTTCATGCACGAAGTCATGATTGATGCGCGCCAGGGCCTCATCAAGTTGCGCAGAGCCGATCTTTCCATCCGGCCCTGGAAGCAGGTGCAGCTTGCCTCCGCCGGAAAAGAATTCCGGCGCGCCGCGCTCATCCACGGCGATATGGGCCCCGGCATGACACAGCACTGCGCCGGTCGGCGGGCAGAAGCAGGACAAGGCCAGCGCATTCGACGCCGTGCCGGACGCCGTCAGCCAATAGTCGAAATCGTCTGTACCGAACACAGTCGCCAACTGGCCCCGCAAACGTCTTGTCACCCGGTCATTGCCATAGCTCGACTCGAGGCCGGAATTTGCGGCGAGCACCGCTTCCAGCACTTTCGGATGCGCGGGCGCAGACGTGTCGGACGAGAAATTCATCAGATCTGCGTGTCCGGCGTTTGCCACATCAGGTGCTGGCCGCCATCACTGGCGATCATCTGTCCGGTAACGCTGCTGGCTGAGACCAGGTATCGCAGCGCATTGACGATCTCGTCCGGGCTGGAGCCCTGCCCTGTCAGCGTGGCCGCGGTCTCGGCTGCAAACTCGTCTTCACTCTGATGTTTCGACTTCAGCGTCGGTCCCGGCCCGATGGCGTTGACGCGGATGTTTGGCGCCAGGGCCTGCGCCATGGTTTTCGTCGCCTGCCAGAGCGCGGCCTTGGACAGCGTGTAGGTGAAGAAATTCGGGGTCAGCTTCCAGACCCGCTGATCGATCAGATTGACGATCAGGCCCGGCGCACCTTTCGGCAGGGCATCCGCAAAGGTCTGGGCCAGATGGATCGGCGCGCGGAGGTTCGCGTTCATGTGCTTGTCCCAGTTCTCCCGCGTATGGCTGGAGACCGTGTCCTCATCGAAGACCGAGGCCGAATTCACAAGCAGGGACACGGGCTGTCCGACCTTCTCCGCAGCGTGCAGGATCAGCTCAGCGGTGGCCACCTCATCCGACAGGTCAGCCCGCATTGTGACGGCGTCCCCGCCGGCCGAACGAATGGCCTGAGCGGTTTCCTCTGCGCCGTCAGCGGAGGAATTGTAGTGGACGATTACCTGCCAGCCATCGGCGCCCAGCGCTTCGGCCATGGCCCGGCCCAGCCGCGCCCCGGCGCCCGTGACCAGCGCCGCGCCCGGCTTCATGCCGGCGCGCTCTGGAACAGGCCGAGCAGGTTCACCCCGTGAATCAGGCCGTAGATATAGGCGGCATAGATCAGCAGCATCAACACTCCCATCAGGCGGCCAAGGCGCGCGCGCGTCAGGATGAACCCGCCGATCAGCAGCGCCGCAAAGGCCATGACCCAATGATCATATTGCGTGAAAGTCGGCGCAATCTCAATCGGCCCGAAGAGAGAGATGATACCACCCGCCCCGAGAATGTTGAACACGTTGGAACCAAGCACGTTGCCGATGGCCACTTCGCCATGCCGGCGCAGCGCCGCCGCGATGGCCGCGCCGATTTCAGGCAGGGAGGTTCCGAACGCCAGCAGGGTCAGGCCGATCCATTCCTGAGGCACGTGATAGAATTCAGCGATGCCCACACCGCCCGCGATGATCAGATGCGCGCCGAGGACGAGCCCCCCAATGCCGAGCACGATATAGGCCAGCGACCGGCCAAGGCTGAGCGGGTCGTGTTCCTCAATCTCGATGCCGGGATCTTCGCCCGACGCCACGGCCTTGCGCGCCATGTAGAAGGTGATCACGCAATACGCCACGAGAATGGTCAGGAACAGGACACCACCGAGGAAGGTCAGCGGTCCCATCGCCGTCAGCAACATCCAGACAACCGTCGCCACCAGCATGGCCGTCAGCGCGCGTCCCTGCCCGTGCCCGCCAGCCACGAACGGCATGATCAGCGCCGGGATGCCCAGCACCAGGAAGATGTTTGCAATGTTGGAGCCGACAATATTGCCCAGCGCGAGACCGGCCCGGTCTTCCAGCGCAGCATTCAGGGACACAACCATTTCCGGGGCCGATGTGCCGAAGCCGACAATGAAGATACCCGCGATCAGCTTGGAGACGCCAAACCGTTCGGCCACGGCGACAGCGCCGCTTACCAGGAAATCCCCCGCAAACGCCAATATGACGAGCCCCCCGATCAGGGCGGCGATCAGGGAAAAATCAGGCATGCGCCGGGCTCGCTCCTAGTCGAGACGCTTGTATTCAATGAAGTTCAGGATGCCGAATACGATTACAATTGCGGCAATGGCAATCAGAGAGGGATGGATGATCATGGCGCCGTCTCGCTGTTGTTTTCTTGAGCATTTCCATGCTTTCGCACCGCTCTTAGCGTGCGTTGCCGGGCTTGGCGAGCCCGAATTCTCAGGAAGTTTGCATTCCCTTTGCGAGTTTTTTCACATTAGCCCTGTAATTCCCACGGCGTAAGGAGACCTCATGTCCTGGCTCAGAACCCGGCTTTTTCATGCCTATGCCCGCCTGCGCCGCCCCATGACGATGGGTGTGCGGGGACTGGTCGAGAATGAGGACGGGCATATCCTTCTGGTGCGCCATACCTACATTTCCGGCTGGCACATGCCTGGCGGCGGGGTCGAGCGGAACGAGCCCTGTGTCGAGGCGTTGCGGCGCGAAATCGAGGAAGAAGCGGGAATCCTGATGACTGGCGTGCCGGTGCTGGCAGGCGTTTATTCCAACCACGCCTCATTCCCGAATGACCACGTCATGCTGTATCACGTGCCCCCAGGTATCTGGACACAAGGCAAGGCAACGGCGCTGGCCGAGATTGCGGAAATCCGCTGGTGCCCGCCTGATGACGTCCCTGACGGCACGACCAATGGCACACGGCTGAGGCTGGCAGAATTCTATCAGGGGCAGGCCCGGTCACCTTATTGGTCGGGCAAGGCCCCTTAGCCGTCACGCCCCCGCCATTGCCAACAGCGCCGGCAGGCACAGGAAAGCCAGCGCGGCCAGCGCAACAATGACCAGGCGGGTCGTGGGGGAGAGCCGTGATCTCATACGCACCTTGTCGGCGCGGATTGAGTCTCAATGCAGGCAGATTGTCGGAAACTTCGTGGAATTGCAGTTCAGCGGAAAGATTCGCAGATTGAGGGAACCTTTGCTCGCGTCGCCTATTGCTTGATCGTGGTGGGATGGGAACGCAGAGCATTCCACTACAAGACGAGCCCCGTGTCGGAGCAGGGTCCCCCCTCTTCCCGCTCCGGACCGAGTGTGGAACGCTGGCTTTCTCCCCCTTGAGTCAGCGTTCCTTTTCTTTGGGTCTAGTCAGGTGAGCCCGATCCGGCAGCTTTCATGTATTGCCCAGCCGTCCACCAGGACAGCGCCGCTGCAACCCAGAGCAGGCCAACCACGGTCACAATCGCCACGATCGCCAGCACATCGGACCCCGTCGCCACGTCGCCATCAAGGCTTGGGCGAAGCGTGGCCAGTGGCAGCATCAGGCCGATGATCGCCGCGAACTCGAATCCGGTTTTCCACTTTGCCAGATTGGACGGGACAATCGCGGAGCGCCCGCGCGGCGTTGCCCGGAACCATGTCATGAACACATCCCGCGCGATGATCATCGCTGCAGGCACATAAATCAGCCAGGATCTGAATTCGAGCGCGAGCCCGAACAGCGCTGCGGCAATCAGCAATTTGTCGGCAATCGGGTCCAGCCACACACCGAACCGGCTGTGCGCCTCCAGTTTCCGGGCCAGCCAGCCATCCAGGAAGTCGGTGATGGCTCCCGCGAGGAATGCCAGGAACGCAAACTGGTACCAGAGCTGTTGCAGGGTTGCCCGCCGAGACAATTCCTCTGGCGACAAGCCGGTCAGCGTCAGGTCCAGGCTGCCCGCCTGCCAGAAGCCGACCAGAACGAAACCGGCAAAGACGCAGCGGGCAATGGTCAGCGCATTGGGGAGCCATTTGAAAGTCATGGCTGCCACCTCTGCCAGTGCCCGCGCGCCTTCGCAATCACGAAACTGTGGAGGTTGCCCTCCCAGCCTAATTCGTATTGCCGGTCACATCCTCAATCGCGATGTCGTAGTGCCGGTTGCAGAACTGGCAATCGATGCCCAGCGTGCCATCCGCTTCGGTCATCTCTCGCAGGGAGTCATCCGGCATCTGTTTCAGCGTCTCGACCAGCCGTTCCTGATTGCAGGTACAACGGTCATCCAGCGCCTGCGGCGTTTCCATCGTGACGCCCTGTTCGTGGAACAAACGGTAGAGCAGCTGCTCCATCGGCAGGTCCGCATCGGCCAGCTCACCATCGGTCAGCGTTGCAAACAGGGCTTCGGCTTCGCGCCACGCCTCTTCGGTTTCACCGCGCGTTTCATCTGCTGCGATCCGCTGCACCATCATGCCGCCGGATACCCAGACCGGATTTCCATCCTTGCGGTCCAGCTCGGCGACGGACAGTTTCAGGCGCGTCGGAACTTGTTCTGACATGGCAAAATAGTCTTCCGCGCACTCGCTCAGCGTGCCCTTCGACAGCGGCACGATGCCCTGATAGGGCTGGATCGCCGGATTGTCCTGAATGATGATCAGGCCAAGCCGTCCGTTCGGGCCGAACAGCTGGGGCATGTGCGGGGCATCGCCCTTGTTCACCTTGTCCAGATGGGCCCAGGCCTCGGCATCGAATTTGGCATAGCCGCGCACACCGCCATCAGAGCGATACTCGCCGACCAGCATGGACACCGGGCCATCGCCTTCGGCCTGCACCAGAAGGCGCCCCTCGAATTTCAGGGACGCGCCGACCAGCGTCGCAAGCGTCACGGCTTCGCCAAGTATGCGGGCCAAATTCTTCGGATAGTCATGCCGATGCAGGATGCCCGACAGGCTGCCCTCGCCCATGCGAACGGCGCGCCCGCGAATGGGACGGTCTACAATCTGGAAGTTCGTGACGAAATCGGTGACGGCGTAGGTTGCGTCAGTCATGGGAGGACACCTCGAATTGGCGTCCCCATGTGGCAGCGCCCCGCCCCTATCGCAAGAGGCACGCCTGCGCGAGCCCGATCAGGCCGAACAACTGCCGCCGCCCAGCACGCAGAAACTGGCGCACCAGGGATGGTTCAGCTTGACCGGATCAGCCGTCGCATCCGACAGCGTATCGCCAAGCTCGAACGCAGGGTCGTCCACCAAGAGTGTACAGGCGGTCACCGTGGCCTTGCCCGCGCCCTTGCGGCGGATCACCATGCGCTGGTTGGCGCACATGATGTCGTCTGGTGACTTGTTCAGGATGCCCCAGCAATCTGTCGTGATCTCGGGCGGATCATCGCGCGCGATCATCTCCGGGAACAGGACAAGCTGTTTGGTGTCGGACGGGTCGAGGCTCAGTCCCAGAGATTGGGCCAGCGCGCCATAGGCGGCGCGGGCGGTCGCATCATCCTCTGTCAGGGCCTGGCGTCCGGCAATCGCCACCTGTACGCCGCGTTCACCAAGCCATCGGAGGCCTTTGCACGCCTCTTCAAAAGCTCCCGACCCGCGCTCCTCATCATGAACAACCGCCTCGTGGGAATCGAGGGACGCGCGCAGGATCATTCTGGAGCCATAGGTCTCGGCCAAACGCTCCAGGCCCTGCTGGATGCGAGGGCGCATCATCGGACGCATCGCATTGGTCAACAGCAGTAGGCTGTGCCCGTCTGCCAGCACGTCTTCCATGATGCCCAATATCTCCGGGCACATGAAGGGCTCACCGCCCGTGATGCCGATTTCTATGGGCTTGTCGATTTCATCCAGAAACGGCCGTACATCCGCGCGGGTGAGATAGACGAGCCGGTCGTTGCGCGGTGAACTCTCGATGTAGCAATTCACGCATTCGATGTTGCAGAGCGTGCCCGTGTTCAGCCACAGCGTTTTCAAACCTGTCCAGCCGACGCTGGCGCGCGTCTCGCCCTTGGCGGTGACATCGGGATCAGAGAATTTGGCGGGGTGAAATTCGCTATCGGCCATGCTTCCATGTGTAGCGTGATCTGCGCGCCCTTCCAGCAGTTTTGTCTGAACACACTCAATCGTGAATGTTGCCACCTGACAGGGCCGCGCTATTTTGCGCTTCATGGCTGAAAACACTCAGGAACTTGTCTTTGAAATGCTCACCTCTGGAGATGAGGGGCGTGTTTGCAAGGACATCCCTGACAGTGCCTGCAAGGAAGAAGCGGGCAATTTCTTCACGCATGTCACCAGCCTGTCGACCAGCAAGATCTCCGACGGCCTGATAGATCCCAAGCTCGTGCTCAGCTGGCTGCTGACCACAATTGGCGCCCCAACCTGGCTGATCGGCCTGCTCGTGCCGGTCAGGGAGGCTGGCGCGCTGTTGCCGCAATTGTTCACCGCCGCCGCCCTGCGCGAGCTGCCTCAGCGCAAATGGGCCTGGGCTGCGGGCTCTGCGGTACAGGGACTCTCGGCGGCCAGTATGGGCCTCGCCGCCTTCTTTCTCGATGGGGCAGCTGCAGGCTATGTCATCCTGATCGCTCTGGCCGTGCTGGCGCTCGCGCGCTCGGTCTGTTCGGTGACCTACAAGGATGTGCTTGGAAAGACCGTCTCGAAATCGCGTCGGGGTACGGCCACGGGAACGGCCAGCACGGTCGGCGCCGCAGCTGTGCTGGTCTATGGCGGCTTGCTCACCGTCGGCTGGATCGACCGGATGAGCCTCGTCATTGGCGGCTTGCTGCTCGCCGGTGGCCTCTGGATGACGGGCGCGGCCCTGTTCACGACGCTGAAAGAGGAGCCGGGCTCCACCGAAGGCGGCGGCAACCCGATCAAATCCTTCCGGGACAATTTCCAGCTGCTCGCCGAGGACAAGCAGCTGCGCCGGTTCATCCTGACGCGCGGCCTGCTGATCTCCACGGCGCTGGCCCCGCCCTTCATGGTGGCGCTCGGCACGGACACTGAAGAGGCCAGCCAGATGTTTGGGGGTCTGGGACTGCTCGTCATCGCCTCAGCCGGGGCGGGCCTGCTCAGCTCCTATGTCTGGGGACGGCTGGCAGACCGGTCGAGCCGGAAAGTGCTGATCCTGACGGCTGCGGCGGCCACGCTCGCCTTGCTCGCAACACTCGGCCTCAACGCGGCAGGATTGCTGCAGGATATCTGGGCGCTGCCGCTGGTCCTGTTCGTTCTGATGATCGCCTATCAGGGCGTGCGCCTGGGCCGTTCGACCCATCTGGTCGACATGGCCAGCCAGGACAACCGCGCGGCCTATACGGCGCTGTCGAACACGATCATCGGAACGCTGCTGATACTTGGCAGCGGCTTCAGTGTTGTGGCGCACATGGCGGGAGAGGCGGTCGTAATCGGTTTGCTCGCCCTGATGAGCGCGCTGGCCATTCCGGTCGCCTTCGGTCTCGAAGAAGTGCAGGACAGCTAGGCTATTTGCCGAGGCACCAGCGCAGCACGGCCTTCTGGGCATGCATACGGTTTTCGGCTTCGTCAAAGACAAGGCTTTGCGGCCCGTCAATGACTTCGGCGTCGACCTCCTCACCGCGGTGAGCCGGCAGGCAGTGCAGGAATTTCGCACCGCCAGCAGCCAGCTCCATCAGCTCCTCGGTCACGGCATATGGCTCGAGGATTTCCAGACGGCGTTCGGCATCTGCGTCACCCATCGACACGAATGTGTCCGCAATCACCACATCCGCGCCAGCGACAGCCTCTTCCGCCGTGTCGTACAAATCGATGCGCCCCTGCAGGTCGCGGGCGATCTCGATATCCTCGTCATCCGGCGCAAAGCGTGGCGGCGTGCCAACGGCCAGTGAGAACCCGAACTTCGCCGCCGCATGAATGAAGCTGGCGCAAACATTGTTGCCGTCACCAACCCATGCGAGGCGCGCGCCATTGAGGGTCAGACCATGCTCTTCCAGCGTCTGCAGGTCCGCCATGATCTGGCAGGGGTGAGACCGGTCCGTCAGGCCGTTGATCACGGGTACGCTGGCATTCTCGGCAAAGGCCTCAACGTCTGAATGATCATTGGCGCGGATCATCACCGCGTCGACAAAACGCGACAGAACGCGCGCTGTGTCCTCAACGGTTTCGCCGCGGCCAAGCTGCATGTCGTTGGATGTCGCCGTGATGGACGACCCGCCAAGCTGACGCATGGCCATGTCGAAGGAAAAGCGAGTCCGCGTCGATGATTTCTCGAAAATCATCGCCAGCGTGTACCCTTCCAGCGGGGCGCCCGTGTCGACCCGTCCCTTCGGCCAGCCTTGTCGCGCCTTCTTCATCGCATGGGCCATGTCCAGGATTTCGCGCAATTCTGCGGATTCCAGATGCCAGAGGTCAATGAAATGGCGCGGGGTGGCGGATGAGGTCATTCAGAGAAACTCCTGAAACGGGAAAGCGGGCCAGATACTCCGTTTTGAACAATTATTCCAGTGACGGCGGGGGATTTCACCCTGAATCCTCAAACATGGACGAAATCTAATTGAGAATGACTTGCAAGAGGCCGCAAGGTGTGAAACAAGAGTTTTGAGAACGACTCGCAAATAACTGATGGAGCGTCCCATGTGCCTGCCGATCGATGATGCCGCCATGCTGTGCTGGCTGAAAAGCCAGAAGAGCGTGCTGGAAGCGTGGCGGAACGAGTTAACGGAGCGACCTGACACAACCGACACGATGATCAATCGCGTTGAGCAGCACTATACCTGGCTCAGCGAGGAAATCTCTCGCCTCGACGTTCACAGGCAAGCCGCCTGATCCTGCTTTGCCGCAGCGCGGGGCGAGGTTTGCCCACCTCGTTTCCTCCCCCTTCGCTCTCCTGCGCTGCGGCATTCCCCTCCCCCGGCTCCCCGCAGATCTGTACTGGCGAACACACGCTGTTTGCCCTATGTGACGGGCAGATCAGTGCCCATCCAGACAGGGAGTCTCATCACTCATGGACAATGTTCTCATCATCGGTGCCGGTGCCGCCGGATCCGTCGTCGCCCAGAAATGCGCGATGGACCGCGACACGTTCAAACACATCCATCTTGCCTCGCGCCGTATCGAGAGCTGCGAGAAAGTGGCCAAGCTCTGCCAGACACCGATCGAGATCAGCCAGGTTGATGCCGACAATGTTGAAGAGGTTGTCGCGCTCATCAACAAGGTGAAGCCGGACCTGCTGATCAACATGGCCCTGCCATACCAGGACCTGCCGATCATGGATGCCTGTCTCGAAGCCGGCTGCAATTACATGGACACCGCGAACTATGAGCCGCGCGATGTCGCCAAATTCGAATACTCCTGGCAGTGGGCCTATCAGGACCGTTTCAAGGATGCCGGCCTGACCGCCATCCTCGGCTGCGGGTTCGATCCGGGCGTGACCAATATCTATTGTGCCTATGCCCAGCAGGAAGGCCTGTTCGACGAGATCGAATTCATCGACATTGTGGACTGCAACGCCGGCGACCACGGCAAGACGTTTGCGACCAACTTCAATCCGGAGATCAATCTCCGCGAAGTGACGCAGGACGGCAAATACTGGAAAGATGGCGAGTGGATCGAGATCCCCGCCCTGTCGATCAAGACGATGATCGACTATCCGGAAGTTGGCCCGAAAGCCTCTTACCTGATCTATCACGAGGAAGAGGAAAGCCTGGTCAAGCACATCAAGGGCCTGAAGCAGATCCGCTTCTGGATGACCTTTGGCGAGGCCTACATCAAGCACCTTGAAGTGTTCAAATCCATCGGCCTGATCGGTCTGGAGCCGATCAAGCACAAGGGCATGGACATCATCCCGATGGAATTCCTGAAGGACTTGCTGCCGCCGCCTTCCTCGCTGGCCGAGAACTATACCGGCAAGACGTCGATCGGCGTCATCCTGCGGGGCACGAAAGACGGCCAGCCGGTCTCCAAGATGATCTACAATGTCTCCGACCACGCCAAGACCAATGATGAGGTCTCAGCGCAGGCGGTGTCATACACGACGGGCGTGCCGCCGGTTTCCGGCGCGGCCATGTTCTTCCGTGGCGAATGGAGCGGTCACGGCGTGTTCAACGTTGAACAGTTCCCGGCCAAGCCCTTCCTGGAAGATGTCGCCCAGCGCGGCCTGCCCTGGCACGTCATTGATGTGGACGGCGGCGACCAGGAAGACCTGTTCGCAGTCGAGACTTAGCCACAGCACGCCCATTACCGGGCCGAAATTGATTACGCATACGCGCCCGCATTCTCGCAACGCGCGTATGCATAATCATGTGTTTTTGCATGCCTTTGGGCGTCCTATCTGTCCCGGCAGCAAAACGCCGACACAAGGACACCCTCATGGAATCGCATACACCGCCCGGCATGGAACTGACCCTGCGCACACTCGCCATGCCCGCCGACGCCAATGCCGCGGGTGACATCTTCGGCGGCTGGGTGATGTCACAGATGGATTTGGCAGCCGCCGTGCGCGCCAATGAGCGTTGCAATGGGCGCACCGTCACGATTGCGGCGAATGAAATCATCTTCAAGAAACCGGTCCAGATCGGCGATACACTCTGCGTCTACACAGAAGTGGAAAAAGTCGGGCGAACCTCTATGGTCATCCGCATCGAAACATGGGCGCGTCGTGCCTTGACGGCCGTCCGAGAAAAGGTGACTGAAGCGCGCTTCACCATGGTGGCTGTCGATGAGGATGGCCGCCCCCGGCCGGTGAACCCGCCAACGGTCTGATCGGCATTTCAAGGCGCGACATCTGAAGGATTACCCTCATGAGCCTGCCCCTTCTGCCTGGCAATATCTCCACGCTCTGTATCGCGCGATGTATTGCGCGTCTGCAGGCAGCTCGGGGCACGGAATGATCGAATATCAAAGGCACGAACCTGCAATATTCATACATGTGCCGAAAACGGCAGGAACATCCGTCCGGCAAATCTTCAATTCATGGTTTGGCGACGGGTTATTGCCGCACTACGCCAATGCCTCCACCGGCGCATTGCCGGAAGTCACCGAACTAACTCATCCGCGGGAGAGCGGACGGCCGGTCTGTCTTTTCGGCCACTTCAACCAACTTCGAGGGTTTGGAATTCCCGGCCGGTACGATTTCGTTAGACAGTATCTGACGATTGTCCGCGAACCAATTGAACAGGCAATCTCAGAATACTTCTACATACGCAAAGTGGGCCAAAACTGGAAAGACCAAAGCCGAGTTCCAAAAGTCCCCTTGGAAAGCCACCTTGCTTCCGCGAGCCCCAATTTTCTCAACCACTTTCCAGCGGTTGTTACGCAGGACAACTATCGAGATCTGATTGAGGAGAAATTCATCTCCGTAGGCACCACTGAGCACTTGGAAGCGACCATTAAAGTATTTGCGGCCCGCTTAGGCTTCAAGCCAATGACCATTCCAAGAGAAAATGAGACTCCGCGTGATCAGCAAATCTCGCAAGCCACACGGGAATCTTTCATTGAGCGGCACCAGCTAGAGTATCTGGTGTACGACTACTGTCGCAGACGCCTCAATGACCAGTCCCTAGAACTGCGCACATCTGGGAGCGGTTCGGCCTGACCCAAATGCATTCACCTATCGATACCACACACCAAAATAGACCAAGGGAACGCGAGTCATGACACAGAGTACGGATATTCAGACGCCCGTTTTCGTGCTGGACGCGGCGCGCCTGCGCGCGAACCTGGAAACGGCGAAACGTGTGCGCGAGGAAGCCGGGTGCAAGATCCTGCTGGCAACGAAAGCGTTCTCCCTGCCCGCCGCTTTCCCGATGATGACCGACTATCTGGACGGCACCACGGCGAGCGGAGAGCAGGAAGCCATCATGGGGCATGAGAGCTTCGGCAAGGAAGTGCATGTCTACGCGCCCGCCTATACAAAGGCCGAGGTGGAACGCCTGACCGAAGTGGCCGAGCACATCTATTTCAACTCCCTCGAACAGCTGGACCGGTTCGCCGACATTGCCCGCAATGCGGGGGCCAAGGTCGGCCTACGCGTCAATCCCGGCTATTCCAATGCGACGCTGGGCGGCGACCTGTACAATCCTTGTGCGCCCGGAAGCCGGTTCGGCGAAGTGCCGTCAAAGCTGGATCAGGTTGACTGGTCCGGCATCGACATTTTCCATGTGCACGCCTTGTGCGAAAGCCTGCACGAAGGCTCTGTCGGACTGATCGAATTCGTGGCCGACAATTTCGGGCAATACATTGAACAGGTCAGTACCGTGAATTTCGGCGGAGGACACTTCCTCAACAAAGATGGCTATGATGTTGACGCCCTGATTGCGGCCATCAAGG
Source organism: Hyphomonas atlantica corrig. (assembly GCF_017795365.1). Lineage (NCBI taxonomy): Bacteria > Pseudomonadati > Pseudomonadota > Alphaproteobacteria > Hyphomonadales > Hyphomonadaceae > Hyphomonas > Hyphomonas atlantica. Next base: position 1,518,949 of record NZ_CP051254.1, on the reverse strand, counting down.
CGTTCAAGGCGCGCTTTGGCGTCGAGGTTGTTCTGGAGCCGGGCGCCGGCCTTGTCGTCAATACGGGTGAACTTTACGCCACCGTCCTCGCCCTGCACTGGAACGAAGTCGATCTGGCGATCCTCGACGCGTCCGCCTCGACCCATATGCCGGACGTGCTGGAAGTGCCCTACCGGCCAGACGTGATCGGCGCAGGCCAGCCCGGCCAGAAGGCACACACATACCGGTTCGGCGGCAAGACCTGCATGACGGGTGACGTGATCGGAGACTATTCCTTCGACGCCCCACTCAAGCCAGGCGACACGATCATCTTCACCGACCAGATGCATTATTCCTTCGTCAAGACGAACACGTTTAACGGCACCCCGCTGGCAAACCTCGCGGTGCGCTGGGAGGACGGCATCATCGAGAGTCTGTCAGATTTCGGCTATGAGGAATTCCGGCGGCGGTTGGGGCGCTAACCCGCACCAAAAATTTGCGGTTCACTTTTAACCGATGATTGCGCACGATGAGGTATTCTCCGTTTTCGGAGGAATAGACTGATGCGTAGATTGTTACCTGCAATTCTGTTGATGCTACTGCCAACCACGGGAGAGGCCCTTGCTCATGGTGGCGGGCTCAATGCGCAAGGATGTCACACAAATCGCAAAACAGGTGACTACCATTGTCATGGCAAAACATCCTCATCCTCAGCCACCCCAGCGCCCAGACCTCAACGCGCGACCACGAATACTTTGCCGCCCGCCCCACAGGTTAGGGCCTTCCGCAATTGCTCGGAAGCACGCGCCGCAGGTGCGGCCCCCGTACGTCGGAGTGATCCTGGCTATGGCCCTCACCTTGACCGAGACAATGATGGAATTGGCTGCGAGTAATATACTCTTCAGTAGTAAGGTGTGATGCCGTCAGAGTTTCCGATCATTCCCGAGCGAAGGGATGCGCGCCCGCGCTTTCGCCACGGCATCCAGATCAATGTCCGCCACGATCACACCCGGTTCATCGTCTGCCTTCTCCGCCAGCACGTCGCCCCAAGGGGAGACGATCAGGGAATGACCGAAGGTCTCACGGCCATCTTCGTGCTTCCCGCCTTGCGCCGGGGCGAGGACGAAGCTGCCGGTCTCGATGGCGCGGGCCCGAACCAGCGTGTGCCAGTGCGCCTCGCCCGTCACGCGCGTGAATGCGGCCGGGATGGTGAGGATTTCCGCGCCCGCCTGCGCAAGCTTGCGATAGAGATGTGGGAAGCGGACGTCATAGCAGATTGTCATGCCAAGCTTGCCGAACTCTGTCTCCGCCAGCACGGCGCGCTCGCCCGGACGATAGGACCGGCTTTCGCGATAGCTCTGCCCGTCGCCCACTTCGACATCGAACATGTGGATCTTGTCGTAACGCGCGCGGACGCTGCCATCAGGCGCGATCAGGAATGACCGGTTGGCCAGCCGTTCTTCGCCCTCCACCGTCACGGCGATGGACCCGATCAAAAGCCAAATGCCCAATTCATCCGCCAGCGCACGGAGCGCTGCCAGCGTCTTGTCATCTGACTCGGCAACGATCTTGGGCCGCGCCTTGCCGGGGCGAATATCCAGCAGATTGGTCATCTCCGGCGTTGCGATGAAACGCGCACCCTTCCCCGCCGCCTCACGGATCAGGGCCGAGGCGTGATCAATGTTCGCCTCAATCTCAACGCCCGTCCGAAGCTGGGCGCACCCTATGCGGAGCTTTGTCATTCGGCTGGCCTCCGGCAGTTTACTCCGGCACCCACTCAGACAGCGCTGCATCCATGATCTGGGTGGCTTCGCGGACATGTTCATCCGCAATGACAAGCGGCGGAGCCAGACGCAGCACGTTGTTACCCGCGACGCCGACCAGAAGATTCTTGTCGCGACACACGCCTTGCAGGCTTTTCGGGTTCGCCTTCATCTTCAGGCCGGTGAGCAGGCCCTTGCCGGTTACGGCCTCGACCTTGTCCGGATGGCTGTCGGCCAGGCTCTTCAGCCCCTGGGTCAACGTAGCCGAAACACGGCGTACTTCGGCGAGGAAATCTTCATCAGAAATAATATCCCAAACGACATTGCCAACCGCCATCGCCAGCGGGTTGCCGCCATAGGTGGAGCCGTGGCTGCCCGGTTGCATGTGTTCGCCGACGGTTTCCGTTGTCAGGCAGGCGCCGAACGGGAAGCCGCCGCCGATGCCCTTGGCCGAGCAGAGAATGTCGGGCGCGGCGCCGTCTACCCATTCGTGGGCGAACAGTTTTCCGGTCCGCCCCATGCCGCATTGCACTTCATCATAAATCAGCAGGATGCCATGTTCGTCGCACAGTTCACGAAGGCCCTTCAGGCAGGCATCCGGCATGGCGCGGACACCGCCCTCACCCTGTACCGGTTCGACGAACACCGCCGCTGTCGTCGGCTGCGCCGCTGCGGCTTTCAGCGCGTCATGGTCACCCCATTCCAAATGCACAAAGCCCGGCAGCTTCGGACCAAAGCCCTGAAGGTAATTCGGGTTACCACCAGCATTGATGGCGCCGAGTGAACGACCGTGGAATGCACCGGTGAAGGTGATGATGTCGATGCGCTCTTCATTGCCATTCGCCCAATGATATTTCCGGGCAGACTTGATGGCGCACTCAACCGCTTCAGTGCCGGAATTGGTGAAAAAGACCCGGTCTGCGAACGTGTCCCGGCAAATCTTGTCGGCCAGTTCTTCGGCCCCCCGCACGCGGAACATGTTGGAGGTGTGCCACAGCTTTTCCGCCTGGCCTTTCAGCGCGTCGACCATGGCCGGATGCGAATGACCAAGGGCGTTGACAGCAATGCCTGCAATGAAGTCGAGATATCGCGTACCGCTTTCGGTGAAGAGGTATGGACCCTCTCCCTTCTCGAAAACTTCTTCCGGTGGCCGGTAGACAGGCATGATGTGCTGGCGCGGATCGCTCATGATAACTCCCATGCGTTCGCAAAATCTGATTTGGCCAACGCTTGGCCGCGCCGCCTGGCGAAGTCAACACACGGGCTGGCAGCAGCCCCCTTTCCGAAACGGACTTGAGTGAAGCTATCTTGAACCATGAAAATTATTTAATCGAAAAACGATAATTTTGATTGACGTTTTTCGATAAATGCATATTGTTATTCAAGAAGCCGAGGCGGCCCGGGGTCAATGTCTAAAACGCCCCCTACCTCACCTGAGCCGTTGCTCTGGGTCGCCTCGGTGGACTCTCTTGATTACCGGAAATGAAAAAAGGCGCGGAGAGCTTCCACCAGCTTCCGCGCCTTCCACCGTTTGCAGCGTTTCCTCCCAGAAACTTGCCGTGTCATAAGGCCGCGCTTTTGGGCGTGTGTCAAGAATGTGAATTCAAATTTTTCAATGTGAGCAGTTTTTCAATTTTTGCTGCACCGCGCAATAACGACAGGGACTTCAGCGCCGCCGGGCTCCAGGAGGCATTCGCAGACACTGCCAAAACGGCCTCGCTTTTCAAAATTATTCCATCTGAAACAATTTTGAGCCCGTTCGCCTTCAACGTGGCCCCTGTGGAGGTGATGTCCACGATGACGTCTGCGGCCCCGGTGGCCGGTGCGGCTTCGGTGGCGCCAGCACTTTCAACGAGTCGGTATTCGCCCACCGATTTCGCCGCGAAGAAGCGCCGCGTTAGCCGCATATACTTGGTCGCAACGCGCAAACGCCGATGATGGGCCTTCCGGAAGGCCGCGCCCGCAGCCTCCAGGTCCGACATCGTGTCCACATCAATCCAGGCCTGTGGCACGGCCACAATGACATCCGCCCCGCCAAAGCCGAGCCGCTCTGCCACGTGAAAATCTTCCGGCCCGGTCGGCGCGAGATCGTGTAGCAGGTCTTCCCCGGTCACGCCCGCATGGATCGTGCCGTCGATGATACCCTGCGCAATTTCTCGCGCTGACAGGAGCCGCATGTCGACTTCGCCGAGGCCGGTGATCTCTGCCTGATACCCCCGTTCGCCGCCGATCTGGCGCACTTCGAAGCCCTGCTCCATCAGGAACGCTTCGGACTTTTCCTTCAGCCGCCCCTTGGACGGAATCGCCAGTGACAGGACGCTCATGCCGTCTCTCCTTTTGCGCGCAGGATGCGGTCCGGGCGGACGACTCCGCCAATGCCGGATGCAGCGGCCCTGGACCGGGACAAGCCTTCGATCAGCCCGTCATACCGGCCACCCGAGGCAATGGGCTGTCGGGATGTCAAATTCTGCCCGAACGTCTCGAAGACGAAGCCATCATAATAGGTGAACCGACGCCCGAAGCCTGACCGGAACCGCGCCTCTGTCGCGACACCCGGCACGGCAGCGAGAATGGCATCCATGCGCTTTGCAACGCGCTCGATTGCGCTGCTCATCGTGTCGAGCCCATGTTTGCCCGCTATTACGCCAAGCACATCTGCTGCCTCCCCTGCCGGGCAGTTTACGCCGGCAAGATCAGACAACGCCGCGCGCGCAGCCTCGGGAACACCGCCAGCAGCATGAACCGCCGCCTTGCCCCGCAAACCCGCCACGATTTCATCGACACTGCGTGTACCGATCATGGGAATGCCGCGTTCGGACAAGACGTTCAGGAAGGCGGCCTCGGCCTCTTTCGAGCCGGGAGCCTCCAACACAGGTTGCAAGTCATCAGCGGGAGCCTCAGGCGCGGCAGCCAGCAAATCGCTCACCCCGCCCTCCTGCCGGAATGCCCGCTTCAAGAGGTCGGTTGTGATCCGGGCCAAACCAAGCGCATCCACAAAAGCAGGGAAGATCGACAGGTCCCCCATCTCGGTCGCGGTTGGCGTGACGTCACACGCGGCAACGGCCTCACGGACAAGCGCGAATGCCTCGGCATCTGAATCAGCGCTACTGTCCTTACCGAACCATTCAAAGCCGACCTGTGTGAACTCCATCGGGTCGTTTTCAGCGGCGGGCAGTCGGAATGCTCGGGCCGCATAAGTATAGGCTTTCGCGCCATCACCACCTGCGGCCCGGCGTTCAGCCTCCTGCCCGGCGACAGGCAGGGTCAGGTCCGGCCGCATGACCATCTCATTCCCGCGATGATCGGAGAATACGCACAGACGTGCGCGCACGGCTTCACCCGACAGTTCCAGCGGAATATCAGACGGCAGAATATAGGCCGGATCTACGCGCTCTGCCCCGGTCGCTTCGAACACGCCGCGCGCTGCCGCGACGAGTGCATCATGTGTCATTTCTGGGCCTCGACAATCTTGCGAATGGCCTCGACCATTTCAGCACGCGGGACCTCAAACTGTCCGGGGCGCGCTTCACGGTACTCTTCATTGGACTTGATGGCCTTCGCCTTCAAAGCGCCCATCTCAAGATCCTTGATCGTGACCGTGCCCTTGGCGAGTTCATCTTCGCCCACCATGATGGCGGCCGGCGATGATCTGCGGTCAGCATATTTCATCTGCGGCCGCATGCCGGAGGCCCCCATATAGGCCTCCGCCCGGATACCGGCGCGGCGCAGCTCTGTTGCGATCTGCAGCGCGACGGACGGGTCTTCCTTGTCGAAATTCAGAACAACCACCGGCCCGTCCAGCTTCTCGGTCTCGCCCATGATCTGCATCGCGGCAGCAAGCCGGGAGATTCCGATGGAGAAACCAGTCGCCGGAACCGTCTCGCCAGTGAAGCGGGCGACCAAATCATCATAGCGGCCGCCCCCACCAATGGAGCCGATGCGGTACGTCTTACCATCTTCTCCCGTCACTTCACGGAGCAGCTCGGCCTCATAGACAGGGCCGGTATAATATTCGAGGCCGCGGACCACGGACGGGTCGATCACGACATCGCCCTCAGGTGCGCCAAGCGCTTCGAGCGCCTTTGCAATGGCTTCCAGTTCGGCAAGGCCGGTTTTGCCTTCCTCTGTGTCGCCGGTGGCCTTCGCCAAGTTCTCGAGCGTTTCGGCACGTGTGTCTGCGCCCGCCTGCGCGAAGGCGAGCACGCGCTTCACTTCAGCTGCGCCGAGGCCCGCGCCTTTTGTATAGTCACCGCTTTCATCCATACGGCCTTCGCCGAGCAGATCGGCAACGCCTTCGACGCCCAGTCGGTCCAGCTTGTCCAGGGCGCGCAGGATGGCGAGACGGGTTTCGCCCTGTGTCGCACCCACGCCGTCCAGCACACCGTTCAGGAGGCGGCGCGTATTCACGCGGATCACGAACTCGCCCGTCTCCATCCCGACCGCGCGCAGCGCCTCAGCGCCCATCGCGATCATTTCCGCATCAGCGTGAAAGCCCGGCGCGCCAATCGTGTCGGCATCGCATTGCCAGAACTCACGGAAGCGGCCCGGTCCCGGCTTCTCATTGCGCCAGACCGGCCCGGCGGCATAGCGACGGAACGGCTTGCCCAGTGACTGGCCCGCCTCCGCCACGAACCGCGCGAGCGGGGCCGTCAGATCGTAGCGCAGCGCCATCCATTGCTCATCGTCATCCTGAATGGCGAAGACGCCTGCATTCGGGCGATCATCATCTGGCAGGAATTTGCCGAGCGCATCGGCATATTCAAACGCGCCAGTCTCCAGCGCCTCGAACCCCCATTGGCGGTAGACGCCCGTGATGGTCTCGACCAGTCCGGCCTGCGCATGGATGAGGCTTTCGCGCTTGTCCGGGAAGCCGCGCGGCTTGCGGGCGAGATCCTTGCCTGTGAGGGGCGGTGTGTCCTTGTCGCTCATGGTCGTCTCTGGTCCTGGTTGCCGACGCGCCCCGCATAGACGGAGACGCCAGAATTGGAAAGGCAACACGTCAACGCAGCGCGGACCGGAGGTCGGCCTGCCTCATCTGATCTGGTTCGGAAGATTGAACACTTGCAGGAGGCGCAGCCGGACCGGTTCGCGCCTCGTCGGCGCGTCACGAATGATGGTGATGGTGGTGCAGTGCAATGTTCATCGCGTTGGCGGATACTGAGACGCCCTGACAGAGTCAACCTTTCAGGCGGGCGTCAGGCTTTTTCCGTCGGGCGCGTGAAAGGCTTCTGTGCGCCATCGCGGCGCTCGATCACCTTGAAGATGCCGGTACCGCGCATCAGCAATTTGTCGCCCGTCCAGATGCGCCCCTCAACGGTGAAGACATCATCCTGACGGCCGACGACTTCGCCTTTGCCCTCGACAAAGCTGCCCATCGGTGCGCCGGAGAGAAAGTCACACAGAAGACGAACGGTGACCCACCAGGTGTCCTCATCCTTCTCGACGGCCGCGCCCCAGGCCATGTCGGCAAAGGTCATGACCATGCCGCCATGCGCGTTCATCATGCCATTGGTGTGGTATTCTTCCACCCGGAACGCGCGGTAAACGCCGGTTTCGTCCCGCTTTTCGAACAGCGGGCCAATCTGGCGCCCAAAGCCGCGATGCCAGGGGAGAATGGAATAGCCTTTCGGCGTCTCGAAAGTCTGGTTTCTGGTAAGGTCGTCGCTCATGCAGTGCGGATTAGCGCCAAGTTTGCGCGAGGGCCAGAACTAACCACGCGTCAGTCGAGACCGACCGCCGTCTTGGCGCTCGCCTGGCGCGCGGCCACCGCATCCACCTCAAACCCTTCAAGGCTTTCATTGAACAATCGGTAGAAATTGAGCTCTGCCCCCAGCCGGAGGTACGCCGCGCCGAGGCCAATGGCCGCGCGGTCCATGAAGACAAACTCCCGCGGGATCTTCACCGGCCCTTTCTCCTTCAGCAGCCTGCGCACCTGAAAGGCTTCCTTGCGGCCATATTCGCCGGGACTAACTCCATCGGCAACAGAGCGCACGCGGTCATCCAGCAATGGACCATAAATGAAGCGCGCCCAGATATTGAGCACCTCGACCAATTCCTTCGACAGGCCGCTGAAGCCCCATTTTTCATAGGCGGCATAGGCTGCGTCGAAATCATCCGCGAGGATGGCGCGATAGAGGTCCACGACACCGCTGACGAATTGCGGCGGGAAGATGCGGATGCAGCCAAAGTCCAGAAGGTTGAGGCCGGTGCCCTCCCCCGTCACCTGATAATTGCCCAGATGCGGGTCGCCATGAATGACGGCATAGGCGTTAAACGGCCCCCACCATGTCCAGAACAGCATTTCCGCAATCCGGTTGCGCACCTCTTGTGGCGCATCCTCAAACGCATCGAGCCGCTGCCCCGATACCCAGCTCATGGTGAGCAGCCGATCAGTCGAAAGGTCAGGGACCGGGTCCGGCACTGTCACAAAGTCCCGATCTGCCAGCATATGAGCATAAAGCGCCATGTGCTTCGCCTCGCGGGCATAGTCGAGTTCTTCGCGAAGCCGGTCTGTGATCTCGTCGACCATGGCGCTTGGGTCGATCGATCCGTCCATCCGCTTGAACAGGCCGAGCATGGTCTTGAGCTGCCCGACATCCGACTCCACGGCGCTCGCCATGTCAGGATATTGCAGCTTGCAGGCGACCTGGCGACCATCATGCAGTGTGGCCCGATGAACCTGGCCGAGCGAGGCAGCATGGGCGGCCTCCTTCTCGAACTCGGCAAACTTCTCCAGCCATCCCGCACCAAGCTCAGCCCGCATGCGCCGCTTGACGAATGGCCAGCCCATGGCCGGGGCCTCGGCCTGCAGCTGGCTGAGTTCGTTGGCATATTCCGGCGGCAGGAAATCCGGAATGGTCGACACCATCTGCGCCACTTTCATGAGTGGCCCCTTGGATTTGCCAAGCGCCGCCGCCAGCGCGCGTGCGATTTTCTCATCGCCCTGATCCCCGCCAAACAGGCTCTGCGTGGCAAAGGTCAGGCCTGCGCCGGACAAATTGGCCCCGACCCTGGCGGTTCGTGCAAGACGACCCGACAGGCGGTTGCGTTCCGGGTCTCGCGATGTTTGGCTGCCATCTGTCATGGGCAAGATATAGGTCTCTGCCTTGAAAACAGCCAATCCGCACTTGTCGCAGGTGTCAGCCCGATATGACTCGCAATGGATGACAAATGCGTCATGATTGATGTATAGGCCCGCCTTCGCGAGATATCCGCGACGAAAAAGGAACAACGCCCGGAGGTTTCCCGGTCATGGGCACGGGGTGTAGAGTGTCCTTGTTATTACAGGCTGCGGCAACAGAAATGCCAGCGCCGAACCGCGACCAGCAGGAATTTTTTTGAATGTCTTACAATACGCTGCTCACCGAGATTGATGCCGAGGCTGGCTTTGCCATCATCACGCTCAATCGTGCGGAGAGCCTGAACGCCCTCTGCGAAGAGATGATGAACGAGTTGACCGACGCCCTCGACCGGTTCGAGAGTGACACGGATATTGGCTGCATCGTCCTGACCGGCAGCAAGAAGGCTTTCTCCGGAGGGGCCGATATCAAGGAGATTCAGGAGAAGACCTATCCTGAATCCTACTATGAAGACTTCATCAGCCGGAATTGGGAACGCGCCGCGCGGGCGCGGAAGCCCATTGTGGCGGCCGTCTCAGGCTATGCAATTGGTGGCGGCTGTGAGCTGGCCCTGATGTGCGACATTATCCTGGCGGCTGATACAGCCCGGTTCGGCCAGCCTGAAGTGCGCCTTGGCGTGATGCCCGGTGCAGGCGGCACGCAGCGCCTTGCCCGCGTTATCGGCAAGTCAAAGACGATGGAATTGTGCCTGACGGGCCGGATGATGGACGCCGAAGAAGCCGAACGTTGCGGACTGGTCAGCCGCGTCGTGCCCGCAGACGACCTGCTGGACGCCGCGCGGGAACTGGCGCGCACCATCGCCTCCATGCCTCTGGCCGCTGCAATGCTGACCAAGGAAGCAGTGAAGATCGCCTACGAGACCCCCCTTTCCCAGGGCATCCAGTTCGAACGCCGCATGTTCCAGTCGCTGTTTTCGACAGACGACCAGAAGGAAGGCATGGCGGCCTATGTCGAGAAACGCTCGGCCCACTTCAAAGACAAGTGATGCAGGACACCCGATCATACCTGCATTTTCCTGCGCCGGGGCCCATCTGGGCTGTTGACGCCCCCGCGCCGTTTATGTATTCCCCCGCCTTCAGCCTGAAGGGAGCCCTTCGGGCCACAGGAGTTTAATATGGCTAATACTCGTTCTGCCAAGAAAATGGTCCGCAAGATTGCGCGCCGCACCGAAGTGAACAAAGCTCGCCGCTCACGCGTGCGCACCTTTGTCCGCAAGGTTGAGGAAGCAATCGCGGCTGGCGACAAGTCTGCTGCTCAGGAAGCGCTGCGCTCTGCTCAGCCGGAACTGATGCGCGCGGTTACCAAGGGCGTGATGCACAAGAACACATCTGCCCGGAAAGTTTCCCGCCTGTCAGCCCGCGTCAAGGCAATGGGCTAAGCGACACTTTCTTGCGTAAAAATTTGAAACCCGCCTGACTGCTCAGGCGGGTTTTTTCATGTCAACTACTCAATACAACAAAATGTAGCCCGCCAAACAACAAGTTCATTGCACTTGGAGGTTTCTCGTAAGGATTGCGAAATTGACCTGACTGTGAGGGTCCGAGTTGCAGTAATGTTAGGGCTTGTCAGAGGAAGAAAAAAACTCGCACTTATTCAGAGGAATTTCACAGGCTTATGCCCCGCCCCCTGTTGACAGAACAGGCGTGAACAAAAGTGTGGAGCGACTCACTCACAAAAAAAGATCAGTTCTCAAACGCCTGATTTGATTGCGATTTGAGGAAGAGGATTAAGAGTCAAGCGAGCAAAACCTGTTGTCGCATAAAAGTTGCACTTGTCAGCAAAACCCCCTTTGAGTAATTTGAATTCACCAACAGAAAAGTTCTCCCGACACGGAGTATTTATGTGTAACCGGACTACGGTTCGGGCGGGGACTGCGTGCCAGTTGGTCAGGGTGAAATATAACTAGAAAATGGGGCTCGGCATGGACGGGAACAGACTCTTTGATTCAGAAACTGGCGTAGACTTCACTAAAAAACAGGGCGGCAAGAATGCTCCGGGCAAGGAGATCTGGCTGACCGTAAAGGCGCATCTCGCGACCATCCTCAACACGGCTGACTATGATCGCTGGATCGATGGTCTGCGCCTGGTTGCCGAGTACAACAATGAGATGATCATTGCGGCGCGGGATCCGCTGTCATTCGACCGCGTCTATGGGGCCCACCGCCATGCCATCCAGCGCATCTGGCGCGAGCATGACCCGGCCCGCCGCGCGATCAAGCTGGTCTGCTGGCGCACTGCGCCTGCCGAACTGCTGGAGATCGTCGACGATCCTTGGGCAACGACTGAGGCGGCCACCGATACAGCGCCGAAGGCAGAGGCCGAGACATCCACCGCCAGTACTGGCGCCCCTGTCATGTCGTTTGGCACCCTCGTCACGGGTGAGGCAAACGAACTGGCCGTCGAGATGGCGAAGCGTATTGCGGCCGGCCTGCCAGTCGGCACGCTGACAACCTTGTTCTATGGCCTGCAGGGCACCGGCAAGACGCACATCCTTCACGCGCTGAAATCTGCCGCTGAAGCGCGGGATGGCGAGTGCAATGTCGTCTACCTCACTGCGGAAGAATTTCTCTCCTCTTACACAGACGGCGTGAAGGTGAAGGACACCAGCGCCCTGAAGAAGCGTCTGCGTGCCGCCACCATCCTGATGATCGACGACCTGCACCGCATCAGCGGCAAGCCGGGCACAGAGACGGAGCTGTTCCAGAACATCCGCGAGGTCACCGCGAATGGCGGCCATGTCGTTCTGGCGGGTGACAAGGCCCCTGGTGACGTCACCGGGTTCAGCCCCCGCATGATCAGTGAGCTGAAAGGCGCGACCACCGTCGAGGTTGGCGAGCCGGACGCCAACATGCGCTACCAGATCATGCGCGACCTTGCTGACCATATTCAGTCAGGCCATCCGAACTTTGTTGTCACAGATGAGATGATCGCCGAGTTCAATGCCGGCATCCGCGGTCAGGCCCGTGAAATGACCGGCGCGATCTGGAACCTCTACACAGAGGCGGCCTTCGGTATCCGCACGCCTACGCTGGACATGGTTCGCAAGATCGTGCGCCGGACAGAAGGCGACGTGCGCCAGCCATCTATCGAGTTGGTCAAGAAGGCGACAATGAAAGTCTTCGACGTGACAAAGACTGACATGGAGAGCCCGAGCAAGGCGCGCGCTGTGGTGTACCCACGCCAGATCGCCATGTACCTGTGCCGCGAGATGACCGGGAAATCCTTCCCGCAGATCGGTTACAGCTTCGGCAAGCGCGATCACACAACCATCCTTTATGCGCACCGCAAGGTGACCAAGGCCCTGAAGGACAATGTCGAGCTCAAGGCCCACATCAAAGCCGTCAGCGAAGCGATCCTGGAGCTGCAAGCAGCGGGTATGAATTAGGCAGGTGAGGGCAATCGCGCTGAAAACATCATCAGCGCTTGGCTTTTTCGATCGTTTGAGTAAGTGTGCTCGGCCCGCTCTCCCTGCAGAGCGGGCCGATTCCGTTCCGGATGGCTGTTCCGGGCGGAGCCGGGAGCATGTATGAAGAATTCAGGGCCACCTCTGGCGGCCTGCCACGAACGGAACGGACGATGAAACTGACGATTGAACGCGGCGACCTGCTGAACGCACTCTCCCATGTGCAGAATGTGGTGGAGCGCCGCAACACGATCCCGATCCTCTCAAACGTGCTGCTCCAGGCAGGCAATGGAGAGTTGAAGCTCACCGCGACCGATCTCGATATCGAAGCCGTCGACAGCGCAGATGCAAGCGTGTCGCGCGAAGGCGCCGTGACCGCCCCGGCCGGAACGCTGTTCGATGTGGTGCGCAAGCTTCCCGCGGGGTCAGAGGTCGAGCTGGAAGTCCAGCCTGAAGGCCAGCGCCTCGCCATCACGGCGGGCCGGTCTCACTTCGAATTGCCAACCCTGCCCGCCTCAGACTTTCAGACAATGAGCTCTGACGACACGCCGACGAAATTCTCGATCGGCGCCAAGGAGTTTGCGCGTCTGATCGACAAGACACGTTTCGCGATCTCCACCGAAGAGACCCGCTACTATCTGAATGGCGTGTACCTGCATGGCGCCAAAACCGATGATGGCAGCGCCGTGCTGCGAACCGTTGCCACAGATGGTCACCGCCTCGCGCTGGCTGAGCTGCCTGCCCCGGCCGGATCTGAAAACCTTGAAGGCATCATCGTGCCCCGCAAGGCGATCGCGGAAGCGCGCCGCCTGGTGGATGGGGTCGAGGACGACATCGATGTGGAAGTGTCCGACACGAAGATCGTCGTGCGCGCCGGTCGCGCGGTGCTGACCTCAAAACTCATCGATGGCTCCTTCCCTGACTACAGCCGCGTGATCCCGAAAGGGAACGACAAGAAGCTGACCATCGACAACAAGGCCTTCGAAGCGGCTGTGGACCGCGTGTCCACCGTATCGGCAGAGCGCTCGCGGTCCGTGAAGATGTCTCTGTCTGATGGCAAGCTGGTCCTCGCGGTGAACCATGCCGAAACCGGCGTCGGCAATGAAGAGCTCGAAGCAGAATATGGTTCGGACGCAATGGAGATCGGCTTCAACGCGAAGTACCTGCTCGATATTGCGGGTCAGATCGAAGCGGTCGAAGCGGAATTCATGTTCAGCGATCCGGCATCGCCTGCCCTCGTGCTTGACCCGTCCGATGACAGCGCGCGCTACGTTCTGATGCCGCTGCGCGTCTAAAGGAACAACGGCGTTTCCGGCGGCACGACGGTCTCGACTCCTGACACCCGGCCACGCCATACAGCCTGAATGACCGCCCTCACCCGCCTGACCCTGACTGACTTTCGCAATTATGCGTCGCTCAGCCTGCCGCTGGATGGGCGTCATGTCTGCCTGTATGGCGCGAACGGCGCAGGCAAGACCAATCTGCTTGAAGCGGTGAGCCAGCTCGGCCCCGGTCGCGGCCTGCGCTCGGCTACCCTGCAGGACATGGTCCGCAAGGATGCGCCAGCAGGATGGACCGTTTCGGCGATGCTGGCAGACGAGCAGCGCATCGGCGTTGGCCTTGAGCTCAGCCCAAGTACGAAGCGTACTGTTCGTATCGACGGCGCATCCGCCACGGCTTCAGATCTCGCAGAACTTGTCCGCATCGTCTGGCTGACCCCGGCGATGGACGGAGTGTTCCGGGGTAGCACGTCAGACCGACGCCGCTTCTTTGATCGGCAGGTCATGGCGCATATGCCGACACATGGCACCGCCGCCAGCCGGTATGAAAAGGCGATGCGTGAGCGCAACGCCCTGCTCGAACGGGGCCATGTGGACCCGGCCTGGGCTGATGCCATCGAGGCGCGTATGGCCGAAGCCGGCGCCGAAATGGCTATCAACCGGGCGCACGTTCTCGAAGCGCTGCAAGACGCCATCAATGCTCGGCCTGAAGGCTATTTCCCGAAGGCTGACCTCGCCCTTGAGGGCAAGACTGAAGAAGCGGCCCTGCGCGGCAAGGATTTCAAATCCATTTTCGAAGCGCTGATCGATACATTCCGCACAACCCGTCGCCGCGACATCGCCGCCGGCAGAACAATCGATGGCCCACACCGGTCCGACCTGACCGTGATCCACCGTCCGACAGGTGCGCCCGCGAAGGATGCGTCGACCGGGCAACAAAAGGCGTTGCTGATCGGCCTGATCCTCGCCTCGGCCTCAGCGCTTCGCGCGGATGGTACCGGGCCATCTCCCCTGCTCCTGCTCGACGAAGCAGCGGCGCATCTCGATGCAGACCGGCGGGCGGCGCTGTTTGATGAATTGTCCGCTCTTGGCGGTCAGGCCTGGCTGACTGGCACGGAAGCCTTCCTCTTCGAAGCCTTTGGCGACCGCGCGCAGAAGGTGCGCGTCGAGGACGGCCAGGCGGTGAGTGACGCCTAGTTCTTGATCCGGAGATCGGAGATCGACTGAGCAATTTCCCGATACACATCCTTCAGCTCCTCCCCGTTCGAGGCATCAAAGGCGAAGGATGGGCTGGTCGCGCAATACTCCATGATCGTGCGCCCATCGGATGTCTTCTGGACATAGGACGGCACCTGAAACCCAACCGTGTATACCTGCACATTTGCGGGCTCCGCTTTCATCGCATCACAGAGGTCCATCGCCTGGCGGAACGAATTCTTGCTGGCAGTCGGATGGTTCACGTTGAAGTCACCATCCGTCATCAGGATGACCGCCTTGGTGACATTCACTTCGTCATAATCCCACGGTTTTGAAACTTCCGGCCACACGCTTTGCCAATTCGGCGACAACAGATACCAGCCCCAGGCCACACCCAGATGACCCGCCGTGCCGCCATTTGCTGTCATGGCCTGAACATGTGCCTTCAACGCGTCCTTGTCTTCCGTGAGAGGAACGGGTCCGGACTCCCGGCACGTGGCGTAGTAGAAATCCAGCGCGCCGGTCGAGCTGTTCGCACCGCCATTCTCGATCTCGTTTTCGCCGCGATACTTGTCGCGGTCGCTATCATAGAAGTTCCAGCGTGGATTGCCCGCCCCAATCCAGGCGAAACTGCCCGGAGCCGCGTCGCTGTCTGCATAGGTTCCGGTGCGCTCGTAAACGCAGGTGTCTCTCGCTGTTGAATCTTCCCAGAACCAGCGCGCCACATCCCAATCATAGTCGCCATGCTGGTCACACTCGTCAGGATCGGACTCTGTGCAGGTTCCGTCCTGATAATACATGAAACGCTTGCCCGTCGCCTGATCGTACATTCGGGCACTGTTATAGGAATTGTAGTTGCTGATGCCCCCGCTGTTCGTGGCGTCGGCCGGAATGGTTACGCCGCGGGTGACCTTGTCAAAATAGGCCCCCGCATTGACTGCATTGTTATAGGTGACGATGCCGAGACGAACCGTTCCGTCTCTCACCTGATCATCGGGCAGCAATTCGTCGAACGCCGTGATCGCGGCGGTCTTTAGAGATGACAGCCGATTGTTGCTGTTCATCGACCCTGACACGTCGAACACGAAAGACACGTCGATCCGCCCTACCGAGAAAGTCGAGGTTGAGCTGACGGTGAAGCTCATATCGTCATTCCCGATCAGGTTCGACAGGAAGGTCGGCTGAGTACACCTCATGCGGCCGAGAATGTCTTCGCTGTCATCGCTGAATGTGACTGAAACGGTCGTACAACTCATGCCACCGCCTGCCGAGTCGATCAGGGGCGACATATATTGCCGGATATCGGCGACGACTTCTGCATTTGTTGCGCCCGCCTGACGAGAAAGAGCGCCTGCGAGGACGGCAGAATCCATCGCATATTGCACGCGGGCTTTCTGGCGAAAGATGAACTCCAGGTCGACTGCCAGTCCGACAAGCACCATCAACGACGTCAGGATAAACGCCGTCAGCATGGTCAGATTGCCATGCACATCGCGCGCGAAGCGATTGAAGAATGTCCCGAAACGCCCGGTTTTCACTGCCCCAGCCTCATGGTCACCAGCCCGGTGTGGCCTTTTGCTGATAGTGGGCAGAACTGATTTCCGGTGCCTTCAGGTTCAGACGTTAAATGCTCCCTGCAGAACAAGACTGCGTTTACCATGAACATGCCCGCGAACCCGGGCAATCAAGCTGCGCCGACTTGCCTGTCGGGGATCATTTCGTGATACGATGGACGCCGAAGACCGATTCCCGACAGAGGCTGACATGCAGCAATATCTCGATCTCCTTCAGGACATTCTGGACAATGGCCATGAGCGCGCCGACCGAACGGGCACAGGCACACGCGCCGTGTTTGGTCGCCAGATGCGGTTCGATCTGTCCGACGGGTTCCCGATGGTCACCACGAAAAAGCTGCACCTGCGCTCGATCATCATCGAACTGCTCTGGTTCCTGAAGGGCGATACCAACATCAAATACCTGAAAGACAACAAGGTCTCGATCTGGGATGAGTGGGCCGACGAGAATGGCGACCTTGGTCCGGTCTATGGCAAGCAATGGCGCAGCTGGGCCGCGCCAGACGGCCGCGTGATCGACCAGATCCAATGGGTGCTGGACGAGATCCGCACCAATCCGAATTCCCGCCGCCTGATCGTGTCGGCCTGGAACCCGGCCGATGTGAATGAGATGGCGCTGCCGCCCTGCCACTGCCTGTTCCAGTTCAACGTGATGGACGGCAAACTGAACTGCCAGCTCTACCAGCGCTCTGCAGACGTGTTCCTTGGCGTGCCGTTCAACATCGCTTCCTATGCGTTGCTGACCATGATGATGGCGCGCGCAACCGGACTGGAGCCGGGCGAGTTCGTGCATACATTCGGCGACGCGCACCTGTACCTGAACCATATGGAACAGGCACAGCTGCAGCTCTCGCGCGCCCCTCGCGCCCTGCCCCGCATTGTCCTCAACCCAGACAAAACTGATTTGTTTGGCTGGGAATATTCAGACTTCACGATCGAGGGCTATGAGCCGCACGCCCATATCAAGGCGCCGGTCGCGGTCTAGGCGTCTTTCAGCGCCTCCCAGGCTGTCCACGCATCGCCTGCATACATGAGGCTTGGGCCACCGCCCATGTAAACCGTCATGCCGAGCGTTTCGGCGACTTCCTCATCGGTTGCGCCAAGCCGTTTCAGCGCCTTGGTGTGAAAGCCGATACAGCCGTCACACTGTTTCGCGATACCAATGGCCAAGGCAATCAGTTCCTTGGTCTTGGTATCCAGCGCGCCATCCGCCAAGGCGGCCTTGGACATGGCGCTGAACTGATTGAGCGTTTCCTTCGCGCCTGTATTGCGAAGCCCGGTAATGCCCGAATTGATCGCGCCCGTTATCGCGCCATAGTCCTTTTTGCCGTCTGCCATGCTTGACTCCTTATTTGCATACTTGCGCAAATATGCGAACTCTATCGGCTCATGCAATATGGAGATTACCGGATAGCGCAGTCAGGCTGCCGCCGGATCGACTTTTCCGAGATCTTCCCGCCGCCGGATGATTGCCGAGACGATCACCGCGCCAACCATCTTCCCGATCACGAACACGACCCAGTTCCAGACGTGCAGCGAGTTTCCGGGGTCCATGCCCAGCTCCATCTGCTTGGCGAGGTCCGCACCGTACAGAAACACCGTCGTATCCACAGGCGCCGCAAGCGCGCTGGACAGGAGGATACGCGTGGAGAGGCGATACTTGGTGAAAGTGAAGAGCAGCCAATCCACGCCTTCAGAAATCGCAAAGGCGATCCCGCTGGCCAGCGCAATGACCGGCCAAGCATAATAGAACGACCAGGCAATCGCCATCGCCATCACGATCAGCACGCGGTGGCCCATTTCCCTCTGTACGAAATCCCGGATCACGAACACCATGCCGGTCACCATCGTCATCGGGTGCAGCGATATACCCTGCGCCGTCAGGCCGCTACCCGTGGGCTCGATGATCTGGAACTCCGGAATGATGCCGAACGACCAGTTCAAAAAGGGAATCAAGGCAACGTAGATCAGCGCCCAGCCGCGCCCTCTCAGCATCCAAATCCCCAATAGTGACAACAGGATGGCGGGCAACGCCCACCCGATCTGACCAGGATTTCCGTTGGTTAAAATTTCTACAAACGTTTGCATCCAAACCATCCCCAACGGAACTGTCATTCACCGCCTGAAAACTGAAGAAATAAGGTTGCATTCACCCTACAAACTCGGCTCTGCATGTAGTCACAAAGACGTATGGGGTCACAAGAGCTGGCCGCCAAATTACATGCAAGTAGATTGGAACCGATCAGTATGTCGGCAGATGTAAAACTGTGCCTGATTGCCGCTCGAGCCCGCAATAATGTGATCGGCTCCGGAGGTGATCTGCCGTGGAAGCTGAAGAGCGACCTGTCGTTCTTCAAGACGGCGACGCTGGGTTGTCCGATCATCATGGGCCGCAAGACATGGGAAAGCCTGCCTGTGCGTCCGCTGAAAGGCCGCGAGAATATCGTGATGACGCGCGATTGGGCCTACAATGCCGACGGCGCCCGCGTGTATTCCAGCTTTGCCGCCGCCACCAATTCCGCGCGCGCAGTCGCTGCCCGTACAGATGCCGACAAGGTCTTCGTGATTGGCGGGGAAGCCATCTACAAGCTCGCCCTGCCGTTGGCCGACCGCATCTACCTGACCGAAGTCGATGCAGAACCAGACGGCGATGCCTATTTCCCGGAACTCGATGCCAATGACTGGCGGGAGACCAGCGCCGAGCAGTATGACGCCGGCAATGGCAATGATTTCGCCTTCAAGATCCGCCAGCTCGACCGGGTAAGCGTTTTCACTTCCCGCTAGGACAATCATTGTTCTTCGAAAATCAGACGCCTAACCTTCTCCCAAAAAATGGCGAGGAGGAAACAGCCAATGGAATTCGAGATCATCACCACCGGCCTGCGCTTTCCGGAAGGTCCGGTTGTCATGGCGGATGGCAGCGTCATCGTCGTTGAAATCGAGAAGAAATGCGTCACCCGCTGCTGGGGAGACGGCAGGACAGAGATCATCGCGCACACCGGGGGCGGCCCGAACGGGCTGGCCATCGGGCCGGATGGTGCGCTTTGGGTCTGTAACAATGGCGGCTTCATCTACACCGAGATGGACGGGCTTCTCATCCCCGGCAATTGCCCGAATGATTATGATGGCGGTCGGATCGAGCGGATCGATCTGTCCACCGGCAAGGTCGAGCGCGTGCTCGACACGGTCGATGGCCACAAGCTGAAGGGCCCGAACGATCTTGTCTTCGACAAGGCTGGGAACCTCTACTTCACCGATCACGGCAAGACCTATTCCCGGCACCGGGATTTTGGCGGCCTGTTCTTCCTCGCCAGGGGGGCAAGCGAAGCAAAGGAACTCGACTTTCACTATACAAGCCCGAACGGTGTCGGCCTCTCCCCTGACGAACAGACGGTCTACATGGCCGACACGCTAACTGGTCGCATGTGGGCTTTCGATCTGGAAAGTCCTGGTGTGATCAAGCCTGCTTCGCCTTTCAATGGCGGCCGTGTCGTGGCCACGATGCCCGGCCTGCAATACTTCGACAGCCTTGCCATGACCGCGGCAGGAAATGTCTGTGTCGCAACCATCCTGAATGGCGGCATCACCACCATCACGCCCGGCGGAGACTTTCACCACACGGCCTTTCCAGACCTGATCGTCACCAATATCGCGTTTGGCGGCGATGATATGCAGGATGCCTATGTCACATTCTCCAGCACCGGGCAGCTCGCGAAATGTCGCTGGCCAGAGCCCGGTCTGAAGCTGAATTTCAACGCCTGATATGACGCACGAAGAGGAAAAGTCATGAAAATCGTGAAGTACATCCTGATCGGCACAGGCATTCTGATCGCCTTGCTGCTCGGTGCGCGCGCCTTGTTCAGCGTGCAGATCGGCGAAGCCCTGTTCCGTTCAGCCGTAAAGGCCAATCTCGGGCAGAGCGCGCTGGCCGATGCACCTGATGGATTGAGCGCCATTCTGGTCGGCACCGGCTCTCCCCTGCCGGATCCGGGACGCGTTGGCCCGATGACCGTAGTTGCCGCCGGAGATCGCATCTTCATCATAGATGCTGGCTCCGGCTCGGCCCGGCGGTTTGGAGAGCTGCGTCTGCCATGGGGCAATGTGGAGGCCGTCTTCCTGACGCATTTCCATTCCGACCATATCGACGGACTGGGTGAAGTGATGCTGCAGCATTGGGCAGCAGGCGGCGCCAAGACACCGTTGGCGCTGCATGGCCCGAACGGGGTCGAGCGGATCGCCGCTGGATTCACGGACGCCTATGCTCAGGATACAGTCTACCGAATCGCGCATCATGGCGCCGACGTGATCTCGCCCTCTGGTCAGGGCGCTGAAGCCGTCGCCTTCACGCCTTCAGGACGACCGGAAATCGTCTACGAAAGAGATGGGCTGACCGTCTCGGCTGTCTCGGTGGATCACAGTCCAATTGAGCCTGCGGTTGCCTACCGCTTTGATTATCGAGGTCGATCCGTCACGATTTCAGGCGATACAGTGAAAGATGACCGGCTGGTGACGCTGGCAAACGGCACGGACCTCCTGATCCACGAAGCCCTGAACGCCGACATGGTCCGTGTGGTTCGCGACGAACTCACGGCCAATGGCGAGACGCGGCTGGCCGCGATCATGAACGACATTCTGGATTATCACACAACGCCAGTTGAAGCCGCAGAAGTCGCTCACGCCGCCAATGTTCGCATGCTGGCACTCAGCCATATCGTGCCGGCGCAGCCGAGCCGTCTACTTTATCCCGCCTATCTGAAAGGCACGTCCAAAGCCTATGACGGGCCGATCATCATGGGCGAAGACGGAATGATGTTCACGCTGCCAGCGGGATCTGACAAGATTGAACGCAGGCGATTGAATTGAACGCCACCGGGACGCGCTCATCCTTTGCGACGTCTCAATTTCACAAGCGCCAGACTAGCTTGTTTCCAACAAGGCTTCCGTGATCTCGGTCTGGTGCGCTTCGCCCCACTCGCACAAAGAAACGAACGCCGCACTGAGACCTCTTCCAAAATCGGTCAGGGCATAATCTACGCGCGGCGGCACTTCGCCATGGTCCGTGCGGCTGACAATGCCATGGCGTTCCATCTCCTTGAGTTGCTGGATCAGCATCTTGTCACTGACCCCGTCGATACTGCGTTTCAGTTCGCCATACCGCATGGGCTGGCGCGCAAGAAAAAACAGGATCAGCGGTTTCCATTTGCCGCCAATCAGACGGAGTGCAGCGTCCAGTCCGCAAATAAAGGGTCTCATCGAGTACTGCCTCCCAAAGTTTCTTTGATACTTACCAAATAGTGCATACTTGTCCAAAAGTAAGCTGCTCCCCAGCTAGCCATCTCCAACGCGGAAAAGGAGATTGGACATGGGAAAGCTTGAAGGAAAAGTCGCAGTCATTACGGGCGGAGGGTCCGGCATCGGACTCGCCACGGCAAAGCGCTTCATAGATGACGGCGCAATCGTTTACCTTTTCGGACGTCGGATAGACGTGCTTGAGAACGCAGTTCAGCAATTGGGGCCCAATGCACGTGCCATCCCCGGCGACGTTACCCGGCAGGAGGATCTCGATCATCTTTATGCTCAGGTCGAGAAGGAGCACGACCAGATTGATATTCTGTTTGCGAATGCCGGGCTGGGCGATCTGGCGGCGCTGGGCGATATCACGCCGGAACAGTTCGACCTCACCTTCGGCGTCAATGTGAAAGGAACGCTGTTCACGGTTCAGAAAGCGCTACCGCTCTTGAAAGCTGGCAGCTCAATCATCCTGACAGGGTCGACCACCGGCGTGATGGGAACCCCAGCCTTCAGTGTCTACAGTGCGTCGAAAGCCGCTATTCGGAATTTCGCTCGCAGTTGGGCACAGGATCTTCGGGGATCCGGCATTCGCGTCAACGTCCTCGTGCCCGGCGGAACCGAAACCGAAACTGTCATGCGTGACATCGGGGCCGATGCCATGAACCAGATTGGTGCCTCCAGCCCCCTTGGCCGGCTGGGCTATCCGACAGAAACGGCTGCTGTTGCCGCCTTCCTGGCGTCGGAGGACAGCAGCTACATGACGGGCGGCGAAGTCTTCGTGGATGGCGGCCTCGCACAAGTTTAAGCCGCCCCAGGGGCCGGTTCTCAAATGTGGTTAGGTGCTCCATATCCGAGGATCGGCCCCCGGCCCTCAATGCCCCCACCGGCAAACAGCGGCAATCCGAACGCCAGGGGCTGGACTAGGCCGCGAGCATTCCCTAGTTGCAACCGTCATGAAACACAGACTGATCGCGACAATCGCCGCAGCCCTGCTGGCGTCCGGCTGCACCGCCGAACTCCCTGCGCCAGACACGCACGCCACTACGCACGGCGTCGAGTTTGCCGACTCGAGCGAACTCTCCACGCTATTGGAGGAGCTCTCCTTCTCTGGCACGCTCTTCGTCAGCAAGGGTGACGACACCCTGCTGCGTGAAGCTGTAAATACGTCTTCGATAGAAGACACCACAGATATCACTTTGGAAACCCGTTTTCCCATCGCCTCCATGACAAAGAGCTTCACGGCGGCGCTGGTTCTGACGCTGGTTGACGAGGGCAAGCTCGGTTTAGATCAGACGCTGGCTGAATTGCTGCCGGACTTTGACGCACCCTACGCTGACAAGGTCACGGTCCGCCACCTGCTGCAAAACCGGTCTGGCATTCCACACTACATCGACATACCCGGCTGGTTCGACAATGATGTGAAGCGCGCCTTCACAGACAAGTCCTTCATGAAAGCAGTCGAAGGGCTGGATCTGAAGTTCACACCCGGCAGCGATTATCTGTACTCGAACGTCAATTACTTCTTGTTGGCGCTCATCATTGATCGCCATTCGGGCATGGACTACGAGGCCAGTCTGCAGAAGCAGATCCTGGATCCGCTCGGCATGACGGCAACCGGTCAACTCTATCAGGATCCAGACGGACTTGCCGTAAACTACCTCAAGCATAGTGACGGCACTTACGAAACTATCCCCGTCGTGAACCCGGTTCTATTCCGCGGCACTGCCTCCATGGTATCCACTGCGGACGACCTGAACACATGGGGACACGCCGTCATCGATGGCAAGATCTATTCGGATGCGGCGGAAGCAGAAGCGTTCCATACCGACACGCCAATGGCCTGGATCGTTGCTGAGCTCCCCGTCTCTGAAGAACAGAGCGTTAGTGTCACCTATTATAATGGACGTCTGATCGGATATCTCAGCTTGATCATGCTGGTCCCGGATGAGGATGGCGTAATCGTCATCCTGAACAACAACACAGTCGGCTACGAGAACATGATGGGTCTGGCTGCGACATTGGCTACAAATTATTTCGGCAACGAGAACTAGTCCTCGAACACAATGTCGGGTGTCGGCTTGGTCGCCAGTCCGTCCAGTTCGATGGCGACCTTGCGGGCCAGTTCGTGAAACAGCTGGCCCGCTGTCTCGTCGGTCAACGCTGCTGGCTGGCCGGAATCGCCGCCTTCGCGGATCGCTTGAAGCATCGGCAGTTCGGCCAGCAGAGGCAGGCCGAGGGCGTTGGCCGTGGCCGAGCCGCCGCCCTGCCCCATCAGGTAATGCCGGTTGCCGGAGGGATCTTCGAACCAGCTCATGGTCTCGACAATGCCCAGCACCGGCACTTCGGTCTTCGCGAACATGGCAGCGCCGCGCCGGACATCAGCCAGGGCAACTTCCTGCGGTGTCGTGACGATCAGCGCCGCGGTCACCGGAATGCGTTGGGCTATGGTCAACTGTGCATCGCCCGTGCCCGGCGGGGTGTCGATGATGAGTATGTCCAGCGGGTCTTCCGGAGTGCCCCATTCGGCATCGTTCAGCATCTGCGTGATCGCTGACATGACAATCGGTCCGCGCCAGATCATCGGTGCGTCCGGGTCGGACAAATAGCCGATCGACAGGGTTTTCAGGCCCGCCGCCTCGACGGGCAGCAGTTTTCCGCTCTCCTGAGACGTGGTTGGCTCGCTCGAAACCGTGCCCAGCATGGTGGGAATGGACGGCCCATAAATGTCGGCATCCATCAGCCCGACCTTCATGCCCGCCTTTGCCATGGCCACGGCCAGATTGACCGAGACTGTGGACTTGCCCACACCGCCCTTGGCACTGGCGACGACCAGAATGCGGGAAATGCCGGGAATGGAAGATTTTGGCGCGGCAGACGGCACCTTGCCCTGCTGCAGGGCGTCGTCAGACAGCCGGGCGCCTTTCCGCACGCGTTTCGAGGCGGGTGTGTGAGACAGGTGAACTTCCTTTGCAGGGGCGCTAGCGGCGCGCTCAGCCGTCAGGACGCTGCTGACAGAGCTCACGCCCGAGATCAGTTCAACCTTGCCCTCGGCTTCGATCCGGCGCGCCTCGGCGGCCTCTGGCTGAGCCGGATCGGCCTTGATCACCAACACCACCCGGCCGTCCTCACCAATGGTCACCGATTCCAGCCAATCGGGCTGCCCGAGGGTCTGGATGATCTTTTCCTCGAGTTTCCGGCGTGATTTATCCTTTGATCCGAACAAAATCTGCGACTCCGCTGCTCTTGATGCCTGCAAACAGGCATGCACTTATCATCAAAGCGCCTATATAGAACCCATGCACAGCAATACAGGGAGGGCACATGCCCTGGGATGACAAGACTAAATCCAGCGGCCCTTGGGGCGGCGAGGGTGGAAACAATGGAGGTGGCAAGGATGGCGACTCTCCATGGAACCGGCCTGGCGGCTCTGGCGGCAGCGGGGGCAATGACCTCGAAGAACAGATGCGGCGTATGCAGGAACGCTTTCGCCAGCGCGGCGGCGGCGGTGGAAATCGCCGCGGCGGCGGAGGCGGTGGCGGGACCAATTTCGGTCCACTAGGCTTTCTCGTCATTGCCGGTATCGCCCTGCTCGCATGGCTGTCCACCAGCGTCGTGATGGTGGATCCGGGCCAGCAAGCCTCTGTCTTCCGCTTTGGCAAATGGCAAACGAATTTCGGGCCCGGGCTGCACTTCCACCTGCCCGCTCCGTTCGAACAGCACGAACTGGTAGAAGTTGAGGCGCGCCGGAAAACCGAAATCGGCCAGACCATCGACGAAAGCCTGATGCTGACCGAAGACGAGAACATCGTCGACCTGCAATTCTCCGTCTTCTGGCGCGTGCGCCCGGATGCGCCTCAGGACTACATTCTGAACGTGCGCCAACCGGACATTGCCGTCGAAATGGTCGCGGAATCGGTGATGCGCGAAGTCGTCGGCAAGACGAAACTGCAAAGCGTGATCACCACAGAGCGGGACGTTGTTCAGAACGAGGTCGCCCAACAGGTTCAAACCTTGCTGGATGACTATCGCGCCGGGATTCGCATCCTGAGTATCCAGATCGACAAGGCTGACCCGCCCCAGCAGGTCATCGAGGCCTTCAACGATGTGAACGTCGCCGAACAGGACGCTGAGACCAACATCAACCAGGCCACGCAGTACGCCAACCAGATCGTGCCCCAGGCGCGGGGTACGGCCCAGCGCCTGCTCCAGGAAGCTGAAGGCTATCGTGACCAGATCGTCGCAGACGCCCAGGGTGAAGCGTCTCGCTTCGAACAGATCTATGAGGAGTACCGCAAGGCGCCACGCGTCACGCGGGAGCGGATGTATCTCGAAACCATGGAACGCGTGCTTGAGCGCACTGAAAAGACCATTCTCGACAGCCAGTCCGGCGCAGTGCCCTACCTGCCGCTGGACCGGGTGCAGTCCGGTAACCGCGGAGGACAGAACTGATGCGTAACCTTAGCTGGCTGGCACTTGCCCTGATCGCGATTGTCGTGGTCGCCATCGTGAACTCTTTCTATGTCGTGCGCCAGGATGAGCAGGCCCTGATCCTTCAGGTCGGTGAACCGCGCGCTGTCATCAACCCACCCGGCACGGATGAAGCCGGTCTCTACTTCAAGATCCCGGTCATCCAGACCGTCGAGAAGCTGGACCGCAAGAATCTCGGCCTCGACATCGAGAACATCGAAGTCCTGGCGTCGGACCAGCGCCGTCTGGATGTTGACGCTTTCGTCCGGTGGCGCATCAGCGATCCGCTGAAATTCTATCAGAGCCTTCGCGACATTCGCCGCGCCTCGACCCAGCTGAATGATGTGACCAAAGCATCTATCCGTGAAGTCATGGGTGACGTGCCGGTGCCGGAAATCATCTCCGGTCAGCGTGCCGAACTGATGGACAATATCCGCTCGAAAGTGGCCGCTGAACTCGCCGATGATGGTATTTCCATCGTAGACGTACGAATTCGTCAGGCAGACTTGCCGCGCGAAGTGGCAAACGGTGTCTACAGCCGGATGCAGACAGCGCGTAAGCAGGAAGCCGAACGTATCCGGGCCGAGGGCGAAGAACGTGCCCGCCTGATCCGCGCCCAGGCTGAACGGGAAAAGACCGTGATTGAAGCCCAGGCCCGCGAACAGTCGGAAATCATCCGGGGTGAAGGCGACGCCCTCTCCACCGAGATTTACGCCAACGCCTATGGCAAGGACCCGGAATTCTTCCGGTTCCAGAGAGCCCTCATTGCCTGCGAGAAGTCTCTCCGTGAAGGCACACGCATCGTGGTTGGCCCGGATTCTCTCGGCCTGTGCGACGAGTTCATCAATCGGGCCCGTGCAAATGGCGGCTCCCGTTAGGGCCCGGCGAAGATGAGCCTGAAACTGATCCTGCTCGGGATCGGCATGTGGTTGTTTTTGGAGGGGGTGGCATATGCGGCCGCCCCCGACTTCATGCGGCGTCTGGCAGAATATCTCTCCCGCATGCCCCCGCGGGAGATCGCTTTGGCCGGCATCGGATCGGCCGCTGTGGGCGCGATCCTCATTGTCATTGCAGTCCGCGTCCTCTGAACCTGTTGCAACACGCCCGCAAAGCGCCATAGTTTAAAAATATTGCTGTAGATTGTGCTTCGAAAGGAGGCTCAGCGGCCTATGCGCATTTCGGCCCTTGCTGCCTTGATCCTGATGAGTTCGGCGTCCGCCGCCCTGCCTGCCCATGCACAGGCGAGCCTGTCTGAACGCGTTGATGGAATTGACCAGAAGGTCCAGCCGCAAAGTTTCCGGGATCTGTCGAAACGACTGATGCCCGCCGTGGTGAACATCTCCACCTCGCAAACCATTGCGCCTGACGGCATGCCGACCTTCCCGGAAGGGTCGCCAATGGAGCGCTTCAATGAGTTCTTTGGGCGCGACGAAGAAGGGTTCCGCCGTGAGGGCTCGCTCGGGTCCGGCTTTGTCATTTCGCCAGACGGCATCATCATCACGAACAATCATGTGATCGAGAACGCCGACGAGATCGACATCAATTTCTCGAATGGCCGCGTGCTGAAGGCTGAACTGATCGGCCGCGACAGCGATACAGACCTTGCGGTTCTCAAGGTCGAGTCATCGACCCCCCTTCCCTTTGTGGACCTTGCAGACAGCGACAAGGCCGAAGTTGGCGACTGGGTGATCGCAATCGGCAATCCGTTCGGCTTTGGCGGATCGGTTTCTGCCGGCATTATCTCCGCGCGCAACCGTGATCTCAACGCAGGTCGCTCAGACGACTTCATTCAGACCGACGCAGCCATCAACCGCGGGAATTCCGGCGGTCCATTGTTCAATCTTGGTGGCGAAGTTGTTGGCGTGAACACGGCCATCATCTCGCCGACAGGTGGTTCTGTCGGTATCGGCTTCTCGGTGCCAGCCAATCTGGTGAAGCGCATCTCCGACCAGCTGATCAAGGAAGGCCGCGTCCGCCGCGCCTGGCTGGGCGTGAATGTGCAGGACGCAGATGAAACGCTGGTCCGCGCTTACAAGGCCACTGGCAAGGGCGGCGTGATCATCACAAGGATCACTGATGACGGCCCCGCTGCAAACTCCGATATGGAAGTTGGGGATCTCGTGCTGCGCTTCGACGGCCAGACCGTCACCAGCGTGCGCGAACTTACCCGCCTCATCTCTGACACCGAGATTGGCCGAACCGTGCCAATCGCGCTCGTCCGCGATGGCAAGGCGCGAACCGTCAATGTCACGCTCGGAGAGCTGGAAGATGATGACACGGCGGAAGAACTGAATGCGGCGCTCGACGCCCCGGCCAGCTCAAACGATCTCGGCGCAGAGCTTACCAGCCTCGATGATGATGTCCGACGGCGCTACGGCATTCCGAATGATGTCGATGGCGTTGCGGTGACCACTGTGTCTGCACGTGGCCGTTCCTTCGGCAAACTGCGCCGCGGCGATGTTGTGATGGAAGTGAACTTTGAGCGCGTCTCGACTGTATCCGACACGATCAGCAAGGTCGAAACAGCCATGACCACACCGCACCAGCCCTTGTTGCTGCGTGTGAAGCGTCGCGGCGAGGCCGGCTGGTTCGATCAGTTCATCTCTATCGACCTGACCAATTCCTGATCAGCCGGTTACGAACTCATCAACATGATAGCCCTGGAAGAACAGGGCCGTGTGCAAATCTGTGTGCGTGATGGCGGCGTGCGCCTCCGCCGCAACAATGGGCTTGGCCTTGTAGGCAATGCCCAGTCCCGCTGCCTTGATCATGGCAAGATCATTGGCGCCATCGCCCAACGCAATCGCATCCGCTCGGCCAAGCCCGTTCTCGGCTGACACTTCGTCCAGCGCCGACAGCTTCGCCTCACGGCCGAGGATTGGCATGCCAACCTCCCCTGTCAGGGCGGCGCCGTCATCAATCAGCGTGTTGCCGCGATGGGCGACAAAGCCCGCCTCTTCCGCCACGCGGCCAGTGAAGAAAGTGAACCCACCAGACACCAGCACCGTGACAGCGCCGTTCGCCTTCATCGTCTCAACCAGCGTCTTCGCGCCCGTATTCAGCGTGATGCGCGCATCATAAGCATCCTGCAGCGCTTTGAGGTCCAGCCCCTTGAGCATCGCGACGCGGGTCGTCAGAGCGCCTTCGAAGTCCAGCTCTCCACGCATCGCGCGCTCGGTGATCGCCGACACTTCGGCTTTCAGACCGGCGAAGTCTGCCAGTTCGTCCAGGCATTCCTGGCCAATGATCGTGGAATCCATGTCCGAAATCAGCAGGCGCTTGCGCCGGTTTTCGCCAGGCAAGAACGCTGCGTCCATCTCGGCTTCATGCAATGCTGAGAGCACAGGCTGAAGCATTTCTGAGGGCAGAGTGGGTATAATGGCCTCGACGGCCGCAACATCTCCCATCTGGCCAAGACTTGTGATCGCCTCCACGCGGGTTGCGGGTGCAATGTCGCGCAAGATCATGCTGAGACGCGAGGCGATATTGTCCTCAGGGGCATTTGCGGCGGCAACAAGGATCATCGAATTCACTGCTTTCTCGTTCATTCCCGCCTCATCACGGGTTTCCTAGCCGCTGACAAGCCCTTACCGTTATGAAGATGACACCAGCCATCCTTATTCACGGGCCAACAGCCAGCGGAAAAACCGCGCTCGCCATAGATGTTGCACGTCGCCTGGGCGGCGAAGTGGTCAACGCAGACTCGATGCAGGTCTACCGGGACCTGCAAGTGATCTCGGCCCGCCCAACCGAGGAAGAGATGGACGGCGTGCCGCACCATTTGTTCGGTCACGTCGATGCAGCGCATCGTTATTCCACCGGCGACTGGCTGGAAGAAGTGCGCGCCACAATCCGCAACCTGGAACTGAGGGGCAAGCGCGCCATCCTTGTCGGCGGCACTGGACTCTACCTGCTGGCCATGACGCAGGGCCTGTCCAACATTCCGCCCGTGCCGGAAGATGTGCGCGCGGATGTCCGGTCTATCGCAGATGCCGAGGGGGCAGAAGGCCTGCGCGACCGCCTCACCCCCGTGGACCCGGAAACAGCTGCGCGGCTCGGCACGGGAGACCGCCAGCGGCTTGCCCGCGCCTATGAGGTCTATCTGGCCACCGGCAAGCCGATCACCGATTTCCAGAAGAACCGCCAGCCGCCGGTCCTGAAGGATGGCGAATGGATCGGCTTTGCGCTCACCCCACCTCGGGCAAAACTCTATCAGAAGATCGATCGCCGCTTTGAAGGCATGCTGATGCAAGGGGCGATGGAAGAGGCCCGCCAGCTCATAAAACGCGATCTCGATCCTGAACTTCCTGCAATGAAAGCACATGGAATGCCGTGGCTGGCTGCCTTTGCGCGCGGAGAGATAACGGCAGAATTTGCCGCAGAAAACGCCAAACGCGACACAAGACGCTACGCAAAGCGACAATTCACGTGGATTGGTCGCCAATTTCCCTTCTGGCCGCGCATACCTTCACCCGAACCGGAAGACCGTCTGAGGGTTAT
Organism: Hyphomonas atlantica corrig.; assembly: GCF_017795365.1. Lineage (NCBI taxonomy): Bacteria > Pseudomonadati > Pseudomonadota > Alphaproteobacteria > Hyphomonadales > Hyphomonadaceae > Hyphomonas > Hyphomonas atlantica. The sequence continues at coordinate 1,488,355 of NZ_CP051254.1, read as the reverse complement.
TCTTGCCTTGTATAGGGAGATTGACAGCCCGGTAGAGGCAGATTATTCCTGATCCCCGACGTTGGAGGAAACGCACCGTGCGCACGAATGTGGTACTCGTTATTAAGCACCCGTGATTGGCTTTGAGTAAGCCAATTGCGGGTGCGCGCACATCAAGGGGCTCCATCGGGGCCCTTTTTCTTTTCCGATACAGTCCAGACCCAGCCCGACCAGAGACATTCCCATGACAACCGAAACCAAGACCAAGCCCACCGCTGAAACCTTGACCATGACTGGCGCCGAGATCGTCATCACGGCCCTCAAGGAGCAAGGCGTGGAAGTCATGTTCGGGTATCCGGGCGGCGCGGTGCTACCCATCTATGATGCGCTCTACAGCACTGAAGGGCTCAGCCACATTCTGGTGCGCCACGAACAGGGCGCAGGCCATGCCGCTGAGGGCTATGCCCGCTCGACCGGCCGGCCTGGCGTTTGCCTCGTTACTTCCGGCCCCGGCGCGACAAACATGGTCACGCCTATCGCCGATGCGATGATGGACTCCATTCCGATGGTTGTCCTGACAGGTCAGGTGCCGACACATCTGATCGGCACGGACGCGTTCCAGGAGTGCGACACGACTGGCATTACCCGCACCTGCGCCAAGCACAATTACCTCGTCACCGATGTGAACGATCTGGCGCGCACGATCCACGAGGCTTTTCTGATTGCGAAGTCCGGTCGTCCCGGTCCGGTCGTGGTCGACATTCCGAAAGATATCCAGTTCGCCACCGGCACCTATATCGGCAAGGATGGCGTCCACAAGCCGACCTACCACCCGAACACCACGCCCCAGCCAGAAGCCATCTCCGCAATCGTGGATTTGATGCTCCATGCGCGGCGGCCGGTCTTCTATACGGGTGGCGGCGTCATCAATTCCGGGCCGGAAGCCTCCCGCCTGCTGCGCGAATTGCAGAAGGCCACCGGGTATCCGGTGACCTCCACCCTGATGGGGCTGGGCGCCTTCCCGGCCTCTCATAAGGACTGGTTGGGCATGGTCGGCATGCATGGCAGTTTCGAGGCCAATAATGCCATGCACGACTGCGACCTGATGATCTGCGTCGGCGCGCGCTTTGACGACCGGGTGACCGGCCGCATTGATGCCTTCTCTCCGAACTCTAAGAAGGTCCACATCGACATCGACCCGTCTTCGATCAACAAGATCGTCCGCGTCGACATTCCGGTGATCGCAGACTGCGCCGAGGCGCTGGCCGCACTCTTGAAGGAGTTCAAATCCCGCAAGGAGAAGAAGCCGGACCTGAAGCCCTGGAAACAGGAAATCGACATCTGGCGCGCGCGAAATTGCTTCGCCTACACAAATTCCGACGAGGTGATCAAACCGCAATATGCGCTGGAACGCCTGCACGCGCTGACCCGCGACCGGGAAACCTATTTCACCACCGAAGTTGGCCAGCACCAGATGTGGGCCGCGCAATTCCTGCACTTCGAGGAACCGAACCGCTGGATGACATCGGGCGGGCTTGGAACGATGGGCTATGGCCTGCCCGCCGCCGTTGGCGTTCAGGCCGCGCACCCGAATGGTCTCGTGATTGACGTTGCCGGCGAAGCCTCCATCCAGATGATGATGCAGGAATTCTCCACCGCGCTGCAGCACCGCCTGCCGGTGAAGGTCTTCATCCTGAACAATGAATGGATGGGCATGGTGCGCCAGTGGCAGGAATTGCTTCATGGCGAGCGTTATTCCCACACCTATTCGGAAAGCCTGCCGGACTTCGTGAAACTTGCTGAAGCAATGGGCGGACATGGCATCCGATGCGACAATCCGGCTGAGCTGGACGACAAGATCCGCGAAATGATTGACCATCCCGGCCCTGTCCTGTTCGACTGCCGTGTCGAGAAGGCAGAGAATTGCCTGCCGATGATCCCGTCGGGTTCTGCCCACAATGAGATGATCCTCGGCGAGATCACAGGTGACGAAATCGGAGAGGCCGGCAAGACGCTGGTCTGACGGTCAGGGGAATGGGGCCCGTCGAATACGGGGTTTGATCATGAGCCATGCAGCAAAACATCTTTTGCACGGGTCCATTCTGCCTTTAAAAGGCGGCATGATCGGTGTTAATCGGACGGAGACACAGGCATGAGCGACGGATCGACAGGCACACCGCCCAGCGGCGGCAATCCGAAATCGGCCTATTTCCTGTCCCACGAGGATCAGGAAGTCGAACGCCGTACGCTGGCCGTCATGGTGGACAACGAACCCGGCGTGCTCGCGCGGGTCGTAGGCCTGTTCTCGGGCCGTGGCTACAACATCGACAGCCTCACCGTGGCCGAGGTGGATGCAAACGAACACCGCTCACGCATCACGATCGTGACCCAGGGCACGCCTCACATCCTCGAACAGATCGAAGCCCAGCTTCTGCGCATTGTGCCCGTTGATCAGGTGATCGATATCACCAAGTCGAAACGCGGCATTGAGCGCGAACTCGCCTTGGTAAAAGTCGCCGGAATCGGAGAGGCCCGCGTCGAAGCGCTGCGCATCTCTCAGATTTTCCGGGCAAATGTGATAGACACGACCAATGAGAGCTTCATTTTCGAGCTGACGGGTGCCTCCGACAAGATCTCGCAATTTGTCGACCTCATGCGGCCTCTGGGCCTTGTCGAAGTCAGCCGGACAGGTGTCCTGTCGATCAAGCGCGGAAAGGTGAAAGGATGAGAAAAGCAAGCCTGCTTGCCATCGCCGCCTTCTGTCTTGGTGGCACTGCCATCGCGCAGGAGAACCTGCCGGAAACGTGCCGCGGGAATGTTTCGTCGGCGGCCTATATGGCACCTGACGAAGCCGCCAAGGCCGACCTTCAGTGCGACATAGACCGTGCTGAGCGTCTGATTGCACGCGCCAGCACCATCTTCGATGCCGATCCGGCTCCCCTGCTTCGGATCGTGGATACCGCTGCGCCGAGCGGCGCGGCCTACATCTATGACATTGTTGACTGGTTCGGAACAATGATGCTGGACGCTCGCACCGTTCCGGTTGCAGAAAATGTCCGCATCCCGATGTGCCGTGTGCAAACTCAACTGCCAGCCAATGTCGCCAATCAGGTTGCGTTGTCATTGCTCACCGCCAGCGATGCAGATTTGCCAGCCTATGGCGCCCGCGAAAAGATGATCACGAACGCAGATGGTTCGCGCAGTTTTGAACTGCTGCTGTCCTCGCACGACATCGTTACAAGCATCGAGACAACCAGCGGCCTGCGCCAGTTCTCCCGCCATGCCGAAGCCACAGATCCCATTGCCGAACTGAACCGCAGCGTCATCGGCGTCGCCAATTTTTCAGATGACTGGGTATGCCAATCCAATTGATCTGAAGTCTTATCCCCCACAATCAATCTTCCAGCGGAGCAAGTAGAGGCCCATGAAAATCTATTACGAGCAGGATGCGGACATCGCCCTCATCCAGAGCAAGAAAGTCGCCGTCATTGGCTATGGCAGCCAGGGCCACGCCCACATTCTCAACATGCGCGACAGCGGCGTGAAGAACGTCAAGGTCGGCCTCTATGAAGGCTCCCCAAGCCGCAAGAAGGCAGAAGCTGAAGGCCTCGAAGTCGTCACGCCAGCAGAGGCTGCGCAATGGGCCGACGTGATCATGATCCTGATCCCGGACGAGAAGCAGTCCGTTCTGTACGCAAACGAAATCGAGCCACACCTGCGCGCAGGCCAGCACCTGATGTTCGGCCACGGCTTCAACGTTCACTACAACCTGATCCGTCCGCGTCCGGACGTTGACGTTTCCCTGTCTGCGCCGAAGGGCCCAGGCCACACGCTGCGCGCCCAATACCAGATGGGCTTTGGCCTGCCGGGTCTCGTTGCGATCCATCAGGACGCAACCGGCACCGCGAAAGACGTTGCCCTGTCTTATTCGAAAGCCATCGGCAACACGCGCGCTGGCGTGATCGAAACTTCTTTCCGCGAAGAGACCGAGACCGACCTGTTCGGTGAACAGGCTGTGCTTTGCGGCGGCATCGTCGAACTGATCAAGGCGGGTTACGAAACGCTGGTCGAGGCCGGTTACGCGCCTGAAATGGCATATTTCGAATGCCTGCACGAAACCAAGCTGATCGTGGACCTGATTTATGAAGGCGGCATCGCCAACATGAACTACTCGATCTCCAACACGGCCGAATATGGCGAATACGTTTCCGGCCCACGCGTCGTGAATTCCGAAGCCAAGGCAAACATGAAGAAGGTTCTGGAAGACATCCAGAACGGCACCTTCGCGCGCAACTGGGTTCTGGAAAACCAGGCCGGCGCACCGGGCTTCAACGCCATGCGCCAGCGCATGAACAGCCACGAGATCGAGGAAGTCGGCGAAAAGCTGCGCGGCATGATGCACTGGGCGCAGAACGACCGCCTGGTCGACAAGGCCCGCAACTAGGTCCTATTCGGGTGGACGGTCCGGCACGCGGTTCATGTCCACCCGGCTTTCAATTCCCGGCACGCGGCCGGACATCGTATATTGCCAGATGTCCGGTGCGCGGCCGTCCCGGGTTCGGGGCATGACCTCGCCCAGCCCCCTCAGCCAGAGCGGATAATCGGCATAGCCGTCTGACAGCCAGTCGCGATGAAACTCCGGCGTGGTATAGATCACCGGGCGCTGACCATACTCGGCTTCCACCCTCTCCAGAAACACATCCAGCTCCGCCAGCGTCTCCGACATACTGCCGCGCGGTTCGCAATTGTGCGCATATTCCAGATCGACAGCCGGCGGCAGGCCCCCTGCCCGCACCTCGACGGACTGAATGAAATTCCCGGCCTGCGCCTCGCCGGCTCGGCACAGGCGATAGAAATGATACGCCCCGACCAGCCAGCCCCGCGCCTTGGCCTCGCGCCAATGATCCTGGAATCGCGGATCCTTCCAGTCAGTCCCCTCGGTTGCTTTCAGATAGAGGAAGTCGACCGGCGCCGCCTCGAAGGCCTCCCAGTCGATCCGGCCATTATGGTGCGACAGGTCGAGACCGGTGAATCCGGGTTGCAACATGGCGCGGTTTCCAGCGACAGATGGCGACACATCGCGACATGCGGCGACAAGGAACAACAAGGTGACGACAGTCAGAAACGGGCGCATACATTGTTTCAACACATGAATAAGGCACCGAGGCGAGCAAAACTTGCCCACTTCTTGCATGGCTTTCTTCGCCCAGCGTCTGTGAGATACAACAAATTGAAGCTATAAGGGCAATAAATTCAACACTCTGGCCGTGGTAGAGTTAACACGACCGGAAACTGGGAAAGAGTGGGCGATGGCCAGAACCGAGACCGACAGCAAGGGCCGCTCCGGCCAGGGCAGCTACATCGCCGCCGACTGCGCCCTGGAAGGCACTTTCACCTTCTCCGGCCCCCTCACCATCGCCGGGCACATGAAAGGCCCCGTCAAATCTGATGCAATGGTGCTGATTGAGGCCACAGGCGAGCTGGAAGGCTCTCTGGAGGCACCTGTGATCATTGTGCACGGCAAACTGAGCGGAACCATCACAGCCCATGAGAGCGTGGAAATCTGGACGGATGCGAAAGTAACCGGAAAAGTGACCACGCGCAGCATCCGAGTCGATGCTGGATCCTTGCTGACAGCAGACCTTGTCGTGGCCACCGAGGGCAACTTGCCTGCGCATGAAGGCGCTGAAGTGCCGGACCCGACAAAGGCCTCAGACTCATTGACTGGCGAACAGGAGAGAGACCCGTCTCAACCTGCACGACCGCTGCCCGGATCAAACCTTGCGCGCAAACTGGCCGCAATGAACGAAAATCAGTAGCGGCGTTTTACGTCCTCAAGACGCTCCCACGTATAATCATCCGGCTGATACGCACCTAGTATCGACAGGCGTTCACAGGCCCATTCATATTCGCGATCACAGGATTCCTGCAGTAGGCGCGTCCCTTCAGGCACATTCTTGCGTCCGCCTTGACCCGTATAAACCATGTTGCCCAGAGCCGCGCAGCCGCTGACGTCGCCAAGGTCGCATGCCTTGTCATAGAGCCCCCGCGCCTGAACGTGGTCCACGTCCATTCCGCGCCCTTGCAGCGTCAAATAAGCAAGCCCGGAACAGGCTTCAGCGTGGCTGCCATTGCACGCCTTGCGATAGTTCTCAGCGGCCTTTTCATAATCCTGTAGTCCGCCCAGACCGCGCCGGTACATATCTCCAAGCTCGAAACAGGCCTGATAGTCGTTTGTCCCGCACGCCCGAATGGCTTCAGTACGCTTGGCACGGTTCTCTTTCAGATTTGCGCTGGCCTCCTCAAGCGCAATCTCCGCCTGAGTTCGTTCTACCTGACCATATTGGGCAATGGCGGGGAGCGCCGCAACAGACACGGCGACGGCGGACAGTGCGATGGCAAGAGTTCGCATTCGGTTTCTCCCTTTGCTTGATTAAGGATATAAGTGTCGTCACGTAGTGCGTCCACGCAATTGGCTGCTTACAGATTCGTAACGACGCGCGGCTGGGCTTGCCGAAGGAAAGGCTTGCTCATCATCAATGAGAAGAGACATTCAAAGGGGAACCACATGGCCGCATCAGACCAGCAACCAATCGGGTCAGGATTTCACGCCAAATCCACCGCACAGGAAGTCGTCGCAGACATAGATCTGACCGGTCGCAATGCAATTGTCACCGGCGGCTATTCCGGTATCGGCCTTGAAACCGTTCGGGCGCTTGCGGGCGCAGGGGCGCGTGTCACAGTTCCGGCCCGGCGCGTGGATGCTGCCGAGGAAGCGCTGGCCAATGTGCCCGGCGAGATCGAGATCGCCGCCATGGACCTCGAAGACATTTCCAGCGTGAAGAAATTCACCTCTGACTATGAAGACACCGGCCGCGCTCTGGACATGTTGATCAACAATGCCGGCATCATGGCCTGCCCCGAAACACGTGTCGGACCAGGATGGGAGCGCCAGCTTGGCGTAAACCATCTGGCCCATATGGCGATGAGCCTGGCTCTTGCTCCGGCCCTTGAGCGTGCAGACGGTGCCCGCCTTTTGGCCCTGTCTTCCACCGCGCACGTTCGGTCAGATGTGATCTGGGACGATCCGAATTATGACAGCCACCCCTATGACAAATGGGAAGCCTACGGTCAGTCCAAGTCGGCCTGCGCCCTGTTTGCGCTCGGCGTGGATCATCGCGGCAAGGACATTGGCGTCCGGGCATTCTCAGTCCACCCAGGGGGAATCTTCACGCCTCTGCAGCGTCACCTGACAGATGAAGAAATGGCCGAACTCGGCTGGAAGAATCCAGACGGCACGATCCCGCCAATGGTGCAGGCCATGTTCAAGACCCCGGAACAGGGCGCATCCACAAGCGTCTGGGCAGCAACTGCCCCCGCCCTCGCCGACAAGGGCGGCGTTTACTGCGAAGATTGTGATATTGCAAAACTCGCCACCGAAGACAGCCAGCGTTGGGAACATGCCCGGCCCTGGATCTGTGATGACGAAAAAGCCGAACGGCTTTGGGAAATCAGTGAGGCCATGCTCAGCAAGGCCTGAGTTCGGAAAGGACTCCTCGCATGAAACACGCATTTCTGATCATGACTGCAGCGGCGCTCCTGGTCACAGCCTGCACACCGGAATATGGCGATACGCCCCCGGTCGCTTTGATGGCTGAGGAGTCCTTCGACTACGACTCGGTTTTCGTTCAAGACAGTCGGCCTGAAAGCGATTTCGAACAGTACGAGTTGCGTCACTCTAGGGAGATTCTCGCATTTACCGGCGTCGAGCCCGGCATGACGGTGTTGGACATGGAGGCTGGCGACGGCATCTATACGGAACTGTTCTCACTCGTCGTGGGCGAAGAAGGTAAGGTCTATCTGCAGAACCCGCCCGAATTCGAAGTATTCCTGGGCGACGCCGTGGAACGCCGGATGGATGGCCGCCTTCGGAATGTCACGCATATCCAGACATCGTTCGATGATTTCGAGCCGATAGGCGATCAGGAAGTCGACCTCGTTACCTGGTTCCTTGGACCACACGAGCTCTGGTACACACCGGAGGGGTCTGAGCCCGGAGCGCTTGGTGATCCGGAAGTCTGCTTTTCAGAGATTTCGAGAGTCCTCGCACAAGGCGGTCACTTCGTCGTGATAGATCATCGCGCACCTGAAGGCGCACCGCCCACGACAGGCGGAGACACGCATCGGCTCGCACAGGATGTTCTGATGGAGATGATGGAAGATGTCGGGCTGAAACTGGTGGAAGAAAGTGACCTGCTCTCCAATCCTGACGATGACGGCACCGTCAACGTGTTCGATCCGTCCATCCGAAGACAGACGGATCGCTACGTTCTCAAATTCGAGAAGCTCTAACGCTCACCGAAAGTGCTAGTTGGAGCTTTCCGGCTCCAGCTTGTCCTGCGTCCGCGTTTCAAAATCGCTGGCATCGTGACGTTCGCGCAGCTGTGAGGCCGGATCACCGAATGTCCGGTTCACCATGCGGCCGCGCTTGACCGGCTCGCGCTGAGCAAGCTGGTCCGTCCAGCGAATGACGTTCTTGTACTCATGTACCTGCAGGAACTCGCCCGCCTCATAGACCAGACCTTTCACCAGCGCACCATACCACGGCCAGATCGCCATATCGGCAATAGAATACTCGTCCCCGGCCATATATTCGCGATCGGCAAGATTGCGGTCCAGCACGTCCAGCTGGCGCTTCACCTCCATGGCGAAGCGATTAATCGGATACTCGAACTTCTCTGGCGCGTAGGCATAAAAATGGCCGAAACCGCCGCCGAGATACGGCGCTGAGCCCATTTGCCAGAACAGCCAGTTCAACGCCTCAGTGCGCTTGTTGTGATCGGTCGGCAGGAAGGCGCCAAATTTCTCGGCGAGATACAACAGGATCGAGCCACTCTCGAACACCCGCGTCTTCGTGGTCGTGTCGAACATGACCGGAATTTTCGAGTTCGGATTCAGATCGACATAGCCGGAGCCGAACTGGTCCCCTTCTCCGATATTGATCAGCCAGGCGTCATACTCTGCACCCTCATGCCCAGCCGCGAGCAGTTCCTCCAGCATGATGGTGACCTTCACACCATTGGGCGTCCCCAGCGAATAGAGCTGGATCGGATGCTTGCCGACTGGCAATTCCTTGTCATGCGTCGGCCCGGCAATCGGACGGTTGATGTTCGCAAATCGCCCGCCGCTGGCCTTGTCCCAGGTCCAGACCTTTGGAGGCGTGTAAGTATTGTCGGCCATGTTTCGCGTCCTTCCTTCAACGTGTCTTGCAAACATGTAGGAAGGGAGCCGGGATTGTCAGCAAACTTCTTTGTGAGAATTCCTAAACGGCATGACGGTCAGCCTGTGTAGCCACAGTCAGGCTGGTACGCTTTCGGTTAGGAGAAGCTCCTGGTTCTGAGCCGATTTGGTCACTTTCACAGGCAACCAGCACGTCACTTCCAGGCCGCCGCCATCAACCGGCTTCATGCCGACTGTACCACCATGCAGGTCAACAAAGTGCTTCACCAGAGCCAGGCCCAGGCCTGCGCCGCGCTGGTCTCCGGATACAAAACTGTCGAAACTGGTCGCGCGTTTATCAGCCTCAAGACCCCGGCCATTGTCGCGAACGGACAAGGTCACCATGTCGCCCACACGCTGTGACGCAACGACGATTTCGCCGCCAGATTCGGTAAAGCGCAGAGAGTTCGAGATCAGATTGAACAGGATCTGCTTGATGCGGCGTTCGTCTGCGCGGATCACGCCAAGGTCGCCCATAATATCAGCGCGTACATTGATCTGCGTATCTTCCGCTTTCGACACGACCATTTCGACGCTCTCGTCAATGACATGGGCCAGGTCGACATCCTTGACGTCGAGATCCATTCGGCCCGCCTCGATCATGGCGAGATCGAGAATATTCTCGATCAATTTGGACAGATGGTCAGACGCTGAAAGGATTGCACTGACATAATCAGACTGGCGTTCTGTCAGGTCTCCATTGCGCTTGGTTTCCAGCAGCTCGGCATACCCGAAGATGACGGTGAGCGGCGAGCGCAATTGATAAGACACGTTGCGCACGAACTCTGTCTTCAACCGGTCCGCGGCTTCGAAGGCCTCGGCGCGATCGCGAAGGGCAGACTCAACGCGGCGTGTCGCCGTCACGTCCGCGAAAGCGATCAGTGTGTTCCCGTCCGGCAGCGGATGGGTCAGATATGTCAGGATCGACCCGTCAGACCGGCGCATCTCGCCCGTCGTGGACTGACGCGCCCGCGCAGAGGGGTCAGTGATATGACGCTTGATGGCATCCCACACATCGAGGTCGTGGAACAGCGGCACACAGTCTTCGATCACGGCGCTGTAGTCCGGGTGATCCTTCAACGTGTCATGATCAAGCGACCAAAGGTGCTCAAATGCCTTGTTGAACAGTTTAAGCCGCCCGTCGCCGCCGAACACAACGACTGCCTCATGCAGATTGTCCAGCGTTGATGCTTGCGTCTTCACGATGGCGTTGAATTTCGTCTTCAGATCAAGCTCGCCAGTAATGTCCTTGAACAGCAACAACAGACCGCCCATCGGGTGGCGTTGACGCGTAACAGACAGTGTCCGGTCATCCGGCAAGGACCAAGTGTCCTCTTTCACGCCATCGATATCGAGATAGTAAGACAGTTCTTCTGCGCGCCACTCGGCATAATTGGTCCGCGCGGGCAGCTTGCGGCGCTCGCGCAGGCGGTCCAGCAACTGGCCGTGGTTCGGACGATCCAGCAGGAAGCTCTCGTCCAGATCCCACATGTCGCGGAAGGCCTTGTTGTAGAAGGTCAACTTTCGGTCTGCACCAAAGATCGCCACGGCATCCGCAACGTGGTTGAGGGTCTCGTCATGCGCGCGAACATGGCGGTTCAGTTCCTCGCGGGCATTCTCCTGCGCAGTAACATCGAATGCCATCGCCCCTGCGCCACCGGAAAGCGGGAAGGTCAGCACACGCATCGCCCGGCGCTCACCGTTGATAATCATATGCCGCGTTTCATCGATATCGGCGCCATCTGAAATCGTCTTGCGCGCTTGGTCTGCCGAGGCCTGATCCAGCATCAGCTGGCGATCCAGAACACGGTCAAGGTTCACGCCATCCACGGCTTCAATATAAGACGGGTTTACCCATTGCAGCTTGCCCATGCCGGACACGCGCCAGGCCGGGAATGGGGCCTTGCCAAGCATATCCAGAAACGCTGTAGGGTCGCGCGCAATAACCTGCCGGGCTTCTTCCAGCTTGCCGCGAGCGGAACTTTCTTCGAGGCCCTTGATCGTTGTGTCAGTCACCCAGACCACGGCGCGCGCGCCTGCTGTTCGACCATCGGCCTCAAGGAAGCGACCGGACGGACCAATGATCGTCAATGAAAACGCCTGTCCTGTGTCGCGCAGTTCGCGCATCCGAATCCGCAGCGTCGTGTCCTGACCGGAACTGTCGCGCGCCTCCAGATCAGCAAGGCCTTCAATGATCCGGACCGCCGGGTCTGGTGAAATGGCATCATCTGTAAAGCTGAGCAGCCCAGCCAATGCCACTGGAGATCCATACAGTTCTGGCGGGGTCATTTCTTCGCTGTCGGGCTCAAGCGCGTCGCCCTGCCAGACCAGAATGACGCCTGGATGCGCACCGAGAATTGAGCGGTGTTCCGCCAGAAGCGTTTCCAGATCCGAAGACCGATCCTTGTATTTACGGGCAGCACCGCGGGCGCCGTCGGAGACACGCAAGGCCCAAAGCAGGGCCGCAAGCCCCAGCGCCGTCGCGCCGGCAGACATGATGAGTGGTACCTGGTCCGCCGTAATTGCCATAGTGTCTTCAATCCAAATCGCACGAATCGGGCACCATACGGCGACCGCAACTGGTTAACGGATTGCTCCCTTTGCGTTAAGGCGGCGTTAACAAGAGGCTAATGCGAGACGGCTTCGGGGACAAGATAACTGAAACGTTATGTTGCAAAAACGCCACACCATCTTACTCTGCATCGTCAAACCTTCATGGAGTTGTCGATGCGCAACCTGATTTTTGCCTTGTCCGCCGCCGCTGTATGCGCCCTCGTCGCTCCGACTGCGGCAGGCGCAGGTGATGATGATCTGGATGAATTGGTGCGCTTGCCCGGACAGGCCTATCCCGGCCCTTCCAAACGGAAAGCCCCGCCGAATGCGCACGCACCCGATCGCTTGGTATCCGGTGGCGGCCTGATCGTGAGCTTTGACACTGACCTTGATGGCGAGGTGACACAAGACGAGCTCGCGGCTGGTATTTCGGCCACCTTCGCAGAAGCGGACACGAATGAAGATGGTTATCTCAGCCCGCTGGAACAGCTCACCTGGGCCGAGAGCCAACCAATTCGAGACGACACGCTCGGCAATCCGGCGCGGTTCGATCCAAATCTCGACCGCCAGGCCAGCTTTGAGGAATTCAAAACGGTCTTGACGCGATTTGCGGCGGATTTCGCCAGCGAGTCCGGCAGCATCAACATCGCTGACTTGAAGGCACCGAAACCTGAAAGGCAGGATAAACCGAGATTTGCCCGGACCGAAACAGATCGGCCCCCACGCAACTAGGTAAGGATGTCGTAGAGATCCGTGCGGCGGTCTCGGAAGAAGCCCCAGGCTGCTCGTTCCCGGTCTATTTCGTCCAGATCAAACTCGGCGACGAGTACGCCCTGCTCTGTCCGCCCGAAATCGATCACGATCTCACCCGTCGGGTCGGCAATGAAACTCGTGCCGTAAAACACCTGCCCCTCCTCATCGCCGACGCGATTGGCTGCGACAACCGGAATCGTGTTCGACACAGCATGACCTTGCATGGCCCGGCGCCAGCGCGCCGCGGTGTCGAGGCTCGCATCCTGCGGCTCAGCGCCAATGGCTGTAGGGTAGAGCAGCGCGTCCGCTCCCATGAGGGACATGGCCCGCGCCGCTTCCGGGAACCATTGATCCCAGCAAATACCGACGCCGAGACGCCCCTTCATCGTGTCCCAGACACGGAAGCCAGTATCGCCCGGGCGGAAATAGTATTTTTCCTGATAGCCCGGCCCATCTGGAATGTGACTCTTGCGATAGACCCCCAGCGGTGTTCCGTCCGCATCGATCATGACAAGTGAATTGTAATAGTGCGGCCCATCCTTCTCATAGATGGAGACCGGTATGACGACGCCGAGTTCCGCTGCGAATTCCGACAGTTGCTCAACAGCGGGGTGTTCTCGCCAAGGGTAGGCACGCGCAAAATGCTCTTCTTCCTGCGTCTTGCAGAAATAGTAGCCGGTAAACAGCTCCGGCGAGAGAACAACATCTGCGCCCTTCTCTGCTGCTTCACGCACAAAGGCGGCCACGCGGTCGATATTGTCCTGCTCATCGTCTGACGGCGTGAACTGAATGCTGGCAAGGGTCAGAGTGCGGGTCATGTCTGTCTCCTGAAAGTCAGGCTGGAATTTCGCGGGTCATGCAGTGGAAGCTGCCTCCGCCATTGAGGATGTGCCGCGCCGGCAAGCCAATCACCTGGCGTCCCTCAAATAAGGCGCTCAGCTCGGCCAATGCCACCAGGCTATAACGATCCTCATACACCGGTACGAGAACGACCCCATTCGTGATCGCGAAATTCATATGGCTTGCCGGAATGGGATTACCATCCTCATCCTTCACAAGACCCGGTGACGGTATGGTCGTTACTTCCAGCCCGGCCCTGCGTAGCGTTGTCTCAATCTCCTGCAAGGTTTCCGCATTCGGATCGTCATCGCCTGAGGGATGCTGGCAGATCGCATGCCCCGGAGAGATGAAACGTGCAACATTGTCGACATGGCCGTCCGTATGATCATTGAGCAGGCCATCGCCCAGCCAGATGTATTCATGGACGCCAAGCGCGTGCGAAATGGCCAATTCGATTTCGGACTGGTCGAGATCAGGATTGCGGTTTGCGTTCAACAGGCACTGCCCGGTCGTCAACAGACGGCCTGTGCCATCAGCATCAATCCCACCACCTTCAAGAACCAGATCATGAGACTCTGTAATAATGTTCTCGAAGTCTGCGATCGCCACAGCTGTTTCGGTATCGCCGGGCATCAGGTATTTCCCGCCCCACCCATTGAACCGGAACGTCTGCGCCTTTCGCGCATCGCCAGAGCCGGTAATGATCGGTCCGGTATCGCGCAGCCAAATATCTCCTGTCGGAATACGGCAGATGTCGGCGCAATCACCCACCGCTGCGCGCGCGGTTTCTTCCGCTTCATCCGAGCCCACTGCAACGCGGATCGGTACGAAGTCAGATGCCGCGCGGATAAAACCGGCGATATCGGCGCGAGGCCCGTCCAGATTGCCGCCCCACTCCTCAACAAGGCGGGGCCAGCCGACCCAAAGAGCAGCATGCGGGGCCCATTCGGGCAGGAGGTGAGGTTTCATATCAGACATTGAGCGCGCCATGCCACAGCTTGTTCCAAAGGAAAAGGGCGGCCCTTCGCAGAGCCGCCCTTCCCGATTTCAAATTACGAAGTTCAGAAAGCTAGAACTCGTAACGCAGGCCGAAGCGGATCTCGTAGCGCGATGCATCGCCCTGGCGAGATTCACAGTCACCCGCCTGGAAGTCATCAACAGCGCATACTGACGGGAAGCCAGGCTCGCGCAGGATGCCCCACTCGTCGTTCAGCAGGTTGGTGAAGTTGTCGACCACGATGAAGCCGGAAGCCTTGTGATCAAGGAAGCCAGGGAATTCCTGCTCCAGCTTGATGTCGACCTTGCCCCACCAGGAACCTTCTTCGCCGTTACGCTCTGCACCAGCAGCGAGGAACGGGCTGCCTTCGAGGTAAGGCGTGAAGCCGGTGATGCTGTTCGGGTCGCCACCGAACACAACGCTGTACGGACGGCCTGACACAGCCTGGCCGAAGGCCGAGAACGTGGTCAGATTGTCACCGAAGAAGGCACGCTCGTAATTGGCGAGCGCCGTGAAGCGGTGCTTCGTGTTGTAGTCAGACGTTGAAGCGCTGACATCCTGCGGGTCACCGAATGCACGGTTGACGTAGTTCGAGAATGCCACGGACGACGTCATCGGGTGAACGTCTTCTGCATCTGTGTAGGCATAGCCCAGGGACCAGTCGAGACCGAAGTCATAAGACTTCGAAACCGAACCGGATACGAGCAGTGACTTGGCATCGCTCTTCGAGTTGGTCAGCACGAAGGCTGGCTCACGAACGCTGCTGTAGGTCGGGTAGACACGGCCGTCGACTGTCGTCGTGCCGGTCTGCTCGAGGTCACCACGGATCCAGACTGCGCTGTCCTGGCTGACCGTGTAGAGGATGTCACCGGACAGGACATACTCACCGCCGAGCGCAGGTGCGTCAGCATAGTACGTACCGCCGAGAGCGAACTTCCACTCGGATGGGATTTCGAAGTTCGGATCAAGATAGTTGATCTCGAAGTTCGAACCTTCGCCAGCAGCAACAGCGTCGATCATGGATTGTGGAACACAATAACCTGGGCCGGTCGGTACGCCATCTTCACACAGACCATAGTCGATGTCGAAGAGCGACGTCACACCGTCTTCGAGACCGAATGCACCACCGTCAGCACCGAACTGAAGCACGTTGTTGCCCGAGTAAGTGTTCGACAGCCAGACGTTCGGGTTACCACCGGAGTAGAGGCCGACACCACCGCGCAGGTCGAGATTGTCAGAGAAGTCCCACTCGAAGCCAAGACGCGGCTGGAGCAGACCTTCACCATCCAGGGTCTGACCGTTGGTGAAGCCGTAGTCAGCCAGGAAGTCCGGGTTGGTTTCCGGAGCGTCGTCAGTTGTGTACCAGTCGTAACGCAGGCCAGCGATTACGATAACGCCGTTGCCGAGGTCGATTTCGTCCTGACCGTACAGCGTGTTGATTTCGTAACCCCAGTCAGCAGCAGCATTGTTCGGGTCACCGGTTGGCGAGTTGTTGTAGTTGACGTTGTCAGCAAGGCCGAGACGGAAGTTTTCGATTGCTGGATCGAACACGCCTGGCAGGGTCGCTCCGCTGTTTGCGTCGAAGTCGATCTCGGTTTCAACGTGCTGAACGAACATGTTGAACACGTCGAGGGCTTCACGCTCATAGCCGAAGCTGAAATTGTGGTTGCCTGCCGAGTAGTAACCTTTCAGCGCGAGGCTGAGGGTTTCGTAGTAGAGCTTGTTCGCCTGACGGGAGTCGTCGCCGCCGAGGTAGACGTCTACATCGTCAGTTTCGATCGTGATCTCACCGAAGTCGGTGCCGCCAACGGAAACCTGACGGTTGTCCAGTTCGGAGTAAGCAACGCGAATCTCGGTGGAGAAATTATCGGTCCAGTCGGAATAGAGGGAACCAGCGTAAGCGGTCAGTTCTGCGCCACGCTCATAGAGGTGGTTGGAGAATTCCAGCTCATCGGAGTCACCGTCAGACTGAGCGATGTTGAAGCCATCGTTCCAGTTATAGGTGAAGGATGCGCGGTGATCATTGCTGATGTTCCAGTCGAGTTTGACAAGGATCTTCTCGTCGGAATTGTCAGCGCTGGTCGGGATGGTGCCCGGATCATAGCCATAGAGTTCCATGGCGATGTTGCGGATTTCGTCGACTTCAGCCTGCGTGATGTCAACTTCGTTGACGGCGCCAGAACCGATCGGTCCGCGGTCAAACAGGTTCACACCTTCCAGCTTCTCGTAAGCAGCGAAGAAGAACAGCTTGTCCTTGATGATCGGGCCACCAACGCCAAAACCGTAGCGGTATTCATCATACTCACCGGTCGTGATGTCGTCGCCTTCGAGCGTGTCTGCGCGCAGGCCATCATTGGTGTAGTCACCGAAGAGGTAGCCGTGGATTTCGTTCGTACCGGACTTCGTAACAGCGTTGATGTTACAAGCGGAGAAGCCGCCATACTGAACATCAAACGGTGCCAGTTCGACAGCAACCTGCTCAACAGCGTCGTAGGAGAACGGGATACGCTCGGTTGGGTAGCCGTTGGAGTTCAGGCCGAAATTGTCGTTCATGCGAACGCCGTCAACGGTCAGTGAGTTGAAGCGGGAGTTCTTACCGCCACACTGAACAGCGTTGATGTCGCCGCGGGATTCGTCAACGTAGATACGCGGGTCGAGGCGCAGGACGTCGGTGATGTTGCGGTTGATCGCTGGCGCTTTCTGAAGCGTTTCCAGACCGAAGGAGGCCGAAGGACCGGTTGCGGTCGGTGCAAGGTCTGCAGCCGATGCAGTCACAACGATCGTGTCCTGGCGAGCTTCTGCGTCAGCAGAAAGCACGAAGTCGACCTGCGTTGCGTCGCCGAGGTTCAGGCCAACGTCTTCCAGGTACTGACCCTGCAGGTCGGTGGAAGTGACAGACACAACATAGTCGTTGGAGATCGGCAGGCTGCGGATCGTGTACTGGCCAACCTGGTTGGTCGTAGCCGTACGTGTAAGTCCTGTGGTCGGGTCAGTAACCGTCACCATCGCGCCGGCGACGGCTTGACCATCATCATTCGTGACCTGTCCACGAATGGAAGAAGTTGTAACCTGCGCCATCGCGACGCCGGCCATGCTGAGCGCAATAGCAGATACGGCTGCCCCGCGCCCGAATGTGGTCCAATTTGTCATGACTATTCCCCTAGTCGGTGATGCGCCAGCAACCGCCCCTTGCGGGTCGCCGGTACTGCGGGTCGGATAACGACACCAGATGACAGATTAGTGACAAGATCTTGAAGGTTCAGCACTAAATTCCATTCCAGCAGGCAATCGATTTGTTGCGATGCAAAAAAGACACGGTTTGAGGGCATCCCTGCGCAGATATCGTGCGATCCGGGATAATGTGTGCTTTACGGCGGCAATATAAGTCTCAGGATGAGAAGGAATCGCGCCCCATGACCGCAGCAGGATTCGATTCGTCACGTCGCTGGCAGGCAACCACCTTTTTTGCATTGGCGGTGCTGCTTGTGGTGCGGGTCACGTTCACAGGTATTTCACCATTAAATCTCTATGCGGACGAAGCCCAGTACTGGCGCTGGGGTGAGACTCTTGAATGGGGCTATTATTCCAAGCCTCCGATGATCGCCTGGGTCATCCATGCGGTCACGTCTGTATTGGGCAATGCAGAATGGGCTGTGCGTCTGCCCGCGGCCTTCCTTCACACGGCTGGCGCAGTCTTCATCTACTTCCTTGCGCGCGACATGTACGGCCACCGCGTGGGCATGTTCGCCAGCCTTGGCTATGCACTCATGCCGGCGGTCATTCTCTCCTCCGTCGTCATCTCGACAGATGGCGTCCTGATGCCCTTCTGGTGCGCTGCTTTGTGGGCACTCTGGAGGCTGCGAAACGAGAATGGTGGCTGGATCAGCGCAGTTGGCCTTGGCGCAGCGGTCGGATTTGGCTTCCTGTCCAAATACGCCATGCTGTATTTCGCGATCGGCACCTTGCTCGTACTGCTGCTTGATCAACAGAGTCGCCGCGCACTGATATCGTTTAAAGGCTTGGCCGCGCTCAGCATTGCAGCGGCCATCTTCGCGCCGCACCTCCTCTGGAATGCGGCAAACGATTTCAAGACCGTCAGCCATACGGTCGACAATGCAAATCTCGGTGGTGACCTTATAAATCCCGAAAATGCGCTCACCTTCCTGGTTGATCAACTCGGCGTATTCGGCCCGATCAGCTTCTTGGCACTATTTTTCGGCATATTCATCATGCGCAGCGAAGATGACGGCATCATGGGTCGGGATCGCTGGTTGCTCTGTTTCATCCTGCCAGTCCTGCTCATCATTCTCGGGCAAGCCGTCCTGTCTCGCGCAAACGCGAATTGGGCAGCAACCGCCTATCCGGCCGCCTGCGTGCTGGTTGCCGCTTGGCTCGCTCGCGCAAGGCCGAACCGGAATCTTTGGTACATCATTGCCGCTGTCAGTTTCCTTGCTTTCCTGCTCGCGCCAGACGTGTCGCTCCTCACGCGCATGCTGATTGGTTCGGTTGTCGCGGTGTCCATTCTTGGCTTCGGACATTTCATGCGCCACTCGCCCTCAGGCCTGCTCTGGACCAGCCTCGCACTACATGGCGTTCTGATGGCGACCTTCATGACGATCGCGCTATTGCCAGCATCGACAACGACCGCGCTCGGCTTTGATAATGCGCTGAAACGCACACGCGGCTGGGACGCCGCAGCGGAGCAGGTATTTGCCCGCGCTGACGAATTCAACGCAAGTTCCGTCCTCGTGGATGAACGCGAAGCATGGCACGGGCTAGACTATTACGCCCGTGACCGGACTACGCCGATGATCTCCTGGCGACGCTATGCGGGGCCGAAGAGCTTTTCCGAAGCCCAGCCGCTGGAAGGCGACCTCGCCGAACGGGTTCTTGTCGCCTCACTTCACTCCGGCATGCGACCCAAGCTGCGCAGTGACTTCCGATCTTTCGAACATGTTGGTGCGGTAACAATACCACTCGGCACGCGCAGCAATGGCTGCCCCATCGTTCGGGAGTTTCAACTCTATATCGGGACGGGATATGCGCGTCAGGAGCGCACGCAGGAATGGGAAGCCAAATTTGACGGACAGACCGAATTCAAGCCGCCCCCCTGCCCGCCTGTTCCGGGTCAGTGATCCGAAGCGCTATTGCCCCAAAGATCCTTAACCCGGCCATCACGGCCACATGACGCGCGATAATAGCGGTACTTGAGTGGGTTCTTCTTGTAATAATTCTGATGATAGCCTTCGGCTGGCCAGAAGGTGCTCGCCTGGAGCACCGGTGTAACGACAGGATCTTTCAGAATTTCGGACTCTTCGATCTCGGCAATTTCGGCTTCCGCAATGGCGCGCTCATCCGCCGTGGCAACAAACACAGCTGTTCGATAGCTGTCGCCCTTGTCGCAGAACTGTCCGTAGGGATCGGTTGGGTCCACATGCCGGAAGAAGAAATCGACGAGCGTTTCATAGCTCACAACGTCCGGATCATAGGTGACTTTCACCGCCTCATAATGTCCGGTGTTTTCCTTTGAAACCTGTTCATAGGTCGGATTGGCAAGCTCACCACCCGTGTACCCGGAAACCGTATCAAACACGCCTTCAACCTTGTCGAAATCTGCCTCGACACACCAGAAGCATCCCCCGGCAAAGATCGCGGTCGACAAGCGTTTCGCGCTTGGCTCTGAAACAGGCTGATTCTCAGCGCCAGCATTGGAAAAGAAGGCAAGCGCCATTGCGGCCAGGCCGGCAGCAACGGTCAATGTGGGGGCGGACGGTAAACGCATATCTGAACCCGGTACTCTAAACTCTCGCGGCAAAACCACACGCCGCTTCCAGTCCCTCATATGGCTGTCCCCCCGTCGCCGTGAAGGCCGCAAAGGCAGTGTTGACAGAAATGTGTTTCAGCCGTGTTGCCGATTGGTGTCAGTCGTGTGCGCAGTTGTGTCATCACGACGGCCCCGTCAAAACGCGGACACGAACCAGGCTGGACCGGCCGCTGCCGTCAACCGCTGTGACCGTATAGAACCCTGCCTGCGATGGCCTCCAGATGGGCGCACCGGCATCGTCGGTCTCGGCCGGACTGCCATCGATGTACCAGCTGAGCTTTCCCTCACCTCGCCCCGCAAGGACGAAAGGCCGGGCCGAACTGGCATCCACACTGCCGGCCCATAATTCCGCATTGGCCGGCGGAAACAGGATTTCAGGCGGCGCCGCAGGCGAAAAATCATGCAACGCACCACGCGTTTCAATTTTGCTCTGAGTGGTCAATCGCGTGCGGGCCTCGCCCTCGTCCCGCAAATGGTGTGCAGTACGATCTGCGATTTCAAACAGAATGGGCAAAGCAGTGGTCCGTCCGGTCTTGCCGGGCCGTGGCGCTCCGTCCGCCCTGCCTACCCACACCACGATGGCATGCTCACCGGACACACCCGCGGCCCAGCTGTCACGGAACCCATAGGACGTACCTGTCTTGAAAGCGACTTGCGGCGCCCCTTCCGTCAAGCGCCCCGGCATACGCCCTTCAGGCATGGGACCATTTTGCAGGATACGGATGATGTCTGAAGCACTCTCCGCGCTGACCAGCCTACGCCCCGTTCGCTCAAAACTTGCCGTTTCCCCGTCGGCGCGCCAGACCAGCGGCTTGGCCACACCTTCGTCCCCAAGCGCCGAATAGAGCACGGCAAGCTCCCGCGCCGTCAGGCCAGCACCACCAAGCGCCAAGGCAAGCCCGGCTTCATGACTGGCACTGCCACTGATCCGGGGGCGCGCACCTGCCAGCGCGAGTTGCGCCGCAAAGCGCTCTGGCCCCACTCGGTCCAGCATCAGAACCGCAGGCACATTCAGGGAATGTTGAAGCGCGTCCGACACGCGAACGTCGCCGCGAAACAAGCGATCAAAATTCTCTGGCTGATAGGACGCAAACCGCTTTGGCAAATCGGCAATTCGCGTATCCGGCGCCGCCTGCCCATCATCAAACGCCATGGCGTAGACAAAAGGCTTCAGTGTCGATCCCGGAGATCGCGCCTGCGCTGTCAGGTCCAACCACCCCCCTGCCCTGTCACGTGACGCAGACCCAACCAGAGCCCGCACGCCCCGCGTGGGGATATGCACCACGATGGCGGAGACCTGTACATCCGTCCCTTCCGCTTCAGCCTTGCGCAGGGCGATCGCCTCAAGTTCAGACTGAAGCCCGGCATCCAGTGTGGACTGCACATCTTCGCGCGGGCCACTCGAAAGCGCCTTCTCCGTGCCGTGCCAAGCACGCATCGGAAAGTCCCTCCGGCGTGTGGGCACAGAGGACAGCATCACCTCCTCCACGTCCGCATCACTGAAAACGCCGTACCGATTTAGCTTGGTCGCAACCCAGTAGCGCGCTTTTCTGGCCTGCTCTGGGCGGCGGTCAGGTCGGCGTACTTCAGGGGATTGCGGCAATGCAATCAGTAATGCAATTTCATCATCAGACAGACGATCTGCTTCATGGCCGAAATAGCTCCAGCTAGCCGCGCGAACCCCTTCCAGATTTCCTCCATAGGGGGTCAGCGTCAGGTAGAGTTCAAGAATTTCATCCTTGGATAATCGGCGCTCGATCTGCCAGGCACGGGCAATCTCGATTATTTTGGAGCCTACATTGCGATCCCGCGGCTCCAGCATGCGAGCGGTCTGCATGGTGATCGTGGAGCCACCGGACACTACACGGCCCGCCCTCGCTGAATCGACCACAGCGCGCATGAGCCCGGCCCAGTCGGTTCCGCGATGACTGTAGAAGCGCTTGTCCTCAACACGGATCAGCGCCTCTATGAATTCAGGATCAATCTTGTCCAGGTCGCCGCGAAACCGCCAACGGCCATCATCAGTCGGGAAAGCCCGCAGCGGCTTTCCCTCGCGATCCGTGACAAGCGCCGAAATCTCTCCGGCGCGTTCCAATGGTGGCGGCAGAACATGGTCCGCAAGCACGACCGCCGCAAACAATGCGGCGATCGCGATGACGATCCGCCGTGGCGTCAGCATGGCTTACTGGCCGCCCCCCATTGTCCCCGGTTGGGCACTGATCGTCACCCGGCCCGGCCGCGACCGTGCGAACACTTCCGGACGGTACATGTCTTCGGCCACCACGCCCGGCATCGCGAATTCGCCCGGCGTGACGGCTCGCACCACATAGGCCAGCGTTACAGGTTGGGCGTAAGCGTCTACCGCCGCCACGAACCGGTCATCCTGAGCCTCCGCAGTCTGCGCGTTGGCGATCTCACCGAGGAATGCAAACGCCCCTGAGCTGCCATACTGGCGACGCCCGTCTGCGGGTCGCAACACCGACTCAATTTCAAAGCCAGCGGGAAGAAGGTCTGCCACGATCACCGGATTGAGGCGACGTTCCTGCGGCGACACAGTCAGACGCACGACCAGTTGGTCCCCCTGACTGATGCGGGCCAGGTTTACGCGGCCACCCGTCAGCGTGAAGAAGCTCTTGTCGACGTTCAGTTTCGACGTCGCGGCAGGCGGCGCAGTTTCTGGCGAGCCAGAAACCATTACAGTCCGGAACATCGGCGCCTTGCCTTCAAGAGTGAATGTCACGCCTTCCTCGGCCTGTGCTTCGGTCAGGGCATACTGGCGGTCATTGTTATTGCCACGGCCGAGTCCCTCGACTTTCAGGCGGAAGCCATCGCCACCCTTGTTCAGGGCGTCCACTGCAAGCAGCGCGAAAGCTTTCTCCTGCGTGGTCAGACCACTCGGGTCGGGCGCATCTTCACTCAACTTCGCGGCAAGACGTTCAACGACATCCAGCATGTTGGCTTCGGAGGCGAGTGCGAGGATCGCGGTCTCGTCACGCAGAGGCGTCTGATAATAATCGCCGGTATTCTCATAGCCGAGCGCCTCCTCGGCTGCCGCAAAGGCCGATGCCGCACGTGACCGATCACCCAGCATCGCCAGTCCCGCGCCAATATGTGCACGCGCCAGCGGGCTGTCGATTTCCGACAGCTCACGATCATGCAGATAGCGCAGGCGAGAGATGTCTGCCTTACCTGCTTTGGCCAGCACATAGAGCGCATAGGCGGCAGAGCGTTGCATCATCTTTTCAGATGTGTCGTTGGAATAGCGGCTCTCATACACATCCGTGTCGTAGCCGTACACGCGCCAGGAATCTCCGGTCGATATCGCACGAAGTGCCCCATAGGCGCGCTCCAGCGCTTCATCCGGCACTGCATATCCAGCCTGCTTTGCGCGATAGGCGAAATCGGTCACATATGCGCCAAGCCAGGGCGACGCATAGCCATCCCCTTCCCGCCACAGACCGAAGGCTCCATCCGATCCCTGACGGTTCAACAATGTGTTCACTGCGGTCTGGATACGCGTCTTCGGATCGTCGCGGCGCTCAGGTGCGCCCATTGCAATCAATTGCTCGGAATAGAGCAAGGGCAAGGCCCGGCTCGTCGTCTGTTCCGTACAGCCATAAGGGTAGCGATCAAGCGAAGCGTACAGCGTCGCGGGGTCCATAGGCAACGTCGAGTAGCCAACACTCACCGACGCTGATCCCGGCACCAATCCGTCAAGTAAATCGGCAGACACGGTGTAGGTATCGCCCGGTTCCATGAGCGCGCGGCTAATGCGCGTGACCGGCAGATAGGGCGAACGCGTCTGGATCTGGTAGGAGCGCTCCGTCTCGAAATCATTTGGTCCACTGACTGCAAGACGTACCGTCGAAATCCCTTCCGACGTCGCATCGACGCGCACCGGCACATCGGCGCGCACACCGGTCGCCAGGGACCGCGTCAGCTTGCCGTCGGCAACATCAACCGGGCCGTCCGCAGTGATCTCTGCGGTAAACGCGCCAGGGCCAACTTCAACATTGTCGATACTGGCCGTGATCTGGGCCTCGTCACCCGGTGCCAGGAAGCGTGGCATGATCAGATCGGACGGCGCTTTTTCGCGCACGATCATGCTGGCCTCTGCCGAACCAAGTCCAGAGCGTGACCACGCCACAGCCATGAGGCGAAGTTCACCGTTGAACTCTGGCAGTTCCAGACGGACTTTCGTCCTGCCGGACCGGCCTACATCCACGAGGCCGGAGAACAGAGCAACCGACTTCACGGGGACCACCGAAAGTCCTTCGCCGCCAAGTTGATCACCGCCCGAGCGAACTTCCGCTGGCAACCCCATGTTCGGATCAAGCAGGCGACCATAGTCGTCATACATCTCCACACCGAGCGCCTTCTTGCCGTAATAGTAGCTGACAGGGTCCGGGCTCTTGAATTTCGTCAGGCTGAGGATGCCCTCATCCACAGCCGCCAGCGTCAGGAAGACCGGCTCACGCGGGCCACCATCAAACTCGACCTCGACAACCTGTTCGCCAACCGGGCGTGCAATTTCTGGCGCATTCAGCGTCAGTTCAAATGTACGCTCTCCCATATCAACGGGGATGTGGGTGACACCCACAGCGCGGCGCGGCTTCGCCCGCAGGATCGGGTCGCGCTCGGTATAGACCGAGACCATGACATAGGCGCCTTCGCCCCATTCATCAGTAACCGGCAAGGTGACATTCGTTCCCTGCTCGCTGACGGAAAAATTCTGAACCGACAGAATACGGTCTGTCGCTACCACGACTTGGGCCTGACCTTCATAAGGCGGCACAATGGTGATGTCAGCGCTCTGGCCTGCCGACGGTGCTTTCTCAGGGCCGATGATTCGGACACGATCCGGCGCTTCCGCACCATCTTCCGAGACACCGCCGCCCCAGCCAACATAGAAATCATCACTGGAGGCTGCAGACGCATTTGCATCAGTGCCCTCAACCACCAATTCGTGGCTGCCCCAGTCCAGACCCGAAACGCGGATCTCTGCGCTGCCGCCTTCTGGCGTCGTGACAATTCCCTCATTGACCTTGGTCACCGTACGGGACCGACGCCAGCGCCAGCGATCCCCATCGCGGTACCAGTCATAATGGTAGTCGATGGCAAGCAATTTCCAGTTCAGGCGCTGGGCAATCGCCTGGCCTTTCTCGTTCATGGCCACGACTTCATAAGCCGCGTCCTGGCCTTCCTCGACCGAATACTCAAACCCGGGCTTGAGACCGACATAGAGCCGTTCCGGACGATACGGAATACGCACGCTCTCCGTCACAGCCCGGCCGCCCGGCTCAAGTACGCTAACAACCGTATTGATCCGCAGTGGCACGCCCGCATTGCTGCCGGCATTTCCAGGTGCCAGCGTGACTGTCGTCACCCCTGCCCCATCCGTTGTGCGATCATCCATTTCCAGAATGCGTTCGCGGAAGTTCTCGTCATGACGACCGAACTTGAAACCCTTGAAAGCCGGGAATGGATTCGCCTGCGCTTCGATCCGTGCTTCGGACTTCACGGTAAGGCCCGCGCCGGGTGCGCCGTAGAGAAAGCGGGAAGCCACCTCGACTGCGCGCGTTCCACCCAGCAGGATCGGTGTCTCCTCGTCCGTATCCAGATCGACTGCGATACGCTGAGGCACGAAATCCTCTACCGAGAAACTTACCGAACCGGATGCGCCCGAGACGCCATCCATTTCGACTGTTGCGCGCCACTGGCCGCGCGATGCGCCCTTCGCCAGTTCATACCCTTCAACAACGGCCGATCCCTCCGGATCATCAAAGCGGATCTTTTCTGCAACCAGCCCATTCGGACGATAGATCACCAGATTGCCGCTGCGGTCTTCAATCGCCTTGCCCGTATGATCACGCAGCAAGGCTGTCAGGCGAACCGTTTCGCCGGGACGATAGATGCCGCGTTCGGTATACATATAAGCGTCGATGTCACCGGATATACGACGTCCGCCCACGGCGTACTCTGACAAATCGACCGGAGCGCGTGTCAGATCCAGAACGGCCAGCTCACCCTTGGCGCTATAGGCCAGGATCAGTTTCGGCTCCATATTGCCTTGCCCGTTGGTGATTGGCGCGTCAAAGGCGATGCGTCCAACCTCGTTTGTGCGTCCCTCGGCAAGAATATCATTGTTGCGGGCGACCAATTGCACAGTCGTATCCGGTACAGGTCGCCCATCCTGCAGGGATCGCAGTGTGATATCGAGCCCGTTGCCGCCCTCATACGCCGTGATGGCAAGGTCGGTCATCATGATCCAGCGACTCGACGAGGCAGGTGGCTGCTCAGCGCTGCTGAGATCGGCTGCGTCCTTCACAGTCACGTAGTAGGCGCCAGGCTCCAATGGGCCGACGACATCCTGCAACGGAAACACCGAAATGACCGGTGCGTTTTGTTCGTTCGCAATCGGCATGCGTCCAGTGAACAGTGTTTCCTGAACATCGTCCGGATTGTCTTCGCCCCAAGTGTATCCATAGCTGCCTTGAGCATTCGTCCGCCCCTGAGAGATGGATTTGAAAGCCAGCGCGCGATCATTCACGCGGGCGACCGTGACTTCCACTTCGTCAACATTCACGGTTTCGATCGGCAGACCATCCGCATCTTCGCGCGGCAGGATCACCCCTGCTCCCTTGAAGCCGACATAGGGTGGTCGATCGGCAAAATCGATCGGCACGGTCTCTTCGGATTTCAACGTCCGCCCATCTGCGGCAGGAAGCCCAGACAGCAGAGTGGCCGACCGTTCCGATCCAAATGTCAGGCCACCCACGCAAAGTTCGCGTCCCTCGACGCTCAGCGCCGGGCGGAAGGCTGGTCGAAACTCGACATAGGGCGAATAGTCCGCCTCCGGATCAAGCGGCGCTGAAAACACAAAGCAGGCCAGAGGTTGTTCGGTCGACGTGTCGATACGGTAGCGGAAATAGGAGAAATCCTGCTCGGCTTCTGCCTGCGCGGCCTGACGACGACGTTCGCGCTGGCGAGCCGCAACATTGTCTGCCGGCGACCGGGTAACAATCGTCCCTTCCTCACTGGCGACGTCAGACGGTTTGTCAGCTTTGTCCCCTCCGCACGCCGCCAGCGCAGCGATCAAGACGGCAGCAACCAGTGTCCGACCAAATCCCCGCTTGCCCGATACGAAGTACGACATGGAACCCTCTCCTTTGAGCTTTCTTACAACTCTTACACCTCTTCGCCGCGGCGCGAACAGGGCGCGAATGGGTCAAATCAAAGAAAATTCTACAAATTCCGACCACAATCCCGCGACCAACACCGCATTTGGGGGTTGCCAGTTGGTGGCGCGCGGGGAATTGGTTCCGTATGTGGATTTGGCGCGCAATCGGAAGTTTGGCCTTCGTGCTCGGCGCGATTGGACTGGCCATCCCGGTATGGCCAACCACTATCTTCTGGATCGTGGCCGCACTCGCTTTCGCCAAGTCCAACCCCATTTGGGCCGAGTGGATCTATCGACAGCCCGGCGTCGGACCAACCATCAAGGCCTTCATTGAGACCGGAGCCATGGGGCGGGAAGCAAAGATTGCTGCCCTCATCGGCATGTCCATTGCCGCCGGCCTCATTGTTATCTTCGGCTATCGCAATCCCTGGATGCTGGGTTTCGGACTCGGCCTCATCGCAATCGGGGCCGTTTTCGTCATTACGCGAAAACCCTTGCGAGACTGAGGGCCTTAAACGGGACTTACGAACGCAAGAAATAAGTGATCATTTCCTTACTTGCCGCATTCTGGCCGCATTTAGTTAGCAAACGCTTACTCGCTAACCCCAGCTATCCTAGTTCGACAGCAAGAAGGAGATGGCCCATGCCGGTCACGATTGTCGTTACAGCTTTCAAATCCGTAGCTTCCATTTTTGGCGGGCTACTGCTCGCTGATTTTGTCTCAGGGATTATTCACTGGTTCGAAGATCGCTATGGGAACCCGAAATGGCCCGTCCTCGGACACGCAATCCGCGCCAACCAGGAGCACCATTTCCGCCCGCGTGCATTTTTGAAGGGCTCATTCCTGTCGCGAAACCGGGAAGTGCTCGTGATAGGTGCCCTGTTCCTGGTCGGCTTCTGGGCAACGGATACGCTTAACCTGTTCACCGGCTCAGCCGTCTTGTTCGGGGCGTTATCGAACGAGTTTCACCGCGCGGCGCATCGCAGTCCGAAAGAAAACGGAAAGCTGATCACAGCCCTTCAGAAAACGGGCCTGGCCCAGTCCTTCCAGCATCACGCCGCGCACCATCGCATGGGCAAGGATACGCATTATTGCGTCATCACCAATTACACCAATCCCGTGCTGGAGCGGATCGGCTTCTTCCCTGCGCGGGAGCGAATTGTGAAGCGCGTGACCGGACGCACTCCCCGCCTCGACGAAAGCGTAAATGTCCGCTTCCGCCAGGCCAATTGAGCAAGAGCCGCGCGCCTACCCCTCCCCGCCTTCCTCTAGGGCGGGGATTTTCATTGCGACGCCAGCCCGTAATCTGCGCAGCACACAAAAACAGGGAGAAAACACCATGGATCTGGGCTTGAAGGGGAAGACCATCTTCATTGCTGGCGCCAGCCGCGGCATCGGACTGGGCATCGCAGAAGCTTTGCTGGCCGAAGGGGCGAAAGTTGCCTTGGCAGCGCGCGGCGAGGAAAAACTTGAACAGGAACGCGCGCGCCTTGCCGCGGTGTATGGCGAAGACAATGTCTGGGCCCGCGCGGGAGATCTCAGAGACTCGCGCACTGTCGAGACGATGATCGACACGATCGAGAACGAACTCGGCGAGCTATGGGGCGCCGTCGCGAATGTCGGCCTCCACCCCTGCCCTCCGGGATTCGAGGTTGATGACTCAACCTGGGACGCAGGCATTTCCCAGAATCTGGATTCGGCATTCTTCCTCGCCCGCTCGGCCCTTCGACGGATGGATCCTCGCGGCGAAGGCTCAATCCTGATGATCTCTTCCATCGCCGGCCTCACCGGGCTCGGCACGCCGCTTACCTATGGCACGTCGAAAGCCGCGATGAATCACCTGACCAAGGAACTCGCCCGGGTGTCCGGTCGCAACAATGTGCGTATCAACGCCATTGCACCCGGCAACATCATCTTCCCGGATGGCGAATGGGAAGAGCGCATCAATGGCGACCGCGGCGACGCCTGGAAACGCTGGATCAAGCGCGAAGTGCCACTCCAGCGATTCGGCAGACCGGAAGAAATCGGATCCGCCGCTGCCTTCCTGCTCAGCCCCGTCGCCAGCTTCATCACAGGCGCGATCGTTCCTGTGGACGGTGGCCAGACCCGCTAGCGGGTCACGCCCCGATCAGGGTGGTCCGCTTCGCAGGGGATTCCATGTCCTCGCGCGGAGTGGCTTCCATGCCCATCTTGCCCATCAGGGCAGCGTCCTCATCCATTTCCGGATTGTCGGTGGTCAGCAAACGGTCCCCCACAAAGATGGAATTCGCTCCCGCCAACAGGCAGAGCGCCTGACCTTCATCGGTCATGCCCTCGCGGCCTGCGGACAGGCGAACCCAGCTCTTCGGGAACACAATGCGACAAACGGCGATTGCACGCGCCATCTCGATAACCGAAATCGCCGGGCTGTCGCCAAGAGGCGTTCCTTCGATGGGCACCAGCATGTTCACCGGCACGCTTTCGGGATGAGGTGTCAGTTTTGACAATTCATGGATCAGGCCGATCCGGTCCTTACGGCTTTCGCCCATTCCCAGAATGCCGCCGCAACACAGCTTGAGGCCCGCTTCGCGCGCACGGCCCAGCGTTTCGAGACGGTCGTCATAGGTGCGCGTTGACACGACATTCCCGTAGTATTCGGGCGATGTATCGAGATTGTGATTGTAGTAATCCAGACCAGCTGATTTCAGCGTCTCGGCCTGACCATCATCCAGCATGCCCAGCGTGACGCAGGTCTCCAGCCCTTCGGCCTTCACAGCCTCGATCATGGCGGCGACTTTTGGCACATCGCGATCCTTCAGACTGCGCCATGCCGCGCCCATGCAGAACCGATCCGCACCATTCTCTTTCGCCCGGCGCGCAGCCGACACGACCTCGTCCAGTGGCATCAGTTTTGACGCTTCAAGCCCGGTGTCGAAATGGGCGGACTGGCTGCAATATCCGCAATTCTCAGCGCAGCCGCCTGTCTTGATGGATAGCAATTGGGACTTCTGAACTTTCCCATCCGGCCAGTTCGCCTGCTTCACGGACAGGGCCTGCGCCATCAGCGTATCAAGCGGTTGCGTATACAATGCGGCGATTTCATCCCGGGTCCAGTCATGGCGAGGGGAAAGGTCTGTCATGCGGGGGAATCCTTCAGAATCTACAATCGTTCGGCAGACTACGTATCGGTGTGCTACGGATCGATCAACTGCTGCATAAATTAACTTTGCGGCACCCGGCGGAATGCCGTAAATCGCGGCAAGTCTGAAAGTACGCTCATGGACACCCAGCCAGCTCCGAAAAAAGTTCTCGACGCCAATGCCCGCCGAGGTGCCATCATCGGCGGGGTTGCACTGTTGGTAATTCTGGTCCTGTTCCTGATCGGAAAGACCACAAACCTGACCGACCTTGAAGCGCTGCAGACCACGATGGAAAGCATCGCTGCCAGCCCGTGGGCGCTTCCGGCATTGATCGTGCTATTCGTCGTCGGCGCCTTTGTCGGCATTCCGCAATTTGCCCTGTTGGCGATCTCTATTGCCATGTTCGGGCCTTGGCTCGGCGCCTTCATGGGATGGATTGCAAACATGGTGGCAGGGGCCGCGACGTTTTATGCCGGACGGCTGGCGGGCGAGAAAACCTTCCGTCGCTATGCTGGCGAGACGGCCAACAAGCTGTCTGGCTTTGTTGGTCGCAATGCCTTGATGACCAGCGCAATCGTCCGGAACGTACCGGCTGGCCCTGCCTTGCTCGTGAACATGGCATTCGGGGTCAGCCATGCAAAGTTCCTGCATTACTGGGCCGGCATGGGCGTTGGTATCATTCCGAAGATCGCCCTGATCGCATTTGCAGGTCAGAGCCTGTTTGCTGCCTTCAAGGGCAATCCGCTCGTCGCCATCGCCGCTGCGGGCGCCGCCATTGCGGTCTATATCGCCATCGCCGCCTATGCGCGCGCCCGCATGCGCAAGGCGGGGCAATCTGTTGCCCTCATTCCGCAAAACGAGGTTGACAGCGCCGCGCCATAGGCCGATGAAGCTCCCTATGTGGAATAAATTGCCTCTTCAGCTACTGCTTACCGGCCCCTGGCCGGTGATGTCTGCCTAGGGTTCAGCCAGGGCAAGCACGCGGTCAGGGGGTACAATCAACCTCACACTCCATTCCCAGACCCGGTAGCTAGACAATGTCCACTTCATCCAATCCTCACATCCGTATCTTCGACACAACCTTGCGTGACGGCGAACAATCGCCTGGCGCCTCCATGACCCATAATGAAAAGCTCGAACTGGCCGAGTTGATGGAAACCATGGGCGTCGATGTCATCGAAGCCGGCTTCCCCGCCGCGTCCGAAGGCGACTTCGCCGCGGTCAGCGCCATTGCGGAGCAATCTCGGTCGGCCATCATTTGTGGCCTCGCCCGCTCGACGCCGAACGACATCGAGCGCTGCGCCGAAGCCGTGAAGAAGTCGGCCCGCCCACGCATCCATACCTTCATTTCGACCAGCCCGGTCCACATGAAGCACAAGCTGAAGATGGGCCCGAACGCTGTTCTGGAAGCCGTTGGCCGCTCAGTTGCGCAGGCCCGCAATCACACCGACGACGTCGAATGGTCCGCCGAAGACGCGACACGTACGGAATTCGACTTCCTGTGCAAATGTATCGACACAGCTATCGCCAGCGGCGCAACCACGATCAACCTGCCAGATACGGTCGGCTATTCGCATCCAGATGAATATGGCGCCCTGTTCCGGCGGGTGATCGAGACGGTGCCAAATTCCGACAAGGTGATCTGGTCTGCGCATTGCCACAACGATTTGGGCCTGGCAGTCGCCAACTCCATCAATGCCGTCGCCAATGGCGCGCGCCAGGTTGAATGCGCCATCAATGGCCTTGGTGAGCGCGCGGGCAACGCCGCTCTGGAAGAAATCGTGATGGCGATGAAGGTGCGCAGCGACACGCTGCCCTTCGAGACAGACATCAAGCCGGCCTATCTTTCCCGCGCCTCCGCAATGGTCAGCCGTATCACCGGCTTCCCTGTGCAGTACAACAAGGCCATCGTGGGCAAGAATGCCTTCGCACACGAAAGCGGCATCCACCAGGATGGCATGCTGAAGAATGCCGAAACCTATGAAATCATGCGGCCAGAAGATGTTGGCGTCGCCAAGACATCCCTGGTCATGGGCAAACACTCCGGGCGTCACGCCTTCCGCGACAAGCTGGAAGCGCTTGGCTACAGCATGGAAGGTGAGGCCCTGAACGATGCGTTCAAGCGCTTCAAGGCGCTGGCCGACCGCAAGAAACACGTCTTCGATGATGACATCATCGCGCTGGTCGATGATCAATTGGCGACTGAAGGTGAGCGGATCGCATTCAAGCGCCTGCGTGTAGTTGCTGGCACGGATGGACCTCAGACTGCCGAAATCGATCTGGTTGTCGAAGGTGAAGACAAGTTCGCGATCGCGCGTGGAAACGGGCCGGTAGACGCCGTGTTCAACGCCATTCGCGAGATCGTCCCACATGAGGGCAAGCTGGAGCTGTACCAGGTCCACGCCGTCACCGGAGGCACGGATGCGCAAGCCACTGTGTCTGTCCGGCTCAACAGCGATGGCATCATGTCCACGGGACGCTCATCCGATCCGGATACGCTGGTCGCAAGTGCCAAGGCATATCTCCATGCTGTGAACAAGTTGGAGGCCCGCAAGGCCAAACGGTCGCAAGCCGCCTGATCCAGCAGCACTGCGCAATATAAAGATTACCCGAAATGGATCTCTGGATTTCCATGACGCTGGCGGCTGCGTTCTGCCAGAATCTCCGCTCTGCGTTTCAGAAACAGCTGAAAGACCGGCTCAGCACATGGGGATCGACAGCAACCCGCTTCGTTTATGCGGCGCCGCTAGCAATCGCCGTGCTGCTCGCCCTGACTTTGGGACGCGGTGCGCCCCTGCCCAACCTGTCGGGCCAGTTCTTTGCGTTCGCCCTTGTCGGCGCGGTCGCGCAAGTGCTGGCGACGGGATTGCTGATCCACCTGTTCTCACGCGCCAATTTTGCGGCGGCCACCGCCTTCACCAAGACTGAGCCGATTCAGGCGGCGCTGGTGGGAATTCTGCTACTGGGAGACGCGCTCACGCTGCCTACCTTGCTGGCAATCATTACCAGCATCGCTGGTATCATCCTGATCTCGCTTCCCCAGGGCAAGCACGGGAAATGGCGCCCTGATGGTGCCTTATGGATCGGGCTGCTGTCAGGGGCGTGCTTTGCCGTGTCTTCAGTGTCGCTTCGCGGTGCATCCCTGTCGCTTGGCGACGCCAATGTGGTGCTCAGCACATCCACCACGCTGGCCTTTGTAACGGTCGTCCAGTCAGCCCTGCTGCTTGTCTGGCTTCGCCTGAGAGAGCCCGGTCAGACCGCCCGACTCTTCGGGGCGTGGCGTCATGCCGGGTGGGTGGGGCTGATCGGCTTTCTGGGGTCGATGGCCTGGGTGGCCGCGTTCACGTTGAAAGATGCTGCGAGCGTGAAAGCTGTTGGTCAGGTCGAAATCCTGTTCACCCTTGTCGCCTCACGTCTCATGTTCCGGGAGCGCGTATCGTTGCTGGAAGTCGCAGGAATTCTCCTGCTTGCCTCGGGTGTCGTCGCAATCGTCTTGCTGAGCCGCTGACTACAGCGCAGCATCCAGCAACAGATAGGCCGCAAGACGCGCACTGGCATTCCGCCCGGTCTTCTGCGTCTGCTCCAGCGCGTGAAGGGCGTCTTCGGATTCCATGTCGAGGAAATCCCGCGCCAGATCCATCAATTCACGGTCATTGCGCAGGCGCTGGGTGACCCGTTCCACCTGACGTCCCGCTTGGGAGATGATCGCGGATTTGCGCTCTTTCACACCGCGGCGCGCGGCCTCGGCAATTTTGCGCTTGGCTTTCGGGCGGATCGCTTCCGGCAGGATGATGCCGGATGTCTGCAGCCGGTCGATCAGTTCTTCGGCCACTTCTTCGCGCTGCCGCACCGGTCGGTCTTCGCGGCTCATGTCAGAGATAATATCCCGCCATCCCATTTCCGCGCCGGAAGCTGGCGGTGAGGACGGCTGGGCTGGCACCATTGGCGCTGGCTCAGGCTCGACTGTTGGTTCAGGCAATTCTGGCGCAGCCGGCAGGAAATCTGTCGCCCGGCGTCGTGGGGTCTCGTCAGGCGTCGGCGCGTCGAGCGGCACGTCATCATGGCGACGACGCAACAGGTGTGGCGCAGGCTCTGGCTGGCGCTTCTCCAGCTCTCGGCCAAAGTCCCATGTGTCTTCCGGCACATCAGGTTCATCGCTCAGGCTTGCATCGGCCAGGGCATCTGCAGCGGCGTCGAACAATTCGTCTTCCATGCTCGGCCGGGCCGCGGGAGCGGGCTCTGGTGCGGCAGGCCGCTCTACGGGTTCATCGTCCGCCTGCTCCGGCGCGGGCTCAGGCACATGACCGTTGCGGACAATTGGATGATAACCATTGGCATGGCCGTTCCCATTGCGGACAGGCGCAGGCTCGAACGTGTCATCCTCTTCAAACTCATCATCGAAAGATTCGGCATCGAAGGGTTCAGGCTCGAACTCCGTGTCTGCCCCGAACTCGGGCTCGGCCTGAGGCGGCACGATGGCTGGCGGGCCCTGCTCCGGCTCAATCTCGCCCCGTGAAGCATCCTCTTCGACAGTCGCCTGGCGCAGCTTGTGTTCCATGCGGACCGTATCAGCCTTGGCGGCGTATTCGGCAGACCTGATCGCTGCAGCGGCCTCATCTCCCGCTTCGCGCAGACGCGCCAGAGCCCGCGCCGCGTTCTCAGCGGCTTCACGTGTGGAATTGTTGATTTCATGATTGGCGCGTCGGGCCCCGTCCAGCGCTGAAGAGACTGCATCCTTCAGGGCGTCACCCGTGGTCATCGCCGCCGCAGCGGCAATCTCCCCTGCCCGCACCGCGGCGTCTACCGTCCGGCGGGACTGGTCGAGCTTCTCCTCAACGCGAGATACCGCGAATGTCAGCGTTTCGGTACGCGTGGCGGCGTCACGGGCAAGCGCATCAAGTTCAACCAGCTTTTCAGAGAGTGTCCGGCCAGCGAGTTGCATGCTCTCAAGGCGTTGTTCCAGCGCCCCGTCGGCGCGGGAAACTTCTTCGCTGGCATCGCGGGCGGCTTTCACCATCATCTGTGCCTGACGCGGGATTGCCTCGTTCAGCGATTGCATGTGTGTGCGCAGATCCCGGGCAAGCCCTTCCAGGGCGTGCCGCTCCTGGCCCAGCCGCTCCGTAAGCTCGCGGGCATTGTCCGCGCTAGCATAGGCGACCGATTCCAACCGCAACCGTTCGTCGCCAATTTCCCCGGCCATCGCCTTCATTGCAGACAGGGCATGCGCCATCGCCCGATCCACTTCAGCGGCGGCCTGCTTCATTTGCTCTGCAAAGGTAATGCCCTCAGTCCCTGCCTCGCGGGCCGGCGCCATCAGGCGGACGGCAGCCTCCATCACCAATGCATTGGAGGCCGCGGCGCGACGATTGGTTCGGCCCATGTATCCGGCCATGATCATCAGGAGAGCGGGCACGACCAGCGCCATGCCACCCCCTGCCAAAACCAGCGGGGGCATGAGTTTCAGCTCGTCCACACCCCAGAGGCCCACGGCCATGGAGATTGCACCGACGATCCAGAAAACAGCTACGACAAATCCAGTGACAACCATCCAGCTGCCGCCATGACGGGCGAGCTCGAAGTTCTCAGACGCCTCTTGCCTGACAAGCAAATCGCGGCCAGACGGGCGAGCGGCGGGCATATCGTCCATGACGGGAGTATACCGCGACATTTCGCCCGGCGCGAGACCACAATGTGTGCATTTATGGGCGGGGTTCGTAAACGCCTTAGCGCGCGAGCAGCGCGCTTACGGCCACATTCTGCCGGGAGGTATCCTGAGCTTCATCATGCTCAGGCGTGAATTCCAGACCAAGCCAAGCCAGAACGGCCGCCAAAACCAGATTACGCACAAACACAACGAACGCCAGCATCGTTCTTCCCCAGAGCCAAAACAGAAACGCGCCACGGAAGTGGGCGCAGATGAATAATAGTTCAAAAAGGGCTTTTCGACAATCGATAAATTCACGTCGCGCAGAGAATTCGGAATTTGTAATTTCGTTAACGATTGGTCAGCCCGTCACTGCGACAGTGAACGTTCCGGAGCAAAATGCCATGACCCAGACTTTCGCCCTGCTCGACCGCGCGCACCTTGATGCCATGACAGGCGGTGACACCGCCCTCGCCAAGGAAGTCGTCGAGATATTCCGGGAACAGGCCGAAATCTGGTCCCGCATGCTCGATCCTCAAGCCGAAACCACTCAATGGGCGGACGCAGCGCATACGCTCAAAGGGGCCAGCCTCGGGATTGGTGCAATCCGCCTGGCTGCCAAATGCGAAACGGCAGAAAAGGCCGGCCGGTCAGACACCCCGCCAAGCGTTACGGCAGCAGCTGTCATGCTGGGAGAAATCAAGGATGTGCTCGGTGATACGCTTGAAGAAGTCGCGCAGCTTCTCTACGATTATACGTCGCCGCCGCGCCGCGTGTCGTAGCTTCCGAATTCATAGGCGATGCAGCGCTCAATCAACTTTCGCCAGACCGGTTCGGCAATCGCCGGCGACAGGCCAGCGCCTTGGCAAGCCGCTTTCACCTTTGCAACAACATCCTCGATACGATCTGCGTCATAGACTTTCGAACGGTCTGGCTTGATACGCGCAGCCGCGTCCATGAAAGACTGGCGCTCGGCGAGGATCTCCACGAGCAGGCGATCAATCCGGTCAATTTCATAGCGCACATCGGCCATCGTCTCGGCCGTTTCGGACGTATGACGGCGCTGATCGAATGTATAAGTGGTCATGCGGTGTCTGCCCCAATGAGAAGTGGCTTCGCGCATATATGACCCCACGCCCTGCCGCAACAAAGCAGCTGCGACGAAGCGCCCCCGGCTTTGATGCGCTCACGAAAAAGGGGCCACCGGGAAGGATGGCCCCCTGATCTGGCGATATCGCCTTGCTAGCGTGTGCTGCGCCACGATTCCAGGATACGCGCGGCCCATTCACGACCACCCCAACCAAAGGCAATGGCGAATGCACCGGCTCCGCCGATCACCATCCATTTGGCCACATCCAGAATGAACACGCCGCCGGTCGGATCGAGCCCCATGCGCGAAATGCCGAGAATGACCGACAGGACAATGATGATCCATTTCATCACACGAGCGGTGACGTCCGTTGCCCCTGCCCCGGTGGAATCCATGGCAGAGCTGACCAGACGGGCGATGAATACACCCGCAAAGATGATCAGAGCGCCAAAAATGATCTGCACGCCCATGTCGAGCACGACATTCATCGCATAGGTCAGCGATTCAATCCCGAGCACATTGAGCGCTGCCACAAGGCCAAGCAGAACAATCAGAAACATGCTGACACGCGCGATAACGGTGCTGGCGGTCAGGCCACTGTCAGCGCCTTTCAACAGGCCAAGTTCCGAGACGGCGGAATCGACACCGGTGCCCGGCAAGGTCTTCAGCACGAGATTGGACACAAACCGCCCGATCAGCACGAAGATTGCGAGAATAACACCTGCTGCAAGCACATTCGGAATGATGCCGATAATGTCCGTCAGCAGCGCATTAGCTGGCGCGGAGATCGCCTCGATGGCGAGGACATCGAAGGCCATGATCGCACCGATGATGATCAACACCGCGAAGGCGACAGAGGCGACAATACCGGAAATGTTCACTCGTCCTGTCGCGAGGCCAAACCGTTCCGGCATACCGTCACCGAAAACCAGCACGGCCTTCAAGGTTTCACGCACAACGTTGGCGATGATCAGGAAAATACCGAAGATAAGCGCCGCGCCGATCACGTTCGGCAGGTAGGACAGGATGGGATCAATAACCCCATGCAAGGCGCTGGAAATCTGTGTTGCACCGGCGATGGCAAGCGCCTGCATCAGGCCGATCAGGATCGTCACCCAGAAGGCCGCCTGGGCCAGGCTGGTGCCAAGCGATTTGCTGTCACTGGTCGCGGTGGATTCGTTTGCCTTTTTGGCAAGGCCGGTGCGGTCAATCGCGGCTGCAATCAACCAGCGGACGATGAATGCGCCGATGATGAAAGCAATCATCACCAGTGCAGCCTTCAGGAGCTGAGGCCCGTAGGTCTGCGCCTGGTCGACTGTATTTCGCCAGAATTCTTCCATGTGATTAGTCCCCATTTGTTTGTGTTGTGCCTGTTACGGCTCAAGCAAATACGCGTCGGGGAGCTTCTGGTTGCGTGCGTCCTTATCCGTTCAGGTCAAACAAGTGAGCCCCACACATGCCCATCGCCTCCATTCTGCGCGCTCATATAAGGGCAAGAAGTACGTCCCATTTCGCCCCGAGAGCACGCCTCAGCGTAGCCTTTTTGATACGTAGCGGCAAATGAACGTGAAATAACAAGGCGTTGGGAGAGCGTTCAATCAAACCACCTTATACCCCAACATGTGTTGCGACGCGTAACAAATGCAACACGTCGCAGGCGGTGGGGATATGCCTTCAGGCAGGTCTGCGATCAGGGGACTGACGCGAAGGGGCAGGTGCAGAAATGCATCTGCCCTCTTTTGTATTCGAAACACGAATTCCGCCCGGACTCCCAATTTTCCGATTGCGACATGTTCCGCCCTACACTAACAGTTACAATGTAACAATTGGAGCATCCGCCATGTCTACTGATTTCGATCCGCTGGTCACTTTTGGACCAGACCATGCCGCAACCTATGATGACCGGTTCAAGGCGCTGCATGGCATCAAGGACATGATCCATCTGGCGCTGGAATCCACATTCGCAAACCTTCCAGAGACTGCACATCTTCTCATCGCCGGGGCGGGCACGGGCGCGGAAGTGCGCCACTTGGCCCCCCTCTTCCCGAACTGGCGCTTCACGCTCGTGGATCCGGCCTCTGCCATGCTGGAGATTGCAAAGCGCCATGCCGAAGCAGAGGGCTTCG
This sequence comes from Hyphomonas atlantica corrig., assembly GCF_017795365.1. Classification (NCBI taxonomy): domain Bacteria; kingdom Pseudomonadati; phylum Pseudomonadota; class Alphaproteobacteria; order Hyphomonadales; family Hyphomonadaceae; genus Hyphomonas; species Hyphomonas atlantica. The sequence continues at coordinate 1,448,970 of NZ_CP051254.1, read as the reverse complement.
CCGACCGATGCACGTTTCACGCGACCTATGTGTCGGAGGTCGATGCCGGTAACTTCGATGCTGCCACCAGCCTGCTGGTGTCGCATTTCGTGCAGCAGGCCGACGCGCGAACTGACTATTTCCGCTCCATCGCAGATCGGCTGAAACCGGGCGCCCCGATGCTCAATGCCGATCTCTGCGCGGATCAATCAGGCGCGGAGTTCGAGACCCTGATGAAATTCTGGCAGGGAATGATGGCCAAGGCCGGCATGGCGCCAGAAGGCCAGGAACAGTACGCAAAGAGTTTCGGAACCATCTTTGCGTGCCACGGCCCATCAGACGTTGAAGCCATGATCGAGACGGCAGGATTCATCCCGCCCGTACAATGCGTACAGGCGGGACTGATCAAGGGTTGGCTGACCGCGAAGGCCTAGACTTCGAGAAGCATGCGCTCTGGATCTTCCAGGGCTTCCTTGACGCGGACGAGGAAGGTCACAGCCTCCTTACCGTCGACGATCCGGTGGTCATAGGACAGCGCCAGATACATCATCGGGCGGATTTTGACTTCGCCATTGATGGCCACAGGGCGCTGTTCGATCCGGTGCATGCCGAGCACGCCGGATTGTGGGGGGTTCAGGATTGGCGTGGACATGAGCGAGCCATAGATGCCGCCATTCGAAATGGTGAATGTGCCGCCCTGCATATCGCCAATGGTCAGCGAGCCGTCGCGGGCGCGCTTGCCAAGATCGGCGATGTACTTCTCGATACCGGCGAGCGACAAATCGTCAGAGTCCCGAACTACAGGAACCACAAGGCCCTTGTCCGTACCAACGGCTACGCCGATATCGTAATAGTTCTTGTAGATGATGTCCGTGCCATCAATCTCGGCATTCACGGCCGGAACTTCCTTCAGCGCGTTGACACACGCCTTCACGAAGAAGCTCATGAAGCCCAGCTTGATGCCGTGCTTGGCCACGAAGGCTTCCTGGTGCTTCTTCCGCAAATCCATGATGGCGCCCATGTCGACATCATTGAACGTCGTCAGCATGGCGGCAGTGTCCTGCGCCTCTTTCAGACGGCGTGCGATGGTCTGGCGCAGACGCGTCATGCGAACACGCTCTTCACGCGGACCAATATCCCGAGGAGCCTTCGCTTCGGCAGGTGCCGCAGCTGCCTTCGGCGCGCTGTTTACATAGTTCATGGCATCGGCCTTGGTTGCACGACCGTCGCGGCCAGTGCCTGGAATATCAGCCGGGTTCACACCAGCTTCAGCGGAAATACGGCGTACGGACGGCGCGACAGGACGTTCGCCCGTTGCGGCTGGCGCAGAGGTCGACGCGGCGGGTGCAGATGCGGCTGGCGCAGCAGCCGGTGCAGAGCCGCCAGCGCTGATGCGTGCAATGACGGAGCCCGGCGTAACAGAATCGCCTTCGCCCACCAGCAGTTCGGCCAGAACACCATCAGCTGGTGCTGGCACTTCGAGTGCAACCTTGTCGGTTTCGATCTCAGCGATGGTCTCGTCTTTCTTCACAGCATCGCCAGGGGCCTTCAGGAAGGTCGACAGCGTACCTTCGGCAACGCTTTCGCCCATTGTCGGCACTTCAACATCGACCAGTTCGCCCTTGTCGTCCTTGCCCGGAACGCCGCCGGGCTCTTTCGGACCGCCATGCTCCGGCAAGGCTTCAGCGGCAGTGCTGGCAGCTGCGCCATTCCCACCGGAGAGCTTGCCGAGAAGCGCGCCGATCTCGACCGTGTCACCTTCCTTGGCGACGATTTCGGACAAGACGCCATCTTCGGTGGCGGACACTTCAACAGACACTTTGTCTGTTTCGAGTTCGACGAGCACTTCATCTTTCTTCACCGCGTCGCCAGCGGCCTTCAGCCATTGGCCGACGGTGGCTTCGGTGATGCTCTCGCCGAGGGTAGGCACTGTGATATCGGTCATGAAATCAGTCCGTTCGTAGTCATCAAATTCAGCTGGCGACGATATTGTCGTCGACGGGGTCTTTTCCAAGTGCGGTCGAAATCAGTGCGTCCTGCTCGGCCTTGTGCTTGGACAAAAGGCCGGTTGCCGTGGCCGCCGATGGCGGACGACCCGCATAGGATGGCCGTGTGTGCTGCATGCCTGCCTGATTGGCGCACCATTCCAGCTCGTCGCGGATGAAGGTCCAGCCACCCATATTGCGCGGCTCTTCCTGGCACCAGACAATCTCGGCCTGCGGGAAGCGTTTCAGCTCTTGGATCAGCGACTTGCGCGGAACCGGATAGAACTGCTCCACCCGCAGCAGGTAGACATCATCCTCACCGCTCTCTTCGCGCGCTTCGAACAGGTCGTAGTAGACCTTGCCCGAACACAGAACGACGCGGCGGACCTTGTTGTCCTTCACAAGCTTCACCTTGCCTTCGCGGCCCGGCGTTTCGGCGTCATCCCAAAGAATGCGGTGGAATGAGGATTTAGTGCTCATGTCATCCAGGCTGGACGTGGCCAGCTTGTGACGCAGAAGAGATTTCGGCGTCATGATGATCAGCGGCTTGCGGAAATCACGATGGATCTGGCGACGCAGGGCGTGGAAATAGTTCGCCGGGGTCGTCAGGTTACAGACTTGCCAATTGTCCTCAGCGCACATCTGCAGGAAGCGTTCGAGGCGCGCGGAGGAGTGCTCCGGCCCCTGACCTTCATAGCCATGCGGCAGCAGAACGACGAGACCGGACATACGCAGCCATTTACGCTCTGCAGAGGAAATGAACTGGTCGAAGAAGACCTGCGCACCATTGGAGAAGTCACCGAACTGGGCTTCCCACATGGTCAGCGTGTTCGGGTCTGCCAGAGAATATCCGTACTCGTACCCAAGCACAGCCTCTTCCGACAGAAGCGAATCGATCACCTCGTAATTGGCCTGCGTGTCGCTGATATTGTTCAGCGGCGTATAGCGGTCGCCATTGGTCTGGTCGATAATGTGGCTGTGGCGCTGAGAGAATGTCCCGCGACCGCAATCCTGACCGGAGAGGCGAACCGGGAAACCTTCGTCAAGCAGGGTTGCGAACGCCAGGTGCTCTGCCGTCGCCCAATCGAGGCCCTTCCCTTTCGAGATGGCACTGGCCCGCGCATCAATGACCCGCGCCAGCGTCCTGTGAATGTCGACGCCTTCCGGAATGGTCGTGATGGTCTGGCCAATCGTCTGCATGCGTTTCTTGGAAACGCCGGTCTTGCCGCGACGCTCGTCGTCGTCCGGCAGGCCAAGGCCCTTCCATTCGCCGTCCAGCCAATCGGCTTTCTTGGCTTCGAACGTTTTGCCCGCTTCAAACTCGCGGTCGAGATAGGCTTCGAAATCAGCGACCTGCTGCTCTATCTGTTCCGCCGTCAGAACACCTTCCTTCACAAGGCGCTCGGCGTAGATTTCGCGCGTCGAGGCATGGCCCTTGATCTTGGTGTACATGACCGGCTGGGTGAACATGGGCTCGTCGCCCTCATTGTGCCCGAAGCGACGGTAGCAGAACATGTCGATGACGACGTCCTTGCCGAATTTCTGGCGATACTCAGTGGCCACTTTGGCAGCATAGGTGACCGCTTCCGGGTCATCACCATTCACATGGAAGATCGGCGTCTGCACCATCAGCGCAACATCGGTCGGATATGGTGAGGACCGCGAATAGATCGGGCTGGTTGTGAAGCCGATCTGGTTGTTCACGATGAAGTGGATCGTACCGCCTGTGCGATAGCCTTGCAGACCGGACAGCGCGAAACACTCAGACACCACGCCCTGCCCCGCAAACGCCGCATCCCCATGCAGCAACAACGGCAGAACAGTCGACCGGTCCAGCGTGCCGCTTTCCCGGTGCAGCATTTCCTGCTTGGAGCGCGACTTGCCGAGCACCACCGGATCCACCGCTTCAAGGTGGGACGGGTTGGCGTTCATCGACAGGTGAACTTCATTGCCGTCAAATTCGCGGTCAGACGAGGCGCCGAGATGGTACTTCACGTCGCCGGAGCCGAACTCGCCGGCACCTTGCGTGTTACCGCCCTGGAATTCGTGGAAGATCTGCTCGTAGGGCTTGCCCATCACGGCTGCGAGCATGTTCAGGCGGCCACGGTGCGGCATGCCAACAACAATCTCGCGCACGCCCAGCGCACCACCGCGCTTGATGATCTGTTCCAGCGCCGGAACCGCTGCCTCACCACCGTCCAGACCGAAACGTTTCGTGCCCGGATAGCGTTTGTGCAGGAAGCGTTCGAACGTTTCCGCCTCGATCAGCTTGGCGAGGATCGCCTTCTTGCCTTGCTCGGTGAAGGCGACGCCCTTGTCCGGCCCTTCGATACGCTCCTGCAGCCAGGCTTTCTCTTCCGGATCGGAAATGTGCATGAACTCGATGCCGATGGTCGAGCAATAGGTCCGCTTCAGAATGTCGAGCATCTCGCTGACGGACGCATGGTCTAGCCCGAGATAGCCGTCGATGAAGATCTTGCGATCCATATCAGCTGGGCCAAAGCCATAGCTGGCCGGATCCAGTTCCGGCTGTTTTTCCGGAACATCCAACGACAGCGGATCAAGCTGCGCCGCCAAATGACCCCTCATCCGATAGGCGCGGATCATCATGATGGCGCGGATCGAATCCTTGACGTTCTGCGCGATTTCCTCGGCAGAGGCGGCCGGTTTGGCGGATTTCAGCTTTTTCTCGAGCTTCGGCTCGACCAGCGCCCAGTTGCCGTCAAAGGCGGCAACCTGTTCGTCACTGACCGGACGGGGCCAGTCGCCGCGCTTCCAGCTCGCACCATCCGCATTCTTCGCGGCGTCTGCCGAATCATCGTTGAGCTCCGCAAAGAAGGCGCGCCAGCTCTCGGGAACTGACGCGGGGTTCTTTGCATAGGCTGCCTGCATCTGTTCCAGCCACATGGCTGAACCACCATACAGGAATGCTGTTTCCAGCATTGCGCTGTTACCTGCGCTGCGTGAGCCGTCTACCGGGCTGCCGTCATCTGCCATTTTTCAATCCGTCCTTTGGGACCTGTCCCCTGACATTAAGGAACAAAATACTTGCCCGGTTCCTACCGGGACTGAGGTTCTCTAGGACGGCCTGTGCGGGGACAGATGCTGGCCTCGCCAGACTGGCCCGGACGGGCCGTCCTGGCTGTATGTGTGCTTTCGGGCTAGCCCTTCAACACTTCGACCATGGTCGTCCCGAGACGCGCCGGTGACGGGGAGACACGAATACCTGCCTCTTCCATCGCCGCGATCTTGCTCTCGGCATCGCCCTGACCGCCTGACACGATAGCACCGGCATGGCCCATTGTGCGCCCTTTCGGTGCAGTCCGCCCGGCAATAAAGCCAACCATCGACTTTTTCCGGCCTTTCTTGGCCTCATCGATCAGGAATTGCGCAGCTTCTTCTTCCGCTGTGCCGCCGATCTCGCCGATCATGATGATCGACTGGGTCTCGTCGTCGGACAGGAACATGTCCAGCACGTCGATGAATTCGGTGCCCTTGACCGGGTCGCCGCCGATACCAACCGCGGAGGTCTGGCCAAGGCCCGCCTGAGAGGTCTGGTACACGGCTTCATAGGTCAGCGTTCCGGAGCGTGAAACAACGCCGACTGAGCCCTTCTGGAAGATCTTGCCCGGCATGATGCCGATCTTGCACTGTTCCGGCGTCAGCAGGCCGGGGCAGTTCGGCCCGATCAGGCGGGAGCTGGACTTGTCCAGTTTTGCCTTCACGCGAACCATATCGAGAACCGGCACGCCTTCGGTGATGCAGACGATCAGCGGAATTTCCGCGTCGATGGCTTCTTCAATGGCCGCAGCAGCGCCGGCTGGCGGCACATAGATAACAGAGGCTGTTGCGCCTGTGGCTTCCTTGGCTTCGCCCGCATTCGCGAAAATCGGCAGCTCTGCGCCATTGTCGGCAGCCCATTTCTGGCCAGCCTTCTTCGGGTGGGTACCGGCCACCATCTGGGTGCCGAAATATTCCAGCGCCTGGTTGGTGTGGAAAGAGCCCGTATTGCCGGTCAGGCCCTGGACGATGACTTTGGTATTCTTGTCGATGAGAATGGACATGTTTCCTTAGGCCTCTTTAACAGCGGCAACAATTTTCTGGGCGGCGTCGTCGAGGTCATCGGCAGGGATGACGTTCAGGCCGGAATTCTTGATGATTTCCTTGCCCATCTCGACGTTCGTACCTTCAAGGCGAACGACCAGCGGCACAGCGAGGTTGGTTTCCTTCACCGCGGCGATCACGCCCTCTGCGATGACGTCACATTTCATGATGCCGCCGAAGATGTTCACGAGGATGCCCTTCACGTTCGGGTCCTTCATGATGATCTTGAAGGCCGCAGCAACTTTCTCGGCATTGGCGCCGCCGCCGACGTCACAGAAGTTTGCAGGCTCTTCACCGTACAGCTTGATGATGTCCATCGTCGCCATGGCGAGGCCAGCGCCGTTGACCATGCAACCGATCGTGCCGTCGAGCGCGATGTATGCGAGATCCCACTCGGAAGCTTCGATCTCTTTCTCGTCTTCCTCGGTCGTGTCGCGCAGTTCAACGATGTCCGGGTGGCGGAACAGTGCGTTGCCGTCAAAGCTGACCTTGGCGTCGAGAACGCGAAGGTGGCCATTTTCCATCACGATCAGCGGATTGATCTCCAGCATGGCCATGTCCTTCTCGGTGAAGGCCTTGTAGAGGATCGGGAACAGTTTCATGCCGTCTTCGCGGGCTGCGCCGTCCAGCTTCAGCGCGTCGCACAGCTGCGCCGCATCCGCATCGGTCACGCCCGTGGTCGGGTCGATCGGAAGCGTCAGGATTTTCTCTGGCGTTTCGTGCGCAACTTCCTCGATGTCCATGCCGCCTTCAGTAGAGGCAACAAAGGCCGGACGGCCCGTGGCGCGATCAACGAGAAGGGACAGGTAGAGTTCGCGGTCAATATCGGCGCCGTCTTCGATGTAGAGGCGGTTGACCTGCTTGCCTTCAGCGCTGGTCTGCGCGGTGACAAGGTGATGGCCGAGCATCGCCTTGGCGTGCTCCAGAACTTCCTCTTTCGAGAAGGCGAGGCGAACACCGCCCTTTTCGCCAGCAGCGTCTTCGATGAACTTGCCCTTGCCGCGACCACCTGCGTGGATTTGGGACTTCACAACCCAGAGCGGCCCCGGCAGCGTATCAACCGCCTTCTGCACGTCATCAAGAGAAAGAACGGGTACGCCTTCTGCCACTGGAGCGCCGAAAGATTTCAGCACGGCCTTGGCCTGGTATTCGTGTATGTTCATGGAAACTTGCCTTGTCTGCCCTGGCTTGCGGTAAGGGGCCAGCCTCTGCCAGCCCGTTTAATTCGTCCGGGCTATATAACAGGCTTGGCAGGCCCGTAAACCAGCTGAGTACTCAAGTCTGGACTCAGGCTTCTGGCTCGCGCTCCGCATTCCGGGGGTCGAGCTCCACGCTGGCCAGAGGTGTCGGCAGGATGGGGCTCCAGTCTTCCTGTTCGTGCTCCTCCGGCGCGGCCCGTGCGGAAACGCGCCAGACCATGACAAACGCCAGCAGGATCAGCAGCAGTCCGGACCATCCAAAGAGGCCCGTCGCGCCTGCAGTTCGCATGGCAACACCAGACAAAAGCGGCCCCATGATGGATCCGCCGGCCCAGACGAACAGCAGGCTGGACATGACTTGCGGGATCTTGTGCTTCGGGGTTCGGTCGATCGCATGCGCGACGCACAAGCCGTAGAAGGTCATGGCGCCGCCGCCCCAAACGACCAGCACCATCATCACGCCGGGCTCTCCAAAGCTGCGGCCGAATATCGCGATCACCATTGCAGCAAGGCCCGAAATTCCACACAGGAGCGCGATTACAAGACGCCGTTCGATTCGGTCCGACAGCCGCCCAGCGGGCCATTGCACGACCAAGCCGCCGAACCAGACCGCTGCCAGGGCGATCGCGGCTGCCGCCGTCCCTCCCCCACCAATAGCGAAGCCTTCGAAATAGATCGGCAACAGGGCCAGCGTTCCCGTGTTCACTACGCCGGCCAGCGCCACACCGATCACAGCAGCGGGCGCAAGGCGATAGAGCCGCCCAAGCGGCATGGCCGTGCGGTCTCGCGTTTCGGGCTGCACCTGGCGCGTCAGGCATACGGGGACCAACGCCAGCGTCAGGAACAGCGCTGCCCAGCTATAGGCGCGGCTGTCCAGAGGCGAGAGCCCGGCCACGAAGAACGGGCCGATCATGAGAGAGAGCTTTGCGCCCGTATGGTAGATGCCCATCACATTTCCGCGCGACTTCTCCGGCACGGTCTGGCCCAGCCAGCTTTCGACGCTGGTAAACATGTAGGCAAACCCGACGCCCTGTACGATGCGTACGATGGCCCAGAAGCCCGGTTCGTACCAAAGCGACAGCGCGATCGACCCTGCAGACGTCACCGCGGCGGCCGCCGCAAACAGGCGGATGTTTCCGAATGAGGCGAGCGCCGCCGGCGAGGTCCACGCCCCCAGCATGAAGCCCGCCGCATAAAGCCCGGCAATGGCACCGATATATTGCGGCGCCGTGCCGAGCGCCTCCAGCCCGAGCGGGGTGAGCATGCTCATGAGCCCGCCAGCAATCTGCAGGATCATCACCGCAAGGATGAGCGTAAAGACACTGCGGGTTTCGGACATGTTACAAGGCGGCCTTTCTGATGCCGCGTGGCATAGCTACCGGAATTTGGCCTTTGTTTGGCGAACCGTCTCGCCAGCCGCATTTTTTATTTCCAGCTCGACTTCGCCCTGCTCCCAGTCGATTCCGATCGCGCCATAATTGTCAGGCGGAAACCCTTCGCCGATCTGCGCCGGGTCCATCTCGTCAGTCGTTTCGGCAAACGAGACGTTCATCGAAGATGCGGTCAGTTCATAGGCCGGATAAGGCAAGGCCGTCTCGCTGCGATACAGGAAAGATGTGTGCCGGTCGCCGGACACAAACACGACGCCATTGGCCTCTGTCTCACCAATCAGATCGTACAGGCGCTGCTGCTCAATCGGCAGGCGAGACCACGCTTCCCAGCCATGCGCCTCGGTGGGCAGCACCTGGATCGAGGACACGATCAGGCGCAGATCAGCCGGCTTCTGAAGCTGGTTTTCCAGCCAGGTCCACTGGTCATTGCCCAGCATGTCCTGTTTGGGGTCAGTGGATGGCAGGTAACGCTCCTTGCCTTTGGCGCCATAGGCATCTGTTGGCGTCAACGCCGAGCGAAAGAAACGCGTATCCAGCATGATGATTTGCGTGCGCTGACCCTCCTGCCCGAAACTGCGCGCGTAATAGGTGCCCGGCCATGCGCCGACATCCTTGTTCTCAAGTCCCCAGAAGCGTTCATGAATGCGCTCTGCGAGACGGCGGAACGGGAACTCCCGCCCGGCATCGTTTGCGCCATAATCATGATCGTCCCATGCCACCATCATCGGGTGGGAGGCGCGTACCGCCTGGAAATCTTCCCGCGCGGCCAGTTCGGCAAAGCTCTCGCGCAGCTCGTCCAGATCGGCCTGATTGTTGGCATAGGCCATGCCATCCTTGTCGCCATACACATTGTCGCCGATCATCAGGAACAGGTCGGCTTCTTCCGAGGCGATCTGTTCAAGCGTGGCGGTCAGCCCGGCTTCTTCCTCATCGTGGCAGGAGCCAACAAGAATTCGCGACAAGGCCGTGTCCTGTGCTGGAAGGGGCAATCCCTGCGGCGCGCGTGGATAGAACTCATCCGGCAGGGTTCGGTAATAAGCCTCCAGTGCATCTTCCGCACTGTCCGGCGCGCGCGTAATGCCGGGTATCGTGATCGGCCCCGGCGCCTGACATGCGGCGAGACCTGCAACAAGTACAGCACTGACAATACGTTTCATGAAAACCCCTCCAACGCACCTCTACCTGTTTCTTGTGTAGCGGGCTTTGGAGGGGGCTGTAAGGGGTTATCCGGCTCAGGCAGCGAAGAATATGGACCACATCATCCGGCCCGGCAGGAAGGTGAACAGGCCGGCCACCAACATGCCGCCGGTAAACATGCCCGTCATATGCTTGCGGTGGCGGGCGATGTCTTTCCGGCGCGCCCCCGCGATGCCCATCGGCAGGCCGATCAATGCCCAGGCTGACAGACCGTGGATCCAGCTGAATTGGTTCCCGTTCAGGCCTGTCAGGAAGAAAGAGCTGATCGCCGTGACCGCCATGGCCACCACCCATGTGTAACCGAGGCGCTTGTGCAGCCCCCTGCCCTTCACGCCCATCAGCAGGGCCGTCCCGATGCCAAAGGCTGCGAGCGCCCCGCCAACATGAAGCTTCAGCACAAGAGAAGCCTCGACCAGCCGCGTCGCATCGAAGCGGAAACGGATCGGTGGATTGTCCGCACCGTTCAGGATCATCCAGCTGACAAGCGCATAGATCCCGAGCGCGACCAATATGATCGTGCGGTTGCTGATCCGCCCCGGCGAAAGACGGATCAGTTCGGAAGGCAGGGCTATGGAAGGGCTTTTCATGGCGTGTCGCTCCTCTCGTCCGGCCTAGCGCAGCGTGATGGTCTGGATCGCGCCATCCGCCGTCACGTCGAAGGCAGCGCCATCAAAGCTGGGCGGTCCGAAGCTGACCGGCGCGTCATTGGAAAAGCCATAGGGCTCGACCGGAATGCCATACTCGCCGAGCGCCAGTTCGCCATCGCCATCCACATCGTGGAACAGTTTCACGCCATAGCGGCCCGGCTCCAGATCACCGAACACAATCGTCGGGGCGGCATCTTCAACGGCCTGCTTCGCTCCCTGGTACGCCTCATGGTCGGCCCAGCCGTCTTCCGTGAACAGGGCGACAAACATCGTGCCCGTCGGGGCCGTGACGCCTTCGACCTTCACGGTCAGCTCGGCAGCCGAGGCGCTCGCCGGAAGCAGGGCAGCAACAGAAAGCAATGCGACAAGGGTGTGGTTGAGTTTCATTTCATCTCTCCTTAGGGTCTGGGGCGTCTCGCCCCGTTGCGGGTGATGAAAACAGGATGGAAAGCCCGGCCGGGGCACGCCACGCAGATTACGCGGACGGACTGGAATCCTTCGCCAAATAACGGCACATCCTTTCACGAAGCGCGAAATGCACGGGGTCATACGGGATGGCATCAGCCCTCAAGGACATCACACGAACACTTGGCATCGTCACCCTGCTCGCCGCCGGGTTCACATGGTTCGGCGTCTATGGCACCGGCGGCCCGGTCTGGCTGAGATTTGCCATGTGGTTCGTCACCATGATGGTTGGCGCGATCTCGTCTCTCTGGATTGTGCCGTTCGTGTTCCACAGGCACCTGAAAACCGCCCATCCAGCCATCCGCATCCTGGCCGCGTCCATTCTGCTGGCCGTTCCGGTGACCCTGACGCTTGAAGTGTTTCTCTTGCTGATCGGCGCTAACGCGGCCCTGCCCTACCTGCCGATTCAGTTTGCCTATGTCTGGGCAGTTTGCCTTGTCATGACGATCGGTGGCTTTCTCATGGATCGCGCCCGCCGTCTGGCAGAGCTGGAAGACGCCGAGCCGGAAGACCGCGTTGCCGGCTTTCTCCAGCGCCTGCCGGTCAAATATCGCGGCGCTGATCTCTGGGCGATCTCTTCAGAAGATCACTATCTTCGCGTCCATACGGACCGGGGCGAAGAGATGATCCTGATGCGCCTGGCCGACGCGATCCGCGAACTCGGCGAAGACAATGGGCTACAGACGCACCGCTCCTGGTGGGTGTCGCATCAGGGCGTCAGCGATGCGCGCCGCGCCAATGGCAAGCTGGTCCTTGTCCTGAAATCGGGCCGCGAAGTTCCCGTGTCGCGCACCTATCAGCCAGACGTCCGCGCCGCCGGGCTCGCTTAGCTCTGGTTGCGGTAGCCTAAAGCGGCGCGGTACCACGTCTTTTGTTACAGCTCGCATGCGCAAGCTGGAGATTGTCGATCTCGTCCGACCCATGATGTGCGCGCGGAATGACGTGATCGAACGTCGGTCGCCACTTCTTCCACAACGTCGAATGATCCAGTTCTGCCCGGCTGCGCGGCATGGGCTTGCCGCACAAGGCGCACAGTCCATTCTGCCTCTCCCACAAGCGCCGGAATTGCGGCGTATCCGGAGGGGAGAAGGACTGGCTCACAGCCCTGCTGGAACGTCCCAGCCGCGGCGCGCGCAGGCGGCAAGCACCGTATTGCGCAGCAGGCAGGCAATCGTCATCGGCCCGACTCCGCCCGGCACTGGCGTAATGTATCCCGCAACTTCCGCACTGCCGGCATAATCGGCATCGCCGACCAGTTTGGTCTTGCCTTCGCCCTTCTCTGGGGCATCGACGCGGTTGATACCCACATCGATAATGGTGGCGCCGGGCTTGACCCAATCGGCCTTCACCATTTCCGGACGGCCCACAGCGGGCACCAGAATGTCCGCCTCACGGCACATCGCCGGCAGATCCTTCGTGCGGCTGTGCGCAATGGTGACCGTGCAATTCTCTGCCAGGAACAATAGCGCCGCAGGCTTGCCTACCAGGATCGAGCGACCAATCACGACAACATGCTTGCCGGACAGATCCTCACCCAGCGCGCGCTTGGCCAAGATCACACACCCCGTCGGCGTACACGGGCGCAGGCCCGGCTTGCCCAGAACGAGCCGCCCGGCTGACACTTCTGTCAGGCCATCCACATCCTTGTCCGGCGCAATCTTTTCAATCGCGGCATCGGCGTCGAGCCCCTTCGGCAAGGGCAACTGCAGCAGGATACCATCGACGGTGTCATCTGCATTCAGCTCAGCGATCAGGTTTTCGACATCAGACTGGCTGGCCGTGTCCGGCAGGCGGTGATGCACCGACACCATGCCCGCCTCTTCCGTCTGGCGAATCTTGTTGCGCACATAGACTTGGCTGGCCGGGTCCTCGCCCACCAGCACAACTGCCAGCGAAGGCTGGCCCGGCAACTGGCTCACTGCCTGTGCCACACTCGCGCGGACATCCGCCGCAACCGCTTTACCGTCAATTTTCTGCGCGCTCATTGCCCTGATCCCCGGCCAGTTTCGCCGCCAGTTCCGGCGGCCCATCAATGTCGAGGCCTTTTAGCCGGTTCTTCGCGCCCGTCACCACCCTGACCGCAGACTTTGGCAGGCCGAGCCATTTCGCGACCAGTTTCTCAACCGCCGCATTGGCCTTGCCGCCTTCCGGCACGGCGCGCACACGCACTTTCAGATAGGACCGCCCCGCAGCGTCCGTCTCCCAATTCTCCACCCGGTCCGCCGATGCATTCGGCTGCACGCGAACCGTCAGGCGATGCATCAAGTCAGAACGGCACCACGCCATAGCCATAGCGGGCGATGACGCGTTCGAGGAAGAAGATGATGAGCAACACGACCATCGGCGTCAGGTCCAGTCCGCCCATCGGCGGCAAGATGTTGCGGATCGGGCGGTAGACTGGCTCGGTGATGTTCTGAAGTCCGACCCAGATGCTGCGCACGGTTGGGTTCTGAATGCTCAGCACATTGAAACTGACGAGCCAGGACATCACCGCCTGAATGACGATGATGAACGTGGCGATCCGCAGGATGATCATAACAAGGTCAAGAATGGCGGCCATGAGGCGACGCTCCGATAATTTCAGTTGTTGCCATCACTTAGGGTGATGCCCCTACTGTGCGCAAGGTGCTGTGTCTGGCTTTGCCAGTCAAAGCCGTTTTCCGTTTGGCAAGGCGGGCAAACACAAATAGATATATCAATTGCCAGGGGAGCCCGCCTAGATGACGCAATCGGAAACGCCGCTGTTACCTCTCAGCGGATTGCAAAAGGCGATGATCGGCATTGCCATGATCGCCATGGGCGCCGGCATGAGCATCAATTTTGTTGTCGTCGCCCCGCTCGCGCGCAAGGCAGGCCTGACGGAAATCGAAGTGGCCGGCATTCTCACCCTGTCGGCCGCCATTTACGCCCTGATGATCCCGACCTGGGGGCGCTGGGCGGACCGGTTTGGCCGCAAACGCGTGATGATTTTCTCATTGGCGGCAATGGGCATGACAAACATGTTGTTTGTCTTTGCGTTGAACGCCGCCCTGGCGGGAATCATCACCGGCCTGACAGCTTTCCTGACCCTCGTCTTTGTGCGCCTCTGGTTCGGGCTGCTGTCTCCCGGCCTGCAGCCTGCCGCGATGGCTGCCATGACAGATGCAACCACGTCGATTGATCGCGCAGGCGGGCTAGGCATGCTGGGCGCCTGCATCAGCATCGGCTCCATTCTCGGACCAGCTGGCGCCACGGCGCTCGCGCCGTTTGGGGCCCTCATGCCGATCTGGGGAACAATTGCGCTGAACCTCGCGGTGGCCGCCATGCTGGCGGTGGCCCTGCCGCCAACTCGCAAGCGGCCCAAATCCGCCAAACGCCCGACACCGCTTGCGATGCGAGACCCACGCGTCTTCCCGCACCTCGTCTTCCTGTTCAGCTATTTCGTCGCCATCGGCATCGTGCAGCAGACCCTCAGCTGGTTCATTGAGGACCGCTATAAATTCGTGGACACCGCAACCCGCAGCGCTGACGAAGCCATCGTCCTGCATACCGGGATTGCCTTTGCCTGTTTCGCGGCAGGTATGATCACGGTCCAGTTCGGCTATGTTCAGCCGCGCAAGCCCGACCCGCGCAAGATCCTGCCCATCGGATTGGCCATTGTGGCGCTCGGCTATGTCTGCGCGGACCTGGTGTTTCCATTCTGGGCCGTTGCGGCCAGCTTCCTGGCAGTTGGTGGCGGCGCAGCACTGGCAGTGCCTGCCGCCAACGCCTTGGGCAGCCTGTCGGTCACGCGCGAAGAACAGGGCTCTGCCGCTGCACTCCTGGCCGCGGCGCCGCCAGCGGGGTTCATCTTCGGCCCCCTAATCGGGGCAATACTGTACTCATTCATGCCGGAACTCCCGCTATACGTGTCAGCGGCGCTGATCGGGTCATTGGCCGTCTACGCTCTGATGGTGACGTCGAAACGTCCCGTCACACCATCGTGAAGGCATTCAGCTTGTTGCCATCCGGATCCCGGAAATAGGCCGCATAGAAACCATCATCCCCGCGCGGGCCGGGCGCACCTTCATCCACACCGCCATTGGCGAGCGCGATCTCGTAAAGCCTGCGAACCTGGTCTGCATCTTTCGCCTGCAGGGCCACCATCGAGCCATTGCCAATCGTGGCGGGCTGGCCATCAAACGGCAATGTTGCCGCCACGCCCGGTGCGCCGCCCTGCTCGCCCCAGGCGATAAACGTATCGAATTCCATCATCCGCCCCACGCCCAGCTCAGCTGCAATCGGGTCGTAGAATTTCGCGGCGCGTGTGAGGTCCGCGACCCCAAGAGTTACATAACCAATCATCTGCCTCTCCCATCTCAAGAACAGGAATAGAACATAGAGTGAACTTTTGGGAACGGCAATGGTGTTTCCGTGTTTACCTCAAGAATTTTCCGCGACAGGCGGACTCGGCATTGCGCGGCGTGCCGAAGGAGACCCCGTCAAATGACAATTCATCGCCAGATACCTGCGCCGCCCCCTCCAGCACGACATCCTCCGGCGTCTGGTTTCCAGATTCGATCTCGAAGGAAACCGCGCCCGTGTCGGCATCATAGGTGTAGCTGCCCCAGTAATCTTTGTAGGCCTCAAAGGGCGTCCAGGTGACGGAGAAGTCTCCGCTACCGGTAAAGACCAGTTCCTGCACCGCGCTGCCCGGTGCGCAGGAACCGCCGTCCTGTCGCCACCGCCCGACAAGGGGATTGTCCGCCGCGCGGTACACATCAACCAGGCCAATCAGGCCATGCCCGTTATATGTCGCGGTCAGATGTATCCGCGTGCCCGCCTCAGCGCCTTCCGCGATTTCAGCGAGCGCCAAGCCGTTATCCGTCCGCGTGAGGATGACCGCGCCGTCTGGATGGGCGCTGACGTCATCCACACAACCCGCTGGCAAGGGATTGAAGCCGCCCGGCATATCCGTCCAGTAAGGTGACAGGCCAATTTTCTGGCCCGGCTCGGCAGACACCGGCGACATCCAGAAGAAATAGGCTGCCTCGCCCGCATCCGGACAGGCCTCCCCGCTCAGTGTGGCCTTTGCCGGATCCGGCTCTGCAATCGCGACGCCGTCGTCACTCTGACACCCGGCCAAGGCAACCATCACGCCCGCGCACAACAATTTCAGCTTCATCCGGAATTACCCCTCATTTCCGGAGACCAGCCTACATTGCCGAAATGCCGCCATCCACCTTCAATTCAATCCCTGTGACGAGTTTCGACTCGTCTGACGCGAGATAGAGCACGGCATAGGCGATATCGTCCGGCTCCCCCACCTTGCCGAGCGGGATCTGGCGACCGAGCTTGGCGAGGGCTTCTTCCTCACCGAACATCTCCTTGGTGCGGTCCAGGATCGGCGTGTTGATGAAGACCGGATGCACGGAATTACACCGGATCTGGCCGCCGGTCGACTTGGCGCAATGCAGCGCGATGGATTTGGAGATGTGGCGCACCGCCGCCTTCGCCGTGTTGTAGGAAACATAGTTCCCGCTGGCGATGATTCCGGCAATCGACGAGATATTGATGATCGAGCCGAGGCCGTGATCGCGCATCATCGGGATTGCGTATTTGCAGCCGAGAAAGATCGAATCCACGTCCACGGTCTGGACGTGTTTGAAGGTCTCATAGTCCTCATCCTCGACCGAGCCGAGCGAACCGATACCGGCATTGTTGACCAGCACGTTGAGGCCGCCCATCGCGTCATAGGCGCCTTTCAGGACTTCCTGCCAGCGGTCGCCATCGGTGACGTCATGCTGGTAGGCGAAGGCCGTGCCGGCGCCGTGTTCTTCATTGATGGAGGCCGCGACGGCTTCGGCGCCGGCGCCATTGATATCGGTCACGGTGACCTTGGCGCCTTCGCGCGCGAACATGCGGGCCGTGGCCTCGCCAAGCCCCTGCGCGCCGCCCGTGATGAATGCTTTCTTTCCGTCTACCCGGCCCATGCTGATCTCCTCCGCAGTGTCTGATTTGGCATATCCGTATCAGCGCACTCGAAACCGGACCAGCTTGACCTTGCGGGAAGCGATCATCCCGCCATTCGGTCAGACAAGTTTCGCGACCAGTTCATCCATGAATCGGGCCAGTTCGACGTCCTTTTCAGACACACCGTCCACATCATGCGTCGTCAGCGTGACCTCGACCTTGTTGTAGACGTTGAACCATTCGGGATGGTGGTCCATCTGCTCGGCCTTCAGCGCCACGGCGGACATGAAGCCCCACGCCGTCTTGAAGTCGCCCAGCTTGTAGGTTTTCTGGATCGTGTCGCGGTCTTCGTCGCCCTTGGTCCATCCACTCAGTTTCGCGAGCGCGGCCTCTGCGCCAATCTTGCCTGACATGTCCTAGTCCTCCTCGGTTTCGCCCATGACGAAATAGACCCAGCGCCCATTGCCGGCGATCGCCGTGCGCATGCCGGGATAGCCTTCGCCCTGGCGTATCCGTTCAATCCCCTCTTCGCCGATCAGTTCCATCAGCCGGCGGCGATCCTGGAAGGACAGCTTTTCCGGAATCAGGTCGCTGGCATCCCGCGCGGCAAGATCCGGCCAGACGAACCAGACCTCGCCATCAATCTCGCGCA
Source organism: Hyphomonas atlantica corrig. (assembly GCF_017795365.1). Lineage (NCBI taxonomy): Bacteria > Pseudomonadati > Pseudomonadota > Alphaproteobacteria > Hyphomonadales > Hyphomonadaceae > Hyphomonas > Hyphomonas atlantica. The sequence goes on along the minus strand of NZ_CP051254.1, from coordinate 1,431,420 downwards.
TGCCGGGCGGCAGGTCGAACAGCTCTCTCAGGCTGCGATTTGGATCGGCCCCGATGCGGCGCATCAGATCCCAGTATTGGCGGTGCGGGGTGCCTCCCAGATTGGAGACGAACCCGTCATTTGCGTTCGCCACTCGCGACAGACGCGACAGTGACCCGGCCCTGGCGTGCGACAGCAATTCATCGCGCGTCTTTTCGGCTTCTTCTGTCAACACGACAGGTTTCGGCGCCTGCGGGGCCTGGGTCAGCGACTGGTCCGGTACTGGCGGGCGCTCAGGTTCGGCCGCAGGTGAGCAGGCGACAAGCATGGCCGCCCCCACCGCCGCAAGAAGCGCGCTAGGCCAGTTCATATCCCGTAACGGCCTGAAGGTCTGACAGCAATTGGTCTTCATTGAGCACCTTGATCGTTGTCATGCCCATGTCGCGGGCGGGTTTCAGATTATGCCCCAGATCATCAAGATAGATACAATCCGCCGGGTCAACATCCAAGGCCTCGCACATCAGGGAATAGATGCGCGGGTCCGGCTTGCGGATGCCAAGCTTGGAACTTTCGATCACATGATCGAACATGTCGAACACTTTGGAAACTTCGCGGGCCTTGGCCTCGTCATTGGTCATCGAGGCCCCCTTCCCGACGGGTGCATTGTTGGTAATGCAGCCAACCTTGCCTTTCGTCTTGCAAACGGTCAGCGCATTGACGACACGCGGGCGCAGCGAGCCAGACAGCAGGGCCAGCACTTCGCCGCCGGGCACTTCATGCCCCATCGCCTTTGATTCCTGGCGGAACATGCCGTCGAATTCCTCGGCGCTGACCAGGCTCTGCTCCAGCTTGGCCCAGGCATTGTCCAGCGGGTTGGTCGCGTTGACGGTGCGGATGAAATCCTTTGGCAGGCCACGCTCGGCCTCGTAGCGGGTAAAGGCATCGAAGGGAGAGGTCGTGAACACGCCCCCGAAATCCCAGATCACGGCTTTGAATGTCTTTGTCATGCCAGCACCTGTAACCGCCCCGGCGACGATTTCAAACCTTGAACATTGCGGGCCGGGTTCTAGGGTGGCGGCGATTGCAACACATAAAGGGAGTTTCGTCTGATGGGCGTACTGGAAGGCAAAGTGGTCCTGGTGACCGGAGGCGGCAACGGGATCGGCAAGGAGACCGCCCTGCTGGCGGCGCGCGAAGGCGCAAAAGTGGTCGTGAACGATCTGGGCGGCAGCCTGACCGGCGCCGATGAAGGCAGTGCCGGCCCGGCTGAAACCGTGGCACAGGAAATCCGCGCAGCCGGTGGTGAGGCCGTCTCAAACTCCGACAGTGTCACCGACATGAAAGCCGTGGAAGGCATGATCGAACAAGCCAAGGACGAGTTCGGCGATCTGCATTCCATCATCAACCCGGCCGGTATCCTGCGGGACGGCATGTTCCACAAGATGAGTGAAGATGACTGGGACAGCGTGATCGACGTGCACCTGCGCGGTACATTCAACGTCACCCGCGCGGCCATCGAAATGTTTCGCGAACGCGAGGATGGCAACTTTGTCCTGTTCACCTCCACATCCGGCCTGATCGGCAATATCGGCCAGGCAAACTATGCCGCCGCCAAGATGGGCATTGTCGGCCTGTCGCGCATCATCGCGATGGAAGGCGCACGCAAGAATGTCCGCTCCAACGTCATCGCACCCTTCGCATGGACCCGCATGATTGCCTCCATCCCGGTCAAGGATGAAGCAGGCGCAGAGCGCGTCGAGCGCATGAAGAATGGCATGCGCGCTGACCAGGTTGCCCAGCTGGCCGTGGCCCTGTGCGCCGACAAGGCCAAGGACACATCCGGCCAGATCTTTGCCGTGCGCGGCAATGAGGTCGTGCTGTTCGACCAGCCCCGTCCGGTCAAGTCTCTGGCCCGTCTGGAAGGCTGGACACCGGAAAGCCTGCTCGACCAGGCCCTGCCAGCCATGAAGGCCAACTTCTTCGACATGGGCGCGTCTGCCAGCGTCTTCCCATACGATCCGGTCTAGGCAGATACACGCTTGGCAGAAAACGGCGTCACCTACCAGAAATGCATCACGGGCAGTGATGGGGAAACCTATTGCCGCCCGGTCGATGCGACGGAGGCCACAGGCCAGCCCGCTCAGCAGGCTGATGAAATCCTTCCCCCGGTAGAAGACCTCGTCAATCCGCTCATCAAATGGCTGGAGCCCGCCCGCCCGTTTATCGACGATCCGGCGGGCTGGCTCTCGTCAAAGGCCCAACAGCCCGAATTCCTCTATCCGATCCTCATACAGATCGCCTGTATCATCGTGGCGCTGGCGCTCGGCGCCCTGCTGACCCCACCCTTCAAACGACTGATCACGGTTACGCTGCGCCGCTTTGTCGAGCCGCCCCGCCGCGAAGGGCTCGACATATTGCACAAGGCTGTGCGGCCTGCGCTCTGGTCGCTCCTGCTGGCGCTCGCCGTCTCGCTACTGGGTTCGGTGGATCATGCCGTCATCCTTGTCCGGACAGCCCTGTCTCTCGCCATTGCCTGGCTGGTTATTCGGGTCAGCCTCAGTTTCCTTCCGGAAGAATTGCGCGGGCTCGCCTCAGTCCTGACCTGGGCGTTCGCCATTTTCTTCGCGCTGGGCGTGCTGCCGGACGTGATGGACTGGCTTTCCAGCATCGGCCCATCCTTCGGGAACCGCCGGATCAGCCCGGTCTTCATCTTCCAGGCTATCCTGACCGCAGCGGTGTTGCTGTTCATCGCCAACCGCGCAGCGAAATCCATGAAGCGCCGGGTCAACCACTTGCCCAAGGTCGAACCGTCGATCCGCATCCTGATCGGAAACGCGATCCAGATCGTGTTCATCGTCGCCGCCGCCCTGCTCACCCTGGCCGGGCTGGGCATCCCGCTCGGCGCGCTGACCGTTATCTCCGGTGCCATCGGCCTCGGCTTTGCCTTTGGTATGCAAAAGGTGATCTCGAACTTTGTGTCGGGCATCGTTCTCCTGTCCGAACGCTCCATCAAGCCCCAGGACGTGATCGAGGTCGGCGAGACGTTCGGCGTGGTCGAGTCACTCGGCCTGCGCTACACCTCGATCACGACGCAGGAAGGCAAGGAATTCCTGATCCCGAACGAAAAGCTGATGACCGACACGGTGATCAATTGGAGCTTTTCCAACAAGCGCGTGCGCGTGCACAAGGAATTGCGCATCGACTACACGTCCGATCTGGAAGAAGCGATCAACATCGTGATCGACGCCGCCAAGGCGACAGAACGCGTCATCAGCTGGCCACAGCCAGTATGTCTCGTGAAGGACTTCACGGACGAATGCATCGTACTGGAAGTGCGCTTCTGGATCATCGATCCGGAAAACGGCACGGCGAATGTCGGCTCGAACATATTGCGCGAAGTCTGGAAACGATTCACCGAGAACGGCATGTCTGTGCCGCTCCGCCGCAAGGAACTCTTCATCGAACCGGAATCGGCACTCAAGGTCGAGATATCGAGACCCAAACGCGCACAGGCCGCGACAAAGACCGACACGCCGCAACAGTTGGCGACAGATGGCGACACGGACGCGACAGACGCGCCAGAGACTGACTAGTCCTGCGGCGTATTCTCGACAGGCATGTCCTCAACAGGCTCCAGCGGTCGTGGCCGCAGGTCGGTCGGCCCGCCATCCTGCGCCTCTGACTGGCTGGCCTCAGCTTCAGGTTCCAGCGGCTCAGGCTCTTCCTCCACGACTTGCGGCTGACCGGATGCTTCGCCAAAGCGCTCCTGTGCGCCCTCAAGGAAGGCATCGAACCCATCCTCTGCAGGCGCCGTTTCGGGCTGTTCCAGTTCTGTCGCTTCAGGTCCGCTCTCTGGCTCTGCCGGCAGATCCGGCAAGGGTTCCGGCTTTGGCGCGGTCTGTCCCGGTTGCGGCTGTTGTCGCGCCGGTGGACGCGCGCTGCCAAGCACGCAGGCTGCCAGCCCTTGGCTTTGCACAACACGCATTCTGGCCTGCAGCGTACCAGCGCGCTTGCTGACATAGGGCCCCGGCGGATCAACACGCCATCTGTTCGGGCTCGGAAGGACAGCTGCCAGCAAGGCCGCTTCGCGTTCGGTCAGGTCCGCGGCAGACTTTCCGAAGCGCGCCTGCGCAGCGGCTTCGGCGCCGAACAGGCCGTCGCCCCATTCCGCGACATTCAGATAGGCTTCCATCACCCGTTCCTTGCCCCAGAACTGGTCGATGAAAATACCCATCCACATATCGCCCAGTTTGCGGGGCACACCGCCGCCATTCCAGAGAAACACGTTCTTGGCTGTCTGCTGCGTGATGGTTGAAGCGCCGCGTGTGCCCTTGCCCTGACGACGCTCTTCCAGCGCCTTCTCGATGGCTTGCCTGTCAATGCCATTGTGCTCGCAGAAGCGCGTATCCTCCGCGGCGATTACAGCCCGCACCAGATGGGGCGAAATCTCTGCCAGCGGCACGGCGTCACGGCGTACATCCTCCCCCTCCACCGCACGCTGCATCATCAGCACCGTGCCGGGAATCGGCAGCCAGATCAGCGCAAGTGCATAAAGGTGAAACGCCACAAACAGGCCCGCCAGAATGCGCACCGCCCATGTCAGGAACGTCCAGAAACCGCTCATTACCCTGTCATCCATTCCGCCAGAACGCCCGGATCGGTTTCCGGCTCCATCCGGGCGGCTTTTTCCTTGGCAAATCGGGCACCATCAAGGCGGGCGAGCGCCCACACTGCCATGCCGCGCACAACTGGCGCGGGATCGTCCAGCAAAGGCAGGAGGTTCGCGATCAGGCCAGGGTCTCCTGAATTTCCGATTGCGATACAGACATTCCTTACAAATCGGTCCCGCCCGATCCGCTTGATGGGAGAACCGGAAAACACTTCGCGAAACCCGGCATCGTCCAGCGCAGCCAATTCATCCAGGCCCGGCGCCTTCAGCTCGGCCCGCGCATGGAAAGCGCTCTCCTTCGCGGTCTCGGCAAACTTGTTCCACGGGCAGATCGCCAGGCAGTCGTCACAGCCATAGATGCGGTTGCCCATTGCGGCGCGAAATTCTTCCGGGATCGGTCCCGCATGCTCAATCGTCAGGTAGGAAATGCACCGCCGCGCATCGAGTTTGTACGGTGCCGGAAAGGCATTGGTCGGGCAGATATCCTGGCACAATCGGCAGGAGCCGCAATGATCCGTCTCGGGTGTATCCGGCTCCAGCTCTGCGGCAGTCAACATCACGCCCAGAAAGAACCATGAGCCCAGCTCGCGGCTAACAAGATTGGTGTGCTTGCCCTGCCAGCCAAGCCCGGCCTTGTGTGCCAGCGGCTTTTCCATCAACGGCGCGGTATCCACGAACACCTTCACCTCTGCGCCGGTTTCCGCCACGAATTCCCGCGCCAGCTGTTTCAGGCGTTTCTTCAGCGTGTCGTGATAATCGCGTCCCCGCGCATAGACAGAGATGTTGCCGAGTGTCGTGTTCTGTAGCGTGTCGAGCGGATCATGATCCGGCCCATAATTCAGGGCGACGACTACAGCAGATTTTGCATCCGGCCACATGGCGGTCGGGGCCTTGCGCCGGGCAAGCGTCGTCTCCATCCATTCCATGCTGCCATGATGGCCAGCGTCCACGAAGGCTTCGAGCCTCTCCCCTGCCTGCCAAGGTTCGTCCGCGCGCGCGATCGCCACGCCATCGAACCCAAGCGACCGGGCAAGGTGCTTGACGCGGATGTGGAGGGGATCGGGCAAGGTCTAGAAATCCAAATTGGTATAATGGGCCACCGGCCTGACGGCCTGCAACCGGTCGGCCAGCAGGGGCCGGAAACTGGGCCGCGATTTCATGCGGGCATACCAGTCCTTCAACTCCGGCACGGCATTCCACTCGACATCGCCAAAATAGTCATAGGCCGACAAGTGGGCCGCTGCAGCCAGATCTGCCAGCGACAATTCACGACAGGCAAGATAGCCGTTCAGTTCAAGCAGACCATTCAGGAAAGTCAGCCGCCCGCGAAGTGCATGGGCGCCTCGACGCAATCGCGCAGAATCGGGCTGGCGGTCCCGCTTTACCCATTGCATCACGCGCTCTGTCAGCAGCGTGTCTGTCACCTCTTCGCAGGCCGCCTCGACCCAGGCCCACAGCCTGCGGGCTTCGGCGCGCGCCGCCGGGTCCTGCGGCAACAAGGCCCGGCCTTGTGAGGTCTCCTCCAGATGCTCACAGATCGCCCGCGTGCCGCAGGCAAACATGCGCGGTTCGCTATCAATCTCTACCAGTGCGGGGGCAACAGCCCCATGCGCGAGACGCGGCACATCCGGATGCGGCGCCCAGCTGGGCGATTCCAACGTCTCGAATCCCTCCCCTTTCTCGCCCAAAGCGAGGCGCACAAGCCTTCCGGCAGGATCAAGGGGCCAGTGGTAGAGCCGTTTCATGCATTCAACTTCTCATGGGATCACTGAAAAGGGTGTTAAATTCCAGCTGCTTTGAACCGCTTTTGCCTTTGCGCCAGCTATGGTTTTTATCTTCCAACTGTTTCATCCACTACAGGATCCTATCGATGAATTCTCTTCGATTCCGCGCAGCACTTGCTGGCGCTGTTTCCATTCTTGCACTCCAGGCGTGCGGCAACGCGGCCTCTGAACCCGGCAACGCGCCCGCTGGACAAGACGCGCCCATCATGACCGAAGTGCCCCCGGCGGGCCAGCTGCCAACGGGTGTAACCCCGCTCGCCTATCGCCTTGATCTCAAGACCGATCCGGACGCCGACAGTTTTGGCGGCCTGGTGGAAATCGATGTCGATCTGTCTGCTCCACATGGTCGGATCTGGCTGCATTCGGTGGATCAGGACATTCTGGACGCGCGCGCCGTCTTGCCGGACGGTACCAGTGTTCCGGCCACCTTCACCGGCGACCAGGCACCGGGCGGGGTTTCGCGGCTGGATTTCGATACGCCCCTGCCCGCCGGACCGGCGACGCTCGAACTCAGCTATATCGCCCCTTACAATTTCGGCCTTGCCGGTCTCTACAAGGCCGTCCAGTCCGACACGGATTATCTGGCCACTCAGATGGAGGCGATTGATGCGCGCCGCATGGTGCCCTCATTCGATGAACCCCGCTTCAAGACGCCGTGGACGGTCACCGTAACCGCGCCAGCGGGAATGCAGGTGATTGCGAATGGCGAGGAGATCAATGCAAAGCCAGCTGAGGATGGCTGGGTGCGCCATGAATTTGCCAAGACCCGTCCGATCCAGTCCTATCTGGTAGCGCTTGCCGTCGGACCATATGAAGAGCGCGTTGCGGCAGATATTCCCGCCACAACCCTGCGCGCAGAGCCGATCCCGCTCCGCGGATTTGCCGCCATCGGCAAGCGCGACAAGCTGGCCGAGTCGCTCGACATTACGGATGAAATGCTGCTGTGGCAGGAATCCTATTTCGACTATCCGTACCCCTATGGAAAACTGGACCTGATCGCTGCACCCGAATTCGCCTATGGGGCCATGGAGAATGCCGGGGCAATCATCTATCGCGAAGCTGCGCTGCTGATGGACGAGCAGACCAGCCTTGCGCGGCGTCGCGGCGTGCTGACAACACATGCGCATGAGCTGGGCCATCAATGGTTTGGCAATCTCGTCACGCCGAAATGGTGGAACGACATCTGGCTGAACGAAGCCTTTGCGACCTGGATCAGCTACAAGACCATGCATGCCGTCGACCCGGATGGCGAATGGAACCTCAGCCCAATCCTCGCCGGCCTTTCCGCAATGGGCTCCGACAGCCTGGTCGCCGCCCGCCAGATCCGCAATCCGATTAACGCCAATGGTGATATTCTGGATGCATTTGATGCCATCACCTATCGCAAGGGTGGCAGTGTGCTGAACATGTTCGAGACCTATCTTGGCGAGGAAGACTTCCGCGCTGGCATCCGGCTGCACATGAAGCGGTTCGAGGATGGCGTCGCTGACGCGGATGACTTCATGCAGAGCATTGCCGACGGATCCGGCCAGCCGGAGATTGTCTCCTCCTTTGCCAGCTATATCGGCCAGCCTGGCATTCCGTCGCTGGATGTCGCCGTATCGTGCCCTGCGCCGGATGCGGGTCTGATCACGATCACGCAGAAACGATATGCACCGCTCGGCTCTGACATTGATCCGGATGCACAGGTCTGGGAAATCCCGTTTGCCGCGCGCATCAACGGCCCGACCGGCGATCGCACGATCCGCCAGATGCTGAAGGACCGCGTGACGGAAATTCCACTGGATGGCGGATGCGCCGACTGGGTCATGCCGAATGCGGACGGCACAGGATACTGGCGTTTCGACACGGGCAGCGACAACCTCAATGCGCTGATCGACGCCTATGACAGCCTGTCCGATGGCGAGCAGATCCTGTTTGCAGATGCCCTGGAGTCCGGCTTCCGCGCCGGACGGATCAGTATAGAAGACCTCAAGCGCGGTATTGAGGCCACGACGAGCGGTCATCCCCGCGCCGTATCTGAGGCTACGGCGGTCATCCCGACTCTGAATCGGTTGCTTGATGAATCCGGACAGGAGAATTTGAGAGCGTGGGTTCAGGCAACCTATGGACCGCTGGCGGAGTATCTGGAGTCCCGCCCGGCGACAGCGCTGTCGCAACAGGAAGTGCTTCTGCGCGACAAGATCTATAGCCTGCTTCTGGAATATGGTGACCGCCCCGAAGATCGCAGCGCATTGCTGGACCGCGCACAGCGCTATATCGGCGCCAATGGCATACCGGACCAGTCTGCCCTGCCCCCGGAGGATCTGGGCATTGCCATGAAGATCGGCGCGGAAGATGGTGGACCGGCCTTCTATGATGCCGCGACCGCGTATCTGCCTTCCGTCACCAACCAGACTGAACGGCGCACACTATTGGCGGCGCTGGCCAATCGCGGTGATGAATCAATGGTCGAAGACCTGTTCGCAGAAAGCCTGAAAGGTTCGTATTCGGCCGATGAAGTCTTTGCGGTCGTCAGCAGTGCGCTCTCCAATGACTCAGCCAAGGACCGTGCCTGGGAGATCTTCATGGCGGAGTTCGACGCCATCGTGGCGCGGATGCCCGAGATTCGCAAACCCCAGCTTGCTGGCATGACAGGTTATGTGTGCAGCGTTCAGAAATCGAGTGACATTGCGGCCTTCTTTGAAACGAAAAGCGCCCTGATCCCCGGCTATGAACGCTCGCTGGCTCAGGGTGTAGAGCGGGCCCAATTGTGCAGCGCACTCAAAACCCAGAGGACGTTGGATGTAAAGAACGCTTTCCAATAGGAAACTTGCAGAAAGGCCCGCCAATGCGGGCCTTTTTCATGATCGAATTCATCTGAGCGGGCGGTCATGTAGTCTTGGTCTTGTCGCGCCCTAGCCATAGGGGCGCGGCGGTCCGGCCGGGACGGTGACGTCGTTTTGGCCAGCGGATGGAAGGCGGCCCACTGCGCAGAGGTCTACTCTCCTATCCACCCTCCTGTTTTGTCCCTGCCTGAGGCGTCGACTCCCATCCGCAAGGACCACTCACCCCGAAGAACCGGAAGGGAACTCTCCCTGTCCGGATTTCCGTGCGAGACCTAGTGGCGCATGAACTGGCGCAGCGCATCGACCGCTAGCACGAACCGCGCGAACGCCCAGTTGCGATCCTTGCCCAGCGTGTGCAACTCCTCCAGCAGGGCGCGGCGCGCCCCGTCCCGCTCATCCAGCCAGGCCTGCGCGCCGTTTTCAGACAGCGCCTTCTCGGTTGCATCCGCCTGCATGCGAACCAGTTCGTTCAGCAGGCGACGCCCGGCGACACGGTCCCAATAATCCGCATGCAACAGATTGTCCCGTGCCATCGCCCGCAGGCGATCGATGCGAAGCTGGTCGCCAACCATGTAAAATGCCTTGCCGGCCTCTGGCACTTCGACCTGCATTTTTCCGGCAAGGTCTACCACGAGCAGGCCCTGCGCAAACTGCCCCATCGCTGACGCCCAGCGCGACAATTCCTCTGACACGCCCCGCTTCATCAGGCCCCGCGCTTCGCGTTCGATCCGCGCCGCCGGGAATGGCGAATGGATATGGCTGAGCGCCGCCTTGAACTCGTTCAGCGGTGCCTCGGTGCGCTGCACCGCTTCGCCCACGCGAAGGTCCGGATGGGTCTCGATAAACCAGAGTGCAGCATCGACCATCGCACTCGCTGCATGCAGGCGCAGATCGGTCTGCACTTCGGCCGGCACGATATTGTCGAGCTGGTCGACCTCGCGCTGGAAACCGTCAAAATTCAGCACGGCCCGCGCCGCTTCCAGCCCGCGCGCAACCTGCGCATTGTCACCGCCCGTCACTTCCCGCAAGCGCAGCAGCGCCACCGGCCCTGCCATGTCCAGCATGCGATTGGCGATGACGGTCGCGATGATCTCCCGCTTCAGCCGGTGATTGGTCATCGCCTTCGTGTAGGTGTTGATCGGGCTCGGGAAATAGTTCGTCAAAAGATCATTGAAATAAGGATCGTCCGGGATATCAGAGGCCACAATATCATCGAACAGCGTGATCTTCGACCAGGCCAGCAGAACGGCCAGCTCTGGCCGAGTAAGTGGCTGGCCGCGTTCAGCGCGCACCTTCATCTCGCCGGTTTCCGGCAGGGTTTCCAGCGCCCGGTTCAGCACGCCCCGGTTCTCCAGATACTCCATCAGGCGCTCCAGCGCGTCATGGTCTTCCTTCGCGGTGGCTTCCGCCAGTGTCAGGGCGAAGGTCTGGGTGTAGTTGTGGCGCAGGACAAGTGCCGCAACCTCATCGGTCATGTCGGCGAGCAACTCGTTGCGCTTGTCGGCCTGCAGATCGCCTTCGCGAATGGCTTCGGCCGCCAGGATCTTGATGTTGACCTCATGGTCTGACGAATCGACGCCCGCAGAATTGTCGATCGCATCGGTGTTGATATGCCCGCCGCGCAGGGCGAACTCGATCCTGCCAGCCTGGGTGACGCCGAGATTGGCCCCTTCCCCGATAACTTTCACTTTCAGCTCATCCGCATTCACACGGATTGCATCATTCGCCCGGTCGCCCGCCATTGCGTGGCTCTCATGCGCGGCCTTCACATAGGTGCCGATGCCGCCGAACCAGAGCAGGTCAGCCGGGGCCTTCAGCAAGGCGTGGATCAGTTCATCGGGCGTGACCGCATCCTTGGACAGGCCAGTCAGCGCCTTGATCTGGTCATTCAGCGTGATGGACTTTGCGGACCGGTCAAATATGCCGCCGCCTTCGGACAGGATGCCCTTGTTATAGTCTGCCCAGCTGGACTGGGGCTTGTCGAACAAGCGCTGGCGTTCGGCCAAATTCTTGCCGGCATCAACCGGGTCCGGATCGATAAAGATGTGCATGTGGTTGAATGCGGCGACGAGACGGATTTCCGGAGACAGCAGCATGCCATTCCCGAATACATCCCCGCTCATATCGCCCACGCCGATCACGGTGAAAGGTTCGGCTTGAATATCCGTACCCAGCTCGCGGAAATGGCGCTTGACGGCTTCCCAGCCGCCCCGCGCGGTAATTCCCATTTTCTTGTGGTCGTAGCCCGCAGAGCCGCCGGACGCAAAAGCGTCGTCCAGCCAATGCCCCATTTCTTCACTGATGGCATTTGCCGTATCCGAGAAGGTTGCCGTGCCCTTGTCGGCCGCGACAACAAGATACGGATCCTCCCCGTCCCAGACGATCGTATCAGCGGGGTGTGACACCTCCCCTTCCACCAGATTATCCGTGATCCCCAGAAGCGCGCGGATGAACTCCTTATAGGCATCACGGCCGGCTTCAAACCAGGCATTTCGGTCTGAACGATCCGGCAATTGCTTCGGCAGGAAACCACCCTTGGACCCAACCGGAACGATCACCGCATTCTTCACCTGTTGGGCCTTCACAAGGCCAAGCACTTCCGTGCGATAGTCCGAGGCACGATCCGACCAGCGCAAGCCGCCCCGCGCCACAGCGCCGAAGCGCAAATGCACGCCTTCGACCTGCGGGCTGGACATATAGATTTCCCGGAACGGCTTCGGTTCCGGCAAATCCTCCAGCTCGCGGCTGGCGATCTTCAGGCTGACAAAGCTATACGGCTCACCCTCACTGTTTGTCTGATAGAAATTCGTGCGTTGCACCGCGAGGATCAGATCGGCCAGACGGCGTAGCACCTGATCGTCTGCCAGCGCGGAGACGTCGCGCAGCGACATTTCGATTTCCTCGCGCACTTTCTCCGCAGCGTGAGAACGTTCTGCGAGTGACATCTCCCGCGCAGGATCGAACCGTGTCGCGAACAAATCCAGCAATTGCCGCGCAATGCCCGGATATGTGGAAAGCGCCGTCTCCTGAACATATTGAGGCTGTTCCATACCACTCTGGCGGCGATAGCCGGCAAGCGCACGGATCAGGGCCGCGTCACGCCAACTCGCCCCGGCGCAGAGGACCAGCTTGTTGAATCCATCATTTTCGGCGCGCCCGCTCCAAACCGCCACAAATGTATCTTCCAGTGTGGTCCGGATGTCGTTCAGATCGATATAGGCCCCATTGGACGTGCACATGACCACGTCGTGCACCCAGTAGGTTTCCGGCGCATCCTCCGCAGGGCGCTCCGTCGGGCGCACCGGGAAGCCTGTTTCAAAATCGACGAAGAATCCCATTTTCTCGAAGATCGGCACACAGGCTGATAGCGGAATGGACCCATTGCGAGAATAAATCTTGACACGGATCTTGTCTGCGCGGTCCCGCTCCATTCGATAGGCTCGCGCGAGGATCGGGTGCGCGGCCGATAGATTTGCCATTGCGGCAACATCGCGCATGGCCTCATCCGGGCCGAATGCCTCGCGATAGGCTGCGTTGAACGCGCCAATGAACGCCCGCGCATTCTCCTGATGGGCACGTTCGAGGTCAGATTGCACAAGCGCCGAGCGGAACCCCTGCTCCCATGTCCGCGCGATCTCAACGATACGTTTTTCCAATGCCGCAAGATCCGGCAACGGATGGCCCTGATCCAACCAGATTTCAAAATGAACCCGCACAAGCGTCTCGGAATCGAAGTAAGGTCGGAAACGCGTGACCCGTCCCTTGTACGCCGTCACCAGTTCTTGGGTGATACGCTGGCGCATTGTGGTGTCATAGGCTTCACGTGGCACGTAGACGATGGCCGTGACAAAGCGGTCGAACTGGTCCTGCCGGACGAACAGTCGCGTGCGCGGACGGCCAATCAGGTGCAGCGCGCCGACGATGATCGGATGCAGGATCTTCGAGGAAGTCTGGAACAACTCATCCCGCGGCCAGGTTTCCAGTAGATTGGTAAGCGCCTTCTCCGTATGCCCGCCCGGCGTCGCCCCGGCAGCCTCCAGAATGGCGGCAATACGACGACGGATCAACGGAATGGACCGCGCGGTCTCGTCATAGGCTTCCGCCGTGAACAGGCCCAGGAAGCGCACTTCACCGTTCACGCGACCTTCAGCGTCATATTTCTTGACGCCCACATAGTCGCACGCAACCCGACGGTGGACGAGGCTGACCAGCGTCGATTTCGCGACAAGGATCGGATAGGGCTCCGACAGGTGCGCACCAATCTCTGGCGTCAGAATCAGAGGCTCGGCCTCACGCGACAGGACGTTCAGCTCCTCATCGCGCAGGACGCCGAGATTCGACCCTTCGACCATTATGGGCTCTTCCGGCAGCACGTGCCCCTCGGCATCAGTCTCGAAATCGTATTCGCGACAGCCGAGAAAAACGAAATGCTCCCGCGACAACCATTTCAGGAAGGCCACCGCCTCATCGCGGTCCATGTCCTTCAGATGGCTCACACCTTCCAGCCGGGCGATCTCTTGCTGCATACGTGCGCGCATTGGCTCGAAATCGGCCACAGCGACCGCATTATGGGCCAGCGCTTCCCGCACCCCCCGCTTGAGGCGCTCCGCCTCCAGATGCGTCAGGATCGGCAAGTGGACCTGAATGATCGATATGCTGCCACCGTCCTGCAGCTTCACAATCGGGTGAAACAGCGCAGCAACCTCAAAGCCCTGCGCGCCGCATTCGCCGAGGACGGAGTCCACCAGGAAGGGCATGTCAGGGCTGACCGTCTCCAGAATGGTGCGAGACAGCGAATTGCCCTCAGCGCCCTCAGCTTCCAGCAGGACCCGCACATCCTGATCGCCAGCGGCAACCTCCACGGCCCAATCCCAGTGCCGACGCGCGAGGGATTTTAAATCCTCCTGCGTCAGGCCCGTTAAATCTTCATGCCCCGATTCACGGTGAATTTGGTCAAATACCTGCTCGATTGGCTCAGATGAGGCAGGAATTTCTGTCATGTGGATTGCTCGCGAAATAGCTTAACCGAGCTTCCCATCTAGACCGCGCCGCATCCCGGCACAACTCATTGCCGCAAATGAATTTCCCCTGCGTCACAGGTTGAAGGTGGCGGTTGATTTTACTGGGTCCAGAATAAATCGGACCCGCCGAACGGGGACGTGTCCGGCGGGTCCTACAGGCCGATTCCGCAGGCTGGGTGGGGGGACGCACGCGGAGGGCCTGATCTCGTTAATTTTGCAAGGGCAATGCCATTTACAAGATGCGGTCAGCAGCGATCGACATTACCAATTATTGAGTATTGGTTTTGCGCTGACATAACAATTACAAAGTTGCCCCCATTTGGCATAGATTATCGTTTTTCACCATAGGTGTGAACAGCTCCCTATGCATCTTGGTTAGTGTTTGGGGTACCCCCTTTTCCCTGAGGGTCGCCATCGGCTGACAGCAGGATCGCGATCCATCGCGTATTGCTGGACTGAGCGAAGAAAATCATCATCAGAACCGTTAGCGGTGCCGACAGGAACATGCCCGGTATGCCCCATATGGCGCCCCAGATTGCCAGGGATAGCAACACGATGAGCGCCGACAGATTCAGCGATTCACCCATCATGCGAGGCTGAACGAAATTGCCGATCGAGAACTGCCAGAAGCTGACGATCGCAAACACGATCGCAGCGTAGATATAGGTGTCCTGCGGCGTCGCACCGGGCACCCAGGGCGGAATTTCCGGCTGCACGATGGCAAACAGGGGCGGCACCAGCGCAGCGACAATTGAGCCCACGGTCGGGATGTAGTTGAGCACGAAGATCAGCGCCGACAGGAAAAGTGCATTCTTCACACCCAGCGCCAGCAACGAGAAATAGGTCAGCGCCGTAATGAGCGCGGAAATCACGGTCTGGGTCCAGAGATAGGTTTCAATGCTGCGCCTCGCATCGTCGCCGATCTGGCGCACCTGCGCACGCTGCTCAAAGCCGGGGAAGATATTGTCGAGTTTCCGGGTCCAGCTCGACTGCGCCAGGAACAGGAAAGCCACATAAATCAGGATCAGCACGAGATCGCCTGACAGATCCCCGGTCTCATTCGCGATAATGGCGAAGAAGCGTTGACCCGTCTCGTTGAACAGTAATTCCTGCAATGTTGGCGCGCCCGACATGTGCACCACTTCATAGGCGTCTGCGATCAGATCATTGATCCGTGTTTCATAGTCGCCCGCCTCACGGCCGAACTCCGCAATGCCATTGGCCAGCAAGGCCATGAACCCGAAAAACCCGCCCAGCACGAACAGGATTGCGAAGAAACGCGCATGCCCGATCTTCAGCGTTCGTGAAAAATTGTCGATCATCGTCGCAAAGCCTTCGATGATCAGAAACAGGAATACGGCCAGGGCAAACGGCGCAAGAATGCTGCGCCCCAGATGCAGGAAGGTGATGATCACGCCCGTCGCGATGATCCAGATGCCTGTCTTGGTTGCCCGATCCATGCTCTCCCCCGGCCAGCTTCCCGGCACGGTGATGAGAGCCTGCCCATCCGTCAAGGGTCTGCGCCTCAACCCTTGCCGAATCTGTTGAAATCTCTAGCGTCGCACACGGTTTGGATTGAAGGGGACGGGATCATGAACTCCATCTTTATCGGCGGCGCTGACGCAGACGGCACAGGCCAGCCAGATGTCGCGCAGAACCTGCTCCTGAAGATTGCAAACCGCCACGGATTAATCGCGGGCGCGACCGGCACCGGTAAAACCGTCACTCTGCAAAACCTCGCCCAGGGCTTTTCCGATGCCGGCGTGCCGGTCTTCTGCGCTGATGTGAAAGGCGATCTTTCCGGCATCTGCATGCCCGGTAGCGAGGATCACAAGCTGCACGAGAAATTCGTGGAGCGCGCCAACAAGATCGGCTTGGGCGCCTATGATTATTCCGCAGCCCCGACCGTGTTCTGGGATGTGTTCGGAGAGAATGGCCATCCGATCCGCACCACGATTTCCGAAATGGGGCCCCTGCTCCTGTCACGCCTGATGGATCTGACCGAAGCGCAGGAAGGCGTGCTGAACATCGCCTTTGAGTATGCCGACGACAACGGCCTGCTGCTGCTGGATCTGAAGGATCTGCGCAAATTGTTGATCCATATGAGCGACAAGGAAGTACGCGACGAACTGAGCAAGGAATACGGCAATGTCGCCTCCGCCTCGCTCGGCGCGGTCCAGCGAAATTTGCTGGTGATGGAACGTGAAGGCGCAGACTTCTTCTTTGGCGAGCCTGCGCTGGAGCTGTCCGACATGATGCGGACGAACACAGACGGACGCGGCATCGTGAACGTGCTGGACGCGACGCGCCTGATCAACAGCCCCAAGCTCTATTCCACCTTCCTGCTGTGGTTGTTGTCTGAACTCTTCGAGCAGCTTCCCGAAGTGGGCGACCCGGACAAGCCACGCCTCGTCTTCTTTTTCGATGAGGCCCATCTCCTGTTCGATGATGCCCCGGCGGCGCTGATGCAGAAGATCGAGCAAGTCGTACGCCTGATCCGGTCCAAAGGCGTCGGGGTCTACTTCGTGACGCAGAACCCGCGCGACCTGCCCGAAAGCGTTCTGGCGCAGCTGGGTAACCGCCTGCAGCACGCCCTGCGTGCCTACACACCGGCCGAGCGCAAAGGCGTACGCGCCGCGGCGCAATCCTTCCGCGAGAATGAGAATTTCGACACGGAGGAAGTGATCACACAGCTGGGCGTCGGCGAGGCGCTCGTCTCAACGCTGGACGCCAAGGGCGCGCCAAGCATTGTGCAGTGGACGGTCATTCGTCCCCCCGCTTCCCGTTTGGGCCCGGCAACGGAATCCGAACGCAAGAACGTTCAGAATGCGAGCCCCGTTGCTGGCAAGTACGAAAAGGCGATTGACCGCGAGTCCGCCTATGAAGTGCTGGAAGCCCGTGAAGCCAAAGCCGCCAAGGAAGCCGAGGAATTGGCGAAAAAGGAAGCCAAGGCCCAAGCAGCGCTGGAGAAGAAGAAAAAGAAGACCACGCGCCGCAGCTCGCGCCGCATGAGCTCTCTGGAAAAGGCTGGCAACCAGGCCGCCCGTACAGCAAGCCGCGAGATTGTCCGCTACGTGCTTCGCGGCATCATGGGCACGTTCAAACGCTGAATGGGCAAACGCTGAATGGGCAAACGCTGATGGCGATTAGTTTGGCAGGCGACCGGTGTCGGTTTCGTCGTCCGAATAATCGTCTTCATCCGCCGTCGTGTCGCCATCCATCGCATCGAGCTCGTCTGGCGCGTTCATGTCTTCAGTATCTGATGTGTACACAACATCATCTTCAAAGCCGTCATCATAGGATCCGTTGGCAAAGTCTGCTGCCTCGTCGGCGGTCTCGATAGCCATGACTTCCTCAGTCATCGGCTTGCGCTTCCAGAACGGTGCCCGCGGGTCTGCCTTGCGGTCATATCGCATGCTGTAATATTCGTGGGCTGTATGGGTCAGCGGACGTGGTGTCAGGTGCAGGCCATACTGGCGCAGGCGCTCGACCACTTCATCGCGCAGATGCATGCCGGGGAAAGAGGATGCGGCAAAGCCGTGCTTCTTCATCCAGTCCCGCACGTGCCAGCTGCGCACGGTGCCGGCCTCGGACGGACGGACGCCGGCATGTTCTTCCCACATGTAGAGTGTCGCAATGCCGTTGATGGTTGCGTCCATCGCGTCGTCCAATGTCGCCCCGAGGTCGCGTTTCTGCGCAAGCGCTGCGCGCAGGGCCATCTTGCGCGCTTCAAGCTCCTGATATGTCGCGCCGATCACGGCGATGGCATTGCGGTTGGTCTTGATCAGGGATGCGTTCACACCGTCCAGCTGTGGGTGCTGAACCGGAAGCAGCACATCCGGCCCGGCTTCCTGCGTGTCGACGATCTGGGCAACCTCATTGACCATGCGCTGAAGGTTGATGCGCATTTCGTGGCTGACGCCATCGAGCGCAGAGATCGCGCCGTCGCGCTCCTCATCCCGGATCCGCCAGAGCTGCCAGGCGATCAGCAAGGCCGCCGCGATCAGCAGGCAGAGCCCGCCGGTGAAGAAAGTGTAGAATTGCGCTTCGCTCATTCTGAGGTCCCCTAACGCGTTCGCCGTTTACCATGCCTCCCCGCATGGCATTCGGTTAAGTGTTGGTAAACCTTAGCCGTTGAGAGCGCGCCCGGCAATCACCTGAAGCCTGTCCAGCATTTCCGGATCGCGCGCCAATGGCGCGGTGATGAGCGCATAGTCCAGGCAGGTGTCCGTTCCGTTCGGATCAGGTGTACGCTCTGTGCCGGACAGGCGCTCAGCCAGTTCGACCACGGCCTTGCGCGCCAATGCGCTGTTCTGGCCCATGATTTCCAGCACATTGGTTACTGAGACCGCCTCGGTCTCTGCGCGCCAGCAATCATAATCAGTCACCATGCACAGGATGGCATAGGGCAGCTCCGCCTCGCGGGCGAGCTTTGCCTCCGGCATGGCGGTCATGCCGATCACATCGCAGCCCCATTGGCGATAGAGCTTCGATTCGGCCAGTGAGGAGAATTGCGGGCCTTCCATCGCCAGATAGGTGCCGCCACGATGCATCTTTGCGCCCACCGCCTCAGCCGCGTCGGCTGCGAGACCCGAGAGGCGCGGACAAACCGGCTCTGCCATCGAGACATGGGCCACCATACCGGCCCCGAAAAAGGTCTTGTCGCGCGCAAAGGTGCGGTCAATGAACTGGTCAGCGGCCACGAACTCGCCGGGGGCGTAGACTTCCTGCAGGCTGCCACAGGCGGAGATGGACAGGATGTCGGTCACGCCTGCCGCCTTCAGCGCCGCGATGTTGGCGCGGTAAGGCACGTCTGTCGGCGTGATTCGGTGGCCCTTGCCATGACGCGGCAGGAAGACCAGCTCCACCTCCCCTATCCGGCCACGTACCAGCGCGTCAGATGGCTTGCCCCAGGCCGTCTCGACCTGTTCCTCGCGGCGGTCTTCCAGACCATCAATCTCGTACAGGCCGGAGCCGCCGATAATGCCGAGGGTCCATTTGCTCATATGTTCGTCCTGAATTCCTTGCGCATGCCAATGGGAGGCGGAGAGCGCGGGTTGGGCGTGGTCAGTTCCACATCATCTGCCAGCACGTAGCCAAGCTCTGCATAGAAGTCGACAAGCCTCACCTGATCGTGACGCACTGCCAACTGGGCGCCAAGCACGCCAGCGTCGCGCCCGGCCTCTTCCAGGGCGAACAGGATACGCTCTCCAAAGCCGCGCCCGCGATAGGCGCTCAGCACGCCGATCCGCTTCACTTCCATCCAGAGGCCCTGCCCGGCTGGCCCCGGAACCGGCACCCAGCGCCCGGACCCGATCGCTGTCTCGCCATCCAGCAGGATCGCGCCGCCGCCCTTTTCAAGCTGGGCGGCGACAGATCGAGGAGTTTCGCGGAAGACCGTCGATTCCTCTGAGACGCGCCCGGTCCAGATCTGGCGAGTCAGGCCCTCAACGAGAAAGCCATCCGCCGAGCTTGCCCTGCGGATGGCTATCAATTCAGTCAATGGCTGGTCCGCGCCTAGTGCTCTACGTTGCGCCAGATACGCTTGTAGGAGAACCAGAGCAGGATCGCGAGAATGCCAAGATAGACCATCACGGCGAGGCCCAGCGACCGGCGGTTGCCTTGCTTTGGCTCACCGGCCCAAGCCAGGAATTGCGCAACGTCATAGGACATCTGTTCGATCGTGGCTTCGGTGCCGTCGCTATACTCGACGCGGCCCGGAACCAGCTGTGGTGGCATGGCCAGGAAGCCGCCCGGAGGCGCGTGGCGTGGGTCGCCTTCGAATTGTGGCACCGTGTCGCCCGGCATGTACGGGTTGTAGTACTGGCCGACATTCTGGATCAGGTAGCCTTCATAGTGATGATCATCGCCGTGGCCAATGTGCAGCTTGGACGTATCGATCACGGTCTGGACTTCCGCCGGGGCGTCGTCGGTCGCCTCGGTGACCACGCGCTCCTTGAAGACTTCGTCGTCCGGATATCCAGCCAGCAGGCTGTAGACATAGGACGCGCCGCCGTGGCGGGCTTTCGTGATGACGGACAGATCCGGCGGAACGGCGCCGCCATTGGCTGCGCGGGCCGCATTGTCGTTCGGATACGGGCTGCGGAACCGGTCAGCTGGCGTTGCCGGGCGGAAATCATAGTCACCGGCCTCGTTCGGGGTCGGGCTGAGGATTTCGTTCTGCGCGGCAAGCGCCTTCACAAACGGGTTGTCGTTCGGGTTCGGATAGTCCGGGTCGTAGAACGGGCCACCCGGATCGCCGAGGTTGCGATAGCTGAGCAGCTTCATCGAGTGACAGGACGAGCAGACTTCCTGATAGACCTGATACCCGCGCTGGAGAGACGCCTGGTCGAACTGACCGGTTACGCCTTCAAAGGGCCAGCCCTCTTCCGGAGCGTGCGGGTGAGCGGCACCACCGGCAGCGTGAGCTGATGCGGCGATCATGAGGCCGGCAAGACCGGCGGTGAGAATGCGGAACGCTTTCATGATTATCCCCAAAGCTCCCTATTCAGCCGGTACGGCCGACGCCGACGCTTTTTCGCGTTTCAGCACGGATTTATGGATGGATTCCGGCAGTTCCTTCGGCTTCTCGGTCAGGCCGAGGAAGAACAGAAGGAAGAAGAAGCCGAAATAGCAGAAGGTCAGGATCAGCGAGAAGTGGCGGAACATGAATGTCGGTGCCGGCACAGCTGCCAATGACGGGTTCGAGTTGGCCGGAAGGCTTTCCATGAACCGTTTCGCGTCGACATAGGCTTCGCCGCCGCCCTTGTATTCGCTGGTCGCTTCCTGGCCATCAGCCGTGTAGCTGACCACCAGTTTCGGATCGCCCTGCAGCGCCGGGATCACCGGATCATCCGGGTTGGCCGCGCCACACCAGCCGAGCAGCAGGCAGACGGCGACAAAGCCGAAGAAGAACTGCTTGGCCACCGGGCGGTAGCGCATGGACTTCACTTTCGACGTGTCGAGCCAAGGCAGGATGAACAGGACCGCGATGGCCGCAAACATGAAGATCACGCCGAGCAGCTTGGCCGGGATCGGGCCGAGGTCGAAGGTGATGGCGCGCAGGATGGCGTAGAATGGCAGCAGGTACCATTCCGGCACGATGTGCGCAGGCGTCACCAGCGGGTTGGCTTCGATATAGTTGTCAGCATGGCCCAGAACGTTCGGGGCGTAGAAGACGAAGACAGCAAACATGATCAGGAAGATCACGATCGCGAAGGCGTCCTTCACCGTGTAGTACGGGTGGAACGGCACAGTGTCTTTCGCAACATCCTGTACTTCAACGCCGGTCGGGTTGTTGTTGCCAGGCACGTGAAGCGCCCAGACGTGCAGGATGACTGCGCCAGCGATCATGAAGGGCAGCAGATAGTGCAGCGAGAAGAAGCGCTGTAGCGTCTGGTTACCGATGGACGGTCCGCCAAGGATCCATGTCTGGAGGCTTTCACCCACCAGCGGGATCGCGCCGAACAGCGAGGTGATCACGTTGGCACCGTGATAGGACATCTGGCCCCAAGGCAGCATGTAGCCAAGGAACGCGGTCGCCATCATCAGCAGGTAGATCACACAGCCGAGAATCCACAGGACCTCGCGCGGCGCCTTGTACGAGCCGTAATAGAGCCCGCGGAACATGTGCAGATAGACCGCCAGGAAGAACATGGAGGCGCCGTTTGCGTGGATGTAACGCAGCAGCCAGCCATAAGGCACGTCGCGCATGATGCGCTCGACCGAGGCGAATGCGCCATCGACGCTGGCCTCGTAGTGCATGGCCAGAATGATGCCGGTAACGATCTGGACGACGAGACAGACGGCGAGGATGCCGCCAAACGTGTACCAGTAGTTCAAATTCTTCGGCGTCGGGAAATTGATGGCCGTGTCCTGGGCAAACCGGACAATCGGCAGACGCGTATCAAGCCATTTCGTGAAGGCGTTGGTCGGCGTGTAGGAGGATTCGTGTCCACTCATCTGCGGTATCCTTCCCTTAAAGCGAAATATTGATCACGGAATCGGACACATATTTGTAGTCCGGAACCGGGAGGTTTGTAGGGGCCGGGCCTTTGCGGATGCGGCCAGACGTATCGTAGTGCGAGCCGTGGCATGGGCAGTACCAGCCACCGAAATCACCTGTGTTGCCCTGCGCAGGACCGACCGGGACACAGCCGAGGTGCGTACAGGAGCCGGACGTGACCAGAATGGCCGGGTTCAGCGATCCATCGCCCTTGGGGCGCAGGCGCTCGTCATCCGTCTGCGGGTCACGCAGCGTTGCGACATTCACGGAGTCCGCAGCAGCGATCTCAGCCGCCGTACGGTGACGCACGAAGAACGGCTTGCCGCCGATCAGAACGCGAATCTCGCCGCCCAGCGGGATCTTGGAGACGTCGACATCCAGTGCCGAAGCCGCCTTGGTGTCCGCAGCCGGGTTCCACTGGTCTACAGCGGCCCAGGCAAACATGGCAGCACCACCAAAGGCTGCTGCACCCGTGGCGATATGAATGAAATTGCGGCGATCATCATCGATCGTCTCGCCGTGGTCGTGTGAGGGTGTATCAGTCACGCTTATCCCGTCCCTTGCGAAGGCAGAAATTTGGGCCCGTAATACAGGAGCCTGCCCCATTGCACATTGCGGCAAGTGGGCGCGGTTGCCTCCCCATAAACTTCTAATGTCTGCGCGTTATCCTGACTTTAAGCCTGTGACAACAGGGCGCTTGCAAGAGTCGCACGCCTCGCGCCATGTGTCGCACCATGACAGACGGCAATCTCGACACCCAGAAATCCCGCGCCCGCGAGTGGTTCAGATCCTTGCAGGCCGATATTTGTGCCCGATTCGAAGCGCTCGAAGACGCCGCAGACCGCCCGCTCTATTCCGGCGCACCCGGCCGGTTTGAGCTGACCGAGTGGAAACGCGGCGATGGCAGCGAAGATCTTGGCGGGGGCCGTATGGGCCTGATGCGCGGGAAAGTGTTCGAGAAGGTCGGCGTCCACTTTTCTGAAGTCTATGGCACCTTCTCCGAAGCGTTTGCAGCGCAGATCCCCGGTGCGGACCAATCGGATGGCCGCTTCTGGGCGTCCGGAATCTCCCTCATCGCTCATCCGCGCAATCCGAAAGTGCCCGCTGCGCACATGAATACGCGCATGCTGGTGACCAGCCAGTCCTGGTTCGGGGGCGGCGGAGACCTCAATCCCCTACTCGACTACCAGCGCGATCAGGCCTTCGAAGACAGTGTCGACTTCCACGCCGCCATGAGGGCAGCCTGCGACACGCACGAGGCCGCCGATTACGCGCAGATGAAAGAAACCTGCGACACCTATTTCCACCTGCCGCATCGCGATGAACCGCGCGGCACGGGTGGTATTTTCTACGACCGCTTCAATTCGGGCGACTGGGACGCTGATTTCGCCTTCACACAACAGGTCGGCTCACAATTCGCGGACATCTACCCGCGACTGGTGGCGCGCCGCATGAACGAGACGTGGAGCGAGGCACAGCGCGAAGAACAGCTGATCCAGCGCGGCCGCTATGTGGAGTTCAATCTGCTCTATGATCGCGGCACGACCTTCGGCCTCAAGACTGGCGGCAATGTGACGAGCATCCTCTCCTCCATGCCACCTGTCGTAAAATGGCCTTAGCGCGTCAGCCCGTCTCGCAATAGCGGGCGTCGCCGCCGGGCAATTCGATGGGGACGCTGCGTTCCTTCACAAGCGTAAAGTAGTCTTCTTCCTGCGTCGGTCGCAGATAAATGGCGATGCGGGGATCCTTGAACGGGTTTGCGCCCGGCTTCAGGCAAGGGCGCGTGGTGACGCTGACCGACAGGCTTTTCTGGCCGGGCGTTTCCTTCAGGCTGAGCATGTGGGCACGAAACTCATCCATGCGCGGGGCATCCTTGGGGTCGACGCGCATCCGGTGAATAGAGAACCCTGCCTTGGCGCGCTGTGCCAGGAATTCTGTCGGGCTGCCGGGGACGGGCTGCAGGTGAAACAATTCCTCGCGCGTCTCATCTCCTTCTTCCTGCCAAACCGTCAGCACCAGCGTGGCGCCATCTTCTGGCAGACCGAAATCATCCGGCGCGCGAACGGCAACCTCGATCTGGTTGGCGTCCATCGATACAGGGTCCATCGCCGCCAGTCTGGGCAGGCTGGTAACCGGCACGCTCATACAGGCCGGGATCAGGCCAATAAGGCCCGTTATGAGCAAAACCCTTGCAGTGGAAACAAACATCGAGATACCTTTCCTCAAGAAGAAATTCACGTAAAACATGAATTATTGATTGGCAAGGATGAAATATGAGCCCTCGCAACTTGTTGCCTGATCGCACACGCATGGCCTGCAGGATCCTGAAATGGCTGTCTCTCGCTGTCGTCGCGATGATCGTGGTCACCTATTTCGCCGCAGACATTACCGCCGCCATGACGGATGCGATCTGGGCCGGACTTCAGCCGGAGGTGCGCGATGATGTGACCTACACCTCCGGCAAGAAGCTGATGTTGCAGTCCTTGTCCGCAGTCGGCTATTTCAGCCTGGCGCTGATCGCGCTGGGCGCCGCGCGCGTGTTCGGCGTGTTCCAGAAAGGCGTCGTTTTCGCACCCGCTGCAGTACGCGCTGTGCGGTTCCTGGGGATCATGGTGTTCGTTTTCGCTGCCATCCAGCTCGTCCTGCCGACACTGATGGTTCTGGCCATCACTCATGACAATGGCGAGGACAAACGCGCCCTGACCATTGCCATCAATTCCAAGGAGCTAATCCTGCTCATGATTGGGGCCATTATCATGGTGATCGGACAGGTTCTCACTCAGGCGACGGACATCGCCCAGGAAAACGAGCAATTCATCTGATGGCCATCATTGTCCGCCTCGATGTGATGCTCGCCCTGCGCAAGATGAAGTCCAAGGAGCTTGCTGCAGAGATTGGCATTTCAGAGCAGAACCTGTCGCAACTGCGACAGGGCCATGTGAAGGGAGTCCGGTTTGAAACCCTGGACAAGATCTGCGCCGTTCTGGACTGCAAACCGGGCGACATACTGGATCGGGAAGACGACTAAATCCGGCCAGCGCGTCCGCTTTTTGGGCAGCGGTGTGAAAACCTGATCAGGATCAAGGCATTGCCGCGCCGATTAACGTCTTGGAAATGACGGGCGCTTCGTTTCGGAGTATGATCATGGTCAATGGTCCCGAACGCGAAAGCCTTTCCCTGGGGGGCAGGGATACTGCTCCTGCTAGCGACGGCAACAACCGCCGCAGCAGGAGCAGTGATTTCGGGGGGAAGTTCAGACCCCTGGTACAACGCGCTCAACAAGCCCTTCCTGACGCCACCTGATATCGTTTTCGGACTGGTTTGGCCGGTCCTGTTCATCCTGATGGCAGCTGGCGCCTTGATCGTGCTGGATCGGGCGGGCTCGTTTGAACGCGCTGTCAGCCCACTTGGGCTGTACTATGCGATGCTTGTGTTCAATGCCGCCTGGAGCTTTGCATTCTTCGGCTTGAATGATCTGCCGCTGGCGCTCGGAATACTCGTGGCGCTCTGGCTGTTGATTGTCGCCATGATGCAGGATTTCTGGAGATTTGCGCCGCTCGCCGCGCTGCTGCAGATCCCGTATCTCATCTGGATCAGCTTTGCGGGCTATCTGAACGGCTTCATCCTGTTCGCGAACTGAGGTGCGCCAGCAATTCGCCCCGCGTCAGGGTGAAGTCAGAGGCGACCCAGTCCGCCTCCAGCGCCCGCAAGCACGCACCAATCTCGGGCCCTTTCAGGCCTGCCGCCAGCGCATCATCGCCGCCGATTGGAAACTCCGGCCGGGTCCAGCCAGCAGCAGCCCGGCGCACCGCCTGAAACGCCTCGCCCTGCGACAGCTGCGCAGCTTCGATCAAGGCGCGATCTTCCACCGCCTCTGGCCCATGCCGGTAGAACATCTGCCGAAGCGCCTGCGCATCTGCGCCGAGGACATGAGCCAGTGCCGGGTCCGCCCACGCGGTGAGCCGGTCCGCCTCTGCATTTGACAGCCTGAGATGGGTCGTCATCTGTCGCACATCACGCACGCGGCGGGGCGTCATCGCCATCAGCCGCTGCAACGGATCAGGCTCCAGCCTGGCCCCCTGCTCTACCGCGACGAGTGATGGCATTTCAGACGCTGTCGCGCCCGGCAATACAATGTCCAGAATGCCGGTCTCATCCATTGCGAGCAGGGCCTCTGACGGGCCCGGCGCTTCCATCAAACGCTTCAGCTCTTTCCAGATCCGTTCGGCCGCAATTCTCGTGAGGCCCTCTTTCTGGCGCTCACAGGCCGCGAGGCCGTCTGCATCCATCCCGGCCCCATACCAGGCATTGAAGCGGAAGAAGCGCAAGATGCGCAGATAGTCTTCACGCAGGCGCTGGTCGGCATCACCAATGAAGATCACGCGGCCCTTGATGGCGTCGGCAATCGAGCCCGGCACGACTTCATGAAGCTGGCCATCGGGGCTGGCATAGATCGCATTCAGCCGGAAGTCGCGGCGCTCGGCATCCTCGGCCCAGTCCTGTGTGAAGGCGACCACCGCACGGCGGCCATCGGTCTCGACATCCCGGCGCAGGCTGGTGATCTCGAAGGGGCGCCCGTGATGTATCGCGGTAATGGTGCCGTGTTCGATCCCCGTCGGGATGGCGCGAATCCCTGCTGCTTCCAGTGCAGCCTTTGTCGCGCCCGGTTCCAGCTGTGTGGCGATGTCGATGTCGTCAACTTTCGCGCCGCGCAGCTGATTGCGGACGCATCCACCCACAAAGCGAGAGCCGCCCGGTTTCGCCGCTTCCAGCGCCGCCATGACCGCGCGCGTGCCCGGCCAGTCCAGCCATTCCGCAGACAGGCGCTCAGTTTGCGTCATCATCCGGCCGCACAATATCCGGCGTCTCGGCGTCCGGATCCGGCGCGATAATGGTCGGCTCCTCGTCGGGGCGCGTCGCATCTTCGGTGTTCGGGGCCGTCGCGCGGATTTCCCCGGCATCATGGATCTCGGTTCCGGGACCGGTTGCCCCGCGCGCAGATCTCACGCCATCGCGCTCCAGCGGAATGCCGACATTCCGCACGTCGTGTTCGCAAGGGTAATCGCGCGCAGGAATCAGTTTGCCATTCTCCAGCCGTGCAGGCTCATGGCAGATGTCGCGCTCCTTGGGCTCCAGCAGGATCAGCACGAACCACGCAACCGTCGCCAAACCGATACCGCACAGGAACAGGATATTAATCGGCCATTTCCGCTTGCCCTCCTGCTGGGCATTGGACGTTGCCAGCAGATAGAGCCCGAACACGATGAACGGGATCGAAAAGATGAAAAGCTCAAAGACGATGCGTCCGGCCAATGTAGACTGCCCTCCGGTTTGTTTATTCTAGATAAGGCGTTGCCGGACCGAGCAAAACCCTAAATGCCGCACCGATCAATCATCATAGACGGTATGGTAGAGCTTGCGGATGATTCCTGCCGTCACGCCCCAGATGCGAAACCCGCCATGCGGCATCTCGTAGAACTGGCGTTCCTTGCCCCGATAAACCGCTCTGCCAACCTGATGATTGGCAATGTTCATCAGGAAATCGAGCGGTGTTTCAAACACGTCTGCCACTTCTGTCGGGTCTGGTGTCGGCTCGAAGTCGGATGGCAGCAGGCCCACAACCGGCGTGATACGAAAGCGCGTCCCGGTGACATAGGGCGCGCCGCGGCCGAGCACGTCCACATCTGACGGGCGCACACCCACCTCTTCCTCGGCTTCGCGCAGCGCCGCAGCGACCTCATCCACATCGATCGGATCGATCTTGCCGCCCGGAAAGGCCACCTGACCGGCATGCGTAGCCATTGTATCCGGACGCAGGGTCAGCAAGGCGGTCGGGCCGGATTTGCGCGGGATCACCCCGATCAGCACAGCCGCAGGCCGGATGAGGCCCAGATCCTCAGGCGTCAGGAACTCCATATCGCCATATTCGGTGAGCTGCGCTTCCCCGCGCGGCGGGTCCAGTCGGTCACTGACGCGCGTCAGGAAATCGTCGAGCCCGTTCCAGCTCATGCCGCGTCAGCCTGCTGATCCAAGTGGAAAGAAGCTGCCCTGACTCCACACGCCGAAGGTATCGCTGCCATCCGGCGCGGGCTCTGCCAGTTCGGCGAGTTCGTAGAAGACCGGTCGCGTGAGTTTGGCTTCAAGCTGTCCGCGCACGAGGACATAGGGCGAAGGCTCTCCGGTTTCCGGGTCGGTTTCAATCCGCAGCGGCGCATCCGGCCCTGCCAGGGTCACATCGCCCAGATTGGTCACGAAGGCCAGCGTCTGTTGCGGTCCGGGCTCCCCTGCCCGTTCGACCCGCACAGCGGTAAACGGCGCGTCTTCGACATGGACGATCACTTTTTCGTAGGGCGTGACGAGCCAGGTCTTGCCGTCCGGGTCCTTTCTCAGGATGCGGGAAAACAGCTTCACCAGCTTTTCGCGATTGATACGGCCGCCCTCATGCCACCAGCTGCCATCGGCGCGGATTTCCATGTCGATGTCTGCCGTGCGGTCCGGATTCCACAAATGGACGGGGGGCAGCTTGCCCTCTACCTTGCCATCGGGAAGGATCGCTTTAAGCGTCTCTTCGAGACTGATTGTGGTTGTGGCACTGGAATTCACATTTTGCTCCGCCATGATCCGGCCTTAGACATAGGTTTGTTTATTCAGGACGAAAAGCCGGAGGCGCCCTTTTGATGGCCGATACTGAACAGGTAAGTGATGCAATCGTGGCCGAAGCCGAAGCCGCCGCAGAGACGCTGGCGCAGGTAAAGGCCGAAATTGCGAAGGCAGTATTCGGGCAGGACCGCGTGGTGGAATTGTCGCTCGCCGCCGTTCTGGCCGGGGGGCATGCCCTGCTGATCGGCGCGCCGGGCCTGGCCAAGACACGCCTTGTGGAAGCGATGGGCACGGCGCTGGGCCTGGCCAATCAGCGCATCCAGTTCACGCCCGACTTGATGCCGTCAGACATCATCGGCTCTGAAGTGCTGGACGAGAGCCCGAGCGGGCAGCGCACGTTCCGCTTTCTCAAAGGGCCGATCTTCACCCAGCTGCTGATGGCCGACGAAATCAATCGCGCCAGCCCGCGCACCCAGTCTGCGCTTTTGCAGGCCATGCAGGAGCGTCATGTGACCGTCGCCGGTGTGCGCCATGATTTGCCGGCGCCCTTCCATGTGCTGGCGACGCAGAACCCGATTGAGCAGGAAGGCACCTATCCCCTGCCCGAAGCGCAGCTTGACCGGTTCCTGTTGAAGATTGATGTCCAATATCCGGATCTCGATACGGAGCGCCGCATCCTGATCGAAACCACAACGGGCGAGGACAATATCGTCCGCCCGGCACTCGATGCCGAGCGGTTGATCGCGCTGCAAAGCCTCGTTCGGCGGATGCCGGTAGGCGAGAAGATCGTGTCGACGATCCTGGCGCTGGTGCGGGATGCCCGACCGGAACAGACGAGCGACGAGCGCGTGAAGCGGCTTGTCGACTGGGGCCCATCCCCACGCGCGGGCCAGGCCCTGATGCTGGCAGCGCGGAGCCGCGCGCTGCTGCGCGGCCGTCTTGCACCCAGCATCGAGGATGTCGAGGCGCTGGCCGAACCCTGCCTCGGCCACCGTATGGCGATGCGCTATGACCCGACGGGCGAAGCGCCCAGCCTGACCGATCTGATCAATGACCTTGCCCGGAAGGTTGGCTAGCGCTCCCGGAATGACACCTGCCCGCGAACTTCAACACGTATCCAGCCTCGCCCTCATGGCTGCGTGCCTTATGGCCTGTTCGCAGCAAGCCCCATCGGCTGCATCTACAAATTTCGATTCCTGCCTGATCACACATATGGCAGCAATCGCGATGCTTCAGGATGCCGCCGATAAAGACAGCACAGAACTACGAAAAGCCGTGATAACCAGTCAGAACGAATTGTTGCGAGACGATACGATAGACAAAGACGAACTTGCTCAGCGCACATCCGTACTCATGCACGCCTATTCGGACGCGGCCAATGTCGCACTTGCTGAAGCCGAAGCCACCGGCACGCCGATGCAAACACTTTCTGCGAACGCTATTGCGTGCGGAAAAGCGGTAACCGCATGAATAGCTCCGCCGACCTTCGCTCAGAAGCCGAGAGCCTTGCCCGGCAATTGCCCGGCTTGAACTTCAAGGCCGAGGCAAGCGAGGCTGCGCATATCGGCTCGGCCGGGCGCAGGCGGCCGGGCACCGGCGAGCATTTCTGGCAATATCGCCGCTACGCACAGGAAGACGCCGCAGACCGGGTCGACTGGCGCCGCTCGGCCAAGGGCAATGAATTGTTCGTACGCGAAACAGAATTGGAAACCGCGCGCACGGTGCTGTTCTGGTGCGATGATGCGGCGGGCTTTCGCTGGAAGGGCGAAGGCGACCTGCGGACCAAGGCCGAGGAAGCACAGCTTCTGATGCTGGCACTGGGCATTCTGATGTCAAAGGATGGCGAGCGGATCGGCATGCTGGGCGCAGGCCGGTCTGCCAGTTTTGGCAAGAAGGCCGTTGCGCGACTTGCCGAAGATCTCGAGCGTGGCACGAATGGGCAATTCCCTTCTCCCCCACGCTCCGCCGCGACGCTGGTGCTGGCGTCAGACTTCTACGCTCCGCTTACGGAATGGCAGGCAAGGCTTGCGCCGCTGGCGGCCAAATGCCCGGAAGGCGTTCTGCTGGCCGTGTCCGCGCCGATCGAAGAGGACTTTCCCTTTGAGGGCCGCACGAAACTGAGCCGGCCGGGCACGGGCATCGACCGCATACTGGGCCGCGCCGAAACCATGCGAGACACCTATTTGCGCCGCTTCTCCGAACAGCGCGACGGACTGAGGAAAATGGCCACCCAATTCGGCTGGAGACTGGTGACGCATACTGTCGGGCAATCCTCGCTGGAGGGTGCCGCGCGCCTGAAAGCACAGATCGAAACCTTCGGAGCGAAATCATGACGGCGCTCGGCCCATTCCTGCTCGGTGCGCCCTGGGCGCTTGCCGCGCTCGCCGCGCTGCCGCTGATCTGGTGGATCCTGCGCGCGACGCCACCTGCCCCGCGCCATGCCGAATTGCCGTCGATGCAATTGCTGGACGGGATCGAACCGCAGGAAGAAACCCCCGCGCGCTCGCCTTGGTGGGTCTGGCTGATCCGCACACTGGCAGTCGCCGCTGCGATCCTTGGACTATCGCAGCCTGTCTATGCACCGGGCGCACAGACGGAAACGGCAGAGGGCACCGGAAGCCTTCTCATTGTCGTGGACAATGGCTGGTCTTCTGCGCCGCGTTGGCCGGACCTGATCAATGCCGCAACCGCCACGCTGGACAGCGGAAACCGCGACGCGCCGGTTCACCTGTTGCTGACCGCGCCGCAGCAATTCAATCCCGACCCGGCCGAACGTATTTCTCGCGCGGACATGGCCAAACGCCTCGCTTCCCTGCGTCCGCAGGCCTGGGCACCAGACCGCGCTGATGCATTGGCACGACTGCGCGATTCCACCTTTACGCCCGACCGCATCTTCTGGGCCAGCGATGGTCTGGAAGGACGCAACGGACAGCGCTTCGCGCAGGAGCTCTCCAGCATTGCGCCGCTGACCGTCTACGCTGCTGCGCCGACTGGGCCCGTCGTGATTTCCAGCATCCGGTCCCAGACAGATTCGGTCTCTGTTACAGCGAGGCGCGCAGACGCCCGCGGCGTAACAACGGGCTATGTTTCTGCCCTGACCATTGACGGCTCGGCCCTTGCCACCGCTCCCCTGGACTTTGCCGATGAGCAGAGCGAAGCCGTCGCAGAGTTCACGATCCCTGCTGCGGCGCTGGCGCGGGTGGCCCGGTTCAATGTCACCGGGCAACAGGGCGCGGGCACGGTCTGGCTCTGGGATTCGGCGGACCGCTCCCGCAGGGTTGGTCTGGTCGATGCGGGCGCGTCTGCGCAACCGCTGCTGTCCGACATGCATTATATCCGCAAGGCGCTGGAGCCCTTCGCGACCATATCCGAAGGCAGCATCGAAAACCTCGTCGCCGCCTCCCCCGATGCGATCATCATGAGTGATGTCGGCCAGATTCTGCCGCAGGATGCCGAACTGCTGAATACATGGGTGGAAGACGGCGGCGCACTGATCCGCTTTGCCGGTCCGCGGCTCGCCGCGCAGGGAGATGACCTCTTGCCAGTAGCGCTGCGCAGGTCATCGCGCGCGCTCGGCGGCGCGCTCGCCTGGGACGAGCCCCAGGCCATGGCGTCTTTTCCTGAAGCCTCTCCCTTTGCCGGCCTTTCCGTGCCGGACGATGTGCGCATCAAACAACAGGTTCTCGCCCGTCCGGGACCGGAACTTGCATCCAAGACCTGGGCGCGACTCGCAGATGGCTCGCCGCTTGTCACCGCCGACACGCGCGGCAATGGCACGCTGATCCTGTTTCACACCACCGCTGGGCCGGACTGGGCAGACCTTGCCTATTCCGGCACCTTCTCGCAGATGCTGCGCCGGTCCATTGCCGCTGGGCGCGGCGAAGCGGTGGGCGACGCGGAAGGCGCGTACACGCCATACCTGACCCTGGACGGGTATGGCCGCTTGTCCGCTGCCGGACCGAATGCTGCGCCATTAAAAGCCGTCGATTTTGCGGAGACGGTATTGTCGGAATCCCACCCGCCCGGTCTTTATCGGGGGCCTGCCGGAACCCGCGCACTGAATGCTGGCGCAGGGCAGCGCCCAAGACTGATTGCCGAATGGCCGCTATCGGCGCGCCTGCTCGGCGATGCAGAGGCGCGCTCGCTGCGACTGGCCGGACCGCTGCTGACTCTGGCGGCATTATTGCTGGCACTTGACCTGTTCATCGCCCTGTTCGTTGCTGGACGACTCCGCCGGTTCGGACGGAGCGCCGCGACCGCCTGCATCCTGATCGGAGGAGCGATGGTCGCCCTGCCCGGCCCGGACGCCGTGGCCCAGCCCTACCAGTACGAGCTGCTGCCCGATGGAACATATCGCCGTGTTGATACGAGTCCGGACGTCATTCGTCTGCCGTCTACAGGCAATTCAACGCAGAAGGAAATCGACGCGGCGCTGGAAATGCGGCTGGCCTTTGTCGAGACCCCTGATGGTAACCTGAACCGTCGAACCGAAGCCGGGCTGTCCGGTCTGACCAGCATATTGCGGATGCGTACCTCGGTTGAGCCCGCCGACCCACATGGTGTGAATCTGGAAACGGATTCGCTTGAACTCTACCCGCTGATCTACTTCAACGTACCGGAGTCCATGCCCCCCCTGTCAGAAACAGCAATTGCAAATCTCAACACCTATCTCCGCTCCGGGGGCGCTCTAGTGATCGACACCCGCGCGGGCGGGACCATCGGTTCACAGACCGATGTCAGCAGACTTGAAACCTTGCTCGAAGGCCTTGATGCGCCGCCCCTGCAAACAGTGGGCGAGAATCATGTCCTGACTCGCAGCTTCTACTTGCTGAACGACTTTCCCGGCCGGTATGCCCAGCGCAGCCTCTGGATCGAGCAGGCCGGTGACGCAAGCGCTCCGCGCGGCGACGGCGTTTCACGGCTGATCATCGGAGATGCTGACTGGGCATCCGCATGGGCGGTCGATGCGCAGGGGCGCGATCTTTACTCCGTAGACGGCGGCGCAGAGCAAAGGGAAATGTCCCGCCGCTTTGGCGTGAACCTCGTCATGTATGTCCTGACCGGCAGCTACAAGGATGATCAGGTTCACATACCCGCCTTGCTGGAACGGCTGGGGGATGGTGAAGAACCTGATGACGAGCCCGTTGAATTACCCAGCCGCATTCTGGATGGGGGCCCGTGATGATTGATGCGACCCGTCTCGGCTTCGAGCCCTTCCTTGGCTGGCCAATCCTATGGGCGATTGTTGCCATCGCGGCGCTCGCCTGGATTGCCTATGCCATCTTGCGAGGCCGCGCATGGCTGACCCGCGGACTGGCCCTGACCCTGGTGGCCGCGGCCCTCTCGAACCCGTCGCTGGTAAAAGAGGAAAGAGAACCCCTTCCCTCAGTTGCCGCGGTGATCCTCGACCGGTCCGAAAGCATGGAATTTGGCGCGCGCGAGACAGCAGCCACCGCAGCCTATGCGGCGCTGACCGCTGAACTTGAGGCGGACCTGAGCCTCGAAGTACGCTTGATGGAAAGTGATCCAGGCGCCGATGGCACCAATCTCTACGGCGCGCTGGAAGGTCTCATGGCCGATGTTCCGCGTGATCGCATTGCCGGGGCCATCCTGATCACGGATGGTCAGATTCATGATTTGCCGGATCCGGACTCGGATGAACGGCATATCGGCCCATTGCATGGCCTGATCGTAGGCGATCCAAACCGGGGCGACCGGCGCGTGTCCATTGTGGATGCTCCGGATTTCGGCATTGTCGGCGAAATGGCAGAACTGGTTATCCGCGTCGACGATCCCGGCATGCCGGAGGGACGCCCGGTCCAGATCGAGCTGTCCATCAATGGCGGAACCCCGCGCCGGATGGATGTGACGCCGGGCGAAGACACGACCGTGCCGATGGAAATCGAGCGGCGCGGCGAAAACGTCATTGTCGTGGAAACCCCGCCGGGACGCGAAGAATTGACGCTTGCGAACAATCGCACGGCAGCGACACTTTCTGGCGTCCGCGACCGGTTGCGAGTTCTCCTGGTGACCGGCAAGCCGAACCAGGCCGGGCGCGTGTGGCGTGACCTGCTCAAATCCGACCCGTCGGTAGATCTCGTCCACTTCACGATTCTCCGCCCGCCCTACAAGCTGGATTATACGCCGACGGAAGAGCTTGCCCTGATCGCATTCCCGACAGAGGAATTGTTCGAAGACAAGCTGGAAGAGTTCGACCTCATTATCTTCGACCAATATGAGCGGCGCGGCGTGATCACCCAGTCCTACCTCGCAAACATGGCCAGATACGTGACGGATGGTGGCGCGCTGCTGATTGCGGCGGGCGAGCCATTTGCCGGGCCGGGAAGTCTTGCCCGATCGCCGCTCGCCTCTGTGCTTCCGGCCACGCCGACAGGGGATATCTATACCGGCGAATACACGCCGGAACTGACCGAACCGGGCAAGCGGCATGCGGTGACGATGCCTCTGGATGACCGCGAATGGGGCGGCTGGATGCGCTATATCGATGCCGAGGCGCAGGCCGGAGATGTGCTGATGAACGGACCGCGCGGAAAGCCGGTGCTAATCGTTGACCGCGTGGGCGATGGCCGGGTCGGTATGCTGATGACGGACCAGATCTGGCTGTGGGCGCGCGGGCATGATGGGGGCGGTCCGTTTGCCGAACTGATCCGGCGCATCGTGCACTGGATGATGAAAGAGCCCGAACTGGAAGAGCGCAAGCTGAGCCTCGTTGCGGAGGGCGATACAGCGCGCGTGGAGCTGCGCACCTTACTGGATACCGCGCCGCCGCTTCTGGTCGAGACGCCGGAGGGCAGTTTCCTTGAGCCGCAATGGCGTCAGCAGGCACCGGGGCAATTCGTGGCCGAGGCGCCGATTGACCAGCTGGGGCTTTACCGCGCCGAGGCGGGCGGGTTGGAAGCTGTCGCGCTGAACGGACCGGCGAACCCGAAGGAATATGCCGATCTTCAGTCCACGACCGAAGTGCTGGCGCCGATGGCGGATGCAACCGGCGGCGGCGTGTTTCGCCTGAACGAGAGCGGCACGAATCTGCCGGACATTCGCCGAACCGGCGCGCGGGGAAATTCGGCGGGCGGCAACTGGCTTGGCCTGAGAGAACGCGGCGCTTACGCCGTTCGGTCTTCCAGCAGCCAGCCGCTGCTTCCGGGGCTGATCGCGGCGGCGTTCCTGATCGGCCTGTTGCTGCTGGCCTGGCGGCGTGAGGGCCGGTAGGGATACAGATAAAATCGTACAGGAACAATGGGAGCGCCAAGATGGCCGAGCTGACGCTGGAACAGAAGATCGAGGAATTATGGGCGCGCGAGGCGATTCGCGATTGCCTGTTTCGCTATGCGCGCGGCATTGACCGGGCCGATGAGGCGATGCTCCGCTCTGCCTATTGGCCCGATGGCACGGACCATCATGGGCCGTATCAGGGCAGCGCATCCGGCTTTGTTGACTGGGCGATGAAGACCCTTCCCTATATCGAGCGCGGCATTCACCAGATCCACAATATCCTGATCGAATTCCGCGAGGGCGGCGCAGCGGTGGAGAGCTATTTCTCTGCCTTCCAGCGCCAGCCGGGCGCGGACCGGCAGATGCAACAATGGGATATGAAGGGCCGCTATCTCGACTGGTTCGTGAAGCGCGACGGCGAATGGCGCATCCTGAACCGGCTGGTCGTGTTCGACTGGACCGAGGAAATGCCGCTGCCGCCGGGCAGCGAGGCCGAGCGCTTCGGCCCGCGCACGCCAATTGGCGCGAGCCATCCGGAAGATGCGGTCTATTCCTTCTTTGAGGGGAAGTAGGGTCGCTGGTTTCCTGATCGCTTCATCCTTCGACTTCGCTCAGGATGAGTCGGTGAATAAGGAAAACATCGCCTCAAGAGATTAGCTCATCCTGAGCGAAGTCGAAGGAGAGCGAAGTCGAAGGAGAGCGGAGCCCGCCGCCTGCGCGAGCGACCGGAGACGCGGATAGCGCCCCGGCAATCAGACGAAATTCTACGGAAAGCTCAGGACGAGTCCGGCCAGTCGGCCAGCGCGCGGGTCAGCAGGCTCGGCAAGGCGGTGGAGACGCTGCCCAGCTCTGCGCCGAGGCGGAAATCCTCCGGACTGGGCGGGCAGATCGGGCGCGGCTGCCGCCTTGCCTTCAGCCCGGCCAGATGCCGCGCGAGCCGTTTGGCGGCGCGGTCGGGATGTTTCAGCACACGGTGCAGCGCCACGATCTGTGCAATCAGCGGCGCGGCAAGCACCGGGCCGGAGGGCTGGACCGACGCGCTGGCCGACCCAGCAAACACCTGGTGCCAGTCTATCAGGCCGGACACCGCCCGCCCGGTGAGGCGCAGGCGAAAGGCGGGCGGCTGAAGGCCCACGAAACTGTCGGTCACGTCTTCCACGCCATCCGGCAAGCTATCCGGCTGCGCGGCGGGGGCGCCCTGCCCGCGCGCAGCGAGCGCGGTCGGCGCAATTTCCAGCGCGCTGGCCATCAAGGTGATCAGCCGCCGGACAATGGTTTCAATGGCTTTCAGGCGGCTGCGCACCCTGGCGCGCAGGCATTTGGTGACGTGTTTCGGCTCCAGATGCAGCCCGGCCTCTGCCCGCACCCCCAGCAACGCCGTCCGCGCCGCCGCCAGCCCCTGCTCCACAAATGCCTGCATCCCGTTCATGCGAGAAAGTCTAGGGGCGGACTTTATCAGACGGATTGGGAAAGTGAAAACTATCAAGCGGTATGCTATTTTCCTTGAACGTTCATTGGCTGGCGCCCGACATTGCTATTACTTCCGTCGAAGCTTTCGCCGCCGAGACCTCTCTCCAGGCTGCTTAAAAATTTGGGCGTCCAGCTCACACTCTTTCGCATGGTACTTGTCACCCACTTTGTATCGGGTTCCCCTTGGTCCGTGATCATAAACTACCCCGCGATAACTGGGACCAAACATAGCCGACCATTCCGCTTTGAACTTCTCCATCGATTTCCATTCCCGATCATTTCTTCGGGAGTCCTTGTATCCTCTCTGCCATGGACGATGACCATACTCACTGAATGCCTCGCTTGTACCATCGTTGTATCCAATTATGATTTCACCCCCGGCATTAATGTGTCGGGGGTCTGGCATCAGCAGATAACCATCCCCAAGCTTTCTCCAGTTTGTCGAACGGAGATGGTGTTCTGGGTACAACCACTCTTCTTTGGACGAAGCGATAAAGCGTCTCGCGCGCCTTTTAGTGATATAGTTTATCTCCATTACCTCTTCTTCGCTTAAGTATCGCTCGTGCTGAATTCCCATAAAATGAAACATAGACGGTCGAATCATGTCTGGGTTGGGACGCACTTTTAGAGGATTTTGGTAAGGATCCCGCACCCAAGACAAGTTTGTTAAGATCAGAATCTTCTCTAGTGACAATGGAAAATACGTATGCGTCGATACGTATCGAATGTCGGGATCGTTGTCGCCGATGCAATATTTCGAGTTCGGAAAGCATTCTCGACTATAGGCAACAACTGGGTGATCGGAAATTATAAACTTCACTGAAGATTTGGATGCATCGGCTATCTGCCAAACACACTCTGTCCACGTAGCACAAAATAGGTTCTGCCACTTCTGCAAATAATAGAGTGTGGTATTGTGCTCAGCGACATTGAAGACGTTTCGCAGCCACGCCAACCCTTTTGGGGTACGCAACTTTTGCACACTCATATAGCGTAGAATATTGTGGAACGCCTTTTCACTTTTCCCTCCAAACTCGAAGTTCGCGAAATGGTGGACGGCCTTTGGCGCTAACGTATCCAACTGGCCAAAGAA
This sequence comes from Hyphomonas atlantica corrig., assembly GCF_017795365.1. NCBI lineage: Bacteria > Pseudomonadati > Pseudomonadota > Alphaproteobacteria > Hyphomonadales > Hyphomonadaceae > Hyphomonas > Hyphomonas atlantica. The sequence continues at coordinate 1,392,738 of NZ_CP051254.1, read as the reverse complement.
GAACTTTTCGATGTCTCTGTTTTCTATTTCGCCAAGTCTAGTTGTGTACAAATCGTCTTGAGCAAAGCACTGGGACGGAGCCCATCTCAACAGAGAACGGCGTTTATAAGCGTGACCATTATTTACGATCGTTTCCGGGTCTAGGTCCAAGTAGTAGAACTTGTCTTTCCCAACTTCCAAAAACCGCTTTTGGTACCACTCCGGTACATAGTGATTGTGCTTGTAACTATTACTCATGCAACTTATAAGGGAACAGTCGCTCTCAATTTCAAGAATTTCCTCTTGGGATTAGCTATTCCCCTAAAACCCCCGAAACACTGCTGCTTCGTCTACGGATTTTCGTTTTGAGACAACGGCGTTTGCGGGGAAGGTGTCGTCGGGCCAGCCCATGGCGACGCAGGTCTGGATCACCTGATCATCCGGGATGCCGGCCTCTTCGCGCACGACGGGGCTTTGCATGATGCCCTGCGAATTGATCACGCAGCCGAGCCCGCGCGACCAGGCCGTGTTGACGATGCAATTGACCACGCCGCCGCAATCAAAGGGCGGGATGTCTCCGCCCGCCAGCGCCTTGTCATAGGTGATGACAATGGAGACCGGCGCGTCGAACTGGCGGAAGCCGCGCAGCACCCAGTCCATGCGCTTTTCCTTGTCATCGCGCTCAATGCCCATCGCCTGGAATAACTGGACGGCGATCTCTACCTGACGATCCCGGTGCACCCCGGCATAGGGCGGGCCCATGCGAAACTCGCGGCTGTCTGGCACGCCGGCAACGTTGCGCTCAACATTGCCCTTGCGGATACGGTCCAGCACTTCGCCCGCGACGACGTAGAAGTTCCAGGGCTGGGAATTCATCGAGGTGGGCGCGCGCATGGCGATTTCGAGGATTTCGCGGATCAGCGCCTTCGGCACCGGCTTGTCGAGATATCCGCGAATGCTGCGCCGCGTCTTGATGACCTCATCGAATTCCATGGCCGGTGGCCCTCCCTGCTCAGTTCCTGGTGGCTATTACCTTTATGGCCGGACGCTAGCCCCCCTGCCCTTGCGTCAGAGAAGCCCGCGATGCGGCGCATCAGATCACGCCGCCGTGACGAGGCCGGCGAGCTGGCTGGCGTCTCCGGCGAGGTCTTTCACCATGACACGGGCCTGGTCCTGCGGGCCGGGGAAGAGAAGCTGGTTCTTCGGGGTGACGGTGAAGCCGATCTCGCCGAAATAGGCCGGCGCGCCGATCAGCACGGCAGCTGGCCAGCCTGCGGCCTTGCCCGCCTCCAGCGCTTCGCCCGTGACGGTCAGGCCAAGGCGGCTGCCCCGGTGGGAGGGGCCGACGGCGACCGGGCCATAGAACAGGGCGCGGTCAGCGTTTGGGCCAATCTTCAGGGGCCAGACACGGCAAACAGCGATCACCTTGCCGTCCAGCACGGCGACGCGGTTGATCTCTGGCAGAGAGCGGGAATATTCCCGCAGCCGCTCGGCCGTCTTGGCAAAATGGCCCGAGCCAAAGGTGCGCGCGAAGAGGTCTTCGATCGCATCGGCGTGGAGTTCGGGCGTTTCGGGCACAATCTGAAGCATGGCGAGCGCGTCTAGGGCGCATTGCCGCCGAGTTCAAGCGACAGTTTCTTCATGTGCCCGATTGGGCGCAGCTAGTATTTTACCGAACAGCCATAGGGCTTGGAGCTGGCCACTTCGACCGGCTCGCCCGCGGCAACGCTCTGCATGGCGGCAGAGACGTAATTGGTGGAGGTTTCGATGTCCGAGACGCGGGCCGATGGCGTGTCGTCAATCGCGCCCTGATAGGCAATCTCGCCCTCGGCAGTGATAACGAACATGTGCGGCGTGGTCTTGGCCTTGTAGAGACGGCCAATGTCGCCGCTCTCGTCAATGATGACATGGGCAGGCGTCGCGCCGCGGCCCTCATTCATGTCGAGCAGTTCGGCGCCCGTGCGGTGGCCCTGCTTGCCGGGGGCGGAGGAGACGATGGACAGCCAGACAACGTCGCTTTCAGACGCATCGGTCTGCAGGCCCTGCATGTTGGCCGGTGGCACGGCATAATGCTTCTTCACAAAGGGGCAGCCATCATTGGTCCATTCAAGCACCACGGTCTGACCGGCGAAATCGGACAGGGACACCGTCTCGCCCGTGGCGGTCACGCCGGTGAAGTCTGGCGCGAGCGTGGTGGCATCGTCCGGCGCGGCCTGCGCGGTGGAGGCGATCAGGGCCCCTGCGGTCAGAGCCACGGCGGCGGCCATGCCAGCGGCAAGCGAGAAATTGCGACGGCTCATCATGATGGGAATCCTCCATTGGGGTGGGTTGGAGGGATCATGATCACTCCGCGGTCACAAGTCCAATCACAAGCTTTTGAGACAGGATCTCCGGCAGGATTTCAGGCTCCGTCGCGCCGGCCGGATACCAGAGATACATCGGCACGCCCGCGCGCTGGCGGCGCTTCAGCTCCTCGGCGATAACCGGGTCCTTGCGGGTGAAATCCGCCACGAGGAAGGCCACGTCATTGGCGGCGAAGGCCTCCTGCACCGGCTTTGATTTCAGCGTGGTTGCCTTGTTCAGCTGGCAAGTGGCGCACCAGGTGGCGGTGAAGTCCACGAAGATCGGCCGGCCCTCTGCGGTGAGTTCTGCGATGCGCTCCGGACTCCAGTCCTCGGTCTCATACTTCTCGGCATATTGCGCGTTGCCCTGCCCCGCTGCGGTAGAGGAGTTCGCGGTCAGCGCCGGATAGACCATGCCGCCGACCACGGCGAGGGCCGCGAGGGATTTCGCAACCGCCCCGCCGCCGCGCTTTGTAAGCCATATTCCGAATGCGATCAATGTACCGCCCGCCACGGTCCAGGCCACGGCTGCCGGGCCGGACACCGCGCCGAGGGTCCAGAGCAGCGCTGCCGCCGTCAGGAACATCGGGAAGGCGAAGAATTGTTTCAGCGTCTCCATCCAGCGGCCAGGCTTTGGCAACAGGCGCGACAGGCCCGGCACGAAGCTGAGCACCAGGTATGGTAGCGCCAGGCCGAAGCCCATTGCCAGAAAGACGACCATCACCGACAGCGCCGGCCGGTCCAGCACTGCACCCAGCGCTGCGCCGAGGAACGGCCCGATGCAGGGCGCACCAACAATGGCCGCCAGAACGCCGGTAAAGAATGCACCCATGGAGCCGCTGCGCGAGGCCAGGCTGTTGCCCGTATTCTGAATGGACGTGCCGAGCTCGAACATTCCGAGCAACCAGAGCCCGATCACGAACATGATCAGGGTCAGGACGGCCACGGTCGGGCCGTTCTGCAGCTGGAAGCCCAGATTGGCCGTACCGGTTGCCTCCCGGATGGCGATGATCGCCGCAGCGAGTGCTGCGAACGACAGCAACACGCCTGCTGTGTACCAGAGGCCATGACTGCGCACTTCACTCTGATGGCCCGAAGAGACGGCATGGACCATGCCCATCGCCTTGATCGACAGGACCGGCAACACACACGGCATCAGATTGAGGATCAGTCCACCGATCACTGCCGCAAGGGCCAGACCAATCAGGCTTTTTCCGCCACCTGAATATGCAGGCCGCGCGGCAATTCCGGCCGTATTCTCGAACACCTCCCCCTGCTCCGCAAAAATCGTGTAGCCGGTGCGCTCGCCGTCCTTGGTCTCTACCACGATGATGCCATCAAGCGTTCCATCGAGACTGGCATCCGCTGGCGTCAGGCTGAGCGTTGCGCCGTCTCTGCCAAAGCTGAGCGGTTGGTCGGCGGGGTGGCTGATTTCATGCGCAAACGGATAGAAGCGGATGTCGGCATTCTCTTCAAATCCACCATCCGTTTTCAGGCTGAGTTTCCACGGCGCGCTCGCGGTGTGGATGCGGGCCTCCCCGTCGAAGTCACGCGGAGCCTTGGCCACCCATTCGCCAATCAGGGTGCCATGTTCGACATGCGGATCACTGCCGCCCACTGGCAGAGTGAGACTGACTTCTGCCGTCTCCGGAATACAGATTTCCTCGCAAATCAGATAATCGGCCAGAAGGTTGAGCTGGACGCTGCCCTCGGCGTCGGCCGGAACGGTCAGGGGAAATGGCAGGACCAGGCGGTCATCATAGCCATAATCCATGATCTCCCCCTCCACCACTGGAAGCAGGTGTGGAATGGGCCAGACAAAGTCGCCAAGATGTTCATCTGAAATCGAGCTGCCATCCAGCACGTCGACGAGCGGCGGCAGGCCGGCATCGCCCGCATTGCGCCAATAGACGTGCCAGCCCTCATCAAGATCCATTTTCAACGCGACATAGAGCGTATCGCCCGGCTCGACGCTTTCCCGCTCTGCGATCAGTTCGACCAGGGCGCGGCCACCATCCACAGCCTGCGCATTGGCGCTTGGCACATACGCCATGAACAGGGCGACAAAAGACAGGAAGAACGCTCGAAGCATGCGGAAACCTTGAGGCAAGTTGATTACAAGCTCGCCCATATGCCCGCTATTTGCCGTGGGATGAAGGGCCTCGCCGAATCGTGATGACATGGTGAGCTGTGAAGCGCCCACAAAAAAGGCGGCTCCGCCAGAGCGGAACCGCCTTTCGAATTGCATGCCTGACAGGTCTTAGTTGACCGGTGCAGCAGCCGGCTGAGCCTGAGCAGCAGACTGGATGCGGACAGCGCGCTGGATCACGTTCTGCCAGTTCATCAGCGAGATCAGGTGCGCGTAGATCGCACCGAGCGCACCATTGTCACGCAGCTCGATGAATTTCTCGGCTGGCAGCGCGTTGAGTTTTTCCTCGGAAACTGCCCAGTAATCGGCGATTTTCTGTTGAGCGCCCATTTCGTTGCCCTGCGCGTCGCGCGGCTGGAAGGAAACGGTCTTCTGCTCGAACAGGTCAAGATCACCCAGGATCTTGCCGAATTCCGCGGTGGCCTGACGCTGGCGCTCGAATTCCTTACAGAATTCAATCGCGTCATTCGTGAACTTGCTTGGCTGGCCATTTTCGAAGAACGGCACTTCCGGCTGGTTGGTCACCATCGGCGCGGAGCGGTCGACACACAAGATCAGGCGGTCAGAGCCTTCATCAGCCGCGAACACGAACGGGTAACGGCGCACGAATGCCGGAACGTAATGGTCGTCAGCAACGAAGCCCTTGTCATCAACGAACAAATTCTGGCCCTGACGAATACCCATCACAGCGACAGGAGTACGGTCATCGCCGACAAAGATCAGTGGAAAGAAGCTGGCGGCACGGCCAAATTCCGATACGGTGACAGGAACAGCGTGGGATTCCCGCAAGAAGGCGAAAGGCTGTTCGATTTGTTTGACGCCCAGGCCCGCATGCGCTTCAGCAGACAGCGGCTGAGGCTGCTTGTAGAACATGACATTACCGGTGAGGCTTGGCTGACCGCCGACTGGCGGGTTTGCAGGTGTTGTGTTCACGTTGGAGACTCCCGAAATTGTTGACGGATCGTTACCGGAAATAGGCTTGTGTCACAACACCCGAATCAGGGCGAACTACAGTCAGAAAAAGGTCATGTTTCTCGAATGTTTTTCCCATCTGCACTGACGATCCGGACTGTTGCACGCACTGCACTTGGTGGCGTTGCAATCGCTGCCTTCCTGACGGCGTGCGCGCCTGCCGTCGACGATTCCGGCACGCCGCGCAGGATCGCCCGCGAAGTGGATGAGTTGCTCACGTCCATCGCCCGCAACGAGTTGGCTGATGATCCTGAACTGGCGACACGACTCGGCCTCACCGAATCCTCGACCGGATACCGCTTCAATGCCTATCTCACGGATCGTTCTCAGGCGGCCTATGAGCGGATGCGGGTCAAGCGGCTGGAAACGCTGGAGGCCCTGCTCGCCGCCCCCCGACCGGCCGAGGGCGGCACCCAATCTCGACACCTGATCACCGTAACCCAGGCCTACCGCACGGCAGAGTCGCTGTTCGTATCGGGGCACGGCCAGACGGGGCTGGGCCAGGCCTTTCCCTATGTCGCAGACCATATGCGCGGTGCCTATATCGATGTGCCAGACTTGCTGACCGGGGCACACCCATTCAACACGGCCCAGGATGCCCGCGACTACGTCACTCGCCTGTCCCAATTGCCCGGCGCATTGCAGGATGAACGCCGCCGCCTGCAGGCAGACGCCCGGGCCGGAATCGTGCCGCCCGTTTTCGTGCTGGACCGGATGCAGACCCTTGCAGAAACGATTGGGGCCGGCCCCGCCGAGACACATTTGCTTGTCACCACGTTCAACAATCTGGTGGCCGGGCCGGACGATCTGAGCCTTGAGGACGAAACGGAACTGGCGCAGCAGGTTGAAACGCTGATGCGGGAGGACGTGCTGCCCGCTTATGCGGAGTTTGCCGAAGCGCTTGAAACGCTGAAGGCAGACGCGCCGGAGGAGCCCGGCATCTGGCGATTGCCAGACGGCGACGCCTATTATGATACCGCGCTTGCCGCCTACACGGATGAAGGCATCACGCCTGAAGCATTGCACGCTCAAGGGCTGCTTGAAGTAGAGCGGTTGACGGACGAACTGATGGCGGCGCTTGAGGCGCAGGAGTTGGTCGAGGGCACATTAGCAGAACGGCTGGAATTGCTGGCCCAACAGGAAGGTCAGCTCTACGAAGACACGCCGGAAGGCCGCGAGGCGCTGCTCACAAGGATGCGGGATCATATGCGCAGGGCCGAAACAATCATGGCGGATGTCATGCCCGCCATGCCGGGAACGGGCGTGACCATTCGCGCGGTGCCGGAATTTCTCGAAGCGTCCGCGCCGTCTGCCTATTACAGCGCGGCTCCAGCGAATGGCTCTGCGCCCGCGCAATTTGAGATCAACCTGTCCAACATCAGCGACTGGCCAGACTTCATGCTGCCCACGCTGGTCTTCCATGAAACCATTCCGGGGCATCATCTGGAAAGTGCGCTGACGGCGGAATCCGCCAACCTGCCCCTGATCCGACAGATGGTATGGAATGTGGCCTATGGCGAAGGCTGGGCCGTCTACGGAGAAATTCTGTCTCAGGATATGGGCCTGTATGCAGACGATCCGCTTGGACGGATTGGCTTCCTGCAAGCCATGTTGTTTCGCGCGGCCCGACTGGTGGCAGATACCGGAATGCACCGCTATCACTGGTCACGCGAGGATGCGATTGTCTATCTGGCCGAGACAACCGGACAGTCCCGGGAAGCGATGGCACACGAGGTCGACCGTTATGCTGTTTGGCCCGGCCAGGCCGCAGCCTATTGGGTCGGCGCGAAACGGATGCTGGACTTGCGCACCCGGTCACAGATGGTGCTGGGTGATGATTTCAGCCTGCGCGAATTCCACGATGTGGTGCTGAGCGGCGGCCCACGCCCGCTTGCCCTGCTCGAAGATGATGTCGAACGCTGGTACATCGCAAAACTGAACGCCGACCAATAGACCCGTTGCCTCAAAGTATCCGGGCTTTGCCTTATTGACGCCATGACCGGCTTACCATTCTGTCATCAGCAGGACGCAATGAGGAGGGACAATCATGCAAATGCGCGGAAAAATTCTGGCCGGAGTGGCCGCAATCGCTGTATTGGCGGCTTGTACGTCACAAGACATGGCCGAGGACACTGTGGCGCCCCCACCGCCTCCGCCGCCGCCCCCTCCCCCTGCTGTGGCCGCGATGGAAGCGCCGGTGGGCTTTGCCAAAATGGCGGGTGCACCTTCTCCGATCATGGTGCAGCCAGAGCCGGAATTCCGTGACAAGTACGAGGATGTTGATCCGAACCCTGTCAAACTGGTCAGCGAGGAACCCGTTTCGACCTTTTCAATCGATGTCGACACCGCATCCTACGCGAATGTTCGCCGCTTTCTTGAAGATGGCGTATTGCCCCCAAAAGACGCGGTGCGCATCGAGGAATTGATCAATTATTTCGACTACACCTATCCGCAACCGGCAGAAGGCGAAGCGCCATTCTCCACGCAGGTGAACCTCATGCCCTCACCCTTCGCCGAAGGGCGTGAGCTGATGCAGATCGGCATTCAGGGCCGCGACATTGACCGCGATGCGCGCCCACCAATCAATTTGACGCTCCTGATGGATGTGTCCGGGTCCATGTTCTCTGACGACAAGCTGCCCCTGGCAAAGCAGGCCATCAAGCTGATGCTGGAAGAGATGGAGCCAACCGACACAATTGCGATCGTGGTATATGCGGGCGCGGCCGGTGAGATCCTGGCGCCAACACAAGTTAGCGAAAAACGCAAGATCGTGGCGGCGCTGGAAGAATTGCGCGCGGGCGGATCAACTGCTGGCGGCGAAGGGCTGCGCCTTGCTTATTCCCTCGCCGAACAGGGCCTGAAGGAAGATGCGGTCAACCGGGTGATGCTGCTGACCGATGGCGACTTCAATGTCGGCATTTCCGACCCGGAACAGCTGGAAGATTTCGTCTCCCGCAAGCGCGAGACAGGCATCTACCTGTCTGTGCTCGGTTTCGGACGCGGCAACTACAATGATGCAATGATGCAGAAGATTGCCCAGACCGGTAACGGCACGGCAGCCTATATCGATACCTTGAGCGAAGCCCGGAAAGTTCTGGCCGACGATCTGTCCGGAAACATCTTTCCGATTGCGGATGACGTGAAAATCCAGGTCGAGTTCAATCCCGCCCGCGTCGCCGAATATCGTCTGATCGGATACGAAACGCGCCTGCTGGACCGTGAGGACTTCAGCAATGACAAGGTGGATGCTGGCGATATTGGCGCAGGCACCAGTGTGACGGCGATCTATGAGATCACGCCTGTCGGCTCCGACGCGACTCAGATCGATCCTCTCCGCTACGGCGACAATGATACGAGCAAGGCTGAGCCGTCCGGCGAGTACGCCTATGTGAAGCTGCGCTACAAGGCACCGGGTGAGGATACCTCTACCTTGCTGGAGCGCGCAGTCACGGGATCAGATCGCGTGGACAATGTGGAGGACGCCCCGCAATGGGCGCGCTTTGCGACGGCCGTCGCGGGCTATGGTGAAATGCTTAAAGGTGGTGAGGCCCTCGGCACCGGATTCGGCTGGGAGAGTATCCGAAACCTGGCGAATGGCGCCAAGGGCCCTGACGAATTCGGGTATCGCGCAGAGTTTGTACAGCTGACCCGGCTGGCAGAGACGGCAGAGGCTCAGGCCGCCCTGCGCCAGCAGAGTCAGGAAGAATAGATCAAGCTGCGATTGGCGCGTCTTCGGCCCGGCTGCGATCCGACATGCAGACCGGGCTGAAGCCGGCCTCAATATCATCGACCATTACGCGGCGCGTTCTGGCATCAAACTCCGTCGCCAGGAATACCGCCCGCGCGCCATAGCGCTCGGCATCGGCCAATGCCCAGATCGGCTGAACGTCATTCGGCTTACCGGACAGCTCAATCGTGCGGATGATGCGCCATCCATATGTGTCGGGCGCTGCGAAGATTGCCACGCCCGCCGTGCGCGCCCAAGGCGCATCTAGGGGAACCCGTTTGAAATCCCAAGCTTTGCCTGACCGTCCCCGAAACCTTACGTCGATACCCATGTTCATGCTCCGTTCCAATGAGCATGTTCCTATAATGTTCCAAAACGTTCCGCAAGAAATTTTTAGTTAACAGCGCATTAACGTATTCGGTCGAATTCAATCGATGACGCGAAAGCGGCTACGGTCGAACACTTTCAGCACCTGCGCCAATTCACGCCCTCGCCGCAGAACCTGTCCGGCCTGTCCGTAGACGACATATTGGCCCTGCATATTGGCCAGATGGGGCTGTTTTTCGATGCGCCAGGTGGGGTTTTCGGCGTGTCGCCTGAAAATGGCAAAGATCGCGACATCCTTGTGCATTCCGATTGCATAGTCTCTTGCTTCCCCCGCCATGACGAGACGGCCATAGACATCGAGAATCGGTTGAAGCTCTGTCTTGTGGAAAGCGATTCGCGGTTCCGGCGGTGAAATCCGGTGGGTATTTTCTGCCATTTTTCCCTTTCTGGTTTCTCCTGTGACGCGAAAAGGTGGCCGGTAAGCTCGCCTAAACGCAATTTAATGGAAATCCCGCCCGATTTAGGCAGATTTGCCATGTTTCCGCCTTGCGTCCGCCCCCGACGACAATCATCTTCTAATTGTCGGGCGGAGGTGTTCAGCAGACACCCCGGACCCATCAGCCCCCCCAGCCCCCTGGGGCGTTTGTTCAGCCTCTGTCCGACATCTCATCCTTCACTGCCATCTCAGCTACGCGTTTCTGGACCTATTGGGCCGCGAGACGGGCAAGGCGTCAAGCAATGGCTTGGCGAAACGACCGATATTCCGCCCGATGCCTGAGGCCAGTTTCAGGCGGCGATCAATGTAGGCGTCGAGATCCTCGTCCGATGGCTGATCCAGCCAGTACATGACGATGGGCGGAATCACGGCAGCCAAAAGGCCCCGCTTGGAATAGCGATTATAGTCTTCTGCCGTGTCGCCAGCCTCTTCCCAGACCATATCTGCCACGCGCCAGGTACGCTGCGCCGCTGGCAATGCGCCCCACGGCAACAGGCCACGCACCGCGGCCCGCCTTACGGCTTCGCGGTCTGGCTCCAGCGCGGCAAGCCACGCCTTCACCCCGGCCTTGACCCGGCCCGGTGTGTTCAGAGCCGAATGATCCTCCGCCGCCAGCGTTGCGCGCGACGCCTGCCCTGCTCGCTCGAAAAAGGCGTCAATCAGGTCTGAGATGCCATTTGGCGCGGCCAACGCCTGCTCGCCCTCGCTGAGGCCAGCACGCTGAGCCGCGGCCTCGGCGGCGGCGTCCGTCCAGCCATCAAACGGGACATCGGGCAACAGGGCATCCAGCCAGCGGAACCGTAGTGTTTCGGACGGCGTTGATGACATAACTGAACCTCATGGCTTTAAGGGCTTGGCCAATGGGCCGGACCCGTGATATAGGCGCCGCTTCCGAGGTCTGTAGGCCTCAACCGAAATGCATCGGGGCGACGCCCCCAACGAATGGAGAAGAACAATCGTACAGATCGTCGTCCGCGATAACAATGTCGAGCAGGCTCTGCGCGCACTGAAGAAAAAGATGCAGCGCGAAGGCATGTTCCGGGAAATGAAGGCCCGTCAGTACTTCGAAAAGCCATCCGAGAAGAAAGCCCGTCAGCGCGCTGAAGCGGTTCGCCGCGCCCGCAAACTGGCTCGCAAGCGCGCCCAGCGCGAAGGTCTGGTATAGACCCGGCTTCCGGATAACCGGTTTCCATAAAAGCCCTGCCAGTTCGCGCTGGCAGGGCTTTTTCTATTGGGGCGACCGCTTTCGGCGTCTGAGCCGTGAAAACGAGCGCCCGTGCGCATGCCGATTAAGGCAATCCATCCGCCGCTCGTTGATCGCCTGTGGAGTTGACTAAGTCGTCAGCTTCTCTCCGCTTGCTTTCATTGGAGTTTCGCTCTGAATTCGGTCCCATGCCGGCATGTCGATACCTCTGAAGAGCAGCCAAAATCCCACCACGAACTCAAACGCGGCACCCGGCAAGAACACAAACATGATCCATCTCGTCATCGCCGGGAACAGAATGATCGTAACCGCGCCGAGACCGACTGCAGCGTAGGTGAAAATGCCCCACGCGGACAGCCATCGCGGAATGAACCGGGATTTGAAGAACAGGACATAGTAAGACAGCGCTCCCGCGGACATGATGATCAGCAGGAAGTAGATGCTGTATCCCTTCAAGTGGCGAAAGAGGCGCAACAGAGCGTATCTCGTGTCATCCGACATATCTACGATCAACTCCGGACGCGTCAGGACGGCCAATGCTGCATAAGCAAAGATGATGAATGCTACGCCAATGATACTCTCCGCCAGGCGGCAATAACCGCCAATCGCGGCGAGCCCCGGACCGACATGACGTAAATACGAGTACATTGCTGCGGCGGATACGATCACGAAAAGATACATGCCCGTTTCCGCCAACAGTCCGGTCCGGAACAAGAAAACGTCTGACTCCGAATAGGCTGTCATTGTTGAAGCGGTAATATCATTCCAGATGTGGTGGGTTGGTCCCAGAGTGATAAACAGTCCAAGTATGGAATAAGCGAGATAGGCAAAACCCGAAACGCGCGCCATGGCTTGCACAGAAGATTTGCCGAAAAAAGCGGTCTGCATCGATAAGTCCTTTTGTTGGTTCACAATGTCGGTGATCAATTAGATTTTCGTCAGCTTGGCGTCCGACTGGGCCAAACCGGACATTGTTTGGCCCCTTGCCGCGGCCCGGAACTGGTTCGCACGACGCAATTCTTGGCGAAATTCAAATCGATGCAGTTCGATTTTCACCGTGCCAAAGCATTCCTTTTCAAATATGCCCGCTGCAAGCCTGAGCGCGCGAGAGTTCCAGGATGTCCGCCAACATCATCACCGTCATGTATTCTGCCATGGCTGGAATTGCGGTTTTCGCGATCGTCCAAATAGCAACCTCCGACGATCGCCGCGTCGACCAAGTCCGATCATTGATCTGTGTCTTTGCACTGCTTCTCATTCATGTTGCAGGTCAATTGGCCATCTCAACCCGGCTCTTCGAATGGGCCCCACACCTCGCCGGGGCTGAATTGCCATTTGTCACCCTGCTAGGGCCTGCTCTGTATTTCTATGTCCGCGCGATGAAGGCCCGAAAGCCACGTCGATTTGCTGGGTCCGACTGGTGGGTTTTGAGCGGCCCCCTTCTGGTCGTGCTGATAATGCTGCCCTTTTCTCAGGTTTCAGCTCCGGACAAGCTCGCCCTCGCCAACCCTGTGACCCGCGATCCCGACTTGTTCTTGCTCGCATTAACTACGCGCGCTGCCGCAATCGTCGTGTTCTCGGTGTTCACGGCGATTTATCTGATTGGCGCGCTGCGACTTCAATTCACGCACAAAGTGAACGTCAAACGGGTGTACTCGAATCTAGAAAAACGGTCTCTGGATTGGCTCAAAATGTTGTTGGCCGCCTGGGCGCTTGGATGGATTGCATTTGTGTTTACAGATGCACTTTGGCTGGCTGGCGTTTCGCCCGTCGGTACGGGAGCCATATCGGCTGTTTTCGAGGCGGTCGCGTTTAGTGCTTTTGCTCACATTGCGCTCAATCAGCCTGCAATTTATGACGACGAGACAGAACACGCAGACACTGGCGCGGATCGGCAGCCCATTCTTACCGAAGACCACATGACCAGAATCACCAGAAAGCTCGACGCCGCGATGATTGGCCAACACCTCTATAAAGAGAGCGGTCTTTCCTTACGTCGACTGTCGGATGAAACATCGATTAAGGAGAATTATATCTCCGAGACCTTTTCTCAGCATCTTCGGACAAATTTCTACGATTTTGTGAATGGATACAGGTTAAAAGAGGCCGCGAGCCTGTTGGAGGATACGGACACCAATATCCTGAATATTGCCTACGATGTCGGCTTCAATTCTCGATCGACCTTCAATAGCGCCTTCAAGAGGCTCTTTGGAATGCCGCCGAGTGAATACCGAAACCGCCAGTCCGCAATTGCAGGCTAATGGTCCCTCCGGGAGTCGTCTGATCATGTTTCCAGTCTACGTCCATGTCCGCCTCTGCCCCAGAGTGTGGACTTCGCCCTAGGCCGCTTTCCCTTTCAGGCCGATCATCCGTTTCAGCATTCCGCCCATATCGCCGATGCCGGCGCCGTGGACGGCGCCTGCACGATAGACCTTTGTGGACAGCCACAGGATGAGCAGGGCGAACCCGGCCATCAGGCCCATCTGGGCCAGCACTTCCCAAAGCGGCGGATCATGTGGCATGCGCAGGATCAGCAGGAAGGGCGTGAAGAACGGGATCCATGAGGCGATGTCGATCAATGGCGAGCCGGGATCCTGAAAGGCGATGAAGATCGCGAACATCGGCAGCATGAGCAGGATCATCATCGGGCTGAGCAGCGTTTGCGCTTCCTGGATCGTGTCGCAGAGCGAGCCGAGCGCCATGAAGATCATGCCGTACATGATATAGCCGAGAACGAAACTGATCAGACCGGGCACGATGATGACCGGATTGGCGAGCGCCGCGATGAAAGGCGCGATCGCGTTGCCGACACCGGGAATCTGGGTCGAGACAATCGTTGCCCCTGAGAAGGCGAACAATCCCCAGGACAGCATCATCGTGGTGGTCACCGCGAACACGGCCAGCAGCTTGCCTGCCAGCAATTCAGGCAACTTCACCGAGGTCAGCAGCGTGTCGAAAATCTTGTTTGACCGCTCCTCAATCGTGCCCATCAGCAGGTACTGAATGATCGAGAACACCATCAGCCAGAGAAAGTAAGCAAGCCCGCCTGCAACGAACATCGGCGCGCGGTCCGCCATCGTGACTTCCGAGCCTGTGGTGTCCTGCTCCTCTACAGTTCGGATACGCCGGGCGGGGACGTCAAAGGCGGCTTCATCGACGCGTTCCAGAAAGTTTTCGCCCAACCCGGCCTCGGAGAGCGCATCCTTGCGGGCGAGGTCCAGCATCGCATTTCGGGCGAGATAGCGAAGCTGGTCGACATTCACATCATCGCTCCAATATTCCAGCTCGCCGCCATCTTCTGTCAGAATGAAGGCTGCAAAGAGCGGCTTTTCTCCAAGCGGGCCGGAAACAAGTTTCTGACCCAGCAGGTATGGCCGCAATCCGTCGATGGAATCAGCCGGAGGCGGGACCTGAACGAATTTCCGGTCAGTCGGACTTGTGCCGTCCTCCCCCACCGAAGCGAGATCCGCTTCAGACAAGACGGGCAGATCCAATTGTTCCGCGATTTCACTGGTTCGCTCAATTTCGGCAATTTCCCGCTCGCGGAACTCAGCCTCAATCGCTTCGGCATAGACGCTGCCCGGCTCGATCACAGCGAAATAGCGAACAGGAGAAGACTGCGCAGCGAAGGCGGCGAGCGCGGCGCCTATGATCATGAACATTGGCACGGCGGCCAGGCTGAGCCAGAAGCCCCAAGCCTTCACATAGCCAAGATAATCGCGGCGAAAGATCAGCAATATGTTGCGCATCAGGCGACCTCATCTTCGGCGAGTGACGCTTCGAGCGCGGCCGCATCAGCCTCGCCCACCAACGAGACGAACACGTCCCGCAATCGCGCCTCTTCAGGTGCAAACCCTGTGATGGGTGCGCCCGCCTCCAGCGCAGCGCGCAAGGCATCCTGCGCCTCCCGGCCGGGTGGCAACTCAATTCGCCACGTCTCGCCATGACCGACATCCGCCGCGCGAATGGCCTCAAACCCTTTCGGCGACAGCGCTGCGGCCAGATCAAATCCATGCTCGACAGAAATGCGGGCGCCCTGCCCCAACGTGGCAAATGCCTCCTTCAGCGTACCATCCAGCACCTTGCGACCACGCGCCATCATCACAATCCGGTCGCACAGACGCTCGGCATGCTCCATCACATGTGTGGAGAACAGGATCGTCGCCCCGCGGTCATGCTCGGCGCGAATGAGATTTTCCAGCGCTTGCTGGTTCACCGGGTCCAGCCCGGAAAATGGCTCATCCAGGATCAGAAAATCAGGACGGTGCGCCAGCGTCGACAGGATCTGCACCTTCTGCGCCATGCCCTTGGACAGTTTGGAGATACGCGACCGGCTGAACTCACCGAGCCCGGTTGCCTCCAGTAGCTCATCGGCCCGGGCGCGCGCATCAGATGCCGACAGGCCCTTCAATCGCGCAAAGTGGCTGATTGTGTCGCGCGCGGTCATCTTCTTGTAGAGGCCGCGCTCCTCCGGAAGGAAGCCGACATGGCGCAATGACTGCACATTCGGCGCGCTGCCGAACAGCTCAACCGTGCCGGAATCGGGCTCCATGATGCCCAGTCCCATGCGGAGGCTTGTAGACTTGCCTGCGCCGTTGGGTCCGAGGAATCCGATGATTTGCCCTTCGGGAACGTCCAGCGACAGATTGTCGACGGCCGTGAATTGGCCAAACCGTTTGGTGACGGCAGTCATGATCAGCGGGGATGCAGGCAAGGTTCGGGCGTCCTCGTGGAGTTAGCGGCTCTGGGCGTCTCGATTGTCGATAAGCAATACTTTCAAATGTCCGATTTGCCTTGCCAAGCCCTTAAAGGAGTCGCAGCATCGCGTCAGATGAAGACGGTACCTCCCCCTCCCGTGCCGGATCACCTGACTCAAAGTGCAGGTCAGGACCCGCTCGGCCGCAAGCCGACAGCCCTGGAAAAATACGCCGAACAGCTCGCCCGGATTGAATCCGCGCTCGACCGCATGGATGCGGGCCATTATGGCATCTGCACAGGATGCAACAGTCCAATTTCGCTAAAGCGACTTGATGCGGACCCGGCTGTCGAAACCTGCTCGGACTGCCGGGCGCCTGCGACGCTTACGAGCTGATTTATCTAAAGAAAAACGCCGAACAGCATAATGAAGAGCTGGACGATCACGGCCAGTATCACCATCAGCACGACCGTCGCCATCCAGCGGCCGCCGAGGTTCATGACAAGACCGGCAACGACGCCAACGATGGCCATAAGAGCCAGGGACACCATCCAGTTCATTCCGATGGCAACAGCAAGCGTGGCATAGCCGACCGTCATGATGATCAGGAGGCTGCCCCAGATGCTGCCCACCATGAAGCCATCCCAAGTCGCCTTCTGGACGCTGATATCCATGTCACCGCGATGATATTCGTTGGCAGCCATTAGGGCACTCCCCGTCAAAAACCTTGTGTCCTGCGTAATATATGAGGGCGTAGCAGGGTCAAGCGCGTCAAAGCGCTCCAGTTCAGTTCAATTGCTTGTCAGACTTGGGTGGCCGCGGTGCCAAGGCCGCCGGAAGCGGCGCGGCGGGCACGCCCTCCTCACGCAGAGCCTGGGATTCTTCCGCCGTGGTTTCACCCCAGATGGGGCGACTATCGGTCTCGCCGTAATACATGGACCGGGCCTCATCTGCGAAACTATCGCCAACATAATCAAAATTATTGGCGACGTGATCGCGTGCCTTCTCGATGAACTTCCGCGTGAGGGCGGCCTCATCCGAACTGGTCCTGCGCGCTTCCGATGTACGCACCGAAGGGGCCATGATCTGTTTCGCGACATTTGATCCGCCACACATCGTGCAGCTGACGAGCCCGCGCTGAGACTGGTCATCAAATGCAGATGAGGACGCAAACCACGCTTCGAAATCGTGCTCGCAATCAGAACAGATCAGGGCGTATCGGATCATGGTCGTTCGCGTCAGGCCTGAAGCAATGGGTCCAGCTTGCCGGACCGCTCAAGCGCCATCATGTCATCACAGCCACCGATATGCTGATCTGCGATGAAGATTTGCGGGAATGTGCGACCGCCACCCGAGCGCTCGACCATTTCAGCCTTCTTTTGTGCGTCCATGCCGGCATCAATCTCGTTGAACTCGACATTTTTGGATTTGAGCAGGGAAACAGCGCGCGTGCAGTAAGGGCAGAATTGGCGCGTATAGATCGTGACTTCAGCCATAAGGGGGCTCCTGACAGGGTTTCTTCCCGATTTATATGGTGACATCCGTTTCCCGCACAACGCGCGCAAGCACCAGCACGTCGACTTGTCGCGCTCCGGCACGTTTCAGGGCACGTGTGCATGCGGAAAGGGTCGCGCCCGTCGTCAGAACATCATCAACCAGCAAGAGGCGTTTGCCGTCGATCAAAGTTGCCGCGCGGGGAGAGATACTGAACGCACCCGCCACATTCCGGTGGCGGGCCTTCGCGCTCAGATTTCCCTGCGTAGGCGTCCTCCGTTTGCGTTTGAGCAGATCGACACGGCAAGGTAGCCCCGCCTCCCGCGCGATTCCTTGTCCCAGCCAGGCGGATTGATTAAAGCCCCGACTGACCAGGCGCGTATAGTGCAACGGAACCGGTATGATCATATCCGCTTCCGCAATTAGATTTGCACCGGCCCGCTGCATCCAGCCGGTCATGGTGCGCAATCCGTCCCGGCGACCAGAGCGTTTGAGGTCCAGCACAATACGGCGGCTGGCGGCATCATATATGAGCGCGGCGCGCGCCCGGTCCCAGCGCGGGGGACGCGCGATACAGGCCGCGCATTGCGCTTCCGGCCCTAGGTCCAGCTCCATCGCACGTCCACAAGTGTTGCAAACGGGGTCAGACAGAAAGCCGATCGCGGCGAACTCGGACGCCGTCAGCGGCCCCTTACCGACACCTCGTTGACCGCTGACCAGAGAACGCTGCGGCCACAGAAACTCAGCGACGCCGCGCAATGCCCCCTTTGCCATACGGGTTGGCTGGTCCATATCGCTGCCCATGTCTTCCCCGGTTTCCCCAACTGCCAGTCCGCCCCGCCTGTTCGATCGTGCCCGTCTGGCGCGCAATCGCGACCGGGCTGCAAGCGATTTCGGAAACTATGACTTTCTGAAAGCCCGTGTGTCGAGCGATATTGCCGAACGCCTCGCTGATACATCACATACCTTCGACCGCGCCTTCGATCTCGGCGCACACACTGGCCAACTGGCGCAGGTGCTGCAGGATAGCGGTCAAGTCGGCACCATCGAGGCCGGAGACTTGTCGCGCTGCATGGTGGAGCGCATGGCGGCGGGTGGTGTGACGGCGCGAGAGATCGACGAAGAACGCCTCCCGTTTGCCCCCGCAAGCCTGGATCTGATCGTGTCCGCGCTGTCGCTTCATTGGGTGAATGATCTGCCCGGTACGCTCGTGCAGATCCGCAAGGCGCTCAAACCGGACGGATTGTTTCTAGGAGCCCTGTTTGGAGCGGGTACACTCAGCGAGCTGCGCACCAGCCTGATGGAAGCCGAGACCGAATTGACAGGTGGCGTAGCTGCGCGACTGTCTCCCCTGCCCGGCCTGCGGGATATGGCGAGCCTGATGCAAAGAGCGGGTTTCACCTTGCCCGTCGTGGACCGCGATCCCGTTACGGTTCGCTATGGTTCGCCGCTAACCTTGCTGACCGATTTGAAGGGCATGGGAGAACGCGCCGCGTTTATGACCGGAACAACCCGGCCTCTGTCGCGGCGGGTGCTTATGCGAGCAATGGAAATCTACCAAGACCGGTTCAGCGATCCTGACGGACGGGTCAGAGCGACGTTCGAAATTGTTCACATGTCTGGCTGGAGTCCGGCGGACTCACAACCAAAACCACTAAAGCCGGGAAGTGCGAAGGTCAGTCTTGCGGACGCAGTCAAAAAAGCTGGCTCGCGCTGACTTTTCATCTGTGTGGCGTCAAGCCATCTCGCTCTCGACCGTTTCGAACGTCGAATTTATTAAGGCCGTAACTGCAACCAGACCGCCCATGATCGCTACAGCAATCAAACCAACCAAAAGGCCATACTCCACAGCTGTCGCGCCGGACTCATCCGTCAGAAACCGAACAATTGTCTTTTTCGTGGCCATGTTACTTGCTCCGAGTGACTGTCTTACCCGAGAGCGCGTCAAACAAAGGAATGTCTGCCGCAGGCGCCGGATAGAGATGAAGGTCCGATGATTTGACCCAGGCCAGAGACTGACCTTCTCGCGGCACCAATTCGCCGTCCCAACTCTCCGTTGCGAAAAGTGGCATCAAAAGATGAAAATCAGAATAAGCATGACTGGCAAAAGTGACAGGTCTCAGTGAGAATTCCTCCACTTTTATCGAAAGCTCTTCGTGGAGTTCCCTGACCAACGCCTGCTCAGGCGTTTCACCCTGTTCAATCTTGCCGCCGGGAAATTCCCACAGGCCCGCCATTGATTTCCCTTCAGGGCGCTGGGCCAACAGGATACGGCCCTTTGCGTCATAAAGCGCGGCAGCAACCACCAGCACCGTTCGGCGTGTCATGTGCGGTAGGCCCCATTGATGTCGACATAGCCGTGGGTCAGGTCGCAGGTCCAGACGGTATGTGACTGGTCGCCCACGCCCGCATCGACGGTGATTGTAAACTCCGGCTTTGCAAACACAGCGCTGGCAGCAGCCTCTGAATAATCCGGGGCACGCGAGCCATTCTGAGCGACGAGCACATCATCAAACCAGATCGAGAGTTCGTCCATCCGGATCGGCTCAAGCGACTTGCCGACGGCCATGACGACGCGCCCCCAGTTGGCGTCGCCTGCCGCCATTGCCGTCTTGATCAGAGGCGAGTTTGCAATTTCGCACGCCATGATCTTGGCGGACTGACTCGAGACGGCACCTTTCACGGTGATCGTGACAAACTTGCTGGCCCCTTCCCCGTCCTTGACGATCAGATGGGCTAGTTCAAGACAGACCGCATGCAGGGCGTCCGCCAGCACTTCGAACCGGGGATCGTCGGACGACGTGATGGGTGACATGCCGCTGGCACCGGTCGCGAAGACCATCAGAGTATCGGATGTTGATGTATCGCCATCCACGGTGATGCTGTTGAAGGTCTCGTCAGTAATGTCCTCCAGCAATTCCTGCAGCAGCGCCGGGGCGATGGCAGCGTCAGTGAAAACGTATGACAACATCGTTGCCATATTCGGCGCGATCATGCCCGATCCCTTGGCGATACCAGCGATATTGATCTGAGTTCCGTCGAGATCGAACGACCGACCTGCGCCTTTCGGGAACGTATCGGTGGTCATGAAGGCTCGGGCAGCAGCTTCCCAGTCCGGCGCGGCAAGGCGCGCTGCCAATTCGGGCACAATAGAGCCGACATAATTTGGATCTGCCAGAGGCTCACCGATGACGCCCGTCGCAGCGATGAAGCAGGTTTCCTTCGCAACCCCTAGTGCTTCACCCATAGCCATGAGTGTGGCGTCGTTCTTCAAGACACCCTTCGGGCCGGTGAAGGCGTTGGAGTTGCCGGAGTTCACCACAAGCGCGCTCGCAGTGCCCGCACCGCTTTTCAGCGCCTCCCGGCACCAAAGCACATCGGCCGAAGCCGTATTGGAAACCGTATAAACGCCCGCGCAACTCGTTCCTTCGTCGAAGGCGAACAGGAAAACGTCATCCCGTGTCAGACCACGCGCTGCGTAAAAGCCTCGCGAGCCGGTGGCTGCGCGCACGCCGTGAACGATAGGCAAGTCAGGAAAATGCGCCGGGGCGAAGGGGGATGGGATCAGTTTCAAAGCTCACGTCCTTGTGCTTCAGATGCGGGCTGCTCTTTCAGCAGATCGCCTTCGCTTTCAAGCGAAAGTCCGGAATCCGGAACGATATGTGGCGATTTTTCGCCTTTTTCGATCTTCGCCTCGGTGCGCAATCGACGCAGGATCTTGCTGACTTGGTTGAGTGTCAGGAAGGTCACGATTTCCGGACGCATCTCGGCGCGCGTCTTGGGTGGGCTGGTTCGGCGATCCTTCACTTTCAGGATGTGCCAGCCATCGGCTGAGAGAAACGGCTCTGACACCTCTCCCACACCCGTATTGGCAATTACGACCGGGAACGGGTCGGCCATGTTGTTCGGAGAGACATAGCCGAGATCGCCGTTTTCCATCCTGGTCGTCGAATCCACAGAATCCGACACGACGAGACTTTCGAATGTCGCCCCATTCTGAATTTCGTCGTACAGGCGGCGTGCGTCTTCTTCCGTTTCGACCAGAATGTGCGCGATGGAGACCTCATCGTCTTCCTGCTGCAGTGCGACCTGCTCCTTGTACATGGACTCGATGCTGTCTTCCGTCACCTCGGAGGCAACCAGGCTCTCGACCAGCAGGTTTCCGAGAATGCGCTCGCGCGCAACTTCAAGGCGGCGCTCTGCGGCGGCGCCCTTGTCGAGCCCCCGCCCCAACGCCTCCTGCGCCATCAATTTCTGATCGACCAGCTGATCCAGAACCAGATCATAATTGTCGTCGCCGGGGCCGAATTCCTCACCAGGGGAAATGAGGCCGCGCGCGACTGCCTCAAGCTCAATGTCGCTGACGTAAATTGGATCGCCGTTTACCGTGACTGCAGTCGCCGCTTCGACTTGCAGGACAGGCTCTTCCTCGACGGGGCGATTGCACGCCACCGTTGCAGACAGGACCAGCGACACGAAAAGTATGGAATGAATCCGGGAAAAGGGCTTCAGAAGCAGCACTGTAAAGTCTCCTCTAGGCTGAGGGCGCTGCATTGACACCCCAATGCGGCGTTCTTAAGTCTGACCCGAACGCTGGTCGAGGGGTTTCAGCCAGCGAGAGTGCGGTGGGAGAACCCACAAAAATTCTGTCGGTTCCGCTGTCAGGATTAGAGTTTTGTCGCCCAGATCAATTGGTGCTGCCTGATATGCTTTCTGTTGCCCGCAAGATTTTCGGTTCAGTTAATGATCGCAAGCTGAAGCCGCTTCGCGCGCGCGTCAACCGGATCAACGCCCTTGAGCCGATGATGGAGGCCCTGTCTGACGAGGCGCTGAAGGGCAAGACAGAAGAATTTCGCAAACGCCTGGCCGACGGCGCAACTCTCGACAGCCTTCTGGAAGAAGCCTTTGCCGTAGTCCGCGAAGGTGCCCGCCGCGCGCTGGGCATGCGCCATTTCGACGTGCAGTTGATGGGCGGCATGGTGTTGCACTCTGGAAACATCGCCGAGATGCGTACGGGTGAAGGCAAGACGCTGGTGGCAACTCTGGCAGTTTACCTGAACGCGCTTGAAGGCAAGGGCGTTCACGTCATCACGGTCAACGACTATCTGGCCAAACGAGACGCTGAATGGATGAGCCAGGTGTATGGCTTCCTTGGCATGACGACCGGCATCATCGTGCACGGCATCTCTGACGAGGAACGCCGCCAAGCCTACGCCGCAGACATTACCTACGGCACGAACAATGAGTTCGGTTTCGATTATCTGCGCGACAACATGAAATACTCGCTGGAACAGATGGCCCAGCGCGAACACCACTTCGCCATCGTCGACGAGGTCGACTCAATCCTGATCGATGAAGCGCGTACGCCGTTGATTATCTCCGGCCCGACCGATGACCGGTCTGAGCTCTACATGACGCTTGACGCGATGATGCCGCGCCTGACCGATGAAGACTACGAACTCGACGAGAAACAGCGCTCGGTCACCTACACCGAAACCGGCACCGAAAAGCTGGAAGGATGGCTGACAGAAAACGGAACGCTTGAAGGCTCTTTGTGGGAGCCAGCGAATATTTCCATCGTCCATCACGCCAATCAGGCCCTGCGCGCTCACAAGCTTTACACCCGCGACAAGGATTACATCGTCAAGGATGGTCAGGTGATGCTGATCGACGAATTTACCGGTCGCATGATGGAGGGGCGCCGCCTGTCCGAAGGCCTGCACCAGGCCATCGAAGCGAAGGAGCAGGTAGACATCAAGCCAGAGAACCAGACTCTTGCGTCGATCACCTTCCAGAACTATTTCCGCCTCTACAAAAAGCTGGCCGGCATGACCGGCACAGCACTGACCGAGGCCGACGAATTTGCTGATATCTACAATCTGGGCGTCGTGGACCTGCCGACCAACAAGCCGATCCAGCGGATCGACGAAGACGACGTCGTGTACAGGACGGCCAAGGCGAAATATGCCGAGATTGTCACTGATGTGCGTGAATGTCATGCGAAGGGCCAGCCGGTTCTGCTAGGCACAGCATCCATCGAGAAATCCGAAGTTCTCTCCAATTTGCTGACGGCAGCGAAGATACCTCACAAGGTTCTGAACGCACGCCACCACGAGCAGGAAGCTCAAATTGTTGCGAATGCCGGTGTGCCGGGCGCGATCACTGTGGCAACCAACATGGCCGGCCGCGGAACCGACATCCAGCTGGGCGGCAATTTCGAAATGCGGCTTGAACAGGAGAAGGCCGAACAGGAAGCCAAGCTCGGCCGTGAGCTGACGGAAAGCGAACTCTCCCTGCTGACCAGCCAGATCAAGGCGGACATCGAGGTCAAGAAGAAGCAGGCGCTGGACGCTGGTGGCCTTTATGTTCTTGGCACGGAGCGCCATGAAAGCCGTCGGATCGACAACCAGCTGCGCGGCCGGACAGGGCGTCAGGGTGATCCGGGTAAGTCGAAATTCTACATCTCCATTGAAGATGACCTTATGCGCATCTTCGCGGCTGAGCGCATGGACAATGTGATGCGTCGCCTTGGCATCAAGGAAGATGAAGGCATTACGCATCCGTGGATGAACAAGGCGATGGAAACGTCGCAGAAGAAAATCGAACAGCGCAATTTCGAGATCCGGAAAAACGTCCTCAAATATGATGACGTGATCAATGATCAGCGGAAGGCCATTTTCGAGCAGCGCATGGACTTCATGCGCGCCGAGAACGTGTCCGACACCATTCTCGACATGCGCGAAGACGTGATCAACAACCTTGTGACCCGCACCATGCCAGAACGCGCGTATGCGGAACAGTGGGATATGGACGGCCTTGCCGAAGCCCTGCGACAGGATTTCGCAATCGATATGCCCGTGAAAGATTGGGCCAGCGAGGAAGGCGTCGCCAACCAGGAAATCGCCGAGCGCATCCACAATGGCGTCAACAAGGTCTACGAGGCCATCACCCAGCAAGTTGGCCTTGAACAGATGCAACGGATCGAGAAGCAGATCCTGCTTCAGGTTCTGGACATGCGCTGGCGCGAACATTTGCAAATGATCGACCAGCTCCGTTCCGTTATCCACCTGCGGTCCTATGGCCAGCGCGATCCATTGAACGAGTTCAAGGAAGAAGCCTTCAACCTGTTCTACAATCTGCTGAACGAACTTCGCGTAACGGTTACGCGCTCGCTGATGCATATCCGCGTTCAGGCCCCGGCCGAACAAAAACAGCAACGCCCTGCCCCGCAGCCTTCGGCACCTCCGCCGCAGATGCGCGAAACCCATATTGATCCGGATACGGGCGAAAACGAGATGTCTGACGACGACACACCGCCGCCTGGACCCGCCCTTCACCAGGCAGAAGAAAGCTGGGCCAACACGCCTCGTAACGCTCCCTGCCCCTGTGGCTCCGGCAAGAAGTACAAGCATTGCCACGGCGCCCTGATCGGCCAGAAGGTTTGATCTCTTGGCCCGGCTCATCATGCTGTCGGGTCTGCCAGGATCGGGAAAGTCCACGCTGGCGCGAAGAATGAGTGACCACACAGGCGCGATCCTGCTCAGAATTGATGTATTCGAACAGGATTTGCGCAATGCCAATGGCGACACGTTTGATGTCGGCACGCAAGGCTACCGGATTGGCTATGACCTTGCCCGGCATCACCTTCTGAAAGGCAAAGATGTCATCGCTGACGCTGTGAATGCGGTGGAACCAGCACGCACGGGTTGGAGAGCCATCGCTGAGGAGACTGGCACGCAGATCATCGAGATCGAAGTTGTGTGTACGAATGAAGACGAAGCCGCCCAGAGGTTGCGCACGCGCGAGACAGGCATAGACGGTCTGCTGCCGGTCATGCCTCAAGACCGCCGTAAGCGTATCTGGGAGCCAAATTCCCTATCCTCAGGAACAGTCGATACGGCTGGACGACCGATTTCAGACTGTGTGGATGACCTTTTGAGACTCGTGAAGCGGACCGGATGAAGCGCTGAATCGGAACTTCGTGGTAAACGCGGCGTTCACCCTGATGAACACCCACAAGGAGTCTCATCATGGGCCGTACGCTCACCGCCATCCTCGCCTTCATCTGCGTTGCCTTTCTGATCGTGCTCGGCTGGTTCTATTATCAGGAGGGATCTTTTGAAGGCGCTGGCGCGCGCATGGATGCGACAATCGACGATCTTCCAGAAGAAACCTCCGAATTCGCGAATGAAGTTTCCGAAGCCGCCGATGAGATCTCAGACGAACTGGATCAGGATGGCTCGCCTGAACGCTAGGCCAGACCGTCCTCACAACTTGACACATGACGGGAAGTGCCCGAACGCCTAGTTCGATATGATGACAACCCTTCCCCCTGTTCGCGGCAAGCTGATCAAGGATGCCAGCCTCGCGCCCTACACCTGGTTCCGCGTCGGCGGCCCGGCAGACTGGCTGTTCCTGCCAGAAGACGAGACGGACCTTGCTGGCTTTCTGAAAACGCTTGACCCAGCAATACCCGTTACGGTTCTCGGCGTCGGCTCGAATGTCATCGTCCGCGATGGCGGGATCGCCGGTGTCGTGGTGCGTCTGATGGGCAAATACTGGGGCAGCGTCGAAGCGAGCGAAGACGGATTTCTGACTGCGCGACCGGGCGCACTAGACGTTTCCGTGGCCAAAGCCGCGGCGCGCGCAGGCATAACGGGCCTAGAATTCCTTTCAGGCATTCCAGGATCTCTGGGCGGGGCAACCCGAACCAATGCAGGCTGCTATGGTCAGGAGTTGCGGGATGTCCTGGTTGGACTAGAGGGCTATCTGAGGGACGGCACGCATGTCGCCTATCGGGGGCCAGGGCGTCCCGGCAATCTGCCAGAGGCCAGCTTCTCCTATCGCCATACAGACTTGCCCGATGATCTGATCGTCACCAAGCTGACGCTGGAAGGGTCTGGCTCAGGTGATCCGAAAAAGATCCTTGCCGAGATTGAATTGCTTCAAAATCGCCGCGCGGATACGCAGCCGATCAAGGAAAAGACGTCGGGCTCTACCTTCGCCAATCCTGACCCTCCGGGCACACCAGACCAGAGGTCAGCCTGGAAACTTATCGACGCTGCTGGCTGCAGGGGCTTGAAAGTGGGCGGTGCACAAGTCTCTCCCAAACATTGCAACTTCCTCATCAATACGGGCGACGCCACAGCGGCAGACCTGGAAGCATTGGGCGAACTCGTCCGCGCGCGAGTATTGGCCACGCAAGGAGTGAACCTCCGCTGGGAAGTGCGCCGGATCGGACGGATCAAGCCTCCCCTTCCCCCAATCGATGCCTAGAAAATTCCTTCCAGCGTGAAGGTCATGATCGGCCCGAAATCGCGGGCACGGTCCTCTATGCGCACAACATTTCCGAGACGGTTAGTGTCGTAGATCTGGCGGCGGAACGTATCATTCTGGTTTGCGATATTTCCGATCATGGCCTGACCAGTCATGCCCCAGAGATCCTTGTGCTCAATATAGGCAAACGCAAATCCTGGGCGTGCGCCTTCCTGACCAGTCTCCGCAAGGCGATAGTATGGATTCCGCTCCCAACGCTCGAACCCGACCGACCACGCCCAGTCGGTCGCCGGCACATCATGACGTAGTTGAAGCATCATCCAGTATTTCGAACTGTCATTGATAGGGCGGAGTTCTCCGGTCAACGGATCGGTCAACTCAGAGTCATAATAGTTGCCCTCATAGGTCAGCTCTGCGCCAGAAAATCCGATGGGCGCGAGTTTCAATGTGGCATCCCACTCCGCTCCGACCTGCCAGGCCGCGTCGAGATTGCCCGGCCCATCCCCTGAACCAATCGGAACACGGTCCACGATATCCTCAATATCTTCGTAAAATACCTCGACCGTCCCGGCGCCCCACGCGCCAAAGCTCTTTTCGGTCTGAACACTGAGTCTCCATTTCTGATCCGGCACAATCTCCGGGTTGCCTGTCTGTCCATTGCCAGCGTTGAGATTCACCGAGGACACAAAGTCATAGAAATCGAGCTGCCCGACTTCTCTTTCGAGACGCGTGACAAGTCGGAGAGTGGGCCTGGCCTTCCAGGTAAGGCTGGCGAATCCTTTGGGCCGCGTGAATGTCCTGACATTGGAAGCGTCACCTGATTGAGAGAGTTCCGACATCTCCGCGCCCAGCGAGACTTGCCCTGTCAGCCCCCTCGCCAAAGGACGGCCATGCGTGATCGATATTTCTCCGCGCTGTTCTTCGACACGGGAGTTCGCTCGCGGCAATTCCTGTCGCTCCAGCGGCCCACCATCTTGTGACACGAACAAGGATGAGTCCTGCTCCAGATAGTTGAACGCACCCTCCAGGGCGATCTGCCAATCTGCTCCGGATCCAACCCCGAGCGCATACTCCGTTCTGAGAATATACTCTCCTTCTTGGATATCCTTTCGGAACACATCTTCTGAGGACCTACTGCCATCAAGATTGCCGACCAGAACACGATCAACAATCGGGCTGTCTTCCCGGCGCACCAGACCAATCGCTTTCAACCGGCCCGGCCCGAGACCGAATTCGTAATCTCCACCGACTTCCACGAACACTTCATCTTCTGCACCAGTATAGAGACGCCGACCTTCCACGCCTTGAGTGCGGAACAGTTTTCCGGCTTCCTTGTAGTCTGGCTGAAAGACCTGAGCCTTCGCATTCAGGTTTGCGATTGCACCTGAGGGCGGCGTCCATCCGATCGATCCTGCCACGGACATGATCTCTGCGATGTACGTGAAATCTTCTTCCCGTCGCTCGATCAGGCTTCCCTGCCCATCAGTGACAAATTCCGGTCCGTTGGAAGCCCCTCTTTCCGGACTGCTCTCAGCTTCGAAGGTCCAGCTGAGGTCACCGCCCCCACCTGACAGGGTGAGATTGAGATCATTGTAATATGGCGGAAGATTATCCCGGAACCGGGCGCTCCATCGCCACGTGCCGGATATTCCCGTGTCCCCGCTAGTAACGACGTTCACGACCTGACCGGACAGACCGGGGATCTCGAATGCAGACGCGTCGACAAGTTCGATACGCACCACGCTCGTCGCAGCGATCCGGTCCAGCGAATCCGTTGCGCCATTCGATTTGCCAGACACACGCTGATGATTGATCAGGACGTTGCCGCTGGCCTGCCCAAATCCCCGCGAACCGTCATTGTCTCCCTGAATTGAGAAGCCCGGAATTCGATTCACCATTTCCAGCGCTGTACGTGGCGCATACTGACGGAAATTCTCAATCGTGTAGATCGTTGCGCCTGGCGTGGTTTCCGGAGCCATGTCGGCCATCGCCGACGGCACCACAACAGATACTGCCAGTGCACTGAAGCACGCTCCACCAAGAAGCCGAGTCAAAGGGTTCACGCTGCGTATCCTCCCGCGCAGATGATGGAAACATCCGGTGTCCCAAATCCGAAATGATGTCGATTTTCGATATCGACTACAGTTGTAGTCCAAACGTTGCAACCGGCGTTTTCTAATTTTTTTGTTATTTCGCCGGGAAATCACACTCAGGCTGCCACGCTAAGGCCGCTTTAACCCTGCAGACGCGAAGAATACCTCCACTACCAGCTTGCAGGATATTCTTATGAAACGTGTGGCCGTGATCTATGGAGGCTGGTCCTCTGAACGCGACGTGTCGGTTACGTCCGGTAAACAAATGGCTAAGGCCGCGCGGTCAGCCGGCTATGATGTTGTGGAAATCGATGCGGGTCGTGATCTTGCGGCGCAACTGACCGAAGCAAACGTGGACGTGGTTCTCAATGGCCTCCACGGCCCCTGGGGCGAGGATGGCTGTGTGCAGGGTGTGCTGGAGGTTCTGGACCTGCCCTACTCTCATTCAGGCGTGCTGGCATCGGCACTTGCGATGGACAAGCTGAAATCCAAAGCCGTGTTCCAGCAGGCAGGCATTCCGGTTGCTGCAGACAAGCAGGTGACCCGCGCCGAGGCCGCTGCAGCACATCCCCTTGATCCGCCCTACGTCATCAAACCGGTCGCCGAGGGCTCCAGCTTTGGCGTGTTGATCGTACGCGAGGGCGCCAATGGTCCTGCAAAGGAGCTGACCGGACCGAACTGGCGCTATGGCGACCATCTCATGGCCGAGGAATTCATTCCCGGTCGGGAGTTGACCGTGGCCGTGCTTGGAGATCGCGCGCTGGCCGTTACAGAGATCACGACCTTAAGAGACTATTACGATTTTGATGCAAAATATGAAGCTGGTGGATCGCAGCATGTGATCCCGGCAGACCTGCCTGCCCATGTGACCGAAGCGGCGATGAAATTTGCCCTGAAAGCACACCAGGCGCTCGGATGCCGGGGCGCGACGCGGTCCGACTTTCGCTATGATGACAAGAGAGACCGGCTCGTGATCCTGGAAACAAATACACAACCCGGCATGACGCCCACCTCGCTTGTCCCCGAACAGGCCGCTTTCGTAGGCATGTCCTTTGAACAGCTGGTCACCTGGATGATCGAGGATGCTTCATGCCAAAGGTAACCCGCAATCAGACCGTTCCGAAAAAAGCGCGCAAGCCCGCCGTCATTGTTGATGAGGTGACGGGCGAAGAGGTGCGCGTCTCCTCAGTCGTGTTCGGTTTTGTGATGCTGGTTGCCATTGTTGTGGCCACCGCCGCCTGGATGGGCGGCTCCATGTCCCAGATCGAAAACCGGTTTGCGAGCTTCATGGATGATACCGCCCGGACTGTCGGCATCGCCGTGAACGATGTGTCCATCATTGGCCTGGAACAGGACCCTGCACTGGCGCAGGACATTCGCGCAGCTGCGATGATCGAGCCAGGAGAGAACATGTTTCGCGCCGACCCGCATGTCATTCGTCGCCGCGTCGAGGGCACCAACAAGGTTCTGAACGTACGTGTCCACCGGCTCTGGCCTGATCAAGTCGTGATTCTGGCCGACGCCGCGGAACCTGTTGCCGTTTGGCATGACGGTCAGGAATGGACGGTTGTCGACGGCCTCGGCCGCGTCATTCCGGACGCTCGCGCGGATGACCACAAGCAGCTGATCCGCCTGGCGGGTCGCGGAGCAGCGAAAGCCGCCCCTGCCTTGGTCGAAGCGTTGAAAGCCGAACCGGATGTTGCCCCGCGCATCGCGATTGCCACCCGTATCAATGATCGCCGCTGGGACATGCGACTGGTTTCCGGCGCGACCGTTCGCCTTCCGGAAGACCCCCAAATGGTTGCTGCGCTGGACAGCCTGTCGACGCTGCAATTGCGCACCGCTCTGATGCAGCGTCCTTTGGAGACCATCGATCTTCGCAACAAGGGCCGCGTCTATCTCAACCCGGTCAATGATCCTGACTTTGCAGCCCGAAAAGAGGCGGCCCGAAGCTGATGGCAAACGTCCAGGCCCGGCGAAAACCACTGGTAGGGTCGCGAGCATCCAACCCGATTGCCGCGCTAGACATCGGCTGCTCAAAAATCACCTGCCTCATCGGCCGGAATGACGGCACCGGACCGCGCAATTTTCAGATACTCGGCGCCGGTCGCCAGCAGTCGCGCGGCTTTAATGGCGGCACCATTACGGACATGCATGGGCTCGAACGCTCCATTCGCCTCGCTGTGGAAGACGCTGAACGCGAAGCAGGCGAGCAGATCAGCCAGGTCGTTCTGGGGATCACAGGCTCGAAGCTGAACTGCCAGCTGGTTACATCAGAAATCGATATCGGTGGCCGCGAAGTGACGCCGAAGGACATTCGCCGCGTGCAAGCGCAGGCAATGGCGCAGATCCCGACCAAAGGCGCGGACGTCCTGGCGGCCTGGCCTGTGGCGTATCGCGTTGATGCGCAGGAAGGCGTACGCGAACCAGCAGGCATGTACGCCGACCGGCTCGGATTACTGCTGTCTGTTGTCACCGCGCCAAAGGCGATGGTGCGCAATCTGGTGGAATGTGTCGGCCGCGCGCATCTCGGTGTGGAGATGCTGATCCCCTCCTCTATCGCGAGCGGCGCAGGCACGCTGATCGATGATGAAATCGAGAACGGCGCCATCTGCATCGACATGGGCGCCGGCGTGACAGCCGTGTCGGTTTATCTGAATGGGTCGCCAGCCTGGCTCGGCCTTGTTCCGGCGGGCGGAACGCATGTCACATCAGACATCGCGCAGGGCATCGGAACGACTTTCGCCGCTGCCGAGCGTCTCAAGAGCGTCTATGGGACCGCCAATATGGAAGGGCCGGGCCTCGCAGAACGAATTGAGGCGCCACGCCTCGGAGATGATGGTCGACTTCAGGCAACGCGTATGGAGCGCGGCCAGTTAGCCGAAATCATTGCGCCGCGTATCGAGGAAATCTTCGAGCTGGTCCAACGCACGCTTCAGGCAAGTGGTGTACGCAAAGTACTGCCTCGTCGAGTTGTACTGACGGGCGGCGCCAGCCAGTTGCCCGGCGTCAGAGAAGTTGCCATGCGCACTCTGGAGGCGCCGGTCCGGCTGGGACGGCCGACAAATGCTGAATTCCTGGGTGAAACACTGGGAACACCAGCTTTTTCTACAGCTTCAGGTCTGCTACTGTATACCGAGTTGGGGTTCGCAGACGCTGTGCGGGCTGGCATTGCGTCAAAGGAATACGGAGCAGAAGCCCGAAGCGGAGCCGTGAACAAGGCGTTCCATTGGTTGAAGGAAAATTTCTGACGCCAATCGCGAATCACTTAACCGCTTCTTAGCTGCAACGCGTCATTTTAGCGCTTCAGTATGGCTTCAGGCGGTTAGGTGAGGACGACGAATGACACATGAACTCAAGCCCAGGATCCTGGTCTTTGGAGTCGGCGGCGCCGGAGGCAATGCCGTTGACA
This sequence comes from Hyphomonas atlantica corrig., assembly GCF_017795365.1. NCBI lineage: Bacteria > Pseudomonadati > Pseudomonadota > Alphaproteobacteria > Hyphomonadales > Hyphomonadaceae > Hyphomonas > Hyphomonas atlantica. The sequence goes on along the minus strand of NZ_CP051254.1, from coordinate 1,360,571 downwards.
ACATGATCGAGGCGAACCTGCAGGGTGTCGAGTTTATCGTTGCCAACACGGACGCGCAGGCCCTCTCCCGCTCGAAGACGGAAAACCGCATCCAGCTTGGGCCAGAAACCACGTCCGGACTGGGCGCAGGAGCCCGCCCCGATGTTGGCGCGAAAGCCGCTGAAGAATCCATAGACGAAATTCGCGAACGCCTGGACGGCGCACACATGGTGTTCATCGCTGCCGGTATGGGCGGCGGAACCGGAACCGGCGCAGCCCCCGTCATCGCGCGCGCCGCTCGGGAAATGAACATCCTGACGGTTGCTGTCGTCACCAAGCCCTTCAGCTTTGAAGGCACCCGCCGCATGTCTTTTGCCGAGAGCGGCCTCGCTGACATTCAGAAACATGTCGACACCATGATCGTGGTGCCGAACCAGAACCTGTTCCGCATCGCCAACGATCGCACAACTTTCGCCGAAGCCTTCCGCATGGCTGATGACGTACTCTATTCTGGCGTGCGCGGGATCACTGACCTGATGGTCATGCCGGGCCTGATCAATCTCGACTTTGCCGATGTCAGCTCCATCATGCGGGGCATGGGCGCGGCGATGATGGGTATGGGCGAAGCAGAGGGCGAAAATCGCGCACTCGAAGCCGCCAAGGCCGCTATCGACAATCCGCTGCTGGACGACATCTCGATGAAGGGCGCAAAGGGCGTGCTGATCAACATCACCGGCGGCTATGACATGACACTGTTCGAACTGGATGAAGCGGCCAATGAAGTCCGCCGCGAAGTCGACCCGGACGCAAACATCATTCTTGGTTCAGCTTTCGATACCGAACTGGAAGGCAAGATCCGCGTATCGGTCGTTGCCGCGGGCGTGGACGCCGTGCTGCCATCCCTGAAGCAGGAACCGCCTGTCGCAAAGACTGTGCGCCAGCCCATCGCGGAACCTATTCAGGAAGAGCCCGTCACCGAGGCAGACTCAGAAGTTGAACCGGAAGTCGAAGCTGTCGCGGAGATTGCTGACGAAGACGATCGTCCAAAGGTGATCCTCCATACTCCATCCCCGCTTCGCTCCGCAGAAGCCGACCCGCGCGGCGACTTCCCTGGCCAATCCTTGCCAGCAGAACACTTCGAGGGCAGCGAAGGCGAAGACCAGATCCAGGCCGACGCCGTTTTCAGCAAGCAGACCGACGCGCCTGCTGAAGATGAGAACCGCCACGGCCCGTCCGGATTCTCCAACCTGTTCGGCTGGCGTCGCAACGCTCATGCGGATAATGGCGACACACCAGCGACGGAATCCGGCGGCCAGATCGTCTCCTCGCCGGACGACCACCCGGAACCTGCTCCGTTCGATGATTCCGACCTGGAAATTCCGGCTTTCCTTCGCCGGTCTGCCAATCACTGATTTTGCACACGATTGCAGCAAACCACAGGCGAAATTGTTTCAAATAAAACACAATGATTACAGGGCCAAGATCGCTATCTTGGCCCGTTTTGTAACACGTCGAAACAAGCCGTGTTTTGTATCTTCACGCCGTCCACCCCAATGTATTCTGCGAAACTGGAGGTAGGTGTGTTGTCCGGTAGTGTAGAATTTCAGCAGACGATTGCGCGTCCCGCCGTATGTGCGGGTGTAGGTGTGCATAGCGGCAAGAAAGCACGGCTCGTGCTGAAACCGGCTCCGGCCGGAACCGGTGTCGTGTTTCGCCGAACGGACATTCAAGGGCCCAACACGACCATCCCGGCCGATGCCGAACAGGTCACCGATACCCAACTTGGCACCACGCTGACGAACGAAAATGGTGTGTCTGTCGCAGTCGTTGAACATCTTATGGCGGCGCTGGCTGGCATGGGTATCGATAACCTGCTCATCGAAATCGACGGCCCGGAAGTACCGATCATGGATGGCTCCTCCGCCGTCTATTGCGAACTTCTGCTGCAGGCAGGATTGAAGCAACAATCTGCACCGCGCCGCCGCATCCGCATTCTGGAAACCATCGAGATTGAAGACGGCCCGAAGCGCGCGCGCTTGTCCCCTTCCGAAGACAAGCTTTTGACGCTGAATGCACGTATCGAGTATGACGACACAGTCATCGGTGTGCAGGAAATGACGCTGCAACTGGCTCCCGGCATGTTTGCCCGGGATCTGGCCTTCGCCCGCACCTATGGATTTGCCCGCGATGTTGACATGCTGCGCTCCATGGGGCTTGCCCGGGGCGGATCGCTGGAGAATGCGGTCGTGGTCGACGATGGCGAGATCATGAACCCGGAAGGCCTGCGGTCTGAAGACGAATTCGTTCGCCACAAGATGCTTGATGCGGTTGGCGATCTCATGCTGGCAGGCGCGCCCATTGCTGGTATTTATGAAGCGGTCCAGCCGGGCCACTCCATCAACAATCTGCTCGTTCGGAAACTATTGGAAACGCCGTCTGCCTGGTGCTGGGAATCCGATACAGCTGATGCGAGCCGTGCAGATACGCGCCGCTCTGCGGCTGTTTAAGGCGTTTGACCGTCGAGGCCTGAGAAACGCGCTTGGAAAACCCTGTGGGTTCGCGCTAAGCAGTTAATCAGATCATCACAGCAGAAAGCGCCCGCCCTGCCATGCGAGTATCCACAAAGCTCCCCCTCCTCCTGATCACGACTGCCGCGCTTGCGCTGACAGCCTGTCAGTCCCGCGAAAATCGTCGTCAGGAACTGGCCTATGTCGAACGCCCGGTGGAGCAGCTCTACAATCAGGCGACGTCCGAGATGGACAAGCGGGATTACGATCAGGCGATCTTGCTGTTCAATGAAGTCGAGCGCCAGCACCCCTATTCCGAGTGGGCGCGCCGTTCAATGGTCATGACCGCCTTTGCACACTACCAGGGCCGTCGGTACGACGAGGCGATTTCAGGCGCGCAACGCTATCTCGCGCTTCATCCGGGTGGCTCGGAAGCCGAATACGCCTATTACCTGATCGCTGCGAGCTATTTTGACCAGATTACCGATGTTGGCCGCGACCAGGCGACGACTGAGCGCGCCCGCGACGCGCTGATGGATGTAGTTCGCCGCTTCCCGGACAGCCAGTATGCGCGCGACGCCAGTGTGAAGCTGGATATGGTGCATGACCAATTGGCCGGTAAGGAAATGACCGTCGGCCGCTGGTACCTGCGCAACAATCAGATGCTTTCTGCGGTCAACCGTTTTCGCACCGTGGTCGAGAAGTATGATACGACATCCCACACACCAGAGGCGCTGCATCGGCTCGTGGAAGCCTACCTGACCCTGGGCCTGCGCGACCAGGCGCTCGCGGTTGGATCTACGCTTGGCTACAACTACCCCGAAAGCGACTGGTACCAGATGAGCTATCGCCTGTTGACCAACAAAGGCCTTGATCCGGAAGCGCTGGATGGCGAAACCCGCCGCACCCTGCTGCAGCGGATCATTCCTGGCGGCAAATAGGCACTCCGTACCTAGCCACCAATCAGGTCAAACCATTCATCTTCGGTCATAGTCTGGACACCGAGGCCTTCAGCTTTTTTCAGCTTGGAGCCCGCACCGGGACCGGCGACCAGAATATCTGTCTTGGCCGACACCGACCCTGACACTTTCGCGCCGAGCGCGCTGGCCCGTGCCTTGGCTTCATCGCGGGTCATGCGTTCCAGTGTGCCGGTGAAGACAATCGTCTTTCCGGCAACCGGACTATCAGACGCTGCGGCCTCTTCCGCCTCAACCGAAACTTCCCGCATGAGCGCTTCGAGCATTTCCCGATTGTGGGGCTCTGCCTCGAAATCGACGAGCGCGCCGGCAGCGGCCTTACCCACACCATCAATCCCGGTGAGTTCGGCAAAGGCTTCAGATTCCTGCCCGCCTTTCTCTGCACGCACGACAGTTTGCCAGAAAGGTGCCCAGTCGAGGAAATGCCGCGCATAGAGCTGGGACGTGGTCTGGCCGACATGTCGGATGCCGAGCCCGTTCAAAAAGCGCGCAAAGGGCACGCTGCGGCGGGCATCAATTGCGTCAAACAGTTTCCTTGCCGAGGCCTTTCCAAACCCGTCCCACTCTTCCAGCGGCGGCAAGCCTTCCTCCGCGATGCGATCGGCGAGGCGGAAAATGTCTTGTGGCGCCTTCACAACGCCCTTCTCGTGGAAAAGCTGGACCTGTTTCGCGCCAATGCCGTCAATATCGAGCGCCTTTCGGGACACGAAATGCTTCAACCGCTCAACGGCCTGAGCGGCACAGACGAGCCCACCTGTGCAACGACGGCGCACATCGGCTTCACCCTTGTCGTCAATCTCGCGCACGGCGGCTGAGCCGCACACAGGGCACGTCTCAGGCATGTGCCAGGGCGCGCCGCCGCCATCCTTCACCACACGCAGGACTTGGGGGATCACGTCGCCTGCGCGCTGGATCTCGACGGTGTCGCCGGGCTTTACGCCGAGGCGATCGATCTCGTCTTCATTGTGGAGGGTTGCATTGGAGACGACGACACCGCCGACCGTGACGGGTGTGAGGCGGGCAACGGGGGTCAGCGAGCCTGTGCGGCCCACCTGAATATCTATATCTTCCAAGGTTGTAGTGGCCTTCTCGGCCGGAAATTTATGCGCAATCGCCCAGCGCGGCGCACGGCTGACAAAGCCGAGACGCTGCTGCCAATCGAGCCTGTTTACCTTGTAGACGACACCGTCGATATCGTAGCCGAGTGTCGCGCGTTGTCGCTCTATGTCGCGATATGTCGCCAGGATGTCGCCAAGTGTCGCCGCCTTTGCCATCAGCGTGTTCGTATCGAAGCCCCAGGCGGCAAACGCGGCGACCGCCTCCATCTGGGTCTCGGCAAAGGGTTCGCTTTCCGCTGCCCAGGCATAGGCGAAGAAGTTGAGCGGACGGGATTTCGTGATTTCGGTATCGAGCTGCCGCAAACTGCCGGCGGCGGCGTTGCGCGGGTTGGCAAAAGTCTTTCGCCCGGCTTCGCCTTCGCGCGTGTTGAGCGCAGCAAAATCGGCGTGGCTCATATACACCTCGCCGCGGATCTCGATGAAGTCCGGCCAGCCCTTGCCCGAAAGCTTTGCGGGAATGTCTTTCAACGTGCGAGCATTGGCGGTGACGTCCTCGCCGATCTGGCCATTGCCCCGCGTGGCGGCGCGCTGCAGCCCCCCCCTTTCATAGGTGAGGCTGAGAGACAGCCCGTCGATCTTGGGCTCGGCCGTCAGCTCCAGCTCATCGTCTTCTGAAAGCCCCAGAAACCGTCGGATACGGCCCGCAAATTCTTCCACGTCTTCGTCGGAAAACGCATTGTCCAGCGACAACATCGGCGCGGCATGCGTGGCTTTGCTGAAGCCATCCTGAGCGACAGCCCCGACCCGGTCAGAGGGACTGTCTTCTCGCTTCAAATTCGGGAACCGGGCTTCAATGGCGAGGTTGCGCTGGCGGGCCGCATCGTATTCCGCATCGGTCAGGGCCGGCGCATCTTCCTGATAATAGGCCGCATCAGCTTCGGAGATGAGCGCGGCGAGCCGCGCGAGTTCGGCGGCTGCCTCGTCCGGTGTCAGATCCTCAACCGGTGTTGCCTCGCTCATGCACCCTCCAACAACCTCCCGGCAGCGGCGCGGGCCTCAGCGGTCACTTCGGCACCTGACAGCATCCGGGCAATTTCTTCCTGCCTGCTGCTGTCATCTAGCCCGCGTATGCGTGAGCCGCCAGCCCCCTTCTCCACGAGCCACTGCGCCGCTGCGGACGCCGCGACCTGGGGACTGTGGGTAATGGCAAAGACCTGCCGGGACTGGCCAAGCGAAATAAGGCGTTCGCCAATCGCCGCCGCCACGGCGCCGCCGACGCCCTGATCAGCTTCATCAAAGATGAGGGTGAGCGCTGAGCCTGCCTCGGCGAGCGCACATTTCAGCGCGAGCGATACACGCGCCAGCTCCCCGCCCGAGGCGATCTTTCGCAGCGGACCGAATCCGGCGCCCGGATTGGTCTCTGCATCGAACTCAACCCGGTCGATACCGTTCGGGCCGCCCTCCCCTTCTGCCAATGGGGAGATCGACACGCGGATGACCGAGCGGCCAAGTTTGAGCGGTTTCAGTTCCCGCGCGATGGCCTTTTCAAGCCGGGACGCCGCCGCCTTGCGCGCATCGCTCAGCTTGCCAGCGGCCTGATGCCAATCGGCCCTTGCAGAGGCCTCAGCCTTGCGTGCCGCCTTGAGCGCATCCTCGCCAGCTTCGACCAGATCCAGCCGTTCACTGAGGGATACCAGCATGTCCGGCAGCAAGTCCGGGTCGCAATTATGCTTGCGCCCCGCAGCACGCAGGGCAAACAGACGCGCCTCCGCGCTGTCCAGCTCTGCGGAGTCATGATGGACCAGACGTTCAAGCTGGCCAATGGCATTCGCCGCCTCACGGGTTTCAATCAAGGCGCGCTCGACCGCTTCGGCTGCCGCGCGCGCGGCCACCGGCAAGGCATCTTCTGACGCCTCGAACCCCGGCAATCGGCAAATCCGGTCTGTTGCGCGCGCGGCCCGCGCCAGTGCATCCTCAACCCCGGATTCATCCAGTACAGCTTCAGCCTCGCGCACCGCTTCCGTCACGCGCTCTGACTGCATCAGCAGCGTACGGCGCTCCGTAAGCTGAGCGGCCTCGCCCTCACGTGGGCCGAGCCCGGACAATTCGTCTACGGCCTCACTCAACCAGTCACGCTGCTCGATGGCCTTTGCGTGTTCCACCTCCAGCTCTTCCCGCTTCGCACTCGCCTCAGCCATCAAGCCGTAGGCAGACGCGCAAGCGTCGAGGAGGGTTTCATTGCCCGCAAACAGGTCGAGCAACCGCCTGTGCGACGAGGGTTTCATAAGGGAAGAGGCCGCGTGCTGGCCGTGAATTTCGACCAGAAGGTCCCCGATCTCGGACAGGAGCGCCGCGCTTACCGGCTGGTCATTCAAAAAGGCACGCGCAGGACCGGCCCGTCGCAACACGCGCTTCAGGGTAAGGGTTTCGTCCGGCGAGGCGTCGATGCCGCTCTCGATCAGCGCGGCCCACACCGGATGGTTCACGGGCGGTGAAAACTCCACCGCAACAGTGGACTGGTCCTGTCCAGCGCGGATCATGGCGCGGTCAGAGCCATGCCCCATCGCCACCGACAGGGCATCGAGAATAATGGATTTACCTGCCCCGGTTTCACCCGTCAGCGCGGTAAATCCACTGCCGGGTTCAATGTCCAGACGGTCTATCAGGACAAAATCACGTATCGACAAGGAAAGGATCATGGCCAGTCTCCAAAGAGTCTACTGGCCATGATTTATCATTGGAACAAAACAGGAACAAGCCTGTTTTTCGTTAACGGTGTTAAAGCGGCATGCAGGCGGCGCGCAGCCAATCCTTCACTGGTCCGTCCAGCTTGTCTGCCAGCAGGTCGTAGACTTTCGCGTGATAGGCATCGACCCATTCCCGCTCTTCCTTGGTCAAATGGGCCAGGTCGACCAGGTCCCGCGCCAGTGGCGCAAAGGTCAGGCACTCAAAACCGTACATGTCGATCTCGCCGCCCTCAATCGGGGCGGGCGCGGTGACATATTGCAGATTCTCGATGCGGATACCGTACTGACCTTCACGATAATAGCCCGGCTCGTTCGAGACGATCATGCCGGTTTCCAGCGGGATCGGGCTCCAGCCTTTTGCAATACGTTGCGGGCCTTCGTGAACGCCGAGATAAACGCCAACGCCGTGGCCGGTGCCGTGCTGGTAATCGAGCCCAGCCTGCCAGAGCGCATGGCGCGCGAGCACGTCCAGATGGGTGCCGGTTGTGCCTTTCGGAAAGCGCACGACGGCCAGCGCGATATGCCCTTTCAGGACCTGGGTGTAGTGACGGCGCATGTCTGCACTCGGATCACCAATTGGCACAGTGCGCGTTACATCTGTCGTGCCATCCAGATACTGGCCGCCACTGTCGACCAGATAGAGGCTGCCCCGCTCCAGCTTGCGATTGGACGCAGTCGAGACGCGGTAATGCGGCAGCGCGCCGTTCGGCCCTGCCCCGGAAATGGTCGGGAAGGACAGATCGTTAAGGCCGCCCAGGTTTTCGCGGAACTCTTCCAGCTTGATGGCTGCATCAATCTCGGTGACCTCGCCGCTCTGCGCATCCGTATCCAGCCAGTGCAGGAACCGGGTCAGCGCAACACCATCGCGGATATGCGCCGCGGCAGAGCCCGCAAGCTCGGCTTCATTCTTGCGTGCCTTGGGCAGCGAGACAGGGTCGCGGTCTCGTACAATTGTAGCGCCTGCCTGTTCGAGCTGATCAAAGAACCAGGCCGAGGCAACGTCCGGGTCGACACTGACGGTCTTGCCCTTGAGATCCGCCAGACCTTTTTCCAGATCCGCCAACGGACGAAGCGTAACACTGTTGCCAAGATGTTGGCGCAGCTCATCCGAGACTTTCACCTCGTCGAGGAACAGATCGGCCGAGCCGTCTGCGAACAGGATCGCCCGGCCGAGCGGCAGCGGCGTGCAGCTGACATCTCCGCCGCGAATATTGAACGCCCAGGCAATCGACGCCGGGGACGTAATCACCGCCGCATCCAGCTTTTCCGCTTTCAGGGCATCGCCGATTTCGACGCGCTTTTCGTCATGGGCCTTTCCGGCGAACTTCACATCATGCGGGACAACGGGTGCCATTGGCTGGTCCGGACGGTCGGCCCACGCCACATCGATTGGGTTGTCGGTGACGCCAACAAGTTCCGCGCCAGCAGCCTTGGCCGCCTTTGCCATCTGGGCCACATCATTCGGGCTCATCAGTTTCGGGTCATAGCCGATCCGCTTTCCGGACATGTCCTGCGACTTCAGCCATCCGAACGGGCCGGGCTCGGGAACCGATTGCACTTCCCACAGATCGGGATCGGTCTGGTCGACGACCTGAAGCGTGTAACGGCCATCTGCAAAAATGACGGCACGATCCGTGAAGACGAACGCGGACCCGAACGAGCCGGTGAACCCGCTGACCCAGGCCAGGCGCTCATTCGCGTCCGGCAGGTACTCATTCTGGTATTCGTCGTCATGCGGAACATAAAGGCCGTCGAGCTTCTGAGCGGCAAGCTGTTCGCGAACGAGGGGCAAATGGGCACGACCGTCCTGCGGTCCACCCTTGATATCAAATGTCTGTCTCATGCCCTCTATGTAGGCCGAAAGCCGCGTTTTGACCACCGAAACCCGCATCACAGTTATGCGAATTCGCATGCATTTTTCAGCGTTCCCATGCTTTTAAGTTTACCTTTTTCCGCTACATAGCCGCCATGATAATAATTGTGCACCGCACAATACAGAAAAAGGGATCTCGAAATGAGACGTCAAAACACAATCGCTTCGCCAATCATGACCAACATGGCCGGTGAAGATCGCCCGCTGATGGTCAATGAAGTGGCCGAGTCCGCTTTTGCGCACTCGCTGAAGTCGGCCGAAAGCCAGCGCCCGCAAATCCTTGCGCGCCGTTCGGCCCGCTGGGCTCGCCGCGCCGCATACTGATCCGGTCAACGTTTCAGGGCGTCGCGGCGGCACCGCTCGGAACAATATTTTACGTCTTCCCAGACCCGCGCCCATTTCTTCCGCCAGGAGAATGGGCGGTTGCAGACAGCGCAGGTTTTCTCGGGCAGGTCAGCCTTGCTGACACGCTTTGGTTTGCTGCCGGGTCTGGACATGTCTGAAGCGCCTCCACCGCGCTTCATCTAGGCCGGGCAGACGCTGCGGCAATCGCCTCAGTCAGGCTTGCGGAACACCAGCGTTGACCAGCCATCCTCGCGAATACGCTTCTGGAAATCCAGGCCTCGGGACGCAAACGCGTTGCGAACGGGCGGCGCCTGATGGTGCAGCAGACCTGACAGGATGATCGTGCCCCCCGGCGCCGTCAGCGCAGCGATGTCCGGCGCGAGCCCGATCAGTGGCCGCATGAGGATGTTTGCGAAAACCGTGTCATAAGGCCCGCCCTGACGGATGCGAGGCGTATTTGCGCCGGTCACATGCATGGCGGTGAACCCGTTGACGTGGTTCTTCCGGGCATTCTCATTCGCCACGCGCACACTGTCGAGATCAATGTCGGTGCCTATGGCCGACGTCGCGCCAGCCTTCAGAGCCGCAATCGCCAGCACGCCTGATCCGGTTCCGAGGTCCAGCACCTTGCCGACTTTCCGGCTGCGGCGAACTTCGTCGAGCGCCAGCAGGCAGCCCAGCGTCGTACCGTGATGGCCGGTGCCAAAGGCTGGCCCGGCTTCGATCAGGACAGCGATCTTGCCCGGAGACTGTCGCGCCAAGGCGTGACTTCCCGCCACGATGAACGGCCCGGCCTTCACTGGCGGCAGGCCTTCAAGCGACAGCGTAACCCAATCCTGTTCGATCACCTGTTCGATCCGCGCGGTCAGTTCCGGCGCAGATTCTTCGATGATCACGACACAGGCTTCCGCCTCTTCCTCGGTCTCGGCAAAGGCGTCGAGCCGCCAGCTGCCGCGTCCATCTTCCTTGGCGTCGACCGCGCCTGCTGGCGAAGGATCTGCCCAGGCCAGCGCATCCCACGCCGTTTCGACTGGCGCCCGCGCGCCCTTTGCAGTTATCTGATACATGCGCGGCGATTAGCAGGCGGACGGTTTCTTGGGAAGGAGACAAAGACGTGAGAGCATTCCTTATGGCAGCGGCGGCAGCACTGATGGTGACGACAGCCTGCGAATCCATCCCCGTTTCCAGCCCACAGGGCACCGCGTCCCCTGCCCCGCAAACGAGTCACGATGCGCCCTGGCGAGAAGTGGAAGCGGAAAATCTGGTAATCCTGAAGACTCTCACAGGAGAGGCCGTAATTGAACTGGCCGCAAACGCCGCCCCGGCCCATGCAGCGCAGTTCCGTGAAGCGGTTCGCGCGAACCTGTACAATGATGAATTCTTCTACCGCGTGATTGATGGCCATGTGGCGCAGGCAGGCCTGGAATTTGAGCATCGTCTGGGCGGATGGGCCGAACTCTCCCTCGAAGCCGAACGCCCGATCGAAATTGACGGCTTTGTCCCGCTCGGAAACCCTGACCTGTTTGCTGAGGCGACAGGTCATCGTGACGGCTTTGCCGTGGGCAGAGAGGGCGGGCAGGAATGGCTGCTGCATTGCCCCGGTGCGCTGGGGATGGCGCGAGACTCGGCGCCAGATTCCGGCGCAACGGAACTCTATATCGCGATTGGCCAGCGACGGTATCTGGACCGGAACTACACACTGTTCGGCCGGGTGATCGCCGGGATGGACCACATCAACCGACTCGACCGCGTCGATCCCACCCCTGAAGACGCCTTGGCCGCCTTCCTCGATCCGGAAACATCCGAGGAAGCCCTTGCAAGGCGGGCTGAGCGTCTCGCCGCAAACCGCATCCTTTCTGTCGGCGTGGCAGCAGATATGCCCGCGGATATCCGCCCCCGCTGGGAAGTCATGGCGACACACAGTGCAGAGTGGGAAATCCTGAAAGATTCGAAACGTGACTATGGTGCAGTCGACGCCTTTGTCGTGACGCCGCCCAAGCGGCTCGACATATGCACGCTGCCCGTTCCAGCGCGCCGGATCAGCGACTAGGCTGAACCCATGTCGATTCCTCCCTCCGTCACCGCCGACAATCTACACGCCATCAGCACAGTCCGACACGGCTTCTTCGGCCGCAAAGGCGGCGTGTCGAGCGGGCTTTATGACAGCCTGAATGTCGGCGAAGGTTCTGGCGATTCACCAGACGCCGTAGCGACGAACCGGGAGCGTGTCCGGGCCACACTGTCCGCCCGCGCCCTTCTTTCCTGCTATCAGATCCACTCCTCTGATGCCGTTCACGTAACCTCCCCCTGGACTGTGCGGCCCGAAGCCGACGCGATGGTCACGACCGAGCCGGGACTCGCGCTATGCATACTGACCGCCGACTGCACACCCGTCCTGTTTGCTGACCCGGACGCCGGCGTAATCGGCGCGGCACATGCCGGATGGAAAGGCGCCATTGGCGGTGTCCTCGATTCCACGGTTTCTGCGATGACGCAGCTGGGCGCATCTCCAGGCCGCATCCGAGCAGCCATCGGCCCGACCATCCAACAGGCCAGTTATGAAGTCGGCCCGGAATTTCGGGACACGTTTCTGGTGGCGTCTCCGGAAAGCGAAGCCTTGTTTATTCCGGGCAAGGCAGACCGATTCCAGTTTGACCTGCCCGGCTATTGTCGCCAGCGTCTGGACCGGTTGGGCGTTCACTCAGTCCATGATTCTGGACTCGATACGTGCGCACTGGAGAAGGATTATTTCTCCAATCGCAGGCGCAATCATCGCGGCGAACCGGACTATGGCCGAAATGCCTCAGTGATCATGCTTCATCTGTAATTTTCTGCAAAACCGCACAGAGTCCGGTTGCGACTCGCTGCCCTATGTTACAAAAGCGACACCAACGGGCTTCACGGGCGATACATCATGAAACTGCTTTCCTGCAATGCGAACCGGCCATTGGCAGAAGCCATCGCCGACTATCTCGACACGCGCCTGACGCGCTCTGAAGTCAAGACGTTCTCGGACCAGGAAATATTCGTCAGGATCGATGAGAATGTTCGCGGCGAGGATGTGTTTGTCATCCAGTCGACGTCCTACCCCGCCAATGACAATCTGATGCAGCTGCTGATCTGCATGGACGCGCTGAAGCGCGCGTCGGCCCGCCGTATCACGGCCGTCATCCCCTATTTCGGCTATGCCCGTCAGGACCGCAAAACTGATGGACGTACGCCGATCTCCGCAAAGCTGGTAGCAAATCTGATCTGCAGCGCAGGGGCTGACCGCGTTCTGACGGTGGACCTGCATGCCGGGCAGATCCAGGGCTTCTTCGACATCCCGACCGACAACCTGTTCGGCAGCCCGGTCATGGTGGATGACATCAAGGAGCGCTACGGTAGCAAGGATTTGATTGTCGTATCTCCCGACGTTGGCGGCGTGGTTCGTGCTCGGTCCCTGGCAAAGCGGCTTGAGGCTGACCTCGCGATTGTCGACAAACGTCGCCCGGAGGCTGGCAAGTCGGAAGTGATGAACATCATTGGTGACGTTTCCGGCAAGCGCTGCATCATGCTCGACGACATGTGTGATTCCGGCGGCACGCTGGCGAACGCAGCCGCGGCGCTGAAAGAGCATGGCGCGAAATCTGTCGCGGCATATGTCACTCACGGTGTTCTGTCGAACAATGCCGTTCAGCGGATCGAGAAATCCGTGCTGGACGAATTGGTGATGACCGACTCGATCCAGCCATCGGAGGATGCGATCAAGTCGAAATCCATCCGCATCCTGCCAATTTCCCCTCTGCTGGGCGAGGCTATACGCCGGATCGCGAATGAAGAGAGCGTCTCGAAACTGTTCGATCGCTAGTCGGCGTCTTCCTGCACTTCAGGGGCCAATCGGTTCACAAGATACCTGACGGCGCCAAGGATCAGCAGAATGCTGGTGACCAAGAGCCCAGCCAGGATCGCCATCAATGTTGCGATGGCATAGTAAGACATCACGAACCAGTCCTTTGGAATGTCTTCAAATTCCCCGATGGGGATGGATGAAAAGGTCAGCAATGCGACCGCGCTACACAAGCTGATCGTCGCAAACCAGGCAATCATTCGAACGCGCTTGAACAGCCAGATACCAATGTCGGCGCTGCTATTGTGCATCATGCCAAGCATGGTGAGCATGAGGGCCAGAATCGTCGCGGATGCACTGGCAATGGCGGAGCCAAAGTAGAGCGACGAATCGGAAAGGCTGTCGACCAGTTTCATCGCTTCTGAGCGAGAGTAAATCTGCCCGACAAACAGACGATGTACTCCGAACAGGACAAAAGTCAGTACACCACCGATTATCGGTTTACTCTTTCCGATGGGTTTTGGAGCAGACATGGCAGGAACATCCTCACACGCGACACGAAAGGTTTCTTCTCGAAACCAGACGCGCCGCGCGCCAGGAAAGTTCCACCAATTTATCCGATGCAGAATTCCAGCGGATAGGTCACGCCTTTCACTTCAACCGCCTTGCCGGCCTCATTCTTCACGGGCTCAAACACGGCACCGTTCAGTTTGACGGCTTCGGTGTTGAATGCCGGGTCTGAGCATTCGGCGATCTTGTTCTTTGGCAGACCGTCAACTCCGAGATCGAACATGACCAGACACGCACCGCTGAGATGTTGTTTGGCGGCATCGATAGGATAAGACGGCGCGGGATGTTTGACCGTGGTCGGCACCCATCCGGCATCCAGATTCAACCAGGCCGACTTGTTCGCAAGCTTGGCGGCTTCTGCACGCTCGCGCCATTCGGGAGACATATCGCGCTCAGTAAACCAGACCTTGTCTGCCTCACACCCCTCCGGCGCTTCTGGTGCCGCAGCAGGCTGTGGCGCGGCGGGTGTCTTTGGAGCTTTGGGAGCAGCCGCCGGTGCCGGCAGCCTTGCACCAGAATTTGCCGTTATGAAAAGACTTTTCGCCAGTTCCAGCCCCTCTTCCGCCATCGGATCAACAGCCGAGCCATCGCGCCAGACTTCCAGATGCAGGTGCGGGCCAGTTGCCTGACCGGACTGGCCCAAGGTTCCGATAATCGTTCCGCCTGATACGGTTTGACCAACGGCAACCTTGATGTCCTGCAACTGACCAAAGCGCAGAATCGTGTTGCCAGCGGTGATCTCGACCAGATTGCCATACCCCTTGGTCATCTCGGCGCGCGTGACAATTGCGGATGTCGGCGCATAGATTGGCTTGCCTGCCTCTTCGGCCAGATCAATCCCACGATGCAGCTTCTCTTCGCCTGTGATCGGATGTGTGCGCATCCCAAAAGCGCTGGTCAGCTTCGCTTTGTCGAGAATGGGGTGCGTGTAATTGACAGTGGCTGCGGGCAGCGCGGCTGCGCCACGGATGAGGGAGCCCTGCGCCAATGCGAGTGGCGCAGCCAGTGCGAGCGCTGTCGCAACCGCCAGTCCGAGGCGTTTCGGCCGATGATCCGTCTCCGTCAATAATTGTGTCAGGCGCATTTTCAGAGTTCCTTCCTTTTTGAGAATGAATGCTGCAACGGGCAGGATCATGGGAGGCCGGGCATGGCGGGCGACTTGAGTGAGCGCTCGGGCATAGGCGATACGGTCCCCGGTAAGGTCGGCAGTCTCCTCGTCCACGATGGCTTCGCGCCAGTAATCAAGCCGCTCGCGCATGGCCCAGGCAAAAGGTGAGAACCAGAAGATGTCAGCCACGACCCGGTCGAGGGGGCGGGTCAGCAAATCACCTCGCTTCAGATGCACCATTTCATGCACGATGATCTGCGGCGTGTGGCTTTTCGAAATCAAGGCAGCCGGAATGTAGATCACGGGGCGGAGTATTCCCGCAAGGAACGGGGCGCCGTGTGGTATGACGCGCACGTCTGGAGCCTGGCTCAATCCAACCGCCTCGGCCCAATGACCCACGGGGCGCAAGACTGCGCGCGCACGTTGCTTCAAGCGCTGAAGCCGGAACTGGCCGAAGGCCCAACAAGTTCCCCGAGCGCACCAACCCGCCACCAGCCCCCAAACGACCAGCGTCGAAACGTGCGGCATACGGAATGCTGGGCGTGTCACATCCTTAAATTCAGCGGCTGGCTGGATGGTCAGCGCCTCAACCATCGGCAAATCCGGCAGAGCCTGAACCGCGACCTGACCAACCCCCGGCATGAAGGCAGACGCGACAAACGGCGCGAATATCAGCGCAGCTGCACCGCGCCAGATAGCCTGTGCAGCTTTGGGCGACGGGTTAAGTGATGATAATGCTGACGCAAGCACCCACAATGCGGCGCTCCAGACAAAGGTCAGGCAAACAAGTCCGAGTACGCTCATGCCTTGTCCTCCTGTTCGCCCTCAGCTGCATTGATGATGGCGTCAAGCTCGTCCAGTTCCGCGTCAGAGAGGTGAGGACTTTCAGCAAAAAGCGCCGCTGGCAGTGGGCCATCCATATCCAAAACCTGTCGCGCAAGATGGCGAACAAGCCCCCCTAGAGTCGCCGTGCGGTCAATAGCGGCAGTGAACACGGTTATTCCGTGAACATCCTGCCGTGTGACCCAGCCTTTGTCTTCCATACGGGCAATCACGGTCCGGGTGGTTGACGGCTTCCACCCCTGCCCCGGCCCAACGGCATCATGTACTTCGCGCGCACTCTGCCGGCCATGCGCCCAGAGGTGTTTCAGGACATTGAGTTCAGAAGGATTTGGCTGTGACATGGGCACCTCGCTAACACTGACACGAGTACGCTACATTTGTAGCGAGTTCGCGTCAAGTGAAACGTATGCGCCATCCCTTGCAACAGTATTGCAGCGCTTCGTAACTCAATTGTCGGAAAATATCGCGCCTACTCGACGGTCCAGCCGCGCGGCGTACGCCGGGCATCAAGTGTCATCGGCTGCTCATCTGGGCGCTGGGGCGCCGTGCGGCGTACACCCCTACGACCAGCAAACCGCATGACCAAAGCCGCCGCCGCAAGCAGAACGCCCGCAATTGCGGTCATCAGCGCCAGCATTCCGGCGAACAAGACGAGCAATAACCCAATGCACAATTGCGCCGCCAGGCTGATTGCACCTGATAAGGCACCTGCAAGCTGAAAACGGGCGGAACTGGAAGCGGTGTGGGTCATCATTCTCTCGTCTGAACAACAAACATGGCGTCAGCGTTGCGTTCCGTCAATGGAATGCAATGCCGATACCATGTGAAATCACGCAATTGCCTCAATCGGGCCGGATGAGCAGGCCGCGTTCCGTGCGGATCTGGGCATAGGCCGCCGTGATCGACGCAGCCTTGGCGTGGGCTGCATCTTCGAATTCCCGTGGCGCGCCCATCTGCACAACGCGGTCAGGGTGATTGTCCGCCATCAACTGGCGATATGCCGCGCGAATGGCGGAAAAGTCGGCATCATGCGCAACGCCGAGAATGTGATAGGGATCGTCCCCGTCTGGTCCCAGATGACTGGCCTTGATGCGGCGGAATGTTTGCTCAGTGAAACCAAACGCCTCGGAAACCGTGCGCAAATAATCGAGTTCATCGGCCGTAACAACGCCGTCTGCCCCGGCAATCTGAAACAGACCGTCCAGCACGCCTTCCAACAGGCAAGGACGGTCGTGATAACGACGGCCAATCTTGCGGGCATACCCTTCATAGCCGCGAACCGTCTGGCGGGCGATGTTGAATACGCGACGCACGCTGTCGGCATCTTCTGGCGCAGCGCGGAAGACCCGCGAAAACGTCATGATCTCTTCGTCGGACACATTGCCATCCGCGACGGCCAGCTTGGCGCCAAGGCCAACAACCGCCGCTGTGAAGCCGACATCGTTCGGATCTGGCGCGCAGGCGAAATCGCCCCCATCGGCGGAATCGCCGTCGGAGTGATCCGGGTCGAACAGGCGACGTCCGCCTTCAAGCAGTCTGGTCCACAAAGACATTTCCCGCAAATCTATACCCCATTTTTCCAGATTTGGGAGAGCGGCATGCTGACAGTTACGTGAAGTACTGCTCACAATTTCAATCGTGAATAATTTTTTAGATTCTGATCCCGCACGCAGGTGGCTCGTACAGAGGGGCGCAGGTGGATATGGTTCCACCCGCCAATTATGTTGGACCCCCAGTTATGAAACACCTCATCGCGCTTTCCGCCGCCCTTGCCCTGACCGCAGCTCCTGCATTTGCCGAAACCTGCCAATACACGAAGCAAAAGACTGCCCATCAGGTTGAAGCCGAACTGGTCAAAGGCGAATGGACCAAGATGGACATTGTCGACACCGCAGCAGAAGCTGGACAGTTCGAGACGCTTCTGGCGGCCGCCACCGCTGCCGGCCTGGTTGACGCCCTGAAAGGTGATGGCCCGCTAACCGTTTTTGCGCCAACCGACGAGGCCTTCGCTGCACTGCCTGACGGCACGGTCGAAACTCTGCTGCTGCCGGAAAACAAGGACCAACTCGCCGGGATCCTGAAGCTGCACGTTATCGCCGGCAGCAAAGTGACGTCAGATCAACTCGCCGGACAGACACTCACCGTCGACACGCTGAATGGCGAAGTCGCGATTGACGGCACAAATGGTGTGATGGTGAACGACGCGACCGTCGTGAAAGCAGACATCATGGCCTCGAATGGTGTGATCCACGTCATCGACAAAGTATTGCTGCCGAGCAGCTAGGTCTGTACTCAAGCGCTAGAAATCTGGCCCGCCTGAAACTCTTCTGGCGGGCCTTTTATTACGGTCGACTACTTCCTTTGAGACTCGACCACTGCCCGCAACGCGGCAATCTCTGACCGCATATCCTGGATCGCGCTCAACACGGCAACACGCCCCTTCTCCGCCGTCATCAGCTCGCCTTCCAGCTCCTCCTCAATCTCGTCGAGTCCCTCCTCAATGATGGCCTGCTGCTCTGCTGCCAGCGAATCCACGATGAGCGCGATGAAGAGGTTCAGGATGGCGAAGCTGGCAATGAAGATGAAGATCAGGAAGAAAAGCCAGGCGTATGGATTGCCATCGTCAATAACTTTCTGAACCACTTCGAAACGCCAACCATCCATCGTCATGACCTGGAACAGCGAATAGGCAGAGCGCGGCAAATCTCCGAACAGCTCCGTGACTTCCTCATTGTCCGTATTGCCGAACATGTTGGTAGCCATGACTGCGGCGACATAAGTGATCAGTGCAAGCACGGCGAAAATCGCGCCCATACCCGGAAGCGCCTTCATCAGCGCTTCCGTGATCCGCCGCATCATTGGGACAATGTGCAGGAGACGCAGCACGCGCAGCACACGGAGTGCCCGCAGCACACCAAATGCGGCACTGCCTGGCACCAGCGATACGCCGATCACGATGAAATCGAACCAGTTCCAACCACGCTTGAAGAACTGCATCCGATAGACGATCAGCTTCAACAGGATTTCGACAGCAAATATGTATGTGATGGACTGGTCGATGACATCCAGCGACCGCACCAGACCGGACGGCAAACTCGCGCGATAGGTAAGAATACCCAGGATCACAGCATTGATGATAATCAATGCGATGATCGAATGTCGGAACCACGGCTTCTCAACCATGGCTTCCAGAGCAGAATTATGCGTGTCGAAATCGAGCGTTGCGCGTTTCATGGTCTGTGCCGTTCCCCTCCGGTCGATAGGCCACAACGCGTTCTGCCCGCAACTGCCCGGCATGCCAAGTCATCGGATGTGGATCGCCCCTAGTCGGCTGACGTTGTCGTGTCCGACACGATGACCCATTCACCAGCGATCTTGCGCATGACCAGCGTGTAGAGACCGGACGGGTTGTCGCCGTCTACCTCCAGCATCCAGCGGCCATGCGCGATGGCCGCATCAGGGGAAAGCAGCTCGATCTCATAGTCCGAGGTGATCAATTGGCCCATCTTTTCGGGCGTGTCATACCGCTTTTCGTATCGCTCCAGCGTCGCATCCCACCCCCGCGCGACGTTGCCACCTGAAGCGAAGCGCAAATTCGGCGATTTCCAATAGCCCGCCATGAATGCCGGGATATCCCCGCGATTCCAGGCCTCGTCCTGCGCCTGCAGCACGGCAGTTATTGCGGCGGCCTCCTGCGCTTCAGCTGCGCCGCTCAGATGAGACGATGGCTCAGAATACGTAGCGCACCCTGTAGCAAGGATCGGCAAAATGACCGCGAAAACAGCTGACCGCATCACAAATCTCCCGGTTCGGACCCGCATAAAAAAGCGGGGCAATGTCCTACCGTTTCAGATAGGCCTGACGGGCCCATTCTAGGGCACTCAGCGCAACCGCAACACCCCCTAGCCAGAAGGTGATGATGAACACGTCATAAAAGCCGTTCTGCTCGATCATTTCGCCAAGCCATGGCCGCCCGAGCGTGCCGATCAGCATCGTCAGGGACGCTAGCAGGGCATATTGAACCGCAGCGAAACGCGGGTTCACCACGGACGTCAGGTATGCCGTCATCGCCACAAGCGCGAACCCGCCCGCGATGTTTTCAGCAAAGATCGTCACCATCAGGCGCGCCATGCGCTGGCCTTGGTCTGACGCAATCATCACCTCCTCCGGCTGCAATTTCGCGGCCCATTCGGCAAAAGCAATCAGCGGCGCATCGAGATGCGTGAACGCGAGGAAGCCATCAACCGCCGCCGCGCCAGCGGCAAGGTCTGCGTAAAGCAGATTGGTAACCGCCGCGACGATGCCGCCAACGAAAAAGACAGGCATCCGGCCCAGCACAGCGATCAACGTCGCGCCAATCAGCGACCCGAGAATTGTGGCGACGACACCGAAGAATTTGGACGCAATCGCAACATCATCCAGCGTGTGGCCGAGGGCATCGAGATCAGTGCGCAGATAGAAGGGATAGGCGAACGATCCCCAGACGGCATCCGTGAACCGGTAGGTCAGCGCAAGAGCCAGCACGAGAATTGTCCACCAGCCGAGCCGGGAAATCAGTTCCATCAACGGATCAAAGATCGCCCGAAACAGGGTGGAGAGCAGCTTGTCCCCACGTGTCTGCCCCGCAACAAATAGCGGCGCTTCTGTTGCAACGGCCTTCTGCGTGAATACAAGCAGCGCCGCCACGACGGCCGGTAGCACAACCGTCAGCAAGACAATGATAGGCCCCTGCTCTGACACGAAAACACGTGATGAAATATCAGCGCCAAGCGCCAGCTTTCTCACGACAAAGATACCGATCAAGGTGAAGCCGACCACCCAACTGAGCGATACGACGACGACGGCAGGCAGCGTCACTCTCCTTCGCAGTGACGGCAGGAAGCTCATCCGGCTCGTATCTGGCTTTGAAGAAGATTCCGGCTCCGGCGCAAGCAGACTGCCCAGGACAGTGAAGGCAATGAAGACCGCCATCATGACGTAGGAAACGGTCCATCCAACGCGCGCAGCGACCAACAGGGCGAGGAAACCGGATATGAATCCGCCTGATTTGTAACCGAACTGATACAGCGCCGACATCAGATCCTTGTCTTCTTCGGATCGCGCCACCTCGATCCGCCACGCATCGAGGATCAAATCGTGCGTCGGCCCAATTATGGTGATCACGAAACAGATCAGCGCGACGAGGCCTATGTTCTCGGGCGGATTGCTGAAGGCCAGAACGATCAGGAGCAGCGCTATCACCGACTGGCACAGGACCAGCCAGGATCGCCGCCCCCCAATACGCAAGAAAGGTACATTCCGGGCACGGCCAAACATGGGGGCCCACAAATACTTGAACGAATAGCCGAGCGAGACCAGCGCCAGAACGCCGATTGTGTCCGTATCGATTCCTTCCTGCGTCAGCCAGGCGGAGAGAACCCCGACAACCGCGCCATAGGGAATACTTGCCGCGAATGAGAGGATCAGCATCGCCGCCATACGGCGATCCTTCAACGCCTTGAAGGCGCGAACAGCGCGTGAGGGCTCTTTCACCGCGGGCGGCGTTGGCGCCGATGTATCGCTCATGCGGCGCCTTCGCGCCGGGCGGCGCCGATCGTCCAGTTGATGGCAAGTGTCCGCAAGGCTTCAGCATCCAATGGCTTGGCAGCAACCCCGTCTGCGCCGACCGCCTTGGCTTCGCGTTCAATATTCGGGTTCATTTCGGCGGACACTGCAATGATGGGCATGCGACCGCCGTGCTCGCGGATACGCCGCATGGCTTCAAAGCCATCCATAACAGGCATGCGCAAATCCATCAGGACGAGGTCAGGGGTCATCTGGGCGACAGTCTCCACGGCTTCGCTTCCGGTGGAGGCCACAGTGACGCTAAAACCGGCCGATTCCAAGGCACGACGTGCGATCAAGGCGTTTACCGGATTGTCATCTGCAATCAGAACATGACCTGCGCCGGTTTTCTGTTCCGGCTCGTCCGGCGCCAGCTCTCCCGACCTCACGACAAAGACGCGCTCCGCAATTGATGACGCGCGAAGCGGGCGAACCAGCCAACCGGCACATCCGAGACTACGGAAGCGATCAATTGCGCCGCGATCCTCCGGTCGCAAAACGACCAGAGATGGCTTCTGACTCGCAAAACTGCGGACAAGCATTTCGCGCAAGTCTGCACCGATGAGCAATACATCGACATTGGCTGGGACATCGGGATTGGACGGATTGATCAAGACAGTTCGCACGGACGCCCCGTGCAGCGCGGCCGCGGCGGCGAGGGTCGAGGCAGCAGGCAACCCAACCAGTCCGACAGTCATTTCCAGTTTCGGAAGATCATGGGTTGGCGCCATGTCTGCTTTGGCAAGCGGCAGAAACACATCAAAAGACGTGCCCAGTCCTGGCGCGCCCGAAATCTCGACCTTGCCTCCAAGCAAATCTGTCAATCGTTTGACAATGGCGAGCCCCAGGCCGACGCCGCCATCATTGAACGCATCGCGCGTGGTGGACTGCGTGAACGCGCTGAACAAGTTCTTGCGATCTGCTTCGGCAATGCCCGGGCCGGTATCAATGATCCGGAATTTCAACCCCTCTTCAAGGGCGATCACATCCAGCAGAACCGCCCCTTGCTGGGTGAATTTCAGAGCATTCCCCACCAGATTGAACAGGATCTGCCGTATACGACCGGCATCCCCGGAATAGGTCGGCATCGGCAGAGGATTCGCCCTGACAGCAAGATCAAGTCCGGCGGCGTGGGCGCGAGGACTGAGCAGCTCAATCACTTCGCGGCCAAGGCGGACGGGGCAGAAATTTTCGACTTCCAGATCAACCGCTGACGCATCCAGACGGGCATAATCAAGCACATTGTTGAGAAGATCGAGAAGCCGCGCGCCGCTCATACGGATAGCTTCAGCATACTCTCTTTGAGCTGGCGCAAGCTCCGTTTCCAGGAGCAGGGATACAGTTCCGAGAATGCCGTTCAGCGGCGTGCGTATCTCATGGCTGGCCGTAGCGAGGAATGTGTCTTCCGGCTTACCGACCTGTTCGGGGGATTTTGATGCGTCCGTCATGCCCCTCCCCATAAGGCAAAGCCTTTAGCATTCGTTTAACCGACGAGCCCGTCTTGCGCCGGGATTGTTGATGCTTCCGGCCCTCTAGCCGGGCGATGCCGATAGGATAACGCCTCCGCGATATGGATACGGCGGACGCCTTCTGCTCCTTCCAGATCAGCAATCGTGCGCGCCACCTTGAGGACGCGGCTATAGCCCCGTGCCGTCAATTGAAGCCTGGCGGCTGCATCTGACAACAAGGCCGCACCCGCCTCATCGGGGGCAGCCGATTTCTCCAATTCCGGCAGCGGCGTGTCAGCGTTTACAGGCCGGCACGTATCGCTTGCCATATGCGCCAATCGCTCGGTCTGAATATCGCGCGCGCGGGCAACACGCTCCCTCACTTCAGCAGAGCCTTCTGCCGGCGGCGGCAAAGCCAAGTCCACCGCTGTCACGGGTGGCGTGTCGTAGTAAAGATCAATCCGGTCAAGAAACGGGCCGGACAATCGCGCCTGATATTGCTGCGCACAACGCGGGCCGCGCCTGCATGCGGCCGCGCCCGGTCCTCCCCCGCAACGACAGGGATTCATGGCGGCGATCAGTTGAAACCGGGCTGGATAGCGCACATGCCGGTTGGCACGCGACACGACGGCTTCGCCCGCCTCCAAAGGTTGACGGAGACTGTCGAGAACAGTGGCCGTGAATTCCGGCAACTCGTCCAGGAACAAGACGCCATGATGCGCCAAGGATACTTCACCCGGCCGGGCCTTTATGCCGCCGCCGACCAGCGCCGCCATTGACGCAGAATGGTGTGGTGCCCGAAAGGGCCGACGACGCGACAGTCGCCCTCGTTCCAGCAATCCGGCTATGGATTGTATCTGGGAGACTTCCAGCAATTCCCGAGCAGACAGTGGAGGCAATATCCCCGGCAAGCGCTGCGCCAACATGGATTTACCTGAGCCCGGCGGCCCGCAGAACAGGAGATTATGCCCGCCGGCAGCGGCAATTTCGAGCGCGCGCTTGGCACCCTCCTGGCCTTTGACATCCCGCAGGTCTGGCCCCGCAGGCGGTGTGGCAAGCTCCCCCGGCTGAGGCGGGGAAATTACTGCGCGGCCCGTAAAGTGATTGATCAATGCGATGAGGCCGGTTGCCCCGACAACGCTGCCGCCCGCCCAAGCCGCCTCTGCGCCACAAATCTGTGGGCAGATTAGCTGGAGATCCATTGCCTCTGCTGCCATAGCCGCAGGCAATACACCTAATGTCTCCCCCAATGAGCCGTCGAGAGACAACTCGCCGATCGCTGCATAGGATTCGAGCTGATCTGGCGGGACCACGCCCATCATGGCGAGAATTGCCAACGCAATTGCCAGATCGTAGTGGCTGCCTTCCTTGGGCAAGTCCGCTGGCGCAAGGTTCACAATGACACGCTTTGGCGGCAATGCGAGGCCAAGAGACGCGAAAGCAGCCCTGACACGTTCGCGGCTTTCGCCAACGGCCTTGTCCGGAAGTCCGACAATATGAAATGCGGGTTGCCCGCCCGTCATTTGCACCTGCACGTCGACGGGTTGCGCCTCAACGCCCTCAAACGCAAATGTCGTGACCCTGCAAACCATGTCCAACCCCTTCAACCTGGGTGAAATGGTTAACAGAACTCTACGAACAAATAAAGAACGAAATTCCGAAAAGTTGAAACGCCTTTACATCAGGCGTCGTGCATCACAGCGCTGAGCGCTTCGTCCAGAACCTCAAGGCCCGCGCCCTTTCGCACCGCTTTTTCAGACAGGGTACGACGCCACTGACGCGCACCGGGGCGGCCGTTGAACAGGCCCAGCATGTGCCGCGTCATACCATGCAGTCCCATACCTTCTGCCAAGCGATCCGCCATATAAGGCCGATATGCTTCGATTGCCTCGAAAGGCGATACCGCTGCCCCTTCGCCAAACAGGGCTGCGTCGATCTCTCCGAGCAAGGCGGGCGTCTGATAGGCCGCGCGCCCGAGCATAACGCCATCGAACGTATCCAGATGCTCTAGGCAATCTTCAAGGGTCGTGATGCCGCCGTTCAGAACAATGGTCAGGTCGGGCCGGGCAGCCTTCAGCCGCGCGACAAGTCCGTAGTCGAGCGGCGGAATATCCCGGTTCTCTTTCGGGCTGAGCCCTTTCAGCCAGGCTTTGCGCGCATGCACCGTAAACACATCACACCCTGCGGCGCTTACGGTTTCGACGAAGCCAAACAGGGTTTCTTCCGCTGGCAGATCGTCAATCGCGATGCGACATTTCACTGTGACTGGAATGGACACGCGAGCCCGCATCGCGCTTACACAATCGGCGACTTCCTGCGGCCGAGCCATCAGGCATGCGCCGAATGCCCCAGACTGAACCCGGTCTGATGGACATCCGCAGTTTATGTTCACCTCGTCATAGCCGGACTGTTCTGCAATCGCAGCGGCCTCGGCGAGCTTGACGGATTCATTTCCCCCGAGCTGCAGGACGATCGGGTGCTCTGCCTCCGAGTAGCCAATCAAGCGCTCCCGATCGCCGTGAATTACCGCATCTGCGGTCACCATTTCTGACCAGAGCAGCGCACGCTTCGACAAGCACCGATGAAACATGCGGCAATGCCTGTCCGTCCAGTCCATCATAGGGGCAACAGAAAATCTATAGGCTTGATTTATTTGCATTTTTTCAGTAGTTTCAAAGGGCTAAAACAAGAACGTGTGCACTTTTTTGGACCAATTTGCACACGCTTGTACCGGTTTTGATCTGTCTGTGCACACGGAGCGCACACGAAATGGCGACGATTGTAAAACTTCCCTCCGGAAGCTGGCGGGCCCAGGTGCGGCGAAACGGGCGGTATGTCTCGAAGAGCTTCAAGCGTCGCCGCGACGCTGACGGATGGGCTGTGGATATGGAGCGCCGTATCGACCGCGGCGAAAGTGTCTCCAAAGCCCGTCCCAAACATCTCAACACACTTTCTGATCTCGTCGATCTCCACATCGCGGACATGCACGAATCCCGCAAGCCTTTGCGCCGATCCAAGTCATACTCGCTCACCAAGCTGAAACTCGATATCGGCCACATGCGCATCGATCAGATTGACCGCGAAACCGTTGTCGAATTTGGACGTCAGCGATCTCACGAAGGCGCCGGGCCTCCAACCATCGCGATGGACATATCCTATCTGAAGACGATCCTGCTGCATGCCAAAGCTGTGCACGGCGTCCATACACCGGTCGAGGAAATCAACCTCGCGCGCGTTGCGCTCAATAGGCTCGGCCTGATCGGAAAAAGCAGGGAACGGGACCGCCGACCTTCGCAAGAAGAGCTCGATGACTTGTTCGAGTTCTTCGACGCTAACGAGCGATATCGTGCTCCGATGAGCCGGATCGTGCGCTTCGCAATTGCGACGGCCATGCGCCAATCAGAAATCTGCTCAATCCAGTGGGATGATGTCGATATGAGGCGGCGCATCGTTACGGTCCGTGATCGGAAGGACCCCAGACAAAAAGATGGCAATCATCAGAAAGTGCCGCTTGTAGATCTCACGGGCTATGACGCCTGGGAGCTCATCAACGAACAACGCCGGACCAGCGACAGCACCGGCCGCGTATTCCCCCACAACCCACGCTCAATCGGAACCGCCTTCAGACGCGCATGCACCGACCTCGATATCGAGGACCTGCACTTCCACGACCTACGCCACGAAGGCACAAGCAGGCTCTTCGAGGCAGGGTTGAAAATTCAGGAAGTTGCCTTGGTGACGGGCCACAAAGACTGGAAGATGCTCAAGCGATATACGCACCTTAGTGCGGATTCAATTGTGGCTCTTGCCTTGGCCAATACGCGATAGTGAACCCCATTTCGAGCGTCGAATACTGCATCCTGCAAAAGTCTGCGAATTCAAACCTCGACACGTTCTAACGTCGAACGTCTCCGACAAACGCAAATAGCGAGCTGGCGGATAAAGTTCGGCGCGAGTGACGTGCCACATTCCATATTTTTTATCCATATTTTTCAATCACTTACGGGAAGTGTAATCGATTCTTGGTCCTCAGCTCGGTCTGATTTTGGTCCACAGTTTTGTAGACCGCTTGAGTTCGACGCCGCTCACCGGCACCGATAGCCATAGTTAACGCGGATTGTACTCCCTGCCAAATCAAGCTTGATCTATAGAACTAGATTTCACCGCTAACTACAATGCACAGAGCGCCGAAACTCAACACATCATACTAAAGTCAACACCTAGCGCTCGACCGATATCCGCATCATGCCCAGCAATCCTCCAAGAACGATATCGCCGCCCGGCAGGAGGTGAATGACAGAGTAAGCGCCATTGTAAATGTGGCTATCACCAAGGCGAAGCCGTGTAACGGCTTCACCCGTCTCCCAATCAAGACCTGTGACCTCCCATTTTCCGTCTACGAAACCATTGACATAGACCTGTTGGGCGCCGCCAGAAATCATGGGGACGGTTGATGGGCTCGATACAGTGGGATTTGCCCAGGCACGCACCCAGCGGTCAGCTTCAACGTCCCATTCAAACTTTTCAGCACCCGTCGGTCCTTTGCGTAGTCTACCAGACATGACAACATTCTCCAGCATTGTTGGCAATGGCGATGGCAATGTGTTGTTTACCACCAAGGCACCGTAGCCATATACCGCAACGGATTGCTCAGACTGGGCGCGCTCAAGGTCAGACTTTCCGAAACTAACCTGAATCTGGTCGGCAATTCGACGCGATTTGGTCCCTGGCTTCTGGACGAAATCCTCTGGAATATCGTCGCGCCAGAAGGCGACGACATTCATAATCAACTCTCCGTCCGTGATGACAACAAGTTTGTCTTCCTCGTCTCCGAAGCCCATAAGTGAGGGCGTAGAGCCTGATCCGTTGCCGAGACTCACGCCGCCAAGTTTGCCGGTGAAGGAATCGTATTCTGATGACCACGCGCCATACCCTCTAGAGTGAAGTGTTTCCCCGTCCCAAACCAGTTTATGGAGCCTCCTATTTGAGAGAACATAAATGCCACCACCCTCATCAATGGCGATCGAGTTCGTAACCTGCTCATCGTCAGCCAACTCATGAATGATCGGTGCCTGTTCAAAATTTCGGTCTACGATGACGACAACGCCGCCCATCGTCACCAGCGCCAGCATGCCATCATAAGTCAGATTCAATCCGAACACAGCATCAGGGTCTTCCAGTGTTGGATTGAAATATTCGCGCGGCAGCTGAAAGCGGCGCTTTTCCACCAGTGGTGACAGCGGATTGCCGGGTTCGGCATCACCATAAACGACGACATCGTTGTTGACGACAGTGTAGAAGTCACCATTGCGGTCGACGACATTATAGATTGCTGCTCTGGCGACGACCCGCTCAACATAACGTGGATAGTTCCGATTGAGATAGCCAAGCAGTTCAGCTTCTGAGGCCGTACTATCCATTTCGACGGCGATACGTTCAGCATCCTCGACAGACATGAAGGGTTGACCTTCCACAGGCAGAGCATTGATCAGTTGAAACTTGCCATCGCTAATCAGGATTTTGGAGATACGATTATTGTTGGCGGAGATGGCCACCTGCTCACCTGAAGGATAAGTTGGTAATTGCATAAGCGTGAGGTTCACCAACCCTGCCGGGACCCTTTGAATACCCTCATCATCAATCTCGTGAATACCGACCGGCCCAGCAAACGGAAGGGAATCCTGTTGAGCCGGATTAAAATGCGTGGTGGCAAGCTCGCTGTCCACCAGATTTGGGTTCATTGGAGGAAACTCCGGACCCGACGCATCAAAGACTGGGATAGTGGAGCATGCACCAAGCACGGCTACGATTGCGACTGCAGCAGCAGCGATATGAGGTTTCATTTGTTGTCTCCCAGAGTGACAGATTTGTACTGGTTTAGCGAATTGTCAGAATACTATTCAGCTTGAGACGTCGACTGTTGCTCGTCTTGAAACGCCATCCAGGCTCGAGAGAGGATGAAATCCTCAATATCATCGACTTCCTGTTGGCTTAGGCGGCCGGCGAAGTTGGGCATGCCAATCGCTTCGCCGGCCCCTTGAAGGAGGAAAGCATCAAAAGTGTCTATCCCGAGAGTCGCTGACTGCCTCAGATCGGGGAGCGTTCCGGACGAAATGGCCGCGCCGCCATGGCAGACACCGCAGAATCGACCGTAGAGGTCTGTGCCCCGTACAACCGCTTCAGCCGAATGCGGCTGTCGCGCTGGCTCAGGCGTTGCCTTCTGCGGAAGCGCGGCGACGTTTAGCTCGCCCTCTCCGCCAAGTTTGAAGGCAAGTACATGGCCTTCAACCGGGCCTCCTGTCTGCCCGACATAGAAGCCGGCGAGCAAATTGGCACCACTGCCCCAACCAGCTGATACAGCAACATACTGCTCGCCATTGACCTCATACGCCACAGGTCCACCGACCATTGCGACACCAACCGGATACGACCACAGTTCTTCGCCTGTTTTGGCGTTGTAAGCATTGAAAACGCCGCTCGTCGTGCCTTGGAATACCAGATCTCCAGACGTTGTCAGCGTACCTCCATTCCACATTCGCTCATGCTGAACACGCCAGACTTCTTTCTGAGCTACCGGATCCCAGGCAGCAAGATGTGCTTGGACAAGTTGGCGCAGAAGTGTGCGACGTGCTTCTTCTGTTTCCGGTAATGCGTCTGTCAGGCTGACACCGATATTGAATGCGTCTCGGTCAAAGCGGGCAATCTCGCCCTCGATCTGATCGGAATAGAGGAAAGGAACATCTTGTGCGGGAATATATACCAGCCCTGTTTCCGGATTGAATGACATGGGGTGCCAGTTGTGGGCACCAAATGGGCTGGGTTTGACGAGCGCAGGTCCACCAGACAGATAGCGCGCCTCGGGGTTTTCAACAGGACGCCCGGTCTCCATATCGATATGTGTGGCCCAGTTAATGGGAACAAATGGCTCTGCGGAAATAAGTTCGCCGCTTATTCGGTCGATGACATAAAAGAAGCCGTTTTTCGGCGCTTGCATCAGCACCTGACGAAGCTCTCCCTCGATCTCAAGATCAGCTAGAATGATATTCTGCGTAGCTGTGTAGTCCCAAGTTTCGCCCGGCGTCGTCTGATAGTGCCAGACATATTCTCCTGTGTCTGGACGTAACGCGACGATTGATGACAGGAACAGATTGTCGCCGCCGTCCGGGCTTCGTACTTTCTGATTCCAGGGCGAGCCGTTTCCAACGCCGATATAGAGGAGGTCCAGTTCAGGATCGAATGCCATGCTGTCCCAGACAGTCCCGCCACCGCCCAGCTTCCACCATTCGCCTGTCCAGGTCTCAGCAGCCATCTCGATGGCTTCGTTTTCGAATCCATCATCCGGATTTCCCGGCACAGTGTAGAACTTCCAGGCCTGTTCACCTGTTTCAGCATCATACGCTGCAACAAATCCGCGAACGCCGAACTCACCACCGCCATTTCCGATGATGACCTTGCCTTTCACAATGCGAGGCGCCCCTGTGATCGTATAGGGTTCTTCGAGCGGTACAGTACGGGTCTCCCAGATCTGTTCGCCTGACTTTGAATCAAGAGCGATCAGACGACCATCCAGCGACCCGAATATGACCTTGTCGTTATAGACAGCCACGCCGCGATTGACGACATCGCAACAAGCATGTGCGCCCTTTGATCGGGGAACCTCCGGATCGTAGCGCCAAAGAATTTCTCCTGTGGCAGCATTAAGCGCCAGCACTTCGCTCCACGAACCCGTAGTGTACATGACACCATCAACAATGATCGGGGTTGCCTCTACGCCACGATAGCTGCCAAGCGGTGCCGCCCAGGCAAGATCCAGCTGGTCGATTGTTTCCAGATTAATGGCGTCAAGCGCGCTAAACCGCGTTTCTGAAAACGTGCCACCATGAGTAAGCCAGTTATGTGGTTCGCCTGCGGCATTGAGCAAACGTTCCTCATTGATCCCCTGGGAGGCTTGTGTGGAAGCGTCGCCAGAGTCGACCGCCCCTCCACAGGCAGCCAGAAGACCGATCGTAGCGCCCGTCAGAATGACTTTCAGCGCTGTAGCGGGCATTTTTTTGCCGTTCATTTTGTCCTCCCGGACACCCCAGTGGATGAGGTTCTGGATTTTTTCTCATACCAAGCAAGATTGCACTGGAACGGCGAAGTTTCTCAAGCCCCGCGCAACGCCAATGTTCCGTCATTTTGTGCCAGCGACAAAGCCTGGGACACCTACTTGCAACGGATCTAGTTGCGGGTTTTCAACTCCTTGAGCAGCTCTTGCTGGTGCTGACCATGCTCAGGTGCTGGACCGGGGATTGCCTGCACGTTCGATTGGAAACGCGGGGCCGGAACAGCCTGAACATAACCCTGGCTGTTTTCAAAGATTCCGCGCGCCAGATTATGAGGGTGCAAAGGTGCACTGATCGGACTTTCCACAAGGCCAAAGCATGCATCGGTCCCCTCTAGTAAGTCTTGCCAGTATGCAGATGGTTCGGTTGCGAAAAGAGCACGAAACTTCTCTGACTGCTTCGACCAGCTATCACGATCATACTGGTCTTCGAAGTCGGGATCGCCTGCAAGACCGAGGCGCTGTAGAAGTTCTGCGTAAAATTTCGGTTCTAGCGCGCCAAGCGTGATGTCACGCCCGTCTGCACAGCGATAGGAACTGTACCAAGGGGAATCATCCAGAAAGCCGCGCCCGCGCTCGGCTTGCATCATGCCGCTGGGCAGCAAATCGAAGATGAGGTTCATCATATGCGCCGACCCATCGACAATCGCTGCATCAATCACATCGCCCTCACCGGTGGCCCTGGCCTTTAGAATGCCCGCGAGAATGCCAATCGTCAGATAGTTCGCACCGCCGCCAATGTCCCCGATCAAGCCTGGTGGCGGCAGTGATCGCGTTCCAGTTGGGCTTGCAAACCAGGCAGCTGAACTGACGGATACATAATTGATATCATGTCCAGCCGCCTGGGCGAGCGGTCCCGCCTGCCCCCAGCCCGTCATGCGACCAAAGACAAGCTGTGGGTTCCGCCCCAGACAAACTTCCGGACCAAGGCCCAGGCGTTCCATCACTCCCGGCCGCATGCCCTCGATCAGGGCGTCCGCCGTCGCAATCAGATCCAGCGCGACCGCGCGGTCTTCAGAGTCTTTCAGGTCCAGAGCGATCGAGCGCTTGCCTCTTTTCAGAATGCCGACAGGCAAAGTCGATCCCGGATCGGAGCCCTTGGTCTTTCGCTCTATGAGAACGACATCCGCGCCCAGATCGGCCAGATGCATGCCACAAAAGGGCGCCGGCCCAATGCCCTCGATTTCGACAATCCGAATGCCCTGCAGAGGTCCTTTAGACACGGGACGTCACCTGAACGCCGAGACGCCCGTCAGGCTCCGCCCGATAAGGAGTTTCTGGATCTCCGTCGTTCCATCCGGAATGGGTGCGATCATCGCTTCGCGGGCGAGGCGCTCGACAATGAACTCCTTCGTGACGCCATTACCGCCGTGAATCTGTACTGCCTGGCGCGTTGCACTGACAGCGATTTCGGTACCGTACCATTTTGCCATTGCGCACTCCTTGTCGCAGCGCTGTCCGGCGTCAATCATGCCCGCTGCGCGCAAAGACAACAGGCGCGCCGCATCGATCTCTGTGGCCATTACAGCTAACTTTTCTGCAATGAGCTGGTGGCCGGCAATTGGTTTGCCATGCTGCGAACGGTCGATTGCATAATTTATTGACTCATCAAGCGCGCGCCGCGCCATGCCATAGCCCCACGACCCGACGTGAACTCGCGCGCGTTCGAACAGGGTGAGCGTGTTCTTCAGACCCGAGCCTATTTCACCGATAGTATTCTCGACCGGAACGCGCACATCATCGAGAAAAACCTGTGATGTTGATTGTCGATTGAGCGCGATCTTTGGAATACCGCGGACTTCATAAGGATGCTCATTGCGATCGAGCAGGATATGGGTCAGTTCGTTCTCGCCAGTTCGGCAGGTGCAGATGAAAAAATCTGAGTACTCACCATTGGTGATCCATGTTTTCTCACCAGAAATCACCCAATGGTCACCATCTCGCACAGCCCTGGTTTTCGCCGCCGCGACATCCGAACCGACATCCGGCTCGGAAATGCCGACAGACGCAAAAAGTTCCCCCGCCAACAATCTAGGCAGGTAACGTGTCTTGATGTGCTCCGGCGCGAGTTTGACCAGCATCGACGCTGCGCTGCCATTAACAAGTGCGGCTATCGCCAAGTCTCCCGAACTATAGGCAAGCTCTTCAATTAGTTGAACGTGCAGCTTCCAGGACAACCCCAGCCCGCCGGCAGATTCCGGCTGTGGGGCGTTGACGAGACCAAATTCTGCCAGCTTTTGCGTCCAGCTTTGCATTTTGTCCTTTGGAACGAAGTCTTCCCCATGCGCAGCCAGTTCCGGCTCCAGCTGCTCATCAAGATAGCGACGCAGGCTTTCGATTGCGGCGAGCTCAGCCTTGTCAAAGAAAATATCTAATCCCCCAATCATGCATTTGCCCTCTTGAAAATGTTGACCACAGCAACACCCTCCTCAATGCCAATTAGGCCGCCGCTGTTTTCGTGGATAGCGTGTCGGGCACCATCAACCTGGCGCTTTCCAGCTTCGCCGCGTAATTGGGTGACAAGCTCATGAATTTGCCCCAGCCCGGTTGCGCCGATGGGGTGGCCCTTGGACTCCAGCCCGCCAGACGGATTGATCGGGATTGAGCCGCCAATCGTGAAGTCCCCGCGTTCCGCTGCCGGGCCTGCTTCACCGATCGGAACTAACATCAAGTTCTCGGCGTGCATCAACTCACCAATCGCGGTTGCATCGTGCACCTCGGCAACGTCCATGTCTTCTGGTGAAAGGCAGGCCATTTCATACGCCCTCTCAGCGGCAATTCGCGCAACATGGCGTTCCGGTGCATCGGCGCTGCGCGCGGGGTTTCCACTTGCAACGGCGCTGGCCATAACCTGGACGGCTCGTGACGTAGTGGCACCAATCTTCCTCAAGCCTTCCTCATTGCAAAGGATGACCGCTGCAGCACCATCCGAGATCGGTGAGCACATTGGCAGCGTCAAAGGGTAAGTGATGGGAGGTGCTGAAAGAATTTCATCAATCGTGTAAGGCTGACGGTATTGCGAATACTCATTGTGCTCTGAATGCTGATGATTTTTCGCGGCTATCGCAGCAATCTGGCGCTGAGTCGTGCCATAGCGCTTCATATGGTTCCGGCCGAACGCTGCGTAGATTTTCATGAATACGCTATAAGGGCGTTCAGATTCCGATCCCTCCGGTTCGGCAACACCTTCGCCCAACTGGAGAAGCCTTTTGGCATTCTCCTCAGGTGTCTCAACATCCCAACCGCCATCGAACACAGCGAACATCCTCGCCTTGTCAGGCACGTTCATTTTCTCGACACCCGCCGCCAGGACAACGTCCTGCATACCAGCCTTAAGCGCCTGAACAGCAAGGTGAAAGGAGGATGAACTGGACGCACAGGCGTTTTCAATATTGAATGCGGGAATACCTGTCAGCCCGATCTTGCTGAGCGCAACCTGGCCAGGAACAAAGGTTTGTCCCTGCAAGAACCCTTGGGTCGCACTGGAATGGTAAACTGCCTCCACGGCGGCCTTGGTGCAGCCTGCATCATCCGCCGCACGCAAAATGGCGGTGTCCAGCAATTCAGAAATACTTGCTTCCAGATGCCGCCCGAAATGCGTCATGCCGACGCCTACAATATAAATCTTACTATCCGACAAGACTCTCTCCCCATCTACAGATGGCCGCTACTGGCCTGAATATTTCGGTGTTCGTTTCTCACTGAAGGCTGAAAGCCCTTCGAGGAAGTCAGCGGATTTTGCATGCGCTTCGAGATGGCGCATTTCCAACGCGATGGCTTCGCGCGCGGACAAGTGTGCGCTTCCGGCAACCATCTCCTTCATACGCTGAAGTACAAGCGGGCTTTTCTCCGCCAGCTTTGCAGCAAGCGCCTCTGCAACCGATGACAAGTCGTCATCCTCAACAACTTGGCTTACAAATCCGGCTTCACGAAACGCTTCCGCCGACCAATGATCGCCGGAGAATAGGAGATAATTCGCTTTCTTTTCGCCAACATACCTCGGCAAGAGAGATCCCCCGCCGCCCGGCAGAACACCAAAATTGGAATGGGCGTCGCCCAGCCGCGCACTGCGCGCCGCCATCACGACATCGCAGGTCATGGCTAGCTCCAGTCCGCCGGCCAAAGTCAATCCATTGAGCGCTGCAATTGTCGGCTTCGGCAAAGCACGAATAGCCAAAAACACGTTCTGAATGTCGCGAAGGAAGCCAAGAAACCCGGTATTGTCACCAGCCTGAACTTCCCCCAAAACGCCCTTCAGGTCAGCACCGCAGCAAAAGGCGCGCCCGCTCCCAGTGATAGTCAGCACTCGAATCTCATCGCGCTCGGCAACATCTTTCACACATTGCGCAAGTTCATTCACCATTAGAGCGGACAGTGCATTCATGCTGCTCGGACGCGTCAGGGTAATTCGTGCACACGAATCTTCCGCCTCAAATTTCAGGGTTTCAAACGACAATTGTCCAATTCCAAGCATTGGGCCGCGTTCGCTCCAAAACTTGGCCCGTTCCAGATGAGGCTTCACTTTATCGGGCCAGAAAACTTATTGAACATCAGACGCATGTCACCGTGCGCCAAAGCGTCGTCAGTCGAGCCTCCCAAGGCAATGCAGAGCTCTAGCGATGTCAGCTATCGTCCAGCTGGCGCTCATTCTCGAGGAATTCCTGCGGGGACTGCCCCGTTAACCGGCGAAACGCACGGGAGAAATTGCTGGGGTCCTTGTATCCCAACAGATACGATATCTCCTTGATGGACCGACGACCTGTCCGCAAATAGCCGATAGCGAGATGCTGGCGAACATCGTCGAGCACGGTGTTGAAGGTTGTGCCCTCATCCTGCAATTGGCGCTGAAGACTTCGGTTACTTGTATTTAGCTCTCTTGAAACCGACTCCAGGGAGACAGCTCCATCCGGTAGCATTTCGACAATCGCCGCCCGGATCCGCGGAATAATTTGTTGTTCATCGAACCGGGCAATGTATTCCATCGCAATCTGGTCATTCCTTCGAACAATGTCGGAATTCGCGCCGCGCAGCACGCGCGTATAGTCCTTCTCGGCCACATGCAGCTCTAGACTGTCGTGACCATATTCGATCGGACAACAGAAAAAGGCATCAAATTCATCCATCGCGACCTTACCAGGTTTCGGACGACGCATTCTTACCAAAACAGGAGAATAGTCCGCTCGGTAAACCATTCTGACGAAGCGAAGCACCGTCGCCAAAAAAACATCCTGGCGGACCGGCGGCACGTCTTCCTTGAGTTCAATGGAATGAATGAGGCACCCCTTCCTGATTTCAGACCTTGTCTCAGCAGAATGAGAAATTAGCCTGAAAAAACGATCAAACCGGTGGAAGAATGTTTCCAGCGTTCGGCTTGAGAACAATGAATACCCAAGCGCATGCATTGAGCCGGGCGTATTTCGCTCGGCCAGCTTCAGCCCGATCGTCTCATCACCTGTCGCCTCTACGATGAGCTCAATGAAGCGACTGAATCGTCTAGACCGCACCCTGGCATTCGGGTCCTGGAGAATATCAGGATCAACTTCCGCACGCCGCAGTAGATCTGGTACATCAATGGAAAAGTCAAATTCGTCCAATATGGCCACAATCTGTATGAGCCAGGATGCAATGACTGACCGCGTCTCACTCAATTCTGGTTGCGCCTTACCTGATGATGTGTGGTTCAAATATCGATTGTCCTGTACGACCGTCTTCGATGACAAGCTTTATCGGTTCATGACGGTTTGTCCAATTTTTGAACAGGATTGTACACGCTTCAGCCAATACTGCGGACCTGGCCGCCCCAGTATTTCTTACGTACATCCTTTCGCAACACCTTACCAACGACGCTCAGAGGCAGTTCCTCCACGAACAACACGGATTTTGGTGTTTTGAAAGATCCGATCTGCTCTTTTACATAGGCAATCAGGTCAGATTCGGCCACCTCAACAGAGTCGTTAAGGATGACTTCCGCATGTACAGCCTCGCCCCATTCTTCGTGGGGAACACCGACAACCGCTGACATCAAAACGCCAGGATGGGAGTTGACTGCGGCCTCAACCTCAGTCGCATAGACATTGAAACCACCCGTGATGATCATGTCCTTCTTCCGATCAACCAGGTAGCAATATCCGTTTTCGTCCGTATATCCGATATCCCCTGACTTCCAGTATCCGTTGACGAATTCCTCCTTCGTCTTCTCTGGATTGCCTTCATAGCCAAGACAGGTTGAGCGCGATCGCAAATAGAACTCGCCGAGTTCGCCTACAGGAACTGGATTACCGTCATCATCGCAAACCGACAGTTCGATCCCGGTTGAGCGTCGACCCGCGGACGCGAGTCGGCCTTCAGTCTCGGCGTCCACGATATGATCTTTCTTGCTCAGGCAGAGGGTTGCCGCCAGATGTTCCG
This sequence comes from Hyphomonas atlantica corrig., assembly GCF_017795365.1. Taxonomy (NCBI): domain Bacteria; kingdom Pseudomonadati; phylum Pseudomonadota; class Alphaproteobacteria; order Hyphomonadales; family Hyphomonadaceae; genus Hyphomonas; species Hyphomonas atlantica. Next base: position 1,323,171 of record NZ_CP051254.1, on the reverse strand, counting down.
TGGAGCCGTACACTTGTGTGAATATTGAACCGAATCGCTCAACCAGGAGCTTGGCCTTGGCCGGGCTCATGGGGGCCGCGCCATACAACACCGTGCGCAATGAGGATAGGTCATACTCTCGTGCTTCGGGCATTTCCAAAAGGCGGTACGCCAGAGTCGGTACGATGAAGGCGTGAGAAATCTTCTCTTGCTGGATATAGCGGCACCAGTTCTCCAGACTGGGCTCGTTCATTGTTACCGTGCAACCACCGCTGAACAGAACCGGCAAAAGCATCATACCGCTGCCATGGCTAATGGGAGCTATATGCAGCATGCGGCAGCCATCGAAGAAATCCGGGTCTGGAAGTGTCAGGAAACTATCGCGGCACCCCAGAATGTTGTCGATTGAATACTTCGCGCACTTGCTGTCACCAGTCGTGCCTCCTGTAAAGCGCATGAGCACGACGTGCGTTCGATCATCGATTTCAATATCTGTGTTCTCTGTCGACGCGTTCGCCAAAAGATCGGGAAGGGCCAACACGCCTGAATATGGCTTGACCAGAGCATCCATCACAACAATCTGAATGCCGCGTTCGGTAAGCGGGCCAGCATGGGAGGCTAGGAGGTCATTCTCGATGAACGCGACTTTGGGCTTGACGATGTCGATCTGGCCAAGATGCGTTTCCAGGCTGTCGAGGTAGTTGGCATGACAACATGTTGCATAAGCTTTTGCAGCTGACCCCCAATGGAACAGGGAGAGATTGTCATTTTGCAGCATACAGACATATCGGTCGCCCGCGCCGAGATTCAGGTTTCCATTGAGAATATGTGCAATCTGATTGGTTATGATGTGATAGTCACGAAAACTCAGCCGGCGGCCACGCTCAAGATTCACAATCGCCTCACGATCTCCGAAGGATTCCGCGAGCCCTTGCATGACACGGCTGTAATTTACCCGCCCGCCTTCTGTCGAAACCAATGCTGCAGCAGAACTTGGAGCGACGTCAACAGGCATCAGTTCACGGTCATTGCGCTTTTTTGAGAAAATTCCGAACACAGAGACTGTCCTCCCTTTTGTCTACACCACCCTAAGATTGCTGCGTACAGGATCGATTTAAAGCAGCTTTTTAAATAGATTCAGCAACCAGCCCGTCTTCGAAGAATAGGGAGGCAGCAATTGGCTAAGCACACTGATCTTCGATTGTGAGAACACCGGCTTCAAATGACTGAACCGCTCGAAACTTCCCGGCCCCAAATAGGATCCGATCCCGCTTTGCCCGATGCCGCCAAATGGAAGACGGCGCTGGAAGACGTGCATCACCGTGCCGTTCAGGGTCACGCCGCCAGCATGGGTTTCGCCAAGGATTTTTCGTCGACCTGCACTGTCTTTACCGAAATAGTAAAGTGCCAGTGGCCGCTCGCCAGCATTGATGTACTCGATTACTTCGTCTTCCGTACGATAGGTCAGGATCGGCAGAATCGGCCCGAAAATCTCTTCCTGCATCAGCCCCATATCGCTTGCAACATTGGTCACAGCCAGCGGGGCTATTCGATGAGCAGCCTCGAACATGCCATCGCCACTGCCTGCGAGATTGGTCACTCCGGCACCTTTTGCGCGGGCGTCTTCAACCAGTCCCCGCAAACGGTCAAACTGCCGGTGATTTATAATGCTTGTATAGTCCTGATTGGCTTCGATCTCGCCAAAACACTTGTGCACCTGCCTGGCGAGCGCTGACACAAAGTCTTCTACACTCCCTTCTGGAACGAATGCGTAGTCGACACCGATGCACGTTTGTCCTGCGTTGAGGAGCTTGCCGAAAACAAGGCTCTGCGCGACTTCTGGAAAATGAGCACTTTTATCAATGATAATGGGGCACTTGCCGCCAAGCTCAAGCGTCACTGGTGTCAAATTGGCTGCGGCCGACTGGGCGACTTTTTTACCTGTATTGGGCGAACCGGTGAAGAGAATATGATCGAATGGAAGAGACGTCATCTGCTGCGCGACATCCGGGCCGCCGATTACCACTGCCATCTCTTCTTCTGAAAAATACTTGCGAACAAGACGCTGCGAAATTTCAGCTGAATGAGCCGAAATTTCACTTGGCTTGGCAATAATCCGGTTGCCAGCCGCCAACGCACCCGCCGCACCGGCGAATACTGTGCCATAGGGATAGTTCCAGGTTCCGAGAATGCCGACGACACCAAGGGGTTGCGGAATTAGCCGCGAAGATCCCGGCAATCCAAACGTGTCAGTTTTGACACTGCGCGGCTTCATCCAGTGTTTTAAATGGCGCCGTGCAAATTTCACATCCGACAGAACCAGCATGATGTCTGTCAGGATGGTTTCATACCGGCTGCGTATTCCGAAATCAGCCGTAACCGCGTTAATGAGTTCGTCTTCATGCGTCTCGAACATTTTCCCAAGACGAGCCAGCAGGTCCATCCGGGTTTCATAGCTGCAGGACACCTGCTCTCGCGTGAGGGAACGCTGCAGGGTGAATATCCTCTCAAGCTCGGTGATGCCGGTTTCAATCCCCACTATCTCGCCCTCAAACGTGTTGCCGCATCGAGGCGAATTGTTTCACCATTCAAGTATCCATTCTCGACGATGAACTGGCATGCGTGTGCAAATTCCATGGGGTCTCCGGCGCGGCGTGGCGCCTCGACAGTGTCGACCAGTGAAACGACCACCTTCTCACCCAGACTCTTCACCATCTGTGTCAAAAACAGCCCCGGTGCGATCGCGTTGACACGGACGCCGACGGCTCCGAGTTCCCGCGCCGCCGGCATGTTCATACCGATCACACCCGCCTTGGACGCTGAATAGCCGGCCTGACCTATTTGCCCTTCATAGGCGGCACCGGATGACACATTGATAACGACTCCCCGCTCGCCCAGATCGTCTGGTGCGTTCCTCGCCATGACGGCGACGCATTTACTCATGACGTTGAACGTGCCGACGAGGTTGACCATGATCACCTTGGTGAACTTGTCGAGCTGACAAGGGTTGCCGTCCCGGTCGAGAATTTTGGTCGGTGCCGGAATGCCTGCCGCGTTGACAGCAATCTGAATGGCCCCGAATTTCTCGACGGTATTTGTCACCGCATCCGCAACCGATTGATCATCGGTCACATCGACCTTGAAGAACTGGCAGACCTTGTTTCCAAGTTCGCCACAGAGCGCGTTTCCTGCGACTTCGCTCAGATCGAAGAGCGCGACGCGTGCGCCCTGCTCAACAAAACTGCGCGCCGCAGCAGCGCCTAGTCCAGAGGCACCACCTGTAACCACAGCGACTTTTCCATCGAGTTTCATGTTCGCAAGCTCCTGACCTGCTATTGTCAGCTTTCAACTGCTCAAGTCTGGAGCAGCCTCCCTTCGATGGAAAGGAGGCTGCTACAAGACGATCAGAAATTTATACGGCCTTCGGCACCAATCACGCGCGGCTCTTCGATCCAGCCAACATACACGCCCGGGCTGAGTGGCGCGTCGACCGAGGCGGTATAGGTGGCTTCATCGGTTAGGTTGCGACCGAATACACGGAATTCGTAGCGGCCAAACTCCACCCCGACATGAGCATCGAATTTCGTATATCCTTCCTGAAACGCGTTCGGGTCGAGGTCGCCATCCAGGAACATCTCGTCCTTGAAGTTGGCTCCAATCCGGGCATTCAGATCGAAATTCTCGAAACTGCGATTGAAGGCGAGATAGACGTTACCACTGAACTCGGGCGCAAAGGCCCCGCGTTCGCCGGCAAGGTCCTTGGTACCCACACCTGCAGAATCCGGGCATGTGCCCAAGCCCGTTTCGATCACTGAACACCCTGCCCCTGGGAAGGACTGGAATTCGTGATCGAGATAGGCGAACGCACCGCCAATCTCGATTTCGTCGCTGAGAAGGAACTGGCCATCAAGTTCCAGCCCCTGCACTTGAAGTTCAGCCGCGTTCCCAACCACGAAGCTTGTCCCACTCCACGAGGTTACCTGCAGGTCTTCTAACTCGCTTCGGAAAATGATTGCCCCGATGCGAGCACGGTCACCCATGAACTGGTGCTTGATACCAGCTTCCCAAGCCGTGACTTTCTCATCCTCAAATTCATGACCCGGACGCGGGCTCCCATCCGGTTCCGCCGTGTCAGGACTGAAATTGTAACCACCAGATTTATAGCCAGTGGAATAGGAAATATAGGCCGACCCGTTGTCAGCATACTGCCAGCGCAGTTTTACAGATGGATCAAGATGATCTTCTGTTCGCGTATCGTTGAGGTCAGCAGCAAAGCGGTTGAGCAATGCGGCAAAAGTCGTTGCAGAGTTCAATCCATCTGCACCCCCAACAGTAGCGGCGGCGGTTAGATATTCGGTTAGATCGGCAGACCCGATCGTGTCTGCGGGTGTGACAAGGCCAACGAAGTCTCGGGGTGTGCCGGCTCCAACAACAACACTCTTATCGATGCTCTTCTCATCTTCGGAGTAACGCAAACCTAGTTCAAGTGTGACGCTGTCGGTCAGGTCAATGCCAAGCTCGCCAAAAAGCGCAATCGTTTCGGCTTGTTGATCGAAGAAAGTGCGTTGAGCAACGTTAACAATACCGCCGGGCAAAATCGATGTTGGCAAAACGCCAAATGTGCCATTGAACGCCGTTGTCTCTTCAATATAAGCATCCTGGTTTTCATAATACAGCCCGCCCAAGAAATTTATGCGCCCATCCCAGTCTGTGGCAATGCGAAGTTCCTGGCTAAACATGTCCAGTTCTTCTTCATCAAGATTGTGAATGAAGCTGACAGGCAGAAAATCCACATCGTGATGTTGAGCGAAATCGAAAGAGGAGTAGCCAGTAATCGAAGTGAGGGTAAAGTTATCGAACTCCCATTCTGCCTTCACAGATCCGCTCAATGATTCGGTTGTCTCCGTGTCGGAGATTGGAGGATCGCCGACACGGAATGCGGGATTGCCGCTGAAGCTGACATAAGCGGTATCGCCAGTAGAAACTCCAAAGTCTGGATGAAGCATTTGTGAGAGCGCTATCGTGCTAGGCGTCGGCAGGCGATCATCAATCGCATTAATGGTAAGCTCCTTACCGACCCCGTCCATTTCAAGATAGCTCAGTTTCGTCTCAACGTTTAAACTCTCCGTTGGTTGCCAGGCGAGCGTCGCCCGGGCGAACATGTCTTCGCGCTCGGCTTCGTCGCGATCAAAGACACGGTTCTCAACATATCCGTCAGTTGTCGTATAACGAATTGCCAACCGGCCTGCCAAATTATCCGCCAAGCCCGCGGAAAAGACGCCCGAGTAGCTTTGCGTATTGAATTCTGGTTCCCAGGTGACACCGACCCAACCATTGAGTTCCTCTCCGACTTCTGGCGAGGCCGTTTCAAGCTTGATCGCGCCAGCAACCGTGTTCTTACCGAATAGAACGCCTTGGGGCCCACGCAGAACCTCGACTTGCTGCAGGTCGAACTGGGACTGTGAGAATTGGCGGCTGCGCGGCTGATAAACGCCATCCACATAAAGGCCAACCGATTGCTCGAATCCCTTGTTGATACCAGATCCGACACCTCGGATAAAGATGTTCGAGGTTTGCGCTCCCCGACCGACCTGCAGGCCCGGCACGCGCGCGGAAATCTGCTCAAGGTTCGTGACCCCTTGCGCTTCCAGCTCTGCTCCGGAAACGGCGGTCACGGCCACCGGCGCATTGATCAGCGTCTCGTCCCGTTTACGTGCCGTAACAGTCACTGTTGTCAGTCTTGCTTCCCGCTCCGCTTCTGTTTCGGCAGGGACATCTGCCACTTGCCCATAGGCCGGCGTGGCAAGGGCAATGGCGATCGGCAAAATTGCTGCGCCGCTCAAATTGAGTCTAAACTTCTGGTTCATATATATCCTCCCAAGAGCCCTTTTGTGCTCCGTGTTTCCGTTCCCGCTATGATGCACAAGGACGCGAAAGTAGATTATGAACTCTGGTGAAAGATGGCTCTGTTAGAGTCATACCAGTTCACGCCAACAGATCGTCATTCCGCGATACGAGAGGGCCTTATCCTGCTCAAATCCTTCCATGCCCGACATCCGCGATCGTCCGACCAGATGACCTAGCCCCCTGAACAGCCTAGTTCTATAACTAAAACATGGCTGCAGTTCAGGGGGCTAGGTCACTCGGATATGGCGATATCACCCCTCAAGGGCATTACCCTCAAGCCGCCGCCGCGTTCGAGGCGGTCATTGGTGTTCTGTATACGGTAATATTGTTGTCTCGGTTGGTGGGCATGTACGGAACTCGCACCGCAACGAAACCATCGAGCCAGCGCCTGCTCGTGTGAAATGTATCCATACTTCCGAATCAAGACTTCTGAACCGAGAATTATGATGGGTCCATTTCTCCCGTCTAGGCGGCCGGCTCAGGCGCGGCAGACATTTTGCTGCTCACCTGCTCATTGAAATACTCCAATCGCCTCTGCCCCAGCGCATGCGCGATATCACGCTCCCCCTCAGGAATAGGTTCGGTCCGCGTAAGCCAATAGTACACAAAGTGCGACAGCGTGGCGTAAGTGTAGGCCAGGTCCTTTTCCATATCCGCCTGATGCTGATCGAAGGCGTCCATGCGGGCGAGCAAACGCTCTTCCAGCACTGAACGCGCTTCTGGATCGAACCATGCTCTCAGTGCGTCTTCAACGATCGCCGTTTTTGTCACCCCTGGCTTGTCAGCTGCCTCACACAGTTGCGCATAGAGCTTTGTCGAAATCCGTATGTTGACGCGCGGCTTTCCCATCCACTCAGAACCCCGGAAGGACGTCAGGATCGCCGCGATCTGCCGCTACGGCGCGTCTTACGGTTTCCAGATTTTGATCGCTGGTCGGATCAATCTCATCGTCTATGTTGGCGTCAGCACTTGGCTCGCGTACGCATTTTTCACGCGTATCATCATTCGTGTACTCAGGTTCTCTCGTCCGTTTCAGTGACACACTATCGGGTTGTCCGATATCTTTCTTAGCCTCCGGCTCCTGGAACGGCGGGGCCGCAACAATGGATGTCCATTCGGCGTCACATGCTTGGCCGCTCCATTCGACGGGCGCTGGTGACAAGACTCGTTTCGTAAAATTTGCGTCTTTGAAATAACAAAGCTTCCTGGCGAGCACGGGCGGCGCTCCGGACACCATGATAATTTCATCACTGGCAGAAAGTTGCATGACCTCGCCGGGCGTTATAAGCGCGCGCTGAGTTTCCTGGCGTGAAACCATCAAGTGAGAGAGCCAGGGCGCAAGCCGGTGACCGGTATAGTTCTTCTGCGAGCGGAGTTCCGTTGTTGTTCCGAGCGCATCAGAGACGCGCTTGGCGGTGCGTTCATCATTGGTCGCGAAAGCAATGCGCACATGACAATTATCCAGGATCGAATTATTGGGCCCGTAAGCCTTTTCGATCTGGTTCAGGGATTGAGCGATCAGATAGGCGCGGATGCCATAGCCTGCCATGAAGGCGAGTGCACTTTCAAAGAAGTCCAGCCGCCCGAGCGCAGGAAACTCATCCAGCATGAAGAGCAGTTTCCGGCGGTTCTTTTCGGGCAAATCTTCCGTCAGCCTGCGTCCAATCTGGTTAAGGATCAGCCGGATCAGCGGCTTCGTCCGAGACAGGTCGGATGGCGGGACGACCAGATAGAGCGAAAGCGGGCTCTCCCCTTCAACCAGGTCCTCGATGCGCCAGTCCGACCGGCTGGTGATTTCTGCGATCACGGGGTCACGATAAAGCGACAGGAAACTCATAGCCGTGGACAGAACCCCGGAGCGCTCATTCTCTGATTTGTTGAGAAGTTCTCGAGCGGCCTGCGCAACTATCGGATGCACCCCTCTCTCCCCCAGATGAGGCGTTGTCATCATGATACGGAGTGTGACGGCGAAGGAGCGTTTCGGATCGGACAGGAACCGCACGCAGCCGCTGAGTGTCTTGTCTGCTTCTGCATAAAGCACGTGCAGGATGACACCGACGAGCAAGGCATGTCCGGTCTTCTCCCAGTGGTTTCGGCGCTCCAGCGAGCCTTCAGGGTCAACCAGTATGTCAGCGATGTTCTGAACATCGCGTACTTCATGCTCGCCGCGGCGCACGCCCATAAGTGGATTATATTTCGGGGATCGCCGGTCGGTTGGATCAAACCGCACGCATCGGGAAAATCCGGATCGCCAGCCAGACGTGAGCTCCCAATTCTCGCCCTTGATGTCGTGGATGACGGCGCTGCCGGTCCAGGACAACAGGGTTGGTACAACCAGCCCCACGCCCTTGCCTGAACGCGTTGGTGCAAACGCCATGACATGTTCAGGGCCGTCATGACGCAGATAGCGCTTTTGCCAACGCCCCAGGAACACGCCTTTATCCGCAAACAATCCGGCGCGTTTCAAATCGGGTGCGCTGGCCCATCGCGCCGAGCCGTAAGTGGTGACATGGCGCTCGTGGCGACTGCGCAAGACAGAACCAATGATCGCCGCCAGAAAGCCGAGCGCCGAACCGGAGACCGCGATCAGCCCGCCACGTGCGAACACTTCCGGCGCATAGGCTTCATAGGCGTACCACCATTGGAACAGCCGCCACGGTTTATAGATTGGTGTTTCGCCTGCGATGAACCAGGGCGCGCCAAGCGCTGCCTGATGGCCAAGCGCGTCAGCGGTCATTTGTGTGGCGAGCCAGACCGCTCCGATGATCAGCGCGAACACCACCATGATCTGGCCAATGAGTATCTTTGTGCCGGTCATGGCGTGCCTCCTTGAAAGAGCAATTTGTCGTCTCCCAAGAATGATTGCTGAGACTGGTCTTGGACCAGCGGGATTCTGCGCCAATTCCCGCAGCGCCTTGCAAAGCCATCCAAGCCGTCTAGCGAGACAGCCCTCTGGAACGCCCCATATCCATGCTCCAGCCAATACCCGACGCGGTGCGTTTTATGGTCAGTTCTCGTCCCATTTGCCGACCAAGACTGCCACGCCATGGCACCAGCGCGAATTCCTTTGCGTTGCCAATGATCGCCATACGCCCGGCTGCAAGGTCGACATGCCCTTCGAGCTTGCCCTCAAACCGATCCCCTTTCGCCAGCTGAACAGAGGTTCGGCCTGAAGCGACTGCGATGGTGTCCCGCTCACGCTTCAGTTCCAGAGCGCGCAGCTTGCTTTTCTGCTCTTCCATGAGTTCTGATTGGCCCGCACCCAGATAGCCTTGTTCGCGGAGCCAGATCTGCCGACTTGCTTTCAAGTCCTTCAAGGTTTGCTGCTGCGCTGCTGCATCCTCTGACAGGTCGTCGATCCATGTTTCGCCGAGGCGGTCGATCTGCATCTTCGGTGAAAGCCAGGACAGGACACTCAATTTGACGCCGCCGGATCGGCCCGCCTCATATGCCGCTGCGCGCTCCAGAAAGTCTTCGCCAATGTGCCATTCACCGGTCGCAAGGCGCTCCCCAATACCCACACGCCGCAAAGCTTCGAGCCGCCGCTTCAGTGTCAGATGATAGGCTGGTTTTGATCCGGGATCGTGGCGGGCGTGCAGGGCTTCCGACCAGATATCGCCGGTTTGCTCTGCGACCTCAGCAATGGCCTTGTCCGAGGAACGCGCCACGGCTCGCGCGCGGGAGAGCTCCACCACTGCGCCTTGCGGCGGGCGGGCGTGAACATCGACCGCTGCAGAAGGCACATGCCAGATGCCACCGTCAAAATCTTCAATAAGCAGATAGCGCGTATCGCGAAGTTCATCCTCCGGGCCATAAGCCTTCACGACCCCGCGAATGGGGGCGGCGTCTTTCGCGCGGTCCTGAACAAATCGAATGTCGGACTCTCGTTCGCCGAATTCAGCGGCAAGTGTGCGGATGATATCGCCGCGCCGTGCTCTGCGTTTTAGCTGCTCTTGCCAGCCCTGTTTCATTCGCCAGGAGAGCGTGCCGTCCTGTTCAGCCAGGCCAAGAGATTCAAGGTGCCTGATGCGCGCGAAGCGCAAGGACCGATCAAACCGCTCTTTGCTCGAGCTTGCATCACCTAGCCTGAATGCGCCGTTCTCCAATCGCGTTTCGATCTCGGAATCGAGCCCTGTCCAGCGGTCCTGATCCACCTGCTTCTGACGCGCACCCGCGATCTCCAATGTTCGCCTCGGTCCGAGCCGTTGCGTGGCGAGTTCTTCGGCAGCTTCTCGGAGGCCCTTTGTGAGATAGTCCCGCGCGATGACGACATCCTTCATCCGGGCGTCGCGACCCCGCACAACAATATGGGTATGCGGATGGCCTGTATTGTGGTGATCAACGGCGACCCAATCGAGACGCCGCCCGACATCCCTTTCCATTCTCGCCATCAGTTCGCGCGTGGCCTGTTTGAGGTCCCCCATACGTGCGCCATCTTCCGGCGAGACGATGATCCGAAACTGGTGGAGGTCATGCTCGCTACGCTCCAGAAATTCGCGGGGGCTGATCCCCTCCTGATCGCGATCATAAAGAATGCCTCCTTCTCCCTCGCGATCGACACCGTCGCGCTGCAGATAGCTGACATGGGCGCGAAAGAGTCCGGGACCTGCGCCGCGCGCTCTTGCGATATGCACTTTGACAATGACGCGGCGCATGTGTTGGCGAGACAAATGCCTATGGCGAGAACCACCGGTTCGGGCCGCGCCGCCCGTGCCATAACGCGCGCCTGTAAAGGCAGACTTGCGAGAGGCTTTGGAAAGTCTCGCTCCGGCCTTATTCAGCTGGCGTGACAAGCGCTTGCCTGCGGGCGCGCCTTGATCGCGTATACGTCCGAGCCGCGGCGTGAAGGGTCTTTCCTCGCTCATCGGAGGTCACTCAATCCGTGCACCAAGGAATATTCAGTAATTTCAACGCGTTTCGAGAAACGCATGCACCACAATGCTGTGCAAAGGGCGCCAAAAAACAGATGTGCAGACAAGGGGTTAGGCGCCATGTGGTGCCATAGCTTCAATCTTGCCCTACCGGGTCCGCCTGAGAATTCCTGGCCACGCTCTGCATCGCCTTGCACCGACATGTCCGCCTTCCGTCCATCCGGACTCCAGAGAAGAACAAGAACCCCGCCGAGATCGCCGACCTTTGTCGGTCCGAAATAACGTCCATCAACCGATCGCGGATGTTGATTGAGCAGAAAAACTTCGTCTCGTCCCAATACTTGGCAGCCTTCCCAAACCGGCATCGCACGCCCCAGAGTGTCAGCATCCAAAGCCTCTGCGACATGGATTCCTTCCACCAATACAGCGCTGCCGTCCCGGCAAATTTCATCGCCTGGAAGCCCGGCAATCCCCTTGATGAGGGGCCATTCCCTCCCGACGTAACCGCGCGCAGCCGCCCAATCCGCTTCACCGCTCCGGGCTGAGACGATGACCCAATCGCCTCTTGTGAATGGGTCATCGCCTAGCCCGTAGAGACCTATCGGCGCGCTGCCTGTCCGGTTCCAGAATAGGCGGGCACCCGGATCAAATACCAGTCCTGCAACAGCAGCTAGAATTCCGGCTGCTGTCGCGGAAACCCAGTGCTTCTTCACTTCTTTTTCTCGACGCGAGTAGACGTGGACGAGAACATCTGGCGCTCGGACCATGCCATCAGACTGGCACGCGTGTAGAAGACGCGCGCGCCATGCTTTCGATAGATCGGGCCCCTGCCTTCACAGCGATAGTGGTCAAGCGTCGAACGTTTGAGGCGGAGAAAGTTCGCGGCCTCCACCACGTTGAAGAGGTCGTTGTCGTTCGCCGCCTGAGGCGCCGTTGTATCTGCATCGCTCATTGTTGTGCTCCTTTCACTGATATCTGTGCGATGCGATGAGACTGCGCGATCCTGCGCAGGATTTGAGAGGAAAAATGCGTGGCCCGGATTTTTCCCCTCCCCTGTTCACCATGCTTCTGACATGCGGAAGCCGCCCCGGAGGCTTGCTCCGGAGCGGCTCGATGAGGGGCTTGGAACCGTCAATCCTTCGGGTTCCAGAGGATCACGTGGCGGCCCTTCTTGCCTTTGACGGGCGCGAGGTTCGCATAGATCCGGCGGGGACCGATCTGCGGGTCGGCGAGGGTCAGCGAGACGTATTCCCGTCCCGAAGACTTCGCCTTGCGCATCCAGCCGCCACCGATTTCGGTCGAGGTTTCTCCGGCGAAGATGCGGTAGTCCGGCTGGCCTTCTGAGGCCTTTTCGTCATTCTTCTCGATGCGGATTGAGGCATTGAGGTTCATCATTGCGAGGGTGCCTTCGAAGCCGGCCTTGGTCTCGCTGACATATCCGAGTGCGTTTGCCATTGGGTTCTCCTTTTCGTTCCTTTGGCTTGGTCTCCGGGGACCCCTTGTCCCCGTCGACGCCGGACCGAAAGGACGGGCTGAGCCGGGCCTGAACCGCATGCGGGCGCAACGTAGTGGAGCACCGGACGGGCGGGGAATTTTGCTGCGCGAGGAAGCCGCGAAGCGGCGGGGAAAATTCTTCGTCCGTCCGGTTTCAGGGCCGGGTCAGCGCGTCCAGGTCATGCGGCAAGAGACGGGAACAAGGGGTCCGAAGACCGCTGCCGATGGAAGGGAAGAACCTCATCCAGCATGCGCTCCAATATGTCCTGCGAGACCTTGAGACGCGCGATTTTTCGGCAGGCAGTCTGAAGGGATGAACCTCGTTCCCGTTGGCACCCGCTCGCTCGAACCCGAATGCGAAAAGCCGCCCGATGCCAGGCATCGGACGGCTCGCACATTGCCGGAGGGGAGGAGACGAACCTCAGGCAGCGGCGTTTTCGCAAGGCTCCGCTTCGGGCTGGGACGTGTCGTCCTGCTCACCCTCGAACAGGCCTGCAACACGTTCCCATGCTTCGGCTGTTGCGCACCCTGCACCCTCCACAAGGCGAGTTGGCGGCAACTGCATCCAGCCGGGACGCCAGCCGGGATTGGGCTCGCAATCCACACCCTCGATCCGGTTCTTGATCAGCGCCTTCTGGACCTTGCCGCTCTCCTTGGCGACGCTGTCCGCCACGCTCGGGGACTCGATGTCCGCGACCATCGCATTGATTGCTCGTTTGTCGCGCAGGAGGTCGAAGAACGCGGTATCCGGCGACCAGTAGCGGCCGAGATCGGTTCCACAGACGTGCAGGACTGCCTCGACCACTGGCCCGCCCGCCTCCAGCGCTTCGGCCATCGTCAGCGCCAGCACCTGCATCACTTCTTCGTCCGACATGGCAAGCAGGGCGGAGAAGGTTGCGCAGAGCGAATAGGCATCACCGTTCGCGCGCGGGCGCATCGCGCCGAGTGCGCTGAACAGGGCGTCTATCTGTTCCGACGCAGCATCGATTTCTGCCCGTGCAACTGAGCCCGCTACGCTCTCATGCGTCTCGTTCTTCCGCGCGCCACATATATGCAGACGGACGTTCCAGAGCGAGGAGCCTGTGATCGCATGGGCGACCATCAGGCGAAGGGCAATGGCGGGTGCCGCGAGCAGGCTGGCGGCAGCGGCACCGTGCCGGTGGAGGCCAACATAGTCCGCCATAGGGCCGGACATTTCGGGTTTGATGCCGGTTGGTGGCAGCGTCCCTTCATCTATGTTCTGGCGCTTGGCGCGGCGCGCCTCGGAGGCTTTGAGCCAGCCCTCATGGAAACTCACCGTGCCGTCATGACGCTGCTCCACATAGACCTTGCCGCCTTTCTTCTTGGTGGTCTGGACATAGTCCCAGCGCTGGAAATATGCCCCGCGCTCAAGGCAGATGACGTCGGCCCAGCCACGGGCCAGGTATTGCTCGATCCGCGCTGACACTTCTTCTGCCTGAGCCTTCCAGAACGCCTCAGCATCCGCAAAGACAGCGCGTTCCCCGAACAGGTCGGAGGTCACTGCGCCCTCATAGCGTTCAAGGTCGAACAGGGCTTTGTCGGTTGTGATCGTAGAGCCGCCCGTTACCCATGCCTTGCAGGCGCGGCCGAACGGTGCTCGCTCGGTTTCGCTGTTCCAGAGTTTCAGCCATTCGGCCTGCTGGGCAGGCGTTGCCAGCGTCAGGGCGCGTATCGTTTCGCGGTCGATTTCATCCTCGGCGTAGAGTTTGCGGATCGGTGCGGAGAGGCCCGCAAGGGCGAGGACACGGCGCACCAGAAGCTCGGTCACGCCAAAGAAGGTTGCGATGTCAGCCGGTGGCTTGCCCTCATCCGCGAGCTTTTTGAACGCAACATACTGTTCCATCTCGGTGGCAGGCAGGCGGGCGACGTTTTCGATGATCGAAGCTTCGATGGCGGAGGCGGCATCTTCCTCGCTCATCACGGCGCAGGGCACGAGCGGATTGGTGCCAGTTTCCTTGGCGATTTCGAGCAGGGCGAAGTAGCGGCGGCGGCCCGCGATGACGCCGAAGCCATCGCCTTCGCGGCGGACGAGCAGCGTCTGGCGGATGCCTTTCTCGCGGATGGACGGCAGGATGTTGGACACGTCTGGCTTCTTTCGTCCGTGCCGCATGTTGAGCTTCGACACACTGATCTGGTCGAGTGGGATATGGGTGAGGTCGGGCTGTGCCATGGGGGTCTCCTTTTCTGGCGGGTAAAGGGAGAGGCCCAGCGCCCATGCCGGGCCGCTCCAGTGAATGTCAGAATAGGGAAAGCCTTCGCGGTCGAAGGCGGGGGCCGGGTCTGTCCGGCCCCAGTCATAGTCGCGGATGGCAATGCGCGGCGCGCGGCCCGCGACCCAGATTTCGACGACGCGGTCGTCCTCGACGACCAGCGTCATCTGAGGTCGCGGACCCAGAATGCGCTCGCTCTCCGAGAGGGCGCGGCTCATGCCCGCGCCTCGCCTGCCGGGGCCGCGCGCAGGCGCGCCAGAACGGCGCGGGCGGTGTCCAAGGCCTCCGGCAGAAGTTCGTCTGCCACTTCGGTCAGATTGGCATTATCCGATCCCGGATAGTTCGCCTCAACGCCCCAGAGGCTGGCGGCATTGTCGGCAAGCGTGACGCCTTCCAGCGCGACGGAGAGAACGATCCCGCAATAGAACCAGTCGCCCTTGCGCCATGCCTCCATGACGGCTTCGGCCTCAGCCTGCGCCTTGGCGAACCGCTTGCGAAAACCATTGCCGGGACCGATGAACCCCGGAGCGTCCTTGTAGAGCGATGGCCAGAATCCGTCCTGGCGTTGGTCGGGTGCTTTCGGGCAATCGTCAGGCACGATCCGGGCCATGACAGTGAACTCATCTACCGTGCAGGCAATGGTGTCGCCCGGGCAGACGAAAGCGGCAAAGCGTTCGGTAAAGGTCATGTTCGCCCCTCACCGCGTCCAGAAGATGTGGACTTCATCGAAGCCCGTTTGGAAGACGAGGATCTCGCCATTAAGGACCATGTCGCGGGCAAGGGCCTGCCAGTCGATATAGTATTCGAGGGAGGACGGGATTTCGGTGCCGGACTCGCGGGTCAGTTCCTCGGCAAAGTCGGCGGTTGAGCAGTATTCGCCCGCATAGTCTTCGTAAGCCGCCACGGCCGCGTCGAGGTTGTTGCCGAAATAGTTATAGACCTTCGCGCCAAGGCGTCCGTGCTCTCCGATGAACTCGGCCAGCGCACACACGGTCTCGAAGGAAGCGTATTCCGACAGGCTCGCGCCTTCGAAGCCTTCATAGTGTCGGGTAACAGGTCGGCGTTGCCGCCGACCCGTCCCCTCAGAACCGTGCTTGCAAGTTTCCCCGCACACGGCTCAAGCAAGTCCCTGTTGTGCCGCGCGGCGGCAGTCGGCGTGGACAAGTCGCAGGTTCCGGTAGGAACCGTTCGTCCTGTCCCCATCCACATGAGACATGCGGATGGTTTCGCCATTGTAGAGGCTCTCGCGGCAGGTCGGGCACGTGTGCCGTTGCCGCTGCGCAACCTTCTGCCAACTGCGCGTGAGGTCAGTCCCTCCCATCCGGCGGGTCCGGTTTCGCCAGTAGTCGGCGAGAGACGGATCGTCGGGAGAGTTGCGGTGCTTCACCATCGTCCAGCGCACGATTTTGATCGCGGCTGGATGGATCATGAACGCACCAGACTGCTTGTCCATAAAGGTGTAGCTGAAGTTCGGGCAGTTATAGTGCCGCCCGAAGTATTTCCGCATCCACCAGTGTTTCAGCTTCCTCGCATGGGCACGGTGGCACCAGCGACGTTGCCGGACATGGACATAGTGTTCGATCCCCGAGAAGATTTTCCCGGCGACACTGTAGCGGTAGTAATTGCACCATCCACGTATCACCGGATTGGCAGCTGCAAGCAGCTGCCCCTGATCCGAACCGACATGGGCGCGGAACAGGTCCCTGAGCTTCTTCCTGAACGCTTTGACGGCGTCCTTGGAAGGTTTGATCAGGGTCTTCGTGCCAGCGGCGCGGTCTGCCACCTTGTAGGAACGGACATTGAAGCCGAGGAAGTCGAAGCCTTCCCGTATGTGCCGGATGCTGGTCTTCTCCTCGGAGAGGTAAAGACCGCGCCCGGCGAGAAAGGCCGCAACCCGTGTCCTGGCCTCAAGCGCTTGCGTCTCGGTGTGGCAGATGACGACGAAGTCATCAGCATACCGCACAAAGACAGGGCAGTGAGGTTTCACGTATGAGGCGCTCGTGCCTCCGCGATACTCAATGCCCAGCGCTTCTTCCATTCCATGCAGGGCGATGTTCGCAAGTAGGGGACTGATGACCCCGCCTTGCGGTGTGCCCTGCTCGGTGGCGTGGAACACGCCATCTTCCACATAGCCTGCCTTCAGCCAACGGCGGATCATTCCCCTTGCGGGGAAGTTGCCGATGGCCTCCATCAGGGCGTCGTGGTCGATATTGTCGAAGCAGCCTTTGATATCGGCATCAAGAACCCAGACCCGTTTGGACCCGGATTTCGTTGCCAGATATATCCGCTCGATGGCGTCATGGACGCTACGACCGGGCCGGAACCCGTAGCTTGTCCCCTCGAACTGCGCTTCCCAACAGGGCTCAAGTGCATTGAGCACAATGGCCTGCTGGCACCGGTCGATGAGGGACGGGATTCCGAGCGGCCGCTTCTTACCGCTCGCTTTAGGGATATACACCCTCCGGGCTGGAAGCGGCTCCCATGCCTTGAGGTTCCCCAGCTGGTTCGCAAGGTCGGCCCGCTCGGTCGGCGTCAGTGCGGTTCGCGCATCGACACCGGGAGAGGCTTTCCCGCGATTGATCTGGCTGACCCTTCGGATGGAAACGAGCAGGTTCGCCCGGCTGCGCAGCATCAGCTTTTGCAACGAGCGAACCGTCTTCCAGTCCCGCATTTCAGTCGCCCGATAGATTCTCCGGCGCAGCGTCCTGACGGTTCGATAGGCGGCAGGCCAGTCAATGGTCTGCCATTGAACAGTTCCGCCGCTTACGATCAGGCCTTGCGGCCCGTCCATCTTTTCACGAACGGTTCGGTTGCTGTTCCATGAGATTACGGGGGACTCACCAGTCATCTGTCAGCACCCTTTCAGGTTGGGCATGGCCCTATCCGCCGGGTTATGTATTCCCCGTGCCTTTCGGCTGGCGGCATTTGCTTCTGATAACTTCCTACACCCGCTGAGGAGTTGGGCGGCTCTTGCGAGCCGCTTACCGAATGCTGTTGCCAGCGACCGGACCTCATCGGGGTTACTCAGTTCCGCATCTGTGAGATGCGACCGGGTTAGGTGCCTGCTATACGCCGGGGAATATCGACCTTCCGACTGAGGGATCCACGTGCCCCCAGCCCATTCCCTTGCTCCCCGTAAAAGCCACTTCCGGGGGACTGATGGGTAACGACGCATCAACACAGATTCACTTTCGTTCACCATACCGGTCTTCTCCTTGGGCGGTTCACCGGCGTGTGGCTGCCAGCTCCCCGCTCGTTTCCGGAGGCTTCGCACCAGCCGGTTACCCAGCTCGCACGCTCCGGCTAGAAATGGTCGAGAAGGCTCGACCAGAGGCATCCCTGCCTCACTCAACAGATGCGACTTTCTGGTCGCACCATGGATCGCCCATTCCTCGGCGCCGGGCAGCGGCGAGTCCGCCAGCATGGCGCGGACTTGCGTTCTGATCTCATCCGGCGTCGTCGCATCGATCCAGCGGCCATGCAGGCAGCCATTATTGTAGGCCGCAAGGCACGCCACGTAGATGCGGGGGATGTCTTCAGGCGGGGGTGCGGTAGCAGTTCCAAGGGGCGCAGGGGTTGCGGGTTCGCAGGGCATGTCGGGTCTCCTTCTCTGCCGCGTCCTGCCCGCGACAGGCGGGGGTGGGCGGCGGAAAAGGCCGGCAGGCCGGGCGGACAAGCGGGACGCGCAAGGCGGAAAGGTAGGAAATATTCAGACGAAAGAGACGATCCACCACCGGCGCCTTGCGCGGGCTGCGCGCCCGGCCAGACGTGCCGTCCGCCCACACCCGGCTGCCCGGAGGCACGCACGCACAAGGAGACTAGCGTATGCGCAGGCTCAGGCACCCCTCCCCTCGCTGGAAACGACTGCAGGCCGGCGCGGGAGACCTATATTGGAAAGACTAGTGCAACAGCGCTTCCAGCAAGTGCCCAATTTCGCGATGTCGATCGGGATTGTCGCGCTTCAGAGTTTCGATGTTCTGCAGTTTCCAGGTGATGGCCGGGAAATTCCCAGCAGCGGGTCTT
Organism: Hyphomonas atlantica corrig.; assembly: GCF_017795365.1. NCBI lineage: Bacteria > Pseudomonadati > Pseudomonadota > Alphaproteobacteria > Hyphomonadales > Hyphomonadaceae > Hyphomonas > Hyphomonas atlantica. The sequence goes on along the minus strand of NZ_CP051254.1, from coordinate 1,304,666 downwards.
CCGATGAGTGAGAGATCAGGTGCTGCGTCGTGCAGTCCGCGAAGGTAGGTCGCAGCGGTTCCCGTCAACCGGGATTGAAGATCGGCAATCAGCCAAGCCCTCGCCTCTTCAAGCGCTGCCAACTCCATCATCTCGGCTGTCATACCCGCAAATTCGCGTGCGAATGGCTCTTCCAGGTTCCTCAAGTTTGGAGACAGTAATTCGTGCATGGGTCGCGGCGAGCAGGACAGGTATATCAGGAAGGCCGAAAAGAGATCGTCGCTGATGCCGTCACCTTCCTTGAGAAGCAGGATGTCGAACAGATCCCGCGGGTGCTGCCGATCCAGTGCGGCGACGAGCTTGCCGGCATAGACTTCCTCAAATGCAGCAAGATTCGCTTCCGCAAATCCGAATCGATCCTCGACAGTTTCGCTGACCGGCTTCAGCCCCGGAGCGACGAGCAGCCCCCGCATATTGGGATTGACTTCAATCTTTATACTGATGTTATCCAGCGTCACAATCATCCGGGTTTCGAGATTCCCTCCACCCTGGGCGCGGAGACATTGAGCCCCTGCAATTCTTCGTTCAATTGCACCGGCAATTCGACCCAGAGCTTCATCGATTTCCTGATGACTCTCAGCCCGCGGCCTGATCGGCACATAGACAAGATCGATGTCGACCGAAAGGCGCGGCATGTCCCTGTAGAAGAGATTGATCGCTGTTCCGCCTTTCAGAGCGAAACAGGCTTCTTCAGCCACTAGCGGCAAGACACGGACCAACAGGCCTACCTGCCCTTCATAAGTGGCCCTGTCGGTCATTGAGTGCCCTGTTCCATCAGTTCAGATGGCACGGTGATATGATAGCGAGGGTCAAGAGTACCGCCGGAAACGATGGATCGTTTGCCGTGCCCGAAGTCTACCTTGGTTTCATCAAGATACTTGAGCCAGCCATGCTGGTGCCGGCGCGCGAAGAAGAAGAAGAGACGCGCCGTCTTTTTGCTTTTGCAGAACTCCAGCAGCGATTGCATCCTGCGCGGACGAAGCGAACTCAAGCCTTCAAAGACAAGATCGACCTGATGGAAGCTGTCTCCATCCGGAAGGGTTTCGAGCAATTCAAGCACGGCGCGCTCAAGGGTCGAGATCAGGATTGCCTGGCCGGGGCGTCCCCATTCGAATGCTTCGACGTCGAGAGACGCTCCACCTGCTTTCTGGGCTGCTCTATAGGCGAGGCAAACAGCTTCTATGTTTCCTGATCCAAAGAGTCTGTCGGGCCGGCGAGCTTCAAATCTGACATTCAGTCCCGGAAGTTTTGTCAGCCATGCCGGCAAGGGCGTGTCGGCATGAAGTGTTATGGTCCTCTCGCCGCTGAATTCCAGATAGTGACTATAACCCTTGAGTTCGAGCGCCGTGCGTCCGCCCACCAGGATGTCCTTCGACATCAGGGTTTGAAGGGAATAGACCACGGATTGCCAGGTAAGCTTGCTACCCGGACGCATGAAAACGCTTCGTACCGGCGAAGACAGCCAATTGGAGTGCAGATACTTTGTGCGGAGGTTGGACGCATACCCCCGCTCTTCCAGAGTCGCAGCATCCACAACAGCATCGTCTGGCAACCAATTCAGTAGTTGGTTTAATTTTTTAGCATTTTGATCACTCATGGTGAGTGAAATTGCATTTTTTCAAACTTTTGTCAAGTTTGAAAAAATGCCAGAGAAGTCACCCAAGGTGAATATTCAATATAATTTTCAAACCAACAAAAATGCTAACTCTCAAAAGGTCAATCGACTGGATTAAGCAGCCGTCAGATAAGGACCCAATCCTCCACCAAGCAATTCCACAAGGTATCCGCCATCGCGAAGCCCTTCAGCCTTGCTCACCAGATATTTCACGGCATCCCGCATAGATCCGCGATCGTCAGCCCATTCGGACTCAACGGCTTCCTTGCCATAAAGAACGGTGGCTATCTCCCGCCGGCTCATGCCAAGCTCCAGGCAGTCCAGAGCGATCAGCCCGTCCCGCAGGATCTGCGTCCGCTTGGTCCAGAGCGGTGTCTGGCTCTCAAAATCATTCCCGTAAATATCGAACGCGTCCCGCTGGGCCTTCAGCTTCCGCTCATAGGCCTCCATGTCCGAGATGGTGAGTTTCAGGCGGACCTGTTCCATGCCGAGAAGGGAGAGGCCTGTGCAGCGTACCTGAACGACGCAGCCATTGCCCCGCAGGAGCAGGAACTCACGCCCATGCCGGTCGGTCAGATGCGTGATCCTGCAGTATGGCACCGTCCGGTCCCAGATGCTGCACCGCTCCTCCTCGCCCCGGGGCCCGCAATAGACCTCGACCTGGTCCGGATGGGCGGCCCGGCTCCAGAACACATCCGCCTCAAGGCCCGTCTGATCCGGATCCGCCATCATCAGCAGTCCCCAGCGCTGGGCCAGCGTCTGCGGAACACGCGGCCGCAAGAGACGGATTGGCGCACAGGGCGCCTCCCGCTCGGAGACATCTTCCGTACTGCAACAGGCGGCATCAAACCGAAAGACCGGATTGCGCCGGAGATATTCCCAGGCCCAGCGATCGGCTGACAACCGCCAGAGATAATCATAGCGCTTCAACACGCCATCAGACTTCAAAGGATAGGCCTTCATCTGCGCCTCCCATACCCAACTGCGCTCATGCAAGGCCAATGCCAATTTCTACCTTTGATTTATTTAAATACGCCTAAAAGCCCCCAATCCACGTCTCCCATCATGCGCATGAGCCAATACAGGCTTTACTCCCCCAGCAGTCACGATAAGATCCAATAAGTAGAAAACCTTACTCAGCGACCTGAATAGCCTTGCCCCGCGCCCTCGCCGATCTTCCTCCTGAAAAACAAGCCGAGCTCGTCCACATCCGCGAGATCGTCCAGGAAGAGCTGCAGGCAAAAATCGCCTCCAGCCGCAAGGCCCGCACCAAGCGGTTCCGCATCCTCGACCTCATCCACTACACCCCGCCCTGCCCGTCACGCCCGAAACACGGAGACAAGGAAGACGCCCTCCTCCTCATCATCGTCAGTCACCGCGCCCTCGCAGACATGAGCGCCTTCTGGGAGGAAGTTGAAGACAGGCTCATTAGAGATCCGGTTGGAAGCCAACACGTCCATTGCCTCATTCACTCTGCTTCGGATGTGAGGCTCTCATCCAATGAGGTTTCTTCATTGCTTGCTGAGGTTCTGCGAAATGGGGTGCGCGTCACCAATGAGCCAAACGCTGAAAATCCGTGGCGGTTGAGTCCAAAAACCTTAGCGCGAGGTTGGGCTGAAACAGTCCCTCTCCATCGTGCGCGAGAAATCTACCGAATCGAAAAGCTAGCTGCAGAGCAGTATCGGCTGATCGGAGATCAAGGTATCGACGCAGGCCTCCAGTGGCACGCAAATTCCGCGTTCCAGCTCAACCAGGCAGCTGAATGCGCCTATCGTATGTATTTCTTGACTATATCTGGATACCTGCCCGCAACGCATCAACTTCGCCGTATGCGACACCTCGCAAGAACTCTCGACAACCGCCTTGAAGGAGCATGGCAACCGCTGTCGAGCGAGGGAGAGCACTATTTCGACCTCCTGTGCCGCGCCTATATCGAGGCGCGCTATTCCCTCACCTACCGAACATCGGAACAAGCCCTCCGCTGGCAAGCAGATCGGATCGCCAAACTCATCGAGATCGCTGATACTCTTTGTCTCGAACGATTGAGCGAACTGGGCGCCGATGACCCGGTGCCAGAGGTTTGCCAGCCCCCGCAAACTCTGGTCTGAAAACCCAAGACCAACAGAAGGCACGGCCGCTCGTGAAGGACACGCTCGATCACCTCAACCTCCAGAAGCAGAAGGAGGTCGCCTATATCCGCAAGGTCATCCTTGAGGAGCTGTCCGCACGCCTTCGCGCTTCCAAGTCAGAGCGGACGGCAAACTACCGCATCCTGAAACTGGTCCTCTATGGCAGCTTTGCTCGCGGTACCTGGTTCGACGACCGCAATTCCGGCCGAGCTTCAGACTATGACTTCCTCGTCATCGTGTCTCACAAAGCCCTCACTGACATGTCCAGCTTCTGGGCTGGTGTCGAAGACCGGATCTATCGCGATCCGAAGATCCAGAAAGACGTCTCCCTGATCGTCCACACGCTCCGCGAAGTGAATGCTGCCCTGAGAGAAGGGCAATACTTCTTCTCTGAAATTCTCAATCAAGGAGTGTTGCTGTACGACTCTGATGACGACCCCAAACTATCCAAAGCTGGATACAAGAGATCCATCATAGCGCGCCCCGGCAAGCCTAACCCTCAGCGTACATACGAGCTTGCATCCGAATACAAAGCATATTGGGTCAGATCAGCATCGCAATTCCTTACAGTTGGAAGGGAAAGTATTGATCGTGGACCTGACTGGACACGGCTATCCGCCTTCCAACTCCACCAGGCCGCAGAAGCCATCTACCGAATGGTCCTCCTGACAGTCACCCTGTATGCCCCTGCAACCCACCACCTCGGCAAGCTGCGCCAGCGCTGCGAAGCGATCGACCCGCGGCTCGCCGAAGCCTGGGCGCCGGAGCGAAAGCCTTACAAACGCTATTTCGAACTGCTCCGCCGCGCCTATGTCGAAGCCCGATACTCGCCCGCCTACGAGACAACCCCTGAAATCCTGAAATGGCAGGCCGAGCGGATTGCAAAGCTTCTCCAAATCGCCGACGCATCCTGCAGAGAACGCCTGTCCAAGCTCGAAGTCGAAGCAAAGGCTTACAAGTCAGACCGGAAATCCAGCGCGCAGAAATCGTAAGACCCGCCGCAGGCACCAGTCCCTCAGGCTCCCCCACCCTTCCCAATCCCGCCATCCTGCGTTACGCCCCGAACCGGGTGGGCCGGCGCAGCAATAAGGTCTCCTGATCGAAACCTGCGCCCCGTTGCTCATGCTTCGCGGTTTTCCGACGGCCCACCTATTTTCTCCCAATGGTTGCCAACCGCATCGCGCCCCCATAAGCTCCCATGCAGCGTCTTCTCCTGAAGAGGCTCGGGGCGTCGGAAACCCCGGCAGAGCATGAGCCATTCGACCGCGCCTTTTGCGCGTACTGTTTCCATGCGCCCGCCGGATTTCTCCGAAGCCGCTCCTGGCCTCCTTCCCGGGTGGGCGCACAGGGCGTCGGAAACCCTGATGAAGCATGAGCCAAAAGCCTGCGCGCCAGCGCGGGCCATCGCGTCCGTGCGCCCATCTTTCCGGCCCCTCGAACCAGAGATGAGGACGTCAGATGGACACAGCAGACCCGCACCCGACACCCACGCCGCCGGACACCCCTTGTCCGGGTCCGCCGATCGGGCTGGCCTTCCGGCCGCAGGGCCTCGGCCCGGCTGCGCACAACTCCAGAACGCGATCGGCACCGCGTGAAGGATCGGCCGTCCTCAGCCGGCTATTCCGCGAGCAATATGCCCCGCTCCTTCGCTTCTGCCGCATGCGCATCCGGCAGTCTGCCGACGCAGAGGACATCGTACAGGAAGCCTTCCTGGCGGTCGCTCGCGCCTATCCCGACAAGAGCGAGGCGGACCTGAAACCCCTCCTCTTCACCGCTGTCCGCAATCTTTCGACCAATTATCTGAAGTCCGGCCGGTATCGCGCGTCCCGGCAGACCGCCGACATCACCGAAGCTGCGGGCCGGCTCCCCTGCCCCCGCACGCCGACACCTGAGCAGCTCACCGCGTCCCGCCAGCAGCTTGAGGCGGTCGACCAGGCGATCACCAGACTGCCCCAGCGCGCCCGGACGGCGCTGCTGCTGCACCGGCAGGAGGGCATGACCTATCAGGAAGTCGCCGACAGGCTTGAAGTGTCCCCGACGACGGTCAAGACCGACATTGCCGGAGCGATTGCGGTCATCGCCGGTGTTCTCGTTCGGGCAGAGGCGCCAATTGTCAGGACGGTCAGTCCTTCCCGGCCATCGCCTTCAGCACGCGGGCCATCTGGATGAGCGCGTCCGCTGATTGCGCACGATCCACCCATATCCGGCATTTGCGCCGGGCGGTTTCCAGCGCATCGGGCTTCTTGCCTTTCTGACGCCCTGTGCCGTCGAAGAGATCTTCGATGCTGACGTTCAGCGCTTCGGTGAGGTCGACAATCATCGATGCGCTGACGCGGTTCTGGCCGGTTTCGTATTTCTGAAGCTGCTGGTGGGTCACATTCAGTCTCTCAGCCAGTTCGGCGAGCGTCATGTGCATATCCTTGCGGCGTGCGCGGATGTTCTGGCCAACGCGCTTGTCCACTTCGGTGGTCGCCCTCGATCGCCCGCCGCGTCCTGGCGGTTGCTTCTGCACCATGTCCTGAGCTCCTTCTGCGAACCGCGTTGTGCACACAAGTTGAAAACAAGGATAGAGGCCGGATCCCCGAATATTCTGCGAGGCGCAAGCTCACCGTTCCGTCGGAGGGCATCGCCCCGATCGGGTCTGACAGGCGCGACCGGCATTTTCCGCACGCGATTTCACGACAATCTTCGGCGCGCGGCGTCCTGCCCAGGTTAGCGCCATTCTCCCCCGGCTCATTTTACCGAATTCAGTAAAATACCCGGTCCGAAGCTGCTTCGCGGGGTCGGTTTTACCGTTTTCAGTAAAATTCCCTTCTTCACTAGATGCCGGCGCTCGGTCGTAAGCGCGCCCATTGCCGGGTTCGGCCGCGCCCCTGACCAGCGCTCAAATTGCAATACACATCCCTATATTGCCCGTGCTTGCCCGCTTTGGCCCGCCTTCCAACTCGTCCCGCACGCCTGATCCTGAAACACTCCTGACTGACCAGACAGGAAGGCGTGCGGCTTATGGCACTTGGCGAACACACAGAGGAAACTGACAGCCGCCGGAACGCCATGCTGCGAACGGCTTTCTGTCCGGTCGTCCGCGAAGCCCTGGATCGGGACGATACGATCGAGATCATGGCCAACCCGGATGGCTCTGTCTGGATCGAGCGCCATGGTATCGGCCTTGAGCGCTCCGAGCACACGCTTACCCCTGGCGACCGCGAACGCGTCATCCGGCTTGTTGCGTCGGGCGTCCAGGAACCCGTCAGCCGCGACGCGCCGATTGTCTCGGCCGAACTGCCAGGCAGCGGCGAAAGGTTCGAGGGCCTGCTCCCGCCGGTTTCGACCGCCCCCTGCTTTTCGATCCGGAAGCCTGCACGCGTGGTTTCAAGTCTCGACACCTATGTCGGCCGCGACGCGCTCTCGCCCACCCTTGCGCTCGGCCTGAGAGCCGCGATTGAGGCGCGCGAGAACATCGTCATCGCTGGCGGTACGTCGTCCGGCAAGACGACCTTCGCCAATGCGCTCCTCGCCGAACCCGCCCTGCACGATGATCGCATCATCCTCCTCGAAGACACGCGCGAGCTCGACTGCGCGGCCCCGAACTCCGTCCGTCTCCGGACGAGGCCCGGCAAAGTCAGCCTGCAACAGCTTGTCCGCTCGACCCTGCGTCTCAGGCCCGACCGGATCATCGTCGGCGAGGTCCGGGGCGCGGAAGCCCTCGACCTTCTCAAGGCCTGGAACACGGGCCATCCGGGCGGGATCACGACGCTGCATGCAAATTCGGCAACCGGCGCACTCCGCCGCCTCGAACAGCTGACGCTCGAAGCGGCGCGTCAGATCCCGTTCGATCTGATCGTCGAGGCTGTCAACATCGTCGTCTTCATGAGTCGCCGGAATGGCGTGCGCCGCGTCGAGGATGCGATCCGCATCACCGGCTTCGATGGCGAGGGCTATGTCACCGAGCCGCTCGCCCCCCGCTCCCTTTCCCTCGTCAGCCAAGGAGATCCGACATGACGCTCTATACGCAAATCCAGGCCGTGAACCGCGGCCTGCAGGCCGGCGCCTGCCTCGCACTCGCCGCCCTGATCGCAGCGCCCGCCCACGCGGCCGGCACAGGCATGCCCTGGGAGGGACCGCTCGACCAGATCCTGCAATCGATCGAAGGCCCGGTCGCCCGCATCGTCGCCGTGATCATCATCACCCTCACGGGGCTCACGCTCGCTTTCGGCGAGACAAGCGGCGGGTTCCGTAAGCTGATCCAGATCGTGTTCGGCCTGTCGATCGCGTTTGCCGCGACGAGCTTCTTCCTCACCTTCTTCTCCTTCGGCGGCGGGGCGCTGATCTGACATGGCCGAGGGTTATGAAATCCCCCTGCACCGCTCGCTGGCCGAGCCGATCCTGATGGCAGGCGCGCCCCGCTCGGCTGCCATCGCGATCGGGACGCTGGCCGCAGCGCTCGCCCTCGGGCTCCAGCTCTGGATCCCAGGCCTCGTCCTCTGGGTCGTGGGGCATTCGGCGGCCGTCTTCATGGCGCGAAGCGATCCGGATTTCATGAGTGTCGCAATCCGCTCCACACGCCATCGGGAACATCTTTCATGCTGAACCTCAAAGAGTATTCCGAAACCCCGCGTCTCCTGGCCGACTACCTCCCCTGGGCCTGCCTTGTGGCACCGGGCGTCGTCCTCAACAAGGATGGCAGCTTCCAGACCACGTTTCGCTATCGCGGCCCGGACCTCGAAAGTTCGACCGAAGAAGAACTCGTCTCGGTCATGGCGCGGGTCAACAATGTGCTGCGCCGGTTCGGATCCGGCTGGGCGCTCTTCTTCGAAGCCCAGCGCGAGGAAATCCATGACTATCCGGAGTGCGGCTTTCCGGACGCGGCCTCCTGGCTCATCGATCAGGAGCGTGCGCTGCAGGCAGAAGAGACCGGTGCCCGTTATGAAAGCCACTACTACCTGACACTGCTGTGGCTTCCCTCAGCCGACACGACCGGCCGGGCCGAAAAGGTCCTGATCGAACGGGTGGAGACGGAGGATGCTGAGACATGGCGCCAGCGCCTCGAAACGTTCGAACAACACACTGCACGGGTCTTCGACCTTCTGGCGACCTGCCTCGCTGAAATCCATCACCTCGGCGACGACGAGACGCTGACCTATCTCCACTCGACCATTTCGACCAAACGCCATCCTGTAGCGACACCGGAACTTCCAGTCTTCCTTGATGCCATACTGGCCGATGAGCCCTTCGCCGGCGGCCTCGAACCCATGATCGGAGAAGCACACCTCCGGACCCTGACGATCCTGGGCTTTCCGGCCTCTACGCTGCCCGGCATTCTCGACGAGCTGAACCGGCAGGGATTCTCATACCGCTGGTGCACCCGCTTCATCGCCATGGACAAGGTCGAAGCCGAGAAGGTTCTCGGCAAGAAGCGCCGCCACTGGTTCGCCAAGCGCAAATCCATCGGGGCGGTCCTGCGCGAGACCATGTTCAACGAACAGGCGGCGCTCCTCGATACGGATGCCGACAACAAGGCAAGCGATGCGGATGCGGCCCTGCAGGAACTCGGCGCCGACCTCGTCTCCTATGGCTATGTCACGACAACTATCAGTGTCTGCGATCCCGACCGCCGCCTCGTCGAGGAACACCTCCGGATAGCCGAGCGGATCATCAATTGCCGCGGGTTCACGGCGATCCGGGAGACGCTCAATGCCGTCGAGGCCTGGCTCGGCTCCCTTCCCGGCCATGCCTATGCCAATGTCCGTCAGCCCGTCCTGCATACATTGAACCTCGCCCACATGGTGCCGCTGTCCGCCGTCTGGGCAGGCGAAGCAGAAATCCAACACCTCGATGCCCCGGCGCTCATCCAGGCGCAGACTGGCGGCACCACACCGTTCCGGCTCAACCTCCATGTCGGCGATGTCGGCCATACGCTGGTGGTCGGTCCGACCGGCGCCGGCAAATCAGTCCTTCTGTCCCTCATCGCCCTGCAATGGCAGCGCTATGAAGCTGGCCAAGTCTTTATCTTCGACAAGGGCCGCTCTGCCCGCGCCGCAACCCTCTGCATGGGTGGCGCCCATATCGACCTTGGCAGTTCGGATGCGCCGAGCCTCCAGCCGCTAAGGGACATCGATACCGATGCGGGCGCAAGCTTCGCCGCCGACTGGCTGGCTGGACTCTGCAGCCATGAAGGCGTCGCCATGACACCGGACCTAAAGGCCCGTCTATGGGAGGGGATTCAGGCACTCGCCACGGCACCGGAAGCCGAACGCACCCTGACCGGCCTCTGCCTGATGCTACAGGACGAGGCCCTCAAATCCGCCCTCCATCCCTTCACCCTGGAAGGCCCGCACGGCCAGCTCCTCGATGGCGATCATGAAACGCTGACGCTCGCGGATGCGGTCTGTTTCGAAATGGAAGAGCTGATGCATCGGAAAGGCGCGGCCTTGCCTGTGCTCACCTATCTCTTCCACCAGCTCGAAGCCCGGTTCGATGGACGTCCGACCCTCCTCATTCTCGATGAAGCCTGGCTCTTCCTCGACGATCCGGCATTTGCGGCACGAATCCGCGAGTGGCTGAAGACCCTCAGGAAGAAGAATGTCAGCGTCATCTTCGCCACACAATCGCTGGCCGACATCGCGAACAGTTCGATCGCGCCAGCCCTGATCGAATCCTGCCCGACACGGATCTTCCTTCCGAATGAGCGCGCACAGGAACCGCAATCGAAAGAAACCTATCAGCGCTTCGGCCTCAATGCCCGCCAGATCGAACTGATCAGCCAGGCAACGCCGAAGCGCGATTATTACTACCAGTCGCCGCTTGGCTGCCGCGTGTTTGAACTGGGTCTCGGCCCCATCGCGCTCGCCTTCTGCGGTGCAAGTTCCCAGCAGGACCAGGACACGCTCGACCGGGTCTGGGCTGAGACCGAAGGCGACGGCTTCGCTGAGACCTGGCTTCACGAAAAAGGTCTTCCCTGGGCCGGCGACCTTCTGGGCCGCTGGCCGGGAGACAAGAGGCCACCCCTCCCGCCCGCCCTTCCCGCTCATGCAATCGCCGCCGAATAGGAACCGCCCGATGAAACGCGCCCTCTCCGGTCTTGCCGGCCTCCTCGTCCCGCTCGCAGCGGTGCCGCTGACGGTCTTGATGCCCCCACCTGCACATGCTCAGCTCACCGTCTATGACCCGGCAAACCATGTCCAGAACGTGCTGCAGGCGGTCCGCGCGCTTCAGCAGATCGACCAGCAGATCGAGCAGCTCACCCATGAGATCGAGATGCTGGAGAACATGGCCCGCAATCTCGAAACCCTGCCCGTCAATGTCGCCGAAGCAATCATTCTCGACCGCATCCACCGGATCGAGGAATTGATGCGCAAGGCCGAAGGCATCGGCTATGGCGTCGATGAGGTCGAGCGCGAATACGAGACCGCCTACCCCGAATCCTACGGAGACGAGCCGCCGCCGCAGGCCGTGCTTGTTGAAGACGCGCGTGCCCGCTGGCGCCAGTCGCGGACAGCCTATCGCGACACGCTGACGACGGTCGCGGCCGCCCTCGAAGACAATCAGACAGATGCGACCGCGATCGCGGGACTGATCGAGCAGAGCCAAGGCGCCGCCGGCAATCTCCAGGTCCTGCAGGCCGGTAACCAGATCGAGGCGATGCAGACTGAACAGCTCATCCAGATGGAGAGCATGATGGCCTCCTACTACCGCGCCGAAGCGCTCGAACGTGCCCGGGAACTCGCCGAGGCCGAGCGCGGCCGGGCCCGGACGAAAGCCTTTCTCGGAAACTGAGCCGCCCCATGGACGTGATCGACACATTTCTTGCGACCTTCATCGCCTATATCGATAGCGGGTTCGGCCTGCTGACAGGTGATGTCGCTTACCTCTCGACCACGCTTATTGCCATCGACATCACGCTGGCTGGCCTCTTCTGGGCACTCGGCCAGAACACGGACGTGATCTCCGGTCTCCTGAAGAAGGTCCTCTATGTCGGCTTCTTCGCCTTTATCATCGGCAATTTCGCGCTGCTCGCCGACATTGTCTTTGCGAGCTTTGCTGATCTCGGCCTGACCGCCAGCGGGTCGGGCATGACTGCTGAAGACCTCCTGCGTCCGGGCTTCATTGCCGGCGTTGGCCTCGAAGCCGCAAAGCCCCTGCTTGAAGAGATCAGCGAATTGGTCGGCCCGATCGCCTTCTTCCATAACTTCATCATGATTGGGGTCATGTTCATCGCCTGGGCGGTGATCATGATCGCTTTCTTCGTGCTGGCCGTACAGCTGTTCATCACGATCCTGGAGTTCAAGCTGACGACGCTTGCCGGGTTCGTGCTCGTGCCCTTCGCGCTCTGGAACAAGACCTCCTTCCTCGCGGAACGCGTGCTCGGAAATGTCATCACGTCCGGCGTCAAGCTGATGGTCCTCGCCGTCATCATCGGCATCGGCTCGACGCTGTTCGGCTCCATCACCGGCGCGTTCCGGACCGGCGACGATATCACGCTTGCTCAGGTCATGGGCACGGTGCTCGCGGCGCTCGTCTTCTTCTGGATGGGCATCTTCGGCCCCGGCATTGCCAGCGGCCTCATCACGGGCGCCCCGCAACTTGGCGCAGGGTCTGCCGCAGGCGCCGCCATGGGGGTCGCGGCCGGGACCTATGCGGCAGGCATGGGCGCACGCGCAGCCGCTGGCGGCGTCTCCACCGCCGTCAAGGCCGGCGCATCCATGGCGGGCGCCGCCCGCACCTCCTACACGATGGGTGCCGTCGCGTCTGGCGGGGCCGGTCCCGCAGGCATTGCCGCCGGACTTGCCGGTGTCGCGCGCGCCGGCGGCGACGCAATTCGCCGGACCGTCGCCCGGCCTGCCAGTGCCTTCCGGGATGCCTACCGGCGCGGCAGCGAAAGTGCCTGGCGCGCGACCGGCGGTACCACGACTGGCAGTAGCCAATCCCCCCATACATCGACCGCGCAGAGCCCCGGCTGGGCCCGTCGAATGGAACGTGGCCAGCGCATGAGCCATGCCGGCCAGATCGCCGCCCATTCGCTGCGCGATGGCGACCGGGGCTCCGGCGGCGCTGCACCAAGCCTTCAGGACAAGGATGATTAGAGAATGACTTTCAAGCGAACAGCAGCACATTATGGAACGAGCCCGTTCCCGGAGACCCCTTATCAGAAGGCGGGGCAGGTCTGGGACGAGCGGATAGGGTCAGCGCGTGTCCAGGCGAAGAACTGGCGGCTGATGGCCCTCGGCTGCCTGACCTTAAGCTTCGCAACTTCCGGCGCGCTCGTATGGCGGAGCCTGCAATCCAGCGTCACGCCCTATATTGTCGAAGTCGATGAGACCGGCGCTGCCCGCGCGGTTGCCCCGGCGACGGAACGGTACACGCCGACAGACGCCCAGATCGCGCATCATCTTGCAAATTTCATCTGTCATGTGCGGGGCCTCAGCGTGGACCCGGTTGTGGTGCGCGAAAACTGGCTCTCAGCCTATGACTTCGTCACCGCGGTGGCAGCGACTACACTCAATGAGTATGCAAAGACGAATGACCCGTTCGCCGACATAGGCCGCAAGTCCCGCACCGTCGATGTCGTCAGTGTGGTGCGCGTCTCGGAGGACAGTTTCCAGGCCCGCTGGATCGAGAAGACCTATGAAAATGGCGCGCTGGTAAGAGCTGAGCGCTATACCGGCCTCTTCTCCCTCATCACCCAGCCCCCGAAAGATGCCGCGACGCTCCGCGCCAATCCCCTCGGTTTGTACGTCCACAGCCTCAATTGGGGTCAGGACCTTGTCACAGGAGACACCCAATGATCCGCAATCTGCTCGCAAGTTCCGGGCTTGCCCTCATCGCCGCCTGCGCGACAACACCGGCGGACCTTGAGCCTCTGGACCCGGCGGCATTCCAGGTCGCCTTCCCCGTCGAGGAGGAGATCGATCACCCGGTCAGGATCGTGGAAACAGCCGTCCCGCTGCCCCTGCCCGGACAGATGAAGGCCGTTGCCTCATCCACACCAGAACCTCAGGTCTCCCCGGAAGAGGCCATCAAGGAAGGTCGCGAACACGCCCTGATCGAACCCTCCGTCGATGGCTATGTGAATGCGATCCAGGTCTATCCCTATACGGAAGGAGCGCTTTACCGCCTTTATGCCAGCCCTGGTCGGGTCAGCGATATCGGCCTGCAGCCCGGCGAGACACTCGTTTCGGTCTCGGCGGGTGACACGGTCCGCTGGGTTGTCGGCGATACGACATCTGGCTCCGGCGCAAATGCCCGCGCCCATGTGCTGGTCAAGCCGATCAGCGCGGGCATCCGCACCAATCTGATGATCGCCACCGACCGGCGGACCTATCATCTCGAACTCGAAAGCACGGATGGCAGCTATATGGCCGCCCTTTCCTGGCGCTACCCGGCCGATGAGCTTGCGGGCCTCACAGCACGTAATGTGCAGGCCATCGCACGGCAGAGTGGGTCCATCGAACAGGGCCTGACGCTGGAAGGGCTCAATTTCGACTACCGGATGACCGGCGATAATCCGGACTGGAAGCCGGTCCGGGTGTTCGATGACGGAAGGCAGGTCTTCATCCAGATGCCGGCCTCGATCGCCACCACCGACATGCCGCCGCTCTTCGTGCTCGGCGAGACGGGCCATGCTGAACTCGTGAACTATCGCGTCCGTGGCAACTACTATGTCGTCGACCGCCTGTTCCGGGCTGCCGAACTGCGTCTCGGCCAGAAGGACCAGACCGTGGTGCGGATTTCCCGGGTCGAACGCCGGACGGGCCTTGCCGCCCTCTTCGGGGGCTGAGCCATGTCAGAACCCATTCCCTTTGACGAACATGCTGAGCGGCTGAAAATCCGCTCTGCGCCCCGGCCGGTTACGCGGATCAACCGCAAGGTCCTGATCGTGGGTGCGTGCCTTGGCGCGCTTGGCCTGTTCGCCGCCGCGAGCATCGCGCTCGCCCCTCCGAAGGCCATCGAACCTAGCGAACAACGCGAACTCTACAACACCACGAACACAAGGAAACCCGAAGGCTTTTCCACCCTGCCGGCCAGCTATGACGCCGTGCCAAAGCTCGGCCCGCCGCTCTCCGGCGATCTCGGCGCGACGATCCTGTCAGCCGAAAGAGACCTAGGCATCGAACCGGAATATGCCGACCGGTTCGAAGATGACTTCCGGCCCAATCCGGCAGATGAAGCCGCGCGGGCGAGACGCATGCGCGAAGCAGCGCTCGCCGAAGACGCTGCCCGTGCACCTGTCTTCTTCAAGCTTCAGTCCGAATCCGCCGCCCTGCCCGCAGGAAAGCCCCCTTCCCGCGATCTCGCGGGCGATCTTCAATCCGAACTCCTTGCCCTTGCCACGACGCCGGCAGCAACACCATCCGCTTTTGCTCAACCGGCCGACACCAACTTGCAGGACCGCAAATTGGCCTTTGCGAATGATGGCGGCGGATCCAACATTTACAATCCGCACCGTATCGAAGATCCACTCTCTCCCTATCAGGTCATGGCGGGCACACTGATCCCCGCCTCGCTTGTAACAGGCATCAACAGCGACCTGCCCGGCACCATCATCGCGCAGGTGACCCAACCCGTCTATGATACGGTGAAGGGGCAGTACCTACTCATACCGCAAGGTGCGCGCCTGATCGGCCGCTATCAGTCGGAAGTCTCGTTCGGACAGGACCGGGCACTCGTCGTCTGGGACCGGATCATCTTCCCCGATGGGTCCTCGATACAAATCTCGGAGCCCGGAGCGGATGGCGAGGGCTATGCAGGCCTTTCCGACCGGACAGATCATCACTGGGACCGCGTATTTGCCGCCGCAGGGCTCGCGACCATCCTCGGGATCGGCGCCGAACTCGGGCCTTCGAGTGAGGATGACGACATTGTCAGGGCAATCCGCCGTGGGACGACCGACACGGTGAACCAGGCTGGCCAGCGCGTTGTCGATCGCAGTCTCGGGATCCAGCCGACAATCCGCATCCGGCCCGGCTGGCCCGTGCGGGTGGTGGTCACGCGCGATCTGATCCTGAGGCCTCAATGACCATGACCAAGATGACAGCGACAATGTCCCTCAAACTTGAACGGCTCCCCGATCGCACGCCCGTTCGCATGACCGTCGCGTTCAATCCGGATCTGGCTGCAGCCCTCGCGGACTATGCCGCGATCTATCAAAAAGCTTATGGCGAGGAGGAAAAACCTGAAACGCTGATCCCCGCCATGCTCGAAATGTTCCTGGCGTCGGACGCCGGGTTCAAGCGGGCCCGCAAGGCCCTCCCCGCCAACGCCAGAAACGGAGACTGACCCCATGGCACAAATCGGCGCGTTCACCCTGAAGGATGGCAAATACACCGGCACCATCCGCACCATGACCATCAATGTCAGAGCACAACTTGTCCCGAACAAGACGAAAGCCAACGACGATGCCCCGGATTACCGGCTCTATGCGGGAGGGGCGGAGCTTGGCGCTGCCTGGCGTCAGGACTCGAAGGATGGCGAAACGCCCTATCTCGCCGTGAAGCTGGATGACCCGAGCTTCGCCGCCCCTATGCGGGCCGCCTTCTTCGAGAATGCTGAGGAAGGCACCGGCGTGATGGTTTGGAACCGGGCGAAGGCCAGCTGACAAACTCCATGAGCCTGACGCTGGAGCAAACTGAGGAGGGGCGGAGGATTGCCGCGTTGGTCGTCCGCCATTGCGGTGGGAAGTACTTTCCCCTCTTCGATCGCTTCGACCGGGAGGTTCAGCAACGCCGGTCGAATTGCGATCGTATTGAGGCCGCGCTTGGAGGACCTTCTGGTTCCGCTACAAAGGCCGAAGCACGAACTCATGCCTGAGGACCGCATGGACCGGCCGGCAGAAGCGTGTTACAAAACCTCGGACAAAAACGAATACAGTCCGAGCTTTTATAACAATGTCCTCAGCAGCCGCCACACAGAAAGACCGCCTGCTCGCCTATCTGACCCAGCACGAGCTCGCTCGTGCGTTCGAGCTGCGCAAGATGGGGATCAGCGCAACCACGATTTCCAGGGCTGTGGAAGCAGGAGACATTCTGCGAATTGGGCGCGGCCTCTATCAGGCTGCGGACGCGGAGACAGACCTTCATATGAACCTCAGTGAAGTCGCAAAACGCGCCCCGAAGGCTGTAATCTGCCTCCTGTCGGCACTTACCTTCCATGGTCTCACCGACCAGCTCCCACGCAAGGTCTGGTTCGCGATCGGTGCCAAGGACTGGACCCCGAAAATCCCCTATCCTCCCATCCGCATGGTCCGGTTCCGGGAGCCTTATTATTCCGAAGGCGTTGAGACCCATGTCATCGGGGGAACCAAGGTCAAGATGTATTCCATCCCGAAATCCATCGCCGACGCCTTCCGCAATCCAAAACTGGTTGACCGCTCGGTCGCCATCGAATGCCTGAGGTCAGCGCTAGAACAAAAAAAGGCCCGGCCAGGAGATCTCATGAGCGCGGCCAATACCTTCGGCGCCGGCAACCTTATGCGCCCCTACCTCGAAGCACTCACCTCCAATGGCTAAGGCACCGACGAACATCGCCGCCTCGGTGCGCCAACGCCTGCTCAACCTTGCGCGGGAAAACGGACGCGATTTCCAGACCGTCCTCGTCGCCTTTGGCCTGGAACGGCTCATCTATCGCCTCTCGGTTTCCGAATACCGCGATCGCTTTATTCTGAAGGGCGGCATGCTCGTGACGCTCTGGACAGCCGACCCCGGACGTTTCACGCGCGATGTCGACTTTCTGGGGTTCGGCGATTCAGATGAAGAAGCGCTTCGGAACATCTTCACGGAGGTTCTTTCCATCGATGCCGGCGATGGTCTGGTCTTCGACACCGGCGAGCTGACAGCCAGTGAAATCCGGGAAGATCAGGTCTATGGCGGCAAGCGACTTCGAACGACGGCCTATCTCGAACGGACACAGATCCCGATCACGATCGATCTTGGGTTCGGCGACGCACTGACCGCTCCGGAATACGAAATCGACTATGGTTCCCTGCTCGACTTCAACGCAGCCAAGATCCGCGCCTATTCACCCGCCACCGTGATCGCGGAGAAATACCAAGCCGTTGTCGCGCTGGGCCTTATCAATGGCCGGATGAAGGATTTCTACGACCTCTGGGCCATTCCCAAGGCCACGGAGATTAAGCCTGAAGAACTCGCAGCGGCCATCAAGGCGACGTTCGAGCGCCGTAACACACCTGTCCCGACCGAACGCCCGCCAGGCCTCAGCCAGGAGTTTGCAGAAGACCCCGTCAAGGTCGCGCAATGGACCGCCTATTCCGAAGCCACTGAACTTGGCGGAATTGCGCTGAGCGATGTTGTGGGTCAAATCTGGACCTTCATCTCTGAAGCCAGTGGATGAGGAAAGACAAGTTAGGCGCTCTGCTTCCGAACCGGCCTCGAACGCAAGCCTTATCGCATGCGTCGGGAGTTAGGCGTGTGAGTAAGTGGTCGGTTGATGGGCCGGCACATCCTCTAACGCCATAACTGACGTCTCTTTTTTTGGCTTACAATGCAAACAATCCGATCAAGTCGCCCTCGGCCAGCGAGTGTGCAGTTCATCGATGATGAAGGGATGCACCGGCTGGCCTTGTTGGTGGCCTTCCCGAAGGTGGGGGTGATCCGGTGGCAAGTCGTCGTGCGTGTGTTCGACGCGCTCTGCATCGCTGGCAGGCCACACGACGAGCGCCAGCAATGCACCTATAGCTGAGAGCAAGCACATTCCAGCAAGGGCCGCACCCTGGCCCCAAGCGGCACCGATCCATCCGACGAGTGGATACGCGATCAGCCAGCAGGCATGGCTGAGGGCAAACTGCGCGGCGAACACCGCAGGGCGGTTGTCACTGTGCGAGGATCGTCTCAGCAGCCTCCCCGATGGGGTTACACTCAGCGAATAGGCCGCACCGAGCAGGAACCAGCCGGCCAGCACAAGCGGCCATCGAAATCCCACGGTGAAGCTTAGCGAGGCAAGCACGCCCAACAACAAAGTCAGAGCGACCGACGCCAGAAGCAGAGCGGAACGGTCGCTCAGCCGCTTCAGAATCGATGAGATCGACAGGGCCACAAGCATCGAACCGAGCCCATATGCCCCGAGCGCAATCGCATAAGCTGTCTGGGAAAGGCCGAGTTCTTCCCGCACGATCACGACCGTGTTGACGATGACCATTGCCCCGGCCGCTGCTGCCGACAGCGTGATCGCCAGCAGACCCACGAGCCGTGGCGTTGCCAGGTAGATGCGGATGCCGCGTGTCGTGCGCTCGAACACACTCCCCTGCTGCGGGCCTGTCGCGCGCTGAACAACAAGCCCGGAAGTGACGACCAGCAAGGCGGAAGCAACGAACCCGACGGATGTGCCCGCAAACAGTCCATTGAAACTGATCACGGTCAGGAGCGCCGCTGCGATCATCGGGCTTGTCAGGCTTTCCATGTCGTAGGCGAGCCGGGAAAGCGAAAGTGCTTTCGTATAGGTTTCCTCATCCGGCAGGATGTCCGGAATGGTCGCCTGGAAAGTTGGCGTGAAAGCCGCCGAAGCGGATTGCAGCAGGAAGATCAGGACGTAGACCTGCCAGATCTCGGTCACGAACGGCAGCACAAGGGCGATGGCCGCTCTCACGATGTCCATGGCGACGAGGAAAGCGCGGCGGGGCAACCGGCTCGCGAATGCTCCCACGACCGGCGCGATGGTGATGTAAGCCACCATCTTGATCGCAAGGGCGGTGCCCAGCACCTGACCCGCCGCTTCGCCTGCCAGTTCGTAGGCCAGCAAACCCAGCGCGACCGTCAGCAATCCGGTGCCGACAAGGGCAACGACCTGCGCAAGGAACAGGTGCCGGTAGGTGCGCTGGGCGAGGACTGCGAGCATGGCTACATCATCCGTTTCACTTCACTATAGTCGCCGCGCACCCGGAGCGTGACCGTTACGTCCTTGCCGCTGCGATTACGCCAATACCAGCCGTGGGCGCCGTCGAACGCCGCCGCGAACTCGCCGGTATCGCCAGTGGCCCCACGCGCCTTCTTGTAGCTGTGAAAGCCATCGCCTGTGGGAAAGTCGGCGTGAAGTTCATAGTTGAGATTTCCGGTATCGACACTCCAGTCGTATTCGGCGGCGGCGCCTTCGGTCATCACGAGCTTCACTTCGGCGGCTTCGTCAGCCGCGAGCGTCAGGGAAACCTCGTCCGTCCACACCGGTAATTCTTCAACTGGTTCTTCGGACGGAGCAGCTGCGGCAAGTTCGGTAACCGGCTCGGAAACTTCCGGCTCCACCGTTGCCGGTTCAGGTGCGTTAGCTTCGCTGGCCGCCTCTTCAGCAAGTTGCTGTTTGATCTCGCCCATTTGGGTCAGGCCAAGCACGCGTCCGACTCCCGTGGGATCGACGCCGTATTCAGCCGGCAGCACTGCTCCGAACAGCGCAACAACAGCGATCACCAGCGCAACGCCGGTTGAACGCAGCAGCTGGGCTGTTGTGGGAAGGTCGTCTTTGTTCGGCAAATTCGCATTAAACATGGGAAACCTCAGAAGATGGAATTCAGGAAACGATGAGGCCGGTGAGCTGATACCCGATCAGCACGAAACCAGCGGCCATGAGAAGCATGTTGGCGGTGTAGGCGTGACGCTTGAAACCGGGCATTCGCCGCCAGAAACCCATCACGATCAGGATTGCGCCGAGTGCCAGCAGCTGGCCGACTTCGACTCCGACATTGAAAGCCAGAAGATTGGGCAACAGTCCATCATCGGCAATCTGATAGTCGATGATCTTGCTTGCCAGCCCCATCCCGTGGAACAGGCCAAAGACCAGTGTCGCGGCCTTGGTGTTGGGCTGGAAGCCGAACCAGCGCTGATAGGCACCCATATTGTCGAGCGCCTTGTAAACCACGGACAGGCCGATGATGGCATCGATCACGTAGGAATTGATGCCGACACCAAAGTAGACACCGGCGAGCATGGTCGTCGAATGGCCGATGGCAAACAGTGAGACATATGTCGCGATGTTCTTCAGGCGATACAGGAAGAAGATCACGCCCAGCAGGAACAGGATATGATCGTAACCGGTCACCATGTGCTTCGCGCCGAGATACAGGAACGAGACCAGGTGAACGCCGGTGATCTCCTGAATGTATCCTTTGTCACCCTCGGCCACCGCATGGGCAGATGCCTCTCCGGCAAAGACGGCGCACATTGCCAGCATCAAGACGGGCATGATGAGCGCCCGGCCTCGCAGTTGGCCAATCAGTCTTGTCAGCATGGACGCTCCAGTCCGGTTTGAGTGTGTTTGCGCGTTCATTCTGCCGGGCCTCCCGCAGATTCGCCTGCTCGCAGGAAGTGTGGAGCGGCGGCGTCACGTCGCTCAAATCCGTGCACGATGCGATAAAGCGCAGGAAGGACCAGAAGCGTCAGCAGTGTCGACGAGATGATCCCGCCGATGACGACCGTTGCAAGTGGCCGCTGGACCTCGCTGCCTAGACCCACGTTGACCGCCATCGGCACAAAGCCGAGGCTGGCAACCAGCGCCGTCATCAGGACCGGCCGTAGCCTCAACAGAGCGCCTTCGAAAATCGCCGTATCCAGCGGCTCGCCTGCTTCCCGGCGTTGTTTGATGAAGCTTAGCATCACCACGCCATTCAGCACCGCAACGCCAGAGAGAGCGATAAAGCCCACACCGGCAGAGATCGACAGCGGCAGACCCCGCAGGGCAAGCGCCGCAACGCCCCCGGTCAGGGCCAGCGGCACGCCGGAGAAGACGACCGCTGCATCCCTGACAGTGCCGAACAGCATCAGCAACAATCCGAAGATCATCAAGAGCGCAATCGGAACCACGATAGACAAACGCTGGCTGGCCGACACAAGCTGTTCCCATGTGCCGCCGTATTCGATCCAGTAGCCTTCCGGCAGCTCCACGTTGCGGGACACCTGTTCCTGCAAGTCACGGATGAATGAACCGAGATCGCGCCCACGGACGTTCGTCGTGACGGTCAGCTTACGCTTGCCGTTCTCGCGGCTGATCTGATTGGGACCAGGTGCGATCTCAACGCTCGCCACTTCCGACATCGGGACGAACAGCGGTCCACCCACGCCTCGCCTGCTTTCAGGCAGCGGAACCGGCAGACGTTCAATCGCCGCAACATCGGTGCGCAGGTATTCGGGGAACCGCACAACGATGTCGAAGCGCCGGTCGCCCTCAAAGTAACGTCCCGACACTTCGCCGCCGAGTGCGATCTGCGCCACACGCTGAACGTCTTCGACATCGAGACCATACCGGGCAAGTGCCGCGCGGTCCGGATGGATCGACAGGATCGGCAAGCCAGTCACCTGTTCAGATTGCGCGTCAGCCGATCCGGTTACGCCGCTCACCACACCTTCGACCTCATCTGCCAGTGCCGCGAGCGTATCGAGATCGTCGCCATAAATCTTGATGGCCACGTCCGCCCGGACACCGGAAATGAGTTCGTTGAAGCGCATCTCAATTGGCTGGGTCAGCTCATACTTGCTGCCGGGAATCTCGTTCACGGCTGCTTCAAGTTCCGCCACCACCTGCGCCTTCGGCTTTCGAGGGTCAGGCCATTCGGAACGCGGCTTCATGATCACGAACGTATCGGCCACGCTTGGCGGCACCGGATCGGTGGCGATCTCAGGTGTACCGATCTTGGCGAACACGCGCTGAACTTCGGGCACTTTTGTAATGCGTGCCTCCAGCATTTCCTGCATGTCGATGGCCTGCGAAAGGCTTGTGCCAGGAATACGCAGCGCATGGAGTGCGATATCTCCCTCGTCCAGGCTCGGTATGAACTCCGAACCGATACGGGTGGCACCCCATCCAGCCAGGGCGACCAGCGCCACGGCACCTGCGACAACGAGATACCGGAAGCGAAGCGCATATTGGAGCGCTGGCCGGTAGGCTGACTTCGCCCCCCGCATCACCCAGCTTTCCTTCTCCGTCACCTTGCCACGCACGAGCAGTGCAACCGCCGCAGGCACGAAAGTCAGTGACAGGATCAACGCCGACGTGAGCGCGAGCACGACTGTGAACGCCATCGGGTGGAACATTTTCCCTTCGATGCCGGTCAGAGCAAAGATGGGCAGGTAGACGACTGTGATGATGATCACACCGAAGATCGACGGCTTGATCACTTCACTGGACGCACTGGCCGCGAGGCTGAAGCGTTCATCCCGCGTGAGCAGACGCCCGAGATTGTGCTGCGCCTCGGCAAAACGCCTCAGACAGTTCTCGACGATGATGACCGCTCCGTCGACGATCAGACCGAAGTCCAGAGCGCCGAGGCTCATCAGGTTGCCCGAGACCTTGTTCTCGACCATTCCCGTGATCGTCATCAGCATGGCCAGCGGAATCACCGCAGCGGTCAGTAGCGCCGCCCGGATGTTTCCGAGCAGAAGGAACAGAACCAGGATGACGAGAAGCGCGCCTTCCATGAGGTTCTTCTCGACCGTCTTGATGGTGGCATCGACCAGCGTGGTCCGGTTGTAGACCGGCGTGATCGTCACGCCCTCCGGCAGGCTTGGCCGGATCGTATCGACCTTCTCATCAACAGCGATGGAAACGGTCCTGCTGTTCTCGCCAACGAGCATGAACGCGGTGCCCAGAACAATTTCCGCGCCGTTCTGCGTCGCTGCGCCCGTGCGCAGTTCTTCGCCTTCCCGAACCTCGGCAACATCACGCAGGCGCACTGAAACAACGCCTGTATCCTTGACGGTGATGTCGCGAAGATCGTCCAGCGTTTCTGCCTGTCCCGGAACGCGGATCAGGTTCTGTTCGCCGTGCCGCTCGATGTAGCCAGCGCCAGCATTTGCGTTGTTGCGATCAATCGCCTGAATGATGTCATCCAGAGTCAGACCAAACCCGGCCATGGCGGCAGGATCAGGAAGGACATGGATTTCCTTCTTGAAGCCGCCGATCGTGTTGACCTCGGTTACGCCTTTCACGGTCCTTAGCTGAGGCAGCACGACCCAGTCATTCAGGGTCCGCAAGTCCATGGGAGACCATGGCGTGCCGTCCTCTTTCAGGGCGCCCGGCTCAGCCGACAGGATGTACATGTAAATTTCACCCAGACCCGTTGCGATGGGGCCGGGCTCAGGGGTGATGCCCGGCGGCAGATCAGCCTGAGCGGACTGGATCCGTTCACTGACCAGCTGGCGCGCACGGTAGATGTCCGTTCCATCCTCGAACACGACGGTGACCTGACTGAGGCCGTAGCGCGAAACGGACCGCGTGTAGGACAGTCCGGGCAGCCCGGAGATCGCCGTCTCGACCGGGAATGTGATGCGCTGCTCCGCTTCGAGCGGGGAGAAGCCCGGCGCTTCGGTATTCACCTGCACCTGCACATTGGTGATGTCCGGAACCGCATCAATCGGCAGCCGGTTGAAGTTCCATATACCGAGCCCCGCAAGGCCCAGCACAATCGCCATGACGAGCCAGCGCTGCCGGATCGAAAATTCGATGATTTTCTCTAGCATGTCCCGCTCCTAGTGGTCGTGGCTCGCGCCAGACTTTTCGATGTCGGCTTTGATGAGGTAGGAGTTCTCGGTGACGTAGGTCTCGCCCGGCTTCACACCGCCAAGGATCTCGGCATACTCACCATCCCGCCGACCGATATCCAGCATCCTGACCTCGTAGGTCTCATCGACCTTGGCGTAGACAACGGTGAAATCCCGGAAGGACTGGAGGCCGGACTCCCGCACGGCCAGCGGCACTTCCGTCTCAGCGGTCGTCACTTCCGCCATAATCCGCATGCCAGGCTGCAGACCAGTCTCAGCGGGCAAGCCAGCGACCGCGACACGGGTTTGCGACCCTGCCCCCGTGATCGGAAGGAAGTGAGAGATCGTGGTCTCGATGTCGAGGTCGCCTCCGGCAACGCCGAGGTGGACCTTCTGACCCGGCTCCACCTTTAGGACATCTCTTGGAAACACATGAAGGCGGGCCTCGGCATTCGCGAAGTCCGCGATCACGAACAGCGCTTCGCTTCCAGCGACATCACCCGCATTCGTGTGGCGCTCCAGGATCGTGCCGGAGACGGGCGCCGGGACGGTATACTCCTGCAGGCTGGAGGAGGACTCCACCACGGCCAGCGTTTGCCCTCTGCGAACATAGTCGCCCACCTTGGCATTCACGGATTTCACGGGGCCCGGATAGCGCGCACGGACTTCTGCTGTCGCGGACGGAGAGAGTTCCACCGTCCCCGACACTGTGATCACGTCGCGGATCGACGCAGGTCCCGCATTCTCTACCGATAGTCCCGCTTCGGCGGCAACATCGTCCGGGATCGTGGTCCGCCCTTCATAGGAATCATAGCGCCAGCTTGAAGTCTTGCCACCCTGGCGCGCGATAACCTCGACCTCGAACGAGTGTGGTTCGATGACCACCCCATCGCCCATGAGATAATCCTGGCGGGGTGAGAAAAAAAACTCGTCCACGATGTCGCCGAGGCGGTGCAGCCGGACGGTCAGGTCGATGCTCGAAGGATTTGCAGGCTCGCCCTTCAGATAGGGATATATCCGGAACTGGGGCGGCACACCGGTTTCGAAGATCGTCATTTCGACGACAAAGTCGCCATCCTCCAGAAGGCGGCCATTGTGCGGCCCCCTCTCATAGTCTTCCGCCGCCTCAGCTTCGTGACCCTGGCCGTGTTGGCCGGTTTTGGGCTCTGAGTTGCCGCAGCTCGCGAGTGCGAGGAGACCGGTCAAGGCAGCAGCGCCGATCAGTTGCTTGGAATATTTCATGGGAGAGTCTCCTCGCGGTGATCGGCTTCTCCGATCAGGTGGGTCAGTTCGATATTGTTCAGGACATGAGTTCGAAGGTAGGTCAGGCGTGCATCGCGAAGCGCCGTCAGCGTTCTTTGCGCATCGAACACATCGAGGTAAGAAAAGGCACCGCGATTGTAGCCTTCCGTGGCCAGATCAAGGGCCCGCTGAGCCTCCGGAACAAGTATCGTGTCGATTTCAGCGATTGCGTCCAGCGCACTCAGCGAAGCACGCTGATATGCCATGGCCTTGCGCACGAGTTCCTGCCTCAAGGCTTCAGACTCTGCTTCAAAGCGGAAGGCTTCGGCTCTTGCCTTTGCGACACCGGCCTCACTGCGCACGCCTGTGCCCAGCGGGATAGAAACGCCGCCAATGATCGCCAGGTCATCTTCGATACCGAATTTTCGCGCCCCGACGCTCCAGGTAACGTCCGGAACGCCGGAGGCTTTCTCGACTTCCGCCTTCGCCACGGACCGGGCCTTTTCAGCATCGAGACTATCCAGATGCGGTGTGCTGATGTCAGCCGGACCTATCGCACGGGCCGAGGGGGCAAGTTCCATGACAGACGGGTCCAGCCTGATCTCTGCATCACTCCCCCAGTAAGAGGCCAACGCCGCGCGAAGATCGCGGGCTTCGATAGCATAGCGCCGGGCATCCGCCTCCGCCTGCAGCCGGTCCGACGCAGCCCGCGCAGACGCCAACATGGGGTCTCTGGCTGCATCGACGCGGCGTTTGATGGCCGCCTCCAGTGTTGTCGCGATTTCAAGGCGCTCGCAGGCAAGTTGCAGTCTTTCTTCGGAGAACACTGCTTCCGCGTAGAGGTTCTCGATCTCATGACGGATCTCATAGTCAGCCAGGGCGAGGCCGGTTTGCGCAACCGCAACGCCCGATTCAGCAAGCGCCTGACGTGCCTCGCGTTTACCACCCCGCTCCCAAACACGGGAGAAACGCCCAGTGACCTGAAGATTATCGATATTGCTGGCGAGGCCCGTACCGGGAAAGTCCTCAATTTCGAGGGAGACAGTGTCGGCGGGACGCAGGCGGGCAATGGACCGCTCTGTTCGCGCAGCAGCGATCGCGGCTTCCGCGGAGTCTGGACGGCGGTCAAAATCGCTTGCGCGGGTAATTGCCGCCTCGAGCGTCACAAGCTCGACTGACTGAGACGGCGGCTCACACGCGCCGGTTTCAGCGGCCGCGTATGCAGAGTGAGAGACCAGCATGATTGCCAGCCCGAAATACTTGATAGACATGGAAAAGCGCCCTTGATGGCAGGAACAGACATACCGGACCGCTCTCGCAATCCGGTTGGAGTTCAGCCATCAGGCGCGTTCGGGATCCGGGTCTCTCGGCAGGACCGGGCCAAGCCTGTTGAGGCAGTCCCCGAAGCACCGCTCGGCATTCTGGAACGGGATAGGCCCGCTTGCCGGCGCCATCAGATCAATCGCAACAAAATGCAGGTCCGCGTCGTGGCCGGACGAGCCGTGCTGCTGCTGGCCTGCATCCAGGTCGGAACCGCCATCTTCGTCTGCATAGTCAGCGCCCGAATGGTGATCAAGCCCATGGTCGTCGTGCAGGTCTGCGACCGCTACATCCTGTGCATGCGCCCGGGAATGCTCCACCGGCACCAGGACACCTGATGCAGCGAAAGCAATACACAGCAGAAATGCGCGGACGAAAGACATTGTGATCGACTACAAGCCAGGCTGGAATGTGTAAAGTGCCGGAGTGTTAACAGTACACGAATTTGAAGAAGTCTGAGACAATAGAGTGCGATTGATCATCGGGGGTGAACTCTCATGCAGCAGACACAAGCAGGGTGTCGCCCCTATCTGGCCCTGGCCGATATCAAAGCAGATCGCCTGATACCGAGCCGCTTGCCGCCGGCACGCCCTTGCAGGCGGGTTGGGGAACGCGTCTCGCTCTCGATCTGAGGCAACCGCCCGCACTGTAGCGGCAAGACGTTCGCGACAGTGCAAGGGAAACGACGGCGAAGCTCCAGGGGTGAAAGCTCGCCGTCGTACGCCCCTCAGAAAGGGAGCGTCATTGCCGCTTGGAGGTCTAGTCAAACTTCACGGCAAAATCCCCATAAATGGGATCGTAATACACGCCGCCAGCCTGATAATCGCCATTCCACACTTTCTCGCCGGCCTCATTGGTCCGGTAGATGTACGGCGACAAGAGCAGGCGTTCCTGATGCCACCGGCCCGCTTCACCCGATGGAATCTGCGTGCCTGACCCGTACAGCATCAGCCCCTGGTCAGAGCGGATCTCGTGCTGAGGGCTGGTCTCCATGTATTCATGACTGACATTCATCAGCTTGTGACCAAGCTCATGCGCGATGGTCAGCTTGTTCACCGCATCGTGCTTCGTCAGCGTAATGACGCCGCGAAGACGCCCTGGGATCGTGTCAGCATAGGTGTAGGACGGAAACGAGAGACCCGACGTGTTGACCACCTTGGGTGCCCAATTGCGGCCTCCATCCAGATCCTCATAGTACGGCATATATACGTTCTCGAGCGCAACCAGATACACTGTCCGGCTGTTGTCCCCGGTCGGTTCGATGATGGCCTCAAATGCCTCGGTCGCACCATCTGACATCTCAGTGGGATGTATCGCGCTTTGCACATACATGTTGCCATACCCCCCCGATGGAAGGTCTGATTCCCATTTGGAGGCAAAGATCGCCAGGTGTCTTGGATCCACCTCGCCCGTTTTTACCCAAAGCAGATTCAGTTGGACGCCCGTCGGAGCAAACACCTTCTTGGCGTTTCTGAACTCCTCGATCAAACCGCTCAGCGGCAGCTTGTCTGCAGCCCCCTCGTGCAGGTTTGAGGGATAATACAAACCAATGTCCACGGTCGGCTTTCCTGGTTCAAGATCGGCGTTGATCGCCTGAACATCAATTGATTCAACGGCGCTCCACTCTACGGCTGACACGGATGCCGGTTCCAATGCGTGAACCGCAGGTGTGGCAACGCATCCCCCAACGGCCAAAGTAAAAAGCGCCGCGGAAAACAGTGTCCTTTTCATGGATGTCTCCTTGTTGTTCTGGTCCATACTGGCTGTGTTCTGAAGGCTGCCGGCCGATCAGTCGGCCGCCGGCTTGGATGCTTCGAGAACTTCATCGAAATCGGGGTTCTTCATCCGGGCAAACTGGATGGCCGGATGGTCGGCGGCGAGCTGGTGATAGTAGAACGGCTCGCCTTCACGATACTGGGCGTCCAGCGTTTCCGACATCTCACCGATCCCCTGGGTGAAGGACTGATAGGTCTCCCCTTCCTTCTTCTTCTTGAAGATCAGGATCTCCGCCCCTTCAGGAAACGGCGCTTCCCAGCCGGTCGGCATACCGGAACCGAAGTGGAAAGTTGAACCCGCTTCCATGACCTGCCGCTTGCCCTCGCTGCACAGGACCCAGCGTCCGCCCATCGTGTAGATAATGCTTTCCGTGGGATGAGGATGCTCGGACAGGAACATGCCCGGCTCGAGACGGAGCGTGTAATTGCGAAGCTCCTCACCAAACAGAAGCGGGCCGAAATATCCTTCATGCGTGAAGGTGCTGCTCGCCCCCTTCATCGCCTCGTCCACGCTCTCGATGATCTCGACATTGGTGGCGAGCTGAATGTACTCCGGCGAAGACGGCGTCGCCTGGATCACCATCGCAGGCTTGATATCGCCAGGCATGACATGCGACCCGTCCGGCGCATGCGAATGACCATGCGACTCTTCAGCGGACGTAGGGTCGGAACAGGCGGCAAGCGAGATTGCGAGCAGCGCAGGAATGATGGTCTGGATTTTCATGGATGTCTCCTTGTTGTTCTGGTCCATACTGGCTGTGTTCTGAAGGCTGCCGGCCGATCAGTCGGCCGCCGGCTTGGATGCTTCGAGGACTTCATCGAAATCGGGGTTCTTCATCCGGGCAAACTGGATGGCCGGATGGTCGGCGGCGAGCTGGTGATAGTAGAACGGCTCGCCTTCACGATACTGGGCGTCCAGCGTTTCCGACATCTCACCGATCCCCTGGGTGAAGGACTGATAGGTCTCCCCTTCCTTCTTCTTCTTGAAGATCAGGATCTCCGCCCCTTCAGGAAACGGCGCTTCCCAGCCGGTCGGCATGCCGGAACCGAAGTGGAAGGTCGAACCCGCTTCCATGACCTGCCGCTTGCCCTCGCTGCACAGGACCCAGCGTCCGCCCATCGTGTAGATAATGCTTTCCGTGGGATGAGGATGCTCGGACAGGAACATGCCCGGCTCGAGACGGAGCGTGTAATTGCGAAGCTCCTCACCAAACAGAAGCGGGCCGAAATATCCTTCATGCGTGAAGGTGCTGCTCGCCCCCTTCATCGCCTCGTCCACGCTCTCGATGATCTCGACATTGGTGGCGAGCTGAATGTACTCCGGCGAAGACGGCGTCGCCTGGATCACCATCGCAGGCTTGATATCGCCAGGCATGACATGCGACCCGTCCGGCGCATGCGAATGACCATGCGACTCTTCAGCGGAAGACGCTGGCGCGCTTTGCACGGACGTCTGTGCGGCGGCTGGCACCTGACCTGCCGATCCCATTTCGAGATGCGCATGAATGTGGTCGTCACGGCTGATCGGATAGTCTTCCCGCATGGTAGTATGGAACACGCCGTGCATCTGCATGATGAAGAGAACAAAACCCGCAGCCATCAGCCCCGCATTTATGTAAGTGCTTGCTGAACCGAAATGCGGCGTTCTCCTCAGCAGGTTCAACGCCAGCCACATCACGGCCAAAGCCGCGATCTGCCCGAATTCAACCCCGACATTGAAGGAGATGATGTGCATGAACAGACCGGAATCCTCGCGGATCGGCAATTGCTGCAGACGCGTTGAAAGGCCAAATCCATGAATTAGCCCGAACGCCAGCACCATGATCAGCAGGTTCGGCGACTGCGTGCCGAACACTTTCGGGAACCCGTTCAGGTTTTCAAAGCCCTTGTAGATAACGGTGAGGGCAATCACGGCATCGATGACATAATAGTTGGCGGTGATGCCAAGATAGGTCGCCGTTATCAGCGTAATTGTATGGCCAATTGTAAAGGCAGTGACGAAGCGCAGTATCGACGAAAAGCTCGTCAGAAAGAACATCACCCCAAACAGGAACAAGAGATGATCATACCCGGTGATCATATGTTCGGCACCGAGGATCAGGTATTGGAGATCACCTCCCTCGATCATTCTGCGGCGCGCCTCTTCTGAGATGCCATGGGCGTGGGCGACAGGTGAAAGCAAGACCGCACCTGCGGACAGGGTGGTCTGCTCCCTGAAAAGTGGTCCATTATTTGAGTTAGTTCCGGCTTCAGATATGGAGCTGAGACATGGGCAAGAGATCTACGCCTGAAGAGATTATTGCGAAGCTGCGGGAGGTGGAGGTGCGCCTTGCTCGCGGTGAGACGACGGGTCAGGCCGTGCGTTCGATCGGCGTGACGGAGCAGACCTACTACCGGTGGCGCAAGGAGTATGGCGGGCTGCAGGTTGGCCAGGCCAAGCGGATGAAGGAGATCGAGAAGGAGAATGCGCGGCTTCGCCGGGCGATCTCCGATCTGACCCTCGACAACCAGATCCTTCAGGAAGTCATCAAGGGAAAGTTCTAAGCCCTTCACGCAAACGCGAAGCGGTCGATCATGTGGTTGAGACACTCGGCGCAACCGAGCGCCGGGCCTGCCGTGTGATCGGCCAGCACCGTTCCACTCAGCGCAAGCCGCGCGTGCCGCGTCAGGACGAGGATGTGCTGACAGCAGCCATCATCGCCCTGGCGGAACGGTTCGGCCGGTATGGCTACCGCCGGATCACGGCCCTGCTGAGACGGGATGGCTGGCATGTGAACGAGAAGCGCGTCTATCGCATCTGGCGGCGTGAGGGGCTGAAAGTGCCAATGAAACAACCGAAACGTGGGCGCCTCTGGCTGAATGACGGTTCGTGCGTAAGACTTCGGCCAGCGCACAAGGGCCATGTCTGGTCATATGACTTCGTGCAGGACCGCACCCATGACGGCAAGGTGTTCCGCATGCTGTGCGTCATAGATGAGTTCACCCGCGAATGTCTCGCCATCCGCGTCGAACGCAAGCTCAACTCGCGTGATGTGCTCGACACGCTGGGCGAGCTGTTCGTGCATCATGGCCCGCCGGAGCATATCCGCTCCGATAATGGCCCCGAGTTCATCGCCACAGCTCTACGGGACTGGCTGGCACGTATCGGCGTGAAGACGCTCTATATCGAACCGGGAAGCCCATGGGAAAACGGATACTGCGAAAGCTTCAACTCCAAGCTCAGGGACGAGTTGCTGGCGAGGGAGATCTTCTATGATCTCAGGGAGGCCAAAGTCCTGATCGAAACCTGGCGGCGGCACTACAACACCGCGCGCCCACACTCTTCTCTGGGCTACCGGCCACCCGCTCCACAAACCATCTTGCCCGCGGCGTTCATACCGCCTTACTGTGACGAGGTAGCGGCATGAACGCCGCTACGTGGAAACCGCCGGACTAACATTACCGGTGGACCACCCCTGTGGGGCAGAGCAACATCAGCAAATCAGGAAGACCATGTCTCCATGGCCTGCCACGCCGCTCGCCGGCTGCTTGAGATGAACGCGAATCTCGCCGGAATTCTTGGAATTGAAGCCCTCTGCGCAGCGCAGGGCATAGAGTTGCGGGCACCACTCAGAACAAGCACTCCGCTTGCAGACGCAATTGAGATTATTCGCCTACGGAGCCAGCCCATCGATGAAGACAGGATGGTCAGCCAGGATATTGAAGCCACCGCCGATCTCGTTCTGAACAGCGCGGCACTGAGCGAGGTTGCCTGTCGCACATCCCAAATCGACATCCTGTCATGAACCCGGTTACCATTTTTCAGGGCAATGGTCCGATCGTGCTCGGGCAACCCCATTCGGGAACCTTCGTGCCCGAAGACATACTTGCGCGTCTGAACGAGACCGGACGCCGGCTGATTGACACCGATTGGCACGTACCTCGCCTGTATGACGGCCTCATTGCTGACGTCACAATCGTCCGCGCCAATTTCAGCCGCTATGTCATCGATGCCAACCGCCCTCCCGATGGAGCAGTGCTCTACCCTGGACAAAACGGGACCGAACTTGTGCCAACGCGCACCTTTGACGGAGCACCGATCTGGCACTCACCGCCGACGCCAAACGAAATCGCGGATCGGCTGACCACTTACCACGGCGCGTATCACAATGCACTGATGGCGGAGATCACGAGGGTGAAAGAGATCCATGGAATAGCAATCCTCTATGACTGCCACTCCATCCGTTCCGAGATACCGTTTCTCTTCGACAATCGACTGCCGGATCTAAACATCGGAACCTTCAATGGGACGACCTGCGCCCGCGAGCTCACGGATGCGGTGACATCCGTGTGTTCCGATAACCCCCACTTTTCCTTCGTTGTAAACGGACGCTTCAAGGGAGGGTGGACGACCCGCCACTATGGCCGGCCGCACGAAGGCGTCCATGCGATCCAGATGGAACTGGCCCAGCGGACCTACCTGGCCGCCGAAATCCCCCCGTTTGAATATTCAGAATCCCGCGCAGCACCGCTTCGCACTCTGCTCAGGGACATCCTGGCGGCTGTTGGCGAAACCGCTGCCTACAATCTCATACCGGAGACGAGAAATTGACGACGAGCCTAAAGAACCGACGCGACATCAAAAGCCCGATCGGCCCTGACCTCAACTGCCTGTCGTGGACCACGGAAGCACCCTTCAGAATGCTCCACAACAATCTCGACCGGGAGGTCGCAGAGAACCCTGATGAACTCGTCGTCTACGGTGGAATTGGACGTGCCGCGCGGACCTGGAGTGATTTCGATCAGATCGCCGCTTCGCTGAAGACTCTCACTGAAAGTGAGACCCTTCTGGTCCAGTCCGGAAAGCCCGTCGGTATTTTCCGGACGCATCCCGACGCACCGCGCGTTCTGATCGCAAACTCCAATCTGGTTCCGCATTGGGCCAACTGGGAGCACTTCAATGAGCTCGATAAGAAGGGTCTCATGATGTACGGTCAAATGACGGCCGGCTCATGGATCTATATCGGCACTCAGGGCATCGTTCAGGGCACATACGAAACATTTGTCGAGGCGGGCCGGCAGCACTATGGCGGCAACCTCAAAGGAAAATGGATCCTGACCGGTGGGCTTGGCGGGATGGGAGGCGCGCAGCCTCTTGCAGCGGTGATGGCCGGCGCGTGCTGCCTTGCTGTCGAATGCAATCCGGAAAGTATCGATTTTCGTTTGCGGACCAAATATCTGGACGAGCGCACCGATAGCCTCGACGAAGCCCTGGCCCTGATTGAAAAGTGGACAAAGGCAGGTGAGGCAAAGTCCGTAGGGCTTTGCGGAAATGCCGCCGAGATATTTCCGGAGCTCGTGCGACGGGGTGTCCGGCCGGACCTGGTTACGGACCAGACCTCCGCACATGACCCGATCAATGGATACCTCCCGATCGGATGGACGCTTTCAGAGTGGAAGCAAAAGCGGGCGTCCGACCCGAAAGCTGTCGAAAAAGCCGCGTGCGCCTCGATGAAGATTCAGGTTCAGGCGATGCTCGACTTCTGGAATGCAGGAATTCCGACACTCGACTATGGAAATAACATCCGGCAGGTTGCCTACAATGGAGGCCTTGAGAAGGCCTTCGATTTCCCAGGCTTCGTACCGGCATATATCCGCCCGCTGTTTTGCAGAGGTATCGGCCCGTTCCGCTGGGTTGCTCTCTCAGGTGATCCGGAGGACATCTACAAAACTGACCAGAAGGTGAAGGAACTCCTCCCTGATGATGATCACCTGCACCGCTGGCTCGATATGGCGCGCGAGCGGATTTCCTTTCAGGGGCTTCCGGCGCGCATCTGCTGGGTTGGTCTGGGCGACCGCCATCGCCTCGGACTTGCTTTCAACGAAATGGTCGCAACAGGCGAGCTGTCTGCACCCGTTGTGATCGGGCGCGATCATCTCGACAGCGGCTCAGTGGCAAGCCCGAACCGCGAAACTGAAGCGATGAAGGATGGCTCAAGTGCCGTGTCTGACTGGCCGCTGCTCAACGCGCTGCTGAACACCGCGTCCGGAGCAACCTGGGTCAGCCTGCATCATGGTGGCGGGGTCGGTATGGGTTATTCCCAGCATGCCGGAATGGTCATTGTCGCGGATGGAACCGAAGACGCGGCACGTCGCATTGAGCGCGTTCTCTGGAACGATCCCGCTTCCGGGGTCATGCGCCATGCAGACGCCGGTTATGAGGATGCACTGCAATGCGCCCGTAAGAACGGCCTGCGGTTGCCGGGAATCCTGAAGTGATGGGATAATTGCTGCCGGCTCCCAAAGAACCGGTCAGCAAATCCATGGGCAATTTCGCGCACACACCGTCGACAAGGGGATTGGCCGCTTGTCAGCGGCGCGCGCCCTGCAGCGGACCCGCGATGGTTCCAGCCTACCGACCTGAGGCCAACCGCCTCAGCCCGGCGCCCCAGAGCAATCCACAGCCAGACGATTGAATTGACATACAGGCGCCCACCCGGAATTTTGAATTATTCCGCCAGGTCCGGCATTCATCAGATGACTGATGGCTTAGGTGCGGGAATAGCTCTGGGCATCACCTAAACATCGGCAACCCCGCGGTGACTGCATCATGCGCCGCCGTGCCTGGACACCGCGCGTCTGCTGTTCATCAGGAACCCTATCACGATCACTGCAAGCGTCAGGGTCTGTGCGATAAGGCCCTCCCAGCTGCCATACAGCCCGAGAAGCTCGATCCGCGGCACACCAGATACCGGGTGAATGTTCAGGAGGCCTGCTTCTTGCAATGCCGCAACCCCCTTGCCCGCAAGAACCACGGCAAGCCCTGCGATCAGGATCGCACTATAGGAAAAGAACTGTGAGAGCGGCAGGCGCTTGCTATAATTCAACAATGCCCAACCGATCAGCGACAAAGTGAGAATGGCTGCAGCGGCGCCGGTAAGAATTGCCATGTGCGCCCCCTGGCTCCACAACGCAACATAAAAGAGAATTGTTTCGAACACTTCCCGATATACGACAACAAACGCCAGCGAAAACAGGAACCAGGCGGAGCGTTTGGACAGCGCGGAAGACAGTTTCTCGTGTATGTAAGCCTGCCAGGCCTGCGACTGCCCCTTCCCATGCATCCAGATTCCCACCGAGATCAGGACGATAGCAGCAAGCAGCGATCCGATCCCCTCTGTCACCTCGCGACTTGCACCACTGACAGTAATCAGGCTCGTCGCAGCTGCCCAGGTCAGGACACCAGCCGCGAGGGCCGAGATCCACCCACCATGAACGTAAGGGAGAACATCCGGCCGGTCCGCCTTACGCAGGAAGGCAATCATCGCGACGACGATGAGCAACGCCTCCAGCCCTTCCCGCAAGAGAATCATGAACGCGCCGGCGAAACTTGAAACCCGACTGCCTTGCTGCGGCGTCAATATGCGCTCGGCGGCATCAAACAGCAGACCGATGCGGTCCGCCTGTGCGCGGACTTCTGACACCGGTTCGCGCGCAGCGATGCTGGCCCGCAACCCGCCCATGGCTTCCTCAATTCGCGCCAGCAAGGCCCGGTCGCGTGTGGCTAGGATCGGCTCGACAGGTTCCACACCGTCAAGATAGGCGGCGAGAGCAAGATCCCTTGCGCCATTCAGGTCACCAGCCTCATATCTGGCGAGGCTCTGGGCCAGTTTTTCCCGCGCGATACTGAGTGTCATGCGACTTTGAATAACCGCCTCGGGATGGCGTCGGAGATAGGCAACCAGCCGCGTTGCATCTTCCTCGCCAATTCGGGCCGTCAGCGCGTCCGGGGTAGTTTGAACAAGGTCCTCCAGACGCGGGATCATCGACCGGACGTCTTGCCGGTCACTCCATAGCCGCTCGCCTTGTTCTGCAGCGGTGGTATCGAACGCAAAACCTCCGACATAGAAAGCAAGCGCCCAGCGATCATCCGACGACAGATGGGCGTAACTCCCCATGGATGTTCCATCGAGCCCCTGGCCGATCACCTGATAGAGACCAAACAGGCTACGCTGGCGGGCACGCGCCATGTCTGCAAAGGCGATCGGAGCCGGATCCAGGCCCTGAGACCCCGGACCGTCACCAAGTCCGGTTGCACCGTGGCAAGCTGCGCAATTCTCGGCATAGAGCGAAGCGCCGAGCGCTAAATCTGGCGGACGCGTCGGAGCAAGCGGCACCGGATAAGCAGCCAGCAGATCGGTTGCCAGTTGATGGGCCCGGCCCGCGACCTCTGTTGCAAGCGCCTTGCGGTCGATCGCCTCAATCAACCCGTCAGCCTGCACGATCAGATCCGTTTGCCCGGGTGTGGGAGGCAGTTCCGTCAGAAGGGTCCTGACAGACACCGAAAATTCCTGCATCTCGGCGTACTCTGCAGGGTCTACCACTGCACCGTCCACGACCGCGCTCGGATAGTCGACCGCAAGATAATCAAGAAGCCTCCAGGCGACTTCTCCAGACGGGGGCTCCGGCTCCGCATGGCTCACAGCGCAAAACATTGCGGCAGCGCAGGTAAGCATGACCGCGACAAGCCGAAAAGGCATCAACATTGGCAATTGCCCCAACTCTCTGCAAATGAGTATCAATCGCTCCACTGGGGTGCAAGTGCGTTGTGCATCTTGAACCAGCCCGAAAAGGCGCATGACGGTCGGACCAAAATCCGGGTCAGCACCAATCGAAGCCGACTCTCACTCAATTACCGGACTGGTTTTCCCACGGCAGACCAAAAAGTGGCGCACAGAATTCGCCGGCATGGGAAAAGCACTGGGCGGGGGGGCCGGTTGGGTACTTCTGATGTGGTCTCCGCGAGCAGGACGACTCGTGAATCAATGGGCAGCAGATCACTCCATGACCCTGGCGGATGGCGTCGGCTTACTCGCACTCGACATGTATGAGCACGCCTATCACATGGACTATGGTGCAAAGGCTGGTTCCTATGTCGATGCATTCATGAATGCCATCGACTGGACGAATGCCGACGCGGGTTTCAGCAGGTTCACTTAAACCGACCGGTGCAATCTGATTGCCGTTTTCCACACGCCGTGCCAAATCGGGGAGGCGGGCCAACGCGGGCGCCCGTAGGAGACGGCTTTCCCGTCCAAGTCCTGCTTCGTTAAGTCGCCGCTCGTGCGGCGAATGCGGAGTCCGTTGTGCAGGACATTGATGAAAATAACTCCCCTTCTCTTCCGAAGCCAACGCTAAAGGAACTTACCTCAGCGAGCTTTCGGGTTGGATGCCTCGGCTTCGGCGGACCTGCAGGTCAAATTGCGCTCATGCACCGCATATTCGTCGACGAAAAGAAATGGGTCGATGAGGACAGATATGCGCACGCCCTAAATTACTGCATGCTGTTGCCCGGCCCTGAAGCTCAACAGCTCGCCACTTATGTCGGTTGGCTGCTCCACGGCGTTCGAGGCGGCATTATCGCAGGCACGCTCTTTATCGTGCCGGGCGCATTGGTGGTGTTCCTGTTGTCCTGGATTTACATGGCCGCCGGACACCTCCCACTTGTGTCCGCCGCCTTCTTTGGCGTGAAGGCCGCTGTCTTCGCTCTGGTGGCAGAAGCGATGATCCGCATTGGAAAGCGGGCTCTGAAAGGGCATCACGCAGTGCTGATCGCTATCTTATCGTTCGTAGCACTCTTTTTCTGGAGTGCGCCCTTCCCGCTCGTGATTCTTGTCGCTGGGCTGATTGGAGTTGTGCTAAGCAAATTTGGTCCAAGCCCCGTTACTCAAGAGGTGGCTGACGCGGCTCAATCACCATCTCTTGCAAAGACCCTCGCAACTGCAGCGATTTGGGGAACAGCATGGTTCGCACCTGTCATCGGTGCATTCGTCGCTCTTGGTCCGGATCATCCCTTGGCGCGTGTGGGCCGGCTGTTTTCGACACTCGCAGTCGTTACATTCGGCGGCGCCTACGCGACGCTTGCCTACCTGAAACAGCAAGCCGTCGAGGTGGAAGGCTGGCTCACAACCAACCAGATGCTTGATGGACTCGGCCTGGCAGAGACGACGCCTGGTCCGCTCGTGCTCGTAAATGAATATGTCGGCTTCGTTGCAGGCTGGTCGAGCGGCGGATTCTGGCTTGCTTCCCTCTGCGCGCTGATGGCAGCCTGGTGCACGTTTGCTCCCTCTTTTGTCTGGATATTCGCAGGCGCTCCATTGGCCGAGCGGTTGAGACGCCTTCCGGCGGCCAACGCAGCCCTCAAGGCAGTCACTGCCGCTGTGCTGGGCGTCATTGCAAATCTGGCGCTGTGGTTCGCGATGCACCTGATGTTTCGAACGATTCAAACATTGGAGCTTCCGGGAAAAGGCGAGCTACCGCTTCCCGACCCACAGACATTGGATTGGAAGGCAGCCCTGCTTTGTGTCAGCGCGTGTGTTGCAGTTTTTCGATTCCAAACGGGAGTGCTGACCCTCATTATCGGCTCGGCCGTCTGCGGTGTCGCATTGACGCTCATATTCGCTTGTACGTAGATCACATTCGGCGCCTGAGCTGGTGCAAGTTTTCCGGGCGATGCCTTCCGACAGCATTCGCGGGAGCGGTGCTGGAAAAGAACTTGAGACTGGGCAGCGCTGTGGCCACCAAAAACATCTGCGTACGATCATGGCCCATGTTTCACGCCACACGAATCCAATGACACAATGAGCACGCAATGAGGCAGCCAAATCACCTGGATGGGCCAAACGCACCTTCTCTACATCTTGGTAGCGCATTGCAGCTGAATGGATATTTCACAGAATTTCACTGCACACGGAGCGCACACGAAAGCCTGTAAGTATTTGTTATATATACCTTTTTCTTCCGGTCCATCATGGGCGCAGTGGAAAATATTCGATTTAATACATTGTTTTTATTCAATTTATTTTCTTTGACTTTGAGCTTCAAGCCCTTGTGTGCAGGGTCGAATTTCCTAGTGCCCTGATTTTACTTCGTATTTCCGCATGCCTGTTCCCAGGAATTGCACACGCGAGCCATAATCCTCTGTTTTAAAGGCTTTTTCTATCCAGTCACGCTTAGGGCCGACTATAGTGATCTCTCTTCAGTTCCGTGAATATCCGACTCTTATCCTTTAATAAGCCTCATCGCTTATTAAAGGATAGCCTGTTCGACGCGAGCAGAGAACAGCTTGGCGTGGTCGTCGATTTATTTGCTCGAATCGACCGAAATCTCGTAGGTAATTTCGTTGAGAAGTGCACTATGCGCGTGGCGGTAAAGATCGGGCCAATGCGTTACCAACACCATATCAGGACATTGTGACAGCGCATTCCTCACCCGCATGACGTTGGTCGTATGTGCGGCCTTGATATCAAAAAGGATTACCCCGACAGGTCGGCCTCGCAGCTCCAGCATGACCAGCTCCATCACCAATGTAAAGAACGTCAAAGTCGGGGTAAAGCCGTTCTATAGGTTTGGGTTTGCGCATCGACCATCATCCAGTTCGGAAGATTTGAGCAGGGGCTTTGAAAATACTCAGTAATCCGTTTTTTATTGCAGGATCAGCAGGCTTTTCGTTCATTGGAATTTTGGAACTAATCCTGTTCGCACAGGCAGGTTTTGATCTCGAAAACATGAAGGCTATGAGTCCAGCTTCCACGATCAGCCTATGCACGGGTGCGCTAACTGCTGCTGCCCTGTCTGGAATTTATGCGCAATTCAAATCTTCCGAGAACGCAGCGAAGGAGCGCGCAATAAATACATCCCTCAACCTGGATGCGCTACACGGTGACTTCAATACGAGTGAGATGCGCACGGT
Organism: Hyphomonas atlantica corrig.; assembly: GCF_017795365.1. NCBI lineage: Bacteria > Pseudomonadati > Pseudomonadota > Alphaproteobacteria > Hyphomonadales > Hyphomonadaceae > Hyphomonas > Hyphomonas atlantica. The sequence goes on along the minus strand of NZ_CP051254.1, from coordinate 1,264,344 downwards.
TAGAAAGGATGCCTACAAGCTCTTGCGACAGCTCAAGTATAGTGAGCAAGATCGTCAGAATTTCATAAAGTGCTGGTTTCAGGACGACCGGGAAATCACCGTTAAGGATCCCGCTACCAATAAAACATTTGATGATTACTCGAACGCGATTTCAGTAATCCTGGCTTTTTATGTGAGACTGGAAACACGTCTGCGTCTGGCAGATCAGCCATCAAATAGTAACTGGCCAAAAGATTGTTCCAACTACATCGGACAGTTCTTCTGGGATCACTGGCGCGACAGCGGGGTTTTGGAGCTGATAGCCGCCAGCAAAGAAGGAGGCATTCGAAAGATCGATGAGTTTGAAATTGTTCCCTATTATGTCGAACCTTTAGAGGCATTAAACAAAAGGTACCTGGCTGGGCTCGGAGTGCAGCCAAAGAGGTTAAAGCCCAAGGAAGAAAAACGCGCCAAAAAGCAAGAAGATAAGCCTGAATGAGTGCTTCAATGGGCCTGCATCCCATTAAATCACCACTGGATTTTAGCGTCACCCTTGGGCCACCGATGTAGCGCAGACCATAAAAAACGCCCGGTCCTGCGACCGGGCGTTTCCAAGTAGATAATAGGTCTGCTCTAGAAAGACATCCTGACACCAGCGAGGAATGAGCGACCAAAGCCCTCAACTTCATAAACGCGTGAGGTGTTGCCATTGTAGCGGCGACCATACTCATCAGTCAGATTGTTCGCATCGAGGAAGTAGGTGATATTCTCATTCTGAGCGTAGCGGAACGAGAAGTCCAAAGATGGACGCTCATCCCAGAACCGGTCAAGGCGCTCATCGCCGAGATCAACCGCATTAAGCCACGGTGAGCGATACTGGTAGGTCAAGCGAGTTGAGACGCCATACTTCTCGAAGAAGACAGAAACGTTGTACGTCTCGTCCGACGCACCTGACAGACCCGACTCACGCGAGTTGCCATCAACATCTGCAGGTGTTTGCGCAGAATCTTCAGACTGGGTGTAGTTGATCGAGGTTCCGAACCCATCAAATGGTTCTGGCAAGAAGCCGAATTGCTGTGAGTAGTTAAACTCGAAACCTTTGATCTCACCATCAGACCCGTTCAAAGGACCAGACAGACGAACATCATTGCTCGGGTAGCCAAATGGCGCACCTGCAACCGTCTGCGTCGTGGTGAAGATGGGGTCATCAATATCCTTCAAGAATACACCAAAGCTCACAATACCGCGATGCGGCAGGTAGTATTCTGCATATGCATCGATGGATTTGGCGCGATATGGTTCCAGATTCGGATTGCCACCAGAAATGAACACTGTGCCGCCGGCGTCTTCGTCAGAGTCTTCACCGATCACACGATTTGGAGCGACTTCATCATAGCCGGGCCGCTGGATGCTCTCAGTATAGGCCAGACGGAAGACGAAGTCTTCGGTGGGGCGATAGTTGAAGTGCAGAGACGGAAAGAAGTCGAGATAATCATCTGACGCTGTGACCTGATCAACCAATCCCGTTGCGTAGATTTCGTCCAGGGTAAAGCCGCGGTTTGAGCCAGCTTCAAGGAAGTCTTCCAGATCCCCTTCATTCTCTTCACGCAAGAGATTGCCGGTGGCATCCCATTCGGTCTGCTCGAGGCGTCCGCCTACGAGGATATCGAACTTGTCGAAACGGAAGGTGTTCATGACATATGCGGCGAAAACATTCTCATCTACATCATAGTAGTTTTCCCAGATATTGCCCTGGGTCAGGATGAGATTGTTCGCCTCAGCAGCAGAGAACACTGCACCACGGAGGACGTCTGAGCGGCCCTGGCTAAATTCGAACATGGCAGGCTGAGGGAACTCAGCGCGCGACAGATTTGGCGACAGGATATTCATATAGCTCGTATCGATGTAGTCATTGATATCATCAGTGACTTCAAGATCTGTATCCTCGAGCGTGGCATTGGCCATGGAGAATTTGGCGCCAAACTTGAGATCAGACGAAATGCCGAATGGTGCCCACGGATACTCAATATCGATTTGACCAAAATACTCGTCGACTTGTCCAAGTGTGTCGGACATTTCGAGGTTTTCGAACGTGAATGCAGAGACAGGCGGTCCTGGCAGACGCTGGCCAAGTGCATAGCCATCCGGATTGTCTGTGGTCGCAACTGACGGATCCACAATAGTTTCATAAACATTTACGATCGGCGCATCTGGATTGGTATAGTCATAAGTAACCGAAATCCCGTCGTCGCTATTGTTGATGTCATACTCCCAATAGGCGCTGTCCGGATCACGCTCGGATTTCGACTGGTTGACCCCGGCACTCCATTCCAGATTGAAGGCCCCAAAGTCACTTTCACCACCAAATTGTGTCGTGAAAATCGATTCAATGTCTTCGCGGATGTTGAATGTCGCATCGAGTTCGACACCGTAAATAGTGCCCTGGATGGGCGTATTGCCAATGGCAGCAGCCTCATCGCTGCCAATTTCCCCAAACTGCGCATCATCAAAGTCATAGACGTGCTGATCACGGGTCTCGAAGTCGGAGAAAGAGGAATAAATCGTATTCCAGAAGAAGGTGTGGTCGTCATTCGGGCGGAAATCTAAACGCAGATTGCCTGATGTATTCTGGCGCTCGAGGCGATACAAACGATAATCTGCCTGGCGAGAAAAGATGGTGCCATCTACGTCGGTGTAACGATTCTCGGTGTTGTCTGTCACTTTGTTGTCGTGAAAGAAACTTCCTGAAGCGAGAACGCCAAGTTTGCCGTCCAGGAAGATATTTGAAACCGTCAGCTGACCGTTGAACACTTCGCCACCGCCCAATTGCTTCATGCCAAGGCCCAACTCGGCGTCGACAGAGAGGCCTTTCTTGTCGAAAGCACCTGCAGTCTCGATATTGATGTAGCCACCAATCGAGTCTGCCGGCAGGTCCGGCGTGATCGCTTTGACGACCTCAATCGATCCAATCACATCATTGGGGATCGTATCAAAGCGAGCGAGACGGCCGCCCTGGGAAGGTGTTGGCGCAGATACGCCATTAAAAGCGATGGTAGAGAATTCTGCCGGCGCGCCACGTACGTTAACGTAACGGGCCTGGCCCTGGTCGCGCTCAATCGAGATGCCTGGGACACGGCCCAGAGCGTCGGCGGCGTTACGATCCGGGAAACGACCGATGGAGTCGGATGCGACGATGTTTGACACATTGTCAGCATTCTTCTGACGCGACAGAGCCGCTGCTTCGGAGTCAGCGATCGGTGTGCCGACAACCGTGACAGTGTCCTGGACCAGATCCGAGCCGACGCGGGCAAGGCTCACAGCGATGGTTTCTGTCTGCCCCGCAGCGATTGTGACGGTCTCAGTCACCTGGTTGCGACCGACATAGTTGATGACAACGTTATAAGTACCGGCAGGCACACGACGAAGCGTGAAACGGCCTTCTGAATCAGTTTCCGTTGTCAGGTTGAGTTCTGGAATTTCAACCGATGCACCGCGCAGATTGGTGCCTTGCGCGGCGTCTGATACCACTCCACCCAGTCGACCGATTTCTTCGGATTGTGCCGCCGCAGGGACGGTAAAGGCTGAGATGGAACCGATTGCGATACCACTGAGCATGAGGCTCCGGGCGGCGGTTGCAAGCGTTGCTTTTCTGAGTAACGAGTTCATGAACTTTCCCTCTTGAGGTCTGGAACGGAGACGTTCAGGAGGGCGAGTACAGTCTGGCTCAAAACTTAAAGCGACGATTTGGCGAACATTTCTCGAAACTTTCCCGGCCGAAAGGTGAGCCAATTGTTAATTTGTTGGGCCGCTGCTTTTATTGCTCAGGCTTCAGTCAAACTTGTCTGATATTTGAGCGAAGGGCGGGTGAACACATTCCCTCGTGCCCGCCCGGAGATATCGCCATGGGCCTACTTTTCGAGGGTGAAAGAATCCCGCATCGCGCCTTGGTCGTCGTGCATGCGATACTCTAGCTTGTCACCGAGTATTGAAATGAGAGAATAGCCATATCCCTGATAGGTCTTCGCCCAACGTAGGTCTAGTTGTTGCGGGCGGTCTGACAGATTACCGCCACCGCCGCCAAGCTGAACGTAAATCACCCCCCCCTCGTTCACCGGCACATCGCCAGCCAATGGCCAGGACCTCAGATAATTATGGTGATGCCCGACCAGGACCAAATCAACATCATGCGCTTCGTAAAGATCAACGAAATCTGACACCAGTTCGGGATAGCGTTCTGAAAGAACCGGGTGATGATGGGTCGCAATCTTCCACTTCGCATCTGAGGCCTCCAGGGCAGTACGCAACCATTCACGTTGCTCTACCCGGAAGCCAGGCTGCTCGTCCCGAGCCTCCATATTGGAGTCCAGAACGAACACTTCCACATCCCCATAGTGGAAATTGTAGTATGATCGCGTCGGACCACGGTCAGCATGATAGCGGTCAAACCAGACATAATCATTCTCTCCATTACCCATCACGGGCAAGACCGGCATCTGTGCCATCAGATGCCCCATCGCGGCGAAGTACTCGTGCGTCCACTCCACGCGTTGGTCGTGCCGCCCCCCATCGGTGAGGTCTCCAGCATTAATCATGAAGTGCGGCGTCTCGCGCCAGATGAGATCAGCGAGATGTGCATTAACGTGCGGACGTGCCTCGGTGTCTGATATCGCTGCGAAGATCACCGGATCACCAGGCTCAACCGCGGTACGGAACGAGAGAAGTCCCGAGTTAAGCTCTTCGCCAGCGCTGTCTTCCAATGTCACACGATAGAAATAAGCGGTGTTAGCACGTAGGCCAGATAATTCGGTTTTCGTCATACGGCCGGCCGACATCGCAATGCGCTTCGCGTTTCCAAGCACAGGCGTTGTACCCCATTCGATGAGAGTGGCATGCGGGCGGTCTGCCTCCCAGGTCAGCTGTACGCTGTCCGTCGTCGGCAGGGCGACATGCGGGGCTGCGGTCGTGAAGTGAAACACGTCACGAAAGTGGATGGCTTTATCGACCAGCTCGCGATGGTCTTCAAAGCGAGCGGCGATTTCCACCGGTGAAAGCGCGCGATCATACAGGGCGACATTGCGTAGGAGGTTACCTAGCTCCATATGCGGCTCGCGTGCCAGATAAGCTGCAATTTCGAATTCGGTCCCTATTGGGTAATCAGGCAGCACAACGCCATTGCGCTGGGTTAGCAGCTTCCCTTGATGATAGAGTTTAAGTGTGGCGCCATCGAAGACACCAACCAAATGGTGCCAATAGCGATCGACACCGCGCATATAAGCGCCGCTTTCCGGATCCTGGTCGACTTTGCTGGACTTGAGTTCCATGACCGGGTGCGCAAGCATTGCATCACCAACGCTGAACTGAACGTCCCCCTGCCAAAATCCGAACTGCCAGACGGCCGGCCTGTTGTGATCAGCATCAAACGCCATGGCCGCTGCACCAACAGGCTGATCAACATGATAGGTGACCCAAAACTCGATAGTGAATGCCCCCGCCGGGAGTTGATCCGCGTCCAGCAATCGGCGTTTCCGGTCTGTCGGTGTCTGGCCTAACCAATTGCGCGCAGGCGACAGGCGGTCAGACAGAGGGGCTTCACGTGGAGGGGTGTATGGAATGTCGTTAGAGAGAACGCCTGCATCACCCGGCAACATATAAGCTGGCCAGAATAACCACTCCTCGATTTGTCCGCCTGGCGTAAGGGCAGTGCGTTCCAACTCAGCTTCAGCTGGTTCTTCCTTATGGCCCGGATGCGCATGAGCCTGGTCAAAACACCCTGCCCAGACAAGCGATATGGATATCAAAAGTCCGCGTATCATCTCGAACATCCTCTCAACTCATCCAGAAGCGATCACGCTCCTATGGCGAGGCCGTGACATCCGTATTACGGTCACAAATGTTTCGTATCTAAACCTGAATGCGTGAATTGAGTTCTCTCAGACATCTGAGAATTGTGGCGACGCTGTCATCGACGCTGAGTACCGCGCTGTCGAGGCGAAGGTCAGGGGTTTCCCAGACATGGTAATCCCGGTTCTGAACACGGTCCCAATCGGGTAATGGATGTCCTTTTATGTCTGCCGTTCGCGTCTCCACACGCGCTCTGTGCGTATCAGGATCTGAGCAAACCACTTCAACATTGAACAATTCTGCTCCGGCATCTTGTGCAGTGCGCGCCCACAGGCTGCGTGTCTCCGGCAGCGGGTTGACGGTATCAGCGATGACATTGTTGCCAAGTTTCAAATTGCTCCTTGCGATGGCACAGATCGCGAGATAGCCGACATCTTCGCACGGATCGATTTTCAGAACGCTTTCTCTGAGCGCGGATTCAACCACGTCGACCCGGAGATAAGTTGACGGCAGCCGCAAGCCGAGTGCTTTGCCGATCGTCGTTTTGCCAACACCTGGCAGCCCAGAGAAACAAATCAGAACAGGCATTTATCACCTTCGTTATAGCGTCACGTACCGACTGTATTGGAAATGAGAAGTTGTCCGGTGTCTGTGCGCAGCGTCAAGTGCGCTAGCCTTTTCGTGAATGGAACCCATTATGGAAGTCGACTTACCACCGGGTACACCACTTCGACTGGTGGTAATTGGTATTTCTGGGGCGGGAAAGACCACATTTGCCACACGTGTCGCAAAAGCGCTTGCTATCCCGCAAATTGAGCTCGACCTGCTAAATTGGCGCCCAGGATGGCATGATCGGTATGTCCACGAATTCGAGGCATTTAAGGCCGACGTCGTACAGGCAATTGCCAGTGAGAATTGGGTGCTGGCAGGCGGGTATTCCCGTGTTCGTCCGATGATTTTTGAACGAGCCAACATCGTTGTTTGGCTGGATATGCCGAAATCGATTGTCTTCGGACAGGTTTTCCTACGGTCATTGAAGCGTACGACGGACAGAAAACCAATCCTGAATGGCAATCATGAGTCCTTTTTGCGCTGGTTTAATAAGGGGCATCCCATTCAAATCGTTTGGAATAACTACCAACGGAAACGAGAGAAATACGAAGCCCAACTCTCTGGCCCAGAAGCTGCGCACTTAAAGCTGATACAATGCAGAACACGAAAGGATGTTGAAGCCGCATTTGCCGCCGTGATTCAGCAAAAAATCGACAGGCCTAGACAAATTTGACGGTTCACACCCTGCAAGCCCCGGAGCCTTCATGAGGCTGACACGATGGTTCGGTATCGTATTCGAAACAAATGGGGTGTAGTATCCATGGTGGAAGTCGCCGTTCGCACTGGCATGGTCGCGTTGATGGTGGCAAGTCTTATGGCTTGCTCGGGAAAAACAACCTCTTCAGAGCGTCAGCATGCAGATGACTGGCGTGCAGAAATGCCACTTCTGAAAATGGGATCCAGCGCTTCTGAAGACGAGCCCATAGCACTCCAGCGCATCAAGGTAGTCCAAGAATACCTGACTGATGCACTAAAGGTCCCGGTGAAAATCTACCAGACCAGTGATTACAATGGGAACATTCAGGCAATTTCCTCCGGGCAAATCCATATCGCCACAATGGGTGGGGGATCTTACGCCAATGTCGACGCCCAAATCGGAGACTTGGCAGAGGCAATTCTCGTGCGGCGCGACACGATGGGACTGTCTGGGTATTATTCAACCATCGTCGTGAAAGCTGACAGCTCTTATCAGAAAATCGAAGACCTAAAGGGAAAAAAGCTAGCCTATGTCGATTTCAATTCGACCTCTGGATACATCTATCCACGCTGGGCCATGCGAAATCAGGGGATTGAACCCGAAACATACTTTGCTGAAGCCGCCATGGCAGGCGGCCACATACAATCAGTCATGGCACTGTCAAATGGGCAGTTCGATGCGACAGTCGTTCTGGCAAATGGGGGCACACCCGAAATCGGATTTGGAAATGGCACATTGAAACGGCTGGCTCGCCGCGGAATGATCGACGAAGAAGATTACCGCGTGATCTGGCATGCCGGGCCCGTCCCAAACTCTCCTTATGTTGCGCGAACAGATTTACCGATTGAATTACGGGATTATATAAGAGGCGCCCTCGCCGCAATGCCGTATGAGGCACCGCAAGCGCATACTGGCATGGCACGCCTTCCCGGGAACAATTACAAAGCAGTCAACCGGGACTTCTACGAAGACCTTATTGATATGCGTCTGGAAGAAATCTCCACACATCGCACACGCGCCATTGGCGGCAACAAGTAGGAGTCTGGACCATGATCGGTTGGGTGCAGGTACTCTGCAAGGTCGTAGTTTGTTATGGCGTCGCCATGAGCATAGCACTCAGCACGACAGCACAAGTCGAGAACACAAAAATTCTACCTCTGAAGATCGCTCTACCCCTGGCAGCAGAAACTACTGATGGGGCCGGATGCAAGACGAGCGAGGCGCTTACCGACAAAAACGCGCGGACCTATGCCCGCCACTTGTCCGAACGGTTCAACACTGAAGCCGTGCTGTGCCTGACCACGAGCCTGGAGGAAGCCACGAGCCTCGCTGAACACGGTGAGGTGAATATGGTTTGGGTGGACCAATCAAGCGCCACACCTATCTTGTCGAGCTGGCGTGCATCGCTCACATTGCGCTCAAGAACTGGCCTTGGGCGTCCGCCCTTCGTCCTGTTCGGCAAAGCAAACGCGATCCACCTCGGAGACCTGAATACCAACAAAATAGGATTTCTTGATCGTGCACCTCAAAATCTCAATATTGACCTTGCCAGTCGATTGCTAAGCGATTTTGGCTTTGCAAACGAGACCATCGACCAAGCGGCCCGCTTTGATTCCATTGAGGCCATCTTCACCGCGGTAGAAAATGGCAGCTTAGATGCGGCAATTGTTGAAGCTGGCAGCTGGGGGCGCGCCTGTGCTGTCTTAGAAGCAGACTCGACGATCTGCGACGGGTTTGAAGTTCTGATCTACGATCGGCCACGTGCCGAGAATGCGTTCATGATACCGAGCGAAACGGACATGGAACGGCACTATCGATTGGTAGGGGTACATATTGCACTGCATCTAGATCACCCTGAAGTGTTCGAGTGGTTGAGTCAGGGCAAAGGCCAGGAATTCGATCCTACTGAAGCAACAGCGATGTTGCCGAAGTCCGCTGACCTGGCGATTGCTTTCTGATCATGCCTGATGCGATGACGGCAACACGCGCGCCCATGCCATCCGGCCGGTCTGACACAGACCAGGCCGTTGTCTCATCGTTTGAAGACGAACGTCTGGCCATGTTGAAGCGCCGCAGGGCCGGTTATGCTATCGGATTTCTCGGCATAGGCGCACTATTCCTCTGGTCATTTACAGTGTCCGAAATCATCGGAACGCCACATAGTACTGATCCATTGTCGAGGCTTGGTGAGTTCCTGAACAGAATGAACCCCAACTTGCGAGCCGAAACACTACTCGAAGATGCCTCAACTAAAGGCTCATTCCTGAATTGGTTTTATGGCTGGCGGGTTTGGCTCGCCGCACTATGGGAGACCTTGCAGATTGCGATTATTGCATCCGCACTGGGATCATTTCTCGCTGTTCCTATCGCAATGATGATGTCACGTAACCTGATGCCAATCTCATCTGTTCGGTTTGTGCTGCGGCGTATTTTGGAAGCAATCAGAACTCTTCCCGATTTGATTGTCGCACTGATCCTGGTAGCCGCTTTCGGCGTTGGCCCCTTGGCAGGCATCATCACCATTACGCTGTCAACCACGGCACGCTTGGGCAAACTCTACTCTGAGGTCAATGAGAACGCCGATTTACGCCAACTGGAAGGCGTAAAGTCCACAGGTGCAGGGTGGTGGAGTCAGATCCGATACGGCATCTTCCCGCAGGTCGCACCGAATTATGCTTCTTACGCAATGCTGAAATTCGAAGGCAATATCGGGGCGGCAGCGGCGCTGGGTATAATAGGAGCTGGTGGTATTGGGATCGAGCTGTCTCGCGCCATCACCTACACCCTGTTTGCTGATTACCTCGCAATCCTGCTTTTGATGACCTGCATGATTTTCATCATCGACATGCTATCTGAGTGGATCCGTCATCGCCTCATCGGCGCCTCAGCGGGCGGTGCAATCTGATGGCAGCGGCTTCCCTTGGTCTGTTGATTGCAGAAGCTGAAGCGCTCTCCCCCGGGCTAGTTCGCCGGACATTTGCAGATCGCATCAAATCGGTTGCACCTTTTTTTCTAGGGCTGACGGCATTCATCTGGATTTGTATTGACATCGATTTGTCGCCAGCCACGTTTCTTAGCGGCTTCAGCAAGCTTGGCGATTTTCTCGGTAACATGTTTCCACCAAGCTCAGGGGGACAATTACCACGCATATTGAACGCCATTCTCGAAACCTTTGGGATGGCATTTGCTGGTACATTTCTGGGCGTTGTGATTGCCATCCCACTCGGGATTATTGGTGCAAAGAATATTATTTCGTTCGGACCGTTGCATTTCCTCATTCGCCGCGTCTTTGATTTCTTCCGGGGGATACCCGCTCTGGTTTGGGCACTGGTCCTGGTATCCGCTTTCGGACTGGGCCCGTTTGCGGGTGTGGTCGCACTGGCGCTCGCTGATATTCCAGTCTTGTCCAAACTTTACGCTGAAGCAATCGAGAATGTTGACCGCAAGCCAATCGAAGGCTTGCGGGCCGCCGGGTGCGGGCGGTTTGACGTCATCCGTTATGGCATCATGCCGCAAGTGACCCCGATCATTCTGAGCCAAGCGCTCTATTATCTGGAATCCAATTTCCGCAATGCAGCCATTCTTGGAGTCGTTGGAGCGGGTGGCATTGGATTTGAACTGGAAGAACGGATCCGAATATTTGCGTTCGACGAAGTCTCCTTCATCATCTTGCTATTTATGGTCGCCGTAGCTTGTCTAGATACTGTTTCTGGGAACTTGCGGCGCAGACTGGCTTAGCCTGTTCTCTGCTATGCACGCCCCCAAGATGGGTAAGTCTGGGGCGGGCGCTGTTCCGCAGAGCCTTTAAGGCTCGCTGTACGGCTGCCCCAGATCGCGCCATGCCGCGCTGCTTCGAAAATATCCCCTCCTGCAACAAGGGCTTCCAGCACACCCGCCGCAAAGGCATCACCTGCGCCGGTTGCATCGACTTGCTGAATCGCGGGACTTGAAAACACTGTACGCCCAGTTGCACTGATGATTTCGCCGCCAGTCTTGCCTTCCGTAACAATCACCCATTTCAGCCGGCGACCGCATGCCTCACGCCCCCTCTCAAACACGCCTTCAAGTGAACTATCCGCAATGAGATCTTCTTTCGATCCAATCAGGACATCTGCTGGCAGTACACCCTCACCAGTCAATTGCGGCCAATGTGAAACCACGCAGGTTTCTTCCAACTCGCCCAGACTTTCAAACCCGGGATACATCGATCGAATATAGATACCATCCGGGTTGAAAGACTGAACGGCTGCAAGATCGACCTTTGCATCCTGTCGCTTCAACAGGCGCCTTAACGATAGGTCGAGATCAGGGTCTGAATGTTGAAACAGGATAGTGCGTTCGCCATTTGGCTCAATCAGAACAAGCGTCTCACCTCCTATCCATTCTGTCGGATGCAAGAAGGCACAGTTCACCCCCAAAGCGCTCAAGTGCTTGCGTATCTGTTGTCCTTGCGGATCATCGCGCAAAGTGCTCCATACGGCCACATCGTGTCCGGCGTTCGCTAGGCAGGCCGCGGCGTTAGCTCCCCCTCCCCCAAGCCGCCCACCCGGAAGTTCTGAGTTTGAATCCTGACTCACCAAGCCAAGAATCCGCCCTCCTTGTTCTAATGGTCGATCCAACCATACAGGGCGGTCCCACGCGACACTGCCGAAGATGATAAATCGTGGCATAAATTAAGTTCAATCCCCTCTTGCCAACTGTAGGCAAAGTCGCTTTTAAGTCCCTTTATTAAAGGCGCATTTTTTGACAAATCTCGAATTTGTACGCTGCCAACTCTCGGCGAAGATACCTGACGATCGCGACATTCGTGCGTCACTTCTATTGCTTTGCGCAATCTTGCTCGGTGGCGGCATGGCCGTGTGCATCCGGTTTTTGGGCGATGATTTTTCGCCATTTCAGATTGTCTTTTTCAGAAGCTGCGTGATCTTGTCTGTCTTGCTGCCTCTGCTGGTGCGCACAGGGCTTTCAATACTAAAAACGGATCGACCACTGATGATTTTGGCTCGCGCCCTGTCAGGATTTACAGGACAAATTTTTGGCGTGCTCGCAATCATTAATCTGCCACTCGCAGAAGCGCAAACATACGGGTTTACGCGTGCTTTCATGGTTGCGCTATTAAGCTTGATTTTTCTACAGGAAGCGATCACCAAGCTACGCTGGTTTGCAATCGCCATGGGTTTTGCAGGTATAGTGATTATCGCTCAGCCACAATCTGGGTTGAGCGCATTCGCAGTCTACGCGCTCGCCAGCGCATTTTGCTTTTCGATCAGTACAATCCTGGTGAAGGTCCTTGTAGCTACGCATTCTCGCCAGACTTTGATGACGCATGCGGCCCTGTTCCAATGCCTGTTGGCCAGCATTCCAACCTTCTTTGATTTTCAAATGCCGCAAAGTGGGGACCTGATCTGGTTCGTACTGATGGGAGTGATTGCGTTATGCGTCCAACCTCTGAACCTGGCGGCCTATCGCATGGGCGAAGTCAGCCGTCTCGCACCCGTAGACTTCACGCGCTTGATCATCGCGACTTTGATCGGTTTTTTTGTTTTTCAGGAAGTTCCCGACTATATGTTCTGGGTCGGGGCAGTCTTGATCGTTGGCGCGAATTTATTGGTCTTGAATCAGAAAAGCACGCAGAAACCACAATGAAACCAACGACAAATTCGTAAACCGTCACATATTCTTGACTAATATCCACAGGCAGGATGTGGTTTAATTCAAGCATGAGTTAGATACAGAGGGCGTATCAAGTTGCTTGAAATAGCATCCCTTTCCAAGGACTTTGGCGCTGTAAAAGCCCTTGATGACGTATCCCTTAAAATTGAACCCGGCGAAATGGTTGCAGTGATCGGACGTTCCGGCGCCGGTAAATCAACGCTATTGCGCTGTATAAATATGCTCGAGACACCCACGAGCGGGTCAATCCAATGTAACCAGGCTCAGGTCTCGGACCTGAAAGGCAAAAAGCTGAATGAATGGCGCGCGCGTTGCGCGATGATTTTTCAACAGTTTCAACTAGTGCCACGCTTAGATGTATTGACCAATGTCATGATTGGCGCACTTTGCGGCCGCCCCTTCTGGGCATCCATGCTGAAGCACTTCCCAGCTGAGTATCGCGCCCGTGCGGTTATCGAGCTGAACAAGCTAGGCATGAAAGACCAGGCCCTGCAGCGAGCCGGCACTTTGTCTGGTGGCCAACAGCAACGGGTGGCGATTTCCCGCGCGATGATGCAACAACCTGAAATCCTGCTAGCAGACGAACCGGTCGCTTCTCTGGATCCGCGCAACACGCACGCCGTGATGTCAACATTGAGCGAGATCAATGCCGAACGAGGCATCACCGTGCTTGTAAATCTCCACTCCATCGACATAGCACGGCAGTATTGTCGCCGTGTCATCGGTTTGCGCGACGGTCGCTTAGTATTTGATGCTTCTATTGAGGAACTCACCGACCAAGCACTTGAGACAGTGTATGATGGTGATGAAATCGCCGAAATTATGACCCCTATGGTCAAGCCAGAAACCGGCACGCCGACCATGGGGAGCGCGGCGTGAGCGGGCTGCTAGCGGACTATCCACTGGAACTTGGGTACGAGTATTTCGCGAACAAACGCGTCCCACCGGAATTTACGGCCCCAGTCGGCTATCCGCCAAGAGGAGCCCCTTACATCGCGCCAGGCGGTAGCGTACGTGACACGGTGATGGGGCCATGGACGCGTGTTGGTGCACGGACCTCGCTTAGCGAAACTGTATTCGGCGCATATAGCTATATCGTAAATGACAGCTCGATTGCTTATGCCCGTATAGGGAAATTCTGTTCCATTGCGCGGCAGGCAAGGATCAATCCCGGTAACCATCCAACATGGCGCGCGGCGCAGCATCATTTCTCTTATCGCGCGGTGTCATATGAACTCGGAGATGAAGATGATTATGATTTCTTCCAGTGGCGCCGCGATCATCAGGTCGACATCGGCAACGATGTCTGGGTTGGGCACGGGGCAACAATATTACCAGGCGTGAAAGTCGGCACAGGCGCTGTGATTGGTGCCGGCGCGGTAGTATCCAAAGATGTGCCCGCGTTTATGATTGTTGGCGGTGTACCGGCCAAACCTATCCGGGAACGGTTCCCGGAAAAGATTCAGCAAGGCCTGATGGATTTAGCCTGGTGGGATTGGAGCCACGACAAGCTCGCTATTGCACTTGCAGACTTCCGTGAGATGGATGCCGAATCCTTTGTTGAAAAATACAAGTAAAGTTGTAATCGAGCCTATATGACTGGAGTGCTTATCTTCGTTGTCGGGCCGTCGGGTGTTGGCAAAGACACATTGCTCCATGGGGCCCGCGATGTGCTCGAAGGTGACTCTCGGTTTCATTTTCTGCGGCGCGATATCACACGGCCCGCATCGGCAGGTGGCGAAGATCACGCCCCCGTCTCGGCAGAGGAATTCGCCACTCGGCTGGACCAGGGAGCATATGGTCTGCATTGGGGTGCGCATGATCTTCGTTACGGATTACCGCAAAAGGAATTACGGGTTCTAGCCCAAGGAAAATCCGTAATCGCCAATGGCTCGCGATCAGTGCTTGATCAGGCGCGCGAGCAATTTGACCGTGTGGCGATCATTTCTGTTACTGCAAATGAAGACTTGTTACGGCAGCGTTTGCTCACGCGGGGGCGCGAAGCCCAGCGTGATATTGAAAATCGCATCGCACGCACCACTGCATTTGAGGTGTCTGGCGACGATGTCTTCACAATTTCAAATGATGGCAGCATTGAAAATGGCGTAGCGCATCTCGTCGAGTTGTTGGCGAAACTTGATGGCAGGCTATTTTGTGCACGAGGCCATCAGGATGTAGCCCATCCACGACCCGGCACATATCTGATCTCACGAAGAGGCAGGGAAGTGCTTTTTGCACTGAATAAATGGTATTATCTACCAGGCGGAGGAATTGAGCCGGGAGAGATGCCGATAGAAGCACTGGAACGCGAAGTTCTGGAGGAAACCGGCCATCAGCTGCTAACGCCTCCTGTGCATATTTGTGATGCCAGCCGTTACGCCACGGATATACATGGAAAGCTATGGCACAAGCTTCATCGCTTCTACGTCGCTGATGTAGAGCGAGTTTCTGCACCGGTAGAAGCAGACCATGAAGCGGTTTGGGCGGACCCCGCCGTGATATGGGACCAGCTCTCACCAGAAATACAGTATGCGCTCAAACAGGCTGATCGGCGAGTGTAGGAAATGACGCCCGCGCGATAATATTGAATGGCGCATGCCGATCGACTTGGCGAAATATAGCAATCCCATCCACACGATGACACTCCGCTAATACTGGCTGAAATAGATCTTCCAGCAACTTGAGGAGCTTATCGCGTGTATTGTCCGACAATATGCGACCCGAAAGCGTCATATGCCAACGGAAATCCTCGAAGATATAGGGATAACCCCACTCCAGCATCCGTACATCTTGTTTTGGCGAGAGATTAGCTTTCCTGCGGCGTTCAATATCATCATAGCAGAGCGGGGCCCGGAAACGATCAAAGTCCTTGACGCAACCCTCATGTAAACTACGCATTGCTTCAGTATTTTCAGTCATGCGCAGCGCGAGAAATTGGCCAAGTGGACGAACGGCAAGCCTGACGTCAAATGCGGATTGCTTGACCACAAACTTTTCCAAGTGCGCCAGCAGCTCAGCTTCTGTCCGACCTGCTCGCAACTCGAACGGCGCTTTCATGGTGGCGTGAAAACCATAATGCGAAGGCGAACTTGTCAGCCGATCGATGTCCTCTTCACTGAGATCCGAAAATTCACGACGCGTAACATATCTTCCAGTATACGCATCTCTCCCCAACCATTCAGAGCCAAGTTGATATAGTGGGTGCTGCGCAGCCGGCGTGTAATAGATAGCATATCGTGGAGCTTGGTTCATACGGCGCGACGTCCTTTTGACCAAACTTCCTTAATCACAGGCCAGTGTCCAGGTTGATAGCTAACACGGACAAAGTCGGCCCGCTTGCCCGCCTCAAGCGTTCCACGATCATCCAGCATGGCCATTTTAGCGGGTTCTGCCGTAACCGTCCCGATGGCCTTTTCCAACGGCCAGGAAAAAGGAGCTTCAGCCAGCATGAATGCTGCCCGGATCATTGATAATGGCACATAGTCTGAACACAGCGCATCCAAATGGCCCGCCTCTGCGACTTTGCGCGCGGACGCATTATCACCGTGCGAGCCGCCACGTACGAAATTGGGCCCACCCATTACGGTAACCATATTACATTTTTTTGCTGCTTCGGCGGCTTCGTAGGAGACTGGGAATTCTGCGATATGGCAGCCAAGACCTGACGCTGTTTCGATGTGGTCAACAGTGGCATCATCGTGACTTGCAACCGGAATCTCATAGTCACGGCCGAACTCTGCAATCATGCGTCGACGGGCATCCGCACCTTCAAAATCCCTCCAGGACATTGAGGCCTGCAGGTTTGCTTCAATCTCTTCAATACTACGCCCCCGCTTCAACTGCTTCTGCTTCCAAGTCTCAAGCGAGCCAGACTGCCGGTTTCCGCCGGGCGTATGATCCATAACCGACAGCATTCTTAGACGCTTCGTACCGAGATAAGGGTTCACGAGGCTCTCAATCTCTGGATTGGTGACTTCACAACGCAAATGCAACAAGTGATCAATGCGCAGGGCACCTGAGCCTTCGGCCTCGTCCATCCCGCCCATCATTATTGTAAGCGCCTCTCCACGATCCAGCCCATTCTTGTGACCGCTAAGTGAGAGACTATCAAAAACGGTTGTCACGCCAGCAGTGGCTATCTGACCATCATGCGCCAGGGCGGCCCCAGCAGAATCCCATTGCACCCCTGGACGCGGCATCAGATGTTTTTCCAGATTGTCAGTATGAATATCAATCAACCCGGCGATGATAAAGTCGCCGTCCGCATTGACGGCCGATGCCGCGCTGCCATTACCAACGGAAACGATCGTGTCGCCGTCAAACGTCATCGCGCCTTCGACAATGCCATCAGGCGTTACGATACGGGCATTCTCAACCGCTTTAACAGGCATTTATGCAGGCTCTTTCGCAGCAAATTCAGACACTTCAAAGAAGCGCGTCGCAACGGCTTGCCGCACGGCTTCATCATGGAAAATGCCAATCAGGGCGCCGCCATAGTCGAGCGCGCGTTGTATCAGATTGATGACGCGCTCACGATTGGCCGCATCCAGTGATGCCGTCGGCTCGTCGAGTAACATGACGGGGAAATCGAGCACGAAGGAGCGCGCAATATTGACGCGCTGCTGCTCTCCCCCAGAGAAAGTCGCTGGTGGCAAATCCCAGTGCGCCTTTGGTAATTGCAACATGTCCAGGATAAATTTGGAACGATCCTCAGCCTCTTTGGCGTCAACACCATTGTCGAGCAAGGGCTGCATCACCAGGTCGAGGGTCGATATGCGTGGGATAACGCGCAAGAACTGGCTGACATAACCGAGTGTGCGTCGGCGAATATCCAATAGCTGAAAAGGAGGTGCGCTGGTGATGTCGACCATCTCTCCATCATGAAGAACGCGCACTTCGCCGCCAGTTGGCAGATAATTTCCGTATATGGAACGCATCAAAGTCGATTTACCAACCCCAGATACACCTGCAAGTACCACACATTCACCGCTTTTGACGGAAAGGTGCAGATCCTTAAATACTGGAATCTTCGCTGCGGCGGCATTGTGCAGGACGAAATGCTTCTCCAGGTTCTCAATTTCAATATATGTTTGTCCAGACATGGTCGGGATGTTCCTCAAAGCTAACTAGATTTGCAGCACGGCAGACACAAGCAACTGCGTATACGCATGCTGCGGATCATCGAGCACCTGGTCGGTAAGGCCGGTTTCCACCACGAAGCCGTCTTTCATGACCATCAGGCGATCCGCGAGCAGGCGCGCCACAGCCAGGTCATGCGTGACAACGATCACGGCAAGCTGGGACCGACGCACTAAGTGCCGAAGCAAGTCGAGCAAGCGTGCTTGCACGGAAACATCGAGGCCGCCGGTGGGTTCGTCCATGAACACCAAGCGTGGCCCATGTACCAGATTGCGCGCAATCTGAATGCGTTGCTGCATGCCCCCGGAGAAGTTTCGCGGATTATCATCAATACGATTCATGTCGAGTTCGACACGATTGAGCCATGTAATCGTGTCTTCGCGCATATTGCCATAATGACGGTTGCCGAGATTCATCAAAGGCTCAGCAACATTGGCTCCAGCAGAAACGCGCATACGCAGGCCATCGCGCGGGTTTTGGTGAACAAAACCGAGTTCTTCGCGCTGCAGTCTCCGGCGGTCGGCTTCGGAAAGTCCGAACATATCGGCCAATCCATACCTCTTGGTTGCAAACTCAACCGCACCTGAGGTAGGTTCCAAATGGCCGGAGATGCAGTTGAGCAGTGTCGACTTGCCAGACCCTGACTCACCGACAATGCCCAGCACTTCGCCTGGGAACAACTCAAAGCTAACTTCCTGACAGCCAGTGATCATGCCGTACTTTTTTGTCACTTTTGACGCTCGCAAAATCGGCGCATCCGCGACCAGTCCAATCGTACGGTCTTCTGTGGCAAGTACGGTCATGCCATCACCTCTTGGTCTTTGGAAGCTTCGTCAGAGATTTCAGAGAGCTCATGCTCTGAATGCGGACCGACATGGCCCTGTGCACGACGCTCGGCACAATAGTCGCTGTCAGAACAAACAAACATGCGGTTATTGGCATCGTCGAGAACGACTTCATCCATATAGCTGTCTTCGGCACCGCAGAGACCGCAGACTTCATCCCAGGACTGAACTTCGAAAGGGTAATCTTCGAAACCCAGACTCTCTACCTTCGTAAACGGCGGGACGGCATAAATGCGCTTCTCGCGACCTGCACCGAACAGATGCAGAGCCGGGCTATTGTGAAGTTTTGGATTGTCAAACTTCGGAATTGGAGATGGCGACATGACATAACGATCGTCTATCATCACAGGATAACCTGCTGTCGCCGCGATCCGCCCAAACTTAGATACATTCTCATAGAGGCGGACATATTGAAGGCCATATTCTTCGTAGGCATGCATCGCACGCGTCTCCGTTTCGCGTGCTTCCAGACTGCGCAGCGGTTCAGGCTGCGGCACTTGGAACACTAGGATCTGACCTTCTACCAGTGGCTTTTCTGGTATGCGGTGCCGGCTTTGAATGATGGTCGCTTCAGCAGTGTGCTCTGTCGTCGCAACGCCGCCTACCTTGGCAAAGAAACGGCGGATTGAGACAGCATTGGTTGTATCGTCAGCACCCTGGTCGATACATTTAAACGTGTCGTTTGGACCAACGAGGCTGGCCGTGATTTGAATGCCGCCCGTGCCCCAGCCATAAGGGACGGGCATCTCACGAGAACCAAACGGCACCTGATAGCCTGGTACAGCCACCGCCTTCAAAATCGCGCGACGGACCATGCGCTTGGTCTGCTCGTCAAGATAAGCGAAATTGTAGTCCGCCAAGCCCGGCCCAGCATTTGCTGACATAGATTGAGAATCGGTCATTCTGCTGCTTCCTTTGCGGCTTGGCGCTCGGCCCACTCTTGGCGTTGCTTGCGCACAAACTGCAAGCTGGCCTGGAAATCGACGTAATGCGGCAATTTCAAGTGCTGCACGAAGCCTGAAGCTTCGACATTGTCACAGTGATAGAGCACGAACTCTTCATCATGTGCGGCGAACTCAGGTTTCTCGCCTTCGGCAGGACGATTCTTCAGTGCCCGGTCAACGATCGCCATCGACATGGTCTTGCGTTCATTATGCCCGAACGTCAGGCCATAACCGCGCGCGTAGCACGGAGGCTCTTCGCCGACCGATCTGGAGTTTGAAATCATCTGGCACTCCGTGACCATGACCTTGCCTATCGTGATCGGAAAGCCCAACTCTTCCGGGATGAATTCCACATCAACTTCGCCAACCCGGATCTCGCCACAGAGCGGATGCGTGCCACCCCAGCCACGTTGGGTGGAATAAGCGAGCGACAGCAGAAAACCTTCGTCGCCGCGCGCCAGAGACTGTAAGCGCTGGTCGCGATCGGCAGGAAAACTCATCGGCTCACGTGTCAGGTCAAAGGGGCCAGTTTCATCTTCATTGGGGGGGGCGGCTTCATGCTCCAACAAACCTTCATGTGCGAACACATCCTCAATATTCGGCAGCATTTCAGGCAAGCGCTCCTCAACTTGCTCGGGGCGCTCAAGGGGCGTCTCTCCGTTCGCCATCAGCTGGAAGTCAAGCAGGCGATGAGTGTAATCGAAAGTCGGCCCGAGGACCTGCCCGCCCGGAATGTCCTTAAATGCAGCTGAGACCCGGCGCTCAACGCGCATTTCGCGAGTGTTAAGTGCCTCACTAATGCCAAAGCGAGCCAGCGTCGTGCGATAAGCGCGCAGCAGAAAAATCGCTTCGCCGATATCGCCGCGAGCTTGCTTGACGGCAAGCGCTGCCAGATCACGATCATAGCAGGAGCCTTCCGCCATCACGCGGTCGACAGCCAATGAAAGTTGTTCGCGAATTTGTTCGGAGTGAATTTCCGGAATGGACGGATCGCCGCGACGATCTTCTGCGAGGAGATTATGAGCGTTCGTGATGGCACGCTCACCGCCTTTTACTGCGACATATGCCATGTAGTCGTACCTTTAAACGAGCGTGGTTCTAGTTGTGCGAGGCAGGCCAAGGACCTTATTCTCCGCGGTGAAGTAGCAGTCTATTCCGAGCTGAAAGTCGGCGACGTTCTCAGTACGCTCGGCCCAGAAAGACTCGGACAGCCCTACTGGGTGGATCGTCTCTGAGGTTTCAATGCCCGGCCCCTCCAGCGTCACAGCCTGCCCCGTGTCCAGAGAAGGCAGTTGAATGACTAGGCTGGTCGAAGTGTCAGGGTACTTTGCATCGCCCTGATGAAACTCATCCAGGGCGGGCCAAGCATCGCCTTCCTGAAGGAATGCGAAACTAGCTTCCTTGGGTACGGCCGTGATCGGAGCGCTGCAATGGAAACGCAGCCACGAGACAATCGCGCCTGTGTTCAAAGACGGGCTCAAATAGATCGGTGTATCAAAATCCATCAAGGTCAACGCCAAGCCGGCTGATGCGAGGTTAAGTGGCTCGGGTGCAGAAAGCACATCCAGAGCCGCCATCTTGCCTGGCCGGGACAAGGCATCAAGAACCTTGCGAAAGCAGGCCTGCGCATCAAGGACAGGATCAGCAAACCCCGATTGGACAGCAGAAAGGTCAAGCGTCTGGGTCATTTCTTGTCCTCCCGTGTCCGGACCATGGTGAAGAAATTGACACGTGTCGCAGCCACTTTTGCGGCACGCTCTGATTCGCGCGCTTCAATTTGCTGCTTTAGAGGAGCGACCAGCGCATCATAGGCTTTCTGATGATGGGTTTCTGATTGCAGCAAAGCATCAGCTTTCGCAGCAATCAGCGCGTGCTCCAGATTGCGCCCCGAGATATAGGAGACACCAGTCTGCCCCTCAGCGAGTCGTACGGCGCATCGTGTCACCGTCATCTCACCAAGATTGAATTGCCCTCCGGCACTGCCTGCCCGTCCACGCACCATGACCAAGCCGCGCTCCGGCTTGCGAATGATTTCGCACGAAACCTCATTCAATTCGGTTGCGTTCGCCCAAACGGCTTCAACTTGCTCGGATGCGCTACAGGCGAGCACTTTCATCCACGCCTGGCGTTCCCCATGGGCACCCTGCGGAGGTTTGTCAGTTTCAACAAATTTTTGATTCATTAGATTTACGTGTTGCGAGAATTGATGAAAAGATCTAGTTAACGAGAAGCAAAAATATTCAATTTTTAGCGTAATTGCAATAATGAATTCTATGATGAATTTATAAACAAGCATAAATTTGTCTACTTATAAGTATTCATGAAATAAAATGTCTTTTCAGGGGATCTTTCATGGCAAATAGGATTTGGGAACGTGTCTCAAGTCAGATAGAAGAAAGTATTCGCAAGAGCGAATACGCACCCGGAGACAAGCTTCCAACAGAAGCTGAATTCTCCCGGAAGTTCATGGTCAATCGCCATACCCTGCGGCGGGCATTGTCCCATTTACAAGAGATTGGCTTGATCGAAAGTACACAAGGGAGAGGCAGTTATGTCCGCCGCCCCGCCATCCGGTACACGATCGGCAAGCGGACCCGATTTTCTGACCAAATAACGAACCAGTCTATCTCTGCATCCACGAAGACACGCCAAGTCATCGTCAAACCCGCCTCTCGCGATGTCGCGAAAGCCCTGGAAGTTCCCCTTGGAAGCAAGGTCATCGCGGTCAGCCGGATTGGGTATGCCGGGGACATCGCAATTTCGATGGCGGCCCACCACTTCGACTTCCATCGCTTTCCAACATTCCAAAAGGTCTATCCGGACCATCGCAGCATTACCCAGACCCTGATCCATTGCGGCGTATTGGATTTTACACGCAAGTGGACGGTGGTGCGATCTCGACTTCCCGGACCTGAAGAGTGCGCACAACTCAATATACCGAAGCATGTCCCGCTCATTCTGACCAAATCACTTAATGTCGATCCGCTCGGCAAGCCGCTCGAATATGGAGAGGCTGTCTTTGCGTCTGACCGCATGGAACTGGACATCGCTCCGACGGAAGAGCCCCCCGAAGACTATTAAGATCAGCTATCAGGAACAGGATTTCAGATGGAAACGCGCATTTCCAATGCCAAAATTGTAACGCCCACAAGCATTATCGAAAGCTCCCTGGCGGTTGCCGAGGGAAAGATCCAGGCTATCGAACCAAATGGCGCAGGAGTGGATTTTGACGGTGACTATCTCATTCCCGGATTGGTCGACATTCACACAGACAATCTCGAAAAGCATTTCTACCCACGCCCCGGCGTTGACTGGGATGCTCAGTCGGCTGCCATTATTCACGACGGTCAATGCGTTTCTGTCGGCATCACAACTGTCTTTGATAGCCTGTCAATTGGGTCATGGTCCGACAATGAAGCGCGCTACCTGGAGAATATACTCAAGCTTGTTGAGGGCTTGGAAGCCGCCGACAACGAAAAGCAACTGCGCGGGAGCCACCTGCTACATTGGCGTTGCGAAACATCGAGTCCGGTTCTTGAAGACTTGATGAGCAAATTGGTACCCCATCGGCTTACACACCTACTCTCCGTGATGGACCATACGCCAGGCCAACGACAGTATCCTGACATTGAAAAACACAAAGCGCGCTGGAAGGCACACCTTGGGCTGACCGATGAAGAAGTGGATGCGAGGGTCGCCAATGCACAGGAAAAACAGGCCAAATACACGCCAATGAATCGCTCAGTCGTCGACAAAGTCGCGAAGGAACGGAAGCTAGCCTTGGCAAGCCATGATGATCAATTGCCTGAACACATTCACGATGCTCTGGCAATTAACGCAACGATCGCAGAATTCCCGACGACACTGGAGGCAGCGCGCTTAGCCAAAGACAATAACATGACTGTCGTCATGGGCGCCCCAAATCTCATGCGCGGGGGGTCTTATTCCGGGAACGCATCTGCCGCAGATATTGCCGAAGAAGGGCTCCTGGACGCCTTTGCCTCTGACTATGTGCCAAGGTCAATGATCGAAGCCGCCTTCCGTCTCTCGAAAGCGCCATTTAGTTGGTCCCTTCCCGAAGCCATTGCGACCGTAACCAGCAATCCAGCCGAAAGCGTCGGCTTGTCTGATCGTGGGCGGATCGAAGAAGGCAAGCGTGCAGACTTTGTGCGGGTAAAAGTCAAAGATGGACGCCCATTGGTGCGCGGTGTTTGGGTATCAGGGGAGCGTGTGGGCTAGACCTCATATGGAGCAAGATGGCGCAGACATGGCGTATCGCCACTTACAATACCTGGAAGTGCGATGGCCTTTACCGTGATCGTTTGAACTGGATGGGGCTGCGCCTGCAGGCGCTAGCTCCTGACATTCTGTGCCTACAAGAAGCCTTCGATTGCACGGAGCGCAACGCAAATACAGCACGGCACCTGTCGGGCGTTTTGGGCATGACCGCAGAAGTCTTGTCTGCACGGCGTAAACACCGTGCGTTTGAGCAAGACAATCGGATGTCCAACTCCAGTCTCGCCATACTATCAAAGCACGACATGACTCGTAAGCCAGACATGAAACTCGCTGAGCATGAAGACGACAGAGACCGATGGGCGATGCAGGTGAATGTCTCGACGGGCCTGGGCTGGAGATTACGCATTGTGAATACGCATCTCACACACATACGCGGCAAAACGGGTGACCTGGTCCGAAAGTCCCAGGCCGGACAGCTCGCGAGTATCTGCACCCCGCTGGATCGCGAAATTGTGATCCTGTGCGGTGACCTGAACGATGATTGGCATTCAGAATCCCTCTCCGCTGTGCGAAAGCTTGAATGGCTGAGGGCGCAGTATGAAGTAGACGGCGGAACCTGGCTGGGCCCACGCGGAAGTGCACGTTCTCTGGACCGTAGAATTGATCAGGTCCAAGCGGTCACCAAGTCCACTGGCGGAGTCAATGTACTAAGAAGGTTCCCGGCGCTTAACACGCCAGTTGGGCAAGGCGGAGAGTATGCCAGCGATCATGCCGCCTTAGTCATTGATCTTGAACTTCGTCCACCGCACCAAGGGGCAGTGTGATGGCAGACGGATATCCCACTACCAGCACCAAGAAATCAGATGCTTATCCGGGAAAGTCTGTCGGATGGAGAGACGTGCTGGGACTTTGCGCACACTATTGGAAACAACAAGAACGACTGCTTGGACTGATCCTCGCCGTGATCCTGGTACAAATTCTGATAGATCTCACCATTCCGATTACGTCTGGCCTTTTGGTTGACCGGGTCATCGCAGCCCTGAATGAGCAGGCAGAATTCGGGCCAGCGTACCAGGCTTTGTTCCTGCTTTCCGGCGCTACGATCGGCTTCCATTTTTTCCGTTGGATCCGGTTTCACCTGCTGCACCATTTTCTGACCAAATCCATGGACCAAATGCTCAGAGATGGCTTCGCCAAAGTTCAACGCTTTTCCGCAGATTGGCATGCCACCACATTTGCAGGCGCGACGGTACGAGAGCTCACACGCGGCAAATGGGCTTTTGACTCGATGACCTCGATCCTATGGAATAATTTCTTTCCCATTCTCCTGAGTATTTGCGGTTTAACTGCGTTGATCGCTTATCGCTTTCCTTTCATCGGATTGATGTTCGCGATGGTTGTAATCTTCTACACCGTCACAGCTGGTCTCATCGCGACCTTTTACGTACGCCCAATGAATATCAAAGCGGCGACGTCCGATAGCGCGATCGGGGCCTCAATGGCCGACACCATCATGAACAATCCTGCTGTGACTGCCTTTGGCGCAGCCAGTAGAGAAGACGACCGTTTCCATGGATTGACCGAGCGTTGGCGCGGATTCTGCCGCCGGGCCTGGAACCGCGGCGCGGACATGTTTTTCATCCAGAAATTCATCTGGGCAGTGCTGCAGTTTTTCCTGGTCCTGGCTTTCATCCACATGGTTCGAATGGGCCGTGCCTCGCCAGGTGATGTGACCTTTATCCTGACAGCAAACCTTTTGGTAGGATCATATCTGCGTGCGATTGGCGATCATATCCGAATGCTGCAGCAGAGCTTCAGCGAAATTGCCGACATCGTCGAAATCATACGCAGGCCGGTTCAGATTGCGGATGCTGAAGGCGCTAAGGCGATCCACCCAGAAGCCGGCCAAATTCAACTCGAAAATGTCACTTTCGGATATGAAGAGGGTGCGCCCATTCTTTATAAGGACTTTTCCTTGTCAATTGGTGCAGGCGAGATTGTCGGCTTGGTCGGCCCTTCTGGTTCTGGCAAATCAACCTTCGTCAAATTGATTCAGCGCCTGTACGATGTGAATGACGGGGCCATCAGGATCGATGGAAAGGACATCTCGCATGTCGACCAAGCTTCGTTACGCCGGTCGATCGCTTTGGTGCCTCAAGACCCCTACCTGTTTCACCGCTCATTGGCCGAGAACATTGCGTATGGCCGGCCGGATGCAACATTGGAAGAAATCCACAAGGCTGCTCATAAAGCACATGCAGCGGAGTTTATTGAAGCGCTGCCGCTTGGCTACGAGACCCTTGTTGGTGAGCGCGGTGTGAAGCTCTCTGGAGGCGAGCGCCAACGCGTGGCGATAGCGCGCGCCTTTCTTGCCGACGCACCCATTGTCATCTTCGATGAGGCCACATCCAGCCTGGATACAATTACAGAGAAGCACATCCAGGATGCGATGGCGGAGCTGATGAAAGGCCGCACCACGATCATCATCGCGCACCGGCTTTCAACGGTTCGTGATGTTGACAGGATTCTGGTCTTCGCCAAAGGCAGCATTGTCGAACAAGGCAATCACTCAGAACTCATGCGAGTCCCATCAGGTCACTATCGCGCCCTTCACGACCTGCAGATGGAAACAGAGGGGGTGCTGTTGTGAGTGCCGACACCACCTCGACTGCGGCTTTGCATAAACCACGCAAACCCTATCCGCGCCTGAAAACTACGGCTTGGGACATGCTCGCTTTACTGGGGCGTTACTGGTTGCGCCGCCCGCTTCGCTTTTTCCTTTCGTGTGCGATCGTGATCGGAATGGTGGCTGCGGATATTGCGATGCCAATGGCAGCTGGCGCAATGGTCGACAGGATCGTTGAAGCCATTATTGGCGAAGGAGACATGTCAGCTGCACACTTTGCGCTGCTCGTGTTTGCTGGGGCTGGCGTATTTGGATTCACACTTCGGTGGATACATTCGCGCGTTTGGAATGGCATGGCCGCTGCAAATATGCGCGAGCTGCTCGCTGAGACATTTGAGCGGGTTCAGCGCTTCTCATCCGATTGGCATGCCAACACATTTGCTGGTGCAACGGTCCGCAGGGTTACACGTGGCAAGTGGGCCTATGATGCGATGTCTGACATATTCTGGGTCCACTTCTTGCAACTCGGATTGGTGGTCGGCGGCATTACGCTTATAATGCTCCTGCGGTTTCCAATTGTAGGCTTGCTGTTCCTTGTAACCGTCGTCATCTACATCGCAATCTCGACCTGGCTGGCAATCAAGTATGTTCGTCCTGCCAATGTGAAATCGGCAGAGGCTGATAGTGCCATCGGCGCTTCCATCGCAGACAGCATCACGAACAACGCTGCGGTCAAAGCTTTTGGCGCAGAACACAGGGAAGACGGATTGTTCAGGGGCGTAGTCGGACGCTGGTCTGGATTGGCCAGGAATTCCTGGAACCGCGGACAAGACCTGGCGGCTGTGCAACAACTGCTGTGGATCGCGTTACAGCTCTCAACCATTTACGTTCTGATCGAACTGGCAAAAGCAGGTCAGGCAAGTCCCGGGGATGTGACGTTCGTACTGACCGTCAACTTCATGCTTGGTGGCCGGTTGCGGCAAGTCGGCGACCATATTCGCCAGTTGCAACGCACGACCAGTGAGTTTGCCGACGTAGTCGATTTTCATAAGCGTCCACCGCAGGTCAGGGACATGGAAGGTGCGGTTGAAGTTGTACCATCAGGCGGGCGGATTGAGTTCGACCACGTGACTTTCGCTTACGGCCAGTCAGCGCATGCGATATATCAGGATTTCTCTATCGACATTCACCCCGGGGAACGCATCGGTTTGGTAGGGGCATCGGGGGCCGGAAAGTCGACCTTCGTCAAGTTGATCCAGCGGCTTTATGATATTGATAGCGGCGAAATCCGGATTGATGGGCAAGGCATTGACAAGGTCACTCAGGCCTCCCTTCGCCGGGCCGTGGCTCTAGTGCCGCAGGATCCACTACTTTTCCACCGTTCGTTGGCGGATAATATTGCTTATGCCCGCCCTGGAGCGAGCCTTCACGAAATCACAGAAGCTGCTCGAAAAGCCAGTGCGGACAAGTTCATCGATAACCTCGAATTCGGACTCGATACGTTGGTCGGAGAGCGCGGTATCAAACTGTCCGGGGGTGAGCGTCAGCGGGTCGCAATCGCACGCGCATTCCTGGCTGATGCGCCTATTGTGATATTTGATGAGGCTACGTCCAGCCTGGATACAATTACTGAAAAACATATTCAGGATGCGATGGCTGAACTCATGGATGGGCGCACGACCATCATTATCGCACACCGTCTCTCCACGGTACGAGACGTTGACCGCATCCTGGTATTTGAAAATGGCTCCATCGTCGAACAAGGCTCGCATCAGACCTTGTTGCGTAACGACAATGGGATTTATCGCGCCCTGCACGACATGCAGGCAGACGTCTTGGTTTAGAGGATAAGGAACAAGATGATCACTGTGTATGGCCGGCCGGACAGTTCCGCCGTTGCGAGAGTCATGTGGACCATAGGCGAGCTTGGCCTCGAATATGAGCGTGTAGATTGGGGCGGGGCATTTGGCGGCAATGATGAGGCTGAGTATCGTGCTATCTGCCCATCCGGAAAAATTCCTGCGGTCCGCCTCGGGAATGGTGAATCATTGTGGGAATCCAACGCGATTATCCGCTACCTTTGTGTGAAAGACCAAACGCACAGATTTCTCGCTCAGGCCCCGCTGGCGCGCGCAAAGACAGAGGCATGGATGGATTGGTCTGGTGCGTTTCAAACCGCAGTTTCAAATATCCGAAAGGTTTACAAACCCGCTGATGCGACACAAGCGAGTGGTCTGCCTCCCGAAAAGTGGTCCGTTATTTGAGTTAGTTCCGGCTTCAGATATGGAGCTGAGACATGGGCAAGAGAGCCAAGCCTGAAGAGATTATTGCGAAACTGCGGGAGGTGGAGGTTCGCCTCGCTCGCGGTGAGACGGCAGCTTCGGCGGCGCGAGCCGTTGGTGTGACCGAACAGACCTACTACCGCTGGCGCAAAGAGTATGGCGGCCTGCAGGTCGACCAAGCCAAGCGCATGAAAGATATGGAGAAGGAAAACGCCCGACTTCGGCGCGCAGTCTCTGATCTCACGCTGGACAACCAGATCCTTCAAGAAGTCGTGCGGGGAAAGTTCTAAGCCCTTCGCGTCGTCGTGCTGCAGTCGATCACGTGGTGGAAAAGCTTGGCGTCTCCGAACGCCGGGCCTGCCGTGTGATCGGCCAGCACCGTTCGACCCAGCGCAAGCAGCCCATACGGCGAGACGATGAGGACGCCCTGACATCGGCGATTATCCGCCTGGCCGAACGGTTCGGCCGGTATGGCTATCGCCGGATCACGGCGCTCCTCAGAAATGATGGCTGGTATGTGAACGAGAAGCGGGTTTACCGCATCTGGCGACGGGAGGGGCTGAAAGTGCCGATGAAACAACCAAAACGCGGTCGTCTCTGGATGAATGTTGGCTCGTGTGTGCGGCTGAGGCCGGCGCACAAAGGCCATGTCTGGTCCTATGACTTTGTGCAGGACCGCACCCGTGATGGACGTGTGTTCCGCATGCTGTGTGTGGTCGACGAGTTTACACGGGAGTGCCTCGCCATCCGAGTCGAGCGAAAGCTGAACTCACGGGATGTCCTCGACACGCTGGGTGAGCTGTTCGTTCGGCATGGGCCGCCGGAACACATACGCTCTGACAATGGCCCTGAGTTCATTGCAACAGCCCTCCGTGACTGGCTTGAACGGATCGGAGTGAAAACGCTGTACATTACACCGGGATCACCTTGGGAAAATGGCTACTGCGAGAGCTTCAACTCCAAGCTCCGCGACGAGCTTCTGGCGAGGGAAATTTTCTTTGATCTGCGAGAGGCGAAGATCCTGATCGAAGCCTGGCGCCATCACTACAACACCGCCCGTCCGCACTCTTCGCTCGGCTATAAGCCACCCGCCCCAAAAGCCGTCTTGCCCGCAGCGTTCATGCCGCCTTACTATAGGGAGGTGGCAGCATGAACGCTGCTACTTTGAAACCGCCGGGCTAATAAATCTGGTGGATCACCCCTGTGGGGCAGGCCACATATGGTCGGGCATATTTATGGCTGCCCATTCCTTGAGCGAGGCATGTGCCTGTTTGAGGCTGAACGACCGAAGCAACGCACCTTGCAGGCCATGTCCACAGACGCAAATGCGATCCAGCTTTTTCTGCGCCAGGATGCGCAGCGCCTCCCTACCCCGTTGTTGGCAGCTATCGGCACTTTCCCAGCCATTTATTGACAATTCAGGCGCATTGAATGTTGCCGTGACTTGAGTCTCATAATCCTTAAGAAAACGGCCTCTTTGGAGTTCGGCGAAGCGCTCATCGACTTCCACTGATTGATCTTCACCAAATAGCCGCTTCGCAGTTTCCCGAGCTTTGACTTCAGGACTGGTGACAACCAGATCGAAGGACAAGGCTTGTACAAATACACGAATACTGAGCTCGTGATGAGCTACGTCCGGCTCCAGCACCCAAGACTCCGCGTGCTGGCTTGGATCGCTGACAGTTGGACAGTGACGAATGAAATGAACAAGCATGTTGTCTTTCAGTTGCCGGAAAGGTCGGACTCTAAGCCCAATTCAATAGATCGCACATCCTGTTGCTGTACGTAAGGACAAGATAGAACCGGTGTAGACAAGTCCTGGGCTTAGGTGAGCTTTCTGGCACATCCTGACATTTCAACGTCACGGACATGGACTACCCGTTAAGCCTTCTGTCAATGGAGGCACGCCTACGATGCGCTTTGTTCTGATCCTATCTTCGATTTTCGCGATCTTCTTGAACTCGGCCCACGCAGACCCCGGTCACCGTCACGGCGATACGATGCCACCATGGCAAGAAGCAACAGGCTGGCCAGACCGGATCGTGGTCACGCTTGCCGATACCCCACAGAACCGGTTTTCGGTGACCTGGCGTACGGATGAGAGTGTGACAGAAACGATCGCTCAAATTGCTGTCGCAACCGAAGACGCACGTTTTGATCTTGCGGCGACAACAGTTTCAGCGCGTACAGAGCCGCTAAACCCGGCCATGCCCGAATTGCAAGGTACTGTATATCAAGAACCCATGAATGCGGGTTTGCCTGCCGCCCACTTCCACTCCGTTACGTTCTCTGACCTGCAGCCTGACACGGTCTATGCCTATCGCGTTCGTGGGGTCCGGGGCGCTTGGAGTGAGTGGTTCCAGACACGCACTGCTGCTGAAACCGGACCCGTGAAGTTCATTTACGTTGGTGATGCGCAGAATGGTGTGATGTCACATTGGGCGCGTCTTATTCGTGCAAGCTATGCTGCCGTCCCGGATGCAGATTTTATCCTGCATGCAGGGGATTTGGTGAACCGGGCATCAAGAGACTTTGAATGGGCGGAATGGTTTAAAGCCGTCAGTCACATTCACGGTATGGTTCCGGCACTTCCTGTGGCCGGGAACCACGAGTATGCCCGGCTCGGTCTTTCACCCAATCAAACAGACCGGGTGTTGTCGATTTTCTGGCGCCCCCAATTCACGTTGCCGATTGAAGACAGCTTACCACCGGATCTGCATGAGGTGGTCTATGACATGCGCTATTCTGAAGATCTGCACGTGTTCATCTTGTCCACCCAGAACAGCAACATTCAGGCTCAGGCGAAATGGCTGGATACACAACTATCCAATAGCACCGCGACGTGGAAAGTCGTGTCTATGCACCATCCCATTTTCTCTTCGGGACGAGGCCGTGATAGCGAAGCGCTCCGAAGTGTCCTGCTGCCTGTGTTAGAGCGCCATTCGGTTGACCTTGTGCTTCAAGGGCATGATCACACATATGCGCGAGGCGCTATAGGACAGACCCCGGAACGCCTTGGCTGGCGCGACACCGGCGGACATGTACAGACAATGTTTGTGAACTCTGTCAGCGGTCCAAAGCAATACGAGTTCCAGGATTCGGGCTGGGACATGTATGAGGGCTATGACGTTGAACTCGCCCGGCGTGCGGAGAATACGCCTTTCTATCAGATCATCACTGTCGATGGCGACACACTGAACTACGAAGCGCGCACGGTGCTCGATCAACTGTATGATGACTTCGAAATGCGCAAAACCGGAGGCATCAAACAGATCACGCGTGGAGCGACTTCGACCATGTCAGAGCGGTCCTACCAAAACACAGGTGAGTATCCGGGGGTAAATGATCTCAAATAGAGATCATTTACTTCCGCGCTGGCGATACCAGCCGAAACTGGTATCGCACCGAGGCTAAGACAACACGACAAAAGGCGCTCTTCCCTAGATTTGGATAGGAGGCAGAGTTGAAATTACGCCTGCTCGCAGCATTATCAACCTGCCTTTGTACACATGCGCTGGCACAAGCCCCATCAGACGCTCCGATTATTTATGAATCGGATTACTTTGAGCGTTTCGTCCCGCAAACAGCCCTCGATATGGTTGAACGGGTACCCGGCTTTAACCTCGACCAAGGAGAAGACCGACGCGGCCTCGCCGGCGCGGCGGGAAACGTCCTGATCGATGGCCGGGTGCCTGTGGTAAAGGGGCAGAGCATTCGTGGATTTCTACGGCGTATTCCAGCCTCTACAGTCGAACGCCTTGAATTGATCCGTGGGTCTGGCACCAGCGCATCCAATGCCCAGACAGTACGGGTAAACATAGTACGCGCTACAGAGGGCGGTTCGGGGGTATGGCGCACAACGTTTGATTATGCGGAAGATGATCGCATTAGTCCTAACGTTGATGCCAGTTGGACGGGTCGCGTTGGACGGGTGGAATACCGTGTATCAGGCGATTACCGAAAATCGCATGATCCGCGCACCGGTACGGAATTGATATTCGACGAAGCGGGTGTTCTAGACGAGCGCGAAACAGAACAACGTGTTCGCGATGATGATCGCATAGGCGTTTCAGGTGAAATCACCATCCCGTTTGAGACGAGTGAGCTTCTTCTTGTGGGCGCCTTCAACACGAGAGACGAAAAAGCGAGCGAAACAGCCCGGATCTTTTCAGCATTGGGAGTAAGTGATGATCTCGAACTTGTGCTGTCCGAACAGGAAAATGAAAGCAGAGAACTCTCGGCCACATACTCTCAGCATATCGCTGGCTGGGATAGCGAGTTATCAGCATTGATGCTTTTCGAGCAAACCGAAGACCGACAAGCTGGTATCGACTTCGATACTGGTGGCGGTTTTGATAGCCGCACTGTGGAGGTAGAAAAACTAGAAGAAGCCGAAGCCATTTTACGTACCCAGGCTGCGCGCGGACTACGCAATGGTACTATAGCTATCGAGGGAGAGCTCGCCTTTAACACGCTTAAACAGTCCTTACGTCTCACTGAAGACGAAGGGGATGGACCGCTCCTCGTAGACTTGCCTGGAGCAAACACCACCGTGGAAGAAAGCCGGGGTGAATTTGGTGCAACACGGGCGTGGGAAATCGCAACCAATTGGAGCATTGAAGCCGGTATCGCTTTCGAAGTTTCACGTCTCAGTAATGAGGGTGACTTCTCCGATGAACGCGATCTTTCATTTTGGAAGCCCTCTATACAGGTCACACGTAAGTTGGGAGAGCAAAATCAACTGCGCTTTCGTATCTATCGCGATGTCGATCAACTCGACTTCGAAGACTTTGCGGCCGGGGTCGAATTGGACAATGAGGATGTAGTCGCAGGCAATTCCGACCTACGACCAGAAACCTCGTGGCGTGCCGAATTTGTAGCGGACTGGCGCTTCGGTGAAGGAGCTTTGGAAATCTCCGTGTTTGGATGGGATGTTGAATACGCTCAGGACTTCGCATTGATTGAAACCGAGAATGACCGATTTGATACTCAACGAAACATTGGTGATGGTACCATCTACGGCCTGAATGCACGTGCAGAAACGCCGATAAAGTTCGTTCCTGGGTCAACGCTGGCCATTGGGGGGCATTGGCAGAATAGCGAAGTGGAAGACCCCCTGACCGGTAACACCCGCAAGCAATCAGGAACACCGGACACAAATTTCGAATTCGAATTCCGCCAGGATATTGAATCTCATGCCTTTGCCTGGGGCGTGGACTTCGAGCGTGAAACACAGGCGCCCGAATTCCGGTTCGACCGTGTCACAGAAAGCCAAAATCAGGACCGCGCGCGTCTATGGGTGGAAACCACGGCCTTCGGCAATTTCAAGATTCGCCTGGCGGCTGACAATGTGACCGGATCACGACAGACCCGTGATCGCATTCGATTTGATCCCGACCGATTGGGGGCGTTAAGGCAATTTGAACACCGGGAGAGAGATCCCGGCACGGGCTTCAGCCTACGACTGCAAGCTGCCTTCTGAGACTGGCTCCACCAACTATACGACAGATTTGTTGACTGAGTGCCTCGGTAATCGACATGTGACTGTCGCATTCGGGGCTTACGCTTCCATATGAGGAGGATCGCCCTATGAGCCCATTGCAGAATATTTCCAAGCGCACCCTGTTGAAAGCGATTGCCGCCAGCAGCTTCCTCACGCCGGAGTTGCAAGCCCTCGCACAGCATGGAAATTATCCGAAACTGCTGCTCGGGCCGATGCTCGGACCACCTACACCAACCTCAGTCAGTCTCTGGGCTATGGTCAATGGCGTGTACGACGTGGTGATCGAGTATGCTGACAATGATGTCTTTCAAAATCCCATTCGCACAGAACCGCTTCGTGCAACGCAGGACAATCTGTACATCGTCCGGCCAGTCATAGAAGGGCTCAGCCCAGCAACAAACTACTGGTATCGTTTTATCGTCAACGGACGTGGTCAGGAAGGGGGGTATCCTTTACCAATGGGCCGCTTTAAAACAGCGCCGGGTTTAGGACGGGCACAAGACTTTACAGTTGGATATGGCTCTTGCGCCAACTTTGGCTATGACCAGGTTCAGGCGGTCTGGAAAGCTGTATCTGCCAACCTGCCGGACCTGTTCTTCAATCTGGGTGACAATATTTATTGCGACTCATTTGAGCCTTTCGTTCTCGATTTCGAATATCAGCGCCAACGCGGCGTTCACAACTATCAGCATGTCGCACGGAACATACCACAACTTGCCATCTGGGATGATCATGATTTCGGTCTGAACGATCATGACCGAACCAATCCGATCAAAGAGAACGCTCTGGCAGCGTTCAAGCGCTATTGGATGAACCCGTCTTATGGCCTGCCTGAAACGCCTGGCGTGTTCTTCTCCTATCAATACAGTGCGGTCGATTTCATATTCACCGATGGACGCTATTATCGCGACCCCAACTCAGATGAGGACACACCCGAAAAGACCATGCTAGGCAAAGTTCAGCTGGAATGGCTGAAGTCGCAATTGAAAGCGTCGAAAAGCGTATTCAAAATTCTTGCATGCGGCAGCGGGTGGTCAAAGAATAAAGGCCCTGGCGGTGATGCGTGGTCAGCCTTTTTGCACGAGCGAAATGAGCTATTCGACTTCATCCGGGATGAAGAAATCGAAGGCGTGATCCTGATCTCCGGTGACACCCACATCGGCGAGTTCAACTGCATTCCTTGGTCAGAGCACGGCGGATATGACCTTTATGACCTGGTCAGCTCACCGATTTCCAGCCGGCAATCGCACAGCTGGCTCAAACGCGAACCAGAAATCCGTTTGCGGACACCGCCTTATACTATAGGGCCGAATGTCGGCTTCATGAATTTTGACTTTGCGGATGAACCGTCAATGACTTGGTGGCTTTCAAAGCCGGATGGCAAGCCGACATGGCCCCCCGCAACGTTTAAGCTCAGCCAACTGAAGAACGGCGTGTCCTCATGGCGAAGCTTTATGCAGACATAACTCCTCCCACGCCATGATCATTCACATCAACAGTTACCCAGGGGTCGGAAAACTGACGATAGCGAAAGCTCTCACAGTAAAGCTGGGCGCGAGAATTTTGGATAATCACTCCGTATACAATGTGGCGTTTGCGCTGACTGACTTCAAATCAGATGCGTTCTACGATACTGTCCGGGCAGTGCGTGCCATTGCTTATCAGCGCGTTACACAACTGCCGCCAAATGTGCCTGTCATTCTGACAAACGCGCATGCGCAGGATTCCAAATGGGGAAATGAATGCTGGGATGCAGCCATTGAACTAGCGAAAAGCTGCGGCCGCCAGCATGTGGTTGTTCTGCTTGATTGTTCTCGTGAAGAAAATGCCCGGCGTATCCGGGGATTAGACCGTGAGGAAATGCGAAAGCCGCGCGATCCGGGTATGTTTCGTCAAGGCCCGACTGACCGGGTACTAATCGAACGTGGCGCCAATGCGCTTTTACGACTCGATGTGACAGATCTGACAGCAGAATACGCTGCAGATCACATTGCTACGTGGTTGCAAACAATATCTGCAAAAGCCTGAGGCCTGAATTAGAGAGTCAGGTTGCTGCCGAAAATCGATACCTAATCTTCTCCATATGGCCATGGCCTTAGGATGGCGATGGAGGGAGATCAAAACGAAATAAAGGGAAAGCAATTCGAACTCTCGCTACCCCCTCTGAGAATCGCCATGACTTGTGATCTTGTTCAACCAACAAACAGGATACCACTATCAAGTGGGTATTTGTGGAACCTCACTGCACACGCAGCGCACACAAAGGCACATAATCAGTTGTTTTTATTTTATTTTGTTCCCAATCCATCATCGGCGCAATGGAGAAAGTATAATTCAAAGGCATGGCGGAAATCACTTGGGGGCGGCGGATTGGAACGAGTGCGCCTTCTAGCGGAAATAAGTGGCCTGTGCATATTCTTCGCTGCACAATCGCGTTTCCCTACCGTTCCAAAAGTCACAGGCACAAGGCTTGCAGCTGGTTCTACATGGTTTCCATCGACCCATTCGCTTTCCATTTTGACGCTCATGTGCCGGATCACACGATTGTTCGGATCATGGATCATGCGGATGTTGCCGCACACTCCGGCATGCTGAGCACGGTGGATATCCAACGGCTTGCCATGCTCAAAGATGCGGGAAAGCGCCGCGATCTTGAACGCTCGCTGATCGCCGTAAAGCAGGAATTGGCGGATCTGACGGGAAAATCCGTCTCCCAAGTAGACTTGACGCACGATAGCAAGGGTGCCCCTGCCCTTTCATCCTCACCCGGCGTGCACATTTCGATTTCCAGGACCGCAGGCTGGTCGGCCGTGGCAGTGTCGCGGCAAAATGCCTTGGGGATCGATATCGAGCATATGCGTCCTGTCGACTGGACGTCTATGCAGAACATGGTGTGCACGTCGGAGGAAACGGCATTTCTGTCCAGGCTGGGAGCTGATGCGCTCCCCGCCTTCTATCGTCTATGGACCGCAAAAGAAGCTGTGATGAAAGCCGTCGGCGAAGGATTTCGTATGGGCGCGCGAAACCTGAGTCTTCCCGATGCGTTCCTGACAGGAGCAGACCCACACGCTACCATTTCGACCGGACACAGAGTCTTCAGCGTAGGCTGCACTCATCATGATCATCTCATGGTCAGTTTGGCGACCGCCACAGACTAGACCCGATCTTCCAGAGCAAGACTGAAGGGACCAACTTCATACACCCGAAGCCCATCGCGCCACAGACTGCCGCGAGCCGTAACCAGATATCCGTTTCCCCGCTCTTCAATCGAGGTGATTTCCATTACGGATACGACCTCTTTCTTATCGGGCGTTACCTGACCTCTATAGCTCCATTTGAAGGGTGCGCCGGTTGCGATGGTTTTGAAACGCGGACTGCTCATCCCCTGATCCATTCCCTTGAGCAGGATGGCACGCGCAAGAAGCTGCGAGAGGGCATCGAGACCAAGTGAGCCTGGCTGAACTGGATCCTGATAAAAGTGCGCCTTGAAATACCACGCATGAGGATCAACCACCTGTCGCCCTCTTATCAGACCAAGCCCCGCTTCGCCACCCTCGGCATCAAAATAGTCAACGCGGTCAAGCATGCGAAGCTGGCCACTGGGCAGGCGTTTCTCGATCCTCTTCGTCTTCACATTCTGGCCTGGTAGTTCGAACGCGTCTCGGAAATGAGGTTTGTCTGACAGGCCCGCCTGCCGCGCCAGTGCGGCAGCCGGGAAGAAACCAAACTGGGTCGTCAACTCCAGGACAGGCTCACCGCTGGCCAAGCTTACCTTCACGGCAAATGTAACAATCGTCATTGGCCCGACACGGGAGAAAGCAGTCAGCTCACTGTCGACAACCAATGTGCCGTCTTTTGGTCTCAGTTCACGGTGAAGGACACCTTCGCCTTCCAGGTTTCGGAATTTGAGGTCCCCAGAGAGCGCGAAACCACAATGGCTGGCCAGCCAACCGCAAGGCTGCAGTGCAATCTCGGACAGAACTGCAAAAGGCATGGCGCCATTGCGATTGTCGTGGAAGTACCAGGCATCTGCTGGAATGTCATATTCCGCACGAACCCGCGCGCCTTTTTCCGGAACTCCCGGACGCGTCGACACATCCAGAACACGCGTCATCATATGATAGGGGTCCTGAGGCAGGCGCGGCACGATACCTTCCCGGTCGAACCGATTATACATGTCGCCAAAAGCTGCTGACGGCGCACCATTGGCGCAATCAAGCAAGGCTGCATGATCTCCACGACTCTCGCCCTGAGGGCCTGTCCGGATCGGGTGTTCAGCGACACGAGGCACCGGCCAATCCCTGCGCAAGCGCAGACCAAAGCGCGGGCAATGGAAGACCTTCTTGCCATCGGAGCTCGCCAATAAGGAGGCGTAGATTTCGGGGGCCTCGCCATCGACGATCTCATCGATGAACACTTCATAAGTCACGTCATGATCTGCATCCGGAATGACCTGTCCCCGGCACACGAACTTCGCCATATGCCCCGGCACTGGCTCAAAGACATAGCCATCCCGTTCGGTTAGCAGGCCCGCCGCCGCTGCGTAGAACTCCAGCGTCTGAACAGCCGCCTCTGCCATCAGGGTCCCCGGCATGCAGGGATCATTGTGGAAATGACCGTCGTAGAACCAGGCGTCCTTCGGCACATGCGCGCGAGCCTTGAGATACCCCCTGCCCCATGGGCCTCCATGTGGATCGAACATCTCCACATCATCGAACAGGGCAAGACGATCATCAGGCAAGCGATGCGGACGAGAGCGGGCTGCTGCCAGTTCGAACCCATCACCGAAGCAGGCCCATGCATCACCGGCCCGATAGGCTGCGATATCTCCGGCAGTGAAAGTGCGCTTGCGGCTGGCGCCCTCCGCCTTGAACTCAGCAGGCTGAGCGGTTGGTGGCGCGTCCTTTGTGGCATCCCACATGACGCCTTTTCCGGACGCAAGTTCGTCATCGCTGAAGAAACCAGCCTGTCCATTGCGCACCGAGAAGACGCGACGATCACCCGCCAAACAATCGTATTGGAAGAAGAACATCCGCACGCCAGCCAATGTGGCGTGACCCGTTATCTCGATCTGAAAGCGTAGCGTTTCGCCAGGCTCCGGCAGGCCTCCGTCATGGAATGTGATTTCACACCCAAGCAGGCGGTAGACACGGTCATTCTGGTTCTTGAAGTCTGCCCCCATCCAGCCAATCAAGGTCAAATCCGCCTGGCCACTTTCAATCAGCGGCCCCGGCCTGATGCGACCGTCATGGATGAACCACTGGTCCCCAGTCAGATCCGTTTCGGTCCAGATGACACCCGTACTCTCCACCCCTGCTTCAGCGTCGATTCCGGTAATCCGGTTGACTAGCAGCAAGGGCGGCGCTGGCAGCCGGACTTGGCGGTCGTACGTATCCTGCTTCCTGAAGCTTTTACCAAAAAACTCCGACATTTTCTCGCGAGCAGATTTCTCAATCTCCGGATAATCCCAGTTTGGTCCCACCGGCGTACGCGGCAGCAAGGGCTCTGTACCCGCAATCACCTTGCGGGGCGGCGGTAATCGCCGGTCCGACGGAGGCGGCGCAAAGTGAACTGGCTCATCCATCGTCGTAGCGGGACTTGATGGAGGGTAGACAATATCAGAGAGCGCAGGTGCTGCGGGCATCCTGAAGGATGATGCAAGCGGGGGAACGATTGGCGGCGCGTAGGGGACCGGCCGAGTGAGTGGCCAAGCTTCGGGCCGCCTTGACGCATTGCGCCTCGCTGCGTCCAGTGCCTCCGCAACTGGCTTCATCTTGATGGCGCGTCCGTCCGCGAACAGGAATGCCACCAACTCCGCAATCTGGGACAGGTCAGCAGATTCGATCCGGTCTGTGGCGACAGCCTTGAACTGCTTGCCTTCAAGAATGTTCGCCAGAGCAGATGTCAGTGTGTCTCGTGGGCCAATCTCCACGAATGTTCGTATACCATCCTTCCATGCTCGCTCGACTGTGGGCGGAAAGTTTACCGTATCGACGGCCTGCCGGGTAAGCATGTCTGCTGCCAGTTCGCTTGTGGGCTCATAGGCTGCATTGATGGCGTTGGCATAGAGACGAACGTCTTTCCCTTTATGTAGCTTGCGCGTGTGCAGACGCCGCCAGGTTTCTGCGAATGGTTGCATCGCCTTGGCATGGACGATGAGGTGCTGATGCATCTTCGCGCCACTGCCGGGCCCCAATGCTGCGCAAACCTGTCGGCAGGCTTCGGCTGGGCCACCAATCATGCAGTCGGTCCGCGAATAAATGATCGTGATCTCGACACCGTCATGTTTCGTGACTTCTGCTTTTACGGCCTCAACCGGCGCCTGTACCCGCCAATTCGTCCAGTCCGCTGGAACGTTCGGTCCCCAGGCCTCTTTCGCAGTCTCGAAATCTCCTCCGATGTGACGCTCGTACATGGCCGCGTCAGAAATCTCGTCCAGCAGTGCGCCGGGATCTCGCCAGAATCCAAATGCGAACAGGGCATTGCTCTCGCCAAGCGACAGTCCGAGTGCGGCATCCGCTTTCAGGCCGAGTATATCCTGCAGAAGGATCGCGTGTGCCTGGCTCAACAAGGTACCGGCGCACAATTGTTCAAATTCGCTCAGACTGGCGCGCGCCAACAATGGTGCAATCTCTTCAGCCTTGTCGAGTTTTGACAGGCGCTGACGCAATTCCGGAAATGCTGAAAGCAAGCCGCGTCCCATACGCGGATATACGGCGGCCGATCCAGTAAACATGAAAGCCAGCTCACCTTCGGGCTTGCCCTCACCAAACTGAATGCCCTCCCCGTCTGGAATTTCATCCTGCTCCAGCTGTTTCTGTACGGATTTCTGCCGCTCCCGAAGCGCGTCTTCTGTCGGCGCAAGAATTGCGATGCGGCATTTCCCTCTGCCCCCCGCCTTCCCCGATGCAATTCGACTCGCGAGCGTTGCCTTGTCCTTTCCGGCAGCCCAATACAAATATGGCGTCGGTCGCAAGGCATCCGGCACAGGCCTGGCGTCTGCAGGGCAGAAGGAGAGCGCGCCTGTACAATTCGCAGGCGTCGAGCGTGCTACAGTTTCCAAGGCCTCTGGCGAACTTCGCAGATCGGGAATTGCCCCGCCAGCCGTCAGCAATTGGCCGCGCGCGGCCAATTGCGCGTTTAGCGCCAGATCGAACACGACAGATGCACACGGAGCGACTCCAAACACCTCGTCCAAGACGCTTCCAGTAGAGGCTTGTGTTCTGGTCCAATCAACAAACTCTATTGATCCGAAACTATGATCCTTGGCAGACGCTGCGTCATCCGCACGCTTGAGCACTAGCGCAGCAGCCTGATCACCCGGCTGGACCGTGACTCCAAGTTCAGCCAAAACTGACACTCTGACCGGCTCCGCCGCGAAGTCTGCCGCCGCAACAATTACCATATCCAGCCGCGCGCTGCCGAGCGCCTCAAGGGCGAGATCAAGCGCGGCAAGGCCGGATGCCGCTTCCGCCGACACCGAGAACCCCATGCCATGAAAATCGTGAGCGTAGGTAACGCGATTGGCCGTCATGTTCGCCATCGCCCCCAGCACTGTTGAGGCTCGTAATGGCGGCGCCACAGCAGCCTCGGCTTGCACCAGCGCATCAGAATTCGAGCGCAGGGCTGTGAGCGCAGACAGACGCTCTCTCAGCAACCAACGCGCAGAGTCCGACGCGCACCCCATTGCTGTGAAGATGCCGACGCGCTGAGGATCGACAGGCGCTACCGAGGACAGTGCCTCCTCAACCACATCCAATATCGCCAGCTGTTGCGGCTCGGCCTCAAGCAAATCCATTGGGGGTGTGCGAGCAGCTCTGGGGTCCGCGCCAATCTTCCGGCAAGGCCCGACGGGTTTCAACGGAGAATTCATGATCCTGCGCGTCACGGCGTCCGCACCGCGATCAGTTCCGGCCATGAGACCGGTGCCGCAAATCACCACTTGTGGACGTACGGATACGGGATCGATCGGCTCTCTTTGTTTCGCATTTGGATCATACTGATCCAGGATCAAATGGGCATTATTGCCCCCAAATCCGAAATTGCTGATCGCAGCTCGGCGGACACCGCCTTTCATTTTCCAAGGCGCGGCATTCTGGACGACGGTGAGTCCGCCCTCCTGAACTGGTCCGATCAAGTCCCCGGCGACCGGCGTTGGCGGCAAGCTCTCACGTTTGAAAGCTTCGGTCAGCTTCAGAAGACTGGCCAGCCCAGCCGCCGTGATCAGATGCCCGGTATTTGCCTTCAATGAACCAATGGCGAGAGTCTCATTGTCGGCGAACATTTCGGTGGATGCCTGCACTTCGACACCATCACCCGTCGGTGTCCCGGTCGCATGGCACTCCAGATAGGACACACTGGCCGGGTCCAGTCCAGCCATGTCATAGGCACGGCGCATTGCTTCTCGCTGACCATCACCAGAAGGTGCCAGCAACCCTTTGCGTCGGCCATCATTGGACAGACCAATGCCACGGATCACGCCATGAACCCGGTCTTTCTTGCGGACGTCTGACAAACGCTTCAAGACAACC
The DNA here is from genome assembly GCF_017795365.1 of Hyphomonas atlantica corrig. NCBI lineage: Bacteria > Pseudomonadati > Pseudomonadota > Alphaproteobacteria > Hyphomonadales > Hyphomonadaceae > Hyphomonas > Hyphomonas atlantica. Next base: position 1,221,433 of record NZ_CP051254.1, on the reverse strand, counting down.
GCCACCGCCCCCTCAGAGGGTACAAGTCCGTCCGCCCCGTTTACAAATGGACGGGATTGCCCGGTCGGACTGAGCGCTTTCAAAGCATCGAACCCGATATGCAGGATAAGATTGTCCGCTGCGTTCACGCCCGCTACGAGCGCGCAGTCTATCGCTCCCGACTGCAACCTGCGGCAGGCGATCTCCAGCGCATAAAGCGAGGAGGCACAAGCCGCATCAAGGGAAAAGGCCGGACCTGACAATCCCAGAACATCAGCAATCAGGTGTGGCGGAAGGGACGCGTTCAACGTCGCTCGCGGATTTTCGGCCTTCTGCCCGGCCCAGAATTCGGCTGCATGTTCCGCGTGCGCCATAGACGGATAGGACAGGTTCGCGACGAACACGCCGCCCTTCCCCTTGCGAACTTTTGGTGTGCGCGCGTCAGACCATGCGTCCAGCGCAGCGCGCAAGGTCCACCCACAAACCGGATCAGCAAGCGCGGCTGTCTGCCAGGACTCGGAGGCGTCATTCGGACGGAAGGCTGCTTCGAACCCATCAACGGTTCCGGACACATATGCGCGGGAGAGCGCTTCCGACTCAGACAACCCCAGATGATTGGCCGATACTGGCCCGTACACGATGCGCTTGTTGAACACGATATCGCCGAGCTCTGCCGGGCTCATTGCGCCTGGCAAGACACACCCCTGTCCGACGATTGCGATCGGTTCGAACTGGTCTGACATACTCATCCTGCCCACTCATCCCCGATCAGAAGCTCAACTTCACTTCGTTCACCCTGCAGGATTTGATCAGCGAAGATACGTGCGCCATCTTCCAGACCGATCAGGGAAATACCACGCGAAGCAAAATGACCCGCAAGAGACGAGTCGACCATGCCGCCAGCCCAAGGCCCCCAGCAAAAGCTCTTCACAATGGCGTCAGGCAAATCGGCAGAGAGCTTTCTCGCCATCGCGCCCAACCAGGCATTCGCCATAGCGTAGTCACTCTGTCCGACATTTCCGAATACGGCCGATGCGGACGAGAAAAGGCCGACATAGCGGAGCTGTGATAGATCGATAGCTTCTAGCAACATGGCCAAGCCTTCAACCTTCGGCCCGAAAACATACGCGACATCTTCGCGGGATTTCTTGAGAGCCAGCCCATCCGACAGCACCCCTGCCCCGTGGACGAGTCCTGTAATGGAGCCATACTGTTGTGAGACTTTCGCAATGGCGGACTGGATACTCGCACGATTTGACATGTCGGTGCGTAAATACACTGCTTGCGCGCCGGACATCGAAATATCGTCCAGCGTCTCTCGAATCTCCTGACCCGCCAGCAGAGCTTTCGCCTGTCGATCGACGTCCGGAAGCGATGGCGTCTGACCGCTCGCGCGAGCGACCGAAATCAGCGCCCCGCGCAACTGTTTCATGTCGCTTGTAACGTCCATCCCTTCTGGCCACGGGACAATGTCTGAGCGGCCCGCGAGCACAAACACTGAGCCGGACTGTCTGCGAGCGAGCTCTTTCACACACGCCGCGGTTACGCCGCGCGCACCGCCTGGAACGAACCAGACATTTGACGCTTCGACGACGGCTCGGCTCAATCGAGGTGCTTGGTGAATTGCTTGAATGGCCGCTCCTTGCCGTGTCAAAACCGCGTCAGACAAATCGGTACCCAGAGCGGTCGTTACCAAATCGGCCCACCCAGTTACGCGTTCGCCAGCGGGCAAACTCCACGTCACCACATCATGGTTCGGCCATTCCTGACGCAAAGTTCGCGACAGTCCAGACAGCCCACACAATTGATCAGCAGCCGCCTCAGAAGACGGCTCCAACATGATTATCCGAACGCCGCGGTCATGAAACTGCCGACACAGATTCAAGGCCTGCCAATGCCGTTCCGTGACAGGAAGACCTGAATGCCCTTCCGTGAGGATGACAGTGCGAAAGTCATCAGATGCCTCGCCCAGAATCCCTGCCTGCGCACCTTGCGACTGCAGGAACTCGACAAGGGCATATGCAAGCTCCGGCGCCGCACCCGATACTGCGAACGGCCCCTGCGCAGCGATATCGACAACCCTGCTGAAGGGCTGTGATGCGCCGAGTGAAACGACACGTACTGAACTTTCATAGTCCGGAACCGAACCGGCCTGAGGGCCGGGACGGGAGAGCGCGGCTGGCGCTCCGCCGCCCCCTACCCAAAAAAATCAGCGATCGCCCGGATCGTGCGCAAGTCGGCAAGAACCTCTGGATCGACTTCGGGCAGCTCCGGGTGCTGATCGCGCAGGGCGGACAAGATTTCCACCTGCTTGATCGAATCGACCCCAAGCTCGCCCTCAAGGTCCATGTCATCTTCCAGCATATCTTCCGGATAGCCGGTCTTCTCCGCTATCAATGCCCGAACTGTATCGGCGGAAATGCCGCCATTGGCCGCGCCCCTTTCCGGCTCCGACACACTCACAGGCGCCGCAGCTGGGGCCGCCGCTCCCGTGCCGGATGCATCAATCATTTCGGCAATTGCCGAAATCGTGCGCAATTCAACAAGCTGTTCAGGGTCGATTTCCGGGAGGTCCGGCATGCGCTCTCTCAGCGTAGAAAGAATCTCCACCTGCTTGATCGAGTCGACGCCGAGTTCGCCCTCCAGATCCATGTCCGGTTCAAGCATATCCTCCGGATACCCCGTCTTCTCTGCAATTATCGCGCGGACCAGGCCAACCGAATCTGCCCCCAGTACCGGCTGCGTGACTGCAGGCGCTGCCACGGGCGCAGGACTGGCAGGTTTCGGCGCCGGAGCACTTTTTGGAACCGGTTCGGGTTCAGATGCTGGCTCGGGCGCGTCCTCATGATAGGCCCCATTAGCTTGCGACTGAACGACAGGAGATGGCGCAGCAACGGGCGCCGGCTTCGGTGCTGGAGCAGGCGCTGGCAACGCGGCTGGCTTTGCCGGCTCGCTCGGCGTTTGTCCGGCAAGTTGAACCGCGACATTCAGGAATGCCGAATGCGCCGTCGACATGGCTGCCATATAATCCGCGTGGCGTTGGGAAACTTCCTGCATGATACGCTCAGTGGTCGAAGCGGGTGCTGCAGGTGCGGAACTTTGTACCGAAGCGAAATACGGGCTCGGTGCGGACGGATCTTGGGTCATGGAAGCGCCTGTCTGTTCTGGAAGGTCTTGAGCAGCCGGACGTGGTGAAACCCCAGCCCGGACCGAAGGAGGAGCGGATGATTCCGCCATGGTGGATTTCGTGGGCATCGCTGGCTTTTCGGGGTTCGGTGTCGCGCGCCCCTCAGCGCCCTTGGCCGGCGGATACGGCTTGTTGTAATTGCCGCCAGTGATCTTCACTGCATGCTTGGACGGAGCTGGATTGGGCGGTTGTGGCGGAAGTTCAGCAAACAGCGCCGGATAGTCGAGCTCAATTCCCGCTACGCCCAACGTGGCAATCGCGAGCAAGAACTGGTTCACCCCATTGCGCCGCTTGTGGTCCAGCGAAATGGCGAGATGAGGCCGATCACCCAATATATGACCGACGAGACCTGTCACGACGCCGCCTGGACCGACTTCGACGAAAACCCTTGCTCCGTCCGCATACATGGCCTCAACCTGCTCACGGAAACGCACCGGCTGGATCAGCTGGTCGGCGATGAATGCCGGCAATTCGGCGACTTTCGCATCATACTTCCGGGCGGTGGCATTCGCATAGACATCAAGCTTCGGCGCGCGGAGCTTCTGCTTAGCAAGCAGCTTTTCAAAAGGCGGCACCGCCTCTGCGACAATCTCGGAATGGAAGGCGGTGGCCACCGGAAGCATCCGCGCCTTAAGGCCTCGCGCGTCGCATTCCGCCTTGGCCGCCTCAACTGCCTCCTGTGCGCCTGAGAGGACGACTTGGTCCGGGCCATTATCATTGGCCAGCACCAGGCCCTGACCCACTGTTTGCAGCACGGGTTTGATCGCTTCTGCATCCGTCTGAACCGCAAGCATCGCGCCCTTGGTGTTGCCAGCTGCCTTCGCCATCAGGGCGCCGCGCTCCGCCGCAACTGTCAGCGCGGTGTCAGCATTCATTACGCCACCAAGGTGCAACGCCATGATTTCCCCGAAACTGTGCCCGGCGGCCATGTCTGCTTTGAGGCCAAGCTGCGATAGCAGCCCCAATTGCGAGAGTGCGACCGCCGCGATGGCGGGCTGGGCATGCTGCATCTCTGTCAGAGTCTGCGTTTGAGCGCCGAAGTCGACTTGATCAAAGGCGGCAGGTGGAAAGGACAGTCGATCCAACCGCAACCTGCCGGTACGTTTGTGACCGGCCGCCCTGTCCCATGCCTCACGCGCCAGAGGGAAGGCCATAGCCAGATCAGAACCCATGCCGACATACTGACTACCCTGGCCAGAAAACATGAAAGCAGTTTTGCCAGTCAACGGCGCGTCCAGCGAGGCAACGCAATCAGCCTTGAACGGACGGACACCGATCTCGCCAGCCCTGATCTGCTGGGACAGGCTTTCTGTTTTTGACTTCAGATCCGCCAGAGACTCAGCAATGATTGCTGCGCGCGCCGGAGCGTCAGCCCTGAAGGCAGCGTGCGTTTGCGACGCGGCGTACGCCAGCCCGGCTTCGTCTAGCTGACCAGGTGCGGCCTCAATCGCGGAGGCAAGCGCATTGCCCGAATCCGCACTAAACAAAAAGAGCTCAGCTGGCATCACCCGATAAGGCTTCGCCGCTGTCTTGCCGAGATACTCCTCCAGCGTCACATGGAAATTGCTTCCGCCAAATCCGAATGAACTGACAGACGCGCGGCGCGGGCGCTTTTTGGGCGCTATCCAGGGGCGAGCCTCGGTGTTCAGGTAGAAGGCTGGGCTATCCTTGATGACTTCCGCAGGTTCTTCAATCTTGATTGTAGGCGGAAGGATTTTACGACTGAGCGCATTCACGACTTTGACAAGACTGGCGGCGCCGGCGGCGGCCTTCGTATGTCCGATCTGGGACTTGATGGACCCAAGCGCGCACCAAGGCGCTTCAGACTCAACCTCACCGAAAACCAGATGCAGTCCGTCCAGCTCAGCCTTGTCACCGGCTTTCGTCCCGGTGCCATGCCCTTCAACCAGGTCGACGGCTTCCGGGCCGTACCCCGCTTGCTCATAGGCACGCCTCAAGGCGCGCGCCTGCCCTTCTGGCACCGGCGCATAAATGGCTGTGCCTTTACCATCTGATCCACCGCCAAGTCCCCGGATCACCGCATGGATCGTGTTGCCATCGCGTTCCGCATCTTCGAGGCGGCGCAGCGCCAGCATGCCGATCCCTTCACCAAGCATGGTGCCATCGGCTTCGTTCGAGAACGGCCGGCAGTCACCTGTTGGCGACAAGGCCGGCGTTTTTGAAAAGCACATATACATCAGGATGTCATTGAGCGCGTCGACGCCACCAGTCAGCACCGTGTCGCTGTCGCCCGAGCGCAGTTCATGCAACGCGATGCTCAGTGCAGAAAGACTTGAGGCACATGCCGCGTCAGTGACCATGTTGCTGCCGCCAAGATCAAACCTGTTGGCAATCCGTCCGGCTACGACGTTTCCGAGCAGTCCCGGAAATGTCGCTTCCTGCCATTCGACATAGTGGCTTTCGATCCGCTCGGCGAGCGCAGTGACTTCACTTTCCGGCAGTCCGGCTTCGCGCATGGCATTGACCCAGACCGGCCGTTGGAGACGACCTGCCATATGCGCCGTCAACTCGGTAGCAGACGCTACACCCAAGACCACGCTCGTACGAGATTTGTCGATCCGACCCTCGCTATCACGCTCAATATCCTGAAGCGTCGCATATGCCGCGACCAGCGCCAGCAACTGTGCTGTATCCGTCCCCTCCATCGCCTTTGGAGGGATACCGAAGGTCAGCGGATCGAAAGCGACAGGATCAATGAACCCGCCCCGCCTGCCATAAGTCTTGTCCTTCGTCCTCGGATCAGTGTCATAGTAGTCTTCGGTCAGCCAATGCGTGGACGGCACATCCGACAGCAAGTCGCGTCCCTCGAACACATCACGCCAGAACCCGGTCACATCCCCGCGCCCCGGGAAGATCGCGCCCATGCCTACAATGGCAATCGGTGTGGCGGCTTTTGAACTCATGGCTTGCTGACCTTGTAAGACATCATATCAGAGAAACCTTTTTGGCGTGCAGGAGAACGCAGTGGGCGGCACAGCAATGCCTGCAGCGCGCATTTGCCCTGCTCGCGTCAATCGTGCCGCACCTTCCATCAGATTCAGGGCGATCTGGCGAACCGTCCGGTTCTCGATTGGCTCCAGAAATGTGCCAGCAACCCATTCATTGAATGCGCCCTGGGCTGGCCCGCACCAGATCTGATAGTCCGAGGCCTTGTCGGCCACACCCTCACGCGCCCATTGTGCGCCCATGAACAGATAGCGACGCGCCGCGAGCGCCAGCCGCTTGTTCCCATCCGCCTCAGCGCGCGCCGCTTCCTTCGGGTTTGATTGCAGCATGAAGGCTCGTGTCTTCTGCCAGACATCGTCAAATGGCTCGCCCAATACGTCTTCCAGCCAGGCCCGATCCTTCTGTGTCATCGTTTCGAACGACAAGCCCGCCTTGTAGAGCGCGTGCAGTTTGCGCCCCCGCATGGCGAACAAGGTTCCGCGCTTCAGCACCTGCACCTCGACGCCCTGTTCGAACATGTCCGCTGCCGGAGCCATCCCGACATCGGCTGGCCCAGCCTTGGCGAGCAATTGTCGCGCAGGTTCGGACAAACCCGACTCGATGGCCGCCTGATTGATTGATCCGGTCAGGACATAGGCTGCGCCCATCTGGAACGCCGCCGCTACGCCGTGCGGTGTGGCAATCCCGCCGCCCAGGCCGATACGGATCATGTTCGCATCGATACCCGTTTCCGCGGCTACTTGATCACGCGCAATAGACAGCGATGAAAACAAGGGCGCCGCGGCGCGGTTGTCGGTGTGACCACCGCTATCCGCCTCAGCCGTTATGTCGAGTGCGACAGGAACCTGCGCCGCCAGTTCGGCCTGCTCCGGCGATATGCGATTTTCTGATACCAGCGCGCGCAGAATTTTCTCTGGCGCAGGCTGCATGAATTGCCGCGCGACTTCAGCGCGCGATACTTTCGCGAAAACATGATTGGCGCGCCGGATGCCGCCTTGTCCGTCCCTCGACAAGCCAAGCGCTGTGTATCGGACGACTTCTGGCGACAAACGCATATAGGCTGACGCCGAAACGCGCCTGACGCCCATCGACAGGAACAAGTCCACGACTTCTGCTTCGTAGCCCGGCTGTTGGGGTGAATGAATCAGATTCGCACCCCAAGAGGTTTGCCCCTGCGCAATGCCTGCCTTGATTTCCTGTATGCCCGCCTGGATCGTGTCGGGCTTCAGTCCGGCGCTGCCATAGAACCCGACACATCCTGCTCGAACGGCTTCGATAACCATCCTGGGCGTGGCGATGCCCCGTGCCATTTCGCCGACGACATAGTTGAATCGAGCGCCATGCGCCTGTGCAAACGCCGCGTCTCCCAGCCATTCCGGATAGATCGCAGGTAGAGATAAAGATCGCGCATCTGCCGACTTCGCAACCAGCACGCCATTCTGGACATGCACATCCACATTCTCGCGAACGCAGTCCAGAATCTGATCCACCGACCGATCCATAAAGCCTTCCTGCCTATCACCCCCGAATTCTTCGGGATTCGATCCATTCTCAACGTCAACATGACGCCCGGCATTTGTGATTGCGAACCGAACCACTCCCCAGCGTCTTACAGTCTCCGAGACAGCCGAAGCTCTCTCCCTCCGACGTTCATTCTATAGCAGCAATTACAGAACGCAACCTGAAATAGAGTTTTTTTAAAATTCTATTCTTGGTTAATTTTTGTGGGGTGATACACGCAGAAGGTGCAGTTTATTGACATGCAAGACCGGGGCCACAGTCGATCCTCGTATTCACCATAGAAATGACACGAAATCAGGTTTTTGAGGCAAAAATGGGCGTCGTCAGGGAACTTATCAGTCTGTACCACGTCCCCAATTGGGACGCCGAAGTGATCCGAACGCTATCGCCTTCACCGCTCGCATGGTAGGTGAGCAGAGGACTGCCTCGATTAAGGCAAAGGGACAAATTCACGTGAAGTATTTCAGATCTATCGTGGCCGCGATGGCCCTTCTGTCATTGCCCGCAATGTCAGCCTCCGCTGACAGCAGCGACCGGACCGACGACCCGGTAACCATGGGCTATGTCGAGAACGTATATGTCGGAAAACTTGGCCTTGAGATGAAAGGCAAGCTGGATACGGGTGCCGATTCCAGCTCGGTGTTTGCACGCGATGTTCACATCTACAACAAGTCCGGCAAGGACGACTGGGTTCGCTTCCGGCTTGTCGGCAAGAATGGGCGCACCGTCCGATACGATCAGAATGTTCGGCGTTTCGCGCTTATCAAATTGAAAAAGGGCGGAACCATAAGACGCCCTGTGATTCACTTGCCGCTATGCATCGGCGGCGTAAGCGGCCTGGCGGAAGTCAATCTGGCTGACCGGGAAGAATTCGAATACGATTTCCTTGTAGGACGCGAATTCATGGCGTCCCGTGTGCTTGTCGATTCCGCCTCGACGTTCATTGCTCCTGGCAGCTGCGAAACAGAAGACCGTGAATAGCTTTACCCATACCCGATTACTTGCCCTGGTTCTGGCCGCCATTGGCCTTGGCATCTTCGCGACGAAAGTGCTTCAGCACGATTATCCGCTGACCCCCGGCCTGCAGACCACAACTTGGGATTTCGAGATCTATCTCGACTTCGATACGAGCAACCAGCCAGTTCGGCTGGAAACCTTTGTTCCCTCGAACAGCGAAAATCGCCGCGTATCGCAGGAACAGTTCTACAATGGTGCTTTCGGATTGAGGCTGAATGGCCGCAATGATGAGGGCCGGACCGCCATCTGGACGTATCGGTATCCGAATGACCGGAAGGTGCTTCGATACCGTGCGCGCCTGCTTGGCGAGACCGTTGAAAGCCCCCTTCCCGACGACATGCGCCGAAAACTGCGCCGCGCCGCGCCTGAGGCAGAAAACGACCTTGAGCGACAGGCTTTCCTCGTATGGTCCACGGACTTGCGCCGGCGCTCAGCCGATGACGAGTCTCTCGCAGATCTCGTTCTGGAAGAGATCTTCGTGGACGGGGATGTCGATGAAGTCGACGCCCTGCTATCGCCAGCCCTGCCACGCCCAATCGCACGCCTTGCGCTTGCCCGCGATGTCTTGACCAGTCAGGGTATCCCTGCCCGCGTGGCGAATGGCGTATTCTTGGATTCTGCGCGCCGCCGGGCGGAAATCCGGCATTGGCTCGAATATCATGCGGATGGCGTTGACCGCCGTTACTTCCCAGGTCCGGATCCGCAGGAATTCTTCACGATCTGGCATGGCACCAAGGATTTCATCCGGGCGGAAGGCATCTCCGATCTCGACCTGCAAGTCAGCATCCAGCCCGTCAATGCCGCTGTCGCGGATGTGGTGCAACGTGTCGCCAAGGACGAAGGCTCGGCGATGCAATGGTTCTCGTTCAATCGCCTGCCTATCACCACGCAACTTGTCTATCAGGTTCTGGTGACCATTCCGGTGGGCATTCTGATGTTGGTCTTCCTCCGCCAGTTCATTGGCCTCCAGACCCTCGGCACATTCATGCCTGTCCTGATCGGGATTGCGTTCCGCGAAACGGCGCTCGTCAACGGAGTCATCCTGTTCACGGCGCTCATCGCGCTGGGACTCGCCGTGCGTTTCTATCTGGAAAAGTTGAAGTTGCTGCTGGTTCCACGATTGGCGACCGTTGTCGTGTTTATTGTTATCTGTATGGCCGTTATCGCGCAGATCATGAACAATAGCGGCCAGCGCATCGGCCTTTCAATATCGCTGTTCCCAATGGTCATTCTGACGATGACGATCGAGCGCATGTCGATTGCCTGGGAAGAATACTCGGCCACCGAAGCCATCAAGCAGGGCATCGGCAGCCTGATGGTCGCTGCGGCGTCTTACCTCGTCATGACCAACACGCATGTCGAGTATCTGATGTTCAACTTCCCTGAACTGCTTCTCGTGATCATGGCGATCTGCCTGCTGATGGGTAAATACACCGGATTGCGCCTCAGTGAACTGATCCGCTTCCGCGAGTTGGACACACGCAAATGATCGGACGGTATCGGGCTTTGCGGAAGGCTGGGCTGCTCGGCATCAACGAGCGCAATGTCCGCCTCGTGAATGAGCTCAACCCACGACGACTGATCCGTCTGGTAGACGACAAGCGCGAGACCAAACGTCTCGCCAACGCGGCAAACATCCCCACGCCGGAGCTTTATGGCGTAATCGCCAACCCGTTCCATATGCGCCATCTGGAGTCTTATCTGGACAAGCCTGATGGTGTGGTGATCAAGCCTGCCAACGGCTCTCAGGGGAACGGGATCCAGGTCTTGATGGAGCCGATGCGGGGCGGTTGGCGCCGGTCGAACGGCCAGCGCGCCTTGCTGGAAGACATCCGCTTCCACGTGAACAATATCCTGTCTGGCATGTATAGCCTCAGCGGCCAGCCGGACGTGGCCATGTTCGAGTATCGGGTGAAATTCGACGAAATCTTCAATCCGATCTCATTCGGCGGTGTGCCAGACATCCGCATCATTGTCGTTCGCGGTATTCCTGCCGTTGCGATGGTGCGCCTGCCAACCGCAGAGTCGGATGGCAAAGCGAACCTGCACAAGGGTGGCGTGGGCGTTGGACTGGATCTGGTCACAGGCAAGACGCTGAGCGGTATGCAGAACGGCAAGACCACAGACATACATCCTGATACCGCGAACCCGCTGCGTAATTTTTCGGTTCCGCATTGGGACACGATGCTGGAAATGGCCTCGAAGGCGTACGATGTGACGGGGCTCGGTTATCTCGGCGCAGACATTGTTCTGGACAAGACAAAGGGACCGCTTCTTCTGGAGCTGAATGCACGGCCGGGGCTCGCCATTCAGATTGCGAACCGGATCGGCATTCGCCCACTACTCAAGGCGACACTGGAAGCAGATACCGAAGGATTGGATGCACTCGGTCGGGTAGAGCTTGCCCGCAAGCTGTACCGAAGCCATGTGCCCGAACCGATCTGATCAGAATTCGTAGTCAGGCAATGAATTGAAGGCGAGCTTCAATGCGTCGCCCCATTTCGAAGAGATCGTCGAGAAGTAAGGATCGTTCTCCTCGACCCGCCGCTTCTGGCCGACCTTGCAGGTATCCAACTCAATGGTTTGCAGGTCGAGCGGCATACCCACGGACAGATTGGCCTTCAGCGTCGAGTCGAACGAGACGTATAGCAGCTTCACGGCCTCTTCGAATGTCATGTCGGGACTGAAAGCCCTCAAAATGATTGGACGACCATATTTGGTTTCCCCGATCTGGAAGAAAGGGGTCTCGTCACTCGCTTCGATGAAGTTCCCTTCAGGGTATACAAGGAACAACCTTGGCTCCATGCCAGCGATCTGACCACCCACGATAAGCGTCGCGCCAAAGGCTGCCTCCGATTCCGGGCCGCCATCCCCTTGCGTGCGGATCACCTCTTTCAGCGTGTCGCCCACCAATTTAGCGACCTGGAACATGGTATCCGCCGCCATGATGCTGGGATTACGTTCTTCCGGTGCTTTCAGTCGCTCATCAAGCAGGCTGATGACGGCTTGTGTTGTCGCAAGGTTGCCAGCCGTCATGATGGTGATCACGCGGCTACCCGGCTTCTCCCAGGTGAACATCTTCTGAAATTTCGAAATATTGTCGATGCCCGCATTTGTGCGAGTATCCGACATGAAGATAAGTCCCCGGTCCAACCGAAGCGCAACGCAATACGTCACTGGGTGATTCTCCGATACGAAAGCTCTCGCAATCTACTGCTGCACTTGAATGGATACTACCAGGTTTTCAGCGCCTGCCCCGTACACCATGCCGCGGATCGGCGCAGCGTCCCGATAGTCCAAGCCGGTCGCAACCTGGATGTAGCGCGCGTCTGGGCAGATGCCATTGGACACATCGAACCCTGTCCATCCGAGGCCATCCACCCACGCCTCCGCCCACGCATGACCCGCGTCCTGATCAATGCGGTCTGTCATCATCAGATAGCCGCTGACATATCGCGTCGGAAACCCCAAAAGCCGCGCAACTGAGATGAAAATGTGCGCATGATCCTGACACACCCCTTGGCCCTTCTGCAGCGCTTCTTCAGCTGTGGTCTCGGAATCGGTTTCGTTGGTTTGATAAGCCACATGAGTGGCAATTTCGGCCATTACCTCATGCAGCACGCCCACATCCTGTGCGGTGTTGCTACCGAACTTTCCCGCAAGCGCCCGCAATCCTTTTGCAGGTGCCGTCAATCCTGTCGGACGCTTGTAGAGCCAAAGCGGTACAAGCTGACGATGCCCGCCCATCATGCCGGACATGTCGTGCGTTTCCACCTCACCTTTCACGCTGACGGTCACGCTCGAAGCGTCTGGATCCACCTGGACCAGGTCGACAAGATTCCCGTGATGATCTGTGTAGCTGGTCTCCAGACGCGCCCCATCAATAGACAGATCCCATGACAGGATCGATTGCGAGGGCAAACTGACAGGACGTTTACGAACCTGTTGGAGAGCGTACGATACGCCTGTCTCATAGGTGTAGGTCGATGTGTGATCTACTGTCAGCCTCATCCCATCACTCCGCAAACCTGTAGTCTCGTTCGATCTGGGTTGATAATGCAGCGTTGCGACCGAGAAAGTCCGTCAGGAACTCATGCAGGCCGCTATCAAACACGCTGTCTACATTCGTCGCGGCCAGACTTGCTTCCAGAGACGTTGCCAGATCGTGGGCCATGACGCGTTGGCCGTACTGCCGAAACAGACAGTCGAGCTCATGCGTGATCGTCTGGTAGCAATAGGCCAGAGAGCGCGGCATGCGCGTGTCAAAAACAAGAAAGTCAGCGATGGAGCGCGGCGTAACACTGCCGCCATTCAGCCAATGAAATGAACGCTGCGCAGAGGCAGACCGCAAGATCATCTCCCACTGAACATTGTCGAGGGGAGAGCCGACAGACGCACTGGTCGGCAGGAGGACATAGTACTTGGTATCAAGGATACGCGCCGTGTTGTCGGCTCGTTCGCACATGATGCCGAGAATGACGAAATTATAGATGTCGTTGCGAAGCATCGTGCCGGTTGTCGCGCCGCGAACTTGCGCACCTTGCTGCCGGATCATGGTGAGGATTTCAGGCAAATCAGTTTCCGAGGGGGGCCGCTTGAGCGCATCTCTCAACGTCATCCAGAAATCATTGATCGCCTCCCACATTTCCCGCGTCAGGGCGGTGCGGGTCATACGGGCATTTTCCCGGGCGGCGTGAAGGGTCGACAAAACACTGGAGGGGTTTGATCGGTCACGGAGCGCAAAGTCTGCCACCTTGGCCCCATCAATCATATCATGTCGCGCACGATAGGTGTCATGGCAACCGGCCGTAACCAGAACAGATCGCCACTCCTCTTCCCCTGGCTGCGACCGGGTCAGCGCCATGCGGAAACCAGCCTCCACAAGGCGACTTGTGTTCTCGGCGCGCTCCAGAAGGCGGGCCATCCAGAACAGACCAGATGCAGTGCGTCCGAGCATCTCCTAGCCTTCCTTCAAAACCCAGGTGTCCTTGGTGCCACCACCCTGGCTCGAATTGACAACGAGCGAACCCTTTTTCATGGCCACCCGTGTCAGACCTCCAGGCGTCACATCAACACCGTCTGGCGACACCAGAACGAAAGGACGCAAATCTACATGGCGGGGCGACAATCCGGCCTTGGTCAGGATAGGTACCGTGGACAGCGCAAGCGTGGGCTGCGCGATATAGTTCGCTGGCTTCGCAGTCAGCTTTCTTCGGAAAGCTGCGATCTCTCGCTTGCTTGCGGCTGGCCCGACCAACATGCCATAGCCGCCTGATCCGTGCACTTCCTTCACCACCAATTCTTCCAGATACTCCAGCACATAGGCCAGCGCATCCGGTTCAGCACATCGCCAGGTTGGAACGTTCTTCAGGAGCGGCGCCTGCCCTGTATAGAACTCGACGATTTCCGGCATGTAGGAGTAGATCGCCTTGTCATCCGAAATGCCCGTACCCGGCGCGTTCGCAATGGTGATCCCGCCTGCGCGGTAGACGTCGAATATTCCAGCGACACCCAGCATGGAGTCCGGTCTGAAATTCAAGGGATCCAGAAAGTCATCATCCACGCGGCGATAGAGTACGTCAATTGGCTCGTAACCTTGCGTCGTCCGCATCGCGACCCGCCCGTCCACCACGCGCAGATCGTGGCCTTCAACAAGTTCGACACCCATCTGGTCGGCAAGGAAAGCGTGCTCAAAGTAAGCCGAGTTGTGAATGCCGGGCGTCAGTACGGCCACAGTGGGCCTGTCGGCTAACGATTTCGGCGCGGACCTTTCCAGGGATCGGCGAAGGGCCATAGGATACCCGGAGACACGCTGCACAGGCACTTGCGCGAATAGCTCGGGAAACATTTTCAACATCGTTTCCCGGTTTTCCAGCATGTAGGAAACGCCAGATGGTGTCCGCGCATTATCCTCAAGCACGAAGAATTCGTTTGGTCCTGTTCTGACAAGATCTATGCCAACTATGTGCGTGTAGATCCCGCCCGGCGGATCGAAACCGATCATCTTGGGCAGGAATGCATCATTCTCGCGGATCAAGTGTTCGGGCAAACGGCCCGCGCGAATGATCTCCTGTCGATGATAGATGTCGTAAAGAAATGCATTGATAGCGCGGACCCGCTGTTCAATGCCGCGAACCAGCAAAGCCCACTCACTGGCCCCAATAATACGCGGCACCAGATCAAACGGAATCAGCCGTTCATCGGCTTCAACATCACCGTAAACATTGAACGTAATGCCGGTGCGACGGAAAAAGGTGCGCGCTTCCCGCGATTTCTTCAGCAGTGCAGACGGCGTCGCGCCTTCAAACCAGGAGGAATAGCGGGCGTACGGCGACCGTACCGCTTCCCCGAAGCCATGCATTTCATCAAAGACGTCGTCACTCTCACCCATGATTTCAGCAACGCACAGTCGCTGAATCAGTTCAACAAACTCAGTTCCGGCCGCTCAGCATCGAACCGAGTTCGCTAAAACTGTGCAGGTTTATGTGACTGCTGCCCAAGGCTTGCTCAGCAGTGCCGCAGAATTGATGATTCCGACCATGCAATAGGTTTGTGGGAAGTTCCCCCAGAGTTTACCGGTCTCCGTATCCACGTCTTCAGACAAGAGGCCCAGATGGTTGCGGGTGGCCAGTACAGTCTCAAACATGCGCCGTGCCTCTTCGACTCGGCCGACGCGATACAGCGCGTCAATGAACCAGAACGTGCAGGCCGTAAAAGCGGTCTTCGGTTTCCCGAAATCGTCCTCAACCTTGTAACGGTACACATGATCGCCCATGCGCAAATCCCGGTCCACTGCATCGACTGTGGCGACATAGCGCTCGTCCGTTGCGGGCAGGAATCCGATCTCCGCCATCAGCAGGACTGACGCGTCCAGATCCGTACCGCCGAACGCGGCCGTGAAAGCTTTGACGTCATCATTCCAGGCTTTGTCCAAAATGGTCGCATGAATTATGTCTGCGCGCTCTCTCCAATAGGCAGCGCGACTTTCAAGTCCGAGCCTGTCAGCGATCAGCGAGAGGCGATCACAGGCGGCCCAGCACATGATCGCGGAAGATGTATGCACATGAGCGATGGTTCGGAATTCCCAGATGCCTGCATCCGGTGTGTCGTAAACGGCAAACGCCCGTTCGCCCACCGGCTCCAATTGTTCGAACTCCGCAATACCGGGCTGAGCGAGCAGTCTGTGGTCGAAGAAAGATTGTGCAACGCCCAATACAACCTGACCGTACACATCGTGCTGAATGTGCTCCGCAGCCTGGTTGCCACGCCGGACCGGACCTGAGTCCCTGAATCCCGGCAAGTGAGGCGCGAGGTCTTCCGTGAGGTCCGCTTCAAGGCCGATTCCGTAAACAGGCTGAATATGTCCACCCTTCGAATGGGCAACAATATTCCTCACCCATCTCATATAATGTTCCAAAGTACCCATTCCGGACAGTCGGTTAAGCGCGGTCACAGTAAAGTACGCATCACGAATCCAGCAGAAGCGATAGTCCCAGTTGCGGGAAGACCCTTCATGCTCAGGAACGGACGTTGTCAACGCGGCAACAATTCCGCCTGTTTCCTCAAACACGCACAGCTTGAGCGTTATGGCAGCGCGGATAACTTCATCCTGCCACTCAAATGGAATGGCGAGGCTTCGCGCCCATTTCGCCCAGTATTGGCGCGTACGTTCTTCCCAATCACGGGCAATGACGCCAGGAGAATCCGTCAGGGATTCATCAGCCCCCAGAATAAAGGTCACATCCTTATCCAGAATAAAGCTGGTTTCTGTCAGAATGTAGGAAACCGGCGCATCAGTCGTCACCCGGAATGACAATTCCTCATCGACGAAGCGCACATGATTGACACCTCGAATTGGCTTCAAGCGGCGTCCGCCCCAATCCGTTTCCGGTGTGAGGGAAATCTTCAGCTGCGGCGCGCCCGAGATTACCTCGAAACGCCGGACCAGGCTCGCGGGCCGAAAAGTGCGCCCCTTATGCTGAAAGCGCGGAGCAAAGTCGACAATCTCGAGAATTGCTCCGTCTTCAGCCTCCATTCGCGTGCGCAGTATAGCCGTGTTGCGATCATAGGTCTGGGAGCGCTTGGTCAAGCCCTCCATCCAGACGGTGAACGTTCCGCCGCCACCCAACAGCTTGTTGAACACAGGCTCACCATCAAATCGCGGAAGGCAGAACCATTCATAGTCTCCGCGCGAATTGATCAGGCCGGCAACAGTCCCGTTTCCGACAACTCCAAGATCCAGGCTCATAAATCTCCCAACATCTCTTTCAGGTAATTTTCGACATCCTTATGGGACGTCAGCCGATACTCTGCAGCGCTGGCCCCTTCTCCAACTTTGACAGACCATCCACCCAGACGATTGGCGACAAGAATGGCGTCTTCATCTGTCTTGTCGTCCCCAATCATAATGGGAACCCGCCCCTCGAAGGGAGGTGCCTGCATCGCCTTCTCAAGGCAGACACCCTTATTCGCCCCGCTCGGCTTCGCCTCAAGCACCATCTTTCCGGATTGCAGCGCGTAGTCGGAATACTCTGCAAGAGCGCTTTCCAACTGCAAGGCCAACTGCTCACCCTTGTCGGGCGCAGCGCGATAGTGCACAGCCAGAACAGGCCCTTTCTTCTCCAGGCGCACCCCGTCAAAAGCGCTGATCACAGATTGAAACCGACAGATGAGCCCATCAGGAGCGTCCGTCACCGTGTCCGCCATCCTCTCTCCCGGAGCGGCGGAACGGAGACCATGATTTCCAAAACGCCACAAGGCATTCGGGACGCGCTTGGACAGATCCGTCAGGTCGCGTCCAGACAGGATGGCGAGCGCACCATTCAGCTTCTCTGATAACTGAATCAACACATCATCCATGCCCGGCGCCAGAAATACGGCATCCGGATCATCCTGAAGCGGCGACAATGTGCCGTCAAAATCGAGGAACAATGCGACCGTATTTTCCAGCCTTGGAGGAGAGACGTCCGGCTGGCTCATGCCGGAACCTGCTCGAAGGCGGTCATGAAGCGGCTTCGCCACCAGCCGATGTCTTGTTCGGAAATGTTGTCGTAGAGCTTTTGCCAGCGTTCCCGCCGTTCCTCGCGCGGCATTTCAATCGCCTGCTTAACGGCTTCGGCGATCGCCGAACTGTCGTAAGGATTGATAATCAAAGCCTCCTTCATTTGCTCCGCTGCGCCGGCAAACTGAGACAAGATCAACACGCCGGGGTCTTCAGGGTCTTGCGCGGCGACAAACTCCTTGGCGACCAAATTCATACCATCCTGCAAAGGCGTCACAAGGCACGCCGTGGCAAGTCTATATAGACCGGCAATCTCCTCGCGATCATATCCGCGAGCGAGATACCTGATCGGCATCCAGTCGAGATCACCATAGTCTCCATTGATGCGCCCGGACAGGGCATCCAGCTGTTCGCGAAGCTGCGCATATTCTTCTACAACGGAGCGCGATGGTGGCGCGATCTGCGTGAACGAGATCTTGCCGTGCAACTCGGGATATCTGTCGAACAGATCCGCCATGCCTTCGAAACGCTGTGGCAATCCCTTGGAGTAATCCATTCGGTCGACACCGATGACCAGATCCCGCTCTCCAAGAAACCGGGACAGGCGGCTTGCGGCGCGCGTTGCTGGTTCGTCCTGCGCTGTCTGCGCGAATGACTTGCTGTCGATGCCGATCGGACAATGCAGCAAATGCACAATACGACCTTCAACCAGGAACTTGCCATCTGGCTGTTCCTCGGCGCCGAATTCCTCTTCCAGATACTGCGCCAGATTGGCCAGATCTTTCCGGCATTGCAGGCCGACAACATCATAAGCGCACAGGCCTTTCGCAAGCTTGCGATGCTCCGGAATAGCGCGAAAGACTTCTGGAGAGGGGAATGGAATATGCAGGAAGAAACCGCAGCGTCCTGTCCATCCTTCTTCCCGCAATATACCGCCCAAAAGCAGGAAGTGGTAATCGTGCACCCAGATCAAATCGTCCTCTGTCGCCTGACGTCGCACAATGTCGGAAAATTTCTCGTTGATCTCCACATAATAGCGAAAGAACGAAGAATCGAAGACGGCAAGATCGATGCGATTGTGCATCACTGGCCACAGCACGCTGTTCGAATAGCCCAGGTAAAACCCATCGAACTGATCGCGGGAATAGTCCGTCAGGGCAAACTCCACCCCATCCTCGCTGGATTTGCGGGCGCGATTGCTGGGAAAGTCCAGAATGCGACCGCTCCAGCCGATCCAGAGTCCTCGTGTATCGGCAAGCGAGTCCCACAAGGCCACAGCGAGCCCACCGGCGCGGCTTTCCTGCCCCGCAGCGGTCCTGTTCGAAATCGCTATCAGTCGACTACGCTTTGGCGTCTCAATTTCAGTCATTGCCCATCCTGTCCCACTTGGTCTAACCCGCGTCCAGCCATGACCAAAGCGCGCGGCCAAAGACTGGATGCGGAAACCATCATGCTGCCCGCTTTCTATGCACTAGCACAGAACCGGATGAAACAGGGCTGGTTCCGGTGAAGCTGTGATGCGGCCGCCCCCTTCTCGTATTCCCGCTAAATTGCTGGGTGGAAACTTGCCGCCTGTGCCATGCGCCATTCCTCAGCCAATTGGGTCTCATCAGGCGCATCCAGCAATTGCCTGTTGGAGATCAGCTGGTAGGCTCGTTCGGCGGTGTAGGAGATGTCTTCAGTGACCCTGTGCATCACATGGCGAGGCGTCAGCTCAGAAGGATGCGCGCACCCTGCGGCACCGACGACTTCCATCAGCGCCTTTACCGTATTGTGATGAAAATTCCTGACGCGGATCGCCTTGTCTTCGACGACCAAGCCACGCTGGCGTGACATGTTCGATGTCGCAATGCCCGTCGGGCACGTATTGTTATGACAATTGAGGGACTGGATACAGCCAAGCGCAAACATGAAGCCACGCGCTGTGTTCACCCAATCTGCGCCAAGTGCCAGAGACGAGGCCATTGAGAACGCGCTGATCTGCTTGCCCGAACATGCAAGGCGAACCTCATCCTTCAGCCCCGTTCCAACCAAGGCGTTACGCGTAAGAACGAGTGCCTGACGCAAGGGGGTGCCAACATGGTCTAGAAACTCCGCAGGCGCAGCGCCGGTCCCACCTTCGCCGCCGTCAACAACCATGAAGTCAACGCGCAGACCTGTTTCCAGCATCGCCTTGCAGATCGCCAGGGTTTCCCACCGGTTGCCGACTACGAACTTGATACCAACAGGCTTGCCACCTGACAGATCACGCAATCTGGCAACAAACTCCAGCATCTCGATGGGCGTCGAGAAAGAAGAATGCGAAGGCGGAGAGATGCAAGTCTGCCCGATTTCAATGCCACGCGCTTCTGCGATTTCCGCAGTCACCTTCTCGCCCGGCAACACGCCGCCATGCCCTGGCTTGGCACCCTGGCTCAGCTTCACCTCGATCATCTTGATTTGGGGGTCTGCGGAAGTTTCGGCGAACTTGGCAGCATCAAAGCTTCCATCAGATGCGCGACACCCGAAATAGCCAGACCCAAGCTCCCAGACCAAGTCACCGCCTCCCTGTCGGTGATAGCGCGAGACACCCCCTTCCCCCGTGTCGTGATAGAACCCCCCAAGTGCGGCGCCTTTTGAAAGGGCTGAGATAGCGTGCGCTCCCAGAGACCCGAAACTCATGGCGGAGATATTGAAGACACTTGTCGAATAAGGCTGGGACGTGCCAGGCGCGCCCACCATCACGCGCGGGTCGCTCTCGGTGGGATGTTGTGCGGCGATAGAGTGCGCCAGCCATTCATAGGGCGGCTTGTCCATATCCAGATGACTGCCAAACGGCTCCACCGAAGATACATTCTTTGCTCGGCGGTACACCATCGCCCGATCTTCCAGATTAAATGGACGACCTTCTGTTTCGCTCTCGACAATGTAGGCACGCAGAAAGGGATGAAGCTCCTCCGCCACCCAACGGATCCGCGCCACCAATGGATAGTTTCGCCAAAGACTGTGCTTGCGCTGGAAGACGTCATACAGGCCAGTCAGCGCAAATAGTGCAAGCACGGCAGCTGCGTACAGCAGCCATGGCTGCAGTCTCCAAAACACAAGACACCCGACAAGCAGGAGTACGATAGTGATCCACGGCAAGTATCGGAACATGTCAGCCCTCATCTCATGTCTGGTTTGCACTCAAGATGTGTACTCCCAATCCGCACAGGTCAATCAATGTAGTTCACGCCCTGAACGAAACGTGCAATCAGCAACCCAACTGCCATTTTGTCCGTATACTTCATGTTGCTGAGAATCGTTTCACTACCGAAAAGGGGTTGGCAGGCTGTGGAAAAACAGTTCAGTGTCCAATTCACGTTTCAAACTGATTCGTATTGTGAGCTGCGTAAATTCAAACACGCCCGTTCGTCGGGCCCATTGAGGAGAAACTCCCATGGCAAAAGCAACCAAAGCCAAGAAAGCCGCGGCGCCGAAGAAAGCCGCTGCACCAACTGCAACAAAAGCCGCCAAGGCACCTTCTCCGAAAGAAGTGCTGATGGAGAAGTATGTCACGGACCTGAAAGACAAGGTTGGTGAAAAACGCTCCGACATGGATCTTCTGAATGCCGCCGTGAAAGCTTGTGGGCCAACAATCTACAAGGCCGACTCTGCGACAGTCGCTGCGTCCGACAAGGAAGAACTGGCCCGCATCAAGAAAGGCTTCATTGCAAAGAAGCTTGGTGTAACTGACGATGCGAAAGCAGACGCAGCCATTGCCGACGCCGTTGCGAAGTACGGAAAGTCCGTTCGCGCAAAACATCGTCCAGTCATGTACTACCTGATTGCCAAAGCCCTGAAGAAGGGATCGGTCCTGAAGGGCTAAGCCAGCGTCTCTTGCGAGATAAAAGTAAAGCCGGGAAGGATCAGACCTTCCCGGCTTTTTTTCATTCAGTGTTTCCGAACCGCTAGTAGCCTGCAAGGCGCGCGTAGCGATCCCGGTGCCAGCTGGCAGATCCGAACATGGCTTCCTGCACACGAGCACGTTTCATGTAGAGGCCCGGATCAGCATCATCCGTCATGCCGATACCGCCATGCATCTGCACGCACTCATTGGACACCAGATGCACCAGTTCGCTTGCCTTCGCTTTTGCGAGACTTGCAAGTTCGGCGACATTCTCCTTGCCCTCATCAACGGCAGCAAGCGCAGCTGCCACGCAAGAGCGTGTCAGCTCCAATTCAGTGAACATCTTTGCGGCGCGGTGCTGCAGAGCCTGGAACGATCCAATCAACTGGCCGAACTGTTTGCGGCTGTTCAGGTATTCCAGCGTCATATCGAATGCCGCTTGCGCACTGCCAAGCATTTCTGCCGCCTGTCCAATGGCCGCCCGATCAAGAACTGGCTCCAGCACATCCGCGCCTTTATCCACCGCGCCAATGATTGCACTGTCCGGAACGATCACATCTTCCAGCGTGATATGAGCCGCGCCATGCGAATCGACGGAGTTCAGCGTCTGAACTGACACGCCTTTGGCATCGGCTGGCACAAGGAACAGCGTCAGTCCGTGCCTATCGCCCGCCTCGCCATAAGTGCGGGCCACCACGATCAGCATGTCAGCATGATGCGCATCGGCAACGAAACGCTTCATGCCATTCAGCGTGTAGCCCTGACCATTACGCTCAGCTTCCGTTGCAACACCGAGTGGATTGAAGTGCGCGGTTTCGTCAAGCGCCAGCGCAAATGTCGCGTCTCCGCCAGCAATCTTTGGCAGCCATTCAGCCTGTTGTTCCGCACTGCCACCCAACTGTAACGCACTGGCCGCGATCAATGCGGTTTGAAGCACGGGTGTGGCAGCCAGAGTCCGCCCCTGCGCTTCCAGGATCTGACCCAGGCCGACAAGCCCGAAATGCTCACCGCCTGGCTCATCCGAAATAATCACACCAAAGAAGCCAAGTTCGGCCAGCTTCTGGCGTGTGTCCGGGTCCACACCGTTTGCCCCACTATCACGCAATTTGCGCAGGCGCGTCACTGGCAGTTCATCGCGCGCAAATGCCATTGCGGTATCCCGCAGCATTTCCTGGTCTTCCGTCAAAAGGAATGTCATCTGAATATCTCCGAAGCCTTGCGTTTGTCCCTGGTGTTCTTTGCAACACGCCGCACGTTTTCCGCTTCGCGCCCAACCAGCAGTCCGGCCAGCCCGGCCGTACTCCAGAGAGCGCTGGCAGCGAGTGCCAGCCTGATGCTTGTCAATTCGAGGCGCGCCGCCTCCATACCCGCCCACACATAAAGTGCGGCAAGCGTGGACAGCAGCGCGAACATCCACACAGCCGACTGCACCAGCCAACGCCCACGGAAGAACGGAGCCAGGACTCCGGCCATGAACGGTGTGCCGAGAAACAGAAGGATGATCTGCGTGGACGACATGGGTTACTTGTGGTCCTTGAGGCCCAGCACGCGTTTGGAGATCACGTTCAGATTGATCTCACTCGTACCGCCCTCGATCGAGTTACCTTTTGAGCGCAGCCATTGGCGCGTGACCTTCTTGGCTGCCGGATCAAAGCCCTCGCCTTCCCAGCCAAGCCCTTCCGTGCCGAGCGCCTCAACGAGTAGCTCATGCCGGTCCTGGTTCATCTTCGCAGCACCATACTTCAGAATGGATGCTGTATGGCCAACTTGCTGGCCCGCTTTGGCTTGTTCCGCCTGGCGTTGAACAGTCAGGTTGAATGCCTTGGCATACATCTTGTGGTCAGTGATCCGCCCACGGAGGTCACCATCTATCAGGCGACCTTCACTGTCGGTGCCAATGTGCATCTTGGCGTATTCTTCCGGCCCCAGAATGCCAGAGCCACCTGTGCCGCCAAAGCCTCCGGCAGAAATGGACGAGCGCTCGAATTGCAGCAAGCGTTTGGCGATCTGCCAGCCACCATTCACTTCGCCGACCAATTGGTCTTTCGGCACTTTCACATCCGTGAAGAATGTTTCGCAAAATGGGCTCTCGCCGGAAATCAGCAGAATTGGACGCGCTTCAACGCCTTCGCTCTCCATGTCGAACAGGATGAAGCTGATCCCTTCATGCTTGGTGCTCGTATCGGTCCGCACCAGACAGAAAATCCAGTCAGCCTTGTCAGCGTAAGAGGTCCAGACTTTCTGACCATTGATCAGGTAATGATCGCCCTTGTCTTCGCAACGCGTCTGCAAGTCTGCCAGATCAGACCCCGCGCCCGGCTCGGAATAGCCCTGACACCAGCGTGTCTTGCCCTTCACGATATCCGGGATGAAGCGCAGTTTCTGTTCTTCATTTCCAAATTCCAGAAGCGCCGGGCCGAACATCCAGAGCCCGAAAGAGAACAAGGCAGGCCGCGCCTTGATGCGGCGCAGCTCTTCCTGCAGCACGCGGTTCTGCTCACGGCTGAGGCCGCCGCCGCCATAC
The DNA here is from genome assembly GCF_017795365.1 of Hyphomonas atlantica corrig. Taxonomy (NCBI): domain Bacteria; kingdom Pseudomonadati; phylum Pseudomonadota; class Alphaproteobacteria; order Hyphomonadales; family Hyphomonadaceae; genus Hyphomonas; species Hyphomonas atlantica. The sequence goes on along the minus strand of NZ_CP051254.1, from coordinate 1,197,369 downwards.
TTTGCTGGCCACTCCGGCGCGGTCCAACCTTTTTCACCCATCCGCTCCAGCCAGACCTTGGCTTCAGGGTTCTTGAACTTTTCGCGTTTTCCACCCCAGACAATCTCGTCATCCTTCATGGGCGTACGCATCGAAGGGGGGCAATTTTCTTCAAGCCATTCGCGCGTTTCAGCGCGAAACTGCTCTAGGTCGACTGATTCATCATACGCCATATCGGACTCCTCTGGGGGCAACAGATCGTGCATCGACTGTATGCCCAAGCCGAAGGACCGCCAAGCATTGACCTTGCGTTAGAAAATGCGGGGGCGCTGTTCCCGGCTCCGTCAGGCGTCCATATCGTGTGGCGTCTTCACCCAAAAATGCGGTCGCCGCGACAGGCTGTAAAGCGCGCGCATCATAGCGAAGTACTGAAGAGGCCAGTAAAAAGGGATAGTCAGGATATCCCGCAGCCGGACCGCAAAAGAAGACGTCGGTACAGTCAGCGCCGCGATCACGCCAACAGCATAGGACGCTGCCAACATGCCCAAGCTGATCGACCCTATACTTGCGTCCGGCACCAAGAGGCAAACCGCGCACCAGACAAGCCAGGGCAGATGGACAAGTGCCGACAAGATAGATGCGCCAAGGGTCAATTGCATCGAGATGAACCCCAGAACGCCCATCTCCTTTATGGCCGTGGATGGATACCGCATCAGAACGAGCCAGGTCTGGATGAACCCCTTCAACCAGCGGGATCGCTGACCGACCCATACATCGAGCTGTTGAGGTGGGGTTTCGACAGTCGGCGGCGCAATAACATCAACCTTCTTCCCCAATCTTGCGAAACGCAGTCCGAGATCGGCGTCTTCGGTCACATTCCAGGCGTCCCAGCCGCCAACCGCCTGAAGTGCCGCCTTGCGAAAATGATTGCTGGTTCCGCCAAGTGGGATCGGCATGCGCAACCGGGCCAGCGCCGGCATCATGCGGTTGAATTGGATTGCGTATTCGAGTGCCCAATGGCGCGACAACCAGCCGCCGCCACGCACATTGCCCGATAGTGGCGCCTGCACACAAGCAAGCTGCGGGTCCCAGGCGAACCGGCGGGCCGCCTCCATCAGCTGACCGGGGTTCGGACGATCCTCCGCATCATAGACCGTGACAAATGCTCCCCTGGCCCGCGCCAGTCCGTAGTTCAACGCACGCGGTTTCGTCTGCGGCTGACCGCGCGGCAGCACAACAAGCTCAGTTCCCTCGGGCCATATCTGCTCATGAATTGCGTTTTTCGTATCATGATCCCCCTCCTCCAAAAGAAGCTTCACATCCAGCAGGCGCCGTGGATATTCCAACGACATCAGACTGTTTGCCAATTGCGGCATGCATGCCGCCTCGTCCTTGAGAGCAATCAGGATGGTGTAGGTCGGCAGGAGCAACGACAACGATGCGGGATTGGTCAGAAGATGAACGGAACTCGGGCCGAACAGGACCAGGCCGAGCCGGTACAGAATCATCAACGCGAATACGCCAATCCCCACGGCTCCAAAAATCGATAGCAACCAACCAGGCGCAACAAGTCCGCAAACTCCGGACACTGCCAACAAATGTCGAAGCAGTTTGGCCTGATCAGTGGCCATACCGGTCTTGGCAGACATGCCAAGAAATCTTGCTGGGAAGGCCTCGGCCGCATCCTCCGCCAATCGCGGGTCGGGCTTCGGTTCAGCAAGATTATCAAACAGATGCAGCGGGAAACGATCCCGCGCAGTAACTCCCTCAGCGCCCATAAATGGTAAAGACGAACTTTACCATTGACCTGCAAGAAACCAGAAGTTGAATTTGTTTCGGTTTCGCAATGAATTAGCGCATGCGCCGAAAAGATTGGACAAAGAGGAACAATGTTCTATATTTGTTCCATGAACGATCTACATGTCATCTGGTTCAGACGAGACTTGCGGGTGCATGACCACGCAGCCCTCGTGGCCGCCTGCGCATCAGGCGGGCAGGTCCTGCCCCTCTACATTTTTGATACCCGGCATTGGCATCGCCCGGACACATCCGGCCGCCAATTCGACTTTCTTCTGGAATCCCTTGCAGATCTCGACGGCGCCCTGCGCAAACGCGGAAGCAAGTTGTGCCTGAGATCCGGCAACGCAGCCGAAGTCCTGTCGCAAATTCACACCCAGTACGGGATCGCCTCCCTCCACTTCCATGCGGCAAGTCACGATCCGGAAGAGACGGAACGCGTTCAGCACGTCCGCAGCTGGGCCATGAAAGCCGGAATCCCACTGCGCGAGCAGGCCATAAGGCGTGCGATGCCATTAACTCCGGGAGAGTCGGAAACCGCTTTCCGGCACTACATGCGCCAGCCACGTCTCAATGCACCGGAAAACTTGGACACGCCGGATATGGTGTCGGAAGACTGGCCGGTCGCATCAGATTACGGATTGGGTGACGACGCATGTGCAGGCCGCCAGACTGGAGGCCGCACCAATGGTGTGCTTCAGCTGCGCCAATATCTGTCAGGTCGCGGACGGCCGGCCTCCAAACGCAATCTCTCTGTTACGGACCGGGAATCATCTGCCTCCGGCCTGTCCCCCTACCTGAACTGGGGCACATTATCGGATCGCGAGGTCTGGCAGGCGGCGATGCGTGCCAAAGGTGCCCTTCTATCCGATGGGGATGAGACGTTTGCCGCCTCGCTCGACGCATTTGTTGAGAATCTGGAACAAAGGTCTCGCCTGCTCACCGCCAAACCACGGCATGAGCAGGTTGAGAATGCCGGTCTTCCAAATGATATTTTCAAACGTGAAATGGTCGGCGCGGCAGATCCCCGTCTGGCTGCCTGGGCCAGTGGCCGCACAGGTTTCCCACTTCTTGATGCCAGCATGCGCTGCCTTCAGGCCACCGGACGCCTCGAATCGGAGTTGCGCAGCCTGCTTCTGTCATTCGCGACGTGCCATCTCTGGCTGGATCCGACTGCGCCTGCCCAGCATCTGGCGCGGCTCTCCACCGATTTTGACGGGGCCCTGTTCTATGGGAACGCACGGAAAGTTGTCGGCGTCAGCTCACACCCGGTCGGGCAAATTCCGAATCCGGTACGACACTCCCAGATGCGCGATCCTGAGGGCACCTTCATTCGAAAATGGATACCTGAAATCGCTGACCTGCCGGACGCGCTGATCCACTCGCCTTGGGATGCCCCAAAAAGTCTGCTCGCCGAGAAGGGCATTGTCTTGGGCCAATCCTATCCGATGAGAATGGTTGATCATATGGCTGCGGCCAGGGCGGCTCGCCGTCACCTGTTCCCTGAGCAAAGTTCGCATGCGTTGCCATTTGGTGTTCCGGCACGGCCGAATATGGCGCGCAGGGCGGGCATGTCGAAGTCTGGACGTGTCCACGCCTTACCTGCCAAGTCGGTTCAGCTCAGCTTCGATTTGGGTGGCCATGCCTGATCCATGCGAACGGAACGGGTTCCGCTTGTCGCATCGATTCAGCGCTACAATGCATTGCATGAATTCTTCTCCAGTTTATTCGGCATCGCTTGACTTGAAAAACGCGCAACCATATCGATATTCGGCAAACAACAGTGCCTTGAATTTGTTGGCATTTATTATTTTTCGATAAAAACTTATTGATTTTCGATAATTTCTGACCTAGATAGAGGGTGTCGGCGGCGGGATGGTCTCGCCAAGGACATCAACAGAAAGCTAGAAGGAATTGAAAATCATGATCCCCCGCGCCCGTCAGAGCGACATCGCCGTACCAGCCACCGAAAGCATGATGGCCCTCTCCATCATGACCGGAGAGGCAACTCACCGGACCCGGCCGGCAAATGATGTCACAGCGGAGGGTCGTCAGAACCTTCTGGTCCGCCGCCGCCGTCGCTTCGCCCGCCGCGAAGCCCGCTAAGCCTGTCCTGCTGGCGCCGCATCCCCCAATCCCCTGATCGATGCGGCGCCAGCCACCCTGCCCTGATTATCTCACCGAAATTCGAAAGGAATACTGCCATGATCCGCATTTTCACCGCTCTTGCCGTCGCCGCTTCCGTCGCCACCGCGCCAGCCTTTGCCGCGTCAGATGAATTCAAGATGGAAATCGACGTGAACCGTACGCAACTGGAAACGGTTGTCGGTGCCCAGGAAGAGTACGACCGTATCCGCGACGAAGTGAACGCTCGGTGTACTTCAGAACACGTCGCTTACAATTTCGGAAAAGCGCTGGCTGTGCGCCAATGCGAACGTAAAATGATGAAGAAGGTCGTCGCTTACGTGGACCACGACACGTTCACCAACGTGCACTACCAATCAAACTAGCACTGATCCGGTCGGCAGGGTCTCAGCCTCTCCAAACCGCCTGACCGACCAGGATCTCCGCCCTGCCTTCACCGGCAGGGCTTTTTTCGTCAGAGTGACGCATCAGCCTCGCGAAGGTCCTTCGCACGCAGAATTTGAGTCAGTTTGAAATGGACCGGCAGAAAGGCCCCGTCCTGTTCACTCTCGAAGAGAGCGCAGCAACTGGTCGGAAATTTCTCGATCAGCCTGACAGATTCCTGATGATCCTGGCTCCCGGCTTCGCGCAAAATCTCCATGGCGAAATCATGCAGTCCCGGGTTATGCCCAATCACCATCAGGGTACCTGCCCCGTCATTGTGGCAGATGGCCTCGGTCAGACCGCGAACGCCGGTGAGATAGAGGTTTTCCATCGGGCGTACCTTCTCGCCCTCCACAATCTTCGCCACTTCAGAACAGGTCTCCCGCGCCCGACGCGCAGTTGATACGAGAATGCGTTCGGGGCTCCAGCCGGTGGCAACAAGTTCCTCGGCCATGCGCTTTGCATCTTCTTTCCCACGCTCGGTCAACGCCCGGCTAAAATCGTCAATGCCTTCTGCCCAGGGTTCGGTCTTGGCATGACGCATGAGAATGAGACGTTTCATTCAAATTCCTTCTTCCCTGACCGGGCATTAGAAAAACTTATCGACAGCTTGAGATGCTGCGCATTGGTTTGCTTCTTCTTAGGCACCACTTTCCTGTCAGAAATCAAGAGACAGGAGTATGGTAATATGAGCCTTCTGATTGGCGACGTTGCCCCGGACTTTGAAGCCGACACGACAGAAGGCCGCATTCGGTTTCACGAATGGATTGGCGAAGACTGGGTGGTCTTCTTCTCTCACCCGGCCGATTTCACACCTGTCTGCACCACGGAGCTCGGCTATACAGCTAAACTCAAGGAGGAGTTTGCGAGGCGCGGCGCAAAAGCACTGGTGATCTCCGTCGACAGTCTGGAGGACCACAAGAATTGGATCTCCGACATTGAGGAAACCCAAGACACAACCGTGGAATTCCCGATCATCGCGGATCCGGACCGGAGCGTGGCAACCCTCTACAACATGATCCACCCAAGTGCGGACGCGAAAGTCACCGTGCGCGCTGTGTATGTCATCGATCCGAACAAGAAAATTCGCGCGTCCATAATTTACCCGCCCAGTGCCGGGCGGAACTTTGACGAAATCCTGCGTCTCATCGACAGCCTTCAACTCACCGACAATCACAAGGTTGCGACTCCTGTGAACTGGCAGAACGGTGATGATGTGATCATCGTGCCATCGCTGACAGATCCTGACGAGATCGATCGGCTTTTCCCGTCAGGTTACAAGGCGGTGAAACCCTATCTCCGCTACACTGCGCAGCCGGGGAAATAACTCGGTTCCACGAACGCCCTGAGACCGAGGTCTCGGGGCGCTTCAGTTTCAGGAGAGGTCAGTAAGGCACTGCATCGCTGAGCCTTCCGCCGACGCGAATGGCTTCGATACGGGTCGCAAGCCCGGTCGCATCATCTGTCTCAACATAGGTTCCGCAGAGTGTGCCTTCGCCCAGGGCCGGCTGATAACGTTCGCCGGGAAGCTGGGTCTCGAAGCGATAGAGCGAGATCTGCTTCTGCATCCCGATCACACTATCATAGTCACCGCACATGCCAGCATCTGTCTGATAGGCCGTACCTGCTTCAAGGATCATCGTATCGGCGGTTGGCACATGCGTATGACTGCCAACAACCAGACTGGCCCGACCGTCACAGTAATGGCCCATCGCCATTTTCTCACTGGTCGCCTCGCAATGCATATCCACAATCACCGCATCAGCCACAGCGCCAAGCGGCATTGAATCGAGCGCTTCATCCACCGCGGAGAACGGATTGCTCAACACCTGTTTCATGAACACGTTACCCTGAACCTGGATCACGCCCACGCGGCGGCCATCGGACAGGCTGAACAGGTTTGCGCCCTTACCGGGCGCATTGGCAGCCGGCGGATAATTCAATGGGCGCAGCAGACGCGGTTCGCGTTCAATATAAGTGAGCGCCTCGCGCTGGTCCCAGGCATGGTCCCCCAGCGTCAGACAGTCCGCGCCAGCCGCGAAGAACTCCTCCGCGATAGCGCTGGTCAACCCGAAGCCGCCCGCAGAATTTTCTGCATTTACAACGACAAAATCGAGACGCAGACGCGCTTTCAGACCCGGTAGATGGTCCAACACGGCCTGCCGGCCGGGCTTTCCGACCACATCTCCAAAAAAAGCCAGTTTCATGACAGCCAGTCTATGCCTCGACTAGCACGCAAAGAAAAGCGCGTGCACCCACACGGGATGCACGCGCCTATACGTCTGGTTTGCCTGGCGACCTATTCGTTGGAGGCCGAGAAACCGAGCGCCGACTTGGTCAGACCGGACGGATCTTCCATGTCTGCCAGCGTTGATACTTTCAGCGGCGCAGCCGGGTTCAACGACAGCGTCAAGGTTTTCGGATCGGTGATGAAGCTGGACAGAGCTGTTGCAGCTTCTGTCACCAATTCCGGATCAATACCGGATCCAGCAGCCATCATCGGAGCCATGGCCAACATGCCAGCAGTCTGATTGCGCAATTGCTGCGGGTCTTCGCCGCTCTGGGCCGCGTATGCGTTGAAGGCACGATCCACGATGCCATCATCGTCCAGCGCCAGGTCAAGCGAATGGATCGTCAGCTTCTCCATGACAGCATCCATCATGGCAGATGGGTCTGCAGATGCGTCACCCTGCTCTGCCTGCGCAGCCGCCATTGCGCTGGCGCCTTCATACTTGGCACCAAAATCGAGGCGGAAGCCATCTTTGAGCTCCCAGTAGTTCTTGCCCTTGGCCAAGGTCACAATGTCAGCATCCGGATCGTAAGACTGCTCGCTCGCCATGGTCAGCTCCAGCTTTTCATAGCCGAGCGTCGCAAGTTGCGTACCCAGTTGTTGGCCAAGTTCGCCATCGCCTGCATTCAGCACCATCTTCACCGGTTCGGTCACGACCTTCACCGCGCGGCCCTGTTTGTCGTGGCTCACTTTGGAAACGAGAGACGGCATATCGAAATTGACGCCGGATACGTCGAAGTTGAGGTCCTTCATGCTGATGGACTTGTAGCCTGGATTCGCAGGGTCCTGAGCATTCAGTCCAGACATGAAGCCTGACTCAAAACTGTCCTCTAGGCTTTCGCCTTCTTCCGGTGCAAATACCGCAAAGTCGAAGCCTTCGACGCTGACATCACCGATATTCGCTTTCACGGTCGTGTCTTCAGACGGGTCGAACATGTCGAACTTCATGTTCTTGAGGGACATCCCCGCTGCCTTGCGGTCTTTCAGGCCACTGACGGAAATGGCATCGATCAGGAAGGTACCAGTCTCGCCGTCTTCTTCATTGATCTGCATGTTAACATCGCCAACTGACCAGAGGTCGAACGACAGGGCGTCGCCGGTCGGCAGGTCACCATGATCAGCATCACTGAATGCGCTCGCGACCCAGGCTGCCAGTTCAGGTGAAGGATTTACAAGTTGGATCGAGCCAATCGTTGCGCTTCCCTCTTCAGCCTCTTCCGGGTCTGTCGGAACGAGCGAAATGTCGCTCATGACCATCTTCGAGAAGCTTGCTTTCCCGTCGACCATTGCGAGGCCATCAAGCTCAAGCTTCTTCGCCTTTACGACGGTGCCATCAAGATCGATGCCGTCCTCGTCTGAATCGTCGTCATCATCGGCCGACAAAAGCGTCACATCCGTGAATACGGCCTTGTCGCCCTTGATGTCGCTACCCGCGAATGTGAGACGCGTCGAATCGGACCCATCCAGCGCGAAAGCGGCCAATGCCTGCGGTGCAGTTGCCGGGTCACCCGCGCGCGCTGTGATGTCTTGCACAGCATATTCTGAGCTTGCACCATCATCTGGCTTGTCATTGTCCCCGCAAGCCGTAAGCATGGCGATGGCGGCAACGCCTGTGAGCAGATATTTCATGTTTGGTCCCTTAAAATAGTTGATGCCAGCGTATCGAGTGCGCCCGTCACCTAATGTGAGATTATTAACATGCCATACAACAATGGCCAGACCGTGACACTGAGTGGACCGGACGGGGACGAGATCCGCGTTCGCCTCGAAGTGAACTCGAAAGCGCGGCGCTTGATCCTTCGGCTGGATGAACGCCGCAGGGAAGCGGTCGCTGTTGCGCCCTCACGCCGTCAGATCAAGGACGCGGCAGCCTTTGCGGCTGAACGCGTTGACTGGATTCACAGCCGGTTGCGGCACTTGCCCGATGCAGTCAGTTTCGAGGAAGGCAGCGTGATTTCCTATCGCGGCGCGCCTTGTCGTCTGACCGCCATTGGGGACGGCCGCGTCGCGCGCCTGGTTCCCGGCGATCCGAATACGCTATGCGCCCCGGGCGATCCCGATACATTGCATTTACGCACGACGAGATACCTGAAGAAGCAGGCCCGCGCAGACATCACCCGCGCCGTAAAACGCCATGCCGCCCGCCTGAACGTGACCTATAGCGAGATATCAGTGAAAGACACGCGCTCACGTTGGGGATCGTGCACCGCAGATGGAAAACTGTCCTTCTCGTGGCGACTCATCATGGCGCCGCCAGCTGTCCTTGACTATGTCGCGGCTCATGAGTGCGCGCACTTGCTGGAAATGAACCACTCGCCCCGCTTTTGGGCCCACGTTTCCACCTGTTGCGTGGACTGGAAGACACATCGCAACTGGTTGCGGGTTCATGGTGCCACGCTACAGGCCGCAGGCAGCTAGCCTTGATTGCCGTCAGTGCTGATGTCCTCAGGCTCTTTTGCAACTTCCATTTCACGTGCCGGACCGAAACTGATCAGGGTGACTCCGTCGCCGCCGCGCGCCTCACGGTTCGGCCCAAGGAAGATCAAGGTGCCATCCGGGCGGATTTCCGCGATGATATCGGCTTTCGGGCGATCCTTTCGATACTCCGCAAGATCGTATTCCTCGGTCAGCTTCGTCTTGCCAAAGGTCCAGCCCCGATAGTGATCGCGGATCAGGCCGTCATACCCCCTGCCCCGACGGATCAGGGTGCGTCCGCGCGTACCCATGCCAATGGCGCGTGGATCCTCTTCCTCAGTGTCTTGCGCAGACAGCTGATAGACTCGATGCCGCCCAAGTTCCGGTGCGAAATGCCCGGAAACGAGCGCATTGTAGGGCTCGTTCGCAGACAGGCCGACAACCTGGTCAAACGCCGCATGGTCGAGGCGCACTTCGGCCTCTTCAGACAGGACTTCCCCGAAGAACGTATTCAGTCCCGCCTCACGTGCTGGCCGCAGGCGTCGCCAATTGTTGTCGGCAAGAATCGGCTCGATGCCGACATCTTTCAGTACCTTCGCCAGATCAATGCTCCACGGGTTCACGCCGACCAGCAGAACGCCCGGTCGCTCTTTCCGCGCCAGACCAAGACGCCGCGCCAGCGGGCCAATCGTGAATCCGTGCAGGACGACGGTGACAAACACCATAGCGAAAGCAAGCGGAGTGATCTGCTCGGCGCCGGAGAAGTAAAAACGAGAATCCCCGCGTCGACCGAGGTCTTCAAGCAGGGTTGCAAACAGGCTGGACACAGCGACAGCAACGATACCGCGCGGCGCGATCCAGCCAAGCAGGATGGCCTCATTGCGCTTCAGGGTGCCCCAGGTCGCGATCCAAACCGAAAGCGGACGCACAATGAACAGCATCGCCATCAGGAAGGCGAGCGTGTTCCACGTCAACGCGCGGCGGATAACATCCGGCGTCAAATTCGCGGTCAGGATCACAAACACGCCCGAGACAAGCAATACTGCAATGTCTTCCTTGAACTTTCGTAGCTCTGCGAGGCCCGCGAGCCGCGAATTGGCCAGCGTCATGCCGTAGGCCGTCACAGCCACAAGACCGATTTCCTTCTCGATCATTTCTGCCAGAGCGTAGCAAAGGATAATCGAGGCGAAGATGATCGGCGCCTTGAGATATTCAGGTGTCCAGCCCTGACGGAAGGCCCTGACAATCGCCCAGCCAAACGCAAACCCGAGACCCACACCCAGCGCCGCAGCAACGATGATCATCGCGCCTTTGCCAAGAATGGATTCGCCCGTCGCCGCCACGCGGATGATCTCGAACGCGGCAACGGCGAACAACGCACCAACGGGGTCGTTGACGATGCCTTCCCATTTCAGGAACTGACCCGTTCGGCCCCCAAGCTTTGATTGCCGCAGCAAGGGCATGATCACCGTCGGCCCGGTAACCACCAACACGCCTGCAAACACAACGGAACTGCCCCAATCAAGGCCCGCTGCATAGTGCGCGGCAAATGTACCCAACGCCCACGCCAGTGGCCCGCCCAGGAACACCATGCGACGCACGGCAGCGCCCGCATCGCGCAAATTCTCGAATTTCAGAACGAGACCACCCTCAAACAGGATGACCGCGACAGCCAGTGACACAATCGGCCTGAGCAACTCATTGCTGCCGCCATTGAACACTTTTTCCGGATTGAGCAGCGGCTCGCCAAAAATGACCGTCCACAGCGGTCCGACGGCGAGACCTGCCAAGGCCATCAACACGATGGCCGGCGCCTGAATGCGCCATGCAATCCATTGTGCGCCGATGCCGAGTGCGCCAATCAATGCGCACGCAAAGATCAACTCGCTGGACCCCGCGGCCGCCAGTGCAAAATCAAATTGGTCCATACCAGCCCCGTTCTAGGTCCACCCTGCCCACCAGTTCGTCAAAAAACTAGGCTTGAGCGGCATTTATGTCATCAGCAAAGTCGAATCCGATCTCACGGGTTCCATAGTCGCCCACTTTGTAGCGCTCGATATGGTCTGAGAACCAGAGCAGGATGTGCTGATAAAGATGGTCGTAAAATGGCTCAGGATCGGCGTCTTTTAGCGGCAGGCTGAACTCGTATTCCGAGCCATCCTCGATCTGGATCATGAATTTGTCGCCAATCTTGCGACACCTCATCACCAGCCGCAGCCAATCGGTGTCGCGGGAAACCCGTACTGCCAGGCCGAATGCAATCGGCCCGAGCAGGCGGAATCCGCGCGGTGGGATGGAAAATGCGGCGTCACCGTGGGCTTTCGGCTTGTACTCGCCGACCGGTGGCACAAGATGGACACAAACGCCGTCACTCGCGCCAAGATAGTCGCAGAAACCACTGCGCACTTCCTCAGCCAATGTTCGGATCCGGTCATAATTCTCGGCAGCGAGGGCCTGATAGGCCTCCACCGTCTCGATCAGTTTATCAAAACGTGACACAGCCTTGCGGCCCCCTTGGTTACCAAAGCCCACATAAATTAGGGTGCCGTAGCGCGGCCTTCAAACTTTAAAGTCGCAACCATGGGGCAATGGTCTGATGCTTTCGGCGTAATCCAGCCTACACCGGGGAAGCGATCTCCATCGTATCGCGCCGCCCGGTAGGGCGAACCAGCGCGAACAATCTCAACATTTGCCGCCGGATTCTGCGCGGCGAGATTTGGCGACAAAAAGATATGGTCCAGCGCACCATAGGTGTCGTCACCACTATAATGATGCGTCCATCGGTCAAAAGGATCGGCAATTGCGCGGCTAGCCAGATCGACCGCAAAGCCATCGCCAACCAATGGGCCGAGCCCGTGCGACGGGGCTGGCTTGCCGTCTACTTCCCAGTAATCATTGAAGTCACCCAGAATCACCCAATCCTCTGACGCGGGCGTCTCAAAGCGCTGACTGACAATCTTCCGCACAGCCTGGGCTTCCGCTTCACGCACCAAGGCCGTGCGCTTGCGGCCCCCATGCATGGATTTGAAGTGACAGATAAACAGCGTCAGCTGCCGTCCCTCTTTCACAATATCCACTTCCAGACAGTCCCGCCGGAAGACGTAGTCATTCACCGATGCGCCCTTCGGCGGTCGAATGCCAAGCCGGCCAAACGTGGCACGTGCGTGACTGCGCTGAAACACGACAGGGTGCGACGAAAGCAGGCCGACATCGATGCCGCGGCTATCATTGCCTTCGTGCAGGACACGTTGGCCGAAGGGCTGCCCTGCCCAGCGCGACACGTAGCGATTGTCAAATGCGGTGAGCGTGACAAGGTTTTCGACTTCCTGCAGGGCACAAACTTCGGCCTTTGCCGCCACGAGTGCCTGCGCCGTCAGGGTCCGGTCATCCTCCGACAAGACATCGAACACTGCGTCCACCTGCTCAGCGATCCGGGCATCATCGACATCTGTCAGGCGACTGCGCGCATTGGCCAGACCCGAGCGCGCGAAATCACACCGCATCATCAGGTTTTCGCAATTGAACGTGGCCAGTCGAATTTGGGGCATCTACCGGTGATGCGGCTTCATTCCAGTGCGGTCAACGCGCAATGGACGTGAGGCTAGGCTACGGCACGTTCGGTAAAGCGCGCGCTCGTCTGGGCGCGTTCTACAGAGTCAGCGTCCGGGCGCTGTTCGACGGGAATGGCTGTGCGGCCGAGCTCAATGGCTATTCCGGGCTGAACGCCGCTGCCAAAGGCAGACAGTACGGTGCGTACCATATCAAGAGGCTGTGCCTCATCCTCAACAATCTGGCCATAACGCGCTGCAACAGGCCCAACGACGCCATAAGCGAGAAACACACCGAGAAACGTTCCCAGCAGCGCGGTTCCAATCATCATCCCAAGAATGGCTGGTGACTGGTCGATAGACCCCATTGTTTTGATGATACCCAGCACAGCCGCCACGATGCCGAGCGCAGGCAGCGCATCTGCCACCGTATTCAACGCGTTCACGGCCTTCATCCGTTGATCCACATGAAGCGCAACAGCTTGTTCCATATGCGCTTCGGCCCGCGCCGGGTCGGACAGATCCAGCGCCATCAGGCGAAAGGAATCACAGATCATGTCGCGAACCGCCGCATCTGCCTGAACTGCGGGCGCTGTCGCGAAGAGGGCAGAATCGTCCGGATTCTCTATGTCGCGTTCAATCGAGACAAATCCATCCTGACGTGCCCTGCGCATCAGGGTCGCCAACAGGACCAGCAATTCGCGGTGTTGTGCGCGATGCCAGCGGCTACCCTGAAACGAACGAACAAAGCCGCCGAAGGCCTCTTTGGCAACTTTGGGCGAATTCCCGATCAATAGCGTGCCAACAGCCGCGCCGCCGATCAGGGCCAGTTCAAACGGCAATGCCTGCATCACGCCTTGCCCGCCGGTCAGGGCAAGGCCACCCATCACGAGGACGAGCACGAGAACAAGACCGATTAGTTGAGGCAAAATGCGCAGGCTCCGGCAATATTAGAACCGTGACCCTCGCACATTCGTCTTAAGCCAAGCTTACAAGCCCCGCATTTTACTGGGAGATCAGCTGGCCAGAAGCCCTTCCCCACCCATCACCGGATCGTGCTCGGCCACGAGGTGACCCGGGCTGACTTCCACAAGTTTCGGCTTGTACTGGTCCGCATCTGCATCATCGACCAGCTTCGATTTCATGAACCGCAGCGCTGCCCGGCTATCCAGCGGGCTGGGCAAGTCACCCGTCAGGCGCAGGCGCTCGCGATTGCGCTCACCCGTCGGATCGGCGTTTGGCACCGCCGCGATCAGGGCCTTCGTATAGGGATGGCGCGCTTCATTATAGATCGCGTCGCGGCCTGCGAGCTCCACCACGCGGCCCAGGTAAAGCACCATGACGCGGTGGCTGATCTGCCGAACGACCGCGAGATCGTGGCTGATGAAGATCATCGCGAGGCCGAATTCCTTCTGAAGCTCGATCAGAAGATCAACGACTTGCGCCTGGACCGAGACATCCAGCGCAGAGACAGCTTCATCGCAGATCACCAGTTTTGGCTGCAGGATCATGGCGCGGGCGATGCCTACACGCTGGTTCTGCCCGCCCGACAATTCGTGCGGGTAACGGTTGATCAGGTTCGGGTCGAGACCAACGCGCGGCAGGATTTCGCGAACCTTTGCCTCGCGCTCGGCCCGCGTCAGGCGTGGCTGGTGCACCTGAAGCGGTTCCGCGATGGAGGCTCCGATGGACATGCGCGGATCCAGACTGGCCAGCGGATCCTGAAAGACGATCTGCAAATCATCGCGAAGGGCGTTCATTTCCTTCCGCCCGGCCTTCGAGATGTCCCGGCCAAGCCACGCGACCGTGCCATCAGTCGGCGGGATCAAATTCAACACACCGCGCGCAAGGGTGGATTTGCCGCAACCGGACTCGCCGACAACGCCGAGGGTTTCGCCGGGCTTCAGGTCAAAGGAGACGCCGTCCACTGCCTTGAGCGGTTTGGTCTTCCCGAACAGGCCACCTTTGACCGAAATCGGGAAGTGAATTTTCATGTCCTCTACCTTGAGGACCGGCTCTGTGCCTGGCGCCGGAGCATCTGACAGGACAGGACGACCGGGACGGTCCGGCTCATCAATTCTCGGCACGGCATTGAGCAGCATTTTCGTGTAGTCGGCCTGCGGGCGATAGAAAATATCGTCGACGCTCCCCTGCTCCACGATCTCGCCATGACGCATCACGATCACCCGGTCACACATGCGCGCGACGACGCCCATATTGTGCGTGATCAGGGCGATGCCGGTACCGGTCTCACGCTTCAACTCGTCCATCAGCTCAAGCACCTGCGCCTGAACCGTTACATCCAACGCCGTGGTCGGCTCGTCCGCCAGCAGGAGTTCCGGATTGCAGAGCATGGCAATGGCGATCATCACACGCTGGCGCATGCCGCCTGACAGTTCGTGAGGAAACTGGTTCATCCGGCGAGCCGCTTCCGGAATGCGCACATTCTCAAGCCACTCGACGCAGAGGCGGTCTGCCGCTTCGCCCTTCAGTGCCTTGTGAAGGGCCAGCACTTCGCGCATCTGCGCGCCCACTGTCATATGGGGCGTCAGGCTGGTCAGCGGATCCTGAAAGATCATCGACATGCGCGCGCCGCGAATGTCGCGTAGCGTCGCGTCCGGTGCGTCCAGCATGTTGATGCCGTCAAATTCGATCCGCCCGGAGGCGGTTCCGTTGCCCGCGAGCAAGCCGAGCGCAGAGAGGGCCGACTGGCTCTTGCCCGAACCGCTTTCGCCGACAATGCCAAGGCATTCGCCCTTGGCGACATCGAAACTGATACCCTTGACCGCTTCGACCACACCGTCCGGCGTGTCGAAGGAAACCCGTAGATCTTTGACAGAAAGAATAGCCATGATCGCAATCTGTATACGGGACGGCGAAGGCCGCAACGCCCGGTCTGCAGAAAGCCAAAAAAAGGCCGCGCTCATCGGGAAAGAACGCGGCCAAGGAGGAGAATGCGAGGGCGGGATTCAATGGGAAACCCCGCCTTCGGCAATCGGGTCTCAGAACTTGTATCCGAGCCCCAGTCCCACCACGAGCGGATTGATGTCCACGTCAGCATCCACTGTTGCGCCAAGCGCCGTGGTGAAATCGACAGTCACGTCCGGATTGATCCAGATCTTCTTGATGTCCGCATTGATGGCCCAGCCGCCTGGCTCTCCATCGAGGTCATAATCAACCCCGGCCTGGAGGGCGAGGCCGACGCTGGTATCGTAGTCGATACCGTCCGCGACCGGGCCTTCATCTTCGTTGAAGAAGAAAGTCGCATTGATGCCCGCGCCCACATAGGGCTTCCACTGGCTGTCATTCACGAAATGATATTGAAGTGTCAGCGTCGGCGGCAGCAGCGTAACATCGCCCAGATCAATCGTGGCATTGTCGAGCGCGCCTGGCACCGTGACGCCCGTGGCCTTCACATCATGTGGGGTCACGCCGAGGATCAGTTCCGCTGCGATGTTCTTCGTGAAGAAGTAAGTGATGTCGAGTTCAGACACGTACTGGTCCGAAATGTCGACATCGCCAGCCAGGCGCGTTCCGGCAACCGACAAGTCTCCGGACTCGTCCGGGAGAACGCCAATCACACGTCCGCGCACCATCCACGGGTTTTCGTCTGCCGATGCGACAGGCGCTGTTCCAAGCCAGGTCGCCCCGGCAACCAGAGAGGCAAGGAGAAGCTGTTTCATGGTCTTTCACTCCAATTTTGGCGCACCAATCTGCGCCGGATGACCGCCACCTACGCCTATGTTTTCATGGGAGTAATTGCCCGTTTTGACGCGCGGGGCCGTGTCGCGCGACATGGCATCGCGAATAAGTAATCTCCCCGATTGCGAGCGCTTCGACCGGTTGCGATTCTGGGAATGTGCGCGCTCAGGCTCTGGGCTCGCCTCTGCCCAGTTTGCAACAGGAAGATGGTTCTCCCACGGTCAGGCTTGAACTTCGCACTGCCGCTAGGGCACATGGGCGTTGAGGAAACATTCGAGCGAGGAACCACGGCATGCCCGTCATCAATTATCTCACAACCTGTATCTTTGACTCCGGCGCACTGAAGCAGCTGGCCGGTACAGCCAAGAAGCTGGGCATGTCTCGCCCCTTCATCGTCACGGATCCGGGCATCAAGGCGGCAGGTATCCTGGCAAAGGTGGAAGACGCGCTAGGCGTTGCACCGGCGGGCGTATTCGCTGAAACGGTTCCCAACCCGACTGAAAAGCAAACCAAGGAAGCTGCCGCGGCCTACAAGGCATGCGGCGCGGATGGCCTGATCGCGCTGGGCGGTGGCTCTTCTATGGACCATGCCAAGGGCATTGGCCTTCTGGTCAGCCATGACGAGCCGCTGGAAACCTATGCGGCGATCACGGGCGGCGCGAAGAAGATCGGCAAGATCCCGCCCCTGATCGCCATTCCGACCACCTCCGGCACTGGCTCTGAAGTGTCCGTCGGCATGGTCATCGTTCTCGAGAATGGGCGCAAGGAAACGATCGTTTCGCCAAACCTGATCCCGGCAACAGCAATCTGTGACCCGGATTTGACGCTGGGCCTGCCAGCAGGACTTACCGCTGCAACGGGCATGGATGCTGTCACGCATTGCATCGAGTCCGTGCTCTCCCCTTCCGTGAACCCGCCTGCCGAAGGCATCGCCTATGAAGGCGTGTTCCGCTCGGTCGGGAATGGCTGGTTGAAAAAGGCCGTGCAGGACGGCTCTGATGCAGATGCCCGCTGGCACATGATGATGGCCAGCTATGAGGGCGCACTGGCCTTTGTGAAGGGTCTGGGCGGCGTCCACGCCCTGTCGCATGCTGCGGGCCGCCTGCATGAAAAGAAACTGCACCACGGCACGCTGAATGCGATCTTCCTGCCGCATATCCTGCGCTTCCACGAAGGCACGGCGGATGAGAAATACGCCCGCCTGCGCCAGGCCATGGGCCTGAAACCGGGCGCGGATCTGGGCGATGCGATTGCAGAGCTGAACGCAGATATCGGCATTCCGGCAACGCTTTCCGCAATCGGCCTCAGTGCAGACGATGCGCCGGGCGTTGTGGAATACGCGCTGAAGGATCTGGCGCATTTCGGCAATCCGAAGCCGATGAGCGCTGACGATTATGCGAAAGTGTACGAAGCCGCCCTGTAGACGTTTGTCGTCGCCCGTCGCGGCTTGTTGCGATCTGTCGCCCAGTGTCGCCACAAGTCGCAACATATCGCCAATTGTTTTGCCGGAGGTCGCCAGCGCGTTGCGCCGTGTCGCCTCCGGTAAGCTTTCTCTAGGCTGATGCGCGAATCCGGCGCATAATTGCGACATGCTTCAAGGTCTCTCCACCACTGCCACCCATCTCGGCCTTCTCTTCGGAGCGATGGCCATCGGCGCCTCATGGGTCGCCGCCATCGCATCGCCGAATTGCAGTTTTGACAAACTGGATGGTTCGCGCGCGGATCGGCATGTGCGGGAATTGCTGCTGCAGACCTCAACGCCCATCGCCGGCATGATGCTGGCATCGGGGGCATTCTATCTGCTGGCCACCAGTTGGGCGGCCGCGAGCACGGCATTGCTGGCGGCGTTCGGGTTCTTTTCAAATCGCTGGATGCTGGCACCGGGCAAGAAAGCAAAAGGCGTTCGCACCAGCCGCAAAGACCAGCGCGCAGTGTCGGTCAGCTTTTCACTTATGTTCGCTTTGGTGGCGATTGTTTCTGCCGTCCTCGGCATGGTGCGCATCTAGGCGGATCAGGCGAACACCAGCCAGAGACAGCCCATTTCGTGAAGTTTGCGGAAGTCGTCGACGGACTTCTTTGCCGCTTTGCGCGCAATCTCGCCGGCAGCCTTGCGATTGACCGCCAACATCATGGTGCAGATGGCGATGCCCGGCAGGAAAGCCCACCAGACCAGGGCGAGAGAGGCCAGCACACCGGCCAGACATATAAAGTAGGCCACGGCATCCAGAATGCGGAAACGGGCATGCATGTAGCGCCCGAAATCATTCAGCAATTCCGGCTGCTTGTGCAGGATCTCGGCGTCGATCGCGAACCGTTGGCCCGGCGACTGTTCATAGATCAGCGCCCGCGTCATGCGGCCACCACGATGAGGGTTTGGCTGGCATTTGAGGAACATCGCAATCACTCCACTGCGAGGAGAAAATACGTCCGGCGACTTAAACATACCCTGTCCGGTCTTGGTAAATTTGCGTGAAATTTGCGGACTAACCCGATCGGGCCCGATTGGGGGAGGACACACCCGTCTGGCGAATCCGTTTGCCCTCACTCCGTTTGAGACCTATGCTGCACCGCAACATGGAAGATGTGTGACAAATGCTCTACTCGCTTGTTGAAATGAACCGCGCTGCGATGGCGCCAGTTCGCATCGCCGCCCGGGCCAGCCGCGCCGCGCTCAGCTCTCCGCTGAACCCATTTGGACATACCGAATATGGGCGCTCCCTGTCCGCAATGGCGGACGTGTTCGAAAGCGCCACACGGTATTATGGCAAGCCGGAATGGCGCATCGACAGCGTGAGCGTGAACAGCGCGCCGGTGGGCGTTACGCCGACCGTCGCCTGGCGTTCGCCGTGGTGCAACATGGTTCATTTCCGCAAGGATCCTGAGGCGCTGGCCGCTGCGCGTAATGCCGACAAGCTGGGCCCGCAGCCGCGCCTTTTGATCGCGGCCCCCCTGTCTGGACACTATGCCACCCTGCTGCGCGGAACCGTTGAGGCCTTCCTGCCGACACATGATGTCTACATTACCGATTGGCAGGATGCCCGCATGGCGCCGGTTTGGCTCGGCCGGTTCGATCTGGACGATTACATCGACCATATCCGCAACATGCTGACCTTCCTTGGCGCGGGCGCCCACGTGCTGGGCGTGTGCCAACCAGGCCCGCCTGTGCTGGCCGCGATTGCCATGATGGCCGAAGATGATGATCCGGCCCGTCCGGCCTCAATGACTTTCATGGGCTCTCCCATCGACACCCGCCTCAGCCCGACCGTTCCGAACGTTCTGGCAGAGGAAAAGCCGCTGTCATGGTTTGAAGAGAACATGATCCATACCGTGCCGGGCCCCTATCCCGGCATGTTCCGGCGCGTCTATCCGGGCTTTGTCCAGCTTGCCTCGTTCATGAACATGAACTGGTCGCGCCACGTCGATGCGCACTGGAACTTCTTCAACCATCTGGTCGAAGGCGATGGGGACAATGTCGGCAAGCACCGGGAATTCTATGATGAATACCTGTCAGTCCTCGACCTGACCGAAGAATTCTACCTGCAGACCATCGTGCGCGTTTTCCAGGAGCACCAGCTGGCGCGGGGCGTTTATCGCTATCGCGGCACACATGTCGTGAAACCGGAACTGATCCGCGATGTGGCGCTGATGACGGTGGAGGGTGAAAAGGACGACATCTCTGGCATCGGCCAGACACAGGCCGCTCATGATATCTGCTCCGGCCTGCCGGAAGATATGCAGACGGACTATGTCCAGCCCGGCGTAGGCCATTATGGCGTGTTCAATGGCAAACGCTTCCGCACGGAAATCGCGCCGCGCGTGACGGAGTTCACCAAGCGCTTCACCATGCGCGCCGCCGACGAGGCAGCCGCCGAAAAGCTCGCCTGATCACGCGTTGATGTTATTCAGGCGTCGGTAGAATTCGCGAAATGTCGCGGCAAAGATCGCGCGCCTCACTCAGAACGGTGATCGGCATCGGATCGGGCGCTTCCAGATAGGTGCTCAGCTGCGAGACCGCCTGGGCTTCGGCCTGTTCGCGCGGCAGTTCTGTTTCAGACACTTTCAGGGTCCGGCTGCTCGTGCAGGATTGCTGTTCAAGGATGGCTTTCGGGGTCGCACTCTGTTGCGGCGTGCGCAGGCGCACTGATGCCGGCAGGTCAGGCCCATCCGGCACGGCCACCCAAAGGGCGTTGATGTCTTCCCGATCCGTCGGATCTCGAAAGCGGATCGCGTAGATCAGCCCCTTGTCCAAATGCCGCACTGAATACTCGGCAAACCCGGCATCACTCAGCCCGCCAAGCCACGAGGCGATCATGGCATTACGCGCCTGCTTGGCTTCCGCGCCACGCCAGGCGGCGGCTTCTGAATAAACCTGTTCCTGCGCAAGCCCCTCATCATCGGCGCGCGGGACAAAAGCAGACGCGTATTCAGCATAGCCGATCCAGCCCGCCAGCGCAGATGCCAGCAGGGCCGATCCGAAATGTCTGATCCAGTCGCGTGAAGCCATAAGGGCGCAGTCCAGCTCAACTGGAGCGCACTTTGACAGGCTAAGGGTTAAGGAATGCCCGCTCGATCGCCCACCAGAGCCCAATTACTCCGATGAATGCCGAAACCGGCCATACCAGAACCGGCCGATAAAGGTTTGGCCGACCCGCTTGCCTCAGGACGCTCCTGATCAGGATCGCAAATGCAAGCGCCATGCCGATCACGGCCAACTGGCCAATTTCGACACCAATGTTGAAGCCAATCAGCGCGGGCCAGAAGATGTCAGCCGGCAGGCCGAGATCGCCGAACGCGCCGGCGAATCCCATTCCGTGGATCAGACCGAAGCCAAAGACCAGCGCCGGCCGCCAGGCGCTCGGCTCCCTGAACAGGATGTTCTCCAGCGCGGCCCAGGCGATGGTGAAGGCAATCAAGGGCTCCACAATGCTGGCAGGCGGCGCAATCAGGCCCGCCGCCGTCAGGCCCAACGTCGCCGTATGCGCGAGGGTAAAGGCCGAGACCTGCCAGAGAAGGGGTCCGATCCGCCGCGTTGAAAAGAACAGCGCCAACACAAACAGGATATGATCCACGCCCATCGGCAGGATGTGTTCAAACCCGATGCGGATGTAGAAGATTCCGGTTTCCAGTGGCGTCCGGTCCAGCGAAACCTCTCCGCCGGGGATGCCGCCCTCAAAGCTGCGGACGCGCCCGGCCCGGTCCAGCGCCTGCAACTCGCGGCAAAGGGCCGGGTCCATGCCGCCATCCGGCAGGCACAACTCATCCTCGGGATGGGCGATGGCCGATTGGGACATCAGGGTCGCCGCCAGGCATGCCACAAGGCAGCACAGGATGAAGGCGAGAAACCGGCCCCGCATCAGATCTCGTCCGGCAGGGGCCGTGGCGCTTCCATGATGATGGGGCCGTGATCATGGTCATGGTCGTGTCCCGGTCCGTGATCGTGATGATCATGGACCGGAAGCATCGAGATAATGAGCGCGGTCAGGACGCCCAGCGACAGGGCGACCAGGCTGCGCACGGGCGGCTCTTCCTTGAGGGGCGCCATCAGGGGCCCTGTCGCCACATAGAGCAGCAGGCCAGCCGACGCAGCAAACAGCGCGCCAATCGCCTCCGGCCCAAGGAAGTACATGAAGGGTGATGACAGGATCACCCCCAGAGGGGTCGTGGCCGACGCAGCGAGAAAGGCGAACAGGAAGGATTGCCGGTTCGTGAAATTATGGCGGCGCAGGATGGCAAAGGCGATCACGCCTTCCGGAAACTCGTGCAGGATCAGCGATACAGCCGCGTACACCCCCGCCGAAAAGCTGGCGGCAAAGGTGACCGAGTAAATGACGCCGTCAATCAAGGAATGGATGGCGATAGCCAGAACCGGTGTGACGGCAGCGATGCGGCCCCCACCCGCACCTTCGGGAAAGAATGTGCTGAGCGTGTAGTTCAGGATCAGGCCGCCAAGAAAGCCGGCCAGCATGAAGTAAGGTGCCCGGGGGCTTGCGGCGAAGGCTTCCGGGGCGATGTGCAACAGGGTGAGCGTGACAAGCATGCCGGCGGCAGCGAGGCCGATGACGGCTGAAAACCGCGCGCTCCAATCCCCGCGCATGGCGACAGCAATCAGCCCGATGGTCGTGACAAACGCCGCGATCAAGCCAAAAAACAAGGGGGCTTGCATGGATTCAAACATGGAAAGCGGTCGGCTCGTCCGGTAACAGTCAGGTACGGTTTAAAAACCGCATCCTGCGGCCTTGCGAAGACGTGTTATATGGTACCATTATCCCGCTTGCGAGCAGATTTTCCTGTTTTTACTGAATATCCCGATTGGGGTGAACGGAGCGACGATATGAGTCTTTCATACGGCCGGGGGGCCTTTCTGAGTCTTGCAGGCATGGGGCTGGCGCTTTGCGTCGCGTGCAGCGCGGAGCAGCCCTATGAGCCAGAAGCCACAGAGGCAGCAGCGCCTCCCCCGGTTGAGGCGGTAGAAGACGCCTCGCCTGTTCCGGACACCGAGGCGCATGAGGATCATGACGATCACGCAGAGCACGATGCACATGCCGACCATGATGATGATCACGATGCGCATGAGGAACATGGCGACCATGACGCGCACGACCATCATGAGGATGAGCACGCAGGAGGCGAAGCCCACGTGCATGGCGCGGCTGAACTGGCCGTGACCCAGGAGAACAATTTCGTCACCATCTCCATTGATGCCCCGCTGGCCAATTTCGGCCTTTCGGAGAAGACGAAGAAGAAATCCTCCGATCTTGAAAAATATGCTGAAGGCCTGACAGAACTGATGGGCAATGCCGGGTGTGATCTGGTGGAGCGGTCTGCGGATCTGCGCCGGTCAGGCGATCATGCCGCGATGACACTTTCCATTGTCTGGGATTGTCGCCGGCCGAGCCAACTGGATGGTCTCATGTTCACTGGCTTCGAGACCTATGACGCGTTCGAGACTGTCGAGGCCGTCTATCTTGGCGAAGCAGGCGAAACCGCCTCCGCGGTCCTGACGCCGGAAAGCCCGTTCCTGCCTTTCGGATCCTGATATGACGGACCCGGTCGTTTCGATCTCGGATCTGCGCTTTGCGTGGGCTCCGGGCCGCGATGTGCTCGACATTGAGTCGTTCACGCTGAACGCTGGCGAGCGTTTGTTCTTGCGCGGGGCGTCAGGCACCGGCAAGTCCACCTTGCTGGGCATTGTCGCGGGCGTGCTGGAGGCAGGCTCCGGCAGCGTGCAGATTCTGGGGCAGGAGCTGACGACACTGAAGCCTGCCGCTCGCGACCGGCTGAGAGCGGATCATCTGGGCGTCATCTTCCAGATGTTCAATCTGGTGCCGTATCTGTCCGTCATCGGAAATGTCACGCTTCCGCTGCGGTTTTCGCCGAAACGGCGGGCAGCCATCGACGGAACGGAAGAGAACGAGGCCCGCCGCCTGCTCGCGCGGCTGGGCCTGACGGATGAATCCCTTCTCTCGCGGCGCGTGTCTGACCTGTCAGTCGGACAGCAACAACGCGTGGCGGCGGCACGGGCCCTGATCGGCGGGCCTGAAATCGTGATCGCGGATGAGCCGACCTCCGCGCTGGACGCTCATGTACGGGACCAGTTCATCAGCCTGCTGAGTGAGGAAGCCCAGCGCACAGGCGCGGCGCTACTCTTTGTCAGCCATGATGCCGGACTTGCTGACCATTTCGACCGCGCGGTCGATCTGAGTGACATCAACCGCGCAGGAGTGAACGCATGAGCGCGATCCTTTCGCTGGCCTGGAAAAGCCTGATGAACCGCAAGGGGTCGGTATTGCTGACCCTGCTGGCGGTGGCGTTGTCGGTGGCCCTTTTCCTCGGCGTCGACAAGGCGCGCACAGGCGCACGCGAAGGCTTTGGCAACACGATCTCCGGCACCGAACTGATCGTTGGCGCGCCGACGGGCAGTGTGAACCTCCTGCTTTACTCCGTATTCCGCATGGGCAGCGCCACAGCCGAGATTTCCTGGCCCACTTATCAGCAAATCGCCAATCGCCCGGACGTGGACTGGGCCGTGCCGATTTCCCTCGGTGACAGCCATCGCGGCTTTCGTGTCATGGGCACGACAACGGAATATTTTGACCATTACAAATATGGCCGCCAGCAGGATCTGACGCTGGTGGAAGGCGCGCGGTTTGACGATTTGTTCGATGC
Source organism: Hyphomonas atlantica corrig. (assembly GCF_017795365.1). Taxonomy (NCBI): domain Bacteria; kingdom Pseudomonadati; phylum Pseudomonadota; class Alphaproteobacteria; order Hyphomonadales; family Hyphomonadaceae; genus Hyphomonas; species Hyphomonas atlantica. The sequence goes on along the minus strand of NZ_CP051254.1, from coordinate 1,172,904 downwards.
CGTGATCGGCGCAGATGTTGCGCGTGAACTTGGCTATGACATTGGCAGCCCGATGATCCTCTCTCACGGGCTGGGGCAGGCCGATTTCGGATCGGGCCACGACAATCGACCCTTCCGTGTCTCTGGTATTCTTGCCCCCACCGGCACACCTGTGGACCAGACGGTGCATGTCTCCCTGGAGGCAATCACCGCCATTCACGTCGGTTGGGAAACTGGCGCGAAGAACCCGCTGGCGGATACGATCAGCGAAGAGACCATCCGGTCGTTCGACCTGACGCCCAAAACCGTGACCGCCATATTCCTTGGGCTGGAACGCAAAGGCACGATCCTGACGACGCGCCGCGAGATCAATACCAATCGCGGCGAGCCTCTGATGGCGATCATCCCCTCTCAGGCATTGGCAGAATTGTGGAGCGTGACCGCGATTGCCGAGCGGGCCCTGCTCGCCGTGTCGATCTTCGTAATCGCGGTGGGCGTGGTGTCGATCCTTACCTCCATCCTGACCAGCCTGAATGAGCGCCGCCGGGAGATGTCCATCCTGCGCGCCGTGGGCGCACGGCCCGGTCACATCTTCACCCTGCTCGTGCTGGAGGCGGGGCTTGTCGGATTCCTCGGCGCGCTGGTCGGCATCATCCTGATCCACGCCTTGTTGCTTGTCGCCGGGCCAATGGTAGCGGAACGGTTTGGCATCTCCCTGATCGGAACCGGTCTTGGCCTGACAGATCTCTACACATTGCTGGCCGTGACAGGCGCGGCGCTGTTGGCAGGGGCAATCCCGGCCTGGATGGCGTTTCGCCGGTCTCTGGCGGATGGTTTGTCAATTCGCGTGTAAACCGCTCATGACCACTGGCGGGCGGCAGTTTCACGTCCTAGATTGGAGCGCATGAAACAGATGTCCTCCCTCCTCCTCGCCGCCATGGTCACCACAGCCCTGGCCGCTTGCGGCGCCGCCGAAACGCCGCAGCAAGATACCGCGCAAGAGGCGCAGCCCGTCACGCAGGCTGAAGCCACGCCTGCCTCTGATGGGCCAAAAGTCGGAGACAAGATTGGCCAGAGCGACGCCGAGCGCAAAGCCGCCCGCGAGAAAGCCATTGCCGAACGCGCCGGAGAGCGCGAGCGTCAGGCCGCCGAGGCCAAGGCCCGCGGCGTGACCGAAATTGGCTGGGAAGACCTGATGCCGGAAGGCGAGGAAGAGCGCCTTGCCCAGATGTATCAGAGCCAAATGTCAATGCTGTACGGCGCTGGCGGTGGCATTGCGGAAGGCTCTGCAGCAGACTCCATGGTCCAGATCGGAACGTTCAACACCGTGCCAGAACTCAACAGCAAGAAAGTTCGTATTCCGGGCTATACTGTTCCATTCGAATATGGCGCGAAGGCGGAGGTAACGGAGTTCCTGCTGGTGCCGTATTTCGGCGCCTGTATCCACGCGCCTCCCCCACCGCCGAACCAGACGCTGTTTGTCATGGCTGAAGACCCGATCCTGCTCAAGGATCTGGCGCAAGCCGTCTGGGTCGAAGGTGTTCTGACCGCGCAGACGCAGGAAAGCGATCTGGCCGATGCGGCTTACACGCTGACGCTGACGCACATCGAAAAGTACGAGTACTAGAGAATTCCCGATGGTACCTCTGGCCGGACTCGAACCGGCACTCTGTCACCAGAAACGGATTTTGAATCCGTCGCGTCTACCAATTCCGCCACAGAGGCCCAAAACGGGAGCGCTTCTCCTGCCGATTGCTGCGGCAGATGTCAATCTACTCGACGTAGCGATCAAAGACATCTAACAGCTTTTCCATGACTTCCACCGAGTTTCCGTCCGAAAAGACACTGCTGCAGACCATCGAGGCGCTGGCCGAACGTGCACCAGAAGAAGGGTTTTCCCTTCGCGCCATCTTTGACCAGCTGGATGAAAGCGCGTTTGGCGCGGGCCTTTTCCTGCTGGCCCTGCCTTGCTGCATTCCGTTTCTCTATGGCGTGCCGCAAATCGTGTCCCTGCCGATGATGGCGCTGGCCGCACAGATGGCGATGGGGCGGGAACAGCCCTGGATGCCGGACAAGCTGGGCAACCGGAAAATCGACCGCAAAGGCCTGACGCAGATGGCGGCGGGCGGTCGCAAATGGCTTGGATGGATCGAGCGGATTGTTCGCCCGCGCTTCACGATGATCACCGGCAAGCGCTCCGAGCGGGTGATCGGCCTGTTCCTGTGCATTTTCTGTGCGTCGATTCTCGTGCCGCTCCCGATGACCAACACGGTGCCCGGCTTTGCCGTGGCGATTGCCTCGTTCGGCCTGATGCAGAAAGACGGGCTCATGGTCATCGCCGGATTGATCATCGGATCCGCATGGGTCAGCGGCCTGGCCGGTGCGGTCATGTTCGGCGCGGTCAGCCTATTTGGCTGACAAATAACGACAAAGTGACCTTGCGCCGCATTGTGGTCCTGCTGTTGCCCGGCTTTAGCTGACGCATGGATTTTGTGAGATCCCTTCTGAAAGACTGGAAATGGCCACTCGTGGCGATGACGCTGTCTGCCCTCATGCTGGCAGCCGCACACGCCTTTGAGACATTTGGCGGTCTCGCCCCCTGCCCGCTCTGCCTGCGGCAACGTGAAGTCTATTGGGCGTTGATCGCCATGACAGTAACGGGACTGGTCCTGTGGTGGCTGATCCCGAAGCGGCGCTTCCTCGTGGCCTTGAACGTGATGATCGGCCTCGCCTTCATTGTGGGCGTGATCGTCGCTTTCTACCATGCCGGCGTGGAATGGGGCCTGTTGCCACCGCCAGAAGGATGCAGCGGCGAAGGGCCGATCGACCCGCTCGTCATTCGCGACTTCAACGAGCCGATGCATGTCCCCTCCTGTACGGATGCGCCCTTCTATATTCTGGGCCTGTCCATGGCAGGCTGGAACGGTGTGATTGCGGGCGTCATGGCCGTGGCCAGTTTTGTGGCCGCCGGCGCGACGTGGCGCGGCGCCGTCCGCCCGGAGGAAACCGCCTGATCTAGAGCGGCGGCGCCGTCGGGCGCTTGAGGCGTTGTTCCCGGATGGTGATGTACATGGTCGCGCCGACGATCACGATTGTGCCGATCCAGGTCCAGGTTCCCGGCAGAACGTGGAACAGCCCCCAATCCACAAGCGCCGCCATCGGCAACCGCATATAGTCGATCGGCGACAGGAAGGATGCGTCGCCTACGCTCATTCCGCGAATGTAGAAATACTGGCCGATGACGCCGCACATCCCCATCACGCCAATATAGCCCCAGTCGGCAAGGGATGGTGGCACGTCCGGCCAGGTGTAGATGGCGAGCGGCAACAGCATCACCGAGGAGAGCAAATTCGCCCAGATCAGCAGGGTCATCGGACGGTGCAGGCGCGTCAGGGACTTCACCAGCGTGATCGCCCCAGCCATGCAGAACGCGGCGATCAGCGCCAGTACCATGCCCAGACTGACGCCCAGCTGCGGCTGCATCATGATCATCACGCCGATACATCCGGCGATCGTCGCGCCCCAGCGATGGGGTCCAACCCGTTCTCGCAGGAAAATCACCGCGCAGATCGTGACGAACATGGCGCGGGAGAAACTGATCGCATTGAATTCCGACAGCGGCAGGCCGACAGAATCCGAAACGGCATAAAACCCGGCCGCGAAGCCCAGCGTTCCGAACAGGCTGCGCAGGAACAGCATGCCCGGCTGATGCACTTTCATGATGCTGAGTCCCTGCTGGAAGATCACGGGCAACACCACGATCAACGCGACACCTGACCGCCAGAATGCAAGGAAACCGGGATCGAAATGCGCTGATTGCAGCTTCGACAGGGTGAGGAACACGGTAAAGCTGGCGCCTGAAGCCAGCATCCAGAGGGCACCCTCAATGTTGCGTGAAGCAGGCTTGCCCTCTAGGTCTGTGATTTGAGACTGATCGGGGCGAGTATTCATGGGCTGTTTTACGCCTTCCGAACTGGAGGAAATCGACCGCCTGTGGCGTGAGCTGCCTGCCGATCACATGTGGACCGGCTGGGCCGCATCGGGACACGAACCTGAACAGGTCTGGATCTTCCGAACACGCGCCCATTGGCGCCGGTTCCCCCTCAGTAAGTCAAAAACCGGGTTTGTGATAGCTGACGAGATCGGACGTCCCGTCGCACGTGCAAAGACGCTGCCTGCATTGCTGGCCAAGGTCGAGTCCATCCCCGGCATAGAGGCGCTATCGGAAGACCCATAGCGCCTCGGGCAGGCATCAATTGCCCATCTGGGCGCGCATCTGCTCAGCTTGCTCCGGCGTGATGCCCAGCGCATCCAGAAGCGGCCCGCCAGCTGATTCGTCCCAGGAGTGGCGCGGGCCAACCGTCATGCCGCCATCCACCAGGAACTCACCTCCGGTGATGAAACTCGCCGCATCAGATGCGAGGAACGCCGCCATCTCGGCAATGTCCTCACCCTTACCAACCCGTCCGGCCGGCTGCATGCTGCCGCCCGCCTCGACCAGCATGGCCGCCATCTGGTCGGCCTGTTCGCGCGGCAAGCCGAGCGATGCGCCAAAGATGGATGTGGCGATGAAACCCGGCAGGACCGCGTTCACGCGAATGCCGTACTTGGACAGCTCCGCCGCGGCCAGTTTCGAGAAATGCGCCACGCCCTTCTTGGCGACAGAATAGGTGATCGGCGCATAGCCTGCGCAGACGGCGCTGATGGACGACGTGTTGATGATAGAGCCACCATTTTCCTTCATGTACGGAACCGCGAATTTCGTGCCGGCGAAGACCTGTTTCAGCAAGAGCGACATGGTCTGGTCATAGGCGTCCAGGTCCAGCTCTTCGATCGGGTCGGGCGTGCCGCCATGCCCGGCATTGTTCCAGAGGATGTCGAGCCGGCCAAAGTGATCAACGGCCGCACCCATGATGCCTTCGAGCTGGGCCATATCGGTGACGTCACAATGAACGAACAGGACCTTGTCATCGCCGAACCGCGTTTGCAGCGCCTGGCCCTTTTCGTCCTGAATATCGCTAGCGACCACTTTCGCGCCGGCGGCCACAAATGTTTCGACCCCCGCCAGGCCGATGCCGCTGGCACCGCCTGTGATGATGGCAACCTTGCCGTCCAGATTGGCCATATGCGTATTCCTCCCGTTTTGTTTTTCAGGAGAATGCGCGCCCTTTCCCCGCGGTTCGTCAATGCCTGCGGGAAAATTTACTTGTCCGGTTTGGACAGTCCAAAGCGCTTCCAGAACACACCGTCCAACATACGCTTGGGCAACAGGTTCGGGATGTACCAATTGGTCAACTTGTTCGGCACGGGCGCATATCTTGCGCGCGGTGTCGCGTCGTCCAGCGCGATCTCGATCACCTTGGCGATCTGTTCCGGAGGCAGGCCATCGCGTCCCCCCTTCAGCATGACCTGCTCGAATTTTTCCAATGCCTCTGACCATGCGCTGCCGGAATACGGACCATCGGAATTTGCTTCCTCGGCCTTGTCCCAGATCGGCGTCTTCACAGAACCCGGCCCGATGGCAATGGCATCGATACCGAAGATGACAAGCTCCCGGCGCAGGGAATCCGTCATCGCCTCGACCGCATGCTTCGTGGCAGTATAGGCCCCGAGGAATGGCGCCGAGACACGGCCGCCGACGCTTGTGATGTTGATGATACGCCCGGGCGCGCCAGTCCGCGCCTTGTCCATGCCCAGCAGCGGCGCAAACGCCTGCGAGGCGCGCAACAGGCCGAAGACATTCACCTCGAAATGCGCCTTGAAATCATCCAGCGGCTGGATCGCAAGCGGGCCCATGTTTGCGATGCCCGCATTGTTGACCAGCCCAGTCAGGGTCTGTCCCTTCAGGAGTTCTGAGACGGCCTCAACCGCGGCATCGACCTGATCCTGTTTGGTGACGTCGAGGATCAGAGGGCGAATGTCGCCTTCTGACCGCGCGCTCAGCGCATCGGCATCTGCCTGCTTTCGCACGCCCGCAAAGACGCACCAGCCATGCTTGGCAAGATAGAGCGCGGCAGCGGCACCAATGCCGGTGGATGCGCCGGTGATTACGACAGTCTTCATGCGGGATATCCTTCCAATGTCGGATCTTCAGAAAACTATACGCACAGACAGGACAAATGGGTTTACTCGCCCTGCTTTCCCCCCTCAATCACACGGAATGCCGGGCGCTTCGGAGGATCAGACTGACGAACAGGCGCCTCTGCAGGCTTGGGCGGCGTGTCCTTGGGAGGGTCTGGTTTCAGATCAGAGGCACGAACCAGTTTCGGCGTGCCACGCACCGGCTTTTCAGCCTCGGGCGGCGGCGTATCCTCTTCGAGATCATCATCCAGCTGGCGCACACGCGGAGGCGGTCGCTTGTTGAAGCCACCAGGCTTCTTTTTCTTCGCGCCAAAGCCCGAGCGCGCCTTGCCGCGGGCCTTCTTGTCGATTTCCTTCAGCTTCATCTGCTGCAGGCTGGACAACGCCTCACCGTCACTGCCCTTCAGCGGGTCGGCAAAGGCGGAGCCATAGGTCTCGATCCGCTCTTCGACCTCTTCAAGAAATTGCTTTTCCCAATCGGACAAGGGCGGGCCAAGGCCCTGCTCAGCCAAGGCCGCCGCTTTCCGCAGCTTGCGGAGCGCCGCACGTTTCTTGCGTTCGTCGACATCTCGGCCCATGAGCGGAGAATATGGTGATTATTGCGCCGGACGCAAACCCGCTCAGGCTTCGCCGAGGGCCAACAAATAGGTGTCGAGCACCATTTCCTGTTCTTCGCGCTCTGCCTTGTCGACCTTGCGCAGTTTGATCACCTGGCGCAGCGCCTTGGTGTCAAAGCCGAACGCCTTGGCTTCGGCGTAGATTTCCTTGATCTGCTCGGCGACCTCTTTCTTCTCCTCTTCCAGACGCTCGATCTTGGCGACGGTCTGGCGGAGTTTCTCGCGGGTCGCTTCGGTGAGATGGGTGATCGAGGCGTCGTCGTCCATGAGAGTCTCCTTGGGAATCGGGTTCGAAAAAGAAGGCGCGTCTTAGCCGGAGTTTCACTCGCTGGCCAGACGGCGAATGGCGTCAGCGACAGCGCCGCCCTCACCATGATGCGGCATATGCCCTTCATGCGGCAGGATCACGAGATCAACAGGGACCTGTTTCTTGAGTTCGCCGACATGAAGCTTTGGCGAAATCACCGTGTCGCCGCTGCCGGAAAACACCGTGATCGGCAGGTCCAGCTCTCCATAGCGTTTCGACTGCTCCGCCAGCTGGTCTTCCAGCGCTTTCACATCCCGTGCATTGGCGCGGAAATTCCTGGGGCGGAACAGCAATCCGATGGCGGATTTTTCCGAATACGCATCCGGTGCGGGCGCAGGATCGAATACGCTCGTGATCCCCCCGGCGAGCTGGCCGGGGCCAACAAGGGGTGGCAGCTGGCTAAACACAGGGCCCAGCACTGGCGGCGCAGCAAGCGAATTGTACCAGGCCTGACCACCGCCGCCCCAATCATGGGTGACCGGTGCCAGCAGGACGAGCCCTTTCACAAGCTCTGGCCTGTCCAATGCGACCCGCAAGGCGACTGCACCGCCGAAGGAATGCCCCACAAGGACGGCCTTTTCACCCGGTGCCAGCGTATCGAGCACGCCCGCCATCTGCGCGGCTTGCACGCCAAGGTCGTGCGCGCCATCCGGTCGGTCTGAATACCCGTGACCGGGACGGTCAGCCATGAAGATGCGATGCTCGTCGCGAAGGCGCGGAGACAGCGTCCAGGTAAACTCGCGCGCATTCGCGCTGGCTCCGTGGATCATCAGGACGGGCGGGCCAGCCTCCCCTTCCTGGATCACGTGCACCGTTTCGCCATTTACCGGCACAGTTGCGCCGACCGGCGGATGCTGGGACTCGATCTTGTTCTTGTAGGCGGCGCTGGTCACGCACGCGCCCGTACCAAGTGCGCAAAGACCGAGAGCGGTGGCCGTAATCATGCGCCTCAAAGGCCCTGACCTTCAGAGATCTTGGACAGCCGCTTCTCTGCGACAATCGCCTGCTGCATGCGCGGATAGATTTTCCGGGCCTCCCGATAGGCTTCAAGCGCGTTCTTGGGAGAGCCCATCTGTTCGAACATGATGCCGAGACCAGACCACGCCCCGAAATGCCGGGGCTCCAGCCGCAAGGTCTCGTTCAGGTCCCGCAGGGCTTCGGGATAATTCTCGTCCATCAGGAAGAGTGACGCCCGGCGGTTCCACGCTTCGGCATAATCCGGCTTGATCAATATGGCGCGATCATAAAAGGCCCGCGCTGTTTCAAGATCGCCGCCCGTTTGGGCGTCCACGCCCCGCTGCATGATGACATCCACAGTGGGCGAACCGGACTCCATCCACGAGGCCCAGATGTCCATGGCAACGTCATGCGCTTCGCTGTCGCTGGGGGCGGCGCGCAATTTTTCGAACATGTCTTCACTGGGTTCAGCATGAGCTGCCCCCGCAAGGAACAGAACTGCCAGAAAAAGCGCGCGTATCATCCTTTCGATATTATGCCGCATACGCGCCGCGACAAGCTTTCTTGGCGGTCACAGCAGGCCCTCTTGCACCAATGCCTGCTCGAGCCCTTCTGCATGCTTGAAATGGTGCGTCCGGAAGCCCAGCGCGTCTGCCGCTTCCACATTGGGCAGGCTGTTGTCGATGAATATGACCTTATCCGGGTCAGGCCCGTCCATCATCTTCAGCGCGTGATGATAGATGTCGGCATTCGGCTTGATCATGTTGATCTGCCCCGACACGACGACATGGCGAAAGCGGCGCAGCACATCGAATGCTTCAAGCATCTCGTCCCACGGATCGGCCGGCATGTTCGACAGGGCATAGAGCGGCACGCCGCGCGCATCCAGCCGTGCGATCAGCTCAGCCGTGCCATCCATATAGCCATCGAACATTTCCATCCATCGCCGGCCCCAGGCGAGGATTTCTGCTTCATAGTGTGGGTAAAGCCGGATCAGCTCAGCCGCATTGTCAGCAAAGCTTACGCCGGCATCATGCCGTGTATGCCACGCCATGGTGCAGACATCCGACAGGAACACATCACATTCCTGCGGCGTATCAAATATCTTCGTGTAAAGCCGGGAGGGTTCCCAGTCGAGAACCACATGCCCAAGATCGAACAGCGCAATTTCAGCAGCCATAGTGCCGCCTCATTACCTGTTCATGTTCACGTCAGCCCTGCTTTGCTTTGAAGCGTGGGTCGGTTTTGTTGATGACGTAAACGCGGCCCTTGCGGCGCACGATCTTACAGTCGCGGTGGCGCGACTTGAGCGATTTGAGAGACGAGCGGACTTTCATGGGCCTAGCCTGTGGATCATAAGGAATTGGAAAGCGGAGCGGGTAATGAATCCGATGCAAAGAGTCAAGGATGCACGCTGTCATGAGCGTGCAGTTTCAGGAGCTGGAAAAATGGCCCTCATCGCGCTGAAGCGCTCTCACATTATTGCCGCCGCTGCAATGACCGCGCTGGTCGCTGCCTGTGCGACGAGTTCCGGACAGGCTGCCCCGCCCATCGCAGGCCCTGCGCCCGTTCCAGCGCCGGAAACCGGCCCCATCACATACGCAACCTCCGGGCATGGCGGTATAGACGCCTGGCGCGCTGCCTTTTCCGAGAAGGCGCTCGCAGCAGGCCATGACCGCGATGTGGTGAAATCGGTTCTATCTGGAATCTCGCCTCTGGAACTCTGGCTGGGCTCCGCCTTCCAGCCTGCCAAGACCGGGATTGAAGACCAGGCCGAATTCGCCAAGCCGATCTGGGATTATCTCCGCGTCCCGATGAGCAATAGCCGCATCAGCACCGGTGCCTCCCGCCTTGCTGAAAACCCCGCGCTCTTCGACGCGCTGGAGGCCGCCTATAATGTCGACCGTGAAGCGATCGTCGCTATCTGGGGGATGGAAACAAGCTTTGGTGCGGTTAAAGGCAATTTCGATGCGCCGAACGTGCTCGCCAACATGGCTGTCGAAGGCCGCCGCAAGAGCCTTGCCGAGCGCGAGCTTCTCTCCATCATCAAGATTTTGGAACAAGGCGATGCAGACCGGGATGATCTGATCGCCGGGTGGGCAGGCGCGATGGGTCACACGCAATTCATGCCCTCCACTTTCATTGCCTATGCCGAGGATTTTGACGGCGACGGCAAGAAGGACATCTGGGAGAATGAGGCCGATGCCCTCGCCTCGACCGCCAATTATCTCGCCAATTCCGGCTATACGCTGAACCAGCCCTGGGGCATCGAAGTACTGGCCCCAACCGGCTTTGATTTCAGCCTGGCCGATGGCAATGAACGCCGCGTGGAAACCTGGTCCGGCGCGGGGCTCGTGCCGGCGCGGGGCGGCGCATTCAATACGGGCGGCGCGAACTATGCCGAACTCTGGCTGCCTGCCGGGGCAGAAGGCCCGAAATACCTGCTCTTCAACAATTTCAAGGCCTTCAAGACCTACAACAATGCAGACTCCTATGCATTTGCGGTTGGCCTTTCAGGCGATGCCATGGGAGGCCAGACTGGCCCGGTCGCATCCTGGCCAACCCATCTGACTCCGCTGACCGTGGCTGAGATCAAGATCCTACAGGCCGAGCTGAACGCACGCGGCTTTGATGCAGGCGTGGTCGACGGTATTCCCGGCCGCAGAACGAAGGGCGCGCTGCAGGCCTTCCAGAAGTCAAAAGGACTGGTCGCAGACGGCTATCCGACAAAGCAGGCATTGTCCGCGGTCATGGGCAGCCCGGTTGTCGGCGTCGCCTCCAGCACAAACTGATCAAAGAGCGTCGGCGGCCTCGTCTTCATCTGGCTCGCCGACGCCATCCTTCAGCCCGAACCGCGCATAAAGGATCATGAAGGCCAGCAAGGCTGCGCAGAACAGGAAGGGCAGTTGGGGATGGACATACTCATATACGAACAGGCCGAAGAAGGGCGTGATGATAAAGCCCATGCCGTTCGCCGAGATCACCAGTCCGGCCACATTGCCTTGAAGTTGCGGCGAGACAGCCAGTGACGCGCCGCTGGAAAAGCCCGGCCGAGCCAGTCCCTGCCCCAGCCCGATGCAAAATTGGGCGAGGATAAGATTGGCGTAGTCCTGCGCAAACACCATCAGCAAGGCCCCCGCCAACAAGGGCAGGCACCCGCCCCACATCAGCGTCTTGTTCTTCAGTTTCATGCGCGGGATCAGCACGAGCTGCGCAAGCAGAACGGCAAGCGCGCCCACGGTGAAGGCAGGCCCGGTGAATTGCGCGGCTTCTTTTCCGGACACGCCCAGCTTGTCCATCACCGAGAAAACGAAAACCTGCGTCAGCACGCCGGTCGTCAGCGACAGGCAAACTGCGAAGATCAGAAACGGCAAGACCGGGCCGGAGCGCCACAGGCCGCGCGCGCCCGGTATTTCCTCAATCTGCGTGGCATCTGTCACAGGTGCGCGATCTTCCGGCAGCCGGAACCAGATCATGGCCGACATGGTGAACGCGATGATCGCCGTCAGCAGCAATGGGCTGAGCAGGCCCAGCGTGGCCACAAGCGCCGCGGCGAAGGCCGGGCCGATCACTGTGCCGACGCTGAAGCCGGATGTGATGAAGGCGATTTCTGACTGACGCTCCGCCTGGCTGGTCCGGTCTGCAACATAGGCCTGCGCGGCGGGGTTCGTGCCGGAACCGATAAGGCCGAAAATGGACCGCGACATGGCAAGGCAGGCAAACATGAGAAACGTGCCCGTCAGCACACCTGTCAGGGTGAGCAGTCCTGTCAGGAAGAGGAGCAGCATGGAGACGCCATAGCCCGCAAGGCCAAGCGCCGCGACGGGCCGCCTGCCCCACCGATTGGACCGCCCGCCCCAGAATGGAGACATCAGCGACCAACACAGCGCCGAAAGACCAAACACCGCGCCGGCCATCCAGTCCGGCAGTCCGATCTCCCGCGTGAGCGGTGGCAAGACTGCTGCGATCAGCATCGTATTGCCCGCGCCAATTGCCATGAGAGAGAAGAATAAAAGGAAGAACGCACCGCGTCGGTCTGGCCGTGACATGTCTGGAGGAATCATTTGCCCTGCGCTCATGTCATCTGTCTTCGGCCCGTCATCGGAAAATGTCCAGCATCATGACGGGCGTGCCGTTGGGACAGGCAGGCAACCGAATTCCAACACGACCTTCAGCACGGAAGCGGGTTATGGTTGGACAATGCCCCACCCTCGTCATAATCTTGCTAAAGGGTTAACTTAAGAGGCTGGGAGTATCTTGGGAAACGCACGGGGATATCTCACATGCTGCGGAAATTGATGTCTAAGCCAGCCGGACTGGCACTCGGCACAGCCATGGCGGGCCTGCTCGCCCTGTCATCCTGCGACCAACAGGATTTGCGTCTCGAACGCGCCCGCGATCTGGCCGATTCGACCCTGGATCAGCTGAGCGGACGGACCATTGTCGAGCCATCGTCACCAAACGCACTGGAAGCCGTCGACGTCGCAGATCGCGCAATCGCCGGCACAGTGCGCAACGACATGAATTTCGAAACGGCCAGCGCCAGCTCGATGTTCGCCATTGGCTCCATCATCGCAAAACCAAAAAACATTCCGCCCGCCGAGGCGATGGCAGTTGTCGAAGACGACGCATTGTTCCTGGAAGACCCGGAAGCGCTTGAGGAGGTCGCCGAGGAAGAGGTCGCGCTGGAAAGCGCGCCGGACGCAGACATGGACGCCATCACAGCGCCCGCACCCGCAGCGCCCTCCACCACACGCAGCCTGACGGTACAGCCCGCACGCGTGATGCCGAAAATCAAGCTGGACCCCGCGGCCAGAGAGCAAACCCTTCAGAAAATCGAGGAAGCTTCCCGCGAACTGGAGCAAGCCGCCGCGAACGAGCCAGCCCCGGTCAAGCGTACCCGTTCCCTGAACACTCGCTCGCTGGAATCCGCTCCGGTGATCGAGCAGAAGGCTGCCCGCAAACTGGCGCGCCGCTCCGTCATCAGCCGCGATGCAATCACCGCGCAGCGTGATGCCAACTCCGTCATGCTCGACACATTGTCAAAATATGGCATGGGCGGCGAAGTTGCCCTGTCGCGCGAGGGCCAGATGGTCATCCAGATTGGCGAGGATGGCGCGAGCCCGACCCAGTTCACGCCTGAGCGTGCCCCGCGCAGCGCGCTGCAGAATTTCCTCGCGGTCGATGCCAAGCTGGAGTGCCCCGACAATCCGGACATGATGCAGGTACAGTCGAGCCCGGTCCTGGCCACAGAATGCATCGTGAAGGATCTGCGCGAGTCCGGACAATTCGAATATGTCGAGAAAGACTATATTTTCGAGAACCAGTTCGCCCGCAAACCCACACCGGATACACCGACTACCGGCACGGGCGTGACGCCAGATGTCATCACCGATGCCTCCATCACGCCGAATGATCCGCTCTGGGATTTGCAGTGGCACTTCCAGAACAATGGCTCCGGCGAAGGCGAATCCATTGGCGGTTCAAGCTTCCAGGATTTCTGGACCCGTCAGGGAACGGAAGGCTCTGAAGACGTCGTCGTTGCGGTGGTGGATACCGGCCTGCAGCTGGAACACCCGGACATCAAGGATTCCCCGAACATCGCGCCGGGCTGGGACATGGTATCGGATCCGCGCATGGGCAATGATGGCGACGGTCGTGACAGCGACCCGAATGACCCCGGCGATCTGTGTGACCCGTCTGTGCCCTATGCCGCTGACACGTTCCACGGCACGCATGTGGCCGGCACGATCGGCGCCGCAGCCACCAACAATGCCTCCGGCGTTGCGGGCGGTGCGTGGAATGTGAAGATCGTTCCCGTTCGTGCACTCGGCAAATGCGGCGGTCGACTGTCTGACATCAATGATGCCATCCGCTGGGCGGGCGGCCTGATCCCGGCCGAAGATGAAGAAGGCAACGAGATCTGGAACGACAATCCGGCGGACGTGATCAACCTGTCCATCGGCCTGTTCGAATTCTGCCCGGCCTCTCTGCAGGACGCCATCGACTCCGTCACGGAACGCGGCGTGATCGTCGTGTCCGCTGCGGGCAATGCCCGTGTCGCCACGCAATACTACGCGCCCGGCGGCTGCGCCAACGTCATCACAGTGGCGGCAGGCGATGCCCGCGGCGTGATCGCGCCCTATTCGAACTTTGGTCCGGAAGTCGACATTCTGGCACCGGGTGGGGATCTGACGCGTGATGACAATGGCGATGGTCGCCCGGACGGCGTGCTGTCCACCAAGGCCGCAACCAATTGCTATGACCCGCTGACGGGCGATGCTGTTGAAGATTGCTACTACGCCTTCGAACAGGGCACATCGATGGCAGCGCCGCATGTCTCTGCCGCGCTCGCCCTGTTAAAGGCCCGCGACCCGGACGCGACGCCGGACGAGTTGAAGGCGACTCTGCTGGCGGCTGTGTCGCCCCGCTCTGCGCAACAATGCTCCGGCTCCTGCGCGCTCTATCCGGGCACCACGCCGATTGAAGGCAGCGAGGGCATGTGTTCACGCCCGTGCGGTCAGGGCCTGTTGGACCTGGCGCTGGTGCCGGAAAAGATGAGTAGCGGCGGCGAGTAATGTCAAAGCGCCGCCCCTCCCCCATACATGTCGGCGGCCCCCTCGGCATTGCCGGAATCGCCCTGTTGGGGAGCGCGGTGGGCCTGGTCTTCGTGGCAAATGATGATCCGGATACGCCGCAACCGGCCATTCAGCAGGGCAGCGTCGTCTCTCCCGTAGAGGCGCCAAAGACGGATCCCCGCCCCCCAATCGGAAGTGTCGGCGTGGAACAGGTTCAGGCGGCCTCCACATCCAAAGACGCCCCGGCCGCATCTGGCCCCGCAGAGGTTACGTTCATCGTTCGCCTCAAAGGGCGGCCGGAGATCGACACGATCTGCCGCAACTACAAGCGCGACCGCGACACGGCGCTGTCCGCCTTTGATGATCTCGCTGCAGACATTCCGGCGCTGAAGGAGTTCAAGCTCGTCGGCGCGAGCTATTCCGGAGAGATCAGCCTTGCCTATACGCTGCCCGCCGGGGTCGATGCCACGCGCGGCCGGATCGAGGAAATCCGTACAAGGATTCTGTCGATCGACGGGGTTGCCTATGCAGACCCGGACTTTGTTGCCCATCCCGGAGAGGACAAACGCAAATGACTGCTACCCGCACGATCCTGATCGCTTCCGCATGCGCCGTTTCCCTGACGGCCTGCGATTTTCTGATCGCGAGATCCCCCGATGAGCCTGAACCGGTCGAAATCACTGCCCCCCCTGCCCCCGAGGAAGAAGCGCAGGTCGAGATGCCTACCGAAGCGGAACGCCCGGTGATGACGGCCAGCACGGCTACGATTGACTGGGAAGCCGCCCGCGCCGACATGGCCGCGCGCTCCAGTGAAGACAGCGAAACCGGATTCCAGGTCGCATCCGGCAGCAACGCCCCGCCCGTTCCGGTCCTGCTGCCGACCGGCATCGTCGTGCCTCAGGGCGCTGAGGGCGGTGTGCGCTTCCAGCCCATGAGCGATGGCTATTTCGCGGCCTATCCGGGCATCGACTATGACATCGTCGTAAACGGAACAAATGAAGTGATCGGCGCCGATGCGCGCCCGGAAGACGAGGCCGAACCGGTGCTGACCTATACGTCTACAATGACCGGCGCCCAGGTTTCCTTCTCACGTTATGGCGCTGACTATCTCGTCGAGTTCGAGTGTAAGGCGCTGCCAACAAGTGAAGCCGAGTGTATCTCCGAGCAGGAAGCTCTGGAGGTCACCAACAAGCTGGTAATTGCGGGGACGCGTTGATGAAACCAACGAGATTGCTGCTACTGGCGAGCACCGCTCTGATGCTCGCCGCATGCGACTTTGTGAGATTTCCGGGGGATGGCGGGCCAAGCCCGGAAACGCCGGACACTGGCCCGGCTGTTCCGCCGGGCGCTCCGGGGCCGCCACCGCCCTCTGCCCCCGTGGATGATCCATACGGTACGGGTGGAGACACCGGCACAGATGACGGCGATGTAGATGCCGGGCCGGATATGCCCACTGATGCCGTAACGGATGATCCGGCAGAGCCAGACGATGGAAGCGACGACCTTCCTGACGATACGGATGCGGCAACTGATACAGACGCAGATGCACCCGCAGACGACGCCGACACGCCCGCCGCGGACGACACCACCGACGGCGAGCCGGATGCGGATACAAACAATCCTGACGACACAGACACCGTTCCGAACACAGACATCGACACTGATCTGGACACTGGCGACGATACCGACACCAATCCCCCATCTGATGACGATGCAGGCTCAGATGACACCCAGGCTCCGGACACGCCGGGCGATACGGATACGCCAGCGAATGATGGTGGCGACGACACAGCCAGCCTTCCGGACCCTGTCGAGCCCACTTTCAGCTATTTCGAAGCCGGCGCACTGCTGCCCGGCTCCGGTCAGGGCTCGCCTGACCAGATTGCCTATGCGCCCGACATTGTTTTCCCGATTGCGGATGCGCCGGCCTATCTTCAGTCACAAGTGTTCAGCTTTGGCGGCGGCGTTGCAGGCGGCGACCAATGCGATGCGCGCAATTACACTTATCCGTGGCGAGATAATTTCTGCGAAGTCCGCTCGGCCAATCGCACCTCTCCCTACTGCCCTCTTCCAAAGGTTCATCAGGGGCAGGACATTCGTGTCGGCACAGCGGCGGATTGCAATACGCTGCGCCGCACATCAGCGGCGGACCGTGCCCTGCACAAGGTGGTCGCTGTGGAGGACGGCATCATCTCTCATGTTGGCACCTATAGCGTGAATCTGCGCGCGGGCGGCCGGATCTACAAATACATGCACATGAACATGAGCAAGCTGGAGGTGAAGGCCGGTGACCCCGTCACCGCAGGCCAGCACATTGGATATGTCTCCAACGATTTTGGAGGCACTCCGACCACGTTCCACCTGCACTTCGAGATCACGCAGAATGATGCCAATTCAGGCTGGATCCATGTCCCGCCCTATCTGTCTCTGGCAGAGGCCTATGAGCGCCGTGAAGGCGGGCCAGGCGAAGTGATCGAAACCGGGGGCGTCGAGGTGGCCACCGCGCCTTTCATCATTCCCGAAGGCATGGAAATCATCGAATAGGTTTCGGTCAGGCCGGTCTGAAGGTCAGCGCAACGCCATTGTTGCAATATCTCAGGCCGGTCGGCGCCGGGCCATCCTCGAAGACATGGCCCTGATGACTGAGGCATCTGGCGCAGTGATATTCTGTCCGTACATAGATAAGTTTGCGGTCAGGCTTGGTCCCCATCGCGCCGGGCAACACATCGAAGAAGCTTGGCCAGCCTGTGCCGGAATCAAACTTTGTATCCGATGAAAACAGCGGCAGGTCACAGCCCGCACAATGATAAGTGCCGGTTCGGGCCTCATTGTTCAGGTCAGACGTGAATGGCCGCTCCGTGCCTTCCTTGCGCATCACGCCATAGGCCGCCGCGCTGAGGCGCGCTTTCCAGTCATCTTCGGTCAGCTGCCGCCATTTTGAGTCCGCATAGCGATCCTCATTGTTCTCGTTCTCGGCATCCGCCGCTTCAGAAGTCGAATTGATGGAACAGGCGGCAAGGCCTAGCGAGGCGGCCCCGGTGAGGAGCAACGCGCGGCGGGAAAGCGTTTGGGTCATGCGTTTCATACGCGGGACCATGCCGCATGGTTCAGTCGCGCACTACACACAAGCGCGTGAAACCTGTGTCAGTGGCTGTCTTCGACCCAGACTTCACCGTCCAGATCGTCCAGCTTTCCCTGCAAATGGGCCCGAACATCGGCCACGGCCTGATTGTAGACAGCCGGGCCAAGGGTTTTGATCATCAGGTCAATAATGTCGTCGGCGCGGAAATCGCTCAGCCGTTCGTCGAACTCAGTGGCAAACAGGGTTTGCAAATGCCCGCGCAAGGTCACGCGCCGTTCTTCGGTCAGCTCAAGCTTTTTCATCTCCGTCTCCCTTGCGCTGGTTGCGCCCGAA
Organism: Hyphomonas atlantica corrig.; assembly: GCF_017795365.1. Classification (NCBI taxonomy): domain Bacteria; kingdom Pseudomonadati; phylum Pseudomonadota; class Alphaproteobacteria; order Hyphomonadales; family Hyphomonadaceae; genus Hyphomonas; species Hyphomonas atlantica. Next base: position 1,154,970 of record NZ_CP051254.1, on the reverse strand, counting down.
GTTCACCGCGCCGGAATCCTGGCCGGCATCAATGATGGCTTTCCGGATTGAGCGCGCCCGCGTGAATTCATTGAACAGCGTCTCGCCGTCGCCCCAGCGAATGGCCCGTTGCAGCGCGGCCAGGTCTTCAGAAAATCGGCCCAGACACTCCAGCACGGCATCCTTGTTATTGAGGAACACATCGCGCCACATGACCGGGTCGGAGGCAGCAATACGCGTGAAATCCCGGAAACCACCGGCGGAGTATTTCACCACTTCGCCCTGCTCCACCGTCTCCATGTCGAAGGCTGTCGCCACGATGTTGAAGGCAATCAGATGCGGCAGGTGAGACGTGATCGCCAGAACGCGGTCATGCCGCGCGGCATCCATCGTCTCGACCGTCGCGCCAAGCTGCGTCCAGAAGGATTCGAGGCGAGACACCGCCTCGGCATACTCCTCGCCGTCTACCTTGAGAGGGGTCAGAATGTGCCAGGCATTCCGGAACAGGGTCTCAAAGCCCGCTTCCGGCCCGGATTGCTCAGTACCTGCAATCGGGTGACCGGGAATTATGTGAACGCGCCCGTCCGCCGCCGCGGCCAACGCGTCCGCAGCCTGTCCCTTCACCGAACCGACATCCGTCAGGATCGCGCCGGCTTTCATCAGCGGAACGGTTTCAGCGGCAACGGCTTTCAGCGCGCCAACCGGCACACACAGGATAACGCAATCGGCATCCGCGACCGCTGTTGCCAGATCGTCTGCGATTTTGCCGAGATCAATCGCGGCCGCACGCTGGCGCACATCCAGATCGGCGTCATACAGGCTGACCGTCTCCGCTGCCCCGTAGGCGCGGGTCGCCCGGGCAATGGACGCGCCGATCAGGCCGGCGCCGATGATGGCGATCTTTTCAAAGACGGGGTTGGTCATGGAGTTCCTGCAGTCAGATTTCGCTCGCTCTGGTGCGGAATGCGGCGCGATTGGTCAAGGTCTGATGTCCCTGCAACCATCTACCGCAGATGACAGCCGCGACATCACACTTACATTTGAGCGACAGAACGCAACATATCGCGACAAATGACGACACGAAGCAACGCGATACGACACCGAGCAAAGGTATCGACAGATGAGCCAACCCTCCCCCATCCTATCCGGAATTCGACAACGCTGCGGCCAGTGTGGTGAGGGCAAGCTGTACAGCTCCTACCTCAAACTGCACGAGACATGCCCGGTTTGCGGGCGGGACATGTCATCAGCCGATACGGCGGACGGACCCGCCTTTTTCGTCGGGTTTGGCGTGCTGTTGCTGCTCGCACCATTCCTGTTCCTGCTGCCGATGAGCCCATTGCCATTGGTGCCGATGATCATTGCGTTCATCGTGCTGTGTGCAGCCGTTGTGGGACTGTCGCTCTGGTTGCTCCCGGTCGCAAAAGGTGTGCTGCTGAACCTCCAGCTCCATCACGGCGCGGAAGAGGCAAGCTTCAAACCCGGCAGCGAAGACTAGCCGGAAACAGCCTGTTCATCGCGCTCGCCGGTACGAATCCGGATGATGCTGTCGAGATCGTAGATGAAGATCTTGCCATCGCCGATCGTGCCGGTATTCGCCGCCTGCGTGATCGCCTCTGCATAGCGTTCAGCAGATGCCGCGGGACATGCGACCTCCACTTTCACTTTTGGCAGCAGGCGCACTTCATACTCAGCGCCGCGATAGACTTCCGTCTTGCCCAACTGGCGACCATAGCCACGCACTTCGGAGACGGTCAGACCGGTTGCGCCCGCTTCGGACAGCGCATCGATGACCGCATCCAGCCGGCTTGGTTTGAAGATGGCGGTTACGAGTTTCATGGCGCTCAATCCTTTGATCTGTAATGCCTATTAGGTCTTTCTAAAGTACAGAGCGCCCGGTTGGGGCGTCAATGTCTTTCGCGACCATTGGTTGTCGCAGGCCGCGTCAAACGCACTTTTCCGGTCACAGGTGCCTCCGCACCGCCTCCTGGAGAGGCATAAAGGCGTTTTACAGCCTCCACGAGCACCACACCGCCCAGCCCCGGCGCAAGCATTCGCCCCATCACTTCCCAACCTTCTGCGGCGGTCGTGACCAGCGGCGTGGCCACAGGCGGCATGTAAAGCGCGCTGCTGGAGGCGGTAACCTGAAACAGGCCGATGGACAGCAAATTCATCAACTGCGCCCTGGTCCACGGCCTGCCCTGTCCGAAAGGCGTCCGCGTCGCACGCGACCAGAGACCCGACCGATTGGACGCCGCCAGCACGATACGCCCTTCAGGGGCGGTGACGCGCCAGATCTCACGCAGATAGGCGCGCGGATTGCCGGACTCCTCCAATCCGTGGAGCACGATGACGCGATCGAACATGCCATCCGGGAAAGGCAATCGTTCATCACCGACTGAAACCGTGGCGTTTCCCCTGCCGAACGGGTTCCAATTCACAGGCCCATGATCGAGCGGAACCCCCGCAACGCTGCGGCTGGGCGTTCCACCGAAAGCCTCCAGCACCGGAATGGCGTATCCAAGCCCGAGTAGCGACAGTCCCCTCGCATCTCCCCAGAGGTCAGTCAGCTTGCCCGATAGTATCCTCGCCGCCGCCAAACCGAGGGCGGAGGCATAGAAACGTTGCAAAGTGACGGCATCCTGACGCATGAACGGCCCTGTGCTAGTCTGGTCTGCTGGAGACACTGATGACGAAGATCACCCTCGACATACACAAATTTCCCTGCCTGAACGATAATTACGGCTATCTCGTGCATGAAGCCTGGTCAGGACAAACCGCCGCCATCGACACGCCCGATGCCGACAAATACCTGGCAGAAGCGGATCGAATGGGCTGGTCAATCAGCCACATCCTGAACACGCATTGGCATCCGGACCATGCCGGCGGCAATCTGAAGATCAAGGACGCAACCGACTGCACGATTTACGGACCCGCCGGCGAAGCCGAGAAAATTCCCGGTATCGATGTGCAATTGTCGGAAGGCGACCGCGTTGAGCTTGGCCGCGCGACAGCAGTCGTTCTGGATGTGCCCGGCCACACACTTGGACATATCGCGTTTCACTTTGCAGAGCAGAACACTGCCTTTGTCGGCGATTCCGTTTTCGCACTTGGCTGTGGCCGCGTGTTCGAAGGGACGATGGAAATGATGTGGGACAGCCTGTCCAAGCTGAAATCCCTGCCGCCAGAGACGCAATTGTACTGCGCACATGAATACACTCAGGCAAATGCCCGGTTCGCAGAGACCATCGATCCGGACAATACCGATCTGGCGGATTATATTCGATGGATCGATGATCGCCGGTCACGCGACCTGCCGACTGTACCGACTCGGCTCGACAAGGAACTTGCGACAAATCCATTCCTGCGCGCCGATGATCCCGCGCTGCAAAGCGCCATGGGCCATCCGGGCAATACAGTTGACACCTTTGCGGAGATCCGGACCCGAAAGGACCGCTTCTGATGCCCGCCATTTCCGGCGACCTCGGCGCAAACGAGATCATTCGAATGCTGGGCCTGAGGAAGCATCCGGAAGGCGGTCATTACAGCGAAACCTATCGCGCCCCTGCCCTCAACGGGGAACGTGCCGCATCAACAATGATCTATTTCCTGCTGCAGGCAGATGAAGTCTCTGCGTGGCATCGGGTTGATGCAGACGAATTCTGGCTGTGGCATGCAGGCGGTCCGCTGTCCCTGACCCTGTCACCACCCGATGGACAAGAGGCACGCGCCATGACCCTCGGTCCGGATTTGCGCGCTGGCCAGTCCCCTCAAGGAATCGTTCCGGCAAACTATTGGCAGACAGCAGAAACCCTTGGCGCGTGGACGCTTGTTTCCTGCATCGTCGCACCCGCTTTTCATTTCGGAGGCTTCGAACTCGCACCAGACCAGTGGCGCCCGGTCATCTAGCCACGCATTTTTAGCGCTTGTTTCATCAACGGAGACAGGATCGCTACAAGCCAGCGCTCGCTCCGGCTCCTGGCAAACTTGCGAAAATAGCGGGACAGGCTCTGCGCCTTGTGTTCGAGAACCGCATCAGATGGAACATCCGAAGTCGAACCATAGTGCAGCGCGCTTGCATGCGGTTGATACACAACGCTTCCGCCCATCTCGATCACGCGGCGGCAGAGATCAACGTCTTCGACATGCAGGAAATAGTCTTCATCGAAGCCGCCCATGCTGCGAAATGCCTGACGGTCGATCATGAAGAACGCACCGGAAACCGCCCCGACTTCGATGGATTCTCTTGGAGGCGGGTCGTTTTCCAATGTCCATTTCCCAAACCCCATCGCACGGGCAAGCGTCAGCGTATTGCGCCGGCCACCGCGTTCCTCCCGGCCATGAATATCGAATATCTTGCCGCCAACCAGAACGGGCTCAGCGCGCTGGTCCATCGCGCCCACCATGCGCGCCAATGACCCGCGCCTGAGAACGGCATCAGGATTGATCACAAGCAACAACCTGCCAAGCGCGCCGGCGGCGCCCTTGTTCACGCCAGCGCCAAAGCCGGGATTGGTCCCGTCCCTGACCAAATGAACCTTGTCAGACTTTGCCACGAACCGATCAATCCACTCCTGCTCACCAACTGGGTTGCCGTTGTCCACGACAACAATTTCGGAGACGTCCGGATCGGATTTCAGGGCATACAGACATTCGTGAAGGCGCGGCCCGGTGTGATAGCTCACCACGATCGCCGTAATTGTTGGAAGGGTCATGCAAGCGATTCCCGTACCCGCCGTGACAGAAGAAAGAGCGCGCCGACGGCCAGCGCCAAAGTCGCCCAGAACGCTTCGTTCCAGACACTGTAGGAGAAGCTGAAAAGACACAGCGCCGCTGCGAGCATTCCCGCCGTCGCATAGCGCACATCAACCCTCAACCTGTCGCCCAGGGGAAGTGTCCATCCAAGAAGCAGGATTGCCAGCGATGCAAGCGCCGCACCGATCAATCCGGTCTCCGCCCATATCTGCAAGGCCATATTGTGAGGGTGTCCGGGCACCACGGGATAATAGGCCCAGAAGTCCGGCAGCTGCGCCATCCAGTCAGGATACTCCGCATAGGTCTCCTGCCACGTTTTCGAGGCCTCAATTCCATGCCCCTGCAGCGGCGCCTCTCCGATCTTTCCGATCACAACCTCCCAAGACCAGGCGCGCGACTGGAAGGAGCCCGGCAGATTGATCCCGGCTGCCTTTACCAAGCCCAGCAATCCGCCGATCAAGAGCGGTGCACTCAGGAGATAGGCAGCGGCGAAGGTGAACAAGCCGCGCAATCCATATTTCGGGAACACGCGCACCACCAGAAATGCGACCAACATCAAGATCGCGCCAAACATGGCAGCGGATACTCCGAGCAAAGCAAAACTGGCGACGCTCGCCAAAACAGCGACAAGCGCGAGCGCCTTCCAGGCCAGACCCGCCCGCGTTCCCAGATATGCAGCGAGCACGGGCAACACGAGTGCGAACGCATTGGCACCCCGGTCCAGATTCTGGAACCCACTCGGATACTGCGCAGGATCGTGACCATAGAAAAACGGAATGACAGATGCCGCCAGGAAAGGGCTGAGCCAGACCATGACACCGTGAATCGAAACGCTTCCCAGCATGATACGGGACGACACCTGAGCGCGCCCCTCCTGAGTTTTAAGCAGACCGCCCACCAGTAAAACTGCGAATGCGAGGACGAGTGCGAGTCGCAATCCGGCTGACCGAATCGCCAGGTCACCTCCGAAGAGACTGCCGCTGATGATTCCTCTCGACCCGGGAGACCAGAATTCGGTTATCACGGCCCAGGCAATGAATGCGAGTGCCGCCAGGACATACGCCTTCGGCCGAACTCCGGGTCGTGCAATAAACAGTACAGGAACAGCCGCAAGACCAAGCAAGAGTGGATTGCCCTGCGTGCCCGCCATGCTGGTAATCGGCCACAACAGGAATGCCGCAGCAAGAAAAGGTGCGTAACTCATGCCACGCATCTTTTCCTGATCTGCCCGGCCTGTCACCTGTCTATTCGGCGCTGCTGACCTTCAGGTCAGGCGCCAGCGCTTCCTGCGCGAGGTCTACACATGCATCATCCAGAGAGATCATCTGCTGACCATTGCTGCCCAGGCGGCGAAGCGCGAGCGTACGATCTTCCGCTTCACGTCCGCCGACGACCGCGATGATCGGGACCTTCTGAACGGAGTGCTCGCGGACCTTGTAGTTGATCTTCTCATTGCGAAGATCCGTCTCGACACGCAGCCCAGCCTTCCGCAGGGCCTCGGCGGCCTCTTCGGCATAATCGTTGGCCGCGTCCGTGATGGCCGCAACCACGACCTGCACTGGCGATAGCCAGAGCGGGAACGCACCTGAAAACTCTTCGATCAGGATACCGATGAACCGTTCCATCGATCCCAGGATCGCGCGATGCAGCATGACGGGGCGCTGTTTCGATCCATCCGGCGCTGTGTACTCTGCGCCGAGACGCTCAGGCAGCACATAGTCAAGCTGCAGCGTGCCACACTGCCAGACGCGGCCAATCGCATCCGTCAGTTGGAATTCCAGCTTTGGACCATAGAATGCCCCCTCGCCCGGCATGATCTCACATGGCAGGCCCGCCGCATCGACCGCCTCCTGAAGGCCTTTCTCGGCCCGGTCCCACGTCTCGTCACTGCCGGCACGCACATCCGGACGCGTGGACAGTTTCACCGCAATGTCTTCAAAGCCGAAGTCACGATAAACACTTTCCAAGAGGCGACAGAACTTGATCGACTCCTCGACGATCTGGTCCTCACGGCAGAAGATATGCGCATCGTCCTGCGTGAACTGACGAACGCGCATGATGCCGTGCAGCGCGCCATGCGGCTCGTTGCGGTGACAGCATCCGAATTCTGCAAGGCGAAGCGGCAGGTCACGATAGGATTTCTGGCCCTGCTTGAACACTTCGACATGCGCCGGGCAGTTCATTGGCTTCAGCGCCATCAGCTTGGCATCTTCCGGCACGGAGATTTCAACGCCTTCATCCCCTTCCGGAATGAAATCCGGAACGATGAACATGTTCTCGCGATACTTGCCCCAGTGACCGGATTTCTCCCACTGAACGGAGTCCATCAGCTGCGGCGTCTTGATCTCTTCATAGCCTGCCGCATCGAGGCGGCGACGCATGTAGGATTCAATCTGACGCCAGATCTGATACCCTTTCGGATGCCAGAAGATGGAGCCCGCCGCAGCGAGGCCATCGAGATGGAACAGGTCCAGCTGCGTGGCCAGCTTGCGGTGGTCGCGCTTCTCGGCCTCTTCCAGACGCGTGAGATGCGCTTTCAGGTCTTTCTCGTTCGCCCAGGCCGTGCCGTACATGCGCTGCAGCATCTCGTTCTTCGAGTCCCCGCGCCAGTACGCACCCGCCAACTTCATCAGTTTGAAGGCTTTTGGCAATTTGCCCGTCGATGGCAGATGCGGCCCCCGGCACAGATCAAACCACTCGCCCTGCTTGTAGACCGTGATCGGTTCGCCCGGCGGGATGATGTCGTCGATGATCTGAGCCTTGTAGTCTTCGCCGATCTTCTTGAACGTCTCGATGGCATCTTCCTTCGCCCAGACTTCGCGGATGATCGGATAGTCTGCGTCGACAATCTCGCGCATCTTCCTCTCGATCTTTTCGAAGTCTTCCGTGGAGAAAGGCTCTTCGCGGGCAAAGTCGTAATAAAAGCCATCATCGATCACCGGTCCGATCGTGACCTGTGCATCGGGATAGAGTTCCTGCACCGCCTGGGCGAGCACATGCGCCGCGTCATGACGGATCAGTTCAAGCCCATCGGCATCATTCGCCGTGACAATCTCAATGCTGACATCCCCCTCAAGCGGGCGCATCAGATCTCTCAATTCGCCATCCACTCGCGCGGCGAGCGCTTTCTTTGCAAGGGAGTTGGAAATCGATTTGGCGACATCGAACGGAGACGCACCGTCTTCATATTCTCGAACGGAGCCGTCTGGCAGGGAAACTTTGATCATGGTTCAGTCTTTTCGTGCATATCGGCGCTGCAGGCAGCGCGGCAAATTCGGTTCCGGTCTGGCCCTTTATCCGGCGACTGCTTAACGCGACTTCACCAGATTTCCCACCCCATACACATTGAACGTGCAGTCTGGCAGGCCGGAACCAGAGTCCGGGGTTCATTTCGGGCTGTTTTACGGGTGCGTGATGCGGGCGCGCAGCAGCGCGGCCAAGGGCGCGTCAGGCACCCCGGCGAGTTCGTGTGGTCAGGCCAACAGGGCCGAAGAAGAAACGAATATCACTCATTGAGGTCCCTATGGCACGTTGCGTTCCGCTTTTCAATTCGCGCCATCACCTTCCCGGCTGACCACTCTCCATATCGCCAGGGCTGCCAGAATGGCACTTTCGGCAGGGGTTCAGGTACGGGGTCTCTTCCGAGGCTTCCCCCCGGCCTGCACCGGATAAACCGCGCCAGCGCCATCCAGATGCCCGGCCACCAACCGAAACGCGCAACACATTCAGCGCCATATTCGCTGCAAGTCGGTGTGTGCTGGCAACGTGCGCCGAAGGCATAGAAAATCTGGCTCGGCCCGTGTTTGTAGAGCCAAAGCAGGCTCTCCGCCGCGTGCCGCCTCAGCCCGGCCATCTCAATTCACTGCCGCTCGCGACAATCCGCGACTGGCGAGTGCCTCATCGATGGCCGCGACAGCCGCCTCAAATGCCAGCAGGGTCGATGTGTGCCGCGGTGGATAGTCCGCCACGGGCTCAAGATGGCGCAGCTCCCAGAACCGGCCTTCCGGTGGGGGGCCATTGTCTTTCAACATGTCTTTCAGCGCATCGCGCGCCGCGATGATTTCTTCAATCGTCGCGCCAACGGCATGTTCGGCCAGGATCGACGTCGCGGCTTGCCCCAGCGCGCAAGCCTTGGGATCTACAGCAATTGCGGTCACGCGCTCGCCTGCCTCGTCCAGTGTCAGGTCCACTTTCACGGTCGATCCGCAAACGCGGGACACTTTCAGCACGGACCCGTCCGGCGACTCTAGGTCGCCGACATGCGGGATGCCTGCTGCCAGTTCCAAAACCCGATTGTGATATAGCTCGCTCATCACCCGGAACATGGCTCTGGGTCGCCCCTCTTGCAAGCCATTGCAGCTGTGACGAAAAAAGCCGCCTGATGATGACCAGAAGGCCCATCAGGCGGCGAAGTGTGTCTTGCATTGAAATCGGGACGCTCAGGCCCGGTCCGCACCAGACCGAACGGCGCGCTTAAGGTCAAATAAAGCTTCCGTCATGGGCAACGCTGTCAGGCCCGTCTCCAGGTCGAGCCGCCTGCCCCATCCATGATCTCGATACCTTCGGCAGCAAGTTCATCGCGAATGCGATCTGCCTCTGCCCAATCCTTTGCCGCGCGAGCATCAATCCGGGCCTGAACAAGCGCATCAATTCGCGCCTTGTCGTCATCATCGCCGCCCTGTTCCCAGCTTGCCGGCGTCATCGTCAGCAGGCCGAGAAAAGCCCCTGCATCCAGCAGGTTGGCGCGCGCTGTCGCCATGGCGTCAACATCGCCTTTGTCGGCAGCAGTGTTCGCTTCCCCTGCCAGACGGGAAAGGGACGCTAACGCCTCCGGCGTATTCAGGTCATCACACAGCGCATCAAACACGCCGCGGTCATCGATCTCTCCGCCTTCAGCGGCCCAGACCCGGCGAAGTGCGCCATAGATGCGGTCGAGTGTCGTCTTTGCCTGCTTCAGCAGGTCTTCGGTCCAATCCAGGGGCGCGCGATAATGCCCGCTCAACATCGCCAAGCGCAGCACCTCGCCCGGCCATTTCTGGAGCAGGTCGTGAACCAGGACGACATTGCCGAGAGACTTCGACATCTTCTCGCCGCCCATGTCGAGGAAGCCATTGTGCAACCAGTAATTCGCCATCACCTCGCCGTGCGCACATTCGGATTGGGCAATCTCGTTCTCATGATGAGGGAATTGCAAATCAATCCCGCCGCCATGAATGTCGATCGTCTTGCCAAGATGTTTCGCGGCCATGGCCGAGCATTCGATATGCCAGCCGGGGCGTCCCCTGCCCCACGGGCTATCCCAGATCGCGTCTTCCGGCTCGCCGGGCTTGGCGAACTTCCAGAGGGCAAAATCTGCCGGATCGCGCTTGTCCGCATCGACCGCAACCCGCGCGCCGGCTTCATTGTCTTCCAGCTTGCGACCTGACAGCTTGCCATAGTCGGACATGGTCTTGACGGAGAACCAGACGCCTTCCTTGCCGACATAGGCATAGCCCTTGCGAACAAGCTTTTCGATCATGTCGATCATCTCGCCGACATGCTGCGTCGCCCACGGCTCGATGCTCGGAGGCAGAACGTTCAGCGCCGTCGTGTCAGCATTGTAGATGTCCGCGAATTTCCGGGTGATCTCCGCAATCGGCTGACCGCTCTCCTGGCTCGCCTTGATGATCTTGTCTTCGATGTCGGTGATGTTGCGTGCATAGACGACAGCTTCCTCACCATACACCCGCATCAGCAGACGCCGCAGCGTGTCAAATACGATGGGCGGGCGCGCATTGCCGATATGGGCGTAGTTGTAGACGGTTGGCCCGCAGACATACATCGTGACCCGGGCCGGATCCTGCGGCTCGAATACGCGCTTTTCACGCGCGGCGGTGTCATAAAGGCGGATTGTCATGGTCTTATGGCTCGATTTCGAAAGTCTGAGGAATGCGCTGGCTTCGGGAATATATGGCCAGCCCTAATGGCGCGTTGAGGCGTCAACAGCAACAGCAGCAGGCAGAACAGCGGTGAAATCGGATCGTTTTCATCCGCGAGCCAGTATCATTGACGTACAAAAAAGCCAAGAAATGACTCATCCACTGGCGCAACGTCACCGTAGAAAGGGCTGGAAACAGGGCATTCACGCCCTTATGTTCCTCATATCGCCCTGAGGGTATCAACTCCGGGCGGGCGTTAAGTCCGGGCAGGGGAGCAAGATGAACGCGCTTTCCCAGACCAAGCCTCGGCTCGACCCCCGTCCCTCAGTCGAAGGAAACTTCAATCATGGCAATGGACGCCATCACTCCCAATAAAGACAAGGCACGCGCTGAGCCTGTGAAGCGCCCCACCGTTCAGGAAGCTGAAGAGGCCGTTCGCACGCTCATTGCATGGGCTGGCGACGATCCACAGCGAGAAGGCCTGCTTGATACGCCAAAACGCGTGGTCAATGCCTACAAGGAATGGTTCTCCGGCTATGACGAAGACCCGGTAAAGTACCTGTCACGCACCTTTGAAGACGTGCAGGGCTATGACGACATCGTCATGCTGCGCAGCATTGACGTGGAAAGCCATTGCGAACACCACATGGCGCCTTTCCTCGGCAAGGCTTACGTGGCTTACATGCCATCGGCAGCCGTTGTGGGTATTTCCAAACTGGCACGTGTCGTGGAGATCTTTTCCAAACGCCTGCAGACACAGGAAACCATGACAGCGCAAATCTGTGATGCGATCACCGAAAGCCTGGCCCCTATGGGCACGGCTGTCCTGATTGATGCCGTCCACGAATGCATGTCCACGCGCGGCGTTCACCACAAGGATGTCAGCACGATCACCACGCAATTCACGGGCGTGTTCAAATCTGATGCAGACCTGCGCAACCGCTTCCTGCGCATGGCTGGCAAGGGCTGAGCCGCATCTTCATCGAAACAGGAAAGCCCTGACCGGATGGTTGGGGCTTTTCTTTATGGGGCCTCTTGAAGCCTAGCCCGCTCCAGCCAACCGACAATATCGGCCACAACCTTGTCCGTGCCCGGCTCATCAACGATCCAGTGCGCGTTATCCTTGTACTCCAGGAAGTCTCCGGCGACGGGGCTCTTGGCGTATTTCTCGCCGACCTTCCGAACTCCCTTGGCAGGCGTGGCGCGGTCAGCTCCTGCCGCGATGGTCAGTGTAGGAATCTTGATCAGGGATTCGTCAATCTCAATGCCATCGGATATGTCGCCATAAACCTTGCCCGAGTCATACAGGGCACTTGCATAGATTTCCGCATGCCGACGACGCGCAACCTTGTTGAGCACGCCATACCGGAAGCCTGACTGCCAAATCTTGTACCCCTTGGTGCGGTCACGTCCGATCAGGATATTCAGGAAAGTATACGCAACCGACAGCGTCACCACAGCGCAATCCTTGGGCTGCGCAGGCGTAAGGAACACCGCCTGACTGACAAGCCCCTCCTCTGCCAGGCACTGCGCAATGAGACCGCCCATCGAATGGCCAATTACCGCGGGCGGCGCACCCGTCTCGTCCGCCATCGCGCGCGCTTTGTCAGCCATTGCCGAGACATAATCATCCAGGCCAAGTTCCGCGAGCGATTCAGGTGGGTTCTCGGGAACGCGGCGTTCCGGAAAAAGGGTTGGCGCTTCGCAGAGCCAGCCAGCCGCCTCAAAGCCGGGCCGCATGCGATCCCAAATCTCTCCGCCGCACCCGATACCATGGATCATCAACAGGGATTTTGTCATCAGGGCGCCCTTCAGGTCTGCTGGTCTCTAGCCTTGGGTTTCCTTGTGACCCGGAACCGGTTCGCACCAGGTCCGAAACCGTTCGGCCACTTCGGAGTACACCATCCGCTTGAAAGGTACGACCATGGACGGAACTTCCTCAAGACGTGCCCAGCGCCATGCATCGAATTCCGGCGTGTGCCGGTCCAGGCGCACATCACTGTCAGAGCCCTTGAAGCGCAACGCGAACCATTTCTGCCGCTGCCCGATATAAGGCCCCGGCAAGCGCTTTTTCACGTCATGTGGAAAGTCATAGTAGAGCCAGTCGGATGTCTCTTCGAGAACGTCTACGAGCTTGTCGGGAATTCCGACTTCTTCTTCGAGTTCTCGTAGCGCCCCAACAAGCGGTGTTTCGCCCTTGTCGATCCCGCCCTGCGGCATCTGCCATTGGAAAGCCCCACGGCCATTTATCCTGCGGCCAATGAAAACATGCCCCGCCTTTGAAAACACGGCGAGGCCGACATTCGGCCGATACAGGTCTGGATCAGGTATTGTTACGCTCACCCTTCAGGGTTTAGCGGAGCCTGCATCAGGCTTCCAGTCTTCACCGGCTGCAGCGCGTCATTTTCTGCAGACTTTTCAGCGGTCAGCGCTGAGACAGGGGCAAGAAGAACGCCGCGATTCTGCAGATCCTTCGTCCAATCCTTCGCGATCTCGATGGTTAGCGGGTAGGCATACCCTGCCCCCATCGAACCGCCGCTTTCCTTGGCCAGTGTTTCCAGACCAAGCAACTCATTGCGGATATCATCCGCGTTCATTTTGGCGTCGATCGTGCTGGTTGCACGCGCATATTTCAGATTCGTCTGGCCAGCTGCCGTGTCAAATGCACCACCAGAGAAGCTGCCATCTTCTATCAGCGCGACACCGCGATCCTTGAGAATGTCCAGAACCGAGTTCACCGCGCCTGTGTCTTCTGCAAACTTGGCACCCTGATAGTTGATAATGCCGAAATAGCCGCTTGCACGGCTGAGCAAACGCTCAAGCCGCGGAATATTTCGCGTACCATCATCATTTGCCAACAGCGTCTGCGGGTGCATCTTCATACGCCCGTACTCAAATGCCTCCATCGGCACTTCGATCAGGACTTCATGGCCCTTCTCGCGCGCTTGATTGACCCAATATTGGAGGTTCCCGGCGTCCGGCGCGAAAGACAACGTCACTTCAGGCGGAAGCTCGTTGATCGCGGCTTTCGTGTGTGTGGCATTGATGCCGAGCCCGCCGATGACGAGCGCGACAACCGGCTGGTTGCCCGGATTGGCAAAGGGGCGCGCGTACACGTCTGATGGTGCCCGGCCCTCAGCAGAGATACGCGGCAGGGTCAGCCCGTTCACGCGCTCTGACAGACCGGAAATTGGCGCGGGGTCGAGCGACGTGATCCGGGTTATTTCCCCATAGGACTCGCCCGGCCGCACCAGGGTGCCGTTGATGCGAATGCCTGCACCCGCTGAATCTTCATCGCCCTGACCTGTTGGTTGGGCCTCGGCAGCCAAAACCGGCGCCTCGCTGTATTCCACGCCCAGTGTGGGTTGCATGCCGATGGTGTCGTCATCCGCCAGAACGACCGTCGCCGCAACGCCGGTCGGCGTTTCCGATTTAAGGCGCGTTTTCAGATTGGCTTGCGACCCCTGACTTGTCTCGAACAGGGCAAGCACCTCACGAGGGCCTGAATTTGCCGGATTGCCGGAATAATGGATCACAGCGCCAAGGCTGGCGGCGATGCCTCCGAACACGAGCAGGCTCAATCCGGTATGAGTCAGACCCGAACGCAATGGAGACGGGTCGGCATCCCTGCGGCTAGCCATTCATGGACCTCATTAATCAGATTGGTGCATTCCGAACGAACAGAATTGCATCCAACTGGTTAACAGGTTGCAAAGATCTCGTTAACCAGCTCGGCGAACTGCACTGGCGGTAACAGTGCCTTCGTTCAACATTTCCACAGCTCTTTTCAGCTGATAGTCCTCACCATCCCAGTCTTCAGGCGGCTGTTCGTCCGGCATGGAGATGTCCTGGCGAGCCTCGCCATCTTCATTGGCGAGCGCATGCGGAAGGTCTGCTTCCGACCAGCGCTTGATGCGGGCAAGCTCTTCTTCGGTCAGGCGTGATTGCGTGATCTCGATATCCGGATCAATGCCAAGCGCCTGAATCGAGCGACCGGCCGGCGTGTAATAGCGCGCCGTGGTGAGGCGAACTGCGCCACGATCTGCGCCAAGCGGGATGACTGTCTGCACTGAGCCTTTGCCGAAACTGGTTGTGCCAATCACGGTCGCGCGATTGCGATCTTGTAGTGCGCCAGCGACGATCTCTGACGCAGACGCTGACCCACCATTGATCAGCACGATCATTGGCGTGCCTTTGAAGACTTCGCCAGACCGGGCATTATAGCGCTCCATATCCGAGATACGGCGACCTTGTGTGGACACGACCTCACCGCCTGACAAGAACATGTCAGACACGGAAACAGCCTGATCGAGCAGCCCGCCGCCATTATTGCGCAGGTCAAGAATCAAGCCACGCGGACGCGAGCCAGTCTCCTTGGCAATTTCCTCAATCGACTCTTCCAGCAGCAGTGTCGTGCGCTCATTGAACGTCGAAATGCGGATATAGCCGATGTCGTTTTCCTGCATCTTCCAGGTGACGGATTTCTGCTGGATAACTTCGCGGGTGAGCGTCACATCGAATGGGTCAACACCTTCGCGAAGGATGGTGATGTCGATATCGGTCCCCTTCTCACCGCGCATTTCCTTCACGGCATCATTCAGGGTCTGTCCAATGATCGGCGCGCCATTGATGGCTGTGATCAGATCGCCCGGCTGAATTCCAGCCCGGCTGGCTGGCGTATCATCCATCGGCGAGATCACCTTCACAAAGCCATCTTCCATCGTGACTTCAATGCCGAGCCCGCCATATTCCCCGCTGGTCTGCACCTGCATGGAGCGGAAATCATCGGGATCGAGATAGCTTGAATGCGGGTCAAGCGAGGTCAGCATGCCATTGATGGCGGCTTTCATCGCGGCCTTCTCGTCAATCTCGGTCACATAGTCCTGACGGGCGCGGGCCAGTATTTCAGCGAACAGGTCCAGCTGTTGATACGTGATCATCCGTGGGTCTTCCGCACGGTCTTCCGGCGACGCAAAGGCAGAGAACCCGACAGCTGCGCCACCCAATACGACACCGAGGGCAGCCCCCGTCAGTAGTGAACGCATATTGAAGTCCTCCATAATCCTTTGACCTTAGCTCCGGCCTGGTAACCAGTCTGCCGGATTCATCACCTTGTCGCCAAGCCTTAATTCCATATTCAATTCGGGAACGGGGTCTGCGCGGTCGGGCATCCGGCCCACGGGCTCGCCTGCAGAAACGCCTTGGCCTTCAGTGACATAGATCCGGCTCATACCTGTAAGAATAACATGGTAGCCGTCACTCGTCCGCAAAATTAACATTGATCCATACGTCCGGAACGGGCGGGCATATTCCACTGTACCGCCTACAGGCGCGACGACTTGCGCATTGGCCCGCGTGGCGAAAGCCACCCATTCCGATTTTCCGCCAGTCGGCAGTTTTTCCCCAAACGCCCTTGCCAGCTGCCCCGCGACTGGCGGCTTGAGCGCGCCCAACACCGCCTTCCCAAGCGGTCGCGTAGAAGGTGAGCGCTGGATGGAAGAGGAAGACTGGCGCGACGAAGGCGAGTTGGAGACGAGGCGTGGCCGCAATTCAGGTTTCACACCGGGCGCAGACGGGGCCTGGGCCTCGAGCGACTCCAGCAAGGATCGCAGATCCTGCTCCTTCGCGCCGATTTCCGCCGCCCGGGCCTTTAGTGCAGCAATGTCTCCCGACAAGTCTTCGAAATTGCCGCGCTTGGCTGCGGCCAGCCGCTCGATCTCGACTTGTTTCAGCGCAAGGGTGGCCTCCGCTGCTTCCAGTCTCGCCTTTTCGCCCCGGATACGCCGCTCCAGTTCGTTCAGCCATTCGATTTCGTTTGCTAGTTCTTCTGATTGGGAGGCAAGACGCGGCGTCGTTTCGCTCATCAGAATGGCACGGCGCACAGCGGTATTTGCCTTATTGGGGGATACAATCAGCGCAGGTGGCTTGCGCCTGTTCGATGCGGCGAGCGCGGCAAGCAGGTCTTCAAGTGCCTGCCGGTTCTCAAGCAATTTCATTTGCGCCGACACACGCCGCGTCCCGAGATCGATCAGGGATTTTTCGGCACTCGAAGCCTGTTCTTCCCGGCGCTGGGATTCCATTGCCGCCGCGATCAGCTGCGTATCAATATTCTTGATGTCGCTGAGGGCTGTCTCGCCAGCGCTTTCGAGCGCCTCCAGCTTGCGCTCTGCCGCAACGCGCTCAGCTTCCAGCGCGTCGAGCTCTTCACGCGAAAACGTCTCCGGCATCGCCGCCGTCAGGGCGAACGCAGAAAACAGGAACACAAGAGACCGGCACGTCGCGCGCATCCTGCCCTTATCGCAGCTGGTCATGACTTCAATATTAACCAAGTTGCCTCAACGCTGCCTCGATTGCTGTCAACTCATCCGACACCAAAGCGCAATGGACGGCGTAGTCAGATGGATCAAAGGCTGGCGCAACTTCCAGGAAATGCCGGATCAGGATCACGCAAGTGTTCGCGTCTCCCACGATAGACGCCGCGCGGTCCCCCGCCCCTCCGTGAAGCACATCATTTCGATAGGCCGCCAGTCTCAAGACCGCTTCGATCTGGCGCGCCGTTGTCGGCAATTGTTCCGGCGGCAGCAGAAACTCGTCAGAGCGAGCGCGGCGCAGCAACAGTTTCAAAGGCGCCACCTTCGTCGGCGACTTCAGGTCCAGCGTGTCGGCATCGTTTGCCGTCTCATAGGCTGACAGCGCCGCGATGGCTGCGCATTTCAGCGCAGTAACAAGACCGACGCTCACCCAACGCCAGCGCTCCGGGTCGCGCTCGACCTCGGCCACTTCCCGCCTCGCCAGTTTCAGCGCCTCCAAGGCACCTGCCAGAGCTGGCGTGATCTTGTCAGCAGCCGCCACGCGAGGCGCCTATTCTGTGCCCACCGGGCTCATCGGCTCGTTTCGGAAATTCCAGCCTGTATCGGCTGCGATATAGGTGAACGCCGCGTACACAGCCACGTTCTGGCGAAACTCCTCGGCGTCGATCTTGTCGAAAGTGTCGTCTGGCGTGTGGTGATAGTCGAAATAGTCACGGCCGTCCTGACCGGGCGTTACGACTGGCACCCCTGCCCGGCGCAGCACGCCGATGTCCGGCCCGCCACCAGCGGCATTGTCACCTGGCGAAACACCCAGAGGCATCAGAACCTCTTTCATGATCGCCCCATAGGGCATAGCAGAGTCGCCAAAATTCGTCTGGAACCGCCAGATGCGCCCTGCCCCGAAATCGCTTTCAGCTGCCAGTACGTGCTGGTCGAGCTCCTCAGCATGCTGGCGGGCATATGCCGCGCCGCCGAACAGGCCGACCTCTTCCGAACCATAGAGAATCACACGGATCGTACGGCGCGGTTTGGTCGGCAGGTCCGCGATCAACTTTGCCGCACCGACAACGATGCCGCACCCGGCGCCATCATCCAGTGCACCTGTGCCCAGATCCCAGCTATCGAGGTGGCATCCGATCAGGACGATCTCGTCTTTCAGGTCCGTTCCCTCGATTTCAGCAATCACATTTCCTGACGGCGCAGCATCGGCATACTCCACCCCGATATCCAGATTCACCGAGACAGGCCCCCGCGCGAGCAGGCGGGTCAGCTGGTCTGCATCCGGGCCGGAAAGCGCGGCTGCCGGTAGATCGCCAAGCGCGCCCTCGCGTGACATGCCGCCGGTATGGGGCATGCGACGCGGTTGGGTTCCCACAGACCGGATAAGACACGCGACACCGCCCTTTTCAGCCGCAGCCTTGGCGCAACCGCTACGCTTGCGCACGGCCAGCCCATAGCCCGCTCCATTCTGCGTCTTGTACATATGCTCGTCTATGAACGCGATCTTGCCTTTGATGGTGGCAGGGTCAGCGGCCTGCAGCTCCGCGAGCGATTCAAAACGCACAAGTTCCGCTTCCAGTCCGCCTTGCGGCGTCGCGCGGCTGCCGCCCAAGGCCGTGATGACGAGATCCTGTGCATTTGGCCCGGTAACGCGCGCACTTTCCCGCGTCCGTGCCCAGTACGGAATGGTGAAGTCTTCCACGCGCACAGCGTCAAAGCCCAGCTCCTTGAGTTCATTGATCGACCAGACACGCGCCCGCGCCTCATCAGGCGATCCGGCGAGCCTGGCGCCGATCTCCGTGGTCAGATCCTCGACGAATTTCAGGCCGACGTCATCCTGAAGGCCGGCATCGATCAGGCCTTGCGTGGTCGCGGCAATGTCTTCCGGAAGCGCAACGTCCTGCGCCAGTGATGCCTGCCCACACAGTATCCACGCGCTCGCAAGCACACTCGCAATTGCCCTGCGGTTCTTCATCGCTTTCCTCCTGCCAGTCCCACGTTGCATGAAGCTTACAAGGCAAGACGGCGCGATGAACACCCCTCTCCTAGAGTTGGGCTGCAATATGCAGCACGATCTCCATGGCGGGCCGGTCCTTGTAACTCTCTTCGCGCAGAACAGCGCGGACCGAGCGATCGGTGTCCACGAAGAAGATCGCCGGGTGCGGCACGCCATAGTAGCGAGAACCGGGAGTCATCCCCTCATTGAGGAGGTTAAAGTCCTTGATGGCCTGAGACTCCGGATCGGATGCGAATTCATAAGAAAGGCCATGCTTTTCCGAGAACTCAGCCAGCAACTCGGAATCATCATAGGAAACTGCCACGAGCGGCCATCCTAGCTCAGACAATTCCCCTGCAATTTCGTCGATCTGCTTCAGTTGTTTCTGGCAATAAGGACACCAGTCTACCGACCGGACAAACACAATTGCGGCGCCCTTCTCTCCCATCAGTTCAGGCAGGTCAGCAATGACCCCATCCGCGCGAACCAGTTCGACATGCGGAACAGTCTGACCGATGGCGAGGCCGACATCCGGCGTGGGGATGGCAGGCGCAGTCGCGCTTTCCTCTGCGTGCATCTCGACAGTTTCGCGCGCGCTTGCGGGTAAGGCGGTCAAAGCGATTGCGAGGCTGGGCAGAATTGTACGGATCATGGGGCGTCTCCTGAAATCTCCGATGAGGCTTAAGCGCCCGGAACGCCGCTGGCGAGACGAAATGCCCTCACCTCACAGAGGCTTGATCAGGCGTGAGCGCGACGCGCCCGCCACTCATCGGCCGTTTGTCCGTAGACATCCCACATCATGCCTTCGAAAGGTGGCGGAGTCTTTTCCTTGCGCAGATACCGGCTGCCAAGGCGTTCTGCCACGCGGATGGAGCCCACATTCTCCGGCAGGATTGTGTGAATGATTTCGGTCCAGCCGAGGATATCGACCACATAGTCCATCGCGGCCGACGCGCCCTCAGTGGCGTAGCCCTTCCCCCAAGCCAAGCGCGCAAGCCCCCAGCCAATCTCGGTACCGGGCCATCCAGCCGGACGCCACGGCCCGAGCCTGCCAACCCATGCACCTGTCGACTTCTCGATCACAGAGAACATGGAGAACCCTTCGATCGTCCACGCGCCCGCCATGCCGCAGACTGACCGCCAGGTCAGTTCAGGCCCCTGAACGCCGCCGAGGTGCGCCATGACTTCTGGATCGGAATGAAAGGCATTCCAGGCAGGTAGATCTTCTTTGGCCGGAGGTCGCAGGACGAGACGTTCCGTCTCCAGGATTGGACCAATCGCCATGACAATCTCCCTCTGCGGCACAATGAAAAAAAAGCCCCGCCTTGCAGGCGGGGCCTCATCTAAATGCGTTACGCCGATCTGACTAGTCGCGGCCCGACATGATGGCGAGCAGGAACTGGAACATGTTCACGAAATCCAGGTACAGGCTGAGTGCACCGAAAGTGGTGGCAACGGCCATTGCGCGGGCATTGCCGGCAATCTGGAAGTACATGTTCTTCAGGCGTTGCGTGTCGTAGGCGGTGAGGCCAGCAAATACGAGCAGACCGACCACGGAAATCACCATGTGGAACATGCTCGACTTGAAGATGAACATGTTCAGGACCGACGCCACGATCACGCCAATGACGCCCATGATCAGGAATACGCCGAGTCCGGAAAGGTCACGTTTGGTTGTGTAGCCGTAGAGCGACAGGCCCCCGAACGCGATGGCCGTGGTCAGGAAAGCCTTTGACACGATCAACATGCCGTCCGGCTGGCGCGCGTACACATAGACGATAGCGCCCATGCCGACACCAATCAGCGAGACGACCGACCAGTAGACGAGATTGGCCGCCGTCGGCGACGGATTCTTCATCACAAAGCCGGACAGAAGCAGGATTGCCAGCGGGGCAAACATGATGACAAGGCCGATCGGCCCGGTCAGAAGTGTGAGGGTGACGCTTTCCGGTACGAGCGCACCGAAGGCATAGGCCAGCGCCGCAGTCAGCAGCAGGCCGAGCGCCATCTTGTTGTAGACGCCCAGCATGAAGCTGCGCAGGCCCTCATTGACCGACATGTCCATCGTCTGGCCAGTCGGCCCCGGCGAATAGGCACGATTAAAGTCATTCATAGGTAGATTACCCTTTCTGTGTGATCGGCGGGGATTTCCCCGCCAAACTTGCTGTGAATATGGGTGAGACCAGCGATTTTCGCAAGCTGAACCGGTAGATGACCCGAACGGGCTTTTCAGGCCTGCAAAGTCCCACCACACATCAAAAGGCCAGCGTAATTGGCAGAAACTGCTAGTAATTGATACTGTTTGATTGATTTCCGCCTCATCAAAGCTTCAAACGAGTAGTATTCGCTATTTAGTGCTGCTCTCAACTTCGTGTTGTCCATTGACTTGGTTTTGACCAAGGTTAATTTTCGTGTTCTGGCGCATTTCCAACAGTGGGGGCGCTTAGAATGAAGGGGACGTAAATGGCAGACGCATCAGAATATGCCGAAAATATCAAGAAATATGCGAACGGTTACAATCAGGCCGCCGCTGAAAAAATCGTGGGACGTTTGGGAATTGCTCTTCGCAATCGGGATAGCTCGATTGTGGCGTGCAGCGACTCCGGTGAACTGGACCGCATCCGGGAAAAGTGGTGCCGTGGCAAGCTGGGGCTGCCGCACACACAGGGCGAGTTGGACGACGCGATCAAGGCTGTTTGCGACAAGATGAGCGCTGAAGGCGGAAACAAATCCCGCGTCACGTTCTACTACCTGCTGGCCGAACATTTCGGCAAGCTGGACGCATTGGCCGGCTGATACTGCCGACAATCAATCTTCCTGGAAGCCCGGCCCGCGCGCCGGGTTTTCTTTTTGCGCAGAACAGGCTTCAACCCAGTCATGTATAGATTGTTTGCTGCCATTGCCGTCCCGGACCAGCTCCATCCCGGCTTGATGGAAACTCAGACCGGGCTTTCCGGCGCGAGCTGGCGACCGGAAGAAAATTTCCACATCACGCTCCGCTTTTTCGGAGACGTCTCGCATACGGACGCACGGGATCTCGACGAGCTGCTCGCCGCCATCTCTTGTTCGCCGTTTGAATTGTCCCTCGAAGGCATGGGCTGGTTTGGACGCAGGGAACCATCAGCGGTCTGGGCCCGTGTGCGAGAAAGTGATCCCTTGCGCGCGCTCTCTGCCAAGTGCGATCAGGCGGCACGGCGTCTCGGCCTGCCATTGGATCGTCACCCGTTCACGCCCCACGTGACCCTTGCCTATCTGCACGGCACACCACTGGACGAGACCCGCGTCTGGGTCGAACGCCACCACGCCTATCGCAGCGGATCCTTCTGGGTAGAAGGCTTCCACCTCTACTCCAGCCACATGGGCAACGGCCCCAGCCGATATGTCGCGGAAGCTGACTACATACTGGAGTGACCCTGCGTCGCAGCGACTGACATAGATTAGTGCAGCCAAGAAAGTTCCTGATATGTTCTCGCATCAACAGGAGCAGGATCATGGCGCGCCGTACCCTCATTCAGAAGCTGGAAATTCTCGCAGACGCGGCAAAGTACGACGCGTCATGCGCATCATCCGGATCAAGGAAACGAAACTCGGTTGGCACGAACGGGATTGGCTCAACAGAAGGCATGGGGATTTGCCACTCCTATGCCCCTGATGGTCGTTGCATATCACTGCTGAAAATACTGCTGACGAATTTTTGCATCTTCGACTGCCGCTACTGCATCAATCGGTCGTCTTCGAACGTACAACGCGAGCGGTTTTCCGTTAAAGAAGTCGTCAAACTGACCCTCGACTTCTACAAACGCAACTATATTGAAGGGCTCTTTCTCTCCTCCGGAATTATCCGTTCGCCGAATTACACAATGGAGCAATTGCTGGAGGTGGCCCGCAGCCTTCGCGAGGATCATGGCTTTCGCGGCTACATCCACTTGAAAACGATCGCCGAGGCAGATCCGGAACTGATCCGGCTGGCCGGCAAACATGCGGACCGATTGTCGGTGAATGTGGAGCTGCCATCCGAACAGGGACTGACGCACTACGCCCCGGAGAAAAGCGGACAGACCATTCGCAAGACGATGGCGGATATCCGCTATGAGATTGATAACGTAAAGGATGCGAAAGCCAGCCGTATCCTGAAACGCGCAAAACCTCCGGCGTTTGCGCCCGGTGGACAATCCACACAAATGATTGTCGGCGCAGATGCCTCCAGTGACGCCGACATTCTCAACTCCTCCGCCCGGCTCTATGCGGGCTATGGCCTGAAGCGCGTCTATTATTCCGCCTACAGCCCGGTTCCAGACGCCAGCGCGGACCTACCGCCCATCCGCCCTCCCCTGATCCGGGAACACCGGCTTTACCAGGCCGATTGGATGTTCCGTTTCTATGGGTTCACGACGGCGGAAATCACATCGGTTGCTGACAATGGCATGCTGGACCTCGACGTGGACCCGAAGCTCTCCTGGGCCCTGCGGAATCGCGGCCTGTTCCCGATGGATGTCAACCGGGCGAGCTATCAGGAGTTGCTACGCATACCGGGCCTGGGCCCAACCAGTGCCAAACGCATCGTCGCCGCGCGGCGCCACACGCGCCTGACTTTGGATGATCTTGGCCGGATCGTCCGCAGCCTGAAAACTGTTCGTCCCTTCATTACGGCATCCGGATGGTCACCCGGAAAGCTGACAGATACGGCGGACCTGAAGCAGCGATTCCTTCCAGCGCCCAAGCAGCTGGACCTGTTCACATGATCGCCGCCGAGTTGGAACATGAAACGGATTTCGAAGGATGGCGACGACTCGCACGCGGCCTTCTAGCCGAAGCCATTGCTCCGGATGCGGTCGACTGGAAGATACAGGGCGCACCCAGCGATCTCTTGTCCGCTGCCACATTCCAAACATCCGCCGCCAAGCCGGCATCTCCGATGCGCGTTTCAAAGCGCTTCATAGATTTGGCGCGCCGCACCATTTGTCATACCGACCCGCAGCGATTTGCCCGTCTCTATCGTATTCTGTTCCGCCTGCAGGCGCGCACATTGCACATTGATCAGATAACAGACGATGACATTCGCTGGCTCATGTCCAGCGACAAGGCGGTACGCCGGGATATCCACAAGACCCATGCCTTTGTCCGGTTCCGGGAGACGGGAACCGATCCAGATGGTCGGGAGACCTTCGCGGCGTGGTTCGAGCCGACCCATCGCACGCTGGAGCTTAGCGCGCCCTTCTTCCAGCGCCGGTTTCCAAACATGGACTGGATTATCGTCACGCCGGACCGAACCGCCTGTTGGGATGGGCGCTCACTACGCTTCAGCGAGGGTGGCCAGCGATCCGACGTTCCGCCAGATGACGCCGTGGAGGACCAATGGCGCACCTATTTCCGCTCCATCTTCAATCCGGCGCGCTTGAAGATCAGTGCGATGACATCGGAAATGCCACGAAAGTACTGGAAGAATTTGCCGGAAGCGGATTTGATCCCCGAACTGATCGCGACGGCGCCGACCCGAGCCCGCTCCATGCAGGCTCAGCCGCTCCAAGCCCCCAATCCGCTGGCCACACATCTGGACCGCCAACGCGCCGCTCAAGCCGCCCCTGCCCCGACGCTGGAAACGTTCGCCGGAATCCGCTCGGCAATCTCTGCGTGCCAGCGGTGTCCGCTCTACAAGGACGCATCCCAAAGCGTGCCGGGCGAAGGGCCTGAAGACGCACGATTGATGATCGTGGGAGAGCAACCTGGCGATCAGGAAGACGTTGCCGGACGCCCCTTCATGGGGCCTGCCGGACAATTGCTCGACACGATGCTGGCCGAAGCCGGGCTGGACAGGGGCGCGGCCTATGTCACCAATGCCGTCAAGCATTTCAAATTCACGCCGCGCGGCAAGCGACGCATGCACCAGCGGCCAAATGCCGGAGAAATCGATACATGTCGCTGGTGGCTCGACCTGGAACGCCAGCAGGTTCAACCGGATCTGATCATTGCGCTTGGCGCAAGCGCTGCACGAGGCGTGCTCGGTCACTCAGTCAAAATATCAGATGTGCGCGGAAAAATTCAGCCCGTCCCCGGCGGGGCATCCTTGCTCGTGACGGTCCATCCCGCCTATCTCCTCCGCCTGCCAGACGCGGACCGCGCCCTGACCGAACGCCAACATTTCGCGCAGGATCTACTAATGGCACGCTCATTTCTGGACGGCGCCGTGAAGGGAACGAATTTCCGGGAAGAAAATGGTGCCGCTAAGGTGACTTGAACACCTGACCCCCGCATTACGAATGGGAACCAGACTATCCTACAATACCACAATAGCCAATGATATCAGCCCCTTAACCAATCACACACGACCGGGAAAAATCACTCAAACCCCATTCTGTTCCGGGTTTGCGTGTCAGTTGCGTGCCGGTAGCAGCGAACCTCTGGCACACCCGAAGACAACGCCAAGTTATAAAGCTCCCGCGTGGCCCGCTTACTGGCGGAAGCCGCGAACAATCCATCCTATCACGCTTCCCATTCCCCAGAACAATCCAGGACCTCCAAACACGAGTACCACGCCGAGAACAATTTGGTCCCGGAGCTCCCGATCGGCCAACTCCTTCCGCTCAAATGCGTCGTTCACCTCATCGTATGGTGAATCGCAGCGACTCAAATGTTCGAAGTATCTGTCATCCAAATCGAGTTGGGCGACGATGGTAGCTTTCTGCTCTTCAAGTGACGCGCACTTCGATTTCTGCTCGGCTGCTTTTCGATCTTGTTCGCGGTTCCGCCTTTTGCATGATTTGTACAAGTCGTCGAACAATCGATACGCCTCGCAGTCTTCTACGTAGCCGGTCTTCAATCCGCACGTGAACAGCGCAGATTCAATAGACTCCAATGATCGTTTTAACTGCTCAGACGCTTCCCAGCTCGCCCTCCACGATTTGCCTGTGGTATTATCCTTCAGATGTGAGGGTGGGTTCTCTTCAAAAAATGCATCATCAGTCGCACACTGTTCCTGTAGCTCACTATTTTCCTCGAAATCACGCATGAGTTGCACTTTGCGGCCAAACGATTGGTCCGCTTCGTAGCTGTAGGAAGCATATTCACCGACGGCCATGGTTGCGAAACCCGCACACCCCAAAAAAATCAATATGGTCGCAACAATGCGCAAGCGCATGATGCCATCTAGTTTGCGCGGAGCTCGCATTGTCTCTGACGGCTCCGATACTTTTTGGTGTGTGATTTTGTGCTCAGGTTCGGATTCAGACACTATTGGCTGAACGTTCGGCACAACTTCTACCGCTAACGGAACGGCATCAACCCGCTTTGCCAATTCGGACGCTTGTTCGATCTTTTTTTTGGACCGCCATTTTTTCAAGAGTTTGCCACTGAAGTGGACAACGCAAACGAAGACGATCGCCAAAGGAACAAAGATGCCTAAGTTGAAAGCCAGCATCTCAAAGAAATGCGAATCATCGAACATCGGGTCGATGCTCGAGCGAAGCACTCCTGAGAATACGATCCGCGATACTTCAACCGAAGCCACCACCAAAAGGCTATATCTCAGCGATAGGCGTTGCGTGAGGAACCAATAGAAAATGTAAAAAAATATCACTGTGCGCTCCAAAGCATCTCAACCAGTAAGGTATTAAAACCATTGGACAAACTTGAACATTGGGCTGGATGGCCATGAAGAATTCAAACCGTCAAGTTGAGGAATTTTGAAGGCCATTTTACCAGGCGCCCAAAGTCGCGGCTGTGGTCTAGGTGCTTCATACAAATACTTGGTCTATGGGAATTTCGCTTACGCCAGATCCAATGCTCGACACGCCTTAAGCATACCTTATAATACCATCGGAGATTTAACGGGGGAGAGATCAAATTGTCTTTGAGATGGCTAGCGTTTGGGATCCTGAGCTTTGCGGCTGCCTGCTCTTCAGGATATTCGCAATATTACACTGACTATTCACAGGGCATCGACTACATCGCGCCACCTTCAAAGGCGCCCGAGATCGTCAATGTTCCCGGCACACCGCAAGAAGTCGTGTATTCAATGTTCACCAACGGATACAAACTGATTGGCGAGTCGTCATTCAATGGTCCGTCCGAGGATACATCTGGTGCAATCGCACAAGCGAAGAAAGTTGGCGCAGAGTATGTCGTCCTGACATCTGAATATACCAACACAGTATCTGGCGCCGTTCCCCTGACCACAACTAAGACGATTACTTCAAACACCACTGGAACAGCGACTGCGTATGGAACCGGTGGAATGGCCACCGGATATTATAACGGCACAACCACCACCACTGTTCCGTCTACGACCTACATCCCTTATTCAACCAGACGATACGATCAAAACGCATTGTACTTCGCCCCGATGACGGAACCATGTTTGGGCGTTTTTCCGGAAGAGCTTAACGATACGGAAAAATCCGCTCTTGGCACGAACAAGGGTTTTCGCGTGGCAGCGGTTCGCAAAGGTAGTCCTGCGTACGATGCCGACATACTCCCGAACGACTACATTCTGGAAGTGAATGGCAGACCAATCACCGACGCACCGCCGCCCAGTGCGGTGGAAAATGCTGAGCTTCTTATCGTGCGCAGAGTCGGAAGCCGTTCGGAACGGCTCATGATTTCACTCGTGACCGGGACCGGATGTACTCCCCTCACTGACGGATAAACTTATTGGATATACAGATCGGTGCCGCACCTACTGAAACTCAATCCGCTCAAGCCAGTTCCGTTCGACCCACTTGATGCCAAGGGACCAATTCCAAATTTCTGCCTGGTCCCGGCTCGCGGGAAATCAGAGCGGCGTCATACTGAGCGCTGGGGAATCCAATTGTCTATTCTTGCTGTGACGCTGGCTCAATTTACAAATAGCGCGGACAGTCAAGATACTCCATGAAGCCAACATCTCTATCTACAGTGCGACAGAGCTCCTAGATCAAGATCTGGACGACAATAGAATGCTCCTTCTGGATACGTTGTGTGAGTTCTGCGGGTGATTGCAATGTTGGTAATTTGGCGCCATGGGGCTGATTCTCGACCTACTTTCGCTTTAAAAGGATTATGCAATTGAAATACAAATTCTCGTTGGTCCTTACTTTGGGGCTCTTTGCACTAAACATTCCGCACGCGCTCGCCCAATGGCAGACGGGCATCGAGAAGGAAATCCAGCCCGGTGAGTATATGACTTTCCTGGGAGAACGGGATGGCTGGCGTTTCTGGGTCGGCCAAAACAAGTATTCCACGACCTGCTTCGCCATCAAGAACAATCTGGACGGTGACTATCCTGAACCCTTTGCCGCAGACTATTTCTACGGTGACGATGCGTACGCCGTTATCCGCTACGACGACACGAGCTTGGAGTACAATATCCCCCCATCTTGGGACATTGCTACACGTCACAAGGCGTCTGTTCGCGATGAATACCGGTTCGAGGGCGAAAAGTTCATGCGGTCCTTTTACTCAGAAAAGGAACAATCTTTCGAAACCCTGGACGGCAAGGTCATCGAGTACAGCAAGTTTGGGTATGAGTACCCGAATATCAAAGTGGGCGCTTTCTCTGCAGAGGGAAAAGTAGATTTCACGGGTGCAGCCAACGCCGCACAATCAGTGAAAGATTGCATGACTGAACGAGCGCACCAATAAATTAGTCGAGCCCCCCCCTCCCACAAAGCAGGAATTCAACATCTGAAACTTTGAGATGCCTAACAATATAGAGGCGCGACCCATCTCTGCTTGATATCTATAGTGTTTCGGCAATGCGGCATTTGGATCTGGAATTCTTCGGTCGCTGGACCGGGCGTCGATATTGTCCTCAGGACCACCTTGGATTTCCGTACCCTTATTCCCGGCTGATGGGGTTCAACGATTATGAGCTTTGCTGTCGCAACACAGGTACGGGGCATGGCGAATGCTGCAAACTTCATGCACTTCGCTTGAACGTATTGACCCTCAAGGCAGTACTTCGCGAAGCGGAACGCCCGACGCAAAATTGGTTACCGCCATCCACCGACCCCCATTGTCTCGTTTCTGAATTTCGCCCCCCCCAACGATCATAGAGATTCGTGACCGGTTGCGGCTTCACTTAAATCTTTAATTGTTCCCCGGGTCCTACGGCGGCATAGATCTCAACTGCCCACCCTACTACTACTTCACGAGATTCCACACGGCTAAACATTTGGGAGAACTATTGGTGACACGGCGATTTTCAAGCCTCGGGGTTGTTGATCTGGAGCGCCACGCGAAAAATCATCCCGAGGATGTCCTAGAAATCATCGAAGAACTTAAAAGCTACAGAACGACCAGGGCTGCGAGACGGCTTCTGAGTGAACTTGAATCTTCCCAGATGGTTGCTCCGAAGAGGAGTGCCCCAAAGAAGAATGCCGAGAAGAAGCGACGGGTCATCCAGAAAGACCTGTTCAATCGTAACAAACCTACACCTACCAATAGAAAGCGTGCGCGTCCCGGAAACTGGCAAACCATTTTCGACTATCCAGCTACGGATGAGCAAGAAGCAGCCGTCGACCTGTTCGTTTCAAAACAATCAATGAAGATCTCTGCGTTCGCCGGTGCGGGAAAAACGTCGACTTTAAAGTTTCTGGCCGCAACAGCCCCAAAAGAGCGCGGCCTCTATCTGGCATTTAACAAGTCGATTGCCTCCGAGGCCAAGCAGTCGTTCCGTGGAAATGTAGAATGCCGTACCACTCACTCCGCAGCCCTTCGCGATGTCCGACCACGTTTTCCCTTGTCTCGTGACAAATGGTTCAACTCCATCAACGCAAAGCAACTGGCATCGGCCTGGGAGCTTGAAGACTATAGAGCTGGCCCAATCACCCTGAAGCCAGACATGATTGCCTACCTGACATTGGTCGCTGTCAGGCAGTTCTGTCAGTCAGAGCATGATCAGCTTGCTCCCGAGCACGTCCAACTTCTCGGACGGGCGCTTGGTCTTCCACCAGAGCGAAAAGTGGAACTGAACAATTATATCTTCTCACAGGCCGAAGTCTTGTGGGATCAAATGCTCAGTGAAGATAGCGACATACCGCTCGGACACGACGGCTACCTGAAGCTATGGTCGCTCATGGAACCCAAATTTGCGTTCGACTATGTCCTGCTCGATGAAGCGCAAGATACCAATCCAGCGGTTCTGTCAGTTCTCAAGAACCAGGACTGCCAGGTCATTTATGTCGGAGACAAGCACCAGCAAATCTACGAATGGCGAGGTGCCGTGAATGCCATGGCGGAAATTGACGCGCAGCATGAAGCCCATCTGACAACATCGTTTCGGTTTGGACCAGCCCTAGCTGCGGAAGCCAACAGAGTGCTCCATGCCATGGGCGAGACCCAGAAGCTCAAAGGCTTTGGCAAGGTCCAGACAGAAATTAAATCTTTCGGAGACGCTCGAACGGTCCTGACCCGATCCAACGCGATGCTGTTCAAAGAAGTACTTGAAGCACTCAACGAAGAACGACGTCCACATGTGGTGGGCGGATCCGATCAGATGAAATCGCTGCTCCGTGATGTGGATGCGTTGCAGAACGGCAAACCTGGCGCGCAGCCGGAATTCTTCGGGTTCTACAATTGGAATGAGGTTCTGGAATTTGTCGAAGAGCCCGAAGGGGAAGCCCTGCTGCCATTCGTGACCCTTGTTCAATCCGTTGGCCGGGGCGCGCTTTGGCGCGCAGTCTTGTCGTGCATAGAGGATGAAGCCGACGCAGACCTGGTCATCTCGACCGCCCACAAAGCCAAAGGGCGCGAATGGGATAGCGTTCGGATTGCCGAAGATTTTTCGCTGAGCAGCACCAAGAATGAACGCATTCCATATTCAGAGGCCCGTCTTTTCTATGTGGCCATGACACGCGCGAAGCGCCGGCTGGTGGTCGATCCCGTTCTCGTGTCAGCCTTCTCCGGCAATCTGGCTCCCGATCAGGATTTGGCAACGTCTCAGGCTTTGGCCTGAATCAACACTCAGAATGGGTTACCTATCGCTCTTCCGATGTCCCGACTATCACTGGAGGATTTTTAGAATCTAACGCAAATGTTGGGATTGCTACACGTTTGAGCGACGACTGTTCCGAAAAATGTGATCGCACCATTTCCCGTACATCTTCAGCCAAGGGACGAAGCTGACTATACTGACGTTCGGCTTCTGATAGGAAGCCAAAATATGCAGAAAAATGTGGATCTGCCCAACAGGCACTTTCCGGTTTCCCGCCACGTGACTTGACAGCAGCTCGATAGGAAAAAACCTCAAACCTATCTACTTCACCCAGAATTTCTGGCTTATCTGCCAGATACACTTCCAGTACACGTACATCTTGAAAAAAACTAAAGAAAAAATCAGCATATTCATTTTCTAGACTATAATCATGTGACGATTCGAGCAGGTCAACTTCCTCTTGGAATACAGCCCCGTCTTCAACCAAGTATCGATCCAGAGCTCTAGGAACGCTGACCCAACAAAATGGCTCCGGATACTTCGTCATAAAGTCCTCGATATCGATCGAATCTCTGTTCATATACAGGAACTTTTTTAGCGGCGAATCTGGAGCTTCCAAAAATATTGCTCGCGATTCAGGAAGCGGCTGGCCACGCAAATTGGGAAGCTCATTCCCCCCCCAACAATCTAGTCCAATCGCGGGGTCGAACGCGTTACCATCATGGTACATGTGACCTCGATCTGTTGGAAAGACATTGCAACCACCCCCATACCCCACGAGATAACTGCCGTTGATCCGATCAAGTTCACCAAAGTGCGTTTTGACGATCACTTTGCGCGCCTCATCAAAGCTATCCCCAAATCCACGCTCGACTATGTAGCCCGTAAGACCGCCTTCATCATGCAAAAAGGTGATCGCATAGTTCAGGTAATTGTACTGAAGCTCACCATTGCGACCAAGTCTATATGGCGCTCCAAACGTTTGCCTTACAAACTCCAAACTCGTTCCAGCCTGCAACACTGTCAGATCTACGATCTCTGTCGAAGCTGCCTCCCCTGGCATGGAATCGTCAGCCTCAGTTGCTTTAGACGATCGCCGGAGCTCACCATCGTTTATCACAGGCGAACCTGTCCCTGTGCTGCTCGTAGGTTTGTAAATCTGCACGTAAAGGGTAACACCAGCAATAATGGCGCACACAACCGTAGCCCAATCACCAACACTCAAATAAAGTAGAGTTAACTTTCTTTTCTTTCCCATATAAGAACGCTCACCTGTCGCCCCACTTACCTGAGCAATAGAAAACACTGCTTTTCAGAGACTGAAAACCCCTCTCAGATGACCGAAACTTGCCCGATCACCACCCATCTGAAATTTCACCCTTGGCCCGTTTAGTCCCCACATTGCGCCAGTGGCTAAACCAGATCTTTATACAAACGCTCCGTATTGCGCCGGGTAGTCCTTGACCACACGGCTCCGGGACGAGCTTCAACTTCGGGCTCGCGGTCGAGCCATTGCGGAGAAGAACCTTCTTCCATCGTGTCGAGGTCAGAATCCTCGTCCAGACATCGCGCCACCATTGCAAAATGCGCACCCAGACTCTTTTGCAAGCTACCGTTCATCCGCAACATGGAGAAAATTTGTCCGTGGCGGACATGCTACCTCCGACCGTCTTGCAAAGCTTACATTTTCCCCATCAGCTTCAATCGCTATTTTGTAATCTGGCAAGTGCTGTTGGTCCTGCAAGTTTTTCAGCAGAAATCGGAACTGCTTTATCGGACTTCGCGCACCGGTCTTCTTGTATAGCAATCTCAACCCAACTCGCCATTCATCCTGCACGCCACAATGCTTGCGCGCAATTTCGTACAACCGACGCTCGATCGGCTTTCGTAGCCGGAAATAGTCGGGATGCATGCTCAGCACTTCGTTCGCCGTCACGGCATTGAACAGCCAGTCCGACAGGGTGATGCGCAACTCCTGTACTCGGCCTTCACTGCCACCCCCATGTTCGAAGCGCTTCACATACGCGCTTTCCACAAGGCCGAACCAGGATTCCTGCTTCTCCCCGCCCGTGCGGATGGATGTCTTCAGGCGTGTACCCGTCAATCGATCAAGCGCGGCTTCAAGCTGTTCATAATCCCCTCCCCCAGTGTGCCGGTTCGCGAAGACCAGAAAGGACCGTGCGCTGAGACGTAGTTCACAGCTGATGGGATCGCCCCGGTTCTTTGCCGCCATGAGCTGACTGATGGCAAAAATCAGAATGTCCTTGTCGTAGATTGTCGCCATGCCTTTGACGCTCGGCGTCACCGTCAGGCGTTTGTCGCCATTAACATATTCCCGCACGCTCAGATCCGGCTTTTTGGAAAGCGAAAAGACCGGATGCTCCATGCTAGCGATATCATTCTTCAACACGCAGTCGGCGATATCGCATATGAACAAATCCTGCTGCGGGTGCCGGACCGGCAGCAAGCTCGTTTCGTTCGGGTTTTCAGAAACCATCGCCCAGTATTCGGGTTTTCAGAAACCTTGTCGCGTTTCGGGTTATCAGAAACCGGAAGTCTGTCGAAGGGGTTGTGTCCAATCAGTGACAGAGGCTGGGGATAAATTGTCCGCCAATTCGGGTTTTCAGAGACCGATATTCGGGTTATCAAAAACCGAAATTCGGGTTATCAGAAACCATCCGCATAAAGTTGTTGTGCATAACCAGCGGTTCCACGTCCGGTTCCACGCCCTTAACTCTTACTAACAAAGACTAACTCTTGTTATTGGCGCTGTGGATTGTGGGGATAACTCGTCAAATTCAAGCCTGCATCCCTTGCGCAGTCTGGATTTTGCAAAAATCCGTATACTGTGGATAAAATGTGGATAAGTATTATGAAGAATGCGTCTGGCTTTGCCAGACAAAAGGAATGCGCTCTCGCGCATGAAGGATTTCACG
Source organism: Hyphomonas atlantica corrig. (assembly GCF_017795365.1). Taxonomy (NCBI): domain Bacteria; kingdom Pseudomonadati; phylum Pseudomonadota; class Alphaproteobacteria; order Hyphomonadales; family Hyphomonadaceae; genus Hyphomonas; species Hyphomonas atlantica. Next base: position 1,121,167 of record NZ_CP051254.1, on the reverse strand, counting down.
CCCCTCAGCCCTGACGGGCTTCGCCCCGTGGCCACCCACTCCTGGCTATTGAAGGGGATAAGGGGCAAGCCGATGGCGGTCGGTGCCCAGGACTTTGGCGCTGAGGCTGCCTCGACAGCCCGTAGGAGCTGTTTCCAAGGCTGGAACAGGCCGGCACACACCAGTCCAACAAAAACCGCTCATTTTCAGTTTTACTCAGCCCGTTTCGCTGATTGGTTGAGCGAATGGGCAAACGCTTTTATTCTGGAAGCCATGGGACAGAGGGCCGCGCCGTGAAGCGAAACGTCATCCGATTTAATCCGCAGGACAACAGGCGCAAACGGCCAAGTCCGCCACCGCCCGGCAAGAAGACACCGCAACCGCGCTTTCGCAGCCTGCTCCCTGCCCTGTCGATTCTCCTGCTTTTGTTCGCCCTGGGACTTGGCGTCTACTGGATGCCCGAAAGCTCGCCAGAAAATGTCACCATATCGGGCTCCCGTCTTTCCGGGGTCGCCTCGGTGGTGGATGGCGACACGATTGATATCCATGACCAGCGCATTCGCCTCAGTGGGTTTGATGCGCCGGAACGCGGGCGCCGATGCGGCAAAACCAACGTCTATCAGAAGGCCTCGCTCTATCTTTCCGACTATATTCAGCAGCAGACCGTGACGTGCGATGTAACGGGCAAGAATGGCGACCGCCTTGTTGCCACCTGTTATGTCCGCGACAAGGACCTGGGTGAAGTCATGGTCGCCAGTGGCTGGGCCCGCGACTGGCCGCGATACAGCCAGCGCGCCTATGCCGATGAAGAAGCAAATGCCCGCCGGTCCAGGGCCGGCATCTGGGGACTTTCCTGTCCGGACAACCTCTGGGGCAATCGCAACTACAACTGAGCGGCCCTGAAGCTGCTCCGGCTCCACCAGAAAGCATCGGGGCCGCGATGCCCCTTCCCGTCTGCCGCCATCGCCTGGCGGGTCACTATGTCAGCCGCCGCCCCGCCCCAAGGCACGGGCTGCGCCCTCTTCGGCCTTGGCCCGGCCCGACGCCCGCCATGGCCGTGCCCCAGCGATGGCTGGCTCCGGAAAAGCACGGGAGGCGTTACGAGGGCGATACCTCAAATCATCAAACGAACTCGTGCGGCATATTTTCTTGGGCAAATCGGATTTTTTTATTGACCATTTATTATATTTGCACTATTACTTGGGCAATCGAAATTACTTAGATACCCAAGGATTATTGATATGCACACTTTGGCAGACGAATTTTTTGATCGAATCTCTGAGTTTGAAGGCGCTTATGAGTGGGAGGAACACGATGACGGAAAGTCGATCCTCGCCCTGATTGGCGAGCTCATTGAACACATGACCACGCGCCATCATGCCAATATCAGCATGGCGGCACTGACCAAAATCATGAGTTATAGCGATCTCATCGAATGGGACTGGTCAATGCTTTCCAAGGTCCATATCTCCGCCGACTGGCGCGCGGAGCTGGAAGAGGCGATGTCGTATTCGATCTTCGATGGCCCCTACTTGTTTGATCATCTGCACGATCTCCACGCCTTTGCCTATTACGGAATTCTTCCTGGCTGGAGATCCAATCTTTCACTTGATGCGACCGCCCCTGCAGCGGCCGAACTTCAAAGCCGCTACACCGCCCAACACGACGTCGCAAAATGGGTTGAATCTGTTTGCGCTAAAATCGACGAGGTCGAGCAACTCCTACCTGCAAGCAGGCTCAAAGATGGGTTGTTTGAGAACTGCGCGCGGGTAAGAACCGCCGCCAGGGCTCGGCTTGCTTATGACAAAGGCGAGCCACTCACTGTCGCTGAACTCGCCGCCCTCTCCGGCGTATCGATGAAGCGGCTGCAAAATGCGATCTATGCCAAAACCGATGAAGCCCCGCTGGTTGGAAAGAAGGGCAAGATCGCAGCCGAGAATGCCCGCCCCTGGCTGGAAGCAAGGGACTACAAGCCCTCTCTCTGGCAAGCCGTGGAGAAATTGCAACCTCTGAAACCTGACTGGGGCGAAGATGTTCCCTATGGTTCAGACACGCCTGAAGTCGCGCTCGCCGATTACGTCTTTGTGCCGGTTGCCAATGACGGATCAGAATTCCTTCCTGACGTCTGCTGGCGCAAGGGTAAAGACGAAAACGACGCCGGATACACGATCGGCGCAAAAGGTGCTGAACAGAGAATCTCAGACTACCGCGCTGCATTGGACCTCCTGGCACGGATGGATACACCGCGCTGGCGCCGACCGAATGCCGATAGCGGGAACTGGGGCATTGTCACCGGACATAGCTGGCGTCGGGTTGCCCTTGAGAGCCTTCAATTTCCGAACCCAGAGAGGGAGGACGTGTAATGACGCACACCGATATTCTTTCATCCTGCCGGGTATCCCGGCACGCAAAGATACGCCAGTCGCAAAGAGGCGTGCCCGATATAGCACTGGAGCTTCTCGTCAAATTCGGGTCCAGCGAATCGAGCTTTGACGGCACAGAACGGCTCTATTTTTCAGAGCGGGATTGGAAGCGCGTTAAGAAACATTTCGGGCCATGGATGCCGAACAAATCCGGAAAGCTACGCGATCTCTATCTCATCCTTGCCGGTGACGGCACCATCGTGACTGTCGCGCACAAACACTAACCTGCGCAACAGAACAACCACAACTATTGGAGTATACTATGCTTTCACATTCTTTTCCCGATCTCGACCGATTTCGCTCTGCTCTCATGAGCCCCGACGCCCCTCGCGTCAGAGATGCACGCTTACAAATTGCTGCAGATGCAAAATTGTCAGTGTTCTACGCGCCGTTTGAACATATCAATCACAATGCGCGGCTGATCCTGGTTGGTATCACGCCCGGCCCGACCCAAATGGCGAATGCACTACAAGCGATCCGCGCTGCCAAGGCTTCCGGAAAATCCGACGCTGAGGCCATGGCGGAGGCAAAGGCGTTTGCCTCCTTCAGTGGCGAGCCGATGCGGTCGAATCTGATCGCCCAGCTAAACCACTGGGGCATTCACGACTGGCTCGGCATCCCGGACAGCGCCGGCCTCTTCGGCGACGGAAGCAACCTGGTGCACTACACATCCCTGCTGCGCAATCCCGTCTTTGTCGGCACGAACGGATATAATGGCACGCCAGATATGATGCGCCACCCCATTCTGCAGGCTCAGATCCTCGAGAATTTTGTTCCCGAGATGCAGCTGCTCGACAAGGCCTTGATCCTGGGTCTTGGACCGAAGGTTCATGCCGTACTCGATCGCCTTGCAAGTATGGGAAAAATTCCGCGTGATCGATACATCAACGGACTCCTTCATCCATCCGGTCAGAATTCCTATCGCATCCGATATCTGGTCGGCGACCAGCGCTCAGATCCACCGCACATGACAAATGCAGCTCCATACAATGCCGGACGGCGCAAATTCCAGCAGCAGAAGACCCTATCCGGCGCTGATGCCGGGTAGGTGGACAAATTTTATTCTTGCTACGGACGTTTGTATATTGTACACATACCTGACCCATTCCAAAGAAAAGAAGGAGACCGACCGAGGTGGCAAGCTGCGCGCCCCTGAACCGATTTCGCCCTGTGCCCTGGCCGCGCACGGGTCTCGTCGAGCGGCTCTATGTCAACATCGCCAAGGGACAGGCCGACGTTTATGTCCACCAGAAAACCTGGCCCCGCCAGCCGCAAAATCCCAACTGGCGGATCGAAGTCACCAATATTGATGGCCGGCATGCCGAAGAAACCAGAACACGCATCCGCAAGGCCTGCGAAGAGACGGCCCGGGAATATCTCGGACTATGGCTCTCCGACGAAGCGCCGCTCCTGACCATTGCCACGGTCACCTGGCCGGAACTTGTCCGGCTCGCGACCGAGCAGCGTTACAAGACGCTCAGCCCTTACCAGCAGCGACGGGCCTTTCACAAACTTGCCCGCACACCGGTCCGGCGTTCACGGCATGCGCGATCCTATGCCTTCGTCAAACTGGCTGAGGACGCCCTGGCACTCGATCTCGATTAGCCGAGCCGGTCTGCAAAAAGGACATGCGCTTTCGCCACATCCATGACGACGGGCTGGGAGCCGCGTCCGACACAGACCATTTTCCCGTCCATGTCCGGCTTGAAGAAGTCGGCGATATCGACCGCCGGGACCCGCTGGTCGCGCACAACATCATGCTTCATGCCCCAGAGCTTGACCAGGTGCTCCGCAGCCGCCGTGTCGAAGGACAGGAAACTCGTCACCGCCGGGCTGTTGATCAGCACGCCCGCCTTGGCATAGGTCGCATGGATCTGGGCAAGGTCCTGGACAAAGCCCCAGACTCTTACCCGTGCTGACCGTCCGACTTCGATCGCCCGCAGGACTTCCGGGAAGTTTCCGAGCTGGGGCAATTCATCCAGCAGGAAGGTCACTGGCATATCCGGACGGTCGCCTGCAAATTCCATCAGGCTCTGGAGGTGCTGGCCAATGATCAGCCGCAGCAAGGGCTTGTAGGCATCAAGGTCGACCGCCCGCACCTGAACGAACAGGCGCGTATCGCGCGCCCGCAAATCTGTCGGGGTCCAGTCGCTGCGCTCCGTCGCCTCGCGCACTTCATCCGACATCAGCATATCCATCAGGGGACGCAAGCCCAGAAGGATGCTTTGCCACATTTTACCCGAGACCCCATCTTCACCGGCCACGAGTTGCGACAAGCTGGCGATTTCATCGTGGAGGTCGTCAAAGCCCCTACTCTCAGCGATGTTCAACATGATGTCGAACCGGTCCGCCGCAGTGGTCCGAACCCTTTCCCCGTCAATGATTGTGCTGCCGCCCTTTATCGAGCGCATCACATCTTTGAGCGTGGCAGCCTCACCGTGTTCGAGCTTGACGACGCAGGCATGACAGGTCAGCAGCGTGCGCGCATTGCCGAGCCACGGGCCATTGTCCGCCAGCTCGTCCGGCAGGAGCATTTCCGACATCTGGGCTGCCTTGCGCCACATGCCCTTCGGCTCATTTGGCAGATAGGTCATAGGATTATAGCCATGCGCCCCCGGATGCCCGTCGATCAGGGAGAATTGCAGGACACGCACACCGCGCGCTTCCAGATCCCGCTGCGTGGTTTTCAGGAGCTCGCCCTTGATGTCGAGCACGACCATGGAATGCGTGCCGGTCATCAGGGTCGGAATGACCTGGCCTTGCGTCTTGCCAGTCCCCGGCGCGCCAATGGTCAGCAGGCTTTCATCGCCAAGGAAGGTGACTGGCTGGTCATCCTTCAGGCCGAGGAACACCGCCGCATCTGACTGGCTGCGGTCTTCCGGCAGATAGTCCAGCGCGCCGCGCAGCGCTGCGCCTTGGGCAGCGGACGTCTCCACAACCAGCATCTCGCCGACAATCTCCCGGACCGATGGCAGCGGGTGAGACGTCACGAGCGTGCGCGCATGCTCAGTCAGTTCCCTGAGCGCACCTTCATAGTCAGGAACCCTCGCCCGCATATAGGCATGGATATGATCGGAAGAACCCGGATGAATGCCCGCATGGCTCCCATCCTCAGCGGTCATCAGGCTGCCCTTGCCATCGCCCCAGGCCAGAAGCGATCTGGCCGCCATGGCCATGGCTGGGCTGAAACTGCCAAGTTCCGCGAGAACAATTGCGGCAAACAGGGCGACTTTTTCCGGCTGCGACAGACCGGAAATCGCCCGCACCGCATGGGTTTTCTGAAGGTCTTCCACCGCCACATCAATTGGCCCGCGCGTCAGGCGATAGGATTCCACAGAAGCAAAGTCTGCATTGATGGGCATTTGCGGATCAATCCCGGCCTTGCTGAGCGCATGCCGGAGCATGTCGGCCGGAACGTCCGCTACCGTGCAAAGAATTTCGACAGAGGCCATCACCGGGGCATTCAGATTGGCCTCGTCGGCTTCGAAGACCCATTTGCGGACATCGTCCAGCATGGTCCGCGCGGCTTCATCCGTCCATAGCGGACTATCGGGTGTGTCGGCTTCTTGGATTTCCGCTTCCACCTGCTTTGGCAATTCCCCACGCAGGGCAGCGACAAGCGTCGCATTCATCTTGTTCAGGCGGTCTTCCGGCAGAAATCTATTGAGGCCCGGTACGTCCGGAGCTGTCGAAAGATCCGGTTCCCCGCCCGCCAGGATCGCGGCAATGCGCGGGGCAAAGTATTCGTCGCTGGCAGCGTATTCCCGCATCTGGACAATGTCGGTTGCAACACCGGACCGGATCGTCCGCAACAGGCTCGGAAATGTCCGGGAGAAAACCTCGTGCTGATATTCATTGGAGATATGGTCCAGGGCCCCATTTTCCACGGCAATCGCAAGCATTTGTCTGGACAGGGCTTCACGCGTTGCCTTCCGTTCTGTGCGAAACATGCCGAGATACAAAGCGCCTGTCAGGTATCGCCGCATCTCTTCGGGGAGGCGCGCGACCGGTACGGTCAGGGTTTCCTCTTCGATGGAAATCAGCGCCCCCACGGCACTACCACCCCCAATGGCGCCGCCGCGCGCCCTCGCCTGCGTCTCTACTTCGTGAATGGCCGGACGGAAATTCGAACGGGTCATGCCGCATTCGGCGAGGTTCACAGACAGGTTTCGCGAGAAATCCCGCAACATGTAAAGTCGGCTATGGATCCAGTCGATATGCCCGATCACGTCGACAAGCGTCGCTTCCTGGGTACGGGCCATGCCGAGAATCTGCTGCAGGCTTCCGTTCCCGATGGCGCGCAGGGCTTCGACATCCATGTCGGCCAACGCCGCCGGTTCGGGCAGCTGTTCGCGGTCCAGCAGGTGGAAATCATACTCGGCGAGCACGTTCTCGTAATGATGCCGGAGCGTGGACAATTCGGTAAGATCCCGAACGAGCGCCCGCTTATCAAGTGCGTCCCTGCCCTCTTTCGCCTTATCCTGAACGAACTTCGCGGCCCGTCCAAACAGGCTCTTGGTTTCCGACATGCATTCCCCCGCATTCCACTTCCGCGTGAGGAACTTTTCTGAGTCGTTCTGCAACGTCTAGTTCAAATTTCCCCTGACAAAGAAAATTGCTGAAGGCGCAATGCTTGCTGCACAAAATGGTCATCCGCGCCTGCCACCTACCCAGTTGCCTTGATGGCCAGTGCTCTAGTCTGCTGGTTGCCTGATCAGGCCACGACGGGCAGCTGTTCCGACAAATCCCCACCGATCTCCATGTCTTGTACGACCGGGGTGTCTATACGAGCGGTTTCAAACCGTCGCGCCATGCCCGTGGCGATGGTAGCCATACCCATCACCGGCAGTGTGGCGATGGCTGTTCCCAGATTCTGCGCTTCCCAGATGAGCCTGCGGCGAAGCGCAACCCGTTCCATGGCCGTTTCCAATATGTCTTCGCTAAGACCGAGTTCGGCCGCAAGGTCCGCCAGATAAGTCCTGTTCAATTCCATTCATGTCATCCTCCCTTTTGTTGACTTGCCCTGATCACAGGGTTCAGCCCTTAGCATACAAGTCCGCTTACGGATTAGTCAAAGAATTACCCCCTCCGGGGTACATTCCCGCTTATCTGTCTTGAGCAGCCCCGTGCCGGGGGTGGAGACTGGGTCAAGGCCGCAGAGGGCGCAGCCCGTGCCTTGAGGCAGTCGGAACCCCTGGCATTCTGGCGCGTGACAGATTTGCTGTCGTTTTCCCTGAGTGATTAACCTCCTTGCCTGATGGGTTCAGAAGCTGGCACAGCCGCGCCCTGGCGCAATGGCCTGCCCGCCCAAACGTGTTGGCCATGCGCCATGCCGCTTAAGGCCGTGCCGGTCGCCTCCTGAACAAACAAGGAGGCCAAGCCCATGACGAACCCGAACACCAACAAAATCGCCGACCAGAATGATGCCTTTCGGAAAAACATCGCCCCCTTCCTGACGACCAGGTCTCATTCTGACAGCCCTGACGGCATGGTCGTCATGACGCCGCGGGTCAGCGCTCTCGGCCTTGCAGAACAATTCGCCCTGCTCCTCGTGGTGCGGAATTATTCCTCATTCGATCCGGACAATGACCCGCATGGGGAACGCGATTTCGGCGCCATCGACCTGCATGGCACCAAATGGTTCTGGAAGATCGACTACTACGCTGATGCATCTTGCGAATGGGGCAGTGAAGACCCCAGCGACCCGGCCAAGTGTTACCGCGCCCTGACCGTCATGCACGCCAGTGAATACTGATCCCCTGCCCCGTCAGGTTCCGCTGGCGGGGCAGCGCATAAGCCAACCAAGGGAGGACAGAACGCGTTATGACCCATCAAAGTCAGATACATACAACATGCTGGAACGGCATCGATATCGAGATTGAATATTACCCGACCAGATTCGGCGGCGCGATTTCGCATGTTGGCGTCAAATCAATCAATCCGGATGGCCAGCCATTGCCTATCACCTCAACCGGCTATCGCTCGCACTTCGTACCTATCGGGACGATTGAAGCCAATGATGGCGACGTCGTCGCTCAAGTGCTTGCCTGGCTCGATGAGACAGCACAATCACCAGAATGGCAGGCACACCTTGCCGATGCGGAGCAAGGTGACCTGTTCCTCTAGTCAACTAGTATTCTGGTCTACTAGTCGCCTTGCCCACTTGTTGACGTCATCATACTGGCACAGCCGGTCTCCGCCGCAATGGCCTGCCCGCATAAACGTGTTGGCCATGCCTCGAAGCCCTGAAGGCCGCGCTGCGCTTTCCTCGACAACAAGAGGAGGCAGACGCCATGACACAGACCAAGAAACCCACCGTCAAACCGACCTACAAGCCCTATCGCAGCCGTCGAGATAACCTCGTCTTGTATGTTGGCGGGGCTGCATTTTTGCTCGGTTATCTCTTCGGGTCGGGCATTTTAGTGTTCAGCATCGGCTGATCCCGTGCCCTTCAGGTCACAGCGCGCCGCGCATAATGCGCGGCGTTTGTCTTGTTTGATGGTGATGTCGGCCTGAACGGCGCACCCTGTTCAAAAAGACAGGAGGACATACGCTATGGCGGATAAGAAGAACACACCCCCAACCCATCGCTTGTTTGTGGTTAAGGAGCGCAAGGGCGCAAAGGATTTCTGGACGCCGGTCGGCGCAGCCTGGCCCCATAAATCGGGCACAGGCTTTAACATCAAGCTGGACGCTTTGCCGACCGATGGCGAACTGGTGATGCTCGACAAGAGTCAGGAGCCGGAGACTGAGACCCAGCACTAGGCCGCTTGTTGCGGCAGGCCGGTCCCTGCCCTTTCATGGGCAGCCCCGACCCTCGCCGAAGCGCATGGTGGGCGATTCCCAGTATGTGCCGCGTGCGGGCAGAAGCCTCAATCGAGCGCAGTCGAAAAAAGCCGGATACGGCACCGATACACTCTTGCGACGGAGCATTTGGCAAGATATGTGTTTATACTCAATAATAGAGTACAAACACACCGGAGAATTCGTCCGCTTGCGCTCCCTCAATCTCCTTCTCTTGCGCCTATGCAGCAGGCACCCCTCTTGCGCCGGGGAGGCGCCCACACATGCCGCGTAAGGGCTACCGCAAACCCGACGCCGAGGCGCGTCGTTCGGTCCTCCGGGTCTATCTGACCCCGGCCGAACGGGCGCATATCGAGGCCTGTGTGGAGCGGCTGGAAGGGATGACCCTGGCCGACTATGCCCGTCGGCGCATCCTGTCCTATCCCGTTCCGAAGCCGCAAAGCGCGGACCACGCCGCGCTGATCCGTGCCTTGCAGAAACTCGGCACGAATCTGAACCAGCTCGCCCGCAGTGTGAACTCTGGCCACACGATTGAACCAACGGGCTTCCAGGCCACCATCGACGCACTGCACGCCCTTCTGAAGAAGGCGACCATTGGCAGATGATTGGCCTTGCGTCTCGCGGAAAGAGTTTTGGCGGTCTGGCAGGCTATCTGCTGACAGGTACAGACCGCAAAACGCCCGAGCGCGTGGACTGGGTTGCGACCCGAAATCTTGCGTCCGAAGACCCTGATGTCGCGCCCCACATCATGAAAGCCACAGCCGCGCAGTCAAAACGCGTCCAGAAGCCCGTGTATCATCTGATTATCAGCTGGGATGAAAAGGATGCACCCGAGCCGGAACAGATGGCAGATGTGATGGATAAATCTTTGGATCGTCTGGGCCTGTCGGAGCATCAGGCGCTCTATGTGGCGCATAATGATACCGGTCACAAACATCTGCACGCTATGATCAATCGCGTAGATGAAGAGACCGGCAAGGCCTGGGAGGGCAAGCATGACCGGCACATCCTGCGAGATGTGCTGGTCGAGCAGGAAGTCCAATATGGCTGGGAACAGACCCCGAAACGCTCCCGCGGCAAGGAACGGGCAGAGACCAAGCAGGAACTCGCCATCGCGGCGCGCGAGCAGCGCGACCCCGGCCGCCATATGGGCAAGGAATCGGTCAAGAAGATGCGGGAGAATCTGCGCCACAGTTTTGAAACTTCGGTGGACTGGGCTGACCTAGATGCGCGTCTTAACCGGCGCGGACTGGACCTCAAAACTTCCGGGAATGGCATCCGGATTTTTGATGGTGGAGCGTATGCTAAACTTTCAGAGGTGCTGCCGCCGAAGATGAATGCGAAGAAGCTGCACAACCGTCTGGGGGATTTTACGAAGTTCCGGGAGAAGCGGGAGCGCCAGCGGATTGGACGGGGTCTGACACGCAAACGGTCGCGCAGGCGCGAGCGGGAGAGAGAGCTAGACGACTAGTGGACTAGTTTACCAGCTAACTGGAAGACCAAACAAACGTGAAGCTGGTGAAAAGTCAGTGCTACTCATGACCGTCAGCTAAAATGTAAGGTAAACGGTTTTGCTTTTGCCTTGTGCATCATCGTCGTCCCAGACGATTTCAATCGCTTGCTTTCTCGCTGTCTGCATATGGACAAACGCGATCAGTTCAACTGACTGATGCCTTTCCATGAATTCCATTGGGAACTTATCTTCTATCTCTCGTTCGGTGAGAATACTGGTGTCGGCAGGAATGCGAATATTCACGTTGCGTGCGGTGGCTTCACCTTGATTCCAGACCTTTACGCGGTAGTTCGATTTTCCCATTTTGATGAGCTTCGCACCCATGTCTGCCTTGTTAGATGCTTGGACACTTTGCAGCTCACGAGCTAATAGCCGCTCGTTCAACTCATGCTGGGTCTCCACAAACGTTTTCTGCCTCGCGTTGCGTATTTCACCGAGAACGAGAGCAACCAATGACAAGAGAAGAGCCAGGCCTGCAATGATGGCGCTAGCGAGTCCCGAATAGTCAGCTATCGGACTTTCCATTTGCTGCCCTTGAACATGTCTTTGAATTGCTTCTGAACATCTTTTTGCAATTCTCCTATGATCTCGTCTTTATTGATTTCGATATTCTCAGCATTCGCTTCGATTAAATCCTCCCGAGAAACTTCTGTCTTGCATTGCTGGCAAGTTACGGGAGCTAGTTCGTTTTCATCATCATATTGGAATTGATCATTTCCACAGGTGGGGCAGAAAAGCGATATGCTGCGATTATACCTTTCAGCATCCATTTAAACCTCCGTTTTCAATATTGCGCCTAAAATCATAGCAAGACGCGAGTCGGAACAAAAGAAAAACATTTTGCTTTAGTTCCGCACAAACGCTTTTGGTTGAGTCGAGATTGGACGACCAGTAAACTAGTCCTCTAGCTGCTTGCTCAACCAGTCCGCCAGCTTACGTGCTTGTGGCCGCCCGTGCGTCTTCAGCACTCTGGTCACGACCTTGAAGGTGAGCCAGGCAAGCACGACCACCACAAGGATGACGGCGAACATGGCAGCATTGCTGTCTGCTTCGGCCTGGAATTGGAGATTCAGCTTCATCATGACCTTCGTTCGTCCTCGATATCCTTCAGGCGCACCACGCTCCGGCTCCTGTTGCACTAGGCACAGGCGATAGGACCGTTCCCACCGTCTTCAACGCACTCGCGATAATACGCGCGCTCGATTGGGCGTGCATGGTGCTGAGTTTTGCACGTGCATTTGAGCGTAAAGTTACGGGGACTTGAAACGGGGATTCAGAGCCCTACACCTTGTAAGCATTGGAGAAAAATCTCTGATGCGAACCATCAACTCCAAATTCGCAAAGGAGATTGCTCATGGCTGACAAGCCCGAGCTGCGTGCTTTCACAGTGAATCAGTATGGCTCAGGCCAGAACCGCTCGACCCGCTGGACGGAAATCGGTGCGGCCTGGCGAACCCAGAAAGGCCACCTTCGCATCCAGCTGGAAGCTGTGCCGGTCAACGGCCAGATTATCCTGCTGCCGCCAAAGGAAGACGGCGAGGAACCGGCCGGTGAAGCCGTCGAGAATGAGACGGCCGAAGAGACGGAAACCGAAGAGGCGTGAAGCGCACATGATGAAATGGAAAAGCCGGGGCAACCCCGGCTTTTTTCTTACCCTCAATCGATGGTGATGTTGCCTTTTTCTTTGCAAATCTGTGCCAGCGTGTGTCAGGCTATCCCCGTTAAAGTAGAGAGCACAGATATAGTATGCGTCTTAGTTGGAATGAAATTCGGTCACGGGCGGCGGACTTCTCCCGTGAATGGTCTGGCGCAGGCTACGAAAAAGGTGAAACCCAGTCCTTCTACAACGACTTCTTCCATATCTTTGGCGTGAAGCGGCGCTCAGTTGCGCGTTACGAAGAGCACGTCAAAAAGCTCAATGACAAAACCGGCTTCATCGACTTGTTCTGGCCAGGCGTTTTGTTGGTTGAGCAAAAGAGTGCCGGACGTGACCTGACCAAGGCCTACACACAGGCTGGCGAATATTTCGACGCCATGAAGGAAACGGACAAGCCGAGATTCATTCTTGTCAGCGACTTCCAGACGTTTGAGCTATTCGATCTTGATGAACGCGAACATGCGAGCTTTACCCTCGCAGAGCTTCCCCAGAATGTCGAAAAGCTGAGCTTCATTCTCGGTGTCCAGAAGCGAACCTTCAAGGACCAGGACCCTGTCAATATAAAAGCCGCCCTATTGGTTGGTCGGCTACATGACGCGCTGGAAGACAGCGGTTACACAGGTCACGATCTTGAGCGCTTTCTCGTTCGATTGGTTTTCTGCCTGTTTGCGGACGACACCGGTGTATTCGAGCCGCGCAGTATTTTCTTGGACTTCCTTGAAACACGGACGAGTGAGGACGGCGCAGACCTTGGCGGCTGGATTGCGAAACTCTTTGAGGTGCTCGACACACCGGAAGACAAGCGCAGCAGAAATCTCGATGCGGACTTGGCTCAGTTCCCCTATGTGAACGGTGCTTTATTTTCCGGCTCAACCAAGATCCCCGACTTCAACGCGGATATGCGTGATGCCTTGATTGAAGCATCACGCTTCGACTGGTCTCCAATTTCACCTGCTATTTTCGGCTCACTCTTCCAGTCGGTTATGAATCGGGAGGAACGCCGCCGTGTCGGGGCTCACTACACCACTGAACGCAATATTCTGAAAGTTATCGGCCCCCTCTTCCTGGATGAATTGCGTGCCGAATTTGATCGAATTCGTGCACTGAAGACTGGCCGCGCCGCCAAACTGCATGAATTGCAAGACCGCCTGTCCAGACTCAAATTCCTGGACCCTGCCTGCGGGTGTGGAAACTTTCTTGTCATCGCCTACCGCGAGCTCCGAGTTCTAGAAATCGATATTCTGCAAGAGATTTATAAAGGCAGCGATCAGCTGGTGCTCGACGTGTCAGCCCTGTCAAAAGTCGATGTGGATCAGTTTGCGGGTATCGAAATTGGTGAGTTTGCCGCCCGCATCGCTGAAACGGCCATGTGGATGATGGACCACATCATGAATAACCGACTTTCGCTGGCGTTCGGTAAAAGTTACCTCCGCATCCCTCTGAAAAAGTCCCCACGTATTGTTCACGGCAACGCCTTGCACACCGACTGGGCGACCGCAATGACGCCGTCCGAATGCACGCACATTCTTGGAAACCCGCCATTCATCGGACACCAATGGCGCACTGATGAGCAACAAGATGACATGCATCGGACCTGGGGACGCGACGGACAAGTCAACCGACTTGACTACGTGACTTGCTGGTTCAGAAAGGCCGTCGAATTTTCTGAGACGAATCGGAAAATTCGAATTGCCTTCGTTTCCACAAATTCAATCAGCCAAGGCGAACAGGCCAGTATTCTCTGGTCATGGTTGACGCCGCACGGCGCCTACATTTTCTTTGCTCACCGCACTTTCCAATGGCAAAGTGAAGCAGCAGGGAAAGCCGCCGTTCATTGCATTATAATGGGTCTGACATTCGACAAGCCATCCGTTTGCACCCTCTACGACTACCCCGACATCACTGGGGAACCCGTTATGGCAACCGTTCCACAAATCAATGCATATCTGGTCAATGGCGCTCATATTATTATCCCTGCAAGGACCAAAGCACCTTCTGGGCTACCCGCTTTGTTTAAAGGCAGCCAGCCAACTGACGGAGCCCGGATCAAGTTACCAGAGGGCGGATATCTCACACGCTCCAATCTTATTCTCGATGAAGATGAAAAGCAGGCAACCCTCTCCCGAGACCCTTCAATAGCAAAATGGCTACGCCCTTACGTTGGTGGCGACGAATTGATTTCCGGAGAATATCGATGGTGTCTATGGCTAAAGGACATTCAGCCCTCTGATATTAACTCTTCAGCGGAATTGCAGGCGCGTTTAGCGCGGGTCACAGAAGGCCGACTGAAAAGCCCCACCCCTAGCGTGCAAGAATTCGCTCAGACTCCTTGGCTGTTCACTCAGGACCGACAACCGAATACAGACTATATCGGGATTCCTGAAGTGTCATCAGAAACGCGGGAATACGTTCCGATCGGCTTTTTGCCGTCCAACGTGGTTGCGAGCAACAAACTCCAGATTATTCCCGGCGGTCAGAAGTGGCTATTTGCGCTTCTAACATCGACCATACATATGGCATGGATGCGAACCGTCGCTGGCCGTTTGAAGAGTGACTACAGCTACTCGCCGACCGTCTATAACTCATTTCCATGGCCCGCCCTTACTGAGGCGAACCGGAAAGCACTTGAGCAGTCGGCAATCGACATCCTATCTGCTCGCGCAGCATCTCCTGGCGCGTCTCTTGCTGACCTCTATAATCCAGTGACAATGCCAGCAGCCCTTCGCACAGCGCATCGCTCAAACGACAAGCTCGTTGACCGACTATATCGACGCGCAGCTTTCAGGACAGAAGGGCAACGAGTCGAACACTTGTTCAATCTCTTTGTACAGAACCAATCTCCTATTGAAGCGACGGCGGCGAGGCATGGCGGAAAGTCTAAGAAGACTCCGGCACAGGGAAAGTTTGAAAAGGACAAGGGGCACTGATCCGTGAACGAACCAACAATTACCTGCCCGAGTTGTTCGGAAGAAATTAAACTGACCGAGTCACTTGCAGCGCCACTCATTGCCGCGACACGCAAGGAATATGAAGACAGGTTGGCGGCAAAAGAACAGGCAGTTGCCGACAAAGAGGAAACACTCGCGACGGAACGGTCTGCTCTTAAAAAGGCAAGAGAAGATCTTGATCTCGAAGTTGCAGAAAAGCTGAAAGCCGAGCGCGCTGATATCGCTGCCGCAGAGGCAAAAAAGGCAAAGTTGGCAGCGTCTGCTGACTTGGAAGCGAAGTCTAAAGAGCTCGCTGAACTCCAGGGGCTTTTAACGGAGAGAAACGAAAAGCTGGCCACGGCGCAGAAGGCAGAAGCTGAGTTTCGCCGTAAGGAACGTAAACTCGAAGACGCCAAGCGGGAACTTGAACTTACCGTCGAAGCGAAAGTTACTGCCGGCTTGGAGGAAGTCAGGCTCAAGGCCCGACAGGAAGCCGAAGATGGCCTCAAACTCAAAGTCTCCGAAAAGGAACAGCAGATTGCGTCCATGCAGCGTCAGATCGAGGACCTGAAGCGCAAAGCGGAACAGGGATCCCAGCAAATGCAGGGCGAAGTGCTTGAACTGGAACTTGAGGCCCTGCTCCGATCACGCTTTCCCCTGGATGGGATTGAGCCTGTCGCTAAGGGCGAATTTGGCGGCGATGTACTTCAACGTGTTGTGAGCCCTGCTGGCTCCTCATCCGGAGCAATCCTATGGGAATCCAAACGCACAAAGAATTGGAGTGATGGATGGCTCGCAAAATTGCGAGGGGACCAGCGGGCTGCCGGGGCAGAATTTGCCATTCTCGTAACTGTTGCCCTTCCCAAAGATATCACATCCTTCGGTCAATTGGATGGGGTTTGGGTCACAGAACCTCGCTTTGCTGAACCGCTCGCTATCGTGCTCAGGCAGACGGTGATCGAAGTGAATGGCGCTCGCCAAGTCCAGCAAGGTCAGGCGACCAAAATGGAGCTGGTTTATCACTATTTGACCGGTCCAAAATTTCGTCACCGCGTCGAAGCAATTGTCGAGAAATTTTCTGACATGCAGGATGATCTCGCAAAAGAGCGAAAAGCAACACAGCGCCTTTGGGCGAAGCGCGATGCTCAAATCCAAGCGGTAATTGAATCGACTGTTGGCATGTACGGAGACCTTCAGGGAATTGCTGGTCAAGCCATGCAGGAAATCGAAGGCCTTACCATTCCTATGATTGAATCCGATGGGGACCCTAGTGAAGATTAAATCAGTACACATTAGAAATTTCAGATCTTTTGACGACCAGCTTGTACTCCTTGATGACTATACTGCCTTTGTCGGACCGAATGGTGCTGGAAAGTCCACCGTTCTATGCGCATTGAATGTCTTCTTCCGAGACACAGAGAGTACGCCGACCAATCTGTCTGCGCTGGACAAAGAGGACTTTCACAACAACGACACCTCCCAACCAATCGAAATCACTGTCACGTTTTCCGAGTTAAGTGAGGACGCAAAAGAGGATTTTTCGGCCTATTGCCGGAACGAAGAACTCGTCGTTACGGCCAAGGCGGAGTTTGATGCCGCCCTTCAGC
The DNA here is from genome assembly GCF_017795365.1 of Hyphomonas atlantica corrig. NCBI lineage: Bacteria > Pseudomonadati > Pseudomonadota > Alphaproteobacteria > Hyphomonadales > Hyphomonadaceae > Hyphomonas > Hyphomonas atlantica. The sequence goes on along the minus strand of NZ_CP051254.1, from coordinate 1,104,257 downwards.
GTGCAGAGGTAAAGCAATTTGGTCAGCGCCTCGGGATGATAGAGTTCGCTGAATTCTTTCGTCTGGACGGCGACAAAGCATCAGCGAAGCAGCTTCAGGCTGTATATGAATCGCTGAAAGAAACCTATCCTGATCTCCCCTCCGCAAGTAGCACGGATGCTCGCAGGCAAGCTCTTCGGGCATATGAAAGCGAAAGATCGGAACTCTGCGTCCTCATCCCCAGCGAAGATCAATTTTACGGTTTCAGCAAAGGAGCAAACCGCCTCGCAAAATATGTTCAGTGGGTCTATGTCCCCGCCGTCAAGGACGCCACGACTGAGAACATGGAAAGCAAGGGCTCCGCTCTAGGGAAGATTCTTGCTAGAACCGTCCGTTCGAAAGTGAACTTCGCCGAAAGAATCGAGCAGCTAAAAAGCGAAGCGGTAGTCCAATACGCGCAACTGTTGGATTCTCAGCAATCGGCTTTAACGGACTTGTCAGCTTCGCTTTCCGGAAAGCTCTCTCAATGGGCGCATCCTGGTGCACGGGCACGTTTGGAATGGTCCGAAGACCCTAAGGGGTCGATTAGAGTTGATGAGCCCGTTGCCAAAATCATTGCTGGCGAAGGAAATTGGGAAGGCGAACTTGCGCGCCTCGGTCACGGTCTTCAGCGTTCTTATTTGTTGGCTTTGTTACAAGAGTTGGTGACAACAGACGACAGTTCAGCCCCCCGCCTTATTCTTGCGTGCGAGGAGCCAGAACTTTACCAACATCCGCCTCAGGCAAGGCATCTGGCCAGTGTTCTCCAAGGACTTAGCGACAACAACTCACAAGTCCTCGTCACCACTCACAGCCCGCAGTTCATCTCTGGAAAGTCTTTCGAACACGTACGACTCGTGAATCGGAACTCCGCAACATCCCGATCTGCTGTGAAATCCACTACGACAAGTGACATCACGAATGCCCTAGCTGAAGCCACCCAAGAAAAGCACGTGCCGATAAAAGCAGAACTGGCCAGGCTGAATCAGGCTTTGCAACCTCAACTGAATGAAATGTTCTTCACTCCCTTCATCGTCTTTGTCGAAGGTTTAGAAGACGTCGCCTATCTGACCTCTTGGCTGATCCTCACAGACAGATGGGAGGCATTTCGAACCATCGGCGGCCATCTCATTGCCGCCAATGGCAAAGATAAGTTGATAGAGCCGCTTATTGTGTCCAAACAGCTATCGATTCCGAGCTTTGTTATGTTTGATGCTGACGGCAACAAGACTAGGGAATCCGAACGCACACAACATGCTCGTGACAACTCAGCTCTATTGCGAATTCTGGATGGAAACCCCGACGAGCCGTTTCCGGAAAATCCGATTCTTGCAAAGGATCATGCTATTTGGCCACACAATCTCGGCAGTCAGCTAAAAGGCAGTGTGGACCAAGCAATCTGGGACAAGTGCTATGGTGAGGCGACGAAGGGACTCGGAAACCCTGAGGGTAGTTTTGCCAAGAATACGCTACATATCGGCCATCACCTAAGTGCTATTAAAAGCGCTGGCGCAGAGCTAACAGCTTTGGACGAAGTCTGCGATGCGATCATTGCACTTGGAAGCGCCTAGCCTTTTAAATGCCCTCAAAACTTAGAAGTTTTGAGGGTGTGAATGCAGCCTCGATTTTGAAGGGCAATCCGACCCTCAATAATTGCCCGCAAAAGTCGGCACGTGTGTTAGAATGATTTTGTGAGAAAAATTGGCTATGCACGGGTCAGCACACAGGACCAGACATTAGAGGCTCAGAAAGAGGCCTTGCTGAACGCGGGCGCTGACCTTCTCTTTACGGAGAAAGTATCCGGCGCCAATCGCAACCGTCCTCGGCTTTCAGCCCTGCTCGATAGTCTTCAGCAAGGCGACTTGGTACTTGTCACCCGCCTTGACCGCTTTGCCCGCTCGACACTCGACATGCTGACCTTAACAGAAGCCATCACGGCAAAAGGCGCGGCCTTCCGGTCTCTGGCCGAGCCCTGGGCGGATACGACTACACCGCATGGCAAGATGATCGTGACGGTGCTGGCCGGTGTTGCGGAATTCGAGCGGTCGCTCATACGACAACGTACCGGAGAAGGCCGCAGGCGCGCTCAGTCCCAAGGCGTGCGCTTTGGTCGTCCCCCTGCCCTGGCACCCGCTCAGCAAAAAGAAGCCTTGAGATTGGCGGAGGCGAAAGGCAATCGCTATGCGGCGGAGATTATGGGTGTTTCAATTGCGACAGTCGAACGGATCCGGGCCAAAGCCAGGAAAGTTGCCTGAGAGGAGCAGACGGTCGCCAAAGCGACACACGCCCTAGGCGCTATGCGCCCAGAGCCTCGGCGAGGCCGAGTCTCTGCCCTGCGGGTGACGGTCGTTCGTATGTCTGGCGTGGGAGGCGCCCCTGGAATGACATGATGGCAAACGAGATCAGGCCATATCAGTCTAGGCACACATCATTGGAACGCAGCGATCTGACGATCAATAGAAGAAAAGTCCAAGCCCTCAATACATATGACTTTATTGGTTGTGGCCAACTCCAATGCATTATCGGTGAACGAGTTTAGCGAGAACACGACGGCATGATCAGCGTCAAAATGCTGAGCGCCGGTGACGATTTCGCGAATGGCCGATACCCCAGCAGGCTTTGCTAAAGCTTTGCACTGGCCCGCAAACAGTTTCTTTCGATAATGAAACGTCAGATCAACTCCAAAGTCTGCTCCGGGAGGAGTGAGCGCCGCACTGGGGGCGATAGATTTGAGTTTCTCGACAACCTTACGCTCATATTCAATTCCTCGGTCATACGATGAGGATAATTGTTTCTCTCTTTTCTTCAGATCTTCAGCCGCAAAACAGATCAGATATTTGGCTGCACCGTATGAAAATCCAATATACCAGTGACGCTCCAGACCCTCTTGCTTTGCGATTTTCTGAAAGGCTAGATCGACTTTACGGTCATCTAACTTTCCATAAGAGTCAGTTTTAATATTCCTAGCGTACGCAGCGCAGAGCCGGTCCCTAACCAGGGTGTAGTCATTGTAGGCGCCGACAAGTTCTTTAGCGGCATCTTTTTTAGCGGTTTCCGAAGCGTTTGTATCGCCGAGAACTTTGTCCAACACCTCGCGTATCCGTTGTTTTTCACCCGCGGTGCTTGCGACTTTTTCCAGTATTTTAAACGCTCTCGTTGCTTGTTGTCGAACAAAGTACAAGTTGACGCTCCCAAATCAAAATATGTTCCCAGATATGGCCGAATACGTCTGTTCGCTCATTGAGCTCAAGACTCAATTAAACCTTACGGGAACGAAGCGGCCGGTGTGGCGTCCGCTTCGGGCGAACTCCAGCCCTAGGACCATTTCGCCTCGAACGTCAGGAATCCGGCAGCCAACGCCTCCTTGGTCATGCTGACTTGGCTCAATGACGTGATGCATCCGTGCGGGCGCCTTCCCCCTTCCCTGCTCTCTGAAAGAGAATGCGAGCCTGCCCGGAGGCGCGGCGCTGTCAACAGCCGGCCCGCGCCAGCGGCTGCGCCGCCCGTGTTGGCTGTCTGACACCCCCGCTAATGCCTCCGGACCTGTCTCTCGCATCGTCAGAGAACCAGGAAAGGAGAAGCACGATGCCCCGCCCGAACACAAACCGTCCCGATGTCTACACCACAATCACCGACCAGATTGTCGGCCTGCTTGAAACCGGTGTGAAACCCTGGACACAGCCCTGGCACGCCGCCCATGCGGCCGGTCCCGTCTCAAGACCGCTCCGTCACAATGGCGAAGCCTATTCCGGGATCAACACGTTGATCCTTTGGTGCTTTGCAATGGAACGCGGTCATTCCGCCCCAATCTGGATGACCTTCCAGCAAGCCCGAAATCTTGGAGCCCATGTCCGCAAGGGTGAAACTAGCGCCCCTGTTGTCTATGCTGGTGCGATCACCAATACAGAGACCGATCAGGCAACCGGTGAGGAAACCGAGTCCACACGCCGCTTCCTCAAATCCTACCGTGTCTTCAATGTCGATCAGATCGAGGGCCTGCCAGCGCACTACTACGCCAAGGCAGAACCGAGAACTTCGACGCCAAACCGCATCGCCCTTGCCGATGCCTTCTTCGCCGCAACCGGCGCCGAGATCCGCCATGGCGGAGGCTCCGCCTTCTATTCACCGGGTCAGGACTTCGTGCAGATGCCCGACCTGGAAACCTTCGACACCGCTGAGGACTATTACGCGACCCTCGGGCATGAATGCACCCACTGGACGCGCCACAAGTCTCGCCTTGACCGCTCTTTCGGACGCGAACGCTATGGAGATGAAGGCTATGCGCAGGAAGAACTCGTGGCCGAACTCGGCGCTGCCTTCCTCTGCGCCGATTTGGGGCTGACCCTCAAGGACCGCGAAGACCATGCCGCCTATATCGGCTCCTGGCTGAAAGTCCTGAAGAACGACAAGCGCGCCATCTTCACCGCTGCCGCACACGCCCAACGGGCCGCAGACTTCCTGCACAGCAAGCAACCAGTTGGTGCGGAAGCTGCCGCATAAGCCCTTCCCTTCAGCCAAACAGCCGCATCGGGTCCCGAACCCGGTGCGGCTTTTCATGTGCATTCAGCTTGCTCATTGACCGATGGCCCAGTGCACCAACGACACACACCGAGCAGGGAACCAGTGGACTGGTTGGCAAGTTCTCTGTTCCGACTGTTTCAGCAGGCCTATGCTGCAAGCATGTCAAATCCAGTGCCCATGAAAATCATCGCCATCATGGCGCAGAAGGGCGGCGTCGGGAAAACGACCCTCACCACCAACCTTGCCATTGCCGCTGCCAAGGCAGGCTACAAATCCGCCATTCTCGACATGGATGACCAGCGCAGCGCCGAATACTGGGCCGCGCTGCGAAAGCGCTCCGAAACGGCCAAGATGCCCTGGCCAAATGTGCAAGGCGAGGTGCCATCCATGCTGGACCGCGCCATCAGCGACATTCGCAATCGCGGCCACGACCTCCTGTTCATCGATACCGCGCCCAATGCTGCCCGCGCGGCCAAAGCCATCACCACGGCAGCCGACTTCATTCTGATTCCGACGAAGCCTGGCGCATTGGATATCCGCGCCATCGAGGAGACGATGGAAATCGCAGACTTCTACGGAAAGCCCGCTGCTGTGGTCCTGAATGATGCGCCAACCAAAAGCAGTCTTGCCGAGCAGGCCGCACACTATATCGCCGGATCACATAAATATCCGCTGGCAGAAGAAATACTCTGCAACCGCGTTGCGTTCAGCAAAGCCATCGGCTCGGGCCTTGGCGTGCTGGAACTTGAGCCTTCCAGCAAGGCCGCCGATGAAGTGCGCGGCCTGTATGACTGGCTCGCGCGCAAGCTGGACCTCAAACCAATCAAAACAAGCCGCAAGGCGGCTTAGGGGGCTGACCTATGGCAAAACTTCAGGCATTTGGAATCGTTCAGGAAGAAGCTGAGGCGCGCCGCGAACATCGTCTCGGCAAGGAGGTCCCATTGGTCAAGCAAACCCCGACGAATCCCGAACCGGCAGGCGCGAAAGCGCCGCGCTATCCGCAGCCAGGGCGCGCAGGGAAAAAGAGCATTACGGCCTATGTGCCGAGCGCCGCCCACAAATCCCTCAAACTCTTTGCCATGGAACATGACACAACCGTGGAAGCCCTGATCATCACCGGGCTCGACCGCCTGCTCATGGATATGGGGCAAAACTGGACGATTGGCACAGGCGATGAATTCATCGTGCCAACCGACCCGCCAGAATAAGAACGCCGCTAGGCCCGTTTCGGCTTCGGGACTCTGACAAGCCTCACCCGGCCTAGCCGGTCTGTCCGTTCGACTTCGATCCAGTTCGCCTGATCGGGTTTGAAGTCCGGTTGCAGGTTTGTCTTGAACCCCGTCTTCAAATCTGGGGACTGAGCCGGCGGGACCGGAGGTGACGCTCCTCCCATTAGGAGCCAGGGACCGAGCGATTTGATCGCCAGCATGGTGGCGATCAGGATCCAGAGCGACGCATCCGCAGAGACCTCAAAGCCAACCAATGTGAAACTCTGCCCCACTTTCTTCGCATCGCGGCGGTCTGCAGCAAGGGCCGCCGTGTCGGCCAGTATTCTTCGGTCGGCCTCCAACTCGGCACTCAGCACCTCATAGGATTGCGCAGCTTTCAGTTCTGCCCGAAGCGCTGCAATGCGCGTCGGAAAATTCTCCGCATCCCTGCGGGATTCATAACCCGTCAGTTCGGCCTTGATGGCCTCGACGGAGCGGCTCGGCTTTGTGAGCGCCGCAAGCCTTGCTTCGCGCTGAACGATCCGCTTCTCAGCATTCGCCCGGCCTGCCAGCTGTTCGGCCACGCCCGCATCGATCTGGCTATCGAAGAGGGTATGGAATCGTTTTTCCTGTACAGCCGACAGCCCGAGCGCCGCCAGCCAGACGATCAAGGCGATGAGGCCAGCGCCCCAATTTCCCTGCCGAAACCGTATGGCGAGGAAGACAAGGCCGACACAGACCCAGAGTTCGAGCAGCACAAAGGCGATCAGGTACCAGTAGCGGACCGTATCGCCCTCCGGACGGCTTGCCAGCTGCACCATGGCCACGGCCCAGAGCGACAGGCCGGTCAGGAGGAGAATGACCCCATAGCCAAGCCACAGGATCACCGGCCAGGGGCGTGCGGTATCATGCCCTGGATCTGCGGTGGGTCCTATTCCTGGCGCTTGCATGCCGACCTCCGGACGAGTACCCATTAAGGGAGTACGAATGTACTCATTTATTGAGTATTGTCGATTCGGGCAAGTCCCGATCGGATCTGGACGAGGTAGGATCCTTCATGACGCCGGACGAGCTGAAACAGGAACGCCTGCGCCGCGGCATGACCTATGCCGAATTTGGTGAATGGGTGGCGCAGCAACTGACGGACGCTGACCCTGACGGCAAACCCGTGAAACCCTATTCCCGCCAGCGCATCTATGATTGGGAAAACAAGATTGTCCCCGTCCCCTCCCGCGTCGAAGCCATGTTGCTGCGGGAAGAAATTGCGCGCCTGGAACGCCTGCTCAAGCATGAGCGTAGCCCCGCAGCGGGCCATGAAATCACCGAAGACGAGCCGGGCCGCAAGGAACTCGAAGAAAAGCGCGAGCGGCTTGCAACCGGCAAGAAAGCCCCGTCGAAGAAACGCGGCCGCAGCGCCGAACGGGACGGCGATTGGTAGCCTGCCCGGTTTGTACTCAAAAATAGGGTTGCTTTTCACGCAATCTGTGCGATGCTCAGACACAAGACAGACGTGTTTTGAGTATCCGGCAGATGCGCATCACCATACCTGACATCACCGAATTTCATCATGCGGTCGCCGAGGCGCACGGCATCTCGCTTTTCGACCGCTATGATGAAGCCAGCGCCGCCAGCCTGCTGAGATATTCGCTCCCGGCGCTACGGCGGTTCCGGTCCGCCGGACGGATTGGCTGCGTGAAGCCTTCGCCCCGCAAGATCTTCTATTTCGGCTATCAGCTGGTCGAATTCCTCCTGAAATCTGTCGAGGAAAAATCATGCCCAGATACTCCAGACAAAGAGACTTCCAGCTCGGCGACTACTGGCTCTCGAAGCGCAGTGGCAGCCCGGCCTGGCACCGGACCTGGTTCGATCCGGAAACCCGACAAACAAGACGCGCTAGCCTCGGCACTACGGATCTTGACGAAGCCAAGCAGCGCCTGACTGACTGGTTCATTCTCGAACAGACAAAGCCCCAGCAAGAAGCCGCAGACCTCCTGCTGGCGGAAGTGTTCCCCCGCTTCTACGAGCAGCACGGAAAGACGCTGGTCTCTGCGTCTGACGTTAATCGCTCGCTACGCGACTGGTTGACCTTTCACGGGGATGCCACGGTCGCAGAAGCGACCACGCAGGAAGCCCAGCGAAACTTCCGGGACTGGCTCAGTACCGAGCGCGGCCTGTCGCCCGCTTCGGTGCGCCGTGTGCTTCTGGTCGGCAAGTCTGCCCTCAACTGGGCCTGGAAACGGGGTGAAATTGTTCAGGTGCCTTATATCGCCCTTGTGACGCCCCCTACCCCAGAGCCGAAGGGCCGCCCGCTTGAGATTGAGGAAGTCGTCCGTTTGTTTAAAGCCTCACGCGAGCCGCATGTGACGGTGCTGATGGCGTTCATGCTTGGCACAGCCGCAAGGACCGGCGCCATCCTCGACTTGAAACTCTCCCAGATCGATGTCGAAAAGCGCCTGATCTTCCTCAACCCGCCGGGCCGCCGGCAAACCAACAAATACCGGCCGACCGTACGCCTGCCTTCGCAGCTCGTTGCCTATGTCGAAAAGCGAAGGGAGTCCGGCAAGGACGAACCGCTGATCACCTATAATGGGGCAGCGGTAAAGTCGGTGAAGACGAACTGGCGCAAACTCGTTGTGGAAGCGGGCCTGGAAGGCAATGTTCAGACCTATTCGTTCCGGCACACGATCGCGCGCTGGATGCGGATGCAGGGCGTGCCCGCCTGGGAAGTCGCAGCACAGCTCGGGCATAAGGCACCAGAGTATTCGACCACGGAGATTTATGCTCCGTTTGACCCGGCCTATTTGTCTAACGCAGTCAGCGCGATCGACGCGCTTCTCGCAGAGCTCGCGAGCACACTTCCCGAAGATAGCCTTTCAGCTTTTCTACTAGATGTCTTAATCCAACCGACAGCTCACTGAATGAAGCGCACTCCTTAAATTCCCGAGCACACATACACTGAGTTTATACGTATACATCTGAACTTTGTCGCTATTTCCTTCAGATACGACTTATTGCGTCGAGTATCATATCGTCATCACGATAGCCCATAGCGAAAGACCAACCTGCGAAAAGCTCCCAAAAATACCCACTAAGAGATTTGACTTCGTCGTAATCGTCACTGCGAGTCACATGATAGGATGTCGCCTCGGAAAATCGCTTCAAGAGGCCTACCAACTCAGGATCATCCGCCTCAACTGCCAGAAGGAAGATTCGAAACTCGTCTCTCAAATGCTCCATTTTTCGAGCTAGTGCATCAAGGTAGTAGCTGTTTAGCCCATTGAGAAATCGGTGCCATCGACTTTGATTGTCGCCAGTGTCTTCGTTAAAGAACGTGCGGAACTCTACGGGATTGAGCATACGTGAGGCAGTCTCGTGATCCGAAGGCGACCGCGAAAGAACCAAAAATATGTCAATACATTGAAGTTTGAACGAACGATACTGATCAGCAAAAATCCTCTTCATTCGCGCACGCTTTTTGTATCGTGGCAAAGCAACAAGCAGCCAGTAAAACAGGATGCTCAGTACGCCTCCAGAGGCAAGCGAATAGAAGAGCGAATTCCAGAAACTAGGGTGTTTAGACCTGAAGCAAAGATTGATCGCACACAATGTATCTCTTGCAATCGGGTCGGAGGCTGAAACAGCCATTACAAAAAGCGCTGCAATGAAAAGTGCTAGCAACCAAGCATGTAGTACCCTCGTCACCTTCCGAACCAATGTTCTAAAATCCGAAAGAATGAGCATTCGTACTTCGCCAATTCATGTGTCGAATTCTGGCGCTGGATCGACAATCCAAAAAATAGTTAGGGCGCTACCAACTCTGCGAGCTTCGTCGCGACGATTGCCATCGAATCTTCTGCTGTGCTCAAGCCGCTTCGCGAACCGAGCAATGGGCTAACATCTCGGAGAGCTTCATAAGTCGTATTATGCACGATGGGAACGAGCAGATCACGTGCAAGAAGTGCTGACAGCTCTTTCTCGGCGATACCTTCTCCGCGAATGCGGCTGAGAAATGCAGGCGTCACAAGCACGATTCCCACTCGTGACCTCGCCAAACCCTTGTCAATTTCGCGTAATAACGACGAGCCGAGCAGAACGTCCTTTTCGCTAAACCAGACCGTGACCCCGCGTGACTCTAGCAAATCGTGCAACGATTTTGCGGCCCCCTTCCGATCGTCCCAGGCGTGGCAGAGAAAGACGTCCCGAAGATCAGGCACAGACGACCGCCGCTCTACACTTTCACGAACCGGTGTGAGGGACCGGACTTGGGCTAGCGTGTAGCTTACGGACGAACTTGGCGGTGACCATCTCGGTCGCCTAGTACTTGAGTCCCCGCCACTGCTTCGCCCACTGCTACTACTCACCGGTGAAGAGTATGAAGTGGAGTAAGACGAATAAGGTCCATGGCCGCCATACCGACCATAGCGGCCACGGCAGGCGGGACATCTCGCCGCTGCGGCCGCTGAACTATGTCCGCGCACTGGTGCTGTGCATCTCGCCATACATTAAAGATACGCGATTCTACGGCTGTCACAAACTACTGGTGTGCCGGACATGCGCCTCTTCACCGCCGTCCGCGAATTTCCCCCGATCATTTGGGCCAACTCGATCAACGGTGTTTGCGCCTGACGACCTGCAAACTGCGAACCTTCAGCAGTGACCAATGCCCTACTTGCTACAACAAGCCGCTCAGAATGACTGCTAAATCGCAACAGAAAAAATTATCAGCGCCCAAGAAAGCAGAATGGAAACAGAATAATCTAACAATTTGCGTGTCAGTTGCGTGTCAAATTGAGCGAGACTTTATACCAAAATTGCATACAAAGCCTTGAAAAGAATGGTGCCGCTAAGGTGACTTGAACACCTGACCCCCGCATTACGAATGCGATGCTCTACCAGCTGAGCTATAGCGGCTTATCCATTTATGAGCCACGCCTCATACCGAGACGGGCGGGATTTCGCAAGACGCTTTTGTAGCTGTCCCTGCTGACCGGCGCACCGGGCGTCAGTCGTCATCGGTTACATAGTCAAGCGGCGGCATGCGTCGCTCATCCGGGGCCTTGGGCGTGGCGACATCGTCTTCCTCACCCGGTGCTGGCAGGGCAACGACGCGGCCTGCTTCGAGCTCTCGCCCGAAGGATTCATAGCGCGGATGTACCAGGTCCCCGACATCGCCAAAGGCATACACTAGACGGCTCCAGTCTCTCTGGGAAAAGTCAAACGCCATCCCCTTCGGATCGAGGTCTGACCAGTCCGGCTCGCGCGAGGCTGAGACGGCCATCCGGCCCCAACGATCCGCTTCAGACGTATCGCCATAGCCTTTGAGCGCGCGTTCCATGAGCAGGCAGAGACGTGCTGTCGGCTTTTCCTCGACCAGCAGCGCCAGCGCCTTGATGGCAGCGGTCCAGTCCGCGGCATCCATCGACAGTTCAGCCTCAAGGATCCGGCTCTCGCGATGCTGTGGATTGGAATTGATCAGCGTCTTCAGGCGAGCCGCAATATTCTCTGGCGTGTCTTGGGGCACAAGACGGCGGGACAATTGCGCCAATGCCGGGTGCGGGCGCGCTTTCCAGCCGGTTTCCAGCACGGTCTGCGCCGATTTGGCCTTGTCATCCGTCATCAACTGACGTGCGCCATGCCAGGCTGCCGGCGAAAAGGCTGGCGCCGAGCGCAGCGCTTCGGCAAGTTCCTTCTGCGCCTCCAGCTTGCTGCCAAGCGGCAAGCCGACGGCGCGGGCCGTATGCAACACGGCGCGGCGACGTCGCAGACTGTCGCCCTTGATCAGGCCGCGCTTCTCGCCAATCGACAGGGTTTCGAGCGCCTTGGTCCATTCGCCCCGCGATACCTGGAGATCAAACAGCGAATTGAAGGGCCAGTCGGCATTGGACTTGATGCCCAGCGCTTCGCGGGCGCGTGCTTCGGCCGTTTGCTGATCGCCGCGCTCGGCCGCTGCAGTGGCAGACCCGCGCAGGCCAGCGAGTTGCCCGCCCGGAAGGCGCGTCAGCTGGCCCCAGGCGCGTTCAGCCCCGGCCCAATCATCATTCGCTTCAGCAGCGCGCGCTTCGAGCAGCAATTGCAACCGCTCATCATCGGCATGCTTGGCCGCCTTTCTGGCAAGCTTCAGAGCTGTATTGGCATCGCCTGCCTCGGCGGCGAGCAGGCCTTCCGTCAACGCAGAGTTCGCCTTGCGCGTGCGCGACACCTGGCGGTTCTTTCCTATCTTGCCGGGCAGAATGAACAGGCCGCTGACGATCCACCACACGAAGGCGATCACCCCGCCCAATATCAGCAACAGGAAGGCTGCCAGGCCCGACTGGACCGATATCTCCTGTTCGCCATACGGGAATGTGACAGCCCCCGGCAGAGATAACGCCCACCAGGCAAATGTCGCAGCGACTGCAAACAGCAGCAGGATCAGGACAAACAGGACAATCCGGTTCATGGGGCGCTATTGTTTCCTTCAAGCAGGCGCTGTTGCAAGCTTTCGAGCGCCGTTTCCAAAGTGATGCGACGGTTTGCCTGTTCGGTCCAGTCAGCCATCTCGGACGCTGGGGCGCCGTCCAGCCGCTCGACCAGGGCAAGTGCCTCAGCGATCTCGCCTGCTGCCAGGGTCTCCTCGGCGCGCGCGAGAATCGCTTGCGGATCGCTGTCTTCACCGTCAATTCGGCGAACGCTGACTGCATCCCCGAAAGCGCGATTGAGCCAGGACAGCCCCTCTCCTCCGCCAGACAGAGCCGCCTCCGCGCGGCCTTTCGCTGCCTCGAAAGAGGTCTGCAGCTCAGCGACTGTGGGGGCACCATCATCAGCGATGGGCGTTAGCTGGCGCACAGAAGCGTCATTTGGAAACTGCGACCTCAGTGTCCGCAATTCGGGCGCAAAGCCGCCACCCCTGCGCGAGGCGGCCTCTATGGAAGATACCGCGCGCGCAACCTCCGCCGTTTGCACGGCCGCTTCCGCCGCGCCACGGGCCTTGGCCTCATCCTGCCGCATGCCTTCGATCAATCCGGCCAATTGTTCGGCATCCTGACGGCTGGAGAGTTTCGCCTCATTCAGATCATCACGCAGTTCCGCGAGCTGTGTTTCGAGCTCGATAACCCGCTCGACCTCAACGCCGTCCGGCGCTTCCTGCAATTGTTCCACCGATTGAGCCATGCGGTTCAGGCGGGTTTCTAGGCTGGCGACAGAACGCGACAAGTCTTCGGGGCTGACATCGCCCGAAGTGTCGACAGATTCCAGCGCCGCGATCCGTTGCGCTAGCTCCTGCAAGGCCTGATCGTCCACCTGACCGTCGGAAGCCGCATCGCGATCCGATAGCGCCTCAACCTCCGATGAGAGCGCCGCCAGATTGGTGCCCAACCCATCCTGCTCCCGAATGGTTCGGGCAAGCCTGATGGAAATCTCCTCCTGACCGGCCTTCATCTCATCGAGTCGGCTTTCGACCATGCCGGGATTGGTTGAGGTATCCGCGATATAGCGTGTGCCCGCCATGCCGAGTATGCCGCCCAGTCCCGCCGCGAACAGGGACAGGATGGTTGCGCCCAGCCAGCCCGGTCCAGCAGACAAGCCACGCTTTCCACTCGCTGCCCCTTCGGGCGCTGGCTCGAAATCCGCATCTATCGGCTCGCTCGTGCCAATCGGATCGTCGTCAGGTGTGGCGTTTTCAGTCATGAATCCTGCTTTCCCTTCAGACGGGAGTTTCCGCCACATTCGCACAGACTATGGCGCCGATCAAAGCCCTTTGCTGGCCTCGCACAGCGCGGCGACAAGCGCGTCTTCATTCGGCCTGTCCGCTGCAATAATGCGGGATGCGCCAAGCGGCTTCAGCGGAGCTGCTGCGGCCTCCGAAATCGCAATCATTGTCCACGCTTCAGAGGCAAGCCCCATGGCAAGATCCACGAATGCGGTCGCCGCTTTCGCGGAGTGGATGAGCACAATCGCCTCCTCCCCTGAGCGCAAGGCATCGCTTGCCTCTTCCGAAAACGCCTGTGCGGGCACTGTCTCATACAAGGGCAAAAATCTCGCGTTGCGCCCGGCAGCCTTCAGGGTGGCCACCAAATTCCCGGCAGCCGCATCATTGGCCACATGCAGGAAGCCATCAACCTGATCTTCGGACGACAGGATCAGGCGGGCCAGATCGTCCGCATTGCCATCACCGGCGATAATCTTCTGGAATCCCGCGTCTTCAGCGGCGGCTGTGGTCGCGGGCCCGACACACCAAGCCGACACGTCAGCGACCTGCTCCGTGATCCCGCCAACAGCATCGACAAAATAGCGGACACCATTCGCACTGGTGAAAACGAGATTGTAAATTCCGCCCAGATCTGGCGCCACCGCATTCAACGGGCGCAAGGTCAGCATGGGGGACAGGATCGGGCTTAGCCCCTGCTCACGCACACGCGCGACCGTTTCGGACGCGCCGGGCTCGGCCCGCGTCACGATGACGGGGGGCTTCACCATGCGCCACCAAAGGCCGGGAGCTCTCCCCCTGCCGCATCTTTGATCTTGCCCGCAAGCTCTGCCCCGAGCGCGGCGAGCGCATCCCGCGACGCATTCTTCGCGCAAGATCCGCTTGCGGACCAAGTCTGCTTGCCGTCCAGCGACAGAACTTCGCCCCGCATGAACCAGGTCTCGCCTTCGTCAAACGTATGCGCCGCGATAGGGGTCCGGCAACTTCCATCCAGCGCGGCCAGAAAGGCGCGCTCGATATGTGCGGCTGCCTCGGTCGCCGCGTGGTCCATCTTTGCAAAGGCCGCCGCCGCATCCTCTGGCAGGTCTTCCCGTGCCACGACGCCGACGATGCCCTGTCCCGCTGCCGGTAGCATGTCGTCAAGCGGAATGGGATTGGCGAGATGCGCCATGCCGAGACGGGTCAGGCCCGCCATGGCGAGATACGTCGCGTCCGCCAGGCCGTCTTCGAGCTTGCGCATGCGTGTGGCGACATTGCCCCGGAAGGTCACGATCTCGACATCGGGGCGCTGGGCCAGTGTCTGCGCCTCCCGGCGGAGAGAGGCAGTCCCGACCCGCGCACCCTGTTTCAGGTCGGCGAGAGATTTCGCATGCGGCGACAGGAAGCCCTCGCGCGGATCTTCGCGTTCCGGAAACGCCACAAATCGCTGCCCGTCAGGCAACACAGACGGCACGTCTTTCAGGCTATGCACCGTGACATCAACCTCGCCACGATCCAGCGCCGCATCAAGTTCGCGGGTGAACAGGCCCTTGCCGCCCGCATCAATCAGCCGCTCGGTTGTCAATTGGTCGCCGGATGTCGTGAACGTCACGATCTCTCCACGCCAAGCGCCGCCGGAATGGATTTCGAGCGCCGCCGCCACTTGCCGCGCCTGCACAAGCGCCAGGGGAGATCCCCGCGTGCCGACACGGAGGACGCGCTGGTCATTGCGGGAAGTATCATCAGGAGAAATACGTGGATCAGTCATCCCCCTCCCCTAACGCCCATAGAGGCACTTGCCAATTGACACAGCGCCGCGGAAAGGAATACCAAGTCTTATCGTTATTCGAGAAAAATTTTCCGGAGTTCCCTCATGATCAAGCAAACCGCCACCGCGATTGCCCTTGCCCTCGCGCTGACCGCGTGCGGCCCAACCACGCCAGCCGCCGAACCGGACAAGCCCGAAATCACCGCCGAGGAGATGGCCGCGAACGGGGAACGCCTGAACGCCTGGTTCGACGCCAAGTATGAAGAAGAGCTGCAATTCAGCCCGGTTGGCCTGACATTTCTCGGCCGGAAGGACAAGAATGACCAGATCGATTGCTTCACCATCGAATGCTACAAGGAGCAGCTCGCCTGGCGCGTGGCCGCGACCGAAGAGATGGAGCGCGAGTTCGACTATGACGCGCTCTCACCCGCCGACAAGATTTCCTACGACATCTGGAAGTACCAGACCGAGCAAGAAGTCGCTGGCGACGCATATCTCTACAATGGCTATGTCTTTGATCAGATGAACGGACCGCAGGGCTTTGTCCCGACCTTTCTGATCAATTTCCATTCCGTGGACACGGTGGAAGATCTGGACGCCCTGATCACCCGGATCAGCGAAAGTGGCCGCGCCATGAACGAAGCCATTGATCTGGCGCGCGAGTCTGCTGCGCGCGGCGTGCATGCGCCGAAATTCGCCTATGAAGGCGTGATCGACCAGTCGCAGAAAGTCATCACTGGCGCGCCGTTTACAGAGGGCGAAGACAGCGCCCTATACGCGGACGTGAAGTCTGAAATTGCCAAGCTGAAAGAGTCCGGTGACCTGACCGAGGAAGAGGCGGACGCCAAGCTGGAACAAGCCCGCATTGCCCTCGTCGACTACTTCCTGCCCGCCTATGAAGCGATCATCGCCTTTGCCAAGGAAGACATGGCGAATTCGCCAGACTCCGACAAACCGGTCGGTGCGGACACGCAACCGGATGGCAAGGCGTACTACAATCACCTCCTCGCCACGCAGACGACAACGAACCTGACCGCTGACGAGATCCACGAGATCGGCCTCGCGGAAGTGGCACGCATCCACAAAGAAATGGAAGCCATCAAGCAGGAAGTCGGTTTCGAAGGCACGTTGCAGGAATTCTTCACGATGCTGCGTGATTCCAAGGATGATGAGCGCTTTTACTATCCGAATACGGATGAGGGGCGTCAGGCCTATATCGACGACGCGACCCGCGACATCGAGAACATCAAGGCGAACCTGCCGGAATTCTTCGGTATCCTGCCGAAGGCCGACCTCGTCGTGAAGCGCGTGGAGCCGTTCCGTGAGCAGGATGGCGCAGCCCAGCACTACTATCCGGGCACGCCCGATGGCACGCGCCCCGGTATATACTATGCTCACCTTTCCGACATGACAGCGATGCCAAAGCGCGAACTGGAAGTGATCGCCTATCATGAGGGCATTCCGGGTCACCACATGCAGATCTCCATCGCGCAGGAACTGGAAGGCGTGCCGCAATTCCGTACCCAGGCCGGCTTCACCGCCTATATCGAAGGCTGGGCGCTTTATTCCGAATGGCTCGCCACGGAATTCCCGGACACCTACCAGAACCCCTACTCCGATTTCGGCCGGCTTGGCTCTGAAATCTGGCGCGCCATCCGGCTTGTCGTGGACACCGGGCTTCACTCCAAGGGCTGGACTGAGGAAGAAGCAGTCCAATACTTCCTGAACAATACAGCCATCACAGAGGCGCAGGCCCGCTCGGAGATCCAGCGCTACATTGTGATGCCGGGACAGGCGACCAGCTACAAGATCGGCATGATGAAGATCCAGCAGCTGCGCAAGAAGGCCGAAGACGAACTGGGCGACAAGTTCGACATCAAGGGCTTCCACGACACGGTTCTGGGTGGCGGTGCCATGCCACTGGAAATCCTCGAACGTAGGGTCGACCAGTGGATCGCGGAACAACAGGCGGCGTAATCTCCGCTGGCACCTGATCGTCCAACCGGGCGACGCGAGGGCAGGGCTTGCTTGAGGCAGGCCCTGCCCTACGCTTTTGGGCAGGGAGAAAACGCCATGAATCTAGACTTCAGCCCAGAGATCGAAACCTTTCGGCAGACGGTCCGCCGCTTCTTCGAGACCGAATTTCCGAAGGACATCATCGAGAAGAACCGCGCAGGGCTTGCCCTGACCACAGCAGAAGTCCGCCGGTCCGAAATGGCGCTCGGCGCAAAGGGCTGGCTCGCCAGTGCGTGGCCGGAGGAATATGGCGGCCCCGGCTGGTCGGTCGAGGAGCAATACGTCTTTGACGAAGAACTGGAACGCGCCGGCGTGCCGACCGTCACGCCGATGGGCGTCGTCTATGTCGGCCCTGTTGTCTACACATTCGGGTCTGATGCGCAGAAGGAAAAATGGCTGCCCGGCATTCGTGACGGCTCAGTCGGCTGGGCGCAGGGCTATTCCGAGCCGGGTTCGGGATCAGACCTCGCCTCTCTCCAGTTCAGCGCTGTTCTGGAGAATGGCACCTACACGCTGAACGGCCACAAGATCTGGACGTCCGCCGCGCAGCATGCGGACTGGATCTTCCTGCTCACGCGGACCTCGGATGCCGGCAAGAAGCAGGAAGGCATCACCTTCATCTGCTGCCCGATTGATGCCCCCGGCGTGACCGTGAAGCCGATCATCACAATCGATGGCAAACATGTGCTGAACGAGGTCTTCTTCGATAGTGTCACCGTGCCCGAAGACTATCGCATCGGCGAGGAAGGCAAAGGCTGGACCTATTCGCAATACCTGCTCGGTTTCGAGCGCACCTCCTATGCCCGCATTGGCGGCAAGCGCGCCATGCTGCGCCATGTTCGCGACATCGCCCGCGAAATGCCGGAGAATGGCAATTACCGCCTGATTGATGATCCGGGATTTGCCCGCAAGCTGACGGAAGCGGAAATGGCCGTCGATGGGCTGGAGATGACCGTGTTCCGCATATTATCCGCCCTCTCCGCAGGCGGATCACCGGGAGACGCAGCATCGACGGTAAAGATTCTGGCCACAACAACGCACCAACAGATTACGGAATTGATGCTGGATGCTGTCGGCCATTTCGGCCAGCCCTTCGGCAAGGCCGGGGATTTGCCGGATAGCCTGCCCGCATTCGCTGCGCCAGACGTTGCCACTTATTTCGGCGGCCGGGCTCAATCAATCTATGGCGGGACCAACGAGATCCAGCGCAACATCATCGCCAAGAAGGTGCTAGGCCTCTAGCGCCGGACTCGCGATCAAAAATCGTAAGCGATGCCCTTGCGTTCCCAGTCACCATACCGGGTCGGCTCGATCTTTCGGGGGCCACCGCGTTCGTCTTCCGGAAGCGCAGCGGCGTCTTCAGCCTCTTTGGCCTTTCGGGCATCGGCCTCTTCCAGGGCGCGCCGCGCCGCAGCAGGCAAAGTATTCCGGCGCGCTATTTCGGCCTCATCAAGAAAGTCTGGTGTGCTCATTTGCACTCCCCAATTCGTTAACAATCCCCATATAGATTAGTGGGAAGTTTAAACACCCCCAAGACTGAAACTACCGGAGACGTGTCACCCATGGGTACCGCAAAAACCTTCATGTTACTTGCCGCGCTGACCGCGCTGTTCATGGCGGTGGGCTATCTGGTTGGCGGCGCAATGGGCATGATCATCGCCTTTGTCGTTGCGGCGGGCATGAACATTTTTTCCTGGTGGAATGCAGACAAGATCGTGTTGCGCATGCAGGGCGCGAAAGAAGTGACGCCTGAAACCTCCTCCCCCATGTTGCGCACCTTCGCAGCGGATGTCGCCCGCATGGCAGAGCGCGCAGGCATGCCCGCGCCCCGCGTCTATGTCATCGAGACACCGCAACCGAACGCCTTTGCCACTGGCCGTAATCCGGAAAACGCCGCCGTTGCAGCAACTTCGGGGCTGCTTGGTTCGCTCTCGCGCGAAGAAGTTGCCGGCGTCATGGCGCATGAACTTGCCCATGTTCAGAACCGCGACACGCTGACCATGACTGTGACGGCCACGATTGCTGGCGCCATCGGCATGCTTGCCAATTTTGCCATGTTCTTTGGCCGGGAGCGTTCGGGCCTGATCGGCTCTCTGGCGATCATGATCTTCGCACCCATGGCAGCGGCCCTCGTGCAGATGGCAATCAGCCGGTCGCGCGAATACGAGGCTGACAAGCGCGGCGCGGAAATCTGCGGAAATCCGCTCTGGCTCGCCTCAGCCCTTCAGAAGATTGAACGCGGCACACGGTCGTCCGTGAACATGGCGGCAGAGCGCAATCCGGCGATGGCGCACATGTACATCGCCAATCCGCTTAGTGGTCGCGGCGCAGATAATCTGTTCTCAACCCACCCGGCAACCGCTAACCGGATCGAGGCCCTGCGCCGCATGGCCGCCGAAATGGGCGTGAGCTCGGAAAAAGCCGAGACCCCACGCCGACAAGCCGGCCCGTGGGGCTGAAGGGAAAAGACACAGGATGAGCGGAGCCCAAACACGGCGCGCAGCAGCAGAATTGCTGATGCTGACGCTGGACAGTCGTCGAACGCTTGATGAAGCGATGGCGAAGACAGACAGTTACAATGACCTGGAAGGCCCGGATCGCGGCTTTGCGCGCGTGATGGCGAGCGCCGCGCTGCGGGAACTCGGTCGGATTGATGCTGGGCTCTCCCCTCTTCTTTCCCGCCCTCTTGAGGCAACAAGCCCCGCCATTCGCGCGCTGCTGCGCATCGGCGCGGTACAGCTCTGGCGACTGGACACACCCGCGCACGCGGCGGTGTCCGAGACCGTTGAGGCCGCCAAGGGGTGGCCGGATGCCCGCTCAGGCGGCAGCTTCCTCAATGCCGTCTTGCGCCGGGCCGCGGACACGGATCCGGGACTGGACGCCATGTCCGCAATCTCCGTCTGGCCAGACTGGTTGGCTGACCGGTTCGCGGCAGACCTCGGCGCGGAGGGCGCTGAAAGGCTCGCGGCGCATCAATTGTCAGAGGCGCCCCTTTTTCTGTCCGCGCGATCAGACCCAACTGAAGTGGCGACGGCGACACATGGCGACCTGCTGCCGACCGGTTCTGTTCGCCTCGGGCACTCGAACGTCGAAACGCTTCCAGGCTATGACAGCGGAGACTGGTGGGTTCAGGATGCAGCCGCCGCCCTGCCTGCCCGGCTACTCGGCGCGACAGAAGACGACAAGATCATGGACCTTTGCGCGGCCCCCGGCGGCAAAACGCTACAATTGGCGACAAGCGGCGCACAGGTCACGGCAGTTGATCGCTCCAAGCCGCGATTGGAACGGCTCAGGGAAAACCTCGCACGAACCGGCCTGTCGGCCGACATCATCGCGGCAAATGCCGACGAATGGCGACCGGATGCGCCCGTCTCGAAATTGCTGCTGGATGCCCCCTGCTCGGCTCTAGGCACGCTGCGACGCCACCCGGAAGGCGCATGGATCAAGCGGGAAGCAGAGATCGACCGTTTCCCGACCGCGCAGGCCAGATTGCTCGCCGCCGCTGCAGACATGGTCGTCTCGGGCGGGACCGTGATCTACTGCGTTTGCACGCCGCTCAAGTCTGAGGGGCTTGAGATCGTGGAAGGCGCGCTCTCGAACGGCCTCTATACGCGTCATGCGATTGAACCGGACGAAATCCCCGGCTTCGAGCACTGCCTCACCGGAGCTGGCGATCTACTGACCATTCCGAGCGAAGGCGCTGGGCATGATGCGTTCTTCATCGCCAGACTGACACGCCTCTGACCCGGCCGCTTTGATGGTTTCCAATCTTTAAATTGAC
Organism: Hyphomonas atlantica corrig.; assembly: GCF_017795365.1. NCBI lineage: Bacteria > Pseudomonadati > Pseudomonadota > Alphaproteobacteria > Hyphomonadales > Hyphomonadaceae > Hyphomonas > Hyphomonas atlantica. The sequence goes on along the minus strand of NZ_CP051254.1, from coordinate 1,083,282 downwards.
GCGCCACAAAAACGCCCCGCAGAGTTCATCTGCCATTCAGGGCGCTTTGTGCAAAATCGCCCCATCAAAATGTGCAAGGAGCACTCGAACATGATTACCGAATTTTCCCCCCGGAAGGTCGCTGTGGGTGCCTTTGCTGCCCTGACACTTGCGCTGACCGGATGTGCAAACAGCTATGGCGCAGGCACCGCAACCCCAGGCGCTGTCGGCCAGGCCTCGACCGTATATCAGGGCACTGTGTCCTCCGTGCGCGCGGTGACGATCCAATCTGACCGCTCCCTCATCGGTACGGCAACCGGCGCTGTTCTAGGCGGCCTTGCTGGCTCTGAACTCGGCGGTGGTGACAAGGCCCAGACTGCTGGCGCCATTGGCGGTGCCGTGATCGGCGGTATTGCCGGTAACGCAGCGGGCAAAGCGGTCGGCAAGCAGCAGGGCTATGCCTACATCGTGCGGTTTTCGACGGGCGACGTGAAGGAAATCATCCAGGGCGCAGACGTCTATATCGCGCCGGGCACCCCGGTTGACATCATCGCTGGTGCCGACGGCTGGAAACTCGTTCCGGCAGCAGCCTACTAAGCCGCTTCACGCATATTCCGGCAGCCGACCGCCTTGTGCGGTTGGCTGTTCCGGCATAGGGAGGGAGCATGCGCGACGTGCTTATTTCTCCCTCGATTCTCTCCGCAGATTTCTCCCGTCTCGGTGAGGAAATTGCCGCCATCGACCATGCTGGCGCAGATATGATCCACATCGATGTCATGGATGGGCACTTTGTGCCAAACCTGACATTCGGGGCTCCGGTCATCGAGAAACTGCGGAAATGCACAGACAAGCCCTTCGACGTGCACCTGATGATCGCCCCAGTGGACCCGTTCATTTCGGCGTTTGCAAAAGCTGGCGCAAACATCCTGACCGTGCATCCGGAAGCAGGGCCCCATCTGCACCGCACCCTTCAGGCCATACGCGCCGCCGGCATGAAACCGGGTGTCGCCCTGAACCCGGGCACACCTGCAAGCATTCTTGAACCCGTTCTCGACGAGACCGACCTGATCCTTGTCATGTCCGTCAATCCGGGTTTCGGAGGCCAGGCCTTCATCGACAGCCAGCTGCGCAAGGTCGAGCAGTTGCGGAGCATGATCGACGCGACAGGACGCGACATCATTCTTGAGATTGATGGCGGCCTGAATGCAGAAACTGCCCCAAAAGCGATCTCTGCCGGCGTAAACGCCATCGTGGCCGGATCTGCCGTTTTCAAGGGCGGTCCAAACGCCTATGCTGAGAATATTCGGTCACTCAGGCCGCACGTAAAAGTATAGTTTGAGACAGAATGGACGGTGAGCGTGGGAGGCGGAGACAGCGAAATCCTGGCTGACCGCACCAGAACGGGGGCTGATGACGCCGCGCTCTGGCGCAGGTTTCGCGGGATATCCGGAGATGATGTGAAAGTTTCGGCCCTGCAGCGCTCTGGCGTTTCCGGGCCTGTTCCGGAACAATTCTCTCATCATCTGAACCGCCTCATCCCGTCGGATGATCGCCGCGGCGAAGCCCTCATGCAGGATATCTGGCGCATCGGCATGCAGCGCATGACGCTGGCACCGGGTCAGTCCCCGTGGTCAACACCCCTGCCCTCGAAGCATTTCGCAGATCGTCTGCATCGGTTTTCATGGCTGCCTGACCTGCTCGATCAAGGCAATGAAGGCACCGAACGTGCCGTCAGATTTGTCGATGAATGGATACAGTCTCACGGCAACTTTAACGGGTTTTCCTGGCGATTGGCGCCTACGAGCGTGCGATGCTGGAATTGGCTGCTTTGCGGTCGGGAAGTGTTCGAAACCGGCTCGACAAGCGAGCGGGAAGTCCGGCTGGACTGTCTCGTCCGCCAGCTCCGCTACATCTCGGGGCAAGTGGATGCGGCCACAGATCCGAAGGCCAGGTGGTTTGCATCGGTCACAATGGTTGCTGCTGCGCTTTGTATAGATCGCGCGATGAGCCTGGACGCAGCGGTCGCCCGCCTCGACGCGGAATGCACAGCCCAGATCCTGCCAGACGGTGGCCACGTCACGCGCAGCCCGTCACGCGGGCTCAACACACTCATCCACTTGCTGACCCTGCAGGACCTGTTCAATCGCGCGGGTCACCCCGAGCCAGATTTTCTCGAGAAGTGGATTTCGCGTGTCGGCGCGATGGTCGCATTCTTTCAAGTAGAGGATGGCGCTCTCTGCCCGTTCAATGACGGAGACGAAGCCCGTCCCGAGGCCGTTGAAGCTGCCCTCGCCCGGCTCCCTTCGCCGCCACGCCGATTCATGTTTGCGCCGAAATCAGGCTTCCAGAAGCTTGAAAAGAATGGATTAAAACTGATTCTTGATTGCGGGGACGCACCGGAGAGACCTTTCAGCGACTTCGCTCATGCCGGCGCATTGGGATTTGAACTCTCTGACGGCCCAAGTCGGCTGGTCACATCATGTGGGTACAGCGCCGAAGTGAACGTCGACTGGCAGGCGGCCGTTCGTCGATCAGGTGCACATTCAACCCTTGTTCTTTCCGGTCGTGACTCTGCGACTTTCTCGCTGAACGAGGAGTCCAGATTGCTGTCTGCGCACGGGCCGGAAGGCATATCGGCCAAACGTCTGGAAGAAGCCGACGAGATCTGGCTGGACGCCCAGCACGGCGGTTACAAGGCGGCCTGCGGTTTGCTTCATCGTCGTCGCCTCTTCATGTCGGGTGACGGAAAACGCCTTACCGGCGAGGATTCGCTGGTCCGCCCCGTCTCACAGCCACCCGCAGATGACCGGAAGTTCATTGGCTTCGAAATTCGCTTTCATCTACATCCCACGGTGACGGCAATCATGGGAAAAGACGCGATTCGTCTTGTCTGCGACGACGGCGCAGTGTGGAAATTCAAGACGAGTCATGAGGGCGCCCGGCTCGAAAGAACCGTTTATTTGGCGCGCGGAGTGGTTGAAAGACCTGAGCAAATCGTTATGGCTGGATTCGCAGATCCGAATGGGGACGGGCAGCAGCCTCCGAATTGTATTCGGTGGGCATTTCTGAAGGAAAGATCCGCATGACGCCACAACAGGCCGCCCGCAGGGCGATGGCGCTGACACTCGGATTTGATGTGTTCATTGCAGTTTGCGCAATGGGATTCTCCGGATTGTTGATTTGGTCGTCCGAAAACCCTCGACCAGAATTCCCCGTTTCATCCATAGCCATCAGCACATGTTTCTTCGCGCTCGCGGTTACGGTGGCCTTTCTGATCCTTGGAATCCAGAAGCAGGTCTGGCGCCACATGGGGTGGCCGGACGCTGTGCGGGTTTTTCAGGGAGTCTGCCTGTCTGCGCTGATATACCTGCCCGTCATGTTGATGCTGAATGGGTTGCTGGCAACACCGTACACAACTCTCACGTCCGCCCTCATCATATGGACGATCGGCTTGTTCATCGGGCGCATGTTCGCCCTGTCTCGCACCACCCATGCCCCTTTCCAGATTTTCAGCCCGATCGCGAAAAACGGTCAGCCGGTCTTGCTTGTAGGAGATTCGCAAAGCTGCGTGCACGTCATCCGGCGGCTTCAATCGTCTGCTCAAACAAACCGGATCCGCCTGCTCGGTTTGGTCGATGTTCAGCCAACAGAAACCGGGCGCGCCATTCGGGGAATCCCTATTCTCGGATCGCTTGATGAACTCGGTGACCTGATCGACGTCCTTGCTGTTCGCTACAAGCAGACCCCTTGGGTCGCACTGACCGGAACAGCTCGCCAGCGTGACAAGACAATCCGCATTCTGGAAATCGCTTCAGACCATGGCGCTGAAATCATGGCGCTGAGCAAGGATCAAACCGCACAAGTGCTTGAACCTGTGCGCCCGTCAGACTTGCTATCACGTCCTGAAAGGCACCTGAACATCGAGCCGGTACGAAATCTCGTGGCCGGCTCCAACGTACTCGTTTCCGGGGGTGGCGGCACGATCGGCTCCGAGCTGACCCGCCAGGTTGCTCGTCTGAACCCGGCCTCTCTCACGGTGATGGATGCGTCGGAGTACAATCTCTACTCAATTGATATGGAGCTATCGCGCCTCTTGCCAGGTCGGCATCAAGCCCGACTAGGTGATGTGCGCGACATGAAACGCGTTTCCGACATCATGGCTCACGCCAAGCCGGACGTCGTCATTCATGCGGCGGCCCTCAAGCATGTACCGTTAATGGAACGGAATCTGTGCGAGGCAATCCTGACCAACGTGTTCGGGGCCGTGAACGCTGTTGAAGCAGCAGCCGCGGCTGGAGCAAAACGGTTTGTGTTCATCTCGACCGACAAGGCTGTAGACCCAGACAATGTCATGGGAGCCACGAAACGCCTGGCCGAGATAGCGATCTCGCGCATTGCCAGCAGAACCGGAATGGCGGCGTCTATCGTCAGATTTGGCAACGTGCTCGGTTCGTCCGGATCAGTGGTGCCATTGTTCGAGCGCCAGATCGCCGAGGGGGGCCCGATTACGCTTACTGACCCCGGCGTGACGCGCTACTTCATGACCGTCGAAGAAGCGTCCGCTCTTGTCCTGCAATCGGCTGCGATACAGGACAAGACAGCGCAGACAGGCCTGTACGTTCTCGATATGGGCGAACCCATGCCCATCCTGCAGCTCGCCGAAACGATGATCCGCATGAAAGGCCTCGTGCCCGGCGTGGATATCCAGATCACGACGACCGGCTTGCGTGAAGGTGAGAAGATGCACGAAGCGCTCACCTATGAACATGAGGCCGTCAGCTCAACGACCGTGGATGGCGTCTGGCAAGTCGAGAATGTGCACACCCTTTCCGAATTATTCGACAAACGGCTGGCTGAGCTGATCGAAGCCGCATCGAGACGGGAACGGTCAGAGGCTCTGAGGCTGCTCGGCGTGCTCGTTCCAGAATATGCAAGCGAACGCGCCGAACGTGCGCGGCGCTGGAGCGCTTGACGCAATCGGCGGTCATGCTACCCCCCGCGGCAACAGCTTGAAGCCTGCGCCAAAGGATTTCCCAACATGACAGATGCCGCCTCTCGCGGAGCCCCCGTTCGCATTCGCCGCGCCCTGCTTTCCGTGTCGGACAAGACCGGACTGGTGGAGCAAGCCCAGAAGCTCGCCGCGATGGGTGTCGAACTCGTCTCCACGGGTGGCACCTCCAAGCTCCTGAAAGAGGCAGGGCTGGACGTGAAGGACGTGGCAGATCTTACCGGCTTTCCGGAAATGATGGACGGACGCGTGAAAACGCTTCACCCCGCAGTTCACGGTGGCCTGCTCTATCTACGGGACAATCCTTCCCATGTGAAAGATGCCGAGACGCACGGTATTGGCGCAATCGACCTGATTTACGTGAACCTCTACCCCTTCGAAGCGACCGTCGCTTCCGGCGCGGACTTCGAAACCTGCATTGAAAACATCGACATTGGCGGACCGGCCATGTTGCGCGCCGCTGCAAAGAATGGCGCGTTCGTGGCCGTCTGTACCGATGGCGGCGATGTCGATGCTGTGCTGGCCGAAATGGAGGCGGCCAATGGTGAGGTCAGCGTGGCGCTTTGCCGGAAACTCGCGGCCAAGACCTATGCACGCACAGCAGCCTACGATTCCGCCATCTCGACCTGGTATGCCGAACAACTGGGCGAGCCGGCTCCGGATTGGGCAAGCCTTGGCGGCAAGCGACAGCAGAGCCTGCGCTATGGCGAGAACCCGCACCAGAAGGCAGCCTTCTACGTGACCGGTGAGAAACGCCCCGGCGTCGCCACCGCGAAGCAACTACAAGGCAAGGAACTGTCCTACAACAATATCAACGATACCGACGCGGCCTATGAACTGATCGGCGAACTGGGCGCCGAAACACCAGCCGTCGCCATCATCAAGCACGCCAATCCGTGCGGCGTGGCGCAAGGCTCCAGCATCATTGAAGCCTATCGCGCGGCTCTGGCCTGCGACTCAACGTCGGCCTTTGGCGGCATCGTGGCCCTGAACCGCGCGCTGGACGAAGAGACTGCGGCAGAAATCTCCCAGATCTTCACCGAGGTCGTCATCGCCCCCGGCGCTGATGAAGCGGCTCAAGCCATCTTCGCCAAAAAGAAAAATCTCCGCCTCCTGATTACGGAAGGCTTGCCAGACCCGGCAGCGGGCGGACGGTTCGTGAAAACGGTCGCTGGCGGCTTCCTGATGCAGGACCGCGATTTTGGCCGCATCACGCGTGAAGACCTGAAAGTCGTGACGAAGAAAGCGCCAACCGAACAGGAATTGGAAGACATGCTGTTTGCGTGGCGCGTCGCAAAGCACGTAAAATCCAACACAATCATCTATGCGAAAGATGGCGCAACTGTTGGCATCGGTGCTGGCCAGATGAGCCGCATCGACTCAGCCCGCATTGCGGCACGCAAAGCCGAAGACGCCGCCGAAGCGGCCGGCTGGTCCGAACCAAAGACCAAAGGCTGTGTGGCAGCATCGGATGCGTTCTTCCCCTTCCCTGATGGTCTTCTGCAAGCCGCTTCAGCGGGTGCGACAGCCGTCATTCAGCCGGGGGGCTCGATCCGCGACGATGAAGTCATCGCCGCCGCCGATGAGGCTGGCCTCGCCATGGTCTTCACCGGCATGCGCCACTTCCGCCACTAGGATTGTCTGATGCGCGCTCTGCTTCCCTTTGTAACGATACTGGCTCTCAGCGCCTGTAGCGGACAGGACTCAAGGGAAGCAGAGTTCATGCACCGCCTGTCCCAGCTTTGCGGACAAGCTTTCGAGGGGAGGATCGTCAGCGAAGACAAGGAAGATGATTCCTGGCGCGCTGAACGCGTTGTCATGCATGTCCGTGAATGCTCCGATGACGAAATCCGTATCCCGCTTCACGTGGGCGATGATCATTCCCGCACATGGGTCATCCACCACGAAGGTGGACGCCTCGCCCTGCACCATGACCATCGTCATGAGGATGGCAGCCTGGACGCCATTACCTGGTATGGCGGCGCGCGCGACGATCGCCTGAGCGGCAGCCGGATGAACTTTCCGGCGGATGACGCCACCAAGGCCTTGTTCGACGCCAAGGGAATTCCTCAGTCGAAGGAAAATACCTGGGCCATCGAAGTGCGCCCCACGCATACGCTATTTGCTTATGAAATGGAGCGGCCGAACCGGTTTTTCCGCGTCGAGTTCGATACGTCAAAACCGGTCGCAACACCGCCCGCGCCCTGGGGCGCCGAATAGCCTGCCCTAAAGGCTGAAGCTGCCCTTGATCACGGTCACGGATTGGCCGATCAGCTTCACGCGGTCCCCCTGAAGCTTCGTATCGATGTAAGCGCCGCGGCCCGGGTACGCCTGAAAACAACTCATTGCATCCAGATCGAACCGCTCACGCATCACACGCGCAAGCATGGTATGCCAGCTTCCTGTAGCCGGGTCTTCGTCAATGCCGCTTCCCGGCGCGAAGAAACGGCTGGTCACATCCACACCGTCGCCGCCCGCTGCAAAACAGCCAAAGTTCCCACGGTCCCAGCCTTCGCCCGGCGCGCCGAGATCTTTCAATGCTTTCAGGTCAGGCGCCAGGGCATGCACTTGGTCCGGCGTATCAAACCGGGCGGCATAGAACATTCCACCCCAAGCCTGCGCTGGTCGTGCGCCCATAGCCGTCGCTACCTCGTCCGTGACAGGAATTTCTGTGACAGGCCCAGATGGAAAGTCCATCTCCAGGCGGCCATCATCCAGCCGTCGGACAGTCAGCCGGCCTGACTTCACCGTGTCGAACGCAATAGACGCACCGGAAAATCCCAGCTCTTCATAGAGGACATGTGCCGTCGCAAGCGTCGCATGGCCGCAAAGCGGTACTTCCACAGCAGGCGTGAACCAGCGCAGCGTCCACACCCCCTCCCCTGAAGGGACAATATAGGCTGTCTCGGCAACATTGTTTTCGGCGGCGATCGCCCGAAGCGTTTCATCCGGCAGAAAGGCGTCCAGCGGCATGACGCAGGCCTGGTTTCCTTCGAACGGCTTCGAGGCAAATGCATCTATCTGATAGAATGGCAGGGTTGGCATGGCGATGTCTCCAAAGAAGAAGACCTGAATGCCACGGCAGTCCGTTCTGGAAAAACGATGAATTCTGAACACCCGTTGAGGGGGGCTATTCCTCGTCCAGAACCCAGCCGTGATGAACCGGGCCGTGACCGCTTCCGAAGCCTTTCGCTTCACGGATGGCTTTCATCAGGTACTCACGCGCCTGTTCAACAGAATCCGGAACACTGATGCCTTGCGCAAGACGCGCAGCAATCGCTGAGGCCAGCGTGCAGCCGGTTCCGTGCGTGGAGGTCGTATCAATCCTCGGGCTTTCGAAGATCCACTCCCCCGTCGTGGTCTGAAGAACGTCGGTGATCACATCCCCGCCAATATGGCCGCCTTTCACCAATGCTCCGTTCGCGCCCAATTCCAGCAATGCTTCAGCCGCCCGTCTCTGTCCGCTGACGGTTTCGACTGCCTTGCCGGTAAGGACTTCGGCTTCGGGCGCATTTGGGGTCACCACGCGGGCCTGGGGCACGAGTTCCGCCCGGATTGCCTCAACGGCTTTCGCATCCACGAGACGGTCACCGGACGTGGCGACCATTACCGGATCTATCACCCTTGGTACGAACTGCGCGCGCTCTGACAGAATTTCTGCGACCGCTTCAACCAGAGGCGCGGAGCCGAGCATGCCGGTCTTGATGGAATCTGCGCCAATGTCGGCTAGCGTCACCTGCATTTGGCCGGTAACGGCCTCGATCGGTACAGGCCAGACACCATGCACACCGCGCGTATCCTGCACAGTGATCGCGGTCACCGCAGTCATCGCATAGCCGCCAAGCATGCTGACGGCCTTGATGTCGGCCTGGATACCAGCACCACCGCCGGAGTCAGATCCGGCGATGATGAGAACACGACCGCGTGGGCCGTCTGACTGGGTCATGACACTTTAGACCTTGATGCCCGCCTTTTCAGCGTCCGCCAGGAAGGTCTCCAGGCCCTTGTCGGTCAGCGGATGCTTGACCAGTCCCTTGATGACGGCTGGCGGCATTGTGGCCACGTCAGCGCCGGCCAGGGCCGAAAGCTTCACATGGTTTGCTGTGCGGATCGACGCGGCAAGGATTTCCGTGTCGAACAGGTAATTGTCATAGATTTGGCGGATGTCGGAAATAAGCTCCATGCCATCCACATTGATATCATCCAGGCGACCGATGAACGGCGAGATGAAGGTCGCGCCAGCTTTCGCTGCCAACAGCGCCTGATTGGCGGAGAAGCAAAGCGTGACGTTCACCATCGTGCCGTCATCCGAGAGGGTGCGGCAAGCTTTAAGGCCATCCAAGGTCAGCGGGAGCTTTACGGCAACGTTGTCAGCGATCTTCGCCAATTTACGGCCTTCGGTGATCATCCCATCATAATCGGTTGCAACAACTTCTGCGCTGACCGGCCCGGAGACGATCTCGCAGATTTCCTTGATGACATCGGCGAACGGGCGACCGGATTTGGCGACCAGCGATGGGTTGGTGGTCACCCCGTCGATCAGGCCGGTGGCGGCCAGCTCGGCGATGTCGCCTGTATCGGCTGTATCTACGAAAAATTTCATGTTCAGAATCCTGTTTTCCTGACGTCTCAGACCGACGGGCGCCCAATGGACGTGTACTGGAATCCACGGCCCGCCATGTCCTCAGGTGAATAGATGTTCCGGAGGTCAACCACAATGTTTGAATTGAGTGCCGCCTTGATCCGATCGAGGTCCAGCGCACGGAACTGGTCCCATTCCGTCACAATCACCATCGCATCCGCCTGCTCGACCGCATCATACGCGTTCTTCGCAAACTCGATATCGCTGAGCAGGTGAGATGCCTCTTCCATCGCCTCAGGGTCAAACGCGCGAATATTCGCACCGGCCGCCTGAAGCGCCGGAATGATGTCGAGGCTCGGCGCGTCGCGCATGTCGTCGGTGTTCTGCTTGAATGCCAGGCCCAGAACACCAATCGTCTTGCCTTTCACATCGCCGCCCATTGCCGCAATCACCTTGTCCGCCATCGCTTTCTTGCGGGCCGCATTGACCTCGACGACCGTGTCCACGATCCGGACAGGTGAATTGTAGTCATTTGCCGTCTTCGTCAGCGCGAGTGTATCTTTCGGGAAGCAGGATCCACCATAGCCCGGTCCTGCATTCAGGAATTTCTTGCCAATACGGCCATCGAGTCCGATTCCCCGCGACACTTCCTGGACATTGGCCCCGACCTTTTCACACAGATCCGCCATTTCATTGATGAACGTGATCTTCACAGCCAGGAATGCGTTGGCGGCATATTTGATGAGTTCTGACGTACGACGCGCTGTAAACAGGATTGGCGTCTCATTCAGGAACAATGGGCGATAGAGCTCCGTCATCACCTCGCGGGCGCGCTCATCATCCGTTCCAACGACCACACGGTCTGGAATCTTGAAGTCCTTGATCGCGGCGCCTTCGCGGAGGAATTCCGGATTGGAGACAACCGCGAAATCGCCATCGGGGCGCTTCTTGCGGATGATTTCCTCAACCTCGTCGCCAGTTCCAACCGGAACAGTCGATTTGGTTACCACGACAGTGAAGCCGTCCATCAGTTCGGCGATTTCTTCTGCGGCCGCATGGACATAAGACAGATCGGCATGCCCATCGCCGCGGCGGGATGGCGTGCCAACTGCGATGAACACTGCGTCGGCATTGCGGATCGCGTCCTTGGCTTCAGTTGTGAAGAACAGACGCTCTTCCTTGACGTTCTTCTCGACCAGACTGTCCAAGCCCGGCTCGTAAATAGGCATAACGCCCGCTTCGAGCTTCTCAATCTTTGACGCGTCCTTGTCGACGCACGTCACAACGTGTCCGAAATCTGCAAAACAGGCCCCGCTCACAAGGCCGACATAGCCTGTCCCAATCATCGCAACACGCATGAGATTTCCTCACTTCAAACAAACCATATGGATTGGTCGCGAGGGGTGCGATTTTTGTGCCAATCGGTCAAGAGGGCCAGTGCGGGAACACCGGCCTGAGGTCAAGGGAGTGAGTCCGGTATCCTTCTGGCAATGCTGCACGCACCAGACTAGGATAGTGCATGGAAAATCCATTGGGGATAATGATGACGAAGCTGACCTTTTACACGAACCCCATGTCGCGCGGCCGGATCGCACGCTGGATGCTGGAAGAGACCGGCGCAGACTATGAAACTGTTCTGCTGCACTACGGGCCAGAAATGCAGTCAGACGACTACAAAGCCATCAATCCCATGATGAAAGTGCCTGCCATCGTCCATGGGGGAAAAACGGTGACAGAATGCGGCGCCATCTGCGCTTATCTCGCCGAAGCGTTTCCCGATGCGGGTCTCGCTCCCCTGCCCGAAGAGCGGGCCGATTATTATCGCTGGATGTTCTTTGCCGCTGGCCCCTGGGAGCAGGCAAGCACGAACAGGGCAATGGGGTTCAACGTGCCCTCCGAACATTCCGGCATGGCCGGTTATGGCGATTTCGAGCGCACACTTGCGACGCTGACCTCGATCCTGGATGACCGGCCCCACATCTGTGGCGATCGATTTACCGCAGCCGACATCTATGTCGGTTCACAGATCGCCTGGGGCGTTCAGTTCGGCACCATTCCGGCAACCCCGCGCCTCAAGGACTACATCTCACGCGGCATGGCCCGCCCCGCCTTCCAGCGCGCGACCGAGAAGGACGACGCTGAAATGGACGGGTACGGACCGGAAACTCCGCCGGCAAATGCCTGATCAGATTTCCTGATTGTAGGCACCAACTTCCGGATGCTTGCCAAGGCGTGGCTTCACTTCCTTGTGGAACAGGTCCCGCATGTCATCCGCGCTGGCCATGGATTCTACCACGACGACCAGTTCCGGCTTGTTTGAGGACGCCCGCACGAGCACCCAGGAACCGTCTTCAAGCGTTACGCGGGCGCCGTTCACCGTGTTCACGTCAACGACCTTCCGCCCAAGGATCTCCGTACCATTGAGGCTCTTGTATTCCTCAACCATCTTGTCAACGATGCCATACTTGGTTTCATCATCGCAATGCGGAGACATGGTGAGAGACGTGTAAGCAACACCCAGCTCACCTTTGAGGTCGGCCATGTTCTTGTCCGGATTGCGGTCCAGCATTTCCAGAACCGCCTTTGCCGCCACCAGGCCATCATCATAGCCGAGGCCAATTGGCTCACGGAAGAAGAAGTGGCCGGACTTTTCAAAGCCCGCAAGTGCGCCAAGGTCTGTCGTGCGGCGTTTGATGTAGGAGTGCCCGGTCTTGTAATAATCGACTGTCGCGCCATTCTCCTGCAAGACGGGGTCTGTTTTGTAGAGGCCCGTGGATTTCACATCGACCACGAATTTCGCATTTGGATAGATCTTTGACAGGTCGCGTGCCAGCATCAGGCCGATCTTGTCAGCAAAGATTTCCTCACCCGTATTGTCGACCACACCACAGCGGTCGCCGTCACCGTCAAAGCCCAGCGCCACATCGGCGCCAGTCTCGCGCACCATCTCGGCCATGGCATGCAGCATTTCGGAATCTTCCGGATTCGGATTGTATTTCGGGAACGTCATGTCGAGATTGCAATCCATCTCGATAACTTCGGCGCCCATCATGCGCAGCGCATCCGGAGCGAACGCACCTGCCGTACCGTTTCCGCATGCCGCGACCACCTTCAGCGGACGCGTCAGCTTGGTGTCACCCACAACCGCCTCGATATACTTCTCGCGAATGCCATCGACGCGGTGATGCGCGCCGCCAGCGCGAGGCTGGAAGTCGCCACCCATGACGATTTCCTTCAGACGGCCCATTTCATCCGGCCCGAAAGTCAGCGGGCGGTTGGCGCCCATCTTCACACCGGTCCAGCCATTCTCATTGTGGCTCGCCGTCACCATCGCACAACATGGCACGTCCAGCTCGAATTGGCTCCAGTACACCATTGGCGAGAGGGCCAGCCCCACATCCAGGACTTCACATCCGCCCTGCACCAGTCCGAGGATCAGCGCGTTCTTGATCGGTTGGCTGATAGAGCGGAAATCGTGGCCGGTTACCACTTTCGGTTCCACGCCCAGCTCATGGAAGAGCGTCGCCATGCCAAGGCCCAGCGCCTGCACGCCGGTCAGGTTCAGCTCAGGCGCTTTTTCCTTGCCAATGCCGTTGAACCACCACCGAGCATCATATTCACGAAAGCCGGTCGGCTTCACGAGCGGAAGAATTTCAAATTCCAGCGTGTTCGGCTGAATATCAGCCAATGGTTTGGGCATCATGAGTCTTGTGTCTCCAGGCTTAATGCGTCCCTACACGTCGAGTGTATCATTTCGATTAGGATATGCATGAGGTGCGCCATAGGCGTCAAAACATGACTCTTTATTAATCATCCGATCTTTCACTCGGTTCGTACTCCCTGATGACACCAACCCCGTCATTGAGGAACCCCCCATGAAACTCTCACACATATCGGTTACCATCTCCGTGGCGGCATTGCTCGCCGCCCCCGCCATGGCCCAGGACTGGTACGCTGCCGGATCAGTCAGCTACCTGAATCAGTCAGACAGCGACAATTCTGGCACGACCGGCGCGTTCACCACCGGTAATCTTGGCGACGGAACGACACTCGATGTCGCCGCTGGCACGCCATATGGCTGGAACACGGAATTCGATAATGGCACAGGTTTCAGCGCTGAAGTCGGCGCACGCTATGGCAATGGTTTCCGCGGCGCAGTCGAACTCGCCTACTCCAGTGCCGATGTCGACACTCATACGGGCGTTACACTCGGCGGCGGCAGCATTGATGCCCTCGACGCCGCGTCCATCGCGGGCAGCCCGACGCCCCTCGGCGCAACCGTAGCGGATGTCGTCGCAGACGGTCGGGGTGACATTTCAAGCACCTCTGTCTTTGCGAACCTGTACTATGACTTCAACAACGGTGGCACAGTCCAGCCCTATGCGGGCGCCGGCATCGGCTTTTCCGATGTGGACGTACAATACAACCCATCAGGCGTTGGCGTAGTTGATGATGGCGAGACCAAATTTGCCTACCAGCTCAAGGCCGGTTTGACCTGGCTGGCGTCAGAAACCTGGGAAGTCTATGGCGAATATGCCTACCGGGCGACCGAGGACATTGAGGTCAACAATGACCTCTTCCCCGGCAATCTCGAAATCGAGAACCAACAGAACCTGTTCACGGTCGGCGTACGCTATCGTTTCGGCTAACGCCGGGATGTCAGGAAGTTTGCGATCCAGACGCCCAGCCGCTGATTGTCCAGCGGCGCGTTGAGGCTCTCGATTGCCCCATGAACGGCGGCCTCTGTCAGGGGCCGCCCTTTTCGACTGCGGTAGAGCGCTGCGGAATACTCGGCATTGAATTCAGGATGGCACTGAAACGAGACCGCTGGCGTCTTGCCGTAATCGATGGCTGCCATTGGGGTGAAGTCTGATCTCGCCAATACGCTTGCGCCCGGCGGCAACTCCACCACCTGGTCCTGATGGCTCACCGGCACCGATATGGTCGCCGGACAATTGCCCTCCATCCAGTCCGGACAGGCTTTCATCTCGTAGGTGTGCAGGCCAATCCCCCACCCTTTCGGCGACTTGATCACCTTGCCGCCCAATGCATCGGCCATGATCTGGTGGCCGAAACAGATGCCCACTTGCGGAACGCCAGCCTTCGCCGCCCCTCGGATGAAGTCCTCAAGCGGCGCGATCCATGGAAAGTCATCATAAACGCCCGCCGGCGAGCCTGTGATCAGTATACCTTCCAATGTCGACGGATCGGGCAGGGCCTCGCCCTTGATCACCGAAACTGTCTCGAACTCCATGTCAGGACTGGCCACCGAGATCAGGTGCCGGAACATCTCGGGATAGTCGACAAAGTCCGCCCGAATGGCCTCGGGCACGAGTCCGGTCTCGATAATGGTCAATTTCATTGGGGATCAGTCTGCAAGCGTATCGGTGTTTGAAGCGGTGGAATGTTGCGCGGCGATCCAGTCATCAATGCGCGTCTCCATTACATCGAGCGGCACAGCGCCTTCTGCAAGAAGCGCATCATGAAATTCCCGCACATCAAACGCGTCGCCCAATGAGGCTTCGGCGCGCGCGCGCAATTCGCGGATCTTGAGTTCCCCGACCTTGTAGGCCACGGCCTGCCCCGGCCAGCCTATATAGCGCGTCACTTCGGTCTGAATGTTGAGCGGCGCCAAGGCAGAATTCTCGATGAAACAGGCTTCGGCTGCGCTTCGGGTCCAGCCATACCAGTGCAATCCCGTGTCGGCGACGAGGCGGCACGCGCGCCACATTTCATAGGACAGCGCCCCGAACCGCTCATAGGGCGTGCGATAGATGCCCGCATCACCCGCAATCCGTTCTGCATACAGACCCCACCCTTCGCCAAAGGCGGTCGCGTAATAGTCCTGCCGGAATTTCGGCTGATCACTCATTTCCTGGGCAAGGGCGATCTGAAGGTGATGCCCTGGCACGGCCTCATGCGCTGACAAGGCGGGCAGCTCATAGAGCGGTCGCTGGTCGAGGGCGTAGGTATTCACAAGGTAAATGCCCAACCGACCCTCCTCCGGATCGCCGGATACATAGCGGCCTGTTGTATAACCCGGCGCAATCGCGTCCGGCACGGGCTGCACCTCAAACTCCAGCTCTGGCAGATTCCCGAAATAGTCTGGCAGACTGGTCCGCAGACGCGATGAAATCTCTTCTGCTGCCGCCATCAACTCGTCAGCGGATTGCGCATAGAATTTCGGATCTGTCCTCAGATGGGTCAGGAATTCCTCGAAACTCCCCTCAAAGCCGATTTCGGCAATGATCGCCTCCATTTCGGAGCGGATCCGCGCAACTTCGCTGAGGCCAAGCTGGTGGATCTCAACCGGCGAATACCCCGCGCCCGCCGTATGGTATTCAACCATCGCCGCATAAACGGATTGACCGTTTTCGAGGCCCGCAATGCCGGCGCCCTGTCTCAGATAGGGTTTGTACTCGATTTCGAGGAACCGCCAGGCATCCAGATAGGCATCCATTGCGCGCCGCGTTGCAGTCAGGCCTTCAGCCTTCAGTCGCTCGGCAACCGCCGGGTCCATATTTTCAGGCAGGGACAGGAACGGCGCGTAAAGATCGCTTTCCGCCGGATCATCCACAACCTGCTCTCGAATTTGCGCGATCACCGTGTCCAGCGGATCCTTGTGCGCGGTCCAGCCTGTCTCGATCCCACGGCGCATGTTTGCGATATTCTCATCAAAGTATCGCGGCACGTCATTCAGGCGCGCGATCCAGGCTTCAGCGGCCGCCTCGCTGTCGAGATTTACTCGCAGGGCCGCAAAAACCGGCTCTGCCTGAAACCCCCAATCCCCGACAAACGGTATGCGCGCCGAATCGGTCTCTGCCCATACGATATCCGAGTCGAGCAGCCGGATCAGGATGGCCTGATCTATCTCGCGCTCAGTTTCAGCTTTTTGCACTTCTTCCAACAAGGCTCTCGCTGCATCGGCCTGCTCAGCAATCGCTTCAGGCGTCACATCAGACCAGCGATCCGGCGCCAGACCTGCCGTGCGCGCAGCGCCTTCGGGGCTGTTGGCATCTACATAGGCCTCATATTCAGGCACGAGCGTGTCCAGTGGGTCCGCGACGGCAACGCTGGCCAGCCCACCAAAAGCCACTGCAAAAAGAAAAGGTTTCATATTGTCGCTCCCACGCCCTGTGCCGTTGACAGAAGCATAGAGAAACCTAGAACCCAAGCCAAAGCATTCATTGCAGGCAAGCAAGGTCATTCCCTCATGACAAGCACTACACGGGCAGATACGCGCCCATTGTCGCCTCATCTTCAGATTTGGCGGTTCCACATCACGATGGCTGCGTCCATCACACACCGGTTTACGGGCATGGCCCTGTATTTCGGAACATTCCTCATCACAGCATGGATCATTGCCCTCGCAACCAGCGCTGGCTGGTACAGCGTGATCGAAGACATCGTGTCCGCCTGGTATGGCCAGGTCATCCTGTTCCTCTGGGCTGTGGCGGTCATGTACCACTTCCTGAATGGCATTCGTCACCTGCTCTGGGACGGACCACATGTCGGATTTGACCCGAAAACCGCCAGCACGGTTTCGGTGTTCATCTACCTCTTCTCCATCATTGGTGCCGCGGCAATTTTTGCTGCTGCCACCTGGCTTTAAGGGGCGACTGACATGGCATCGAACAATTTCATCACGCCCGCCAAGGCGGCCCGCGGTCTCGGCTCTGCCAAGTCGGGCACCGAAACCCATATCCGCCAGCGCGTCTCCGCGATTGCGCTGATCTTCCTCGTCCCGTGGTTCGTCTTCTCCATCATCAATGCGATGGGCGGTGACCTCGCCTCCGCTCAGGCCTGGGCCGCAAAGCCGTGGAACGCCATCCTGCTGATACTGACCGCCGGCGCGGCGTTCTACCACATGCGTATCGGTATGCAGGTGGTCGTCGAGGACTATATCGCAAAAACGGGAACCAAGTCGGCCCTGCTGATCCTGAACAGCTTCGTGTGCATCGCGCTGTTCGTGACTGTGGCTCTTTCGGTTCTCAAACTCTGGATTGGCGCGGGCGCCTAAAGCCCGCGGGAGAAGCAACAAGATGAGCAATTACACCTGGATCGACCATACATATGATGTCGTGGTTGTGGGCGCTGGCGGCTCTGGCCTCCGTGCTGCCCTGGGCGCCGCACAGGCCGGCCTGAAAACCGCCTGTATCTCCAAAGTTTTCCCAACGCGCTCCCACACGGTTGCCGCACAGGGCGGCATCGCTGCCTCGCTAGGCAATATGGGTGAGGATGACTGGCGCTGGCACATGTACGACACCGTCAAAGGGTCTGACTGGCTGGGCGACCAGGACGCGATTGAATATCTTTGCCGTGAAGCGCCCGCCGCTGTTTACGAGCTGGAGCATTGGGGCATGCCCTTCTCCCGGACCGATGAAGGCAAGATCTACCAGCGCGCATTCGGCGGCATGACCCGCGAATTCGGCAAGGGCCCGGTACAACGTACCTGCGCTGCGGCTGACCGGACCGGCCACGCCATGCTGCACACGCTGTATGGCCAGTGCGTCAAAGAAGAGACCGAATTCTTCATCGAGTATTTCGCGCTCGACCTGATCATGGATGAGGAGGGCGCCTGCCGCGGTGTCACGGCATGGAAACTGGATGACGGCACGCTTCACCGGTTCCGCGCGCAAAAGGTTGTCCTGGCAACTGGCGGATACGGACGTGCCTTCTTCTCGTGTACCTCTGCCCACACATGTACGGGCGACGGCAACGCCATGGTGCTGCGCGCCGGCCTGCCGCTGCAGGACATGGAATTCGTTCAGTTCCACCCAACCGGCATCTACGGGTCCGGCTGCCTGATCACCGAAGGCTCCCGCGGCGAAGGCGGATACCTGACCAATTCCGAAGGTGAGCGCTTCATGGAGCGTTATGCCCCATCCGCAAAAGACCTCGCCTCCCGCGATGTTGTCTCCCGCGCGATGACGATGGAAATCCGCGAAGGTCGCGGCGTTGGCGCAGAGAAGGACCACATCCACCTGCACCTTGAGCATCTCGGTGCAGATGTGCTGGCGGCGCGCCTGCCGGGCATCTCCGAGACCGCGAAAATCTTCGCAGGCGTCGACGTCACGAAAGAGCCGATCCCGGTTCTGCCAACCGTTCACTACAATATGGGCGGCATCCCGACCAATTATCACGGTGAAGTGCTGACCAAGAAGAATGGCGATCCGGACTCCGTGGTGCCAGGCCTGATGGCTGTTGGCGAAGCGGCCTGTGTGTCCGTACATGGCGCAAACCGTCTCGGTTCCAACTCCCTGATCGACCTTGTTGTGTTCGGCCGCGCGGCCGGCCAGCGCTGCGGCGCGACCACCGAAGCCGGGGCGACCCAGCCGGAACTGCCAAAAGGCGCAACCGACAAGCATCTTGAGCGCCTGGACCGCCTGCGCAACGCAACCGGCGACCAGCCGGTCGCCAAGCTGCGCCTGGAAATGCAGAAGGGTATGCAGAACAATTGCGCGGTGTTCCGCACCGGCGACGTTCTGAAGGACGGTGTCGACGCCATTGAGGAAGTCTACAAGAAGGCTCCGGGCATCGACGTGAAAGACCGCGGCATGGTCTGGAATACCGATCTTCTCGAAGCCCTCGAATTCGACAACCTCATCGCTCAGGCCGCCGTCACCGTGAATTCGGCTGCCAACCGGGAAGAAAGCCGCGGTGCCCATGCCCGTGAAGACTATTCCGAGCGCGATGACGAGAAGTGGATGAAGCACACGCTCGCTTGGTGTGACGAGGCCGGAAAGGTCACGATCGACTATCGCGAAGTGCACAATTACACGCTCTCGAACGAAATCAGCTACATCGAGCCGAAGGCCCGGGTGTACTAAGGACAGCAAGGCACGCAAGACATGGTACAGCTTACCCTCCCCAAAGGCTCCGCGCCTAAAAAAGGCAAGACCTGGCCAAAGCCGCAAGGCGCGACCAATCTTCGCCAGTTCAAGATCTATCGCTACAGCCCCGAAGAGGGCGGCAATCCGCGCTGGGATGTCTACTGGGTAGACATGGACAAGGCCGGCACGATGATCCTGGACGTGCTGTTCTACATCAAGAACACCATTGATCCGACTTTGGCCTTCCGCCGCTCCTGCCGCGAAGGCGTGTGTGGGTCCTGCGCAATGAACATTGCCGGGCAGAACACGATTGCCTGCACCAAAGGCTTTGACGAATTGCCGGGCGGCGTAATCTCGATCGCGCCCCTTCCCCACCAGCCAGTGGTGAAAGACCTAATCCCGGACCTGACCAATTTCTACGCGCAGCACGCCTATGTGCAGCCCTATCTGAAAACGGTGACGCCAGAGCCTGAAAAGGAATGGAAGCAATCCGAGGAAGACCGCGAAGAGCTGAACGGCCTTTACGAATGTATCCTTTGCGCATCCTGCACGACGTCCTGCCCGTCCTATTGGTGGAATGGCGACAAGTATCTCGGCCCTGCCGCGCTGCTTCAGGCCTATCGCTGGCTGATCGATAGCCGCGATGAAGCCACTGGCGAGCGTCTGGACGATCTGGAAGATCCGTTCAAACTGTATCGCTGCCACACGATCATGAACTGCGCGCAGGTCTGCCCGAAAGGCCTGAACCCGGCCAAGGCCATCGCCAAGATCAAGCACATGATGGTGGAGCGGGTATCCTAAGCGGTCCCGCCAGCATTCACGGCAAAGACTTTTCGCAAACCCTCCGGACGTTCCATCGTTCGGAGGGTTTCGATCAATTGGGCCACATCAAACTCCCAGAGTGTCGTTGGCGGCATGGGCCGGATCACTTTCCCGCCCAGCGCCTTGAACAGGCTGTTTGCCTTGCGGTTTTCCGGCAGAGTTTCCGCCTCTAGCGTGGTGATGCCGCGTGCCCGGCAAGACAGGGCGACGGATGCAATCAAAAGCCGAGAGAGCCCATGCGCCTGGTACTGGTCGAGCACACCCAGCGCCAGTTCCGCCCGGTCGCTCCCCTCTTCGCTGCGTATGGCATGGGCCGCAGCCATCAAGGGCGCGCCATCCTCGCCCTCATCCAGAATGCCCCAGGCGATATGCTTGTGCCCGTCAGCGTCCGCAAGCGACCGGACCACCGCATCCGGCACAGGGTTCGCCCCACTGAAGAATCGCAGGTAGCGGGATTCCGGAGACATTGCCCGGAAGATTTGCTGGAACTTCGACTCATCGTCGATCCCAACGGGCCGTAGCAGCACATCATGGCCTGTATCCAGAGAGACCTGAAGCGGAGCGTTACACATAAGGCCGGCCAGCCTCCGTCTAGAGTTCCCACCAGTCGGCTTGCTTGTGCCGATGGCTTCAACGCATAAATCCCGAACGGATTGATCGTTCCAGATTCGCCTCACAACGGTAGTGCCCGTATCCTCAAAGGCAAGCACTTCCCGAAACGCAAAAAGCGCGACCGATCTGGCCGCGCTTTTCAAGTCTTATCCTTTCAACCAGTCCAATCAGACCGGGTTCGGCTCCGGATCTCCAAGGCCGCCATCGCCTTTCGGCTTGCGGCGCTTGCCAATAACAGGAACGGCAGAGCCCGGCGAGGAATCATCATCGCCAAGATCCGGCCGCGAAGGCGGATTGCCTTTCAACAGTTCGGCAATTTCTTCGCCCGTCAGCGTCTCATATTCAAGCAGGCCGGTCGCGATCGCTTCCCACTCGCCACGATAATCCGTCATGATGCGACGCGCATCATCCATGCCCGTCTGGATCAGCGTACGAACTTCTTCCTCGATCTTGCGAGATGTTTCTTCGGACACGTGAGATGACTGCATGAGTTGCTGGCCGAGGAACACATCGCCCTGATCATCGCCATAGTCGACCGGGCCGACGGCATCTGCAAAGCCCCAGCGCGTAACCATGGCGCGAGCCAGACGTGTCGCCTGCTGGATATCCGATGCCGCACCGGCGGTGACATTGTCGTCACCGAATTTCAGTTCCTCCGCCACGCGGCCACCCATCATGATGGCCAGACGAGAGGTCATCTCGATCTTGGACATGGACAGCTTATCGTCTTCCGGCAGCTGCATAACCATGCCGAGTGCGCGTCCGCGCGGGATGATCGTCGCCTTGTGGACCGGATCTGCCGCAGGCACTTTCAGCGCCACAATGGCGTGGCCAGCCTCATGCCAGGCGGTGAGTTCCTTTTCCTTTTCGGACATGACCATGGAGCGGCGTTCCGGCCCCATCAGCACCTTGTCCTTGGCGTCTTCGAATTCCTGCATGGCGACCACGCGCTTGCCGCGACGGGCCGCAAGCAGGGCGGCCTCGTTCACAAGGTTCGCCAGGTCAGCGCCCGAGAAGCCGGGCGTGCCGCGCGAAATGGTCTTCGCGTCGACATCCTTTGCCAGCGGAACATTACGCATGTGAACGCGAAGGATTTTCTCGCGGCCCATAATGTCCGGATTGCCGACGGTCACCTGACGGTCGAAACGGCCAGGACGTAACAGGGCCGGGTCCAGAACGTCCGGGCGGTTCGTCGCTGCGATCAGGATGATGCCTTCATTGGCTTCGAAACCGTCCATCTCGACCAGCAACTGGTTGAGCGTCTGTTCGCGTTCGTCATTACCGCCGCCAAGACCGGCACCGCGCGAGCGGCCGACTGCGTCGATCTCATCGATGAAGATGATGCAGGGCGCAGAGCGTTTTGCCTGCTCGAACATGTCGCGGACCCGGCTTGCGCCAACACCCACAAACATTTCGACAAAGTCCGAACCGGAGATTGTGAAGAAGGGCACGCCGGCTTCACCCGCAACAGCGCGCGCCAGCAGCGTCTTACCAGTTCCCGGAGGCCCCACCAGAAGCGCGCCTTTTGGAATCTTGCCGCCAAGACGCTGGAATTTCGACGGATCCTGAAGGAATTCGACAATCTCCTGCAATTCTTCCTTCGCTTCATCCACGCCGGCAACGTCATCAAATGTGACGCGGCCATGCTTTTCGGTCAGCAGGCGCGCGCGGCTCTTGCCAAAGCTCATTGCACCGCGACCGCCGCCAGACTGCATCTGGCGCATCATGAAGAAGACAAAGCCGACAATCAGCAGGATTGGAAGAATGGAGAAAATCAGCGATGCGAACGTGTTCTGGCCGCTGTCAGCATCCACCGTAAACGGCACCTGGTTTTCTTCCAGGAATTGCTGGGTCGTCATGTCGAGAGAGCGCAGCTCGCTGACCATGGTCCGGCCATCGGTCGTCGTAACAATTATGCGCTGATCTCCGAGCGTCGCATCGGCAATTTTGCCGTCTTCGACCAGCTCATAGATTACGGACAGCTTGGCCTTCTCGGCCCGGGCCGCCTGTGGGTTACCACCCATGGCCACGGCCATGCCGATGACCAGGAGGGCAATGGCGCCCCAGATAGCCAAATTCCTGACGTTCATATCGCGTCTCGCTCCAGATTCCGGTGTTCGTTCCGTAAGATAGGAAGCTTATGGCACGAAAACGACTCAAAAGCTCTTAAAATGGCTGTTTTGTCACGTACCGGCGCCATACAGGCTGCGAATTGCCGCGAACCGGGCGCGAGCCAGCTTTTCGTCTGCAGCATCGCCTGAAACCTCTGGCTCGGGCGCAAGACTTACATGATCGCGATTGCGATAGATCATGACGCCGCCAAGCGTCGCGCCCGAGAAGGGCTCATCACTGGTCAGCCGCATGGCAAGCTGCTCCACCGCATCCTTTCGCGGCGGCGTCTCACGCCCTCCAACAATCTGTAGCATCACGCCCAAGGCGCGGATCAGGCGCTCCTCCGGCAGTCCCGACAAATCAAGCCGGAACACACCTTCGCCATCGATCGAAACCTGTTCGCGCATCCAGTGTGCAATCAGTCGTTCTTCGAGCCGCCGCAGATCCTGAAGCCGGGCCTGACAGGCAAGGATTCGGGTTTTCAGCCGCTCTTGCCCTGCCAGCAAGGTGCGAACCCGCACGCGTTCATAGGCCGGATTTCGATTGGAAGGGTCGTCGATCCAGTCGACGCCGCGCCGTTCCAGTTCCTCCCGCAAATCCGCGCGCGAGCGCTTCAGAACCGGACGGGCAATCCGCACGCCCTGCCCTTCCGGCCAGACGGGCGACAGCGCGATGGGCTGCATACCCGCCAATCCATACCAGGTGGACCCTTGCCGGGCGCGCATCAGGAAAGTCTCAACCTGATCATCGGCCGTGTGCCCCAGAAGAAGGTGCGTGCCGCCCTCGGCCCGCAGCGCCTCAGCCATCAGCGCGTGACGGGCCCGCCGGGCCGGTGCCTGCTTCCCTTTCGGGGTACGCCAGACCAGTGTGTGATGGGGCACATTGAGGCCTGCACAAATCTCTGCCACCGCGCGGGCTTCGTCAGCGGCTTCCGGGCGCAATCTGTGATCGACCGTGAACGCGACAAGCGCCCGACCGGACTGCTCCGCCCATTCATGCGCGAGGATGAGCAGCGCAAGGGAATCGCTGCCACCTGAGACCGCAACGCCAACCGGCCCTGTGGCCTTGCCGCAGAGCCGGTCAAACAGGTCCATCAGACGTCAGACGTGCAAATCAGTTGTCGCAACCGGACTTGGTGCGCTCCACCGCGGCCAGGTCACGTGTCACGCCGGAGGCATTGGGATACCGGCTCGGCAAGGTGCCGAGCGCCAGGCAGGCCTTTTCCTTGTCACCGATCAGGCGCATTGCGCGGGCGAGCTTCACAAGCGCATCAGGGGCACGCGGATCATCCGGATAAGAGCGGATCATGGTCGTATAGGCCGCGCCGCTATCAGCATAGGCCTTCTGCTGGTAAAGCGACTCTCCCAACCAGTAATGCGCTTCGCCCGCCTGCGGATCATCTCCGAACCGCTCAAGGAAAGCCCGGAACGCTTCTTCTGCGCCCGCATAGTCAAACTGGATCAGCCGAGACTTGGCGAGTGCGAACAATGGCCCCGCCTCCCCCGGCAACGCGCTGGCAGGAATGGTGCCGAGTGAGCCTTCCGGAAGCGCCTCATTCTCTGCAAGGGTGCTGGCAGGTGTCAGGCGCGTAGGTCCGGATTGGGATTCAGGTTCAGGCTCCGGCATTTCGCTCAGCCCGTTGAGGCGGCGCGGGCCGGATGCCGCAGAATCGCCGAGACCCGTCATCGCATCATCCGGGAACGCGCCCGTCATACCGTCCGGTGTCGGCTCGGTTTCCGGCATCAGGCCAGCTGACGCCATGAAGGATTTCAATGCGGCCATGTCCTCAGACTGCGCGTCCAGCTGGGTGCGCAGATCATCAATCTCGTCAATCAGGGCTTCATTGTCGCGTTGGAGGTTTTCGGTCTGCTCGCGCGATTGCTGAAGCTGGAACTCCAGGGTTTCAACGCGGCCCGTCAGCTGCATCACATCGCCGGTCAGGCCGTTTACCTCAACCTGCACCTGAGCGCTCTGTTGACGCGCCTGCGCCACCTGCTGGGAAAGATCTGAACTCGTCACGCCCTGAGTGATCGGCGCACTCCGCTGAGCGATGGCAGGGCTGGCCACGAGGCACAGGCTGGCGAGGACAAGAGCGGGCGCTTTGAACATGGATGAGCCTCCGGAGGATTTCTTGGATTCATACGAAAACAGCCGGGGCCAAATTAAGGCACCCGGCTGCATCTTGTGAAGCTATTCGCGACAGAAAGCTTAGCTTGTGGTCGCGCCGGAAACGATTTGCGTGAAGCCGTTCCGGTTCAGTGCCCATGCTTGCTCGTCAGAACCAGCAGCGATCGGGCGCTCTTTACCGTAGGAGATCGTGTCGATGCGGGACGGGTCGACGCCGAGGCTGACCAGATAGTCCTTCACGATGGATGCACGACGCTCGCCGAGGGCAAGGTTGTACTCACGCGTGCCGCGCTCGTCGCAGTTGCCTGCCACGATGATGCGAACAGCTGGGTAAGAAGACAGCCAGGCCGCCTGACGCTTCAGGACTTCCTGATCGTCGACGTCGAGGCGGTAGCCGTTGAGGTCAAAGTAAACGCGCTCGCCAACATTGACGCGGAAGTCTTCGAGAGACCCTGCGAGCGGGCCAGCCGGTGCGGCAGGCTCTTCAACGACGGGTGCCGGAGCAGGTGCCGGTTCGGCAACTTCTACCGGTGCCGGTTCTTCAACCTGTTCGACAGGCTCCGGCTGGGATGCACATGCGCTGATGGAAAGAACAACTGCTGCAGCAGCTGCAAGTTTGAAAGTGGTATTCATTGCTATTCAGACTCCCCTGGATGTCCTGAGTGCTAATTGACGCCGTACGGCTGGCGTTTGTCAACGTTGTGCCGGATGTAGCGGGTATCTGTCTCCATATTCTGACAGAATTCGGGCGACAATCGGGCGGAAGCAGAGCAGCAACCCCGATTTCGCGATATTTTGACGGTTTATCTCCAAAAAGCAACGCCCCCGGATAAAAACCGGGGACGAAGTGTATGAAATTATTGCAACAACGGCGACCAGGCCGGGTCAGACG
This sequence comes from Hyphomonas atlantica corrig., assembly GCF_017795365.1. NCBI lineage: Bacteria > Pseudomonadati > Pseudomonadota > Alphaproteobacteria > Hyphomonadales > Hyphomonadaceae > Hyphomonas > Hyphomonas atlantica. The sequence continues at coordinate 1,057,315 of NZ_CP051254.1, read as the reverse complement.
CATCTGTTTGCGTCGGCAGACGGCGCTCATTCCGGCCAGACAGGTCCACCGACCAGAGCTGCGGTCCTGCGCCGGGGCGGCTCTCGCGGAAATACACGATCACGCGGCCATTCGGAGACCAGTCCGGACCTTCATCCAGATACGATTCGGTCAGAAGGCGCTCGCCTTTGCCGTCCGTGCCGATGACACCGATATAAAAGCGGCCACCAAGCTGCTTCGTGAAGGCGACCAGATCGCCTCGCGGGCTCCAGACCGGCGTCGAATACTGGCCTTTATTGAAGGTGATCCGGCATGCCACGTCACGACCGCCTGAGGGGCAGGTGCGCGGGCTGCCATCGGTATTCATGATGTAGAGCTGTGGGCTGCCACCCCGGTCGGACGTGAAGACAATGCCCCGCCCATCCGGCGACATGGACGGTGAGGTATCAATCGCCGGATGATCCGTCAGGCGGCGAGATTGGCGCGTCTGGAGGTTCATCAGATAGATGTCGGAATTACCGCCCTGCGCCTGCGTCAGCAGAACGCTTTCCCCATCCCGGGAGAAGCGCGGCGCGAACGTCATGCCGGGGAAGTTGCCGAGCAATTCCTGACGGCCTGTCTCGATATTGAAGAGATAGACGCGCGGGCGTCCGCCTTCATAGGACATGTAGGTGATTTCCTGCGCCGACGGGCTGAAGCGCGGCGTCAGCACGGTGTTCGTGCCACCGGTCAGATATTGCTGGTTCGCACCATCGGCATCCATGATCGCCAGGCGCTTCACGCGCTCGGTCTTCGGGCCGGTCTCCGCAATGTAAACGATGCGCGTATCGAAATACGGATCTTCGCCGGTCAGGCGCGTATAGATCGAGTCGGCAATCTTGTGCGCAATGCGGCGCCAATTGTCCGGCGTGGTCGTCAGGCGGCGGCCCGGCTGGCCATTGATGCGCATGACTTCACCGCCATAAACGTCCCAAAGGCGGAACGAGACCGCGATCTTGCCGTCCGGCAATTCCTCATACGCGCCCACCACAAGACCTTCGGTCTGGATGATGCGCCAGTCCGGGAAGCGTGGCTGAACATCAATCGACAGATCCTTCTGGATGAAGGAGGCCGGGTTCTGAATGTCGAACAGGCCGGTCGATTCCAGATCGGCGCGGACAACATCGGCGATGTCCTCTGCCATTTCAGCGTTCGTGCCGCGAACTTCAAAGTCCGGGATAGCCAGGGGTGTGGGCTGGAAATTGCCCTCATCGACGCGGACCTGCAGCTGCGCAGCGGCAGGCATGGCGAGGCCAAATGGCGTCAGGAGGACCAGCATTAGCGCTGTCAGGATGCGGGTCATTTGAAAGTCTCCTCAGAATCTCGGTTCAGGTCACTTGAGCGGGCCAATCGTGACCTCAATGTCTTTCCACTCGTCGTAATCGTCTTCAGGCAATTGATAGTTCGCACACTGGCGCACCGCTGTCAGGGCCCGTTGGACCACAACGCCCCGGCGGCCAATCGGCATGGAGCGCGGGGTCACCAGATTCACATTGCCGTCCAGAGAGCCATCCACATTGAGTCTCACTCGGATCACAACGTCGAACTGGTCTTCCTTGGGCAGATCATCCACACCATTCCAGCAATAGCCAATTTGGCGGCGCATGGCGGCCTGAAGCGAAGCAGTATTGCCGCGGCGGTCCCCTGCCCCCTTGCGGGGTTGCTGTACGTCTTTCAGCACCGGCTTGTTGATCGGCGGTGGCGCCTGCTCCTGCGCGACCTTGCGCTGGGTTTGCGCCTTGTCCTTCAGGATGTCTTCAAAATCGTTCAGGAAGTCGAGATCGTCAGATTCCGATTTCGGCTTCTGCTTCTCGATCAGCTTTGGCTCCTTTTTCGGAGGCTCTTCCTTCTTCGGCTCAGGTTCTTTTGGCTGTTCCTCGGGCTCGGCCTGCGTGTCTTCCACGACCGGTTCTTCCTCGGCCGTTTCGGTCTCGCGGGTCTCGTTCACCTCTTCCTGTTCTTCAGGCGGGTCCTCGACGATCTCGGCATCTTCTTCCACCGGATCGGGCTGTTCTTCCGGCTCGGGCTCTTCGACCTCTTCCTCTGGCGGCTCTTCCGCCTTCTGGATCGGCGCCACATCGGTCACGAGCCCAATGTCGACAATATCAATCGGCACGTCGATCGTACTGGCACATTGCGGCAAGCGCATGAGGATATCGACCGGCGACAGGCCGGGCTCCTCGCGCTCCAGGCGCTCGATCTCTCGATCGCATTTGCTTTTCTGCATCGGCCACGTCATCACCGCCGCGGCGAGCACGGTGGCGTGAAGCACAGTCGATATGGTAAAGCCGCGAAGCATGTGGGGCGATGCGCTCCTACTTCTTCTGTTCAGTCACAAAGGATACGCGCGTATAGCCGGCAGCCCGGATTTCGGCGGTCACTTCCATGATCCGGCCATAGGGCGTGTTCTCGTCACCGCGCAGGTAAATTGGCTGCTCATAGCCCTCGCCGATGATGGCCTGAAGCTGCGGGCCCAGCGTCGACACATCCTCAACCAGGGTCGTCTGGATAAAGACATCGCCGTTCTCCCGGATGGAAATCGCCAGCGGGTCGTCATTCGGTTCGGTCTTGATTGGCCCCGAACTCGTCTTGGGCAGGTTCACTTCCTCCCCGCGCACCAGCAGGGGCGCCGTGATCATGAACACGATGAGCAGAACCAGCATGACGTCCACAAAGGGTGTCACGTTGATTTCAGCGTTCAACGCGCGTCGCCCGCGCCGTCCGCCCTTCCCGCCTGAACCGAGGATCAATCCCATCGCCTAGTCCCTCGCGGATTCGGAGGCGCGGCGCGACAGGCGCACAAGCACGTCCTGAGAAAATGTGTCGAGCTGGTCGCCCAGCTTGGTCAGGTCGCCAGTGAACTTGTTGTAGAAAATAACGGCCGGGATAGCGGCCACGAGGCCGAGGCCGGTGGCGAACAGGGCCTCTGCAATCGGGCCGGCCACGGTGCCAAGGCTCGTATCCTGTTGTTCGGCAATGTTGAGGAAGGCGTTCATGATGCCCCAGACGGTTCCGAACAGGCCGATGAAGGGAGACGCTGAACCGATCGTCGCGAGCACGCCCAGACCACTGCCGGCCCGGCCAAGTTCACGATCGACAGCGGCGCGCATGGAGCGCTCCGCCCGGCTCACGATTGCGGCGGCTTCGGCAGGATTGTGGGACTGGCGGCGTGCATCGGACCATTCGCGCGCAGCCGCGGCAAACACGCGGCTGGCCGCATCATTGGTGGCCTGACCGGGGCGCATGTCGAAATCTTCGGTGCGGCCACTCCAGAAGGCCTCTTCAAACTGGCGCGATTTCTTGCGCAGTCCGCCAAGGGAGAACAGCTTCTCGCCAATCACCATCCACGACCAGATCGAGGCCAGCAGCAGGAACAGTAGGACCAGTTTGACAACCGGGTCAGCCGCCATGATGAGGCTGAACAGCGAGAAGTCGGCATGACTTGCGGCGGTGCCTATCGCTTCTGATTCCATGGGGGCTAATGCTCCTGTCTACGTATCATGGGTGATCAGCCGCATCCCACCCGGGACCGGCACACCCCTTCATCCACACCAAATCCGGCAGAAACACGGCAGAATTGCCAGTTTCCGCAGTGGGGTTAACGGCTAAGCGGGTTTTATTAACGAAACGTGGGCAAGCGGCCAGTAATCCAGAGGTCGCGCCACTCAATCAAACAGGTCGGGCAGGAACCAGCGTGTCCCGATGTAGAAATTGTAGGCGCGGTTGATGCCGTCGATCCCACCGAGATTCGAGGCAACGGCCTGATCTGAATAGGACACATATTCCGTGCCAAGCGACAGCCGGAACCGATCGCTCACATGATAGGTCGCCCCGGCAAAGAGGTTCCAGTACGCGCTGGAGTTTGTGTCTTCGCCGACCACAATGAAATCCGGGTTGATGTCGGCGGGGCCGGAGAACGTGAAATCCAGCACACCTGCACCGCCCCCGGCACCCAGGAATGGCCGGATACGTTTGCCGTTCCGAAAGTCGTAGAAGGCGTGCATGCCCATGGACCGGCTCGTGAAGTCGCCGCTCGCCGTGCTTGCCCCGTTCAGGCCGGCAATATTGGCCCAGCGGAATCCATACTCGGCCTCCATCCGGATGGAATGATTGAACCGGTAGCCTACAGCGCCAGCGATCTCGCGGCTGTCTTCGAAAATCAGATTGTTCTGGTCTCCGATAGAGCCGTAACCGCGCGCGGCGACATAGAAGCCCCGTTCGGCATCGAACACATCATCAGCATTCGCAGAGAGCAAAAGGCTCGCGCACGCAGCGGCGAATACGAGTATAGCAAGTTTCACCCCTCACCCTCCCAGCGATACGCTTCCAGATGCTTGACCAGTTCGCGGATCGGGCGGCGCGGGCGGCCATCGGCGTGGATCATCACAGCCGTGATTTCGCCATCGGCAATGATCTCCTCGCCCCGGAAACAGGTCTGCGAAAAGCGGATACGCGGCCCCTCAGTGCCGATATAGCGCGTGCGTATGTGCAGCAAATCGTCGACCTTGGCGGCTTTGCGATAGTCCACCTCAACGCGCGTCAGGGTGAAGGCAGCCGGGTCTTCCCGCTCCAGCAGGGACTGATGGGAAATACCCGCATCGCGCAGATGATCAGACCGGCCCCGCTCGAAAAAACGAAGATAGTTGGCGTGATACACCATGCCGGTGAAGTCGGTGTCCTCGTAATAGACACGCACACTGATCCAGTGCTGGCGGTCCGCATCGAAATTCTGGGCGTCAAGGTCTGGCAGGCTCATGATTTCCGCGTAGCAAAGCCCGCCCCCAGCGTCACCCCTGTTCCGCCTGAACCGTCATCTCCAAGGGCTCGGTTGCATATCCAAGCGCCTCGGCGCGCTGCTTCAGCCCATCCAGCACCACCGGGTCCAACTGCGCGGTGCGGGACAGGATCCAGAGATACTTGCCATCCGGGCTGCCAACCAGCACAGCGGAATAGTCCGGCTCCAGCGCCAGCACCCAGTAATCGCCCGATGCAAACGGCACCCAGGCCGGCGCAAATTTCACTTTCAGCTTTGCGTTGTTGCTGCCTTCGACAATCCGGGCCGTGCCCTCTGCAACATCCTTCTCGCCATCGGGCGAACCCTTGTAACAGGTATTGGTCACGCTCACCGTGCCGTCGGCGTTCAGACCGTATTCGGCGGTCACGCCCGTGCAGTTTTTCTCAAAGGAATTGGGGTAGCGCGCAATCTCGTACCAAAGGCCCGAATAGCGCTCCAGATCCACCGAATCGACAGTCGGCGGTGGCGCCGTCTCCGCACGGTAATCAGGCTGGCTGGTACAGGCAGCAACCAGGGCGGCGGCAAGTGTCGACAGGGCAATGCGCATGAGAAATCTCCTTCTCCCCTCTTACGCATGACCCGCCTGTTCGGTTTCGCAAATACGTATCACCCCCCATTCTGAGGGGCGATGTCCAGCGGATCGACAATGTCTGACGGCGTCTCCTCAGCATGGAGGCCCGCAAGGAAGGCACGCAGATCGGCGACAGACTCCGCCGCCTTCTCCTCCTGTGGGATGTGCCCCGTTTGCGGATAGATAATCAATTCAGCGCCCGGAATGGCGTCCGCGAATTTCTGCCCATGCGCAACCGGGATCAGATTGTCGCTGTCCCCATGCATGACCAGGGTCGGTGCGGTGATGTTTCCGAGCAGTTCATCCGACGCCAGAATCCGCAGCGTCGCGCCGCTCATCAGGTTCAGCAATGCATCCCGGTGACACGGCGCGCGCGACATGGCCGAGTAGCGGTCCACCATTTCGTCAGTCACAAATGCCGGATCATAAAAACTGTCTTCGAGGCCGGATCGGATCAGCGCCGACATATCGAGATCCTTCATCACACTGCGCGCCACGCCATTGCGCAGCAGCTTGAAGATGAAGGGGTCGGACTCCCCTTCCCCCGGCGCATCCAGCCAACCGGCAGCATCGACCAGGACGAGGCCGTCGAGTTTCTCGGGATGGTCCAGCGCATAGGCCCAGGCAGTGTGACCGCCCATGGAATTGCCGACCAGGGTAAACCGTTCAACGTCCAGCGTGCGCGCGACACGGTCCACGGTCTCGACGAATTGCTCGATACCGATGGAGTCATTATCAGGGCAGCGAGACAAGCCATGCCCCGGAAGGTCCAGACGGACGACCCGGTAATCCTTGCGAAGTTTCCGCGCCCAGGCATCCCAAGTCTGAAGCGAGGCGGAATAGCCGTGCACCAGAACAACAACCGGCGCATCGCGCGGGCCAGAATCCGTGAAATGAATCTCCACGTCCTTGCCGGATTTCAGGAAGCGACTGTTGGATTTCGAATAGACCGATTCGAGCGTCGTGTAGGATATGTCATCCCGGCGAAGCATCCACCATCCCGCCGTTAATATAATCGCAAGCGTCACCAGCACGACAAACAGTCGTTTCAACACAATCCCGAACTCCCTACATGCACACCAAAGGGTGACGCACTAAAGCCCTGCGTCTAGTGACAAGTCAAATTCTGCGATCAGTTCCACAGATCGGGCATGCAGCATCCCGCCGCAAAACAACCGACCGCTGACGGGTGGAAAGCCCGTCAACCAAAGCGAGCCGCCCGATCAATGGCTCCCCCGCACCGGTGATCAGCTTGATCACCTCCAGCGCCATCAGTGTAGAAATCATTCCTGTAACTGGCCCTACGACACCAACCTCATCACAGGCCTCGGCATCCGGTGGCGTCTCCGGCACCCAGCATTGATAACAGGGCGCGCCCGCAACGTATCCAGACGCGAACACGCTGGCCTGTCCGCTCCACCCCGCCGCGGCGCCATGCACCAGCGGACGCTCGCTCTGATGCGCGACCCTGTTCAACGCATAGCGCGCAGGGAAATTGTCCGTTGCATCAACCAGAATGTCGCCTGACAACGCATCGTCCTTCGACCAGCGCTTTCGTCGACCCAGAACATGTGTGGACGGATGATCTGCTGTCAGGCGCGCGGCCATCACCTCCACTTTCGACTTTCCGAGACTGTTCTCTCCGAACTGGATCTGTCTTTGCAGGTTTGAGCGTTCGACATGATCATCGTCCCAGAGCTCCAGCTGGCCGACACCCGCAGCCGCCAGATACATCGCGCACGGCCCGCCCAACGCTCCTGCCCCGACGATTGACACGCGCGCCGCGCGCAGCTTCTGCACGCCGGGCCCGCCAATCTCCCTCAGCATGATATGCCGCTTGTGGCGGGCAAGTTCTTCCGGGCTGAGGCTCATGACGCAGCCTTCATCTGACGAATGGCGGTAGAGGAAATCGGATCCAGCGGCGCGGTGAGATAGACCCAGGCGGGCGGCGCGAGACCTGGCAAGATCGTCGCCTCCGCTTCAGGAATACGACTATGAGCGAACCGCCGCGCAAAGGGCGAGTTTCGCGCGCCCGGCCCCACGCCGGGGCGTGCAACAATCGCAATCGGCATCATGCGCGCAATTTCCTGCCACTCACTCCACATATGGAAGTTCACCATATTGTCCGCGCCCATCAGCCAGACAAAGTCCGCATCCGGTGCAATGTGCGTGATCGCAGAAAGGGTTCGATAGGTATAGGTCAGGCCAAGACGCGATTCGATATCGGTCACGCGCATGCGGGGATGATCGGCAACAGCCATCGCAGACCAGAAACGTTCCCCGAAGTCTCCGTGCCCGGTCTTGAGTGGATTTCCCCGCGCCACAATCCACCAGACCCAGTCCAGCTGCAGACGCTTCATTGCGGTCGTGGCCACATGGAGATGCCCTGAATGGGCAGGATTGAAACTGCCCCCGAACAATCCGATGCGCAGGCCACGCGCTGGCCCTGGTAGAAGTGCTCTGCTCAAGGACGAACCTGCCCATTGCCGCGCACGACATATTTGTAGGTCGTCAATTGGTCTGCGGCCACCGGGCCGCGTGCATGAATGCGGCCTGTGGCAATACCAATCTCCGCGCCCATGCCGAACTCGCCCCCATCAGCGAACTGGGTTGACGCATTGTGCAACAGGATCGCGCTATCGACCGTAGCAAAGAATCGCTCAGCAGCCGCCTCGTCCTCAGTAATGATGCATTCTGTATGTCCGGACGACCAGGTACCGATATGGTCCAGCGCAGCAGTGAGATCATCCACGACAGCCACTGCCAGGATCGGCGCGAGATATTCCGTTGACCAGTCCGCCTCTGTCGCCTCGACCATATCCGGTACAATCGCCCGCGCGCGCGCATCGCCGCGCAGCTCACACCCCGCATCCGTCAGGGCCGCCGCCATCTTCGGCAGCAGGTCATCCGCCACTGCCGCATCCACCAGCAACGTCTCGGCAGACCCGCAAATTCCGGTGCGGCGCATCTTGGCATTGAGCACAATCGACACCGCCTTTTCCGGATCTGCTGCCTTGTCCACTATCACATGGCAAAGGCCTTCAAGATGTCCGATCACCGGAACGCGGGCGTCTTTCTGGACCCGCTCAACCAGGCTGCGGCCCCCGCGCGGCACGATGACATCCACATTGCCCTCCAGCCCGGCCAGCATATGCCCGACGGCGGCGCGATCCCTGGTCATCACCAATTGCACCGCATCTTTCGGCAGGCCCTCCTGTTTGAGGGCGCTGCGCATGGCCGCAACAATCGCGCGGGATGACTGGGTGCTTTCCGATCCGCAGCGCAGGATGGCCGCATTGCCAGAGCGCAAACACAGCGCGCCCGCATCCGCCGTCACATTCGGGCGGCTCTCGTAAATAATGCCGATCACACCCAGCGGCACGGCCACGCGCGCAATATCCAGTCCGTTCGGCCGCTCCCACCGCGCAAGCTCGCGCCCGATCGGATCGCCCAGTTCAGCCACCGCCTCAACACTGGATGCAATGCCTTCCAGCCGCGCCGCATCCAGCGCCAGCCGGTCGAGCATGGCGGCGTCCAGCCCCTTCTCTCGCGCAGCGGTCATATCGGCTTCGTTCGCGCTGAGGATCTTGTCAGACGCCGCCCGGATCGCGCTGGCCACCGCCTTCAGGCCCCGCGTCCGGTCTGCCGGGCTCATCCGGCCCAGCTTGCGCGAAGCCTCACGGGCATTGCGCCCCATCCGAAGCATGGTTTCGCCGAGATCTGCGGTCTGGTCTGTCATCGTATCCATCATGGCGATGGATGTGCCGGAAACCCGGCCTGTCTGCAAGATGCGCCAATGATGCATTCGGCTATGGCTGCAATGACTACAAGGCGCGGCGACGGGCTGACTCTTCGAAAATTTGCCCTAGTATGAAAGTCGAGGAAACAAAACACCATCCGGAGGAAGTACATGATCGACGTTAAGGCGATGCCGCATCTGGCGGATATTCCGCGTGTCCAGGCCGGCATCCGTCCGGACGCAACCGCGTTCTGGTTCGAAGGCGAAACCACCAGCTTTGCCCAGCTTGAGACCCGGTCTACTCAGGTTGCAAACGGCCTGATCGCGCTCGGCGTCCAGACAGATGACCGCGTCGGCTATCTCGCGAAGAACACATCTGTCTATTACGAGATGATGTTCGGCGCGGCCAAGGCGCGCGCGGCGATGACGGCGGTGAATACGCGCCTCGCCCCGCCTGAGGTCCAGTTCATCCTGTCGGACGCCCGTGTGAAGATCCTGTTCGTCGGCAAGGATTTCTACAGCATGATCGACCAGATCCGCGCTGACCTGCCCGATCTGGAACAGGTCATCGCGATTGATGGCGAACGCGATGACTGGCCATCCTACACAATCTGGCGCGACGGCCAGTCGACCGACGCCCCCGGCATCGAAACGCATGATACGGATGATGTGATCCAGCTCTATACGTCCGGCACGACCGGCATGCCGAAGGGCGTGCAGCTGACCAATGGCAACTACCGCGCCATCTTCGAACAGGCCGGCCAGCTCGACTGGGCCAGCTATGATGTGGGCGATGCCGTCATGAACGCGATGCCGCTATTTCATGTGGCAGGCGTGAACATTGGCATCCTGACCGCAGCGCAGGGTGCAAACGCTGTTGTCCTGCGGGAAATCGACCCGACGCTCATCCTGAAACTGATCCCGGAGCACAAGATCGCGCATGCCTTCTGGGTGCCGGCGGTGATCCTGATGCTGACGCAGATGCCGAATGTACGCGACATTGACTGGACCCCGCTGAAGCAGGTCTTCTATGGCGCCTCGCCGATCGCAGAAAGCCTGCTCCTCGACGCCAAGGAGATCATGGGCGCAAAATTCACGCAGCTTTATGGCCTGACAGAAACGGGCGGGTGCGGAACATATCTTCCACCAGAGGCGCATGATCCGTCCTGGGGCAAGCTGCGGTCCTGCGGCGTCCCCTACCCGGCAACCATCGTCCGCTGCCTGGACGCGGAGGGCAATTCCGTGCCAACCGGCGAAGTTGGCGAGATCGCCATCAAATCGGCTTTTGTGATGAAGGGCTATTGGAACCGTCCCGACGCCACCGCCGAAGCGATTGACGAATACGGCTTCTTCCGCACGGGTGATGCAGGTTATTTCGACGAGGACGGATTTCTCTACATCCATGACCGCGTGAAAGACATGATCGTCTCTGGCGGAGAGAACATCTATCCGGCTGAAGTCGAGAATGCGATCTTTGGCCACCCCGGTGTGGCCGATGTCGCCGTGATCGGCGTGCCGGACGAGAAATGGGGCGAAGCCGTAAAGGCCATCATCGTGGTCAAGCCCGGCGAATCTCCGACACAGGAAGACATTATCGCCCATGCGCGCGAGCGTATCGCCGGATACAAATGTCCGAAGACGGTCGAATTTATCGAGGCCCTGCCCCGCAATCCATCCGGAAAGATCCTGCGCAAGGATCTGCGCGAGGTTTACTGGAAAGACCAGGAACGCCGCGTCAGCTGATCATAGGGCGGATGGCGCAGCGTCCCCTGCGCTGTCCGCCATGATCACGTCGCCTTAGTTGGCGAGGCTCAGCCAGTCGCGCGCTGCCGACAGCGCCACCTTGACTTCATCCGTGCTCAGCATGTCAGCCATTTCCTGACGCTGCAGCTTGGCCTCGTCATGGCCCTTGGAGGCTGCGAGGTTGAACCATTTGTGCGCGGAGATCAGGTCGATGTCAGATCCGACACCGGCTGCACAGGCGAGACCCGCCTGATAGAATTCATCCGCATTTGCCTCGGCACCCAGCAGGCCGCCTGGCTGTATTTCCATCTCTGAAAAGGGCATCTTGTTTCTCCTGTCACCCTGCCCGTGCCGCCACCCTTTTTGGGCATGTCAGCCTGAGCATCCATCCGCCACCGGATCGTTCCGGCGACACGCAAAGAGTGCCTGCTCTCCTTTGCCGTATGGTTAACAGCGATCTGACGAAACCGCGGCTTTTTTAATGGAATTACGCCCAATCTTCACGAATGACGGGTTTTTCGGACCCAAACACGAAAAACCCCCGCCCGGTGTTCACCAGACGGGGGCCTTGCATGATCGAAAAGGAAAGAGGCCTTAGGCGGCGACTTTCTTCTTTGCGAGGGATTGAGCAAGTTTTTCCATGGCGTCGTCCTTGTCGATGTTTTCGACAGCGGCGAGTTCGCGGGCCATACGGTCCAGCGCATTTTCGTAAAGCTGACGCTCGGAATAGGATTGTTCCGGCTGGTCTTCGCCGCGGTGCAGGTCGCGCACGACTTCCGCGATGGAGATCAGGTCACCGGAATTGATCTTCGCTTCGTATTCCTGCGCACGGCGCGACCACATGGTGCGCTTGATGCGGGCGCGGCCGCCCAGCGTCTTCAGAGCGTCATCAACCAGCTTGGAGCCGGCCAGAGCGCGCATGCCGGAAGCTTCGGCGCGGTTGGTTGGAACGCGAAGGATCATCTTGTCCTGGTCAAAGGAGACCACGTAGACCTCCAGATCCATGCCGGCCACAGTCTGCTTCTCGACGCTCGTGATCTTGCCCACCCCGTGTGCGGGGTAAACGACGCTTTGACCCACTTCAAACGCCAGTTCCGCAGATGCTTTTTTAGCCATGTTGGATATCGCCCTTTTTTACGCAAATAGAGCCGATAAAGTCCTTCCCAGTCCGACGCAGTTGACGGTCTGAGTTGAAGATTCCGGCTCTTGTCAGTTATTACTCAAGTCTGAACACTAGCATAAATGTGCAGGTTTTTCAACAGACACGCCCAGATGCTAACCAAGAGTAAAGTTCTCAAGGCCTCTGATTTTGTTAACCTTTATTGAGAAACCCTGCAAAATCAGGGTTCGGACGGGCTGACTCAGACGTCGCCTTCACCCGGCTTGGGGCTGAAATATTTTTCCAATTTGCCGGTCTCTTGCGCAAATTGTTCGCGATCTGCAGGCGGTTCCTTCATCCGGGTGATGTTCGGCCAGACCTTCGCATATTCGCTGTTGAGTTTCAGCCATTTCCCGTCCGGGTCGTCCTCGGTGTCAGGTACGATCGCCTCTGCCGGGCATTCCGGCTCGCACACGCCGCAATCAATGCACTCATCCGGATGGATGACCAGCATGTTCTCGCCTTCATAGAAGCAATCAACCGGGCAAACCTCGACGCAATCCATGTATTTGCAACGGATACAGGCGTCGACGACGATATAGGTCATGGGCGGGAGGGCCTTCTGCAATTTGTGCACGGGCGAAATGGCGCGCGCAGGCGCTTATGTCAATGAGGCGAGCTGACAGGTCTCTTCAGGAAGCGTCAGTGATCCGCTGTTCCGCCGCCTGCCGGGCCTGGGCCCGTGAAATATCGTCGATATACAGCAGTGACGCCACATGGCGGATATAGGCGTCCTCGATATCGCTCTTTTCCCCATCCGCCAGCGCCACCCGGTACAGCCCCTCAATGATGGAGACCCGCTCTGCCACTGGCAGCTTCTTCACATGCTTGGTGAATTGGTGAGAGCCGACAGCCTCTTCGGCCAGCGCCTCCCCTTCCGCCAGCACGGCATCGGCCTTGTCGGCGTCAAACCCGAACGCCTCCAGAAGGATTTCGGCGATCATGTCGCTTTCGATGTTCACATAGACACCATCAGACAAGGCCGCCTCGACCAACAGGGCCGCTGCCGCCACTTGCGGATCCATCGACCGTTCCGCAGGTGTTTTCTGCCGGAACAGGTTTTTCAGCGCGCTCATCATTCGTCCATCTCCAACGTTTGGTACAGCGCCGCTGCCTCGTCCGCGGGTCCACGCCGTGTGCCGAGGTCCAGCACTTCAACAGCCTTGATATGCCCCCCGAGGGCCATTGTGACAATATCCGCTACCGCAATGGTTGCGCCGGGCTTATTAACGCGCCGCGTCTGGCCATTCCGGGTGAGGCGAATACCGCGCTTGCGGATATGCGCGCCGGAGAGTGCGCGCGTCTTGAAAAACCGTGCCCGCCACAACCATACATCCAGGCGCAGCGTCGGCGTTTCCGTCATTGGAAGGGCGTATAGGTGAAGTCGCTGCCGGTTTCAGGCGCGCCGCTTTCTGCCTTGGGCTTTGGCTTGCGCTTCTTTTTCTTGGGCTTCGGCTTTTCCTCTGGCAACAGGGCTGCCAGCGCCGCGAACGGGCTGTCCGGGTCAGGCTTGCGAGACGCCGGCGCATTGCGCGAGGGACCACGTCCGCCCCCCTGAGGCTTGCCGCCCCGCGGGCCCTTGCCGCCCTTGCCACCCGCATTCTGGTGCGGGGCGCCGCCCTGATTGCGGCCACGCTCCGGGCGACCCTCCGGCCGCGCCCGCGCCGCATAGCGCCATAGCAAGACGGCGTCGGTTTCCTTGTCCTTCTCTGCCGGGGCAAGACCAAAGCCTTTCAGCACGGCAGGCCAGTCATCGGCTGGACAGGACACAACCGAAGCCAGGTCAATCTCGATGGGGAAGGCATTCTTCCCGGCTTCCTTGCGGCGCTTGGCAATTTCCCAGCCCAGGCGCTCTGCCAGGTCCGCCCGCACGGCCCGCTTGCCGAAGCGCAGATAGCCATTCGCGGCCAGCGCCTCTTCCGGCCATGTGCCGTCAAGCGCGAAAGACCCCGCCCCTTCCGGCGCAAGCGGGAAAGGCTGGCCTTCAAACACTGCGCGCAGAATGGCGATCATGCGCTGGCCTGCGGGCTTTTGCGCATCCGGCACATGGGCCGCCACACGGCCGGCGCGAATGCCGATCCCCTTCAGGGCTTCGCGCTGTTCAGCGGTGAGCCGCAGGCCGGGATCATCCTGGCGCAGATCGACCGCCGCGCCGCTTTCCAGCACACGGAAGGCAATGCCGCGCGCCAATCCGTCCAGCGCGTCTCCCGCCTTTTCGACGGCCAGTTTCGTATGTGTGGGCAGGATGCGGGCGGTTTCCTTTGTCGCCCATTGTTCCAGCCGTTGCCGCGCGGCTTCGCGCTCTGCCGGGTCAACTTCGGCCGCGCCGATGATCTCCACGCGCGGAGACATCCAGCCAGAGCCCTTCACCAATTGGCCCACAGGCGAATTGATATGCTCCACCTGGCCTTCATCATTCAGCTTGAACGCGTCATCCGGCGCCGCCACGATCAGGCTGAGCCGCTCCACGATCAGAGGGCGAACGGCGGCCTGCGCTGCGCCGCGCACGGCCTTGCCTTCCAGTGTCCGCGCATCCAGCACAGGCTCGAATGTCAGGCCTTTGAGGCGTCCAACAACATGGCCTTCCACACGGACATCTCCTTCCGGGGTCAATTCGGTCACGAGGGCGTCTTCCTTCTTCAGGCTGGCAAGCAAAGCGGTTGTGCGCCGGTCCACAAACCGGGCTGTAAGGGCTTCGTGTAGCGCGTCTGACAGGGAGTCTTCAATCTCCCTCGTACGATCTTGCCATTTTTCGGGGTTTTCCAGCCAGTCAGGCCGGTGGGCGGCATAGGTCCATGTCCGGATATTGGCAAGCCGTTGCTGCAGCTTTGCGATGTCTCCCTGCGTTGAGGAAAGATCATCCAGCCGCCGCTCAAGCCCCGTGTCAGACAGGCGCGCATCCGGGTCTGCCAGCGTTTCGGCAAGGCCGAGCACAAGCCGCGCATGCCCTTCCGGCCCGGCTTTGCGAAAGTCCGGCAAGCGGGCCAGATCCCACAAACGCTTCACCCGGCGCGCCCCGGCCACATTCGGCCCGATGGCGCCATCCTCACTCATCCGGCGCAGCACCCATTCATCCAGCGCATGCGGATTGTGGATCAGGGCCGGATGACCGGACAGCTTTTCAAGGCTCAGGATCAGGCGCCGCAGGCTGGAAAAGTCCAGCGCCGAATTGCGCCATTGCAGATGGTCCACCGGATCGAACCGGTGCGCCTCGATCGCTTTCCAGGTTTCTTCGTCAAAGTGCGGACAGGTCGCCGTCTCGCCAAACTCGCCATCGGTGCGAAAGCGCCCGGCCCGGCCCGCAATCTGCGCGCACTCGGCAGGTGTCAGCAGGCGATGGCGCCGCCCGTCGAATTTCGAGCGCGAGGCAAACACCACCCGGTCGACATCCAGGTTGAGCCCCATGCCAATGGCATCCGTCGCAACAATGTAATCCACCTCGCCTGACTGATACATGGCGACCTGCGCATTGCGGGTACGCGGGCTCAGCGCGCCCATCACGATGGCCGCCCCGCCCTTCTGACGGCGGAGCAGTTCGCCAATCGCGTAGACTTCATCGGTGCTGAAGGCGACAATGGCCGTCCGCTTCGGCAGCTTGGTGATCTTGCAATGGGCCGCATAGCGCAATTCTGAAAAGCGCTCGCGCGGCTCGGTCTCTGCGCCCAAATCCAGCGTGCGCAACACGCCGCGCATCGTATCACTGCCCAGCAACAGGGTCTCGTGAGATCCACGCAAATTCAGGATGCGGTCTGTGAAGACATGGCCGCGATCCTGGTCCTCGGCCAGCTGGATCTCGTCAATCGCCACAAAGTCCACCCGCACATCGACCGGCATGGACTCCACGGTACAGACCCAATAGCGCGCCGTAGACGGAACAATCCGCTCCTCGCCAGTGACCAGCGCCACATGCGCCGCGCCCTTGCGCTCGACCACCCGGTCATACACCTCCCGCGCGAGCAGGCGCAGCGGCAAACCGATCATGCCGGTGCCATAGCCCGTCATCCGCTCAATGGCGTAATGCGTCTTGCCAGTATTGGTGGGGCCGAGAATGGCCTTCAGCGTGGAACTCATCGTCGCTGCGTGGCGGGCCGGTTCGCGGAAGTCAAGCGGGCGACGCCGGGCCCGACCGCAAAACGCCCGGAAATCATGCAGCTTCACGTCAACCTGATCGCGAGCTGTCACTTCCAAAAATTGTTTTTATTCCGGGATTTAAACCTTGCCGTTCATTTTCTGTTAACCTAAACATCCTCGCTCAGAAGTGGGGACAATATCGTGTCAGGAACCGCCGCAAACCCGGCTCTCTCATCCGTGCAGCGGTTTCATGCCCTGGACGGCATGCGCGGCATCGCAGCAATCGTTGTGATGCTGTATCACTATGTTGGCGCGTCCCAGTCCCGCCTGTTCATGAACAGCTATATCGCTGTGGACCTTTTCTTCATCCTGAGCGGCTTTGTCATCTATCACGCCTATGCCACGGCCATACTCGGCGGCATGCCGGCGGGCGTATTTGCCAACAAGCGCATATCGCGCCTCGCTCCCACCGTGGCGGGGGGCGTGGTGCTGGGTGCCATTGCCGCGCTGATCGTGATGCTGGAAACAGGACGGGATTTCAGTCCGTTGGACTTTGCCCTTACGCATATGGGCCATTTCGCTTTCGTGCCGGCCCTGTCCGACTATCAGATACCCGCCAGCGATTCCCTGATCCTGTTTCCATCCAATCCGCCGCTCTGGTCCATTTTCTACGAACTTGTCGCCAGCCTGGCCTTCATCTGGATTGCGCGCATTCCACGTTGGCGGCTGGTCGGTGCGGCCCTTGCCGCCTTCTCCCTCTACCTGTTCTGCTGTCTCGCCTTGTCCCGCATGACCGGAACCGCGTTGACGGCCAATGTCGGCTGGAATCATGCGACGTTTTTCTTCGGCTTCCCCCGGGTGTTTTCCGGCTTCCTGATGGGCATCATCATCTATCGCCTGCTCAGGCGTCTGGATGACTGGATCGAGACGCACCTGCCGCGCCTTGCCGGACCACTGCCAACGCTTGGCCTGTTCGCGGCGACGCTCTGTGTCCTGATGTGCCCCTTTTACGCCAAGGGCGTCTATCAATTCGTGGCCATCGGAATGCTCTGCCCTCTGCTGATCCTGGTGGGAGCGCGCGTCACGCCGGGGCGCAGCTGGCTGACCGCAGTTTGTGACGGCCTCGGCACACTGTCTTTCCCACTCTACTGCGTGCACGAACCCGTGCGACACATGACGAATATCCTGCTGAAACGGATCGGCCTGCCGGACAGCGCATTGGGCCTGCGCGTTACCATTACAGTAATCCTCGCCTTCCTCGCCTCGGGCATGCTGCTCTGGCTACTCGGCCAGCTACGCGCCCGCCATCGCCTCAGCTCCGGACTGAAGCCGTTTCTGGGCTGAAACACAGACTGTCGGGTTGTCGGTCTGGTGATATGGACATGCTCATATCCTCCCCTGCTACACAGGGCAGGAAAGCCACCTATGCCACAACTGCGATACGGGCCTCGTTCACGCTCGGCACGTCATCCTTCACGGCGTGCGGCTGGAAGTGCAGCAATTCCCAGCGGCCGTCATGATGCTCGACAAGGGCGGTGCAGCTTTCCACCCAGTCGCCATCATTCATGTAGGTAATGCCGTCAATCTCGCGCATTTCGGCGACATGGATATGGCCACAGATCGCGCCATCGAATTCCTTGCGGCGGCAATAGTCCGCCACATGCCCCTCGAAATTGTGGATATGGTTCAGCGCGCGCTTGGTCCGCTTCTTCAGCGCCTGCGAGAGAGACCAGTACGGCATGCCGAGCCGACGGCGGATCGCGTTCAGCTTCGTGTTCGCCCAAAGCAGGAAATTGTAGGCGTGATCGCCCAGATGCATGATCCATTTGCGGTCGGCCCGCATCATGCCGTCAAACATGTCGCCGTGTACAACGAGATAGCGCTTGCCATCCTCGCCCTCATGCACCGCGCGGTTCTTCACCTTGATCTCGCCAAAGGCCAGGCGAAACTGCAGGAAAGCCCGCAGGAACTCGTCATGATTGCCGATGATATAGGTCACATCCGTGCCACGCTTGGCGGCCGTCAGGATACGGCGGATGACATTGGTATGCGATTGCGGCCAGTACCATTTCTTCCGCATGCGCCAGCCATCAATGATGTCGCCCACCAGATAGAGCTGCTCTGACGTATGCGTCTTCATGAAGGCGCACAGCGCATCGGCCTGACACCCGGCGCTGCCGAGGTGGACATCCGAAATGAAGATCGAGCGATAATCCGGGCGTTTGTCTGGACGGGTCATGGGAACGGCCCATAAGCCAGTTCGGTATGAGTTTTATGACAGCAATCCCCCTAATTTCGTCACAAAACCGCAACGAAAACAGCGATCAGAGATTAGTTTGTCCTCCCCCTCCGGGAACGGAGCTATACTGCGCGCATGGATCACCTGTTTGCCCCGCCCCAGAATCTGCCGCCGGATATGGAATCCCGCCGGTTCTGGATCTGGCTGCAACTGATCCTCTTGCGCCTCCATGTGCGCATGGTGAAGGGCGCGGACGCGAATTTTCTCTATGGATTGACCCGCACCGGACAGGTCTTCCTCGTCGAGATCGGCGACACGAAGGCCGAGCATCAGGCAGCGCTTGCCCGCAAGAAACAGCAGGACATGCTGAACTGGACGCCGTCAAAGGCTTTTGCAGCAGCGCTGGACGGCGCATCCCTCCTGTCCGCGCACCCCATCGAAGGCGGGGCCCCGGAAGCGAACGCCTTCCTTGCGCCTGTCGCGCCCGCGGCCTGCGCCCCTATTGCGGGCTGCACTCTGCCACCCCCAGACACCTGACCGGTCTCCTTACAAAAGAAAACTCGATTTCCAGAAACGAAGCGCCTTCACGGGCGTCGCATGTGCAGCTGCCTATCCGGTTTTCACGCCGCCGCCACGCCGGGCGAGCCAGACCCCGCCAAGGATCAATGCGAAAGCGATCAGCGCATGCCAACTCTGGGTCTCCCGGAAAAAGATCCATCCGAGCACGGCGCTGACCACCGGAATGGCATAGCCGGTCAATGAGAGGAACGTCGCGCTGGTCCGCGCAATCAGGAACATGTAGAGCGCCTGCGCAATCGCGGTCGGGATGACGCCAAGGCCCACAACGCCCGCCCAATGGGTCCAGTCCGCATTCACGTCGGACGGGTCCACCGTGAAGACCAGAGGCCATGACACGATCGCCGCCAGCGTGACAAAGCCGGTGGCAAAGGGAATGGCCTCGATCTTCGGCGCGCCCCGCGCCATCAGGCTGGCCGCCGCATAATTCATCGTTGCCAGGATCAACAGAAGCTGCGCCACCACGCTCGCATTGCCCAGCCCCTTCATCGCGTCCGGCCCGAACAACACCGCCACGCCCGCAAACCCGGCCAGCACGCCCACCGCCGTACCGCGCGTCATGCGTTCATCCGCAAACAGAAAAGTTGCGCCACTGACCACAAAGATAGGCACCGCCGCGGTATAGAGCGCCGCAAGGCTGGAATTCACCGTCTCTTGCGCCGTGGTGATCAGGAAGAAGGGAAAGACAGACCCGGCCAGCCCCATGCCAATGATGGCGATCCAGCGTGGCTTGTCCCGGAAGGATGGCAGTTTCTGCCCGCGCGCCAGCATGACGATCCACAGCAATGCCGCGCCGATGGTCAGGCGCCCCGGCAACACCCAGCCAACCGGCAGGCCTGCGTCCGGATTGCCCTTGTCGACCGCCACGCGCGTCAGGGCATAGGCCCCGGCCCAGAACAGGGTCAGCAGCGCAAACAGCGCCCAGTCGGATGCCGACCGGCCAGTGGGCAATTGCTGGCTCATGGCATGGGTTCGCCGCGAGAAGTTTCGAGGATGGAATACCATTGCTGGCGCGTCAGCGGGATGGCCAGCGCATTGCGCGCCGCCCGCAATCGCTCCGGGCGCTGCGTGCCCAACAGAACAATCGGCCTGGCAGGATGCTTCAGCAGGAAGGCCAGCGCCACATCGCTGCGCTGCGCATCATACAGGGCGGCCAGCCGGTCCAGCGTCTCATGCAATTCGGCCAGGCGGCCGGGGTCATCCGCCTGCGGCGTGTATCCCTCGCCCAGCCTGCCCCCGGCCAGCGGCGACCAGACAATCGGCGTTGCCCCGGTTTCCTGGCACCAGTCCAGCGTGCCATCTTCCAGCGGCTGCAGATGCAGGGCCGAGAATTCCGGCTGGGTGCTGACAATGCGCGCGCCCAGATGCGCCTGCAGCGCGCGGGTCTGCGCCACCGTGAAATTGGACACGCCGGCATAGCCGATCTTTCCGTCCGCAATCAGAGTGTCCAGCGCTCCGGCCACTTCCTCCCACGGGGTCAGCAGGTCCGGGCGGTGGATCTGGTACAGATCAATCCGCTCAACGCCCAGCCGCGTCAGCGAGGCTTCGCAGGCTTCGATCAGATAGGCCCGGCTGGAATTGTAGGGCACAGGCGGAATGATCCCGCCCTTGCTGGCCAGCACCATCCGGGCGCGCCGCGCAGGGTCTGCTGCCAGCACCTCGCCCAGCAGCGCCTCTGCCGCGCCGAACCCGGCATCGCCGAAACCGTAAATGTCCGCCGTATCAATCAGCGTCATGCCCAGATCGAGTGCCGTCTCGATCAGCGTCTCGGCATGGGACAATTCGTGTCCCAGAAAACGCCAGCACCCAAAGCCCAGACTGCCGGCTTCAAGTCCGCTCGATCCGATCTGCGTTTGCCGCATGCGCTCACTCCCTGAAGACTTCCGCAATACGGGCCCGGCGAGGGCAAGTCCACGCCCGATAACTGTTAGCGCAATCAGGGGTGAGCGGCGCGAGGCCGCATGGCGAGCGGGTGGACGAAATTGCGTAGTCGTCGTAAAGGGCCAGCAGATTTAAAGCCTGCCGCTCCAAAGGAGATTTTTCATGGCCATTCGTGTTGCAATCAATGGTTTTGGCCGCATTGGCCGCCTCGTCCTGCGTTCGATCATCGAGCATGATCGCAAGGATATCGAAGTCGTCGCGATCAACGATCTCGGCCCAGTGGCCACCAATGCCCACCTGCTTCAGTACGATTCCATTCATGGCCGGTTGAACCAAACGGTCGAAGTGGACGGTGACACGATCATCGTTGGCGACCGCAAATTCCTCTGCACCGCCGTTCGCGACCCCGCTGACCTGCCGCACGCCGAACTGGACATCGACATCGCGATGGAATGTACCGGCATCTTTGCAGACAAGGAAAAAGCCTCCGCCCACCTGAAGGCTGGCGCCAAGCGCGTGCTGGTTTCCGCCCCGGCCACCAATGCCGACAAGACCATCGTCTACGGCGTGAACCATTCCACGCTGACCAAGGATGATCTCGTTGTCTCCAACGCGTCCTGCACCACGAACTGCCTGTCACCGGTCGCCAAGGTCCTGAACGATACGGTCGGCATCAAGCGCGGCTACATGACCACGGTCCACTCCTACACGGGCGACCAGCCCACGCTGGACCGCATGCACAAGGATCTCTACCGCGGCCGCGCGGCTGCCATGTCCATGATCCCGACCTCGACCGGCGCTGCCAAGGCTGTCGGCCTCGTCCTGCCGGAACTGAAGGGCAAGCTTGACGGTTCCGCCGTTCGCGTCCCGACACCGAACGTTTCCATGATCGACCTCGTCTTTGACGCCGGCAAGCCGACCACGGTTGAAGAGATCAACACCGCAATCAAGGCCGCCGCCGATGGCGAGATGAAAGGCGTGCTCGGCTATACCGACAAGCCGCTGGTCTCTGCAGACTTCAACCACGATCCGCACTCCTCCACCTTCGCGCTCGACCAGACACAGGTCATCGAAGGCACGATGGTTCGCGTCCTGTCCTGGTATGACAATGAGTGGGGCTTTGCGACCCGGATGAGCGATACGGCGCTCGCCATGTCAAAGCTGATCTAGCACCCCTCTTCCAAGAGCGCTTCCTGGCCGGGAGGCGCTCTTTTTCCATCCCCACCGCATTGCGCCCGCATGGCCGGGCCTATTGGAGATATCCTCATGTCCAGCTTCAAACGCCTTGCCGATGCCGGTGACCTGACCGGCAAGACTGCCCTCGTCCGGGTCGACTTCAACGTGCCGATGGAAAACGGCCTCGTAACGGATGACACTCGCCTGCGCGCCGCGGTGGATACAGTCCAGACCCTGCGGACCCAAGGCGCGAAAGTGGCCCTGCTGGCGCATTTCGGACGCCCGAAGGGTGAGCGCGTGGCAGAGATGAGCCTTGCCCCCGTGGCAGGCGCGTTCGGCAAGGTGCTCGGCTCAAATGTCAGCTTCATCGCCGACTGCAAGGGCGATCATGTAAAGGCCGCCATCGAGAAGCTCGAACCGGCTGGCGTGATCCTGCTGGAAAACACCCGCTATTATGCCGGTGAGGAAAAAGGCGATCCCGAACTGGCAAAAGAGATCGCTGAGCTGGGCGATATCTACGTCAACGACGCCTTTTCCGCCGCTCACCGCAAGCACGTCTCGACGGCCGTTCTGGCCTCGCTCCTGCCGGCCTATGCCGGCGTGAACATGGAAGCCGAGCTGGACGCGCTGGACAAGGCCCTCGGCACGCCGGAGCGCCCGGTCCTCGCCGTGGTTGGCGGCGCAAAGGTCTCCTCCAAGATCGACTTGCTGAAAAACCTCGTCACCAAGGTGGACTCGCTCGCCATCGGCGGCGGCATGGCCAACACCTTCCTGGCCGCGCAAGGCATCAGCGTCGGCAAGTCCCTGTGCGAGCATGACCTCGCCGACACCGCACGAGAGATCATGCAGGTGGCCGCGCAAAACAAATGCGAGATCCTCCTGCCGGTCGATGTCGTCGTGGCGAAGGACTTCAAGGCCCATGCCGAGAACCGCACCTGCGCCGTCGATGACGTTGCCGAGGACGAGATGATCCTCGACGCGGGCGTGAAAACCGTCGCCAAGCTGGTCGCCGCAATGGGCGCCTCGAAGACTCTGGTCTGGAACGGCCCGCTCGGCGCGTTCGAACTGACCCCGTTCGACAAGGCCACGGTAGCCGCCGCCCAGGCTGCAGGCATTCGCGCCAAGGACGGCAAGCTGGTTGCTGTTGCCGGGGGCGGAGACACCGTCGCCGCGCTCAACCATGCAGACGCCGCAAGCGACTTCACCTTCGTCTCCACAGCCGGTGGCGCCTTCCTCGAATGGATGGAAGGCAAGGCCCTGCCCGGCGTCGAAGCGCTCAAGGCCTGATCCTTTTTGAGACAGCCCTGCGGCATATCGCGCGGGGCCTTTCAAATGACAACGTTCCCAGAAAGTGCTGCAGGGCATCAGAAAAATTTTTATGCAGCCTGATTGCGCGGCCGAGCCCGTTAATCCTGCACGGATTTCGCCCTGATACTTCCCCAGATCGCCTGTAGTGATTACGATTCAGGCGATCTGCCGTGCGGGATTTTCCAGATAGGTAGCCCTGTTGACCCGTCTGACAGGCACGGTACTTGAATGCAAAGTTTGCAAACTTCACGCATGCAAGGGACGCCCCGTTATTCCTATGACCAATCCACAAATGGCCCGGCAGATTGCCGAGAAAAATGGCTTCATCGCAGCACTCGACCAATCCGGCGGTTCCACGCCCAAGGCGCTGCGGCTGTATGGTGTCAACGAAGACGCCTATTCCAATGATGAAGAGATGTTCTCGCTGATCCATGACATGCGCGCCCGCATCATCAAGGCGCCTGCTTTCAATGGCGAGAAAGTCATCGGCGCGATCCTCTTCGAACGCACGATGGATGGTGAAGTCGACGGAACGCCGACCGCTGAATATCTCTGGAACGAACATCAGGTCGTCCCCTTCCTGAAGGTCGACAAGGGCCTCGCCGACGAGGCGAATGGCGTTCAACTGATGAAGCCGATGCCAGACCTCGACAGCCTGCTGGAGCGCGCTGTCTCAAAGGGCATCTTCGGCACCAAGATGCGCTCCGTCATCCATGCGGCCAACCCGGAAGGCATTGCCGCCATCGTTGCGCAGCAATTTGACGTGGGCCGCCAGATCCTGGGCCACGGCCTGATGCCGATCATCGAGCCGGAAGTCACGATCACCATCTCTGACAAGGCTGAAGCCGAAGACATCCTTCTGGCAGAGATCACCAAACAGCTCGACGCGCTCGGTGAAGACAAGCAGGTGATGCTGAAACTGTCCCTGCCGACCAAGGCGAACCAATACAAATCACTGGTCGAGCATCCGCGTGTGATGCGCGTTGTTGCCCTGTCCGGTGGGTATTCCCGCACCGACGCATGTGACAAGCTTTCCCAGAACACCGGCATGATCGCCAGCTTCTCCCGCGCCCTGACCGAAGGCCTCTCGGCCCAGCAGAGCGACGAGGATTTCAACACGACGCTGGCCGCCACAATCGACAATATCTGCGCAGCCTCCGCAGCGGGCTGATCGCTGCAGACAGCTTGATGAGAAGGCGGCTCTGCGGGGCCGCCTTTTTCATTTGGCCGCCACATCACCGAGTCTGAGGACTTTCAGCAGATTGTCCGCTGCGCTATAGCGCGCGCCATGAGCACACCTGAAGACTATGTCCGCCCGCGTACGCGGCTTTACCTGATCACCCCTCCCCGCATTGAGGATGTGGATGGCTTTGCCGCCCTGCTGGAAACTGCCCTCTCGGCGGGCGATGTGGCCTGTCTTCAGCTTCGCCTGAAGACCGAGGCCGGAGAAATCGACGAAGCCGCGACCCGCGAGGTCAGCGCTGCCGTGACGGCTATGGCACAGGCATATGGCGCTGCCGTACTGATCAATGACAGCCCTCAGCTCGCCGTGGAACTCGGCGCGGACGGCGTGCATGTTGGCCTGGACGATGTGCCGGTGAAAACGGCGCGGGAGATCGTCGGCAAGGACATGATCGTCGGCGCCACCGCCAAGAATTCCCGCCACGCGGCCATGCAGGCCAGCGAAGCCGGCGCGGACTATGTCGCGTTTGGCGCGTTCTTCGCCACCGGCACGAAAGATGACACGGTGGAGGCGTCGCCAGACCTGCTGGAGATCTGGCAGGAAAGCATGGAAGTGCCCTGCGTCGCGATTGGCGGAATTACCGTCGAGAACGCCGAGCCGCTTGTCATGGCCGGCGCAGACTTCCTCGCCGTGTCCTCCGGCGTGTGGAACCACCCGGCCGGTGCTCCGGCCGCGGTGGCAGAGTTCAATGCATTGCTGGATCGACTGGATCCATCCGCAAACTAGAAGTCTGACGAAGCCGGGCTTGCCGCAGGCGGCGTCGGGCCGGACTTCATTTCCTTGAGTTCGCGGACATCGTCGCTGATGCGGAAGAACAGCATGTAGAGTTCGCACATGAAGCGCCAGAACAGCAGGCTGATCGCGCCACCGATGATCGCCGCGATGACGATACCTATGCCGCCGAGGAAGCTCTGGCTGACCATGACACCGAGCCCCGTCAAAAGCATGATGATGGCGTAAAGCCCAATCCCCACGAGGCCGATATAGTAGAGTATCTTAATCAGCGTCGTGCCGATCAGCTTGTCAAAAGTAAGCAGGCGTTGAATCATTTTGTGTCCCCCATATTCCAGTGGAAATGGCATTCTGCTCACGATTGCAGCCATCTGTGAATAGAGGTCGGGGCAAGGAGGGCCGGATTTGTTGCCCAGCCCGCTTGGCAGGCGCATTAACACACCCCGGCTTGACCGTTTCCAGCCTAGGGCTTACGCCCCCGCCAAACCTTCAAAAGGACACGCCTCCCATGGTCAAGATCAATGGCAACGAAATCAAGCCGGGCAACGTCATCGAGCATGACGGCAGCGTCTGGCGCGCCCTGAAGACGGCTTCAGTCAAGCCAGGCAAGGGCGGCGCATTCAATCAGGTCGAGCTGCGCAACCTGTTGAACGGCTCCAAATCCAATGTTCGCTTCCGCTCATCCGAGACCGTCGAGAAGGTCCGCCTGGAGCAGAAAGACCACCAATTCCTGTTCGCAGACGATGACTCCTTCACCTTCATGGATCAGGAGAATTTCGAGCAGATCATGATCCCGCGGGATTTCATCGGTGATCAGGGCGCTTTCCTGCAGGACGGCATGGTTGTCGAGATCGAGTTCTATGGCGAGAAGCCGATTGGCGTGTCCCTGCCCGAGCAGGTCATCCTCGAAGTCGAGGAAACCGAGCCGGTCGTGAAGGGCCAGACTGCTGCAAACAGCTTCAAGCCAGCCAGCTGCACCGGCGGTGTCCGCATCATGGTTCCGCCCTTTGTCGGCACCGGCGAGAAAATCGTCGTCCAGACCGCCGATTCCACTTATCTCCGCCGCGCAGACTAAGGTCAGACATGTCCAAGCCCTCCCCCGTCGGCACCGTAATGATCGCAGCCGCTCGCGCAGCGGGTCGCTCCCTCGCGCGTGATTTCGGCGAAGTCGAAAACCTGCAGGTCTCAAAGAAGGGCCCGGCTGATTTCGTCTCGAACGCAGATCATCGCGCCGAAGAGATCATCTACAATTCCCTCACCAAGGCGCGGCCAGGCTATGGCTTCGTCATGGAAGAACGGGGCATTGTCGAGGGCACGGACAAGTCCAACAAATTCATCGTTGACCCGCTCGACGGCACGCTGAACTTCCTGCACGGGCAACCGCACTATGCCGTTTCCATCGCGCTGGAACGTGAGGGCAAGCTGCTGACAGGCGTCGTCTATGATGTCGCCAAGAATGAGATCTTCTGGGCCGAAACCGGTCGCGGTGCCTGGCTGGAGAACCGCAAGCTGCGCGTTGCCGCTCGGACCAAGCTGCATGAAGCGGTCGTCGCCACCGGAACGCCCTGGCATGGCAAGGCCGAAGAGAAACACACGCATTTCGCCCGCGAGATGCTGGCCATGACCCCAGCCTGCGCCGGTATTCGTCGCTATGGGTCGGCGGCGCTGGACCTGGCCTATGTTGCCGCTGGCCGGTTCGATGGTTTCTGGGAACGCGGCCTGCAGCCCTGGGACATTGCGGCCGGAATCGTGCTAGTTCGGGAAGCTGGCGGCACGATCACAGAGATTGATGGCGGTGATGTGATGCAGACCGGATCCCTGCTCGCAGCGAATGAAGACCTGCACCCGCTGATCGAAAAGCAATTGCGCCACGCCGCTGCATTTGCCCGCAAGGCAGACTAGGCCCCTTCCGTAGGGTCGCCCCCCGCAAGGGTCAGAAACTCCGTGACACCTGCGTCATTTTTTGGCCTTATGGGCTGAAAAACGGGCAGGAAACAGTCATGACACACTCCGATACGGACGTTCTGATCATCGGGGCCGGTCTCTCCGGCATTGGCGCAGCGGTTCATCTGGGAAAGAAATGCCCCGGCCTGGGCTATCAGATCTTCGAGCAGCGCAACGCAATTGGCGGAACCTGGGACCTGTTCCGTTATCCGGGCATCCGTTCGGACAGTGACATGCACACGCTGGGGTACAATTTCAAACCCTGGACCGAAGCCAAGGCGATCGCAGACGGCCCGTCCATCCGGAAATATGTTGAAGACACGGCCGATGAATACGGCATCACACCCCACATTCGTTTCAATACGAAGATCGTGGCCGCGAACTGGTCGAGTGAGGAGCAACTCTGGCATGTGACGCATGAGGATGACCTTGGCGCGCGGGACGTCACGACCTGCCGGTTCCTGTTCATGTGCGGCGGCTATTATCGCTATGATGAGGGATATCGTCCGGACTTCCCGGGGGAAGCCACCTATGAGGGCCAGTTCATCCATCCCCAGCACTGGCCGGAGGATCTGGACTATTCCGGCAAGAAAGTCGTGATCATCGGCTCTGGCGCAACGGCGATGACGCTGGTGCCCGCGATGACCGACAAGGCAGCGCACGTCACCATGCTGCAGCGCTCGCCCACCTACGTCGTGTCGCGCCCGGCCGTGGACAAGTTCGCAAACTTCCTGCGCAAGATTCTGCCCGATAGCTGGGCTTATTCCTTCATCCGCTGGCGGAATGTCCTGTTGCAGCAATTCTTTTTCAGGCAGACGCGCGCAAATCCGGACAAGGCTCGGGACCGCCTGGTCGGCATGGTGAAGGAAGAACTTGGCCCCGATTATCCGGTCGAGACGCATTTCAATCCCGCCTACAATCCGTGGGAGCAGCGGCTTTGCCTTGTGCCGGATTCAGACCTGTTCAATGCGCTGAAATCCGGCAAGGCCAGCGTCGAAACTGACCATATCGAGACGTTCACCAAGACGGGAATCAAGCTGAAATCCGGCAAGGAACTGGACGCGGACATCGTGGTGACCGCGACGGGGCTTCAGCTGCAATTCCTGAACGGGGTCGAAGTCTCCATCGATGGCGAAAAGCGCGATCCCGGTCGCATGCTGAACTACAAGGGCGTCATGCTGTCCAACATGCCGAACCTGGCGTGTACGTTCGGCTACACGAACGCTTCATGGACACTGAAAGCCGATCTGACGTCTGAATATGTCTGTCGCCTGCTGAATTACATGGACCAGCACGGGTATGGCTCGGCGATGCCGAAGCTGGATCATTATCCGAACCAGACAGAACCGTTCGTGGATTTCTCGTCAGGCTATTTCCAGCGCGTCATGGACCAGTTCCCTCGCCAGCATACAGAGAAGCCCTGGAAGTTGAATCAGAGCTACAGCGCTGACCTGATGAATCTGCGATTCGGGAAACTTGATGATGGCGTGCTGAGCTTTACCCCCGCAGAAGAAGCGGACGTTCAGCCAGCCTTGCAGGCCGCCGAATAGGGCTGGCCAATCAGACAGGCTTGAACAGGCTCAAGGCCACGATGATGGCGATGAATACCCATATCATGACGATCAGGAAGCTTGCCTGATTTTCCAGAGCGCGGACGCGCGCATTGCGCGCGTCGGTCACGCCATCCGTTTTCATTTCGCCCCAGACCCGGAAGAAACGGATAAGCTGTAGCCGCACCAGAACGCCAGTCGCGATCACACCGGCGAACGCCGCGAACTTGAATCGAAGCCAAAGTGGAATTGGCCAATCCCCTCCGATCACACCGATCGACATCAGCAGCAGAACGCCCATCAGCACATAGCGCGATCCACGGTCGAGTGCAGCGAGCCGGGCCCCTACTGCCGAGTGCCGCACGCGGTGAATGTATTCGACGAAGCCAAGCCAGAACACGCCAAGCACAGCGGCGGCGATCATCAATGTCTGGCCGCCGGGGACCCAGCCATACGCGGCCAGAAGAATGGTTCCGAGGGAGGCCTGAAGCACCAGCGCAAACCGGACGTGCTGATCCGTATTCATCACATGCTGCAGCATCCGGTCTCGCGCCTCGAGCGGAGAAGCAACGTCTCGGGTGGCGAACCGGAAAGAGGAATTGATGACCAATTCTGAGCCCAGCCAATATCCCACCACGATAATGTGAGCCACGAGCAGCCAATGTATCATGCGGTTTCACCCCAAATCCGGTCCAGAGAAGCAGCAGCCAATCAGAGGCGCCCTCATTGATATACCTTTCGAGGGTGGCGCAGATTGCTCCATCTTTCAATGGACACGTCATGGCCAGCCGATATCATCCGCCGCGTAGGGGCTTGATGAAGGAACTGGAACTATGTGGCTTTGGCTATTGTGGTGGTGTGTAGACGATCATCTGGCAGAGGCATTGGAAACGCCGGGCCTCGGGGAGCTGCCGATCTGGGTGCCCCTTGTCCTATCACTTGCCTTTGCGTTCACGATTGACGGCAAGGTCAAGAAACTCCGCAAGAAATAGGCGGATCAGCCTTCTGCAAATTGCAACTCGGCGAGGCGGGCATAGAGCCCCCCTTTGGTGACGAGTTGGTCATGATTGCCCTCTTCCACGATGCGACCATGCTCCATCACGATGATCCGGTCCGCCCGGCGCACGGTCGACAGGCGGTGCGCAATGACGAGCGTCGTCCGGCCCTCAGCGGCATTGGAGATCGCGCGGCGCACCGCTGCCTCACTTTCGGAATCGAGCGCGGAGGTCGCCTCGTCCAGCAACAGGACCGGCGCGTCACGCACGAGCGCGCGCGCGAGGGCAACCCGCTGGCGCTGACCACCAGACAGGCTCCGCCCCTTCTGGCCGAGATCTGTCGCGAGGCCATCCTTCTCGGCGAGGAACTCGAACGCTTCCGCCATGCGCGCGGCATTTTCCAGCAGCGCCTCGTCGGGATTATCGGTCCCGAAGCCGATATTCTGCGCCGCCGTACCTGTGAACAAGGCAGACTCCTGCGGGGCATAGGCAAATTGCTGTCGCCAGTCGCGCGGATCCGCCTGCATCGCGGACACGCCGTCCAGAACAATTCGGCCTGACTGAACATCGAACAGGCGAAGCGCGAGACGGAAGACGGTTGTCTTGCCCGCACCACTGGGGCCGACCAGGGCAACAAACTCGCCGGGTTTCACAGACAGCGAGAAATGCTCCAGCGCCGATACGGTCTCATCCCCATAGCGGAAGGTGACGTCATCAAACTCCAACGCGCCAGTCACCGTCGCAGGCAGGGCCACCGGATGCTCTGGCGCAGTAATCTCGGGTTCGGCGTTCAGAACCTCTGCCGCGCGGTCCGCCGCACCCGCAGCGCGCATCACCTCGCCATAGACTTCCGCAAGCATTCCGAAGCCTGAACCGGCATAAAGCGCGTACAACACCATGGAGGCGAGATCGCCAAAGCTCATCTCCCCCGTCGCAACGGCGCGCGCACCAAGCCACAACACACCCACAAAGCCGCCAAACAACAGCACCGACACCAGCACGATCATGATGGAGCGCGCCCCGATCCGCCGCATAGCGGCCTCGAACGTTGCTTCGACCGCCTCGGTGAAAGCGCCAAGGCGGCTCTGTTCCCGGTTATAGGCCTGCACCAATTCAATGGCATCAAGCGCTTCGGCGGCCTCTGCCCCAGCATCTGCCAGCCGCGATTGCGCCCGGTTCGACATGGTTCGAATGACGCGGCCAATCGCCATCACGGGCAGCACCGCAATCGGCAGCATGGCCAGAAGGGTCAGCCCCAGTTTCCAGTTCACGACCAGCATCATGGTCAGTGCGCCGATTGTCGTCAGCAGGGTGCGTGTCGCCAGAGAGGCCGATGACCCGAGAAATGTCTCTATCAGGGTAATGTCTGCCGTCAGGCGTGAGACCGCCTCCCCCGACCGCATCTGGGAATGATAGCGCGGGGACAGCTTCAGAAGGTGGGCGTAGAGATCCTTGCGCAGGTCAGCGGCGATCCGCTCGCCGAAACGCGAGACGAAATAAAACCGGACAGCGCCAAGCACGCCAGACAGGATTGCCGCCAGCGCCACCCAGAGAAATGCGCGGTCGACCAGCGACAGCAATTCCTCGGCATTTCCCTGCGCCGCACTTCCGGCATCAGCAGCGCTGCCCAGAAGCAAGGGAATGGCAAGGCTGACAGCCGCAGCAACGACCAGGAAGATCAGCGCAACCGTGACCGTCACCCAGTGACGCGCCACGTAGGGCAGCAGCAAGGCGAGCGGCTTCAGGGACTTCGCCTTGGGACGATGGACGGCCTCGCCACCCTCCGGCTGCGTTGCACGACGATCGTCTACAAGGGAGCTGTCAGTATCGGCCATTGGGTGTCTATAGTTCCTTTCAGATTCCCTGCCAGCAACCACTTGCAGAGGCGTCCTGTTTCAGTTACACGCGCCACTTCGAAAACAGGCTGAGACAAGCCCGCGCACCCGAACACGGCCGAGCGCGGTTGTCATTAGAGTTCAAGAGAGGCGAAGGCCATGAAAAAAGAAGGTCATCCCGACTATCACTTCATCACCGTGGTGATGACCGATGGCACCGAATACCAGACACGCTCCACCTATGGCAGCGAAGGCGACCGCCTTGTTCTGGATATCGACTCCAAATCGCACCCGGCATGGACCGGCGGCGACGGCAAGATGCTGGACCGCGGTGGCCGCGTGTCGCGCTTCAAAGACAAGTTCAAAGGCTTCATGTAAGCGTCCTTCGCTTCGCATGATGCGTACAGTGGAAAGCCCCGGCCTTTTGGCCGGGGCTTTTCTGTTGATCCCACCATATCTGAATGTCGCGGCAGGACCGGCGGATTAACCACCACTTAACCCGTCCAAGCGAGCGTGCCCTCCAATTCCAAGGAGGCACAAAGCATGCTGCGCGGCGGTCAGGTCAAATCCCTCTTGTATTCCGTGACGATTCTCGCCGGACTGACCGGAGCGGTTGCCCTGGCAGCACAGGCCACGATTGATCAGGACGGCCTGGTCTATTGGTCAGATGGTGATTCCGGGCGCCTTCCGGATGGCACCAAATTCCGCCTGCATGGCGTGGACGCACCAGAAACCCGAAGCCTGAAACAGATTGGCGGCGCAGAGTGCGAGTCCGAGCGTGAGCTTGGCTATATCGCCAAGGAGAAAGTGCTCGAACTGACGCGCGACGCGGATATCAAGGTGACGCGTGACTACGGGCCGGACCGGTACAAGCGGCAGGTGGTCGATCTCAGCATCAATGGCGAAGACCTCGCTGCACGCTTGGTGGCCGAAGGCACGCACCAGGTTTGGGATTATGATGGCGGTGCCCCAAAGCCGGACTGGTGTGCGCCCCGGCGTCCCGCATCCAATACCGCCCCGTTGAGCCCGTAAGCCTTCGCTCAGCTTGCCCCTCGAGTGAACACTGCCTAGGCTTGCCCAGGAAGCCATGAGGAATTGATGCCGATGTTCAATTTGCGCCTGGCGATTGCGCCGCTGATCCTGTCCGGACTTGCGGCGTGCGACGCGCTGGATCCCCCGCCCCCGCAGACTCAGAAAATGCCGAGTGCAGAGACGAAGGCGCCCGTCGTCACGGATCGCCCGCTTGGTCTGGATGAAATCAGGACGCCTGCCGGCATTCGTGTGTTGCCGGCGGAAAAGCGTGTTCTCGTCTTGTCAGGTCACGTTGCAGCCGGGGCCGCGCTATATCGTGCTGGCGACCGCGAAGCTGCCACATCGCATTTCGGCCGCCTGACGACTGATGGCACAGCGACAGAACGCGCCGGTTTTGAAGCATTTGGGTTTGAACCCGCAGCGTTTGACGATTTTCCGACAGACCCCACAGGCGGAACTGAAACAAGCGCTGATCCGTCAGAAGCGGAAGCCCACATTCTGGACGTGATCGCTGAAACCGGCACAAGGCCGCTGGATCAGATCCTGTTCCTGCTGGAACAGTGCTCTGACTCCTACGCCACTGGCGTGTTAGACGCCGCCATTGAGCGCCCCCTTGCCTATCAGGCGTCATATGGCTACGCGGTCATCGCCCGTGACATCGCCCGCCAGATCGAAGACGGAGATGATCTCCTGCTGGAACTGGAGATATTGGTGCGGATGTGGCCTGATGAAGGCCCGGTAGACGCCGACGCCGTTGCGCCGGAGCCTGCCATCGGCACGCAGGTCGCCCGCGCGCGCCTTGCGGCCTCAATCCTTTAGAAGGGCATCAATAAACCCGACCGCCTCTATCGAACTCCAGTCGGCATCGCCAGCCAGCCGGGCAATCTCGAGACCAGCTTCATCGTACAGGATCGTCGTCGGGAATCCCTGAGCGCCGCTATCATAGACGATTTCATACTGCTCCGGCGTCGCAATGTGGAAGGTGATGTTGCTCGCGCCCAGTTCCCCGAGCCTCTGCGCGGCATAGTCCCGGTCCTCCTCGGAATCGACACTGATCGCCACGACTTCAAACCGGTCGCCGCCACGCGCTGTCTGCAATGCGCCCAACGAGGGCATCTCCTTTTCGCAGGGTGCGCACCAGGTGGCCCAGAAATTCACCAGCACGACCTTGCCCTGATAGGCCTGCAGGGTTACCGGAGTGCCGTCTTGCCGGTAGAAGGGCGACGAGGCGGCGGGCGTTCCGGCCTTTGAGAAGTCCAGCTTCTCGATTTCCCCTCGCGCGAAGGCTTCCAGCCGGTTATCTGGAGCTTTTCCGCTCCCTGCGCTCATCAGCGCATAGACAATTGCGATCAGGCCCACCAAGAAGAGGGCGATATAGGCCAGACGGGTCATGGGGCACGGGTCTCCAATTCAAGTTCGAAGGATATGGCAGTGACGACAGGCAAAGGCCAGACAATGTGGGGCGGACGCTTTGCCGCGACCCCATCCGACATCATGGAAGACATCAACGCCTCCCTGGATATTGATCGGCGGATGGCATCCGAAGATATTGCAGGCAGCCGGGCACACGCTGACATGCTGGCCGAAATGGGCATTATTTCGGCTGAGGACAATGAAGCCATTCAGGGCGGGCTCGATGCGATCACTGAAGAGCTGAAAGCCGGAACCTTCCCCTTCCGCCGAGAGCTCGAAGATATCCACATGAACGTGGAAGCGCGCCTCAAGGAACTGATCGGGGAGCCAGCCGGTCGACTTCACACGGCGCGCTCGCGCAATGATCAGGTCGTCACGGACTTTCGCCTGTGGACACGCGGCGCGCTGGACGAAGCGAGTCTGCTCGTGGCTGGCCTGCAGGCTGCACTGGTGAAGCGTGCGGGTGAGCACACTGAAACGATCATGCCGGGCTTCACCCACCTTCAGACCGCGCAGCCTGTCACGCTGGGCCATCATTTGCTGGCCTATGTCGAAATGCTGGAACGTGACCGCTCCCGCCTGCTGGATTGTGCGGAGCGCCTGAATGAGTGCCCGCTTGGATCCGCCGCGCTCGCGGGTACAGGCTTCCCGATTGATCGTGACATGACCGCCGATGCGCTCGGCTTTGCACGCCCAATGGCAAATTCGCTGGACGCGGTTTCGGCCCGTGATTTCGCGCTGGAGGCGCTCGCAGCCCTCTCCATCGCGGCGACCCACCTTTCGCGCCTGGCAGAAGAGATCGTGCTCTGGACGAGTGCGCAATTCGGCTTTGCCCAGCTGACGGACGCGTGGTCGACCGGCTCCTCCATCATGCCGCAGAAGCGCAACCCGGATGCCGCCGAACTGATCCGCGCGAAAGCAAGCCTGATCACCGGGCTCTACGCGGCGCTGCAGGGCGCAGTGAAAGCGCTGCCGCTGGCCTATGCAAAGGACCTTCAGGACGACAAGCGTCTGACCTTCGAAGCCTTTGACACCTACAATCTCTGCATTCAGGCGATGACCGGCATGATCGATACGATCGGCTTCAAGCCCGAGAATATGCGCGCCGCTGCCACCAAGGGATTCTCCACAGCCACCGATCTGGCAGACTGGCTGGTGCGGGAGCTTGGCCTGCCCTTCCGGGATGCCCATCACGTCACCGGAACGCTCGTTGCGAAAGCAGAGGAAAAGGGCTGCGATCTGGCCGATTTGTCTCTGGCAGAGATGCAGGCCGTGCATGGTGGAATTACTGATGCCGTCTTCGGCGTGCTGACCGTTGAGGCGTCTGCCTCATCTCGGACATCTTATGGCGCTACAAGCCCTGTTCGCGTCGCCGAACAAGTGGCACAGTGGAAACAGAGACTTCGACTGGAGTAGTCATTGATGAAACGCCCTCTTCTATTTGTCGCCGCCGTTCTGGCGTCTGCCAATCTGGCCGCCTGTGGGCTGACCGGAGACCTGAAGCGTCCCGATCCGCTCTGGGGCGAGCCGAGCGGAGACCTGGAGCCTGCAGAATTGCCAAACCAGAACCAGACCAATCTTCCTGACCTGCCAGACCGGGAAGACGAAGACGCAGCCCCGGACGCTGACGATGAATTGCTCGGCGGCGCGTAAGGAGTTTTCCATGACGTTTTCCAAACCTGTAAAGACCGCGCGCTGGGGCGCCGGTCTGGTCGCCATGTGCCTCGCCGCTGCCTGCCAGAGCCAACCGGAAACCCTGGTCGTGGAAGCTGTTGCCCCGGCTGAGCCTGTTGAACCGGTAACGGTGGCAACGGCCCTCGACACAGCAGAACCGGAAGGACCGGTCGTCAACCAGTGGGGCGGCATCGTCCCGGATGCCAAACCCACAACGCCTATCGACAATGGCGCTCTCGGTGAGATCGAATAATTTATGCATCACTTTACCTATCAGGATGGCTGCCTTCACTGCGAAGGTGTGAACCTTGAGCAGATCGCCGATGAAGTCGGTACGCCCTGTTATGTCTATTCATCTGCAACCCTGGTCCGCCACGCACGCGTGATTGCCTCCGCCTTTGAAGGACAGAACTGCCTGATTGCCTATTCGGTAAAGTCGAACGGCAATCTGGGCGTCCTCTCGACTCTGGCGCAGGAAGGGTGTGGCGCCGATGTCGTCAGCGGCGGCGAGCTGCAGCGCGCGATGCGTGCTGGCATTCCGGCGGACCGGATCGTGTTTTCAGGTGTTGGCAAGACCGCCGAAGAGATGCGTCTGGCGCTACAAGCCGGGATTCACCAGTTCAATGTCGAAAGCGCCGCAGAACTGCGCCGCCTGTCAGAAGTTGCCACGATGCTGGGCACGGACGCGCCCGTTGCCATCCGGGTCAATCCAGACGTTGCAGCGGGTGGCCACCCCAATATTTCGACCGGCAAGAAGGGCGACAAGTTCGGTGTGCCGTGGAGCGACGCCGAAGACCTCTACGCCGAGGCGGCAACCTTGCCCGGTATCAAGGTAGTCGGTGTGGACGTGCATATCGGCAGCCAGATTGGTGATCTCGTCCCGATGCGCGCCGCATTCGAGAAAGTTGTCGGCCTGACCAAGCGTCTGCGAGACGCGGGGCACGAAATCAGCCGTATCGATCTGGGGGGTGGCCTTGGGATTCCTTACAAGGAAGACGACGCCCCGGCGCCCCCATCCGACTATGCCGCCATGATCGCGGACGTGACGCAGGACCTTGGCGTTCAGGTCATTCTGGAGCCGGGCCGTGTGATCACGGGCAATGCCGGGGTGATGCTGAGCACGGTTCTCTATGAGAAAGCCGCACCTGAGACGGATTTCCTGATCATCGATGCCGGCATGAACGATCTGATGCGCCCGGCGCTGTACGATGCGCATCACGACATCCTGCCCATCAAGCAAGCTGGCGCGGGTGCAGAGCGCAAGACCTATGATGTGGTCGGGCCGATTTGCGAGTCGACGGACAAGTTTGCCAAGGCGCGTGAACTGACAGCGCTCCGCCCCGGCCAGCGGATCGCGTTCATGTCTGCAGGTGCCTATGGCGCTGTGCTGTCTTCGACCTACAATGCAAGGCCGCTGGTTCCGGAAGTTCTGGTGAACGGGTCATCCTTTGATGTGGTTCGCCGCCGTCCGGAATTTGAAGAAATGATCGCCCTTGAAAAGGTTCCCGATTGGCTGACGCAAAAGGCATGAAGGCACTCAATGCCAAGGTTTCCGCGACACGGCGGAAGCTGACGGTCTATGCCTTTTTCAAGGCCTTCTGGCCTTTCCTGACTTTTGCCGCGATTTTTCTGGCGATCGCGCTGGCGGGCCTCATCGACCGGATGACGGCGTCGCTTGCGGCGATCGCTACACTTATCTTCCTCGTCGGATCGGTATTCTTTATCCTGCAGGGCGGGCGCCGTTTCACACCGGTCAGCCGGGAAGATGCCGCGCGTGTTCTGGACCGGCAATCCGACCTGCGAGCTGTCTCTTCGCTGACAGATCGGCCCGCAGCGACGCATCGTGACTCCCAGGGGCTTTGGCAGAAACATCGCGCGAGACTGCTGGAAGAAGTATCCCGCCTGCGCTTGCCGTCACTGGCGCGTGAGTGGGGACGGCTCGATCCTTACTGGATGCGCGCCGCCCTGCCCGCAGCTCTGATCCTTCTGACAGTTCTGGCAGGCAATGATGCAGCATCCCGCCTGCAAAGGGCTCTCTTTCCGGACTATGGCGCCCTTGTTGGCGCGGACAATATGGTGGTCGAAGCGTGGATTACCCCGCCCGACCATACCGGGCGCGCGCCGATCTTCCTGACACCTGGCCTGCAGAATGTGCGTGTACCGGAGGGGTCTGAAGTCACCCTCCGCACGGATGCACACAGCGCGCCGAAACTCATCCTGAAGGGCGAGAAGACGCTCAAGCAGACATTCGCGCCCACACCGGATGGGGCGTTCGAAGCGCGTGCACGAATCATGGAAGATACCCGCCTGTCGGTCCGCTGGTGGGGGGAACGCGCGGCCTGGCGCCTGCTGACGTCACCAGATGACGCCCCGATTGC
The DNA here is from genome assembly GCF_017795365.1 of Hyphomonas atlantica corrig. Classification (NCBI taxonomy): domain Bacteria; kingdom Pseudomonadati; phylum Pseudomonadota; class Alphaproteobacteria; order Hyphomonadales; family Hyphomonadaceae; genus Hyphomonas; species Hyphomonas atlantica. The sequence goes on along the minus strand of NZ_CP051254.1, from coordinate 1,019,243 downwards.
AACCTTTGTGAAGGCGCCCGAACGGGGACGGCTGGATCGAACGGAGATCGCCTGGTCGGTCACGGATGACTATGGCGTGGATTCCCTCGAACTCAAGATCAGCTTGCAAACACCGAATCCCGCTGCGCCTGACGAAGCAGATTACATGCCCGTTCCGCTGCCCGGAGTGGCACCGACTTCGGCAGAAGACATCACCCAACTGGACCTGACGCGGCATCGCTGGGCGGGGCTGCCTGTAGAGATGCAATTGGTCGCGACAGACGGCGCGGGCCAGACCGGGCTCAGCGAGCCGCTGGATTTCACGTTGCCTGAAAAACTGTTCCTCGATCCTATCGCCCGCGTGGCTCAGGAAGTCCGTGTCACGGTTCTGAGAGAACCGAGAGACTATGAAGAATTGTCACGAAACGAGACCGCGCTGCAGCAGGATGCGCTCAATGTGACCGCTGCAAACCGTCTGGACACGGCCCCGCCAGATATCCAGAAGGCTGCGCTGATGCTGGATGCGATGACCTACAAAGGCGAACGCTACATTCCAGACCAGGGTGTCTACCTCACATTCCGCACTGCGAAGGGTATTCTGCAGGCTGCGGGCACGAAGGCAGAAGCCGAACAAGTTGACCCCCTGCTCTGGGCGCTGGCCCTCAAGTCAGAGTATGGCAGCGCCGCCGATGCCCTGCGCCGACTGGAAGCAGCGCGGCGCGCACTTGAGCAAGCCTTGCGCGACGGGGCGTCTGAGGATGAAATCAAGCAGCGCATGGAAGCCTTCCGGGATGCGGCGAACGAATACCTCGCTGCAAAGATGGCGGAAGCCATCGCCAATGGAGACGAGCAGCCGCAGATGCAATCCGATCAGGAAGCCATGGCCAGCGGGCCGAACCTTGGCGGTCAGGATTTCGAAGACATGCTGAATGCGCTTCAGGATTTGACAGAGACAGGCGCAACGGATCAGGCGCGCCAGCTTCTGTCTGACATCACAAACATGCTGCAGAATCTGGAATTCCAACGCGGTCAATCCGGCTCCGGAGGAATGCCCGGCATGCCGGGACAACAGGCAGATGGCGAAGAAGACGACCTACCCCAGGAAGAACAGGAACTGACGGATGCCATGCGTCGCCTGTCCGAAATCCTGCGGGAACAGCGCCAACTAAGCGACGATACACTCGCCCAGGAGCGCGGCGAACGACCCGGGCAATCCGGCCAGGAACAGGGCGGGCAACAGCCAGGCCAGCAGTCTGGATCCCAACAAGGTCAGGACACAGGACAAGCTGGTGGTGGCGAAGGTCAGAGCGGCCAGACGGAAGCCCCACAAGGCGGCGGGAATGAGAATGGCGAACGCCCTGGATCGGGTGGCGGCGAATTTGCCGAAGGCAATGAAGGCGAAGGGTCAGGCCCCGGACAATCCGAAACTCTTGCTGAGCGGCAAGCCCGCCTTGGTCGTATGGTTGAAGAATTCGCCCGCGAGCACGGCCTCGGGGAAACCGGCAGCGGCGAAGATGCCCTCGCCGGCCTCGTGGACCCCGAAGCGCTGGAAGACATTCGACGCGCCCAGAGATTGGCGGAAAACGCGCTTGAACGCGGCGATGAGCGCAGTGCCGCGCGCAATCAGGAAAGGGCCACTAACACGCTGTCGGAGATCGCGCGGGACATGGCCGCGAGTCTCGATGCGCTGGAACGGGAACGCCGCGGACAGGACTCTCAGCAAAGCGACCCGTTCGGCCGTGCGACCGGCGGACCCGGCAATAATGGCGAAGAAGTCAATGTTCCGGATGCGACCGAACGCCAACGCGCCAAGGACATTCTCGAAGAACTGCGAGAGCGTTACAATCAGTCCGACGATCCCGAAGAGCGCGAATATCTGCGACGCTTGCTGGATCGGTTCTAGAGCGCCCGCGAGCTAGCGGTTCGCGCCCGGCACCCATTTGACATCGTTCGCACCATTATTATTGGCGACGCGCCCCGCAACAAAAATCCAGTCAGACAGCCGATTGATGTAAGCCAGAGCTTCAGCGCTGACGATCTCGTCTTCCATCGCGTGGAGTTCAGCAACCTCCCGCTCTGCGCGGCGGCAAAGGGTGCGGGCCACATGGAGGTAGGCGGCCAGTTCACTGCCCCCCGGCAGAATGAAACTGTCGAGCGGCGTGAGCGCTTCATTCATCGCGTCGATTTCTGTCTCCAGGCGCTGAACCTGGCTTTCCATGATGCGCAAAGGGGTCCATTCCAGAGGCTTGCCCCTGTCCGGTGTGGCAAGGTCTGCCCCGAGGTCAAACAGATCGTTCTGGATACGGCGGATGGCCGTCAGCATGTCGCCATCTGCTTTCAACGCCGCGACACCGAGCGCCGCATTGGTTTCGTCCACCGTTCCGTAGGCGACAACGCGGGGATGCCATTTGTCGACCGGCTCACCCGTGGACAAGCGGGTCTTACCCTTGTCGCCTGAGCGCGTGTAGATCTTGTCGAGCTTGACCATTGGCGCCTCTAGAAACCGATCTTGATCGCGCCGACAGTAACGCCCAGCGCCACAAGAATGACGATCACCACAGCCTGCACCAGAATACGCAAGCGCATCAATTTATTGGATCGGCTCGCCTGCTTGTCGTCAGAACGGGCAATGTTCGCAATGCCAAGGCCCAGCACAACAAGGAGCGCCACCAGCGCGATATAAAATCCAGTCATCAAAACGGTTTGCATGGGCAGCCTTTCAAGCAGCGTAGAGACCAGAGCATAGGGCGCAGCAACTGGAAGGCCATGCGCAAAGCGTCGCGGCGATCATTTACCCGTTTCCATCCGCTCAGCGAGGGATGTGATGCGGCTGGCCGCCTTCACGAGCGCTTCGGCCGCCCGTGCCTCGCTGAATGCCGTGCCCGGCCCGGTTCGTTTCGCAGTGTCCAGTTCGTCCAGCAATGCCAGCGCCGTGATCAGCAGCAAGCGTTCTTCGCCGATATCGCCAACTGCGCCTTCAATCTGCTTGACCCGTGTGTCGAGCTGTTTCGAGAGCGCTGCAATGCGGCTCTCCTGTCCGGGCGCGCAGGCAATTGAATACGACCGGCCGCGCAATTGAATGTCAGCTTTAGCCATCGCCCTGCCCCTGTTGTCCAATGGCAGATTTGACCTCTTCGATTGCCGCGCCGAGCGCTGCGCTCGCCTCATCGGCGAGGGCCTGCAATTCCCGCTCTCTGGCCAAAGACGCATCCAGCTGTTCAGCAAGGTCGGACCGGTCGCGCGCAAGGGCCGCGAGTTCAGCCTTGATCACATCCGGATCACCCGCGCGCGCCAGCAAACTGTCGAGCGCCGACTCGAATCGTGTGAGCGCCTCATCCAATTGGCGAATAGCAGGGTCGATTTCACTCATATACACAATGAAGTAACGGTATTATCTCAATCAGCCAAGCGACTTGACGCAACGGGCTTAGTCTGGCCTAGGACTCCCGCAAACCAAAGGAGATCAGCAGAATGGCTGTCACGAACCGCGACATGGCCAATGCCATCCGCGCACTTTCCATGGATGCCGTTGAAGCGGCCAAATCCGGACATGTCGGCCTGCCGCTCGGCATGGCAGATGCCGCAACGGTCCTGTTCCGGAAATTCCTGAAATTCGACGCCTCCCAGCCAGACTGGCCGGACCGTGACCGGTTCATCCTGTCCGCCGGACACGGCTCAATGTTGGTCTACTCGCTGCTGCACCTCAGCGGCTACAAATCCGTCAGCCGCGACGACATTCGCAATTTCCGCCAGCTGGGCGCGAATACGCCGGGCCACCCGGAAAACTTCGTCACCAAAGGCGTTGAAACAACAACTGGTCCGCTTGGCCAGGGCATTGCGACAGCTGTTGGCATGGCGATGGCTGAGCGTCACCTGAATGCGCGCTTTGGCGACGAGTTGGTTGACCACAAAACCTATGTGATCGCCGGTGATGGCTGCTTGATGGAAGGCGTCAGCCAGGAAGCCATCACGCTTGCTGGCCACATGAAACTGAACCGCCTGATCGTTCTTTGGGACGACAACTCCGTCACCATCGACGGCAACATCGATGTGGCCGATTCAACAGATCAGTGCGCCCGCTTTGAAGCGTCCGGCTGGGTCACCCGCAAGGTTGACGGCCATGATGAGAAAGACATCGAAGCCGCATTGAAATGGGCTCAGAAACAGAAGCAGCCTGTCTTCCTCGCCGTGAAAACCATCATCGGCTATGGTGCCCCCAAGATTGCCGGCACCGGCAAGGCACATGGCGGCCCTTACGGTGCCGAAGAAATCGCTGGCATTCGCGAGAATATCGGCTGGCCGCATGAGCCGTTTGAAGTCCCCGCAGATATCGAGAAGGCCTGGAAAAAGGTCGGTGAACGCGGCGTCGACGCCCGCAAGGCATGGAAAGAGCGCCAGATGGCCTCGCCGCACAAGGGCGAGTTCAATGCGGCAATGGCCGGTCGCCTGCCGAAGAATCTCTCCAAAGCGATCAACAAGCACAAGAAGGCTGTTGTTGAAGGGGGCGAGAAGAAAGCTACCCGCCAATGGAGCGGCGCCGCGCTGGAAGTCATCACGCATCTGGTGCCCGAAACGGTTGGTGGGTCCGCGGACCTGACCGGCTCCAACAACACCAAGACGGCCGAAACCAAGCCGATGACCCCATCCGACTGGTCAGGCCGCTACGTGCATTATGGGGTGCGCGAGCATGGTATGGCCGCCGCAATGAACGGGATGTCACTGCACGGCGGTATCATCCCCTATTCTGGCACGTTCCTGGTCTTCGCAGACTATAGCCGCGCAGCCATCCGCCTTGGCGCCTTGATGGGCACTCGCGTTATCCATGTGATGACGCACGATTCCATTGGCCTTGGCGAAGACGGTCCGACGCACCAGCCGGTGGAGCAGGTTGCGTCTCTGCGTGCGATGCCGAACATGCTTGTCTTCCGCCCGGCAGACGGTGTCGAAACGGCCGAGTGCTGGGAAGTGGCTGTCGGCCACGCAGATGGCCCATCCACGATGGCGCTGACGCGTCAGGGCCTCAGCCCGGCACGCACGGAGCACACAGACGAAAACCTGAGCGCACTGGGCGGCTACGTCCTCTCGCCATCAAAGGTGAAGTCTCGCGAAGCAGCCGTCCTGATCGCGACAGGGTCTGAAGTCGAAATCGCGCTTCAGGCTCAAGCCGAGCTGGCGAAGGAAAAAATCCATGTGCGCGTCGTCTCCATGCCATGCATGGAACTGTTCGCGCAGCAGGACGAAAAGTACCAGCAAGAGACACTTGGCGGCGACCTGCCAAAAGTCGCAGTTGAAGCGGGCGTCCGGTTTGGCTGGGATCGCTGGATTGGCCCGAAGGGCGGCTTTGTCGGCATGGACAGTTTCGGTGCAAGCGCGCCTTACCAGAAACTGTACGAGCATTTCGGCATCACGGCCGAGAACGTTGCCGAGACGGTAAAGGGCCTGATCTAGACGTTCTTGAACAGGTCCAACTGTCGGGGGTCAATGTAGCGCTTCCGGCGCGTCTTGGTCCGACCAGACCGAAAATAGAGATCATCTGTATGATCTTCGACCGGCGGCTTCTCAGTCGCCGGTTTTTTCTTGCGTGTTTTCGGAAGCGGCATGATGTCTGCCTGATCAACCAGCTTCCACCAGGTCACAGCCAGAACCAGATTGCCCTCATTGTCTTCGTACTTCTGAAGATGACCATGTGGTCCAGATTCATCAGACTGCACTGCCAGATAGGCTGCGGCTTCTTCCTCGGTCACGTTCAGCCATTCGGTCTCGAGTGACTCGATCGTCTGGTCTGGGACCAGGGCTTCAGCAGCCGCACGCGTGCGCGCCGCTTTCACGCCGGGCTTCAGGGCGTCTTCCAGTCGTACCGCAATGGGAAAAGCGTTGCTCATGCGCCTCAGGTAAGCAAGCCGGATGCCGCCGTCCAGCCAGTATCTGTCGTCTGCGTCAAACGCATCGCCGCGAGTCGCGCCAGGCGAAGGGTCATTGCCTTTCGCCGTGCCGCCGGCAGCTTGTCTTCCGGAGACTCGCGAATGATCGCCCCTCCGAAGGCATCTGCCACAATCAAGCCAGTCTCATCCGGGATCAATTCCTGCGGGAAATCACCCGCCACCGCGAAATAGAGCTGATCGCAATACGGCATGTATTCAGGCCACTTTGAATCTGATCGGAAGTCAGCAATCGAGGACTTCACCTCCACCATCCAGACCTCTCCGGACGGCCCCAGCGCTGCGATATCCGCGCGACGGTTGTTTGCCAGGCTCAGCTCCGTCACGCCGAAAAAGCCGAGCCCGGCCAACAGGCGCTGTGTCCCGCGAACAATTTCAGCCGCGCGCGTCATGGCCTCATCAACACTGTTCATATCCGTCATGAGCGACACCTCGTTCCCGTTTCGTTCGAACGTTACAAAAGCGCGGCGCACGCGGTCAAGCCTGACCAGTCCCCTGCTTTGCACCTCCACTCGCTAGAATGTGATCAATTTTGGGAACGAAGTTGATCCGGTCCGCGCTCTTGTCCGTAGAGACTGTGATAGTTTGGCAGCATGCCTTGTCGCAGAAGGAGATGACCCGTCATGGCGAACGCCTACAGCTCCAACGGACCTGCAGACCGGTCTTACGTCAAGAAAGCCATGAAAGCCCCCATGCTGGAGGCTGAACATGAGCTGGAACTTGCAAGACGCTGGCGCGAGGACGAAGATGAAAAGGCCTTGCACGAACTGACTCGCGCCTATCTTCGCCTTGTCATCGCGATGGCATCAAAATTCCGCCACTATGGCCTGCCCATGCCAGATCTCGTCTCGGAAGGGAATGTTGGCCTGATGATGGCGGCCGCCCGGTTTGAGCCTGACCGTAAAGTTCGCTTCTCGACCTATGCCAGTTGGTGGATTCGGTCTTCCATACAGGACTTCGTTCTTCGCAACTGGTCGATCGTCCGGACGGGGACAACCTCTTCCCAAAAGTCCCTTTTCTTCAATTTGCGTCGTCTGCGTGCCCGGATCGATGACACGGGTGATGGCGTGATGACCAAGGAAAACCGCGCATGGATCGCGGAGCATCTGGGCGTGCCTGAACGAGATGTTGAGAATATGGCATCTCGCCTCTCCGCATCAGACCGCTCACTGAACGCCCCGATGGCCGTAGATGGAGATGGAGAATGGCAGGACCTGCTGCCGGACGAGTCGGCAATTCCAGAACAGCAAGTGATGGAGTCACACGACTCCTCACGGCGCAAGGAATGGATCGCCAACGCCCTGAAAGCGCTAAATCCCCGCGAAACTCACATCATCATGCAACGACGACTATGTGAGGATTCCGTCACGCTTGAGACACTCGGCCACGAACTGGGCATCTCGAAAGAGCGTGTACGGCAAATTGAACATCAGGCATTGGGCAAGCTCCGCCGCGCGCTTGAGCGTATCGTCGGCGACCCGGACGAAGCGGGTCTGTTGCCTGGCACCTAGTCAGGTGGCGCCGACATAATTTGCAAGTTCAGTTTGTCCGATATCTCCATCACACCATCGCGCACGAAACCGCGGGCAAGTACATTTGCGCCCAGCGCGCTTTGACAATGCCCCGCGGCCGGCACCTGTATTTGCAAACGAAGATGCGAGCCCTCCAGAGACAGATCGCATACGGCGCCGAAACCGTCTGAACCCTGCATGTCAGCAACATTTCCATATATGAGCTGAAACCCTTCGAACGTGTCCGGCAAATCTGTGGCGAGGGGTATGCGATACTCGCGTGTGCTCCACATGCCGACAGAATTTTCGCGCGCGTCCCGCTCTAGATCAAATAGAGGAGCATTGGCAGCTGACGTGTCCGGATAGACCCGAACCCGGGCACCGCCGCGCTTAACGATTTCAGCGTTAAGCCAGAATCTGGGCCCCAAGGCATCAACCGTTTCTGCGTGCGCCAAGGCACGATCATACCTGTCCCGCGTTAGACCGCCATAATGAAGCTGGACCTGACGGCCAAGTACCATGTCTTCCATCATGCGTTTGGCTTCTGTGTGGAAGGGCTGCGGGTCGCGGTCTCCAAATCCACCAGATGGCGCCTCGATACCGACGAGTCGTACACTTTGGCCGGTATCCAGCACAATTGTGTCCCCATCCACCACGCGTACAACCCGGCCACGTTCCCCAGGCTCCAAATCTGCCAATGGACCGCGCGCGCCACATGCCGCAACAAGTAAAATCAACCAAATCGCCCCGATCGCGCGCACGCCACCCCTCACCTGATCTCGTGCGGGCTCCCCGCGATCGCCAATTTCCATTGCAGATTAAGACCAGAGATTGCTAACTTCAATCCAGGCAGCAATTGCCGTATAGCCACCTCAACCCTGCGGTCCCGTAGCTCAGCAGGATAGAGCAACAGATTCCTAATCTGTAGGTCGCGCGTTCGAATCGCGCCGGGATCGCCAATAAATACAATGAGTTATTGGCGTTGCAAGATCTCCGAAAAAGTCCCAGGGAACCACGGGGGAACCAATTGTATTAAAGAAAGCTGCAGCCAACTATGGGTATGGCATTTGAGCGTTCTCAATGCTCTGGGTGCACCAATGTTTCGCCGGTGAGGGTGAAATTTGGTGCCGACAGTTTCTCTTGTCAAAATTTGGAAAAGCAATTTTATAGCTACAGACGGCAAAGTAATTCTACTTTGTGCCGTTTTCAGGATTCAATATGGCCCCTGTAACAACCACATGCCGTAAATTGGTCGGGCTGGCTTCTCCGGCAGTCGCGACCATCAAAGTATTACCGTCTTTGTCGTAAAATCTGAATAGGCAAGCGGCATCGCCGGTGGGAAAACAATGTTCATTCTCCCAGAATCCCGCATCCCAGAGGTAGGTCGCATTGCCGTTGTACTTGCCCATGTCTCTCAGTACTGAGGGGTGATTGCGCTTAGGCATCCATCCATTCTCTATGAGGTCTTTTCGAGCGTCAGGATAAGACTTGCCGAATATGACGGGAACTCTTGGACCTGGCTCTCCAAGCAGATCTTTCTTAATTCCTTCGATTGAACTGTAGATCCTTTCAGCTTGCTCCTGTGAAGATCGCGCTTCGGCGCGATCTACCGAAAAACTGAAAAATGAAAACACCAGGCCAAACAGTCCTATTAGCGAAAACAAGCCTGTTACGAATGGATGTCTTCCGCACAGCTGAATGAAGCGAATTAAGAACATTCAGCGAGCCCCCCAATACGACCGTCGCTGAATTCTACTGGAGGGGAGAACACATTTCCAGTGGATCTATGAACGTAAAATGTGTGAGCCACGTGCCACTCGGAATTCGGTAGACTCCGCTGAGTATGGAGGTTCATCTCTTCATAAACACAATTAGAAAGTCCTCACCTTCACCCTCCCCCGGTGCGCCATTCCCCATATAAGCGAGTTGGTCTGCCTCCAGCGAAGTGGTTCATTATTTGGGTTTGTGCCGGCTCCGATTCTGGAGTTGAGACATGGGTAAGAGAGCCAAGCGCATATGAGATATGGAGAAGGAGAACGCCAGGCTTCGGCGGCCAGTCCCTAATCTCACGCTGGACAACCAGATCCTTCAGGAAGTCGTGCGGGGAAAGTTCTAAGTTCTTCGCTCCGTCGTGCTGCGTTCGACCTCGTGGTGGAAGAGTTTGGTGTCTCCGAACGCCAGGCTTGCCGTGTGATCGGCCAGCACCGTTCGACCCAACGCAAACAGCCCATACGGTGAGACGATGAGGACGCCCTGACATCGGCGATCATCGGCCTGGCTAACGGTTCGGCCGGTATGGCTATCGCCAGATCACGGCGCTCCTCAGAAATGATGGCCGGGATGTGAACGAGAAGCGGGTTTACCGCATCTGGCGACGGGAGGGGCTGAAAGTGCCGATGAAACAACCAAAATGCGGCCGTCTCTGGCTGAATGACGGATCTTGCGTGCGGCTAAGGCCGGCACACAAAGGCCATGTATGGTCCTACGACTTCGTGCAGGACCGCACCCATGATGGACGTGTGTTCCGCATGCTGTGTGTGATCGACGAGTTTGCACGGGAATGTCTCGCCATCCGGGTTGAGAGGAAGCTGAGCTCTCGGGATGTCCTCGACACGCTGGGCGAGCTGTTCGTTCGTCACGGGGCACCCGAGCACATACGATCCGATAATGGCCCCGAGTTCATCGCCACGGCCCTCCGTGACTGGCTACAACGCATCGGCGTGAAGACGCTCTACATCGAACCGGGAAGCCCTTGGGAGAACGGCTACTGCGAAAGCTTCAACAGCAAGCTACGCGACGAGTTGCTAGCGAGGGAAATGTTCTCTGACCTGCGAGAGGCAAAGATCCTGATCGATACATGGAGACGGCATTACAACACCGATCGGCCGAACTCTTCGCTCGGCAATACGCCACCCGCCCCAAAAGCTGTCTTGCCCGCAGCGTTCATGCAGCCTTATTATGGGGAGGTGGCAACATGAACACTGCTACTTTGAAACCGCCGGGTTAATAAATCTGGTGGATGGCAGGCCAGTATAACCCATCCTGCGGACGATTGCGGACAGACCTTCTTCCATTCCGACAACAAGAGCACTGCCGGGCGTGACGGAGGCTTTCGGTTAACGCGTCTCTATTTGGTGTATGTCGCGGGAATTTGCCAGACCGGGATCTTCGCATCGAGATCGAATTGTTACCAGCGCGCTTGCAATACTTCTCCCTTCCTTGCACCTGTAAGCCGGCAAAGCCAGGTCGCGATTGCACTTGCCTGGTCAGGCTCTTCCTGAAGCGCCTGGGTCAGCCGGTCACGTTCGTCCGTACTGAGAAACAGGCTGCGAGGTGCTTCGTGAAACTTCTTGATGCCGCGGCAGGGATTGTCAGAGCGGTACTCCCATTCGATCGCAAGGTTTATCATCTTGGAAAGCAGGCACAAAATCGTTTGTGGCTCTGAGAATTTTTGGGAGCGTCTTGGAAGCAAGTGGTTCAATGCTCCTGACTCCCATCTAGTTGGCTAACGCACCGCAAGGCATACCTTCGCGCTCGGCATCGCTCCAACATTCCGTCAAAAAGCTGCAGGCCTGGCAGCACAAACGTTCTTCGAATTGAGCAATTTTGCACCGTTCTTCTCGAAGCAGGATCAACGCTCTGTTCGCACAGTGATGGGAATGCCCGTCTATAAAGTATGATCTCGGGTTTTTGATGCTTGGCGATGATAGGGCATTGTCACCATCAGCGTTACCATTGGCGTGACACGCATTCCAAGAATGCCACTCGCACTCAGCAATTCTCGGAGTTTCTAAAAGAAAATGGGGAGCGTCACCAGTCGCTATCAAGAACTCATCAGCAACTTTCGGTTCGGCAATGAGCACCTGTTTGTTGGGAATTGGGACGCCGCGCTGATGCTCTGTTGGAAACCCAGAGAATTCTGCCAAGGGTTCAGGCAAAAGTTCGAGCCCTACAACGTGTGAAGTCTCTCTTATCAATCGTTCAACTGCGGTCTGTATTCTGGCATGATGTTCAGTCATGGACGCAGGCGTGCAATTTGACGGAGTGAGCCCTAGTCCATCGTCCCGTCTAGCAATCTTCAAGTAAGCTCCATCCGACCGCTCAATTATCAACACCGGATACACGATTATTTGAGGACGGATCGAAAATTTCTCGCTCCCGCTTCGTTCGTACCTCACATGCAAACCAGAAAAGCACTTCAAGATATTTTGAGGCTTCACATACGGACCAACGCGCTGAGGTTCGAGAATATCGGGGATATCGGGGGCGATCAATTTTTGGTCGAGCCACTTTAGTATATCGCTGGAGTGCTCAACGTAATTTTCGATCTCGAACACTAAAATTCGATCCGGGTGATTTTTTCCGTCTGAAAGAAACGTGGCTCCAGGGTTTGTGAAAATTATCAACCATTTTCCGCTGGTGATGACTGCGCGCTGTACGACATGCCCTGTATTCGCAGCGATATCTTTGACGTAGTCTTTGACTTGGGTGAGGATATCAATCCAACCGGTGCTCACTGGAGCTATCAGTTCAGCATCATCACTCAGAATGTAATCAATAGCTGCTGAGACAATTTCGCTCTTGCTTGAGAAATTGGCTTTCAGTTGCGGCGCGGCGACGATGTGCGGTTCGGACCATCGCTTAGCCTCAATAAGCACAATGGGCGTATTTGTTTCTTTCTTTACTCCGAGATAGTCCAAGAATTGTACGGTATTGGCTTTAATTCGGACCTCTTCTCGTGTGTTACCGCCAGTTCCCAACTTCCAGCCCAGCGCTTCAAAGAGATGATCAAGGAAGTTTCTGCGGGTTGTATGTTCTAGTGGGTTGCTGGAAAGGCCATCGATTGGGGCGGTGTACTCGGCACTCATCGAATCGTTCACATTCTGAACTAAGGCTTCGACGTCGCGTTTGAATTCAGCTTTTCTGACCTCGAGGTTCTTCATTGTACCAATTCGGGCAGTCTATACAGCAGGCGGCGTGCAGATGGCCAACCCGCCTCCATGAAAAGATCGAGAGAAGCAACAAGCTGTTCTCTTCGGCTTTCATCAGAGAATATCTCTTTGTTGTCGGCGAGCAGAACGCCGAACTGCTCCACCGCCAAATCGGCGCCCATAGCTTCAAACTGATACCCAAACTCCTTTCCGCCGTTCAGCAGTGAATAAGCTATTAGGTCGAACGCCTTGGCGGGCTCCTTTGGGGCCAGTAATGCTATGAGCTTTATCAGGTAGTAGGTTGAGCGAGGGGGGGCGGCCGCACCCAATAATCTTAGCAAGGGTTCGGTGGATGCGAGGAAGCTTGAAGTCAGTTGTGTTTCATCGTCGCTGCATTCTTCATCGCAGATTTTCTCAGCCGCAAAGTACAACGCCATACAAACATCGTGATTGATTTCAGCACACGCGCGTATTTCATTTATTTGATTTTCAGATGGGTCAGTGATGTTCGAGGAGTTGATCAATACGGGGTTTGTGGTCTTCAAAACAGCTGCCAAGAAGGTAAGGCAGCGCTGCCCAGGAGTATCGTTCGCGTCTGATTTCCATTCTGCAAAGCTTTCAAGTTCGCCACGACAAACTTGAATGGTCGACGTAACTTCGGTCTTGTGGGACGCCGGCGCGCTGATCCACTTCTCCACTTCCTTCTCGCTCGCGGGCCGACCTTTAGCGATCCAAAGAACCGCGAGAGCGGATGCCATATGATCTTTAAGTGATCTTGTTCGATCTTCGTCGTCACAAGAGCGATTGATCAGGCGCAATGCGTGCGGCTCCACCCAATCAGGATGCTGATGTAGCAGTCTCCCGAACCAATGCGTGCAGACATGATCCAAAACGCCCAGGTTTAACTCATTTTCGACGACGAAATCGATGTTAGCCCAGAACGCCTCCCGATCGATTTCCCAAATTCGCCATAGGTGCTGGGCGCAGTTCAAACGCACTGCTGGATGCGGATCGCGCAAAAGCACCGAGATTTGCGGCTTCAGCGTTTCGTACACTTCTGGGCGTTGAAGTATGAAATCGAGAATGGCGGTTGCAGCTTCTACCCTTGCCGCTGGGCCGCCCCACGATGGGCTCCGTTCAAAGCTCTTTTCTGTTTCAGCATGAACTTCAGGATTTTCCGACTTGCTAAGTTCTATGAGTACATCGCAGAACTGAGAGATAACCTGATCATCCTGCTCAGCGATGAGTATCTTGCTGGAAATCGTCTCATTGCAGCACTGCCCCAAAACGCCCTGCGCGTGTCTTTTCAGGTCTTCAAATGCGGTGGAGTGAGCGTCCTCGCGAACACTGCGATTTAGTTCACTAAGAGCCTGCACTGCCTGTGATGCGTTACGTAACGCATCACCACCATCAATCCCGTCCAGGGCAAACTTTTTCTTTAAATCATCGATCTGATTGATCAGTTTCGCATTTGCGTCCTCATCAGGGTTTAAACCTTCGATCCAGCTATACGACGAAGCGTCTTCCCGATAGGAGTGAACTTTGAAAGGCCGGTCATTAGCTGATTGATCTTTGAAAGCGTCTTCAGCGTTGTTCGCGATTTTTATCGCCTCCGCCGTCGTAAGATGATCCTTTCCAATAGCGTAGAATATGCGCTGTAGTATTCGGGTTCGCGCTTCGACCGGATGTTTGAAGGCGCCGAAATCGAATTCAAGAGCAGCTTGCTCAAATTCGCGCTTTATAGCCTCAGCAATGTTTGGATAGCATCGGGCGATCAAGTCGATCGCATCTTTCCGAGTATCCGCGGACAGCAAGAAAATTTGCTTTGAGGCGAAACTCCAACAATAGTCCGCGAGGTCTGTATCGGGATGCTGAACAGCGGCAAGAAACGTTCTTGCCCAAATGCACGCTAAACTAGAATTATCTGCAACGTAGTGAGCAACTTCAACGGCTAAATCAGCAGGAGCTTTCGCTAACCAAACATAATAGTCGTGAAGGAGAATTTCGGCGTCGTCTAAGTAGTCTGCATCGGGATCATGGGCCCAAATGTGACTGAGGTCTTCAGAAAGGCGAACTGTCTTGTGGCCTACACTTGTTTCCAACGTTTCTGGAAGGCTGGACCTTGAGTGCTCGCGCTTGATGTACCCTTCTAAAGACCGATTCAGTGCATCGATGGCTATGTACGGATCGACTTTGAGAAAGTGGCCGAACTGCTCCTTGAGTGCATAGCGCGCCATGTCGAAGTCCTGGCGAGCTGTTGAGCTCATTGGCAAAATTTGGCTGTTGCCAAGACTTGTCGTGATTTCCTCTGTAATCTCAGAGGCGTAAGTGAAAGCGAATATTTCCCTCGCAAAATCGGGCGCGTTATCGATGATCTTTTTTATTTGGCGGCACAGTGTTGGGATTTCTTGCCATCCGCGTGTTTGAAAGCGATCTGAAGATAAGACTTCGTGGAGCGCATCGACCGTTGCGCTCACGTCGGCGTCAATTGTCGCGGCCACAAGGTCAATCGCAGCGGAAGTCACTGTCGGATGAACTTTGGTATCGAGCGCGTAGCGAAGATAAGAGCGGGCAGCCTCGCCTAACATCACTCGCTCATCGAGTGCATCAGTCTTCGGCTCCAATAAGTATAAGAGGACTTTAATGGAGCCGGACAGTTGATCCGAGGAATGTAGACCGAGCAGTTCGGCGAGGCGTGTCCAAGGCGCGGTGGAGAATGAAGACTTGTCGCTCGATCGCACTGAGAGGGCACCGATAACGTGGCGTATCGCTCCCACAACGACTGGCTTTTCTGCTTCTTTCGATAATAGCAAACCAATAGTTTCGATATCTTCCCGGACCTCTGGAAACTCGGCGCACAGGCGGGCGATCGAAGATCTGATAATTGGGTCGACAGATGCGTCTGCCAGGAGCGTTGTCGCTGTTCGCCAGTATTCTTGTCGTGAGGAATCTTTTTGCCAAAGGCTGTCTAGTGAAAATGATATGGCCGGGGCCAGCATCATTCCCAGCGAGTTCTCCTTCCGGAAGTGCTCACCCAAGTGTAAATCTTCCGGATATAGAAACGTTCGACTAACTGCGTAGTCGAATAGTAGGTGATGTCTGAATTGAACCCATTGCCGGTTCTCAGACGAAGTGAGTACTCCCTCCTTGATTAGGGTCTCGATGCGCCCTGTAATTGTTGGCTCAAACTTGAATGTTTTTGCACGCAAAGACTTCGCGCGAAGCATTTCATCTAGAACCGCTTTGACGCACGCCTCAGCTTCTAATCCGTAGGCAGCGACTTTCTTTGACCAGTAGAATGCTAGCAGTTCAGACTGCGACTTAACTTTTTTTAGGTCTACGGTCTCCGCATTTGAGTGGACGAGCTCAGCTAATAGCTTCGTGTTAAATGGAACGAGGGCCAGCTCCTCAAATTTCCGCGGAGCATTCTCTATCGCTGCCTTTAATTGCGAGGTTTGGGTGAGCAATCGATCTAGTTCGGGTTTCGTCCATGTAGGGATTTGAATATGCCGTACGTTGGGAAACCTGGAGTCCCTGAGCGTATCCACTGGTGGCGCTCCAGCGAATAGCTCTCGAAATTGTACGCCCATTAGTAGGTCGAATGATCTGATTGATGCTATTATATTCCAGCGGCTATCGCCCTTCAAAATTGTCTCTATTAAGCGCCTAAATACAGCTTCCCCTGGTCCGCCACGCGTAGCATCAAGGGCGTCGATGATCAGCCATCCCTCTTGCGCACCGTCCCAGTTCGTCAGCACTTGGGCTAAGTGGTGCTGTAGGCCAAGTTCAGTGCGCAGGCCTTCCAATGTTTCAATTGAGAACCGATCGACAGCAAGTTCAACTACGTCCTTACCGTTCTCACGAAGGCTGGATGCAATACTGCTGAGAACACCACTTTTGCCGGCCCCTGGTTCGCCTGTTATCAACACCGAACCCAACGCCAGAGCTGCTTCGATTGGTGTTTGACAATCGCGAATAATTGAAATGGGCTCCCCTTCGTCACCGATAATGGCGCCGTATTGCCTCAAACTCGAAGAGGTTTCGTCGCTGTATTGCGTTAGTCGCGCAATGTCCTTTTGGTACGCTGGCTGCGCGGAGATTTTAAAGCCTTGGCGAAACAGGTGGTCTCGAAGTTCGCGCCGATCGAAGCCGTCTCTGTCGGCCATCGCTTTTCCGCAGTACGCTTCGATTTCTTGCAACACCTCAGGCGCATGCTTTTCGCCAGCCAATTTTGACAGAAAGCTCAATGCGACATTTCTATCGGCCGCATCTGGATTGACCTGTACAATACCAACTAGTTGAGAAATATCAGAGAGTAGTTGATCGGGCATCGATGTCGACGAAATACTATTCCAATGCGACTTGACCGAAGATTGTATCAGACTGATTGCGTCCTGAAGTTTTGCTGATTGACCGTTGTGGGGCGCTTGATCGACAAGCGCAAACGCCTTCCTCGCTACCTCAGTAATGGACTTGGGAGCATTAGGACCAACAACGATGAAAATCCGATCCTTGATAGGAGATAGCGGTCTATCCCATCCCTTGTTGCCGTCGCCTTGCTTGCACGCGAGCCAGTAGCGAACAATTTGGCCAAGCGTCTTCGAAAAAGGACTGTCGTTCCTCTTCGAAAGAGTCATGCGCGTTTTCGCTTGTATGGCTACCTGGCCGTCGTTGCTAGTTCCGTAAACAATGTCGTCAACCGGTGCGGACGACTCGAACTTTATCCATTCGATCGTGCTTCTGTCGAAAGAAAATGGATGACCCGTCGTTGCCTCAGCGATGGCTGCCGCGCTAATTAGCGATCCGACTTGTTGGTGAAACCGGACGCCGGAATTTGTTGCTGAGCCGCCGGCATTTGCGGTTTGGCCACTCATAGTCAAAGTTACTCCTTCACACATCGGTCTGAGGTGCGAACGTGCGCCAGTAATTCCCGAAACTCGCTGTCGTCGCCGCTTCCTTTCCAGAAATTGGCAAACCTGCAGACGAGCTGCACATTATCACGGGCATAGTCGCCGTTGCTGTCTATTCGATCAAGCGATGGGTAGAAGTTCGGATCGGCATCGGCTTGGTTAGGGTATTGAAATGGTATGTTTGTCAGTGCGCAACGTTCATCTCCTTTACACAACAGGTTTTCAAGCAGCTCTTCGAGCTCTAACTCGCTCATAAGCAAATTCTTATTCTTAGTGCGCTGGGTGCGTTGCTGACCATTTGCGTTTCTAACTGTAGAGCGGACTGAACCACTAATCATTGCTATCACCGCGTCTACGTTTGTTCGAGGCGAGACAACGTCCGATTGGTCCTCAAACTTTTCCCGAGTGTACACAAAAGTATGCGCATCAATGAAATCGCAGCCGGTTAATCCGGGCTGTTGGCGCAAAAAGGCAAAGATTTTCTGCAAAGCATCGTTGTAGGCCAAATAGTTGGGCCATGAGGCCTGCCTGGAAGTGACAAGTGGATGCTTCAAACGCGCAAAGAAAGTGTCAAAAGTCCGCGTTAATATGGGAGCGAACGCATCGCTATCCTTTAAGAAAAAAATGAAGGCTAGAAGTGAATACCTATCACCGCAGACTTCTCTGAGTTGTTCGAAGCACGTTCCAGCCGGCAAGGCGTCAGAAAATAAATCGAACAAAGCTCGCTCTAGCTGCTTGAGTTGCTCTGGCGTATTGAGTGCCTTGATAATTGGATAGTGCTCCTTCGCCTCATCGCCGTGGCGGCCAGACCAATTGATGAGCAGATTGTTTCCAGGATTGCGTGTCGTGCGCTTTAGCTCAATTGCGCGGATCAAATCTCTAGCGATTTTGCCCGTTCCGATATTGCTTTCCCGCCATTCTTCCGAAGCCAGTCGATCGCGAGCGATCTCTCGCAGATGAGGCTTATAGTTCTCCCATTCGCCCACCATGCCCTCTTTGAAAGTTGTGAAAGGCATACCGGATTTTCGCTGCACTAGTTCTTTATAAGAATTGAATTCGGTGCATAGTTTCTCAGCATTGATTGGCGCAAACTTTGACGGGTGCTCCGCAGGTTCCAATGCAAATTGAATAGCATCGCGCAATTCGCCTGTTTGGTCCGGGCTTCGAATAATTGAGTATCCTTTGCTCTGGAATTCGCCAAGGTAACGAACAGGTTTTCCGTGCCCCAATGCTCGAAATAGCAGGATGGATTTTTTGTCCTCTTCGTGGTCGCGAATCGCACGATTGCCACGAACAAAATCCATATCCCCGATTTGTCCTTCGCCGGTGTACAAAAATACGCCATCAGGCAGAAAGTGGTCTTCGTAGCCGAACGCGTGTCCGCCTTCCCCAGTAAAGATGAAAATGAAAGGCGCGCCTGTTGGGGTGGATATGCCGCCCTGTTGCTGGCCACCAAAACGTTCGTGAATGTCTCGTCGTCGGCTATATATCCCGCCGACTACAAAGCCGTGTTCCATCCCATCACCTTATCGATTCCAGCGTTCTATGTAGTAGAGCGCCGACTAAGCTCCACTTAATGAAACTAAAATTTTTCGCCTTGGGTAGAATAACCTGTATCCTAAAGTTAAGCCGTCTCTTAGAATTTCTCGGCGACCTTGCCACCGAGTCCTGCAATTTGGGTTGCCGTAGCTCGTTCATTCTTTCGAAGAGCGTGGGGACAGTTCTGTGGGTGTAACCGAGTGCGCCCGCGAGAGATGTTGCGATACCAGAGTGTTGATCAACAAGCTGTTCGAGAGCTTCAGAGCGCAGAATTTCGATGACTGGTCTGCCTCCTCATCGGAAGACAGCATAAGCGTCGCAAGCACCATGGCTAACCTATAGAGGCCTGCGTGGATATAGCCTCGTAATCACACTCAGTATTGGCGCTTTCAAAAGCAATACTGTTCCGATTAGCTGCACTGACAAACCGACAGCCGAAGTTCCAATTATAGTATTTTCCGATCTGAAAACCTTTCAACGTTCGAGCATGGGTGTGCTCTAAAACTTCTGCTCAAAATTTCTTCAAGTATCCATGGAATGTCGCGTTAAGGCGCAACGCGTCGTTTGATGCGTCTATGATTACAACCTAGCCGCGGATCTAGGACATCTCCCTTGGGACGTGGTGATAGTTGGGTGTCGGTCGTCGGAAAACTTTTTTATACCCAGCTTCTTGATCCGGGAGATGGGACCATCACCTCAAAGTGGCTTGACTACTAAACTTCTACCTGTTGATTTCGCGATCCATCCGACGGTTCCGAGCATTTATGAAATCTATGCTGCGGTCTCGGTACGCCTTGTACGAACTGTCATCTCTGGGCACAGACGGAGTGTTGAAACCTTCAAACGGCATGAAGAATTTCACTGCAGCTCCATCTTCAACAACAAGATCCTGGAGCAGAAAAAAATCGATATATCCATCGAAGTTGTCGAATAGGGCGAAGAACTCCGCATAACGCGCCAGTGTGTCAGCCAGAGGACTCGCCTCGCCCAGATAAAACCGCCGGATGCATTCCAGCGTGAGGTCAAAGCGGTCTGCGATCTTCCGGTTGAAGCCACGCGCGCCATTGATGTTGAGCTTCCCATCCACGCGATGAGCGGGGAACACCATCATGCCGCCAATAGTATATCCGTGTGTCCGGAAAGCTTCGTTATCCTCTTCGGGGATATTTTCAATGATGTGCTGCATCGACTTCCATCGCGTGAAAGAAGGCACCACGGAATCGCTTGAAAGGGAGAACTCTCCAAGGTCGGATGAATGGTGCAGATAGTGACCTGGCACATCGTCGAGCAGAATGAAGTCTCGCCCGTTTGGCAGTGGCTTGCTCCAAAGCAGCCGGTGATATCGCCGCAACGTTGCACTATGGGTGTCCGGATCCTTGCCGCCAGCATCAGACCTGACGTCAAAACCTGTATCAATTCTCAAAGCTCTCTTCTCCCCCAACTGAGCGGTTTAGTAACGTAGCACCGAAACAGATTAAACTTGCTCATCTTCGACAAGACCAGCAAGAAATGTTCCACCTTATGTACCGCTGCCATGAACAACCATTGCAGACTTGTTCGACAAAACAAGCGCAAGGGTAGGCGGGACCCGAAGGCGCAACCGAAGGGGCTTCCTGCGCCGATCGTAGCAATCCTGAGTGGTTAGAAAAAGAAGTTTGGCGTATGGTTGTAGGTGAACTTCGATTCAAGATTAACGCGGTGAGGAACAGCTTCTGGTCGGGCGGGATCGCCAACCCGATATAGGATATCGAATAGATCACCTACATCGTCTTCTGAAACGGCTTGATGAGATCCACACGCTGCACGAGAGCAAGGCCACGGCGCCAGGTAAGCTGATGGATCTGGTCAACTTCCCCCATTGCAAGAATAGCCTTGAGGCATCTGGATTTCGCGAGGCGGTTGTTCTTATGGGTTGATGCGATGGCCAGGGATGACACCTCGCTTGCTAAGCGCATCACCAAGTGGTGTATAAGTCGCGTTCGATTGGAATACATTTTACTCGTAGATTTTCCGACAGCTTCTGATCTCACTTCTATTGCCTGAGCATAAATCGCAACAAACTAGCCACAAGACTTTCATGGAAATTCTAGCTCGAAGCCTTATCCGTGTATTTTGGTCCTTCGTGGCGTTTGCATTCGTGACTTTGGCAGACCCAATGGGAATAACTGGTTATGCGAAAACAGCAGCTCAGCGCCTTATCCTTTCGTTAGAAGCATTCGACAGCAAATTTTCTAACAGCAAAGATAACATTGTTGTGGTCCTACTGGATGAAACATTCTTGGAATCACAAGGGATCACCTACCCAATACCCCACATCCTAATGGGAGACCTTGTTTCCGCAATTTCAGAAACTAATCCGGAGGCCATCTATCTCCATTTCTCATTTGGTTATGATCGAGGAGACCCTGGAACAACCTATCTCGGAGAGACTATTATGGGAGCGTCAGATAGAAGCCGAATCTTCATTGCGGCCGCAAACGATTCGAGCCCGAATGCCCCAATCCTCCCGCAGATCGCATGCCCTCATGGTACGGATGAGTGTGGCTTTGAAGAATTACCATTTCGGCTCGTTTCCGATGGCCGAAGGCCGGACGATTCTCCAATAACTTCGTACTGGACGCGAGACCCAGAGAGGCGATATCCCAAGCCGGGCCTTTTGATCGCCTGCTCCGCCATCGCGCCTGAGGCTGTCCGAGTCTGTGAAGACAACGTTCCAGAATATTTTGACCCCATCTGGCCTGTCCCCCCACCTGTATGTAACGGCACAATGACACAGCCCAAGCCGTGCAATGAAATCGCCGACACGGCTTTTGAGTACTTCTGGCGCAAATCTTTGAACAACATTCTAGGGAACATCTCTCCAACGCAAGATCCAGACTCTGCCACCTCCAAACTATACCCCTTCCGTACGATTGGATTTGATGCAGCCTTATCTGGAACACCCGAAGTAGAAGCCGCCCTCAACGGCGCGATCGTCTTGATAGGCTTTGAAAGCCCTTCATCTGGCGGTTACGCCCAAAGTCCGAACTATGGCCCGAAGCCGGGGGTCTACCTCGAGGCTGCAGCCATCCAAACAATGCTTGCAGAAGACCTGTCTCCTCCTAGCAGCCGGAACGCACCGCAAAGCGGCATTGATTATGCGATGCTAGTATATGGGGGCCTAATATTTATTGGCTTGGGAATTGTTAGAATGCTGGTTGATAATTTTCTTGGCCGACCATCAAACTCAGCAGCCGTATTGATCGACTTTATTGTGGTCAGTGCTTTGGGGGTCGGAACGCTATTCGTACACCAACTCCTGCTTGGTGTAGTGTCCGCCAGCCTCCTTCTTGTATTATTTTCCCTACCTATTGCAATCTTTGCGAACGCATTCGAAGGTAGGGACTGAATCTACCGAGGGGGACATCAAGTGTGGCGTTTCTTCCTATCTGCTTCCAGCTTCTTGATGGCTGGCATGCCGGCTTTGGCAGAACAAGCCGAGCCCTGCGAAATCGTGGAGTTCAAGGAGAAAGCCGGTCAAGTTGAATTGTTTCCCGTTGATCAGCCCGCCACGAGAGTGTGGATTGACAACGACGACATCCCTGTTCCGATACAAGTTTCAGGAAAACAATATGGTCGGTTTATTGTCCTATTAGATGGAGAAGAATACCTCGTGCGGCGGCGCAACGTCGAATTTTCTCCCGATAGTCCATGTAGTTCCCCCAAGATTTGTCAGATCGCAGGAAGCGTAACGACATCAACTTCAGCTCTTGGATCCGACTCATGCGCCGACTAGCAATACTCTTCTTGCTAATTTCGACGATCAGTTGCGCCAGTCCCCCGTCCTCCTCCACCGAATCTATTTCCTGGCCGCCTGTTGCTACCCTGTGGGACACAGAACTCACCAACAGCAGGAACGAGGCGGGCCTCGTAGTTTGGCAGAACACACACACGCGTTCCGAACGTGAACGCTTCAGAAAATTCTATGAAGAACTCAACGGAAAGCCAGGGCGACTGCCTGCGGCTTTGGCTGACGAAGCAAGGGAAATATATGGCACTCTGACGAATGCCACTTTTGCGTCCCCTCCCCCACCTCTCAGAATTGCGGATTGCGGAAGCGCAAGCGCTCGGGTCAATGTTGTTGGTGAGATTGAACTATGCCGCGGCGCTATGTTCCGGCTCAACACGCGCGATGAAATTGCCTATCTGCTCGCCCACGAGTTGGGACATGTGCTCCTTGAGCACGATGATATCTTGTGGAACGAGCCAACCCTCGGGGCTGACCTTCAATCGACGTTATTCTTCACAACAAGCCTGGGAAAGCTGGCGCAACATCCCGATACTCGCAATGATTGGCTATCTGGACGCGTTTCGGACACTCGCTACTCGCGCGACCAGGTAACTAGCGCCATCAATCAGCACATCGCTGCAGATTTAATTGGTATGGACATCATGGCGCGGGCTGGTTTCAGCACCGATGGTGCATACACCGCACTTGGGGCTATGGGTGGCTCCGCGCCCCCTCCTCCCGGTCACTGGAACGAATACACAACTACCGGCACTCGTTTGAGTTTTGTGCAGGAGTACGCAGAACGCTTTCATTTGGAGTCGGACCTTAAGCCGCAAACTGATTTGAATTGGAAGTCTCAGCAAACAAAAGACGTAAGGGCGTTCACGCTTGGCATGAACCTTCTTGAAGAATCTCTTTTGGAGCTCGCAATAGCCAAAAAGATTACTCAGAATGTGATCGAGGCACAGGCGAACTACGCGGTCCAGAACAACATACAAATCCGATCAATGAGCCCCAGGGAAAAAGAACGACTTCTGACTAAGTTCTATACCCCAAAAAAAGTTGCGGCTCGCAGGCTATTTTGCGACTCAGCGCTCTCAAAACTTCAACATGCGCATGAAGTATTCTTTCAAGCGGACCGCCAGATAGTCGAGTTAGCGCTCGGAATAGAGTCTGAATGCACAGGAGTGAAATTTGATTTCACAGAAGTGCTTCTTGTCAAACTTGAGGACTCGCAAGTCGATGGACATTGGCGTGAAACCGCCAACGTGTTCACTTTGTTTAGTATGGGCCAGCCATCGAACGAGGTCAGCCATGACGCCAAGGATAATTCGAGCACCTATAAGAATTTTACCAGGACGCTTAATAACAGGTTTCAATCTGGTGAGGCACTCATAGACGCAATGCTTCGCGAGCAAAGTGGAAACTTGGGCGTCATCGGCAGTTTGTATGTGCTAAATGCAAATATGCGACTGCGCTATGACGATGGGTCTATTGAAAACTGCCTTTACAATAATGACTGTCGCAGGGCTTTTAAGACCTCGATGTTCGAGCGCGCCTGCCGTCGGCACGTGGGTAAGCCTTTTGCTGCAGCCACCAACCAATACTGCGACGCTTACATTGATAGGCTTACCGAACAGATGCGGCTAATGGCCGACAGAACTGCAATGGCAGACATTATCGGTCGGTCCACTTATCAAGAATACTTGTTTCCCGCGGCCACCACACAAGCCCCCGACGGAATAAGTACGGATCCAACGGACTACAATCTGTATGACTGGAAGCGGGGCAACCGGTTATATAGCGATAAGGTGATAGCGGACCATTTGAATATGCGAGATGCGCCTTCCCTATCGGCCAAGACAATAGATTCATACAAGAGAAACGCCAATATAATTCGTACAGGGCGTGTAGCTGGCGAGTGGATAGAGGTGTGGAAAAGGGGAACAACCGGTTGGGTCCATGGGAAGTATCTTTTGCGATCAAAAGAAATCATCCGGGGAAACAATTATCATCGCGCATTACAAACCCTTGGCGTCGAAGGCGAACCAAACCCATTTAACGGCATTCCAGCGGATTGGAGCAAGATTGCCTGGCAAACCGGAAGCAATCCAGCACACGAACTGTTGAAGCCGGAATAAAGTGAATTTCTTGAATTGGCTAAGGATATGCTAGGCGTTCCGGACTTCAGAAAACTCCACGTGACTAGTCTATCCGCTTGAGAGAAACGGCTGTATACGGCACCGATTAGAAGAGGCTAGAAATACAAGGGTCGTATCTTCGAGGAGAATGAAATCTCCGCAACCTCCTCCCTTGTTGCGCGACCCTTCTTTCGAGGACCGATACTGAAAATCGTTTGCGCGCTTTGCTTGCCCGCATGGCTCAAGCGCCGGACAGGACCCGTGCAGTCCGGAATTGAAATGCAACCCATCTAACGACCTCCCGTCGACAAGATTATTCGATTGCCGTGCATGACGACGACGTCGTTCCCGTGATCGAAGGCGGCTCTTCGGAGTACGCCGCTATAGTCGCGAACCAACTGGTCTGCCGCCGAGGGCGAGTTCGTGATGAGCACGAGATTTCCATCTGCCTGCTCGAGTCGGAATACGGACAGGAGCATGTTCAAGCGAGGCTCGTTGGCGCCAATACCCAGAAAAATCCCCAACTCATTGATCCGCCCAGGTGCTTCGCGGTTCGAAGCAGACGAACCCGGTTCGCTCACCTGCCTGCTTCTGCAAACCTTCAGTTGTTCCACCAACAGAGTCCAAGAACCAAGCTTCTGACCCGATTTCAGAAGATCATCACGTAGCTCAATCGAGCAATCGAGAACTCGTTTCCGCAACGAGGTCCACTCTTGATCCTTCCCACGAAGCAACCAGACTGAAAGTTCGTGCAGGCTGAGTAGTCGTCAGCTCAATAGGAAGGTCGAACCCACTCATAGGTCAGACCAGCAGGAGTTCTACCAGCTCCTGTCGTACAAAGACGATGCTGATTTGCAGGAAAAGCTGGAAGAACAGAAACGTTTCTACAACTTCGCAAGACTGCATAGGGCCCTCAATGGAAAAACGCCTAACGAAGCGCTTCGAGACCGACTATGAATTAGTGATCTGGAGTCTCGCTAATTAGTGAACATAGTAGGTGCCACGTATAAACTTATGGCATCCTTCCCCTTAAAGTTGGTCTTACCGATTTTGTTGGTTCAGGAGGGTTTGAGAATGGCTCGGCAGCAATATTCGGATCAGGACGTTTTTGGTTGTTACGGGAGATTGAGCTTTCGCCGACAAAGAATCTTGATGCAGTGAGTGCCATCCGAAGCCGGATGACCAGCATGCCGACGGCGATGTCCTGGATCTGGGCCTTGGGGGCCAGAGAAATATTCAGCCTGGTTGTCGCCGTGCAGATTTTTGGGAGGCTTTCTCGACCAGTTTCATTCGGCAGTTTCAGGCCAATAGTCCTGCGCTCGTTCTGATATTGCGACGGCCTGCGTCGACATAATGAGCCCAGCAGACAGCAGTTCTTCAATCGCTGTGTTCCACTTATCCAGAAACGCCTCCCGGCTGCCATGAATTTCCAGCATGCGGGCGACATCGAAAAGCTCGCTGCTGCCAAGCAAATTCGATTGGGGCCAACCGGCTGAGTGTGTGCCGGTCACTGCTTCCAATTCTGGGGGGCGGATACCTCCCATCACGTTCCCGAATTCATCCAGAACGTATTGGGGGCGCCCGGACGTCGCGTCAATCTCTATCCGCTCGAAAGCAGGCGGCGCCTCGCCGGTCTTTGCCCAGCGCGCGATATACCTGATACCTGCATCCTTCACGTAATCCCATTCAACTACGTTGCGGCCGGCCGGCGCTTTATCGTCTATCCCATCCCGTTCCGAGGCCCGCATCTTGGCTCCGATGGTCGAAGGGGGTGTATGCGGCGCGCCTGCGATTTCCCACAGACGGTAGCTCTCGTTGTCTGGCTGTCGCGCGGTATAGTGCGTCAGGGATTCGGCCTGTGTATCGATGACCAGCACCGGCGCATCGTCCGGGGCGTTGATGTGCGACCAGTAAGCATTTGCACCTCCATTCACCGCGTCGAACAACTCAGGCAGACTGAGTTCGTCCAGAGGTGATGCAATTCCGAAGTGCGCTAGCAGCAGGAATCCGTCGAAGAGATGATCATGTTGGTGTGCAGCATTGATGTATGAAGCAAGCCGAAGCGCCGACTGCGACCCGCCTACAGCGATGACAGCCTCCGTTTCCAGATCGGCCAGCGGTCCTCCTGCCCCCTTCTGGGAAACGCGGAGCGCTGCGGACACCGATTGCGCAAAGATATCGTACGAAAACGCATCACCAGGGTGCTCAAGCGAACCATACCGCTCTGCATCCCATTCCACTAGCGAATACGGGCGGCTGGCAGGCGTACCATAGATTCCGTTATACTGCGCCGACACGGCCATCCAAGCATAGCCACTGAATATCTCGTCTCCGCTCGGCCATCCATTTTCGTATCCAGCTGACACGTTTTGCCAGTGTGCCAGTAGCACGCCATTATAGTCCTGCGGGTCTGACGGGCGCAGTACGAATATTCGGGTCGTGAATGGCGCCGTTTCATCAAACTCAGTCGACCAAACACCATCAAACCGAGCTTCCGCGCCCTCAGCAAACTGGTAGGAATGCGCACTACCCGAAACGAAGTATTCCTCAATAACGTATCCAAGCGCCTCAAGGTCGAGAAGGGGAGAGCGATAAATCCACCCCTTGGAGCCTCCGGTAACCGGTCCGGCGACGGTCGCGCCCATTTCATCAACCAAACCTGCGGAAGGCTTGGCACATGCTCCAGCGGTTGCGAGAATTGCGGTCGTCAAAACCGCGCCGATCCAGAAGTGATGGACTTTGTGAAGAATGGTCATGCGACCCTCCTATTGAGTTCTCTTACGATTACCACACGCAGATGGCGGGACGATTGAGTAAGCGGCCTGATTGAGAGGCCAAAAAAGGGTGCCGCTCTATCGAGCAGCACCCAGATCTACCGGAAATACGGAGGAAACGCCCCGGAGCACGATCAGAAGTTGGCGCCGAAGCGGATACCAACATAGCGCTGATGATCACGTGGCACGTACTGGTAGGTGATGCCACCAAAGGTACCCAGCTGGGATATAGATGTGACGTAGTGTTCGTTGAACACATTGTTGACGAAGACGGAGGCGTTGTATCGCCCTTGCTTGTCTTCGATGCCGACAGCCGCATTCACGATTGCGCGGGAATCTTCCCGCTCATCGGGACTTTGGTCGAGCGAGAACAGGATCTCATCCTGCCAGTAGCCGCTAGCCTGCACGAATCCGTCGAATGGCATCGACGCGAAGGGCACGCGCTGGCGACCAAAGAACGTGAAGCGCAAGTCTGGAGAGTAAGGCAGCTCAGCGCCAGCCAAGTCCTGATTTCCATTGATGCAGCCGTCCGCCGCTGTCTGTCCAACGTAGCACGGACCCGCAGGAAAGGACTCGATCTTCGCATCGATCAGCGCAAAGCCAAGGCTGATATCGGTGAGGTCGGTCGGTCGACCGAATAATTCACCTTCCAGACCTTCGGTCGAGACATCACCGGCATTGATAAGGACGGTCGCAATTTCACCCGGCAACTGGGCCTGGGACTGGAAGTTCTTGAAGTCGGTATGAAACGCCGCGAAGTTTGCACCCCAGCGACCTTCAGATGTCGTCAGCTTCAGACCAACTTCAAATGCATCCGACTCTTCAGCGTCGACCGGGTCTTCGTCCTGAATAGACGCAAATGCAACAGTCGTGGACTTGCCCTTGTAGCCGCGCGAATAGCTGGCATAGGCGTTTACATAATCGCTGAAGGCGTGCCGCAAACCGATATTTCCAACGACCGCCGTATCGCTCACACCGCCTTTAAAATCCGCCAGTGTGCCTTGAACGCCGCCAAGTGAGAGATCACCGGGGACGAGCACATTCGTCGGATCGCGGAAACCAGTCCAGTCGACATCTTCGGTTAAAATTCTCGCGCCACCAAACAGGGAAGTCTGATCTGTGAAGTGGTAATTGCCGCTGGCAAAAGCCGCGTAATAGGTGTTCTCAACCGTCCCATCGAACTGTCCGGACTGGGCAATATTACCGGTCGGCAGAGCAATCTCGAGGCGGCGCTCGAAGTGGCGCGTCAGATCAAGGTAATAGGCGAAAGCGCCGATCAGGAAATCGTAATTTCCCATGTTTGGCGACGCGAGGCGGATCTCCTGCGTGTACTGGTCGAGGTTTGTTGCACCGCTATTCAAATCGAAAGTGATGAGCCCGCCCGGCAAAGGGTCCTCATTCGACAAGCCGTCGACGTCGAGATTGTTAGCAAAGTCCCAGGACCGCAAGGCCGATATCGAAGTCAGCGTGAATTCATTGTCGAAAGTGTATTCCGCCTTGGCTGATAAGCCGGCTTGCTCTGTCGTCGCAAAGCTTTCCGCATTGTTTCTGACTGCCGTATTAAATTCGCTTGGAACGATTGGAGAGAGCTGTGCAATATAGGCAGGATTGTTCGCTGCGCGCAGGGTCACCACTGGCTCTGTTTCGGACTCCCGGTAGTCGGCAATAAGAGAGACCATGAGCTTTGAGCTCGGGTCGAATTGAAGCTTGCCGCGCAATCCCCAGCTTTCGCTACCGTCGAGCCGGTCTCCGTTCGCCACGTTTCGAATGTGACCGTCATAGTCCTTGGTGAAGGCGCTCAGACGAAAGCCAACGGAGTCTGATAGAGGCCCGGACAAGGTTCCGCGCACGGCATAAGCCGTGTCTTCTTCGGCCAACTCGACATCGAATCCCCCGGTGAGTTGGTCGCTCGGTGCTTTGGTCGTGACTGAAACCACGCCGGCCGACGCGTTCTTTCCAAACAGCGTGCTCTGCGGTCCGCGCAGGACTTCAATCCGCTCCACATCAATTAGGTCCTGAAAGCCCTGCCCGGAGCGTGCCATTAGCACATCATCTATTACGATCGAGACAGACGGTTCGACGGCCGAAGAAAAGACCGAAGTGCCAAGGCCACGAATGCTGACCGAGCTGTTGGATTCATTGTTTCCCTTGAGAAGCGTGAGGCTCGGCGTGAGGTCCGAGAGCGCATCCATGGAACTGGTCCCGGTCGATTCCAGCAGATCGGACGAAACGACTGAAACGGCGACCGGCACCTCCTGAAGCGTCTGCTCGCGCTTGGTGGCCGTGACAGTCACGGTGGCCATCGTCCGTGCACCTTCTTCCTCTTGGGCCATAGCAGCAGGCACGAGGCTGATAGCGCCGAACGCCCCGATGAGCGCAAAGCTAGATGCGTTGTAGATAAACTTCGACTTCATGATTTCCTCCCGCGGTCCGGCTATCTGATTTGCCGATCCTGTCGGCAAGGAGATTCCTGCTCGAAACAATAATTGTCAAGTAAATTTTATTTTTTAAAAAAATGAAATATTCCAATCATTATGGTTTTCGAAATTTCTCCGCCGAATAGTGCTTGCTTTTCATATACTCAACCAGCATGATGCGCACGATGATATTTCTCTATTTAAAACATGGCTTTAGAAAGCATTCCCGGGCGCAGACTACACTCATGCGTGGAACCAGATGGGCCGCCGGCCTTCTCAACACCGACGCCGGAATGATAACTTAGACCCTGAAATTTCTGTGCTAACGGACCAATCCATGCCAGCCACAACTGCCGAAGAGCTACGACTTCAGATCAAGAGAGAATACGACGGATTCAGCAAACAGCTGCGAATCGTCGCTCAATATATTCTCGACCATCCAAGCGAAATTGGCCTTGAAACCGTCAGTGTGGTTTCCGAACGGATGGGTGTTCAGCCATCGACTGTTGTCAGGCTGGCAAAAGCACTTGGCTTTGATGGCGCCTCACAGCTCCAACGCCTCTTCAAGGACGAAATCGTCAGCAGCGCCGGTGCGCTCGGCTACAAGGAGCGCATTCGCCAGTACAAATCGGCGCCAGAAAAGAAGCGCAGCAGCGAAGTATCCAGCGTGCTCGATGAAGCGCTCGAGTGCAGCGTCCTCGGTCTCGAGGATCTCCGACATTCAATGAACCGGGAAGATATCGGCAAGGCCGTCGCCTTGATGCAGTCTGCGGAAACGATCTACGTGGCCGGCTTTCAGCGATCCTTCCCTGTCGCGGCGTACCTCTCCTACGCTCTGCTCCGCCTGCGCAAGAGTATCATCTTCATCGACGGCACTGGCGGGCTATACGAGCGGCAACTCGGCTTCGCGTCGAAAAAGGACTTGCTCATAGCCATTGGTTTCAACCCATACTCCGACCAGATCATAGCGACGCTCGACCAGGCGAAGAAGAATGACGTGAGGGTTGTCGGCATCAGCGACAGCCATGTCAGCCCCGTGGTTGTCGGGTCTCATGCCCCCTTCATCGTACATGATCCAGTCGTCAGAGGCTTTAGAACTTTGACCTCCTCGATGACGCTCGCCCAAGCTCTGGTCCTCGCCTACGCGTTCAACGACACCAGCAACTAAAGCCCGACAAAGCTGCGGCATGGGGTGCAGAGCGGGCCGGCGAGACGCCGTCGATCGCCCCTAGAGAAAGAAATGTCAAAATCACAATTGAAATATTTTTTTCATCGAGATACACAATAGAAAAAATGTATTTTCTAGGGAACGTTCACGATGGGCCAACGAGACAAGCTGGATGTCATCACGATCGGCCGCGCGGGCGTTGACCTCTATGGACAACAGATCGGGGCACGGCTTGAAGACGTGCATTCCTTCGCAAAATATCTTGGCGGGTGCCCGGCCAACATAGCAGTCGGCACGGCGCGCCTCGGCCTGCGCTCTGCAATCATCACCCGGGTTGGCGACGATCATTTCGGTCGATTCCTACTCGAGCAGTTTGCCCGTGAAGGCGTGCACACCGACGGAATCATAACCGACCCGGACCGGCTTACAGCCATGGTCGTGCTCGGCATTCGCGACCGCGAAACCTTTCCGCTCGTATTCTATCGTGAGAATTGCGCCGATATGGCGCTGAACCCTGCGGACGTCGACGAGAGCCTCATCGCACGCTCTCGCTCCGTTCTTTTTACCGGCACCCATTTTTCAACTGAAGACACTCGGGCAGCGTGTTCGGCTGCGCTCGAAGCCGCTCAAAAGCATGGCTGCAAGATCATTCTCGATGTCGACTATCGGCCCGTTCTGTGGGGGCTGACGTCACGTTCGATGGGTGAAGAGCGCTTTGTATCTGCCCCCGCCGTCACGCAAACCTTGCAGAATTTCGCACCGTCTTGTGATCTGATAGTCGGCACCGAAGAAGAACTTCATATTCTGGGCGGCACAACTGATACGCTCGCCGCAATCCGCGCTATCAGAGCAATCAGCGCTGCGACAATCGTCTGCAAACTCGGCGAACAAGGCTGCGTCGTTTTCGACGGCCCAATTCCAGAGCAACTCAACATGGGGATTGCGGGAGAAGGTTTCCCTATCGAGGTTTTCAACGTGCTGGGGGCTGGCGACGCCTTCATGAGCGGCTTTCTGCTCGGCTGGCTTTCTGAGCGCCCCCTCGCGGAATGTTGCCGACTTGCCAATGCCTGCGGCGCACTTGTCGTCTCACGGCATGGCTGCGCGCCTGCCATCCCTACCAGGGAAGAACTCGACTGGTACCTCAAGCACGGTTCTTCGCACCGGGCGCTTCGCAATGACGCTCAGCTGGAACGGCTTCACTGGGCGACGACACGGCAGAGGCGCCACAGGGATCTGGCAATATTCGCGATTGATCATCGCTCACAACTCGAAGAGCTGGCAGCGAACTGCGATGTGCCAGAGTCCCGGATATCGGATTTGAAGAATCTTGCCGTGAAAGCTGTCGAGAGCATCAATGATGTTGATATGGATATCGGTATACTTCTGGACGGCCGCCACGGTACCGAGGCGCTGTTCCAGATGGCGGGGACGCCATACTGGACCGGGCGGGCGATCGAATTGCCCGGCTCCCGGCCGCTGGACTTTGACACCAATAAAACAGTCGGCGGCGAGATGTTGGAATGGGATAAGGCGCAGGTTGCCAAATGCCTGTGCTTCTACCACCCGGATGATTCATCGGACCTTCGCGTGGTTCAGGAACGGCGTGTTCTTGATGCATACAGGGCCAGCCGCGAGTCCGGCCGCGAGTTTCTTCTCGAAATCATATCGTCAAAGCATGGGCCGATAACATCATCGACCGTCAGCGACGTGATGGACCGGATGTACGAAATTGGCGTCTATCCGGACTGGTGGAAACTGGAACCGGCCATTGATGCCGACACGTGGAAAAACATATCGTCTGTGATCGAGCGAAACGATCCTCACTGTCACGGGATCCTCATCCTTGGACTGGCTGGCAACGCAGACGATATCGTGGACTGCTTTCACACGACGACTGATTATCCTCGCATCAAGGGATTTGCCGTGGGACGCACCATCTTCCAAAGTCCCGCGCAGGATTGGCTGATGGGACAGATCGACGATGAGGAAGTCGTATTGCGACTGAAGCAGAATTTCGAGTTTCTGATCGACGGCTGGCGAAGCGCACGCGTCGCCAAAATTCAAGAGAGTCTCGGCTGATGAAAACGGTGAGACTTACGACGTCGCAAGCGCTCGTGCGGTACCTTGCGAACCAGTTCATTGAGGTGAACGGCGAAACTGTCCCCTATTTTGCGGGCGTGTGGGCCATCTTTGGGCACGGAAACGTCGCAGGTCTTGGCGAGGCTCTTTATCAGAATCTGGACGAATTGCCGTCATTCCGCGCTCACAATGAACAAGGCATGGCGCATGCTGCAATTGCCTTTGCAAAAGCCAACTTCAGACGTCGGGCCATGGCCTGCACAACCTCGATCGGCCCCGGCGCAACGAACCTGATCACAGCAGCGGCGCTTGCCCATGTGAACCGCCTGCCCGTTCTGTTTCTGCCGGGCGATGTATTCGCAAGCCGCCGCCCCGATCCGGTCTTGCAGCAGATTGAAGATTTTGAAGACGGCACCGCGTCAGCCAATGACTGCTTCCGGCCAGTGTCGCGCTATTTCGACCGGATCACGCGCCCCTCGCAAATCCTCTCCGCGCTTCCGCGCACCATGGCGGTGTTTACCGACCCTGCCTCCTGCGGACCTGTCTGCCTGTCGATTTGTCAGGACGTCCAGAGTGAAGCGTTTGATTTTCCAGAGGCATTCTTTGAGCCAAAGACATGGCGCATACGCGCGCCGGAGCCTGATGCCCTAGAACTGGACGCCCTCGTCGATGCCCTGCAGTCCGCAAAGCGCCCTTTAATGGTCGCGGGCGGCGGCGTCCTTTATAGCGGCGCGTCCGATGCCCTCATGCAATTCGCCGAACGCTGCGCTATCCCGGTCGTTGAGACACAAGCCGGTAAGAGCGCACTGCCAAGCTCGCATCCAATGAATCTTGGCGCTATCGGCGTGACCGGAACGGAACCTGCCAATGCCGCAGCCGCTGAGGCTGATCTGATCATCGGGATTGGAACACGCCTACAGGATTTCACAACCGGTTCGAGAAAGCTCTTTACGGACGACCGCCGAAAGTTCTTCCAGGTCAATGTTGGCGCCTACGATGCCACCAAGCATTCTGCGGTCCCTGTCGTTGGAGACGCCCGAAAAGTCCTCGAACGGCTAGATGATGCGACACTCCAGACTCTCAACGTCGATACAGGCTGGACAAAGCGCAATGCGGAACGCGTTCGCGACTGGACAGCATCCGTAGACGAAGCCTTCCGGGACAAGGGCACGAACCTTCCGTCCTACGCTGAAATTGTCGGCGCTGTGGACTCTGCCTCTGATGATTCTGCCGTCGTTCTATGCGCGGCCGGTACACTGCCCGGTGAGCTTCACAAGCTTTGGCGCCCCGAACAGCCTGGCGGATATCACATGGAGTATGGCTACTCCTGTATGGGGTATGAGATCGCCGGCGGCATTGGCGCGAAGATGGCGATGCCCGACCGCGAGATCTTCGTCATGGTCGGCGACGGCAGCTATCTCATGCTCAACTCGGAAATCGCCACATCCGTGATGATGGGCGTGAAGCTCACAATCATTCTCCTCGACTCCGGCGGCTTTTCCTGCATCGACCGCCTACAGCGAAGCACCGGCAGCGAGAGCTTCAACAACCAGCTCGAAGACTCCTGGCACACGGAAATGCCGACCATCGACTTTGCCGCCCACGCCCAGAGCCTCGGCGCAATTTCCGAAACCGTGTCGACTATTAGCGAGCTCAAAGCAGCCCTGCACCGCGCAAGATCAGCACCTAAGACCGTCCTAATTTCCATGAAAGTCGATCCTGACGGTACGACCGATCTCGGTGGCTTCTGGTGGGATGTGGCCGTCCCGGAAGTCTCACCAAGCGAGAAAGTTCAAAGCGCGTTCGAAGACTACGCGCGCACAGTCCGCAGCCCCTCAAAAGATAGCTAGGATCAGCCCATGCAGTTCGGAGTTAGCCCAATCGCCTGGTCGAATGACGACATGCCGGAACTCGGCGGCGATACCAGTCTGGAAAGCTGTCTCACTGATGTAAGTGTCATTGGCTTTACCGGTGTCGAACTGGGCAACAAGTTTCCTCGTTCGAGCCCTGAACTGCTGAAGGTGCTCGAGGCTTTCGACCTTCGGCTCGTTGGGGGCTGGTTTTCAGGACACCTACTTGAGCGCTCGGCTCAAGACGAAATAAAGGCCCTGCAGCCCCACATGGAGCTACTACGAGCCTGCGGAAGCGAGGTTTTTGTCCATGCTGAATGCAGCAATGCGGTGCATGGCAATCGAAGCGTCGGCCTGTCCGGTCGCCCTGGCCTGACCGATGAAGAGTGGGCGGTTTTCGGCTCGCGTCTTACTGAAGTCGCCGATTATGTTGCCAGTGAAGGCTTCCGGTTTGCCTACCACCATCACACCGGGACCATCGTCGAAACCGCGGCCGATCTCGAGCAATTTTTCAAAGTAACCGGCGAAAGCGTTGGCCTCACGCTGGATACAGGCCATGCCTATGTCGGCGGAATAAACTGCGCGGCAATTATTCGCCGCCATCCGGGACGGATCGCGCACGTGCACTGCAAAGACGTGCGCGAAACTGTGTATGACGACGTGGTCAGGAGAGATGACAGCTTCCTGGATGGCGTGCTCGCAGGCATGTTCACCGTGCCGGGCGACGGCGCTATCGACTACGCCCCTATCTTCTCAGCTCTGGCAGACATTGGCTATGATGACTGGGTCATTGTCGAAGCCGAGCAGGATCCCGCCAAAGCGGACCCTCGCAAATATGCCGAGCTTGGCCTCGCACAAATCAGGTCGTGCGTGGAGAAAGCCTACACGTCGCGAAAGGTGGAAAGCACAAATGTCTAATCTGCGCGTAAGACCAAAAGCACCTTCTGAAGATGGCTGCATCCTCGAAGTCACGCCGCAATCGGCAGGCTGGGACTATGTCGGCTTCGCCGTTCACAAACTCGAAGCGGGAGATACTCTGGAAAAGCTCGACGCAGACAAGGAAACCTGCCTGGTGTTGCTGACCGGAACTGCGACGATCGCTGCACGCGATCAAAGCTTCGACGGTATCGGCGGCCGCACATCTGTCTTTGACGGCCCACCCGCAGCTGTCTATGTGCCCGCCGGAGAGTCCTACACGGTCACTGCCAAAACTGATCTCGAGCTCGCTGTTTGCACAGCTCCCGGTGGCGGCAACTTCCCGGTACGGCTTATTGAGCCCGGCTCGATCAAACAGGAAGTCAGAGGCAGTGGCACCAATACCCGATACATCCAGGACATCCTCCCCGAAACTCACCCGGCTCACAGTCTGCTTGTTGTCGAGGTGATTACGCCGGGCGGAAACTGGTCGAGCTACCCTCCGCACAAGCATGACTCTGACGAATTGCCGGAAGAATCCGCACTTGAAGAGACTTATTATCACCGTCTGAACCCGCCCCAGGGCTTCGCCTTCCAGCGCGTCTATACGGACGATCGATCGATCGACGAAGCCGTGACCGTTGAGGACGGTGACTGTGTCATGGTGCCCGGCGGATATCACCCTGTCGGAGCACCTCACGGCTATGATCTCTATTATCTGAACGTCATGGCTGGCGCGAAGCGAAAGTGGGTCTTCCGCAATGACCCCGCGCATGAGTGGATCGTCAGAAAATAGTCCACACGCCCACTAACCACGGCGACGCGCGGTATCTGCTGATCGGCATGGCGCCCGCAGCATCTGCCGGACCGATCCCGCAAGTTCATCTCCACAGCTGACCCTTATGAAGGCCGCCCCATGAAAACAAGCTACAACATCGCGCTGATCGGCACCGGCTATATCGGCAAGACGCATGCCCTCGCCTATCAGGCTGTCAACTCGGTCTTCCCCGACACACCAAAACTCGTGAAGGCGTTGGTGGTCGACATCAACGAAGCGGCCGGCCGCCGGTTTGCTGATCAGTTCGGATTTCAGTCTTTCTCGACAGACTGGAAAGACGCCATCAACAATCCTCACATCGATATCGTTTCCATAGCGACACCGAACTTCCTGCATAAGGAAATGGCCATCGAAGCGCTGCGGGCTGGCAAGCACGTCTATTGCGAAAAACCGCTCGCCGTGTCGATCAGGGATGCCGAGGAAATGGCCGACGCTGCCATAACCAGCAAGGGCCTCACCTTGGTCGGCTACAACTATCTCTGCAATCCTATCCTGCAGCACGCAGCTCAGCTCATCCAGTCCGGGAAGATAGGCAAGCCGCTCTTCTTTCGCGGCGTGAATGATGAAGACTATATGGCGGATGCCAGCGTTCCCCACTCATGGCGCTGCGAACGCAAGCTCGCCGGGCCAGGCACACTCGGGGATCTCGCGACCCACCTAATCAGCCTTTCAGAATTCATGGTGGGCGAAGTCGCGTCCGTCTCGGGACATCTCTACACCGCGCACTCGATGCGTCCGGACCCGAACGACAAGTCCTCTAGCAAGCCCGTCGAAAACGATGATGTGGTGTCGATGGTTGTCGAGTACGCTAATGGCGCGCACGGCGAACTTTCGTCCAGCCGGATTGCCTGGGGACGCAAGAACCGTCTCGCCTTCGAAATCCATGGCGACAAGGGCTCCATCCTCTTCGATCAAGAGCGACTGAACGAGATCGAGCTATATTGCGCGACCGATGACGCGGCCAATCAGGGCTTTCAGAAAATCCTCGCCGGTCCGGCCCACCCGGCTTACTCGGCTTTCATCCAATCCACCGGGCATCAACTCGGTTTCAATGACCTCAAGGTCATCGAGGTGCGCAACTTGCTGGATGGAATCGCCCACGGAAAACCGCTCTATCCCTCCTTCGCCGATGCTATCCGCGTTGAGCGCGTGATTAGTAGCGTCCTGCAATCTGCAGACACCGATAAGCGCGTCGGCGTATAGCTCGCAGCCCTCGAATCAAATCGTCGGCGAAAAGGACGCTTTCCTCTTCGCCGGCGCAATTTGTTCAGCTCTCGGCCCCAAGCCTAGTCTGACGAAGGCTCTTCGTCTTCGCTGGTCCAGGGGCGCTTCTCGTCCTCGCCGCGCTTTTCACCGGGCGGATAGAGCTCCAGCTGATTCTCCACCTGCTCGACACTCGCAGTTTGCGCGTCCGCCAGCGCCTTGAGTTCGGCGACAATGTCCGGGTGATTGGCTGCGATGTCGAACTGCTCGCCCGGATCAGCTTCGATATCATAAAGCAGCGGAGTCTCGAGGTCGTGCCGGCCGCCCCCGCCAAAGGATCCGTACGTGCTGAAATGAGCCTTGTACCGCCCCTTCCGCACAGCAAACACGTCCGTGAAGCGGTAGTAATAGATCACATCGCGCGGACTATCCGCATCCGCGAATAGAGCCGAGCTGAGGTCCACGCCATCAAAAGTTCTGTCAGCGGGCATGTCCGCTCCGGAAATGGCAGAAAAGGTTGGCATGAGATCGAGCGCAGAGCCCATACCGGTTATTGTCTTCGGCTGGACTTTCCCCGGCCACCAGAAAATCGCTGGAACCCGCATGCCGCCTTCCCAAGTAGTGCCCTTTCCGTCCCGCAGTCGGCCTGCGGACCCGCTATGCGTCAGCATTGTCAGCCAGGGTCCGTTGTCGGACGTAAAGATCACAAGCGTTTTGTCGGCAATGTCCATTTCTTCGAGAGCCGACACGATCTCTCCGACACTCCAGTCGATCTCTTCAATGACATCGCCATATGCGTCTCCCGCACTGACGCCCTTGAACTCGTCAGACGTGAACAGCGGCGTGTGCGGCATGTTGTGGGCGAGATACAGAAAGAATGGATTTCCGGACTTCTGGCTGTCCTGCATGAACTCGATCGCACGTTCGGTATAGCGCTTCGTGAGTGTCGGCTGGTTGGCGGGCCGCTCGATGATTTCTTCATCATCCATCAGCGGAACGTCCCAGTTCTCGATGTTCGGTGGCTCGAAGAACAACTCTACAGTCCACGGCGTCTCATTGCCGCCCGGCATGTTCATGTCATTGCTATAGGGAATGCCGAAATAGGATTCGAAGCCCTGCGACGTCGGCAGAAACTCTGGAAGGTGTCCAAGGTGCCACTTGCCGAGCGCCGCTGAGCGATACCCCTTCCGCCCTAGCATTTCGGCAATGGTGACCTCGCTCTGAGGCAGTCCACCTGTCGAGGTTGGAAACAGGACGTGCCGCGCATGAACCAGTCCAGCCATGCCGGACCGCACCGCAAGGCGACCTGTCAGTAGGCCGGCGCGGCTCGGGGTACACACGCTCGCGGGAGCGTAAAAGCTGGTCCACTTCTGCCCCTCGAGGGCCAGTCGGTCGAGATTGGGCGTGCGAGCAACGGGACTGCCGTACGACCCAAGATCCGCATATCCCATATCGTCGACGAAAATCAGAACGATGTTTGGAGGTGTCTCTGCGGTTGTCGGCGCCGCGCTCTCGGTCGCACCGGCCGCTTCCGATGAAACTGTCTGGCACGCCGGCAGCGCAAACGCGGCTCCCATCAGTAGCGCCACGCTAGCGAGCTGCCTCGGCATTCTGTGCATCGCAATTCCTCCATTCGATCAATTATCATTGCAGCGGATCGTACGACGAACGAAATAAATAAATCAACTATTTGATTTTTGAAAAATATGTTTTACGTTGTGGACCAGGGCGCTGGAGGAAGCGCTCGCGATAAGACGTCATAAATAAAAAGCTAATCGCATGATCCTGACCGCATCTACCTTTTTGCTGTTCACAGCAATCGTCGCTCTTGTGTCCTATCTGGCCACCCGCAACCACCGGATGG
Organism: Hyphomonas atlantica corrig.; assembly: GCF_017795365.1. Lineage (NCBI taxonomy): Bacteria > Pseudomonadati > Pseudomonadota > Alphaproteobacteria > Hyphomonadales > Hyphomonadaceae > Hyphomonas > Hyphomonas atlantica. Next base: position 979,416 of record NZ_CP051254.1, on the reverse strand, counting down.
ATAGCTCGGACGCATATTTTCTCGGTGGGCGGTCGTTGTCAGCCTGGATGATCGCCGGCTCCTTGATGCTGACAAACCTGTCTACAGAACATCTCATTGGCCTCAATGGCGACGCCTTCAATCACACTTTCGCAGTCACAGCCTGGGAGACGACCGCCGCACTCGCAATGGTTCTCATGGCTCTCTACTTTCTCCCTCGCTACCTGAAGAGCGGATTTGCGACGATCCCGCAATTCCTGAAGGCCCGCTATGACGGGCAGACGCGGACAATCGCTACCCTCATCTTTCTCTTTTCCTATGTTGTCGCAATCCTTCCCGTCGTGCTGTTGTTCGGCGCAACCGGCATCGACAGCCTGTTCGAGATTTCTGAGAAGACGTCGCTGACGCCGACCCAGACGAAGTGGATACTGGTCTGGGGGATCGGCGCGCTCGGTTCGCTTTATGCTATCTTCGGCGGCCTGCGTGCCGTCGCGATTTCCGACACGGTAAATGGCATTGGCTTCCTTGCCGCTGGCCTCCTCATCCCTGTGCTCGCACTGGCCATGATTGGTCAGGGCAATCCGCTCAACGGTCTTGAGACCGTCTACACTGCAGAGGAAGAAAAGTTCGACATCACCGGCGACGAGCCGGGCTCCTTCTTGCCATTCGCTGTGCTTTTCACGGGCATGATCGTGAACCAGATATTCTTCTGGTGTACCAACCAGTCGATCGTCCAGCGCGCACTCGGCGCGAAGAGCCTCGCCGAAGGTCAAAAAGGCGTCCTGATCGCCGCAGGCTTCAAACTGCTCGGACCCGCCATAGTCGTCCTGCCCGGAATCATCGCATTCTACTTGTTCAAGGATCAACTCGGTCAGGACGACTACCTCCAGGCCTACCCAATGCTGGTCAAGGAAGTGCTGCCCGGCTGGCTGGTTGGCTTCTTCGCTGCCGTCATGGTCGGCGCGGTCCTATCGACCTTCAACAGTGTTCTCAACAGTTCCGCCACGCTATTTAGCGAAGGCATCTATCACGCCCTCTTCAACCGCGAGGCGACCGGCAAACAGATCGTGTTCTCAGGCCGCGTCTGCAGCATCATCCTGGCGCTCGCCGCAATGCTGGCCGCACCGCTGATCGACACGTCCGGCAGCCTCTACAACTACCTGCAGAAGATCAACGCGACCTTCTTCGGCCCCATGCTGGCGGTCATCCTGCTCGGCTTTCTGACCCGCAAGACCTCGGCCCTCGCCGCCAAGATCGTGCTGGTTGCCGGGCCGATTGCTTTCTTCCTGCTGGTCTTCGCATTCGAGGCCCCCGTTCAAGCCTTCCTCAAGACGGTCTTCAACACCCCATACGACATTCACTTCCTCCACCTTCTGGCAGCCGTGTTTGTCGCTTCTGTTGTTTCCATGTTGGCGATCAGCGCATTTTCACCCGCGAAGACAATCTACCAGCCTCAGTACACCGAGGACGTCGACATAACGCCCTGGCGCTACGCCAAGGTGACTGGCCTCATCATCGTCATCATCACAATCGGCTTTTACGTTCTGCTGGCGAAATAATTCGTCGCCCCACAGCCCGACACGGGAGATTCAATTGAAAATCTTATCGCACTATATCCACGGCGGCCTGACGGCGGCACCTTCCGACAATGCGCAGCCCATCGTGGACCCAGCGACCGGAAAGCAAACGGCCTCCGTAGCCCTTGCAACGCTGAATGACGTCGATGCGGCGGTCGCTTCCGCTAAAGCAGCCTTTCCCGGCTGGTCTGAAACAACACCCATCCGCCGCGCCCGAGTAATGTTCCGCTTCCGGGATCTGCTCGAAAAGCATCAGGAAGAGATTGCTGCGCTGATCACGTCCGAACATGGCAAGGTCCATTCGGACGCTCTCGGCGAAGTCACACGCGGACTTGAGGTGGTCGAATATGTGACGGGCATTCCAAACCTGCTGACCGGCCGCGCCTCCGAAGATGTTGGCACTGGCGTGGACAGCTACGGTCTGCGGTATCCACTCGGCGTGTGCGCCGGTATTACGCCTTTCAACTTCCCCGCCATGGTGCCGATGTGGATGTTTCCGATCGCCATCGCCTGCGGCAACACATTCATCCTGAAACCGAGCGAGAAAACCCCGTCCGCAGCCCTTTTCCTGGCCGAACTGCTGTCCGAGGCAGGCCTGCCGGAAGGCGTCTTCAATGTCGTGAACGGCAACAAGGTTGCTGTGGACGCTCTGATCGATCATTCAGACGTGAAAGCCATCAGCTTTGTCGGCTCCACCCCCGTGGCCGAGTACATCTACGCGCGTTCATCGGCCGCCGGAAAGCGGGTTCAGGCGCTAGGCGGCGCGAAGAACCATATGGTCGTCATGCCCGATGCCGATATCTACGAGGCCGCAGACGCGCTCATGGGCGCAGCCTACGGCTCAGCGGGCGAGCGCTGCATGGCGATTTCAGTCGCAGTGACCGTTGGCGACGAGGTCGCAGACAGACTGCGTGCCGCTCTGCAAAAACGCATCGCGGACCTCAAGGTCGGACCAGGGAATGTTGCGTCGTCGGATATGGGACCGCTGATTTCCGCGGCGCATCTGGAAAAAGTGTCATCCTATGTTGGAATCGGCAGCAACGAAGGCGCATCTGTCATCGTTGACGGCCGCTCCGCATTTAGCAGCGACACCTCTGGCGGCTATTTCATCGGCCCCTCGCTTCTGGACAATGTCAGCGCTCAAATGCGCGTACACAGCGAGGAGATTTTCGGTCCAGTCCTGAGCATTGTCCGGAGCGATACGCTTGAAGATGCGATCGATCTCGTCAACGCGCACGAGTTTGGCAACGGCGCCGTCATCTACACCGGAAGCGGCGAAGCGGCACGGCAGTTCACGCGCCAGATTTCCGCCGGCATGGTTGGCGTGAACGTTCCAATTCCAGTACCCGTCGCCTACCACTCATTTGGCGGCTGGAAACGCTCACTGTTCGGGGACCATCACATGCACGGGCCGGAAGGGATTCGGTTCTTTACCCGGCTGAAAACGATCTCGACACGCTGGCCGAAAAGCAAGCCGCAGAGCAACCAGTTTTCCATGCCGACGCTCGATTGACCATGAGTGCGGCATAGCCAGACAATTGACAGAGTGTTTCGGCTTCAGGAGTGTCTGAAAGCATGGGCATTTATTCCCGCATTCGCAACGGAACTTCTTGGAACTTCAGGCTTGTCGGCCACTTGCTGCCCGCCGCGCTCCTGACAGCGACGGCGCAAGCGAGCGCCGACAGTCCTGAGACCTGCGCAAAAGATCTGGCACCCGTCTGGATCGAGGGCGGGCAGTTTCTTATGGGGAGCAATCAAACATACCGTGAAGAGACTAACGCTACCGGAATGACCGTGTCCGGCTTCTGGATCGACCCCACGGAAGTGACAGTGGCGGAGTTCGAAACGTTTGTGGGCGAAACAGGCTACGTCACAGTCGCTGAACGCGGGCTCGATGACGATGAAGTCGACGAGGCCATGCTCAAAGCCCACCCGGAGTATCGCGAGCTCATGGCACCCGGTGGCGCAGTTTTTAAGCCGGATCCCGATAGCTCGCTGCGCAACGCCAACTGGTGGGCGTTCACGCCTGGGGCCAATTGGCGATACCCGCATGGTCCAGATGAGAAAGCGGCGAAACCTTCCCACCCCGTCACTCAAATTTCTTATCAGGATGCCGCCGAGTACGCCGCCTGGGCCGGCGGTAGACTGCCAAGCGAGGCTGAATGGGAATATGCAGCCCTTGGCAGCCGTTCCAATGCAGACTTCGGGGCTGCGCCGCCCTCAAATGCGAATACGTGGCAAGGTATCTTCCCGTTAGTCAACACGGCAGATGACGGCTTCACCGACGTCGCGCCCGTCGGGTGTTTTGCGCCCAACGAAAACGGGCTTTACGACATGCTCGGCAACGTGTGGGAATGGACGGCCGACCTGTACTTACCCCATCACGCCAGCGATCGGCGTAGTTCTGATGATTTGCCTGTGGACGACAGCGGCGACACAAAGACTTCCGAACCGACCTCCAGAGTCATCAAAGGGGGCAGCTTTTTGTGTGCCGCGAATTACTGTCGCCGCTACCGCCCCGCTGCAAGACAACCTCAAGAGACCGGACTCGGTACAAACCATATCGGCTTCAGAGTGGCGTATGATCACTCGCCTCGAACAGAACCCCCTTCTGGACATTGAACAGAGATATGACCTGCGGTTCGACAATCCCGTGTCGCTGCAATCGGAATAGGCTTTGCGCCATCGGTAAAAGCTGACTCGCCTTATGCCGAAATACCGGCACATCATGCTGACATTTCCGATCTTCTCGGCATGCTCTAGAATCCGAAGTTTGCGCCGGATTTCGCGTTGATCACTTGTCAATGAGACCACCTTCCTTTCCCCCATCCGGCGATTAAACAAGGTGTCTCGCTGAGTTGTACATATCTACACAGGAGGATGGAACCTCCGCAAACTCCTCCCTTGTTGCGCAACCCTTCTTTCCGGGCCCGGTACTGAAAATCGCTTGCGCGCTTTGCTTGCCCGCATGGCCACCTCGCCGGACAGGACCCGCAAGTTCCGGAGCCCGGACGCCCTCGCCATACTCATAGCGATTTTTGCTGCCGCGCGAACAAGCTGCTGCGCGCAGCCTTTGACCGCCTGGGTGAACCGAATGCGGGCACAAGCCCGCATCCCGCACTTCAGATTGCCATGCCACTCAACGGCCTCCCGTCGAGAAGATGATCTTGTCGCGGTGTACGACCGCGATTTCAGTTCCATGATCGCGCGCAGACTTTCGGAGAATGCCGAAGTAGTCCTGCACGAGTTGGCTAGCAGCCGATGGGGACTCGGTGACAAGCCGGATGCTGACGCCCTTCTGCTCTATCCGAAATTCCGAAAGGAGCATGGCCAGTCTTGGATCACTGCTGTTGATACCGAGCCGAGCCGCATTTTCACCGAACCGCCCTTTGCCGTTTCGGCCTGGAACTGGCGAACCCGGTTCGCTGACCCGACCGCTCCTTCGAGCACCAAGTCGATCAACAAGCTGAGACCATGAATGAAGTTTCTTGCCGGATTGGTGCAACTCGTCCCGCAGCTCAATAGCCCGGCTCAGAATCAGGCTCTTCAATTGTGGCCACGGTTCATCCAGTCTATCAAACAGCCATGAGGTCACCTCATACAGGCTCAACAGTTCCGGATGGGACTTCTCATCAATAACTCGGTCAAAGAGTTTCAGAAGGTCATCTTCGAGAGAGCGGACCTCGCATGTCACGGCTTTAGATTTGTTTTGATAGTTTTCTTTAAGCCCGGACATTCTGTCCACCTCTGAGGGCCGGCCATGTCCAGTGCACTGGACACCAAGTGGCAAGGTGATCGCAATCTCATATACACTTTGACTACCATCCGAGCGAACCTTTCTTCGACGACGAATGAGCTTCTTCCGCACAAGATCCTTCAAGGCCCTCTGAACAGTTTTTTGACAGTAGCCCGTTTGCTCCGCCAGAGTCTTGATCGACGGCCAGCAATAGCCACGCTGATTTCCCATGGACACCAGCTCCTTGAGCACTATGCGTTGAGCACGTGGCAAATGCGTCATTATCCTGACAAGGATCTCCCGCCAGGCACGGCCGATTTTCTTCTTCTGCTTGCTATTATGCATGATATTCACTCGTCGATGCCGAACGGTTGGCATCGATCCACGCTTCCAGTGCAGAAAGCTCGTAGCGAACCGAGCGCCCAAGCTTTATGAACGCAGGCCCGCCGCCTCGCAGCCGAAGTGTCTCCAGGGTCCGTGGAGACAATCCAGTCCTCTCCGCCGCCTCTTGCGTATTGATCAGTAAACGAATTTTCATCCTGAATCTCCTGTCTAAAAAAAGGATGAGACAAGAGTGCTTTGGAAACCAGAATTTCATAGCGGGAATAATTCCGGTTAATATAAACCTGCAATATTCACTACAGACCCAGATTGTCCTTTTCCCTCATGATCAGCTCCATGTTCCAGGAGCCGTCATCCCAATAACCAAGCTCAACGAGGTGATTCCGAATTGACTCATATTCCAGATATGGTGCGACCTTGGTATCGTGCTCCTCTTCCCACCGGCGTTGAAACTGGTCGATTGCAGAGGTAAGCGTCATGCCTGAAAGTCCTTCATCGACCATTTGCAGGAAGAACTCTCTGGTCTGCTCCAGTCTCGACTTTCTTCCTCTCTTCTTCTGTCCGGCACGATAGGGCTCGGCATAGATTGCGCCCGCCGCATCGAGATCAAATGTTGAAGGCTGGTAATTCAAGAGGTTGTGCAGGATGGCGTATTCAGCGGATACTCGATGAATGAGTTCCGGCCTTTCACGCGTCAAAGACCGGCGAAGCAGCTTTTCCGTGAGACGAGCCGGCAATTTACTTTCCGGTGCCGCAGGATGATCTTTTCGTGTCGAGCCAAGCAGGTCATGTCGATGGATTTGGAGATTGTAAAAGTTCAGGCTGCCAAATCTACCAGAGTGCCAGTCATCATCTATCAGGAAGCCTTGATGCTCCAGCAACGCCATCGGAATGACAACCCGGCAATCCAGTAGATCTGAGTGGCCCGAGATTTCCCAACTTCTCAGATAGACCTTGTGAAGGAGCAAAATCTTGAGTTCGTGCCGGATGCGCCTCAGCCGAGAGCGCCATTTGCGACCGTACTTCTGTGGAGCTACGTCAGGTACATACCCACTTTCCAGCAATTCTTGTGCAAGACGAACTGCCTCGAAAGCTTTCTCGAAGTTCACCAATCCTGGAAATTCGATCTCTATCCAGCCTTCATCATCGCAGGGCTTCTGAACTACCTGGATTGGCGCAAAGTCTTTCCATATCCGCTTCAAGCTGGCCTTCGCTGAAGCGGATTCCGGAGTCTCGATGGTCTCGTTGCGTAGCTGCTCGAATAGATCAGTGAGGGGAATGGTCGGTACAAGCATTCCCTGTCTTGGGCGTTCCGTCACAGGGCTTCTCCGATCAGTTCAGCCATCGCATGCAACGGATCGTCCAGAAGGTGCGCGTACCGCTGGGTTGTCTGGATCGAGGCATGACCAAGATACCGGCCGATGATTTCAAGAGACGCGCCCTGTGCCACGGCGATTGATGCAAAATCGTGCCGGAGGTCGTGCATGCGGACGTCCACGAGCCCTGCCCGATCACGAATACGGCGCCACGGACCATTGAGGTCTGATCTCCGTTTCTCGGGATCCTTGCCTGGTATGACCCATCCTGCGGACGATTGCGGACAGACCTTCTTCCATTCCGACAACAAGACCACTGCCGGGCGGGACAGAGGCTTTCGGTTGACGCGTCTCTGCTTGGTATATGTCGCGGGAATTTGCCAGACCGGGATCTTCGCATCGAGATCGAATTGTTCCCAGCGCGCTTGCAATACTTCCCCCTTCCTTGCGCCGGTAAACCGGCACAGCCAGATCGCGATCGCACTCGCTTGGTCTGGTTCCTCGTGAAGCGCTCGGGTCAGCCGGTCTCGTTCTTCCGTGCTCAGGAACCGGTTGCGAGGTTCTTCATGAAACTTCTTGATGCCGCGGCAAGGATTGTCCGATCGATATTCCCACTCGATCGCAAGATTCATCATCTTCGAAAGCAGGCACAAAATGTGGTTTGCGCAAGCGGGCTGATGCCGTTTTGAATCGTGCAATCTGGAAATGTCGTTTCGATTGATGGCATTGACCTTCAGGTATCCGAGTGCGGGTCCAATATAGAGACGCCAGAGCCCCCGATCCTCCCTGATGGAGCTTGGTGCCTTGCGCGGCAGCGCGTGGCGTTCGAGATACTCTTCCCAGAGCTGGGCCAGTGTCGGGTCCCTGAAAGCGGCCTTGCGAATCGCTGATGGATCATCACCTTCTGAAATCGTCGCAAGAAGACGGAAGGCTTCCATCCTCGCCTGGTCAGGCGTGATCACTCCGTGTCGTCCGATGGTGACGTTTCGCTGGCGTCCTGCCACCCGATACTTCAATGCGTAACTCTTTGTTCCACTCGGCTTAACTCTCACATGAAAGCCGGGGAGCTGGCTGTCGAAGATCTTCTTGTCGGCGCCGCTAGGCCGAATACTATCTACTACTCGCTTGGTCAGTTTCTGCATCTGTTACTCCGGCCGATTCGGGGAACCATGGGGGAACCATTTGAACTCGAAACAGGGCGTATTTCAACGTGCTCCCCACGGATCAAGTTTCACAAATTCACAGAAAAAATAAGGTGTTACGTAGTTCAGAGTAGTCCAGCGCAGAGCGCTGGGAACCATTCCTAATCTGTAGGTCGCGCGTTCGAATCGCGCCGGGATCGCCAGTATTTGTAAGGGTTAGCAAGTCAATTTAACTATATTTGAACATCACTCATGTAAGTTTCCATTCGATTGGCAGTAACCGATGGGGACGGTTCCAGAAAATGAGCGATAGTAAAACGCCTGTATTTCAATGCCCGGAACATCAGCAGGCATTTGCGAAGTCATATGCTCATGCAAATTCGGCCTGCGAGCTGATAACTGAATATGGCACACCGCCCCTGCCGAATACTTTTGCCCTGATGTACGCCTATGCTGCGCAATCTGACGAAAGCGTCGTCATCGCTGTCAATGAAATGCTGGAACGCGGTTCCTTCAGCCAGTACGAAATCGACCAAGTTTATAATATGCACCTCGGTGGCAGCGATGATGCCGAAAAACGCGAAGGCATCGGCCGTGAAGTCGAACAGCAATTATCCAGCGTCCTGGACCTGGTTGGGACCGGCGTAGAAAATAGCGACCAATTTGAACTCGCCCTGAAACAAATCCAGCAAGCGGTTTCGAACTCGGACTCTACTGCGCCTGTGTCCGCCGCTATCACGCGTCTGCTGTCCGAGAACCAGCGCATGAGTGAACAGAGCCATCATCTTATTGAAGGGTTGCAGGAATCAAAACGACAGATCGAACGTCTTCAGAAAGAACTGGAAACCGTTCGGAATGAGAGCCTGCGCGACCCTCTGACAAAGATCTACAATCGCCGCGCCTTTGACATGCGCCTGTCCGCAGAGATCGACTCCGCGTCAAAACAACAATCCGAACTGTGCCTCGCGATTGCAGACCTCGATCACTTCAAACGTGTAAACGACACATTTGGCCATCGGGTCGGAGATGAGATCCTGAAGATCTTTGCCTCTGTCATCACGAGCAATATCAAAGGGCAGGATCTGGTGGCCCGCTATGGCGGTGAAGAGTTCGCCATTATCCTGCCGGCGACGAACCTTACGGCGGCGACACAGCTGATTGATCGAATCCGGGTTCAGATGAGCGAACGCCGATTGGTTCTGAAAGGGACGAAGACACCAATTGGAGACATCACGGCCTCATTTGGCCTCGCCCGTTTCAGCCCGGGCACGTCGAGTGCGGACCTGATAGAACAGGCCGACAAGAAGCTCTACCTTGCCAAGAGCAATGGGCGGAATCGGGTGGAGTCCGGCTTGCTTGACTCGCATGCCGCGTAGAAGAGCTTTACGCTGAACGTCTCGCCACGTTTATTCGTGATAACTCGTCTTCCGACATCAAAATCTGCTTTAGCGCCTCTCTGGCGTCTTCCAGTCGGCCTTCAATGATAGCAATTTCGCCGCGCACTCGCTCCATGTCGTGAAGCATTCGTCGGATGTGACCGTTCTGGTTCGCGAGCTTCAACATTTCAAAGTCCAGCCCAATATCGTTCGCGCGGGCGAGCTCGGTTTCCAACTCCACCAGTTTCTCTCGTGATTGCCGAAGCGATGCCTGCATTAGAGCGAGGGATTGCTCCGCCTTCTGGCGTTTCAGGGCGACTATCCTGGAGAGTGTTTGATCGGCCTTCAACATCAAGACCCCCGCCCCTCTTTCCGGACCCGGTCAACAAAACTGATCGCAGCAGCCACGGCTGCAAAATGATCCGGGTGGATTTCTTCATCAATGTCCACAAGTCGATAGATTGAGCGGGTCGAAGGCGGATCCCGGTAGATTGGAACGTCATTGGCAATTGCTGTTTCACGAATCTTGGCGGCGAGGTGATCAACACCCTTGGCCACGCAGACGGGAGCGCGGTCGCCTTCCGGATCCCATTTGAGTGCGACGGCATAGTGCTCTGGGTTCACCATGACGACGGTCGCAGTCTTCACATTCTGCATCATCTGGTTACGACTCATGCTGGATGCTTTTTCACGACGCTTCTGCTTGAGCTGAGGGTCGCCTTCACTTTGCTTCTGCTCTTTCTTGATTTCTTCACGGCTCATTTTCAGCTTGTTCGCATGCAGCTGACGCTGCAGCGGAAGGTCAATCGCGGCCAAGGCGAACTGAAAGGCGCCGAAGATCAGGAACAGGGTAAGCACTTGGCTGAATGTGAAATTGAAGAACTGCCCAAGTTCTACCGCACTGCTGGCGTAGTAATGCTGAGCAAATCCATACAGGAATACCGCGGCCAAACCGCCCGCGAACAGCATCTTCGCCATGTCTTTGAGGAAATCGAGAATTCCTTTCGCACCATACTTCTTCTTCAAGTTCTCGGCGGGCGATATCTTGTTGAACTCGGGTTTGATTTTCTTGAAGGAAAAAGCGACCGCTTGCTGAATAATCAATGTCCCGAGCACGAGCGCAACGAGAATGGCAAAGATGGGCGTCAGCGAGACTAGGATCCGCACAAGCCAGCTGCGCGTAGCGCTGCCGTCTGACGTGAAGACATCCGATGCGTAACTATCGGCATGGTACATGAGAGACGAGAACTCGTTGAACATTGCACCGGCAACAATCGCGCTGAAGACGATTGCGGAAATTACGATTCCTGCAAAGAGGGCGAACGTATTCGCTTCCTTGGACTGAGGAATATTACCTTCACGGCGCGCTTCCCTGCGCCGCTGTTCAGTGGCTTCAAACTCCTTTTCTCCACCACCAGACTGATCTTCAGCCATGCCTCACCTCACCACCACCCTATAGAACCGGACACGCGATCCATCCAGACCATCAGTATTGTTGATATTGATATGGCCAACAAGACAAACCCCGCACCGATCATGAAGGGGGCGCCCACAAACGCCACCATGAGGGACGGCAAGGCCTTGTTGATGAAGCCCAGTGAGATGTTGTAGAGCAAGTTGATCGCCACGAAAGGCCAAGCGATCAATACAGCGAACTTTACAGCATTCAGCATGCCGTCAATGACGAAACCTTGATCGAACTGAGCCAGTGCGCCAACGGGAATTTCGGAATACACTTCAGCCATGCGAACGAACACGCTGACATGGTAGTCAGCCGACAAGAGCAGGACAGCACCTGCCAAAGCGAGTAGGTTCGATGTGACTGTTTGCGCCTCTGTATCCAGAGCGATACCCAGCATCTGGGACAGGCCGATGGACTGCGCAATCAACGCACCCGCCATGTTGAGAATCCAGATTGTCGTTCTCAACAGGACGCCAAGGCCCAGGCCAATGATAATCTCCGCGCCCAACAACCCAACAAAATTTCCGATGGATAAATCGGTTGGTGGACTGACAAGTCCTGACATTGCAAACAGCATCGCCGCCCCCAAAAGAAGGGACAAGCGAACGCGCGCTGGAACAGTTTGATCGCCGATACCGGGCATGAGAAAGACGACGAAGGTCAACCTGCCTACGATCAACATGAACATGATGATCCAAGCGGAAAGCTGCGGCCCAAATGGCAGCTGCTCCAGCATCACACCACGCCGACGATATACGGCTTGCTTTTGGACCCGATCTCTTCATAGGCCAGCACAGCGTTACGCACGCCCTTGCTGGCGAGCACGGTCTGCAAGAACCGACGACGACGGGAAGAGGTCGCTACCGATGCAACAACCCCCTTCTGCGCCATCTCATTCAGCTTGGCCTGCACGGCTGCCGTCAGCTCGCCAAACATTTCCGGCGGCAATGCTATGTCAGACCCACCGTCTTCGCGAGATATCTCGTGCTCATTGAATTTCTGCTCCCAGTTTGTAGAGAGCTGCAGCAGGGGCAGGCGCCCTTGGCCATCCTGCAAACGATCAACGATCTGGAATCCAAGTCGTTGGCGCACAAGCTCCACAATGCGAGAAGGCGCACTGGATTGCGACTTCACTTCCGCGATGGTCTCCACGATCAGGAACAGATTTCGGATTGAAACGCGCTCTTCGAGTAGAAGGCGCAAGACCGAAAGGAGCAATTCCGGCGTAACCTTCCCTGGTATGTACTCGTCGAGGAACCGGCGGTTGGAGGCCGCGCGCTCCGTGTCGCTGATGTGTGTCAGCGCATCCAGCGTGTCGAGCAAGACCATACGCGTAAAGACGAGGGTAAAGTTGGCCTGAATAACTTCGAGCATATGGGTCGCCAACACTTCCGTAGGCTCGATCGCCGGAATACCTGAAGCAGCAAGCTCCTGCTTCTTTGTGCTCGGCAGCCAGCGCGCGGCGGCCTTGTAAACCGGTTCCTTGACCTTTTCGCCTTGCAAATGCGGCAGCTGGGAATCTTCCATCAAAGCCAGCAGTGAGCCGGGGCGCACAAGCCCGCTATCAACACGCACACCTTGAATTCGAATTCGGTATTCGTTCTTGCTCAAGGTCGGATTGTCCGTCATGCGGATCGACGGAAGGACGAAGCCGTATTCCTCCGCAATGTAACGGCGAATCTTGTCGATGCGGCTTTCGAAGCCCCCTGCCCCTTGAAGCACCATGCCGACAAGGTCCGGAGCGACTTCCAGATGAATTTCATCAGAGTGGATGGAGTCTCCTATCACGAGGCTGGTTTGTGGGGCCTCAACTTCTTCCGCTTCAGCTTGCGCGGCCTTTTCGCGTTCGCGACTGCGAATGTAGAAGGAGGCCGTGGCGAAGGCAGCGGCAGCCAGCATGAACGGGATGAATGGAAGGCCGGGGAAGAGCGCAAACGCGCCGAGAATGCCGGCAACAATCATCAGGGACGTGGCGTTGCCGCCCAATTGCGCGCCAAGCGCAAGATCAATGGCGCCGTCTTCACGCCCCTTGGCGAGAAGCAACGCAGCGGAAACCGAAACGATCACGGCCGGAATCTGGGAGACAAGACCGTCACCAACGGTGAGAATGGAATAGTTGCTGAGCGCCTGGGTGAAGCTGAGTCCATGGGCGACAATTCCGAAGCCAATACCGGCCACCAGATTCAGCGCCGTAATCAACAGCCCTGCTATTGCGTCGCCCTTCACGAATTTTGAGGCACCATCGAGAGATCCGAGGAAGGACGCTTCTTCCTGTTCCTTTTGGCGGCGATTGCGCGCTTCTTCATGGCTGATGGCGCCCACGGCAAGATCGGAATCGATCGCCATTTGCTTGCCTGGCATAGCATCCAAGGCAAAGCGCGCCCCGACTTCCGCCATGCGACCAGCACCTTTTGTGATGACCATGAAGTTCACAATTACCAGAACCGCAAACACAACCAATCCGACGAACAGATTTCCGCCCATGATGAACATGGCGAACCCTTCGATGACCCCTCCCGCCGCATTCGTACCGGTATGCCCTTCACTGATGATCAGTTTGGTGGAGGAGACGTTGAGCGCCAGACGAAGTACGAGACTGGCCAGCAAGACACTGGGAAATGATGAAAAGTCCAGCGGCTTCTCGATGAAGATACTCGTCGTGAAGATCAAAATCGCAAAGGCGAATGATGCGGTCAGGCCAATGTCCATTATCCAGGCCGGAACCGGCAAGACCATCACCAGAATCACCATCATCAGGCCGATGGCGATGACGGCGGTCGGTTTCGAAAGGTCGAAAAAGCGTGAAGTCGGCATGGTGCCCCTATCGGGAGATCATCGGAAGGACAGTATTATTGAAAAAATCGAGGCAAATACGGGTCATGTAGCCAAGCGTCAGGAAGAACACGACGACCACAGCCAGAATCTTGGGAACGAAGGTCAGTGTCATTTCCTGAATGGAGGTAAGCGCCTGAAGCAAGCCAATCACGAAACCCAATACCAATGTAACGGCGAGGATTGGCAGAGCCATCATCGCCGCCGCCCACAGCGCTCCGCGCAAGACTTCAAAGATGGCAAGTTCGGTCATCTCTGCCTGTCCTGATCAGACCGGCATCCGGAGCAATTCCTGATAGGCTTCAACGACCTTGTCGCGCACCGTCACGGCTGCATCCAGAACAAGTTCCGCCTGCGCCAGCGCTTCCACCATCGCATGGGGATCAGCGCCAGACACGGCCGTCTGCATCGCGGCCTGCTCGGCATCCTGTAGCGCAGCCTTGAACGTAGAGAACCCCTCGGCGAGCCCCGACGACTTTCCCTCTTCAGCTTGCGCCGGCTTTTCCGGTGTCTTCGTAGGCTGAACCGAGCCAAGCGCTGCATATGCGCTGAAACTTACATTGGACATTCTGCCCTCCCCTTAGCGCCTGAGAACATCAAGAAGTGATTGGTACATGCTTCGCGCCTGACGGAACGAATTGAGGTTCGCCTCATAGCTGCGATTTGCTTCACGCATGTCAGCCATTTCGGTCACAAGCGATACGTTCGACGACGTGACATAACCCTCGGCATCAGACATCGGACTGGCTGGATCGTATCGGCGCTCGCCTTCGCTCTCATCCAGATCGACGCGTGTCTGCATGAACGCGCTACCGGATGATGGGGCCTGCTCAATGGTCAGCACCTTCCGGCGATACCCGGGCGTATCAGCGTTCGAGACGTTCTGCGACGTGATGTCGATACGTTTTGACTGCAGCTGCATGCCAGACACAGCCTGCAACATCGTGGCTTTCAACGAGTCCATGACTTACCCCTTCCTGCCAATTGCGGTCCGCAACAGGTCCAGCGACTTTGTGTAAACAGACAAAGCCATCTCGTGCTGCCCCTGCGCTTCGGCAGCCTTGAACATTTCAACTTCGAGATTGACCGAATTTCCGTTCGGTGAATTCGCGATCTCTTTCTGGAACGTCCGAAATACGGGATCCGTTTCGTCTGCTGTTCCTGCAGCAGCACGCGCCAGAAAGTCCTGGAAGGATTCTACCTGGGTGGCCTTAAAGCCCGGGTCATCGGCGTGCGCAATATTGGTTGCAGACACCTTTTGGCTTTCCGCCGCGTGGCGGGCCATAGCGCTGTAGACACTCAGAACGTCCAGATTAAGAATCGACACGGAATCACCCTTAATTAACTGTTTAGAAAATTAGCCGTTCTAACTTGAAGAAATGGTTAACGAATGAGCGGGATCTGTTTACTTGTTGCGAGAGACACCCAATTTTCCGGATCGATTGTACCGAATCTGGGGCACGGTAACGGAGGTGACTCCGGGTCTCGTCCAAATTGCGGGCATCAGTGAATTCGCCAGGCTCGGCAATGAGATCCGCGTTCAAACCCGCCAGGGGGAAGTTTTTGGCGAAGTCCTCTCGGTAACGGGAGAGCACGTCAAAGCCATGCTCTACGGTGAGTCCGACGCCATCCGCATCGGAGACCGGACATTTCTGGAGCAGGAAGCCTATGTCGACCCCGGCGATCATTGGCTTGGCAAGATCATCGACTATCGGGGCGTATCACCCGGACTGGAGAGTGTGCCTCCGGCTCCCAACACGGCACGCCGGACGCTGCGCGCGCCGCCTCCGCCCAACACCAGTCGGAAAAGCCTCGGCAACCGATTGTCCACCGGATGGATGATCACTGATACCCTCCTGCCAATCTGCCAGGGCCAACGCCTCGGCCTGTTCGCAGGATCTGGCGTAGGAAAATCAACCTTTCTCGGCTCGCTGGCTGCGGGCGTGAAAGCCGGCCGCGTGGTGATCGCACTCATTGGCGAGCGCAGCCGCGAAGTGAACGAATTCGTGCAGAAAACCCTGCCTGCATCCATCCTGTCCCGAACGGTCATTGTGGCTGCGACAGCGAATGATCCGCCCGGCGCCAAGAAACGGGCTGCCTTGTGCGCAATCGCGACAGCTGAGCATTTCCGTGACGAGGGGCATCAGGTCCTGTTCCTGTTCGACTCGATTACGCGCTTCGCCGAAGCACACCGGGAAGTCTCTCTGGCGGCAGGTGAAACACCGGCGCTCAACGCCTTCCCACCGTCAACAGTGCGCGCGATTGCAGAAATCGCGGAGCGCACCGGACCCGGCCCGCACGGGTGTGGTGACATCACGGCAATTTTCTCAGTGCTCGTAGCGGGGTCCGACATGGAAGAACCGGTTGCAGATATGGTTCGCGGCGTGTTGGACGGGCATATCATTCTATCGCGAGAAATATCAGAACGTGGTCGCTATCCCGCGATAGACGTCTTGCGCAGCGTCTCTCGGTGCCTGCCAGACGCCGCCACGCCCGAGGAAAACCTGACGCTGAAAGACTACCGGCGCACCGTCGCACTATTTGAGGAGATTGCTCCGATGCTGCGCGCCAATATTTATGAAAAGGGTCATGACGCTGCAGGCGATCGAGCGATCCGACTCTATCCGGATCTGGACGCTTTCGTTTCAGAGAAAAATCCGGCGGATATTCCGGACGCATTCTTGAGGCTCAGCTCTCTTCTGGGCGAGTCCCCTCAGCCCGAAAGCAAGTCAGACTAACCGCTCGATACGATACTGAGAAATAAGTTCTGACTGGCAGACGAACCAAAGCCGGCAGCATTGTTCAACAGCGTTAGCGCGACAGAGCCGGAAGACAGAGATTCCTGACCAGTCAGGATCGAGTCCATCGTGTGGAACCGCTGTATCGCCTTTTCCACAACGTCCTCATTTGTAATGTCCGTAACCCTGCTTATCGAGAAAACACTCAGCATCCGTTCTTTAAGGATCTCGGCTTGGCGGTCGACGTCTAGCTCTTGCCAGGACGTGGGCAGGTTTAGTGCAGTTTCCAACATGGTGCGAACGGGAACATCGCCGAGAATCCGGTAGAGATTTGCCGAGTCGCTGGACCCTTCACGAACCAATTCACCAATCTTTGCCTGATAGTTCAGGCTGAGCTTCATGTTGTTGTCGACCTCGCCTACGGCTGAGCGAAAGCCCGCAAGCTCAAAATCGTCCGCCAATGTCGAAATCGTGTCGGCCGACAGAGAGATCATCCCGTCATTCAATCCGAACGTTGTCGCAAAGTTTGTATAGGACTGATTGTTCAACCGCTTGAGGAAGGTGCTCTCGGGATCAGCATACTCTTCCATGACGTGGCGAATGAAACCAACTTTCCACTCTTCTCCACCAAGATCGAACGCGGTGAGCGAAATTCTCAATAGCCGCTTATCCGAAAGAAAATCTTCCATCGAAATCGGCGAAGACATCTTATCTTCGAAGTAGGCGCGGTCGTTTTTTACACCGGCTGAATCCGTATAGCCCTCGAGCTGCTTGTCAAAGGTGGATTCCAAGAATTTCCATCCGCCATAGCCTGCCAGGGGAATGACCGGCTGATACACCATGTCAGGCGACCCGGGCGTGGGGTTCAGCCGACTGGCGGCTGCTCGCATGTTTCAGCAGCTCCGCCTCAATGGCAATGACATTTCGCAAATGGCAAAGAGCCGAATAGAAATTACCCCGGCCAAGCATCGAGCGCAAAACAGCAATCAGTTTTCTATCGATTGTTCCGAACACGTCTTCCAATCGACCGCACTCTTCGATGATCGCAGGCAGAACTTCCTCCTCCTGAAGATCACCGGTAATGATCAGCTGGATGGCGTAGTATATGCGCTTGGTTGGCGTATCAACATCCGCAGGTCGCAACGCATCGCGACAACGGAGAATACGAGCATCATCGTCGACCACCCGCACCGTCGAGGGCTTATCGCCATTTTCGAGCGTAGCTCCGTTTACGACGAAACGTTCACCCGCTGCGAGTTTCAATACGAGTCCAGACATTATTCTGCCGCCACGCTTGCTGTTGCTGATCCCTGACCAGACAGCCCCTGCATGATGATTTCGTTAATCTCGATGAGTTCGGACAACTCTGCTTTGCGAGAAAGAACGTGATAACTGATGCGGCGAACAGATTCCGCCAGGGCAATCAGATTGCGCTTGAGCGTCGGGTCCAGCTGATTCTCGTCACTCACGATATCCGTGGAAAGAATTTGCCAGAGCTTCATATTGCGATCAATGGCGTCTGCCCAGATGGTCGGCTGGGGGTGGCCTTCGGCATCAACCGCTTTGAGGGCCTGAGTGATCTCCTCAAACAAGGTGTATTCAATCTGTCCGGTGTTGGCGGTACGGCTCGTTACTTCGCCGTATGCCTTGTAAGCCAGTTGTTGCATACACCCTCTCTATGCTTGGTACTGGGTGAACCCGGGCACTGGTGTGCGCCCGGGTCCGGTTAGAATTATCTGAACAGCGACAGGAGTGTCTGCGGGTTCGAATTCGCAATCGACAGCGCCTGGACGCCGAGCTGCTGCTGAACCTGCAGGGCCTGAAGCTTGGCGGAAGCCGCCTCGATGTCTGCGTCAACCATGGCGCCGATGCCGGATGTCATGGAGTCGATCAGTGTCTGAACAAATTCACCCTGACCTTCGATCTGCGTCTGCGCAGAACCAAATGACGTCGCAGCATTGATCGCCGTATCAAGCAGGTCTTCGATCGTATTCAGAGCCGTCGTGGCATCTTCAGCCGTTGCAACGCTGAGGTCAGCAATCGCGCCAAGACCGCCTGCCGCAACAGCTGCGTTCTGAGACCCAAGACCAGCCAGGCTGACGTTTACGTCGCCACCGTCGGCCTCAAGCGAGATCGTCGCAGCATCAGAAGTTGGATCCCCTGCATCAGTCACAGTAACGACAAGATCAGAGATGCTGCCAGCATCAATCAGGGTTTTAAGACCAGCGGCAACGTCATTGTTGGTGTCACCGTCGACGGCAGTGTAGGTATACTCTGCATCACCCACATTGATCGTGAACGTATCACCAGCGGTGATTGTGCCACCAGCGAGTGTAACATCGATCGTATCACCATCGGAGATGACGCCTTGAGTCGTCTCAGATGCCAGACCAGTTTCGTCAAAGGTCACGTTTCCGCCAGCAGCGGCCAGATTAATGGTCGCATCATCAGAGGCAGGATCTGCGCCTGGGGTGACCGTGACGGTGAGGTTGGCAATGCTACCTGCGTCGATCAGCGTTTTGAGGCCTGCAGCAACATCATTGGCTGTGTCACCTTCCAGCGCGGTGTAGGTGTAATCGGAGCCACCAACATTGATGGTGAACTCATCACCCGTCGTAACTGTACCGGCGTCGAGCGTAATGTCTGCATCGTTACCATCGGTGATATTGCCAGACTGAGCCGTGGACATGAAACCTGCATCACCGCTAGACAGATTTACAGTGGTGTCTGTAGCTGAGTCTGCAGTCGAAACATAACCTGCATCAGTTGCTTCCTTCGCAGCCGCATCGACAGCTGCCGTTGTCTGCAGATCCTGGCGAGCAACAGTGATAGAGGTTGCAGAGACAGAGCCATCAGATCCACGGTCAAGCGATGCGAGGATAGAGATGCTCTCGGTGCCTTGCAGGAGGTTTTGACCGTTGAACTGAGCGGCGTTCACGATGTTGCTGATTGCGGTCCGCTTCGCATCAATATCCGTCTGGATCTTTGCGCGGTCGTCAGCATTCAGATCTTCCTGAGCGGACACGATCAGGTTCTTCATGTCCTGAAGAAGCTCGGTGACCTGCTCGGAAGCAGCACGGGCCACGCCTACGGTGGAAGAACCCTTGTTCAGAGAGTCCGTGATCTGGTTGAAGCTCTCAACGTCGGTCGACATGACCGTCGAGATAGCCCAGATGGCGGCGTTGTCTTTGGCGGTAGCAACTTTCTTACCGGTCGAAATCTCGGATTGAACGGTTTCAAGGTTGCTGTTGATGTTGCGCAGAGTCTGCAGCGCAACCATCGCACTATTGTTAGTCAGAATACTGGACATTTGAATGTACCCCATTTGCGTCAGGCGAGCGGCTTAGCGCTGCCTAGGTTCGATCTTACGTCGTCCTGACGTCGGGATTCCCCGCAACCCATCTTGGTTCGCTGTACTTGAGTATACAGGAGCCGTGTACAATCAGTTAATCATCATGCCTTCTTTAGATAATTTCCTGTCGCCTTGGTAAACGGCGTCTGCAAACCATTGGAGGAGTAGGCTCCAACGTAAGAATCCTGCGCCATATTTCCGATGCGGGCGGCAAGGCTACGGAGTCCATTCTGCGCCGCTTTGAAATGCTGAGCGTTCTCAATTGCGGCCGCGGTGATACCTTTCAAGCGGGTCCTGATGCGCTCCCGACCGAGCGCAGAATGCTCACTTGAAATCAGTGCGTCGACGGCCTGAGTTGCCTCCATCTTTTCAGGCATCAGATCGGCTACTTGGTGAATTTGACCAGACATCAACGCTACGCGCTCTGTGGCCAGGACCGTCTCCAGACGAGACAAAGCGGCTTCGGCAGCTACTATTTCACTCATCCCCATTCCCCATAGTAGACGAAAGTTGCGCTACTCCGGTCGCGTTCAACCCCAATGGATGAGACTCGGCCAGATCTTCAGCGATGGATTCGACGATCATGCGAGAAAATGCCGACGCCGCCTCCCCACCTGATTGCGTGAAGGCTTTCTCCAAGCCAGTGTGGCTCAGCATTTCTGCCCACAGCAGCTGTTCGAACCGCTTTCCTACATCGATCAGCTCGTCCGCGCTGGATGTTGGCGCGCCGGATTGACTGGCTGCAACAGGCAAAGGAAAGCCTCCTTGCCCCTGAATAGTCGTCATGAACCGGCTCCCCTTCTGGCTGGAACAATCGCGCGGAATCCCCCGCAACTTAAATCTTAATTTACCACTGGTGAGGCAATTAGGGTTAAAAGATAGCTAATCTGGATTAACGAATGACGCCTTTCCTTAGCTTGGAACGTTTGTCTGCGGCCGAAAAAAGTGGCCATGACGAGACGAGGCCCGCTCCGGTCGAAGGCGGATTTGCGAAGGAATTCCTGGAGGCGCTCTCAACACTCTCATACGAAGATATTGATGAAGAAACTTCAGACAATCTCCAGGTTGTGGCTCAACCTTTTGGGCCCTTGAGTGATCAGACATCACACCAGTTTCTTGATTTAGACCCGACGGAACCAACGACCGGCGCGACTGGCGATGCAGAGATAGATCTGCCAGCTTCTGCGGATTCAGAAGCTGTTGAGTTGACTGAGCTAAGCGCCCTGAACAATGCGCTCGGAGCGGAGAGGGCGGCGGCAGGTCCAACCGAGCCAAAGCATCCCACCTCCACGATATCCAGCCGTGAAACTGCAGTCGTGGAAATTGACGCTGAGTCGAATCAGCCCTTGTTGATTTCACCCAACTCCTCGTCCGGCAAAGTAACAACTGCAGACCAAGTTGGTGAGGCAGCTCCATCCGAAGCATCGGAAGCCGCTGTCACTTCTCGCAGCGGACATATGCTCGAAGTCGATCAAGACAACGCAACGCTCGTTCGTTCCACCAGTTCAAGTTCGGAACAGCAAACCAAACCTGAAATCGCCGGCGTGGAGATAGAGAACGTCGCTAGCGCGCCAAGGGCTGGATCAACGGAAAAGCAGGCCATACCGCCAGTGGAAGATCCCTCTTCTATGGTCCAACCAGAACACGCATTGAAGTCTGAAGCGTCCGGAGCAGCCACTCAAATCACGGCGGCGAAGGCTCATCCGGATGCGGTCATTGAAACCCAGCCAAGACCAAGCGACGCGTCCGCTATATCGTCCCTAGGGGCGACTGCCGGCGCGACTTCAAGCCCAACTTTGGTGGCTACGCCGTCAATACAGACCGCCGTTCAGCCGCCACCTGCTACGACGAACTACGTCGCAGTTCCTGACGATATTGCGAGCATCATCTCTCAGGAACTCTCATCAGACACACAAAATTCTCGAATCCGAATTCAGTTGGATCCGCCCGAACTCGGTAGGGTATCGCTGGAGTTCAAGTTTGACTCTCAAGGTCTGCAGCATGTGGTAGTTACGGCCGATTCCGCTGAAGCCATTCGCCGGATACGGGCATTCCATCCAGACCTGGTCGCGACATTGGAACAACATGGCTTATCTGGAAGCGATATGACGTTCCAAGAGAAAACGCAGCAACAACAGAACGCCCGAAACTGGGAGTCGTCAAATCTGACTACGCCAGAGGAAGAGATGGAACGCTCGGACGCACCTCTTCTAAACCGCGAACCAGCAACGCGGGCAGACACGTCAGCCACAACTAGCCTGGACATACGGGTTTAAGAGACAAAGATCATGAGCACCGTCACCAACACGACTTCTACCCAATCTGCCCAGCAGACAACGAACAGTTCAGCCGCCACTCAGCAATTTGGCGAAGAGTTCACAAACTTCATCAAACTGCTCACGGCACAAGTGCAGAATCAGGACCCGCTGTCTCCCATGGATTCGACCCAGTTCGTCGATCAGTTGGCCACCTTCTCGTCTCTCGAACAGCAAGTTCAAACGAACTCCAGCCTGGGCAGCATCTCATCATTGATCGGCGACTTGCACACGATGTTTGCAAGTGAATGGCTGGGAGAAACAGTCACGATCGAGTCATCCTGGGTGCCTTACTCAGGCACTGAAATTAGGTATCTGACAAATGCGCCTGAAAGTGCCGACAGTGCATATCTGACTGTCCGAAATTCCGATGGTGAACTGATATGGTCCGAACAACTCGACACTGAAGACAGCGTGCATACTTGGAATGGACAAACAAATACTGGCGAATCGATCACTGAAGATGAGCTGTTCGAGTTCTCCATAGATTATTACAGCGGCAGCGAGTACATCAGCCTTGGTGCGCCTCAGCTGATCACAACAATCACTGAAGTTGGAAGCGAGAATGGGACGCTCCGGTTCGGAACCTCTTCCCACCTATCGGCCGACCTATACAGTGTGACGAAGTACCGGGACGAAGGCTGACGACCTCTCGAACCTTTAAAGATCCTGCCGAGCCATATCCAGTATCAGTACGTTTCGTATTCCCTCCGGAACCTCATTCTGTAGGTTCGTGAGAATCATGGCTCGAAGCGTTTCATAATTGTCGACGTCAGTAATCGAATTGAGCGTGCGACCCCCACTGCTCAACTTGACCAGTGTCGTCATGATGTTGTCCCGCAAGACCGGCTCTTTCGAGAACAGTTCCTGAGAGATCGACGTATCGACTTCGAGGTTGAGGTTCAGGATTACGAGACTCTGCACACGATCGTTTTCGATCATTGGCACGACAAACTCACGCGAAAACTTGTAATAGGTTACTTCCGAACCGTCGGATTTCCCGTGCTTGTCTGTCTTGCCGTGAGCCTTCTTTTGCTTCTTCGGCTCCGCATGCTTATCGTCTTTTTGGGCGGCCGCAGCCGGCTTCGCATCTGAACCTGATGTCAGGAAATGCGCCGTTCCCCCACCCGCAACAATGGCCAGCAACGCAACGATGGACGGAACTATCTGTTTCATGGCGTCTTCCTAGAACGGGATAACCCGGTCGAGCACTTTCTGCCCTACCCTTTGTTGCGGAACGGATGTTGCGTCACCCGTATTCAGATAGGAAATCTGGGCTTCCGCGATTTTCTCGTAGGACACCGTATTTGTCCGTGTAATGTCCTGTGCGCGAATTACACCGCTGACGGTCAACATCCTCAACTCATTGCTCACCCGGGTTTGCTGGTAGCCCTGAATGACCAGGTTTCCATTAGGCTCCATTGCAACAACGCGTGCCGCCAATGTGAAAGCAATACTCTCGGCCCGGTTCATCGCCCCGCTGCCATCGAGAGATGAACCACGGCTATAGTCTACACCAGGAGACAGGGAAGCCCCGCCGGGCAGCACACCATTTGCCCACTCTGGCAGGCCGAACAGGGCATCGACATTCATATCCGCACTACTATTCCGATTTCTCGATAGCGAACTTTGGAGACTTGCCCGGTCATCCATTTCTACAACAACCGTCAGAAGATCGCCGACAGCCTTTGCCCGACGCATGCTCAGCAAGGCATTTGGAGACGTCGTCCAGAGGGACGCATCATCCGTACCTACCGGTTCAGCGACGGGCTGATGCACCATCGGCACAACCGTGGGTGTCGTCATGTCGAACTCCGCGTCTGCGGAAGGGATCGAAGCACAGGCGGTAACGCTGAGGGCCGCCGCAGTCAGAGTGAATGTCATCTTCATTGAACAAGTACCCATCCGTCTGATTGCACTATTCCGCTTACGATCTTCTTCGAGTTGAGGTTCAGAATGGAAACGCTGTCTCCTTCTGTCGCCTCGCTCATGGCTCGTCCCGTGGTAGCGATCTCTAGCGCACCGCTGACGAACTTTACCGTCACGACCTGATTACGCCGCACCAATCGCGCGGGCTGGGTATCGTCCAGGCTGAGCTCTTGTCCGACATAGACAGTACGCCGAACTTCGCGGCCAATAAGTGGATTATCCGATGACACCATACTGCCGGTTTCAGTAGAGATGTTCGCAGCAGTGACGGTGTCCCCTGCCCGTATCACTTCAGTCGCGACAGAAGCTGACGCCCCAATCATGTGCGCAGCAAGCCCGAGGCCCAATGCTATTGCTGGTATCATTCTGTTACCTCAACCTTGTTGTCGCCGCGAGCATTTCGTCGGCGGCTGTGATCACTTTGGAGTTCAGCTCATATCCGCGCTGAGCCTCGATGAGCTCAGAAATTTCCTGAACCACATCTACACCAGATTCCTCCAGGTAGCCTTGTCGAATCAGGCCCATACCCTCCGTACCCGCGACCAATTGGTTTGGTGGACCCGATGCCTCTGTCTGTCGAAACATGTTGTCACCCATCGCCTCAAGACCTTTTTCGTTGATGAAACGAACCAACGAAATATTGCCTATAGGCTGACCATCAGACTCACCATCAAAGTATGCGACCACTTCCCCATCGCGACTGATGGATATGCTGCGCGCCTCTTCCGGAATGACAATTCCATCTGCGAGCGGGAATCCATCCATCGTTACGATCTCCCCGTCCGGACTGCGGTTCAGCTTACCATCACGTGTATAGGCGGACTCGCCAGACGGCAGCGTAACCTCAAAGAATCCTGTACCGTCGATCGCAAGGTCGAGCTCTGAGCTGGTTTCCCGAAGGCCGCCTTGAGTAATCTCCATTGACACTGAGGATGGCTTCACGCCTGTGCCGAGCTGAATACCTGCGGGCACGACCGTTCCCACTTGGGATGTGATTGTCCCCGGGGTCAAATGCTGTTGATACATGAGATCCGAAAATTCAGCCGTACGCGGTCGATAAGCAGCCGTGCTCATATTGGCAATGTTGTTGGAGATCACCTCCACTCGCAATTGCTGAGCGGCCATCCCTGTCGCGGCGATTTGCAATGATTTCATCTCATTCCCCTCAATTTGCGAAAGCTCTAGAGCTGCCGCATTGTCTTGATCAGTTGATTGATCCGCTCGTCTTCTTTTTCGATCAGGCTTTGCCCCGCCTCGTAAGCGCGCTGGACTTCAATCAGTCTCGAAATCTCGAGAATCGAAGACACATTGGATTGTTCCAATGCACCTTGAATTACATTTGGCTCTTCGACCTGCTCATAGCCCTCAGCGGCCACAAACATGGTACCGCCCTCTTGAGCGATCTGTCCGTTCGCAGTTACCACACCGATCTGACCCAAAATTTCCTGGCCTGACGAAATAGTTCCGTCTGGCGCAACGGAGATGCGTGTAACCTCTTCGGGAATAGCAATGGCTCCGCCGCCAGCGCCCATGACCTGATTACCAAAAGCATCGACGAGATTTCCGTCCGCGGAAAGTTGGAACGCCCCTGCACGCGTAAGCCGCTCACCTGCTGGAGTTTCCAGGACAAAGAACCCCTCGCCATGAATCGCTAGATCGAACTGTCCGCCGGTATGCTTCATCGCTCCTTGTGACAGATCGTGCGAATGGCCCGACAAGCTACCCATGGAGACGCTGTCGCCTTCTCCATTTACCGCAGCAATATGCTCGGCAAAGATGGCGTGATTTGATTTGTAACCAGTTGTGCTGGAGTTTGCGACATTGTTCGCGATAACCTGCATTTCTCGAAGCAGACCGTCTTGGCGCGTCAAGGTGGCATAAATTGCATTGGACACTAGAGAGCACCTCCAATTGTCGAATCAAGGAGCTGACTGATCAGCTGAAGATTCTCCGGAATTTCGTTCAGATGGATCTTTCGTGAACCCGTGGCTGAACCTCGCGCCCGCAGAGCAAGCACAGCTTGAGCGCGCGCTATGTATTGTTCGTCCGTGATCTGTTCAGCAGCGACATAGAAGTTCTCTGGCAGAACCCAGTCGCCATACACCGCATCGCATTCGATGAGATCCACAAGAGTCGCTGCGTCGAGAGAAACTTTGGAAACCAGAGTCTGAAGCCACATCGTATCCCGCGCCATGATTGCGCTCATCGCGGCTAGTCGGGTCACGTCAGTATTATTCGGGTCTGTTCCGGAAAGATTCCGAAGTGCTGTCACGTCAAACATCCGGAATGCCATTTCCGCGCGTTTCGAGGCCAGATCATCATCCTGTTTGATATCGTTGGCGAACTCATTCACCACATTCACCAGACCGAGATCCGCAGCGACGACAGTGGCGGACTTCAGCACTTCTGCTGCCTCTTCGCTCTCTCCCAACAGATCACGATTCAGGAACGTCGCACTCATTGCGGCAACCTTGAAAAAATGGTCGTCCTTTGAAAAGTCCGCCTCCAGCCTTCTCACCAATTGCGCGCTGAGAAGTTGTCTCGTCTCCGGTTCCTGAAGCGTCGGCAGGGACGCCAGTCGTGAGATCGTTTCGTAATCCGTGATTTCAGCAGGACGATCCAGCATAGCCCGCAAATTCGTACGGATGTTCTGGCCATCCGGCATGCGCTGCACATTCTCGACAATGTTGCCGACAACTTCATTCTGGACTTCGGTTTCGATGGGAAATCCATGCTTCAACAAAGCAGCCGCCGCAACCGACCTCAGATCAGAGTTTCTCAGGAATGGTCGTAAGCCCTCATCCGCAACCAGTCCGCCCTTGTACATGTCAAGAATGGCCTGGTTCAGCGACAAGCGCGGCGAGCGCGCAATCTGTTCCGCAGTGAAATCCGCCATCATTTTCTCGGCCAGCAAGGGCTCCCCCATCTGGTCCAGAGCGGGCACAGCCATCGCAGCGAAGCGTATCTTAAGATACCAAGGTAGTTTTCGGTAGAGAGTCAGACTGGCATTCAGCTGTGAGACCCCGTCCGGATCTAGCATCGTGACCTTCGCCAAAGATTGCCAGATTGCCGCCGAAGGGTTGCACTCCGCAGCCTGATTGAGTGCGTCGATCCGAGTGACCCGCCCCTCTTCCAGAAAATAAGAGAAGTCTCGGAGCAGTTCAGCATTCTGTCCTTCAAGATCAGCGAGTTGAAGCCGGGCTTCAGCAAACAACCCAATCGTGATGTAGGCCATCGCCATCTCGATTGGGCGTATAGACTCCTGATCCGAAAGCTTCTGCGCTCGCCAATGCAAGAAGTCCTCATAGCTGCTCAGGCTTATGTACGGCGCGAAATCCAGATCGGTTTCAGCAGTACATCCTGTCGACATGGGAACGGGGCGGCTGGGCTCTGCGCTATCCAGGCGCCCCCGGAACACCGGCGTCGCCTGCGGGTTGGAGCCGGCCGGCGCGAGCAATCCTTCATCAATCGCGTCGTCAACGAACTGGCGAAAATGCTCTGACAGTTGATCTGCTTCCGCCACATGCACGCCAGTCTCACCTGAAATCTCCCCAAGTGCGGGCATGCTCATCACGACGGATAAGCCGACAACAAGAGGGAGACGAGAACGGGTCACGCGGCTTGTTTCAACCCCCGGATCGCTTCTTCGACTTCATTGAAAGAAGGGCGCACACGGGTGGGTGCATGGCGTCGCGCCACCTCAACACAAATGTTCACCGGATTTTTGTGAAGGTTCGACACCAGAACTTCGCCGATCATCGAATAGAAATTGTGCTCTTCAAGGCGGATATGTTTCACCCGGGTCGCGAAAGGGCCAACAATTCCATAGGCGAGAAACACGCCAAGGAACGTACCAACAAGCGCGCCGCCGATCATGCCGCCAAGAACTTCAGGGGGTTTGTCAATCGATGCCATTGTCTTGATCACACCAAGAACAGCCGCAACAATGCCGAGTGCAGGCAGTGCATCCGCCATGTTCTGCAACGCGTGGGATCCGTGAAGTTTTTCCTCAATCAGGCTTTCAAGCTGCTTTTCGAGAAGCTCCTCAACCTGGTGAACGTTGTCGAAATTCATGATCATTGAGCGAATGGTATCGCAAATCATTTCAATCGCGCGCTTGTCCTTCAGGATTTTCGGGTAGCGCGCAAAGATATCTGAATCTTGAGGAGCTTCGATATGAGCTTCGATGTCGACCGGGTTCTTTTTGAGAACATTCAATAGCTCGTGCATCAGGCAGAGGAGATCCTGATAGTCGGATTTTTTCCATTTTGGGCCTGAGAACGCAGCGACAATATCACCCCCTGCGTGTTTGATCGTAGTCAAATCATTGCCGGCGAGGAATGCGCCCGTGGCGGCGCCACCAATCATCATCATCTCGAAGGGGAGAGAATGCATGATAATATCGAGGTGCCCCCCAGCCAGCATGTAGCCGCCGAAGACCATCACGACTGTGACGACAAGTCCTGCTATTGCGTTCACTTACTAACTCCTTGCATTCCTCCGCCATCGGCGGGGACAAACTCAAATTTCGGCAATTTCTCGAATGACATCCTCAGGCACGGGTGCCTTCAGCTTCAAGGCTCTCTGCCCTTTCCAGGCGCCAAGTTCCCCCTGGCTGATCGGCAGTGATCCGCTCACCGTACCGGCGCTCAGATCAAGTTTGTCCATCTTCGCGCCCGGCAGTGAGATGACTTGCCCGACCTTTATCTCGGCGCACTCACCAATGGTCATGCGCATGGAATCCAGCACTGCATCCAGCACGACTGTCGTATGCCGAACGCGCTCCCGCAGAACACCTCGTCCCGTATCATCCTGCGACTTGGGCCTGGCCGTATTCTCTTGAAAGGCCTTGGCAAGCGACTTGATTGCGGACAACCGAACTATGACTCCAATTTCCGGAGCGGTAGTTTCACCTTCAATAAGCCAACTGTCCTCGCCGTCTCCATCTCCCAATTTGTAGGTCAGGTTGATGTAAGTTGTATCGGCGTCGAATGGCTCTGCCGCACGGGCAATATCGATCAATTGCGCCGGAGTATTGGCATCACTATCGCTGGAGATAGAACAAGCCATTCTTTTCCAAAGGGCACGCGCAGCGCTCTCCGCCATCAGACGAAGAAACAATTCAGGGGCATTGTTCAGGCTAGACGCGCCCTGTCGCAAACGCTGGGCAGAATATCTCTGGGCACCAGCGAAGTTGATTGTCACCGCAGCAACAGGTCCGACATTATGCTCAGGGCTTACATAAGTGAACACGTCGTGGGCCGCGCTCGGCAGATCGGCCCCTGCGAAAACCTTGCGAGAAATAAGGTCCGGCGTGGAAACCTGACCGTAAACTTCTTGTGTCCATTGACCAATGGAAGACGCCAAGGCGAGCCAAAGGGGTTCGCATTGGCGAATCGTTGGAGGGAGTCCTCCCCCTGCCCCGATCTTCTTTCGCAGCACAGACGACACAACAAGCCTACATATTTACCCAGTTCCGTCTGGTAGGAATTAAGTAATTTGGTTGCTGAATGGTTACTACGACCGTCTGAAACCCTGCGCCCAGATTAGCCATGAATTGATTCAAGCCTGTTAGGAGTAGTGTTCCAGAGCACCGGGGCAGGACTGATTATGGTCGATAAAGCATCGACAGACGCGCAACCAATCATCATCAAGCGCAAGAAGGTGGTTCAGGGCGACGGCCATCATGGCGGCGCCTGGAAAGTTGCTTATGCTGACTTCGTGACTGCGATGATGGCGTTCTTCCTGCTCATGTGGCTGCTCAATGCAACGACAGAGGAACAACGCAAGGGCATCGCCGACTATTTCAACCCGACCATTCCGGTGAGCCGGATTTCTGGCGGTGGGTCTGATGGCCTGAATGGCTCTTCAATGTTTACCGAGGACACCTACGCCAAAATGGGAACGGGCGGCACGCGCGATGTAACGATTGACACGCCGAAGAAGGAAGCCAGCGCCACTGCGGCGGATGCCAGTGCCGAGGAAGTCGCCGAAAACCTTCAAAATCTGCGGGCCGAATTGAATGAGGATGCCAAACAGCTTTCTGAGCACCTCATGATAAAAATGTCTCCCGAAGGGATGGTTCTCGAAATCATCGATTCCGACAGTTCACCCCTGTTTATGGTTGGCAGTAGCAATCCGACCCCTCTCCTCCAGGATTTGCTGACATCGATATCAGGATCTCTCGATGCATTTCGAAACGACATCAAGATTGTCGGGCATACTGATAGCCTCCAATATCGACTGGATGCCAATTACGACAACTGGAACTTGTCGACTGATCGCGCCAACATGATCCGTAAGCTCCTGCTGGAAAAGGGCATGAGGCCTTCTCGCCTCAAGGAAGTTTCCGGTCGCGCTGACACAGACCCACTGGCTCCAGACGATCCGTCTGCATCCCAGAACCGTCGAATCTCAATCGTGATCCTGACAAATCAGCCGAACAAAGATGAACTCAGATTGTAGGGTTGTTAAGAACTAAGGTTATCGGCTTATTAAGGAATGCGCTCCACTGATAGAAATACATCTGTCGTAGGAGTCGACCATGAGCATTTCTTCATCCCTGAATGCGGGCGTGATGGGGCTGAACTCGAATTCGAGTCGTCTTTCCGCCATTTCCGATAACATCGCCAACTCATCCACCTACGGCTACAAGCGTAGCCAGGTCGATTTTTCGAGCATGGTGCTGCAACAACAATCATCGGCATACGCTGCTGGCGGTGTTCGCGTAACTGCCTTCAAGGATATCGCAGCGACGGGGTCCCTGATTTCAACCGGAAACGCGACTGACCTTGCGGTTTCCGGCCGAGGCCTCGTTCCGGTAACTGATAATACAGGCGTGAACTCTCTGTCGTCCGAACGCAGCCTGATGCTGCTCCCTACCGGATCTTTCTATGCTGACGAAAGCGGAAATCTTCGCACTCAAAGCGGCCTGTTCCTGCTTGGATGGCCAGCCAACTCCGATGGCGAGATCGGTAATGTAAGCCGGAACAGCGGTACTGACCTGGAGCCGGTCAACATCGCCGCGTCCCAATACACCGCCTCACCGACGTCCCGTATCGAACTGGGCATTAATTTGCCCGCTGACGCCACCACAGCTGGCGGCACGGGAGAAGCCTACACACTACCCATCGAGTACTTCGATAATCTGGGCCGTGCACAGACGCTTTCCATTGAATTCACCCCGTCGGTTCCTGCTACCGGATCCAGCAATGACTGGACTGTCCAAATTTTCGACAGCGCCAATGGTAATCCGCTGACGTCCATCGGCGACTTGGCAATCAGCTTTGCTGATAGTGCTGCCAATGGCGGTCGTATCGACACAGGCGGTGTAACTGCTTCCAATGGCGCGACATATGACGACGCGACCGGCACAGTGACCTTGAGCCTGCCACACGGAAACGTCGAAGTTTTCATCGGGCGTCCAAATGACAGCGCCGGCATCACCCAGCTTTCTGCCAACTTCTCTCCGACTTCGGTTAGCAAGGATGGCGCGCCCATCGGTGACCTTCAATCCGTCGAGATAGACGAGAATGGTTATCTGCAAGCCATTTACAACACCGGCTTCCGCCGCACTCTCTATCAGATCCCAGTCGGTGACGTTCCGAACATGAACGGTCTCAAGGCGCTGGATGGCCAGGCGTTCCGCGTATCCGCAGAAAGTGGAAACCTCTACTTGTGGGATGCAGGTACGGGACCGGTTGGCAGCATCGAAGGCTATGCACTGATGGAGTCCACTACGGACATTGCAGCGGAATTGACTGACCTGATCGAAACTCAACGCGCCTACTCTTCAAGCGCCAAGATCGTTCAAACCGTCGACGAGATGCTTCAGGAAACGACCAATCTGAAGCGCTAAGCCCGCCTTAGCTGAAATGCGAGCCCTGCCGTGAGTATATCCCACGCCATCAATGCGGCCCAAACCGGCCTGAAGGTCTCAGGCCTGCGGGCCGACGTTGTCGCTACCAATGTCGCAAACGCATCAACGCCGGGCTATGTCCGGCGTTCGATCATATTAAGCGAAACATTAGTCGGTGGACGCACAAGCGGGGTCAGCTCTACCGGTGTCGTCCGCGCGACAGATTCAGGCCTCACGTCTGAGCGTATGACATTGTCGAGCAACGTCGCACAATCCAGTCTGATGGCCAGCACTTGGCAAGTACTCTCATCGCGAATTGGAGACGATGCGGAAGGCACTGGCTTGTTCAGCAAGCTATCAAATTTTGAGTCCGCCTTATCTGCTGCGGTCGTGTCACCAGAATCTGGAACGCAGCTGTCAGCGTTGCTCGACGCTGCAAACTCGGTCGTGAACGAGCTGAATGGCCTTTCTCAACTTGTTACCCAGCAACGCACAGAAGCGGATCGTGAAATTGCCGATGGTGTGAACGTCGTGAATGCCGCCCTGAAGCAAGTTGAAGAACTCAATGGCTTATTGGCCGGTATGGATCGCACGACGGCCCAAGCTGCAGCATTGATGGACGACCGCCAGCGCGCACTCGACACGATTTCGGAATACCTTCCTATTGAAGCAGTGCCTCGCGACGGCGGCACAATAGATGTCGTCACGAGTGAAGGTGTCTACTTGGTCGCCGGCACCGCAAAGCAGCTTGAATTCACTCCTGGAAACGCGTTCGGACCAAACATGACTGTCGACAACGGTGCTTTGTCCAAACTGATGGTCGGCGATTTGGAACTTACCCCTGGGGCTTCAAGCTACGCGGCCGTATCAAGTGGTATGTTTGGCGCTCTATTCACTCTTCGTGATGCCGACCTTCCTGCATTCGGCGCCCAGCTTGATACGATTGCGAACGATTTGGTTAGTCGCCTGTCCAACGACGCGATCGATCCGACGAAAGTTGCTGGTGAATTTGGACTGTTTGTAGACACTGGCACTCCCGGCGATCCGGGATTGGCAGGGCGTATCGACATCAACGCTCAGATCGACCCCACTCAGGGTGGTAGCATCTGGCGGCTTCGCGATGGGATCGGGGCAGCGAGCGAAGGTCCTCCTGGCAACAATTCCATCCTGTCCGCGATGTCGGACGCCTTCACAGCAATCCAGTCGATGAACGCCAATGGCATTCAGGGCAGCTTCTCAGCCACTGACCTCGTTGCACATGTCGCCTCCATGACAGGGCAGACGCGCATTTCACATGAAACCGCCCTCTCTGCTGCATCGACCCAGCACGATTTGATGATGGAGGCGGAACTATCCGAGACAGGTGTCGATATCGACAGCCAGATGCAAGATCTTCTGGCGATTGAACAGGCTTACGCAGCCAATGCCCGCGTAATCGAGATCGCCAACCAGATGCTGCAAAGATTGATGGAGATCTAGGATGGATCGTTTTGCCATATCTTCGGGTCTCATGACCTCCACGCTGAGCCAGCACATCTCAGAACTCAGATCACAGATCGGAAAGACGTCCACTGAGGCAACGACAGGACGATATGAAGATTTGACGCTGCATCTCTCCGGTCGAATCGGCAAGGCTATGCTGAGCCAGAAGGCCCTAACCGACCTGACATCCGAGAAGGAGGTTCTGGACCTGCGAAGCGCCAGGCTCTCGCTCGTCCAGTCCAGCCTCACAACCGTACAAGAAAGTTCCACGGGTATTGCGGCCAGCATGCTCAGTGCAGTTGTTGGGAGCCATGAAACGGAAATCGCAACTGCCTCCCGAGACGCAAAAGCTGCTCTTTCAACGACAATGTCGGCGCTGAACGCGCGTTATGGCGAGAGATTCCTGTTTGCTGGGGATGCAACATCTTCCATCCCGTTTGCTGGCTCAGATCAACTGCTAGCTGACATCGAAGCGATCGCTCAAATGGCAACTGATGCCAACGACTTCGAAACCCAGCTCGATGACTATTTCAGTTCTCCGACCGGCGGCTGGCAGCAGAACATCTATCAAGGCAATACCACGACTTCTGATCCCGACGGGGTGAATGCGGACCATGAAGCTATTCGCTCGCAGATCCGCAATTTGGCTATTCTGTCTCTCTCAGGTCCGGATGGAAGCATCGCAAACCTCAATGGGTACTCCGGCCTAATCGAATCGACATCGCTCAAACTCTCCGCGAGTGAAACAGCGATCACGAATCTTCGTGCGGATCTTGGTGTATTCGAACAGAGAATTGCAGATGACCTTGAAAGCCTTGCTGCAGAAGAAACGATCCTGACGGCCTCCTTCAACAATCTGACTGCCCGCGATCAGTATGAAGCGGCAAGTGAACTTCAGTCTCTGGAGACCACGCTCGAAGCCTCGTACATGATAACCGCACGGCTGTCGCAACTCTCACTCCTGAACTATCTAGGCTAATCACGATGTTTTGGAAAACGCTCGCTCTCTCCTGTCTCGTTGCATTGACCTCAGCAACAAATATCACAGCACAAACGCGCATACGGGACGTCGTGGATGTCGAAGGCGTTCGCCAAAACGATCTCATCGGATACGGTATCGTCGTTGGTCTGAATGGCACTGGGGACTCGGTCCGAAATTCTCCATTTACCGAAGATTCCCTCACCTACATGCTTGAGCGCCTTGGCGTGAATGTGCAGGGCGAGGACATCAAGCCGAATAATGCCGCAGCTGTTCTTGTCACAGCCACCCTTCCCTCGTTCGCACGGAGTGGATCAACGATCGACATTTCCGTGTCATCAATTGGAGACGCAAAAAGCCTGGAAGGCGGCACCTTGATCCTCACCCCGCTCAAAGGCGCGGACAACGAAGTCTACGCTGTCGCCCAAGGGAGCATCATCGTTTCTGGTATTGATGTTCAAGCTCAGGCGGCGCGGGAAACGCGTGGCACGCCGACGGCTGGTGCGATCCCGAATGGTGCCCGTGTTGAACGCGAGATCGGCTATGATTTCAATCAACGAGACAGCCTGACCCTGGCCCTCCGCGATCCCGACTTCACAACGGCTGCGCGCGTGGAAGATGTGATCAACACCGCATACGGCACTCAAGTTGCTTACACTCGCGATCCCGGCACTGTTGATCTTGACCTTCGCGGTCTTCAGGGCTCACCCTCCCGCATTCTGGCAGACATCGAAAACCTTCCAGTCAGCGTTTCCGTTCCCGCACGTATCGTGATCGATGAAAAGTCTGGAACGATTGTGCTCGGAGAAGACGTCACGATCTCAAAAGTCGCGATTGCTCAGGGCAACATCTCGATCAAGGTCGTCGAAAGCCCTGTCGTGTCGCAGCCAAACCCATTTGCAAGAGGGGAGTCGATTGCGCTGCCGCGGTCACAAATCACGATCGGTCAGACTGGCAGCAAAAACATCGCCATGCTGGAGCCAAATGTCTCGCTTTCCGAACTGATCGCCGGACTCAATGCACTCGGCGTGACACCCCAGGAAATTGCAGACATCATCCGGACGATGAAGACAGCCGGCGCACTACACGCCGACCTGATCATTCGCTGAATCCGAACAATTCGCTCTCGCTTGAGCGTAAGCCGAGACAGCGATACGCGGCCTAGTCCTCTTCAGGCTTGCCGATCTTGATCGTGCCATCCCGCTTGAGCGACATCAGCGAGAGAAGAAACTCTCGCTGGACCTTTTCGACCTTTTCAGGCGACATTTCCGGGACATCTTCAAGCTGCAGGCGGTATTGGTCTGCCAATCGCGATGAAATGTTGCTCAGAAGATAGTCTGTGACTTCTCCACCGCTCGTCCGAAGACTCGCGAGCAACCGCGTCATCGACTCGTCACCCAGTTCACGGAAGACAACAGAGACAACCTCTCTTGGGAGAATCTCCGGCAAGCTGTCGATCGTGAACATGACCCGTTCAATACTTTTGAGTTTGCTCTCATGCGTGCTGCTCAGGAATGCCAAAATCCGGTCGCGGCGATCACTTGGCACGAGGCTGAGCATTTCACCGATCACGTCCAGATGACTGTCGTCTCCCTCGCTCGCGCCCTCGGCTTTGTTGAGCAATTCTATTTCCAGCATGTGCGCGAGCACGGTGTAAATTTCGGCGTCTGGCGCTTCATCTTCCACGAGATGACCAACAACCGGGTCGAGCTGGTTCTCCTCGAGAAACCCGACGATTTCGGACGCGGCGGCTACGTCGATCCGGCGCAGGATGAGCGCAATGATATTCGGCGTGAGGCTGCTGAAATAATCGGCCACTTTCTGTGGATCGTGGCGCTCCAGCTTTTGCCAGGTATCTGTGGCAACTTCCTCTGCACCAGATTCGACAGATTCCTCTGATCCGTAGATCTGCTGATAGCGGTTCTGGTCCAGCAAGTTCGCAATGATCTCACGCGCCTTGTCCTGCCCGCCCGAGAAGGAGCCACTTGCTGCGCGCAGCTCTCTCAGAAAGTCGACAGCAATCTCGATCAAATCTTCGCGTGCGAGTGTGGAGATTGTTTCCAGCGCCGTTGCGACTTGCGCCATGGTGCGGTCATCCAACCGTTCGACAATCGGCCGCGCCTCAGCCTCACCAAGCATTGCGATCACGACCGCAGCCTTCTGAGCGCGAGTAAGCTTGAGCGCCGAGGCCGGCAGCGGAGGGGTCGCGCGTGCAACCGCTTGTGGCGTGGAACCCTGTTTCATTTCAACAACCGAACTCATCCGGCATACCCTCGCAGAAGTGCTTCTGTGATCTTCAACCAGCCATCCGCCAGAACAATGAACCCAACCTTAAAGGGAAGCGAAACAACGGTCGGAGGCACCATCATCATACCAACCGCCATCAGAACAGACGACACGACCAGATCGATGATCAGGAAGGGCAAGAAAATAACGAACCCGATCTGAAACGCATGTTTGATCTCTGACAACATGAAGCTCGTCGACAAGAGCGCAAAGGAAGGTTCTTCGCCCTCTTCCAGCGGACGATTCACAGCATCGGCCAGCACCGGAATGGTCTCAGGGTCTACGCGGGCCGTCATGAATGCGCGAAACGGCTCTGTTGCGGCGGTCCAGGCCTGCCCTTCGTCAATGGCACCATCCATGTAAGGTGAGATGCCGTTGTTCCACGCCTCCATGAAGGTCGGCTCCATAACGAAGAATGTGAGAAACATTGCGAGCGCCATGATCAACATGTTGGGCGGCGCCTGTTGAACGCCAATCGCCTGCCTCAGGAATGAGAAGACGATGATCATGAATGGCAGACAGGTCGCCATCATGGCGATACCGGGCGCCAGACTCAGAACTGTAACCAGGACAAGGAGCAGGATGACTGACCCGCTCAGCCCCCCTTCCCCACCATTGGTTAGAAGCCCCTCAGGCACCTGTATCTGCGATGGGTCTATTTCTTGCGCAAAAGCGGCCCCTGAGACCGCGTAAAGAAACAAGAATACAATGACCCCGCCAAGAAAGCGCGGAACGAAATCAGGTCCCTTTATCATCGGGATCCTCCGCGATCTCCGTGATCTTCACTCCGATCCCGCCTTCTTCAGTCTCGATGAGTTCGCCACGTGCGATCAGTTTGTTGTCAACCGAAAGCGACACCGGGTCTTCTATCTTCGCGGAAAGCGCGATGACGGAATCGGGTTTGAGGTCTAGAATTTCTGCCACCGTCAGGCGCTTCTGA
Source organism: Hyphomonas atlantica corrig. (assembly GCF_017795365.1). Classification (NCBI taxonomy): domain Bacteria; kingdom Pseudomonadati; phylum Pseudomonadota; class Alphaproteobacteria; order Hyphomonadales; family Hyphomonadaceae; genus Hyphomonas; species Hyphomonas atlantica. The sequence goes on along the minus strand of NZ_CP051254.1, from coordinate 941,775 downwards.
CCGATGGACACGATCACGTTCACTGGGACGTTGTAGATTGATCGATAGGCCTTACCACCAGGAAGGACGTCTTCCTGCTGTTCAATCGCAATTTCATCCGAAGGCGTCATTTCGGGAATAGCCATCTCTAAAAGTCCTTTTGAGGCGTTTTGTAGGATTGCAGGCGTTCGAGGCAGGCGGCCAGAAGCTCATCAAACTCTAATGACAGTCCTCCAGTCTCCCAAGAGACCTGAACGTCATGGAGCTCCGCATCCTCTGAGACCTGGACAATGCATGAGTTGGACAATCGGGGGTTGCTCTCGATGATCTCAGTGAGCTGCTCCGCGAGTGGCGCTGGCGCAGATAACACCGCATGGTTTGGCGTGTCAGGAAGCAGGTTTGGAATCTGGTGCACGATCTCTTCGGCGAGGAATGCTTTGGATAGTTCCGGAAACAATCGCTCAATGATCGCCGACACCCAATCTGCTGTTTGAGCCACGACCCGTTTGTTCGCCTGTTCAATTTCCTGCGCCAGACGGTTCAGCAACACTTCTACATTTGGATCTATCTGAGCCGCTGGCTCCGGCGTATCTTCAAGTTCGTCCACCTGAACAAGTTCTGGCTCCGCGACAACTGGATCAGGCGCTTCCGCAAGCACAGCTGGAAGGTCTCCACTGTCGAACCGCGGAAGATTCGCGAAAAGGGACTCACTCATTGACGAGCGCCTTTCGGTCTTCGTTCAGCCATTCTTCCAACAGACTGGCTGTCTCATCCTGACGCTCTCGTGTATAGCTCTTGAGATAGTCCAGCGCGTCGACGGATTCAGTCGTCAGCACACCCGATCCATCGACCGCCGGGTCAGCCGTCGTATCGAGGACTGAAGCCGACCTTTGGGACAGGAGAGGACGCACCACACCGAATCCAAGCACGATAACCACAATTCCGAGCAGTATGGCCTGAAGTCCGGACCAGAAATAGCGCTCGGTCAAAGTCTCGACGAGACTCGGCGCGGGTGTGAGTTCCTCAACTTCGATTTCCTGAAACGGCATCAACTCTACCGTCAGGGAATCTCCGCGATCTGCGCTTAGGCCGGCTCCCGACAAGATCAGTTGTTCGAAATCAGACACCAGACTGCGCATGAGCGGCGCAGAGTCCTCCGCATTCGCATCAAAGCCGAGGACCTGTTCGTTCAAAAGAACAGCCACAGAGATGCGCTCGATCTCGCCGGGCAGTGTTTCAGTTTCCCGGCGGGTCTCATTCACATCGTATACGACACTCTCGGTCGAGTTCTTGAGAGTGCTTGAGCCTCCAGCCTGCCCACCTGCGCCCTGCGGCAGATTACTGGCAACGGTAACTCCAGCCGATCCGCCTCCGCTCGCTTCGCTGACATCATTCGTAGTCCGATTCCGGATCACCCGTGAGCTTGGATCATAGACAATTTCGGACACGCGCTGGCGCTGGCGATTGACATCGACAGATACCGAGACTCGCGCATTACCAGGCCCGACGCGCGCCTCAAGAAGGCGAAGAATCTTTTGTTCGAGACGGGTAGACTGGGATTCTGCAACAATCGCCGGTTCTTCCATCCGGTCTACATTGGGGCCCGCAAGAAGGCCTCGCTTGGGATCAATGATGGCAACATCTGCGGGGTCCAGACCAGACACAGCCAGCGCCACAAGGTATTGGATGGCTTCAGCCTGGCTGGCGCTGACCTTGCTGTTAGAGACAAGCGTTACAGATGCTGTTTGCGGCGGCCCAGAACGTGAGAAACCTGAGCGCAAACTGGCGCCGATGTGTACCCGCGCGGATGAAACGCCGGGAATGGCAAGAATGGTTCGCGTGAGCTCACCTTCCTTGGCCCGCCAATAGGCGGCGTTATACATTTCCGATGTGATCGAAAACCCATTCACATCGTCTAACAATTCGTATCCCTGCACCGATTGTTGTGGCAGGCCATCCTTTGCAAGCGAGAAGCGAACAGAGTCGCGTTCCGACTGCGGAATGAAGATCGCCTCACCCCGAAGCTCATAATCCACGCCGCGCTTTTCGAGCTCTGCAATCACTTCGCCCGTGTGCATCGGATCAAGGCCGGAATACAATAATGCCTTCGGCTGTTGGACTGCACCCTGCACCATCATTGTCATGGCGATGACAACGCCAGCCACCGAACCGGCAAGCGCCAGTTTCTGCGCGACCGATAGCGCCTTGAGTGTTTCCAGCAATTTCATGGATGCGTACTTCCCGTTTACGACATCGACTCTCGATTTGGTTAATATTTTCCGTGAAATTGTTAACGCTTCCTTTACCCGACCCTTAATATGCGTGAACCAGCGGCAAATAGTTTGATCGGGGGCGTTGGTGGCTTCGAATCCGGAAAAGGAACCTGGCGACGCCCCGAAGAGCGGCGGCGGACTCGTACCTCTTAGTGTGCTCGCAGTCGTCTGCGCGCTTGGCGCATTTGGCACGGTCTTCATTTTGTCGGGCGGCGACGAGCCTACTGTGCTCGCCTGCGCTGATCACGAGCAAGGCAGCCCCGCACACGCGCCGTTGGCGATGGACGATTATGTATATGTCGACCTGCAGGAAATTCTCGTGACAATCGGCAACGAACCAGCGACCCGCTATGTCAAAATCAACATGTCTGTGATTTCCGATAGTGAACACATGGGTGCCGTCAAAAAGGCCGAACCGATGCTGGTCGACGCCTTTGTTGGTTATTTGCGCGCCCTGACGCTGTCGGACTTTGAATCCGCTGACTTTTATCCCCGAATGCGCGAACAGCTCGCGGTGAGATCTGAAGTTGTCCTTGGCCCGGAGGCGTCGCACGGCGTCCTCATCACTGAATTCCTGCTGAGGTAAGCCGATGCCCTTCGAGATCTCCGACATCGCCCTGTTTCTGGTTTCCTTCGCAGCATGCCTTTACTGCGCGCTGCTCAGCCGTCGGCTGAAAGCGCTTCAGAACACCAAGAACGGCCTTGGCGCCACGATCCGGGCAATGTCGGATTCTGTCGCCGCTGTCTCATCTGCGCGGCACGAAACGCAAGCTCAGGCCGGTGACTTGGCAAACCGGCTCGCCGCGACAATGAAAGAGGCTCAGGAAACTGCGGAAAAGCTGAAAGAGCTAAAGACGGCGATGGAAGTGAAAGATCGCGAACTGTCACGTCGCATCCAAGCGGCCGATGCCGACATTCGCAGCACATTGCGAGAAACACTTGAAGCGTCATCTGGCAAGATCACTGAAATCACACGGCTGACGAAACGGCTCGAAGCTATCGCTGATCGCACGTCGGCACGCTTCGACAGCGCAGACTACCTTTTCGATGAAGAACAAATGAGCAAGTCCAAACGGGTTTACGAGGGTTGAAGGAATGAACAGCAAAGGCCGCACTCACGTCCTTCTCACCATTGGCGTCCTGTTCACGATTGCAGGTGGCACACGCTGGCTGCCGCAGGCTTTCGCGACGACGGACCGCGCCTCGACCGTGAACGACCCGCTCAAGGCGCTCCCGCAGGCCATGACTGTTGATGAATCTGATCGCGTCCAGAATGTCTGCCTGACGGGCGACCTTGCCGCCGCGATGGAGCAGGATCAGAAGGACATAGAGCAACGCATCTCCGATTTGAGACAAGACGAGATTGAACTGCGTAATCGCAAGCTCGAACTTGCCCAGCAGGCCGAGGATCTCAAGCAGATTCAGGAGCAGCTGGACACCCGTTGGCAGAAAATGTCTGATACCGCCAATCAGGACTTGCACCATCTGGCCCAGATGTATGCAGCCATGAAACCTGATCAGGCTGCCGGTATCTTCGATCAGATGGATGCTGGCTTTGCGGCTGGCTTTCTGCGCCTCATACCAAGCGATCAGGCGGGTCTGATCCTGGCCAATATGGATAATGAAAAGGCCTACATCGTCAGCGTTAAGATCGCTGCGAAGAATAGCGATCTACGATCGGATTCGATCGCCCCCTAGCACCTTGGTTTGGGAGGCGAACCAGAGCGAAAACTCACTAACCGGCCTGCTGGTGGGCCGTCGCACGGCCCAAAGCCCCGTCAATCGCTTCGCGAACACGCCAGATATCGAACGGCTTCGAGATCAGACCATCCGCCTGCGCGGCCTCTTCTGGTGAGACACGCTCTGGATGCGCAGTGATGTAAACCGTCGGAATGCGCCAGCCCACCAAAGAGCAGATCTTCTGGACGGCGTCTTTGCCGCTTTCGCTATGATGCAGCTGAATATCTGAGAGGATCAATTCAAACTGTTTTGAGCGCGCAAGCTCTACAGCTTCGTCCAGCGTGTGAGCGATGCCAGCCACGTGGTGTCCGGACTGCTCAACCAATACCCCCAACAACTCTGCCATGTGCGGCTCATCTTCGATGATCAGCACGCCTGTGCACCGCGCGGCGGAAACTATGGGCCGAACACGGTTGAGAACATACTCGACGGTTCCGAGGCTTATCCCGGTAATTCGCGCGACCTGGCACGGTTCAAACCGGCCAATCGCCGTAAGCAACAGGCATCTTCGCTCATAAAGGGTCAGCCCCCGCAACGTTTCCAATGCCGCTCCGCCATCGCTCATCGCCTGCAGGTGGTTCAGCAATCTCGCATCGACCGATTGGAACAAATCCTCTCGGCTTACTTCCTGGCACTCGGACGTCTCGTCATCGTAAACGAGGTCCTTCAACACATGACCGACGATTTCGTCCCCAGCGACTGTGTCCTCAATGAGCAAGTGCGCATACGAGCGTAGCGATGGGAGCGCCTCGGATACAGCTTTGAAAATCAAGAACGGTCCCCTCTTCTTGATATCGGGCCAAGGTTTGCTCGCGAGCACTCAGTGCTTGCTTGGCAATTATTTCCGTTAGGAACAATACGCCTCTCGGCAGCTTGCTTCTACTTGAAAGCGCAGCAAAACTGTCAATTATCCCTCTTTTTGGCGCATTATATTGCCGAATCTGCCACGCTATCTGGATGTTAACTCTATCAAACAACAATCGATTTCATTCATATTGGTCGCAACGGACGGTTGGCGAGTCGCGAAGGTATTTCAGACCGGAAATGGTTTGAGCACTTGCTTCGAAAGCACGCGAATCTGAAACTATCCAACAAGACCATACACGCTACCTGACTTGGGACACTTTGCTTATGTTTCGTCTATGCCAGTCTGGCCGCTCATTTCGTGAGGGGACATTCGGTCAGGCGCAGTCGCCGAGACCACTGAAATGATGGAACAGCCTCATTCCAGAAACCTGGTCCTGAAGAACGTGACAGGTTCCGGCGCGATTAGATCGCTGACCGTTAGAGCGCTCGCTGTTAGTATGCTCGCATATGTGATCGCAGTCGCTGCAATCGAATTCACAAGAGGCGCAGGTCAGATCGCCACAATCTGGCCGATCAATGCCATCTTGATCGCCCTTCTACTGAAAAGCCATCGCTCCAACTGGCTGTCGCTCCTTGTCGCCACCGGCATGGGCCTGTTCGCCGCGAACTTGACTTCAGGCAATGACATTCCGCGATCCGCCATTCTCACTCTCGCGAATCTCGCTGAGATCTGCTGCGTCCTTTACGTTTTTGAGCGCGTGCCTTCCGTTCGCTTCTTCAGTCTGCCGGGAATTTCAGTTCTTGTGGCAGGGTCGACCATCGGATGCGCGATTTCTGCTGGATTGGCTGCCATTGGTCTACTGGTAACAGGCGAGGCATTCGTCCTGCGCGAGGCATTGAATTGGTTTTCTGCGGACTTCCTTGGCATTTTGCTATTCGCGCCAATCACCTGGTCTCTTCTGGAGCGCTCTTCGAAGTACGGCACCAATGCGCCAGACTTTCAGTACGTTGCAAAGCTCGGTTTGCTTTGCGCGACGACTTTCTTCGTATTCGCGCAAAGCGCCTATCCATTCCTGTTCCTGGTGCCGCCCGCGCTGGTATTCCTGGCCTTCAGCCGCGGAGTGAAAGCCGCAGCAGTTGGCCTTCTCATGATCACGGCCATCGCGCTGCCCTTTACACTTGCCGGGTCCGGGCCGCTCGCGCTGATGACAGGGGACACGATTGCGCAAATTCTCGCGCTCCAATTGTTCCTGGCGACCAATTCCGTTTTGGGGTTGGCAATCGGCGCAGCAGCATCGGATCGGCGGCGGTTGATGCGACAAATCCGGAAATCCCGGGCTCGACTAAGAGACAAGTCGCGGGAACAACAGGAAATGCTGGCCAAAGCCCATCTCGCAGAACGCATGGCCGGCGTTGGGCACTGGACGTTGAATCCCGTCACTCAGGAAGTCGCCTGGTCTCCGGAAGTTTACGCAATTCACGGCGTTACGCCGGAAGAGTTCAATCCGATGTATGGCGACGCCATTCTATTTTACGCGAAAGAAGATCGTGATCGGATTCGCGACCTCGTCCAACATGCAATTACGGATGCCCAAGGCTGGGAATTCGAAGCCACACTCATCCGAAAGTCCGATGGTCACAAGCGGCGTGTGCGGTCTATCGGTGAAATACTGACCGACAGGGAAGGGAACGTTGAGCGCATCTTCGGTGTATTCAAGGACATCACAGATGAGCAACGGGTGATCGAAGCGCTTGCAAGCAGTGAGGCAAATTATCGGACCATTGCTGACAACTCTACCGACATCATTGTTCGCTTCGGTCTGGATGGCATCATTACCTATGCGTCGCCATCATGCGAAATTCTCGGCGTGACTTCTGAAACCGCTATCGGACTGTCAACCATCGACTTCACTATCCCGGAAGACAAGGATTTCGCGTCCTCAGTTACGAGGGATTTATTCGAGAACAACTCGGTTGATCCGAGCGTACTCAGGGAATTCCGTGTTCGAGACAAGGACGGAAACATCATCTGGCTTGAGGGCAATCCGAAGATAATTCGCAGCTCCGATGGGAAGCCAGTAGAAATTATCTCGACCTTCCGCGACATTACGGACCGCAAGGAGCGAGAAACAGCACTCGCCGAAGCCAGGGCCGAGGCTGAAGCCGCCGAGAAGGCAAAGGCAGAATTCCTGTCGAATATGAGCCACGAGATACGAACGCCTCTGAACGGCATACTGGGATTCACACAACTGCTCAGCCAGACAGATCTGAATGCTGAGCAAAAACTGTTCGCTCAACGCGCGTTGTCGGCAGGGGGGATGCTCCGTGATATCGTCAACGATATATTGGACTATTCGAAGATTGAAGCCGGGCGGGTCGTTCTCGAAGATCGCCCAGTCGATGTTGCAAACACGATACAGGAAACCATCGAGATTGTTCTCGCGGGGCGGGAAGGAAAAACCGTTCCCATAACGACTTCGGCCGGTACGATTGCCCTGTATACTGATGAGGTTCGACTCAAGCAGATTTTGACCAACCTACTGAGCAATGCTGCGAAATTTACAGAATCGGGAAGCATCCACATCAGCGCCCACGTGCTTGAAGATGCACTGAATCTGACTGTCACCGATACGGGGCCGGGTATACCTGCAGAAAAACTTGAAAGCGTTTTCGAAGGCTTCCGCCAAGCGGACAACAGTATAACGCGCGTCTATGGTGGCACTGGACTCGGCTTGTCGATCAGCCGGTCGTTGGCACGCCTGATGGGCGGTGAACTCACTCTGGATAGCACGGTGGGCGAAGGAACCTCCGCGACATTGATCCTGCCATACAGACCAGCGTCCCAAGACGAAGTATCGGGACGCGCCACACGGGCGTCACCCGGTCAGACAAAACAGATGCGGATCATGGCCGTCGACGACGTGCCGATGAACCTCGAACTGGTGAAACTGGGTCTGAAAAAATTTGGTCACACCGTGGAAGTCTTCCAGTCCGCCCAAGAAGCAATTGAGGATCTGCGCGCCGGGGGCAATTATGACGTCATTCTCATGGATGTTCAGATGCCGGAACTGGATGGTATGACAGCAACCCGCATGATCCGCGAATTGGACGAACCGGCCAGAAACATACCCATCATTGCCCTGACCGCGAATGTGATGCCCGAGCAGATATCCAATTGCCTGGCGGCGGGCATGAACGCTCACGTCGCTAAGCCAATCGACATCACCGAACTGAATAGCCGGATCGCGGAACTTTGTGATGCGACAGCGCGCGCATCGGCGCCAGAACCCGAGACAGACCCCATAGGTGCGCTCACGGACCGATACCGAGAGTATCTCTCAACTGTCCCGGATGAAGTTTCGAAGATCTTCGACATTGAAAATTCAGAGGATGTGCTACGCGAAATCCGCCAACTGGCCCATTCGATTGCCGGCAGCGCGGGAAGCTTCGGATTCAAGGAAGTCTCTGACGCGGCCTTCTCGCTGGAGTCCGTTGCTTCAAAGCTGGCAGAAGACGGGAAACCCACGCAAGAACTGGCGGCAGGGCTGAAAAGCTTTCTGCAAGCCACAGAACGGGCTGCCTCGTGATTACAATCCTGATGTAGCACAAGCGATTTGGGCCGACGCTAACCATACGCCCTCGTCAAACATCCGCGAACCTCTAAACGACAGGTTTAATTTTGCCTTGTTCAATCTCGGGTCGGGCTTGAACATAAGCAGGAAATGCAGTAAGCCATTTCTGACACCGGTGTCATTCCGGTGATAAAAATACCTATCGGGAGGAAAATTCAATATGCGGGTATCCACTAGAGTCAGAGTCCTTGCGGGCGCGTCCCTGGCCAGCCTTCTGCTGTCCGGGTCGATAGCTTATGCACAGGAAACACCTGAAGAAACAGCCGTCGACGAGACGGATCGTCGGCTTGATAGCGTTGTGGTAACCGGTTTCCGGGACTCCCTCGCTGAAGCACTGGACCTCAAGAAAGAGTCGACTGGGGTCGTCGACGCAATCGTTGCAGAAGACATTGCTGCATTCCCTGACCTGAACCTTGCAGAATCCCTGCAACGTATTCCGGGCATTGCAATCGATCGTCAGGCCGGCGAGGGTCGCCGTATCACTGTGCGCGGCCTTTCCGGCGATTTCACACGCGTACGCATCAACGGCATGGATGCCCTGGCGACTGGCGGTGGCTCAGACGCGTCTGGCGGGACAAACAGAAGCCGCTCTTTTGACTTCAACACGTTCGCGTCCGAACTGTTTAGCCAGCTCGTTGTGCGCAAATCGCAATCTGCTTCGATCGAAGAAGGATCGCTCGGTGCTGTGGTGGAACTGCAGACCGCCCGTCCGCTCGATTATGATGCTGGCTGGACCTTCTCACTATCCGGGCAGGCACTCTACAATGACCTCGTGGAGGACACCTCGCCTCGCCTCGCTGGACTTGCGTCCTACAAGAGCGACAATGGCAAGTTCGGCGCATTGCTGTCTGCGGCGTTCCAGGATCGCACAATCCGCGAAGAGGGCTTCTCATCAGTTCGCTTTGACGATCTCGGCACATTCCGCTCAGTCGACGGCGTTGACTGTATCGGAGCTGACCCGCTGTCTGCGGGATGCGATGAAGTGCGGAACTCCTATTATGCGCGGATCCCTCGCTACGGTCGCCTGACATATGATCAGGAACGTACAGGTCTGACGGGTGCGGTTCAATTCCGACCGACCGACAAGACAACTGTGACCATCGAGGGACTGTACTCAGAACTCGACGCTCAGCGTGATGAGGAGTTCCTGCAGGTCTTCGTTCGCTCGAACACAGATAATATCGCCGTCACGGACTACAATGTGAACAGCGATGGCGTGCTTGATTATCTGCAAGGGGACGTTCTTGCCGACGCCAGCAATGGCATCATTCCAATGCGGAGCGAGCATCGCCGTGACTACTACACGACAGAGTTCAATCAGTTCACGATTGAGGTAGAGCATGACTTCTCTGATCAGCTGCGAGGGTCGTTCTTTGCAGGTCAGTCGTCATCGAACTTTGACAATCCGGTTCAGGCCACTGTGTTCTTCGATGCCGCCAATCCTGTCGAAGGCTACAGCTATGACTTCCGGAACAATCTTGAGCTTCCGGCGATCAGCTACGGTAATACTGACGTAACCGACCCGTCGGAGTTCCTGTTCACACAATTCCGGAACCGCCCTCAAGGTTCGGAGAATGACTTTGAGACCGTTCGCGCGGATCTGGAGTATGACTTCAGCAACAATTTGACGTTGTCAGGTGGCTTGAGCTTCAAGAAGTATGACTTCTCGACCCGGGAAATTCGTATTGACGGCAACGTTGCCGATCTCGACGGCTTTACAGAATCCCCAACCGTAAGCGGAGATTTGGTGGGTCTGGTCACTGGATTTGGCAATGGCCTCGACTATGGCTCAAACGACACGTCCTGGATCAGCGCGAATTGGGATGCTGCAATCGCACTCAGCGGCATTTTGGATATTTCTGGCGACATCGCCTCTCGCCCGCAGGACAACCGCTCTGTTGAAGAAGAAGATCTCGGCGGATACGTCCAGCTCGACTTCGAAACGGAACTTTCCGGCATGCTGCTGCGCGGCGACGTAGGGGCCCGTTATGTTGAAACGACCACCACAGCGTCCGGCTATGTTCCGGGAGATGGCGGACTTGCTCTTCGCACCGTTGAGAATTCGTACACAGACTTCCTGCCCTCCTTGAACCTCGTTCTCGAGGCCAATGATCAGGTTCAGTTCCGTGCCGGTGTTGCCAAAGTTATGGCACGGCCTTCGCTCGGAAACCTGACACCCGGCGGCAGCCTGGATACGTTCAGCGGCCCTCCTTACGAATTTGACATCGGCAATCCGGAGCTCGACCCATACCGGTCGACCGCTTTCGATCTGAGTGCCGAGTGGTACTTTGCAGAAGAAAGCCTGTTGGCCGTGTCCCTCTTCTACAAGGACGTCGAATCCTACTTCCTGACACCTGCCAGCGTGGAAGTGCCGTTCAGCTCACTTGGTCTTCCGGCAGGCGTAGCGTCTTCCACCAGCCCACTGGGCGAAGACCTCGCAGATGGGCTCGACCCGCTAGTTGCGGTCAGCCAGGTTGCAAATGGAGGCGAAGCTTCCATTCAGGGATTGGAGCTGGTCTACCAACAGCCATTCTTCTTCCTGCCAGGCCTGTTGCAGAATGCCGGCTTTGTGGGCAACCTGACATATGTAGACTCTGATGAAATCAGGGACTTCTCGGAAATTTCCCACAATATGACGCTTTACTACGAGACGGATCGTTTCTCCGCGCGCATCTCGGGTGCTTACCGCGATCCTTATCAAACCACTTCGCCGAGCAGCTCCGGCCGCACGGAAGGTCGCGAAGAGCGCGGCGTCGCCTCAACTTACAACGTCGATCTGTCCGTAAGCTATGCGCTCACTGATCAGCTCGACCTGACCTTCGAAGGCATCAACCTGACCGATGAGTTTGAACACCAAACCTTTGACCGTCTTGAGCTGCCAACCCTCTATCACCACACCGGACGGAACTTCCTGGTCGGTGCACGGTACACTTTCTAGGGGCATGTAGTTGAATTGGACTGGCGGTCCGACATGTATCGCCAGTCCAGACCACCTTTTCTGACATTGCGCTCCTCCCAAGACGCATGTTCTGAATGGCCCCGGCGAGACTTCGCAGGGGCCATTTTTTCAGGATGACAAACATGAAAGACCTTTTGACCCGACGCCAAAGCCTGTTGCTCCTTGGCACATCCATCGCAGCTGGAGCCTGCAGCGCGAAGCCAACCGGACGAGCGCGGCCCGATGCCGGTAGTCGCCCAACGCCTTCTATGGCGGGATGGGGCGCCGGATTTGAGAACCAGAGAATAGCAGATCGCGGCGATGGCACTTTCCTCAATCCAATATTCTCTGGCGACCGGCCCGACCCATCCATCATCAAAGATGGGGATACGTACTATCTAACATTCTCGAGTTTCGATGCTTATCCAGGTCTGTTCATCTGGCAGTCAAACGATCTCGTAAACTGGCAACCTGTCGGTCCAGCGCTAACCAACCCCATTGGGTCGGTATGGGCACCAGACCTTGTTAAACACGAAGAGCGCTACTTCATATACATTCCTGCCCGCAGCGCGGACAGGAAGTCCATTTATGTCATCCACGCCGATCGTATAGATGGGCCCTGGAGCGAACCAGTTGATCTCAACCTTCCGGACCACATCGATCCTGCCCACGCCGTTGGAGAAGACGGTAAGCGATATCTTTTCTTGTCCAATGGCGATTTGATTCAGCTATCCGAAGACGGACTGTCTACAGTCGGCGAAGTTGAACATGTATATGACCCGTGGCGCTATCCTGAAGACTGGGATGTTGAGTGCTTTTGTCCGGAAGGCCCCAAAATATTGAGGAAGGACGATTGGTTTTACATGTTGACCGCAGTTGGCGGAACCGCAGGCCCTCCGACTGGGCATATGGTTATTGCGGCGCGGTCGCGTTCTGTGAAAGGACCTTGGCATCATGCACCGAACAACCCTCAAGTTCGAACCACTGACCGGTCCGAATCGTGGTGGTCACGAGGGCATGCGACATTACTGGAAGGCCCGAACGGTGATTGGTGGATGATCTCACACGGTTACGAGAACGGGTTCTGGACACTTGGACGGCAATGTCTTCTCGAGCCAATCCGTTGGAGAGATGATGGTTGGTTCGAATCGCTTGGAGGTGATTTGTCCAGACCGTTCCCCAAGCCCCGGCCCGATGAGCACCGGCCTCATGGTATTCCCCTGTCAGACGACTTCACGTCTGCATCACTCGGTCCCCAATGGGCATTTTACAATCCGTCTCCTGAAGAATATGGCCGTGTCTCCCTGAATGGCTCGGGACTGGCTCTGGCGGCGAAAGGCAGCACTCCAGCCGATACGTCTCCACTCTGCGTAATCCCTGGTGATCGCGCGTACGAAGTCACTACACAGATTGAACTCGAGGCCGGTGCGCGCGCAGGTCTTCTCTTGTTCTACAATGCGGGCCTGTACTGCGGCATCAGTTATGGACCGGAGGGTCTTGTCATGCATCGGTACGGCCAGGAGCGTGCTCGCCCCGGTGACTTGAAACCGGGGCTCACCAAGTTTGATTTAAAGGCTCGCAACGATCATCACGTTGTAACCTTCTTCACCCGGCTACCCGGCGAAAGATGGAAGAAGTTCGACGTACAGATGGAGGTATCAGGATACCACCATAATACAGCTTATGACTTTCTGAGTCTTCGCCCTGGATTGATGTCTGCCGGAACCGGGCATGTCCGCTTCAAGCAGTTTCAGTACAGGTCGCTTTCCTAGGCCGGTGAATCGACGAACTTTCCGACGGCTGACAATCGCAGATCAATGTCACGCGCATCGTGCGTTTTAATCACGGCTTTTTGTCCCACATGCGCAGCGTGTACGCCGGTCACCGCACCGGTTGTAATTGCCATACCCTTTTTTAAAGGCATGCCTCGGCGCGCCGAATTCTCCAGCATGAAGCGGAAGGATTCGATCGGCCCCCCCGGAATTCCACTAGCGTCTCCTGTGCCGACTGTCTGTCCATCAATCAGCGTTTCAAATGGCCAGCGATCAAATTCAAGTGTATCCCAATCCGGTAACTCGTCACCGATGATCAGGCCATAATTGTTGCCGAAGTCAGAAATAGTCACCAAAGGTCCATGATCGTTAATACCGCTGAATGGACTGCTCGCGATCTCCACCCCCGTATGGACAGACCCGACGAGGGCGATAGCCTCTTGCGTAGAGTATCCTGTTTTCAACGGATCAGCGTCTTCGGCGACGATGATTACACACTCACCTTCGACCGCCGCAAACCCTTCCGCAAATACCGGGCTGTCCATCTCTGATGCTGTCTGATGGCGGATCAGTTTGTTGAAGACCGGGCCCGCCAGACGATCCGTTCCGAATCGCTCGACATCTGCACCATTGATCCGCCCCACCTTCCAGCCAGCAACTGCGTCAGGCCAGAGCGTTATAGCCTCATCCTGAATCGCATACGCGTCAGACAACGTAAGAGGCGCCTCTCCCGGATACTCACTCAGACTGCCAGCTGAAAGCCGCGCCTCAACGAATTTTTTTGCAATATTTTCAAAGACGCTCACGCTTTTTCCTCGGCCTGTTCGAACTGGGGTGGACAGTATAGGAAACCGGTGTCATTTTCAAACCTCATAATGATAAATTCTAGCGGAAACAGGCTGTCAGCGTCTTTTGGCTCGCCATTTCTGCAGACAAATGCGAGGAATCCGACATGGCGCAACACACAGCCTCCAGAACACTAGCTTTGCTCGCGATCATGTCGCTGGCCGGTTGCGCGACTGCGCAGACAACAACTGCCTCGACTGCGCCTGCAACATTCGAAGCCGCAACGCCTGCTGCGCCCTGGATGGGGCCACTCGGTCCAGCAAGCACAACTGTCGGCGGCAAAGGCGGTCAAATTGTCAAAGTCACAAATCTGGATTCCGCTGGGCCCGGCAGTCTGCGCGAAGCATTGCAGGCTGAAGGGCCGAAGATTATCGTGTTCGAAGTTGGCGGCGTCATAGACCTCAACGGCGACAATCTACATGTCGCGACATCGAATATCACCATCGCGGGCCAAACGGCCCCCTCCCCCGGCATAACGCTGATCAAAGGCGGCATGGTGATTACCGGCGACGACATAATCGTTCAGCATCTTCGCATTCGTCCCGGAGATTTGGGTGAGGCCTATCGCAGTGGTCGGGATATCGACGCCATTACAACGATTTCCGCCAGCAATGTGGTCGTTGACCACTGCTCGCTAAGCTGGGCGACAGACGAAAACCTGTCGGCATCAGGTCCGCGTTTCACCGGCGACACGCCCGACGAATGGCGCGACGGCACATCCCATACAATCGCTTACACCAACAATATCATTGCTGAAGGCCTGTCCCATTCGACCCACGCCAAGGGCGAGCATTCGAAAGGGTCTCTTATCCACGATAATGTGAGCGACATCCTGATCTACGGAAACCTGTACGCACACAATTTCGAAAGAAGCCCACTGTTCAAAGGGGGCGTTCACGGCGCGATCGTGAACAATTTCATCTACAATCCAGGCCAGCGCGGGGTGCACTACAATCTCCAGGGTCTGGAGTGGGGAGATGTCCCTGCTGAAACCGGCCGGATGGATTTGGTCGGCAATGTCATGCGCGCCGGCCCCTCGACCAGTGACGGCCTTCCCCTGCTGATGATCGGAGGCGATGGGGCGCTGGAATTGCACATGGCCGGCAATGTCGCGCAAGACCAATGGGGTTCAGCCCTGCCAGATGCCGGTAGCTATACGAGCAATTCATCCTCGGAATTGAACGAGGCCGGTCCATCAGCGATTATGACAGATCTGCCTATTCTCTCTGCTGGACAGGTGGAATCTTACGTTCTCAGGAATGCCGGCGCGCGGCCCTGGGATCGCGATGCCATAGATGTGCGCATTCTTGCTGACACCGCCGAAGGCCGCGGGCAGATCATCGACAGTCAGGAACAAGTGGGCGGCTATCCGGAACTGGACGCGACATATCGCGAATTTGATCCGTCTCAATGGCATCTGGACACTATGAAGCCCGCCACGCAAGACGCCCTGGATTCCGGTCTCAAGGCCAAGGGGACTTGAAGCTGCTCCAAATCAGGTGAAAAAGGTTCGCTGGGCAGCAAGGCTTTCCTATGAGTGACGACGAACAAGAGTCCAAACCGGCCCGCGACCGGTCTCAGGTGACAATTATCGACATTGCCCGCATGGCGGGTGTTTCGAAGAAGACCGTGTCACGCGTGATCAACGAGTCGCCGCTTGTACGGGAAGAGACCCGCAAAAAAGTGAAGGAAATCATCGCGGAGACCGGGTTCACGCCGAACCCGCAAGCGCGTGCCCTCGCCTTCCGCAAGTCTTTCCTGATCGGGCTCGTCTATGACAACCCAAGCCCTCAATATGTCGTCAATATGCAGCGCGGCATCCTGGATACGCTGGGCGACACGGCTTTTCAGCTCGTTTTGCGTCCATGTGATCGTGGCGAAGACAATTATCGTGAACGGGTAAGATCCTTCATCCTGCAGCACAAGCCTCACGGCATCATCCTGACGCCATCTGTCTCCGAAGATGAGACTCTTGCCGAAATCCTGCGCGAAGAAGAGTGCGATTACGTTCGCATTGCGTCGCTGGAACTGGACATTCCGTCGCGCAGCATCCGTACGCACGATGCGCAGGGCGCCGAGATGGCAGCGGCCCACCTCGCCCAACTGGGGCACAAGCGTATCGGACACATTCACGGTCCCAAAACATTCCGGTCTGCCCATGAGCGCTTGTCTGGTTTCAGAAGCGGTTTGGAGAGCTATGGCCTTGAGCTTGCGCCCGAACTCACCGCCGAGGGCGCCTACACGTTCGATTCCGGCGTCTCCAGCGCGACCCGCTTGCTGAATCGCCGCGACCGACCAACCGCAATTTTTGCGGGTAATGATGAAATGGCCGTCGGTGTATATGTGGCCGCCCGTAAAGCTGGCCTGAGGATTCCGGAAGATTTGTCCATCGTCGGGTTCGACGACACGCCTATTTCCGCGCGCATCTGGCCGCCGCTGACAACTGTCCGTTCGCCTATCCGGGAGGTTGGACGCGCAGCTGCAGACCTGTTGCTGAAGCGCGGAAGCGGCTCTGAGAACCTCAAAGAACTGCAATCCTTCCAACTCGAATTGATCGTGCGCGAATCCACGCGCTCTGTCTGATTTGAGGCAAATGATGCGGTTGTCAGCCTCTGGAGCAGATGTTATGACACCGGTTACCAAATTAAATTTACGCGGCTTTTTTGTATCACCATGTAAAGCGCGCCAAGCCAGACGCAGGCGAAACCAGAACCATCAAAGGGACCCCCTATGAACATCGCACTCATCATCGAAAACAGTCAGGCCGCGAAGAGCGAGATTGTTCACGACGCGCTGAAAACCGTGGCCGAACCGCTGGGACACAATGTGCACCATTACGGGATGTATAGCCCCGAGGATAACACGCAGCTGACCTACATCATGAATGGTTTGCTGGCCGGCATTCTGCTGAATTCCCAAGCGGCGGATTTTGTCGTCACAGGGTGCGGGACCGGTATGGGCTCCATGCTCGGCTGCAACGCTATGCCAGGCGTTATCTGCGGCTTGGTGATTGATCCGACTGACGCGTTCCTTTTCGGTCAGATCAATGATGGCAACGCCATTTCCATGCCCTATGCAAAAGGCTTCGGATGGGCGGCTGAACTGAACCTGCAAGACTGTTACCGCAAGCTCTTCGAAGTTGAGCGGGGTGTCGGTTATCCCAAAGAGCGCGCAGCCATCATGGCAAAGAACCGCAACATCCTAAGCGAAGTAAAAGCCGCTTCACACCATGACATGCTGACGGTTCTGAAATCTGTCGATCAGGACTTGCTGAAAACTGCGATCTCTGGCGAGCGCTTCCAAGAATACTTCTTTGCCAACGCAAAGGATGAAGCCATCGCAGAATATGTGAAGTCCGTGCTGGCCTCTTGAACCGCCACAACACCAGACTTCACGTACAATAACTTTCTGGGAGAGGTTGATGAGCATCAATCCGTTCAGTCTTGAGGGCAAGACAGCCATCGTAACGGGCGCGAATACTGGCCTTGGCCAAGGCATGGCAATTGCGCTCGCAGAAGCTGGGGCCGATGTCTGCGTTGTCGGGCGAAGCGAGCCCAGCGAGACGCTCGACAAGCTTGCCGCGACTGGCCGCAAGTTGCACTCCATCCTGGCAGACCTCGGCTCTGCAGACAGTGTCGAGGCGATCGTATCTGACGCCAAGTCTGCGCTCGGCGGCATTGATATACTTGTGAACAATGCTGGTATCATCAAGCGAAACGATTCCATCGACTTCACGTTTGACGAATGGGACTCGGTGATGAATGTGAATCTCCGAACTCTCTTCTTTCTCAGTCAGGCCGTTGCGCGGGAAATGATTGCAGCAGGCACTGGTGGAAAGATCATCAATATTGCCAGCATGCTGAGTTTTCAGGGCGGCATTCGGGTGCCATCCTACACGGCATCAAAGAGCGGCGTGGCCGGCCTTACAAAGATTCTCGCCAATGAATGGGCCAAGCATGGCATCAATGTGAATGCGATTGCACCAGGATACTTTGCGACCAATAATACAGCCGCCCTTCAAGCTGATGAGACACGAAACAAGGAAATTCTTGGCCGAATTCCATCCGGGCGCTGGGGCAAGCCATCTGATTTGGGAGGTGCCGCGGTTTTCCTCGCCTCCAGTGCGTCGGACTATGTTCAGGGAATCACGTTGCCGGTCGATGGCGGCTGGTTGGCCAGGTAAAACGCGAGAACGGACGAACGCGATATGACTGGTTCAATCATCTGTTTTGGAGAGCTCCTCTTGCGGATGAGTGCGCCAGGTAACGAGCGTATCATGCAGTCTTCGCAATTCGGGGTTCACGTTGGCGGAGCTGAAGCGAATGTTGCGGTTTCGCTTTCGCAATTCAAGCACGACACGAAGATGGTCAGCGCACTACCAGACAATGTTCTGGGCGACGCAATTATTCGAGATTTGAAGAGCCATGGCATTCAAACCGAGCCTGTGCTTCGCGGCCAAGGTCGCGTGGGCCTGTACTTCTTGGAAACAGGTGCCGTGCAGCGCCCTTCCAGGATTGTGTATGATCGGACTGACAGCACGTTCACGACCACTCCTGCCGAGTCTTATGATTGGGACAGCCTACTTGATGAGGCAGACTGGTTGCACATTTCCGGCATTACACCCGCAACCGGGCTGAACGCGGCGAGGGCTGCCCTCAATGCTACGTCGGTCGCGAAGGAGCGGGGCGTCAAAGTATCTTTCGATGGCAATTATCGTGAACAACTCTGGAAGTCATGGTCCGGAGACGGTCCTCGGATTCTCGCGGAATTGCTCGATAAGGCGACATTGGCGTTCATCAATGAACTCGACATAAATCTCATCCTTGGAACGCAATATACGGATCGATCCGACGCAGAACAGGCCGCATTCGAACGGTTTCCAGCCCTGGCCTATATTGCATCGACACAAAGACAGCAGGCCAGCGCCAATCATCACATGATTACCGGGCGTCTCGCCACACGGACGGATGTCACAATGTCGGTAGAGATGGATATGCCCAATATCGTGGACCGTATTGGGGGTGGCGATGCGTTCGCCGCAGGTATCCTTCATGGATTGATTGAAGATATGCCACCTCAACGCATTGTGGATTTTGGCATTGCCGCTGCCGCGATCAAACATTCAGTGCCGGGGGACTACAACCGAGCGTGTATAGAAGAAGTGGAAGACCTGCTTTCGCAAAACGGTCTGGATGTGCGCCGCTAAGACGCGCACACGAGGAGGAAATTTGATGAACATGACCCGCCGAGCCTTTGCAAGCGGCGCTGCTGGACTTGCCGCATCCGTGACTCCGCTTATGGGCTTCTCCCGCCACCCATCTGATGATCCAGTCGCCCAAACCCGCCACGGCGCGGTGCGTGGGGTGCGGAAGGACGGAATCAACATCTTCAAGGGTATTCGCTATGGCACCGATACAGCGCAGACACGCTTTGCAATGCCCCGCCCCCCTGAACGATGGAAAGATATAAAGGAAGCCACCGAGTACGGATCGTCAGCACCGCAATTGGGCCGCAATGAATCTATCAGCGAAGACTGCCTGTTTCTGAACGTCTGGACCCCGGGCGTAGCAGATGAGGGAAAGCGCCCAATCATGGTGTACTTCCATGGCGGCGCCTACGCCAGCGGTTCAGGATCTTCGCCTCTGTATGACGGTCACAACCTTGCGACAAAGGGCGACGTGGTTGTCATCACCGTGAACCATCGCTTGAACGCCTTTGGATATTTGTCTCTCGGGCTTCTCAATCCCGATCTTCCGGATTCCGGCAATAGTGGCATGTGGGACCTTGTCCTGGCCTTGCAATGGGTTCGGAACAATGCGGAAAATTTTGGCGGAGACCCAAACCGCATCTTCGTATTCGGCCAGTCCGGCGGCGGAGCAAAGATTGCGACGTTGATGGCGGCACCTTCTGCCGAGGGCCTGTTTCATTCAGCTGCGACGATGAGCGGCCAGCAAGTAACTGCAAGCGGTCCGCTCAACGCAAAGGCGCGAGCTGAGAGCTTGCTGGGGTTCGTGGGCATCGATCCGTCTGATACGCATGCCCTTCTATCCATCCCCATGGAACGATTGGTCGAAGGCCTCGCAACCAACGATCCGGTAAACCCGTCACGCGGCCTCTATTTCGGCCCCGTCCTG
Source organism: Hyphomonas atlantica corrig. (assembly GCF_017795365.1). Taxonomy (NCBI): domain Bacteria; kingdom Pseudomonadati; phylum Pseudomonadota; class Alphaproteobacteria; order Hyphomonadales; family Hyphomonadaceae; genus Hyphomonas; species Hyphomonas atlantica. The sequence continues at coordinate 921,654 of NZ_CP051254.1, read as the reverse complement.
GATGGACGCTTCCTGGCTCGCCATCCGTTCTGGCCGAGCGCGCCCAAGCAATCTGCGTACATCCCAATGATTCTCGGGAACACGAAAGACGAAACACGCAATCTCATCGGGAACAAACTACCCGAAGCGTTTGATCTTAGTTGGGAAGATCTGCCAGCGTTGCTGGCCAAACATATGCGCTGTGACATCAGTCCGATCGAAGTCTTGTCGACCTATCAGTCCCTTTATCCGGACTATTCGCCGAGCGACGTATTCTTTGCCGCGACAACTGCGGGTCGCTCTTGGCGCGGTCAGGTCGAGGAAGCAGATGCGCGCGCCGCAGAAGCCGGGCCGACCTGGGTGTACCAGTTCGATCTGGGGTCACCAGAAGATGACGGAAAATGGGGCGCGCCTCATACGATCGATATCGCGTTCGCGTTCGACAATCTCGGCATGTCTGGTGAATACACCGGTACGCGGGTCCCGGCGTCCGATGATTATGCGCGTGTTGCCGATGAACTTTCCCGCGCCTTTATCTCTATGGCCCGCTCCGGCCAGCCTAACCATACCGGAATACCTGAATGGTCGCGGTACACACTGCCCGATCGCAAGACCATGATCTTCGATACGACAACTCGTCAGGAGAGCGATCCTCGCCAAGGCGAGCGGGAACTCTTCGCCAAAGTACCTTTCACTCAATGGGGAACCTGATCCATGAAACCAGTTATCTACATCACCATCGCTGCGGGTCTCCTAGCCGCCTGTTCTCAAGAGCCCGCTCAAACCCTGCAGAGCCAAGGCGACATCGTGACGGAATTCGCCCCGGATGACCTGCCCGGACCAGTCCAGGCAGCCGTGTCAGCCGCCATGCCAGACATGACCGTTCAGGAAGTGCTGCGGAAGGAACGAGACGAACGCGTGTACTTCGACGTCGAAGGTGAACGCGCGGACGGATCGGAAATTGAACTCGACATCTTGTACGCAGATGGCGTGGCGGAAGTGGTAGAAATCCAGCGCGACCTCGCCTGGTCTGATGTTCCAGCGACTGTACGCGAAGCCGCTCAGTCAGCGGGCGCAAGCGAGCCAGTCCGGATCATCGAAAGCGTCCAGACCGATGGAAGCATCATTTATGAACTATTCGCCGAAGGCCAGCCAAGTAACCCGGCCATGGAGGTCAAAACTTCGGACGGGCAGGTAGAGGTATTGGCGGAACGCTGGCCCCACTAAATCCGGCGGTGCCCTCTTGCGGAATAAATGACACCGGTTACCATAGACAAATGTTGCGCGAGCTGCCCCATTGAATGTGGGCGAGATAATTGCCGCGGGGAGGAAGATGATGAGACGCGTTCGAGTGGCGAACACACAGCCGGACCGGTGCGCCGGATGAGCGGAACGACGTTCCATATGACGCGTAGGCAGTCTCTGCTTGCTATCGGAGCCACTGCCGCACTCACCGCATGTGGCGAACGCTCTGGCAGGGATCTGCTCAGCGCAGATTCTCATCCGGACGGTTATCCAACTGTCGAAGCCGTACGGGAAATGGGCCGCCTGCTGAATGAGCGCAGTGGCGGTCGCCTCCGCATCAAAATGTATGCTGGCGGTCAGTTGGGGTCAGAGCGGGATACTCTGGAAATCACGACGTTTGGCGGGTTGGACTTGAATCGAGTCAACCTTGCACCGCTGAACTCAATCGAGCCACTGACGACCGTTCCTGCCCTCCCCTTCCTGTTTTCTTCGACCGCGCACATGCGAGCAGCGCTCGATGGACCAGTGGGGGATCGCATTCTAGACTCCCTCGCTCCCCACGACCTGATCGGACTGTGTTTTTATGATTCCGGGGAGCGCAGCTTTTACAATACTCGAAAACCAATCCTGACGCCGGACGATATGCTCGGCATGAAAATACGGGTGCCGAACTCAGACTTGTACGTCGCAATGATCAAAGCGCTGGGCGCAGATGCCACGCCAATGTCGCTTGGCGAAGTCTACCAGGCGCTCGTGCAAGGGGTGATCGACGGCGCTGAAAATAACTGGCCATCATTTGAAAGCGGGCGCCACTTCGAAGCGGCGCCCTACTACAGTTTGACCCGGCACATCATCGCGCCGGAAGTTTTGGTAATGTCGGCGAGCCGCTGGAGAAAACTGTCAGACGCTGACAAGACCCTTGTGAAACAAGCTGCCCGCGACTCCGTGCCCTACATGCGCCAGCTATGGGACGCACGCGTCGAACAATCCCGCGCCACGATCTTGGCGTCCGGCGTTGAAGTAAACGAAGTCTCGGATCTAAGCGCTTTTCAGGAACAGATGCGCCCCGTGTGGGACCGTTTTGTCAAAACTGATGCGCAAAAGGAACTGGTCGCAGCAATCGAGAAGATGAGGCCAGCCTCGTGATACACCTTTTGACCAAAACCACTCACATTGCAGCCGACTGGTTGGTACGCATTGCGGCTGTGGGCCTTGTCCTCATGACACTGATTATCGGCTGGCAGGTGTTCGGGCGTTACGTCCTCAACTCTACGCCCTCCTGGTCTGAACAGGCATCGCTTGCCTTGATGATCTGGTATGTCTCACTTGCCGCAGCGGCCGGCGTGCGCGAGGGATTCCACATACGCATCGTCGCCCTCGAAAATGCTGTCGGCCCCAGAACGCGTCTGTGGATGCGTATCGCGTCCAACATCGTCGTCGGCGCCTGCGGGGTTGCGATGCTGGTATGGGGTGGTCAGCTCGTCACCAAGACTTGGGGGCACGTCATACCATCGCTCGGCATTCCACGTGGTTTGGCCTATCTGGGCCTTCCCATCGCGGGGGCGTTGATGGCCCTCTTCTCGGTGGAACGAGTGCTGGAAGAGATATCCGGCGAGAAAATCGAAGACGAGGAGGATCCGAGATGGAGCTGATTATTCTGGTCAGTGTACTTGTTGTCCTGCTCGCGCTTGGTGTGCCAGTGGCCTATTCGCTACTGGGGTCCGCTATGGCGACGTTTCTGGCACTGGATATTCCCCTTGTCGTCGTATTCCAGCGCATGGCGGCGGGCGTCAGTGTTTTCACACTGATGGCAATCCCCTTCTTCATTTTCGCAGGAGACCTGATGTACCGATCAGGCATCGCGAAGCGACTGGTAGAGGTAGCAGAAGGCGCATTTGGACGAACACGAGGCGGACTTGGGCTCGTCAACGTTGGGGCGTCCACCATGTTCGGAGCTGTTTCCGGGTCTGCGATCGCCAGCGCATCCGCGATGGGCTCAACTCTCATGCCGCTAATGCGCGAGCGTGGTTATGATGGTGACTACACCGTGAACGTAACGGTCACAGCCGCAATCGTTGGCCTCCTTGTTCCGCCATCACACAACATGATCATCTACTCCGCAGCGAGTGGAATAGGTGTCTCTATCGGCGACCTGTTCCTTGCGGGCGTCATTCCCGGCATCATGACAGCAGCCCTGCTGATGTTTGTTGCATGGCGCGTGGCTGTAAAACGCGGCTATGCCAGCGGCGCGTTTCCGGGCTGGCGCAGTTTCTTGCGGGCCCTCTTGTTTGCTGTACCAGGATTGCTCACCGCCATTATCATCATGGGTGGAATTCTGTCTGGCATCTTCACTGCAACAGAATCGTCTGCAATCGCGGTAATCTACACAATTGCGGTCGGCGCATTCGTCTATCGCACTCTGGGCTGGCAACGATTTTCAGAGGCTGCGATGCAGTCTGTGAAGATTACGGCCATGGTATTGTTGATAATCGGCGCGGCGACAGCTTTTGGCTATGCGCTTGCAATCCTTGAAGCGCCCGCACAGCTCGCCGACATGATCACATCAGCGACTAGTAACCCGATCCTCGTACTGTTGATCGTCAACGTAATCCTGCTCGTACTCGGCACATTCATGGATATGTCGCCTCTAATCATCATAACGACCCCGATCCTTTTGCCTGTCGTTATGGAAGTGGGCGTGGATCCCGTTCACTTTGGTATCGTCATGATGCTGAATTTGGGGATCGGCTTGGTGACACCGCCCGTGGGATCAGTCCTCTTTGTCGGATCCGCAGTTGGCAAAGTACCGGTAGAAGAGGCCGTCAAAACCATCTGGCCATTTTATGGCGCGTTACTGCTGGCGCTGATGATCATCACATTCATTCCCGCGATCTCACTGGCCCTGCCAAATTTGTTCTAAGTCTATTCGCCGCAAATGTTCTGAACACTGCTTCGAACAACCAATTCGGTTGGCAGCATCTCGTGGACAACAGGCATGTCCTGTCCCGTCAGCATGTCAGACATCAGAGCCATGGCAACCTCTCCAATCTTTTCGGCCGGCTGCATCACTGTCGTCAGCGGCGGTGTGCAGTATTTTCCGAACTCGATGTTGTCGAACCCGGAAATCGAAAGGTCTCCTGGCAAATCATAGCCGAGGTCATGGGCTGCGCGGATCGCCCCAATCGCTATCTCGTCGCTCATGCAGAACAATGCCGTCAGGTGTCGCGCTCGAGAGAGCAATCGCTGCGCCGCCTGCTCTCCCCCGCCCATAGAGTATGGCGCGTACTCAACGATCGTATCATCGAAATCCAGGCCCGCATCTGCGATGGCATCCTTGATCCCCTTCAATCGCTCTTGCGTGACGAGGCGGTTTTGAAGACCAGCAATCACCCCAATGCGACGATGTCCTTGTGCGATGAGATGACGTGCCATCATGTCAGAGGATGATCGGTCATCAATTCCCACGGTCGGATACGCGCCACGGGGATCAGCGCTAATCGCCTGCACAAATGGTATCTGAGCATGCTCTTCATTGGGTAGAAGTTCGTTCAATGGTCGCTCCCCCAACTGGATCACGCCATCGGCGCGATAGGTCTGCACCATTTCGATTCCGACACGCTCAATATCCATATCGTCTCCAGTGTCAGAGACGACAAGATTGAGCTTTGACGCGACTGCGCCACGTTCGATTCCGGATACCACTCGCGCGAAAAACACGTTGGCAATGTCTGGTACCATGACCAAAACTGTGTTGGTCCGCTTTTCTCGGAACAGCTGCGCTAGTGAACTTGGTTTGTACTTGAGCTCGGTTGCTGCCGCCAGTACGCGCGCCAGTGTATCCTTTGACAGTTTTGCCGGATCAGAAAACGCCCGCGATACCGTCGCCGGGGAAACCCCCGCACGTTGGGCCACATCTCGAATCTGTGCCATGCGCGCCCTCCCCCGGACACCATTCAATTAACCACGCTCTACCGCGGAAACTGGCGTGCCGCGTGCAGAGCCAGCCTCCATCAAACACTATCGATCCTTGCAATGAAACCGGTTGTATAGAATGCTCTGTCGTAAAGGTGTTCACAGAATGATGCCGTAGGCAGTCCATCGGACTGGAAGAAAGAAAGAGATCGCGGTGTCTGCCCTGAAAGAAAGCGGGGCTGGTCTGCACTCGGGGGAGCAACAGATGGCTCTGCATGCGATCGATATCGCTGTAATTGCGGCCTATATCGGTTTGACATTGATCCTCGGATTCTGGATTTCCAGCCGCGCCAAGGCTGGCATGCGGAGCTATTTTCTCGGGGGAAACCGCCTGCCCTGGTATGCGCTCGGCTTATCGAACGCCTCAGGAATGTTCGATGTCGCTGGCACAATGTGGCTCGTCTCCATCCTGTTTGTATATGGCCTCAAGAGCATATGGATCCCCTGGCTGTGGCCAGTTTTCAATCAGATCTTCCTGATGGTTTTCCTGTCGATATGGCTCAGGCGCTCGGGCGCCATGACGGGGGCAGAATGGATTACGTTTCGCTTCGGAGACGGAACTGCCGCGCGGCTTAGCCACCTCATCATCGTCCTCTTCGCTCTTATTCTGGTTTTGGCTTACATGGCGTACGGATTTCTGGGCATCGGAAAGCTCGCCGCCCAATTCATCCCGTTTGATCTAGCCACCACGCTGCATCTCGATGTCTTTTTGCCACGGTCTCTTCGGGTAGCGGGACTTTCCGGCGACGACTTGCTCCAGCGAAACGCCATGATGAGCGGGCTGAACGAGAAAGCCTACGGCGTCTGCTTCATCATCCTGACCTCACTCTATGTCATCAAGGGTGGGATGTATTCGGTGGTCTTCACAGAGGTTCTTCAGTTCGTCGTGATGACACTGGCGAGTATCGGCGTTGCGGTGATCGCGATGATGCATGTTTCGCCAGATACGCTGGCAGCCGCCATTCCCGAAGGCTGGACGAGTCCGTTCTTTGGTTGGGAACTTGGCCTGGACTGGGCAGAGTTGATGCCATCAGCGAACGCGAAGATCGCAACGGAAGGCTACTCCCTTTTTGGAATATTCTTCATGCTGGTCTTGCTGAAAGGCGTCTTCACATCGCTCGCAGGGCCTGCGCCAAACTACGACATGCAAAGAATTCTATCCGCACGCTCTCCCGTCGATGCAGCCAAAATGAGCGCGCTCGTAAGTGTGGTCCTGAACTTGCCTCGATATCTTTTCGTCACCGGCCTAACGGTTCTCGCGCTTGTGTATTTCAGTCCGTATCTGAGAGAAATGGGGCCAGATGCAGATTTCGAATCCGTCCTGCCCTTTGCTCTGAAAGAATTTATCCCGGCTGGTCTGTTAGGCCTAACGCTTGCCGGCCTCCTCGCGGCTTTTATGTCCAGCTTCGCGGCGCCGCTGAACGCTGCTCCCGCATACATCGTCAACGACATCTACAAAAAGTATTTCCGTCCGAACGCCCCGGAGAAGGCTTATCTGAGGATGAGCTATATCACGTCCACGATATTCGTCATTTTCGGGACAGTTTTCGGCCTCTTTCTAACCAGCATAGATATGTCCATCAAATGGATCACCGCTGGCCTGTATGGCGGGTACACCGCTGCAAATGTCGTCAAATGGTATTGGTGGCGAATGAACGGGTACGGCTATTTCTGGGGAATGCTGACCGGAATTATTGCTGCGCTCGCGTTGGGCCTTCCTCAGATCGACATTAACCCGCTCCACGCCTTCCCATTCTTCTTTGCCGCCTGCTTGGTTGCTGTGATCGTCGGATCCTTAATGACACCTGCAACCAATATGGAAACTCTGGAAGAGTTTTATCGAAAGACCCGCCCTTGGGGTCTCTGGAAACCCGTTTCAGATTCACTTGCCGCCAAGGGCCAGTCCGTACCCGAGAACTCGAACATGGGAAGAGACCTTCTGAACGTAGCCATTGGCATAATCTGGCAAACAGCGTTGATCTGCACACCGATATTCCTGGTGATTCAGGATTGGACGAAACTCTCCATCTCAGCCCTCATCGTCATTGCGACCAGCTTAATCCTGAAAGTAAACTGGTACGATCGGCTGGAAGACGACGCTACGCCCCCAGAAAGCCCGGCAACTTCACTCTCTGAGGCTCAAGCATGACGGATGCTCATCCCGCATCGCTGGATCTCTCTCTCTGGCCATTATCCAGAGCGCCGAATCTAAAATGTCCACGAACCGAACGACTGATAACGAGTATTGTTGAATGGCTGACTCCAGCCCAGAAAGTGGGTCAAATCATTCAGGCCGACATCGCGTCAGTCTCACCGGACGATGTGGCAAAGTATCATCTGGGGTCAGTACTGAACGGCGGAAACTCCGCACCCGGTCGAAGGCAGAACACGCCCCTTTCGGATTGGCTCAATCTGGCCGATGAATTCTGGGAAGCTTCCATGAGCGCCGACGGCCCTAGAATACCGATTCTATGGGGAACCGACGCCGTTCACGGACACAACAACATTGCAGGGGCGACCATATTCCCTCACAACGTCAATCTTGGTGCGGCTAGAGATCCGGACCTTGTTGAAAGAATTGGTGCCGCCACCGCATTGGATGTTCGCGCGTCCGGCATGGACTGGACCTTTGCGCCTTCCATCGCGGTGGCTCAAGATATCCGGTGGGGACGAACGTATGAGGCCTATTCTGAATGTCCCCAGCTTTGTGCCGACTTGGGGGCTGCTCTTGTGCGCGGACTTCAGGGTCTGCCCAATCAATCTGAATTTCTCGGTCCTGAGAAAGTCATTGCGACCGCAAAGCACTTTCTGGGAGATGGCGGCACTCGGAATGGGACGGATCAAGGCGAAACAATAGCAACGGAAGCAGAGCTGAGAGATGTGCATGCCAGGGCCTACTATTCTGCGCTTGAGGCGGGTGTGCAAACAATCATGGCATCGTTCTCCAGTTGGGGCGGACGGAAGATGCATGGCCACAAGCCCCTTCTAAGCGACCTACTAAAAGCGCATCTGGGCTTCGATGGAGTCATCATAGGTGACTGGAACGGTCACGGACAGATTGTCGGAGTAACTCCCACCAATTGTCCCGACGCATTAATGGCTGGCCTCGATATCTACATGGCGCCTGACAGCTGGAAGGAACTTCATGCATCGCTTCTGCGCCAGCTGAATTCCGGTGAGATCAGCATGGAGAGACTGGACGATGCTGTTCGGAGAGTTCTCCGACTCAAGTTTCGGGCTGGCATTTTCTCGGCCCCTAAACCCAGCGCACGACCCGGCGCTGCGATGGGACGTCGCCCAACATTGGCGAACCACGCAAAGCTTGCTGCCGAGGCCGTTCAGAAGTCTGCCGTGCTCCTGAAGAACCGGCACCAAACACTTCCACTGAATCCCGTGAAACATGTTCTGGTTGTCGGCGAAGCTGCAGACGACTTGGGAACACTTTGCGGCGGCTGGACACAGTCATGGCAAGGTGGACGCCTTCAACAATCCGATTACCCTCACGCTGAAACTCTGCTCAACGGCATTCGGCGGGTTGCAAAGGCCGCTGGAGGACACGTTACCTATGCAACCGGTGGGGAATTTTCAGAGCGCCCGGATGTTGCGATATTCGTTTTCGGTGAATCTCCCTATGCTGAGTTTCGGGGCGACAGGAAAAGTCTGGAATACTCTGCGCCTGATAGTCGAGAGTTAGAGATCCTGAGACAGTTGAACCAAGACGGCATACCCGTGGTATCGGTGTTCATTTCCGGGCGCCCGCTCTGGACCAATCCTCATCTGAACGCTTCTGATGCGTTTATCGCCGGATTTCTCCCAGGCACACAGGCTGGCGCCTTGGCCGATCTCATTTTCTCCAATGGCGTTCTCGACTTCACAGGAAAGCTACCCTTTGCGTGGCCTACTGACACCAATCTGCATGCGACTCGCGATGGTCAGAAGGGCTCATCTTTCACGTTCCCTTGGGGCTACGGCCTCGGCCTGCGTGAACCCGGCGACATCCCGAGTTTGAATGAACACAGCGGGCTCTCCACCGCCGATGACCAGACTGTGTTTCAGAAAGGCGTAACAGGTCCGAATTGGTCTATCAAACTCGGAAAGGACGGGCCAGCCCAAGCGTGGACCGGCGGCGGAAGAACAAGTGAAGATCAATCCCTAACAGCAAAGACCACAGATGTTGGACAACAGGAAAATGCCATCAATTGCACGTGGCACGGGTTCGAATCCTGCCTGTCATTCTATCATTTACCGCTGGATCTCTCACGTGAATTGAATGCAGGGTTTGGCTTCACTCTGATCGCATCGCGCGACTCGACTAATTATGAGAGTATTAGACTTCTAGCCTTCTCTGGAGATAGATGGTCTGACATCGGCCCATTGGGCGAACTCATGGTCTGGTCTGACGATGAAACACTTATCGTATTCGAAATATTGCTTCAGCATCTTCAAAAGGCCGGCACAGATTTAACTTGCTTGCAGGCTTTGGCATTCTCAGGACGCGATGGCGCACAATTGACCATGCTCCATTTAGCCGTAGAAATGCCGCGGACCTGACGCCAGAAGTTAGCTCTGGTCTGGTACGGAGTCCTTCTTCTGCCTGAACACAAATTTCATCAAACGAGAATCCGAACTGGATAGATCATCCCGGTCGCCGAGAAACTTTCCGAAGCTCTCCAGCCCCTCGACGTTGTCTGACACAACTTTCGCCATGAGAAGTATTGGCGTCGACAGCAGCATGCCCATGAAAGACCAGACCCACGCCCACAACGCGAATGAAATGAATACAACAACCGCGTTGAGTTTCAGACGCTTTCCGACCAGTATGGGAGTAAGCAACTGGCCTTCGATTGTATTGAGGACCCAATACATAAATGCTGGCAGCAGAGCTTGAGCGGTGTTGTCGAAAGTTACAAGTCCCGTCACGAGCGTCACTGCGATGCCACCGATTGAACCAATGTACGGAATGTAGTTCAGCAAGAATGCACCGAGACCGAATAATACCGCGTTCGGCATTCCAAGAGCCCACATAACGCAGCCAATGAGAACTCCGAGAGCGGCGTTAATGGCTGTTATTGTGAATAGATAAGTTGAAAGCTGGTTCTCTATTGTACGCGCCGCCGCAAGAGCTCTACGTTTATCCTTCAGCTTTGGCATCACCTGAACCAGCTTTTCGTAGAACATGTCGCCTGACGCGATGAAAAAGAAGCACAGCGTTATGGTAATGACCAGCTGACTGATTACTGCTGGAGTCGCCTGCGTCATTACACTGACGAACCCAGGTTCGCGCAACGCAACAGTCTGCTGCTCTCCCTGCTTTGTCAGGGCCTCAATCTGATCTCCGGCTTTCAACACCGGCTCTATCGTTCCGAAAAGACCACTAAGCTCTCGACGAACTTCTTCCGCGAACGTCGGCGCATCGCTGACATATTCTTGCAAGGCTTCGGATATAAAGAAAAACAGCGTTCCGAGTATGATCATGAGACTTATCATGATGATACCCGCCGCAGCGCTCGGCGGAATACCAATCCCTCCCAAGGCTCTCCTCACGGGAGAGAACGTCAAGGCCAAGACCAATGCGGTGATGATCGGCACAAAGACGCCTTGCGCTACGCTGAGGGTTCCGAGCGCAAGAATCCAAAAAATTCCGGTAACAGCCCAATTGCGAACAACGTCGTGTTTGCCATCGGCGCCAGACCGGTCGAGTTTGTTGTCGTTTGCCGGCACTCGCGTCTCCTCGGGATACGAATAAGCTACGCGTCAATGCCTGCCAAAGTTCCTCAGCTGAGCGACATATAAAAAAAGGCGCCACAACTGTGACGCCTTTCTACTCTATCTCGCACTCCATCAGGTTACGTTTCGACCACGCACAGCCCTTGCAACGAATGACAGCACGAGAAGCACAAGGAATACGAAGAACAGAATTTTGGCGATACCTGCTGAAGCGCCGGCAATTCCGCCGAATCCCAGAACAGCAGCAATAAGTGCCAGAACGAAAAATGCTATAGCCCAACCGAGCATGATGACTACTCCTTCTTTGTAGAAACAGATCGGCGCGTTGCCGATACGATGCCTAACCAACTTGGAAAGCGCGAGATAAGTTCCACACTATTTTTTCGACCGGATGCGGAACCCGTATCGCAAATCGACGTTGTTTGACTGTTCGAATTAGAAAGGACACAGATTATGAGAAATACAATGAAAATCGCTAGCGTCGGCGCTCTCGGCGCACTCGCAACCCTCCTTGCAGCTTGCAACACGGTCGACGGGGTTGGCAAAGACGTTGAAGCAGGTGGAGAAGTGATCCAAGATGCTTCCAATGAAGTTAAAGAAGACATCAACGACTAAGTTGGTTCTTAACTGCCTGATTAAGCGCGCTCCGAGGGGCGCGCTTTTTTCGTACTTTCATAAGAATCCTGAACCGAAATTCTCCGGCAATGGGCGTTACTTGCCAGACGGCAGCAATAGGACGCGGGATGCTCTACGGCACTGAAGCCGGCCGCATTTGTTCCAGGCACAGGAACAAACCTGACTGAGCGCCACGATCACCATAGACAACACCGCGCTTACCTTACCGATCCCAATGAGTCGGAACAACACTTTCACATTCGCAGAAAGGCCTTGATTGGCACAAGGAGCATCAATTATCGGGCGGGGCGTATTGGAATTCATACCCTTTAAACGCCGCCCTTCGCTGACGGTTCCCATCTCAGCTCGACGGAACATGCGATCAACTACTGCGTTGAACCCTCAGCTACCGAGGATGAAGAAATATGAGAAACTCCATTTTTGCCGCCGCCGCTCTATCAGCAAGCATGTTAAGTGCATGCGATTACGATAGCCAATCAGATGGTGTGGAAACACCAGGCGCAGAGGTATCGAACCCAGTTGAGGAAGAAATGCAAGAGACAGGCGAAAGCCTGCGGGACGCTGCAGATAATGCAGCCGAGGAGATCGAAGCAGCCAGCGAAGAAGCTGAGAATGCGGTCAACGACGCTGGTGAATCGATGACTGAATCTACCGATATTCCACAATAGTTTCGAACTACCGCCAAAATCGAAGCCCGGACATGGTCCGGGCTTTTTGTTAAGATCTTAAAGGTCCATCACCAAACGGTGGGAACATCCTTGACCTGGTTTGGCTTCCGTCGTGAACTCCGACGAAAGCTGTCTCGCAAAAGCAACCATCAGCTTTGACCCAAGACCAGAGCTCCCATCCTTCACCTCATATCCGAGCCCTGTATCCCTTATCTCAAGAGTAACAGTTTCAGAATCAGCGGTCAGATTTACTGCAACTTCGCCGCCATCTTCCTCAAATGCATACTTCATCGCATTTGTGACCGCCTCGACAATGAACAAAGCCATCGGAATTGCATCATCTGCGTCACGCTGAATATCATCATAGGTCTGAACAAGATTGATACCGGATTCGGTCATTCCCAACGCATCCGAAAGATGGTTCAGCAGCCCGGTCAAGAATGGGCGCATGTCAACGCTCTCCAGTCGCTCGTTCTGGTAAAGTGTCTGATGCACAATTGCCAAGGCATCAATTCTATGTCGCGTTGCCGAAATGGCTTCTTTGGCTTGCGGATCTTTTAGCTGGCGCCCTTGAAGGTTCAAGAAACTCGTTACGATCTGGAGGTTGTTTTTCACCCGATGGTGAATCTCTTTCACCGCTGCATCGCGGGTCGCAATCGCTTCTTTCAGATCCCGGTCCCGGTGATCGATATCCTGCGCCATCACTTCCATTGCGCGGGCCAGGCTTCGGATTTCAGAGGGCGCATCAGAGAACGAGTTGCCCGCTTTGAACTGATATCTACCCGCACCGTATATACGGACCGTGCGCGTCAGTCTGGAAATCCAGCGAAGTACAAGCCCGTCAATCGCCAGCCACGCCGACAAGAGCGTTACGGCAAAGGCCAGAAGGGGCAAACCGAAGGATGTTGCAGGGCGTACAAAAAGGTCATTCCATAAGCCATATGACGGTCTCGCTATCACCGCGTAGATGTTCGAGTCTCCGACGGGTCGAAGGGCTACGTCAACGGTGCTTCCGTCAGTCTCGTCCGCCCGGAACAATTGTGCATCGCGGGTTTCGTTCACCGCTTCGATCCATTCTTCCGGAATGGAAGTGATGGGCGTATCTCCGAACACACGTCCTGTTTCGTCGGCAATCGCGAGCGAAACGGATTCTGGCAAGTACCCCGTGCGGACAAGGTTTGCCAGATCGACTGCACCCAGCGCAAATGTGTTTATTCCAGTGAACTCGCCCGTTTCGTTTTCGACGCGCTTGTTCAAGGCGAACAACCATTCTTCACTTGCGGATCCAAAGAAGGCATCACTTCGCGCAAAAGAATCTCCGCCAGAGCGGAGACGATCATGCAAGACCTGATTCTCACGACTAAGTTTGGGAGAACCGACGGCGGCGCAGATCACGTCACTATTTTCGTCGAATGCGACAACATTCGTGAGAGACGGAATATACTCGATCAGCTCGTTATACACCCCACTACATTCTCCGGCTGATAGCCGCGGCTCGTAGAGAGATAGCAACAACTCCGCCTGCTGAAGCGATTGATTCACGCCATCAATTGCTGCGCCAGCCACGATCACCAGATTCTGAGCCTGACTCTCGCGCACGTCGCTGGCGTCGATATAGGCTTTAAAGGCGGACAAGAGCAGAACAGGCGTTAGCGCCGCGGCAAGCGTCAGGACGAGCTTGTTCCGGAGCGGCGCTGCACTTGGGGGTGCGCTGTCTGACTCTATTACTTCTTGATCATCCGACACCGGCAATATCGTCCGCCTGCCGCATGATGTCGTTGAATGCGTCCTCTGCCTTCATGTTGGAATCATCGCTGAAACCTGCGCCATTTGTCTCAAGAATCTCAACGATCGCCTTGCGCGCACGGGACACACGGCTCTTGATCGTTCCGACAGCGACACCGCAAATTTCCGCAGCCTCTTCGTAAGGCAGCCCGCCCGCTCCAACGAGAATCAGTGCCTCGCGCTGGTCGATCGGCAACATGCCCAGCGCATTGCGCATGGCCAAAAGGTCGATCGAGTCTGAAGGATTGCTATTGGAGACCAGTGTAGCTTCTGCAACTTCGGGGTCGAGCGGCGTTCGCCGCCAGGAACGGCGCTTCTCGGAATAAAACACGTTACGAAGAATGGTGAAGGCCCACGCCTTCATGTTCGTCCCGGCCTGAAAGGATTCGCGAGCATTCCACGCTTTCAGCATTGCATCCTGGGCCAGGTCGTCGGCGAGGGTTGCATCACCGCACAGGCTGCGGGCAAATGCGCGCAAGTGCGGGATCAGCTCGGCAAGCTCGCGCTTGAATTCCGCGTCGCTCAGCTTTTCCTTATTGTCTGTCATGGCCGCCCCCTCAGGATTTGTCTGAGGTTGAAGATGGGCGAGCCTTGTCAGCTTCTTCGAGAAGCCGAAGGAACTCGTCCGGAACATCTTCTTGCGCAACTTCGTCGTACACGCGCCGCAATTGTTCACCAATGCGCTGCGTCCGCCTCTTGCTTCCGAGGTCGGATTTGACGGCGTTTGTGCGTCCGGTCTTGTCCATTCCGTCTAAACTATCCTGATTCACGATCCAAATACCTACTATATGAGTCTAATCCATAAACCTACAGGCAGCGTAAAAGTTCCAACAAAGTGCAGTTTTTTGCACTATGGTGGAACCTAGACGGGTTTCAGGAATTATTAATGCGGTCCCAGAAGAGAGGTTCCCATGAGTTTGGTACAATCCTTCGCCCCCCATTTGCCGTTTCTTCGGCGATACGCGCGGGCACTAACCGGCAGTCAAGATAGCGGCGACGCTTACATTCGCGCATCCCTGCAGGCACTCGTCGAAAATCCTGATATTGTTGAGGATTCTGAAGATCCGCGACTTTCCCTGTATCGTTTCTTCCATGTTATCTGGGGAACGACAGGCGCACAATTGGAAGGCAAAGCTGCTGCGTCCAGCGACCCGGCGGACACACGCCTTCAATCGCTAGCCCCAATTCAGCGTCAGGCTTTCCTGCTGACAGCACTCGAAGGCTTTTCTGCCTCCGAAGCGGCCTACATTCTCGGAATTTCCGATGATGAGCAGCGCATGCTTGAACAAGACGCGCAAAAAGAGATCGAAAGCGAACTGGCCACGAAGGTCCTCATCATCGAGGATGAGCCGATCATTGCGGCAGACCTAGAAAGCCTTGTCGAAGATCTCGGTCACACCGTCACAGGCATTGCCACGACCCACCGTGAGGCGCTTTCTCTCTTCGGCGCCGACCTGCCTGGGCTCGTGCTTTGCGACATCCAATTGGCCGATGGGTCCTCAGGCATTGATGCGGCCCACGATATTCTTGCCGACCACGATGTTCCAATCATCTTCATTACAGCCTTCCCCGAGCGACTGCTCACCGGCGAACGTCCAGAACCAACCTATCTGATTCCAAAGCCGTTCCAGGAGAATACCGTGAAGGCCGCGATCGGTCAGGCGCTCTTTTTCCATCCTGCCCACAACAAGGTAGACGCTTGATCCCATCATCTGGCGATCAATAAAAAGCCGCTCCGGACAAGTCCGGAGCGGCTTTTTTGTATGTAATTGGAGATCGTCTAGGCCGTAATAGCGAAGGCGAGCAACATTCCGATAAGAGCGATGACGATGCCAATCGCCATGACATTCAACAGGCCTGTTCGGCGGCGGCCCTGACGGGCTTCTGTTGTTGATACTTCTTTTTCGTTGTGAGTGGTTTGCATCTTATTCTCCAGTAATTGAAATCAGGACTAATGGCGTCGAGCAGGGCTTTTGAATGTTCAGCGGACGACACCATTCTCCGTTCGAGTTCCATTCAACGCGCGTTCCGCCAGCTCAGGTTGAGCAGCAAAATCCAGCTTCCGCATGTGCAGATAGTCTGTATCGAATTGCGACAGGGCGGTGAGGCGATCCCGGTCCAAAATCGTTATTTGTCCCCGCGATTCATCGATCAGCCCCACGCGGCGGAGCGCAGACATGGTTCGGGATACATGCACAGGTGTCAGTCCCAGTGCATCTGCCATGTCCGTGCGCGTAAGGGGCATCGGCAAGTGAACTTCGGAACCGCCCATCGCCGCATGCATGCGCCGCTGTAGCTCCAGCAGGAGATGCGCAATGCGTTCTTTGGCTGATCGGCGACCGATGCGGACAATCTGCTCCCTGAGGATCGACTCCTCCTGGACCGATGCCCACCAGAAAGCGGATGCTATATCCGCATTGCTTCTCAGACAGTGAATAAATTGCTCTGCGCTTGCGGCCTGCACCGCCATCCGAGTCAAGGCAGTCACGGAATGATCGGCTTCCACACCCGCCACAACCTGCAAGTCAAAGACATCTCCAGGCAGCATGAAGTTGACAATTTGCCGGCGACCGTCGTCCAGGGTTCGGTACCGGATCGCCCAGCCATCTTTCACGAAGTACATGTTGCGGGGTTTCTCCCCCACGCGAATGATGTCCTCATTCGCGTGGAAGACGCGTGACCGCAGGTCAAGATGGTCAAACTGCTCCCACACATCAGGCGAGAGGGTAACGTACCGGGACAATCTGTTTCTGAAAGCATCCATGTGATCAGAACGTAGATGTGATGTAATTGTTCCTCTTCACAAAACTGACCCAGTTAGAGGAACAAACTCGGCGTCTGGTCGTTTGGGTTATGTATCCCAATACAGGAGATTAATCGTGAATACCAAGACGGCGAGTACGCTCAAAGCTGAAACCGAAAATGACTACGCAGCCCTGAAAGACGACATCGCGATGCTGCGCAGTGACCTCAAAAATGTCATGGAAGACGTCCGTGGACTTGCAAAAGTCAAAGCTCAAGCAGGAGTGGAGAAAGGCAAGGAGTTTGCCGAGAAGGCATCTGGACAATTCAAGGAGACACGGGGCGAAGTTGAAGCTGAAATTCGCAAGAACCCGTTTGCTGCTGTTGGAATCGCCTTCGGTGCTGGACTGATCCTCGCGATGATGCGAGGCAAATAATCTATGGATGCGACCAAGCTCAGGCTGTTCGCGGCAGTCGCCGGAATCGTCAGCGGTTTCGGCGGCATGCTTGCACTTTCCGTTGCAGGCGTGCTCGCCTTATCTTCCGTCATCGGACTGATTGCGGCTTGCTTTACGGTCGCGGCCCTTCTGATCGGCATAGCGGCCCTCATGCTGTACATCTTTCTCCTGCCATACCGGAAATCCTCCGAGGAGATCGATGATCTGGAAGAGACGACAGCAAACGCCCTGGCAGATCTTCCATTCGACACCTTGAAGTCACTCGTTCAAAAGTATCCCGTATCCGTGTCGGCTGGCGCAATGCTGCTTGGGTACACCCTTGTAAGAGATCCAAAAACAGCGACGCGGCATGCGCAACGACTTCTGCTCGGATTGCTATAAAAGATCGCTCACATAAAACTCAGACAAGCTGTCGAATTCTTCCTATATTGGAGAGATGAGATCATTCTTCCTCATAGCTTCTGCCGTTGGCGCAGGCTTGGCATTCGGACGCCGCTACCTTGAAAAAGGAGTGTCGTCGCAGAAAAATCAGGCAATCGAAGCAGCTGCAATCGAAACACGCCGACGCATCAAGCGACATGCTGACGACTTCCTGAAGAGGAGCTTTCGGGCATTCGCAATTGCCACAGGTATCAAGCTCACGCTGCTGATCGCACTGTGGGGGCTCGCGCACTACGGAGTGCTGGAGCGTCCACACTTTGTCTTGAGCATCTCGACTGTGCTCGGGCTGTTCCTTATCAGGGACATCTGGGTGTCTTGGCCGTTTGTTCGTCTGGGCCTTACGGAGTTAGCGCGCTATGGATGGCGCCCCAAGCTGGCCTTGAGCGAGGTTGTCGCGGGACATGTATTTCAACGAGTACTCACAGAAGCCCAAGCCGCGCCCGCGACTCGCACTTCGAAAATAATGCTGATGCTGGCAGGGCAATCGCGAGAAGGTCTGGAGCAGGATATTGCAAGCTCAGTCGCCGCAATTGCGCGGAATACTACTTGGTCGGATTTGCGTCCGTTCCTGATTTCAGCCGGCATAAAGACCGGGGCGCTTATGGCACTTTATTCGGTCAGCGTCTTCTTGCTACTCGCTTGGGCGGACTAGGCCGCACGAGCCATCAGGCCTTCGGCATACATTACCAACCCGTTGAGCGTCGAGCGATCCATATCATCTTGGCCACCGTCATTGGAGATGACCGGTATGAGACCATTAAGACCGTCCATCAGTACAGCACGAGCTCTGTTCACCCGGCTTTTGATCGTGCCCGGAGAACAATTCATGATCGCGCCGGCTTCCTCATAGGTGAGCCCAGCCGCGAGAACCAGAATGACGGCATCCCGTTGCTTCAGCGGTAGCGCGTAGATAGCCTGAATTGCATGAGACGCTTCGCTTTGAAGTTCGGCAGACGTGTAGTCCACGAGCGTCTCTTCCAGGAATTCAGACTCCACGTCCACATTCCGCCACGCACGGCGACAATGCTGAAGGTATTCATTTCTGACGATCCGCAGAATCCAGGGCCTCATCTGCGCAGTGCGGTCGAACGTATCCGCAGCGCTCCACGCCTTCAGACAGGCCGATTGTACAATGTCATCGGCCAGTGTTGCATCATTGCACAGGCTACGCGCGAAGGCTCGCATCTGCGGCAAGAGCGCTTCCAGCTCATCCACGAAAGACCAGGATTCGTTGATTGTCTCTGTCATTAGCGTAGTCCCACCCGCGCGATTATTTCTTTCTGGATTTTTCCGCTTGTCGCATTGTCTCTATCAAGTGCTGCAGCCTCAGCGGCACCGGCTCTGAGAGCACATCGGAGTAGAGACCGCGCAGCTGTTGTCCGAAGACGTGAGCCGACCTGCCGCCTGGCGATAAAGGCTTGCGGTCTCGCCGACGTTTCGAAGGTTTCGAGCTCATGGGAAGCGTTTATCCCGTCAGCTGCATAATAAACCATGAACGTGTCCCCTCATCCCAAGACGGGATACTTCCCCTAGAGTAAAGCACTCCGGGGTTAAGGAAACGAAAATAGATATCTCATTTTTCAAGGTACTAAACAGCGCCTTGATGTCCCCTAGCCTGCAGTATTTGCTACAGAACTCAACCTTCAGGCGGTTAACGCGTCGGGACCGGCACATCGCCGGAATAGTCGTAGAAGCCCTTACCGACCTTCTTGCCGACCCAACCCGCCTCGACATATTTCACGAGAAGAGGGCACGGGCGATACTTCGTGTCAGCCAGACCATCATGCAACACCTGCATGATGGACAGACACGTATCCAGACCAATGAAGTCCGCGAGGGTCAGCGGCCCCATCGGGTGGTTCGCCCCCAGGCGCATGGCCGTATCAATGCTCTCGACAGTGCCTACGCCCTCATACAGCGCATAAACGGCTTCGTTGATCATTGGCACGAGAATGCGGTTCACAATGAAAGCCGGATAGTCTTCGGCATTCGTCGTGGTTTTTTCCAGGCGCTCAGCAAATCCAATGGCCATGTCATAGGTCTGCTGATCTGTGGCCAGACCGCGAATAACCTCGACCAACTTCATCAGTGGCACTGGATTCATGAAGTGCAGGCCGATGAAGCGCTCGGGGCGATCCGTGACAGAAGCAAGTCGTGTAATGGAAATGGAGGACGTGTTGGTCGCGAGAAATGTGCTGGCTGGCACGATCTCGCAGAGAGACTTGAAAATCTGTTCCTTGACTTCACGGCGCTCGGTCGCGGCCTCGATGACCAAGTCTGCAGCTTCATGATCCTTGAGAACAGTTGTTGGCTTGATGCGCGCGATTGCAGCAGTCATTGCGTCCGGCTCGAATTGCCCACGACTGACTTGGCGGGCCATGTTGCGCTCAATGGCCTGCATGCCGTTTGCCAGCGCGTCTTCCGAAATGTCGCTCAGGACAACATTATAGCCTGCAAGCGCACTGACATGGGCAATACCGTTGCCCATCTGGCCCGCGCCAATCACACCAATCGTCTTCAGGTCTGTCATCTATCTCGTCCGGAACGTCGTAAAAGTCTGCAGTCATATCCTGTTTGTGCAGTGCGTCAAACACAAGTGCGACACGCAGTCAGACTAACATGGATTTCCGGCGCTTCTCCAACGCCGCTGCAAAACACGAACCTTGCTAATCTCGAAAAACAACGAACCTGTTGAGCACGAAATTGGCAGTGAAAGAGCAAGCGACACCGGCCAAGAAGTAGAGCGTCACCCAGATCCCCTCTGGGGCGCGCCATATCTCCAACGCGAAGATAACTGCGACCCTCAGGGCCCCCGATATCACCAGTACGACCAGATTTGCCACCAGCCGCCTTACGGACAGAGCGGAAGTACTCCGCTGGAAGGTCCAGAACTCATGCACGAAGTAGAAAATCAGACCGACGACAAGAAGCGACAATCCGGCAGCGACTGACAGAGCGAGGCCGAGCCCATGATGCAGGAAAAGCGTAGCGAGATAGTCAATCACCAGCGCAACGAGGCTGGCCAGAAAATATCTGATGCCTGCTTTCGCCGTTGACGATGTTTCTTGCTCAGCCGGTGTCACGATGCCCCTCGAGCGATTGTCCGATACGCGTGCGGCACGCCCACCGCACTCATCACACGTCTATAGAGCGGTTCGGCCTCGGCACCAGACATGAAAAAGCCCGCAGGTCCATCTCGGAACTGCGGGCTTGTTGTCATGAGTGAGACGAGCGCCTACAGGGCGTCTGTCAGTTCGGGCACAGCCGAGAAAAGGTCTGCGACCAGGCCGTAATCGGCAACCTGGAAGATCGGGGCCTCTTCATCCTTGTTGATCGCCACGATGATCTTGGAGTCCTTCATGCCAGCAAGGTGCTGGATCGCGCCGGAGATTCCGACGGCAACATAAAGTTCCGGAGCAACGATCTTGCCCGTCTGGCCGACCTGATAATCGTTTGGTGCGTAACCAGCATCAACCGCCGCGCGGGATGCACCCACAGCCGCTTCCAGCTTGTCAGCCAGTGGCACGATCAGGCGATCAAACTCTTCCTTCGATCCGAGAGCGCGGCCACCGGACACGACGCGCTTGGCGCCTGCCAGTTCCGGACGGTCAGATTTGACCATTTGCTCCGACACGAATTCGGATTTGAAAGGACCAGCTGGCGCTTCGGCCGTTTCCACCGATGCGGAACCATCTTCGCCTGCCGCGTCAAACGCCGTACCGCGAACGGTAACGACTTTCTTCGCGTCGGAAGACTTCACGGTCAGGATCGCGTTGCCGGCATAGATTGGACGCTCGAATGTCTCAGAGTCGATCACGTCGGTGATGTCGGACAATTGCATCACATCCAGCTTTGCAGCGATGCGTGGCGCGACGTTCTTGCCCATCGTCGTGGCGGGAATGAACACGGCGTCATAGCCATCCATCATCGGAACCACGAGTGCTTCCATAGCTTCCGCCAGTTGTTTGGCAACCGACGCACCATCAGCGTGGACCACCTTGCGGACACCGGAGATTTTCGCAGCCGAAGCCGCAACATCGCCAGCACCTTCGCCGGCAACCAGGACATCAACGTCGCCGCCAAATTTGGCAGCAGCCGTCACCACCTTATGGGTTGCGTCGTTCAGGGCCGCATTGTCATGTTCAGCAATAACCAGAACAGCCATTAGATCGCTCCTGCTGATTTGAGTTTCGAAACAAGCGTCGCAACGTCTTCGACCTTTTCACCGGCTTCACGGACCGGCGGCTCGGTGACTTTCACAACCGACAGACGTGGCGAGATATCGACGCCATAATCACCAGGCGCCTTCTCATCGATCGGCTTCTTCTTGGCCTTCATGATGTTTGGCAGCGATGCATAGCGCGGTTCGTTCAGACGAAGGTCTACCGTGACAATCGCTGGCGTTGCCAGCTTCACTGTCTGCAGACCACCATCGACCTCACGAGTCACCGTAAGAGCGTCGCCGTCCTTCTCGATCTTGTAAGCAAAGGTGCCTTGCGGCCAATCCAGCAGAGCAGCCAGCATCTGGCCTGTCTGGTTGGAATCGTCGTCAATGGCTTGCTTGCCAAGAAGAACGAGATCCGGGTTCTCGTCGGCAACGACTTTTGCAAGAATTTTCGCGACAGCCAGCGGCTCAACGGTTTCGTCGGTGTTGATCAGGATTCCGCGGTCGCCGCCCATGGCCAGTGCGGTGCGGATAGTCTCCTGAGCCTGTTTCGGGCCGATGGACACGATAACGACTTCAGTTGCCGTTCCGGCTTCCTTCATGCGAACCGCTTCTTCGACCGAAATTTCGTCGAATGGGTTCATCGACATTTTGACATTGGCGAGATCGACGCCCGTCTGATCGGGCTTCACCCGAACCTTGACGTTATAGTCGATCACGCGTTTGACGGGCACCAGGACCTTCATACAACCGCTCCAGACATTTGTTGGAATTAAACTAGCGTGGGGTGTGCCTAACGCCGACAAATCAAAGACGCAAGGTTGACGTTGACGTAAGTGTCAATTTGGCGCGGAAAAATTTGCAAAAGCCTCTGTGTTCCGTCGCCGCACCGCAAATCTTTGCCCTGGATCACCCTCTGCACAAGGGGAGCTTGGCCGAAATGCAAACCTGCGCTACACGCCTCCCTTCTCCTGAACCAGACCAAATTCGACGAGGGCGCCATGGCAGGCCACAGTAAATGGGCAAACATCCAGCACCGCAAAGGCGCACAGGACAAGAAGCGCGCCGCGCTGTTTTCCCGACTGTCCAAGGAAATCACGATCGCATCCAAAATGGGCGGGCCAGATCCGGACGCCAATCCACGCCTGCGCCTGGCCATTCAGAACGCCAAGGGCCAGTCGATGCCCAAGGACAATATCCAGCGCGCGGTCGATAAGGGCCAGGGCGGCGGCGGCGAAGATTATGTCGACATTCGTTATGAAGGGTTTGGTCCTGGCGGTGTCGGCATCATTGTCGAGGCCTCTACCGACAACAAGAATCGGGCGGCAACCGAAGTCCGTACAGCTTTCTCCAAGAATGGCGGCAATCTCGGTGAGACGGGATCAGTCTCTTTCAGCTTTGATCAGGTTGGCGAGATCCACTATTCGCCAGAGGCTGGCTCCGACGATGAAATCATGGAAGCGGCCATCATGGCTGGCGCGCAGGACGTTGAGTCCGATGATGAAGGCCACTGGATCTACACTGCTCGCGAAGACCTGCAGACGGTCGCGGACGCACTGGTCGAACATTTCGGGGAAGAGGTCGAAGCCAAGTCGACCAAACTGATCTGGAAACCGCAGAATACCATCCCGGTCGAAGGACAGGCCGCTGACACGCTGATGAAGCTGTTGGACGTGCTCGACGATCTTGATGATGTCGCCAACGTTTACGACAATTCGGAATTGTCCGAAGCGGAAGTTGCTCGCCTCGCCGAGAGCTGATCCCACCAGTTCTGCCACAGGATAATCATTAAAGCCGGAAGCTATCATGGCCTGCTTGACTTTTCTGTTTATCAATATACTTTGTATTTCAAAGTTATTTGTGGAGACAAAAAATGAGCCCTCAATCCCTGACTGATGATCTCGCTTACGTGCGCGACCTTGCCGAAGCGGGCCAGAAAGCCCCTCTGCTGGGCGGACGTTTCCTGGCGTGGTGGGGCGGCCTGACGACGTTCGCTTACTTGGGTCACTACGCGATTTCGACGGGCATGTTCGGTTTGCCACCCGTCGCCTTCGCCGCGCTCTGGGTCGGCTACATCGTGATCGGTATGGGGGGCATGTTCCTGATGCAAATGCGGTTCTCCGGCCATAAGCCAGGCGCCGCTTCGGTCGGGAATCAGGTGTCGCGTATTGTATGGCAGGCGTCGGGATGCTTTCTCGGCGCGTACTTCACAGGTGCATTTCTCGCCGCTCTGCTGGGGCAAGGGACTGGCGCCTTCATGTGGTCCGTTCCAATGGTGATTGGTCTATATGGGCTTGCGCAATTCGTGTCTGGCGAGATGGCGCAGAACAGGGTTCTGTCCATCAGCGGCACCGCAGCCATCGCGAGTACGGTGCCGGCCGTCCTGCTTATGAATACGCCTTACATCGTGCTGCTTGGCTCAGCCGTTGCCGCCATCTGTGTGTTCCTGCCAGGCATGTTGCTGATGCGGAATGAACCGTCGGAGACGGTGTAAACGCAATGTCAGGCGAAAACCCCTTCGATCATAATGACATTGATGACGTCATTCACGGCCGTTTGCGGCTTGGCATCATGGCCTACCTCTCAAGTGTAAATCCGGCGATCTTTGGCGAACTTCGCGACAAGGTCGGCGCGACAGATGGAAACCTCTCTACACATCTGCGGAAGCTGGAAGAGGCGGGATACATCGAACTGGAAAAGCGTTTCGTCGGCCGGAGGCCGCAGACCCGTATTCATCTGACGAAGTCCGGCCGAGCCGCATGGCTTGCCTGGCTCGACAGGATGCAAGCCCTGATGCGGGCGGCGGAATAGGTCCTACGGCCCGATCAGGCGGATCTGTTCTGCGCTTGCCTCACCCGCGCGGGCGAAGACTTTCCAGCCCAGCTTTTCATACGCGTCCCGCGCCGCTGTGTTCTGGGCGTCCACATCCAGGATCAATGCCCGCCCCATCCTGTCGCGGCCAACATGTAGCAAGCCTCGCGCGACACCGCACAAGCGCCAGTCATTCGCGACGAACAAATGGTCCACATAGCCAGTATCCGGACGCAATGTCATGAACCCGATCACGCCAGCTTGCGGCTCTTCCGCGACAAGGGCCATGGCCGTCGGCAGGGCATTGAACAATTGTCGTAAATAGGGCGCGGCAGGCCCGCGCCACGGGAACTCCCTCAAACACTCCCGAAACACCTGATAGCACGGACGATAGTCCCTGCGCTCGAAGTCGCGGATATGCCAGCCAGCTCCAGAATGTGTGTACATGCAAAAAAGGGTGGGCCCGAACAGCAGCCGGGTCCACCCTTTAATTCAGATCCAATCTGACGAAATGCCAGTTGCCTACATTTGCATCGTCCAGCCCTCAATGCCCATTGCAGCCTGACGGACCGCTTCGGACAGGGTGGGGTGCGCATGACAGGTGCGGGCGATGTCCTCGGACGCCGCGCCGAATTCCATCGCAACGCAAACCTCGGCGATCAATTCGCCGACACCCACGCCAACCATGTGAACACCGAGGATCTTGTCGGTTTTCTTGTCGGCCAGCATTTTGACGAAACCGTCCGTCTCGTGGTTCGTCCGCGCGCGCGAATTGGCCATGAAGGGGAACTTGCTTTTCACATAGTCCACGCCAGCCTCTTTCAGCTGTTCCTCGGTCTGACCGACCCAGGCCATCTCAGGTTTCGTGTAGACCACGTTTGGAACAAGCTCGTAATTCACATGACCGGCCTTGCCAGCGATCAGCTCGGCAACCGCGACACCGTCATCTTCTGCCTTGTGGGCCAGCATTGGTCCGTGGATACAGTCACCAACCGCCCAAACGCCGTCAGCCACCTTGAAATGGCCGTCTGTGGTTTGCACCACACCGCGCTTGTCAGTTGTTCCACCGACTGCCTCCAGGCCCAGGCCTTCGGTATATGGCTTGCGACCAATTGCGACGATTACAACGTCCGCATCCAGCGTCTCGCTGTCGCCACCTGCTGCAGGCTCCATGCTGAGCTTCAGCTTGGACTTCAGCTTTTCAACGCCAGTCACTTTCATGCCAAGTCGGAAATTGAGACCCTGTTTCTTGAAGATCTTCTGCGCTTCCTTTGCCACATCGGCATCGGCGCCGGGCATGATGCGATCCAGATATTCGACAACTGTCACCTCAGAGCCCAAACGCGCCCAGACGGACCCCATTTCGAGGCCGATCACACCGGCGCCAATCAGAACCAGGCGCTTCGGAATGGAGGTCAGCGACAGCGCGCCGGTATTGGTAACAACACGCTCTTCATCAATCTCGATGCCCGGCAGATTGGTCGGCTCAGACCCGGTCGCAATTACGATGTTCTTCGTGTCCAGCGTCTGGATCTTGCCATCAAGACCTTTGACCTCGACCTTGCCTTTTCCAAGGATCTTGCCGCGGCCCTTGATGTAGTCGACCTTGTTCTTCTTGAAGAGGAATTCGATTCCCTTCGTCAGACCGTCCACAGCCTCGGTTTTCTGGGCCATCATCTTGTCGAGATCGATCTCCAGCTTGCCGGTCTTGATGCCCATCGCTTCGAATTCATTCTGCGCTGTGGCGTAGAGTTCAGACGCGTGAAGCAGCGCCTTCGACGGGATGCATCCAA
The DNA here is from genome assembly GCF_017795365.1 of Hyphomonas atlantica corrig. Taxonomy (NCBI): domain Bacteria; kingdom Pseudomonadati; phylum Pseudomonadota; class Alphaproteobacteria; order Hyphomonadales; family Hyphomonadaceae; genus Hyphomonas; species Hyphomonas atlantica. The sequence goes on along the minus strand of NZ_CP051254.1, from coordinate 895,232 downwards.
CGTTCAGGCATGTACCGCCCAGAACACCGCGATCTTCGATGCAGACCGTTTTCAGGCCAAGTTGGCCAGCGCGGATTGCGCAATTGTAGCCGCCGGGGCCGCCACCGATAATGACGACGTCGTATGTCTCAGCCATGGGGAATTCTGCCTTGCTTAGAGGGCCCAGTAGGAATGAGCCGCCAAACTAGGCATTTTGCCCCTGAAATCAATGCGGCGGGGTCTGCAAGTTTGGTTTAGCTGCGTTTCGTTATCACAAGGCCCAGAAAGAGCGCCCACAGCACCCCGCTGATCACGGCCTCATCGGCCCACATCACCGAATCCGCACCCGCAAGGATCATAAGGCCGCCCAGAAGGCTGAATAACAAGATGCCGATCAGGGCGATCCAGCGCCCCATGCCCTTGCCCGCCAGAACCGCCAACCCGCCAATCAAAACCAAACCCGTCGCCAGCAGCCTCAACAGGCTGGTGGGGGGCTGCATCAAGGCATCCGACAGGCTGCTGCCGCGATTAACCAAGATATTGACTGCGGACACGCCGCCCCAGAATAGCCATCCGCCAATCAGTGCCAGTATCAATCCAATAGCACGCCTCACGCTCATCCCATTTCCTCCCATTCTGTTTTCAACAGAGGGTATGGCGGGCAGGACGCTGCAGCAAATGATTAGTGCTCAGCCGCGCGCCGCCGCTTTTCCTGAATCTTGCGGCCATGCAGTGCAAAACTGGCGCGTTGGCGAGCTATTGCGGCGGGAACACGCGCGGGTTTCATCGGCACAGGCCTCTGGATTGCCTGTGGTGTCGGATCGCTCACCAGGATCGGTTGAGACAGAAGCACGGGCGCACTCTCTGCCGCGGCATCCTGTGGGCGCACTCGGCGCAATCTCAATTCCCAAACTGCGAGCATCAAAAGGAACGCCCCCGCACACACACCTGCAATTGCGCCTTCGGCGGCGCTCGGGTCATTCCACCAGCCCGGCTCAAAGGTCACGAGGTACAGGCACGGGATGCCCGCAAACAGGCCCATGACATACCAGAGCACACCGCCGGGGCGTTTCGCGGCGATCATTGCAGCTGAACAGTAGAAACAGAGCGCGGCCAGCAGGTAAGGCCCTCCATGCGCGATACCAAGCTCTCGCCAGTCGACGCTTTCCAGACCGCCCGCAATGTCATCCTGAACAATCCAGCTCATCGCCATCATGATCGAAGGCCAGCGCACAGCCGTCAGCGCGCCAAACGCAAAGGCGATCGCGTAAACTGTCAGCAGGATTGCGATAAGTCGGCGAAGCATTCCTTCGCGTAGCACGCGTACGGTAACCGCCCGCTGAACACGTTGTTGCAAATTTCATCGATTATTGTCGCAGTGTGTCGCCCGGTGTCTACTCGCTGTCGCTGCCGCAAATGCGGGAGTCGATACAATAGTTCAAAACGCCCATGGCCAGATGGGATTCGATCGGCGGCTGTTCATCGATTTCTTCAACTTCGGACGGCTCGGCCTCTGGCGCGGCAGTGGCCGCAGCGATCCGGAACAAGCCGCGCACGGGTTGCTGTTGTCGCAAGGCGGTGCGCACGAGTCGCGTGATGTAGTCCACCGGCGCATCTATCTGTTGAAATCCCTGCTGCGGAGAAACCGGCAGTCTCGCATCCTCGGGTACGACCATCGCGATCATGGATTGAGGGCCGAGCGGCGGGCCAGCCTTAAGACCCGGTTCGCCGAATATGTCCCGGGCCAACAACACCGTCTCACCTGCCTCTCGGACCGGCCAGCGTCCCGCGGCCTCAATCGGATTGGGATAAAGCTGGGTAAGGATCTGGTCGGCATTGTAGTCAAACAGGACGAGCTTGCCGCGCACTGGCAGCGTGACTTTCAGATCCACCATCTGGCCGTTTTCCACCACGCTGACAGTGTCCCCCGCCGGTGTGACCAGTGAGATGGGCATATCTTTCACCAACGTGTCGAAATCATGCTGAACGCTCGAGACCAGATCTGGGACACCGCGAGTAGGCGGCGGAACATCTGCATAGGCGATGAAGTTCGCGTCCGGCACGTAAGAGCGTACCCAGTCGGCATAGGCAGAGACGCGTGTGTATGCGCCCGGACTGGCGGAGCGACCGCAACCTACGCCCCAGCTGACAACACCGATCTGGTAGGCGCAGCCATTCTTGTCGTACTTGACCAACGGGCCGCCGCTATCACCCTGACAGGCATCCTGGCCGCCTTCTTCCAGACCGGCACACACCAATGTTTCGTCGACGATCAGCGACTGGTACTCCGCCGGATAGCCTTCCAGCATCGACGCCCGCCGCAAGCGGGATTCACACACCGATGCGTTCACGGTCGGCGCTGATGTCTCCTGCAGAACGAGACTTGGCGCGGCGAGGGCGAAATTGCGCGCATTCTGCCACTTGGTGCGCTGACCAGGCTCGAGCTCTGCAAGATTGCCGAATCCTGCAACCCATGCCTCTTCGCCGGCCTGTGACAGGCGATCTGTCGTCGCATCCGCGGACAGTGTCGCGAGCGGCCCCTCCCAAGGCGTGTCGAGCTTCAACAGTGCAATGTCGGCGCCCTTGTAGATCTCTTCCGCGCCTTCATAGGCGGGGTGGGTGACGACCTCGGTGACAAAAGCGGCCTGTGAACCGTCCGGCGTGCGCCCCAGGTCTCCCGTTCCCAACTGAACGCGAATGGCAGCGACTTTCCGCTCTGATCCGCCATCCCCAGCCGGTTCATAAGCGAATACCCGCCCACTCTCTTCGGATACGCGAAAGCCTTCGACACAATGGGCTGCCGTCAGCACCCATTCCCTCGAAATGGCCGCGCCCCCACAGACGTGGAACGTACCGCGCTGCATGCGCAGCTGAATAGACGCGATTCCGGGCCAGTTTGCGAGGTGGGCATTTACGCCGCCAACCACTTTCGCGCCGGTGGGCGTGTCCTCAACGCGGCACACCCGCTCCTGCGCTGTGGCGGTGAGGCCGCATGCCAGAGAGAGGGCGAAACTACCCGCAACGATACTGGAAACTCTACGCAACATGTCACGTCCTCCCGTGTGGGAAGATTAACCATGCCTGCGCGAAACCGCCAAGATGCGGCTTTCGGAAGAGCTAGCCGGCGAAAGCCTTCTCGATCACGAATTGTGCCGGCGATGCATTCGACCCTTCGGTCAGGCCTGCCTTCAGCATCAGATCTTTCACGTCCTGGATCATTTCCATGGAGCCACAGATCATGACGCGATCCGTTTCCGGATTCAGCGGTGGCACGCCGAGATCCTCAAACAGTTTCCCGCTTTCGATCAGATCCGTGATGCGGCCCTTGTACTCATAGTCTTCCCGCGTGCAGCTGCCATAGCGGCGCAGCTTGCCTTGAGCGAGTTCGCCGAGGAATTCGTGGTTCAGCGTCTCTTCGACAATCTCCTTGGAATAATCGAGCTCAGCAGCTTCACGGCAGGTGTGTGTGACGATGACTTCGTCGAATTTCTCATAGGTTTCCGGGTCGCGCACAACGCTGGCAAACGGTGCGAAGCCTGTACCGGTGGAGAAACAATAAAGCCTTTTGCCTGGTACGAGTGCGTCATGCACCAGTGTGCCAGTCGGCTTTTTGCCGAGCAGAACCTTGTCTCCCGGTTGAATGGCCTGAAGGCGCGACGTCAGAGGACCATCCGGCACTTTGATCGAATAGAACTCCAATTCTTCATCCCAGCTCGGGCTGGCGATTGAATAGGCGCGCAGAAGCGGACGACCGTCATCCTTGTAAAGCCCAATCATGACAAACTCACCAGACCGGAAACGGAAGCTCGACGGACGGGTCAGCCGGAACCGGAAAAGCCGGTCGGTATAGTGCTTCACCTCCAGAACCGTTTCTTCGGTCGGGGCGTTGGGGCTTACCTTTTTGGCGGCAACAGGCGTCGCATCTGCAGTCATATCAGGGCATCTCGCTCTTGCATTTCGTTCGCAGCGTCACATGACGTGTGGTTGCGAAGAATGCAATGCTGCACATGAACTATTGAGTTTTACTGAAGAGTCTCAGCGCTGCGATGTCTGGAATGGTGTGTCACCAGCGACCCATGCAATCTTTGGATCGGACAGCGAATACGCACCCTCAAGCTCATAGATATCTTTATACCCGTAGCCGTAGAGGTTGATGAATGTGGGAACATTCAGTGCAAGTTCGATCCGCTTCACAGGAACGGGCGCCACATTGTCGGTGAAGTTGTTATTGCAATAGATCAGGATGCGCGTGTCCCTGGATGGAATAATCTTGGCGAGCTTGTCGTCCGTGAAATCAGAAAAGTTCAGGTGGATCGCGCCGTCGATGTGACCCATTTCGAACGCGTCAGCGCTGCGCGTGTCCAGAATGATTGTGTCCTGATCGGTCTTCATCTCACTGAACGTATCGAGATCAACCAGACGCGAGGCGCGGTACTCGGAGACCTCAGCAGTCAGGCCGAGGAAACCGTCATAGTCGACCTGGCTTTCCTGTGCTTGTGCCATCAGCCCACAGCCAATGAACGCTGCAAGCGTAATCAGGCCGAGAATTGCATTTCCTTTGACACCCATGGCGCCAATCCTTTCCGCATACCTCCCCACACTACACGAACAGGATTACCGCGAATTAAGGCGGGAATGGGCAATTTGAATGAGTTTACTAAGGCTATTCAGGCCCGGGGGTGCGCCGCAGAGTGCACATCCCTCAAGCGGGTCGCATCCACACCCGTATACACTTGCGTGGTAGACAGCGACGCGTGCCCGAGCAGCGTCTGGATCGCGCGAAGGTCCGCCCCCGCCGCAAGCAGGTGTGTCGCGAAAGCGTGACGCAGGGCATGCGGGGTCGCCGTCGATGGCAGTCCGAGAACAGCGCGAAGCTTCTGGACCAGTCCCTGAATGAGGCGCGGATTGAGCGCACCTCCCTTCGCGCCGCGAAACAGAGCATCCCTGCGCCCCAGATTGTAGGGACACAAACCGGCATACGCGTCCACGGCTTCCCGCACGGCTGGAATAAGCGGCACGATACGCACCTTTCCGCCCTTGCCTGTGATCCTCAAACGCTCCGGCAGAGGAATGTCTGCGCCCGTCAGGCTGAGGGCCTCAGAAATGCGGAGCCCGGCCCCGTAGAGCAGGGACAGCACGGCCGCATCACGCGCATTGATCCAGGCTTCGGAATCCGGATCAGTTCCCGCCTCTGCAATCAGGTCCTTCGCCGCCTCAACCGACACCGGACGGGGCAGGCGTTGCGGACGTTTCGGTCCTTGCAGATAGGCGATCTCCGCATTCTCGATGTCATACGTTCTGCCGAGCCAGCGATAGAGCGCCTTGATAGACGACAGCAGCCGCGCAATGGAGGCATCTGACAGACCATCCCGGCGACGATGCGCCAGAAACGACCGCACATCGCGCGCCCGCAAATTACCCAGCCGCTGCGGCGTTGGCGGCTCCCCAAGATGTTGCGTGAGAAAGCCGAAAAAGCCTGCAAGGTCGCTTTGGTAGGCTTCGACGGTCTTGTCAGCCATCCGGCGTTCATCCGTGAGATAGGCGACGAAGGCAGCAAGCGTTTCCATAGGAGCAGTGTGACCGCACGATCTTAACTTTGCCTTTCGCGGGGGAGACGCCCTTCAGGGCTCGATGCGCTTCCCCGCCCAGTCGAACACATGCCCGCTGTCACCCGCGCGCAAGCCTTCGATGACATCAAGCAGATAGCTTGCGCACTGTTCCGGTGAAAATAGTTGCGTGTCCGGCACGTTCGACTGGAACGGTTCGGAAAGTCCGGTATCGACCGTACCCGGATGCAGCCCGACACAGATGGACTCGTCATTCTTTCGGGCGCTCTCGATCGCATAGTTCCGGATCAGCATGTTCAGAGCCGCTTTCGATGCTCGATAGGCATGCCAGCCTCCCAGGCGATTATCGCTGATGGAGCCGACGCGTGCAGACAAGGGCGCAAACACCCATCGCCCCGACCGCGGCATCTCGCCCAGCACATGCTTGGCGATGAGCGCTGGCGCAATCGTGTTTGCGGCGAATATCTTCTCGAACGCATCGCGGCTTTGATGGCGGTGGGATTTTTCAGGCTGAAGCCCCTCCCCGGCATGAAGCAGGCCAATCGCGACAATACAGAGTCGAATGTCACCTGCGCCTGCAATCTCCTTGAGGGCTGTCCTCAGGGAGCCTTCTTCCAGCGCGTCAGCCGTCACCCCGAGCGCCCCATCCGGCGCGGTGCCTGTGCGGGACACGCCGAATACCGTGTCGTGCTGACCTCGATGAACAAGCTGTTCTGTCAGGGCGCGGCCGATCCCGCCATTCGATCCGAATACAATTGCGTTCATGCAGTCGGATCTAGAGTGCGAAGGCGTGGAGGCAAAAAAGAAGGGCGACCAATCAGGCCGCCCTTCACTACTCTACCTGTACTCTACTATCCATGAAGATAAGCATACTGAGCTTAACCCTTCATGAATGAGATAACGCGAACCCTTAGCTCTGTTTGGCGAGCAGGTTGCGAATTTCTTCCAGAAGCACTTCCTGGCGCGGTGGCGCAGCCGGTGCAGCTTCCTCTTCCTTTTTCTGCATGCTGTTCATGCCCTTGATAATCAGGAACATGACGAACGCAACGATGATGAACGAAATCAGCGCGGCGATGAATGCGCCCAGCTCAACGATCGCGGCCTCTTTGACCACTTCGCCAGCTTCGTTCAGCTCGGCCGGGGAAATCGTGTAGGTCAGAGCCGACAGGTCGATGCCGCCCATGACCGGTGCCAGAATCGGTAGAAACACGCCCTGAATGAAAGCCGTGACAACCGTAGCGAATGCGCCGCCCATGACGAAGCCAACCGCCATGTCGACCAGATTGCCTTTCATGGCAAACTCTTTGAATTCCTTAAGCATTGTGCGCCCCTTTCCCTTGCCTTGGATATTTCAGCGTAGACGCAAATAGGCAGAGAATTTGCCGGGCGCGTCAAGACGCCACACTCAGTTAACGCTGCTATGGGGCTTAGCGCGCTTCGGGGTCTTCGCCGCCATTCACGCGGGCGCGAAGCTCCTTGCCAGCCTTGAAGAACGGGACCGATTTCGCCGGCACTTCGACAGACTCACCCGTGCGGGGATTACGCCCCTTGCGGGCCTCTCGTTGCCGGACCGAGAATGCACCAAAGCCCCTCAGCTCGACACGATCCCCCCGTGCGAGCGCAGAGCCGATCTCGTCAAGAATAACATTGACCACCCGCTCCAGATCTTCCTGGCGCAGGTGACTGTATTCGACAGCGAGTTTTGCAATCAATTCGGACTTCAGCATGTCGTTGATATTAAACGCATTTGCGGCGGGAGCGCTAGGCCCCCGCCGCAAACATTTCATCAATTTTAGATTATGATCCGACGGTCGGATCAATCACCTCAGCTGTCAGCCAGTTCAGCGGATTGAGCTTTCCACTCAGCGCCTTTTCCGGACGTGCCAACTTCCTCTTCGAGGGTCGCCAGCTGAGCGTCTGTCAGCGCAGCGATCTGCCAGAAATGGTAGATGCCAGCTTCGTTCAGCTTCTTCTCGAAGGCCGGTCCGACGCCTTTGATCTGCTTCAGATCGTCAGCATCGCCCTGGGCTGCGGACAGGCGGCCATTCTCGTCGAGCGCAGACGCGTCGGCAGTTGCCTTGCCATCTGTGCTTGGCGGAGTTGGCGTAACCTTCTCGGAAGTTTCCTTGGCACCGCCGGACGAAGCCAGGGCTGCGCCGAGGATGTCGCCGAGCGACGCACCGGCGTCTGCCGATCCGTATTGTGCAACGGCTTCTGCCTCTTCCGCGATTTCGAGGGCCTTGATCGACAGGGATACGCGGCGGGACGAACGGTCCACCGAGATCACTTTCGCGTCGACCTTGTCGCCTACAGCGAAGCGTTCCGGACGCTGGTCCGCGCGATCACGGGACAGGTCAGAGCGACGGATGAAGGATTTCATCGCCGGGGAGCCGAATTCGACTTCGACACCGCCAGAGGTGACTTCCGTAACCGTACAGGTGACGGTCGAACCGCGTTTCACGCCTGCACCGCCATCTGCCGGGGCCTCGATCGGGTCACCAGACAGTTGCTTGATGCCGAGCGAGATGCGCTCTTTGTCAACGTCAACGTCGAGGACTTTCGCCTTGACGATGTCGCCCTTGTTGAAGGCTTCGATGGCTTGCTCGCCGGATTTGTCCCAGGCGATGTCGTTGATGTGCACCATGCCGTCGAGGTCCGGGCCGAGGCCAACGAACAGACCGAATTCGGTGATGCCACGAACTTCGCCTTCGATTTCCGTGCCGACCGGATGCTCTGCAAGGAAGGCGGTCCACGGGTTGTCCATGGTCTGCTTCAGGCCGAGCGAGATGCGGCGCTTCTCGGAATCGACGTCCAGGACTTCCACATCGACTTCCTGAGAGGTCGACAGGATCTTGCCCGGATGGACGTTTTTCTTGGTCCAACTCATTTCGGAAACGTGGATCAGGCCTTCGACACCATCTTCCAGCTCCACGAAGGCGCCGTAATCGGTGATGTTGGTGACCTGGCCCTTGAGGCGTGCGCCGACCGGATAGCGGACGTCGATGCCGTCCCACGGGTCGGAACCGAGTTGCTTCATGCCAAGGGAAATACGCTGGGTTTCCGGGTTGATCTTGATGATCTGGACTTCAACTTCCTGACCAACTTCCACAACCTGGCTTGGATGGTTGATGCGCTTCCAGCTCATGTCCGTGACGTGCAGCAGGCCATCGATGCCGCCGAGATCAACGAACGCACCGTAATCGGTGATGTTCTTGACGATACCCTTGCGAACGTCGCCTTCCGCCATGTCGGAAACGATTTCTGCGCGCTGTTCGGCGCGGCTCTCTTCGAGGATGGCGCGGCGGGAAACAACGATGTTGCCACGTGCGCGGTCCAGCTTGAGGATCTGGAAGGGCTGAATTTCGCCCATGAGCGGGCCTACGTCGCGAACCGGGCGGATGTCCACCTGGCTGCCCGGCAGGAACGCATTCACGCCGCCCAGGTCGACTGTGAAGCCACCTTTGACGCGGCCGGAAATTGCACCTTTGACGGGCTCTTCGGCGTTGAAGCTCTTCTCGAGCTTGATCCAACGCTCTTCGCGGCGAGCCTTGTCACGGGACAGGACAGCGTCGCCAAGGGCGTTTTCGATGCGATCAAGGTAGACATCGACGATGTCGCCGGGGGCCGGCTCCTTGTCTTCCATCGAGAATTCTTTGACCGGGATACGGCCTTCGGTCTTCAGACCGATATCAACCAGCACCGCGTCATTATCGATACGAATAACGGTTGCCGGGATGACCTGACCTTCCTGCATTGCGCTGGCGGCCGTGGACGATTCGAACATCGCTGCGAAATCGTCGGTCGTTGGATTGAAACTATCAGACATTTGGGTTCCTTCGGGCGGGTCGAACGGCTCAAGGCAGACGTGCACTATTGCAGCCTGCTCAGAACGACCCGAGAGCGTGGTCTCTTTGAATTTGAAGTGGTGCGGCCTGTTTGGATTTGAGGTGCCCCCAATTTGGAGGAGCACCCCTTCAGGCGCGGTTTCCACGGGCAATCGCTGCCTCAACAGCCGCAATCGCCTTTTCCACTGCGGCCTCTATAGTCAGGTCGCTTGTATCGATCAAGACAGCATCTGCCGCCATTTCCGCAGGGGCGTCCTTGCGGGACTGGTCTCGCTGGTCGCGCGCGCGCAGCTGTTCGATAACTTCTTCGAGAGTCAGGTCACTTCCCTGCCCCTGCAATTCCTTCCAGCGCCGCTCTCCACGCACTTCAACGCGGGCATCCACCCAGAGCTTTGCATCGGCCTCCGGCGCAATCACTGTCCCGATGTCGCGGCCATCCAGAAGCGCCCCGATGGGCTGGGTGGCGAATGCCCGTTGCAGTTCGAACAATGCCTGTCTTACATCCGGAATTGCGGCAACCACACTCGCTGCCTTGCCCGCGTCAGCCGTACGCAGATCCGCTTCGTCGAAGCTGGCAAGATCCAGATGGCGCGCAACATGAGCGACTGCGTCCGGGTCCGTCAGATCGACGCCAGCGCGAAGCGCGGCGACGCCCGTCGCCCGGTACAGCCGTCCGGTATCCATGTGCGGCAAACCGTAATGAGCCGACAGGCGCTTGGAAATCGTGCCCTTGCCTGAAGCGGTGGTTCCATCAATCGCAATAATCATGGGGGCGGGAAGTGAGCGATCCCGCCAGTCAAGTCAAGCAGGCTCAGCCGCTGGCGCTTCCACAAAGCCTTTCCAACCGCTCATATACTCAATGAAGCTCTCCCCAAGCCCTTCGCGGCGGAGATGATCACGTGACACCGGAAGTGTTGCAGGCTCAAAATCCGGATCGGCGGCGACTTTCTCTGGAAAGTCATGATGCAGGATCGCGCCGCGACCAATCACGACAAAATCCAGTCCTGCCTCTATCGCTGCGTGACATTTCGCGCCGGTCAGCAGCTTTCCAGCTGCGCCAAGACGAACATTTCCGCGCGGCAAATCCGTGAACCAGTCCACAAGACGGCGCTCCTGATACGCCTCGTCAGCCGGCAGCTTGAAGACATCCCACAAGGACATGTCGAGATAATCGATCTTTCCATCTGCCATCACGCGGCGCGCCACTTCGCGCACCTCGCCGATATCCATACCGAACCGCTCCGGCGACAGGCGCAGGCCCAACGAGAAATTCTCACCGCAAGCGGCGCGGATGCCATCAATGATTTCGAAGGTGAGCCGGGCACGATTATCCAGGCTGCCGCCATAGGCGTCATCGCGCTTGTTGATCTCGGCGCTCAGGAACTGGCACAGCAGGTATCCGTGGGCACCATGCACCTCAACGCCGTGGAACCCAGCAGCTTCACAGCGCACAGCCGCCGCAATGAAATCATCGCGAACTTTCTCGACCTCAGCGAGGGTCATCGCCCGAGCATCGAACTCTTCATTGTCCGACGGACAAACCGGCTTGCCCTCAATCAGGTCATGCGGGGTGCGCATACCTGCATGGTGAAGCTGGACGACCGAATGGCTGCCTTCGGTGTTTATCCTGGCGGCGAGTTCCCGAAGGCCCGGAAGGTGTGCATCGTCATAACAGCCAAGCTGGCCCGGAAAACCGATTCCGTGCGGATCAATCTGGGCTGCTGCGGTCATGGTCAGGCCAAAGCCGCCCTCAGCCCGAATGGAGAGCCAGCGGATCTCGTCTGCACTGAGCGTGCCGTCGCCATGGCTCTGCTGGTTGGTGAGGGGGGCGAGTACGAAACGGTTCTTGAGGGCAGGCCCCAGAGAAAACGCGAGGGGAGAAGTCAGATCAGTCATGATCTGTACTTTGCCGCCCCGCGCTCTGTCGTCAATTTTGACCTAGCGGCAATCAGCCTTCCGAAATATCCGCGCCAAGCTCTGCCATGTGACTGAGGAAGTCCGGATAGCTGGTCGCGATCATGGAGATATCGTCCACGCTGACCGGATTCTGTGAGGCCGTGCCCATGACCAGCGCGCTCATGGCGATCCGATGGTCATGCCGTGTTTCCACAATGCCGCCCCCTGGCGGAGGGCCACCACAGCCCTGAACGGCAAATCCGTCCGGGCGCTCCTCAGCGTCAACGCCATTGGCACGCAACATGGCAACCACGGCGCCAATGCGGTCGGATTCCTTCACGCGCAATTCCTCCGCGCCGGTTACAACCGTCTCACCTTCAGCAAAGGCAGCCAGCACACCAAGGATCGGGAATTCGTCGATCATCGAAGGGACCAGACGCTCAGGCACGGGTTTTCCGCTCAATTGCGCTGATCCGGCGTGAACATTGATCAGCCGCTCCCCTGCCGCATCGCCCATCTCTTCTGCGCCCAGATGTGCGCCCATCAGATTGACCACATCATAGAAACCCGACCGGGTCGGATTGGACATGATGCCCTCGATCATGACATCCCCTTGCGGTGACAGAATGCCCGCCGCGACGAGAAATGCTGCGGAGGAGGGATCGCCGGGGATGGCAGCGTCAATCGCAGTCAGCTCTTGCCCACCTTCCAGGGACACGCGAACGCCTTCGGCCCCCAACCGCTCTGTTCCCACAGTGACACCAAATCCGCGCAGCATGCGTTCCGTATGGTCTCGGGTCTGACGAGCCTCTTCAACAATCGTTGTGCCATCTGCGTTCAGGCCCGCAAGCAACACGGCCGATTTCACCTGAGCAGATGCGACCGGCGGGACATAGGTGATCGCCTTCAGGCTTTCTGTGCCGACAATTGCGAAGGGCAACTGGCCATCCGGCCCTGCCGTATCGAGCCCGCGCATCATGCGCAGCGGTTTCAGGATCCGATTCATCGGGCGTGAGCGAAGGCTTTCGTCTCCGGTCATCTCGACATTGATGGGATAGCCAGACACCAGGCCCATCATCAGGCGCGAGCCTGTGCCTGAATTGCCGAAGTCGAGATCTTTTTCCGGCTGGCTCAGTCCTTTTTCGCCCACACCAATCACTTCCCATGCACCGGGGCCAGTCTGCTTTACAGTCGCGCCGAGCGCTTCCATGGCCCAGCCTGTACGCAGGACATCTTCGCCTTCGAGAAGGCCGGTAAATCGGCTGGTTCCTGCTGCAAGTCCGCCAAAGATGAGGGCACGATGTGAACAAGATTTGTCACCCGGCGCGCGGATGTTGCCTTTGAGAGCTTTAACGGGTCGGCTGGTCCAGACCATTTCAGGTACATTCCCTGCTTGATTGATCACGTGAAATGGGGCTTTGACAGCGTGCGGCGTTCATGGCAAGCGCCCGCCCATATCAAAATCAGAGAAGACCATAAGGAGGCTGTCTCCCGTGTCGAAAGACAAACTTGGAACCAAACAGGTCTGCCCTTCCTGCGAGGCACGCTTCTACGACCTGAACAAGCGCCCCTGCGTCTGCCCGAAATGCGGCGAGGAATTTGATCCGGAAGACGAAGTCATCCGCACCACCATCACCAAGGTAAAAGCCAAGGCTGCAAAGGCCGCGGTCAAGACCGAGGATGATGATGAAGATGACGACGAAGAGGATGCCGCCGCCCGCACCAATGACGACATTGATGATGAGGACGACGAATCCGACGAGGAAGAAGCCAAGGAACTTGGTGGCGACGAGGAAGAAGTTATCCTCGAAGGTTCGTCTGATGAGGACGAAGACGGCGATACACCAGCGAAAGTCCCGGCCGGATTCAATGAAGACGGCGTGGATGACGATGATGATGACGACATCCTGCTGGATGACGATGATGACACTGACTTCGAAATCGATGCAGACGCCGACGATGACGACGACGATCTGACTCTCGATGATGAGGAAGATGAAAAATAGACTTGAAACCCGGAAGCGGCGGATGTAACTGCGTCGCTTCCGGTTCGGGGCCATAGCTCAGTTGGGAGAGCGCTTGCATGGCATGCAAGAGGTCGTCGGTTCGATTCCGTCTGGCTCCACCATTTCCTGCGTATTCAGCGAATTTCTGTCGTTCTCGTCATTCCTGAACCTTGCCTGAATACACGCGCCATCTGGTGCACATAAACGTGACTATGTGCCCCGAAGATGCCCCAATCCGGTCCTTGAACCGGAACCTTTGTTCCCCACCTTTATTATGAACAGTGGAACACATGCTTCCCGCGTTCGGCATGTCTGTCTCTTGTGACGGAAAGGATTGGAACGATGACTACAGACCTGAAAACGAACCCGTTTGAAAGCGACGCCTTCGTGTATATCCGCCATCTTGATGCCGGAGAGCTTTCGGGAATTCTTCCCGAGAATGCGATTGATCAGATCGACGAAGCCGACGACTTGTTCGTAGTGGCGTCGGCCGACGGTGTGCGCCTGGCTGTGGTACAAGGCCGCGAAGCCGCCTTTGCCGCTGCCCGGTCTCACGATCTGAAGCCGCTCAGCGTACACTGATACGCTTTCAAACAGGCCCCATTGGAAATCCCCTTCGAACTGGGTTCGGAGGGGTTTTTTCTGATCCAGCTTGTTGCGCCTGCAGGAACCAACCATCCGGCCTTGCCCTTGGGGGGGCGCAGGCATAGGGTGCGCGCGTTTTCACCCCCCGGACCCCCACACTATGCCCGATACACACACATCCGACCTGCCCGTGACCCTAGACGATATCAAAGCTGCCGCTGAAGTGCTGGATGGCCAGATCGTTCATACGCCGATGAACAAGTCACGGACGCTGTCGAGCATTACGGGCGCAGAAGTCTGGGTGAAGTTCGAGAACCAGCAATTTACCGCTGCGTTCAAGGAACGCGGCGCTTTGAACCGGCTGTCGAAACTGACGGATGACCAGAAGAAGCGCGGGGTTATCGCCGCTTCGGCCGGAAACCATTCGCAGGGCGTCGCCTACCATGCGCGCCGCCTTGGCATTCCGGCCACGATCGTGATGGCCAAGACCACCCCTTTCAGCAAGGTCGAGCATACCCGCAGTCACGGCGCACGTGTCCTGTTGGAAGGGCTGATCTTCGACGAAGCCAAAAGCTATGCGATGGAAGTGTGTGAGCGGGACAATCTCACCTTCCTGCACCCGTTCGACGATCCTGACATCATCGCCGGGCAAGGTACGATTGCGCTGGAAATGCTGGAGGCCAATCCAGAGCTCGACACGCTGGTCGTGCCGATTGGTGGTGGCGGCCTGATCAGCGGCATCGCGATTGCGGCCAAGGCCCTGAAGCCTGAAATCAAGATCATTGGCGTCGAGGCGGCAATGTATCCCTGCATGCACGCCGCCCTGCGCGGCGAAACGCCAAAAACCGGCGGTGCAACAATCGCTGAGGGCATTGCCGTGAAAGAGGCGGGGGAGCTGACCCGCCAGATTTGCGCTGAGCTGGTTGATGACATCGTCCTGGTAGAGGAAGAGCATCTGGAGCGCGCCATCACGCTGTATGCGGAGGTCGAGAAAACCATCGCCGAAGGCGCGGGTGCAGCTGGGCTTGCTGCCCTTCTGGCACATCCCTCGCGCTTTCAGGGCCGCAATGTCGGCCTTGTCCTGTGTGGCGGCAACATCGATACGCGCTTGCTATCTTCTGTGCTCACACGGGCACTTGTTCGCGAAAACCGCCTGACCTCCATCCGTATCATTGGCGACGATCGGCCCGGCCTCCTGGCGCTTGTTTCCAAGATCATAGGCGACCAGGGCGCCAACATCATGGAAGTCGCCCACAATCGCATCGCGCTGGATGTTCCCGCAAAAGGCGCAGAATTCGATATTCTGATCGAAACGCGCGATGCCCAGCACACACAGGAAGTCATCGATGCACTCGCCCAAGCTGGCTATCCGCCACGCTCCCTCTGACCGCTGCGTCAGCTGCCGAGGTGACTTTGCTGCTTGTCCTGCTTAAACGAGACTGATCCCACCTGATCACTGGAGAGACACATGATCCGGACTATGCTCGCGGCTCTTACCGCTACAATCCTCGCCACAGCGTGTGGCAGCGGCACCGATACCGCTGACCTCGACGCAACGTTCGACAAGCATCTACCCTGGAACTCAGAAAGTGCGGACGTCGAAACTGGGCTTGCCGGCCTCGAATATATCGTCCTGAAGGAAGGACCAGAGGACGGCGCGAGCCCTGTGCCAACCGATATGGTCCGTGTCCACTATGAAGGTCGTACCGCGGACGGCGAGAAATTCGACTCCTCCTATGATCGCGGATCTCCCTCAATGTTTCGCCTGAATCAGGTGATTCCGGGCTGGACGCAGGGGCTCCAATTGATGAGCGAGGGCGACACCTACCTCTTCTATATTCCAAATGCTCTCGCCTATGGAAATTCCAATCGCGGCGACGTCATCAAGGCGGGCGACGATCTCGTTTTCCAAGTGGAGCTGGTTGAAGTGATGGAGCCGAAATCGGCTGATGCGGAAGCCTGGGAGAAATACACGCCGTGGAATTCAGACCTTCCGGAAGTCCAGAAAACTGAGTCCGGACTGCAATATGTTGTTCTGGAAAGCGGCGATGCATCTGGCGCCAGCCCCGTAAACGGACAAATGGTTGCTGTCTATTATGAAGGCCGGCTCGCAGAGAATGGCGAAATGTTCGACAGCGCCTTCCAGCGGGGCCAACCGGAACTCTTTCCCTCAGACCGCCTGATCCCGGGCTGGGTCGAAGCGCTTGCCATGATGAAGCCGGGAGATCGCTGGCTGATGTATATTCCATCGGACATTGCCTATGGTGCCCAAGGCACGCCGGGCGGCCCCATTCCTCCGAATGCGGATCTGATGTTCGAAGTCGAACTTCTGGACGTGATGAACTAGCGTCTCTTGTACCGGCGTGGAGAGTTCGGCGACGAATCCTCCGCGCTCGGTTCGCCTGCTTCTTCGGGAAGCAAATCGGCCCTGAAGTAGATTGGCAGGTCCAGTGACGTTTGAAACCACGGGCGCTGCTGCCCCTCGGACGCATGCATGACATCGTCATTCACCCGGCGCAGCACAGATTGAATGCTTATCCGGTCTGGCGTCACGACATTCCGGGCAAATGCGTCCGCGAACAATGACGGGGCTTTGCCGTCTGGATGATACGTTCCCGGCGCATCCGCATAGGCAACAACGACCCGATCTTTGCCGAAGCTCTCTGAAAAACCGCGATCCTCTCCCTTTTCGCCGCCAAGCGAAAATGGCCTGCCGCAGTCGACCAGCATCATGATCGCTTGTGACGACGCTGCTTCCATCTGCGCCACAAGATCAGAAATCCAGATTCCCTGGTCTCGCAACTCAGATTTGGACCGGGGGATCGGGCCCTGCGGCAACAGCACATTCTCTCCGTCCAGGGCTGTTCCATATCCTGCGAAATAGACCAACCCGACAGATGCCGGACCCGCCGCGTCGAGACGCTGCACGAAAAGGTCGACCTGATCCCGGGTTTCGCGATCATTTCCGTCTGGGAGATAAACGGTCTCATAGCCTGCAGAAGCCAGCGCACTTCGAACAATCTCCCCGTCATGATGGACATTTGGCAGGCTGAGGTCTCCGGCATCGGAATAGGAATTCGCAATAATGAGGGCATGCCTGAGTGGGTAGCGTGACGTCTCGGCGCTCGATTCCGACGGATCCCTGGTCCAGGAACCAATCTTGATGTCGGAAGACCTGCGCTGAAGCCGGGAGAGATTCATGGGCTCCTGCCGTTGAAGCGTTTGTTCAAGTACATCCAGACGTACCTGCTCGAACATGTCACGGACAGTGGTCGCAGGCTCATTGAGACGAATGCCAAGTGCCCGTGCGTAGGGTCCGTTCCCGTCATCGGCACGGCCATCGCTTGCCGTCTCCCCTTCCCAGGTTGCGAAGGAGAGGAACATGTTGCGCTCGCCAGTGCCGCCCGCCGTGCGCCTGAGGCCCCGGAAAGCCTCTCCTCCGCCAAGCGAGCGTTGGGCTTCTGGCAGTTTTAAAACGTTCCGGCAGGCGTCTATGGCGACAACGCTTGGAGCTTCCAACGCGTCCAGCCGTTCCATCAGCCAATCCAGTTCCACAGAATCGTCCCAGAGTGCTTCGTTCAGTTCATCTGCTTCCCCTACCGGGATCAGGTAATTGCCGCCGGTCTCTCGCGCTGCGCCGTGTCCGGAATAGTAGAAAAATCCCATGGCCTCAGGCCCGGCGGCCTTCAACTCTGCCACATAATCTCGGATTGCGCTCATCATGGCAGATCGCCCGGCATTCTGAACGATGTCGCCAGAAACGAGCCGGAACCCGCAATTGCGCACGCCTTCGGCCACCACATTGGCGTCATTGATCGGATTGGAAAGCGTTCCGATGCCCTCTGAATAGGACGCATTGCCGATGATCAGCGCAATTCGCTTTTTTGCAGGTGTCTGTTGTGCGCGGCCGGGCCAAGGCATGGCCGCCGCGCCACCGATCAGCAGCATATGGCGACGTGAGATCATCTTGACCCTCCGACGAAAGCGACGCCCTTTTCTTGCCCATGCAATCCTACCTCGTCAACACAACCCAATCGTATGGGTTGTCATCCCATGAGAGCGCTGACAGGAAGAGCCTCGGAATTACACAAAGGATCGCACACTTGACCATTTCCGCCGACCAACTCGCCCGGATTGCCCTCGACGCCGGAAAACTCATCATGGAGATCTACGAAAGCGATTTCGATGTGGACCGGAAAGGCGACGCCTCTCCGGTGACAGAGGCGGACCAACGTGCCGAAGTCCTGATCCTGAAAGGCTTGGCCGAAGCTGAGCCAAGCCTGCCGGTCGTCGCTGAGGAATCCTTCAGCGATGGAAAAGTGCCCGAGCACGGTCATCGGTTCGCACTGGTCGATCCGCTGGATGGCACAAAGGAATTCGTAAACAAGAATGGTGAGTTCACCGTAAACATCGCGATTATCGAACATGGCCGCCCGGTCATGGGGGTTGTGTATGCTCCAGCGCGTGATCGCCTGTTCGTGGCTGAGAGCCACAATTCAGCCTGGCAGGCCACGGTCGAGCCAGGTGGGGATGTACCAACCGAACGCACCGCATTGAAAATCCGCCCTGCCCCTGAAGCGGGCCTGACAGCTGTCGCCTCAAAATCGCACCGGTCCGCGGAAACAGATGACTGGCTCGGCAAGTTCGACGTCGCCGAAACCGTCGGGGCCGGTTCGTCGCTGAAATTCTGCCTGATCGCTGCAGGAGAGGCAGACCTCTACCCTCGCATGGGCCGCACCATGGAATGGGATACAGCGGCAGGTCATTCGGTCGTGGAGGCTGCAGGTGGCCGCGTACTGACAGAAGAGGCAAAACCTCTTCTCTACGGCAAGAAAGAACGCGGCTACGACAATCCCCATTTCATCGTTTATGGCGATGTCACCCCCGCCTGAGGCACGATCTCGATTTTTTCGCCAAGTCCTGCCACAAGCATATGAGGAGGATGTAGCGTATGGCACGGCAGTACTTTGGAACGGACGGCATTCGTGGCCGGGTAAACGCACACCCGATGACGGCAGAGACCGCCCTTCGGCTGGCAATTGCGGCTGCCCGGACATTCGCTCCAAATGGCGGGCGTGAAGTGGTCATTGGCCGCGATACCCGTCGGTCTGGGGAAATGATCGAAGCCGCCCTGATTGCTGGCCTGACCAGTATGGGCCTCAAACCTGTCTTGCTTGGCGTTGTCCCAACACCGAATGTCGCCCTGATGACAAGAGAAACCGGCGCTGCGCTTGGCCTGATGGTTTCTGCCTCTCACAACAAGGCAGATGACAATGGCGTCAAACTCTTCAGCCCCGAAGGCATCAAGCTGACAGATGAAACCGAGGAGGCGCTTGAATCCGCCATGGCGTCGGCCTTCGAGGGAGATTATCCCGCTCCTTCCACGGTTTCGACGCCCCACTCACTCACCGGCGCGACAACGCTCTATCTGGACCGCTGCCTGCAAGCGGTTGGCACAGACATGGACCTGTCCGCGCTGAAGATTGTGCTGGATTGCGCTCACGGTGCCGCGTTCGAAGTAGGACCCGCAGCGCTACGCCAGCTCGGCGCGAACCTGACGATCATTGGCGATCAACCGGACGGTCTGAACATCAATGCTGGTGTTGGCTCTACCGCAACGGACCTTCTGAAAACGACAGTCGTCGACACCGGGGCTGATATCGGAATCGCATTTGATGGCGATGCCGACCGGGTCATCGTGGTCGATGAAACCGGAGAGGAAGTTGACGGCGACCAGGTCATGGCGCTCATCGCTGGCGAATTGCACCGGGCCGGAAAGCTGACTGGCGCGGGCATGGTTGCCACTGTCATGTCGAATATGGGTCTGGCAGAATACCTCAAGGAACTTGATCTGACGCTGGCGCGAACGAAAGTTGGCGACCGCTATGTCGGCGAGCACATGCGCCAGCACGGTTTCAATCTGGGCGGCGAACAATCCGGGCACATCATTCTGTCGGATGTATCCACCACCGGCGATGGCCTGTTGGCAGCCCTTCAGGTTCTGAAAACACTCTCAAACAGCGATCGCCCCGCCTCCGAATTGTTGCATGTCTTCGACCCAGCTCCGCAAAAACTGGTCAATATACGTTTCAGCGGATCAAACCCGCTGGACGCAGACACTGTGAAAGCAGCGCTGTCGGACGCAGACGACATGTTGGGCAAACGCGGACGCATGGTTGTCCGCAAATCCGGCACCGAGCCATTGATCCGTGTCATGGCGGAAGCATTGGAAGAAGACCTGATGTTGCGTGCTCTGGCCCATGTGGTCAGCGCGGTAGAAGCGGCCGCCTGATAAGGCTTTGTCAGGAATTGTCCTCCACACTTTCGGGTGAAATGGGGGGGGCAGACCATGACGTTTGACGCACGAGGTGGCAGTAAACCGAAAGATGGCAACACGCTGACCTTCGGCGCGATCACAATTCTTGTCGTCGCTGGCGCCTTCTTTGCGGTGCTTAACCTGCCAAAGAAAAGCGCTTCTGATGGGCCGTTTCCGATTGCTTCCGCTCAAGTAAATTCGGTCCAGCATGCAGGTCTTGAAGGTAAATCAGCCAAAGCCTTCCTCTCTGCACTTGGGCGAATTGACCCGAATGCACGCGCTGATCTGGACCGCCGCCTTTCGAAGTCGGATCAGCACGATCATGCCCGAATAGCGCTGGCGGCCGCAGGCAAAGTGCTTAGCCAGCATCAGACCACGCTCGCCAATGCCAATACGCGCCATGTGGACGACTGGCTGGACATGACCCGCAAGGAATTGCGAAGCGCATCACGCCGCAATCACCGTTGGTGCTCTGGAAGTCGCTATCAGAACTTCGACGCGGCCTCCGGATTATCCAGCCAGATGGCCGCAGCTTCAGACCTTGCGGATCTTGGTAGCGAACTGACCGACTATTCATTCGCCTCTATCAGCATCGCGTTCGCCGCCATTGAAGATGCGCGAACCAGCCCGGTAAACCACGGAAAGCTCACCCATCAGGATGAATCGGCCCTGCAGGGCGTCGCCATGTCGATCATTTCCGATCCGCAGATCATGCCGCTCATGCTCGCCGCGAACTCGGGCGGACCGTCGCCGACCATGCTGGAATCTCTGGATATGTGCGATTTGGGCGTTACGGCTGTGACCGCACTGAAAACACTGCCTCAGGGGACGAAGGGACGTGCTTTCTCGGAATTCGTGAAGTCCGCCGACTTTGATTCTGGTGATCTCAGCCAGTTGGAAAAACTATCTCGCCTTTGACAATCAACGTCGCGCGATGCCAGATTCTCCAAGCCGCCATTCCAGCACATCTAGCCGATCCTGCCCGAAAAACGCCTCTCCCTCGAACACCATGAGCGGAACGCCCCAATGATGCGGATCCTGGGCCGCCTGGTTTTCGGCTATGACTGCTTCCAGCCGGTCAGCCTCGGCCTCTTGCCGAACATCCAAATCGGAAAGATCGAATCCGGCTCGCGCCGCCGCATCGGCCAGCGCAGTGCCCTCTGTCCATGCCCCGCCGGACCAGACCAGGGTTGAAACTTCATCCATGAAAGCCCAGCCCGCATCATCGCCCGCCTCGCAGGCCAGAATTCCGAGCCGTGTCAGACGGCCAATATAGGGCTGCTCCGGAGAGATTTCCCGCGTGACCATATTCATGACCACTGGGTCAGGGTTCAGGGGTCCGAATGGCAGCTCCAGATATTGGGCCAGCCGAACAATGTCCCGCACCAGATACGGCACCCATTGCGGTCGGATTTCCGAGAAGAATTCAGGCGTTCGTATGGCAATCGGATACACTGGCCGAGGCCGCACGCGCACATCCCATTTCGAGCTGAGGGCGCGAAGCCGCTTCGTCGCCAGATAGGAATATGGCGACCGAAAAGACCAGAAGACGTCGACAGTTTTCATGGCGACACTTTGGCGGCGTATTGATGCCTTCACAAGAACTGATTTTAGGCCCATCTAATTCGGCATGGGCCTCGATAACTCCTTCCGCCAGTTCATGGACAAATTCCAGATGCCGGACTTTTCCGCGATGGACTGGAAAGGATCGGTTGATCGCCTGCGCCAGCAATTCTTCGTTGCCAGCCGCGCGATTGAGCGAGATGCGCCGGAAATGGCCAATATCTCTCTGGTCACCCTGCCCGGCCCCACCGGACCGATGAAAGCCCGCCTGTACACACCGCTGGGCGCGGGAATACCGCCCGGCCCCGGCATCGTCTTCTTTCATGGCGGTGGATTTGTTCTCGGCGACCTGGACAGTCATGACATGATCTGTCGGCGGCTGGCCGAGGGGGCGAGAGCGCGGGTGATCGCGATCGACTATCGTCTTGCCCCAGAGCACAAGTTTCCCGCCGCGCATGATGATGCGCTTGCTGCCTGGAATTGGGTCACCACGCATGCCGACGCTTGCGGGGTGGATCCGAACCGGCTCGCCGTTTGCGGAGACAGCGCAGGCGGGAATCTTTCGGCCTTTCTTGCACAGGAATTACTGCGCACCGGAAAGCCTGGTCCAAAGTTCCAGCTACTGCTTTATCCATTGGTGCAGTTCGTGGACATACGAACAAAGAAGATGACCTTCCAGGAAGGTGGCTTCTTCATTTCTGCAAATCTGTTTGAGTATTTTCGCGATGCTTATATCGGCGAGGATGCGCAGCGGATGGATCCGCGTGTCTCTCCCCTGTTCGCTGATCCTGCCTCTTTCAAGGGTCTTCCGCCTGCGCATTTTGTTCTGTGTGGTTGGGACCCCCTGAAAGATGAGGGGCTCGCCTATGCAGACAAGATGGCGAGCTTTGGCGTGAAGGTCAGCGTGCGGGAGCATCCGGGCATGGTGCATGGATTCATGAACATGACTGCCTTGTCCGACACCGTCCGGGACGCGATTCGCGATGCGGGTATCGAAGCTGGCAAGGCGCTCGGTTCGATCTAACCACGCATAAAAAAGGAGGCGATCTGAAGACCGCCTCCAGTGCTGCATTCGATGGCAATCAGTCGCTGCCGCCGAAACGCTTGGTCACACTGATTTTGAATGTGCGGCCAAACGGATTGTGGGTGTACGGGTCATAGTTCAGGTCGAACGTGGTTTGGCTGTCGATATCCGACGTGCCATTCCCCGTCAGATCGCCGCGCTCATCTTCATAGGAGTCGATGTGACGCATGACACCGCGGAAATTGTGGTCGCCTGCTGACAGGTTGGCGAACACGTTCGCTTTCCAGCTCGGCAGGGAACGGGAGAAGTTCGACCGGTTGAACTGATCCACACGATCGCCGCCCGGAATGACCACACCTTCGATCTCGAAATCATCGACATCATATTCGAGAATGTAGGAAGCTTCCGCGCCCAGCGAGAAATCGCCGCCCGCAAAGGCATTATCCCAGACGTTTTCGACACGAATATCGAAACCGGATGTCTTGATGTCAGGACCATTGACGATGTTGGTTTCAACACGGGCAATTTCGTTCGCCTGATTGATCCCGTCACTGTTGTTATCCGTGAACGTAATACGTTCCAGGATCGCATTGTCAGTGTCACCGGCAGCAATCGCCGCCAGAGCAGCATTCACGATTGAGGCCTGATCTTCGACGATGATCGGGTCAGAGAAGTCGAAATTGTAGTAATCAAGCGAGGCACTGAATCCGCCCTGCTGATAGATACCACCAATGTTGAAGCTGAAGGCGCTTTCTGGCGATAGTGCCGGATTACCGAACTGGTCAACCGCCTTGAAGGCAGATATCGGCGCAACAAATTGCAGTGTTGTGACGTTGCCAGCCAGTTGGTTCAGCGTTGGCCCCTTGAAAGAGGTCTGGGCAGAACCACGCAGGGAGAAGGCATCGTTCACTTGCCACTTGGCTGCGACTTTCGGGTCGAAGGTCGAGCCGACATCACCGCCATAATCTTCATACCGCATGGCAACCTGAACATCGAGATCTTCAAAGAGCGGGATCTGAAGTTCACCAAATGCGGCGTAGATCGTCTGATCACGATCAGCAGGCGTAAAGCCGGCCAGGAACGAGAACGGACCTGTACCGCCTGGTCCAGGCGTGATGTTGAGATTGTTCAGCGCGTTGGGCGTCAGCGTGTAAGTTTCCTGGCGAACCTGGAAACCAGCAGCCCAACCCACGGAGCCACCTGCGGCCTGTACATTGGACTGACCGTTCATGACGGCGTCGAACACGAGCAAGCTGGTTTCAGCGGCCGTGAACTGTCCGTCCGTCATCCAGTCCGCAAGCGTCTCGGAGTTCTCAAGACCCGGCACATAAGATGGATTTGCTTCACCCGTAATCGCATTTGCCGGAATGGCGTTGGAGAATGGGTTGTAATACTCACATGCGCCTGTGCCTGCCACGAGTGAGCCAGTATAGCCCGCCGCGAAAGGCTGAGTTCCAGTCGCCGGATCATTGCCGGTGATCGGATCGGTACAAACACCAAATCCGTTCAGGGCAGCTGTGAAGCCGAGGATGTAGGTATCATTCGTGTTCCGATCAGCAGAAGCCTCACTATAGCCGAGGCTGGCCGACCAGTTGATGCCATTCTCGAACGTGCCGTCGAGTTCACCGGCGAGTCGAAGCGTCTCATGCTCGCGGAAGCCTTCCTGCGCGCCGCCTGTGCCGGGGAAGCCGCCCCAACCAAAAGAACGTCCGATATACAGCGCTGCGAGCGTGCCGGCCGGGAAGTCGCCGGGATTGTCCGCAATGTATTGCTGGAAACCCGGGTTGGTAACCGGAACCACTTGGGTTGCCAGTTCCTGCGGCGGGTAGGACGGAGACGTTTTCCAGGATGGCACGTCTGTCATGCCGTAAAGCGCCTCGACATGGAGGCCGACGCCGTTACCAAATTCGCGGTTAAACTCAGCGAATATCTGATAGCGCTCTTCCTCTTCGACCAGATTGTCGAACTGGGTAAACTGGAAATAGCACTGATCGTTGGCGGGGTTCACAATGCCGCCAACATCCGTACAGCCTGCTTCACGATTGACTGCGCCGATGACGCCAGTTGCGCCGAGAGCAACATAACGGCCCGGATTGGACAAAGAAGAGAAACCACCGACAGGGTTTTCCGTAATGTCCGAAATTGCCCAGTCTTTCTCAAGCAACGGCACTTCGTTCCGATACTGATAACCAGCCGAAATGATGAAGTTCCAATCGCCGCCCTGCTTACCCCAGGCAGCAGACACGTCATACTCGCCATCGGAGCCGTCGAACTGCTGGAAGCTGCCGCCAACTTCGAACCCGTCCAGATCATTCCGCGTGATGAAGTTCACAACACCCGCAATCGCATCGGAGCCATAAAGCGCGGCCGCACCGTCTTTCAGCACTTCGATCCTGCCAATGGCCGCAGACGGGATCATGTTGGTATCCACGAAGAGCTGCGCCTGCTCACCCACGCTATAAGGCGAGAATGTCTGACGCTTGCCATTCAGCAGCACCAGCGTCCGTCCCGGCCCAAGGCCCCGCAGGTTCACATTGGACGTACCTTCCAAGCCGTTCGAGGCGAACTGGTTGGTTTGTCCGTCAACACCGGAAGACACGCCAAGGTTGCGGATCAGTTCCGACACGCTGGGTGAGCCTTCAAGCTTCAGCTCACCCGCCGTCAGGACATCGACCG
The DNA here is from genome assembly GCF_017795365.1 of Hyphomonas atlantica corrig. Classification (NCBI taxonomy): domain Bacteria; kingdom Pseudomonadati; phylum Pseudomonadota; class Alphaproteobacteria; order Hyphomonadales; family Hyphomonadaceae; genus Hyphomonas; species Hyphomonas atlantica. The sequence goes on along the minus strand of NZ_CP051254.1, from coordinate 869,775 downwards.
GCAGCGCTGCATCCTCTGGCGTTCCGGCAATGAACGATCCCGTGACCACGACAGTGTCCTGACGTGCCTCTGCATCTTCCTCCTGCGCGACCGCCGGCATGCCGACAGCCACCGCAACGCAAGACGCACTGAGCCACAGTTTGAATTGGTTCTTCATATATTTCCTCCCGTGTTGTGAGCGACCGGTATCTGGGTGTCCGGTTCATGTCTCACTCACGATCAGAATATGCCGCCAAACCCAGCGGAATAGGGGTATAATGTTGTGCGCCGCAGCAAATCTTGAAACCGAATTGCAATGGTTTGCTCATGCCAACGTTGTCGGGGATATGTGAGTGCACCTCAGATATGCCACGAACTGCACACATTTGGTCAGAATCGCTTGGATTGTGGCGTAAATGTTACAGTCGGCAAGAATCCCGCTGTCTCACCAGAAATTGAGGCTGAATCTCTACGTGAAATGATTAGCTTCATAGCCAACCCGCCAAAAAGAGCGGGCTCCGAAATACCCTCCCGGAACTAGAATAAGTACAATCAGGAAACTGCTATGCATCTCAAACACTCTTTGTTTGCGACGGCTTCTGCCGTCCTCTTAATTGCGGCCAACGCTCAGGCCCAGGACGCTCAAACTGCGCCCGAAACTGAAGCAGATCGCCAGTCAGCGATCGACCGCGTCCTTGGTACGGTCACCGTGACCGCCACCAAGAAAAAGGACGTCGAGAACGTCCAGGACGTGCCTGTGGCCGTCACCGCTTTCAACTCTGACACGTTGGACGCACTGAATGTCACCACGCTGGAAAGCCTGTCCTATTCCTCGCCAAACGTGTCTCTGGATGATGTTGGCACCTCTCGCGGCACGGCCAACTTCGCCATCCGTGGCCTCGGCGTGAACTCGTCCATTCCGTCCATCGACCCTGCCGTGGGCGTGTTCATCGATGGCGTGTATATCGGCGTCAACACAGGCGTCGTGGTCGACCTGTTCGATGTGGACAGCATCGAGATCCTTCGCGGACCGCAGGGCCTTCTGTTCGGTCGGAACACGACCGGTGGTGCTGTTGTGCTGAACTCCGGCAATCCGACGGACGAATTTACCTTCAAGGTTGGTGCCAAAGTCGACGGCCCGGTTGATGAAGACCGTGGGGGCGCAAGCGCAACCGTCCAGGGCTATGTCTCCGGACCGCTGATCGAAGGCCTGCTGAATGGTAAGATCGGCGCATCCTATACCACGGATGCCGGTTACTTCGAAAACCAGTTCAATGGCGACAATCATGGCGAGCTTCAGATTGCCACCTATCGCGGCGCCCTGGAGTTCACGCCAACTGAACGCCTCAGCGTGCTCGGCAAGCTGGAATATACCGACAGCCGTGGCGACGGACCCTCCGGTCAGAACCGCTCCTATTTTGATCGCGAAACCTTCGACTTCTCCATCAACGAGCCGGGCTTTGCCGAAGCCGAGACAATCTTCGGTTCCATCCGCACGGATTATGATGTTGATTTCGGCAATGGCCGGATCACCAACATCTTCGGCTATCGCGATCTAGACTCCGGCACGGTTGGCGACATCGACGCCACGCCATTCACCCTGTTCCATTCAGGCTCTGAGTTCACGCAGGAGCAGTTCTCCAACGAACTGCGCTATGCTGGCACCTTCGGCAAGGCGGACCTGACAACTGGCCTGTACTATTTCGAACAGGAAATTGCGTACACTGAAACCCGTAACCTGCCGACAACCCGTCCGGCCACGCTGCCAGCGTCCATCCCGTGGAACTTCTATGGTGGCGGTCGTCAGGACCACACCGTCTGGGGCGCTTTCGCCAATGTGGACTATTCCTTCACGGACAAGCTGGTCGCAACATTCGGCCTGCGCTACTCCAATGAGGAAAAGGACGCAGACGTGATCTACATCCGTCCGCGTAATGAGTGTTCTGTCGTAAGCGGCACCTGTTCGCCTGACGGCACGAACGCCCTGATCTCGTTGATCACCGGCGGTGCGGCTCAGGAGCCAAACGGCTTCAGCGACGGCAATGAATGGTCAAACTGGACGCCGAAACTCGGCCTGCAATACTTCTGGACCGACAACCTCCAGTCCTATGCCCACTATACGAAGGGCTTTCGCTCTGGTGGTTATAACTTCCGCATCACCGACATCCCGATCTTCTATCAGTTCGTGGCTGCAACCGGTGAATTTGGCTTTGACGAGGAAGAAGTCGACGCGTTCGAAGTTGGTTTCAAAACCAGCAGCGAAGATGGCCGCGTTCAAATCAATGGTGCCCTGTTCCACACAGCAATTCAGAACATGCAGCGTGAGGTCAACACGGCTGGTGCTTCCGGCGTGGTCCAGAACATCATTAACACAGCAGACGCATCCATTACGGGTGTTGAAGTGGACGGCCGCGTTGCCATCGGTGAATCCTGGCTCGCCACGTTCAATGTCGGCATGATCGATGCGTCTTATGACGACGTCTTCTTCGATCTGGATGCTGACGGTGTTGTTGGCTCAAGCGACCTGGCGCTCGACCTGCCGCGCGTACCGCAAGCAACCTGGGGTGTCGGCCTGATCAAGGATGTCGACCTGGGCGATGGCGGCGCGCTGGTTGGACAGGTGAATTACCAGTTCCGTGATCGCATTGCATACACTGACAGCAACTTCGGCTGGATCCAGTCCGCAAATATGCTGGACGCAAACCTGACCTGGGAAACCCCGGTTGATGGTCTTGCGGCTTCCATCTACGGCAAGAATTTGCTCGACGAAGTGCAGGCGGGTAACGACACCCAGCTGCCATTCCCGGGCCCACTCTCGACCGGCAACAACTACCCGTACATGGGTCTGCCGGCAGGTGGCACCTTCTCGCCGCTGAAGAAAGGCCGTCTCGTCGGTCTGGAGCTGACCTACGAATACTAGGATAGGTCTCTCACATAGAATTTCCGGAAAGGGCGGCCCGCGCGGGTCGCCCTTTTTGCTTTCAGCGCCTATGTAGCGGCCATGACATATTCCCCGCCCATCCTCGACATTGCCGACTTCATCGCCGACCCGGTCGACTCGGCAGATTTCCCTCTGCACAAATTGCGATACTGGAATGATCGCTGGGCCTCAGCTGTCGGCCTGGACACGCTCAGCGTCGAGAAACGCGTTGCCCATTTCGGCCGGTTCGAACCATTGCCCGACAATCTCGAGCGCCCTTTGGCCTTGCGGTATCACGGCCACCAGTTCGGTACCTACAATCCGCAACTGGGTGATGGTCGTGGTTTCCTGTTCGCTCAGCTGCGCGATGATACTTCACGCCTCCTCGATCTCGGCACGAAGGGGTCTGGCCAAACCCCCTGGAGCCGGCAAGGGGATGGCCGCTTGACGCTGAAAGGCGCTGTCCGTGAGATCCTGGCCGCCAACTATCTTGAAGCCCTTGGCGTCAACACATCGAAGCCCTTCGCCGTTGTGGAAACGGGTGAACAACTGGCCCGGAACGATGAGCCCTCCCCGACACGTTCGGCTGTCCTTACCCGCCTGTCCCATAGTCATATCCGCTTCGGCAGCTTCCAGCGCCTCGCCTATCTGGAACAGGACAAGGAACTCGCCCGGCTGGTGAACTATGTGGTGGCGAACTTCCATCCGAATGCCGATGATGAAGACATGGCTCGGAAAACGGTCAACATGTTGTCGGCTATTTCGTCTGCGACCGGCCATATGATCGGCCAATGGATGGCCGCTGGCTTCGTCCATGGTGTGATGAACACGGATAATTTCAACATTACCGGGGAGACCTTCGATTTCGGGCCGTGGCGCTTCCTGCCCGTATCTGATCCGAACTTCACAGCAGCCTATTTCGACCAGCAGGGTCTCTATCGTTTCGGCCGGCAACCGCTGCAAGGTGGCTGGGCGCTACAGCAGCTTGCCTCTGCCCTCCTCCCACTTGCGACCGCCGAGGCTCTTGCCACCGGGCTGAAGCCTTACGAACGCGCTTATCAGGAAAGCTTCGTCGCCCACACCCACGCTCTACTCGGTCTGGAACCGCTGAAAGACATGCAGGCGGACACAGAATTTCTACAGGCTTTCTATGCCTGGATGACAAACTCAGGCGCCAGCTGGCCGCACACATTCTTCGACTGGTTCGGCGGACGAGACAGCGAAACGCGGGCAGCAGCGTCCCCACAAGCACCGCTCTATTCAGAGGAGGCTTTCGCGCCTGTTCGTGAAAGCCTGTTCTTACGGGATCCCGTTCGCCCGGAACGGCTCAAACATGCCTATTTCAAAGGCCCTGCTCCAGTCAGCCTACTGATTGATGAGGTAGAGGCCGTCTGGGATCCCATCGCAAACTCGGACGACTGGTCGGCGCTGCACGCGAAGCTGGATCACATCGAGCAGGCGCGCCTTGCCTACGACTGGGCCTGACAAATCAGCCTTCCAGTTCGACATCCCAATAAAGATAATCCATCCATGTTTCATGCAGATGGTTTGGCGGAAACTTTCGCCCGATTTCCTGTAGCTGGTAATTGTTCGGGCGCGCCGGCCGTGATTTGAGCTGCAAATCCGTATGGTGCAACATCTTTCCGCCCTTGCGCAGATTGCAGGGGCTGCACGCCGCGACGATGTTTTCCCAAGTCGTCCGTCCACCCCGTGAGCGCGGAATGACGTGATCGAACGTCAGATTGTCCGTTGCACCGCAATAGGCACACTCGAATCCATCTCTGAGGAACACATTGAAGCGCGTGAACGCAGGCGGACGATCCTGCCGGACAAAATCCCTCAGCGCGATAACGCTCGGCAAACGGAATTCGGTACTCGGACTGCGCACGACATAGTCATATTCTGCAATGATATCGACACGGTCGAGGAAAACGGCCTTCACCACTTCCTGCCAGGGCCACAAGGACAAGGGATAGTAAGAGAGCGGCCTGAAATCAGCGTTCAATACCAGAGCGGGCCGACCGCTCGGTGGGGCCGAAAGAATCTCAGCCATGGATCACCTCCATGAAGCAGAGAACATATGCTTGCTCGAACCGACTGAAGGCGTAGCTCCTTTTCGTCTCGCCCCTGATCTAGGTGATTCACATCATCAGATTATGACAGAAACGGCGTTTTGCAACGCTTTCCGGGCAATCAGGCCTGCGGACTGGCCTGCGATGCCTTGGCGCGTTGATCGTTGATCCAGCCCCACAACATGTGTGCCGCCACGCCCCGATAGGGTCTCCACACTTCGGCATGGGCAGAGAATTCCTTGATTTCCATACGGGTTTCGACTTCGGACAACAGTTTGTGCGCCTCCATCAGGCCGACATCGCCGACAGGAAATGCGTCCATCGCACCGACCGAATAGAGCAGGAACAATTCTGCAGTCCAGGGGCCAATTCCCTTCACCGAAACCAGTTCCTTGCGCGCAAGGTCGAGATCGGAGGCACACACCCGCTCCAGATCCAACGCACCGGATGTGATCGCCTCTGCAATGGACACCATGTGCCGCACCTTGGGGCGGGACATTCCACATGCGCGAATGTCTTCCGGGTCCGCCGCCAGCACGGCGTCTGGTGTGACCTCCCCGAAATAGGTTTCGGTTCGCGCCCAGATCGACCCGGCCGCTTTCGTTGACAATTGCTGATACGCAATCAGTCGGCAAAGCGCGGCATAGCAAGGCTCACCCACCCGCCATGTCGGAACGCCCAATTCGTCATATGCCCGAGACAGCGCAGGATCCGCGGCAGCCAGAGTTTCGCAGGCCGCCTTCAGCTTCCGCCGCGAGGGCGCGGTCAATACCCCGGTTCCGGCAAACGGCCCAGAGGTACCAATCCCATCTTCACTTCATCATCCTTGATGGTGAAGGTGAGGAAGCCGCCATCGGCAGAGGACGTCTCCAGCATTGTCAGCATGGCGTTTTCCTGCTGGCCGAGCCGACCGGACGATTCCAGTGCGTCACGCAATGCGTCGGCATCGTCGATCCGCACACCCATCGAGCCATTGGCCGCGCCATCCTCATATGCCAGATCGCCCTTCACACCGAGGTCGAGCGGCCCCCAATTCAGCAAGCCTTGCGCAATCTCCACACCCCCATCCTGTTGGATCAGCGCACGATGCAGCCTCTCTGGATTGCCACCGCTTCGGACCCATGCCGGGAAGAATTCGCGCACTTCACCGATCAGGCGGGAAGGGCCCAACGTGTCACCAAGAAATTCCGCCCCCTCTGGCGCGCCATTGATCGTCAAGCGATCCCATTGCAGCGCGATCATCAAATCAGTCTCAGCGCCGTTGCGAGGCGCCAGGTTCAAGGAGAAATTCGCTGCCTCATAGGATTCCCCTTCGATGAGCGCCGTTGCGCTGCCCATCTGCACGCCGATCCGGCGGAATGTATCGGAATTCCATGACACACTGACCGCAGAGGATTTGTCCAGGGTCAGAGTCTGCCGCAGGCCATCTGCCTCTGTCAGCACATTCCGCCCGGGCGAATAGGCAATCACGTGCTGCCAGTTCCAGGGCTGCATGACGAGCCGCAATTGTTCGCCTTCCCATCGAGGCGCAGCGGGCGCAGCATAGACCGGATCATCAACCACCAACTCGAACCGATATGGGAAGCCCCCAAGAGACTTGCTGGAGTATTCAATCTCGGCGCCAAGCGCTCTCTGCTCGGCAATCCACTGGTCGATGCCCTTGTCCAACTGAGACTTCGCAACGAACCAATAAGCCGCCCATGCACCGATTGCGATCAGCAACAAGGCGAAAGGCAGATACAGCCAGAAACGGGATTTTTTCTGCGCGGTGGACGATTCGACCATAGGAAGCCCTGAAAGGTATTAGGAAGCGAGGTGTTTCTGCACGTCGCGGCCCTCATCGACAAGAGCGTCAGAGGCTGTTTCCAGATCGGCCTGCAGCCGTGCCATCAATTCTCTACGGGGCAAACCAGCCGGAATGGGCGGCAGAATCTCATAAACGATACGTCCCTTGTTCCGCTTCAGGCCTCGGCCGGGCCAGCACAGGCCCGCATTCGTTGCGACGGGTACAATTGGCGCTTCGATCACCTTGGCGAGGCCAGAAATTCCAGCAGCATGGTAGGCAGGCGCAGCACCTGGCTCCGTGCGTGTCCCTTCCGGGAAGATCACGATCTGCCGACCGTCTTCCGCGCGCACTTTAGCAGCTGCAACCATCTTCTTCAGCGTTCGCGTATTCCCGGCCCGGTCGATCGGAATCATCGCCGTCTTCAGCGCGTACCAGCCCAGAAACGGATACCAGAGCAGCTCCTGTTTCAGAATGATCGCCGGGGCAGGCATGACAAGGAACGGAATGAACACATCCAGCATGCAATTGTGCTTGCCAGCATACAGCACCGTGCCGCGCGGCATGTGCTGGCGCCCCCGGATCTCCACTTCGATTCCGCAGATCACCCGAAGTCCGAAGATCAGTCCGCGCGCATATATGCTGATTGCCCAGAACGCCACGGATTTCGGCAGAAGCAGTGCCGGCAGGAACAGGATGCCCAGCACGGCCATCAGGCCATACATCCAGATCACGAAGAGAAGCGAGCGAAACATCATCATGCGGGTATCAGATAGGTCAAACTTCGAGAGTCGTCACCCGCCACTTCGCCCATTCGAGGAAGACACCTCGAAATGACCCCGGATCGCTCCAGATACGAGACGGGTCATTCACCGTGCGCACAGGCCAGGCGATCAGTTCCAGATCCGGCATGGCCTTCTTCAGCACGATCAGGCTGCGCGGCATGTGATAATCGGAAGTGACGATGATCAGGCTCTTGTAACCTCGCTCATAGGCCCAGGCCGCCGTCTCATCTGCATTGCCCAGCGTGGTTTCGGCCATATAGCCAATATCGACGCAGCATGCCCAGACCTCCTCGGATCCGCCTGCCAGCGCGATCAAGTCCGCTTTCGGCACATCGGGGTTCACGCCTGAAATCAGCATCCTTCTGCCCCGACCTTTTCCGACGAGTTCCACGCCCGCGGCGATCCTGAGACCTGATCCCCCCGTCAGCGCGACAATCGCATCGGCCGTCACGTCCGGCGAACGGTCTGCATTGGCCGCGCGATTTGCAAACAGCACAAAATCAGCAATCGCCAGAACCAGCCCCGCCAGGAACAGGGCCGGCACCACGCCGATACGTCGTTTCCGCAATCGTTGTTCGCCGCTCACATCACACTCTTCAGGGAACGGATAACTGTAACACGCGCCGCAATGCGCGCGGCCAGCCCCGCGATCACCGGGGTCAGCACCAGGATCAGTAAATCAACAATATCGAGACTCAGTACGGGCAAAAGACCTGATCGCGCTCCGCTGGAATGCACCCCGAAGATCATCGCCGCCGCCGCGCCAAGCGCGAGCAAAGCGCCAACTGCCCCTGCCCTCAGCCCCAGAAGCCAGAAACGGCGCTCGAACAGCCCGGCAATGTAGCGATCGCGCGCGCCGGCCAGATGCAGCACATCAACAATATCCCTCCGCGCCAACAGCGCCGCATGCGTTGCAAACGCGATGACGGCCACGGCCGTTGATGCCAACAGAGCTACGGCAGTCAGCGCCACAAGACGCGCGATCGCCAGCATCCTTCGGACATCCCCTGCCCAATCGGCATGTTCGTCCACGGCATGTGCATATCCGGCCTCCGTCAGACGCCGTTCAAGCGTTGGCCCCATGAATTGCGTGTCCGGTTCAGCGGTGACGGCGATCAGCTGCGGCAAGGGCAGGCTTTCCGGCAGGCCCCGGCTGCCAAAGTTCGGCTCCAAAAGCGCATCAATTTCCTGTTTGGACAGAAGCCGCGCTTCGCGCACGCCTTCGGTTGCCTCAATCAATTGCCGCGCCTCTTCGGCGCCGCGCCGGTCTGCATCCGGCAGGGACACTGTCAGTTCCCCCTCAACCTCAGCCGTCCAGCTGCGCGCAGCGCCATAAGTCGACTTCGCCGAGAGCGTTGCCAGTGCGGCCAGGAAGCAGAGCGCACCGACGACGAAGAACAGCGCCATTTCGCGCGCATCCTCTACAGGCAGAAGCGGGGTTTCCTTTGCCATGCCTAATCCACCGTCTTCACGATATCGGTTCGGCGACGCGCCGCCGGGCCATATTCGACATCCTGGACCAGCAGGCCATGCTGCAGCCGGAAAACCGGCGCATCGACCTGCCGCACGAGGCCCAAATCATGCGTGGCGATGATGACTGTAGTCGCTCGCCGCTTGTTAAGCTCAAGGAAGAGGCGCATCAGGCGCGCGCCCATTTCCGGATCGACATTCCCGGTCGGTTCGTCTGCGATAAGGATATCCGGCTGGGTCACAACGGCACGGGCGATGGCAACGCGCTGCTGCTCCCCGCCGGACAGGGTTGGCGGGCGCGAATGCATGCGTTCTCCAAGGCCGACCCAGGCCAGCAGCTCCTCGACATCATGGCGATAGCTCGCTTCCTTGCGCCCCAGAACGCGAAGGGGCAGCGCAACATTCTCGTACGCGGTCAGATGGTCCAGCAGGCGGAACTCCTGGAACACGACCCCAACCCGCCGACGCAGCGCAGACAACTGGTCGCGCGTCAGGCGGCTGGTTGGTCGTCCGAACAGTGAAACTTCGCCACGTGTCGGCTTCAGTGCCAGATAAAGCAGTTTCAGCAGGCTGGTCTTGCCCGCGCCGGAGGCTCCGGTCAGAAAGCTGAACGATCCGGGTTTCAGGACAAGATCAATCCCGCTAAGGATGTCTTCCGACGTGTCGTAACGCAGCGAGACGCCATCAAGGCGCACGGCGACATCGTCAAAAAGGTCATGGCGGGGAAGGGTCATCAGCTCCTATCCTGTGCTCGTTCGAGTGGATTATTGGGGCGAATTGCGGGAAACACCAAGTCATGATCCTCACTTGTCCCCATTGTGAAACCCAGTATTTCGCCGATGACTCAACAATCGGTGAAAGTGGCCGCACCGTGAAGTGTGCCGCATGTGGTGGATCATGGTTTGTTGAGCCGAAAAACCTTGACGAAACCGTGCGCCAAACCCCTGCCGCCGCGCACGAAATCTACCGCGAGAAGGTCCGCGCCCAGCGTCGTCGGCGCAGCCGGACCGCCGCCCTGCTCTCCTGGCTCATCACAGCCGCCATCTTTTTTGCGCTAGGCGTCGGCGCCATCGTTTACCGCAATGAAGTGGTGAAACTCTGGCCGGAAGCGGGCAGCGCCTACAAGCAGATCGGCTTCAAGGTGAACCGGTTCGGGCTGGAATTCGAAGACATCGAGCGCAGCCGCACCTTCAATGACACCATCCCGATCGTCACAGTGTCCGGCAAGGCGTTGAACGTGTCCCACTCAACCGTCGATTCGCCCGCTGTGCGTGTGGACCTGAAAGACGAAATCGGACTCGTGGTCGCTACCACTTACGGCCGCATCAGCCCGGCGCAGCTGGGCGCAGGCGAATCTGGCAGCTTCCGCGTGGTCGTGGAACAAGCGCCGATGGAGAGCTTCGAAATCGAACTCAAATTTGTCGACTTGTCTGAAATTCCGGCAGAGGCGCCTGAACCTGACATGCCAAGCGAGCCTGCAAATTCAGCTGAAATGGACGCCGCCGAAGAATGACCGACATGCCGAAAATCGAGGTGATCGTGCCAGAAGACGAACTTCTGGCGGAGATCGATAAACTGGCCGAAACGCTGGCCCCGCGCCTGACGGGCGAATGGACTGTTGTTTCCATCCTGATTGGCGCCACCCCCTTCACATCCGACCTGATGAAAGCCCTCGCTCGGCGCGACATTCACCCCACGCTCGACGTGATCTGGCTGGAATCCTATCGCGATGCGCGGGAAAGCTCGGGCCGCGTCGTTGTGCGCGCAGACCTCGCCCGCTCCGTGAAGGACAAGGGCGTAATCATTCTGGACGACGTGTTCGATACGGGCCGCACGCTCGCCTTTGCCAAGACACACATGCTGGCCAAGGGTGCGCGCGAAGTCATCACCTGCGCCCTCACCCAGAAACCCTGGGCCCCGCGCGGCGAAAACGGGGTCGATTATTGCGCCATTGATGCGCCCGGGCGCTACCTTGTCGGCTATGGCATGGACGATGCCGGCAAATATCGCGGCCTGCCCTATATCGGCGCACTGGACTAGGGCCGCCCGGATCGGTTTCCGTCGAAATTACAGAATTGACGGAATCACGCGGTCTGGTGGGCGGTGGCCGTCGGCGAAGGTCTTGATGTTGATGATGACCTTCTCGCCCATCTCCGTGCGGCCTTCGATCGTGGCCGAGCCCATGTGCGGCAGAAGCACGACATTCGGCAGGCCGAACAATTCCTCGTTCACTGTCGGCTCGCGCTCGAACACGTCGAGGCCCGCTCCGGCAATCTTGCCCGCCTTCAGCGCGCGGGCCAGCGCTGCTTCGTCGATCACCTCACCGCGCGCCGTATTCACGATATAGGCTTCCGGCTTCATCAGTTCGATCCGGCGCGCATTCATCAGGTGAAAAGTCGCCGGCGTGTGCGGGCAGTTTACCGAAACAATGTCCATGCGCGACAGCATCTGGTCGAGGCTGTCCCAATAGGTCGCTTCCAGCAATTCCTCGATGCGCGGACTGACCGGCTTGCGGTTGTGATAGTGAATTTGCAGGCCGAACGCCTTGGCGCGGCGCGCAACGGCTTGGCCAATCCGGCCCATGCCGATGATGCCGAGCCGCTTGCCGGCGAGCCGACGCCCCATCATCCAGGTTGGGGTCCAGCCATCAAAGCCGCCTGAATTCATCACGTCGGCGCCCTCGAACAGGCGGCGGGGCACAGACAGGATCAGCGCCATGGCCACATCTGCCGTGTCATCGGTTAGCACGCCGGGCGTATTGGTCACCGTGATGCCTCGCTGCACCGCGCTCTGCACGTCGATATTGTCGACCCCTGCCCCAAACTGGGCGATCAGGCGCAGCTGCTCTCCCGCGCGGGCCATGACGCGCCCATCCAGGCGGTCTGTCACCGTGGGCACCAGAACGTCCGCGCTCTGCATCGCCTCAACCAGTTCTTCCTGCGTGAAGGGGTGATCATCATCATTCAGCTTCGCATCGAACAGCTCTTTCAAGCGCAATTCGACTGGGGCGGGCAGCTTGCGGGTGACGACAACTTTCAGCTTCTTCGCGGACATAGGGACTCTTTTTGCAAATATTCTCAATCGGGCCTTAGCAGAGGGATCGGGACACGCCAACGCTTCATGTTTTACACAAGATTCATTTGCGTATGGAATTCTAGCCCCTCGCAGACATGGGAAAAGACTGCACATGAAGCGGGCAGTGGTCATCTTAACGGGCTTTCTCGTCGCGAGCGCTGCGGCGTTTGCGCAAGGGGCCGACTATGTCCGCGTCAGCAAATTTTCCGGTAAGGAAGTACCGCGTTTCGAAACGCTGAAATACAACGCCGTGAATGGCCGCGCCGGCCCAAGCCGGGACCACCCCATTGTCTGGCGGTATGAGCGCAAGGGCCTGCCTCTGCTGATCATCAAGGAAAGCCAGAACTGGCGCCGCGTGCGCGACCCGGAAGGGGCCGAAGTCTGGGTTCACGCCCGCATGCTGGAGCCTGACACGATCGCGATGGTCCAGTCCGACACGGTCATGCACAAGGCACCGGACGCGATGAGCCCGAAAGTTGCGCGCCTTGAGGCCACCGTGCTGGTCGAACTCGACGGATGTGGCCAGGGTTGGTGCAAGGTAACGGCCAAGCACTACAAGGGCTTTGTCCCGACGACCGCGCTCTGGGGCGACAATACCAGCGCCGCTGCGCTGTAAGCCAACACACTCCGACACCCCATCAGAGTTGACAATCCGGGCCGCACAGGCTCGAACGGCGACTTGCGCTTGAATGAACAAGGGAACCGCCATGTCCGGACCGCACGATTACCACACGCCCCAATCCTCCTATTCCAAGGAAGACCTGCTGAAATCCGGCGCGGGCGGCTATTTCGGACCTGGCAATGCCCAATTGCCGATCCCGCCGATGCTGATGATGGACCGGATCACCGAAATCACCATGGATGGTGGCGAGTACGGCAAGGGCAGCGTGATCGGCGAGCTCGATATTACGCCGGACCTCTGGTTCTTCGAATGCCACTTTCCCGGCGACCCTGTGATGCCCGGCTGTCTCGGGCTGGACGCAATGTGGCAGGCCGTAGGCTACTGGCTCGGCTGGTCCGGCAGCCCCGGCAAGGGACGCGCGCTCGGCGTGGGCGAAGTGAAGTTCACCGGGGAAATCACGCCCGACAAGAAACTCGTGAAATATGTCATCGACATCAAACGCGTGCGCCGCGGCAAGCTGAACCTCGGGATCGCTGACGGTCGCGTCTATGTCGATGGCGAACACGTCTACACTGCCCTCGACATGAAGGTCGGCTTGAAGAACGTGCTCTAGCGCGCAGGCCTTCATGCGCATTGCACAAAATGCGCACAACAAGCCTGCCCCATGACAGATTGACGGACCTGCGGTACTTTCCCCTCTTGGGAGAAAAGGGGACTCCGCATGGCCTATTGGAAAACAGGCACGATTCTTACAGCTGCTGTGCTGGCGCTCGGCGGCGTTGACCTGGCGGAGCGGCCTCAGCAGGCCCCTTTCCCGGATCCCGTTCTTTTGTCAGGCGAGTCCTGTCTCGGCAGCGGAAGCAGCGCTCGGCGCCTCGGCCTGTTTCTGGGCGCAGCGCGCGCCTATGCGGAGTCCGGAGTGATCGTCAACAATTTCGCCGCAGGTTTGAGCGCGCCGGTGATCACCTATCCCATCACCACCAAATCCGCAGACGCGCAGGATCTTTTCGACCTTGGTCTTTCCCTTGTGATCAGCTTCAATCATGACGCCGCAGTTGATGTATTTCGTCAGGCGCAGGCGGCTGACCCGAACTGCGCGATGTGCCATTGGGGCGAGGCGTTTGCGCGGGGCAGCAACCTGAACATGGCGGTTGGCGAGGATGCCCTTCAGTTAGCACACGATGCGGCGCAGGCTGCCAAGCTTCGGGCCTCCGACACACCCGGTCTTGAGCAGGTGCTTATCGACGCAACGATCGCCCGGTATCCGCTCACCGAAGAGGGCGGTGTCGCGGAAGACCCGATAGCCTTCGCAGACGCAATGGCGCTGGCAGCGGTGCGATTTCCCAATGATGATCTCGTTCTCTCCCTCGCCGCCGAAGCGGGCATGAACACCCAGCCTTGGGACTATTGGGAGGCGGATGGGCACACGCCGAAAGGCCGGACAGCAGACGTCATCACGACGCTGGAAACCGTGCTGAACAGAAATCCGGAATTCGTCCACGCCATCCACCTCTACATCCATGCCACCGAGGCGTCCGATGATCCCTGGCGTGCAATCGAGACCGCTGAACACCTGCCGCAGCTTGCCCCGCAATCCGGCCATCTCGTCCACATGCCTTCACATCTCTGGTACCTGACCGGCCAGTGGAAGCGGTCGATGGAGTCCAATCTGGCGGCCGCGCAGGCTGACGAGCTCTATATTGCGAGCGGCAACGCCCCGCCGCTCTATGAGTATGGATACTATCCTCACAATCTCCATTTCATCCTGACATCGGCGATGATGGCCGGGGACGGAATGACCGCTTTGTCGACAGCCTCCAAACTGGACGCAGCACTGCCACAGGACATGTCCTCGCTTGCGCCGTGGATCACCCTGATCCGTCCGTCCGCCTACTATGCCCACGCGCAGTTCTCGGCCCCGGAAACTGTGTTGAGACTGCCCGATCCGGGCACAGAGTCCGTCATGGACAAGATTGCCTGGCACTATGCGCGGGGGCTGGCCTTCGCAGCTGAAGGCGACACCGCCAGCGCACAGTCTGAAACCGACCAGATTGATGCTCTAGTCTCCAGCGAGGGGGTGGCGGAACTGGAAGCACAATACCTTCCGGCGGGCGACATCGCCCGGATCTCATCTCTGGTCATATCCGCTCGGATCGCCGCTCAGGACGGCGATTTGCCTTCCGCCATTTCGCTGATGGAGCGCGCCGCAGACCTGCAGGATGCGCTGCCCTATAGCGAGCCGCCAATCTGGTACTATCCCGCCCGCCAGACCCTCGCCGCGATGCTGCTTCAGTATGGTCAGACGGATCGGGCCGAGCGCATGTTCCATCGCGCCCTGCTGAAATCCCCGAACAATGCCCATGCCCTTTACGGCCTGTGGCAGACCTACAAGGCAAAGGGCGACCGCCGGTCTGCGCGCTACGCCAAACACCTGTTCAAGAAGGCATGGATGGGGAAGCGCGGCACCACACCAGACCTGATGCGGCTCTGATTGATTTGGTCCAGCAGACTGTCCCGTCCGCGCAAAACACCGCCCGAAACTTGACGGGCAAAGCGGGGATGCCTAGCGGTTTCCCGTAGAGACATTCACCAAGAGAGGCTTTCCCACATGGCTGATGACTGGACCCCGCCGGCAGGCGATCTGATGAAAGGCAAGCGCGGCATCGTAATGGGCGTCGCGAACCAGAACTCCATCGCCTGGGGCATTGCCCGCCAGCTCGCCGCGCAGGGCGCCGACATCGCCTTCACCTATCAGGGCGAGAACCTTGAGCGCCGCGTCCGCCCGCTGGTCGAAAGCATCGGCATGGATTTCATGATCCCGGCAGACGTGACCGATGACGCCTCGATGGATGCCGCCTTCGACGCCGTGAAAGACAAATGGGGCAAGATCGATTTCCTCGTTCACTCCATCGCCTTTGCCGGCAAGGACGAGCTGCAAGGCTCGATGGTCGCCAACACGACCCGCGAAGGATTCCGCCGCGCGATGGATATTTCGGTCTTCAGCTTCATTGACACAGCCCGCCGCGCCAGCGAGATCATGCCCGATGGCGGCGCAATGATCTGCATGACCTATCTCGGAGCAGAGCGCACCGTGCCCTCCTACAATGTCATGGGCGTTGCCAAGGCCGCGCTCGAAGCCGCAACCCGCTATGCCGCGCGCGATCTCGGTCCGCAGGGTATCCGCGTCAATGCGATCTCCGCTGGCGCGATGCGCACGCTCTCCCTCGCCGGTATCCGCGGCGGCAAGAGCCTGATGGGCACGGGCCGCGACTGGTCTCTGCTGAAGGAAGACACGCGCATGGAAGGCGTCGCCGGCGCGGCGCTCTACCTGCTCTCAGAACTCGGCCACTCCGTCGCCGGTGAAGTCCACCATGTCGACGCCGGCTTCCACGTCGTCGGCGTCCCGGACCTGCCGGAGGATTAGTACGCGCTCGCCCAATCTTGGGGAGCGGACTCCTAAACCTAAGCGTGTTGTGCTATGCTTCTCCCTCAAGCTGGGAGGGAAATAACCATGTTACGTATCGCGTGTTCAGCCATGACAGCGGCGCTGCTTTTGGCAGGGTGTGGAGAGACTGCCGCAGAGAACCCCGAACCTGATGCCTCGGCGGAGGAAAGTCGGACGTGTCCGGCCTACGATCCACGCGACGGAAGCGCCGTGATCGACTTCATGCCGGGCATCGTTAAACCTCCAGTGCTGAAGATCCAGTTTCTGGTCGATGCACCGAATGACGGCGACGCGTACGAACTCGAATTTGAGAGCATCCAGGAGTCAGCGCCTCCGAGCTACGTCTTCGATCTTAAGCGCACTGAAACAGGCATGCTCCGCGTCATCACCGAAACGTCCGTTGGATACACTCAGTCGGACTTTCCTGAGCCGGAACTCCGCTCAATCGTGATCAATTGCGAAGGCAATCGGTTCTTTGAAATCGAACCGGTTGAAGTTGTACAATAGCGATCACGCTTCTGTAATCGCCCGGAACTCCTGCCCGTCTGCCCTGTTGGTCTGGCGAACCCATTCTGACAGGAGACTTCCATGTCCAACATCTTTCTTATCGGCGCCACGGGCGGCGTCGGCAGCCGCCTCGGCCCGAAACTCGTGGGCGCCGGCCACGCGGTCAAAGGCCTGCACCGCAAGCCTGAACAGGCGGGCGATCTGCGCGAACACGGCGTTGAGCCGGTCTATGGCAACATCATTGACATGACGGCTGACGACATCGCCAGCGCCATGACTGGCTGCGATACAGCCATCTTCTCTGCCGGGGCCGCCGGATCAGGCCGCGACAAGACCACGGCAATTGATGGCGAAGGCCCCGAAAAGCTGATCGAAGCCGCGCGCGCCACAGGCGTGAACCGCATCTACATGGTTTCCGTCATCATGGATGCCGGACGCGACCGCGACACGAGCGATGATTTCGAGCACTATATGGCCATGAAACGCCGCGCCGATGCAGCCCTTGCCACCAGCGGCATCGACTATGTCATCCTGCGCCCCGGCACGCTGAAAGATGATGACGGCGACGGCAAAGTCAGCGCCGGCCGCGCGATCACCTATGGAGACGTGGCCCGCGGCAATGTCGCCGCGACGCTGGCCGAACTGATCAACACGCCCGAGATCACGAATGAAATCATCGAGCTGACCAATGGCGACACTCCGGTTGCAGACGCAGTGGCCAGCCTGAAACGGAGCTGACACGCAGGGCGAAGCCCACACTGGCAATTTGCGCTCTACGACTTCTGACCTTGCCAACAGGCACATATTGAACAATAAATGTTTTGTTCAATAGTTTACTGGAGGCTCTATGCCAGCACGTATCTTTATCTGGGTCGGCCATCCACGTGCCGCATCGCTCAGTCATGGTATGGCCGATGCCTATCAGCGCGGGGCCGAAGCAAACGGTGCTGAAGCCCGCCGCATGAATTTGTCGGACATGGTCTTCGACCCGGATCTCACCGAAGGCTATCACGCCCGCAAGACACTTGAGCCATGCCTTGAAGCGTGGCGGGAGAACTTGCTCTGGGCCAATCATGTCTGTTGGGCCTATCCGCAATGGTGGGGCGGGATGCCCGCCAAGATGAAAGGTGTGATCGACCGCAGTTTCCTGCCGGGCTTCGCCATGAAGTATCACGAGAAAGACCCCTTCTGGGATCGCCTTCTGGCCGGACGACGGGGTGATGTGCTGATGACTTCCGACGCGCCGGTCTGGTTTGACCGGCTATCCAATGGTCGCGCCGCCAAGTTGCAGGTGCAGAAGCCCGTCATGAAATTTGTCGGCATACGGCCCGCACGCATCCTGCAGGTTGGACCGGTAAAGACGGCCAAGGAGGCGACGCTCGCAAAATGGTTGAAGCGGGCCGAAAGGCGCGGCGCTGATGCTGCCCGCCGGTCCCGCTGATGTGAATTGCGTCCGCCCGTCAGCCTGCTAACACGGGCATCATGAAAACCAGCACCGACACCCACGTCCCGCTCAGCGGTTTCCCGAATTATCCGGAAGAGGAAATGCTGCGCCGGGCAGTGGCGTTTCATGACTCCCTGGCCACCCGCCGATCGGTCAGGGATTTCTCGGACGCGCCCGTCCCGCGCGAGATCATCGAGGCCTGTATCGCAACAGCAAGTTCCGCTCCATCCGGCGCCAATCACCAGCCCTGGTTCTTTGCCTGCGTGAACAGCGCAGAGAAAAAGCGCGAGATCCGCGATGCAGCTGAGGCCGAGGAACGCGAATTCTATTCAGGGCGCGCCGGGGAAGACTGGCTCGACGCGCTCGCGCCCATCGGCACAGATGCCGACAAACCCTATATGGAAATCGCCCCCTGGCTGATCTGCATCTTCGCGCAGCGTCGCGGCGGCGTGCAAGCGGGAGAGACCCGCAAGAATTACTACATCAACGAAAGCGTCGGAATCGCCACGGGCATGCTGATGGCGGCCTGCCATCAGGCCGGGCTCGCCACCCTTGTCCACACGCCCAACCCGATGAAATTCCTAAACCGGATTTGTGATCGTGCGGAAACGGAAAAGCCCTTCCTCATTCTCGTCGCGGGGTACCCGGCAGACGGCGCCATGGTGCCGAAACATGCATTGGTGAAAAAGCCGCTGGAGCAAATCATGGGCGTGCTTTAGCCGCCCACCGTCACGGCAGGTCCGGGCAGGTGGATTGTGTAGAAACTCAGCGGTTTGTCGCCGGGCTTTCGGCCTTCAGCCGCAATATGAATATCCCCGCGAAGATCCGGCGGAATTCCATTGCCAATGGAGCGAATATCGCCGCCGGGCAGTTCCGCTGTAAACTGACGGAAATTCCAGCCTTCCAGTACCGGCATCTGCCGCAACCGGTCGCCCACCTTCATGCGCACCGGCACATCCCGCGCGAGGCTGCCGGACAGGTTCAGGAAATTCTGCGTCACCCAGACGCCCTTGTCTGTGCGCGCGACGCCCATCGCGACGTGGGTGGCCTCTTCGCTCAGGATATTTGCCCTGTGGCCGGGACTGTCCATCAGGTTCTGATGCAGGCGGCGCACAGCTTCCCGCTCCAGATTCCATCGTCCCTGAACCACTTCAAGCATGGCAACATTCTCGGCGGAATATTGCACCAGTGCCCGCCGGTCAAAGGCCGCAATCCGATCCTGCGGTTCGCGCCCATCCGGGCCGACATGTCCAAAAAAGTCATTATACGCCATATCAAGGCTATGGAATCGCGCCGTATTGCGAAGGTGGGCACGGTAAACCAGCGGAGCAAGCCCCGCCTCTTTTCGCGCAACATTCGTCAGTCGCAGGAATTCCCGCTCCATGCGCGCATCAAACGTATAGCCATCCGGCAGGCGGGCGAAACAGGGCCGAACCTGTTCCACATAGTCCGCCACAGCTTCGCCTCGACCAGACAAACCAAGATCGCATGCAAAGGCGGGCAAGCCCAGCAGCATAGGCATCAGGCCGATAATCAGGGATCTCAACATCATCTTGCATGAATTATATCCCGGCGAAGATGAACAGGACAGTTACGGTTTTGACGGCCAGGGCTGTAGCTGTTCGCGCTTCAATTGGCGACGCTCTTCCACCGAATGGCTGTAATCATGATCAAACGGCGCGCTTTCCCAGCTGCCATAGCCGGGGTTCGGCAGGGCGATCCACTCACGGCCCCATTTGTCCGCATTTGCCTCATACACAGTCTGACGGTCAGCGGGGCTGGTCTTGTAGTCGTCCGTAAAGTCACCAAGATTGTCACCGATCATCAACAGAATGCGGTAATCCTTCGCCACCACGCTCCAGCGCGAAGACTTGGCTGAGCCCCAGTCCGGCTGCTCTTTCTTGGTCAGCAACGTGTCGACATTGCCGCCCATCGGAAAGCCCAGCGCCGCCAGATTTCGGGCCGTACCCTCTTCTGTCACCGCATCGCGATTCGTCACGTAAAACACCTTCACGCCTTTGGCCGCTGCTGCGCGGGTAAATTCAACAGCGCCCGGAACAGCGCTTGCGACACCAGCGCTCGCCCAATCGTTCCAGCGGTCCGGATCGAATTGTTCGCCCGCCAGAATGTCGTCCGCCGCATAGGGCGTATTGTCCAGAACGGTCTCGTCTGCGTCCAGAATGATTGCCGGGGGAAGGTCCTGATACGCTGCGCCCTGCAAATCCGGCGCGGCGGTCCAGTCCGGATCGGCCAGCGCCTGATCCAGACGCATCGCCGCCAGCGCGTATATGCCATCGGTCGTCGCCTTGTACTCAACCGCCTGCTGCGCCCAGAGCACAGCGTTCAGCCGGTCATCCTGCGGCACGGCCTCGGTGACGAGCACTTCGCGCTCCACCACCACTTCGCGCACCGGCGCAGACCCTTCGTCTACATAGACACAGGCTGAGATAGCCAGCGGCGCGAGCAAGCCCGCCATGAAAAGTGAGTTTATGCGTGTCATGGCCATCTCCCGTTGCGATGGCCTGATTTCTACCAGACGGCTCCCATGCCGAAAAGCGCCTAGATGGCCCCGCAATTCTGCAAGCGCGCCAGGACTGGCGCAATCATGCGTTCAATCGCTTCCTCGGTCGGACGCACATTGCCATAGGCGGGCAGCCCCTCATCCGCGATCACGAGATCAGCTTCAAACTTTGCAGGATACGTCCATTGATAGTGCGCCGCGCGGACCGTGCCGAGATATTGCTGCAGAACGCTCTCCAGGCTGCGGCCCCGCTCCGTCACATCACGGCGAATTCGGCGCGCCAGGCGCAAATCGTCCGGCGTATCCACATAGACCGACAAATCGATCAGGGAGCTGATTTTCGGGAAAGACAGCGCGTGGATGCCCTCAAGGATCAGGATCGGCGCAGACTTGATTTCGCGCGTTTTCTCGCTGCGGTCATGGCGCTCATAGTCGTAGATCGGCTGCTGGATCGTTTCGCCCGCCTTCAGCGCGCGCAGATCCTTGACCAGCCGGTCGGCCTCCTTCGAGCGTGGCGCATCATAGTTGATGCCTGCCACCAGCTCGGTCCACTCTTCCTTTGTGGCCGGCTCGCCATAATGACTCATCGGGTAGTAATACGCGTCTTCACCGAACAGCACTGCCTGGCCCTCCGGCAAGTGCTCCAGCAGGGCCTCGGCCAAGGTCGACTTGCCAGATCCGGAACCGCCCGACATCGCGACTAGGAAGGGTTTCTTTTTTGCCATGATGCCAACGGGTCTAGCGGCAATTACCTTGTCGCTTCAATGAAAAAAGGCCGCCCGGTGGGGCGGCCTTCTGCAATTGGTGAGTGGGGAGAGGACTATTCCTCTTCGCCGCCCTCGTCCTTGGTAAGTTCCTTGCCGGTCTCCTGATCGACAACTTTCATGGACAGGCGCACCTTGCCGCGATCGTCGAAGCCCATCAGCTTGACCCAGACCGTGTCGCCTTCCTTCACCATGTCTTTTGGATGGTTCACGCGCTCGTTCGCCATCTGCGAAACGTGCACCAGACCGTCCTTCGGACCGAAGAAGTTCACGAAGATGCCGAAATCCTTCAGGCCAACAACCTTGCCTTCATAGATTTCGCCAACTTCCGGCTCTGCGACGATCTCCTTGATCATCTTCAGCGCCTTGTTGATCGACTCCTTGTCGAGCGCGGAAACCTGAACCGTGCCGTCATCATCGATGTTCACCTTAGCGCCGGACTCTTCCACGATACCGCGGATGACCTTGCCGCCGGATCCGATCACGTCACGGATCTTGTCGGTTGGCACCTTGATGATTTCCATCTGCGGGGCGTTGTCGGACAGGCTGTCGCGCGACGTGTCCAGCGCTTTCGCCATTTCACCGAGGATATGCAAGCGGCCACCGCTTGCCTGAGCAAGGGCTTTTTCCATGATGTCCTTGGTGATACCGGCCACCTTGATGTCCATCTGAAGGCTGGTCACACCCGCTTCCGTACCGGCCACCTTGAAATCCATGTCGCCGAGGTGATCCTCGTCACCGAGAATGTCGGACAGGACGGCGAAGTCTTCGCCTTCCAGGATCAGGCCCATGGCGATACCCGAAACCGGGCGCTTCACCGGCACGCCGGCATCCATCATGGCGAGAGAGCAGCCACACACGGTCGCCATCGAGGACGACCCGTTGGACTCGGTGATCTCGGACACGAGACGGATCGTGTACGGGAATTCCGCATGATCCGGCAGGACAGCCTGCAGCGCGCGCCAGGCGAGCTTGCCGTGGCCGATCTCGCGGCGGCCAGCGCCGCCCATGCGGCCGGTTTCGCCGACAGAGTATGGCGGGAAGTTGTAGTGCAGCAGGAAACGTTCCTTGCGGGTGCCGTCCAGGCTGTCGATGAATTGTTCGTCATCGGACGTGCCCAGCGTGGCCACACAGATAGCCTGCGTCTCACCGCGCGTGAACAGGGAAGACCCGTGCGTGCGTGGCAGGAAGCCAGCCTCCGCCAGAATCGGGCGAACCTGGTCCAGGTCACGACCATCAATCCGTTTGCCGGTCTTGATGATGTCACCGCGAACAACAGCGGCTTCGGCTTCCTTGAAGGCGGCCTTGAAAGTCTCGCCGGTCATTTCGCCCGGCTCTTCCTCGGTGCCGACCAGAGCTTCTTTCGCCTTGTCACGTGCTTCGCCGACAGCGGCCTGGCGCTGCAGCTTTTCAGTGATCTTGTAGGCGGCGGACAGGTCTGCGCCGACCAGTTTCTGGATCGCGGAAACGGCGTCGGAATTGTCGACCGGTGCGAAGTCGAACGGTTCCTTGGCGGCCTGCTCTGCCAGTTCGATGATCGCATCGATGACTGGCTGCATGGCGTCATGGCCAGCGACCACAGCGCCCAGCATGACCTCTTCGGAGAGTTCTTTCGCTTCGGATTCCACCATCATCACGGCGTCGGCGGTACCGGCCACGACGAGATCCAGGTCGGATTCTTCAAGTTCGACCACGGACGGGTTGATGATGTATTCGCCATCCTTGTAGCCAACGCGGGCTGCGCCGATCGGGCCCATGAACGGGGCGCCGGACAGGACGAGCGCTGCGGAGGCGCCGATCATGCCCAGAATGTCCGGATCGTTCTCAAGGTCATACGATACAGCCGTCAGCACGACCTGGACTTCATGCTTGAAGCCCTTGACGAAAAGCGGGCGGATCGGGCGGTCGATGAGGCGAGACGTCAGCGTCTCTTTCTCGGTCGGGCGGCCTTCACGTTTGAAGTAGCCGCCGGGGATGCGGCCCGATGCGTAGTATTTTTCCTGGTAGTTCACGGTCAGGGGGAAGAAGTCCTGACCCGGTTTTGCTTCCTTGGCATAGACAGCCGTGGCGAGGACGCTCGTGTCCCCATAGGTCACCATGACGGCGCCATCGGCCTGGCGGGCCACCTGGCCCGTTTCAATCGTCAGTGTGCGGCCGGCCCATTCCAGCGACACGGATTTCTTGTCAAACATCAAACAGTCTTTCTTTTCACATACGAAAAGCCCGCCGTGGCCCTATTGCCCGGCGGGCTTGTTTGGTCAGCCTAGCGGCGGATGCCGAGGGCTTCGATGAGGGTCTTGTAACGCGCCTCATCCTTTTTCTTGGTATAATCAAGCAGCTTCCGGCGGGTGGCAACCATGGCCAGAAGGCCCCGGCGGGAGTGATTGTCCTTCTTGTTCGTCTTGAAGTGTTCGGTGAGGTTGTTGATCCGTTCGGTCAGGATCGCGACCTGCACTTCAGGAGAGCCGGTGTCGCCAGGCTTGGTGGCGAACTTTTCGATCAGCTCTTTTTTCTTCTCAGCGGTAATCGACATCGAATATCTTTCATGTGATCGCCTTGCGGCGGGTTTCATCTAAACGCCTGAATTGGCGGGGTTTTCGGGTGAGTATCTGCAGTTCCAGGCCACGGCCGGGATGTCGTCCAGCCGGGTCAGAACCCGATATCCCACCACAAGGGGCGGCTTATGGCTCATTTTCCCCCGAAATGAAAGGCCTTCAGGTGAGGTTTGGCGCAAAAGCGCCGCCCCCTAGAATTTCACCTCAAGGCCGACCAGAATCTCCTGCGGTTTGCCCGGGCGCAGGCCGGCGGGGTCGATGGAGGCGACATAGGTTTCGTCGAACAGGTTTTCGGCCTTCACGCGCAGGCGCAGCGTGTCGGTCAAATCCATCCAGGCCGCCGCATCGACCAGCCAACGCGCATCAATGCGTTCACCGGCCGGAATGGCGCCCTGCCCGGCCCGCGCGCGGGCTTTGGAGACATGGTTGGCCGAGAAATCCAAGCCCCAGCGGCTCGCCTCGATGCCCGCCATCAGTGTGATCTGCTGGTCGGACACATAGGGCAGCTCATCACCGGACACGACATCGCCCCACGGCTCATAGCTGCTCTCGAAGGCCGACTGGAATTCCGCATCGGTCCAGGTGTAGACGACCCCGACCGGCAGGGAGAGCGAGGTGTCGAACAGTTTCGCCGCGTCCCAACTGGCCGTCAGCTCCAGACCCATCACATCCACATCGCCGCCATCGAACTGGTCGCCAATGGTGCAATTGCCGCCCGAAGACGCCGTACAGGTGCCGAGCAGGTTGGAATAATCATTGAAGAAGGCAATCGCCTCCACATCCAGTCCGTCCCTGGAGAAACGCCCACCCGCTTCCCAGTTCACGCTTTCCTCGGCATCGGCGTCGGTGGCGCCGGGGCTGGCAATCGCAAAGCCGCGATGCACACCGGCCAGCAGGGTCAAATCATCATTCAGTTCATAAAGCGCACTCAGACCCGGTACGACAACCTGATCGTCCAGCGTCCGCACCCGCGTCGGCCCAACCGCACGGGTCGGGTCCGCCGTCGAGAAATCCTCGCGCGTCAGCTCATAATCCTCAAAACGCGCGCCCGCCGTCACCGTCAGCCTGTCCAGCGTCACGCGGTCCTGAACGAACAGGGCAACCGCCTCGCCACTGGATACCCGGTTGGCATTGCTGCCTGCGGCGCCGGCGGCAGTCAGGATCAGGCGCCCGCCTTCGAGGCGATAGGCGTCTTCTTCCTGGAACCGGTCTTCTTCATCCTCATGCACGCGCGCGCCAATTGTGAGGTCATGGTCCAGTCCGCCAAATTGCGTCTGCCAGCTGAGCGTCGTTTGCAGGCCCTCGCTGTAATAGGCGCGGCGGTTGGCGCGATACACAATGGAATTGTCGAGGCTCGTCGCGCCGGTCGCCAGGCTGTACTCGGCGGCATAGGTCACCGGATCGGCCAGAATGGAGGAAATGCCGGTATCGCCGCTAGCGCCTGAACCATCTGCGCTGATGCCCTGCAGCTTGTACCAGTTGCGGGCGAAATCATGGTGATACGCAATCGTCGTCAGGTTCAGCGTCGGTGAGAACTCAATCTTGTGGGTCAGCTGGAACAGCTCATTCTCGCCCCGGAACGTATCGTCTGCGCTCGCATCATAGCGGCGATAGGGATCAGCCTGAAAATCCTGCAGGGTCAGGCCCAGATAGGTCTCGTTGGAGGTTTCTTCGCGCGTCTGGTATTTCAGCTCAACGCTTTGCGGCATCGGGCCATTGCTCTGATACGCGCCGAGCTTCAGCATCAGATCATCGGCGTCAAACCCGGTTGGGCCGCCATTATCCAATTCCTTGAAGCCATCGGTCTCGTCGGTGAAGACTTCGACCAGGCCGCCCAGTTGCCAGCCTGCGCCGACATCTGCGCGTCCGCCCGTCCAGGCATGCACACGCTGGCGGTCATTCGTGCCGAAGAAAGCCTGCGCAAAACCGCTCATCTCTGTTGGCACAGGCGTGGAGAACAGGTTCAGCGCGCCCCCTGTCGTGCGCGGTCCATACAGAATGGCTGCTGGCCCCTTGGTCACTTCCACGGCGCTCATCCGAGCCGTGGTCGGGAAGTAGTAGGCGGACGGAGACGCATAGGGCGCGGGCGAAATCGGCACGCCATCCTCCATCAGCACGATGCGGGATGACCGGTCAGACCCGGACCCGCGCAGGCCGATGTTGGGGCGCAAGCCATAGCCGTCTTCTTCCTGAATGTTCACGCCGGGCACAACGCGCAGCACGCGCTGGATGTCACTCTGCGCCTGCGCCGAGAGGTCGGCATCTGTGAGGAAAGAGACAGAGCCTGCCACCTCGTCGACCGCCTCGCTCGACCCTGTCACGACAATCGTCGACAGCAGCGTGTAGGGGTTTTGCTCACCCGGCTCTGTGGCCGTGTCAGCATAGGCGGAAAGCGACACAAGCGCACTGGAAGCCAGAAGTACAGACAAGCGGGAAAACGGCATGAGGGGATACCTGTTTTGAAATTGAGACTGAGTTGCGCCTGATTAGGAGCAGCAGATGCCAAGGATCAATGTGCATCTGACATTCACTTGCATAATCTTTCAGGGATTGTGCTTTCCCTGCCACGCTTCGAGAGACCAGAGTGCCCCCGCAGGCCCCTGCGCGGTTTGCGGGATTCAGTCTCCTCTCTCCGTGTCTCCGGCGCTGCGGAGGGATAAAGCGAACGCACTGCGTTCGCCCCGTAGCAGGCCCAAGCGTGGGGCGCAGGGCGCCGGAGCCTCCTGCGGCTGGCTCCGCGTCGTTTCGACGGGAGACCCGGCATGCGCCAGGGATGCGGTGCGTGGCGGCCTGTGCGCCTCCCCCAATCCGTCTGATAGCCTCCCACCCCATACTTCCCTCCTGCCCTCACAGGAGCCGGATCAGGTGCCGTTCTGGTTGTGGGGTCAGGGACAGGATGGGTCTTGTGGGAGGTGTACGGTCCTGCACGGCCCTAGGCAGGTCAGGCCAGGGTGAGCCGAGGAAGCTCGGTTGGGAATCCGCCTCGTCCGGACGCACGGGAGTAAGGCCTCCCCGGATGAACCTCAGGTGTAAAAAGCACGGAGGAATCGTTCGCGCGGCGCCGGTAACGAAGACCCGGGATCTTGGGCCCTTTCGAGGTGTCCGCTGAAGACCCTGTCCGGCGCGGCGGGCGGTAACGCTCCATTCCGTAGCCATCTACAAATCATCAGGCGGAGCGCCACGGCGCCCGCCGCGCCGACGGCTTCGCCAGACGGAGCTGGACTACAGGATACCCGGATGGTTGCGGCCAGTCCGGCTTTGGGTGCTGAGAGGAGACTTCATCATGCCCCGACGCAAAGCCCGCCACCGCAACACATTCCGCGTGAAATTCCAGCGCACCTATCACTTGCAGAGTTTTCGCACCGTGGTGAAATATTTGCGGCGCATCACGAAGAACTATCCCTATCTGCACGCGGACGTCGACACGTTCGAGGAAGACCCGCTCAACAATCTCTACACGCCGCTAAGTGTCATGCAGTCTCTGCATCCGGATCTTCTGGCCGAGGCGTATGCGGAAGACATGCGCAGGCTGGAGGCGATGGCGGAGGAACTCAGGGCGAAGATGACCGACGAAGAAAAAGATAGAATGCACCAGAGCCTCCATGACGCGCATGAGCCTCTGAATAGCCGGACACAAGATGACTGGCCTCAGGCCCCTGAACCCAGTCCAGAAAATTCCGGCGAAGCACCCCCTCGCCCCCGCGTCCTTTACCTGTAATCACCAGAACGCAGCGCGCGCCTTCGGCCCGACTGCGTTTCAGGAATGTGTGCAGCATCGCTTCGGCTGAAGCCTGGGTATGGCCGTGCAGGTCAATCTTGCCCGCCAGCTCCAAACGGCCGCGGCGCACGCGCTTTTCACCCTTTCGGTCAGCCGCACGGGCGGACTGTTTCGGCGTTTCGGTCGCCCGGCCCGCCGCAGCAATCAGGCCGCTGGCGGATGATTTACGCGGACGGTTCGGGGATACCGGCTCTCCCGCCTCCAGCGCTCGCTCAAAATCTTCCAGACTGTCTTGCGCCGGTCCGATCGGCTTGATCGTTTTCGCCACACGCGCCCAGGCACGGGATTCTTCCGGGGTCAGGCCGCGTTTCGTCATGGCCGATATCTAGGGCGACCCGGCCTGGAACCCAAGCGCCGCGATGTCAGTCTGCTCAAGCCGCTCGGCCACGCCTTTTGGCAGGAATACCCAAAGCCGCCCCGGCGCATTCATTGTGCCCGCGCGCTCGCCAGCCTCAACGCCAGTGCCGAAATAGAGGTCTCCGCGCACCGCGCCCTTGATCGCGCCGCCCGTATCCTGCGCGATCAGCATACCGGCCCAGTCCCCGCCAAGTCCGGGCGCTGTGGTCTGCACATACATCGGCACACCCAGCGGGTGAATGTCGGTATCGACCGCCATTGAGGATAGCGGCGTCAGCGGGACACCCTGGGCCCCTTCCGGACCGAGGTTCGGGTCCCCTTCCGGCAGGGCGCGGAAGAACACAAAGCGCGGGTTCTGGTTCATCGCCAGCCGCGTCTCGATCGGCCCGGCCCGGTCCATCCAGGCGCGGATGCCCTGCATGCTGGCTTCGCCCGGAGTGATCCGGCCCGTTTCCATCAGCCAGTTGGCGGTGGATTTGAACGGATGGCCATTATGCGCGGCATAGGCCGCGCGCACAGTGCGCCCGTCCGGGAATCTCAGCCGGCCAGATCCCTGAATCTGCAGGAAGAACACATCTGCGGGGTGTGCATAGGCAATCGCCGATACGCCATTGGTCGTGATGTCCGCGCGCGCCGGATAGGGCCGCGTCCCGCCATTGCGCAGGCGCTGTTTCGGGCTTGCGCCATTCGGCACAAGGTCTGTCGGCAAGGCTGGCACGGGCTCTGTGAACGGCGGCGTGGGCGTGTAGCGCGCTTCATACAGCGGCTCGAAATAGCCGGTGAACCGGCTTTTGCCCGCCGGATCAATGATCTCGACCGGCGTGAACAGGGATTCCAGGATCTGCCGGGCGCTTTCATCGTCCACGGCATCGTCCACCAGATTGCAGGCGGGCAGCCATTCAGCGACATATCCTGCCCACGGCGCAACACTGGCGAGATAATCACCGGCGGAACGGTCCTTCAGCTTGACGCAAGACCGCTTGAAGGCGCTGAGCGGCAATTCAATTGGGGCCGTCTCCCAGTTCGGCAGTTCCCTGAAGCTGGCCGGGCGTTCAATGGCAGCAGGTGGCAGGGGCGCCTGTTCAACCGGACGGGTCGGTGCCGGTCGCGGTGCAGGGGCGGGTGGCGGCGCAGACTGGCACGCGGCCAGAACACACGCGCTGGCAAGTAGGAGGAGACGTCGAAGCATGACGCCGTTTATGGAATGGAATGACGGGCAGTGTCACGCCCCTGATAGGCGCTTTGTTTTGGTAGACGTCCTATTTAGCCTCTTCCACATCATCCAGGATCCAGTTCGGATCGTTTGCGGTCACATTCCGCATATAAGCCCAGAGCTCTTTGGCGGTGCGAGTGACTTCGCCATCACCCAGTTCAGCCTCATAGCGCACCCAGATGCGGGCCATGTCACCATCCATTTCGGCGCTTTCGATCTCTGCGCGCCTGATACGCAGCAATTCGAAGGCGGAAGCGCCGGTGACGTCCCGTTCTGCGATCGCTTGATCCCACGCCTTATACACATCATCGTCCAGCAAAGGCCGAAGCGTGTCGCGGTCGCCTTCCGCAAAGGCGGTCACGATCATCGAATAGGCTGCCTTGGCCCCCCGCATGAAGGTCGGGACGTTGAAACTGTTGTCGGCATTGTAAATGTCTTCGAGCCCACCTGCAGCGGGGCCGGTAAAGATCGGACGATCATTCTCCCTGCTGGACTGAGGCAGTTCATGCACGTTGCTATCCGCCGGACGCGGCTTGGCGCTAGGCTCAGTACGTTGCACAGGAGAATTGTCCTCACCCCGACCCAGCACCGTGTAGAGACGGAACAGGACAAACAGGGCAATGGCTGCAAGAATGACAACCTCGATCACAGGATCAAACATGTACGCGCAAAGACCTCCAACGCATTGAGTAGTAACATAGATAGAGCGAACCAACGCATCATGCCAGTGATACGTTGCGCGTTAACGGGCCGCATGCTAGGCGCGCGGCTTGAGTTTCAGGGAGTATAAGCATGACAGATGCCAGCGCACCGCAAAACCCTCAACCACAGGGAAACCCGCCTCAAGGGCCAGCCATGCGCGTCCTCGGTCAATACATCAAGGACCTGTCATTCGAAAATCCAGGCGTTGGCCCGGTCCAGTCCCAGCCAAACATTGATCTTGGAATTGATGTCGGCGCGACCCCTCACGCGGACGGAAACGGCCTCTACGAAGTGTCGTTGAAACTGTCTGCCAAGGCGACCGCTGAACAGTCTGTCCTGTTCATCTGCGAGCTTGATTATGCCGGTCTGTTCCAGATCCAGAATGCGCAGCAGGGCCAGATGGAACCGATGCTGCTGATCGAATGCCCGCGCCTTCTCTTCCCGTTCGCGCGCCGCATCATCGCTGAAATCACGCGCGAAGGCGGCTTCCCGCCCCTGCTGATTGATCCGGTCGATTTTGTTCAACTGTACCAGTCGCAATACCAGCGCGCAGCAGCGGCCGGCGGAAACGCACCTGCCGCTCCGGCCGCACCGAACGGCGAAACTGGCCAGGCCTGAACCTGATCAGCTGACTTTTTTCCAGATTGCGTCTTCGCCCAGGCTTTCAATGAAAGCTGCATGGGCGGCGCGTTCTTCATCCGTCACGAGCGACGGAAGGGGTTCTGGCCGCTGTCTCGCTGACCGCGTGCGTTGTGACCGATTGCTCTCTTCTTCGGATTCGAACGAGAAAGAATGGGCCCGGCCACCAAGCAGTTCGAGATAGACGGCCGCAAGCAGCTGACTATCCAGCAAAGCGCCGTGGAATGTCCGGCTTTCAAGTGAGATATCGAAGCGGCGACACAAGGCATCCAGATTGGCAGGCGCGCCTGGGTACTTCTTTCGCGCCATCATGGCAGTATCGATCCAGCGATCGTCTGGAATCGGCGCCCGGCCGCATTTCTCCAGCTCCATGTTCAGGAAGTTCCGGTCAAACCCCGCATTATGGGCAACCAGAATGGCGTCGCCGACGAACTCGAGGAACGCATCAACAACGGCAGGGTCTTCAAAAAACGGCGCGTCCTTCAGATGATCATCCGTTATGCCAGTAATCCGGATTGTGTCTTCAGAGACGGATCTCTTGGGGTTGATAAAGGTCTGGAATGTCCGACCGGTAGGGATGTGGTTTATCATCTCCACTGCGCCGAGTTCGATCACCCGGTCTCCTTCCAGATGATGAAGGCCCGTGGTCTCGGTATCGAATGCAATCTCGCGGATGTCTTCGCTCATGAATTTGCCTCTTCAACCTTTCGCCCCATCAACGCGACAATCGCGCGGACGCAATCCGCAGCATACTCGAATCCATGCGCGGTAGAGAGTACAAAGTCAGCCCTCGCCCGCTTTTCTGCATCCGGCATCTGCCGACCAAGGATGGAGGTGAAGGTGTCTTCATCCATGCCCGGACGCGAAAGAACCCGTTCGCGCTGGACTTCAGCAGGCGCAGTAACCACCGCAACATAGTCGCAATAGGCATAGCCACCCGCTTCATAAAGCAAGGGAATGTCCAGGACCACAAAGGGTGCGCCCTCATCGCGGGCCTGGTCTCGAAAGTGCTTCTGCGCATCGCCGGCAAGTGGATGCACGATACCTTCCAGCCTTCGCATGGCGTCTGCATCATCCAGCACACGTTCCCGAAGGGCCATGCGGTCAATCGCTCCGTCAACCGTTACCCCCGGAAAGGCGGCCTCGACTGGTTCTACTGCGGCGCCGCCCTTTGCATAAAGTGCGTGTACCGCGGCGTCCGCGTCATAAACCGGAACGCCTTCATCCCGGAACAATCCTGCAGTCGCAGACTTTCCCATGCCTATGGAGCCTGTCAGACCAAGGATGATCATTCGGTTGCCTCCACCAGCTTCCGGCACCGGGCTAATGAAGAGTCCATATCCGGCAGAATACCGAACCACATTTCAAAACTGAAAGCCGCCTGCGCAACCAGCATGCTCAACCCATCCAGCGTTTTCCAGCCCGAATCTTCCGCTTTGCCCAGCATCGCTTTTGCCGGCTTGCCGTAGGAAATATCATAGAAGGTCCGCATCTTTCCTTCAGGAAGTTCAAGCGATTGCCCGGTCTGGCCCAGGCTGAGCGTGTTCACAACAACATCCGCCTTCGCCATTTCGGCGTCAGCATGATCAAGGCTTCTGATATCCGCCTCAATGTTCAAATGCTTTACCAGTTCTTCCGCACGGGACTCAGTCCGATTACAGATCGTCAGCGTGGCCCGCATATCAGACAGTGCCAGTGCCACCGCGCGCGCGGCGCCCCCTGCTCCGAGCAGACAGACATTCTGACCCGCAATTTCAATGGAGGCTCGATTGAGCGCTTCGGTAAATCCCGGCGCATCCGTATTCTCTGCCAGCCAGCCGCCCGTTTTCAAACGGATCAGGGTATTTGCCGCGCCAATACGCCTGGTAACATCACTCGTTCCCTCAGCGAGCTCTATTGCATCTTCCTTGTGGGGAGAGGTGACATTCAAGCCAAGAGCCTTGCGATCCTCAAGCGTCACAAGACCTTCAGCAAAGGCCCCCTTCGGAATGTGCATGGCTTCATAGCTTGCATCAATTCCGTGCTCGCGGATCCACGCATTGTGAATGACAGGAGACAGGGAATGACTGATCGGATCGCCGACAACACCATAAAGTTTCGTCATGACATCAACACTCCGCGTGTGCGCAGATAATCCAGCAATGGCAAAAGTGGCAGACCGAGAATGGTGAAATAATCTCCGTCTATCCGCGTAAACAATTGCGCGCCAAGCCCCTCAAGCTGATAGGCTCCGACAGTAGACAGCAAAGGATCGCCAATCGTGTCGACATATGTGTCGATGAACTCATCGCTCAGCTTGCGGACTGTCAATTTCGGGCGCGCGAGATTACGCCAGACAGGCTTGCCATTCTCGCTGATGACAATCGCGGTTTCCAGAATATGCGACTTACCCGAAAGTTTCTTCAGATGATTGCGAGCATCATCCAAATCGATAGGCTTGTCGAAGGGCTCACCGTCCAATGACAGCATCTGGTCGCACCCGATGACAAGTCCTTGCTCCCGCATGGAGATTTTCACTGATTTGAGCTCGGCAAGCTGCATTGCCTGATCGCGAACTTTCATGTCGCTTGCCCGAAAGGAGGCCTTGGCGGCATCTTCATCGACATTCGGCTTGATCGTTTCAGCCTCTACGCCAGCCGCAGCCAGCACGGCACGGCGACTCTGACTGCCAGAGGCCAAGACTATGCGATGGCTCATGATTGTGCGTTCCGCTCATTCAACAGGTTCAGAATGGCCGCAGCGGTTTCCTCAACAGACCGACGCGACACATCAATCGTTTTCCACCTGTTGCGTTGGAACAAACGGTTCGCCTGAGTCACTTCATCCCGCACGGCGGCTTCGTCCGCATATATTGTGTGCTCATCTTCCTGAAGTGAGATTAGTCTTTGTCGCCTGATCTGCACAAGTCGCTCGGCACTGATTTTCAATCCCACGATCAAAGGTCCTCTCGGGCCGAGTTCTTCCACAAAGGCAGGAAGCGGCACGCCGGGCACCAGGGGAATGTTGCCGGCTTTTACCTTGCGGTTTGCCAAGTAAACGCTGGTGGGCGTTTTCGACGTTCGACTGACGCCGAGCAAGATCACGTCGGCATTGCGAAGACCATCGACATTCTGGCCATCATCGTGCGCCAGCGTGAAATTGATGGCTTCCATCCGGTCGAAATAATCATCGTCCAGCGCATGCTGCCCTGCAACGACCCGGTTTGCGGAGACGCCCAGATGCCGGCCCAGCATGGCAACAGAGGCATCCAGAACCGGAAGTGTGGACACTCCGCGCTCTCGGCAGAAGGCTTCCAGCTTGGATCGGAGGTTTTCATCGGAGATCGTGTACCAGACGACTCCCGGCGCCGCTTCAATCTCTCGCATTACGCGCTCAAGCTGACGCTCGGATCGGACGAGATAATAATTGTGCTCCAGCGGTTGGACATTCTGGAACTGCGCGCAAGCAGCGCGCTGGATGGCATTCAACGTTTCCCCCGTACTGTCGGAAACCAAGTGGACATTGAAGTAGATGCTGAGGCGGGCGGGTGGCTTGTTCATGTCTTCTCTCTTGCCGAGGTTCGCGTAACACACAAGACCTGTGACTCCTCTGTGGATAACCAATCTTCCCCAAAAGGATTCACAATCGAGTCACAGGCCAGGAATTCGACTCCGCGAGAATCCCCTTTCGTTCGCTCCTGTGACTCCAGCGGGGGTGTTAACCTGCCGTTAACCACGGTGGCATCGACAGTTAACGAAACCTTACCGGGGTGCGACACCCTGTGACTCGCCTGTGGATTTAGCTGGACAATTCCTGTGTGTGGCCTTTCTCCACGAATTACACGGTCTAATAGTTATAAGCGCCCTGTCGGGCTTTGTTTTGATTTTGGGATGGAAGGGGCCTGAGGCATGAGCGCCAAGCCTAAGCTGATTCAGGTACTTGAGGGACAGACGGTCCCAACGCCTCCGGTATGGATGATGAGACAAGCGGGACGCCACCTTCCCGAATATCTCGAGTTGAGAGCGCGAGCGAAGAATTTCCTCGATTTCTGCTACACGCCGTCGATGGCGGCTGAAGCCACACTCCAGCCCATACGTCGATACGGTATGGACGGAGCCATCCTGTTCGCAGACATCCTGTTGATCCTTGATACAATGGGTCTCGGCGTGAAGTTCGAGAAAGGTATTGGCCCAATTGTTCAGCAGATCGAGTCAGCGAATGATCTGGACAAAGTGCCCCCCCAGCAAGCTGCTGACCGTTTGTCGCCAGTTTACGAAACAGTTTCGCGAGTGAAGAGCTCACTTCCGGATGGGACTGCGCTGATCGGGTTTGCCGGGTCTCCCTGGACCGTCGGGCTGTACGCGATCGAAGGCCGTGGCAAGACGGATAAATCCCTCGCTTGGCGCTGGGCGCACGGGAAGCCAGACGAACTTGCGGCTGTACTGGAGCGGATCAGTGAAGCGACGGCGCATTATTTGGCGGCTCAGGTAGAGGCTGGAGCGGATGCTCTCATGCTGTTCGACAGCTGGGCCGAAGGGCTTCCAGACAATATCTTCCAGGAAGTCATTATCGCGCCCACAAAAAAACTTGTCGCCCGTCTTCGTAAGATGGGCATTGATGTTCCGATCATCGGCTTTCCGCGCGGCGCCGCGGCGAAGCTCCCGGAATATGTGGAGACAACTGGCGTGACTGCGGTTGGTCTCGATACGGCAGCAGTGCCATCATTCGTGAACAATGCCTTGCCTGAAGGCTTTCCGGTTCAAGGACATCTTGACCCACTTTTGCTGATTGAAGGCGGTGAGAGACTCGACGCCCGCGTTCGGGAACTTATCTCTGCCTACGAAGGTCGGCCGCATATTTTCAATCTTGGTCATGGCATCCGGCCGGAGACACCTATCGCGCATGTAGAACGCGTGTTGGAAATTATTCGGGAGGGTTAGGTAAATGGGCCGCAAGATCGCGATTGTGCTGTTTAATCTGGGCGGACCGGATTCTGACAAGACGGTACGGCCATTCCTTAAAAACCTGTTCCGCGATCCGGCTATCATCGGAGCGCCCCTGCCCGTTCGATGGTTCCTTGCGCGACTCATTTCGACAACACGCGCACCGTCTGTCATCAAGAATTACGCGATGATGGACGCGGGCGGTGGATCCCCCCTTCTTCCTGAAACGGAGAAGCAGGCTGAAGCCCTGACGACATCTTTGCAGAAAGCTCTGCCAGATGATCAGGTTCGTTGCTTCATTGGCATGAGATACTGGCACCCTTTTACGGAAGAAGCCGCGGAGCAGGTGAAAGCCTGGGGTGCGGATGAAGTCATCCTTTTGCCCCTCTATCCGCAATTTTCGACGACGACGACTGGTTCATCGCTCACGGCCTGGAGCAGGGCATACAAGGGGCCCGCGAAGACGATTTGTTGCTATCCCTTCGCTGAAGGGCTTATTTCCGCGCATGTCGATCGCATCATGCAGGCCCATAAGGCTGCAGGAGAGCCTGACAATGTCCGGCTTCTCCTGTCCGCGCACGGTCTGCCCGAGAAGATTGTGAAGGATGGCGATCCATATCAGTGGCAGTGCGAGACAATGGGCGAGATGGTCGCCGCCCGTGTACCCGCCGATTGGGAAGTGGTTCCCTGCTACCAATCCCGCGTTGGGCCGCTC
Source organism: Hyphomonas atlantica corrig. (assembly GCF_017795365.1). Classification (NCBI taxonomy): domain Bacteria; kingdom Pseudomonadati; phylum Pseudomonadota; class Alphaproteobacteria; order Hyphomonadales; family Hyphomonadaceae; genus Hyphomonas; species Hyphomonas atlantica. The sequence goes on along the minus strand of NZ_CP051254.1, from coordinate 833,507 downwards.
AAATGGATCGGGCCTCCCACAGAAGAAGAGATCGAAAAGGCCGCGAAAGATGGGAAGAACATCCTGATTGCGCCGATTGCGTTTGTATCTGAGCATATCGAAACACTGGTTGAACTTGGCGAAGAATACAGGCTCGTAGCCGAAGAGCATGGTGCAGCCAGTTACACGCGCGTTGAAGCCTTGGGCGTGCATGAAGAGTTCATTTCCATGCTGCGGGATGAAGTCTTGGCGTCTCTCAAAAGTGATCAGACGATACGGTCCTGTGCAAATTCTCGGTTGTGTCCCAGCGATTGGAAGAACTGCCCTCACAAGCAGCCGCATCCGAAAGTTGGTCAACGCGTCAACCCATCAAGCAAGGAACTCGCCTGATGGCTTATCTCTGGATAAAAGCTCTACACGTGATTTTCGTAATCGCGCTCATGGGCGGGCTATTGATCTACCCGCGCTACAAAATCCACCAGCTCTCAAGCCAGCCTGGAGAACCCTTGTTCGAGACGATGAAGGATGCATCCAACAAGCTGCGGAAGATTATTCTGAACCCGAGCCTGGTGCTCGTCTGGGTGTTTGGTATCACCATGTTGGTGATGAACCAGGGCCTGCTCAGTCAGCCGTGGATGCATGTAAAATTGCTGCTCGTCCTGATCCTATCCGGAATGCACGGCTATTATATCGGGATCGGCAAGAAGATAGATCGTGGTGTCACCACAGTTACTGCGAAACGGTTGCGCATGCTCAACGAAGTACCTTTCATCTTGATGATAGGTGTTGTCGTCATGGTGATTGTCCGCCCGTTCTAGGCCGGGATTCACCGCAACCCTTGACGTTTCGCGCCTTCTGGCTCCATATGCGCGGAAACCGCGGCGCTCTCCTTGCGCAGGCGAAGAACTCCCAAATGACAAAATCCGGCCTTCGAAATACCTGACGGCGGCCCCTTATCCGGAATTCACTCATGGCATCTTCCATGCTCGACGACATCACCAGCGTGAAACTCAGCGATCTCAAGGCGAAGTCGCCCGAGGAACTGCTTGCCTATGCAGAAGAGCTGGAAATCGAGAACGCTTCGTCCATGCGGACGCAGGACATGTTGTTCGCGATCCTCAAAGAGCTTGCCGACAGTGAAGTAGAAATCACGGGCCAGGGCGTGCTCGAAGTTCTGACTGATGGGTTCGGTTTCCTGCGCTCGCCGGAATCCAACTATCTGCCAGGACCTGACGATATTTATGTCAGCCCGGAAGTTCTGAAGAAGGGCAACATTCGCACCGGCGATACGGTGGAAGGCCCAATCGTCGCGCCGCAAGATAATGAGCGCTACTTCGCGCTGACCGATGTGTCCCGCATCAATTTCGAGGAACCGGACAAGGCCAACAAGAAGGTCCACTTCGACAACCTTACACCGCTGTATCCCGAAGAGCGCTTGCGCATGGAAAGCCAGGATCCGACCCGCAAGGATCGTTCCGGCCGCGTCATCGATATTGTTGCGCCAATTGGTAAGGGCCAGCGCGCCCTGATCGTTGCGCCGCCACGGACGGGTAAGACGGTGCTGCTGCAGAACATCGCGTCTGCCATCGAGGAAAATCATCCGGAATGCTATCTGATCGTTCTTCTGATCGATGAGCGCCCGGAAGAAGTCACCGACATGCGCCGCACCGTGAAGGGCGAAGTCGTTGCGTCAACATTCGACGAGCCGGCAACCCGCCACGTTCAGGTCGCTGAAATGGTGATCGAGAAAGCCAAGCGTCTCGTTGAGCACAAGCGGGACGTTGTTATCCTTCTGGATTCGATCACGCGTCTCGGTCGTGCCTACAACACAACAGTGCCTTCCTCTGGCAAGGTCCTGACCGGTGGTGTCGACGCAAACGCCCTGCAGCGTCCGAAACGTTTCTTCGGTGCCGCGCGGAATGTCGAAAATGGCGGATCGTTGACCATTGTCGCGACAGCGCTGATCGATACCGGCAGCCGCATGGACGAGGTTATCTTCGAAGAATTCAAGGGTACGGGTAACTCTGAAGTCGTGCTTGATCGCAAGATTGCCGACAAGCGGACCTTCCCGGCCATCGACATCATGAAGTCCGGTACGCGGAAAGAGGAATTGATCACTCCAGCTGACCAATTGTCGAAGATCTACATTCTTCGCCGCATCCTCGGGCCAATGGGCACGAACGATGCGATTGACTTCCTGCTCGACAAGCTGCGCCAGACGAAGAACAATTCCGAGTTCTTCGAAGCCATGAAAAACTAAGGGAGCGCCTAGCCCATGAGCGAGCGCGATACAATCTGCGCCCTCGCCTCGGGCCAGCCCCCTGCTGCGATCTGCATCATCCGTCTATCCGGAGACCGGATCTGGAAGATCGCAGGCGCCTTGTTGGATTGTGGCTTGCCCGAGCCTCGTCGCGCAACGTTGACCCGGTTTCGCGATGAAGACGGCAACATGATCGATGAAGGCCTGGTCGTTTTCATGCCGGGACCGCATTCATATACTGGTGAAGATACGCTCGAACTGTACCTTCATGGCGGTCCGGCAGTTATCTCCCATGCAATCAGTACACTGACGAAAGAATCCGGTGTTCGTCTGGCTGAACCCGGAGAGTTCACGCGCCGTGCATTCGAAGCTGGCAAACTCGATCTGACTGAAGCTGAAGGCGTTGCTGATATTATCGAGGCAGAGACCGACGCCCAGAAGGCTCAGGCTCTCCGTCAATTGTCGGGTGGCTTGACCGAACAGTATGACCGCTGGCGTGCGGAACTTACCGGCATACTTGCATTGATTGAAGTTGTTGTTGATTTCCCTGATGAAGACGATGCGCCAGAAGAAACTACGGCGCCAGTTCTCCGCAAACTCAATAACTTGATTGGCGATATTGAAGCGGCACTCGGCGACCGGGGTGTTGGCGAGAAGATCCGCGACGGTTTTCGTATCGCGATCATTGGGGCACCCAATGCAGGCAAATCCACGCTGCTCAATCGTCTCGCAGGTCGTGAGGCAGCTATCGTGACGTCGCGACCTGGCACCACGCGAGACGTGATTGAAATTCGTCGTGTCATGGGTGGCCAAGTGGTCTGGATTTCCGATACGGCTGGACTTCGGGAAACTGATGATGAGATCGAAGCCGAGGGCGTTCGCCGTGCGGAGCGGGTAGCATCAGAGGCAGATTTGCGCGTCTTCATGGTTGATGGGAGCGCGCCCGACCTGAGTGTCCTGACCTCCCCTTACCGCCTGCCCACCGATATAGTTGTGGTAAACAAGGCCGACAGCGACATGGCGGCAAACCTTCCTGCGTATGATTACAAGATCTCTGCTAAACGGGGCGAAGGCGTTCCGACGCTGGAAACGGCTTTGTCTGAATTCATATCCGGTAAGGCTTCATCGGTCGAAGCGCCAGTGATTACACGAGCTCGTCATCGAGTGCGTCTGGTTGACGGCCTGGCCTGTCTGATAGCTGCGCGCGATGCACTTGAGCTGGGTACCGGTCCAGAATTGGCGGCTGAAGATGTTCGAATGGCGATCCGGCATCTGGGGGCTGTGGTTGGCGCAGTCGGCGTGGAGGATGTGCTGGGTGCCGTGTTCTCTGAATTCTGCATCGGCAAATGACCCCTAGGGTTTGGGGGCTCAAACCGCTATATAGCGGCTTTCTGAAACTCCGGATCTGAAGTAGCGCCATGAGCGACACAAACCAATTTGATGTAATCGTTGTCGGCGGCGGTCATGCTGGCTGTGAGGCTGCAGCTGCCGCGGCGCGGACGGGTGCGCAAACCGCGCTTGTCACTCACAAGCGCGCGACGATCGGCGAAATGAGTTGTAATCCGGCCATTGGTGGGCTCGGAAAAGGCCATCTGGTTCGGGAAATCGACGCACTCGACGGTTTGATGGGGCGCCTGGCTGACAAGGCGGGCATTCAGTTTCGCATGCTGAACCGTTCGAAAGGCCCGGCGGTCTGGGGCCCGCGGTCCCAGATTGATCGCAAGCTCTATCGTGAAGCCATGCAGAATGAATTGTCAGACTATCCCAACCTGACAATCATTGAGGATGGGGCCGAAGATCTGATTGTTGAAGATAATCATGTCGCTGGCGTGATCGGATTGGATGGCGACGCGTATCGCGCCGCTTCGGTCGTGATTACAACCGGCACCTTCTTGAAAGGTATGATCCATATTGGGGAAAAGCGGATTCCCGCCGGACGGGTTGGTGAAGCGCCGGCGATTGGATTGTCAGACCGGCTATACGGTATGGGTTTGCCGATGGGCCGTTTGAAAACGGGAACGCCTGCCCGCCTCGACGGTCGGACCATCGCGTGGGACCGGCTGGAGATGCAGCCTGCAGACGCGGAGCCAATACCGTTTTCATATCTTACAGACGAAATTATTGTGCCTCAGGTCCAGTGCGGCATCACATGGACGACGCCGGAGACCCACGCAATTATCGCGGAGAATATTGACCAGTCCGCCGTTTATTCTGGCGCGATCGCAGGACGTGGCCCGCGATATTGTCCGTCTATTGAAGACAAGGTTCACCGGTTCGCAGACAAGGATCGCCACCAGATTTTTCTGGAACCAGAGGGACTGGACGATCATACTGTCTACCCAAATGGCATTTCGACATCGCTTCCGGAGGAAATTCAGGAGCGCTTTCTGCGCACAATTCCTGGATTGGAGGACGCGAAGATCCTGCAGTACGCCTATGCGATCGAATATGACTATGTCGACCCCCGCGCTTTGTCGTCCTCGTTGGAAGTACAGGCTCTTCAGGGTTTGTATCTGGCAGGCCAGATCAATGGCACGACCGGTTACGAAGAGGCCGGCGCTCAAGGCCTGGTTGCCGGTCTGAATGCGGCACGTGCCTCTTCCGGCCAGGAGCCAGTCATTTTTGATCGGGCGGAAGCCTATATCGGCGTTCTGATCGATGATCTCGTCACGCGCGGGGTGACGGAGCCCTACCGAATGTTCACGTCGCGGGCGGAGTACCGTTTGGCACTACGAGCGGACAATGCCGACCAGAGGCTTACCGAGAAGGGTATTGCCGCCGGATGTGTCGGGTCTCACCGGGCAGACGTGTTTCACGTGAAACACTCCGCGCTTCAAAAGACCCGGGATCAATTGAATGCCTTGACCTTGTCACCGGCTAAAGCGGCGCAAGCCGGTTGGGCCGTCAATCAAGATGGACGCGTCCGTACGGCTTGGGAGTATCTGTCCTATAAGGATATCAATTTGGCCGCGCTTTCGGCGGTTTGGCCGGAACTTGCCAATCTGGACGATGAGATCGCAACCCAGATTGAGATTGAAGCGCTTTATTCTTCTTATCTCGAACGACAAGCTGAAGATGTGGCTGCGCTTCGTCGCGATGAGGATCTGACCATCCCGATGGATTTGGATTATTCCATGGTCGGAGGGCTCTCAAACGAGGTTCGCCAAAAGCTCGAAGCCGTTCGTCCAACGACTCTTGGTCAAGCCGGACGTATCGAAGGTGTTACACCAGGCGCACTGACCGCGCTGCTTGGATTTGTTAAGCGTCGGAAGAAAGCCGGTTAACATTCATGATGAATTCTGACGACCGCGCGGCGTTTCACGCCGAATTCGATGTTTCACGTGAAACATCGGAAAGATTGGACGCGATAATCTTAACCCTGGACGCTTGGCGCAAACGGTCAAACTTGATCGGACCGCGTGAATGGCCGCAGATCTGGACGCGACACGTGGCCGATTCCTTTCAAATCCTTCCATACGTTCCCGAGGCGGCAAAATGTGTGGATCTGGGATCTGGCGCCGGGTTTCCGGGACTCATTGTTTCTGCAGCCCGTCCAAATGGGCACGTGACGATGATGGAGAGCGTTGGAAAAAAGTGCGCGTTTCTACGCGCTGCGATTACCGAAGCCAGTCTGAACGCCGCCGTTTATCAGGGTCGAATAGAGGCGGCACCAAATTCCGATGCGGAAATTGTGACGGCGCGAGCGTTCGCACCAATGCCAAAACTTCTGGAATACGCGTCGCCCTGGATGGAAAACGGCGCCACAGGGGTTTTTCTAAAAGGCGAACGCTGGAAAGAAGAATTGACGGACGCCCAGCAAAGTTGGAACTTCGCGTATGAGGCGATTCCAAGTCGCACTGGTGGGTCAGGCGTCATCTTGATCGTGAGGGAGCTCGAACGTGGCAGGCGGTAAACCCAGAATATTTGCTGTTGTGAACCAAAAAGGCGGGGTCGGTAAGACCACGACCTCTATCAATCTCGGTACCGCATTGGCCGCCGTCGGACGCCGTGTCCTGATTGTCGACTTCGACGCTCAGGGTAATGCGTCCACGGGACTTGGTATCGAGCGTCAGGATCGTCATCAGACATCCTATGATATCGTCGTTGATCAGATTCCGTTGGAGGATGCTGTTCTCTCAACCATCGTGCCGCGTCTGGACATCGTTCCCGGGGATGAAAATCTGTCCGGTGTTGAAACCGAACTCGCGAACGATTCCCGCCGGTCGTACAAATTGCGGGATGCGCTTCATCAATATATTGCTCGCGCAGAGCAGGGCGAACTCGTTGAATACGACTATATTCTGATTGATTGCCCACCATCATTGTCGTCCCTGACCATGAACGCGATGACCGCAGCTGATGCGCTGCTTGTACCATTGCAGTGTGAGTTCCTGGCGCTTGAGGGTCTCAGCCAATTGTTGCGCACCGTCGAAGTTATCCGATCTGGCCTGAATCCGAATCTGGAAATCCAGGGCGTTGTCCTGACCATGTATGATCGCCGGAACAATCTGTCGGATCAGGTGGCTGACGAGGTGCGGGCATTCTTTGGTGCCAAGGTCTATAACACGGTCATTCCTCGGAATGTGCGTTTGTCCGAGGCGCCGTCATTTGGAAAGCCGGCGCTTCTATACGATTATCGTTGTCCGGGAAGTGAGGCCTATATCCGCCTCGCATCGGAAGTTCTTCAACGTGAAAAAGCGCGCGCGGCCTGATCCCAATGAGCGAAGACGGAAAGACAAAACCCTCCCGCCTCGGACGCGGCCTGTCTGCCTTGATTGGAGAAGTCGAAGCGGTATCGCCTCCCGATTCCAAATCGGAAGAGGATGGCGCAAAGGGCGCATCAGAGATTGCGATTGATCGAATTCGACGGAATCCCAAGCAACCGCGGCGGACGTTCGACGAAACAGCTCTGCAAGAACTTGCAGAGTCACTGAAGACGAAAGGCGTGCTTCAGCCAATCCTGGTGCGCCCCGATCCAAAGCAGAAGAATGACTACCAGATCATTGCGGGTGAGCGCCGCTGGCGCGCCGCCAAGCTCGCCGGTCTGACCAGTATTCCCGCCGTCGTGCGCGATACCGACGAGCTCGAGCTGCTGGAAATTGGGATTATCGAGAACGTCCAGAGGGCGGACCTGAACCCGATTGAAGAAGCCGAAGCCTATGATGCGCTGATGCAGCGCTTTGGTCGCACTCAGGACAGTTTGGCAACGAGTGTCGGAAAAAGCCGGGTACACATTACCAATACGCTACGCTTGCTTCAGCTGCCGGAAGCTGCACGAGAGCGTGTGAGAGCTGGCCACATAACTGCGGGGCATGCACGTGCGGCTCTTGGTGCGCCGGATCCCGAAGCACTTGTAGAGCTGGCAGTAGAGAAGGGCCTGACGGTTCGCGAAGTGGAGGCTCATGCCAAAGCTGCGCGTGAAGATACGCCGATTGAAACGAAATCTGCACGACCGAAGCCTGATGAGAAAGACGTCGACACCGAGGCGCTTGAAGCAGATTTATCACGGTCCATTGGGCTTGATGTGGATATCCGGCACGGAAAGAATGGCGGTGAATTGCGGATCAAGTACCGCGATCTTGAACAGCTGGATGATGTATGCCGCCGTCTCACAGCCAAGCGGAACAAGCTTTGATCTTCTAGCTGGCGAGTTCTGCAGCTCGGGCGATCTCATTCATCAGTACACGTATCACGGGATCTGCACTACCTGATCCGGACTTTGCCTGTTGCTCTGCCTCATAGATGCGTTCCATGACACGCATCAGGCGCTTGGTTGGCCATTTCCTGAGTCGTGCACTGAACATGCCCCATTCACTTTGCCAGACCGGTGGCCGTAATTTCATACCGGGATTGGATTGCCCGGAAGCCATCCTGGACTGGGCATCCAGCATTCGCATAGTTTCAAACTGGAGGGAGCGCAGAATCGAAATTCCACTCGTTCCCGCAACTGCCAGGCGATCAAGTGTGGAGTGAACCAGTGCGGGCTTTCCATCGAGCGCTGCGCGAATGGCAGCTGAAAGATTGTGATCGACATCTGTGGCGGACAACGCCCGGACGTCGTTCAAATCAAGTGGGCGGCCCAGTCCACGAGCATAGAGTGCGAGTTTTTCTATTTCGGAGTTTGCAAGATTTCGGTGACCGGGCAGGTCGCCTACAAAGAGTGCGAGCGCTTCCGGAATGATCTCGACGCCTTCCGCCTTCAGGACAGACTTCACGCGTTGTTCAATGTCGCCGGCATCATCTGCAAACAGCTGAAGACAGGCGGTCGACTGGGCGGACTCGGCGGCCGCGCGCAGCTTCGAGCGTTTTTGAAGGCCCCCGGCTTCGATGATCAGGCGGGCTGAATAGTATTCTTCCTGAGAATCGCCTTTCTGAATTGTCTCTATAAGAAGAGCAGCAATCTTGTCGCCGCTGGTGCGCACTCGAATGACGCGCGGATCGCCCAGCAGGGAAACGGCTTCAAGACCATCAAACAGGAGAGAGGGATCTTTCTTGATGGAATCATCATCCAGTGTGGTGACATCCATCGTCGCGCCCTTGGGCGTCCAGGCTTTGATCAGGGCGTGGGCCGCGTCTGATGAAAGCCCCGGATCTTCGCCGAATGCGAGAACCGCCCAGACCGACGGTTTGGGCTTGCGGGCAAAATCAGCGGCCTGTTTGCCCTTTAATAACATTAGTCGGCCGACAGTTTCAGCCGGATATCATCCGCGATCTTCTTACCAAGTTGGCGCGCCGCTCGCGTGCTTGCTCCAGTTTGGTTGGCAATATCGCCATATGGGCTATCAGGAACAGAAAAGCTGATCTCAGCTTCTTGTCGTCCCGAAAGACGCTTGCCACCATAGTTCAAGACATATGACCCACTCGACACAATACTGGACCGGGTCGCCGCGCCATCCGTCTCGAAGGTGAGGCGCGACAGACTCTCCGAGAGTTTCACAGAAAGTGTGGCAGGCTCAGATACATTCGGAAGACCAATCGCTAATTCCTGAAGCAGCGTTCTGCGGAGCTCGTATCCTGCGCGACCATCAATTTTTTCGACCGTAATATTTCCTGCTCGGCCTTCATTAAAGCCGCTGGAATAGACTGGCTGGAAACCGCAAGCTGCGATCAGGCTTAGGGCAGCGATGGCAATCAAATGTCTCATGCGACTACGATATTCACGATGCGCCCGGGCACAACAATGATTTTCTTCACGGACTTGCCTTCAATGAAATTTACCACTTCCGGAAGAGCGGATGCGGTGGCTTCGATATCTGATTTTTCCATGCTCTTCGGGACAGTGATTTCGCCACGGCGCTTGCCGTTGACTTGCACCGCCATTGTCACTTCATCATCAACAAGCAGTGCAGAATCTGCGACGGGCCACGGCGCCGAAGACACGAATGCCGGTTGTCCAAGCCGTTCCCAACAGGCTTCAGCCAGATGAGGCATGAATGGTGTCACACACCGTGCCAACATGGATGCCCCTTCAACCCGCGCGCCGAGCACAGCATCACCCGCTGACTCGGCCTTCTTCAATGCGCTGACCCATTCATGAATCGTTGCGACGGCAGAGTTGAAGCGGAACTCTTCGATCGCCTTGTCAATTGCCGCTACGGCTTTGTGGCTCGTCTTGCGGAGGGCTGTCGATTCAGCATCATCACCGGGCGCAATTTCAGTGTTTTCTGGCAATCCGTCAAAGACACTCCAGAAACGCTGCGCGAATCGAGCTGCGCCTTCGACCCCGGATTGTGTCCATTCGACGTCACGTTCAGGCGGAGAGTCAGACAGCACGAACCATCGCGCTACGTCCGCGCCGAACTGGCCGATAATGGCATCCGGATCGACCGTGTTCTTCTTCGACTTGGACATCTTCTCGATTGGCCCAGCCGTAGCAACCGCTCCCGTTTCTGTTTCAATCCAGATATCGCCATCGCGCGTGACTTCAGACGGCTGTAGCCATTTGCCAGCTGAAGACTTGTAGGTTTCGTGCGTGACCATGCCTTGTGTGAAGAGGCCAGCGAAGGGTTCGCCGTTCGGCAAGTCAAGCAAGCCTACATCGCGCATCGCACGGGCAATGAATCGGGCATAGAGCAGGTGAAGCACCGCATGCTCGACACCGCCGACATACTGGTCCACCGGCATCCAGTAGGCGCGCTCTTCAAGATCATTTGTGCTGGCGAAGCGGGAATAGTACCAGGAACTGTCGACAAACGTGTCCAGCGTGTCGGTCTCTCGCCGTGCGGCCTTGCCGCAATTCGGACAGTCAACATGTTTCCAGGTTGGGTGCCGCTCGAGCGGATTGCCGGGCTGGTCAAATGACACTTCATCCGGAAGCTTCACGGGAAGATCAGCTTCAGGCACCGGCACGACGCCGCAGCTGTCGCAATGCACCACTGGAATTGGACAGCCCCAATAGCGTTGACGCGACACGCCCCAGTCGCGCAGGCGGTAATTTACCGTCCCTTCGCCGAGGCCCATCGCTTCGATTTTCTCTATTGCCGCGCGCTTTGCGTCTTCGATCGACAAACCATCAAGGAAGCCTGAATTGAAGATACTGCCGGGCCCGGTATAGGCTTCACTTTCGACATCGAACTCGACCGGATCGGCGTCTGGAGGCAGAACGACTGGGGTGACGTTGAGATCATACTTCCGGGCAAAATCAATGTCGCGCTGGTCATGCGCCGGGCAGCCAAAAATCGCGCCAGTGCCGTAGCCCATCAGTACAAAGTTCGCGATCCAAACGGGTAATGTCTTCGTGTCATCAAATGGATGTTTAACGGTCAGACCGGTGTCGAAGCCGAGCTTCTCGGCTTTCTCGATAGCTTCTTCGCTCGTTCCGATCTGGGCGCATTTTGCACGGAAAGCCTTCAGCTCGTCGGATTTATCGGCCAATTGAATCGTCAGTGGGTGATCTGGCGACAAGGCGATAAAGCTTGCGCCGAACAGCGTATCAGGACGGGTCGTGAAGATTTCGATGCCGTGATCGAAGCCGGCTGGTGCTGCCGAGTCGAACTCGAACCGCATCTGCAGGCCTTCCGACCGGCCGATCCAGTTCGCCTGCATCGTGCGTACTTTCTCAGGCCAACGTTCCAGTTTTTTCACTTCTTCCAGCAGGTCTTCTGCATAGTCGGTGATGCGGAAGAACCATTGTGTCAGTTCACGCTGCTCGACCAATGCACCAGAGCGCCAGCCACGGCCGTCAATCACCTGCTCATTGGCCAGCACAGTATTGTCGACAGGGTCCCAATTCACTTTGGAGGCCTTGCGATAGACAAGGCCCTTTTCCAGGAATTTCAGGAATAGTCCCTGCTGTGCGCCGTAATATTCAGGATCGCACGTTGCAAACTCACGGCTCCAGTCCAGCGACAGGCCGAGCTTCATGAACTGGGCCTTCATGGCGGCGATATTCTGATAGGTCCATTCGCCCGGATGGACGTTCCGCTCCATTGCGGCGTTCTCTGCCGGCATGCCGAAGGCGTCCCATCCCATCGGGTGCAGGACGTTATAGCCTTTGGCGCGCTTGTGACGCGCAACAACATCGCCCATCGCGTAGTTGCGCACATGACCCATATGAAGGCGACCCGACGGATACGGGAACATCTCCAACACGTAAGCCTTCGGTGCATCGCCAGCTTCGGCTGGAGATTTCGCGGTGAATAGCGCGGCCTTGTCCCAGGCTGCACGCCATTTCTGTTCCGCAATTTGCGGATCGTAACGGGTCGCCATGGCCCTGACCTTTCTGGATAAATGTGTCGGCCGGGCTTAGCCCAGCTGGGAATTTTTCAGCAAGCGCGCGCGATCCAGAATCTTGTTCTCAAGCTGAAGCGCTGTTTCCGGATCGACGCTGACATCAACCCATTCGCCGGATTCATTCTTTTCCTGACGGAATACCGAGACTTTCACGCCATCTGCGCGCAGGCGGGTATCAAGAATGTAGACCGTTGCCTTGATGCGCTCGTTCGGCGCGGTCTCAAAAGACTTCCAGTCATAATTGATCAGGCCGCCGATTGGATCAGCCGTTGCAACAGGCATGTTCTCGAACGTGTCGAGCGATGCGCGCCAGAGATATGGATTTACGCTGCCGATATTCTGTTGAACGACGCGCGCCTCGGCGCTGGGCCCTGAACTGGACTGGCAGCCTGAAACCATCAGCATGCCGGCAACCGCCGCAGAGAAAACATATTTGACCATGAAGAAAGTTCCTGAGTGCAAGACCTTGTTGACGGGCGTTTGTATAACAAGGGGTTTACAGGCTCGCCAGTGCTGATCTGCGCGTGGTGGCGGATGGAGGATCGGAATGAAAGTCGTGGGAATCTCGCTGCTGATGGTCCTGTTCGCGATGCCCTCTGCGCACGCCCAATGGGAAGAGGACTGGAACCCGTGGGAAACGGAAACCGAATTCGGGGCTACGATAGTTCTGGCGCCCGATGCGGATGAGCAGGCGCTCGGCATGATCTGGGCCGGCGCATCCACAAACCGAATTTTGGACAATGGTTTGGAGATTGGTGTTTCCGGCCGCGTTGAAGCGCAAAAGGATCATCCCCAGCGTGCGGGATTTAGCGGTATCTTCATTGCTGGGGACAGCTCGCAACCTGGCTTTCAGGGTGCGTACACGGGTCTCGCCTCAGGGCCGGCGCCGGACGAGGTCGATTTACGGGCCGAGCTGGAAGAGGCTTACGTCTACATAGACGGCGGTTATGGTGAAGTCCGCCTCGGTAGGGATGAGGGTGTTGCCGCACGCTTTCACGAAAATGCACCGTCGGTCTTCAGCGCGTTGGCACTTGGCCGCCAATCCCTTGATCCGACAGGCATCGACATGGTTACCACGCGGCATGATCTGACGGGGCCATCGGCCAAACTGAGTTATGCTACACCCCGCCTTGTCGGAATCCGCGCAGGGCTGAGTTTTACCCCCAAAGCAGACGTCAGGGGCCTTGATCGCGATGCGGACCGGAACCTGCCGGGTGTCGCGCCGATCACGCTGACGAATGCAGTTGAGGGCTCAGTGAACGCCTCTCGATTGCTGCGGGAGCAAGGAGTTCGGGTAAGTGCGGCGCTGGCTGCCAGCACGGCGGACGTGGACACGCCGTTCTACGCGACATCCGTTTATGACCGCGTCACCACATTCTCGGCAGGTGCCAGGGCAGAGTTCGAAACCATATCCCTCGGCTTCACCTGGCTGCAGTCGGATAACGGCCTTGCCCAAAGTGCGGACTACGAATCATGGACTGCCGGAGTGACCAAGACATTCGGAAAAACTCGGATCGGGCTTGAATTTGGGGCCGCGGAAGACGGACTCACGTCACTTGAAGGAGATGCATGGAAAATTGGCATCGCTCACGATGTTACAGAATTTGCAAGAATCTCTCTCGGATATGGCGAAAACAGCCTGGATCGTGTAGCATCCGAAGAGAATATCGCCGCCGAATGGAACAATTCACCCGACGGCATTGTGATAGAAATCACACTATCGCGTTAGAATCGCGGCCCTGTCAGATTCTTAATCTTCTCTTTACCCGCCCATCTGACTATTTCTGTGTTCAGAGGTGCAAGAAATGAAGCTGGGCTTTGTAACTTTTGGGATCGCGCTGTGCGCTGCGTTGGCTATGCCAGCTGCTGCGCAAGATTCCGTGCCTGCGCCCGAAATGGAATTGGCAGCCCCCAGCATTTCAGAGACCTCTGCCGCGCAGTCTGAATGGTACCGTCAATTTGCGCAGTCCAAACCCGCCAGCGCTGAGCCGGTATGGCAGGCAAAGCCAGATCGCGAATTCTCGATGCAGTTTGGCAGCAATACGCGGTGGCAACTGAATCTGGACAAGGTGTCCCGCACAGATTTGTCTCCTCTGCCACGCGAGGAAATGCAGGCTGGCGCGACATTCCGCATCACGCCGCGCTTTTCGGTCGGGGGTGAGGTCAGTGTTGGCGCAGACGAGCTGAATGACACCTCAACGTGGGAATCCCGCGAAGTCGAAGCCGGTATCCGGCTGAAGTCTGCGTTCAAGTTCTAGGGCCCAAACGCGTCCTGAATACCTTCAATCGCCGCAAGACCCGCTGAGCTACTGACGCAGGCCGCATTACGTGAATTTATGCCCCCCAGCGCATAGATCGGCATATCGCTTTGTCGCGAGAGAATGCGAATTTGATGCGAACCGATCGGGGTGCCGGCTGATGGGCTGGTCGACGGAAAGACTGCGGAAACAAGTGCCGCATCAAACACATCCGGTTCCACCTGTCGCAATTCGTCGCCACCGTGCGCGCTGACACTCATCAGGTCGAACCGAGCTCGCCATTTCCGGGCAGCGTGCCTTTGCGTGAAGGGCCAGTGCACGCCTGCTGCACCGACCTTTATGGCAAGGACGGGGTCTGCCGCGATCAGCAAGGCCAGTCCCCGCCGGTTCGCAATCTCCGCCAACTGCCGCGCCTGCCACAACCGATGCTTTGCACCGAAGTGCCGATAAACAATTCCCCACCCGGCAGGAAGGTTTTCCGCCACTGAGATCGGGTCCGGTGTGCGCTTCGGATCGGTGAGAAACAGGGCAGGTGGCAACCATGAAGGCAAATGATGACCAGCGCATCGCGCCGCAGAGATCAGCTTGCGTCTCGCATCGGATTGGGGTTTCTGCACCATCACGATGACTGATACGGACTTCCCCGGAATTGCCAAGCGCCGCGCAGAGATCCTGAGCGATCTGGAGCGCCTGTGTGATACGGCGCCGACACTGGTTGCAGTGACCAAAACCCAACCTGACGAAGCACTGAAAGAGATTCTGGCGACGGGCCACCGAGTATTCGGTGAGAACCGCGTTCAAGAAGCCTACCAGCATTGGGAGGACCGCAAGGCAGACTATCCAGACCTGGAACTTCGATTGATCGGGCCGCTTCAATCAAACAAGGCGGAGGACGCTGTGCGCTTGTTCGACGTCATTGAAACGATCGATCGGCCGAAACTGTGCCGGGAGTTGGCCAAGGCTGAAGAGAAAACAGGGCTGCGTCGGAAATATCTGATCCAGGTCAATACGGGTGAAGAGCCACAAAAGGCGGGTGTTTCACCCGATGGAGTGGAAAGTCTGCTCCAGATAGCACGTGAGGCAGCGCTGGATGTGGTCGGCCTGATGTGCATTCCGCCTGTCGAAGAACCCGCCGGTCCTCACTTTGCCCTTCTGGCCAAGATCGCGGGGCGCCTTGGTTTGGAACAGCTCTCCATGGGCATGAGCTCTGATTACGAGACAGGCGCGCAGTTCGGCGCGACCCATGTGCGCATCGGAACCGCCCTGTTCGGGCCTCGCGATTATTCAGCCTAGAACGAGATTTCGATTTCGGTACCCGGAAGCATCAGTTCCAGAGCCGCAAGCAGGTCGCTTTTTTCGAGCGCGATACAGCCTTCCGTCGGCTCATAGTTCGGCCGGGCAATGTGCAGGAAGATCGCGCTGCCGCGTCCGGCTTCGACCGGATCATCATTGTAACCCAGCTCGACGATCACATCGTAGACGTGGTCATCTCGCCAGAGTTTTTCGTGACTGGCCGCGAAGGGCAGTGAGACCGGACGATTGTAAAGCGGATGGTTCGCGGCGTCGCACCAGCCATCATAAGGCTTGAGCGGTACCAGTGGCAGGCTGGTCACGGGCGGTTCTACCCGGTCGGGCCTGTAGAAAACATTGCGTACCGGCCACACCCCGACAGGGGAGGCCCCGTCCCCTTCGCGCTTCTGTGACGCGGTAACGACCCCGCCCTTTCCCAGCGCGCAGCGGGCGGTGAAGCCGGGGCCTGAGAATTTCCCCGTCGGGCTTGCGGTAAATTTCAGGCTCACCAAATGCTCCCAGACTTGTGATCACGCGTCATGGAAAGTCATATGGCATCTGTCGCCAGTCGCAATACACAGCGACGTTCGAATTCGAAGGAGACGCCCGTGACAGGCAAAAAGACCATTCTGCTGGTAGATGACGATGAAGACCTGCGCGAAGCGCTCGCGGAACAGTTCGATCTGCATGACGGGTTCGACACGCTACAGGCGGCAAACGCGCATGAGGGGATCACCCACGCGCTGGCGGAGCGGATCGACCTGATCCTGCTGGATGTAGATATGCCGGATATGGATGGCCGCGAAGCCTGCAAACAGATGCGGCAGAAAGGCGTGCGCGCACCAATCATCATGCTTACGGGTCAGGATGGCGATGCCGATACGATTCTCGGGCTAGAATCCGGCGCGAATGACTATGTCACCAAGCCGTTCAAATTCTCAGTGTTGCTGGCGCGCGTGCGTGCACATCTTCGCAGCTTTGAGCAATCCGAGGACGCTACATTTCAGGTGGGGCCTTATGAGTTTCGCCCATCGATGAAGTTGCTGGTCACGGAAGACGGCCGAAAAGTGCGCCTGACCGAGAAGGAAACCAACATCCTGAAATATCTCTATCGCGCGCAGGGCAAGCCTGTTGCGCGGGACGAGCTCTTGTCAGAGGTGTGGGGTTACAATGCAACCGTCACAACCCACACGCTGGAAACGCACATCTATCGCCTGCGCCAGAAAGTTGAGCCGGACCCGGCTAATGCCCGCTTGTTGCTGACAGATGCTGGCGGTTATCGCCTGCAACCTTAAACCTTCATTTCGACGCTTATTGGCGCGTGGTCCGAAGGTTTCCAGCCTCCACGCCATGCGAGGTGGATCTTGAAGGTGTCGATCTTCGTATCGGGCAGTGCAGCGGGGTTCATCCAAATATGGTCGAGCCGGCGTCCGCGATTGCTCTTGGCCCAGTCCTTCGCGCGATAGCTCCACCAGGAATAGAGTTTCTGGTGGTCCTCTACCGCCAGGCGAGCAATGTCCACAAACGCGGCCTGGTTGCGGGAGTCTTCCAGACGTTCGGTTTCTCCCGGCGTGTGGGATACGATCTTCAGCAACTGCTTGTGTGACCAGACATCGTTTTCGTGCGGCGCAACGTTCAGATCGCCCACCAAGACGCGCGGCGTCTTTGACTGCTTCTTGTAGGCAGGTCCCAGTCGCTCCAGAAAATCGAGTTTGTGGGCAAACTTGTCATTCACCTCGGGATCCGGCTCATCGCCGCCAGCTGGCAAGTAGATGTTGTGGACTTCCACGCCGGCCACTTTCGCCGCGATCACGCGCGAATGTCCGTGGCGGCACAGGTCTGGTGCCTCGATGCGCTCGATGGGCAGACGCGAGGCGATGGCCACGCCATGATGCCCGCCCTTCTGGCCGTTCAGCACGAGATGCGGCAACCCCATTTCCTTGAAGGCCTTTTCGGGAAATTCGCCGTCCTGGCACTTTGTTTCCTGCAGACAAACAACATCCGGTTGCTCCTCCGCCACAAAGGCGGCGACGTTTGGCGCACGCAGGCGAACAGAGTTGATGTTCCAGCTGACGATTTTGAGAGAATTAGACATTCAGGCTGCGTAGCAGTGTTTCCTGAAACGTCAACGCGCCCGAACGCGGGGAAGTTCGGGCGCGCCAGACGCTTGCTTTACACGTCTCGTCGGGAGGGGAAGGCTCCGACGGTGGATGACACAAGGATTGCAGCGGGGGGTCAGTTGCTGCGCTCGATTTGCTTCGTCATCGACAGTTGCAAAGATGTCACTCCACAGAAAAAAATCAAGTGAATAATGTGTTATGTCCTTGGGTGTGGTGCAAACACGTCAGTTCTTATCGAAATCCTTCAGAACAAACAGGCGCGGATTGAGGCGCTGACCGTAAGAAACATCGGTCAGCTGGACCTGTGTCAGGTTTCCACCGCTGTCCAGCGTGTGCCATCCGGTCAGGCTCATATCGCTTTCTTGCATGACGAGAGTCAGCGTGCCATCCATTTCGCCAGACTTGTCGCGCAGGGTGATTTCCACCCGGCCATTTCGGTTGGTTACGTCCAACACATCCGCCTCTGTGGCGAAATCGATGTCATCATCCAGCAGCAAGGCGAGCGGTGTGGTTCCGAGGGGAACCCGATCAGTGGTTTCCAGCTCGGAATCCTGAAGACCGACGGTTGTGCCATCGCTCACGACGAGCAGGGGGCTTGGGTCATCATATTCAAACCGAACCTTACCGGGGCGCGACAACGCAAATCGGCCAGTGGATTCGCTATAGTCCGGTGACAATTGCTCAAACGTGCCGCTGGCTGTCTTAACCTTGGCCAAGGCCGTAGATGCTCGGTTCAGAAGGCGCTGACGATCAGCCTCGCTCAAGCCGGCCGGTTCGGAAACTTGCGGTGCTGGCGCTGCGGCCTCAGTGGCCTGCAGGCTGAGTGGGAGCGGCGACGTTGCGATTGCGGTGATCGCTCCAAGGCTTGCCAGGATATTCAACATTTTGCGGTCTCCTTAGTTCGTTGACCAATGGCCTAGTACTTAAGCGCGCGGGCCTTGCAGAAACAGGGCGCGAAAAAGGTATTTTCGTCGCTTTTCGTTGCGCGCGGTTCACCTTCAACAAGTGCAACACCGGAATTGACTGCCAGATGAACGTAGACCGCGTGCTTCGGTGTCAGGCCGCTGCCTTGCGAAATGGGATGCTGCGGCCCATGTTCCGTGCAGATATTCAAGGGACACAATACCTATGACCGATACGGCATCGCTGAACATCAAGGACACGACCGATCAGGACTTCATGGCAGACGTCGTGGAGGCGTCGGAGAACCAGCCGGTTATCGTTGATTTCTGGGCGCCCTGGTGCGGTCCTTGCCGCACGCTGGGCCCGATCATCGAAAAGGCGGTCGACGCGCGCGGCGGTCAGGTCAAGCTGGTCAAGATCAACATTGATGAGAACCCCGCCTATGCCGGTCAGCTCGGCGTGCGCTCTATCCCGGCGGTTTACGCCTTCGACAAGGGCCGTCCGGTTGATGCTTTCATGGGCGCGCTTCCGGAAGGCCAGATCAACGCCTTTATCGACAAGCTGCTGAGTGGCACCGATGCCGGAAAGATGCTGGCCGAGGCGCTCGAACAGGCAGAAGCGGCAAGCCAGGCTGGCGATATCGGTACGGCCGCCCAAATCTATGCAGCAATTCTCCAGCAGGAACCTGAAAACGTTACTGCGCTGGCAGGCCTTGCTCGGTGTTATCTTGCCAATGGTGACAAGGAGCGCGCCGAAGCCACGCTGGAAATGGTGCCGGAAGACAAGCGCAATGACAGTGCCGTCAAAGGCGTTCGAACGGCAATTGACATGATGGGCGATGACGCGGCCGCTCCGGATGAGTTTGAGGAGGCGCTGTCAGCTGTACTCGCTGATCCGGACAATCATGACCAGCGCTTCGACCTTGCCGAAAAGTACGCCGCGGCAGGGCGTTTCGGGGACGCCATTGACCATCTGCTGATTATCCTCAGCGCCGGCCTCGACTGGAAAGAGGGCAAGGCCAAGGAAAAGCTGCTACAAATGTTTGAAGCGGCTGGCGCAACTGACCCAGCAACCGTCAGCGGTCGGCGTCGTCTGGCGTCTCTCATGTTTGCCTGATGGCGTAGGCGCGCCACATCCCTCTTTCAGGCAACACCAGAAAGAGATCGAGTATATGTCACAGCCCAGCTTCACGCGCCTTTCCGAACTGCCCGAGGAGCTGGCTATCTTTCCGCTGCCGGGGGCGTTGCTGTTCCCGCGCTGGCAATTGCCGCTCAACATTTTCGAACCGCGCTATCTGAACATGATTGATGACGTCATTCAGGATACGCGGATGATTGGCATGATCCAGTCTGTGGGCGGCTCCAAGGCAAAACCGGATGTTGCCCATACAGGATGTGCTGGACGGATCACCGCGTGGTCGGAAACCGGCGATGGGCGCTACCTGATCACGCTGACCGGAATTGCCCGGTTTGATGTGAAGGAAGAACTTTCCGTGATGACGCCCTATCGTCAGGTCGTGCCAGACTGGGCACCCTATGAAGCGGACCTGAAAGACGTTCCAGATTCCAAACTTCCTGACCGGTCTCGTCTGGTATCTGCACTGCACGACTATACTGAGGCGCACGACATGTCGACGGATTGGAGCGCTGTGGACGAAGCGCCGCTGGAAACATTGGTCAATGCCCTCTGCTCCGGATGTCCATTCTCCGTAATGGAAAAACAGGCGCTCGTTGAAGCACCTACCTTGAAAGATCGCGCTGAAACGCTCATCACCCTGCTTGAAATGGATGTGTCCGGCGAAGACGGCGGCACGCTGCAATAGAGGCTCTCATGTCCGATGAAACCGCGACACAGCGCTTGGGCCCTTCCGGGGTTGATCCGCGCCTACTGGAAATCCTGATCTGCCCGGTCAGCCGCCAGCCGCTCAGTTATGACCGGTCAAAAGATGAACTCGTCTCCCCGAAGGCCCGGCTTGCCTATCCTATCCGCAATGGAATTCCGATCATGCTCGCGGATGAGGCGCGAGACCTGGATGCCGTGGAAGTCGATGACGAGCCCACCGCATGAGCGAACCATCCTGGCCCACAAAATTGGCATTCAGAAAATCAGCCCAGGAATTGGCCATTGCGTTCGAGGACGGGGTATCCGGTACGATTGCCTACAAGCGCCTGCGTGAAGAGAGCCCCTCTGCAGAGGTGCGAGGACATGGCGGCGGACCCAAGCCGCCACAGGCACCTGTGCCGGAAGATATCTCTGTCGTCGGAGCAGAGCCAGTTGGGCGCTATGCCATCCGTATAAGGTTTTCAGACGGGCATGATTCCGGGCTCTATACTTGGAAACTCCTGCGGGAGCTTGCAAAGCCGGACTAGCGCATCAAGCTCGGCAGATGGGCCTGATCGGCGCTTGCCTGGCGGGCGAGTGCTTGACGTAGTGGGGTGATTTTTTGCGCGAGGGAAAGCGCAAGACCTCGAAGGGGCTTAAGAACCGCGCTGTCATTCGTGAAGGCCTTGTCGATACCATCCATGAACATGGCGGCCGCCGTTGCATCAAACCGGCGCCATTTCTCGTAACGCTCCAAGCTCACATCTGATCCCGGATCCAGGCCCACATCCCGCGCGTCACACATGACATCAATCAGCGCACCAACATCCTTGAAGCCCAAATTAAGCCCCTGTCCTGCCAGCGGATTGATCCGGTGTGCAGCATCGCCGACTAGCGCGGTGCGAGGCCCTACCATCCGCGTCGCCAATTGCATGACAAGTGGATAGGCGGAATAGGGACCATCAATTTCCATGGGCCCGGCAAAGTCAGCAAAGCGGGCATTCAATTCGGCATTGATGTCTTCAACCGGCAGGGCAGCAATCGTCTCCGCCGCGCCGCGTTTCATGTACCAGGCAAGATTGGCGCGATTGTCAGGCATAGGCAGCGTGGCGAATGGGCCTTCGGGTGTGAACAATTGGCGCGCAATGCCTTCATGCGGGCGGCCCAGCTTCACGTTCGCCGCAAAGACAGACTGATTGTAATCGTGTCCTTCGGTCATGATCCCCACAGACTCGCGCACCGCCGATTTCATGCCATCACAGGCCGCGACAAGGCGCGCGCTGATTTGTGTTTCGTCGGACAGGGTGAGAATCGCTCCGGAATTGTCCGTTTCCATGTCCCGGAACAGTTTTCCGCGGATCCAGTGGATCTGGTCCATGTCTGCGCATGTGCCATCTAGCGCCGCCTGCAGCGCGGCGGCCGGTACCATCTGGCCGAGGGGTTGGCCGTCCGGATCGTCGGGCAGGTCTTCATTGCCGAACAACACGCCGGGCGCACCGAACCAATGGGTTCCGCCATCGACTGCTTCAAGACCGTTGAGGGGTTCAGTCGATCCGCAGAGCGCGTCTGTAACGCCAGCTGCGCCCAGCAAACGCCAGCTGCCGCGCACAATCGCAAAGGTGCGAGTATCCGGGCGTGGCGCGACGTCCGGGTCGCGCGCATCAACAAGCGCGACCGAAAATCCTCGCTGCGCTGCCAGGATGGCAAGCGTCGTACCTACGGGGCCAGCGCCGATGATGGCGAGGTCATACGTCTGGTCAGACCGGGGGTGCGTTTGAGTCATGAGCCTTAGCTAGTGACGCTGTTAGCAATCGTCCAGCGATGATGGAGTTTTAGGCGATTCGCCGCATCACTGCCCATGCTTTGACCATGCCCCCCCAGAAAGACCGGTCATCCCCCATGCTGGTGCGACATTCGCACGGGCCCGCAATCATATCGGTTCTGGGAGAGCGCGGGGGGTCCCGAGCTCTGCAGTCTCGTGACGAAGGAGGGGCCGATGGGCCAAACATTAAAAAATACAATACGCGGAGCAGCGTTGCTGCCAGCCGCTATCATGGCAAGCGCAGCAGCTTATGCCCAGGATGCTGACATGGAAGCCCGGCTTGCGGCGCTCGAAGAGAGCGTTGCTGGAAGTGCCAGCGCCTATGTCGACAACAGCTACCTGTTCCTGATTGGCGGCATCATCGTGATGTTCATGGCCGCCGGTTTCTGCATGCTGGAGGCAGGCCTTGTCCGCTCCAAGAACGCAGCAATGCAGTCGACCAAGAACGTCGCCCTGTTCTCTGTTGCGGGCATCATGTTCTGGCTGATCGGCTATAATATGGCCTACCCATCTGCCACAGTCGCCGCCGGCCTGTTCGGCATTCCTGATTTCATCTGGTCCAGCGCACCACTTGAAGAGTCGCACGGGGATTATGCGGCTGCTTCTGACTGGTTCTTCCAGATGGTCTTTGTGGCAACGGCCGCATCCATTGTATCAGGTACGATCGCTGAACGCGTGAAAATCTGGCCATTCCTGATCTTCACAGCCCTGCTGACCGCGTTCATCTATCCGATCGTGGCATCTTGGGAGTGGGGTGGTGGTTACCTCGACTCCGCTTGGGACTTCTCTGACTTTGCTGGCTCTACTCTGGTTCACTCAACCGGTGGCTGGGCAGCTCTGGCAGGCGCCATCATCATCGGGCCACGTATCGGCAAGTATTTCGGCAAGCAGGTGAATCCGATGCCGGGCAACAACATCCCGCTCGCCGCTCTCGGTACGTTTATCCTCTGGTTCGGTTGGTTCGGCTTCAACGGTGCGTCCCAGTTGGCCGCTGGCTCTATCGCTGACATCAACTCCGTCAGCCAGATCTTCGCCAACACGAACCTCGCTGCAGCAGGTGGCGTAATCGCGGCAATGTTCACGACAGCCATCCTGTACAAGGGCAAGATCGACGCCACGATGGTCTTCAATGGTGCGATCGGTGGTCTGGTGTCCATCACGGCTGAGCCGCTGGCACCAAGCATGGGGGCGTCCATACTCATCGGCGCTGTCGGTGGTGTCCTGGTTGTTGTCTCCGTACCGCTGCTCGACAAGTTCAAGATCGACGATGTGGTCGGCGCAATCCCGGCTCACCTCGTCTGCGGCATCTGGGGCACAATGGTGGTTCCGTTCTCGTACACGAACGCCATCATGCCGAACGAAGCTGGCGACCCGAACTATATCGGCCAGCTGGTCGGCGTGGTTCTGACCGGTGTCTTCGTGATGATCGTGTCTGCCATCATCTGGTACGTTCTCAAGCTCACCATCGGCGTGCGTCCGACGGCCGAGGAAGAGGAACTCGGTCTCGACAAGTCCGAGATCGGCCTGGAAGCCTATCCGGAGTTTGCAAACTAAACTGCGTAACCTCCCAAGAAAGAAGCCCCGGCAGAGCGATCTGCCGGGGCTTTTTCCTTGGCACAATGGCCAGAAGGGGAGGAGCCTTATGACTCTGTCTCTTCTTCGTCGGTCAGCTCCAGATCAGCTGGAATGATGACCGTATCGACTGCGTGGATCACACCATTTGATGCGTCGATGTCAGCAGCGACGACCGTCGCATTGCCAATTGTAACGCTGTCGCCTGTCTTGCGGACAATCAGGTCTGCGTCTGCCATCGTGGCGACTGTGTTGTCGCCTTCGACCAGCGCGCTGCTCATGGTTTCACCCTCGACGACATGCGTCTTCAGAATTGATTTCAGCGTGTCGTTGGCCTCACCGGATTTCAGCTTGGTGACCAGTTCAGGGTCCAGCTTTTCAAAGGCGGCATTCGTCGGCGCGAAGACAGTGTATTCGCCATCGGCGTCCAGTTTTTCATTCAGGCCGGCCTGTTCAACCAGTGCAACGAGGGTCGTGAAGCGGGCGTCTTCAGAGGCAAGCTGGGCGATAGTGCCCTGCATCGCGGTATCGGTCATCGCGTCGGTTTCAGACGCGTAATCAGGTCCGCCCATACCCATTTCTGTATCGGCTTCCAGATCAGCCTCTGCGGTGACCTGCTTGTCCATGTCGGCCTTGTCCCATTCATGGGACTTGGTGTCGCCGGTCGGATGTTTGCGATCAGCATCGGCCGTCATCGTGTCGGTGTCTGCCTGCGCGGTGAATATCTGCTCTTCGCTGGCCTCGGTCGTGTCAGATGATTCAAGAACATCCAGCTGAAGCGCGTTCAGCTCTTCAACAGACATTTCATCAGTGTTTACGTCTGCCTCTGCCTCGATTGCGGCCGAGGTGTTAATTTCTGCGGCGGATTCGTTAGTTTCCTGCGCCGTAGCGGCCATACCGGTTAATAGGGCGATGGTTGCGGGAACGATCAATGTGCGTTTCATATCGAGCTCTCCTTTGGGGTTGGTCTCGCTCGATCAATGGCGCCCCCGGCCTGAGAGTTCCCAAGGTTACAGAGAATACACGCGATTCCGCACACGCGATCAGCCTTCTTGATCTGGATCAATTCGGTCTTCAAAATCATCAAGGTCCAGGCACTCATGGTCTCCGAAAAGTTAATTTGCGCGCTGCAAAAGTTTTACGCGCGTTTGCCGGGCGTTAAGCGTGTTGCGGCAGAGTGAGGGCTCCCCCGCGACCCCAGTGGAGATGCCTCACCCCATGACAGATTACGTTTACACTGAAGATGACCTCCCAAGTGTTAGTGACCCGATCTGGCGGATCCTGACAGGGGCGGCGGCCTTCGGTCTGGGCGTATTCATCTGCGGAAGCGTTGGCTCCTACATGCCCAGCGATCCCAGCTGGAATGCAGCAACAGACGCGGAAGTTCAAAACCTGTTCGGCGGGCCCGGCGCGATCTTTGCGGATTTGTCGCGGCAGATGCTCGGCTGGTCAGCCTGGGCGGCGGGTCTTGCCATGATGATTGGCGGCGCCATGCGTACTGTGTTGATCGGCATGCCGCGCGTGCGCCGTTGGCTGATGGGTTTTGCGTTTGTGCCGCTTTCCGCTGCATTTTTCGCGGCATGGCCCGTGCCGGAATCCTGGCCATTGTCCGCAGGGCTCGGCGGCATGGTCGGGGATGCGCTATTCTATTACGCCTCCATGCCCTTCCGCGCCTTGCTCTTGCCATCACCGAACACTTGGGCGGGGGCCTTGCTCGGCGCGGCCTCCATGTGGGCCGCCTTGTCGGCCATGGGTTTCGGTCGCCGCGATGCGCAATTGTTGCAGCATGCCGCGACACAGTCCGGGCGTCATGCCGCGCGCAAGGCAACCGGTATTGGTGGCTTCCTCGTTTCTGTCGCTTCGCACTTCAAGCCAAAGGCTCAGGAAGTGGATGAGGAAGATGTGGAACGCGTCAACCGCGGCGCACGCGTCGTCAAAGGAGATGAGGAGTACGCCGATGCAGACTCATATGATGTCGACTATGACGAGGAAGACGACGAGTCCTACGAGGAAGACGAGACGTCCCTCGATGAGGATGAGATGTATGAAGATGAGGACGACGATTTCGAACCCATCCAGACGCGTCGCCTGTCTGTACCTGTGTCGAAACCAAAGGCGCCGAGCCAGCCGCGCGTGACCAAATCCGAACGTCGCCGCAAATCAACACGCCTGCCTTCCATCGACCTGCTCCAGATGCCAGAGGAGCGCGGCGACACGGTGGACGAGGATGCCCTGCTCGAAAAGGCTGCGCGCCTGACAGATGTGCTGAAAGAGTTCGGCGTGCGCGGCCGTATCAAGGAAGTGCGCCCAGGCCCGGTGATTACCCTGTTCGAGATGGAGCCGGCCCCCGGCGTCAAGTCATCTCGCGTGATCTCTCTTGCAGACGATATTGCCCGGTCAATGAGCGCCATCTCTGCCCGTGTGGCCGTCGTGCCCGGCAAGAATGCCATCGGGATCGAGCTGCCGAACGAGGATCGCGATACGGTCTTCCTGCGCACACTGCTCCAGTCCGAAGCCTATGTCGGAACGCGGGCCAGCCTGCCGATGGCGCTGGGTGAGGACATTGGCGGTGTGCCCACCGTGGTCGACCTGTCCAAGATGCCTCACTTGCTGATCGCGGGTACAACCGGATCCGGTAAATCGGTCGGCGTGAACGCTATGATCCTGTCGCTGCTCTACCGTCATTCGCCAGAGCAGTGCCGCTTCATCATGATCGACCCGAAAATGCTCGAACTGTCGATCTATGAGGGCATTCCACACCTGCTGGCCCCGGTTGTGACCGATCCGAAGAAGGCCGTGAACGCGCTGCAGTGGACTGTGCGCGAGATGGAAAGCCGGTATGAGCTGATGTCCAAGGCAGGTGTTCGGAACCTGGCTGGCTTCAACGACAAGGCCGCCAAGTATCGCAACAATGGCGACGAACTGATCCGCAAGGTGCAAACAGGCTTCGACGAACACGGCAAGCCGGTTTATGAATCAGAAGTTCTGCCTACAGATCATATTCCCAACATTGTTGTTGTAATCGACGAGATGGCAGACCTCATGATGGTTGCCGGCAAGGAAATTGAGGGCTGTGTTCAGCGACTTGCACAGATGGCGCGTGCCGCGGGCATTCACCTGATCACGGCTACGCAGCGACCATCGGTAGACGTTATTACGGGTACGATCAAAGCGAACTTCCCGACACGGATTTCCTATATGGTCACCACGAAGATCGACTCCCGGACGATTCTTGGTGAGCAGGGTGCGGAACAATTGCTCGGCATGGGTGACTTGCTCTATCAGGCTCCCGGCAAGAAATCGCAACGTCTTCATGGCCCGTTTGTGTCGGATGAGGAAGTTGGGTCTGTTGTCGATTGGCTCAAGGAGCAAGGTGAGCCTGACTATGTCATGGATGTGCTCGAAGCGCCTGACGATGGTTCCACAGGGTCAGCTGTCATGGATGCGATGCTCGGCACCAGTTCCGGCGACGAAGAGGATGACCTCTACGCCCAAGCGCTTGCCATTGTTGTGCGTGACCAGCGCGCCTCGACCTCATATCTCCAACGTCGCCTGAAGATCGGCTACAACAAGGCGGCTGGTGTTATCGACAGACTGGAAGAAGAAGGCGCGATCTCTGCGCCGAACCATGCTGGCAAGAGGGAAGTTCTCGCCAGCGCACGGCCAAGCCCGGAATAGTCCCACAAGCTTTGGTGGGTCACAAAGGAAGAGCCTCCATCCGACACAGAAGCGGGTGGGGGCTCGACCTTTTTAAACCTCAGCCCATCGGATACATGACATCCTTGGCAACGGCATCACACGCTTTCATGACATCGTCTGACAACTCTAAGTCAGCTGCCGCCAGTATATCCGCCAGCTGATCGAATTTGGAAACGCCAACAATGGTGGACGCAACGAAATCATGCTGTTTTGACCACGCTGTGGCAAGCGTCACCGGAGCCATGCCCGCGTCCTTCGCGATGTCCATGTATCGGCGCGTTGCTTCCAGGGACTTCTCATTCACGAAGCGTCCAGCCATCAGTGTCTGGCGCCCGCCATGCTGCAGGTAGCTGGAGAAACGTGCGCCTTCCGGAAGCGCGCCGTCCTGATACTTGCCTGACAGAACCCCACCTGCAAGAGGTGAGTACGGGATCAGGCTAACGCCTTCACGCCGACACACTTTGGCGAGCGCATCTTCGAAGCGCCGATTGTTCAGACTGAAATTGTTCTGAATGGTGTGATAACGCACCGTACCCAGGCGATTGGACGTCTCGATACTTTTCATCAGGCCCCAGGCGTCTTCATTGCTGCAGCCGACGACGCGAACTTTTCCCTCGCGGACCAAATCGTCCAGCGTTTCCATCGTCTCTTCGAAATCGGTGCCATGATCTGGCCAGTGCGTCTGGTACAGGTCGACATAGTCCGTCTGCAGGCGTGTCAGGCTGGCCTCGATCGCGCGGCGGATATTGTGTCGGTCCAGCGCCGTCATTTCCCCGCGCTGAGAGCCCTTGATCCATCCATGAGACGGGCCGCACACTTTCGTGGCGACGATGATCCGGTCGCGATCCTTGGTCTTCATCCAGCGGCCAAAGATCTCTTCTGTCCGCCCGGCCCAGTCCACCTTTGGCGGTACGGGGTAGTTTTCTGCCGTGTCATAGAAGTTGATCCCGGCGTCGAAGCAGGCATCCAGGATCTTGTGCGATTCGGCTTCATCGGTTTGCGACCCGAACGTCATTGTGCCCATGCAGATATCGGACACGTAAATGGCGCTCTTGCCGAGGCGGCGGTGTTTCATGGCGAGTGACTCCCTGTTTCGGCGTCAAGTCTAATGCCTGACGCCGGTATGACCAGAGTTGCCTAAGGGGCAGCGCGTTCGCTGGCCTGGATGCAGTCAGCCGCTTCCAATATGTCCAGCGCCGCGCCGAGATACGCTTCGTAGCGTTTCCACCGGGCGAGCGCGCGTGTGTAGAGGGGCTCACGCACCTGAGCGGAACTGGCCGTCGCGACAGGCGCAGCATTCCGATGGAATTCAATACATTGCGGCTCAAAGGCAAGCCCGCAGAAGTCAAGCAGGCGCCGGGCTTCGCCCTCAATGTTTGCCACGACGTTCTCATAATGCACTTGCGTAAACCGGTCAGCTGGCAGCGTGTCCGAGAAATGGCGGATCATGCGATCGAAGCCGACATAATAGTTCGCTGTCGCTTCCAGGTTCAGCGCGTAATCATAATACGGATACCGCGTCGCGAACAGTTGGCGGTAATTGCTGAGCACCGTATCGGCCGGATGCCGCCGCAGGCAGATGATCCGCGCGTTTGGCAATGCGGACAGGATAATCGGCGCATAGATCGCGTTTAGCGGCAGCTTGTCGATGAACCGCCCCGACAGGCCGAGCGTGGCCTTCACCCGCGCCATATAGGTCTGGCCCACCGTCGTGGCATCCACCCGAGCCGCAGCATTCAGTGTTTCCGCATCGAGCACATAGTTCGACTGCGTGCCCGACAATTGCTTCAGGGCGAGGCCGAAATCGGCAAGTTCCCCGGCTGAGGTGACCTCGCTGTGACTGGAGAGGATCCGGTCGACCAAAGTTGTGCCGGTGCGGGGCATCCCCACGATGAAGATCGGCGCAGCATCGGAAAATCCGCCAGCTCCCGGCTCATCCGCCGCGCGCTTTGCAGCCTCGAACACAGCCGCATCGAACGCCTCGTCATGGTGCAGGCCCGCCCATTTTACGGCCTTCGCGCGCGCTAGCCAGTGCATCGCATCTGCCGGACGGTTGAGGTCTTCATGCGCCTTGGCGAGTGCATGGCCGATGCGCAGGGCGTCATCGGCATCGTCCGCAATCGACGGGAAAACCTGCTCCAGCTGAGCGATCTCGTTCTGACTTTCTGTCTGTTTCGTGATCTGCACAATGGCTGCGCGCGCCCGCGTATCGGAAGGGTCCAGCGCAAGACATGTGCGGTAGGCATCGCGCGCTTCATCCATACGCCCGGCAAACTGTAGTGCCGCGCCATGATTGTAGTGATAGGCCGCCACATCCGACGCCGCATCCGTGGCACGCTGGTAAAAACCCAGGGACCGCGCGTGCAGGCCGGCCCGGCTGAAGACGACACCAAGCGTGTCCAGCGTGAACGCGTCATCCGGTTCCAGCTTCGCCGCCGCCTCAGCGCTCTGTACAGCTTCTTCCCGCTGGAGCAGGGCGATCTGGCACCGGGCCTTCTGCGCCAGAATGTCCGAACGGGGTGTCCCCACCGCCAGAGCCCGGTCAAACAGCTCAATCGCTTTTGAATGATTTGAATGGTCCGCCGTGAGAATGCCAAGCAGGTAAAAGGCGCGCGGCTCTGCCGGGTCAGCCTGCAGCGCTTTCATGCACAATCCATGGGCCTCCCGGTATTCCTGTCTGGCCAGCATGGCGGCTGCCTCGTCTAGCAGGGCGCTTTGCGGTGAATTTGCCCAATTATTGGTCAGAGCTGTGCTCCTTTCATCCTGTTCTGCAGACGGGTGACGCACAGGCGTGCCAAAAATCTTACTCCTTGGGAACAATCGTGCTGCCGTATGGGACGGCGGCGTGAGGGAGGGGTCCCTCCGATGTCCTGCTCAGGAAGGTGAGGTAGGAACTTAAGGAGAATTTTATGTCGAAATCCAGCTTGTTAAGACAGACCAGCCTCGCCGTACTTGCGACGGGCCTGGTCATGGGCGCCAATGCCCAGGAAGACGCCTCAGGCGACAGCGAACTGCGCGCGCAGACAATCACTGTAACGGCAACTCGCCGCGCCGAAAGCGTTCAGGACATTCCGTTGAACATTGCAGCGGTTGGCGGCGAACAGATCGAGGAGCAGGGCTTCGACGAACTGTCCGATATGCTGTCCTACGTGCCCGGTATCAACGTGGTGGATCGCGGGGGCCGTCAGGGCAACCCGTTGATCGTGCGCGGCCTGAATGCAGATGGGCTCGGCTCCGGCGACGGGAACAATGATGGTGGCGGCACGGTCGCAACCTATATTGGCGAAATTCCGTTGTTCGTGGACCTGAAGCTGAACGACATGCAGCGTGTCGAAGTTCTGCTTGGGCCACAGGGCACACTCTATGGTGCGGGTACGCTGGGCGGCGCGATTCGCTACATTCCGAACAAGCCGGATTTCGGCGGTGATCTTCTCGAAGTACGCTCTGAAGTCTCGAAGTATTCCGAGGCCGCATCCCTCAGCTATGAGACAGGCCTTACCTTCAACAAGGCGCTGGCGCCGAACTTTGCCATCCGAGGCTCGATCGACTTTGAAGACGATTCCGGCTTCATCGATTATCCTTATATCGTTCAGGAAATCGGCGTGTCTGACCCGGATCCGGATTTTTCCGATCCGTCTGACGTGGCTGCGAATCTGCGCGGCGTCTCCGACGCGAATGGTGAACGGACCGTGTCTGGGCGCCTTGCTGCGCGCTGGGAGCCGCTCGACTGGCTCGATGGTACGGCAACCTATTACTATCAGAAGTCGGACATTGATGGCCGCCAAGGCTCCAGCTGGCGCAACACGCTCCAGACCGGCAAGTATGAGCTGGCCAAGCGCGTCGAAGAGCCGAACGAGATCACGAACCAGCTGCTCGCGCTTGAGCTGACAGCTGATCTCGGCTTTGCGGAACTGACCTCTGCGACAGGTTATTCCCGCTTCGACGATGATGGCCAGCGCGACCAGACAGATCTGCTGATCTCTCTGGAATACAGCTATGAGTTGTTCCCGACCTTCACCTCCTTCACGCATGAGAAGGGCCGTGAAAACACCTTCAACCAGGAGGTCCGCCTCGTCTCGACGACGGAAAGCCGATTCAACTGGATCATTGGCGCGTTCTACAACAACTCAGACGTCACGTCGTATTCACAAGAATACACGCCGGGCTATGCGGACTATGTTGGTTTCGACCGTCCGGACGATCTGGAATACTATTCCCAGTTCTTCTCCGAGCTTGAGGAAATGGCTCTGTTCGGTGAAATCGGGTTTGAGATCACAGACAAGTGGACCGTCACGGTTGGCGGTCGCTACTATGAGTACGATCTTGAATCCTTCAGTGATGTGGATTTCCCCTTGTTTGACAGTGGCCCGGACTATCTGCAGCCGGTCGGCATCAATGATCTGGAAAACAGCCTGAAGTCTGACTTTGCGGCCGGCAGCCCCAACGGTACCGAACGCACCAGCCAGTCAGACGACGGAACACTTTTCAAGTTCAACACGTCTTATGAGTTCACTGACGATATTCTTGGCTATTTTACGGTCAGTGAAGGTTATCGTATCGGTAACTCAAACGGTATCGGCGTCTGCCCGGATTATGATCCGACAGACAACCAGCAGGGCGCCTGTGCGCTGTTGCCGGGACAGCAATTCGGGCCGGGTGCGGGCGATATCTCCACACGGGATGAGTCGCAGTACGGTCCTGACACCACAACCAATTATGAGCTTGGATTCAAATCAACACTCATGGATGGCCGGGTGACGCTGAACGGTGCCGTCTACTTCATCGAATGGTCCGATCCGCAGCTCACCTCCGCTACGATCAACGCATCCATTCCGATCACGGTGAACGCCGAAGGTGCGGAATCAAAAGGCTTCGAAGTCAGTGGAGCCTGGGCTGTAAACGAAAACCTGTCTGTCCGCGGCAGCTACAGTCACACTGAGGCCAAACTGACGGCTGATGCGCCGGGTCTTGTCGGTACCATTTCGCCTCCAGGCTTTGGCACAGTCCTTCTGGATGGCAGCGATGGCGACCGCCTTCCGGGCTCACCTGAAGACCAGCTGTCCGTTTTCGGTACCTATGTCATGCCGTTTGCAGATGGCGAACTTGCGTTCAATGCCGGCTACACATGGCAGGGCGACGTGCTCAGCCGGACCGGTGGACTCGGCGATGGCCTGACGCTGGATTCCTTTGGGCTGGCTAACGTATCCGCGGTGTATGACACGGGTGACTGGCAGGCGACCTTCTTCGTGAACAATCTGTTCGATGAGTTCTACGAAACCGGCGTCGTCGGCACGAATCTCTACAATCAGGTTCTGTCCGATGATCTCGGCGGTCCAGTCTATCAGCGTACCTACTACACGCACGTCGGCGCACCGCGCTCGATGGGTGTGCGTCTGAAATATACATTCGATTAGTCAGTCAAAAGACTTTTCAGCAAGTCAATCCCCGGGGTCGCCTGTCATGGGCGGCCCCTCCCTTTTTGGGGCATGGGATCAGCCCCCGTCCAGCAATTGGGTGAAGTCCACCACTTCGAACCCGTGTCCCGTTGCGCGCGCGAATACTTTCAGGTCGTCCCGCGCGATGGCCGTTGTGCCTGTATTGGTCAGCGGGTGGAAGTTCACCGGATCATGCGCCATCAGGGCCGCATCCACCAGAAAGCGCACGCGTCCTTCCCGGTCATTCATCAACGCGAACGCCGTAACGGATCCCGGTGTGACGCCCAGAACCTCTTCCATCAATTCCGGCGCGCCAAAGGAAAGCCGCCGCGTGCCGATCAGCCGGTGCAGCCGGTTCAGCTTCAACTGTGAGTGCGCCTCCGCTGCAATCAGGATGATGGTGCCATCCTTGTCGGTCAGGAACAGGTTCTTCGTATGCCCGCCCGGCATCGACGCTTTCAGGTCCCGGCCTTCCTCCACGGTGAAGACGGGCGCGTGCCAGTGCGTGGTGTGGGCAATGCCCAACTCATCCAGATAGGCGAACAGATCATCGGGGGTTGCAGTCATGGCGCCGTTTGGGCCAAGACTTGAGGCCTCGTCAAGCTTTGCCCCGGATACCGCTTCCATGCACCTCGACTGCTACAAGATCTATGATGTCGCGCCAGACCTTGTGCCCGCGCGCTCCAATCGCGACTGGATGGATGCGTTCACGGATCGCCATCCCTATCGCTGCCTGCCGCTGACCATGGCAAACGCCACGGGCTGGGAATTGCTGTGCCCGATGGACATCAAGATCAAGTGGAATGGCGGCAACCGGAATGAAGACATCCAGCTGCTGACCCGCGGGGATCCGAACGCCATCGCCAGCTTTGCCGATGCTCATTTCATGCGCGGAATCGTCACTTTCCATAC
This sequence comes from Hyphomonas atlantica corrig., assembly GCF_017795365.1. NCBI lineage: Bacteria > Pseudomonadati > Pseudomonadota > Alphaproteobacteria > Hyphomonadales > Hyphomonadaceae > Hyphomonas > Hyphomonas atlantica. Next base: position 799,704 of record NZ_CP051254.1, on the reverse strand, counting down.
AGGCCATCTGTTCCGCACGCCGCCCGGCTGGGGCGTCTGGGTCACCGGCCCGCCAAACTGGCCGAAGGATGGCATCTACCCGCTGACAGGCCTCGTTGAGACAGACTGGCTACCGTTTCCGTTCACGATGAACTGGCAGATGACCCGCCCTGGCGAGGTGATCTTCGAAAAGGGCGAGCCCTTCGCCTTCATCACGCTGATGGAACACAAGAAGCTGGAAGAGATCGAGCCGGAGCGGAAATTGCTACGCTCGAATGAGGAGCTGGTGAAGGAATATGACGCGTGGCGCGACAGCCGCGCTGATTTCAATACGCGTCTCGCGGGTGGCGAGGAAAACGCCATGAAAGAACGCTGGCAGCGCCACTATATGCGTGGCGAAAAACCCACCGGCGACAAGGCAGACACCCACCAGACAAAACGCCGCCTGAAACCGCCGAGAGAGGTATAGCGCGCTGAATATTCGCGCATGTGTCCGGATTTCCCGCCTCGCTGGCACATTCGCCTTGCTTGGCGCGGATATTGCTTTCGCGATAAGGTGTCCCGGTAGGCAGGAACAGATTTTATGACAAGGTATCCCGGCCTTTCGGTCATCATGGAATGGGAGAACGCCAAGCTCGCGGAGGCGGATCGCGCCGCAGACATGCTCGAATGTGTGTCCGGACAGATTGCGGCCCTGGCTGACCGGTTTGCGGACCCTGCCGAAATCCTGATCCTGCATGATCCAGAGGCCATTGATTCCAGTGCCCTGAAGCAATTCGTGGATTCGGTCTGGAACCCGAAGGCGTGCGCCGAGATCCGCATCGAAGCCGCCCACGATCTGGAATATTACGAGCAGAAGAATCTTGGCGCGACCCTCGCGACGCGGCCCTGGCTATGCTTCATCGACAGTGATGTCGTGCCGGAAGAGGCTTGGCTCGAAACGTTGCTGGAAGCTCGTCGCAGCAGCAATGCGGTCATTGTCGGCGGCCAGACCTATGTCGAACCTGTCAACCTGCTGGACCGGGCCTTCGCCCTGTTCTGGTTCTTCCCGCCGCGGTCGCCTGCGACAGAGGCTTTTGAAAGCGATCGCTTCTTTGCCAACAATTTCCTGATCGAGCGGGAAACCTTTCTCCGCGCACCGTTCCCGGACAGCGACCTGGTGCGGGGGCGCTGCTATGTGCTGGCCGACCAGTTGCGCAAGACAGGCGAACAGATCGAGATTTGTCCGGCGGCGCGCGTTTCCCATCCGCCGCCAAATGGCCTCGGCCACTTTCTGAAGCGTGCCGTCATTGATGGCCATGATGCCTGGTTGATGGACCAGACGCTCCGGCCGCAGTCTGATCCGCGTCCGTCGCTGTTCCCGCTGCGCAAGGCGAAGTGGAATCTGTCAGGTGCGTTCAGGCGCATCGATGAAGGGGCCGATGGTATGAAGCTTGGCGCGCGGGGGCGTCTCGTCGCCAAGGGGCTCGCGACCACCTATTATGGGCTTTCGATGATCGGGCACACTGTGTCCCCGCTTGCGCCCTCACTCGTTCGCCGGGCATTCAACGTCTAGCGGCTGGCCTTCTCGTCAATCCCGCTGATGCCCTGCCGCTTTTCCAATGCGGCGGCCACATCATTGAGGCTCACACCGCGGGAGCGCAGCGCGACGAAAGCGTGGTAGAGTACATCTGCCGCCTCGCTGGCGACGTTCGCATCACTCTCGCGGCGCACCGCTTCGGCCAGCTCCATGCCTTCCTCATGCACCTTTTCCGCGCAGGATTCCGGCCCCTTGGCCAGCAGCTTAGCCGTCCAGGATTTTGAGGCATCACCTTCCTTCGCGCGCGCGTCGATTGTGCTGCCGAGATGAGCGAGGGCCGCAGCAAGGCGGTCAGAAGAGCCAAGATCCGTCATACCTCCGCCATAGCGCACTTACGCGACGTGAGGAAGCGCGGGCGCTTGACGCGGGGCCCCGCTGGCGCACTTTTACGAAAGGAAACGCCACCAGATCAGGAACAGAGTCATGAAAGACCGGGTCTCAATCACCATGCTGGACGATGGCATTGCCGATGTCCGCTTCATTCGCACCGACAAGATGAACGCCCTCGACCCCGCCATGTTTGACGGCATCAATGAGGCGATCGCCCAGTTGAAAGAGACCAAGGGCCTGCGCGTCGTGGTTGTCTCGGGGGAGGGGCGCGCCTTCTGCGCCGGGCTCGACCTGTCCAGCCTCGGCAGTGATTCCGGCAGCGATGGGGCCAAGAGCGTCACCGGCAGTGCCAGCACGCTGGCCGAGCGCACGCATGGCATTGCCAATCGCGCCCAGCATGTGGCCTGGGGCTGGCGCGAAATTCCGGCGCCGGTCATCGCGGCGGCGCATGGCGTTGCCTTTGGCGGCGGCTTCCAGATCCTGTCCGGCGCCGACATTCGGTTCGTGCATCCCGATACACGCTGCGCCATCATGGAATTGAAATGGGGCCTCGTGCCGGACATGGCCGGCTTCCCACTCTGGCGCGGCAATGTCCGCGACGATGTGCTGCGTGAATTGACCTATACGAACCGCATCTTCAATGGCGCCGAAGCGAAACATATGGGCTTTGCCACCCATGTCTCTGGCACGCCTCTGGAAGACGCGATGGCGCTTGCCACGCAAATCGCGAACAAGAACCCGGACGCCATTCAGGCTTCCAAGCGCATCTTCAACATGATGCAGTATGCAACGGATGCGGAATTGCTGCAGGCCGAATCAGACGAGCAGGACAAAATCATCCGTACACCAAACCAGATGGAGGCGGTGTTTGCAGAAATGCAAAAGCGCAAGCCGTCCTTTGCGGACTAGTCCTCTTCGTTGTTTGAGGCCTCAAATGCAGCGAATGCTTCCTCACCGGTAAGTTTTGGCGTGTCGTTTGCCAATTCGTAAAAGTCTGGCTTCTGATCAATGAAGATCTGCTGGCTGATTTTCTTGAGCGGCACGTCCTGGAATAGCCCGGCTGACAGGGCGAAGTGATCGTGAAATTTCAGATGGTAGAACAAATGGCTACCGCATTTGCTACAGAATGCGCGCTCTGCCCAGTCGGATGATTGGTATTCGGAGATATTCTCCTCGCCCTCAATCTCCAGTTTTCCATCATGGTCTACGGTAAACAACGGCCCGCCACCCCAGCGACGGCATGTTGCGCAATGGCATACAGCGACTTCGCTGATATCTGGAATGGTGATCTTGACGGCACCACAAATGCACTCGCCTCTCATGTTTGTTCCCTTCCTGTGTTCTGAAGGGAAAGACTACGCCGATGCGCGGATGACGCAATTGAAGCCTTTATGACGAATCTGAAAGGGGCTCAGTTTGCAAGCGGCCGAACAGGCGCGCCTGCGGTGGCAAGGGCGGCGCGCGCCTCGGCAATCGTCGCTTCACCGAAATGGAAGATCGATGCGGCCAGAACGGCAGTTGCCCCACCTTCGATCACCGCGGGGGCGAGGTCTTCCACCTTGCCCGCCCCGCCACTGGCGATGACGGGAATGTTCACCGCGCCGGTGATCGCCTTCAACAGGGGCAGGTCGTATCCCGATTTGGTGCCGTCCCGGTCCATGCTGGTCAGCAGGATTTCCCCGGCGCCGCGCGCTTCGGCTTCCTTTGCAAAGGCCACCGCATCAATACCGGTTTCCTTGCGGCCGCCATGGGTGAAGATCTCCCAATGGTCGCCCACGGCCCGCGCGTCGATCGCCACGACCACCGCCTGAGATCCTGCCTTGGCGGCGCAGCGTGAGATCACCGACGGGTCCGCCACGGCGGCGGAATTGATCGCCACCTTGTCTGCGCCCGCGCGGAGCAGGGCCACCATGTTCTCGGCGCTTCTTGCACCGCCGCCTACGGTCAGCGGCATGAAGCATTGCTCCGCTGTCGCAGAGACAATGTCCATCAGCGTGCCCCGGCCTTCATGCGTGGCAGAGATATCGAGGAAGCACAGCTCGTCCGCCCCCTGCGCATCATAGGCCTTGGCCAGCGACACTGGGTCGCCCGCATCTTTCAGGTCAACGAAATTGACGCCCTTGACGGTGCGTCCGTCTTTTACGTCCAGGCAGGGAATGATGCGGGTTTTCAGGGTCATGAAGGGGGCTTTAGCCGTCCGGCGCGCGGAAGGGAAGCGCCTTGCCGCTCTGTCATGGAACATCGATCGGGGCCCACCCATTGATTGGGGGAATGCGATGGCAATCCCGCCCCGCATGAAACCGAAGCGAACCAAAGGAGACACGATATGAAGACCCGTAATCAGTTAATGATCGCCGCTGGTGTCCTGGGCGCTGCAGGCGCCGCCTTTGCCGGCCAGAAATATGGCCGCAAATTCCTGCGCCAACGCCGCGATGACGACACTTCTGCGAAAGCGCGCAATGGCGAAGATACCTCTAGTGAATTCCGCGCACACAAGGGCGTGTCCAGCCCACATGGTGACCCGGTCACCGCGCACTGATGCGTGAGAAGATTGATGCTTGAAACGGGGCCGCAATTTATGCGGCCCTTTTTCGTGCGCGCTATCCTGACAAGGCTTTCACTCAGGCTGCCGTCTCCTGTGTGCTATACTCCCCAAATGGCGGGCCTTCCGCCCGCCCTCGCAACATCAGCAAGGGAGACTGAGATGAATTTCTGGAAAACCATGCGCCGCGCCGCTGACAAGGCCGCGACCCGTCCCGAAGATGCCTATGTGCGACAGGGCCTGCGCCACGCACGCCTGGACCCGGAACACCCAGATCGCGCGCCGGACGCGCCCGACTTGTCCGATGTGGCCCATGCGCTAAAAACCCGCCGGATGATGCCCCCCGTGATGGGGCGGCGCTAAGCCATTCGGAACCGGCGGGCGAGGGCGCGCATTGATTGAGTGAACGCCACACAAAGGAGCCTGACATGAAACTCTGGAAACAGATCGCCATCGCCGCCGGAACCGCTGCCGCAACGACGAGCGCAGCCTATGCCGCTCGCCGCGCAACGCTGCACTTCCTCGGGCGTCGCCAGTCCAAAAGCCCGCGCCTCATCCCGGCCGTGGCCGAGCACGTCACGAATGTTGCCAACAAGCCGCGCCAGATGGCGCGCTAATCGCGCCCAAATACGCCAGAAAAGCCGGTCCATGAGGCCGGCTTTTTTCATGCGCGGACCCCGCCCCGATCCATCATGGATAATCAGACCCTAACTGCCCTTGACCAATTCCCCTGCGGAAATAGGGACCCGCTTAATGCGGCTATGCGATCAATCTCCGGTGGGACAGGGAGACGCAATGTCTATTTCACAGGATGTGTCGAACGCGATCAGAACAGGAGTTCTGGTAATCGCGGGGTCGGTGTTGGCTTCAGTGGTGATGGTGGCGATCTGGATACAGGCGCTGCCGGAGATCACGCCAATCGATGTGCTGATCATGGCAGCGATCATGCCGATGCTGATTGCGCCGGTTTTCTGCTATTTCGTCCTGAAGGATCATATCCGCGCCGCCCGCCTGGCGCGTGAGAATTACCGCCTCGCCCATATGGACGAGCTGACCGGCCTGCCCAATCGCCGCGCCTTCTTTGAGGCAGCCCGCCAGATCCAGGCCCGCGCAGGCTTTGTCGGCCACCATTTTTACTGCGCCATCGCAGATGTCGACAATTTCAAGCGCGTGAATGACCAATTAGGCCATGAGGCTGGCGACCAGGTGCTGCGAGAGATTGCGGCCACGCTGAATGCCAAGGCGCCGGTTGATTCCATCGTGGCCCGGCTCGGTGGAGAGGAATTCTCCATGGCCGGCATGTTCCCGAGTGAGGCCGATGCGGCCCGCGCCTTCCGTGCCCTTGTTGCCGTGGTGGACCGCACGCCGATCCTGACGCCAGACGGCCCGCTGCCGGTGACGATCAGCCTCGGCTATTGCGAGGGGTCCCGCACGACAGAGCTGTCCTCGATCCTATCCCAGGCCGACCGCGCGCTCTATGCGGCCAAGCGGGGCGGCAAGAACCGCGCGCTGGACTTCAACCACCCCTCCCGCCAGACCGGCAGCTTCACCCGCTCGGCTGGCACCGCTGCTTAACAGCCGGTAAACACACTTCCTCAAATCCTTTCGCCGCTATGGGTATGGGCGTTAACGGCCTACCGTTACAAACGATTGCAATGATAAATACAAATCGTGTTGGAGGGTCGTCAGGATGACGATTTCAAAGGAAGTCCGCCGCGCCATCGGCTTTGGCGTCCTGATTACGCTGGGCGCAATTGTGCTGGCGGTCGTGCCGGTCATCGCCTGGCTGGCGATGGACCCTGTCACCACCCGGTCTGACACGCTCCTGCGTGCCATCCTCCTGCCCCTGCTGATCGCACCGATCTGCAGCTTCTTCATCCTGCGCGCCGACATGCGCTCGCGAGACCTGGCGCGTGAGAATCATCGCCTCGCCTATCTGGACGAGCTGACCGGCCTGCCCAATCGCCGCGCCTTCTTCGATGGCGTCCGGGAGATGCGCAGCCGTGCCAGCGGGTCTGGTCGCCGTTTCTTCTGTGCGCTGGCCGATGTGGACGATTTCAAATCGGTGAATGATCGCTGGGGCCATGATGTGGGTGACATCGTGTTGAGGGACCTTGCCGAAACGCTGAACACGCACGCGCCAAGTGATTGCCTGATCGCGCGTCTGGGCGGGGAAGAATTCGCGATTGCGGGCATCTTCGCCTCAGAGGTGGAGGCAATCCGCGCCTTCCGACGCTTGGTGGCAATTGTCGCGGCCTCTCCGGTCTACACGCGGGAAGGGGATCTTCCGGTCACGATCAGTCTTGGCTATTGCGAAGGCGCGCGCCCGTCTGAAATCTCCACGCTTCTGTCTCGCGCGGACAAGGCGCTCTACGCCGCCAAACACGCCGGCAAGAACCGCGCCCTCGGTTTCTCGCGCCCCTATATCGCCATCGACAGCGGCGCCCCTCTCCTCACCCGCCGCGCCGGTTAAGCCGCGCCTCCCATTCTACCGTGTGGGGATAGACTCCCTCCCTCTCCTCCCGCAGGCCCCTGCGAAAGCAAGGCTCATCCCTGAAAGTTCGTCTCTCGCCAGTTCATCCTTCGACTTCGCTCAGGATGAGTCTGGTCTTTGCTGTACTTTGTGAGCGCTCATGCTGAGCGAAGTCGAAGCACGGGCGCGGGCTCCGCGTCGTTTCGGCGGGAGACCCCGGCATGCGCCGGGGATGCGGTGTGAGGCGGCCTGTGCGCCTCCCCCAATCCGCCTGATAGCCCCTTACCCCATATTCACCTCCTGCCCTCACGGGAGCCGGATCAGGTGCCGTTCTGGTTGTGGGGTCAGGGACAGGATGGGCTTTGCGGGAGGTGTACGGTCCTGCAACGCCCTAGGCAGGTCAGGCCAGGGTGAGCTTGCGAAGGCAAGTTGGGAATCCGCCTCGTCCGGACGCACGGGAGTCAGGCCTCCCCGGATGCGCCTTTTGTGTGAAAAGCACGGAGGAAGTGTTCGCGCGGCGCCGGTAACGAAGACCCGGGATCTTGGGCCCTTTCGAGGTGTCCGCTGAAGACCCTGTCCGGCGCGGCGGGCGGTAACGCTCCACTCCGTAGCCATCTACAAATCATCAGGCGGAGCGCCACGGCGCCCGCTGCGCTGTCGGTTCCGTGAGGGGCCGAAAACACGAGATACCCGGATGGCTGCGGCCAGTCCGGATGTTTGTGCTGACGGGAGTCCACAAAGAAACCGATCGGCAACCGTAGGGAGATATCAAATCCTTAAGGGTTGCATTCTACCTTTGAGAGTACCGTATGTCTCTTTGAAAGGCTTATCATGTTCAAGCGCTTCATCACGTCTCTGCCCCTGTTGCTGCTCATGGCCTGCGCAAATCATCAGCCTACAAAAGAGGCCATGATGTCGATGCCGGGCTTCATGAACAAGGAGGATACAATTGAACAGCAACGTCCTCCCTTGCCCAAAACGCATTTCATTCGATGGGAGAATGGTGACCGTCTACAGGACTCTGTTGTACTCGATTATGTGTCCGGCATGTCCCAACGGGACTATCTTTTTGAAGAACCCAATCAGGAATTGTACCGGCCAATGCTGTTGCGCGCTCTTGCCAAGTCGGGCCTGCAAGCCCGAACGCCTGCGAGTGCGAGATATGCATTGCAAATTGAATTTCTCAAATTGGATACCGATGCGTTCGGCAGACACTTCGCAGGGCGGACAGACGCAATTTACAGGATTGTCGATCGTCAGACGGGGCAGGCCGTCTATGAAAGTGAAATAGGATCTCGATTTATAGCCGCATATCCTGGCTTGAATGAGAAAGATGCAAGTTTCGCGTATGACGTATCGGCCCCCGGCGTCATTTCCGCCACCCAGGCATTTGGCGCCTTCACGCTTTACGAAGGCGGTCTTGTGGAAGTGTGGAATAACAACCAGAAGCTCCAAAACTTTTTCGGCGGAGAACCCATTGCCGAGGTTTCTCAAGCGGGCTGGAATGATACGTATCAGGCCTATGCGTGGGTTACGGGACTTTCGGCGATATCCGGGCCAACTTTGGTCGGCTTGGGTCAGTTGAACCCGCTCAATTATATCTCCATGCAGCTTGAACCCCGACGTGAGCAGGCCGATTTGCTTCCCGCACGCAGGGGGGAACTATCGGAAAGAGCGATGGGTTCGCGTAGCGCTCGTAAACGCGCCAATCAACTGAACTCTCATCTGCTTGCGCAGAGTATCACCTATTTCTTGATGGATCTGGCTGAAGCTGAAGACAAGAAGCTGTTGAGAATGGTTTCATGCAAGGATGTGGGGTCCAGTACAGAAGACATAATTGCGGCAATTCGAAATCGCGAGCAGGTGATATCCGACGATTGTACACAGTACATGAAAGGATGGCGGTCCCTTGGGGTCGGTATTACTCAGTATCAATAATCGCAATACGGATTAAAAAAGCCCCAAAACCTCCGCCGCCACAATATCCCCATCATAGAGCGCGCGGCCGAGGATAGACCCCGCGATCGGGGCGTCGGCGGCGATTAGGGCGCGGATGTCGTCCGTGCTGGCGACGCCGCCAGAGGCGATGATTGGGATGCTGACGGTGTTGGCGAGCTCTGCCGTGAACGGAACATTGACGCCGGTTTTCAGCCCATCGCGGCCAATGTCTGTGGCGACGATGGCCGCCACGCCGCAGCCTTCAAACGCCTTGGCCAGTTCGGTCGCCTTCATGTCGCTGGTCTCGGCCCAGCCTTCGACGGCGACCATGCCATCCTTTGCGTCGATGCCGACCACGATTTTGCCGGGCAGGGCGCGGGCGGCCTCTTTCACCAGCTCCGGATCGCGCAGTGCGGCGGTGCCCAGGATGACGCGGGAGATGCCGGCCTCCAGCCAGGAATCGATCTGCGCGCGGGTGCGGATGCCGCCGCCGAGCTGCACCGGCGCATCGGTCGCGCTCAGGATCGCTTCGACCGCCGCGCGGTTCACGGCCTTGCCTTCAAAGGCGCCGTTCAGATCCACCACGTGAAGATGCGTGAAGCCCGCCTCACGAAAGGCGCGGGCCTGGTCAGCCGGGCTGTCAGAAAAGACAGTCGCCTTGTCCATCTCGCCGCGCAGCAGGCGCACGCACTGGCCGTCTTTCAAATCGATCGCGGGGTACAGGGTAAAACTCATAGTCGCTCCTTGGCGCTCATCCTGAGCGAAGTCGAAGGAGAGCGCGGGCTGGGAGAGGCTCGCCCTTCGACTTCGCTCAGGGTGAGCCGGTTCATGGGTCCCAGCTCAGGAAATTGGACAGGATGCGCAGGCCAAGGGCTTGCGACTTTTCGGGGTGGAATTGCGTGCCGAACAGATTGGCCCGCGCCACCGCTGCGGTGATCGCCTCTGCGCCATAGCTCGCCGTGGCGGCCATATCGGCGGGGTCGGCTGTCGTGAAGGCGTAGGAATGCGTGAAATAGACATGCGGCTCAGCGCCCAGACCTGACAGGACCGGATGCGGCGCGCCGCGCAGGGACAGCTCGTTCCAGCCCATATGCGGCACGCGAAAGGCCTCGCCCGGCTGGATGCGCGCAACCTCCCCGGCGATCCAGCCGAGGCCCGGCGTCGCGCCGTCTTCCCGGCCCGTCTCGGCCAGAAGCTGCATGCCGACACAGATGCCCAGGAAGGGCTTGCCGCCTTTCAGGCAGGCCGTCTCCAGCGCCTCGACCACGCCGGTCTGGGCGCGCAGGCCTGCGGCGCAATCTGCGAAATGGCCCACGCCCGGCAGCACCACACGCTCTGCCTCGAGAATGTCTTCGGCACGGTTCGTGATGCGGATCTCGTGGCCGGTCTCGCCAAGGCGCGCCGCTTCCCGCAGCGCCCTGCCGGCGGAGTGCAGGTTTCCGGATCCGTAATCGATGAGGGCAACAAGGCTCATGGCCGCGCTCTTAGCCTTGCCGGGGCCGTGAGGGAAGGGGCCAGCCACCCTTGCGCCCAGGGGCAAGGTGCCGCAAGCTCGGCCGCATCATGCCAATTTCACGGAGCTTGCTCATGCGATCCATCCTGCCCGCGTTTACCGCCTGTCTGCTGGCCGCCTGCGCCGCCACCCCTGCCTGGCCCGACGCGGCCGAGAGCGCTGCGCTGGACGAAGCGCGCAGCCAGGCCGAGCTGACGGCGTATTTGTCGGACAGCCTGTGGGACTGGGCAGAGCTTGGCTATCAGGAAGAGAAGTCTTCCACCCTGCTTCAGGAAACCCTTTCAGATGCAGGCTTCACTGTAACGCCAGGCGTGGCAGATATTCCGACAGCCTTCGTGGCCGAATACGGCTCTGGTGGTCCGGTCATCGCGCTGCTGGCCGAAATGGACGCGCTGCCAGGTATCAACCAGTCGGCCCTGCCAACGCGCAAAGGTGTCAATGGCAAGCTTGCCGGTCACGCCTGCGGGCACAATCTGTTCGGGGCGGGGTCTGTCTCGGCTGCCATCGCCATTCGGAACTGGCTGGAAGAGAGCGGGACACCGGGCCGTATCCGCGTCTATGGCACACCGGCCGAGGAGGGCGGCTCCGGCAAGGTCTACATGGTCCGCGCGGGCCTGTTCGAAGACGTTGATATTGCCATTCACTGGCATCCGGGGGATCGCAACTCTGCCGCGGCCAACACGACGCTGGCGAACCGGTCTGCGAAGTTCCGCTTTTCCGGAATCTCTGCCCATGCGGCTGGCGCTCCCGAACAGGGGCGGTCCGCGCTGGATGGCGTTGAAGCGATGAACATGATGGCCAACATGATGCACGAGCACATCCCGCAGGATGCGCGGATGCATTACGTCATCACCTCTGGCGGTTCAGCCCCCAATGTGGTGCCGGACTTTGCGGAAGTATTCTACTATGTCCGCCATCCCTCCCCAGACGGCGTTGAGGCAATCTGGTCGCGTCTGGAAAACGCTGCGCGGGGCGCGGCACAGGGAACCGGAACTGAAGTGGAGTGGGAAGTCATCCACGGCAACAACCCACTGCTCGTGAACGAAACGCTGGCCCTTCTGATGGACGAGAAGCTTCGCATCGTGGGCGGCGTGGAATATACAGAGGCTGAACTGGAATTCGCCGAGACTATCTCCACGACTCTCAGCGACACGTCGCTACCATTGTCATCAGCCTCGGAAGTACAGCCCTTCGAAGTGTCGCTTGGCTATGGCTCAACGGATGTGGGGGATGTGTCTTATGCAGTCCCAACCGTCGGACTGCGCACAGCAACCTGGGTGCCGGGAACACCTGCGCATTCCTGGCAGGCTGTGGCAGCCAGTGGCACATCTATCGGCCACAAGGGGACGCAAGTTGCCGCCGAGACGATCACGCTCGCCGCTGTTGAGTTGTTTACGAATGGCGACTTGCGGAAAAAGGCGCGCACAGAATTCGATGAAGCCCGTGGTCCGGACTACGAATACAAATCCCTGCTCGGCGATCGTGACCCACCGCTCGACTATCGCAAATAGGACCTGAATCCTGACACACCGGCCTGACGCTTCTGACCTCTCTGCTATCCGCCGCGATATGCAGGGAGTCTATGAGCGCCAAGCTGGTGTCTGGCATCGCCACCGGATGCGCGACCTGAATGAGCGTAAATGGCTCGACCCCTTTCTTGCCTCGCTTCCCCTGCGGCCCCGGGTGTTGGATCTTGGCTGCGGATCAGGTGTCCCGCTTGGGGCATTTCTTCTGGCCCAGGGCTGTGATCTTACAGGCGTTGACTATTCTGGCGCCATGATCGCGCTGGCCCGCGAACATGCCCCGTCAGGCAATTGGCAGGTGCAAGATATGCGGGCCCTTGATCTGGTGGGTGATTTTGATGGAATCGTCAGCTGGGACGCCTTCTTTCACCTCAGCCAGGATGAACAGCTGCAGCTGCTGCCGATACTCGGCAGGCTGGTCCGGCCCGGCGGCGCGCTGCTGCTGACAGTCGGGCCTGGAGGCGGCGAAGTAACAGGCATGGTTGGCGGTGAAGCCGTGTACCATGCCAGTCTTGACCCTGAAGAGTATCGCAGGCAGCTGGAATCGCTTGGCTTCAAAGACATCGCTTTCACGCCGGAAGACCCCGAAGTGATGGGGCGGAGCGTTTTACTGGCCACGGGGAAGGGAGGTTAGAGGCTGCCTTTGGTGCTGGCTGGTTTGCCGCCGAGCTTCGGGTCCTCCGCAATGGCCGCACGCAGCGCCCGGGCAGTAGCCTTGAAGCAGGATTCTGCAATGTGGTGGCAATTCTCGCCGTAGAGGTTCTCCACGTGCAGGCACATGCCGCCATTGCCAGCCAGGGCGTGGAAGAACTCCTTGAAGAGTTCGGTATCCATCTCGCCGATCTTGTCGCGGCTGAAGTGCACTTTCCACACCAGATAAGGCCTCTTGCAAAGGTCCAGAGAGGTGCGGGAAAGCGTTTCGTCCATTGGCACATAGGCATGGCCAAACCGGGTGATGCCGGCGAAATCGCCCAGCGCCTTCATGATGGCCTGACCGATTACAATGCCCGTATCCTCGACGCTGTGGTGCATGTCGATGTGCAGGTCGCCCTTGCAGCGAACCGTCAGGTCGATCGCTGAATGCTTGGAAAATGCTTCCAGCATGTGATCGAAGAAACCGATGCCGGTTTCGATGTCAGACTTTCCCGTCCCATCCAGATCGACGGTAACCGAAATGTCGGTTTCCTTGGTGGTTCGGGTAACTGTAGCAGTGCGGTTCGTAGTCATGCTGGCCCATATAGTGCGTTGGAAGCGCTACAGCTAGCGCGTTTTGTTCACTGATTCCTAAACATATTCCGGAAACATGGTTACCGCACACAAATGTGGTGACGTGGTAAGGACGTTCTAAGCGTGGACAAACAGAGTTTCATCTCGAGACTTCTGGGCCGTATGACCATTCCGGGGTTTGCGGCTTGGTCTGCAGCAATTGCAACAGTCATCATCTTTGTCGGAGTCTGGACAATCGAACAGGCGTATGGCGCGCTTGTCGAAGGCAAGGCCTGGACAGACATGTCCCTTCCTCTCTGGGCAATCTTTGTGCTGTTGTCGGCATCGTCCGCTGTTGCTGCTGTAACCGCATGGTTTTTCGCTCGGGAATTCCAGAACGTCCTGATCAACTTCACGCGGTATCTTGAGGTCGCTCAATCAGACTCCACTGCGCGCTTGTCCAACGTGTCTTTTGTTGAGCTGCGTCGACTGCGCTCGGTTGTGATCCGCTCTGTTGGAAAACTCCGCCGGGATAACGAAGCGCTGCGCCAGACTGCATATGAAGACCCGCGCACCGGTATGCCAAACCTGATCGCGCTGGAAGAACACATACACAAGACGCTGCCTCGCGCGAAGTATGAAACCCCTGCGGCGTTGATCGTACTGGATCTGGACAATTTCACACGTTCATCCGAACGTCTCGGAGCGTTGGCAAGCGAAGCGCTTTTGAAGACGTGTGGCGAGCGCATGTCTGCTGCGTTGGCCTCGCTTGAGGGGCCCGTTCGGAATGGGCTGAAAGATTCGATGCTGGCCGCGATGCAGGCCGATAGTTTTGCACTCTATTTGCCTTGCGCAGTCAGCAGGGATTACGTGTCCAACATAGCGCGCGCAATTCGCTTGGCGTTCGCGGAGCCTTTCGTAGTGGCGGGGCAGTCTGTCACGCTTGGCATATCAGGTGGCATTGTGATTGCGCCCGAAGATGCCGACACTGTGCACAAACTATTCCGGCACGCTGAACTGGCGCTACGACAGGTCCGCAGTGATACCGGGTCGGGATTTCGTTACTTTTCTCCACGTCTCAATCGAGTGGCGCGTGGCAAGTACATGCTTGAGGCAGAGCTTCGCGACGCGGTGGCCAATCGGGAGTTCAAGACGCACTTCCAGCCAAAGATCGACTTCATGACGGGTCAGGTTGTCGGCGCCGAAGCGCTTGCGCGCTGGATTCGTCCGAACGGCAAAATCATATCGCCGAATACTTTTATTCCGCTCGCAGAGGAAACGGGACTTGTTACGCAGATTGGTGAACAGGTTCTTGAAGCTGCGTGCGAGTCGGCCCGGATATGGATGCAGGAAGGGTTCAATGCCACTGTTGCGGTGAATGTGTCGCCGCGCCAGTTTCAGGCGACGGATCTGACCGAAACAGTACTATCCATTCTCAAGCGTACGGGTTTGCCGCCGAACCGGCTGGAACTTGAGATTACTGAAAGCATGGCCGTGTCCGAGCCGGAAAAGGTGGCGCGGGTTATGCGTCCACTTCGCAGTCTGGGTACCAAGCTGGCAATTGATGATTTCGGGACCGGCCATTCAAACCTGTCCATCCTTACGCAACTGCCCTTCGACGTATTCAAGATTGACCGTCAATTTGTTTCGGCACTTGAATCCGATGAGCAGGCTCCGGCGATCATCGAGATGATCCTTGCGATGGCAGAGACGCTTGGGCTGAAGACCGTCGCCGAAGGCGTCGAAACAGAACGGCAGGCCGATTTCCTGCGGCGCCGTGGATGTTCGATGGCGCAGGGTTTCCTGTACAGTTCAGGACTTCCGCATGAAGCATTCATGGATTTCATCCGGGGCTGGACCAGTAACAGTCAGTCGTCGCGCCAAAAAGTCAGCTAAGCCGAATTTCTTCTGTACACGTTGACAGATGTTCCGCGGTATTCTGACGCTCGCCAGAACTTGTATCCACATTTCTCCGCAACACGAATCGAACCGGCGTTGCCAGGATCAATAATGCAAACGCTCTGTCCGGGCTTGTTCTGATCAAGCCATTCATGCATCGCGCTGACAGCTTCGCTTGCGTAACCCTTGCCCCAAGCCTTCTCAATGAATACCCAGCCGGCCTCGGGCCAGTTGGAAAGGTTCGGGTTCATGCCGCGCTCAAAATCAGCGAACCCCCCTTCACCAACGAACTCGCCTGTCTCTTGATCTTCAATTGCCCAGGAACCATAGCCAAGCAATTCCCACATGCCGCGATTGCGGCAGATCGTGAACCAGGCTTCCTGCCGGGACCGGGGTTGGCCGCCGATGTGACGGGTGACGTTTTCGGAAGCCCACATCGTGGCGGACGGTTCGAAATGGTGAATTTCCGGCGGGCGTAGAACCAACCTGTCTGTGAAAAGGATAGGCAGATGCATGGAAACCTGTTTGGCTAAGCTCTTTGCTTCATCTTTTCCAGCATGGCCCCCATCGCGGCGTGTACCGCCTGCATACCTTTCAAGGGGCGGACCATGACTTTGAAGTCCATGATCTTTCCGTCCGTGTTCCACTCGATCATGTCGACTCCGTTTACGAGAATTCCGTCCATCTCGCATTCGAACTCGAGAACAGCTTTGTCGCCGCAGTCGAAAGCGCGCGTGTAGCGAAATGTATCCCCACCGAGCGTCGCGCCTGCGGCTGTCAGGTAGGCCATTGTAATAGGCTTGCCAGCTTGCGGAGTGTGAACGACAGGACTCTTGAAAACAACGTCATCAGCCAGCTGTGCTGACAGTCCTTCAGGCGAATGATCGCCATTCATCCAGTCAAACCATGCTTGCAGGTTTGAGCTATGCCCGGTCATCGGTATCAAGTGTTCGGCCATCGGAGGTTTTCCTTACTGTTCTATACTGCCAGTGACCGGTTTTCCGATCAGATAGTCGCTTGGTTGGTTGAAGCAATTTCCACGCAATGCGACCCAGCCGCCGGGAAAGTCTGGCTCAGTAAAAACGAGATCGACTCGGCCCCAATTATAGTGAGCCTCTCCCGTCACCGGATTTGTGATGGCGACGTCGCACAGCTCAATATCGGAGCTTTCCGGTTCCACCCAGATACCTGCATATGCGCCGCGCTCTTCATACACGCCTGCGAGATCCTTCAGGTAGACAGCGCCTCTCGCGTCCAGACCCGGATAGGACCAAACGGCCCACCCCTCAGGCGTGTCCGCTTCGTAGACGACGTCGCCGATGGGGGTCGACCAAACCTCGTCCGCTGCAGCATTTAGCGCTGCCAAACCCATTCCCGCCAGAGCGAGCACCAAATTCCGCATGCTGAGTCCTCCCTTTTCTGGAGTGACCCTAGCATGCGAATGGGACAGGTGAAGCAGAATTACGCGGAGTAGGCGGCCGCGAGGTCGGGATCCTTGCTGGCGACAAGGTCGGCCAAGTCTGAAATCACCTTGGCCTGTTTCCAGGTCGCGTCATCCTGCATCTTGCCATCGATCATGGCGACGCCGGAGCCATCTGGCATGGCGTCGAGGATCTTGCGGGCGAACTTCACTTCGTTCGGGTCCGGGCTGAACACCTTTTTCGCGATGGCGATCTGGTTCGGGTGCAGGCTCCATGTGCCGGAACAGCCGAGCAGGAAGGCGTTGCGGAACTGTTGCTCACAGGCGTCCAAGTCCGCAATGTCGCCAAACGGACCGTAAAAGGCGTTGATGCCGGCCATTCGGCATGCATCGACCATACGGGCAATCGTATAGTGCCACGGGTCTTGCTGGGCCGAGGCACGTGCGCTGCCGTCTTCGTTCGGATCGTCGATGACGCGATAGAATGGATGTCCGCCGCCCACTCGGGTTGTTTTCATCTTGCGATCGGCGGCCAGATCTGCCGGGCCGAGACTGATGCCTTGCATGCGCGGGCTTGCCAAGGCGATCTCTTCGACCCGGGCCATGCCCTGCGCTGTCTCGAGGATTGCGTGGAACAGGATCGGGCGGGTCAGACCGGCTTTCGCTTCCAATTGGGCAACGTATTGGTCCGCAAAATGAATATCCCAAGGGCCTTCGACCTTTGGCAACATAATGACGTCCAATTGATGCCCGGCTTTCAGGATGAGTTCGCTGACGTCTTCCTGAAACCAAGGAGAGTTGAGCGGATTTACGCGACTCCAGAACCCGGTGCCGTTGCCCTGCCAGTCATACATGGAGGCCATTTCGATTGCGCCAGCGCGGGCCGCATCCTTGGCATCAGCCGGAATGGCATCCTCGAGATTGGCCAGCATGACGTCCACACCCGCCGCCATTTGCGGTACCTTGGCGCGCACCTTGTCCAGATGTGGCGGGACGAAGTGAATCATCCGTTCCAGCCGGACCGGCAGGTCACGCATCGGGGCGGGGGCGCCGATGGCGAGAGGTTTGAA
The DNA here is from genome assembly GCF_017795365.1 of Hyphomonas atlantica corrig. NCBI lineage: Bacteria > Pseudomonadati > Pseudomonadota > Alphaproteobacteria > Hyphomonadales > Hyphomonadaceae > Hyphomonas > Hyphomonas atlantica. The sequence continues at coordinate 782,232 of NZ_CP051254.1, read as the reverse complement.
AAAGTCTCTTGGGGTTTTCGTGCTCATGCGTTCCTCCTTGTTGCGGCGCAACATAGAGGCAGCGCAAAGCGCGTCAATCAGCCAGAAAGGCTCACGTCTCGGATTCCTCCACGGAAAGGTTCATGCTGAAAGACCGCCGCTCTCCCGGCGTCTTGAACGGATAGACGCTGTGAAACATGTAGGATGGGAAGATATAAAAATCCCCGACACGTGGCCTGATCATGAAGTTGGATACCGAGTAATGGGTATCGGTTCCGTGCGCGAATTGCAGGTGCCCGTGGGTCGGATGATGGTCGCGATCATCTTCTGCCCATTCCTCATCGATGCCCTCTGGCAGCTTCAGATATCCCACGCATGACAGGGCGCACCCGGTATGGATGTGGAGAGGATTGTACTCATGCGCGTATTGACGCACGAACCAGCCTGCCATGACATTCAATTCAAATCGTTTTGATCGATGGTCGTAGTCGCCAAAACTGCCGCGGCGGCTTGCACGCACATGATATTCGATCAGGGCGTTCCCCAAAGCGCCGGCAGTCGCATCGACTAGGTGTTTCGGAAAGCGAAGTTCCTGACGAACCTTCCCGACCAGGCTCGCGGAATGGTCTTCCAACTGGTCGCTCATCGCTGCGTTAAGATGCTCGACCAGCGCAGGTGGCATTCGCACGAAGCCCATCATTGGGCCGAACGGCGTAAAGAACTCTTTGTCTCCCGTAGGAGTGAATATGGCCGACACAGCGGACTCCCGTCACGCGGCCGCACACCACACCCGGTACGGTCTGATACTAAACTTCATTGAAACGCCCTGCCCGCTGTCTAGACGTGCGTTTGGGGAGGGGTCAATGGCAGTTTGCCAACACCGCAAGATGACTTGTGGATAGAAGCTTGGAACAGGTTTCGGGATTGGACGTTGCAGAAGCAGACCATTTACAAAGGAAATCTGCCATGTCCCTTCTTATGATTTTGCTCACAATCTTCCTGCCGCCGGTCGCTGTTGCCCTGAAGGAAGGTATCGGCGTTCAGTTCCTGATCAATTTGGTGCTGACCCTGATCGGCTGGTTGCCGGGCGTTATTCACGCATTCTGGGTCGCAACGCGCGGATCAGCGTCCACGGTTTAACTCAGGCGCTTTCTGAGTCGGACGCAGCTTCAATCACGGCTTCGGGGCGGGAAGCGCGGCGATAAATTGCAACCGCCAGCGCAGCAACACCGATTGCGGTAACGACCTCGCCACCGATGATGACATTTACCCCTGCGTGAAGCTCGGACAGAATTGCCCACGTCGCGGTCATGAAGGTGATCGCGGCGATTTCTGAGATCAGAAATGTCGGAATAAAGGCACTCAGGAAACGTTTCATTGCGGGGCTCGTCCAGAATTGAGGGTGTCGTTGAGATCAGCATATCGGGAGTCGGTCTGATTTCGGCAATATGCGCTTACGCAGCCAGTTCAGCTTTTTTGCGCGAGCGGGTGAGCTGTTTCCAGAAGCTCTGCCAGCTCGTCAGTCAGAACATGCGTGTAGATCTGCGTGGTGGCGATATCTGCATGGCCAAGAAGCGTTTGAACGCTCCGCAAATCCGCGCCGCCCATCAACAGATGCGTTGCATAGGCGTGGCGAAGTGCGTGCGGGTGTACGCGGTCTGGTCGAATGTTTGCCGAATGGGCAAGGGATTCGAGTAATTGGCCCAGCCGCCTGCGCGTCAGGTGGCCCGATTTGCCACGGGATGGAAACACAAAACCTTCTGCCCTGCCACGCGCAAGTGATCCTTCGGGCAGGTATGTTTCCCGGATCGAGAGCCAATTTGACAAGGCATCCAGCGCTGGACGTCCCAACGGGCAAAGCCGCTCCTTGCCACCTTTTCCTCGGACGATCACGTCAGTTGTGATCCAGCGATCACCCTTCCGGCGTGGCAACTCGCCCAGCTTCAACGAGACAAGCTCGGTGGCGCGCAGGCCAGCGCCGTAGAGCATTTCAACAAGACAGGTCAGCCTGAGGTCATCGGCGCAAGCTGCGAGCAACGCCGCCATTTCTTCGCGAGACAGCACATCCGGCACATCTCGTGAAGGCTTCGGACCGTCGACCTTTGCGGTTGGGTCATCCTTGCGGTCGCCTTCTTCAAACAGGAAGCGGAAGAATCGGCGAACGGCAGACAGCTTGCGTGCCTGGGAAGAGGGGGCCATGCCGCGCCTGGACAGGTCCTGCAGCCAGCCCGAAATGTCTGACCCGTCCGCGTCGCACAACGCGCCGCCGCAATACTCGGAGGCGTCCAGCAGATCGCGCCCATACGCATCCAGCGTGTTGGTCGATGAGCCGCGTTCGGCGGACATCATTTCAAGAAAGGCTTCGATGCGAGCGCGGTCGGTCATGCCCGCATCATTGCATCTAGCCCTTTAGAGCGTGTGAATGTCAGGACGCTTTCCAGTACCCTGCAGCTTCCAGTGCCATTTCCCGGGCTGCGTCCTTTGCGCCAATGCGTTCGAGCGCGTTCAGCAAGAGCACAAGGCTTGCATTGTCCGGCGCTGTCGGGTCGCCTTTGGTCATGCCTACGGTCGATAGAATGACTTCACCTGCAGCATCGGCTTCGGCAGCGCCGAGAATGCGCAGCAGATGGGGGGTGATGGCCGCGCTCGTGTCACTGTCCGGCGCTTCCACCACCATGCGGCGTGCATCTGCAGGGGGCGCGATGCCCATTGCAGTCCACAAGGCGAACAAGCGAACGGCAGACCGCTTTTGCGCATCGGTTTCGGCTTGGGCAGCCAGTCTCACCCCGGCATACGCGATTTCGCTTCGCGACGCGTCCAACCCGGCGAGGATTAGCAGCGCTGACATGAAGGCGGAATCAAAGCTTCCGTCCTCTGGTGCGCCTTCCATGGTGTTGGCATCAGCCCATTTCTGCGCCGTTTCAAGCTCACCGGCGGCGAGAGAGGCCCGGGCAAAGACGGCAGCGCTTGCCGCTGTGGATGAATTGATCGGCAGGCGCGCGATTTCGGGCCAGAGAAGACGGGCAACCGCATCAAAATGGGCCGGTGTGTCTGTCGCTTCCTGCAGCGCAGCGGCTAGAGCAAAGCTGCGATTCTCATCTGTGACGAGTGGATCGCGCGCCGCAAACAGGGCGCTCTCCAATGGGGTCGTCGGGACAAATTCCGGCTCTGACAGCATATCCAGGAATAGCGTTCTGTAGTCATTTGTCGCCAGCATGTCGGATTTTGTCGCCATATGTGCCGCTTTGACGCGCAACTCGATCGGTAAGTTGCGATGCATTGCTATGGCCGCCGACAAATCCGGGCGATTGGCGGGGATCGGGTCTGCCGGAGGGGTGAGGCCAGCTTTGGCAGAAATGGCGAGATTCAGCCCCGACGAATAATCGGCTTCAGGTGGCTCTGGTAGTTCGCCGGATGTCGCGAACACGGCAGCGAGCAGCCAGGAATCGACGGCGTCCTGCTGCAGCGCCATTTCAATTGCCAATTCCGCACCGGCTGAGTTGCCCTCGAGAGCCGCGCAAACCGCGCGCAGTTTCGCCCAATATCCTGAGAGCCGATCCGGATCGTTCAGCATGGCGCAGGCAGTAGCCTCATTGCCGAGCGCGAGATTCACGTCCGCAATGATTTCGTCTGCATTCATGCCGGGCGGGGGGGTGTCGAGGCGCGCCATCAGGCTGGCTGCAGCTTCGGCTTCGCCCAGATCGTACATGATGCGAGCGCGTTCGGCGCGCAAATGCGGTTCCTGGATTCCGGAAGGCGGTGTTGCCGGCGACAATGCCATGCGGCGCATCAGGGTGCGTTCTGCCGGGGTCAGGTCATGTGTGCGGACATCGCGCATCAAGGGCAGCAAATCGTCTGCATCGGATGCGCGCCACATATCCGTCGGAAGGGAAGGCTCACCCGCTTCGAGGAAGCTCATGCCCCATGGATTGACCAGCTCCAGGCCAGAATCCTCAATCTGGGCGCTGGCAAATGGCCCGACACCCAAGGCAAGGAGGGTGGCGGCAAGTGCGACCCTAAAGGACATCGTCGATCTCGATGCGAATCTCGCCGGGTTCGGGCTTGCCCTTTTCCGCTTGTCCACCGAGCCACCAAGCAACACCGAGAACAAGGATTGCCAGCAGGCCTAAAAGGATCAGAAACTTGCGCATGCCTAATTACCCCTAGATACAGAATTTCGGCGCTGGATTGCGAACGCGCCGCAGCAACTATAGGACAAGAACCGAACGGAGCCCGAAAGTCCAGAATGCCATCTGATAGTGACAGTACTTCCAGACCCGATGGCGCGACATTGCCTTACATGTCGCGGACGGTCGCGCTTGTGGGATTGATGGGGGCAGGAAAATCCACGGTTGGCCGCAGGCTGGCAGACAAGCTGGGTCGTGAATTTTACGATAGTGATTCGGAGATCGAGAAGGCGGCGGGCCTGTCGATCACCGATATCTTCGCGCTGCACGGTGAAGAAGATTTCAGGAGAGGGGAACAGCAGGTGTTGAAACGCCTGCTGGAGCAGCCGCCACATGTGCTTGCTACGGGCGGCGGCGCGTACCTGAACGCAGAAACACGCGAATTGATGCGCGATAATGCTGTCACCATCTGGCTGAATGCGGATCTCGAAACCCTGTGGCGGCGGGTTCAGAAACGCGATACGCGCCCGCTGCTGCGGCGGCCGGATGCGAAGGATGTTCTGACCAGCCTTTTGGCTGAGCGCGAGCCAATCTATTCGCAAGCCGATTTGGTGGTGCCATCGAAGGATGGTCCGCACATCAATACAGTCAACGCCATCTACAAAGCCCTTCAGACATGGACGCCGAAGTGACCACAACCCTTTCCCCACTTGATACGGTGACCGTAGACCTCGCGGATCGCAGCTACGACATTCTTGTTGGTCATGGTGCGCTTGACCATTTGGGGGAGCGTCTGACGCCGATGCTGAAACAGCCACGCGTCTTTGTGCTGACAGATGAAACCGTAGAGCGGATACATCGTCATCGGCTTGACGAAGCGCTTGCCCCGACGGGCGTGACGACAATCTGGAAGTCCCTCCTGCCAGGAGAGAAAACGAAATCCTTCTCCAATCTCGAAGACATACTGGATTGGCTGTTGGAATCATCAGCAGACCGCGGCGACGTATTGATCGCGCTTGGCGGCGGCGTGATCGGTGACATCACCGGGCTGGCGGCCAGCTTGATGAAGCGGGGCATGAAGTTCGTTCAGGTGCCGACGACTCTGTTGGCGCAGGTGGATTCTTCTGTCGGGGGCAAGACCGCCGTGAACACGCCGCGCGGCAAGAACATGATCGGCGCTTTCTATCAGCCCCAACTGGTCATTGCAGACACGGCACTGCTCGAAACCCTGCCTGCGCGAGAGCTGCGGGCTGGCTATGCAGAGATTGTGAAGTACGGCCTGATCAATGATCCGGAGTTTTTCGCCTGGCTCGAGGCGAATGGCGAAGCGGTCCTGGCGTTGGAGGCCGAAGCCATCGCGCATGCTGTCGCCACATCCTGCCGTGCGAAAGCGGCGATCGTTGCCGAAGATGAACGCGAAACCGGGGCGCGAGCCCTGTTGAACCTGGGGCATACATTCGGCCATGCGCTTGAGGCCGCGAACGAGTATGCCCCTGATCTGTTGCATGGTGAAGCGGTCGCCATCGGCATGGCGCTCGCCTTCCGCTTTGGTGCGTCTCGAGGGCTTACGCCGCAGACGGATGCCGATCGCGTGACCGCACATCTGAAGGCGACGGGCCTTCAATATGCGATTCCAGGACGACAGGGCGGGCCATATACAGCTGCTCGTCTGGTCGAACTGATGCAGCAGGACAAGAAGGCAAGCGGTGGCCGTGTGCCGCTCATCCTCGCAAGAGGCATTGGCCAATCCTACATCCACAAGGATGCAGACTTATCCCTTGTCGAAGCATTTCTCAGCAACGAATTGCTGGAGGCCTGATCCTCTCGCCATGAGACCCACACCATGATTATCGGTTATGCCATTTCCATCCTGCTGCTGCTTGGCATGTCAGGCTTTTTTTCTGGTTCGGAAACCGCACTGACAGCGGCGTCGCGCGCCCGAATGCACCAATTGGAGAAGGATGGCGACAAGCGTGCCGCAACGGTGAACCGGTTGATCTCCAATCGGGAAAACCTGATCGGGGCGATCCTGCTCGGCAACAATCTCGTGAACATTCTTGCCTCGGTTCTGGCGACGTCGCTGTTTACGGCGCTGTTTGGCCAGGGCGGGTTAGCCCTTGTGATGGCGACGGGTGTCATGACCATTCTTGTGCTGGTGTTCGCCGAAGTGTTGCCGAAGACGTATGCGATTTCACGTCCGGATACGATGGCAATGAGTGTGGCCAGACCGATCAGCGCCCTGGTTCTTGCCGTGTCGTGGATCGTCGTCCTGATCCAGTTTGTGGTCAGCGTGACGCTTCGTGTGCTTGGTCTTGGTACTCCGGCGGAAGCGGTTTCTGCGGAACAGGAAATTCGAGGCGCGATTGATCTCCACGCATCCGAAGGCGGTGTGGGCGCCGAAGACCGGCTGCGCCTTGTTGGCGCGCTGGACCTGAAGGAACTGACCGTCGAAGACGTCATGATCCACCGCAAGAACATCAAGATGCTGAATGCGGATCTCGAGCCGCGCCAGCTTATCATGAAGGCCATGGCGAGCCCGCACACGCGCTTGCCGCTCTATCGCGGCGAGAAGGAAGAGATAGTCGGCATTCTGCACGCAAAAGACCTGTTGCGTGCTGCGTTGCCCCTTGGCGGAGACTTGTCGTCGCTCAATCTTGAAGACCTGCTTCGCAAGCCGTGGTTCGTTCCGGAGACAACGCCAGTTCAGGATCAGCTCGATGCGTTCCTGCAAAAGCGGAGTCACTTTGCACTCGTCGTGGACGAGTATGGCGAGCTTCAGGGACTGATCACGCTCGAGGACATTCTCGAAGAGATCGTCGGCCACATCCATGATGAGCATGACGTGGCGGTGCAGGGTGTGCGCCCGCAGCCGAATGGGTCTGTGAATGTTGATGGCTGGGTCCCTATTCGGGACCTAAATCGCGCGACTGGATGGAATTTGCCCGACGAGGAGGCCGTGACGGTCGCGGGTCTCGTTATTCATGAGGCGCAAACCATCCCTGAGCCAGGCCAAAGCTTTGTGTTCCACGGGTATCGGTTCAACGTGCTGCGCCGACAGCGCAATCAAGTGACCGGCCTGAATATCTCAGAGGCCGAGACGAGCTGATTCGGTTTTCCGGCTGGCCATCTGCAGCGTATCGGCTGGGTCTTCGTCGCACCCATTGGCCTTCAGCCAGTTCTTTTCGTTCAAGGACACGATGTGGGCCGAATTCGGATCGGGATTGTCCATCGCGATGACCGCCCACTCCCCCTGAAGGGTTGGAATATCATGCGAAACCGGCACGAAGACGATTTCGCGATCTGGTGTGCAAACCGTGTCGCGAATCCAGTGCATCATGCCCAGATTCATATCATCAGATGCAGGCTCGGCGCTCGCTGAACCCATGAACATTGCGCCCGCAGCTGCGGCGATCATCAATTCTCTTACCATCACCCGTTCTCCTCGACGGCTGTGGAATTAATGAACGAGTCATAATTCGGTTCCGCCAGAAGATAGGAAATTCAAGAATCAGGCCGGTTTCGCCTTCAGCGCAAGAGCATGAAGCCCGGTATCGAATTCAGGCTGCAATACCAGCATAACGGCACGCTGCGTCTGGACGCGGGACAATCCTTCGAATGCAGCGGATGTGATTCGCACGGAATAATGGGTTTCGCCACCCGGTGCGGCCCCGGCATGCCCGGCGTGTTTGTGGCTATCATCCGTGATTTCGAGCTCTGTGGGTTCGAAAGCCTCGGTCAAAAGGTCACGAATTCGCGATAACCTGTCACTTGGCGGTGGCATCTTTAACCTGCTCTCCTTATTATGCCGGGCCATGTCAGACAGTGACCCATTTTCCTATCGCGTGAAGTTCAAGGATATACGCATCAAGCCTCCCAAAGACGAGGCTTCACGTGCGCGTGCCCAGAAGACTCGTGTTTGTGACCACAAGGAATGCGACCTTGAGGGGACGCATCCTGCGCCGAAACGCAAAGGAAATGGACGCCATTGGTTCTGTCAGGTTCATGCGGCGGAATACAATCGCAGCTTCAACTTCTTCGAAGGTATGTCGGAGGCGGAAGCCGCGTCCTTTGCCCGTCAGGAGCGGTTTGGCCACAAGCGTACCTGGAAATTTGGAACAGGTCCGCTGGCGGGAGAAAAGAGCGCTCAGAAGCTTGATCCGCGCCGCTGGGCGGGTAGCCGGTTCTTCAACATGGATGACGTGGCAAATGGCGAGGCCGCGAGTTCGAGCAACCGCAATACGCTTCAGACCCGCGCATTGAAGGAACTGGATCTCGAAACAGACGCGACGCCAGCGCAAATCCGTGCGCGCTACGCGGAATATGTGCGGCGGTTCCATCCGGATTCGAACAAGGGTGACCGTTCTTCGGAGCACAAGCTGCAACGCGTCCTGCGCGCAGGAAAGCTGCTGAAGGCCGCCGGCCTGATGAAAGGCTGAGATGCACGACATTCTGGTGATCGGCGGCGGGATCAACGGCACGGGGATCGCGCGCGACGCCGCGGGCAGGGGGCTTGATGTCGTCCTGTGCGAAAAGGATGACTTGGCCCAGCACACATCCTCCTCCAGTACCAAACTGATTCATGGCGGCCTGCGTTACCTCGAACAGTATGATTTCAGCCTAGTTCGCAAGGCACTGATTGAACGCGAGATCCTGCTCAAGGCCGCGCCTCACATCATATGGCCGATGCGGTTTGTCCTTCCGCACCACAAGGCGCTGCGACCAGCCTGGCTGATACGGCTGGGACTCTTCATCTACGACCATCTTGGCGGACGAAAGATCCTGCCAGCCACGACTACGCTTCGCCGAAAGTCGACGTCTAAACTCGATGCTTTGAAAGATGAGTTCAGGCTCGCCTTCGAGTATTCAGATTGCTGGGTGGAGGACTCGCGTCTCGTTGTGTTGAACGCGGTTGATGCGAAGGCGCGCGGCGCCGAAATCCTGACTCAAACCCGGTGCATATCACTCACGCGCTACACCGATCACTGGGAAGCCGTTCTCGAAACTTCAGGCGAAACACACACCCGGCAGTTCAAGGCCGTCGTCAACGCGGCCGGCGCGTGGGTTGATGACATTCTGGACCTCGATAGCAACCAGCCGGACGTGACGCATCTCCGACTCGTCAAGGGTAGTCACATCATCGTGCCGCGATGGCATGAGGGTGATCACGCCTATTTCTTCCAGAATGGCGATGGCCGGATCATGTTCGCAATTCCGTATGAACGCGGAGAGTTCACCCTGATCGGCACAACGGATGTTCCCTATGATGCTGATCGCGACAAGGTCGAGATCACTCAGGATGAAATCGAATACCTCTGCGACGGGGCGAGTGAGTACTACAAGGTGCCGGTGACACCAGCAGATGTCGCGGCTACCTATTCAGGCGTACGCCCACTTTACGATGACCACGCTGCTAACGCCTCCAAAGTTACGCGAGACTATGTTCTGAAGCTCGATGATGGGGCAGGCGCCCCGATCCTCTCGGTCTTCGGCGGAAAGATCACGACCTATCGGGAGCTTGCCGAGGACGCGATGGCGACCTTGGCAGGTATATTTTCTGAAACTGCGCCGGACTGGACCCAGACCGCAAGCCTGCCTGGAGGGGATATCCCGGACGCTGATTTCTCTTCATTTCTGGGCGAATTGCTGCGCGAGTATGCGGCGCTAGACCCTGCACTGATTGAGCGGTTGGCGCGGGCGTATGGCACACGGGTCCGGCTTCTGCTTGGAAAGGCAGAAAGCGAAGCGGGACTTGGGCAGGCGTTTGGGGCGGGATTGTTCGAGGCGGAGGTCAACTATCTGGTCGAGTCGGAGTTTGCGCGCTCAGCCGAGGACATTCTCTGGCGTCGGTCGAAGCTTGGCTTGCACATGAGTGAGAACGAGCGACGGGCGTTTGCCGATTGGTTTGCAGAACGTTACGGGGCATAGATTCCAGATTTCCGATGCCGGATTGGGCAACCCGGCAAGTCGAAATGGACAATCTGCACGTCCGCGCTGATTCGCCCGCGCTCGCTTGGTAGACAGGCGGAAGGGTCTATGATCAAAGGCCCCAATCGAATTATCGCGGCATGGCCGCCATGAGAGAGACTGAAGATGACCAAAGGCTTGGTAACTGTTTTCGGCGGGTCGGGGTTTATCGGTCGCTATGCTGCCCGTGAACTCGTGAAAAAGGGCTGGCGTGTGCGCGTTGCGTGTCGCCATGTGAATACGGCGGGTGATGTTCGCCTCGCAGGCCCTCCAGGATGGGTCGATATCGTTCAGGCCAATATCCGCAACCGGGAATCCGTTGATCGCGCGCTGGAAGGCGCCGACGCAGTTGTCAATCTGGTTGGCATCATGTTCGAAAAGGGCGCGCAGACGTTTGAATCCGCTCAACGCGAGGGGACTAAAGTTCTGGGCGCTGCTGCGGCCGAGAAGGGCATCACGCGCTTCGTTCAAGTTTCCGCAATTGGCGCGGACGCCGATTCTGATGCAGACTATGCGCGGACGAAAGCTGAAGCCGAAGCGGCCGTGCGCGAAGCCGTGCCAACGGCTACGATTCTGCGTCCTTCCATCGTGTTCGGCCCGGAAGACGAATTCTTCAATCGGTTCGCCGCGATGGCGACGTCACCCATCATGAGCGTGCTGCCGCTGTTGCCTGCGCTTGGCGGTGGGAAGACGCGCTTCCAGCCCGTGTATGCAGGGGATGTGGCTGAAGCGATTGCGACTGCGGTGGATAATGAGGCGGCTGCCGGCAAGACCTACGAATTGGGCGGCCCGCGGACTTACAGCTTCAATGAGCTGTATGACGTGATCTTCTCCACCATCGACAAACGCCGGTTCACCGTGCCGTTGCCCTTTTTCGTGGCCAAGCCGATGGGTTATCTGAGCGCTGCTGTGTGGCGCTACGTCCCACCATTCTCTTGGGGCTTTCTGGGCGATCCGCCGCTGACAGCCGACCAGGTTGAAATGTTGAAAACCGACAATGTGGTGGCCGACGATGCGCTGACTCTGAAGGATCTTGGCATTACTGATCTTGAATCGGTGGAGGCCATCGTGCCGGGCTACCTGTGGCGCTTCCGGGATTATGGCGAGTTCCACAAAGCTTCTGAAGCCTGATCTAGAGAAGCCCGATCATGGGTGAGCCCAGGATCAGGACGGCACCGAGCGCAAAACGGTAGATAACGAAGGGCAGGAAGCTCATTCGGCTGAGCAGTGACATCAGAAACCAGATGGACGCGAGACCGCTGATGAATGAGATGCCCGCAACAACGAGGCCATCCTGAAGCGTCAGGACTGAACTGGCAGGATCAGCGGACATGAGGCCGATGAGGCCATATCCACCAGCCGCCGCCAGTATGGGGGCACCAATCAGCATCGAGAAGCGGGCGGCTTCCGTGCGATCATAGCCCAATGCGCGCGCGGCCGTCATTGTTATGCCGGACCTGCTTGTCCCCGGCAAAATGGCTGCGATGGCCTGCGTGGCACCGATCAGGAATGCGTGCCAGAGCGTCATGTCTTCTTCTGTGCGTGTTCGTGCGCCCTTGGCGTCGGCCCACCAAAGTAGCGCGCCGAACACTATAGTGGTTGCTGCAACCACGTAGATGCTTCGCATTGTCGAGAGCATGCTTTCTGGCAGGAACAATTCGTAGGAAACGGCGACAATCAGGGCGATGGGGGTCGCGACGATGACGGCGGCGGCGAGGCGTGCCCCTTTCGAAAGAGGTGATTTCGAAACAGGTGCGGCGATCAGTTCGAATCCGCCCGCAACGGCATCTGCGACGTCTTTCCTGAAGTAGATGAGCATGGCCAGCAGAGTGCCAATATTTGAGACTGCGTTGATGAGCAGTTCATCCGCAGGACTTGCACTGAAATAGCCTGCTGCAAGCAGAACGTGCCCCGAAGACGAAATCGGCAGCCACTCGGTGGTACCTTGAAGGAGGGCTATGATGGCAAGCTGCAGGAGTGACATGGCGCGAACCTAGTTGAATTCCGACAGTTTGCACCTAGCCCAATTCGGTAAACCAACCATCAAATCACTACATATCAAAATAATACGAAAATATGAGACTGTTTCTCATATTTGAGCATTATCTGCGATTGTGCAGAATTACGCATATCGAAACAATACATAAAGCGCGATATACTATTGCGCATAAGGCGCTCACGCCGTAAGCCCGGGCTTCCAAGGTCAGGAGCGCCACTATGGCAGAAAAGATGCTGAAATTCATCAAGGTCGAGCGAAGCATGCCGACAAAGCGATCCGCGACGGATCGCAAGGACGATTTCGATGAAATCTATGCAGAGTTCAGCAAGGACAAGGCGAAAGAGCAGGCAACGCGCTGTTCCCAATGCGGCGTTCCATTCTGCCAGCAAGGCTGCCCGCTATCGAACAATATCCCGGACTGGCTGAAACTGGCGGCGGAAGATCGCCTTGAAGAGGCATATCAAGTGTCCTCTGCGACCAATAACATGCCGGAAATCTGTGGCCGCATCTGCCCGCAGGATCGTTTGTGCGAAGGCATTTGTACAATCGAGCAGTCCGGTCACGGCACCGTGACAATCGGCTCGATCGAGAAATATATCACAGACAATGCCTGGGAGCAGGGCTGGGTAACTCCTATCAAGCCACCGCGGGAGCGGGCTCAATCGGCAGGCATTATAGGCGCTGGCCCGGCGGGTCTGGCGGCGGCGGAACAGCTGCGCCGCAAAGGCTACCAAGTTGTCGTGTATGATGCGTATGATCGCGGGGGTGGTCTGCTGGTCTACGGTATTCCGGGCTTCAAGCTTGAGAAAGATGTCGTCGAGCGTCGCATCAAACGGCTGGAAGATTCCGGCATCGCGTTCAAGTTCAATACGCGCGTCGGGGAGACTGTTTCTCTCGCGACCCTGCGCGAAGAACATGACACGGTTCTGATCGCGACCGGCGTGTACCAGGCGAAGGACCTGAAATGCCCCGGTAGTGGCAATGAAGGCGTTTTCCCGGCGCTGGAATACCTGACCGCTTCCAATCGCAAGAATTTTGGCGACGCTGTCCCAGCCTATGATGATGGGACCCTGAACGCCGATGGGAAAAGAGTTGTGGTGATCGGAGGCGGCGATACCGCAATGGACTGTGTCCGGACTGCCATTCGCCAAGGGGCAAAGAGCGTCACGTGCCTCTATCGCCGGGACCGCGCCAACATGCCGGGGAGCCAACGGGAAGTGGCGAACGCAGAAGAAGAGGGTGTCACGTTCGAATGGCTCGCGTCACCGGAGGCAATTCTCGATACAAAAGCCGGCAAGCTGAAAGCCGTGCGGGCTAGCCGCATGAAACTGGGTGAGCCTGATGCGTCCGGTCGCCAGTCTCCGGTGAAGACCGGTGAAACCTTTGACCTGAAGGCCGACATGGTCATCAAGGCGCTTGGCTTTGATCCGGAAGACCTGCCAGAGCTGTTTGGAGAAGAGACGTTGACCGTGAACCGTTGGGGCGCGGTGCGGGTCGATTACGCCACAATGGAAACCAGCCTGCCGGGTGTTTACGCCGCGGGCGATATCGTACGCGGAGCATCGCTCGTCGTTTGGGCCATCAAGGATGGCCGTGACGCAGCGGACGCAATGCACAAGGCGATGAAAGCACAAGAGCGCGCCTCTAAAGTGGCGGCGGAGTAAATACATGTCAGATTATGTAAAGCAGTATGAAGCCAACCGTCAGCGCTTGATCGACGGCCATGCTTATGACCCCGAGTTCGAACACGATGCGTGTGGCGTTGGCCTGGTGGCTGCGTTGGATGGCAAGCCGCGCCGCGAAATCGTTGAGATGGGCATCGAGGCTCTGAAAAATGTCTGGCACCGCGGAGCAGTGGATGCTGACGGCAAGACAGGCGATGGCGCCGGTATTCGCGTGGAAGTGCCTCAGGATTTCTTCCGGGAACATGTCACGCGCACGGGCCATAACCCAACAGATGACCCGATCTGTGTTGGCCAGATCTTCTTGCCACGAACGGATTTTGCAGCGCAGGAAGCTGCGCGGACATTGGTGGAGACTGAAGTCCTGCATTTCGGCTTCTACATCTATGGTTGGCGTCAGCCGCCGGTCGATGTGACCGTTATCGGTCAGAAGGCGAAAGACACACGCCCGGCAATCGAACAGATCATGTTCCGTGACGCGATGGGACGCAGCCCCGAAGACCTGGAGCGTGCGCTTTATATCTGCCGCCGGCGGATTGAACGCCGTGCCCGCGAAGCGGCCATTCCATCTTTCTACGTTTGTTCGCTCAGCCACTCGTCCCTGATCTACAAGGGCATGTTCCTTGCTCAGGATATCGACAATTTTTATCTGGATCTGAAAGACGAACGGTTCGTCTCTGCCTTCGCAATTTATCACCAGCGCTACTCGACCAACACCTTTCCCCAATGGTCATTGGCACAGCCCTTCCGAATGATTGCGCATAATGGCGAGATCAATACGGTTCGCGGCAACAAGAACTGGATGAAGAGCCATGAAATCCGCATGGTGTCCGAGGCATTTGGTGGCCATGTCGACGACGTGAAGCCGGTTATTCCGGATGGCACATCAGATTCCGGGGCATTGGATGCGGTCTTCGAAATCCTCTGCAAATCGGGGCGCTCAGCTCCGATGGCAAAAGCCATGCTTATTCCTGAAGCTTGGTCCAAACGCGATTCCGTGATGCCCACGTCGCATCAGGCTCTGTACGATTACTGCAATTCCGTGATGGAGCCGTGGGATGGCCCGGCTGGCATCGCGGCTTATGATGGCCGTTGGGCAATCGCTGGCCTTGATCGGAATGGTCTGCGCCCTCTGCGCTATGCGTTGACGGCGGACGGTATTCTGGCTGTCGGGTCGGAAGCTGGCATGTGTCCGCTTGGCGATCACGAAGTGACGAAGCGCGGCCTGATTCAGGCCGGCGGCATGATTGCGGCGGACCTCAAGACCGGCAAATTCTATGAGCATGGTGAGCTTGTAGACCTGCTGGCGGGCAAGGCGCCTTACGAAGACTGGCTCAAGGCTGTCACAGAACTCGAGCCGGAAATCGGACCAGGGCCCGAGCCACTGATGTTCAACAAGGAAGACCTGCTGCGACGTCAGACCGCGGCGGGATACACGCTTGAGACGTTGGAGCTCATCCTGTCGCCGATGGCAGAGGGTGGCAAGGAGGCCATCGGTTCTATGGGTGATGACACGGCGACAGCCGTGCTGTCATACTCCTATCGCCCAATGAGTCATTTCTTCAGGCAGAATTTCAGCCAGGTGACAAACCCGCCTGTTGACCCGCTGCGTGAAGAACGCGTCATGAGCTTGAAGACCCGCTTCAAGAATCTCGGAAACGTGCTGGACACGGATAAATCCCAGCAGGAAGTGTTTGTGCTGGAGAGCCCGGTTCTCACCAACGGGATGTATGACCGGTTGATCGATCGGCTGGGTGTCGGGACCGCAGAAATCGACTGTACGTTCGACGAGTCTGATGCGGCCGGCGACGGCACAGCTCTCAAGAACGCCCTCAGCCGTATCCGTCAGGAAGCGGAAGATGCGGTACGTGAAGGTCGTGAGCACATCATTCTGACCGATCAGCATCAGTCTGCTGATAAGATCGCCATCCCGATGATCCTTGCGACGGGCGCGGTTCACTCTCATCTCGTAGCCCAGGGTCTACGGACGTTCTGCTCCATCACGGTGCGATCTGCAGAATGTCTAGACACGCACTATTTTGCTGTTCTGATTGGTGTCGGTGCAACGTGTGTGAACGCCTATCTGGCGCAAGATATCATCGCCGACCGCCATGCAAGAGGGCTGTTCGGGGATCTCGATCTCAATGAATGCGTGCTGAACTTCAAGAAAGCCATCGAGGGCGGGTTGTTGAAGATCATGTCCAAGATGGGCATTTCCGTAATCTCGTCTTATCGCGGTGGCTATAATTTCGAGGCATTGGGTCTCTCCCGCGCACTCGTGGCGGACTACTTCCCAGGCATGAGCAGCCGGATTTCCGGGCTCGGGCTTGCGGGCCTTGAAGAGAATGCGCTCGTCAGACACGAGGCCGCATTCGATGAGGACGTGGTTTCGCTTCCCGTGGGTGGCTTTTACCGCTTGCGTGCATCCGAAGAGCCGCATGCCTTGGATGGAAATCTGATCCATACGCTTCAGGCTGCGTGTGACCGCGGCGATTATTCCATCTATCGCAAATATGTGGAGGCTGTTCACTCGCGCGACCCGATTCAATTGCGTGACTTGCTGGACTTCAAGCCTGCCGGGGCGCCGGTTCCGGTATCCAGCGTTCAGTCGATTAATGAGATTCGCAAGCGCTTCGTGACACCGGGCATGTCTTTGGGCGCCCTCAGTCCGGAAGCGCACGGTACGTTGAATGTTGCCATGAACCGTATCGGCGCGAAATCCGTTTCCGGGGAAGGCGGCGAAGACCGTGCGAGGTTCCGTCCTCTTCCAAATGGCGACAATATGAATTCTGCAGTCAAGCAGGTCGCATCTGGTCGATTTGGTGTGACGGCGGAATATCTGAACCAATGCCGAGAAATCGAGATCAAGATCGCCCAGGGTGCGAAGCCGGGTGAAGGCGGCCAGCTGCCTGGCTTCAAGGTGACGGAACTCATCGCGAAACTTCGCCACGCAACGCCGGGCGTGACGCTGATTTCGCCACCGCCGCATCATGATATCTATTCGATCGAAGACCTCGCGCAGCTGATCTATGATCTCAAGCAGATCAACCCAGAGGCACGTGTCTGCGTGAAGCTGGTTGCCCAATCGGGTGTCGGCACGGTTGCCGCCGGGGTTGCGAAGGCAAAGGCAGATGTCATTCTGATTGCAGGCGGAATTGGTGGTACCGGTGCAAGCCCTCAGACCTCGATCAAATATGCGGGCCTGCCTTGGGAGCTTGGCCTGGCTGAAGGGCACCAGATCCTGTCGCTCAACAATCTGCGTAACAAGGTGACGCTCAGGACAGATGGTGGCCTGCGCACCGGCCGGGATATTGTGATTGCGGCCATGTTGGGTGCGGAAGAATACGGTATCGGCACGGCCGCGCTCGTCGCCATAGGCTGCATCATGGTCCGCCAATGTCATTCGAACACATGCCCGGTTGGCGTTTGTGTTCAGGATGAAGCTCTGCGTGCGCACTTTACCGGGTCTCCGGATAAAGTCGTCAATTTGATGAGCTTCATCGCCGAAGACGTGCGCGAAATTCTGGCATCTCTCGGCCTGAAATCGCTGGACGAAGCGATCGGGCGGACAGATCTCCTGACTCAGGTCAGCCGTGGTTCCACGCATCTGGACGATCTCGATCTCAACCCGCTTCTGGTGCAGGTCGATACAGAAACGCCGGTCATCTATCAGCCGAACCGTCGGGAAGAAGTTCCGGATACGCTGGATGCCCAAATCCTGCGCGATGCCGAACCATTCTTCGAACGTGGTGAGAAAATGCAGCTGGAATACGGCGTTCAGAATACGATGCGCGGTATTGGCGCGCGGTCGAGCTCTGCCATCACGCGCAAGTTCGGTATGCAAGCCTTGCCCGAAGGCCGCCTGCATATCCGCCTTGAAGGCTCAGCAGGCCAGTCACTCGGTGCGTTTTCCGTACAGGGTCTTTTGCTGGAAGTCATTGGCGATGCGAACGACTATGTGGGCAAAGGTTTGTCAGGAGCCTCCATCGTTGTCTCTCCACGGCCGAAGGAGCGCAATCGCGCCGGTGATGCGATCATCGGGAATACCTGTCTCTATGGCGCGACGGCTGGCAAGCTGTTCGCGGCTGGGACGGCGGGTGTTCGCTTCGCGGTTCGAAACTCCGGTGCTGTGACGGTCATCGAAGGCTGTGGCGCAAACGGTTGTGAGTACATGACAGGCGGAAAGGCCGTCATTCTTGGGCCGGTTGGTGACAATTTCGGCGCCGGTATGACGGGTGGAACGGCTTATATCTGGGATCCAGACAATCAGTTTGAGAAGATGGCCAACCCGGAAGCCATTGATTGGTATCCGCTTGCCGAGATGAAAGCGGATCATATCGCTGAAGCGAAGGCCCTCATCGAAGAACATTTCAAGCGGACCAAATCTCTGCGTGCGAAGGACCTGCTCGAGAATTGGGAAACAACGACCCGAGAGATCTTGATGATCGTGCCAAAGGAAATTGCGCATCTTCTGTTGGGCGACACGAAGCCCAAGTCCAGGAAGAAAGCACTGGCATAGGCCTGATGAAAAAGCCCCCGGGGCGATCCGGGGGCTTTTTCGCTATTGAGGTTTCTTCCGCCGTATCCGGGGCCAGACCAGTTTGAGCCAGATCCATAGGAAGACACCGATCAGGATCAACCACGGCAGCCCGACCGCAAAGGCAGTGATTACGGCGGCGAGGGCGCTGGATAGATTGTAGAAGAAGTCTCCAAACGCATTTCCAATTGGCGAGAGTGCACTTTGAGAAACTGGATTGCGTTTTGTCTCGTAGTTCACGCTGAGCTGGCTCATGTTCACGCGCAACATCAATGCTTTGAGCGAAGATTTCAGAGAGTCGATCTCACCATTCACCCTTGCCAGTTCCCGCTCGGTCGCCAGAAGGTCGCCGAGTTCTCCGTCTCGATTGGCGAGCAATTCCTCCAGACGTTTTTGCAAAGTCTGTTGAGCATTCAGCCGGGCGTCGGTGTCAATAATGGAAACGGTGAGGTCTTCAGCCGTCGTCTGGCGGTTCGTGACGTCTCCGTTCGCCTGCTCGGCTTCTTCGTCAATGCCGTTGAGGAATGTTTCTATCCAGTCAGGTGTCGCGCGTAGTTGGAGCGATCCAGACGCCTCATCTTCGGAATAGGTGTTGAACCAGGAGTTTGTGACGATGCAGACGGATGGTCCTGCGGCGTTGCAGGCGGCTACATGCCCCTGCATCACTGGTTCAATCTGTTTGACTGGCAGGCGCAGTCCGAGGGAATGCGAATAGGCAATGTATTGTTGCGCAACGTCGTCAACTGGCGCGCCATCGGTGCCCGATTTGGAGAAGGCCTCGCCCACGGCCATGTCCTGCTCCATCATCGGAGCAGCTGCCGGGGCAGACATTCTGGAGCGTTCGATTGGCTCCCCGCTTGGCCCGCCGCATGCCGCGAGCAAGAGCGCTGCGGCTGTGAATGTTGGTATCTTGAGTTTCATCTGGTCCCTCCACGTCCGTGCGGACTTCCACATGAAACCAGCAAAATGGCAAGATCAGGTTGGAAATCAGGCAGGGTGTCAGGGACGAAACCCAATGCGTCTTTCTCCGGGCTCCAGCGTTCGCCAGGCGTGGTGGATAAAGTCCACGAGTAGGGGGCGCGTATCGCGCGGGTCGATGATTTCCTCAGCATAGAAAGACTCTGCCGTGCGGAAGGGAGACCGGATCGCGTCGAACTTCTTGTAGAGCTGGGCTTTCAGAGCTTCGGGGTCTTTGGCTTCGGCCAGTTCCTTGCGGAACGCCGCTTCGATGCCGCCTGCCATGGGCAAGCTGCCCCAGTCACCGCTCGGCCAGCAATAGCGCCATTTGGTACGGCTCTGGTTCATCATGGCAGACCCGGCCAAGCCGTAGGCCTTGCGGATAACCACAGAGCAGACAGGAACGTCTGCCTGATAGATCGCGGTCATGGCACGCACGCCGGCGCGGGTAACGCCCGCCGTTTCCGCCTTCACGCCGACCGCAAAGCCGGGACAATCCACGAAGTGGACGACGGGCAGGTGGAACTGCGAACACAGATCCATATGGCGCGCGACCTTGTCGCAAACATCCGCCGTCCAGGCACCATCAAGGAAAAATGGGTCGCCAGCGAGAATGCCGACTGGATACCCGTCCAGCCGCGCGAAACCGCAAACGATACCGCGGCCCCAATCATGGCCGATTTCGAAGAAGCTGCCCTTGTCGACTGTCGCCTCGACGATCTTGCGCGGCTTGTAGGGTGTCTTGCCATCTGTTGGGACGATGGAGATCAGACTTTCTTCGCGTCGGTCGGGGGTATCCTTCGGCTGTTCCCGTTCCGGAAGTTCGTGCACGGAGGCTGGGAGATAGGACAGGAAGCGACGGGCTGTTTCGAACGCCTCGGCTTCCGAATTCACCACATTGTCGACGGTTCCGTTCTGCCCCTGGATTTTCCAACCACCCATTTCTTCCTTGGTGACATCTTCCCCAAGCGCAATGGCAACTGGCGGGCCAGCAACGAATACCTGGCTCAGCTCTTTCACCATGACAGAGAAATGGCTGGCGGCGACCCGGCCTGCGCCCATACCAGCACACGGGCCTAGCGCGAGGGAGACGAACGGAACCTGTGTCAGACCGTGAGTGATTTCGTTCCAGCCTGGTGTCTCCGGGATGTATGTGCGCGGATCCTTTTCCAGCATCTTTACCGATCCGCCGCCGCCCGTGCCGTCAATCATCTGCACCAGAGGCAGGCGGTATTCGGCTGCCATCTTGATGGCCTGCACCATCTTTTGCCAGATTGATGCATCAGCGGCCCCGCCGCGGACGGTGAAATCATCGGCCAGAATGACCGTGGATTTCCCGTTCAACTGCGCCCGGCCCATAACTGAGTTCGAGGGCGTAAAATGCTCCAATTCGTCGTCTGCGCCATAGGTTGCATTGCCAGCGATCTTGCCGATTTCGTGAAAGCTGCCGGGATCGGCCAGGAACGCGACCCGCTCGCGGACCGTCAGTTTTCCGCGTCCTCGTTGTCGGGATACGGGCTCTTCGCCGCCCATTTTCTCTGCCAGCCGTTCGCGCCGACGCAATTCTTCAATCGATTTTTGCCAACTCATGCGCGTGAATTTCCATGCTTCCGCTACGCTAGGTCAAGCGGATTTCAAAACCTGAGCAATTCTCCGATTCCCCGCAACAGCTGAATCAAATCAAGGAAATGTCGCCGTTGAAGTCTTGCCATTCGCTGTCAGGATCGGCTTTATCGCCTCAAGTCCATTCAAGGAGGATTTCAATGGATCTCGCAGAACTTACTTCGAAAGCCGACTCCGCAGTCGAGGCTGGCGGCGACTTCACCAAGAAGGTGAAATTCGATTTCGGTGACGCTGGCAAGCTGTTCATCGACGGCGTGGCCGGCAAGGCCGACAATTCCGACTCAGACGCCGACGCCACCATCAAGGTCAACTGGGACGACTTCGTGAAGATTTCCGAAGGTGCCATGGACCCGACAATGGCCTTCATGCAGGGCAAGCTGAAAGTTGAAGGTGACATGTCTGTCGCCATGCAGCTGCAGAACCTGATGAAGAAGTTCAGCTAATCACGCTGAAACGAACTTGATCTCAGTGGCCGTCCGGGGAAACCTTGGGCGGCCTCTTTATATTTGGACGCTTTGCATGACGACGGCCCCTCACATCCTCGACGATTCCTTCGTTCTGATCCCGGGAAATCCTCCGCCGGATGGCGCAGAGATTGTCTGGTTCAAGGGAAGTGGCGGGCGCAATCTCAGAGCGTGTATCGCGCCAGCCCTGTCTGCATCGAATCCTCGCGGTACGGTGATCGTTTGTCCGGGGCGAACGGAATTCATCGAGAAATACTTCGAGGTCGGGCGCGAGTTACAGGAGATGGGCTTTGCCGTTGTCATCCTGGACTGGCCGGGCCAGGGCCTGTCGGAGCGATTGCTGGACGATACGAAGAAGGGACACATTGACCGGTTCGAGACGTTCATGGGGGCGCTTGCGAACGGTCTGGAAAGTCTTCAAGAGCGGCTGCCGCGGCCTCATGTTTCGCTCGCGCACTCCATGGGCGGCGCGATCGCGCTGGCGACCATTTCGCAGGGATTGGTCAAGGTCGATGCGGCGGCATTCTGCGCACCCATGTGGGGGCTGAAGTCACGTTTTCTTGGAATGCGATATCTCGTCTGGGCCATGCGCGCGACAGGGCGCGCCGGTGACTACGCTATCCAGCCCGGACCGCCGGAAACATTCGAAACCAATATTGTGACCCATGACAAGAAGCATTGGGAAATGCAGCGCGCCCTGATCGAGGCGCGACCGGATCTGGAGCTTGGCCCCGTGACCTGGGGATGGCTTGGCGCATCGCTGAACATTCTCGATACATTCACAAAGCCGAAGACGTTGCAGCAAGTAACCATTCCGGTGTTTGTCGCGTCCGCTGAAGAAGAGCAACTTGTCGACAATGCGTCACATGAGAAGATTTGCGCCAAGCTGCCAGATTGCGAACATGTGGTCGTCGAAGGGGCGATGCATGAAATTCTAATGGAAACCGAAGACCGTAGACAGGAGTTCTGGGAGGGTTTCCACCGCCTGCTGAAGCGCGCGGATATATGAAAGCGAGGAAATCCAATGCCAGTTCTGTCTCTATCACGCATCTTGAGTTTCTGGGCAGAGCAGCAGCCCGACCGTGTTGCGATCGATCACGAAGGCGACGCCATTTCGTGGGCAGATCTGGACGCCTCCACGAACCGGTTGGCACGCGCATATGAAGCCTTGGGTGTGAAACAGGACGATTTCGTCACCATTGCCCTGCCGAACAGTATTGAGTTTTTCTCGGCCTGTTTCGCAGTCTGGAAACTTGGCGCAACACCGCAGCCTATTTCCGCGAAGCTTCCCAGACATGAGCGCGACCAGATCATTGAGCTTGGCAAACCATCGCTGATCATAGGCGTTCAGCCGGGAGAATATGAAGGGACGCCGTCCGTGCCACTGGGCTTTGAACCGGATGCCGCCGTCTCTGACGACGCGCTACCAGAGCGCACAGCTGCCTCACTCAAGGCCATGACCAGTGGTGGATCTACTGGTCGCCCCAAACTGATCGTGTCGGCCCAGCCTGCAGCGTGGGATACGGAGCTTCCTTTTCTGGAAATCCAGCAGCAGGGTGCAATGCTGGTCCCGGGGCCGCTCTATCATAACGGGCCCTTTGTCTGGGCCATGACGGCTTTGTTCCGAGGGTGTACTGTAGCCATCACGACGCGTTTCGATGCCGAGAAAACCCTTGAGACGATTGAGCGCGTCCAGATCGACATTGTGTACATGGTGCCGACGATGATGCGCCGTATCTGGTCGCTGCCAGAAGACGTCCGTACAAAGTATGACATATCTTGTCTGAAGACGCTCTGGCATCTTGCTGCGCCATGCCCTGCCTGGCTGAAGGAGTGTTTCATCGATTGGCTCGGAGCAGAGGTCATTTGGGAACTCTATGCCGGAACGGAAGGGCAGGGCACAACCATGATCCGGGGTGATGAATGGCTGGAGCATAAGGGCTCGGTCGGTCGACCGGTTGAGGCATGTGAGATCAAGATCGTCGATGAGACTGGGCAAGCTGTGCCCGCGGGCGAGGTTGGTGAAGTTTTCCTGCGCCCCCTCACGGGGCAGGGTTCCACCTACCGATACATCGGCGCGGAAGCAAAAGCGATTGATGGCGGCTGGGAGAGTTTGGGCGATCTTGGCTGGATGGATGCTGATGGATATCTCTATCTCACAGATCGACTGTCCGACATGATCCTTTCCGGCGGTGCAAACATTTATCCGGCCGAAGTCGAGGCCGCGATTGATGCCTATCCCGGTGTGCGATCTTCGGCCGTCATCGGCTTGCCGGATGAGGATATGGGCGCGCGTCTCCATGCGATTATCGACCGGCCAGACGGCGCGGTTGATGACGCATCCATGCTTGCGCATCTGAACGAGCATCTTGTTCGCTACAAAATTCCTAAGAGTTTTGAATTCGTGTCTGACCCGGTTCGGGACGATGCCGGGAAAGTCCGGCGCAAGGCCTTGAGGGAAGCGCGGCTGACAGCTTGACCGAAACGGATTTCCCGGATCGCTTGACTTCCGTAGCGGAGGCATAGCTCCCCTGTTGAAAATTCAGGAGGAGACCAAGATGAAAGTTGCTGCCGTCAAGAAGCCCGGAGGCCCCGGCAATCTGGTGATTGAAGACCGTCCAGACCCGAAGCCGAAGGCCGGAGAGATCCTTGTTCGTATTCATGCGAGCAGTTTGAACTATCACGATTTTGTTGTCGTCATGGGGGGGATCCCCACAGATGATGGACGCATTCCGATGTCGGATGGCGCCGGAGAAGTCGTTGAAGTTGGCGAGGGCGTGACGAAGTACAAGCCCGGTGACAAGGTGCTGTCGCTCTTCTTCCCGAACTGGCAAGCTGGCGAGATTGAAGCCGCTGGCTTTGCAAGTGTTCCCGGAGATGGCGCCGACGGGTGTGGCGCGGAACTTGTCGCTGCGCCGGAAACCGCATTCACGCGTATGCCGGAAGGATACTCTTATCGTGAAGCTGCGACGCTCCCTTGCGCGGCGCTGACGGCATGGCGCGCCCTGATGGTCGAAGCGAAAGTGAAGCCCGGTGATTGGGTTCTGACCCAGGGCACAGGCGGTGTTTCCATCTTTGCACTGCAATTCGCCAAGGCCGCAGGGTGCCGTGTGATTTCGACTTCGTCCTCAGACGTCAAGCTGGAACGCCTGAAGGACTTGGGGGCGGATCACGTTATCAACTACAAGGACACGCCCGACTGGGGGAAGGCGGCAAAGGCGATCACCGGAGGCCGCGGTGTTGATGAGGTCGTCGAGATCGGCGGACCGGGCACACTGGCCCAATCGATTACAGCTTCGCGTCCGGGTGGGCATATCTCCCTCATTGGTGTTTTGACTGGCGTGGCGGGTGAAGTGCCCACCGCCGCTTTGTTCTCCCTGAACATTACCCTGTCCGGGATTACTGTCGGATCCAGGCGGCATCAGGAGGACATGATTGCCGCGATCGAGGCCAATGGCATCAAGCCGGTCCTCGACAAGGACTTCCCGCTTGCCGAAATTGCTGATGCCTTTGCCCATCAGGCAAGCCAGCAGCATTTCGGCAAGATCACGCTGAGTCTCTAGCTCGCTATGTACTGCGCGCCGTTCACGGTCATTGTCGCACCAGTGATGAAGGCGGCTTCATCGCTGGCGAGATAGGCGCACATCGAGGCGATCTCTTCGGCCTTGCCAAGGCGGCCGACAGGGATCGCCGCGATGATCCCCTCAAGGACCTTTTCCGGAACGGCCTGGACCATTTCTGTGTCGATGTATCCGGGGCAGACCGTGTTCACGGTGATCCCCTTTTTGGCGCCTTCCTGTGCGAGCGCCTTGCTGAAGCCAATCAGACCGGCCTTGGCGGCGGAATAGTTTGCCTGACCAAACTGGCCCTTCTGACCGTTGATGGATGAGATGTTGATAACGCGGCCCCAGCCGCGCTCACGCATGCCTTCCCAAACCTGACGGGTGACATTGAAGGCGGATGTCAGGTCGATATCCATCACCTGTTGCCATTGTTCGCGGGTCATCTTGTGAAAGGGCGCGTCTCGCGTGACGCCGGCATTGTTGATGACCACATCGACAGGCCCGAGATCCTTTTCGATCTCCGCGAGGCCCGCGCCGACCGCGTCATAGTCGGCCACATCGAACTTGTAACATTTGATGCCCAGCTCTTTCGCGCATTCATCGGCGGCCTGCTGATTGCCCGCAAAATTTGCTGCGACCGCAAAGCCTTTTGCTTTCAGGGTTTCGCTGATTGCGCGACCGATTCCGCGCGTACCGCCAGTAACCAAAGCTACTTTCGCCATAACACATTTCCTCCCGTGTCGTTTGACGCCATCAGCTAGCCATTCCACCGGTGCGATAGCAATAGCGGATTGGTCACGGGCAATTTTTGTGCAAGACTTGCTGCATAGCACAATAATTGCTTCGACGAATTGAGAAGCAGAGGGCAGGACATGGCCAAGGGAAACGGATCAGACGATCTGATCATCATCAAGAAATACGCGAACCGTCGACTCTACGACACGTCGACTTCCTCTTACGTGACGCTCGACCATCTCTCGGAACTTGTCCGCGAAGGGCGTGACTTTGAAGTGCGCGATGC
Source organism: Hyphomonas atlantica corrig. (assembly GCF_017795365.1). NCBI lineage: Bacteria > Pseudomonadati > Pseudomonadota > Alphaproteobacteria > Hyphomonadales > Hyphomonadaceae > Hyphomonas > Hyphomonas atlantica. Next base: position 756,316 of record NZ_CP051254.1, on the reverse strand, counting down.
AAAGTCCGGAGAGGATCTGACGCGTCAGGTCCTGACGCAGATCATCTTCGAGAACGAGACGAAGGGCGAAGGGGCTTTGCCGTTGAATTTCCTGCGCCAGTTGATCGGCTTCTATGGTGGCGGCGCGCAGGCTTTCCTGCCGTCCTATCTGGAGATGTCGATGAACAGCTTCACCGAGGCGCAGAAGGAATGGCGCAAGGCGGCCAATCCGATGAATGCCTTCGAGCAGCAGGCCAAACGAAACATGGCCATGTTCGAAGAGGCGATGAAACTGTTCATGCCGACGCTCAAAAGCGCCGAAAAAGCCGCGCCTGCCGCAAATCCGATGATGGAATACCAGGCCGAGGCGCTGGCCAACATGCAGGCCCAGATGGCCGCGATCCAGAAGCAATTGTCTGACCTCTACAGCAAGGATTGAGGCCGGACGGAAAAAGAGCCCGCGGTGCGGGCTCTCAAAACTGGTTCATTTTGAAACAGGTCTAGATATCGCCCACGCCAAAGTCGCGTCGGGCGGAGACGATCGTGACCACGACGCCTGCCAGCACATCCAGCAACGTCATCGACATCAGGATGAAGAAGGTCGACGTTGCAAAATTCGGCAGCAACAGGAACTGGATCAGGCAGACGATGAAGAGGATCATCGAAACCGCGTGATTGATGATCGTCGCCGTGCCGGTTGAGGTCGACTTCAGGATTTCCAGGAACAGGAAAATCACGGCCAACAGGACAATGGCGTCTCCTTTGGTCAGGACCCATTCGACGCCGGAAATCATCGGCAGGCCGATAAACCGGTCGCTGAGCAGGCCGAGAATCGGCGCTGCATCCGAACGGATGATCTCGCCAAACTCATTCGCCGTTTCTACCGATCCGCCAAATCCGACGGCGAGAAGATTGTAGAGCGCTACCGGAATGACCAGCAGCGGAAAAATTCCGAAGATTGCGCGCATAAAAGACCCCTTTCTGGTTCTGCCGCCAGAGGCGTCATGTCCCCGACGCTTCTGATCCCGCCTTGCGATGGCCGCGCCTGAGATGGCCAATTTGGTTTCGCGATCCATGGCGGACTTACCCGTCCTTCGTCTGCATTAAAAACACGTTTACCGTAATGGTCTGCGTGTGGCGAGCCACTTCTTGGGTGTCAGAAATCCTGGGTCAGGAAAACCCGGAAGGTGGCATCGGGCGACCCGGACGTGACACCGAACAGGGCGCTGGTGCGCAGTGACAGGCTGTCGGTGAGCGGCAGGTCGGCAAATGGGCCGATCTGGTGGTTTTGCTCGGACAGGGGGAGGATATCGCTTGTCCGCCCGAAGGAATTGTAGAGCTCCGCGCCGACATCAATGTCCGGGGCAATCGCCCAGCCGAGGTCGCCTCGCGTTTGCAGAAAGGTGCCAGATTGCCGGTTTGAGCCGGTCTGGACAGTGCCAATCGCCGTGAACCGCGCTGTGAGCGTGTCTGATAGACGGAATTGGTTCAACCAGTGCAGGGAGACCTGGCCGGGCCGGTCATTGTCGCGCAGCCGGGCGTCAAACCGCAGACCAGACGCCCAGCGCGCACCATCGGGCGTCATCTGCCATCGCAACTCGGCTTGGGCATAGTCAAAATCAACTGTTTCGGCGTCCGTTTTGCGGGCATGAATCACGCCCCGAACGAGCATACGTCCATTCAGCGCATAGTCGGCGTGCACACGCTGAGCCAGACCGTTCGAGTCCGGGTCATAGGCGGCGCGGTACCCTGCGGCTCGTTTCCCTTCGGACACTTCCGGTCCGGAAATGCCGCTGGTGAGTTGGGCTGAGGCGGGCAGGCCGAGGCCCGCCAGGGTGAAGGCAAGCATGAGGAAGATAGTGCGGATCATCATGATTGTATGGCTGTATTGAAAACGTCTTTAAAGATACGAAAATGTGTATTCTCAGCTTCAAAAGACCGCAGGCGCGTCGCTCTCAGCGCCCAAAGCCGGACTGGCTCTCACCGTCCGGGTATCCCGTATTCCCGGCCCCTGATGGAACCGACAGCGCGGCGGGCCCCGTGGCGCTCCGCCAGATGATTTGTAGATGGCTACGGAATGGAGCGTTACCGCCCGCCGCGCCGGACAGGGTCTTCAGCGGACACCTCGAAAGGGCCCAAGATCCCGGGTCTTCGTTACCGGCACCGCGCGAACGATTCCTCCGTGCTTTTCACACGAAAGGCGCATCCGGGGAGGCCTTACTCCCGTGCGTCCGGACGAGGCGGATTCCCAACTTGCCTTCGCAAGCTCACCCTGGCCTGACCTGCCTAGGGCCGTGCAGGACCGTACACCTCCCGCAAAGCCCATCCTGTCCCTGACCCCACAACCAGAACGGCACCTGATCCGGCTCCCGCAAGGGCAGGAGGTGAGTATGGGGTGGGAGGCTATCAGACGGATTGGGGGAGGTCACTTGCCGCCAAACACTGCCTCCCCGGCGTATGCCGGGGCCTCCCGCCGTTAGGGCGCAGAGCCCGCGCCCGTGCTTCGACTTCGCTCAGCATGAGCGCTCACAAAGTACAGCAAAGACCAGACTCATCCTGAGCGAAGTCGAAGGATGAACTGGCGAGAGACGAACTTTCAGGGATGAGCCCTGCTTTCGCAGGGGCCTGCGGGAGGAGAGGGCAAGCCCTAATCCACACACGTCGCCTTTCCGGCGAGGCAGACATGGACAGGGACAAGTTGCCCCCAATAAAAAAGGCCGGCTCAGTGGCCGGCCTTTATGGTTTGGGTCTGCCAGGCGGAGCCTAGCTGAAATTCTTGAAGATGTCGTCGGCGGACACATCGTCATTGGACGTGCTGTCGCTGTCGTCTGATTCATAGGCCGCGGCGTCATCCTGGGCCGGGGCGAGGCCGGGGCCTTCGAATTTCTCGGCTTTTTCCGCTTCCAGCTTGCGACGCTTGTCAGCGGACTTCGCGATCACTTCGTCCAGCTCGATTTGCGTGCACAGGCCCAGCGTCACCGGGTCAACCGGGCGGATATTGGCCGAATTCCAGTGGCTCTTGTCGCGCACATTGTTGATGGTCGACTTGGTAGTGCCGATCAGTTTGGAGATTTGCGCATCGGAGACTTCCGGGTGGTTACGAATGAACCAGGCCACGGCGTCCGGCTTGTCCTGACGGCGGATAACCGGCGTGTAGCGGCTGCCCTTGCGCTTTGGCTGTGGAATATGGGCGATCTTGGAGGCCGCTTTCTTCAGCGTATAGCCGTCATCTTCCTCACCGCGGCGGATTTCCTCGCGGGACAGCATGCCACCGGCGATCGGGTCCACGCCGCGCATGTTTTCGGCAACATCACCATCGGCGATGCCTTTGACTTCCAGATAGTGAAGGCCGCAGAACGCCGCGATCTGGTTGAAGGTGAGGCTGGTATTGTCGAGCAGCCAGACGGCCGTCGCCTTTGGCATCAGAATATCGGACATGGGGATCTCCCTGAATGAAATGGCCGCCAGAAATGCAGCCGCCCGACACATCGTGCCGGGCGGTCGGGTTCGGACGTGCCTTAAACCTTGGGATCCTTATAATGTCTTGTCCGACAAATTGAAAGCCGCATGGCTCACCAGACCAGCACAATCTTGCCGGAGTGGCCGCCTTTGGCCATCAGGGCTTGCGCGTCTTCGGCGTCTGCGACGGGAAAGGCCTGTTCCAGAACGGGCCGGATCTTGCCCGATACGACGTGTGGCCAGAAATCCTTCTCCACCGCGTCGCGGATGCGGCGCTTCTCGTCTACCGGTCGGGCGCGCAGCGTGGTGGCGGCGAGGGTGAGGCGCTTCATCAGGACCGGGGCGAAATTCAGTTCTGCAGTGAAGCCGTTCATATAAGCGATGTTGATGATGCGCCCGTCGGGTTTCGAAACCGAGATGTTCTTCTGGATATAGTCACCGCCGACCATGTCGAGCGTGACGTCGACGCCGCCATCTTCCTTGATGACCGTCTCGAAATCCTCGGTCTTGTAGTTGATCGCGCGGTCTGCGCCGAGTTCTTTCGCCAGCGTGCATTTCTCCTCTGATCCTGCGGTGGCGTAGATCTTGGAGGCGCCCGCCAGCCTGGCCATTTGCAGCGCCATGACACCGATGCCGCTGGTGCCGCCATGACAGAGGAATGCTTCGCCGGATTTGAGATTCACGCGGTCGAACACGTTGGCCCAGACCGTCATCAGCGCTTCCGGGAAACAGGCGGCGTTAACCATGTCCATGCCGTCTGGCACTGGGAAAAGCGAGCCTTCGTCCACGGCGGCATATTCTGCATAGCCGCCGCCGGCAAGCAGGGCAGCGACGCGGTCGCCGGTCTTGAAGCGGCTGACGCCTTCGCCGATCTCGACAATCGTGCCGGTGATTTCGAGGCCCATGATCGGAGAGGCGCCCTTGGGGGGCGGATAGGCGCCGCGGCGCTGGACGAGATCGGCGCGGTTCAGCCCGGAGGCCGCCACTTTCACCAGCACCTCGCCAGAATTCAGCGCGGGCTTTTCAAAGTCTCCGAGGGTCAGGGGCTGTCCGTCTTCGGCAATCACCGCCTTCATCATGTCTGTCGCCATTGTCGTGTGTTTCCTTCCTGAATCGAGAGTCGCATCGGGTCAGCGTTTCTGCTTTGATATGGCCTGTAGCACGAATTGGAGGACGCGCCCCATGGCCGCATTTGATGAAGAGCCGATCCTCGTCAACACGCCCCAGACGCTGGAGCAGATGTCGGTGCAGGAATTGCATGACCGCATCGAGACGCTGAAAGCAGGCATTGCGGCCTGTGAAGCAGAGATCGAGAAGAAGAAGGCTCAGAAATCTGCAGCGGATGCCCTGTTCGGGGGCGGCGATTAAGTGGGCGGAAAGACTGGATTGATAAAGTCCAAATTTCCGGCCAGCGAATAGGGGTAGGATTCATGGCGGTAGATACGTCTCGAGACGACCAATCGGGTTCCAAGGATGCGTTCACCGGCGGAAAGCTGTTCGATACGGTTTTCGCGCGGGGCATGGCGCTTGTCGAGGAAACCGCGACCTATCTGGATGGCCCTGGACGTGAAGCAGCCAAAACGCTGCCACGCGAGCCCGGCCTGACCTATTCGGCCTGGAGCATGGAGCTGACGACGCGCCTGATGCAGGCGGCGAGCTGGCTGGTCATGCAGAAAGCGGTTCGCGACGGTGAAATGCGCCGCGAAGAGGCAGCGGCCCGCAAATACCGGATTTCCCGCGAAGAACCTGCGCTGGACGCGGCCGCCCAGCAGGGGCTGGGCATGCCGGAGCGCTTCCTGGACCTGGTCACCCGCTCAGAGGCGCTGTTCGAACAGATCTGCCGTCTGGACGATGCGCTATATGGGCAGTCGATGGCGGCTGAGATACCAAATCCGGTGATCGACCAGATCAATCAGCTTCAGCGCGCGGCAGAGAACGGGGCGTTTGATCCCCTGATGGTCTGGCATCGCGCCAAGTAAGACCCGGCAGGGCCTACCGACTGGTATGCCCCTGTGCGCTACGAGTACTTCCCAATCAGATCAGACTTCTTCGGCCGTGTCGTAGGACTGGCCGATCAACTGTCCGCGCGGTGCATCTGCGCCCTTGAGGCGGAAGCGCTTCGGACGCCGGTAAAGTACCTTGAGCGGTGTGCTGCGCAGCAGGCCATACAGGGCAAGCGGGCCGGTTATACCGGCAATGGCAATGGCGAGACTGGTCAGACCGGGCTCTGGCGCAAAGCTGCTGGCGCTCAGGAAGCCCTGCGCGAGCGCGAGGGGCACGAAATAGCCCGTATAGATCACAAGATGGTTGCGCCCCATATGATGCAGCACCTGAAGGCGTTCTGACTGCGCCAGCAATACGCCCAGCGCGATGAGGGAAACAGTACCGGCCAGTCCGAGGATCAGGCTGATCACGGGCAGGGTGGCCGTGCCCTGAATGACGAGCGTGGTGTTGATGGCAGCCCAGATTGCGATGGCCGAGCTGACGTCCGACGTGCGCTTGTGCAGGCGCGTTGCGAACTGTCGCATCAGGCCCGCGCCCTGATAGCCAGCAAAGAAGAACACGAAATATTGCGCGAAGCCGTCGATCAGGAGCGCGCCGGTCTGAACCAGTCCGGCAGCATGTGCGATTTGCAGCAATGCCGCGATCAACAGGATTCTCGATGGTTTCAGCAGTCTCACCAACCATGTGACGAGACCGAACATGGCCAGAAGTGGCAGTATCCACAGTCCGGCAACGGGTTGCACCAATCCAGGGGCGAGGCTTTCCAGAAGGCCAGAGCCTTGCGGGCCTGCGCCGATGATATGGAGCGCCACGGTCTGCAAAACCATCCAGACCAGATAGAAGTAGACGAATCTGAGCACTTTCCGGTCGAAAAAGGTCGATTTCGAACCGAACAGCGTACGCGGCAGGTGCATGCCAGCGATTGCGAACAATACTGGCAGGGCAATAGGAACCGACCACGCCCCTACGAGATGAGCCCAGTTTGTGCCGCCGGAGAGGGGAGCGATGGCCAGGACGGATTGCGTTACCACAAACAGGGCAATGCAGAGGCCGGTCGAATAATCGACCCATTTCGAGGGCGTATTGGACATGTGATGTTTCCAATCTGTTTGGAAACATCACTGCAATTCTCGCGCCATCAGGGAATTCAGCTTGCGGCGTAGACTTTCAGGAAGCCAGCTGCTTGCGCGCTGCAAAAGCCTTCGCGGACGGGCGCTTTCATCACCATGATGCGATGCCAGAGCGGCCCGAGCATCTCTTCAATCGCCTCATCAAGGTCGAATTCGCGACGAATCACGCGTTTTCCGGCCAATTCCGCCAACAGCATGCGCATTGGCATACGGATGTCGCGGTTCATCCAGGCGCGCCACAGCTCACCCGCATCCTTGTCGTCCGCAGCAGCAGAGAGCGCGACGCGCAAGACGGCATGGCCCGCGCCAGTGCGGGCGGCGGCTTCCAAGGGCACGATCAGTGCCGTGATCCGCTCCTGCGGGTCGCGTCCTCCGTCCGGGCTGTCCGGGATCAACGCAAGGCAGGCATCGACACACATGGCCCCGATGGAGGGCCACCATTTGTAGATGGTCTGTTTGGAGGCACTCGCCCGTTTGGCCACGGCGTCGACGCTGAACCCCCGCCAGCCATTCTCGGCCATTTCTGTGCGGGTTGCGTCCAGAATGGCGGCCTTGGACGCTTCGCTGCGCGTCGGCCCCTTCCGGGAAGACTTTCTGGTCTCCGTAGGCGTGGGCATGAACAACTCCAGATTTGTGGGACGCTGTGATTTCTACAGCCTTAAGACCGCAAACATAAGGGCGAAGTGGTAAACAAACTTCCGATTTCTCTTGCCGCTTAGACAATATGCACTAGTCAATGCATCGATTGTACAGGAGGTGATTCATGAAATCGGTTGAAGAACTACTCGAAGGATATCGTCGCTTTCGTCGTGGAACATATTCCGAGCAGGCTGCCCTCTATCGGGAACTTGGCGAGGGGCAGAGCCCAAGCTTCATGATGATTGCGTGCGCCGACAGCCGCGCAGATCCATCCGACATTTTCAATGCCGCCCCAGGGCAATTGTTCGTTGTGCGCAACGTTGCCAATCTCGTGCCGCCCTATCAACCGGATGGCGGCTTGCACGGTGTCAGCGCTGCGCTGGAATATGCGGTCAATGTTCTGAAGGTGGAGCATGTGGTGGTCATGGGGCATGGCGGATGCGGCGGTGTGGCAGCGTCGCTGGCCGGGGAGGGGACACCGGAAATCGGTGAGTTTGTGACGCCTTGGGTCCGACTTTTGAAAGATGCCCGGGATCGCGTTGTCGATAGCGGCTCGGTGAACCCGCAATTCGCGCTGGAACTGGAAGGCATCGAATCCTCGATCCAGAATTTGATGTCGTTCCCGTTCGTGAAGCGCGCTGTTGAGGCCGGAGAGTTGGAACTGCACGGCGCCTGGTTTGCCATCAAGCATGGTGAACTTCACTGGCGAAACGCCCAAACGGGCCGATTCGAAGTGATTCAGCCCTGATTCGATGTGTCGTCAGGTGTTCGTGGTCATGATGGCGGCGAACAGGGCTGAGACGAGCATGGCCAGCGCGGCGAGCCGATTGAACCATTGCGTGAAAGCGGGTGACTGGAACTTGCGGTTCATCGCGTCCGCCAGCCACGCATAGAAGGCGAGCCCGAACATTTCAGTGACGGTTACGGTGGCCATGATCAACAAGGCCTGTGGCACAACCGGCCGGTCGGCATCGAAATAGCTGGGCAACAACAGCCCGAAGAAGACGAGCGCGTTCGGATTCAGCAATTGCAGGCCAACGCCGCGACCAAACAGGTTGGATTTTGCCGGCGCCTGATCTGCGCGGGCGCGGGGTCGGTGCGGGTCTGCGGTGGCCATCGTCCAGGCGAGCCAGGCGATGAAGCAGATACCCGCCAGTTTCAGCACCAACAAAACCAGCGGCGCTTGCGCAGCAAATGCGGCAATTCCCGTCGCGGCCAGCGCGATCCAGACAAGATTGGCGGCTGACACGCCCGCGGCAGGGATCAATGCGGTTGGCGCGCCATAGCGCAGCGATGCGCTCATCACCATCATGACAGCCGGGCCGGGGGTAAGGCCGCCCGCGAAGAACAGCGCCATCAACGCGAACCAGACTGACAGATCCATTCAGCGCGCCTCCAGCGCGGATAGGGGAATGCGGGTCAGGTCGACGTCTTCCTTGTTGGCCGTATAGGCAATGAAGAGGTAATCGCTTGCGACCCAGCTTTTTGGGTAGTGGTAGCCCGGCCGCTTGTAGAGGCCCTCAGTGCGCAGGGGCTGCAGATCATCTGCGCCGCGCAGCAGAAAGGCGCGGTCGAATATGTGGCCATCTTCTGACAGCGACAGGACGAGGGGAATGCGCAATTTGTCGTCATTCGGCGCGTGAACAAGAAACGCGGTGCCGTCCGGCAAATTGCCTGCACTCTGTTTCGTGCGCGCATCGGGCATGGCTGTCAGCTGCGGACGACTCCAACTCTTTCCACGGTCACAGCTTTCCGATGCCAGTTGGCGAAAGCTTGAGGCCTGATCGCGGAAAACCATGACAAGACAGTCGCCGCGCTGGAACAGGCTGGGCTCCAGTTCCCGGCTCATGGGCGGGTCTGAGGGAAGGTTCTCGAACGCGCCTGCCTGCCATCCCGTCAATCCAAGCGGATCGTCTGTATAAAAGGGCCGCGCGCGAATGCCGGGGCGGACATGAAACGCCGTGTGCAGGCGGCCATCATACAGGTGCGGATCCTGCTCGATGACGCCATTTACCGGTGTACCATCCGCGCCGAGCACGGGGCGTGGCTCGGTCCAGGTTTCGCCGTTCTGGCTGAGGCGATAGGCGGTGTAGCCGCCTGTGCGTTTGTGGAAACCTTCCGGCCAGACATTGAGGAAGGCAACGAGCGTTTCGCCATCGGTCCACCATCCGCCGCTGGAGCGGGTTTCCTCGTCGTCAGATGGTGCGGTCAGGGGGCGCGGCGTGCTCCAATGATCGCCATTATCGGCACTGATTGAATAGGCAACCCACGTGTCCGGGGCGTCTTCATCGCGGGCCGAGCTCTGCCATTGAACGAAAACGCGCCCCTTGAAGGCAATGGGCACGGCGCCATTGCTGAACTGGTCAGTTCCGGGTCTTGGCCTGAAGACGGTGATCGTCTCTGCGCCGGGCAGGGGAGACAGGCCGAGATCGGGCGCTGAGGCGTCAAATAGATCGGCCGCCGGTGCATGGAGCGCCGACGGCCGGTCTTGTAATTGCGTGCAGGCAAAAAGCGGCAGGATCAGGCAAAGTGCGAACAGGCGTTCAAGCATTTGCATCCCGCCGCTGCGATCAGGCGCCTTCTTCCTGGCCGCGCTTCACGGCAGCTTCGATCAACTCGCGAGCCTTCTCGATGCCATACCAGCCTTCGATCCGGGTCCACTTGCCTTTTTCGAGGTCCTTGTAGTGCTCGAAGAAGTGGGCGGTCTTGTCGATCAGCGTCTGTGGCAGGTCGTGATAGGTCGCGATCTTGTCATAGTAAGACGTCAGCTTGTTGTGTGGCACGGCGAGGATCTTCTCATCCGGGCCCTTGTCGTCTGTCATCATGAGGACGCCAACCGGGCGGGCGCGCACGACGGAACCCGGCACAAGCGGGCGGTTGCCGACAACCATCACGTCGATCGGGTCGCCATCCAGGCTCAGCGTGTGCGGGACGAACCCGTAATTACAGGGGTAGCGCATCTCGGTATAGAGATAGCGATCCACGAACATTGCGCCGGAATCCTTGTCGATCTCGTATTTGATCGGGTCGCCGCCGAGCGGGACCTCGATGAGCACGTTGATGTCGTCCGGCGGGTTGTTACCGGTTTTGATTTTGGAAAGGTCCATAAGACGGCTCGCATCTGGCTGGAAGGTTGAAATACGGTGTCGGGTGGCGATGACGCCTCAAACCGATTGCGTCAAGAGCAGCAATGACGCGAAAGGGTTAAGCAGGTTTTGTGCCTGAATGCTTCCCACTAGCCCAAATGGGGTTACTCTCCCGCTTGGGAGGTACTCCAAATGCATTCAATCCTTATCCTGTGCAGCGCAGCGCTGGTCATCCTGACCCTGTTGCTGGGCTTTTGGGTTTCGATCACGCGGGGACGCACGAAAACCATCGCCTATGGAGCAGCGACAGACCCGACCGGGCCGATGATGAAAGCCGAGCGGGCGCATGGAAATGCCGCCGAATATGCCGCGCTTCTGATCGGGCTTTTTGTGGTGACCGGCTTTGCCTATGCGGGGCGCGATCTCGGGCTCACCGTCACCGGCCTGGTGGTGCTCATCACCCTGTCGCGCATTCTGCACGCGCTCGGTTTCCTGGTCTGCGCAACGCTGGAAAAGCCGCATCCGTTGAAAGCGTTGGGCGCGCTTGTCACCTATGTTGGCGGGCTGGCGCTGGCGATCATGGTGATCGGAAAAGCGCTGTAACCGCCGGTCAGGCCCGCTTCAGGGCGTAGTTGAAGCTGATCGAAACACGCGGTTCCTCCCCCATATTGGGAGGGACTTCGTGGCGCAGCCAGCTTTCCCACATGATTGCCTGTCCGGCTTCGGGCGCCAGATAGACGAAGCGCTGGCGGTCTTCGGGGACATCATCGCGCAATTGTGGCGCCGTCATCATGCGCGAGAGGCGCGGATCTTCCAGTTTCAACCGCGCCGCCCCGTCCGGAATCGCGACATAGAACGTGCCAGAAATCACGCTGCCGGGGTGGATGTGGTTCGAATGCCCGAAATCGGGCTCAAGAATGTTCACCCATATCGCGTCCAGCTGCAGGGACAGACCGGCCATGTCCCAGAGCAATTCCTCGGCGAATGATGCGGCCATCGGGTCCAGCAGTGCTTTCAGCTCAGCAAACTCCGGAAACCTCTCTGGCAGATCGTCCAGCGAAGCATAGGAGGTGTAGCCGCCATAGCCCTGTTTCTCGCACCACTCATTGCCGGCCTGATCATCCTCTGCCAGCACCCAGCAAACATGTTCCAGGCGCGTCGCAAGGTCTGCGTCGCCGAGAGACTCGGTGCGGATCAGGGTCGGGAAGAGGGATCGTGTCGTCATGACGCGCACCTTTAGGCGGCGCAGGGGCCAAAAGAAAGAGCCCGCCACCCCGGAAAGGGCAGCGGGCTCTGTCGTGTGTGTTCGTCGCCCTATTCGGCGGGTTTCACGAATTTCAGGGTCATGCGGTCGCTTTCACCGACGGCGGCATAGGCCTCTGCATCAAAGTCTTCCGGCGTGTTGCCTTCACGGTCAGATGTCGCGCTGACCGGGGGCAGGGTCCACACGCCAAACGGGTGATCAGCCGTATCGGCCGGATTGGCGTTGATCTCGCTGGACGCGGAAAATTCAAATCCGGCCGCTTCTGCGAGTGATTTCACATAGTCTTCGTGGACATAGCCGGACGCACCGGTCGGGTCCTGTGTATCGGTGGAGGGCAGGCGGTGCTCGACCACACCCAACACGCCGCCCGGCTTCAGGGCCGCATAGGCGTCGGTGAAGAATTTGTCGGTGTAGCCGCCGCCCATCCAATTGTGCAGATTGCGGAAGGTCAGCACGACATCGGCTGTGCCTTCTTCGGTCAGCGGGCCGCTTTCGGCGGAAAAGGCGCTGTATTCAATCGTACCGAATTTCGGGTCTTCATAATTTGCCTTGAATTCTGCGAGGCGTTCCGCGATGCGGGCGCGGCGGTCTTCATCGCCCACATTCGGATCGAAATAAGCCGCGACCAGCGTGCCATTCCCGCTCGCCAGATACGGCGCGAGGATGTTGGTGTACCAGCCACCGCCCGGCCACAGCTCGACCACTTTGTCATCGGCCTCCACGCCGAAGAATTCCAGCGTTTCCTTTGGATTGCGCCAGGCATCGCGGGCCTTTTCCTCGTCGCTGCGATGCGCGCCAGCGATGGCGGCCTCAAGCGGTGTGGTCTCTGTCGCGGTCGTCTCGACCGGCGGTGTGGCAGGCTGCGCTGTTTCTGTTGCAGGGGCGTCAGGCTGGCCACAGGCGGCCAGAACCAGCGCGGACAGGGCGAAAATCGGGGTGATTGGCTTCACAGGGTCTCTCCTAAACAGGCCTCTTGAACCTCTTCTTAGGCTACCCACATAGTCTGTGTCACGATGCCGACAATCGGGTCGTGACCGGTTTCTGTGCCAACGCCGAATTCGGGTTGGACTGTCGCAGGTGCCGAATATCCATCCGGGCGCTCCCCGAAAGGGTGGCCCGCAGTTGCTTGAACCAGAGGACTGAACCTATGAGCAATATCGACCTTACCCCCCTTTACCGCACAGTTGTCGGCTTTGACCGTCTTGCCAGCATGATCGATCAGGCATCCCGGCTCGACGGCTCGCAGGGTTATCCGCCGTACAATATCGAGCGCGTTGACGACAATGCCTTCGCCATCGAGATCGCGGTCGCCGGCTTCACCGAAGACGACCTCGAAATCGAAACCAAGGAAGGCCTGCTGACCGTTGCCGGCAAACGCGGCGAGAGCGAAGACGGCGAAGGCCGTAATTATCTCCATCGCGGCATTGCCCAGCGCAGCTTCATTCGCCGGTACCAGCTGGCAGACCATGTCATCGTGACCGGTGCAAACCTCCAGCACGGCGTTCTGCGCATCGACCTGATCCGCGAACTGCCGGAAGAGAAGAAGCCCCGCAAGATCGAGATCGGCGCGCCTGCAAAGAGCGAACCGAAACTGATCGGCAAGAAAGCCTCCAGCAACGCCGCCTAAGCGTGGTCATTGCGTGAAACAGAAACGGCGCGTCCATATGGGCGCGCCGTTTTTTCTTGGATGGGGCCCCGGCCTAACCGAAAAAGCGCGCGCAGCCTGCGTCTTTCAGGAAAGTCTTCAGCGCTTCGTCTTCCATCGCAGAGCCCAGCGCCTTGCGGACGGAATCATATGCAGCGGCGGCGTAGTTTTGTGTCGACTGTTCGAACGTGCCACCTTCCACAGAGGCTGACACATCCTTGTCGCCGCGCTCGGCCGCTTTTGAATTGGCTTTCGCCCAGGGCAGGTAGGTCTTGCAAAGCTCGTCTGCGAAGATAGGCGCCAGCGTCGGTGCGAGCGCTTCAAGCGAGGCAAACGGCGCGCCCGGCTTTGGATCTTCCATATTCTCGATCCAGGCGACGATAAACGGGGCGTGTTCGGTCAGCCATTTGGCAGGGGTCTTGTCCATCATCATCTGCTGGAATTGCGCGTAGAGCGCAAAGTCTGCCGCAGACGGACGACCACCGAAAATGTAGAGATGTTCTTTCAAATGAGCGTTCAGCAGCGTTGAGAAGCGCTCGAACGAGGCTTTGAGAATGTCCGCATTGCTTTCATTTGCGCCGACCAGCTTCAGCCGGTCTGCCATACGTTCGGCAATCTGGTCGCGGGCTTTCTTGTAAGCGCGGGGGCGCTTGCCGCCATAAAGCTGGACCAGCACGCGCAGAGCGGCATCTTCGCGGTCAGGCTTCTGACCCCAGCGTTCCAGGAACATGGTCTTGTTCAGCCACTCATCCGCATAGTCTTCCAGCAGCAGGGCCAGCATGGAGGTCGCAACCTCATCCGGCACGGCGCTTGGTTCTGGATGGTCTGCCTCAAGGCCCGAAATGATCGCCGTGGAGTCCTGATTGGCCGGGCGCGTAGGAGAGATCAGCAAGGGTACGGTCGCAACCTGTGCCAGTGCCTGGAACTCTTCCTCATTCTCGCGCGAGCGCGCCACCCAGTCGAAGTCCACATTCTTGTAACGCAGGAAGGCGCGGACTTTCTGGGAGTAGGGCGAGGTATCGGCGCCAAAGAGGCGGTAGTCGGACATGATCATGCGGCTTTCATTGTGTTCGGCCCTGTCTGTAGGCATTTCATCCCCCACTGCCAAGGAGCGTTTGCCGCAGCTTGTGATAATGGGTATGCGCTCAGGCAGGTAATGGTTCAGTTTGAAAGGAACGGCAGATGCGGATCATGCACGTGATGGCGGGCGCGAAAGAGGGCGGCGCGGAGAACATCATGCTGGAATCCGTGCTGGCACTGGCGGAAGCCGGGCTGACTCAGCATGTCGTGACACGGCCGGATAACCAGTTCCGCGTGCAGAAATTTCGTGAAGCCGGTATTGGCGTCGATGTGGCCGCTTTCAACAATACCTGGCCTTTCCCGACGCGCCGCGTGATCGGCGATGCGATCAAGGCGTTCAAGCCGGATGTGATCGAATACTGGATGGGCCGCGCCGGGCAGTTCGCGCCGAAGGAATATCGCAGCCGGTCGATCGGCTGGTATGGCGGCTATTACAAGCTCGCCCGTTTCGTGAATTGTGAATGGCATGTCGGCCTGACGATTGATCTGCTGCGCCATATCCGCGAGCAGGGCGTGCCGGATGACCGGTCTGCCATCATTCACACCTATGCCGATTTCGAAGGCGCAGATCCGGCAAGCCGCGCGGCGCTGGATACGCCAGAGGACGCACCTGTCGCCCTCGCACTGGCCCGCCTGCACGAGAAGAAGGGCCTCGACACGCTGCTGGACGCCACGGCCAAGGTGCCGGGCCTGTATGTCTGGATCGCGGGCGACGGGCCGATCGAAGCAGAGCTGAAGGCCCAGTGCACCAAGCTTGGCCTGGATGACCGTGTGCGCTTTCTTGGATGGCGGAATGATCGCGGCGCGCTGCTCGCTGCCTGTGATGTGGTGGCCTTCCCCTCACGCTATGAACCGTTCGGTACGGTGACGGTAGATGCCTGGGCCGCGTCTCGTCCCCTGGTGGCGGCGGACGCCGTTGGTCCGGCGGCCTATGTGAAGGATGAAGTGAACGGGTTGCTGATTCCGAAGAATGATGTCGACGCGCTGGCCAACGCGCTCAGCCGCGTCATCTCTGACAAGGCGCTTGCGGCAAAACTGGTCGAAGGGGGCCGTGCGTCCTACGAGCAGCAATTCAACAAGGCCGCGTTCCAGCGGGATTCGGTTGCGTTCTATGAAAAGATCATCGCGCACGCCGGACCCTTCGGCGGCTGATCAGAGGATGCTTTCGAAGAATTTCCGGTAGAGTCGCTGGCTCTCGCGCTGGCCCAGCCCGATTTGCACCTGAATGCCCGCGTCGCGCAGGGCCCGAATCCCGCCATTGGCGACCGGGTGCGGATCCTCAATGGCGCACACAACGCGCGCAATGCCGGCTTCCATCAGTTTTACAGAGCAGGATTTGTTGCCCTGTGAGCGCGACCGGCAGGGCTCCAGCGTGACATAGGCGGTGCCGCCATGTGCACGCGCCCCGGCTTCATCCAGCGCGATTTCTTCGGCATGGGGCCGTCCGCCAAGACCGGTGACGCCAGCGCCGACAATGTGGCCTTCACGGTCAAGAATGATACAGCCGACCGACGGGTTTACCCCCGTCAGGCCCTGATTGAGCCGGGCAAGGGCGTGGGCCCGTCCCATCATGCGACGGTCGCGACGACGGGACGGGCGCAGGCTCATGGAAGTTCAGGCAGCGGCTTGCCGCGATCTGCATCCAGATAGCGAACGGAGATTGGCTTGAGATTGTCATCCAGCTCAATGTAGAGCGGGTTACCGGTCGGTATCTCAATCCCGGTGATGGACTCATCGGCGACATCGAACAAATGCTTCACCAGAGCGCGGAGCGAATTACCGTGCGCGGCGATGACAACATCCGTGCCGGACTTCAGGACTGGCGTGATCGCCTCTTCCCAATAGGGCAGGACGCGTTCCAGCGTCAGCTTCAGGCTTTCGGTGTTCGGAATGTCGATGCCCTTGTAGCGCGGGTCGCTGGCCAGATCGAACTCGCTGCCGGCTTCCAGGGGTGGGGGCGGGATGTCGTAGGACCGGCGCCAGATATGGACTTGGTCGTCGCCATGCTTTGCGGCGGTCTCAGCCTTGTCGAGCCCTGTCAGGCCGCCATAGTGGCGCTCATTCAGGCGCCAATGCTTGGTCACGGGCAGCCACACACGGCCCATTTCCGTCAGCGCCAGCCACAATGTGCGAATGGCGCGGGTCTGGACGCTGGTGAAGGCGGCGCGGAAATCTGCGTCGCACGCTTTCAGCAATTCACCGGATTTCTTTGCTTCCGCTTCGCCCTTCTCGGTCAGGTCGGCATCCCACCAACCCGTGAAACGGTTCTGCAAATTCCATTCGGACTGGCCATGACGGACGAGCGCGAGTTTGGGCATGAAAACTTCCTTCTGATCGGTTTCCGGCCCTTTTCACGGCAAAACCGGTCAGTTTCAAGCGTTCATCACGCGTATCAGCTCTGAAAATGCGCGGACCACGTCATGCCCTGTCGCGGCGGGCATCGAGTTGGAGATGATATGGCCATCACCATCATAGGCATCGATCCAGCCGCCTTCAGGCGTCAGGTGTTCGTCCATCAGGATGTCGAAGCTGGTGCAGGCGGCTGCGGCAACGGCGTCGTCATCCGTCATCTCAAGCATGGTGAGGTGGGCTCTCAGGGCTTCGGTCTGCGCGCTTGTCTGCCGGCCGGAATCCTGTGCCCCGCCGTCACGGCTGACCTGTTTCAAGGTGCGGCCCTCTTCGTCCAGCGTACCGGTGGCGAAACTGTAGAGGCGTCCGGCAATGGGGGCCATCGGTTCAGATTGCGCGCTCGCAAATGCGCCCAGCAACCAGACCCATTGGAATTGGTGAGACGGCTCAACCAACCGGGCCGGGTCGCCTTCTGGCGCACTCCAGTCCGGGCCGAATTCCTCGCCGAGCAGGCCGCTAGGCCCAGCGGTGAATTTCTCGTGAAACAGAGTGACCAGATCGGATGCGCGGGCCAGATGATCGCCTTCCGGGTCGGCGCGGTGCAGGGCCAGGCATGCCTCCAGCAGCCGCATGTGTGGCGCCTGTTGGCGTTTGGCCATCATGGGCAGCATTTCGGCATAGCCGCCATTGGTGCGATCTTTCATCCGTCGGTCGAGCGAATCCAGCAGCGCGCGGACAGACGCAATCACGCCGCTGCCATCTTCGAGCATCTCACTCGACAGGGCGAGCGCATGCAGACTGGCGGCGAGGTCTCCAAGATACGGCGTCTGGTCGGAAAGTGCGCTGGCGTCTGCAAGCAGGGTGCGCCCGATCAGGCCATCGTCGCGTCGCGCCAGACCGCTGAGCGTCCGCACACCGTCTTCGACCAGATTCCTCGCCGTATCGGGTTTCCAGCCAAGACGCCCGGCTTGTGCGAATACGGAAGTCTGGCGCGCCTGCGTACTGATGAGAACTGTGTCGCCAGCTAGAGGTGTGTGATCCAGCGAGAGGGCGTCAACAAACAGGCCGCTCTCGTTCAGGCCGCGTTCGCTCCAGAGCGGGAAACATGCGTCGAACAGCCAGTGGCGGGCTTCTTTCGCCCGGCGTCGCAATGCCGATTTCGACATGGAACTCGCCCCCGTTTATTTCATGCAAAGCAGCGTCAACGGCTCGCCAAACCGCCCGGCTTCCTGCTAACAGGAGTGCTTGTCCGTGGCTAGCGGTGTACGCGGCCCAACTGTGAAAGAGTGCCCTGCTTGATGAAAGATCGGATCTTTTTTCCTCTGGCCTTGTTGCTTCTGGTCGGAATGGTGCTGCTCGCCATCTGGCCTGCCTTTGGTCGCCTGCCGGATGGATCGGTGACAGGAGACGGGGTCAATTACGACCGGATCACGATCGAAGGCGCCTTCCTGAACAAGGTTGTCGCTGGTGGCGATGCCACGACGGAACTCGTGCGAGACGGAGATGGCGATTATCTGCTCTTTATAGAGGCTCAGGCCGGCATGCTCGGGCCAGAGCCGGAAGAGGGCCCACATTTTCAGCTGGCCAGCGATCTGGAAGTGCAATTTTCCGGCCGCCGCATTCGCAGCACGGTTCGCATGCGTCCGGCAGACCAGCGCGGCGCGATGCAGGCCAAGCTGATCTATTCCGTCGGGCGGGATGGCGATTCCGGCTGGCAGACATTCGATCTGGAGCCGGAATTCCAGGATTTCAGCTTTGAGTACATTGTGCCGGATCACATCGGCGACCAGGCGTTTGATTACTTCGCCATCCGTCCGGTTGTGCCGGAGAAAACCCGTGCCTTGCTGGTGGAAAGCATTGTCTTCGAGCGTCTTGATTAGGGCGTATCTGCGCGCCGTTTGGTCGCGGTGAAGGAAATTTCTGTCTCGATAGGGTGATCGCTGGAAAATTCGTTCATCTGTTACATCTATTGCAGCAGACCTCATCCCCTGTTCGGAGACATCATGCGTACCTATCTGGCTGCAATCAGCATCCTGGCCTTTGCGGCCTGTGAAACCCAAACCCCATCGGAGACTTCCTTGGCAGATTCCACACCATCTTCGCAGGCCTCCGAGGCGGCGGCCCAAGACCCTTATCTCTGGATGGAAGAGGTTGAAGGGGAGGAGGCGCTGGCCTGGGTCACTCAGCAAAATGATCGGTCGCTTGCCACGCTGGAAGCCGATCCGGCCTATGCCGAAAACGAGGCGGCCGCGATCGAGGCGCTGACCTCGGCAGAACGCATTCCCTACGGATCTATCCGTGACGGGATGGTCTACAATTTCTGGCAGGATGACACAAATGTGCGCGGCCTGTGGCGGCGCACGACGCTGGACAGTTACGCCAGCGATGCACCGGACTGGGAGACCGTTCTCGATTTCGACAAGCTGGCCGAAGAGGAAGACAAGAACTGGGTCTTCAAGGGCGCAGACTGTTTCCGTCCGAAAGGCAGCGATGAAGGCTGCAAATGCATGGTGTCGCTGTCGAATGGCGGCAAGGACGCCATCATCCGCCGCGAGTTTGACCTGACCACGAAGACCTTCATTGAAGATGGCTTTGTCACACCCGAAGCCAAGCAGGGCGGAGCCTGGGCGGGTCCTGATACGCTATTGATCGCGACCGATTGGGGCGAGGGCACGCTGACTGATTCCGGGTATCCCTTCATCGTCAAGCGTTGGCAGCGCGGGACAGATCTGGACACAGCAGAAGAACTGATCCGTGGCGAGACGGATGATGTGGGCGTGTGGCCCATGACGCTGGAGCTTGAAGATGGCCGTGTCCTGCAAGGCGCCTCACAGGCAGACACCTTCTTCACGACGCGCTATTGGTGGTTCCCGGAAAACGAGAGCGACCCGGTTCAAATCCCTGTTCCGGCCAAGGCGTCCCTGTACGGTGTATATCAGGGTCAGTTGCTTGTGACGTTGCAGGAAGACTGGGTGCCTGAGGGGCAGGAGGCGACGTTCAAATCTGGCGACCTGGTCGCGTTCGATCTTGATACATTCCTCGAGTCGCGGGCTTTGCCGCGTGTGTCACTTGTCTTCCATCCGAGCGAAACACAGGCCCTTGAAGGCGTATCTGTCGCCAAGGGCGCGCTTCTGCTGGGGGTCAGCGATACGGCGGTTGGCAAGGTGATGCGCGCCGAGGCGGGCGCCGATGGCTGGACATTGTCTGCAGTCGAACTGCCGGGCGCGGGGCAGGCAAGCATCGCGTTCGCCAGCGACGAGGAAGAAACAGTCTTCATCAATTACGAAGACTTCCTGACGCCAGACTCACTGCTGTCCTATAATGCGACGACGGGAGATGTCGTCACGCTGAAAAGCCTGCCGCCGAAGTTCGATGCCAGCGACCTGAAGGTGACGCAGCATTTTGCGACGTCGAAGGATGGCACAAAGGTCCCGTACTTCCTTGTCAGCAAGAAAGACATGCCGCTGGACGGCAGCACTCCGACGCTGCTCTATGCCTATGGCGGTTTTCAGGTGTCGATGAACCCATCCTATAGCCCGGTGGCCGGACGGCTCTGGCTGGAGAAAGGCGGGGCTTATGTACTGGCCAATATTCGTGGCGGCGGCGAGTTCGGTCCGGCCTGGCACCAGGCGGGCCTGAAGCAGAACCGCCAGCGCATCTATGATGACTTCATTTCTGTCGGGGAAGACCTGGTGGCGCGCGGCGTTACGTCTCCTGAGCATCTCGGCATCATGGGTGGCTCGAATGGCGGCTTGCTTATGGGCGTTATGCTGAACCAGCGCCCGGATCTCTGGAATGCCGTTGTCGTTCAGGTGCCACTGCTGGACATGATGAGGTATCACCTGCTGCTGGCGGGCGCCTCCTGGGTAGATGAGTATGGGTCGCCGGACATTCCGGAAGAGCGTGCCTTCCTTGAGACGATTTCACCCTACCAGAATTTTGACGCGTCCAAGGATTACCCGGTGCCGTTCTTTGTGA
Source organism: Hyphomonas atlantica corrig. (assembly GCF_017795365.1). Classification (NCBI taxonomy): domain Bacteria; kingdom Pseudomonadati; phylum Pseudomonadota; class Alphaproteobacteria; order Hyphomonadales; family Hyphomonadaceae; genus Hyphomonas; species Hyphomonas atlantica. The sequence goes on along the minus strand of NZ_CP051254.1, from coordinate 735,703 downwards.
CCTCCACCAAGGACGATCGTGTGCATCCGGGGCATGCACGCAAGATGGCGGCGAAATTCGAAGCGGCCGGGCTGCCCTTTTTCTACTATGAGAATATCGATGGGGGGCATTCGGCTGCGGCGAACCAGAAGGCACGGGCAAAACGGTCTGCGTTGGAGTTCACCTATCTGGCGCGTCAACTGTTCGACAGCGAAGAATCCCAATAAATTCCAAATTGGAACTGGGTTTTGAGTGCCGAAATAGAACTTTATAGGCCCGGTATGGTTTTTCTTGCCATGCCGGGCCTTCGCCCTAATGATCCAGATTATGAACCTCTCCAACCCGGCCCCGGAGAATGATGTGGTTCGCCTGGAGATTCTCACGGCGGAGCACAAGCCGACTGTGCTGGCGACCGAAGTGGCTGAATCCATGTGGGAATGGATGCCCGTCATGCCCACTGGAACCAGCCTGGAAGCCTATATGGATCACAGCCTGGACCTTAAGGGCACGGACTCGTTCTATCCCTTCTACGTGGTGGACAAGGCGACCGGGGAGTTTGCCGGCCTCGCCGCGTTCGAGCGGGTCTCGCGGACGCATCGCCGGCTGGAAATCGGCTTTGTCTGGCATCCTGAAAACTATCGCGGCACGGCCGTTGTGCCCGCAACTCAACTGGCATTGCTGGAGCGCGCACAGGAGGCGCGGTTTCGCCGGATCTCCTATTTCGTGCCGGAACGGAATGAGCGCGCCATTCGCTCCTTCACCAAGATCGGCGCCCAACGCGAAGGACTGATCCGCAATTATATGCGCACCGCTGGCGGCAGCTGGGCCAATATGGTCGTTCTCAGCCTGGTGGGGGAAGAGATCAAGGCGGCGATCAGCGTTTTGCGGGACAGGGTCCGGGCGCTGCAACTCGCTTGACGCGGCGCCCCCCGCATGCTTTAGGCGCGCGAACATCTGCGCAAATTCTGAAAAGCGCGCTTTGACTGATCCCGTGAGGTCAGCGAGGCCCCCCGCCCGGCGAAGTGTCGCTCAGCGGGGCACTTCTGCTTTGTGCAATGGAATTGATCGCCTATGTCAGGCTCTCTGGCAGACGGCAAAGGAGCGACAAAGATGTTCGACACGCTGAGCGAACGCCTTGGTGGAATTTTCGACGGCCTGACCGGCCGCGGTGCACTGTCTGAAAAGGACGTGAACGCGGCGCTGCGCGAAATCCGTGTTGCCCTTCTGGAGGCTGATGTCGCGCTTCCTGTCGTGAAGGACTTCATCGATGGCGTGCGCAATCGCGCGGTCGGTGAGGAAGTCATCCGCTCTGTGAAGCCCGGCCAGCAGGTCATCAAGATCGTCTATGACGCGCTGGTCGACATGCTCGGCGGCGAAGAAGCCGACACCAGCCTGCGCATCGACAGCCCGCCAGCCATCATCATGATGGCGGGTCTTCAGGGTTCCGGTAAGACGACGACGACCGGCAAGCTGGCCAAGCGCCTGTCGGAGAAAGACCGCAAGCGCGTCCTGCTCGCCTCGCTCGACACGCGCCGCCCGGCAGCGATGGAACAGCTGGCCATCCTGGCTGACCAGTGTAACGAGAATGTCAGCGCGCTGCCGATCATCGAAGGCCAGCTGCCTGCAGACATTGCCCGCCGCGCGCTGAACGCCGCGAAGATCTCCGGCTATGACGTCCTCATCCTCGACACCGCCGGTCGGACGACGATCGACGAGCAGATGATGAATGAAGTGGCGGAGATCGCGGATATCGCGACCCCGTCTGAAACACTTCTGGTGGCCGATGCGCTGACCGGTCAGGATGCTGTGGAAACTGCCAGCCGTTTCCATGCCCGCCTGCCGCTGACAGGACTTGTCCTGACGCGGATGGATGGTGATGGCCGCGGCGGTGCGGCGCTTTCCATGCGCGCCGTCACCGGCCTGCCGATCAAGTTCATGGGCGTTGGCGAAAAGCTGGACGGGCTGGACGCCTTCGATGCCAAGCGTGTTGCTGGCCGCATTCTGGGGCAGGGGGACATCGTCTCCCTGGTCGAAAAAGCCGCCGAGCAGATGGACGCCGAAAAGGCCGAGCGCATGGCGGAGAAACTCCGCAAGGGCGAGTTCGACCTTGAAGACATGGCGGAGCAGTTCCGCCAGATGCAGCGCATGGGCGGCCTTGGCGGCCTGATGGGCATGTTGCCTGGCGCCCGCAAGGCGAAGGCCGCAATGGAATCCGCCAATCTGGACGACAATGTACTGAAGCGTCAGGAAGCGATCATCCTGTCCATGACGCGCGCAGAGCGTCGCAAGCCTGCCATCCTAAATGCATCGCGCCGTAAACGGATTGCTGCGGGTGCAGGCGTCACCGTGCAAGAGGTCAACAAGGTGCTGAAGATGCACCAGCAGATGGCCGGCATGATGAAGAAGATGCGCACCAAGGGTGGCATGAAGAACATGATGAACATGGCGCAGGCCGCAGGCGTGTCGCCAGCTGACCTTGCCAAGATGGGCGGCGCTGGTGGCAGCCTGCCGGGCCTTGGCGGCGGCGGATTGCCGCCCGGCATGGGCGGACTGCCGGGACTCGGCGGAGGGAAGAAGAAATGAACACTGACACGACCGACGCACTTGCCCTGCTGCAGCTGACCAAGTTGCGCTCCAGCATCGACAATCTGGATGCGATTATCATCCATACCCTGGCAGAGCGCTTCAAGGCGACCCAGGAGGTCGGCAAGCTGAAAGCCGTCCACAATATGCCGCCTGCGGACAAAGACCGCGAGGCAAAACAGATTGATCGCCTGCGCCGACTGGCACAGGAGAGCGGGCTTGATCCGGCATTCGCCGAAAAGCTCTTGAATTTCATCGTGGCGGAAGTGATCCGCCATCATGAGCAAATTCGCGGTCTCGAGACCGACGATTAGACTACGAACCCCGAGACGCCAGACTTACAGGAGATACACTCATGGCCCTCAAGATCCGACTCGCCCGTGGCGGGTCCAAGAAACGCCCTTTCTATTCCGTTGTCATCGCAGATGCCCGCGCCCCCCGCGACGGTCGCTTCGTTGAGAAAATCGGTTCCTATGATCCGCGCCTTCCGAAAGATTCCGAAGCCCGCGTTCAGATCGACGCCGAGAAAGCTTCCGAATGGCTGCGCAAAGGCGCTCAGCCGACGGAGCGTGTTGCACGCTTCCTGTCCCAGATCGAAGTTGACGGCAAGCCACTCGTAGAGTGGAAGCATGGCAACAACCCGAACAAGGGTGAGCCAGGCAAAAAAGCGAAAGAGCGCGCAGAAGAGAAAGCTCAGAAAGCGGCCGACGCTGCTGAAGCTGCTGCTGCCGCAGAAGAAGCCCCGGCTGCTGAAGAAGCGCCGGCTGAGGAAGCGGCTTCGGAATAAGACTGGCTTTCCAGTCTCGGGATATGGCCGGTGCCCCTTGCGGGTGCCGGCCTTTTTCGTGTGCGCAGCAAAGACTGAACGAAAGACAACAGGGAACCAGATCGGCGTTCAGATCGTGTCTTCTAAAACGAGCCTGACTCGAAAGGAGACCCGACATGCTGAAGACACCATTTTCCAAAAGCCTTCCCCTGGCCATGCTTGGCGTGGCGGCGTTTGCCCTTCCGGCCAGCGCGGACTGGGGCAGGTATCAAGATGCCTCTTATCGCGGCGGCGGAGGCGGGGTGATCCTGCATGCCGATGCGCGCTTCTCCGGCGCGGGCGTGCGTATCAATGGCGCAGAGCCAGACCTGTCGCGCCTGCGCTTCAATGACCGGGCCTCTTCCATCACGCTCCGCTCCGGCGCGTGGGAGCTGTGTACCGATGCCAATTTTCGGGGCCGGTGCGAAATCGTGGATTCATCCACCGCGCGCCTGAATGCGTACCGGCTGAACGATAATGTCTCTTCCCTGCGTCCCGTTTACTATCGCGGGGATCGCGGCAAGGGCCATCGGGGCAGACGGGGTGGCGAACTCGTCCTGTTCCAGGATTCGGCCCAGCGCGGCCAGGCCATCGAGATAAGCCATGATGTGGCAGACCTCAGCCAGTATCGCTTCAATGACCGCGCGAGTTCATTCCTGATCACGGGTGGCACGTGGCAGGTCTGCGAACATGCGAACTTCCGGGGGCGTTGCGAAGTCCTCCAGGCCGGGGCAGGCGACCTGAAACCGATCCGGATGAATGACAACATCTCGTCCATCCGGGCCTATCGCGGCTGGCGCTAGAACGGCGCTTGACCGCTTGCACTCCTCATCCCGCCCGCTAGAGAGGCGGGATGAGCGAAACTTCCAATCCTGACCGGCTGATCGTTGTGGGCGTCGTCAAGGGCGCGCATGGCGTGCGCGGCGATGTGCGCGTGAAGAGTTTCACCGCAGACCCGGATGATGTGTTCACCTATGGCGCGCTGGTGGATGAGGGCGGAAAGCCCGTGCTGACGCCAGTTTCGGCGCGCCCGGGCAAGGACCATTTCATCGTCCGCCCGAAAGAGCAGAAACAGAAGGAAGACTGGGACGGCCTGCGCGGTACGCTGCTGCACGTGCCCCGCGCGCAATTGCCGGACACCGAAGACGACGAATTCTACATCGAAGACCTGGTTGGCCTGAAGGTCTATTCCGGGGGCAGCGAGCCTGCAGGCCGCGTGAAGGCCGTACAGAATTTCGGCGCAGACGATCTGCTTGAAGTTCGCCTCTCCGTCGGAGGCGACACTGTGCTCGTGCCGTTCACGCTGGCAGATGTGCCGACGGTCGACCTGGCGGCGGGCCGTGTTGTTATCCCCACCCTTGAAGATTGGGCAGCCCCGGCAGAAGAGGGCGACCGCGCCGACTGATCCATGTTGCCGCTTGTTCAGGCTGGCTCTGTCATAAAGACTGCGAGACGAATGAGGGACATGCCCATGCTTGCCAGTCTGATACGCCTTGGCGCGACCTTAGCCATCCCGCTCGCTGTCGCGGGAACGGCTGCTGCGCAATACGAGACGGACCCCCAGCCAGCCGGGCTGATGCTGTTCACGGGCGAGGATTTCCGCGGAGAGGTCCGCGAAGTGTTCGAGCCGGTATCGACCCTTCACGACTATTACTTCAATGACCGGGCGCAATCTGTGGCCGTGCTGTCCGGCGCGTGGGAGCTCTGCGAGCATAGCGACTTCACGGGGCGCTGTGTGTTCATTCGCGGCGATGTGCAGGATCTGGGCTGGTATGGCCTTGATGGCGAGCTGACGTCGGTCCGTCCGATCTATGAATACACTGAGGCCGAGCATGGCCTGATGTTCAATCGCGACCGGTCCGGATACATCCGCTATGCCGACAATGCGCGCTATGGCTATGATGATTACAGCTATGGCTACGGCAGCAGCACGCGGGTCAGCGTGTATCACTATGGCTATTCCCCGCATTATCGCAGCTATGGCTACTATAATCCGGGGCTTGGTCACGGTCCCTATGGCTTTGGCTGGACGCGGTATGGTGCCAATCCGAATTATGGTCGCCACCGTCATTACAAGACCCGGCACAAGCCGCTGAAAGGTCATTATGGCGCGCGCAATGGCGCTGTGACGCTGTACACGGATTCCTATGAACGCGGCGCGTCGCTTGGTCTGAACAAGGGCATTTCCGATCTCAGCCGCTATCGCTTCAACGACAATGTGTCGTCGCTGCGTATCAATTCCGGCAAATGGGAAGTGTGCGAACACGCCAATTTCCGGGGCCGGTGCCAGATCGTCGACGCATCGACTTCTCGCCTGAATGGCCTGCGCCTGAACGACAATATCTCCTCCATCCGGCCGGTGGGCGACGTTCCGCGCGGCGATCGGGGAGGGCGGGGCGACCGTCCTGGTGATGGCCGCCATGATGGCCGGAACGGTCGTGGAGATGGTGACCGCGGGGATCGCGGTGGCCGTCGCGGTGGAAATGTTCAGGCTGTCACTCCGTCAGGGCCCAATGCTCTGGCAGGCGGGCCGAATGGTGCCGGGAAAACGCCTGTTCGCCGTCCGCACAATGCTGCGCCGGTGCGTGCGCCTCAGAAGGCAAATATTGGCTCGCCGCAGCGCCCCCGACCGAATGTGCGCGCCGTCCAGCCAGACCGCCGCGACATCCAGCGACAGGATACGAACCGTGCGCGACAAAACGCGACGCCTCGGCGACAGATTACGACACCGCGCACACGGGTCGAGACAGAGCGACGCCCGACGACAACGCCGCGGCAGCCACAACGCGTAGACATGGGCCAGCGTCCAAAAGCGCTTCAGAATGCCCAGCCACGCCGTCAGGAACGCCAGCGCGTCCAGCAGCAAAGCCGCCCGCGTCCCCAACAACGACAACAGGTTCGCCAGCCAGCAGTGCAACAGACCCGACCTCAGCGCCAGGCCAGACCTCAGGTCCAGCGCCAGCCGCAACGTGCCGCACCGCAACAGCGTTCACAGCCTCGGCCGCAGCCCAAGCCCCAGCCGCGCCCGCAGCAACAGCAGCGCTCGAACAATATGCCCAAAGCCCTCCGCAATCGCGGCGGCGGTGAGGTTCACAAGAACTAGAGTTAGGCGGTCAGGCTGTTAATTCGCCCGCGGGTCGTGCCACTCGCGGGCGATGCCGTATCCGCCGCGGCGGATCAGCCAGAACATGCCGATCAGATCGAAAATGCCAGCGCCCAGACGGCCCAGAAAGCCATACTTGGACTCGCCTGCGAGACGCTTTCGGTCATTCACCATTTCTTCGCGTACATCCCATCCGGCCCGCTTGATCAGGGCAGGCAGGAAACGGTGCATGGAGGCGAAGAAGGGCAGGTCCCGGAAGGCTTCAGTCCGGATCAGCTTCCAGCCGCAGCCAGTGTCGGTCGCATCATCCTGCAGCACGAAACGGCGCACACCATTTGCGACACGCGATTGCAGCCATTTGAAGCCGGAATCATTCCGGCTGCTGCGTTTGCCCGCAATGATGCCGAGCCGGGGCGACGCGCCGGGTACAATGATGGTCTTCCAGAGCCGTGCTGTGTCCGCTGGATCGTTCTGGCCGTCGCCATCCAGCAGCTGTACCCACTGGCCCCGCACGGACTTCAAACCAGTGAACAGGGCCGCTGACTTGCCCCTGCGTTCGACGTGATTGAACACGACGACGGTATCCGGGTGTTTCGCCTTGGCTTCGGCCAACTCCCGTTCGGTAGCGTCGGACGAGCAATCATTCACGCAGACAATCTCGAAACTGATGCCCGCGAGTTGCTCGTGCACCTCGTCGATGACCGGGTGCACATTGCCTTCTTCATTGAAGAACGGGATCAGGACAGAGAGGGCAGGCGTGTCTGGCATAGTATTGCAGTAGAGCGTGGCGCGTAACCGGTCCAGTCTCGAGTGCTGCACGGCCTGTGTCACAGATTGCCTGGCCCGTCCGTCTTTAGACGGGCAGGGCAATTGCCAGCCCGATCTGGTCAGGGCATCAACCGAGTGAACAGCGGAGCGCGCACATGGACATCTATCACATCTGGTTCGATCTGAAGCCGGGCACCGATGAACGGGCTTTCGCCAGGGCGTTGCCGGCGTTTCTCGACCATATGAAAGACGATGGCCGGATCGAAACCTGGCGCATGATGCGATGCAAGCTGGGCCTCAGACCGGACGATGTGCGCGAATTCCATATCATGATCGAAACACGCGACCTCGCCCAACTCGATACGGCGTTTCGTGCAGCGGCCGCGCGGACAGGCGAGACCGACGCGTTGCATTTCAGCGCAAATGCCATGGTGACCAACATCAAATTCGGCCTGTTCCGCGACTGGCCGGATTGGTCGACCTGAGCGCGTGCCTGCTGTAAAGGCTCGGCTCATGTTCAAAGCGAGTTTCATCACCTTGTTTCCCGAAGCCTTTCCCGGGCCGCTCGGCGTTTCCATTTTGGAGCGCGCGCGCCGCGAGGGCATCTGGGACTATGAAACGGTCCAGCTGCGCGATTTCGGCCTCGGCAAGCACAAGAATGTCGATGCGCCCCCGGCCGGGGGCGGGGCTGGCATGGTGCTGCGTCCGGATGTGACAGCCGCAGCGCTGGACAGCATCGACACGGCCGGGAAGCCCCTGATCTATCTGTCTCCGCGCGGAGAGCCATTCTCGCAGAAGCTGGCGCGGGAATTGTCGATCGGGCCGGGCATGGTGATGATGTGCGGCCGGTTTGAGGGACTGGACGAGCGGGTGATCCGTGCGCGCGGCCTGAAAGAAGTGTCGATTGGGGATTTCGTGCTGGCCGGTGGAGAGGTGGCGGCCATGGCGATGACGGAAGCCGTCGTGCGCCTGTTGCCTGGTGTCGCGGGAAACGAAGCCTCTCTGGATGAGGAATCCTTTGAGACCGGATTGCTCGAACATGACCAGTATACGCTGCCGCGAGAGTGGGAAGGGCACCCGACTCCGGAGGTTCTGCTGTCTGGAGACCACAAACGCATACAAGAATGGCGGTTTAACAGCGCAAAGTCGTTGACATTTGAGCGCCGCCCCGATTTATACGCCGCTTACTCCAAGACCAACGAATTACAACCGCCGGAGACAGGCGATGAACATGATTGAACAGCTCGAAGCGGAAGAGTTTTCCCGCGTTGTCGGCGAAAAGAACATCCCGGAATTTTCCCCGGGTGACACGCTGTCCGTGAACGTCCGCATCAAGGAAGGCGACCGTGAGCGCGTCCAGCGCTTTGAAGGCGTCTGCATTGCCCGCGCAGGCGGTGGCATCAATGAGAGCTTCACGGTTCGCAAGATCTCTTTCGGTGAAGGCGTCGAGCGTGTGTTCCCGCTGGCCTCTCCGATGATCGAGAGCATTGAAGTGAAGCGCAAAGGCCGCGTGCGCCGTGCGAAACTCTACTATCTGCGCGACCGTCGCGGTAAGTCTGCCCGTATCGCAGAGCGTACCACAGGCCACGGTATTGAGACGGTCGAGATCGCCGTTTCCAAGACCGAGCGCCGTCGCCAGAAAGACGCTGAAAAAGCTGCCCGCAAGGAAGCTGCTGCGAAGGCTCGCGAAGAAGCTGCAAAAGCGAAAGCTGCTGAAGAGGCCGCCGCGGCCGCAGCTGCTGAAGCTGAAGCAGCTGCTGCAGCCTCCGAAGAAGGCGCTGCTGAAGAATAGAGACCTGGCTACAGGCCGGTCATTCAAGAACGCCCCGCCGAAAGGTTGGGGCGTTTTTGCTTTTGGGCGTTTCGAATCTATGTCAGCCTTGGGGGCATGAAACGCCTGATCGCCTTGCTCACCACTCTCGTTGCCTTGCCCGCCTGTCAGCCCGTGGAAGAAGATGCGTTGCGCATCTCGGTGCCGGCCTGCCGCCCGCCGGATGTTCCGCAAGGTATCCTGTCGATCGCGGATACCCAGTTCAAACCCTATCGTATCCAGGCCACCGCAACGGAAGATGCGACGGGCCGGCCAGCGCTGTCGATCAAGTTCGATGACGAAAGTGCAGCAAAGCTCGCGGCCATCACGGAAGCGCATATCGGGGAGGCGGTGCCCTTGCGTATTGACGATGAAGTTCTCATGTCCCCCAGAGTGATGGAACGAATTTCCGGCGGGAATATTCTCGTGTCAGGTGATTTCGAGATCGATGAGCTGGATGTGCTGGCCGTGAGGCTGGCGCCGCCCTGTGATCAAGAGTCGCCCCGCGCCAATTAACCCCTTTCCAGCCGGGCGCGCGTCGCTATTGTGCGCCGCGACATAACAGGAATGGGCCCAATGGCTGGCAAGACACTTTACGACAAGATCTGGGACGCGCATGTGGTGCACACTGATGAGAGCGGCGAAAGCCTTCTCTACATCGATTTGCACCTGATCCACGAGGTCACCACGCCCCAGGCCTTCGCCGGTTTGAAGGCCGCAGGCCGCGGTGTCCGCCGCCGCGACCTGACGCTTGCCGTGGCAGATCACAATACGCCAACTGAAAATCAGGCTGCAGGTCTCGCAGGCGTGCAAGATCCGGAGGCTCGCAACCAACTGGAAACACTGACCCGTAATGTGGCCGAATACGACATCGAGTATTTCCCGATGGGCGATATTCGAAACGGGATTGTGCATGTGGTCGGGCCGGAGCAGGGGCGCACCCAGCCGGGCATGACCATTGTTTGCGGCGATAGCCACACCTCCACACATGGGGCATTCGGCGCTCTGGCGCACGGGATCGGAACCTCTGAAGTTGAGCATGTTCTGGCGACGCAGACCCTGCGGGCGCGAAAGTCCAAGAACATGGCCATCGAAGTTACGGGCGATTTGCGCGAAGGCGTGACCGCCAAGGACCTTGCGCTGCACATCATCTCCGTCATCGGCACCGCCGGAGGCACCGGTTATGTGATGGAGTATCGCGGCGAAGCCATCCGCAAGCTGAGCATGGAGGGGCGCATGACTCTGTGCAATCTGTCCATTGAGGGCGGCGCGCGGGCGGGTCTGGTCGCGCCCGACGAAACAACTTTTGACTATATGAAAGGCCGCCCCGCCTCACCGAAAGGTGGCGCTTGGGATGTTGCGAAATCCTATTGGGAAACGTTGTTCTCCGATGATGACGCAGTGTTTGATGAAGTCGTTCGCATCAAGGGTGAGGATGTAGAGCCGACGCTGACCTGGGGCACCAGCCCGGAACAGGCCATTCCGCTATCTGGCATCATTCCGAAACCGGAAGATTTTGCAGACCCGGTCAAGGCCGCAGCCTGCGAACGCGCGCTGGCCTATATGGGGCTGGAAGGCGGCACGCCGATCAAGGGCACGCCCGTGCAACGCGTTTTTATCGGCTCGTGCACGAACAGCCGGATCGAGGATCTGCGCGCCGCCGCCGAAGTCGCCAAGGGGAACAAGGTCGCTGACGGCGTGCGGGCAATGGTTGTGCCGGGATCAGGCCTCGTGCGCGCACAGGCAGAATCCGAAGGGCTCGACGAGATTTTCATCGAGGCCGGGTTTGAATGGCGCGAGCCGGGCTGTTCCATGTGCCTTGGCATGAACCCGGACACGCTGGCTCCGGGCGAGCGCTGCGCGTCGACATCCAACCGAAATTTCGAGGGCCGTCAGGGCCGCGACGGCCGAACCCATCTGATGAGTCCAGCCTTGGCAGCGCGCGCCGCTGTGCATGGTGTGATTGGCTAAACCGATCCTTCAGTTGCGTCTGGCGCGGCTTGGGCAGATAGTCCGCCACATCAGATCAAAGCCGAGGGAGCAAACCCATGAGCACTACCGTCACACTGCCCGGAAACATCAAGCTGGATGGCCCGCGCGGGCGGACCTATGCCTCGATCCTGGAAACCGTTGGCTCGACGCCACTGGTGGCTGCGCCGAAGTTTGCGGAGTCCGAAGGCATCAAGGCCAATCTTCTCTTCAAGTGCGAGTTCTTCAATCCACTCGCCAGCGTGAAGGACCGGATCGCGCTCAACATGATCGTGCAGCTGGAGGCCAGCGGCAAGCTGTCACCGGGCGGCGTGCTGGTTGAGCCGACGTCTGGAAACACCGGCATCGGCCTCGCCTTTGCGGCGGCCAGCCGAGGCTATCGCCTGATTTTGACCATGCCGGAATCCATGTCCATCGAGCGGCGCAAGATGCTGGCCTATCTGGGCGCAGAGCTGGTTCTGACCCCAAAAGAGAAGGGGATGGGAGGTGCCATTTCGAAAGCGCAGGAAATTCTGTCTGAAACACCCGGCGCTGTTATGCCGAGCCAGTTCGACAACCCGGCCAACCCTGAAATTCACGAGAAGACTACGGCAGAGGAAATCTGGGCGGACACGGATGGGGCGGTGGATGCCGTTCTGTCCGGCATCGGAACCGGCGGCACGTTCACCGGCTGCGGCCGGGTGCTGAAGGCTCGCAAGCCGGGCCTGAAGATGATGGCGATCGAGCCCGAAGGTAGCCCGGTCCTGTCTGGTGGAGAGCCCGGACCACATACGATCCAGGGTATTGGCGCCGGCTTTATTCCGGGCAACGCCGATACGAGCCTGATAGACGAAGTGGTCAAAGTGTCGAATGAGGAGTCGTTTGAAACGGCTCGCAAACTGGCCCAGCTTGAAGGCATTCCGGGCGGCATCTCTTCAGGCGCGGCGGCCGCAGCGGCGGTGAAGGTCGGAACGCGCGACGACATGGCGGGGAAGACGTTGGTCGTGATCCTGCCGAGTTTTGCTGAGCGTTATGTCTCGACGGCGCTTTTTGAGGGCCTCTAACGACACATGATCTCCGGTCTCGATCATTTCGTTCTCGTCTGCCCCGATATCGCGATGGGCACTGCCATTTATGAGCGCCTGCTTGGGCGGTCAGTAGACTGGCGGGCGTCATCCGGCGGAGCTGCGACGGCGCTCTTCAGACTGGGCAATACAAGCCTCGAACTGATGGCGCCGGATGGGGAGGGGACTGTCGCTGACCGGTTGCGTGAAATCATCTCGGAAGAGGGGCCCGGGCTGAAAAGCCTGGCCTTCGGCACTGACGATATCGCTCTGGCACATCACAAGCTGACGCGCCGCGGCCTGATGCCGGATGAAGTTGCTGGAGGTGCCAGTACGAACGAAATCGACGGCAACACGCGCAAATGGTCACGTTTTCGGTGTTCGGACTCCCAAACGGCCGGTGTGAAGACGTTTGTTGTCAGCCCGGAGTCATCATTGCCCTTGGCAGATGCGCTGGCGAGCAGTGCCAAATCTCTCGATCATGTTGTCATCAACACACCCAATCCTGACAGGGCGTTGGGTCTGTACGGCGCGCGCTTGGGACTGGATCTGGCGCTCGATCGGACCCGGGAGGAATGGAAGACGCGGTTCCTGTTTTTCCGGACCGGCGGTCTGACGTTTGAGGTGATCCATCGCCTGGGAGAGACGCATGACCCGTCTGCGCCTGACAGTATCTGGGGCCTGACCTGGGAAGTGGACGATCTTTCCGCGGCTCATGCGCGATTGACCGAAGCCGGGTTCAATGTCTCTGAACAGCGAACTGGCCGGAAGCCTGGCTCGACTGTCTTTACTGTCCGCGACGGCACGCTCGGCGTGCCCACTCTGTTCATCGCTCATTCTTCACGCTAGGAAGCCGCTCATGAAAGCATTTACCCAACTTACCGGAACGGCTGCGCCTTTGCTCGAAAAGGGCAAGCCGATGTCCAATGTCGACACTGACATGATTATTCCAAAGCAATTTCTGAAGACGACGGAACGCACGGGCTTGTCGAAAGGCCTGTTTCACGAGTTGAAAACGCTGTCCGATGGATCGCCAAAAGCTGATTTCGTTTTGAACCGTCCTGAATATGCGAAAGCGAGCATCCTGATCGCGGGTGAAAATTTCGGTTGCGGATCCTCTCGTGAGCACGCGCCCTGGGCTTTGCTGGACCAGGGGATTACTTGCGTTATCGCGCCGAGCTTTGCCGATATCTTCCACAACAATTGCTACAAGAACGGAATCTTGCCTGTCCGGTTGCCAGTTGATGTCTGCCAGAAACTGGCGGATCAGGCAGGTGGTGCGAACCACGTCTTTACGGTGGACCTGGAAGCCCAGATCGTCACCGCGCCGGACGGCGAAACTTTCGCATTCGAGGTGGACGAAGGGCGCAAGGCGAATTTGATGGCTGGCCTCGATGAGATCGGTAGCTCCATGATGGCGGCTTCTGAGATCGATACGTTCGAAGCGAAACGGCGCGTGTCTATGCCTTGGTTGGAAAAGACAGCATGATCCGACTGATTGGAAGCACTATCGCGCTTGTTGCATTGATCCACGTTTCGGCGTGTCACACTGACCCTTTCGGTCTGGAGCCAGAGGTGGATATCACATTGCCGGATGATACGGCCGACAACAAAGAAGTGCATCCGAAATAGGGGTTCGATCTTGGCACAGCATGATTGAAGGCGGATCAATATCGTGGCGTCTATCGATGTTCGTTCGACTTCGAAACACTTTTTTCTCGTTTGGGTTTCTCGTTAGGAAAGAAGTTATTGCCTGCGGGTGCCACCGCGCCTACTCAGCTTGAATATCAACCAATTTATCTGGAGAACATCGAATGAAGTGTGTTCAGCCTGTTTTCGTTGTAGTTATGGTATCTGTCGTGGCGTCATGCGCTAGTTCACCGAAGACGAAAAGCATGTCTTTCGAGGAGGGAGCGAAGACCGAATGTCGCTCTATTCAGGAGTTTGGATCAATTCTGCCTAAACGTGTGTGCAACAATAAGGCGACGTGGGCCGCGATTGATGAACGCAACAGAGAGCAAGCTAAGGAATTCAAGGACGCGGTTGATCGTCGTTATACTCCAATTGAAAAAGATCCGGGAATGTAGGCGTTTGTTTTGAAAGAATATCTTACAAACCGAACAAAAACCAAACTTAGTGGAGCCTCACAGTGAAACAGACCCTTCTTCTTTTGCCCGGTGATGGAATTGGCCCGGAAGTGGTTGCCGAAGTACGCCGTCTGGCAGGTGTGGTGGCCCCGGACCTGGAGCTTCAGGAAGGTCTGGTTGGCGGCGCATCCTATGACGCGCACGGCACACCCTTGACGGACGATACACTTAACCTGGCACGAAGGTCGGATGCGGTGCTCCTGGGGGCGGTTGGCGGACCGAAATGGAATGGCGTTTCTCGCGACAAGCGCCCGGAGGCCGGGTTGCTGGCCTTGCGCAAAGGGCTGGATGTTTTCGCAAATCTTCGCCCTGCTTTCTGTTTCCCGGCCCTCGTGAGCGCGTCGAGCCTGAAACCGGAAATCGTTCAAGGCCTCGATATCATGATCGTCCGGGAGCTGACGGGCGGCGTTTATTTCGGAACCCCGCGGGGCATCGATGAAAAGGGCGGCCTGCGCCGCGGGTACGACACATCTATCTATACCCATCCGGAAGTCGAGCGCGTGACGCGTGTGGCGTTTGAGGTTGCACGCGGTCGCGATGGCCGTGTCTGCTCAGTAGAGAAATCAAACGTCATGGAAACAGGTCTTTTTTGGCGCCAGGAAGTAACCTTGACGCACGCCGAGCACGGCGCGGGTGTTGAGCTAAGTCATATGTACGCTGACGCCTGCGCGATGGAACTGGTCCGGGCCCCAAAACAGTTCGATGTAATTCTTGCGGGCAACCTGTTCGGAGATATCCTGTCTGATGAAGCCGCCATGTTGACCGGTTCAATCGGCATGCTGCCATCCGCGTCTCTGGGTGATGAAGGCACGCCGGGGCTTTATGAGCCTGTGCATGGATCCGCCCCCGACATAGCAGGGCAGGGGATTGCCAATCCGTGTGCGGCTATCCTGTCTCTGGAAATGGCCCTTCGCTGGTCTCTGGGCCGCGAGAAGGCTGCGGATGCCCTGTTCGCAGCGGTCGGTTCAGCGCTTGAGAAAGGCGCGCGAACGCGTGACCTCGGTGGTGAGCTGACTACGCGCCAGATGGCGGATGCGGTCATCGCCGTTCTCTAGTTCCGAGGACGCATGAATCTCGTGCCGGGCGCAGGCGGAGGATTGGGTGGTCCGGCAAAACACTGGGCCTGTTCCATCCAGGCCGCAGCGTTTGTGCCAGTGACGGATAAACTGGTATCCGCAATGTTCCGGACCTGCGTAACGACCTGACAGAATTCTTCGGCGAGTCCGATGATGCGCTCATCGGCTTGCTCATCGCCAAATGTCCATTCCTCTCCGGAAGGCGCGGTCAAGAGCAGATAGGGCATTGGCTCAGGAACCTGCTGCTTCCGGTTCGCAAATGTCCAGCCATACGTATTTACACCCAGCACGACGATGTTCCGGATACGGTCGGCATTCTGGCGGGTTACTCCGAGCAGGTCGTACACTTCCTGTCCATGTGCCCATGTTTCCATCAAGCGGGCGGTAATTGACGAGCGCGCGCTCATGCTTGGGCCGACCCATTTGAGGCGCAGCCCCGGATCTGTCGACGCGAAAACGTCTGCTGTCTTGTGCGCCAGTTGGAGCCATTCGCTCCGAAGGGCGCGGCCGGAAAGTCCATTGAAATGGGCCTCCTCATGGGCAGGGAGGGCCCCATCGCGAAGCGCGTTTGTCAGGTCAACGACAAGCGCTTCAAAAGCGGTTTCATCTGTAACTGAAAGCAGGGCGCCCTTGTTCCAGAAGTGCAAGTGACGCAATACCATATCTATGGTCCAGGCCTTGAACGCCGTTTCCTGAAGATAGTCGGAGTCATCAAGTGGCGCGATCAGGTCCGACAGCGTCTTCGTTTCATCGAGAAAATCCGTAGCCTGTTGCATGACTGCTTAGCTGTAATCAGCGATACGACACAGCAGATCGCCCCGAAATTCAAAGAAACTGGCGCCTCGAACTTTTACGGTCTCGCCGGTCTTGACCCCATTGGGCAAATCGACCGCGGCCTTGCCTTCAAACTCGATTTCCGCCGCGGCTTTTCCGCCGCCGCTTACGAGATTGACGAGTCTTTGACGGCGGTAGGAAAATGCGTTGCCGGACAGTTCTGCAACCTGTCGCATCATGTCCTTCCCATCAAGACGCATGGATTGACCCGTATTCGAGATATTCTCGAAAACGACATCCTGCGTCACGCAATCGAGCATGCCGTCAATATCGCGTGCATTGTAACAGGCGAGATAGCGGTTGATCACGTCATTCAGCATGGCTTCAGCTCCAATGGTCGCGCCTTGTCAGGTCTGCCTTAGCAGCAAGTCATTAGCAACAGGCTTTAACAAACGTCCAAGATGCGCCATAAGCCCGGTTCATTTTGTAGGAGCAGTAATATCATGGCCACCCGGATCGCAGTCGTCGGCGCAACAGGTAATGTCGGACGCGAACTGTTGAACATTCTGGAGGAACGCATGTTCCCCGCCGATGAAGTGTTCGCGGTTGCCTCCCGCCGGTCTCTTGGCAAGGAAGTTTCCTATGGGGACCGCACCCTGAAGTGTCACGATATTGAGCAATTCGACTTTTCGCAGGTCGATCTCGTCCTCATGTCTGCCGGCGGGTCGACCGCCAAGGAGTGGGCGCCGAAAATTGCGAAGGCCGGTGCGATTACCATCGACAATTCGTCCGCATGGCGGATGGACCCGGATGTGCCGCTGGTTGTTCCCGAGTGCAATGGCGAAGCGGTGCTGGACTACAAGAAGAAGATGATCATCGCGAACCCGAACTGTTCCACGGCGCAGCTGGTTGTGGCGCTGAAGCCGCTACACGATGCCGTGGGCATCACGCGCGTCGTCTGTTCGACTTATCAATCCGTATCTGGCGCAGGCAAGGATGCGATGGACGAGCTCTGGAATCAGACACGCGGTGTGTTCGTGAATGACGAGCCGACCCCGGAAGTCTTCCAGAAGGAAATCGCCTTCAACGTGATCCCTCAGATCGATGTCTTCATGGACGATGGATTCACCAAGGAAGAGTGGAAAATGCGCGTCGAGACGAAGAAAATTCTCGACCCAGCCATTGAACTGACCGCGACCTGTGTGCGTGTGCCGGTTTTTGTTGGCCATTCGGAAGCCGTGAATGTTGAGCTTGCCGGGCCGATGAGTGCAAAACAGGCCAAGGAAATCCTGCGCGAAAGCCCAGGCATCATGCTGGTCGACGATCCGAAGGAAGAACTCTACATCACGCCGAAAGAGTGCGTGGGCGAATGGGCGACTTACATCTCCCGTGTTCGTGTCGACCCGACCGTTGAAAATGGCCTCGCTTTCTGGTGTGTCTCTGACAATCTGCGCAAAGGCGCCGCATTGAATGCGGTTCAAATTGCCGAGGAACTCCTGAACCGCGGCATACTGAAACCGGAAAAACAGCCTGTCGTCACGAACTGACACGCTTCGAAGCAATAATTGGGTGGCTTTTTCTCATGGCTCAGTGCTAGGCGCTGGGCCATGAACGCTGAAACACGCCTTGGATTTGTTGCCGGCCTGGGGGCCTATTTCATCTGGGGGAGCTTGCCGCTCTACATCCGGCTGATGCAGCACATCGGTGCGGCAGACCTGCTTGCACATCGCGTGGTCTGGTCCGTCCCCACCGCTCTGATTTTCATAGCCATTGCCGCGAACTGGCGCGACGTCCGCGCCGCCGTGAAATGGGACAAGCTGAAATGGCTTCTCATCTCCGGTCTGCTGATCGGGGCGAATTGGGGATGCTATATCTGGGCCGTGAATGCTGGCAGGACGATGGAGGCGTCGCTCGGCTACTACATCAATCCGCTGGTGAATGTCGTATTCGGCATGATTTTCTTCTCCGAGCGCTTGCGGATCGCGCAATGGATTGCGGTGGCCATTGCAACAGTCGGCGTTGGTATACTGACTGTCGCATTCGGACGCGTGCCCTGGGTTGCTTTGTTCCTGTGCATGACATTTGCCTGTTACTCCCTCATCCGAAAACAAGTCGCAATCGACAGCCGTGCGGGCTTCCTGATGGAAGTCTTGTTGCTGGTGCCTTTTGCCGTCAGCTGGCTGGCCTGGGTTGCGGGGCAGCCTGACGCGCGCGTGTTCGGAGATGGGGGGTGGGATGTTGCGTTGCTGGTGGCGGCCGGACCGATAACATCGGTACCGCTGATCTTGTTTGCGCTGTCTGCACGGCGATTGAAACTCTCGACCATCGGTATGATGCAATATGTCGGGCCCACACTTCAGTTCCTGATCGCCGTGCTTTTGTTCAGGGAACCGTTCGGTTGGACTCACGCTGCCGCATTTGGCTTTATCTGGACCGCACTCGTCGTGTTCACCACTGACAGTGTGATGGGAGAAGCAAAGGCGCGGCGGCTGGCTCGGGCGGCGCGTGTCAGCTAAAAAAGGGCCTCGGCGCAATATTTGCCGAGGCCAAAGGGGATTTAGCATGATTGGAGTTGCCTCCGATCACATTCTCGCAATCTTCGTGCCAACTAGTTGCACGTGTTCCCTGTAGAGACGGCAATCCACGCGGCTATGGCCAGCATCATGATGGCGAACACGCCACGGGTGACCGGTGCGGTTCGATAGGTTTCAAGTGTAGTGCCCAAGCGTGCGCCCAGCAGAACAATCAGGGTGTGTATGAAGGTGGCAATCGCGACATGAATCACCCCCAATGCGGTGATCTGAAGCCAGACCGGCCCGACTTGGGCATTGGCGAATTGTCCGACGACAACGACGTAGAACACCAAAGCCTTGGGGTTCAGCAGGTTTGCCACCAACCCGCGCCAGAAACCATCCGCATTATTTCGATTGAGGGGCGACGTTTCGCCTGTGTCCTGCCACGCTTCGTAGGCGAGGAAAACCATGAAGGCGACCCCGGACCAACGGAGCATTTCGTACAGCACAGGC
Organism: Hyphomonas atlantica corrig.; assembly: GCF_017795365.1. Classification (NCBI taxonomy): domain Bacteria; kingdom Pseudomonadati; phylum Pseudomonadota; class Alphaproteobacteria; order Hyphomonadales; family Hyphomonadaceae; genus Hyphomonas; species Hyphomonas atlantica. The sequence continues at coordinate 716,600 of NZ_CP051254.1, read as the reverse complement.
ATCTGCCCGAGCAGGGCAGAAAGGCCCGTGGCTGCGGCCATTAACTGGGCGGTCAGTCCAAGGGCGATCCCACAGACCGCCAACATGCCGGCACGTCGCCCTCGTTGTGCGGATAATGCCGCCAACCATCCCATGTTCGGACCGGGCGTGAGTTCAATGGCCGCCATGGCGACCAGGAAAGCTGCCCAGTCTACATGGCTCAACATCGATCAGAGACACTCATAGGCGGCTTCGACAAGGCGCACGGCGCGCGGGTCACCGACAAGGATGTTGGACTGACGGTTCATCACATAGGCGCAGGTTAATCCGTTGCGCTGGTCCGCGATGGCCATTGAGCCCCCCCAGCCGCAATGACCGAGCGTGGTGGGTTCTGGCCCAAACAGGCCATGCGTGTTGTGCATGATGCCCGCGCCGAAGCTCGTGATCATGGGGAGGACGAGATCTGGCCCATGAGTCCGCGCCGAGGAGAGGGCATCGAATGTCGTCGCATTCATCAATGCGCCGCCGCCCTTTGTGTAGGTTTCGTACAAATGGGCAACAGAGAGGGCAGTGCCGTGGCCGTTGGCTGACGGAATTTCGATCTCCCGCCAGATTGCGCCGCCGCGATTGGGCGCAGACCATTTACTGATAAAGGCGGCCCGCCGGGCCGGGGTGATTTCGCCAAGGTCGGCGAGGGCGCGCGGGCGCTGAATATCGGCGCAGCGATCGTGTTCGCTGGCGGGCGTTCCAATCATGAAATCAATATTCGGGAACAGGCTGCGCAAGGTGGTGCCCAGCGTCTCTCCGCTTATGCGGCGGGCGATCTCTCCAACCAGATAGCCCCAGCTCAACGGATGGTAGCCATGCGCGCTTCCGGGAGGCCACATCGGAGTGAGTTCAGCGAGGGCGGCCGCGCAGGAGGGAGGATCCAGCCAGAGTTCTGGATCGATCTCATCGGGGAAGCCCGGCAAGCCTGCCTGATGGCTGGCAACCTGTCCGATGGTGACATCGCCTTTTCCATTGGCTGAAAATTCTGGCCAGACATCTGCGACAGCCGTTTCGAAGCCCGCTGGCAAGCGCTCGACCAGATGGGCCAGAACAAGAGCAGCAATACCCTTTGTTGTGGAGTACACCGGCACGAGCGTCTCGTTCGTCCAGGGTGCTTCCTTCTTGCGGTCAGCCCAGCCGCCGATGAGATTTACGACAACGTCTCCATCCTTGATCACCGCGAAGCCGGCGCCGAGTTCTTCGCCATCCGCAAAGTTCTTGTCGAACGCATCTCGGACGGCTTCAAAACTAGGTTCGACGATGCCAGCAATCGGGGATGCAGTCATGAAGGGCGACCTTTGGAGCTATTGATCTTTGGACAGTGACGGTTCACCTGTTTTCGCCGAACAAGTCAAACAATCGAGGAAATACCCATCCATGCCTGAAGCGCTTCACCGTCCCCGCCGTTCCTGCCTTTACATGCCCGGTGCGAATGAGCGTGCCTTGGAAAAAGCCAAATCTCTCGCCGCCGATACGGTTATCATGGACCTCGAGGATGCTGTTGCTCCCGACGCGAAAGAGGCGGCGAGGGAAACGATCCGCGCTGCCATACAGGGGGGCGGCTACGGACATCGTGAAATCGTCGTCCGCATGAACGGTCTGGACACCGAATGGGGGCAGGCAGACCTTAAAATGGCGGTGGATTCGGGCGCACATGCCTTGCTGGCACCGAAAGTCATAGATGGCAGCGATATCGACCGTCTTGATGATGCGATGAGCCGGGCCGGGGCTCCTGCCGATATGGGGCTTTGGGTTATGATTGAGATGCCGAAGGCCATCCTGAACATCAAGGACATCGCAGAAGCCGTGGGCCGCACACGCCTGACGACTTTTGTCATGGGCACCAATGATCTTGCAAAAGAGTACCGCGCGCGGATGACGCCGGACCGCCTAGCGTTTCAAACGGCCCTTCAACTGTCCGTGGCCGCCGCGCGTGCCTACAACATCATCGCGATTGATGGGGTCTACAATGACATCAAGAATGAGCAGGGCCTGATCGATGAGTGCGAGCAAGGTCGCGATCTGGGCTTCGACGGCAAAACGCTGATCCACCCTTCGCAGCTCGATACAGCAAACCGTGTGTTCGCCCCGAGCCCTCATGATGTGGAGCATGCCCAAGCTGTAATCGAAGCGTTTGCCGATCCCGAGAACGCAGGCAAAGGCGTTTTGAAGGTGAACGGCAAAATGACGGAACTGCTGCATCTTGAGGAAGCCCGCCGCGCTGTGGAGATGGACAAGGCTATTCGCGCTTTCGAGGCGTGATGCGCCACGATATCGGGTAGTTTCAGGGTAAACACTTACGCATTCAGGCATCGACATGACCTACACATATCTTCACCATTCCGGCTGCAGCACATCTCGAAAGGGGCTCGCCCTTCTGCAGGAGAACGGCATTGATCCAAAGATCCGAAAATACATGAACGCATCAGAGCAGCTTGGCGAAAGCGAGTTGCGAGATATCGCCAAGAAACTCGGGGCTGACTCGCCCCGCGCTTTTTTGCGCGACAAGAACGCGACGGATGTTGGCATTGATGCGACATCAACGGACGACGAAATTTACGCGGCAATGGCTGCGAACCCGAAGATCATCCAGAGACCGATCCTGATAAAGGGCAAGAAAGCTGCGCTTGGTCGCCCGATCGAGACCATGCTCGAACTGAAATAGCCGGGAAGGTCTGTGAAATTTCACAGATCTTCCACGCGAAGCCTCAACCACTGTCTGGCACAGCAGGATCATGATCGTGTTCATGATTCTTGCTGGCCTTCTGGTCGCCTTCTCCGCTTTTTGCACGCTGGGCGTGCCATACATGCTCGCCGGACCGCGCATGCTGGACGAATTTTCTGAGAATCGAGAGCAGCAGATGATGTGCGGCCTGCTTGCGACCGCTACCATAGGTATCCTCCTGCTGCCCTTCGTCTCACCGGCCTTGATTTCCAGTGCCAGTGACGGTCAGGTGATCGCCGATCTGTATCTGGGGCATGTCGCGGCCTGACGCCGGGAAATATTGCCCCCAACTGACCTGAGGGGCGTATGACCAGCACATCGAAATCCAATCCCGGCCATTTCTTCGAAGATTTTTCTGTTGGCATGCCACTTGTGCACGCAACGCCACAGACGCTGACAGAAGGTGACATCGCGCTCTATCGCGCGCTCACCGGGGGACGTTTTGTGCAGTATTCCTCTTCCGAGTTCGCGAAGGCGGCCGGATATCCAGGCCTCTCGATAGACCCGCTGCACGCGTTCCATGTTGTTTTCGGCAAGTCTGTTCCAGACGTGTCTCTGAATGCTGTCGCGAATCTCGGATACGCTGATGGTCGCTTCTCGCAGCCGGTTATGCCGGGCGATACCTTGAATACGGTGTCTGAAGTCATTGGCCTAAAGGAGAATTCCAACGGTAAGACCGGTGTCGTCTGGGTTCGCACTCGCGGCACGAACCAGCGCGGTGAAGAGGTCATGTCCTTTGTGCGCTGGGTGATGGTCAACAAGCGTGATGCGAGTTCTCCAGCGCCTGAAGCCGTGATCCCGGACCTGCCCAAAAGCGTGCCGGGCGTTGAACTATCTGGCTTCGCGGCAATGGACAGTTGGGACACATCCCTCTCCGGAAGCGAGCACATGTTTGAAGACTATGAGGTCGGTGAGAAGATCAATCATGTCGACGGCATGACTGTTGAAGAGGCGGAGCATCAGATCGCGACGCGCCTGTATCAGAACACAGCAAAAGTTCATTTTGACGCCCATGGTCAGAAGTCGAGCCGGTTCGGCAAGCGTCTGATCTATGGCGGTGTTGTCATTTCAATCGCGCGGTCGCTGGCATTCAATGGCTTGGCCAATGCCGGACACATGCTCGCGATCAACGCCGGCACCCATGCGAGCCCACTGTTCGCAGGAGATACGATCTATGCCTGGAGCGAAGTGCTCGAGAAGACTGAGCTATCTGACAATGTCGGCGCACTGCGTCTTCGACTCGTCGCGGTGAAAGATCAGGATCCGGGCGCGTTCGCCTACAAGACAGAAGATGGCAAATACGCCGATGGCGTGTTGCTGGACTTTGACTACTGGGCCGCCATTCCGCGCGAGCGCTAGGTCAGGCTTCGCCTTCCGGTTTTCGTTCACCCCAGAGAAGAAGTGCATCGAGCGCCGGGCAGAGCTTTTCGCCCCAGTCTGTGAGGCAGTATTCCACTCTAGGCGGCACTTCGGGATGAACGATGCGCCTCACAAGGCCGTCGGCCTCCAGTTTGCGTAGCTGTTGGATCAGCATCTTCTGGGACACGGCCGGAATTGCCCGTTCGAGATCAGAGAAACGCATCAATCGCTCGCCGAAAAGATGGAAGAGAATAAGAATCTTCCATCGGCCTTCCAGCATGCGCAGAGCGGCCTCTACACCTTCTGCGGCAGACAGCGGCGTATACTCCGGGCGCACACTTTCGGGTAAGTACCCGACTTTTTTGTCCGTACTTGTCATTTATTCTGGCTAGATCGATATCGGCTTTTCCGCAAGACAGTCCATTCCGGACTGCCGGACAGGAGGTGCATATGTCCATTGAACTTCCCTCTACGATTCATCGGTATTTCGAGACAGAGACGACGAATGATACCGACAGCCTGTCAGACTTGTTTTCGGTTGAGGCCGTCGTAATCGACGAGCAGAAGACCTATCAGGGCCGGGACGCGATAAAGGCCTGGAAGCTGGAAGCCAAGGCGACCACGTCCTATCAGGTCACCCCGTTGGAAGCGGAGAAGGCTGGCGAACAATATGTGGTGACCGGACGTGTCGAAGGCAATTTTCCCGGCAGTCCCGTACGGCTGCGCTACTTTTTCACGCTCCGGGATGATCAAATCGCAGCTCTGGAGATCAAGCCATGAGCTGGAGCCTGGATTTCCACCAGCATCGCGTTCTGGTCACGGGCGGGACGAGGGGTGTTGGCCACGCAGTGGTTGAATGCTTTGCGGCGTTGGACGCCAACGTCCTGACAACCGCGCGCCGGCAACCGCAGGCCCTGCCTCCGGGTGTGCAGTTCGTGGCAAGCGATCTGAACACCGCTGAAGGATGCGCGGATCTCGCCCACAAAGCCCTGGAGCTGTTGGGTGGCCTGGACATACTTGTGCATGTGGCGGGCGGTTCCGATGCGCCATCTGGCGGGTTCTCGGTGTTGGATGATGTGCAATGGCAGACGGAACTGGACCGGAACCTGATGCCGGCGGTGCGACTGGACCGGGCCCTCCTGCCGACAATGATCGAGCAGGGGAGCGGTACGATTGTCCACATCAGTTCCATCCAACGCCTGATGCCCTTGCCCGAAGCGACAACCGCCTATGCTTCCGCGAAGGCGGCATTGTCTGCCTACAGCAAAGGCCTGTCGAAGGAAGTTGGGCCAAAGGGTATTCGGGTTCTGAGGGTGGCCCCCGGATGGATCAAGACGCAAGCCTCCATTGATTTGGTCAACCGCATCGCGCGCGAAGATGGCAGCAATTATGCGGACGCCGAAAACAAGCTGATGCAGTCTCTTGGGGGAATACCCATTGGGCGTCCGTCGACCCCGGAGGAAGTTGCGGACCTGATCGTGTTCCTGTCTTCTTCGCGAGCCGGCACCATCACGGGTTCGGAATTCATCATCGATGGCGGAACCGTTCCAACCGTCTGAAGCAAGCGCTTCCGTTTTGCCGACGCTTCCCTATATGAGGTCGCATGAGTGGATACGGGCCTTTTGATGATTTTACCCTATTCGCCATCGCGCTTGCGGTGGTGCTTTCGGCAATTGTCAGCCTGATCGGCACGTCTGCCCGAAAGCGCAACGTCGCACTGGGTGAGGCGAGGGTTGCAGACCTTGCGGAGATGACCGGGATACGTGATCCAAAGAGACTGCAGGAGGCGTTTGGTCCACCGGATATGGGCCGTGTCTGGCGTAGTGTGACCCTGTTTGATGTGCGGCGCGCGCGACAGCCGCAGGGCTGGCTGATGTCGAGCGATCTAGTTGACTATGCGTGCCTGTCTGTGGTCGCGCTTGCGATATTTGTGTCCCATCCGCTTGTGGGCGGCGCGCTGATCACCGCGCTCGTGATCCAGGTTTCGGGCTGGATTGTCTCCTTCGGTCTTCCCAAGTGATGATTATCACGCGCGAAGTTCCACTTTTCTGGTCGACATAAACACTTTAAGGGCTGACGGATGAAAGTCTGGAAGATGAATGGTGCGGGCAACGCGTTTGCCATTTTCGATGCGCGGTCGACTTCGTTCGTGCCGAGCACAGATCAGGTGCGCCAGATTGCCAAAGATATGAAGGCTGACCAGATCGTTGCACTGGAGCGGGACGTTGCGCGCGACGTGTTCATGCGTATCTGGAATGCAGATGGCACTGAAGTGTCTGCCTGTGGCAACGCCACGCGCTGTGTCGGAAAATTGCTTCTGGCCGAGACTGGCAAGGACCGGGTGACGATCCAGACCGAGGCGGACGTGCTAAAGGCGTTCTCTGCGGATAACGGCCTGATCACGGTCGATATGGGCTCGCCCCTGATGGGGTGGGAAGACATTCCGCTTTCTGAAAAAATGGATGTGCGCGGCGTGGATGTGAAGATCGGTCCGATCGACAATCCTTGGCTGGCCCGGCCTGCTGTTGTCTCGATGGGGAATCCCCATGCGGTCTTTTTCGTCAAGAATGTTGACGATTATGATATCCGGGCGCTCGGCCCTCTTGTTGAGTGGCATCCGACCTTTCCTGAGGGTGTAAATGTTGGCTTTGCGCAGGTCATTGACCGGCAGACCATCCGCCTGCGCGTCTGGGAACGCGGCGCCGGATTAACCAAAGCGTGCGGTACTGGAGCGTGTGCAGCCTTGGTGTGCGCGGCGCGTGCGAGACTGACAGATCGTACGGCAAAACTGATCCTTGATGGTGGTGAATTGACTATCGAATGGCGGGAAACCGATGACCGTGTTTATATGACCGGACCGGTCGAACTCGAATTCGAAACGGAAATCTGAGACAAAAGACGGGATCCTGCCATGAGACGACTCGTCATCGGCGCGTTATGTATTGTTCTGACCGGCCACGCTTCTGGCCAGGAAGCCATCACGGTAAACAAAGGCTCTTGGGAAACGACATTGTCGATGGTGCCCGAACTCACAATGTTCGGCGTGCGCCAGGACATAGATCCCGAATTTGAATTCACCACGGAATGCTGGGCGAGTGAAGAAGACACGCGGCTGGATGTCGATACAATCGGGATCGACAATTGCGATGTGCTGGATTCTCGGGGCAGTGACAACCATCTGAGTTTCGATCTTTCCTGTACGATGGATGATATTGAGCTGGTGGGCGATGCACTGATCGTTGTCGCGCCGGATCGCAATTCGCTTCAGGGCTCAATGATCATAGAGGGGGAAGCTGAAAGCGTTTCGATCCGCATGATAGGGTTGTTCAGCGGACACAAGACCGGCGCTTGCACAGGCTGACCCGCACCAAAGACCTTGAACTGTGGGCAATTCGGCGCGATGTCCGCTGACATCAAAGTCATGACAGATGCCAAAGCTCCTTCCAGCCCGCAGCTGATTACGCTCGGATGCCGCCTGAACGCCTACGAATCGGAGGTTATGCGCGGCCATGCGTCGGAAGCTGGCCTGAATGACGCCGTGATCATCAACACATGTGCGGTAACATCTGAAGCGGTTCGAAGCGCGCGCCAAACAATCCGGCGCGCTGCAAAGGACAATCCAGGCGCGCCCATCTTGGTGACCGGATGCGCCGCGCAGATCGACCCGGATATGTTCGCTAAGATGCCGGAAGTCACGCGTGTGATCGGCAATCATGAAAAGATGCAGTCGGAAACCTGGCGGCCAGCCGAATTGCTGGGCGGACACGAAAAGGTCCGCGTGAATGACATCATGTCAGTGCAAGAGACGGCGGCGCACCTGATTGACGGCATGGAGGGCCGCGCGCGGGCCTATGTCCAGGTGCAGAATGGTTGCGACCATCGCTGCACGTTCTGCATCATTCCCTATGGCCGTGGGAATTCGCGTTCGGTGCCGGCAGGGGAGGTGGTCAGCCAGGTCCGCCGTCTGGTCGAGACAGGGCATTATGAAGTTGTTCTGACCGGTGTCGATTTGACCAGTTGGGGTGCAGACCTGCCAGGCGCGCCGCAACTCGGCAATCTGGTGCAGCGCATTTTGAAGCTGGTGCCGGAGCTGAAGCAGCTGCGTATATCCTCGATCGACGCCATAGAAATCGATGACGCGCTGATGGAAACAATGGCAGACAAACGCCTTGCGCCCTTTATGCATCTGTCTTTGCAGCATGGCGATGACCTGATCCTGAAAAGGATGAAGCGGCGTCATTCCCGGAGGGATGCAGTTAGACTGACGGAGCAATTGCGCAGTATTCGTCCGGATATGGCATTTGGCGCCGACATCATTGCGGGCTTTCCAACCGAAACCGAAGCGCATTTCGAGAACTCAATAAGGCTCGTGGAAGAATGCGGTTTGTCCTTCGTGCATGCCTTTCCGTATTCGCCACGCCCGGGCACGCCGGCTGCTCGGATGCCTCAACTTCAGAAGTCGGTTATCAAGGCGCGGGCCGCGCGTTTGCGAGATGTGGGGGAGGCCGCACTTGCCCGTCACTTGGGCACCTACGAAGGCCAGACCGTAGACGCGTTGGTCGAGCGGGGACTGTCAGCGCGCCTTCCAGACTTTACGCCCGTGCGGTTTGAGGAAGAACCTGGCGAAGCTGGACGCCCGGTGCGCGCCCGTATAGTGCGGCATGATGGAAAACAGCTGATCGGAGCTCTCACCGCATGATCCTTTGGTTCGGTAAGAAGAAAAAGCAACAGGAACTGAAAGACGCTGGTGCCGCGATGGAGGCGCCAGAGCTGTCTGCCGGGGAACTGGCGGCGCAGGAAGCCGAAATTGCACGAAAGGCTGCCGAACAGGAAGAAATCGAGCGCAAGGTCGCCGAGGCGAACAGGGCGTGGGAAGAAAGGCAGGCTCGGGAGGCTGCGGCTGCGGCAGAAGAGGCTGCGCGCCTGGAGGAGGCGGCACGCAAGGCAGAAGAGGCGCGTGCAGCCGCGCAGGCGCGGGCCGACGAAGCTGAAGCTCAGAGATTGGCGGAAGAGGCTGAACGAGCCCGTAAAGCGAAGGAAGAGCGAGAGGCAGCGCAAGCCAAGGCGGCAGCAGAACTAAAACTGCTGGAAGAACGCCGAGAGGCGGCGCGGCTCCGGGCTGAGCGCGAAGCGGCCGCGCGCGCCGCGATGGAGGCGGAGGCCAATGATCCTGGTTTCATGGCCAAGTTGGGCTCAGGGCTCTCGAGGTCATCGTCGCGCCTGACATCTGGACTGTCCGTATTTGGACGCCGAAAGCTTGATGATGAAACGCTGGAGGAGTTGGAAGATCTTTTGATCTCATCCGACCTCGGCGCCAAGGTCGCTATGCGCGTGACCAGTAATCTGTCTAAGGAGAGGTTTGACAAGGAAATCTCCGAGGATGAAATCCGGGGCGCTTTGGCCAGCGAAATTACTGACGTTTTGAAGCCTCGTGAGAAAATCGTCGATTTCTCGGAAGGGCCGAGCCCTCGCATTGTTCTATTTGTTGGGGTCAACGGGTCTGGCAAAACGACGACCATCGGCAAGATCGCATCAAAACTGACAGAACAGGGTGCCAAGGCGCTTCTTGTGGCGGGTGATACATTCCGTGCTGCAGCCATTGAGCAACTGACCGTATGGGGTGAGCGCGCCGGTATACCCGTTATGTCCAAACCGACAGGGGCCGACGCGGCAGGGCTTGTTTACGAGGCAATTGAAAAGGCGAAGGCAGACGATCTCGATCTCGTATTGGTTGATACGGCTGGGCGCCTGCAAAACAAGACAGAACTGATGTCGGAGCTAGAGAAAGTCGTCCGCGTCATCAGAAAGCTTGATCCGACGGCGCCTCATGATGTCATCCTCGTTCTGGATGCCACGGTCGGTCAGAATGCCTTGTCGCAGGTAGAGGCTTTCAAGAACACTGCGGGCGTGACCGGGCTGGTGATGACCAAGCTGGACGGAACCGCCAAGGGCGGTGTGCTCGTCGCTATCGCGGAAGCTTACGATCTGCCGATCCATTTCATAGGTATTGGGGAAAAAGCGGAAGACCTCCGCCCATTCAGTGCAGAGGCATTCTCTAAAGCTTTGGTTGGCCTGCAGAGCTAGCTATTCCGCTGCCATCGCAGAGATGTTCGCTTGTTGTGGACCCCGAACGAGTCTTCCAGGCCGGGCGCCGGTTGGGTCTCCATTCCGGTGAGTGATCTGGCCTTTGAGGATTGTGGCCGTGTAGCCCGTGGCTCTCTGCATCAGTCGACGTCCGCCAGCAGGCAAGTCATAAGTAACTTCCGGCAGATGTAATGTCAGGTTTGCGGTGTCGATGACATTGAGGTCTGCGCGATAGCCCGGTGCAATCAGACCGCGGTCGTTCAGTCCAATCCACTCGGCAGTGGCGCGTGCCTGACGCTGCACAATGTGCTCGATCGGAATGCGAGGGCCGCGCGTCCGGTCGCGAACCCAATGGGTTAACATCGTTGTGGTGAAGGACCCATCGCAGATCATGCCGACATGCGCGCCACCATCTGAAAGGCCGGGGAGCGTTGCCGGGCTCAGCATCATGTCGTGGGAAGGGTCAAGAGACCCGCCCGCATAATTGAGGAAGGGAAGGTAGAGCATACCACGGCCTTCGCGTTCCAACATGAGATCCAGCGCCGCTTGTTCTGGGGAAACGCCTCGGCGCGCGGCGATGGCTTCCAGCGTTCGATCGGCTGTTGGTTCATAGTTCACCGGCGCGTCCAGTTGAAAAATCTTTCCGAAGCTTCGCAGCATTGCTTTCAGAAACGGATTATCCGTGTCCGGCTCATCAGATAGAAGGCGCTTTCGGAAGTCGGGATCGCGCAATAGCGCAATCCGATCTTCGAACGGCAGATTTGATATCTCTCGATAGGTGGGGTGCGCGCTGAAGGGATTGAGCGTCAGTTCAAACCCAAGCAGGACGCCTACCGGACGTGGCGCGACTTGGGCGCGCATGGGTAAGCCATCTTCGACCGCTTGTTCAATAGCGCTGAGTAGGCGACGCCAGCCATTGGGAGCAACATCTGCCTGTGCAAGTGATACGGAAAGCGGTCGGCCGCTGGTCTCCACAATCCGACGCAGCATTGCAGCTTCTTTCTCTGGATCGTCGAAATCAGAGACGAACTGCAACACGCCGCGTCCGGCGTCTGCCACGCCTTGCGCGATGCCGGCCAGTTCCTCTTCGCTGGCTGTCAGGGTCGGAGTCGGTTGACCGTCACTGGTGCGGTGGTTGAGGGTGCGGGACGTGGAAAAACCAATTGCGCCGGCGCGGATGGCTTCGGTGGTCAATACGCGCATTTGATGAATATCCTCCGGCGTCGCAGGCTCGCGATTTGCGCCACGGTCTCCCATAACAAAAACCCGCAGCGCCGCATGGGGCAGTTGCGCGCAGATATCGGCGTCAAAATGAGTGCTTGATAGGCTGTCGAGATAATCCGGAAAGCTTTCCCAGTTCCAGGGGAGTCCTTCGGCGAGTACCGGAAACGGAATATCTTCAACGCCCTCCATCAAGCGGATTAGCCGGTCATGGTCGTCGGGTCGGCATGGCGCAAAGCCCACGCCGCAATTGCCCATCACCACTGTCGTCACGCCGTGCAGGGAGGAGGGGCTGATGGCGCCTGTCCACGTTGCCTGGCCATCATAATGGGTGTGAATGTCGACAAAGCCTGGCGTTACAACTTGTCCGCGCGCGTCTATTTCCTCTACGCCCTTGCCGCTGACAGATCCAACTTCAGTGATGACGCCGTTCGTGATGGCCACATCGCCTTCGAAACTTTCGCCGCCTGTTCCGTCAATGATCGTGCCGCCGCGCAAAACGAGATCGTGCGTCATGCTGGGTTTCCTCCGTCTTTTTCTTCTTTGAGGCGAGTGAGGCCCTCAATTGAGGCAGAGTCAAATCCTTCCCACGCGTCAGCAAACCGTGCATAGGTCGCGCCGTATGTCGGAAAGCCTCCTCCCAGTCATCCTGTGCTTACTGTCAGCAGTCACGGTCGCGGCCACGAACATGTTCGTAAAGCGGGGCGGTGACGTACTGACCGCCCGCATGGCGGTTGCAATCGTGATGGGGCTAAGCGTCCTGCCGTTTGCGCCATTCGTGCCGACGCCACCTCCGGAGACATGGTCTTTGATCCTGATATCGGTCGTGGTTCACTGGTTCTATCAGTTTTGCCTCGTTCGGGCATTGCACCGAGGGGATCTGTCGCTTGTTTTTCCTGTGATGCGGGGCCTCGCGCCTTTGGTAACGGCGTGTGCTGCGATCTTTGTTCTGAATGAATATCTGACCGTGATTCAGTCAGCAGGTCTGTTGCTGGCCAGTTTGGCGATCATTGTCTTTGCCCTGCCAACAGGGCAGACAGCCACAGCCCGGAAGCTGGACCGGAGCGCACTCGTATGGGCCCTGCTGACGGCATTGGGCGTAGGCATGTACGCTGTTGCGGATACGCGTGCCGCGCGTGCCATGCCGGATCCAATGACTTTTGTTGTCTGGTTGTTTCTGTTCGACTGGATCGGAGTGACTGTCGTTGCGGTTATTCAACGACGGGGGCAAATCGGAGAGGCGATGGCCAGGCAATGGAAGGGTGGCATAGCTGGCGGTATGCTGGGTACTATCTCATATGGTCTGGCGATTTATGCATACACACTGACTGATGCCGCTGTCGTAACGGCGTTGCGAGAAACGTCAGTCGTCTTTGCTGCTGCATTGGGCGCCATGTTCTTGAAGGAAGGATTCGGATACAGACGGATCATCGCGGCGGCCATTCTGTCGGGCGGCCTTCTTTTGATGCAAGCTGGTGCCTAATCTATGCGGACAATTTCGCTTCGTTGGTGATTTATTAGCTCACCTATTGTCAGACAGGCGCGGAGGTCCAAATTGATCCGGACCCGAGCGTAATACGTAGGAATTACATGACAGAGCCAAACAAAGCCACGCAATCTGCCGATGTCGGCGATGCCGCCGCCAAAGCGGGAAGCATTTGGACAGAGATTGGTCCGACGTTGGCCTTCATCATCATCTACAATGTGATGCTAAGGTTTCCGGAAGGCGATGGTTTGTTTACCAAAGATACTGCGCTGTACTGGGCGACGGGTGTTCTGATCATTGCGACCTTTGTGGTGATCGGCCAGAAGTTGCTCAAGAAGGAACGTATTCCTCCTTTCTTGCTCGTCTCGTCACTCCTGATTGGTTCGTTTGGAACAGCAGGAATATTGCTTCAGTCAAAACTCTTCCTGTTCATCAAGCCGACGATCATCAACCTGCTTTATGCGGGCGTGATCTTTGGTGGTCTGGCCGTTGGCCGAAACATCTGGAAGATGCTCTTTCATTCCGTATTTGATCTGCCTGACCACGCCTGGAAAACGCTGGCGATCCGTTGGGGTCTCTATTTCGTGGCTATGGCAATCTGGAATGAGTTCTTGTGGCGGAACTTCTCCGAGGCGACTTGGGCAAACTGGAAGCTTGGAAACATTGTTATCGGTGTCCTGTTTGCTGTGGCCAACGTCCCGTACACGCTGAAACACATGCGCCAATCTGAAACACCTGATGCCTAACGTGTGAGTGCCTCCGTTCCGGGTGGATTGGAGAACGGCGCGAATACCGTCTTGCTTCGAGTTTCAGCATAGTGCGTCAGGCCCCAAAGTACGGTTGGGAAGGCCAGATTCGACCACGGTATATCTCTCCAGTCGAACAGCTCGACCTCCAGACTCTCCGGACCGGGCGATATGTCTGAAACAAGTTCGGCGCGAAACATGATCTGCACCTGAGAGATGCGCGGCACTGAGTAAACCGCCAGCATGCGATCAATGCGAATCTCGGCATTGGCTTCTTCCCGGGCCTCACGCCGAGCGGCTTCCTCCACGGTTTCCCCTTGCTCCATGAAGCCTGCCGGCAGCGTCCAGAATCCCTTACGCGGATCAATCGCACGCCTGCAAAGCAGGATTTTGCTACCTTTTGTAACAACTGAAGCTGCAATTATTTTCGGATTTATGTAGTCTACGAACTGGCAATGTGAGCAAACACGGCGTATTCGGTCGTCTCCATCGGGTATTTTCAGTTTGAATTCTTGCGAAAAGAAACCATTTGATAATTGATCCGTCATCGAAGCTTAAGCCTCTCGAGTATATTAGGGTACATGTTGATCCGCACACAGGTTGGAAATTTAACAGACCAGTAACCGGATTTTCTATCGCGCCCAACGCCTAATTGAATACAGAAAGAAACACTATCATGACCTACGATCTCAAAAAATCGCCTAGCCACCTGCTGCACCGTGCTCAGCAGATTGCTGCAAATGAATCCGCCGCTGCACTGAGCGCTGCTGGCATCACGCTTCGTCAGTTCTCCGTTCTTGCTGCTCTGTCCGGCAATGACGGCGTCAGCCAGTCCGATCTTGTCAACGCGACCGGTATCGACCGTTCGACACTTGCCGACATGGTTGCTCGTATGGAGCGCTCTGGCCTCATCAAGCGTGTCGCTTCAAAAACTGACAAGCGCGCGAAAGTCGTCTCTCTGATGGCGAAAGGCAAAAAAGCTTACGAGAAAGCTCTGCCAGCAGTAGAGAAAGCAGACGAAGCCATCTTCGAAGCTCTTCCGAAAACGAAGCAGTCCGCACTCGTTGCTGGTCTGACCGATATGGTTGCAGAAGCAGACAAGGCAGAAACGCCGGCTCCGAAGCCAGCTGCGCCAGCACCTGCTGCTAAAGCAGCACCAAAGCCAGCTGCCAAGAAAGCCCCGGCCCGCAAGCCAGCAGCGAAGAAGGCTCCGGCCAAGAAAGCTCCGGCAGCGAAGAAAGCTCCTGCGGCCAAACCAGCAGCGAAAAAGGCTCCAGCCAAAAAAGCTGCACCAAAAGCCAAGGCTAAGGCTGCAACGAAGGCGAAGCCAGCTACTGCGACCAAGCCAGCGAAAAAGGCTCCAGTTCGCAAAGCGAAGAAAAAGTAAGCTTCCGGTAACGGAGTTTACGTGGGCGGGGCGCTTTTCAGTGCCTCGCCTATTTTTTTGACCGAAGTTTGGTCCAGTTGCCCCTGGACATGATCCAGAATCTTGCCTTCTGGAGAAATCACAAAAGTTTCCGGAACTCCAGTAAGTCCGAACTCAAGTCCGCCCTGCCCATCTGGGTCCAGCGCAATTTGCGTATACGGGT
This sequence comes from Hyphomonas atlantica corrig., assembly GCF_017795365.1. Lineage (NCBI taxonomy): Bacteria > Pseudomonadati > Pseudomonadota > Alphaproteobacteria > Hyphomonadales > Hyphomonadaceae > Hyphomonas > Hyphomonas atlantica. The sequence continues at coordinate 701,363 of NZ_CP051254.1, read as the reverse complement.
TGCCAAGCCGGGCAAGGAATTCCTGCCCGTTCTCCAGCGTGTCCTTGTACAAGATTCCGTAGACCTGATCTGGATAGGCTTCCGACAATTCTGCAATATACTTGTGCTCTGCCTCACACGGCGCGCACCAGCTCGCAAACAGGTTGACGGCAATATTGCCGCCCGTCGGAGAGGGGGAGAATGTTAGCGGGTCGCCATCTGGGGTCTGAAACGCGATACCAGGCGCGTCGCGAAGACGTCGCTCGAAGTCACCTTTTTCCGGATTGATCAATTGCCCCGCAGCCACAACGCCAAAAATGGCTAATGCGCCAACCGGAACAATCGCCAGCCAGCGCTTCATCGGCGTTTCTGATCCTGGATCCGGGCTTCGATCCGAATAAGCTCGGCTTTTGCATTGCGTGATTTAAACCACGCCGTTGCGATTGCACCGCCAATTAGAACAAGACCGACTGCGTAGCTCGCCCAGATAAAAGTTGAATTGGATTCAAATACGGGAAGCATGGGTCAGTCTCCTGTCATCAGGCGGGCCCGCAATTGGGCGGCGCGTCTTGTCCATATTTCAGCACGCATGAACGTCATGACAAGGGCGGCAAACAGTAGCGTGTGACCAAATGAACTGATCAATAGCGGCCAGAGATAAACTGCCGCCATCTTGGGGCCCTCTGCTGTGATCACGCTTGCGTCCTGATGCAGGGACGTGAACAGGTCGACCGAGAACTTGATCAGCGGGACATTCAGCGCGCCAACCATGGCGAGGATCGCGCCAGCCCGCGCAGCCTTTTGCCGTGTGTCCATAGCCGCGCGAAGAGCCATGTAACCTAGGAACAGGAAGAACATGAACAGGACGGACATCATCCGTGCATCATCCCATTGCCACCAGGTGCCCCAGGTCGGCTTGCCCCAGATCGCCCCCGTCGCCAGGCAGAGCGCTGTCCAGGTCGCCCCCAGTGGAGCGATCGCTTTGGCGGCTATGTCTGCGACTTCATGGCGCCAGATAAACCAGACGAAACTCATCACGGCCATGCCGAGATAGCTAGCCATCGCAAGCCAGGCTGCTGGCACATGGATAAACATCACCCGCATGATGTCCCCGCCCTGATAATCGTCTTTCGGAACGATCCAGAGACCCTGCCAAAGCCCCCATAGAATGCCGACAGCCGCAAGCACGTAGCACGCGGGAGCGAGCCAGTCCGACAGCCTCAGGAAACGGTGTGGGTTTGCAAACCAGGAAAACATCGCGTTTGAAATACCCTTCTGTCAGTCTGCCGCCAAGCGTAGGGCTGCACCCATTGCGAACGGAGCCGCAGCCAAAGCAAAAAGCGTTGTTGCGGCGAGAAACAACGGAGCTGAAGCGCTGCTGGGCCCATCGCCCATGGCCAGTGCGCCGAATATGGCGGTCGGCACATATAATGGCAGCGCGATCAGGCTGATCAGTAGGCCGCCTCTTCGAACTGTCGCTGACAGCGCTGCGCCAACGCCGCCCCAGAAGTAGAAGGCGATACCGCCGATGGCGTAGAGGGCCATATTTTCGAGAAGGGCGCCGCTAGCCCTCGCTTGGAACATGAGCAGCAGCATGGGGGAGAGTAGGGCCAGAGGCAAACCTGCGGTCAGCCAATGCGCAAAAGTTTTGGCCGCGGCAATGGCCGCCGCCGGGGCACCCGTCTGCAGCCAGAGGTCCAAAGTGCCGTCTTCTGTGTCAGCCTGAAAAACCCGCTCAAGGGTAACCAGACTGGATAGGGCAAGGGATACCCAAAGGATCCCGGGTCCGATGGCGCGCAATGTCGCTGGTTCCGTCCCGACTCCCAAGGGAACGAGAACAGCAGTGCCCGCGAAGAAGCCGAGTGGCAGCAGCGCTCCCGCGCCACCGGCCCAGGCCTCACCCAGCGCCTGCCGGAAAGCCGAGAGGATCGGTGCGCCGCTCAAATCTCCACCTGTGTATCGAATCCAAACCCAGCCTCGCCATGGATGGCCGCGATTACGCCGCCTCCCTGAGTGCGATGAGTTGAGATCATAGCCTGCAACAAAGACTTTCCGTCCGCGTCGAGTGCCGTGAACGGCTCGTCGAGAAGCCAGATTGGGCGGTTTTCCAGTCGCAAACGCGCCAGCGCTGTACGGCGTCGCTGCCCTGCCGAGAGATACTTTGCCGGTACATCTGCAGGCTTAGACAGGCCCATGTCGGCAAGCAATTGCCGGACCTCTACAGTCTGCCCCCAGGCGCGGGCCCACAGGCGGAGGTGGTCCGTTGGCGTCTCATGAGGTTTCAATCCCTCTCGGTGAGCAATCCAATGATGCGCGCCTTGCTTTGAAACCTCGCCCGTTTCAGCTTGCGTCAGGCCGGCCAGAATTCTCAACAGTGTAGTCTTGCCGGCACCGTTCGCACCTCTGAGGACAATAGCTTCTCCGGGGGACAGGGAAAGCGACACATCACGAAAAAGTACGCGTTCGCCACGCATTATGCCGATATTGTTTCCGGAAAGGAGTGAACCAACGCTCATCTGACCCGTTTAGACCCTTTGTCTCAATTGCTTCAATCCATTATGCGCTTATATGAGACAGGCCAACGCGGCGGCTCTTCGCCGCAGATGATAATTCAGACGCGAGGTTCCCTCTTATGACTTCCCTCGACAGCTTCAATTCCAAACGCACACTCTCTGTCGGCAATAAATCCTACACCTATTACTCTCTGTCGGCGGCAGGAGAAAACGGATTGGGTGATGTTTCACGCTTGCCAGCCTCACTCAAGGTGTTGCTAGAGAACATGCTTAGGTTTGAAGACGGTAAAACCGTCACCAAGGAAGATATTCTGGCGTTCAGGACCTGGCTCGACAACAAGGGTGATATCAGCCACGAGATTGCCTATCGCCCGGCGCGCGTTCTGATGCAGGACTTCACCGGTGTACCAGCCGTAGTTGACTTGGCCGCCATGAGAGATGCAGCGGAAAAACTTGGCGCGTCGGCCGAGGCAATTAATCCCCAGGTTCCGGTTGATCTCGTCATTGATCACTCTGTCATGGTCGATAGTTTTGCGGGCCCGGACAGTTTCGAAAAAAACGTAGAAATCGAGTACAAGCGTAATCAGGAACGTTATGAATTCCTCCGCTGGGGTTCTACCGCATTCAAAAATTTCCGTGTGGTCCCGCCGGGTACCGGAATCTGTCACCAGGTGAACCTCGAATATCTGGGACAAACCGTCTGGACCAAGGAAGAAGACGGGGAAACCGTGGCTTATCCGGATACTTGTGTTGGTACGGACTCTCATACCACCATGATCAATGCCCTTTCCGTACTCGGCTGGGGTGTAGGAGGCATTGAGGCAGAGGCCGCCATGCTTGGCCAGCCGGTGTCCATGCTTATCCCGGAAGTCATTGGCTTCCGTCTCGACGGCAAGATGGCTGAGGGTGCCACCGCAACCGATTTGGTGCTGACCGTCGTCCAGATGCTGCGCCAGAAGGGTGTGGTCGGGAAATTCGTAGAATTCTACGGTCCGGGCTTGTCAAATCTGACGCTCGAAGATCAGGCAACCATTTCCAACATGGCGCCTGAGTACGGAGCGACGTGTGGATTCTTCCCGGTAGACGAAGATACGGTCAAGTATTTGACAAATACAGGTCGTGACGCGGACCGCGTTGAGCTTGTTGAGGCTTACGCCAAGGCGCAGGGCTATTGGCGCCCGGAACAGGTTGAGCCCATTTTTACGGATACACTTGAGCTGGATCTCGGCACTGTTGTCCCATCGATTTCGGGGCCAAAGCGCCCTCAAGATCGCGTATTGCTTTCCGAAGGCGACACGGCCTTCGCCGATGCCATGGCAAAAGAATTTGGCAAAGCGTCCGACGCCGCAGAGTCGATTGCTGTTGACGGTGAAGACTACACCGTCACGCACGGCGACGTATTCATCGCAGCGATTACATCCTGCACGAACACATCGAATCCATCAGTGTTGATCGCTGCGGGACTGGTCGCACGCAAGGCCCGCGAACTGGGTCTCGACCGCAAGCCATGGGTCAAGACGTCACTGGCACCAGGATCTCAAGTGGTCACGGATTATCTTGAAAAGGCTGGTCTGCAGGATGATCTCGACGCACTTGGATTCAATTTGGTCGGTTACGGATGTACGACGTGTATCGGCAATTCCGGGCCATTGCCGCCCGCGCTCGCAAAGGCGATTGCGGATGGAGACCTTGTTTCCTGCTCCGTCCTTTCCGGAAACCGCAATTTTGAGGGGCGTATTGGTCCGGATATCAAGGCAAACTATCTGGCGTCACCGCCATTGGTCGTTGCATACGCTATTGCTGGATCGCTGCGGATCAATCTAACCAAGGATCCTCTTGGCAAAGATAAAAATGGCAATGATGTCTATCTCAAGGATCTCTGGCCAACATCGCACGAAATTGCGGAAATCATGACAGCGGCAGTTACGCCGCAAATGTTTGCCGAGCGCTATTCCGACGTGTTCAAAGGTGATGAACATTGGAAAGGTATCGAAGTATCTGGCGGACAAACTTACAGTTGGCCGCCAGCCTCCACCTATGTTCAGAACCCTCCATACTTTGAGGGGATGGGGCTGGATCTCGACGCCCCGAAAGATGTGGAAGAAGCGCGTGTTCTCGCTGTATTCGGCGATTCCATTACGACAGATCACATCTCCCCGGCTGGCTCGATAAAGGCGTCCAGCCCGGCGGGCATCTATCTGCAGGAACACCAGGTGTCGCCACTCGACTTCAACTCCTACGGCTCTCGGCGCGGCAATCATGAAGTCATGATGCGCGGTACCTTCGCAAACATCCGTATCAAGAACCAGATGGTCCCAGGCGTCGAAGGCGGCGTGACAGTACACTATCCAGACGGCGAACAGATGCCGATCTATGACGCGGCCATGAAGTATGAAGCTGAAGGCACGCCGCTGGTAGTGTTCGCGGGCGATCTCTACGGTAACGGTTCGTCCCGCGACTGGGCAGCCAAAGGTACGATCCTCCTGGGCGTCCGCGCTGTCATCGCCGGAAGCTTTGAGCGTATCCACCGGTCTAACCTGATTGGTATGGGCGTGCTTCCACTGGAGTTTGCCGATGGCCAAAGTGCGAAGGAGCTTGAGCTTACCGGCAAGGAGATCGTGACCATCAAAGGCGTGGAATCGATTACACCACGCCAGACCATGGACGTGGAAATAACTCGCGAAGACGGTTCAAAGATTGTCGCGAAGACATTTGTTCGGATCGATACCGAGAATGAACTCGACTATTATCGCAATGGCGGCATTCTGCACTATGTGCTCCGAAATCTCGCCCGTGAGGCTGCTGCCGCCTGACCGGGCACCTTAGATACGCTCCAAAAGCCCCTTCGGTATGCCGAGGGGGCTTTTTTACAGGCCTCACATCCCTGTGACTGTCGCGCGATCTAAGATGGGCCTATAAGCTGGACCTGAAATGAAACGCTTTTTTGCTTCCCTCGTATTGATCGTGAGTCTCTGGACCTCGCCGGCCATTGCCGAAGGCCCGGTGCTGGTTGAACTTTTTTCTTCCCAGAATTGTCGTTCCTGTCCCAAGGCCCATCGCACGCTCAAGGCCGTCAGCGCGGAGCGGGAAGATCTGCTCGTACTTACCTGGTCAGTCGATTATTGGGATTATCTTGGAGACAAGGACCCGATGGCGATGAAGGAATCGAAGGATCGCCAGAGAGGATACACTGATCGATTTGGCCTGCGCGGTCCTTACACGCCTCAAACCGTCTATAATGGCTTGGAGCAGTGTGCGGGAAGCAAGCGTCATAATGTGGACCGTGCGCTGGAGCGGCTGGAAGCGAGAGAGGCACTGAGTGTCGACCTGGTCCGCAAGGGCAACAAGCTTCGACTATCGGGTCGTGTTCCGGATCTCGCAGACATCTGGCTCGTAGACTATCTGTCCGGCGACGCAAATACGACGGACATGGTAAACCCTGTTACTCGCGTGACAGCGCTCGGCCCGTGGCTCGGGAATTCAGTTGAGCTGGACATACCGGTTTGTGATTCGGGCTGCGCCGTCATTGTTCAGGAGTCTGGATTCGGCCCGGTCTTGGCGACGATGGTCATTGCGCCTTAGCGCAATCTTCGAAGCTAATTAGGCTGATCTGCCTCGAGCGCGAGGGCAGGGGGCCTGACAATCGAAGAAACGCGCGGCGTATATTCGTTCCAGTCATATTCAGCCAGTTGAAAAGCCCAGCCTTCCGCTTTGTCATTGATCGTGCTGCCGCGATGAGCGCCTTCGCCAGCCTCGATGGCGCGGATCGTAACGAAATAGCCGTCCGGCTCCCTGAACGCGTGTACGTCTACTTCAAGCCCGTCATGCGTTTCGGTGATGTGTCGACCAACGAAGCGCGTTTGCAGCTCACTGGCGGGTTTTACGCCGATCGGGTCAAACCGGGTGAGCGCCAGGGCGGGGGTGGAGGCTGCCATACGGCTAACCAATCTGAAGTTCTGAAAGGGCGGACCGGGAATAAAGCTTCTATCGCTCGAACCTACGGAGCGTTGGAGGTACAAGCTCTCGCCAACGGAATCGAATATTCTCACCGCCGAGATGGCGTCGGAATTGATCTCGAAGATGTCAAAGTCCAGCCACGCATCATGATTGTAGAAGGGAGGCAGATCTCCCACGACCTGAAACGCTTGTTCCTGATCAGGCAGCCGTCCGTATAGCTGGCTGTCTTTACGACCTGTGATAAGCGATGCGGCCACCTGACCGTTATCGTCGATGATCTCAATCAAAGCGCCTGTTCCGCCATCGCGTGGATCACCTAGGCCAATCCTGTTTAGCTTGTCCGGGTCACGGGTCCGGCCCTCTCCCCAACTCAAAGCTTCCAGACCGGTTGCCAGTTCAGCGAGCCGGTCGGGACGGACTGGATATCCATCCTCATCGCCCATTTTCCAGCCCTCTTGGGTATTCACCAATGTATAAGCTTCATCGGAGAGTGAGACGCGGATGGCGCTGGCCTCAGCGCGAATAGCAGCGAAGTCAGGAATCACTTTTTGGCCGTCGCGCTCTGACGCGCGCATTGACGGGCCATCAAAACTATAGGCAGCCAGGCTCAGCAGGGTCAGGCCAGCGGCGATTCCTCCCATGATCTGAAGTCGCCGTATCCGTTGTTTGGTGCGAAGATCGCTCATGCCGCTCCCCTGCGCCTTTGGCGATACCAGACAAACAGACCGATCAAGCAGACCAACATCGGGCCGCCCCAGATGTTGATGGCTTTTAACGTGCCCTCCAGGCGATCAATATCTCGGCGATAATTGCGTTCGATCTCTCGCAATTGCGCGCGCAGGTCCACAATGCGCTGTCTCAAATCCAGCAACTCAGTACGCTCTGCTTCCGTCAGGTCTGCTTCCAAGTCGCCTGAGAAGAAGCCATCCGCCGCGCCGATCGCCTGTAATTCTTCAAGCCGCGCTTGGGCCGTTTGGAGATTGTCTTGTAGGGCAGCCTGTTGACGGAAATAGATGGCCTCGGCGTTCTCACGCATACGATCAACTCGCTCCATCCGCCGCAGACTTGGTGCGCGAGACCTTAGCCGGGAAAGCTCACCACCTCCTGCCAAGGCGTCCAGCGCGTTCAGTACCAGCGCGCCATTGTCCGCAACGATGATCTGTTCATTCGGAATGATGTAAAAATCGTCCGCGACAAAATCTACGTCGGCGATCAGGACAAGTTGAGCGTCCGTTTCGCTTTCGGAAACATGCGGCAGGGCGTTCGCCGCTTCTGCTCGGGCAATCTCGGCCAACAGCGGGTCCGATGGCTCATCAAAAGCAGGGGCACCTTGCGGGTAAGCTGTTGTGAGTTGCCCAGAGAGGCGAGCGGCAAGGACCAATGCTTCTGGTTCGGTTTGATACTGACGTAAAACTTGCTGAGGCGACATGTCCGTGACCGCATTTTCCGCCTTGATGAAGGAGGGGCTGGGCCCCGTCATTACAAGTGGCGTAAACTCCACCTCATCGCTCAACGTGCCAGCCTCAAACGCACCCGGCGCGCCGAAGTTCACAGATCGGGCGAGGTCCGCCGTGATCAAATCATCCTGATTCATATCACCCGCCGGAACGCCCAGGAACAGCGGATGGGCCAGCTCTTCAATACGTCCACCGCCTGTATCGACTGGTACGGTCAGGGCGCTGGCAGCGTCCGCCACCGCGTCATTGGATAGTGAGATACCCCAAGCTTCCCCAAACATGCCTAACGTAGCGGACGTCCCGGTTTCGCTGGTTTGGAACATGCCAGCGCTTGCCGCAGTTTTTGCGGCCGGATCAAGCAGGAATACCGCGCGGCCTTTTCGCAGGATGAATTGGTCTATCAGCCATTGCTGTCTGTCCGACAGGTCTGGTGGCTGTACGACGAGCAACACATCCAGGTCTTCAGGCAAGGACTGAAAGGTCTCGGAGATGGGTTCTACGTCAAATGATTTGTGAATATCGCGTAGTAATGTGTAGCCGCCCTCACCGCCCGGCGCGGTCATGCCTGGGAGTGAAGAGAGTATGCCGACTCTTGCCGGGTCCGGATCATCCAGCCGGGCGACCATGCGAGTCAAATCATACTCCAGCGTGACTTCTCGCTCTGGGGCCAGAAATGGTATCACGCGTTGGTCATCGATTGAGTTTCGCCCAATGATCCCAAAGTAGAGAGGATCATTTCCGTTCGTATCAATTGCGGTGATGCCTGCGGCGAGGGCCTGGTCTTCTGCAGGCGAAAAGGGGACGGGGTCTATCTCAGTGACGCGTACTTTCCCACCAGACTGGCTTTCATAGACTTGCAGCAACTCACGGACACGGGCTGCGTAGGTGCGAATGGTCGGAAAATCCTGACCGGTGGACCGTGTGTAGACGAAGGTTATGTCCACGGGTTCTGCCACGGAATCCAACGTCGATTTCGTCGCGTCTGACAGCGTGTATAGATTGTTTTCGGTGAAATCGATCCGCGCGCCAGTGAACATTTTCTGCACGAGCAGGTTTGCCGCTATGAATGTAATCGCGGTGAGCACGGAGGCGGCGATGAGATAGTGCTTTGCCTTCATGTCAGCCAAGCCTCTGCCGGGAGGCCCACAAACCATTCAATATGGTCCACAGCGTGATAACGCCGAGAAAGAACAACACCGAACGGAATTCCAGAACGCCTCGTTGTGCAGCCTCAAAATGAGAGAGGAATGAAAAATGCGCGACGAGTTCTGCCATTCCGGCGCCGAACAGGCTTTTCACACCAGAGAGGACCAATGGCCAACCGGCAGCCGTGAATACGAATGCAATTACCACACTGATCACAAAAGCCGTGACCTGGCTTCCGGTCAGGGCTGAAATCGCTGCTCCAATCGAAAGATAGGAACCGGCCATCAGGAGGCTGACAAAATATGTCAGGGCAATCGCCGCATTGTCCGGGGCGCCCAGATAGTTGACTGTCACCCACATTGGCAGCGTGAAGATGAGCCCTACGGCGGCAACGCTCCATGCTGCGAACAGTTTACCCAGTACAAGCCCCGGCATTCCAAGTGGAAGTGACAGGAGGAGTTCATCGGTTCCCGCACTTGCTTCATCTGCCCATAGACGCATAGCGAGTGCGGGCAGGAAGATCATGTAGATCCATGGATGCCAAACAAAGAATGGTGACAAGTCGGCCGTGCCTGTGTCGAAGAAGCGTGCAGCCTCCCACGTGAACATCCCTAAAGACAGAAGGAACACTGCCAGGAAGACATAAGCCATCGGTGTCGCGAAATACGCCCCTAGTTCGCGCCGGTAGGTCGGAAGGAAACTGTCAAATTGCTGACGGAAACGATTCATGCGGATTCAGCCTCCGCTTGATCGGTCAGTCTGGTAAACGCGCTCTCAAGTGTACCGTCCGCCGATAATGTCAAAAGTCCGTCGGGTGTATCGTCAGCGACAATGCGCCCTCGGTCCACGATAATTGCGCGTGTGCACATCGCGGGCACCTCGGTCAAGGTGTGCGTTGAGATCACAATTGCCTTGCGAGGCGCCATTCGGGCAATCAGGGCTCGGACGGCCCGCTTCTGATTCGGATCGAGTCCGTCGGTAGGTTCGTCAAGCAGCAATACTGGCGGATCATGCAGGATGGCGCCAGCCAGTCCCACCCGGCGGCGGTATCCCTTTGAAAGAGAGCCAATCCGTTGTCCGCAAACGGTGGAAATTCTGGAGTCCGCAATGGCACGTTCTATAGCTTGCTTGCGTTGAGAGCGCGGGATAGCGCGGGCCGATGCCATGAACGCCAGAAACTCCGGCGGGGTCATGTCGTCATATAGGGGTGCGCCTTCTGGCAAATAACCAAGCGCGGCCTGCGCCTCTCGTCTTGCGGATACGATCGATTTGCCGTCGATGAGCGCGTCTCCGGAATCGGGTTCCAGCACGCCTGAGATCATGCGCATTGATGTTGATTTGCCTGCGCCGTTCGGACCGAGAAATCCAAGCACCGTTCCCTTCTCAACGGTGAAGGACAGGCCTTGTACAGCCCGCTTTTCACCAAAGGATTTTTCCAGCTTCTGAATGTCCAGCATTCTTCAAACAGGTCCTTTCCCGGGAGCCCTCTGATAACGTTGTTGGGTGATTCTGGCCAGTGCCAAGGCGCTAGCCGGATCAGTCGTCACGCCGAAAAGCGGCGAACCTCATCGAGTACGGCTTTTGCGGCTGCGTCCACGATTTTTCCGCCATCTTCAACGCTTGATTGGGTCGGGTCCGATCCGATCCGCCCATCGGGGAAGTCCCGGCGATATTGGACGGCGTCGCCAATCGTTCCAGTCGGCGCGATCTTCGGCGACATTTCCACGTCAGTTCGCGCATGATCGGGAAAACCAAAGTAAGTGACCGAGACTTCAGACGCCGTAGCGTGGCTGCCATGCCCGACAGGATAAAGTTGGTTGCACAGCGTCATTACCGATTTGAAGTCCCACCAATCCCGGCGTTTCAAGGTCAGTCCGGGGAAATTGGTTTCACCGCGCGGATCAAAACTGCGCCGGGCGTGAATCTCGGAAAAGGCGGCTTCGATGGTGGCGATATTCCCACCATGACCGTTCAGCCAGTATATACGCTCGAAGCCGTGCCTCATCAGACTCTCCGTCCAATCGGCCATTGCGGCAATCATCGTAGTGGGGCGCAATGTGATTGTGCCAGGAAAACCAAGATGGTGCTGGGCGCAACCCACGCTGAACGTTGGGCCAACCAATATGTCGTCAGGTGCGAGCTTTTCCGCTTCGCGGGCGATTATTTCGGGGCAGAGCGCATCTGTGCCGATAAAGCCGTTCGGCCCATGCTGCTCCATTGATCCAATCGGGATCACGATTGTTCTGGATTTTTTCAGCCAAGCTTCGATGTCGGTCCAGGTCGAAACAGGAAGCAGCATGCGGTCAGTCCTTTCGGGGCGCGATCCTGCGGGTGATGTGTCCCATCTTCCGCCCCGGCCGCGCATCTCTCTTGCTATATAGGGTCAGAGTCTCATCGGGCTTAAGGCTGGTCGGGTCAACAAGGCCTTGATCACCAATCAGATTGCGCATCTCGGCGTCGAACAGGCGCCGCGTATCACCGAGTGGCCATCCAGAGATTGCGCGAATGTGCTGTTCGAATTGACCGGTCTGGCACGCTTCGGGCGTCCAGTGACCAGAATTGTGGACGCGCGGTGCGAACTCGTTCGCCAGCAGGGACCGGTCAGAAAGGACAAAGAATTCAAGGGCAAGAACGCCCACATAGTCGAGCGCTTCGACCAGTTTCATAGCTTGTTCGCGCGCGCGCGTCTCTACGTTCTTATCGAGTCCGGATGGAACAATTGAACGCGATAGGATGCCGTCGACATGCGCGTTGCGAGGGGGCGCCCAGCTCAGTGTTTCTCCCACGCTGGAGCGTGCAACAATGACTGAAATTTCACACTCGAAGGGGATCGCTGCTTCAAGAATGGCAGGTGCCGCGCCAATAGCGTCCCAAGCGATATCGGCATCTCCTGATGAGCGGACCCATGATTGTCCCTTGCCGTCATAGCCATCGCGACGTGTTTTCAGAACGCCGGTGCCACCAACGCGTTCGAGAGCCCCTGGAATGTCGGCAGCCGCAGAAATTATCTCATAAGGCGCAGTGGGGATATCAATGCTGTTGAGAAAGGCCTTTTCTTCGGCACGATCCTGAGAGATGGCGAGAGCTTTAGGGCCGGGGTGCAGCGCTACTCCGCAATCAGCGATTGCCTTTGCGGTGGATGCTGGGATGTTTTCGAACTCAAGCGTGACAACGTCGCAACTTTTCGCGAAAGCGCGAAGCGCTGCATCATCCGAGTAATCAGCGATCCAGGTTTGACGCGCCGCGCGGGAGGCGGGTGCGTCGTCTTCCGGGCAAAAAATGTGAACGTCAAAGCCTAGCTGATTTGCGGCACTGGCAAGCATGCGGCCCAACTGGCCGCCGCCAAGTATCCCGATCGTGCTACCGGGGGCGATCATGCTCATGCTTCGGGAGACTCGCCAATCTTGTCAGTCTGGGCCTGACGGAACTGGTCCAGTTTTTTGGCGACCGACGGATCTTCCAACGCCACAATCGAGGCAGCCAGCAATCCCGCATTGGTCGAGCCCGCTTCGCCGATTGCCAAGGTTCCCACGGGTACGCCTTTTGGCATTTGAACAATGGAAAGAAGGCTGTCCATACCGGATAGAGCGCGCGATTGAACTGGCACGCCAAGAACTGGCAGGGGTGTCATGGACGCTGTCATACCAGGCAGGTGAGCCGCGCCACCAGCGCCGGCAATGATAACTTTCAATCCTCGGCCTCGCGCGGTCTTTGCATACTCGACCAGTCGGTCTGGTGTGCGGTGCGCTGAGACAATTCGCGTTTCGTGCGATACGCCGAGCTCTTCCAGAATTTCAGCCGCCAGTCGCATGACAGGCCAGTCGGACTGGCTGCCCATTATTATTCCGACTTTGGGAGCGCTATTGTCCGTCATAGAAGGCCTCGTCGCTGGAAAGCGCGCAACATAGGTATGCCGGAAGGCGCGTCAACTCTCGTGTGTACCAAGGCGCGGCAGGAACCGCTGTATCTCGGCTCAATAATTGCTTAACCTCGCGCCATGGCGGATGATTTCCATGCACCCAGGCCCGCGGGGCGAGCCGCGCTCCTCAATGTCCTTGGGGTGGATCTCGATATGCTTGATGTGCGCACACGTGCCGCCATTGAAGCACTGTGCGACGAAGTTCTGTTTCTGAGAGAAGATGTCGACCGATTGCGTGATGCGCTTAGCGAAGCGGAGTCTCTGGCCGATAATGACGCGCTTTGTCCCGTTTTCAATCGCAGGGCCTTTGAACGGGAAATTCACCGTGAAATCGCGCTTGCGGCTCGCTTTCGAACGCCGCTGTCGGTGATTTACATCGATTTGGACCACTTCAAGCAGGTGAACGATGCCTTCGGACATGCCGCGGGTGATGAAGTGCTTATTCGAATCTCTGAATTGTTGCTGCGTCATACGCGAGACACCGATATTGTTGGTCGCTTGGGCGGAGACGAATTCGGAATAGTACTTGCCCAAGCGACGGCAGAAGACAGCCTGTTGAAGGCGGAGCAGTTGGCGAAGGAAGTTGACCAGTTGGTTGTCACGAGCGGACCCGACGGATCAGGCCCTGAAGTGCGTATAGGGGCGTCGTGCGGCGTGGTTGAATGGCAAGTCGGGCAGGACGCTCAAGCCCTCATCGCGTTGGCTGACCAAGCCATGTTCGCCCAGAAAGCGCGCAGGAAATCCAGTCTTCAGGCAGATAAACAATAATTTATCCGGATTCCGTCGAATCCGGCCTTGGCCCCCCGTGACGCTTCAAATCTCCTGTGCTTAACTGTGGCCGTTAAGACACACTCACTTAACAGCAAGAAGGAGACTGCCATGTCGCTTAAAGGCCGGATCAACGAACTCGCCAACAAGCACCGCAAACTCGACGAGACTATTCATGAAGAACAGAAACGACCGTCGGCAGATGCCCTTCGATTGAAACGCCTTAAGCGAGAGAAGCTTCACATCAAGGAAGAGCTGCAATTGCTCAAAGCGAGCTAGGACCTTGAAACTTCGCCTTCATCTTTGTGTCCTAGCCTGAAACAAGCAGGCGTAAGGATAAGGCATGCGGGAAATATTTGATCAGGACAGAGCGATGACGCTTGGGGCCGTTAAACAGGCGACGGGCGTCCTCGCAATCTTGTTCCTCGTACTGGCGGTTTTCGCGATACTGTCCGGACTTGGGCAGATATTCAGCGGACATATTATTCACGGTATTGGTCGTATACTGGCCAGTTTGGCGGGTCTCGGCTTCTTGTATCTGACGATCCGACTGCTCGCTGAGATTCTTGCCGCGCTTCATCGATTGAATGATCGTTTATCCATCGTCGGAGATGATCTCCGAGCGCGGCGGGTATCCAGCCCGCCCACGCCCTCTTCTGAAAACACGAAGGTTTAGGGCGTCATGGCTCAACCAGTTACCGTTATCCTCGGTCTTGGTCGCGAGGTAGGAGACGCTGTTGCGCGCCGCTTCAGCAAGTTTGGTCATCATGTCGTAGCGGCTGATCCCTCGGATGATCGGATCGCTACAGCCAGGAATGCTGTGCCGGATGATGTCTTGCTCCATCATGGCGATTTGCATACGCGCCTCGGTCTCCGCAACGCACTTACTGTAGCCGTCGAAGCCTTCGGGCGGGTCGACAATCTTGTCGTTATCCCCGACATCGAGGCGGCAGACAGTCTGGACGAGTTTGATCAAGACAAATTCGACAAAGCGGTTGCAAAGGCAACACGCGGCGCCGCGCTCGCATTACGTGTCTTTTCGGAACGCATTGCAGAACAGGAAGATCTCCCTGAAGCGGCTGTTGAACGTATTCGACAGAAGGGGACAGTTACCTTTGTCTTGTCTTACTCAGCAGTGGCAACCATGCCGGGTCGCTTTACCGAAACCATAACACAATCAGCCGTGCTTGGTGTCATCAAGGCGGGCGCGGTGGAACTTGCCGACCGACAAATACGCGTCAACGGCATCGTTGCAATCCGTCCGCGGGAAGAGCGTATAGAAAACTGGACAACGCGCCGAACGCCTTGGGGACGGGCCGCGATTGCCGACGAGATTGCCGACGCGGCTCGATATCTTTCGTCTCCTGACGCGGCCATTATCACCGGCGAGTTGCTGAAGCTGGACGGTGGTCGATCCAGCCTCGCCGGTGTTCTGGATTAAGCGACTCGGACAGGGTCCGTCACACTGTCACCTTGTTGCCGGCTTTCGTAAACTGCCGCCGTTTCCGTCACAAACTCCTTGCTGAGGATGTTTGAAACAACTCGGTATTCGGCGCGCGCCGTGTCCGGAGTGAGCGACACAATCGTGTAACCTCGATTGAATGGATCGTGCCAGATCACGTCCGGGTTCGCTTCGGTCGTCAGGTCACCGAGATTTGGAATGTCAGTTACGTAAGCACCGCTTCCTGGAGAGGTGATTGAGGTGCATCCGAATTCTACCCCGCGCCGGTTCCCATTCGCATCTGTGAGTGTGTTTACCCAGGCCGTGTGCGTGTCGCCTGCAAGCGTGACGAGTTTGGCGTTCGCTGCTGCCGCACCCTCATACAGGCGCTCCCGCGCGGCAGGAAAGCCATCCCAGGCATCCAGATTGAAGGGCAGGCCGAGTGTGGAGAAGCCAATCATCGTCTGAACAAAGCCGTTCTGCTGGGCAGCAAGTTGCTCTGGTGTCAGGGCTTCCTGGAAGTTTGGCAGGGTCGTTCGTGCCATGACGACCTGGTTAGCCAGAACCTGCCACGCTTTTCCGGCCTTGGTTGAAGATTTCAGCTCGCCAGCCAGCCAGGCTTCCTGTTCCGTGCCGAGCATGGTGCGGGCAGGGTCGTTTATGGTCTGAAGTGTTTCTGAAACGCGCTGCATCATCACTTGCTGATCGGTTACGCCAGCCAGTGCATCGAACCAGCTGACGTCCGGAGAACGCCCTGTCAGGCGGCTTTCAAGGGCGTGTACGGTTGCGATATCGCCAAAGGTGAAACTTCTCCACACCGCAGATGTGACGTCGCCCGCTACGGGCTCGCGAAGGGGAAGCCATTCGAAATAGGCTTGGATGGCGGCTTGCTTGCGATCTGACCAGTCGCCTTCACCCTCTTCAGGGTTGTGATTTTGAGCGCCTGTCCGATAAGAATTGTTGGTGCTCTCATGGTCGTCCCATGTGCAAATCCACGGCGCGGCCGCATGAGCAGCTTGAAGGTCCGGATCTGTCTTGTACTGGGCGTGGCGCATTCGATAGTCGGTCAGGGTCACCATTTCCGTGATCGGATCGTGTACTCGGCCCAGCTTGGTGGCAACTTCAGCGCCGTATCCGTCGACACCGTACTCGTACAAATAGTCTCCCAGATGGACGATGACGTCTAGATCGTCCTCATTGGACAGCGCTTCATATGCATTGAAGTAACCGAATTGCCAGTTCGAGCACGAGATGACGCCCATCCGAACGGGTGTATTGCCACTCTCTGAGGTGGTCTTGGTGCGCCCCTGCGGCGAGCTAACCTCGCCAGCATTGGTTCTGACCGTGAATTTGTAATTGTAAACTGTTCCCGGCTTCAGGCCGGGGACATCTACTTTGACGCAGAAGTCACGGGATTCGCTTGCCATAGCCGAGCCTGTAATCGCTGGCGCTGACGGGTTCGCGGGATCTGTGACTTCATATGTGACTGGAATAGGGGCCGTGCCTGATTGCGGGGTAACGCGTGTCCAGATAATGACGCGATCACTCAACGGGTCGCCGGACGCGACTCCGTGCAGAAACTCCACTTCGCCGTCATAAGCTTCAGTCTGGGATTGTACTGTTTTGGCAGGTGTCGCGCATGCGGCAACGCTTAAGGTTCCAGTTGCGGCTGCGCCCAACAGTCCGCGGCGGGTGATCTTGGTCATGCTTCTCTCCGGTCTTGCCTGACTTCCCCTAGTCAAGTGTGTTGACAATAGCATGACGATTGGCGGGAAGTGCGTCTATAAGTCTGTTTATGGAAACGCTCTCAATTCGCGCAGCTGCCGAAGATGCTGGCATTCGGCTCGACACCTTTCTGGCATCAAAGGCGGAGCAATTGTCCCGCTCGCGCGTCAAGGCATTGATTTTGGAAGGCGCCGTCGCGCAGGACGATGAAGCCGTGCTTGATCCAAGACGCAGCGTGGCCGAAGGCGCAACTTATCACATTCGGCTTCCCGAGCCGGTGCCGGCCACTCCGGAGCCGGAAGATATTGCGCTCGACATTCTGTTCGAGGACGAGCACCTGATCTTGATCAACAAGCCGTCCGGTATGGCCGTTCACCCGGCGCCGGGAAGTTGGAATGGCACTCTGGTCAATGCGCTATTGCATCATTGCAGAGGATCGCTTTCCGGCATTGGCGGTGTGGAGCGACCTGGAATCGTGCACCGGATCGACAAGCTGACCACTGGCGTGCTTGTCGCCGCGAAGACCGAGCCGGCACATCTTGGCCTGTCGGAACTTTTCCAGAAGCACGACATTGAACGCAAATACTTGGCAGTGACACGGGGCGCACCGCGACCCTTGTCGGGTACCGTGGACCTGCCGATCGCCCGGTCGACTGGCGACCGGAAGAAAATGGCTGTCGTGCGCAATCCGGAGAGCGGCGTTGGGCGGAATGCCGTTACGCATTATCGCGCCATCGAGACCTTCGGCATTCGCGACAAGGGCACTGCTCTCCCGGCCGCAGCTTTGATGGAGTGCCAGTTGGAGACTGGTCGGACGCACCAGATCCGAGTTCACATGGCCCATATTGGCGCGCCGCTGATTGGGGATCCAGTCTATGGGCGCCACAAGGGTATCGGCTCATATGGCCACGGCGAGGCCCACATCGCAGGTACGAAAGCTGCGCGAAAGTTTCCTCGTCAGGCCCTCCACGCCGCGATGCTCGGCTTCGTGCACCCCATAACGAAAGAGGCGCTCCGGTTCGAAGCGCCTCTTCCAAATGACATGGCGGAATTGATTGACGCGCTGCGCCAATTGCCAATGGGCGACTGATGGGATCAGCCCCCGCCAGGGTTCAACGCAGCTTCTGACGTTACGACGGGCTCAAAGTAGAGTTTCGACGCCTGTAGCGTGACCTTTCCGATCTTGTCGGTGTCGGCTTGTATCTTCACAGGAACGGTCGCGCCATTTTCCAGCGGGGCCAGCCACATGCGAAGTGGACCGTCGATGCCCGACAAATTGTCTTTGTCAGATTTGTCCTTCTTGTAGCCTGCAACTTTTTCCATCGTGATGTGGCACTCGATGGCCTCACCAGACCAGGCTTTGACGTCGATCTGCTTCGTACCGGCATTCTTGAGGTGCAAATAGGTCAGTTGACGCCCATCAAAGATTCGAAGTGGACCTCCGCATGGATCAGCGCCGGGAGCGCGTGGCTCTAGCGCAAAGGTAATCAATGCGGTGATGGGATCGTTGGTCTTCAATACCTGCTCGGTTGTTGCAGGAGGCTCTCCGAGATTTCCGAAGACCGGATTGGCGGTCATGGAAAAATCTTTGTCGGTAATGGTCAAGTTGACGCGGCGGTTCTTTTTACCGTCACGGTTCTGGGAAACGTAATTGTAAGTCTTCAATTCATCGCCGCGCGTGTAGCCAGAGGCTTGAAGGTGCATGTCATAGTTCACGAACCAGTCAGCGATGCCTGTGACTTTAACGCGAGACTTGATGTTGTAGGTGTCCGGGCGCATTTCCACGTCAAAATGAGCGCGGCCTGTGGCGGGGATGAATAGGACATAAGCCTTTGCTTCCAGTTCATAGACCATGCGGGTGGTTTCACCTGCCTTCACATTGGCAAGTACAGCGGGCGCGGCAGAGCTGGGCGCAGTATCGGCTACCGAGATACCCGCGAGGGCGAGTCCTGTAGCAGATGCAATCAAGAGGGCGCGTTTCATAAGAACCTGAATCCTTTCCGGAGCGCTAGGTTACCATATTCCTCTAGCTCAGTATCGCCCAACACGAGCTGAACAGGTATGCCCTGATCATGCCGCATTCTGGATTGGGTCGCAGTGTACAAGTATGACCGGCAATGACAGTCGCAACCGGAAAACTGCCGAATGCCTGATCCTCGGAGTTGACATGAGGGCATTGAGGACTGTAACGACGCGCCTTCGAGATCCTTAGATATTTATTCGGAGCGAGGCCATGTCCCGCGAATGTGAACTTACCGGCACCAAGCCGATGACTGGCCACAATGTGAGCCACTCGCAAATCAAAACCAAGCGGATTTTCCGCCCTAACCTCGTTCAGGTGACTCTGCGGTCTGAGGCACTGAACCAGAATTTCCGCATGCGCATCGCGGCCAAGGCCCTGCGTACTGTCGACAAGCTCGGCGGTCTGGATGCGTTTCTGGCGAAGGCAAAAGAAGACCGCCTGTCTTCCAAGGCCCTGAAGATCAAGCGCGACATCGAAAAGAAAGCTGTCGCCTGAGCATAAGCCCCTATCGGGCCTGCTGATTTAGAGAAGCGCGCGCGGCACTGGCTGCGCGCGCTTTTTTGTGCCCGAAATCTGGAAGTCCTTCCCTCCGCGTGCCAGACAGGGAGCATAGGTGGAGGAATATCTCATGCGTCAAATGCTGTTGGCCACAGTGCTCTTAGGGGCGCTGGTCGCCGGATGCGCGCCCAAAGACGGGCAACCCCCTTCAAGTGATAAGACCGGACCGGTTACGGTGTTCACGGGCGGCACGATCTATACTGGCAACGCTGACCAGCCTGTTATTGACGCGGTCGCTGTCGGTTCTGACGGAAGAATAGTCGCCATGGTGCCGCCGACATCGGCAGATTGGGGCGACGAGGACGTCACGATTGTCGACTTGGACGGTAGCGTGATGTTCCCTGGTTTTACTGACTCCCACGCGCATTTGCTTGGCATTGGGCAACGAGAACTTACGCTTAATCTTGAGGGCACGGCATCTATCGACGAGCTTGTCACTCGGACAGAGATCGAAGTCTGGGAAAAGGAACCCGGCGAAATCCTGTTCGGTCGAGGTTGGATCGAGACAGGTTGGCCCGAAGGGCGCATGCCCTCCGCAGCGGATCTGGATCAGGTCAGCCCAGATAACCCTGTCATCTATGTGCGCGCCGATGGGCACGCTCTCGTGGCAAACACCGCTGCCCTCAAGGCGGCTGATGTCTATGATCTGAATGAAGATCCGACCGGCGGGCGTGTTGAAAGAGGGGATGACGGTAAAGCAACGGGGATAGTGATCGACTATGCGATGGCGCCCGTTCTCGAGTTGCTATCTGCGCCGTCGGAGGACGACATCTCTCTGGCTCTGGAGACTGGGGCACAAACTTATGTGAGCCGTGGGTGGACCGGCGTCCATAATATGAGCGTTGGGCGAATTGAGGCGCCCATCATGGCGGGTCTCGCCAAGGAGGGCCGGTTGCCGCTGCGCATCTATAACGCCTTCGATGAGAGCGCGTTTCATGTCGCCAAAAGTCGCCGACATGAAACGGGCACCATCACCAATCGCGCGGTAAAGCTCTACATGGATGGTGCTCTCGGTAGCCGCGGTGCGCTATTGATTGAGCCATACTCTGATCGGCCGGACACAAGCGGTCTCGAACTGTTGGACACGAATGCACTGCACAATCTGATGATGGACGCGGCTGAGGACGATGTTCAGCTGGCAATTCACGCCATCGGAGATCTCGCGAACCGCCACATTCTCGAGACATTCAGCGCGCTTGGTTACGGTCCTGAAAAACGCTGGCGGATTGAGCACGCGCAGATCCTTGCGCCAGACGATGTAGCTCAAGTCGGGGCGCTTGGCCTGATTGCCTCCATGCAGCCATCTCACGCGATTGGAGATCTGAAGTTTGCACCGGACAGGTTGGGCGTTGATCGGCTTGCCGGTGCGTATGCGTGGCAGGATATGCTGTCTGGTGGCGCTGTGGTGGCCGGAGGATCCGACGCGCCGGTCGAGGTCGGCTCTCCCCTTATTGAATTCTATGCCGCAACTGCCCGGAAGGACCTTGAGGGGCGCGCAGGGGAGGGGTGGCATCCGGAACAGGCCTTGTCGCGGCAAGAAGCCTTGGCCTTGTTCACATCTGCCGCAGCCTATGCCTCGTTTCAGGAGGACGATTTGGGCACGATCGAGATTGGCAAGATTGCCGATTTCTCGGTGTTCGACCGGGATTTGATGACAATACCTGAAGAGGACATCCTAATAGCGAAGCCTGTAATGACGGTGATTGGCGGTGAAATCGTGTGGCGGGCTGCAGAATGATTTGCCGCGCGGCCCGCCAAACCCACATTTGACCCAATGTCACGCTTGGCGGAAGCGTCAGGTGTGATAGGTCCAATTCTGCAATAGATGACGAGACGCATGCCATGACTGTGATGAGTGATACCGATGTGCTGGACGGCCTGGAGCCGACGGAAGAGATCAATGTCCGCGAGGTATTCGGCCTCGATACCGACATGGTCGTGCATGGGTTCAAGACTCGGACAGAATATGTGCCCGCGATCGACGAGGCCTATCGCTTCGATCCGCAGACCACGCTGGCCGTTCTCGCCGGGTTCGAGCACAATCGCCGCGTCATGGTGCAGGGGTATCACGGGACAGGTAAGTCGACCCATATCGAACAGATTGCTGCTCGGCTGAACTGGCCGATGATCCGGGTGAACCTGGACAGCCATGTCAGCCGGATCGACATGGTCGGCAAGGATGCCATCGTCCTGAAGGATGGCGCGCAAGTGACGGAATTCCGCGAGGGTATCCTGCCATGGGCATTGCAGCGTCCGGTCGCGATCACTTTTGACGAATATGATGCGGGCCGCCCGGATGTGATGTTTGTGATCCAGCGTGTACTGGAAGCGTCTGGCAAGCTGACATTGCTGGACCAGAACCGCGTGATCGAGCCAAATCCATATTTCCGCCTGTTTGCTACGACGAACACGGTCGGCTTGGGCGATACGACGGGCCTCTACCACGGGACACAACAGTTGAACCAGGGTCAGATGGACCGCTGGAGTATCGTGACCACGCTGAACTATCTTGAGCACGATGCCGAAGTCGAGATTGTGAAATCCAAAGCGACAGGCGTCGACGAGGATACGCTCTCCAAAATGGTCACCTTGGCGGATTTGACCCGCAACGCGTTCATGAGCGGCGACCTCTCCACGGTGATGAGCCCCCGGACGGTGATCACATGGGCAGAAAACTTTGCGATCTTTGGTGATCTTGGTCACGCGTTCCGCATGACGTTCCTGAACAAATGCGACGAGCTGGAGCGGCCGTTGGTGGCAGAAATGTACCAGCGCTGTTTCGCAGAAGAACTTCCGGAAAGCGCGATCATGGTGAGGGTCGCCTGAACCCGCGCCATGCGCCAGGTCTGATACATGTCAAAAGACACCTCTCCTCAGGAATTGTTCAAGCAGGCGCTGGCCACCACGACCAAGGCGATGAGCGCAGACCGGGACGTGGAGGTTGGCTTCGGCAATGATGTGGGCAGTGATGGGGAGACAATCACTCTCCGTCCGCCGCCCCAGCAGCTGGACCCGGTTGTTGCAGCGCGTATTCGTGGGGAAGCGGATGCGGTAGCCTTGCGCCGGGCCCACCACAATCCGGCGGCCCATTTCGCGCATCGTCCGTCCGGTGATTTGCCGCGCAAGGTTTATGATGCGGCGGAACAGGCGCGGATCGAAAGTCTCGGCGCGAACGCAATGCGTGGCACGGCGGAAAACCTCGACGCTGTTCTGGATCAACGATGCCAGTCCGGCGAGTTTGCAATGGGCAGCGAAGACGCAGACGCAGTTCTGGCGCCAGCGCTGGAGTTTCTGCTGCGCGAGAAGCTGACAGGGCGGGCATTGCCGGATAGTGCCAAGCGCGTTGCTGACGTTTGGCGCGAACGCGTTGAAACCGAAACGGGCGGCGCGATCGAGCGCCTGATTGAGCAACTGCATGACCAGCCGGAATTTGCCCGCACCGTTCGTGATATGATCCGGGACCTGACAACTTCTGATGCGCCCGGCGAAGACGCTGAAACGGAGGAACAAGAAGAGTCAGAGCAAAGCGAAGAGAATGAACAGCCCTCCGAAGGCGACCAGGAGATGGAGTCCGAGGAGCAGATGGGCGCCTCTGCCGAGCAGATGGATGCTGGCGATACGGAAGAGATGGAGGGCGAGGAATCGAACGTCAGCGTCGACATGGATGTTGATGCCGAAGCGGATGATACGCCCGATGATGAGGAAGAGGGCACAAAACCGCTACGCCCGAACTTCAAGGATGGCGACGAGAAGGATCGCTTCAACTACAAGGTCTTCACAACCGAGCATGACGAAGTTGCCAATGCGCCAGACCTTTGCGACGCTGAGGAGCTGACGCGGCTGCGCGCTTATCTGGATCACCAGTTGCAGGGTCTTCAGGGTGCGGTCTCAAAGCTCGCGAACAAGCTGCAGCGGCGCTTGATGGCGCAACAGAACCGGTCCTGGAGCTTCGATCTGGAAGAGGGGGTTCTGGATACGGCTCGGCTGACCCGTGTCATAACAGACCCGACAGCGCCGCTTTCGTTCAAACAGGAAGACGATAGCGAATTCCGCGATACGATCGTGACCTTGCTGTTGGACAATTCGGGCTCCATGCGGGGTCGACCGATCATGGTGGCTGCTTTGTGTGCGGATATTCTGGCGCGCACACTGGAGCGTTGTGGCGTGAAAACCGAAATTCTCGGATTCACAACGAAAGCATGGAAAGGCGGCATTGCTCGTGAGGATTGGGTCAAGGCCGGCAAGCCCGCCGGGCCGGGCCGCCTCAACGACATCCGCCACATCGTCTACAAACAGGCTGACGCGCCGTGGCGCCGCGCCCGGCGCAATCTGGGCCTGATGATGCGCGAAGGCTTGCTGAAGGAAAACATCGACGGCGAGGCGCTGCTCTGGGCGCACGACCGGATGCTGGGACGGCCTGAGCAGCGCAAGATCCTGATGGTGATCTCAGACGGCGCGCCGGTGGATGATTCTACACTCAATGTGAATGTCGGGAACTATCTCGAACGTCATCTGCGGCAGGTAATTGAAGAGATCGAAACAAAGAGCCCGGTGGAGCTGATCGCTATCGGCATCGGCCATGATGTGACGCGCTACTACAAGCGCGCCGTCACGATTGTGGACGCCGAGCAACTCGGCGGTGCGATGACGGAGCAATTGGCCAGCCTGTTCGACGAGAACGCACCGGAGCCCAAGGCAATGGCCATCCCGCCGCTGACGGACCGTACTGTGCGGGGCGGTGGTAGCGCAGTATCTGGCGCGATGAGCGGCGCGCCGAGCTATGGCAAGAAAGTCGATCTCGGTCGCGCGGTGAAGAAGACCAGCCTTCAGGAAGTCAAAGGTCCGAAAAAGTAGCGATCAAGTCGTGGGAAATCCGCCCGCCTTGCTGAGCGACGACGCAATCGGGTGGCCCAGAACGGTTTCAAGCCATTTGGCGGTTTCGATCAGCTTGCTGAGGTCCAATCCCGTTTCGAAGCCGCCGCGCTCCAGCATGTAGACAACGTCTTCGGTGGCGACGTTGCCTGTCGCCGCTGGAGCAAACGGGCAGCCGCCGATTCCGCCGCAGCTGGCATCGATCACGTCCACGCCCGCATCCACGGCGGCCGCGACATTGGCAAGCGCCGCGCCGCGCGTGTCATGGAAATGCATGCGCAGAAACACGTCAGGAGCTTCCAACCGTACCCGTTCGATCGCGCGGCGAACCGCCCACGGGTCCGCTACACCGATTGTGTCGCCGAGTGCCAGTTCGCCCACGCCTGCGCGTTGCGCCTGCGCGGCGAGATTTCCGACAAGTTTTACATCGACTTCCCCGTCAAACGGATCCCCAAGCGCGACAGAGATTGTGGCGGACAGCGGGATGCCTGCGTCGAACACGAGAGGTGCAATCTGGAACAGAGCTTCCGCACTTTCCTGGGGGGTCATGCCTTGATTGCGCTTGCCAAAGGTCTCGCTGGCCACGAGCACGAAATTGATTTCATCAGCTTTCGCGTCAATGGCGCGGCGTACACCTTTCTCGTTCAGAGCAAGGGCGATATGGCGCGTTCCTTTCGACCGGTCCAGCCCTGCGAAGACTGCGGCAGAATCGGCCATCTTGGGCACTGCCTTGGGGCTGACGAAGCTGCCGGACTCCATCCGTTTGACGCCCGCTTCTTCCAATCTCGCAATGAATTCAAGCTTCTGCTCGACGGTCAGATCGGCGGGATCATTCTGCAGCCCATCGCGTGGGCCGACTTCCACAATATCAATACGTCTTGTCATGATGCCTATGTAGTGTGCATTGAGGTCAAATGACAGATACGAAACGCCCTCTGGATGGCCTGCGCGTCATCGAACTCGGCCAGCTGATTGCCGGCCCCTTCTGCGGACAATTGCTTGGCGACTTTGGCGCTGAAGTGATCAAGGTTGAGGCGCCCGGCCTGCCGGATCCGGCGCGAGGCTGGGGCGCAGTGAAGAAGGACGACATTGGCTTGTTCTGGCCTATCATCGGGCGCAACAAGAAATCCCTGACCCTGAACCTGCGCGTGGAAGAAGGACAGGCAATATTACGCGACCTGGTGAAGACGGCTGACGTGCTGGTCGAAAATTTTCGCCCCGGAACGCTGGAGCGCTGGGGGCTCGGTCCGGACGTGTTGCACGAGATCAACCCGCGTCTCGTGATCGCGCGCGTGTCCGGCTACGGCCAGACCGGCCCGGAAAGCCATAAAGCAGGGTATGCCAGCGTTGGCGAAGCGAAAGGCGGCCTGCGCTACCTGATTGGCGAGCCGGATCGCCTGCCTGCGCGGGCAGGGGTTTCTCTTGGCGATACGATGACCGGCACATTCGCTGCGCTTGGCACGATGATGGCTCTGTTCGCACGGGAGAAGTCGGGGAAGGGACAGGTGGTCGATGCAGCTATCTACGAAACCGTCATGGCCTTTATGGAGAGCCTGATCCCCGAATATGCACTCATGGGACATACGCGCGAGCGGAGCGGACCTATATTGCCGCGTATTGCTCCGTCAGGCGTCTACCCCTGCAGCGACGGTCTCGTGATCATTGGGGCCAATCAGGACACATTGTTTCGCCGCCTGTCTGCCATGTGCGGCACCGACTGGGCGGATGATCCACGCTACGCCACGCACGACGCCCGGGGTGAGAACCAGGCGGAGTTGGACGACATGATCTCTGACTGGACCCGGCAGCACACAATGGCTCACGTCCTGGCAACATGTGAGGAGAATGGCGTTCCGTGCGGTCCGGTGAACCGGGCCAAGGAAATGCTGGAAGACGCACATATAGCCGCTCGTGATGCAATCATCCGCGTGTCGCATCCGGTTTTGGGCGATGTGCCGATGCAGGGTGTTTTCCCGAAACTGACCGATACGCCCGGCGGGGTTGAAGCCAGTTCACCGGGGCTTGGCGAGCATACGGATATGATTCTGACAACTCTTGGCTACGACTCCGATCAACAAGCGGGGTTGCGCGAGCGCGGCGTCGTTTAGGGCCAATTCCTTCTGGCGGGGGGCTGCTATATCGACTATGTGGCCCGGATGACTGACTTCCCCGAACCTCTTTCCGGCAGCGCACAGGATGAATGCCCCGAATTGCGTCCGAAATTCAATGCCGATGGACTGATCGCGGCGATCGCCCAGGACGTTGCCTCAGGCGAAGTGTTGATGCTCGCCTGGATGAACTCTGACGCCTTGAAGGCGACTCTTGAAACCGGGCGGGCGACTTATTGGTCCCGGTCTCGTCAGTCGCTATGGGTAAAGGGGGAAACATCTGGTCACGTGCAACACGTCGAAGAAGTGCGCATTGATTGTGACCAGGACGCAGTTTTGCTCAAGGTTCGCCAGACGGGCGGAGCCTGCCATACTGGCCGCGCGAGCTGTTTTTATCGGATCGCAGACAGCGATGGCGTCGGGCTTACGGTTGCCAAAGACTGAGAGTTGGGATTGAATTCCCAAACAGTCATGGGGGTAGAGTATGCGCGCGACGGTTTGGGCTGGATCAATATTTTCACTGGTAGTCTTGGTCGCGTGTGGCGCGGACGCGCCGGATGAGGTGCCAACAACGGATGCGGCGGTTTCAGAAAGTTCGGAAACGGCAGCCTTGCGTGTCGACGTACTCGATTGCGGCACGATCGAAGTCTCGGATCTTGATGCATTTTCCTCTGCAGGGGACTATGCAGGCGAAGCCGACACCTTCACTGATGCGTGTTTTCTGGTTCGCCACCCGGATGGCAACCTTCTGTGGGATCTCGGCCTGCCGGGGATCCTCGCCGTTGCAGGACCCCAGACGCAGCAGATCTTCACAGTATCGCTGGACAAGACTCTGACCGATCATTTTGCCGATCGGGGTTTGACCCCTGACGACATCGACTATGTCGCAATTTCCCACAGCCATTTCGACCATATCGGGCAAGCCGATCAGGTGTCGGGAGCGACTTGGCTGGTTAGCCAGGGTGAACTTGATGCCATGTTCCCTGAAGACGGCGAGGGAGCCGAAATCGCAGCTGAGCAACAAGCTCTCTTTGCCTTGTTCGAGCCTATGGAAAAGCAGGTGTTCACCGGCGAATTAGATGTGTTTGGCGATGGAAGTGTCGTGATATTTGAAACACCCGGACACACGCCCGGGCACACATCGCTGCAATTGATGATGCCGGAATCGGGGCCCATCCTGCTGACGGGCGATCTTTACCATCGGGCAGAAAGCCGCGACCTGAAGCGCGTCCCAAGATTCAATTCAGACGAAGATCAGACCCTGGAGTCCATGGAAGCATTTGAGGCGCGGGCTGAGGCCTTGGGTGCGAAAGTTATTATCCAACATGAACCAGCGGATATCGATCCGCTGCAAGGAGAGATTCGCTAATGCGCAGAATGCGCTTGTTTGCTGCAGCTGTTCTATTTTGTCTGAGCGTCGCATGCTCAAGCAACACAACATCCTATTCAGTGCTTGATCATCCCAACTCGGGTTGGAAGCTTGTTTTCCGGGATGAGTTCAGTGGTCGGGGGCGGCCAGATCCCGACAAGTGGATTTCTCACGAATACAATCGAAAGCAAAACTCCGAGGGTCCGGACGGGTGGTGGCTGAAAGATAATGTGAGCCTGACAGGTCACGGACAGCTGGAAATTACAGCAACCCTAATACCAAACCGAAACCCGGACCAGGATGACGATCCTCACGATTATGCGTCTGGCATGGTGTCTACGGAAGGAAAGTTCGAGACCGCTTTCGGTCGCTATGAGGCGCGTATCAAACTGCCTCAGGATCCAGGTTGGTGGATTGCCTTCTGGCTATTTGCGGATGAGGTGCACCTGGAAGACGGATCCGGTGAAGACGGCACAGAAATCGATATCGTTGAAGCTTTCGGCTGGAATGACGTGGTCAGCCACGCGCTCCACTGGGATGGATACGACAAGCATCACAAGACCGAAAACAAGAAAGTGGTTCGTCCAGGTATTCGCAGTGGATGGCATGTGTTTGCGCTGGAATGGAGCGAGACAGAGTATATCTGGTTCGTTGACGGCGAAGAGGTTTGGCGAAGTTCTGCCGGTGGCGTTTCGAAAGCGCCCAAATGGATCAAATTCTCCGGAGAAATCAGTACACAGCCCTCCGTCGCACATCAGTGGTGGTCGAATATGCCTGACGACAAGCGTCTGCCGGACCGTTTTCTCGTTGATTGGGTTCGCGTCTACGAGAAGAAGATTCCCTAGGGCCAACCTATGGCTGGCCCCAAGGGGACAGTGGTCAGTTCGCGCTTTCGATCAGGCGACGCGCGATGACCATCGCCTGAACTTCGCCTGCTCCTTCGAAGATATTCAGAATGCGTGCGTCCTGAAGGATTCGGCTGACAGGGTACTCCAGCGCAAAACCATTGCCTCCGTGGATTTGAACGGCATTATCAGCCGCCGCCCAGGCAATGCGGGCGGCAAGCAGCTTCGCCATTCCCGCTTCCAGGTCGCAACGCTTTCCACCATCCTTCTGGCGCGCGGAATAGTATGTAAGCTGACGAACGCCGACGAGCTCTGCTGCCATCATGACCAGCTTGTTTGAGACACGCGGGAATTCAAAGATCGGCTTGCCGAATTGGTTGCGATCTAGCGCGTATTGCAGGCCGGTTTCGAAAGCGTTCTGCGCGACGCCGATAGCGCGGGCGGCGGTCTGGATGCGTGCACTTTCGAACGTAGCCATGAGGTGTTTGAAGCCTTGCCCCTCGACACCGCCCAGCAGGTTTTCGGCTTTGACTTTGAAATCGTCAAAACCGATTTCATATTCTTTCATGCCGCGATAGCCGAGAACTTCGATTTCCCCGCCGGTCATGCCGTCAGCCGGGAAGGGGTGTTCGTCTGTGCCCCGCGGCTTTTCGGCCAACAACATGGATAGACCGGAAAAATTATTAGTGGACGGATCTGTGCGCGCGAGCAGTGTCATCAAGTCTGCGCGGACTGGATGAGTAATCCAGGTCTTGTTGCCGGTGACACTATACTCAGAGCCATCTTTAGATTTGACAGCACGAGTACGCAGGGAGCCGAGGTCTGATCCAGTGTTTGGCTCAGTAAAAACGGCTGTGGGCAGGATTTCTCCGCTTGATATCAGCGGCAGCCATTTCTGCTTTTGATCATCGGTGCCGCCGATCAGGATCAACTCAGCGGCGATTTCCGACCGTGTGCCGAGGGAGCCGGTGCCAATATATCCGCGGGACAATTCTTCCGAGACGACACACATGGCCGTCTTGCCCATGCCGAAACCGCCGAACTCTTCGGGAATGGTCAGGCCAAAAACGCCGAGTTCTGCCATCTCGTTGACGACATCCATCGGAATATATTCGTTCTTGAGATGCCATTCATGCGCGTTCGGTTTGATCTTGTCCGTTGCGTATTTCGCAAACTGTTCGCGAACCATGCTCATGGTTTCGTCGAGACCTGTTTCCTCGACCGTGTTGCGGCTGAGTGCATCTGGCAGGCATTCGGCAGCCGCGGCCATCACGGCAGGTGTTTTGCCTTCGATAATGAGCTTCTGGATGGGGCTTGCGGCAGCCAGTGCGCTCGCTTCGGCAGCAATGCCGAGTTCGTGCGGGCGAATGACTTCGCCTTGGTTCATCGGAATACCGCTTGCGAGTTGCGCGCAATAATCGCTGAATAGGATTTGCGTCAGAAGGGATTCAGTTGTGCCGAACTTTCCTTCCTGATCCAACCGGGCGGCCCATTCCGCCGTCTGCCTCAGGGTTTCGGCATAAGTCACCAGCCAGGAAAGGCCATGTGCAATATGTTGCTCGCGCTCAAGTGCGGCGCGGTCCGGGCGGCCGTCATCATTGGTCAGCGCAGCGCGGCACTTGCCTCTCGCGGCATCGGCATATGCGTCAATGGCTGTGCATGCGTCACTGATCAACGCAACCAGATTTGGGATTACAACAGGTTCAAGGGCCGCAGTCTCAACAGCACCATCCATTCGAACTTCCTCCAGAGATTTCTGTTTTTTCTGATTATAGGGCGCAGTGGGCGGCAAGTCATGGATAAGTTGTGCGCTGCAACAATACGTCTCGCTTTCAGGAAACAACAGAATATGCGTGGCGTCCCGACTGGCGTTGCGGTAATCGGTGTTCAAGGTCGGATTTCCGGAAAGGGGATCACGCACACCGAACCCTGACGGAGCCGCCTTTTAAATGAACCCCTACAATCGCTTCAGCGCAATCTCCAGCCTTCTGGCGTCGAGTGTTGTTCTTGCAGGAATTGTCGCCTTCGGGCCGACGGTTCGCGAGACGATTTTTCAGGTCGCAGGCGAGAGTGCGGTCGCCCGATGGGGTGGTTTGGTTGGCGCCGGATTGGTGTTGCTCATCGTCTGGTCTGTGTTGTCAGGTATTATCCTGCCGGGATTGTTGAAGCTGGGGTGGCCTCGGCGGTGGGTTCTGGGGCGATCTTTTGTCGAAGGAAGCTGGATTCAGGCGGAACGCGGCGGCCCCAATGGGCCGCGCATCGCGATTGTGACGCTGAAGCCCGCGCGTAACGGCATTCTGATTTCCTCATCCACCCTTACGCGCATCGGTGAGGTCGAGAGCGGCCTGCATGCCGAGTATCTGGGGTTCAATTGGCCACGTATCGACTTCAAGTTTCGCGAAACGCTGCCAATTGAGTCAGGCCGGCAGGCAGAGGGATTTGGCGAGGTCCAGTTTGATCTGACGGGGGGTGCGCCGACACGCTATTCCGGCTGTCTTCAGTTCGCCGGTGCTGAAAAGCGCATCAAGACGGAAGGCATTAAGCTGACGAGTTGGAAAGAGCGCCGGAAACTGCGATCGCTTGAGGGCCGCGCGGAAGTGCTCGGGAAATACTGGTCGGCCTTTTTCGAGGGCCCGATTGTGTCCTCAGGCCGCGAAGAACACGCTGAGGTCAAACGCGGCAAACGGCCTGAAAAGGTACGCGAGCGAACCGCAAAGGACTGGCGAAAGACGGATACGACACCGACCGCCAATCGTATTCGCGAAGAGTTTACGGCGACCGGCGACTAATCCTGGCGACGAATTGTGCGGCTTTGGCGACGCATGATGGCGCGGCCGAGAGGTTCAGGCATCAGCCGCGTCAGAGTCGCGAGGCCTTTGTTCACCACACCCGGAACGACAACCGGTTGTCCCCGGTTCACCGCGTCGATGCCTGCTTTTACAACAGGTCCAGCCTCCATCCACATCCGTTTGCTCATGCTTTTCATCTGTTCGCGTGTGCCATTTACGTCGTGGAATTCGCTATAGGTGAACCCGGGGCATAACGCGGTGCAATGTATGTCAGCCCCGTCAAGCGCCTCGCACTCCGCATTCAGGCTTTCAGAGAACTTTATGAGCCCGGCCTTCACGCTGGCGTAGAGGGTATGGCCGTTGCTACCCGGCGCATAGCCTGCCAGCGAGGCGACATTGATGATGCGTCCATATCCGCGATCAGACATGCCAGGCAGAACCTTGTGCGCGAGTTCGATCGGGGCCGTATAGAGCACGCGTAGGAACTCTGCCTGCGACTTCCAGTTCGTGTTGAAGAAAGTACCGGGCAGACCATAGCCCGCATTGTTCACCAACGCGTCCACGTGTCGGTCCTGCTCCGAGAGCGTGGACAGAATCTTGTCGGCCGAATTCGCCCGGGCGAGATCCTGTACGATGCAGATAGCGTGAACGCCGTACTTGCTTTCGATCTCGGTAGCCAGTTCCTCAAGACGATCTTTGCGGCGGGCAGTCAAAGCGACGTCCCAGCCGAGTGCTGCATATTGTCTGGCGAATTCGGCGCCGATGCCCGCTGAAGCGCCCGTGATAAGACAAAGCCGCCTGTCCATGATCCATCTCCGTTGCGAAACGCTGCCGTATCGAGACTAGCGGGCAGGGCCTTTCTGGCAAGGCGGCCTAGGCTCGGCGCACCAGGAATCCGGCGCGAGGAAAATGAACATGAACCGTTTCGGCCTCTGGCGACGTACGCTGCAGGATGATGCGTTGAGAGTCTGCATGCACGAGTTCACCTTCCACCCAGACCTGACCGTAATCGTCCGGGGCAACAGCTACATTCTCTCCGGGGGCAAACTCTTGTGGTTCATTGCGCGTCGTCGCGGCGACCAGGCGAGGTGCTGAATTCAGCCCGATTTCCAACGCGTCTTTGGACGTAATCGTTTCCGGAGTTTGTCCTTCGAATTCCTGCAGTCGCTCAAACCACGCTTTTGTCAGATCGGCAGTTTCGAAGCATTTGGCGACAAAATCCGGCACATTCTGATGCATGAACCAGACATTCATATAGGCGTGGATGTCGACCAGGCCGGGCTTCATTCCGACAAGGTAGATACCGGCCCCGGCGCCTTGCCCGCCCTGCAGACGTTCTTCCAGCAGCATCAGGCGCGCACGCCATTGATCGCGCATCATCGGCGCGACGGCCTTCATCGCATCGACGTCAAAGGGTCTCCCGGAAAGAGTTTCGCGATCTTTCCTGAAGGCTTCCGGGACCTTGTCACCCATTTCCCCGAAGATAACGGCGACAGAGCTTTGGAACCATCGACCATCGGTCCAGCCCGCGACCATCTGGGCCAGCCCCTCATGGCCGGGCAGCTTCAGCGCAGGCATTGGATAGCGTGCCTCCAACTCCCGCAAGATTATCGCTGTGTCGCAAAAGACATCCGCGCCAATCTGCATTACAGGCGTACGTCGATAGCCGCCGGTCAGAGGCATTAGGTCGGGCCGTGGCATGATGACCGGAATCTCTACCCGACTGTATGCCAAATTCTTGAGGCGCAATGCGAGCCGGATTTTTTCTGCATAAGGTGAGGTTGGATACTCATGCAGGATAATACTGCGCGCATCAGCCATTTTATGTCTCCCAGGACTTTTTACGGATTATACTTGCCGGGCTTTTGTTGGGCTGGGAAGTCTCAATTGGTGAGATGTGCCGCAAGAAACGGGTGGCACTTGAGTTTGTAGCGCGGCATTCATGTTTCATGATGACTGTTTCCCACTCCCTTGATGAGCGCGCTGTCGCTTATGAGCGCATGGCAGATGCTCTGTCCTATTTGGGCGACACTTGGCAGGAATGGCCAGACTTGGCGACGGCTGCGAAGTCCGTTGGCTTGTCACCCAGTCATTTCCAGCGCGAGTTCACTCGATGGGCGGGGATAAGCCCGAAGCAATACCAATCCGCTCTGGCACATGCAGCGGCCGGTGACCTGCTTCGAGAGGGGGCAAGTGTACTGGATGCGACTCTGGAAACAGGCCTGTCCGGGCCGGGACGACTGCACGATCTCTTCATCGCGCACGAAGGGCTTTCCCCTGGAGAAGCGAAGGCAGGCGGCAAGGGAGCGGACCTTGTACTCGGACGCGCGCCAACACCTTTTGGAGAAGGGGCCTGGCTCATCTCCCCACGAGGATTGGTGGCGCTTGGCTTTATCGATGAAAACCCACCTGAGAGGACCGGATTCGAGCATCAGGGGCGCACGGAAGAAAATGCGTTTGCAGATTTGGCTGGGCGATATCCGGGGGCGAGTATCCGGCGCGATGATGCGGAGGCCGAACAGATGGCACGCCGTGTATTCGAGGCAGGCGAGCCGTTGCCCGTGGCACTCTATGGCACGCCGTTCCGGCGGCAGATCTGGCGGGCATTGCTGGATATTCCGATGGGCACCGTCTCGACCTATGGGGCGCTTGCCAAGGCGAGTGGCAACCCCAAGGCAGCACGTGCTGTCGGGGCGGCGGTTGGTGCAAATCCCATAAGCTGGTTTATTCCCTGTCACCGTGCCCTTGCAGCGGACGGTCGGCTTCATAATTATCATTGGGGTGTGGCACGCAAGCGTGCCATGTTGACCCTCGAACGTGCCTGCGCGGCCTGATACAGGCGCCGGGCAGACGGCATTCCGCCGCAGATCCCGGACCGAAAACGCTCATGCTCGCATTCCTGATTATTCTTGCCGCGCTTGTTGCCTGGGGCGGTCATCTGGCTTGGCGTTGGAAACAGGCGCGCGATTTCGCCCCGGAAGTTTTAGCGGTGCGCAAGGCATCGGGCGAGATTCCGGAGGATGTGACCGAGGTAGAGTTCACAGATCTCTATCTGCGTAGCGAAGGGCCGAGGGCCGCAACCTATTTCTTCGCGTGTGCGGTCATCGTATTCGGACTTCTTGGGCCATTTGTCGCCGGCTTCAACCAGCTATGGCTGACATTCTGGCGGCTGAGTGGGCAGTCCCCAGTCTTTGAGACCGGAACGCTTATTCACACATTTTCCGTGTTTCTTGCCTTCATGCTCGTGACGATCGGCCTGTTGGCGATCGCGATGCGGCGCTACTATGCGCTGATGCCACCCACATTCAAACAAGTCATTCGGGACCTTAACGGAGGCCAGTCATGAGCATTCAATATCTGCATACAATGGTGCGCGTCAGCGACATTGATGCATCTCTCAAATTCTTCTGCGAGGGTCTGGGGCTGAAAGAAGTCAGTCGGATGGACAGCGAAGCCGGGCGGTTCACTCTGGTGTTTCTGGCGACACCTGAAGATGTTGCTCGCATGGGCGGGATGCCAGAAGGGGTAAACCCGACCCAGACCGACATCCCGATGGTGGAGCTGACCTATAATTGGGACCCGGAAGAATATTCTGGTGGCCGGAATTTTGGCCACCTCGCTTACCTTGTCGACGATATCTATGGCGCGGTCGAGCGCCTGCAGGAACTCGGTGTGACGATCAACCGTCCGCCGCGTGACGGCCGCATGGCCTTCATCCGATCGCCGGACGGGATATCGGTTGAACTGCTTCAGAAGGGCGAGCCGCTTGGCCCGAAAGAACCTTGGGCCAGCGCAGAGAATATTGGCGTCTGGTAGACGGCACAAAGTGGAATAGAAAAGCCCCGCCCGGTGTGAACCATGCGGGGCTTTTTTTGGGCGTATGTCGCGTCTAGTCCTGTTCGGGGTGGCGCGACTCTTCGCGATAGTCGTGCACCGGATGGCCCTTGTCGGGATCTCCGTTCGACTTGTGCATGGCAGCTACGACGCCCGAAAGCGCCAGGATGGCGATCAGGTTCGGGAAAGCCATCGAGGCGTTCGCGATGTCGCCGAGTAGCCAGAGCCAATCCGCTGCGGCCACCGTGCCAAGGAACACGACAACAACCCAGATGTAGCGGAATGGATGTGTCGCCCATTCGCCAATGAGATAGGTCACGGCCTGCTCGCCGTAGTAAGACCAGCCAATGATGGTGGTGAAGGCGAAGAAGAACAGTGCAACCGGCACAATCCAGGGCCCGATGACCGGAATGGCGGCAGCGTAGGCGCGCGTCGTGACAGCCGCCGAATTCGCGTCCGTTTCCCAGGCATGGTCCACATCCATCAGGATCTCAGGATTGCCGGACGCGTCGAGCGCTTCCTGAGAGACGTCAACCTCGCCCGACGCCTGACAGGCCAAGAGGTAGGATTGGGCAGTTGGTCCCACAGCCGCGATCTTCGCTTCGCGCCCGTCTTCATACGCGGACGGGAACAGGTCCGATACGCCATATTTCGCGCCGTCGGTTGCGTCCGGGTTTATCGGCATTTCGATGCCCGCATCAAAACACGCATTCGCAGCCATCAGGGCGGGGCTCTTCTTGAAGTCGCCTTGTACTGTCAGGATGACCAACGCGGTCATGGTGCAGATGATGATCGTATCGATGAACACGCCGATCATGGCGATTTCGCCCTGCATGACGGGATTCTTGGTCTGAGCTGCTGCGTGCGCGATCGGGGCGGAGCCTTGACCGGCTTCGTTGGAGAACAAGCCGCGGGCAATACCGTAGCGCACCGCTTGCATGACGCCGTACCCTGCTGCGCCCCCGGCGGCTTCTTTCCAGCCAAAGGCCGTGCCGATGATCTGCATGAAGGCACCAGGCACCTTGTCTGCATTCACGACAAGGACAAGGAAGGCGATCAGAACATAGAGGCCAGCCATGACAGGCACGACTTTGCCAGCAAAGGAGCCAATCGACTTGATGCCGCCAATAATGACCGCAAACACCAGAACAGAAAGCAGGATTCCGACGCTCCAGTTCGGAATGCTGACGCCGAGATGTGAGCCTGTTTCCAGTGCGGCTTCGGTGATGGAATTGGCCTGAATCATTGACCCGGTCGCCATTGCGGAGAACAGGGTTCCGAGACAGAAAATGACCGCGAGCCAGCCCCAGCCTTTGCCCAGACCGTTCTTGATGTAGTACATCGGGCCGCCATTGATGCGGCCATACTCGTCCGTTTCGCGATATTTGATCGCGAGAGAGCTTTCGGAGAAGGCGAGTGCCATGCCGAACAGGGCAACAACCCACATCCAGAAGATTGCGCCGGGTCCACCCAGAGTGATAGCCGTGGCCACACCTGCTAGGTTTCCGGTGCCGACCTGACCCGACAGGGCGGTCGAAAGCGCCTGCCACGGTGTGATGGCGCCATCTTCGCCCTGAGCCTTGCGGCCTTGCCAGACTTCGACCAACGCAGGCACGAAACGGCGCACGGGACGCGCGCCCAAACGGACCATCATGAACAGGCCCGTGCCTAGAAGGACCACGGCGAGTGGGCCAATCTGGCCCGGAATGATGACGTCGTCTCCCCAGGTCCCCCCCCAGATAAATCCAGAGATGTTCTCGATGAGTTTGATGATATTCATGGGCCTCCCCGGCTCCTTTGATTGCTTGGCCGCACACTAGCCAGCTTTCGGGCCGTGTGAAGCTTTTGTCGCAGGGATGGCACAGGATTGCCGTGGCTGCAGGCGAGGCGCACAAGGTTCTGGCAGCGGCAGTCATTTTCAGGCATAAGCCCGCCCATGAATACTCCAGAGGTGAAACAGAACACCAAGGGTCTCTTTATCAAGACCTATGGGTGCCAGATGAATGTCTATGACTCCGAGCGCATGCGGGACGTATTGCGTCCGCTCGGCTATGCGCCGGTGGATACGCCCGAGGCGGCTGATCTTGTCGTGTTGAACACGTGCCATATCCGCGAGAAGGCAACTGAGAAGGTCTATTCAGAGCTCGGCCAACTCAAGCGGATGAAGCAGAACACCGGCAGCAACATGACAATCGCTGTGGCTGGGTGTGTGGCACAGGCCGAAGGTGAGGAAATCATGCGTCGCCAACCGCTTGTCGATCTGGTTCTGGGCCCACAAGCCTATCACAAATTGCCTGAGATGATCGCCCGGGCCAGCCGCGCTGTTGGGGATCGTCTCGAAACGGATTTCGAGACTCTGGAAAAATTCGACGCTTTGCCGAAGACGCGTGAAGCCGATGGGCCGACGGCCTTCCTGTCAGTGCAGGAGGGTTGCGACAAGTTCTGCACTTTCTGCGTTGTGCCATATACGCGCGGCGCTGAGCTTTCGCGCCCGGTCGACGATATCGTGATGGAAGCGCGGAATTTGGCGGCGCAAGGTGTTCGCGAGATTTCGTTGCTCGGTCAGAACGTCAATGCGTTTCATGGCGCAGCTCCTCAGGTAGAGGGCGGGGAAGACTGGACCTTGGGACAGCTTTGCCGGCACCTTGCCAAGATCGGCGGCATTGAACGTATTCGTTATACAACCAGCCATCCGCGTGACATGGATGATGACCTGATCGCGGCGCATGGTGACACGCCACAAATGCAGCCTTTCCTGCACTTGCCGGTGCAGTCCGGCTCGGATCGGATTTTGAAAGCCATGAACCGTGGCCACACGGCAGACGAGTATCGCGAAATTATTCGCAAGGTGCGCGAAGCTCAGCCAGATGTTGCGCTGGCGTCTGACTTCATCGTCGGATTTCCAGGCGAGAGCGACGAAGATTTTGAAGCAACGATGCAATTGGTGCGTGATGTGAACTACGCGATTGCATATTCCTTCAAATACTCTCCCCGCCCCGGCACCCCGGCGGCGGAAATGTTTGGACACGTACCAGAAGACGTCAAAGACGCCCGCCTGCAGGCGCTTCAGAAATTGCTGCGTGAGCAGCAGACCGCATTCAACAAGTCCAAGATCGGACAGACCGTGCCAGTTCTGGTAACTGGACGGGGACGCTTGGAAGGCCAAGCGCATGGTCGCTCGCCCTGGATGCAGGCGGTGCATTTCGATGGGCCAGCTGAACTGACGGGGAAGATTGTGGATGTGAAAGTTAACGGCGCGACGATGAGTTCGCTGTCTGGTGAATTGATCCGGGCAAGAGAGGTTGCCCTTTGAGCGTGAAACGTCGTCCATCTGCCTCGCCCGAGGCGCCGGTCAGCCGTATCTATGAGGTCAGCAACGCAGAAACCCTGCGTGATTTGTGCGGGCCGCATCATCGTCATCTCCAATTGCTGGAGACGCGGTTGGATGAATATGGGCTGAAAGCGGAAAGTCAGGGTGGCGGTATTCTCCTGGTCGGGAAAGCCGAAGGCGTATCCATCGCTGAGGCAGTTCTGGCTGAGCTGGAGCGGCGCCTGCGAAAAGGTGCCGACATCTCGGACATGGATGTGGATGGCGCTTTGGAAGCCGCGAGAACACCGCAACAGACCTTCGGTACATTCCGCTCCCTGAAGAAGCCGATAACACCGCAGACGCGTGGACAATCACGCTATATCGATTTGTTGGCAAATCCTGACAATGCAATGATCTTTGGTGTCGGGCCGGCGGGTACTGGCAAGACATTCCTGGCAGTTGCTGCCGGTGTTTCAGAGCTTCTGTCCGGGGCTCGTCAGCGCTTGATCGTGACACGACCCGCAGTGGAAGCGGGGGAAAAGCTGGGCTTCCTGCCGGGGACACTTGAAGAGAAAGTCGATCCCTACATGCTGCCGATCTGGGACTCGCTTCGCGAGTTGATGGGGCAGGAACAGATGGAGCGCCGCATGGCGCGCGGGGAGATTGAAGTCGCGCCGCTCGCCTTCATGCGTGGACGCACACTGAAGAATGCATTTGTCATTGTGGACGAAGCTCAGAATACGACCATTCCGCAGATGAAGATGGTGCTGACGCGCCTGGGTCGGGACAGCCGCATGGTGATCACCGGAGATCCGGGGCAAGTGGATCTGCCAGGCAGTCAGCCATCTGGCATGCGCCACGCACTTGAGATCCTGTCGGATGTCGAGGGTGTGAATGTGCACAAGCTGACGGCAGCGGATGTCGTGCGTCACGGCCTCGTCAGCCGCATCATTGATGCATATGCGGCGCATGGCGAGGGTTGAGCGCAGGGCGCATGGTCGAACTTGATCTGATAGTCGAAGAGGACGCGTGGTCAGAGATTCCCGATCTGGAATCTGTCTGCCAGACTGCCTTCGATGCTGCCGTGAAGGTGGAGCCGGCCGAGGGTATCGTTGCGCTTCTGCTGGCTGACAATGATGTGCTTCACGGCTTGAATCGCCAGTTCCGAAGCAAGGACAAGCCGACGGATGTGCTGTCCTTTCCAGCGGATCCCATGGACCGACCCATGCTGGGGGATATTGCCGTCGCTCTGGGTGTTGCGAAAGAAGACGCTACTGCGCAGAACAAGACACTTGCCGATCACCTGACGCATCTTCTCATTCATGGCTATCTGCATTTGCTGGGCCATGATCATCAAACCGATCACGAAGCCGAGAAGATGGAGGGTCTGGAAATAAAGGCGCTTGCATCGCTGGGCATAGATAATCCATATTCGACCGACTGAATCATCTGAGGCTATGAGCGACCCCGACCCTTCTAATGCGCCGCCAAGCGGCCGATTGCGTAGCTTTTTCGGTTTCGGCCGGAAAACTGATCCTGTGGAGGCGGTGTCTCCCGAGGCAAATGGTGAGATGCCCCAGCACAATCCGAACGAGATGCGCTTGCGGCTCGCAGAGTTCCAAGACCTGCGCGTGGATGACGTCATGGTGCCGCGTGCTGAAATCAAGGCTGTTGAAGTCGGGATGGAGTTTCCGGAGCTGCTGAAATACTTCGCGGAAGTGACGCATTCCCGCCTGCCGGTGTTTCGAGAATCTCTTGATGATCCGATTGGCTTTGTGCACATCAAGGATGTGGTCAGCGAACTGGCCAAGGGGGAGGAGCCAGCCAAGCGTCCGCTGGAGCGGCTGCACCGCGACGTGTTGTATGTACCGCCCTCCATGAAATTGACTGATTTGCTTGTGAAAATGCAGTCCACCCGTATTCACCTCGCGCTTGTCGTAGACGAGTATGGCGGAACGGATGGTCTCGTCAGTCTGGAAGATCTGGTTGAAGAAATCGTCGGTGACATCGAAGACGAACACGACGATGAAGAGGCTATGTTCGTTCGCCGCAGCCAGAGAATCTGGGAAGCGGACGCCCGGACGGAAATCGACGATTTTGCAGAGGAAACGGGCATTGATCTCGCCATTGAGGACAACGACACGGATTTCGACACGCTCGGCGGTGTCGCCTTCGCGCTGGCCGGGAAAGTGCCGGTGCGCGGAGAAGTGCTCAAGCACCCGGCCGGTGTCGAAATCGAGATCATGGATGCAGACGCCCGGCGCATTCGCCGTGTGCGGCTGCGAACGCCCGAACAGCCCGCGCCTGCTGCGCAGGAGTAAATCATGAGCCACGCTGTGCGTAGCCATGGGTTCACGGCGCTTGGACCCTTGCATGAAGCCTTTGCGCGCCTGACAGGCTGGCCGGCCGTGATCACCAGCCTGCTTTTGGGTGCCTTTTCGGCTGTTGCGTTTGCGCCGTTTCATTTCAGCGCCGTGTTGGTGATTTCATTCACGGGTCTGATCTGGATGCTGGATGGCGCGCGCGGTCATCGCCGGTGGGGAAGGGCTGTGTTCCTGCGCACCTGGGCTTTCGGAACGGGTTTCTTCCTCATCAGCATGCACTGGACGGCCGCTCCCTTCCTGGTGGAGCCTGAAAAGCACGCCATTTTCCTATGGATGCCGTTGATCCTGCTGCCCGGTGGCATGGCGATCATCTGGGGAGTATTCGGCGCCATGGCGGGGGCCTTCTGGTCGTCGTCGCCCTCTCGCATTTTTGTGTTCGCGCTTTTCTTCGCTTTGGCAGAATTTGTGCGAGGACACCTGTTTGGAGGGTTTCCCTGGAACCTGCCGGGTACGACTTGGGTGCCGGGTGGGGCCCTGTCTCAGAGCGCGTCGATAGGCGGCGTGTATTGGCTGACCTTGCTGACCGTGTTTGTTATGTCTGCGCCCGCCGCTCTGGTGGATACGCGCGAGTCTCGTCAATTGGCTGTCCGCATTGCACCATCCTTTGCGGCGGTGATCCTTGTTGCGCTTGGATGGTCCTGGGGCGCACAGCGCATAGCGCAGCCAGCGGAGCTATCAGAGCAATCAGTTGTGTTGATGGATTCCGGCGTGCCACAGGATGAGAAATGGGAGATTGGCCCCGACCCGATCCTCATCGAATATTTGCGCATGTTGGCAAATCAGGAAGGTGAGCCGGGCGATATTATCCTCTGGCCAGAGGGCGCGCTGCCAACAACACTCCTGCAGGATGCGAATGCGCTGGACGCGGTGGGAGCCTATCTTGGCAGTCGCGACTTGATCGCCGGGACGACGCGATACGAGATAACCGGCAAGGACACGCGCGACTATTACAACAGCCTGACCGTCATGGATGAGAACGCGATCCGGTCTGGCCCTATCGCGCTTTACGACAAACATCGTCTGGTACCTTTCGGTGAGTTGCCGGCAACGCGGATCATTCCTTTCGGTGAGGCCTTGTCCGGCATTTTGCCTGGCGCAATCCAGCGCATGGCGAGCGATGGCTTCCGACCAGGTCCGGGGCCGGCCGTTATTTTCGCGGAGGACATTCCCCCATTTGTGGCGATGATCTGCTATGAGGGGCTCTACCCCTCCATCCCACGCAGCGCGAATATTGGCGCGCGGGCCGATTGGCTGGTCCTGATTTCGAATGATGCCTGGTTCGGCGGTGGGATGGGCCCCGCACAGCACTATGCGCAGAACCGATACCGCGCGATCGAGACGGGGTTGCCGCTTGCACGCGTTGCCAGTCGCGGCGCGTCGGGCATTGTGGACGGTCGAGGACGCGAGGTGTTGCGCGCAGCGCCTGTGGCGGATGCGCCAAGCGGTTGGGATACCAGCTTCGGCCGTGGAAAGCTGCCCCTCCCCGAGAGGGTAACCCTGTTTCAAACCCGAATCGGTCTTATGCTCTTCTGGCTCAGCCTGTTCTTATTTGCGGGTCTGGCCTTCGTTACGTGGCGAAGATAGACAGAGCACACGGAGAATACCCAGACAGGAAGGGGGAATATGGCCGATAACAAGCTTCCTAGCGGCATTGATCGGGTCGTAGGCCAGCGCATCCGGTGGCGACGCAAGGAGCTGAAGCTGACCCAGGAGAAACTTGGGGATCTGCTTGGCCTGACCTTTCAGCAAGTCCAGAAGTACGAAAAAGG
The DNA here is from genome assembly GCF_017795365.1 of Hyphomonas atlantica corrig. Taxonomy (NCBI): domain Bacteria; kingdom Pseudomonadati; phylum Pseudomonadota; class Alphaproteobacteria; order Hyphomonadales; family Hyphomonadaceae; genus Hyphomonas; species Hyphomonas atlantica. Next base: position 658,597 of record NZ_CP051254.1, on the reverse strand, counting down.
CGTCAATCGAGTCTCGGCCGGCCGCCTGTTCGAGATGTCGAGTGCCATGGGCGTGCCCATAACCTATTTCTTTGACGGCGCGGAGACGTTCTTCGCAAAGGGCGATTCCAGTGTGGCCGAAGACAGCGAAGGTGTTCACGCGCCTGTCATGACGTCTGAAGTTCTCGACCTGATTGCCGCATTCCAGAAGATTGAAGATCATTCTCTCCGGAAATCGCTGTTGGCGACAGTGCAGGCCGCTGCGACAGCCTTTGAAGGCAAGCAGCAGGACGAGGATTGATCCCGCCCCGGTGCTGGGGCATCTGACAGCGCCATGACCCAAGAAAACGCCGCCAACAAGTCTCGCCCATTGCGCACATTCGGCCGCACCGGGGGCCGTGGCCTGTCGGCCCGCCAGCAATCATTGATCGATACACGCCTACCCGAACTGGCCGTCCCAACGGCTGCAGACGGGACACTGTCTGGCAGAGACCTGTTCGGTGATGATCGTGATGTCTGGTTGGAGATCGGCTTCGGCGGTGGAGAGCATCTGGTGGGTCAGGCAGGGCGAAATCCAGATATTGGGTACATTGGCTGCGAGCCATTCATTGAAGGCATGGCGAAGGCTCTTACAGGAATTGAAGCAGACCAGCTGCAGAATGTGCGATTGGTCATGGACGATGTGCGGCCCGTGATGGCGTCTTTGCAGGATCAGTCCATTGCGCGGGCCTTTATTCTGTTTCCGGATCCGTGGCCAAAGAAACGCCAGCAGAAGCGTCGATTGATCCAGCCGGAGTTTCTCGAGAGTCTCCATCGCATCTGCCGTCCGGGCGCGCGTGTCCGGTTTGCGACGGATGTGAAATCCTATGCAGATGAGGCGCTGTTGCGGTTCCTCCGGCATGGCGGTTTCGAGTGGCACGCGAACACGGCGGATGACTGGCGCTGCCCTCCTGGTGACCATCTGACGACACGGTACGAAAGCAAGCAATTGGGTGATTGTGCACCGGTCTGGTTCGACTTCGTGCGCAGCTGACACAAGACATTCACTTGACCGATTGTCGCACCCATGCGCTTAATAGCGGCATCGAATTCGGTCGGTCTGAAATATCAAGACCCCGTCAGACCGGCGGCCATGACTTTCCTTCCCTCCCGTTTCGATAGGCGGATCTGGTTCAAATCCCGAACCGGGACGCTTCTACTTAACGTAAAGGACTACAAGTAATGGCAACTGGCAAAGTGAAATGGTTCAATGACCAGAAAGGCTTTGGCTTCATCAAACCTGATGAGGGCGGCTCTGACGTTTTTGTGCACATTTCGGCCGTTGAACGCTCCGGCCTTCGCACACTGGCAGAAGACCAGGCTATCTCTTACGAACTCTACAAGGACGAACGCCGCGGCAAGACCTCGGCTGTGGATCTGAAGATTCTCTAAGACGCGTATCCGTACAGGATTCGGGACGGCGGCTTTGGTAACGAAGTCGCCGTCTTTCGTTCTACAGCAAGCGACGCTCGACATCTGCCGCGCGCAGGGGTATATGTCTCTCAAGTCGAAACATATCGGCGGCGGTTCCGGAAACGGGGCCGCCGCTTTTCTTTATCGGAATAGTCCGCACCTCAGATGATTGCTCTGACCGAACAGGAACGTCAAATTCTTTCGCTCGTCACACCGGTGGCCGAGCAGATTGGCATGGAAATCGTTCGCCTGCGCATTCAGGGTGGGCGGCGTCCGCACCTCCAGATCATGGCTGAGAGGGCAGGGGGCGCCCCGACGAATGTCGAAGATTGCGCCAGCCTTTCGCGGGCCATCGCGCCGATGCTGGATGAGGCAGACCCCATCAAGGAGGCGTACACGCTGGAAGTCTCCACGCCGGGCATTGACCGTCCACTGACCCGGGAAGGTGATTTTGGCCGCTGGGTGGGCCATGCTGCCAAAGTGGAACTCGTGCGACCGATCGATGGCCGTCGCCGCTTCTCCGGAATGATCACCGGAGAGGATGAAGACGGCGCGCATTTGGAGCTGGATGACGAAACAGAGCTGGTGGCTCACGTTCACGAGATGAGCAAGGCCAGCCTGATCCTGACGGACGAACTGATTGAGGCGGCTCGCGCAGACGGCACATTGCCGCCACAGCCGGATGAAGATGACCTCGGCGATCTTGAGATCGACGAGACAGACGAAGACACCGATACAAACGAAGAGACGGGAGACGTCAAATGAGCACCATCGGCGTTTCAGCCAACAGGCTGGAAATCCTGCAGATCGCGAAAGCGGTCGCCGAAGAGAAGGCAATCGATCAGACGATTGTCATCGAGGCCATGCAGGAAGCGATCGAAAAGGCCGCAAAAGCGAAATACGGCCAAGAGCACGACATCCGTGCGAAGATCGACGCAACGACCGGCGAGCAGACGCTATGGCGTGTTCAGACCGTTGTCGCTGACGACGCGTTCGAGGATGAGGCCAAGGAGCTGCGTCTGTCCGAAGCGAAGAAGCTGGACGAAACGCTGGAAGCTGGCGACGAGCTGAAAGAAGAGCTGCCGCCCTTCGATTTTGGCCGTGTCGCAGCGCAGACCGCCAAACAGGTCATCATGCAGAAGGTGCGCGATGCCGAGCGCGAGCGCCAGTACAACGAATACAAGGATCGCGTCGGCGAAGTTATCTCCGGTGTTGTAAAGCGTGTGGAATACGGTCACGTCATTGTCGATCTGGGGCGCGCCGAAGGCATCATCCGTCGCAATGACGGCATCCCGCGCGAGAATTTCCAAACCAATGACCGCGTTCGTGCCTATCTTTACAAGGTGAGCCGCGAGACCAAGGGTCCGCAAATCTTCCTGTCCCGCGCCGCACCGGATTTCATGGTGCGCCTGTTCGCGCAGGAAGTGCCGGAAGTTTATGAAGGTGTCATCGAGATCAAGGCATGTTCCCGCGATCCGGGCAGCCGTGCGAAGATCGGTGTGATCTCCAATGATTCCTCGATTGATCCCGTCGGCGCCTGTGTCGGTATGCGCGGTGCGCGTGTTCAGGCTGTGGTCGGCGAACTGTCGGGCGAGAAGATCGACATCATTCCGTGGAATTATGACGATGCGACCTTCATTGTGAATGCACTGCAGCCGGCCGAAGTGTCGAAAGTCGTGCTGGATGAGGAAGAGCGCCGCGTCGAAGTTGTTGTGGCGGACGACCAGTTCCCTCTGGCGATTGGCCGCCGTGGTCAGAATGTGCGTCTCGCGTCCCAGCTTACGGGGTGGCAGATCGACCTGGTGACAGAGACCGCCGACTCCGAGCGCTACCAGCGCGAATTCCAGGAGCGGACGGACCTCTTCATGAAGGCGCTGGATGCCGACGAGACGCTGGCTCAGCTGCTGGCTTCGGAAGGCTTTGAGACGGTCGAAGAGATCGCTTATGTGGCGCCGGAAGACTTCATCACGATTGAAGGTTTTGACGAGGACGTGGCCGAAGAACTTCAGGAACGTGCTCGCGAATTCCTTGAGCGACTGGCTGCCGAAAACGATGCCAAGCGCCGTGAACTGGGTGTTGAAGACGCTGTCATGGAGTTGGAAGGCATGTCGCCATCTTTCGCCGTGCGTCTTGGTGAAGAAGGCGTGCAGACGCTGGACGATGTGGCTGGTCTCGTGCCGGATGACATCACGGGTTGGCGCGAGCCGGGCCCGGATGGAAAGCCGGTCTGGGTCGAAGGCGTTCTGAAGAAGGGCGAAATGCGCAAGGATGACGCGCAAATGTTCATCATGCGCGCGCGTGTCGCCGCAGGCTGGATCGAGCCGGACGCCCTTGAGCAGATGCTGGCTGAACAAGCGAAGGAAGAAGAGCCTGAGCTGACCGAAGAGGAACGCGCGCTGCTGGCGCTCGGCGAACTTGGCAGCAACCCGTCTCCGGACGCGGTGGATGAGGCCCTCGAAGAGCTCGAGTTTGATCTCGATGCCCTGGCAGCGGAGGGCGGCGATGACGAGGCCGCACCGCAAGAGTGAAGCGCGGGTAACCGACACTGAAGGCCGTGTTGCGGACGGGGCAGGCCCCGTCCGGCAATGCACTGTGTCCAGAGACCATCTCTCACAGGAGGAGATGGTTCGCTTCGTGCTGTCACCTGATCAGGTTGTGACGCCGGATATTCTTGGCAAGCTGCCGGGCCGGGGTGTCTGGCTGCGGGCCGACAGGGATACGCTTGAGATTGCCATGCGCAAGGGCGCTTTCGCCCGTGGATTCAAGCAACAAGCCACGGTTCCGACGGATTTGCCGGAATTGGTGGAGAATTTGTTGCTTCAGCGGGTGATCAGCCTGATGGGGATGGCGAAGAAAGCGGGAGATATCGTTCTCGGCTTCGATCAGGTGCGAGAAGCCCTGCAGAAGAAGCGGCCCGGTTTGCTGCTGGAAGCCACTGATGGTGCAGAAGATGGCCGTTCAAAGGTGTATTTTCTCGCCAAAGCATTATATAGCAACGTGAAAATTGCCGGTGCGCTCAGTTCCGAAGAATTGGGCATGGCGTTTGGACGTGAGCGTGTGATACACGGTCTCGTCCGCAAGGGTCCGTTTGCGAAGACGATAGAGCTGGCCTATCAGCGGCTGGCCGGATTTCGAGCAAGACCCGAACTGGACTGGTTCCCGGATCAGGATCGGTAGCGGAAAACAAAGCCGAAGTGCATTGGCGCACATCGGCAAGAAACGTGGTATGAAGAACGTATGAGCGATACGAAAGACACTGGTGGTAATACGGGCGGACGCAAGCCGCTCACCGTTTCTCGGAAATCTTCCGGTACGGTGAAGCAGAGCTTCAGTCATGGCCGCTCCAAGCAGGTGGTTGTTGAAACCAAGAAACGTCGGTCAGTTGGGCCGAGCGGTTCGTCTGCTGCGCCAGCAGGGGATACCTCGAAAGCGAAACCGTCTGCGGACTCGATGGAAGCGCGCCTGATCGCAACAGCCAAGAAACTTGGCATTACGGTCAACGAGCTGAAAGCTCGTCAGAAAGCGCTCTATGAGCGCAAGCAGGAAGAAGCCGCGCGCGCCAAGGAAGAAGAGAACCAGAAAGCAGCGCAAGATCGCCTGCGCTCCGAACAGGAGAAAAAGCTTCAGGAAGCCAAGGAACGCGAAGAGGCCGAAGCCCGTCGCAAGGCCGAAGAAGAAGCCCGTAAGGTTGAGGAAGCTGCTGCCAAGGAACGTGCCGAACGGTCACAGAAGACTCGCACCAAGGCTGATGCGTCGCCAGCGGCTGCACAACCGGTTGAAGAGGCGCCAAGCCGTGCCAAACGTGGCAAGTCTGGCCGCGACGATCGGGATCGCTCCGGTCGGGATTCTCAGGGCCGTGGCTCACGCGGCGGTGGTGGCGGTGAGCGTCGCCGCGGCAAGCTGACCATCTCTTCCGCTTTGGGCGATGATGCGGATCGTCAGCGTTCGCTGGCATCGGTTCGCCGCGCGCGGGAACGCGAGCGTGAGCGCCGCACCGGCGGTAACGACCAGCGTGAGAAAGTCTCGATTGAGGTCACTCTGCCAGAGACCATTACATTGCAGGATCTTGCCCAGCGGATGAATGAGCGCGTCGCTGACGTCGTGAAGTTCATGATCCAGCAGGGCGAGATGCTCCGTGGAAACGACATCATCGACGCTGACACGGCAGAACTGATCGCCGAGGAATTTGGCCACACGGTGAAGCGCGTCTCCGAATCCGACGTTGAAATCGGCCTGGAAGGCGCTGAGGATGATCCAAAGGATCTGAAGCCACGCGCGCCGATCGTGACGATCATGGGCCACGTTGACCACGGCAAGACCTCGCTTCTGGATGCCCTTCGCAAGACGGACGTTGTGTCCGGCGAGGCTGGCGGCATTACCCAGCACATCGGTGCGTACCAGGTGAAACTGAAATCTGGCGAACGGATTACGTTCCTTGATACGCCTGGCCACGCGGCCTTTACCGCCATGCGCGCACGCGGCGCCACGGCGACAGATATTGCTATCCTTGTGGTCGCGGCAGATGACTCCGTGATGCCGCAGACGATCGAGTCCATCAATCACGCCAAGGCGGCGGGTGTTCCGATCATCGTTGCGGTGAACAAATCCGACCTGCCGGATGCCAACCCGGACAAGGTGCTGACCGATCTTCTGCAACATGATGTTCAGGTCGAAAGCATGGGCGGCGAAACCCAGTCCGTGAAGGTGTCTGCGCTGACGGGTGAAGGTCTGGACGCGCTGACGGATGCTATTTCTCTGCAAGCCGAACTTCTCGAATTGAAAGCCAATCCAAGCCGTCCGGCAGACGGATCCGTGATTGAAAGCCAACTCGACAAGGGCCGTGGTCCGGTTGCCACCGTGCTGGTTAAACGCGGCACGCTCAAGCGCGGCGACATCGTCGTAGCTGGCGCTCAGTGGGGCAAGGTCCGCGCTCTGGTCGACGAGCGCGGTCAACAACTCAAGGAGGCTGGTCCAGCCCTTCCGGTCGAGGTGCTCGGTCTGGATGGCGCGCCGGAGCCTGGTGATGAGTTTGTTGTTGTCGACAGTGAAGCGCGTGCTCGGGAAGTTACCGAGTACCGCGTGCGCCAGAAGCGCCAGGTTGCTGGTAAGGCCGGCGCGGCAGCGCGCGCGTCGCTCGATCAATTGCTCAGCAAGCTGAAGGATGGCTCGGTTGAGACTTCCGAGCTGCCAGTTGTCGTCAAGGGTGATGTTCAAGGCTCAGTCGAGGCGATCAGCCAGTCTCTGGACAAGCTTTCAACTGAAGAAGTGCGTGCACGAGTCATTCATGGCGCGGTTGGCGGTATTTCGGAAAGCGACGTTCTTCTCGCCCAGTCGTCTGAAGCGCCAATCTTTGCCTTCAACGTGCGTGCCAACAAGCAAGCACGAGATCTGGCGGAGAAAGAAGGCGTTGAGATCCGCTACTATTCCGTGATCTACGATCTGATTGACGACGTGAAGGCAACCCTGTCGGGCATGCTCGCACCGGAGAAACGCGAAACCTTCATCGGTTACGCCGAAATCCTCGAAGTGTTCAACATCACGAAGGTCGGCAAGGTCGCTGGCTGTCGTATCAGCGAAGGCAAGGTTCTTCGTGGTTGCGGTGTACGCCTGCTGCGCGACGACGTTGTGATCCATGAAGGCAATCTGAAGACGCTGAAGCGCTTCAAGGACGAAGTGAACGAGGTGAACGCCGGAATGGAATGCGGCATGGCGTTTGAGCGCTATGATGATATTCGCCCTGGCGACAAGATCGAGTGCTTCCAGGTTGAAGAGATCGCCAGGTCGCTCGACTAGGACGGCGGTGAAGGCCCGTGTCTGACAAGATCTCCGGCTTTCTGGACGAAAAAGACCAGAAGCGCCTGATCCGTCTTTCCAGACGCGGGACGGTCGGTCCGACTGCCATTTATTATGCGGGCGTTACGGCGCCAATCATTTCTGCCAGCATGTCGGTGATGGTGCGCAATGCGATAGAGATGGTGGGCCTGAGCGCCTATTGGCAATGGTTCTTGTCCGCGCTCGTGGCGGCCCTTGCCGGGATATCATGGTATCTGATCTTCATTCGATGGTCGTATCGGTCGCCAAGGGACGTTGTGGGCGATGGCAGAGCGGAGATGGACGTCCAGCTGCTGGAGGAGCGCATGCAAGTGCGTCGCGGTGGCGTAGAAATTCGGATCGACTGGGCAAACGTAGTGTCGGTCAAAACCCGCCGAGGATATACGACCGTTGAAGTGCAGGGGGCAGAGCCCTTGCTGATCCCGGACGCGTGGTTCGATAAAGATAGAGTGGCGCGCAAACAGTTTGTTGAGCGTCTGAAACAGAAAGCAGGTGTCTGATGGCACGTAAAACAAATGCTCCTGGACTTCCCAGTCAACGCCAATTGCGTGCAGGCGAACTGATCCGGCATGCCGTGTCGGATATCCTTGCGCGGGAAGACTTGCGTGATCCGGATCTTGTCGGCGTCATCGTGACGGTCGGGGAGGTGCGATGTTCTCCTGATTTGCGCCATGCCAATATTTTCGTTTCCCCACTGGGCGACGATAGCGAAGCCGGGCGCGGCAAACTGGCCGAAGCTCTAAATCGCGCAGCGGGTTTCTTGCGCGGGCGCCTCGGCCGCGAGATTGACATGAAGTTCACGCCTCAACTGCATTTCATCGCAGACAAATCCTACGATGAGGCCACCGCAATCGACCGCTTGCTGGCAGATCCTCGCGTAAGGCGAGATCTCGATCCGGAATGACAGTCGAATCTACGCCTCTGGACAGGTTGTAAGTTGACTCACTCAGTACGTGCTGCGAGCGTTTTCTGAGCTTAATCAAGGGCAAGCGTGATGGACCGTCAGACCTTGGACATGGAAGGCGCGCGGCGTGGTGAAATCACGTCAGCGTCTCTGCAGCTCGGCGATGATACGATTGCTATTCAGCGCATCGCGACGATGTCTGTGGAATCTATGGAATTTGCGCCTTGGGATACGGAAACGAACCGGCGCACGAAGAGCCTCTACGCATCGTTCTTTGTGATCAGCCTGTTCTTTGGTCTGCTCGCGCTTGCATGGGGAGGTTTGTTTCCCGGTAGCGGCTCCAGCCTAATCGCGCTGATCGTCGGATGCGTGCTGACCCTGCTTGCGGTGATCCTTGGTGTTCGCGCTGCAATGTTCGCGCGCCGGATGAAGAAGCGGCAGCCCTACTATCGGCTCGTGATTGGCGCATCCGACGGGCGACAGATTCCCCTGGTGGATGACAATCGCGCTGTACTGCTGCGCATTCGCGACATTGTGCGACACAAGATGGATTCCGGTGACCGGGAGGTTCAAGGCGATTTCGATCTGGACCTGGATCTCGTGAACATCAGCAAGCCAAACGAGACGCGCGAGCCTACCTCCGAGGTGCCGTCGTCAGAAGAGACGGAAGGCTCGTCAAAGGCTGAAGCTGAAGTTCTGTTTGACGAGCCATCAGGTGATCTGCGCAGCGTAACCTGATCCGCGACATTTCGGGCTGACCCTCTCGCCTTGACGGGTTTGACCCCGCTTCGTATGGCCCCGCCTTAATCTCAATCTCTCTCCGCCGTCCGCGTTCGAACCGCCGGGCCGCGCAATCTGAAAGTCTCGTATCTTGGCCCGTCAAAGAAAACGCAAAGGCGACCCGGTCACCGGGTGGCTGAACCTTTTCAAACCAGTCGACATCACCTCCACCCAAGCGGTGGCCATCCTCAAGAAAAAGTACAACGCCCAAAAAGTCGGACACGGCGGGACGCTCGATCCACTGGCTGATGGCATTCTGCCGATAGCATTCGGGGAAGCGACCAAAACCGTGCAGTGGGCAATGGACGCCCGGAAAGAATATGTCTTCACCATTCGCTGGGGCGTATCAACCGAGAGCCAGGATGCCGAAGGAGACGTCACGGGAACGTCTGACGCTCGTCCCACACGGCAGCAAGTCGAAGAGTTGCTGAAAGGCTATATCGGTACAATCGAACAGGTTCCGCCGCGGTTTTCAGCGATCAAGGTAGATGGCCAACGCGCCTATGACCTCGCGCGGGAAGGCGAGGAGTTTGAATTGACCTCACGCGAAGTGGATGTCTTTACAGCTGATGTCATTGGTATGCCTGACGCAGACCATACCGTTATTCACGTCACGTCTGGCAAAGGCTTTTACGTACGTGCCATGGCACGGGATCTCGCGTTTGATCTTGAATGCGAAGGTCATATCAGCCAGCTGCGCCGTACGCGGGTCGGACAGTTCGGTGCAGCAACAGCGATACCCTTGTCGCGCATCGAGGAAACAGAAGATCCTGAGACATTGATGGGCTTTCTGCAGCCAATCCATGCTGTGCTTGAAGGTGTGCCAAGTGTGGACATCACGCGCGAAGAAGCCGGTCATATTAGACATGGCCGCTCCATTGTTTTGCTCCCGCATCTCATCGAGGCTTGGCAGGCACAGAAATCAGAAGACCCCGAAGATCGGTCTGCAATCGCGGTGTGCGAGGGCAAGGCGGTTGCATTGGGGGAAATTCGGGCCGGTCAATTCGAGCCAGGCCGGGTTTTCATGTCCTGATTTGGGCCTGCGGAATTAATCCAAGCCTAGAGTGTATTCGACTTTTCCGGACGCCAGGCTCGGCAATCTCCCTGCCGACGCTTGATTTTCCTCGCCCAATCGTGCGTTGGGCGAAGTCGCGCGAATGGAAATTCGCGAATTAGTAGAATCAGATCGGAAACTTGCATGGAATCTGCAAGATGGTTGGCACCGCCAATGGTGGTGGGACTCTAGGGAGTAGAAAATGAACCTTAAGACTGAAATGCTGCTTGGCTTCAGCAATCGTCGTGACGAGAAAAACGACACGATGGTCGGCTGCAAGGGCGGCGGTCGTCGCAATAAAAAGCGCGGCGGTAAGAAGTTCTTCTTCAAGTTCTGGTAGTTTTCCGGAACGAACATTGGTGCACTGCCTGTTCGCAGGCGGTGCACACCTCACTCTGATCCGCAGGACGGGAGATGCAAGCATGGCGCAGTTCCGGTTTATTCCACACAAGGCAGATGCGATCAGAACCAATCAGGCCATGCATGAGGGCTTGTTCGAAAGCCTTGAACATATTGCGGATGTTCTGAAATCCGAGGATCCAGAACTATCCCGGCACCTGAAAAATTGGACACAATCAGCCAAGTCAGGAATGCGAGTTCCCGCGGCGGTGTTTGGCGCATATTACGATGCAGTTGAGGCATTGCAGGCAACGGATATAGACACAGCGTCTGAACTTGTGAAGCGTATTGCCTCATCGGAATGCCTACCTGAAAAAACTCGGATTACGGTGCTTGGTCGCGATCATTCAGAGACCGACACACGCCGGATTGAGCGCTTCATGGGCGCACCTGAAACAGGCGCAGCGGGCGTAACCCAGCCAGATCGCGTTCTGGCGAGCCAGTTCGAAACAAAGCTATCCGCGGCAATCGACTGGATCCAGATTCACGTTCCTGAGCTTCATGATGAAATGAACGCCTTGCTTGGCGAACTTATCCTCGTTGGCCCCGCAGAAGGCGCGCTCGAATTCGAGGGAGGGACGTGCTTTCGCCTGTGGGGCGCGGTTGCACTCAACGCAGAGCGTAAGGCGTCTGTTGCTGATTTGATCGTCACATTGGCGCATGAAGAGGGCCATGCCGCTCTGTTCGGCGCCTGCACGCGTGAGATGCTCGTCGAGAATCCGGACTCGGAGCTATATTGGTCGCCAATCAGAAAGACCGAGCGACCTCTGGAGGGAATCTTCCATGCGTCGTTTGTCTCGGCAAGAATGGTCTGGGTGATCGGGAAAATGCTTGAGACGGGCGACTTTGGCTGGCTGGAACGCCGTCGGTTGAAGAAAATTCTCAAGGAAGCTCACGCGATTCAGCAAGACTCGGCAGAGATTGTGCAGCGAGAGGGCCGTTTGACAGAAACGGGCCGGGCTGTCCTTGAAGCCATGACGGGGTTCATGGATGGGTTGGGCCGGGCGTTGAAGCCCGTCTGACATGAGCACGTCTCAAATCATTCGACGCGCCATTCGAAATCTCGTCTGGATGTTCGCGCACTCTTGGGCCTCGGCCGTATTTGGCCTTGTAACGTTCGCTGTCATGGCGCGAATACTGGGCCCGGAGCCCTACGGCATCATGGCCTTGGCCGCGTTGGTCTTCGGAGTTGCGGGTGTATTCGTCGGGGCCCCCCTTACCGAAAGCATTCAGCAGAGAGACGAGATAACGAACGTACACCTTGATACGACATTCTGGTTGAATTCAGGGCTTACCTTGCTTTTCGCAGTCGTGATCGCCCTGCTCGCAGAGCCAATCTCCGCGCTGATAGGTGCGCCAGCGGTGGCGGAGGTTTTGCCCGCGCTTAGCGTGATCATGCTTTTCAGTAGCCTCGAAGGCGTGCCGGGCGCGCTATTGCAGCGAGAACTCGAGAACGACAAACTGGTCTGGATCGAGACTGCATCTGAACTTCTGACAACGGGCTTGGCTCTCGTTCTGGCCCTTCTCGGCTTTGGTGTTTGGTCGCTGGTGATTTCCATGGCAGCGGGCACGCTCATTTCGGTCGCAGGGTGTTTCTATGCGTCGAAATGGCGGCCGGGATTTTCGGTTAGCGCGACTGCTTTCCGGGAGCTGTTCGCGTTCAATCGCGATACGGTGGGAACCTATTTCCTGGGCTATGTGGACGATGCCATCCCGCGTTTCCTGTTGAGCCTCGTTGGGGGAGAGCGGGCCGTAGGCCTGCTGTCTATCGCGGGTACAATCTCCGGAAGCCTGACAGGCCTCCTGATGGGGCCATTCAACGAAATCGCGATGAATGTGGTTGCGCGTCTGCAGTCCAGTCGGAAGACAGTTCACGAATTGCTCGACCGCGTATTCGCAATGACGACCGCAGTGATTTATCCGGCGACATTGGGACTGGCTATTGTGTCGCCACTCTTGATCCCGCTCGTTATCGGGGACGAGTGGATAGCGGCGGTGGTGCCGTTGCAGATTTTCCTGGTGCTTGGAATTCGGGATGCAACAGGCACGTTCAACATCGCCATTCTCAGAGGGGTGGGAGACAGCCGGTCTCCCCTGATCATCCTGTCGCTCGGAATCCTGTTTCTCTTCATTCTGGCGCCTTTGCTCTTGCCGTACGGAGTTGCAGGGATCGCGACTTTGATCGCTTTGCGTACATTCCTGACATGGCCGGTGTCGGCATGGTTGGTTCAGAAGGCGGCTGGGTATTCTGCAATTCGCCAGATTGTAATTGGATGGCGCGCGCTTATCGCTTCTCTTGGAATGGTCGCGATCGTGTTGCTGGTAAATTTCTATATGCCAACCCAGTGGTCTGAAATTGCACGCGCAGCGGTAATGATCATTTCAGGCATACTTTCTTATACTGGCCTCATGTTCGTGGTTGGAGCCGGGCAGGTTCGTGAAATCCGCGATGGGATAGGCTGGTTCCGCGATCATCATGACGGCGCAGTCGAGCCCGTCTAGGGGGACTGCAAGAGGGACGCGTATGATCTGTTTTGTGACGTCGGGTTGGCATAAATATGCGGTCAGGGAGCTTCGCGACGTTCCGGGAATGCCGAAGGTCGACTTGCTCTCGTACAATCAGATGTTCCGGTCCAAATCCCTGCGCAGAGCAACTTATGTGTTCACGGATTTCGACCGGCTCGATTTCTGGCAAAGGGAGCTTGCAGCCAAAGCATTCCGGTGCCTGTCAGACGCGGGTGTTCGGGTTCTGAACGATCCGGCTACGGCCTTGACGCGGCTTCCCTTATTGAAGGTCTTGAACCGTACGGGCTTGAACAGTTTTGCCGTCTGGGATGCCGAAACCGACCCTCTGCCTGACCGATACCCGGTCTTCCTGCGCACGCGCTCTGCACATCGCGGAACGCAGACCGAACTGCTCGGAAATGCAGAGCAGGCCAGTATGGCGCTGGAGCGTCTGGTTGCGTCAGGCCTTTGCAAGTCAGACCTGATGTTTGTTGAGTATTGCGCGGAACCGATCAAGGACGGCTTGTTTCGCAAGCTGGCGGCCTATTGTGTGGATGGACAAATTGTCACCGGCATGTCGGTGCATGACGAGAGCTGGCATGCAAAGTTTGGCAAGGAAGGGGCGGCGGATGCCGAATTGTATCAGGACGAATACGAAGCCGTTCGAGATAACTGCTATTGTGACGCGCTCAAGAAACATTTTGATGCGGCGGGAATTTCATACGGGCGGGCGGATTTCACGCTTGTTAGAGGCCGGGTGGAGGTTTACGAGATCAACACCAATCCGAACAATTCCCGGATTCTGGACCATCCGTATTCCATACGTGTTGAAACAGATGCCCTGTTCCATCAGCGCCTTGCTGAGGCGATGCAGGCAATAGATACGCCTATTGGCGGCAAGCCCGTTCCGCTGGACCATCCGGACCTTGTTTCTCAACGCAAGCGGGACTGGCTGCTGCCGCGTCCGCGCTGGACCCCCTGATCAGGCAAGGGCGGCGGCGTGGGCGCTCGCCCAGGCCCATTGGAAATTGTATCCCCCAAGCCAGCCAGTGACATCGACACATTCGCCAATGAAGTAGAGCCCCGGCACGTGCCGGCTTTCCATTGTTTTCTGGTCGAGGCCATCGGTTGAGATGCCGCCCACGGTGACTTCGGCGGTGCGATATCCTTCGGTGCCCATCGGGGTGACGCGCCAATCCTTCAGGAACGCTGCGAACTTGTCGATGGCGGCGTGGGAAAGGTCCGCCAGCCGGGCATCTTGCGCGATGGGACCGACCTCTGCGAGAAGTGCCGCGAGCCGAGCAGGGACGTGCGCTTCCAGCGCTTTCACAAAACTCTGTTTCGGGCTGTCCTGCTTTGCGGCGCGCAGGGCGGCGTTCATGTCTTCCGAGGTCTGAAGGCAGAGGGAGAGGGGGTCTCCACTTGTCCAGTAAGAGGAGGTTTGCAGGGCGGCCGGGCCGGAGAGGCCGCGATGGGTGAACAGCAAGTCTTCCTCGAACCGTGCGCCGGGCACGGAGGCGATGACAGGCGCGGCAACGCCAGAAATCGCGGCGAATTTCTCGCCCAGCTCACCCGAAAACGTGAACGGCACAAGGCCGGGGCGCGTTTCGACAATGTCATGGCCGAACTGGCGGGCAATGTCATAGGCGAGGCCAGTCGCGCCCATTTTCGGAATGGAGAGCCCACCCGTGGCAATGACCAGACGCTGCCCGCTCACCCCGCCAGAGCTGGTTTCCACGAGGAAATGGCCGTCCTGGTGGGTGACGCCGGAAATCTCCGTAGACAGGCGAATTTCGGCGCTGCCCTTTTCGCATTCGTCCAGCAACATCTGGATGATCGCGCCGGATTTCTGGTCACAGAATAGCTGCCCTTTGTGTTTCTCCGTATAGGTCAGGCCGTGGGCGGCCATGAGAGAGATGAAATCCCAGGGCGTGTAGCGCGCAAGCGCCGATTTCGCAAAATGCAGATTCTGCCCCAGAAACCGGTCTGCCCGGGTTTCCAGATTGGTGAAATTACACCGGCCTCCGCCCGAAATCCGCACCTTGTCAGCGGGGCGTTTCGCGTGGTCCAGCACCAACACGCGCCGCCCGCGCTGGCCGGCAAGGCCCGCATGGAACAGGCCGGCCGCCCCCGCGCCAAGCACGATCGTATCAAACTGGTTTGCGTCGCTCATCTGCGCGCTTTAGCGCGTTCCGCCGGTTGCGACCATGCCTGATGGCGTGCGCACGTCTTGTCCTTTCGCTTCCAGCACAAACATCCGGACTGGCGCACGCCATCCGGGTATCCCATGTTCCCGGCCCCTGATGGAACCGACAGCGCGGCGGGCGCCGTGGCGCTCCGCCTGATGGTTTGTAGTGGCTACGGAATGGAGCGTTACCGCCCGCCGCGCCGGACAGGGTCTTCAGCGGACACCTCGAAAGGGCCCAAGGTCCCGGGTCTTCGTTACCGGCGCCGCGCGAACACTGCCTCCGTGCTTTTCACACGAAAGGCGCATCCGGGGAGGCCTGACTCCCGTGCGTCCGGACGAGGCGGATTCCCAACTTGCCTTCGCAAGCTCACCCTGGCCTGACCTGCCTAGGGCGTTGCGGGACCGTACACCTCCCGCAAAGCCCATCCTGTCCCTGACCCCACAACCAGAACGGCACCTGATCCGGCTCCCGTGAGGGCAGGAGGGAAGTATGGGGCGGGAGGCTATCAGACGGATTGGGGGAGGTGCACAGGCCGCCTTCCCGGCGCATGCGGCGCATGCCGGGGTCTCCCGCCGTTAGGGCGCGGAGCCAGCCGCAGGAGACTCCGGCGCCCTGCGCCCCACGCTTGGGCCTGCTACGGGGCGAACGCAGTGCGTTCGCTTTATCCCTCCGCAGCGCCGGAGATACGGAGAGAGGAGAGTTTGTCATCCCGGAAAGCGCCTCGCGCTTATCCGGGACCCATATATTTGCTCACGCAATTTCCGGGATCACGGGAAGGGGCGGGCGTCTATACCGGCCTTGCATAATAGGCGACGGCGTAGTCCGGCCTGTAGCGCTTCTCGCCGACACGCGCGAAGCCCATGCGGGCGTGGAATTTGTGCGATCCCGGATTGTCCGGGTCTGTGTTCACTTCCGCGCCGAGCCATTGGCGGCCCTTGGCGATCTCGAAGGCGGCTTCATACAGGCGCTGGCCGAGGCCCTGTCCGCGCGCGGCCCCTGATATTGCGATGCGGTCGACATAGAGCAAATCGCAGGCTTGCTCCACCTGCCACGCTTCGAACCAGCGCAGATTTGCGCTGTCATAGGCCAGCGTGCCGGGCTCGATCAAAGTAATGAAGCCGAGCGGCGCGCCGCCCTCATCTGTCGCAACAAGACAGGTGGACAGATCAATCCAGCGCTTCAGGCCCTCAGCCGAGTCCTCATGCCCCACACCGGGGGTCGAGGCCTGGTTGATGGCGTAGAGAGCCGGGAGGTCTGATTGGGTGTAGGGACGGATGGGCATATTCGGGGATGTGGCGCATAGGCCGGGGATTGGCAACAGATTGTGCCACAAGCACCGATCTCATCCTGAGCGAAGTCGAAGGATGGCGTGGCTAGGAACCGCAACCTCCGCAAGCCCACGCCCAATCCTTCGACTTCGCTCAGGATGAGCGCTAAGGTAGAGCCATGCAATTCTGGGTCTATCTTCTGCAATGTGCTGATGGGAAATACTATGTCGGCTCCCATCGCGGTGACGATGTAGAGGCGCGCGTGTGGGAACACAATGAGGGTGTTAATCCCAAAGCATTCACGTTCTCGCGTCGTCCGGTGAAACTGCTCTGGTGCGGGGCGTTTGCCGATCCCGCAGAGATGGTCAGTTTCGAGCGGCAGATGAAAGGCTGGACGCGCGCCAAGAAGGAAGCCTTTGTGCGGGGAGATTGGGAGGGGCTGAAGGCGTTGTCGAAATCGCGGACTGCTCCGCCTGTTCGGGAAAGGGGCCGGTTCTACAAACTGACGCATCCGGGCGGGCCGAAGGACGGAAACTCATCCTGAGCCAATCGCTAAACTCAATCCGCCCCCTGACCAGACTCATCCTGAGCGAAGTCGAAGGATGATTTGGCTTGGAGCTGCATCTTCCTCAAGCCCGCGCTCGTGCTTCGACTTCGCTCAGCATGAGCGCTTTTGGAGAGTGTGACGCCGGATGCTGGCAAAAAATCGTCGCGAGAGCGTGTGCAGAGAACGTATCGCAAAGATGGCCGACTAATTCTTCCCGAACTTCCGGTCCCGTCCGGCCAGCAGGCGCAGGCGCAGTGCGTTCAGCTTGATGAAGCCTTCGGCGTCTTTCTGGTCATAGGCGCCGTGGTCGTCTTCGAAGGTGACGATGTCTTCCCGGTACAGAGAATAGGGGCTGGAGCGGCCGGTGAGGTAGGCCTGGCCCTTGTAGAGTTTCAGCGTCACTTCGCCGGTCACCCAGCGCTGGGAATGGTCGATGGCGGCCTGCAGCATTTCGCGCTCCGGGCTCCACCAGAAGCCATTATAGATCAGCTCCGCATAGCGCGGCATCAGCTCGTCTTTCAAATGGGCGGCGCCCTTGTCGAGCGTGGCCTGTTCGATGCCGCGATGCGCCGTCAGCAGGATGGTGCCGCCGGGCGTTTCATAGATGCCGCGGGACTTCATGCCGACAAAGCGGTTTTCGAGGAGGTCGAGCCGGCCAATGCCGTGCTTCTTGCCATAGGCGTTCAGCGCGGTGAGCAGCGTGGCTGGGGACATTTCCTCGCCATTGATCGCAATGGCGTCGCCGCGCTCAAAGCCGATGGTGATGGTCTCGGGCTCGTCCGGGGCGTCTTCCGGGCTGATCGTCCGCATGTGGACAAATTCCGGCGCAGGCTCTGCCGGGTCTTCCAGAACCTTGCCTTCGGAGGAGGAGTGCAGCAGGTTCGCGTCGACGGAGAAGGGGGCCTCGCCGCGCTTGTCCTTGGTGATCTCGATGCCGTGCTGCTCAGCGAAGGCGAGCAAATCCGTGCGGGATTTGAAACTCCAGTCCCGCCACGGAGCGATGACCTTGATGTCGGGGTTCAGGCCGTAATAGCCAAGCTCGAAGCGGACCTGGTCATTGCCCTTGCCGGTTGCGCCATGACAGACAGCGTCGGCGCCGACCATGTCGGCAATCTCGATCTGGCGCTTGGAGATCAGCGGACGGGCAATGGAGGTGCCGAGCAGGTAGACGCCCTCATAGACGGCGTTGGCGCGGAACATGGGGAAGACGAAGTCGCGGACGAATTCCTCGCGCACGTCTTCGATGAAAATGTTCTCCGGCTTCACCCCGGCGGCGAGCGCCTTGGCGCGGGCGGGCTCAAGCTCTTCGCCCTGTCCGAGGTCTGCGGTGAAGGTGACGACTTCTGCGCCGAATTCCGTCTGCAGCCATTTCAGGATGATCGACGTGTCCAGTCCGCCGGAATAGGCGAGTACGACTTTTTTCGGAGCGGAAACGGACATGTCTTTGTACCTTCTATGGGGGCGCAGGGGTTGCGGGGATGCAATAGGAGTGAATGCCCGCGCTGACAAGCGGGGCAGTGGACCAGAATCCAACAAGAGTCTTCGCGGAAGGGATAGTTTGCACGTGGTTAACGCGATATACTGGCCGCGTTAAGGATAAGGTAGGCAGCTGGGGGTTAGATAGGGTCATGCTTGATATGCACCTGACAGATAGGCGCGAGCCTGTTGCGATCCTTCCCGAAAGCCTCCGCCGTGCCGTTCTGGACACGGTTCATGACCGCGCCGACGCCTCGCGCCCGGCCGTGAATGAAGTATCGTTCCGCGACCGGCTGGAAGCGCGCCGGCCGGTGCGGCCCCAGTCAACGCTGGCCATTGCCTCTGGTGTGCACCATCCGAATGTTGCGCGGGATGTGGCGCGTCGCCGGGCACAGCCTGTGCGGGCTTCGCGGCCAAAGCGCCCGATCGGGGCAGGGGTGGAGCCGCTGGCAGAGCGCACGCCGCTGATGGCGCGGGCCATGTCTTCCATGAGTGGGGCCCTGCCGGCGATCACCCTGTCCAATGGGCTGACGCTGGGCGGCGGTGACGGTGATGATGCCTCTGGCATGAGCGCGCGTTTGTCCAAGCTTTCACAACTCGCCTTTGCGGGCCTTGCCGTGCTCGGCTTTGCCAGCTTGTCCTTCATGGCGGCGGACAATGCGCTGACCGATACGAGCGGCAGCGATGGCGACGAAGAGGGCGACGCAGCAGAAATGCGCGCGGCGCTCGAGGCAGCGACCAGTCAGCGGATTACCTCCAGCCAGGCATCTGCGCTGGCGATGGCAACGGCGTCCGAACCGGCAGGCATGGCGACCAAGCCGTGGTTTGATTACAAGGCGATCGCGTTCGACATTGCCGCGCGCAACGAAAAGCATGTCGAGGCCCAGCGCGCTGCAGACGCCGCCGCTTCTGCGGAGGCAGAGCGCCGCGCCGCTGCCGCGATTGCCGAGGTCGAGGCTCAGCAACTGGCGGAAGAGCAACGCCTCGCCCGCTTGGCGGAAGCGACACGCCTGGCCGATGCAGAGGCCCAAAAGCGTCGTCTGGCTGAGGAAGAGGCTGCCCGTGTCGCGCGGATGGAAGCGATCCGTCAGGCCGAGCTGGAAGCGGAACGCGAGGCCGCAGCCCGCGCCGAGGCAACCCGTCTGGCCGAGCTGGAAGCCCGCCGACTGGCCCAGGCTGAGCGGGAAGCCATGCGCCTTGCCAATCTGGAGGCCGACCGTATGGCCGAAGCACGCCGGATTGCGGCGGCTGAAGTACAGGCTCTGCGTGGCGAAGTGCAGTATGTTTCGATGGCGAGCGCGGTGAGCCTGTCTGCCGAGCCATTGACGCCGCCCTTGCCAACCGTGAAGCCGCTCGTCCGGAAAGCGCCAGCCAAGGCCGCTGCACCCGTGTCGAACTGGGCCGCCTATACAGGCCCGATGCCCACGACCGCGTCCCTGAAGCCCTCAAAGCCACTCGTTCTCGTGGCGCAGACCCCGGTTCAGCGCACTGCGCCAGCGGCGCTGAAGCCGAACGCGGCCCATGTGCGCACCTTCAAGAAGCCGGTTCCGGTCCAGCAGGCGTCGCAAAATGTCGAGGCATTCATGGCGGAGCGCATCCAGCGCACCAGTGACGCGCCCTTTGCCGATCATCTGCTGGCAACCTTGCAAGCAGATTTCCTGTCGATCGTGAATACGGCGCAGGATGGCGAGACCCGCGAGCTGGCCTTGCCGAATGGCGGCGTGGTTCAGATCATGGTCGAGCAGACGACGATGCGCGAAGCGAGCCGCCCTGTCTTGAAGACCGTGAACTATTCGGTGAGCGAGTATAGCGCCGTACAGCGTACGGTGTCGGCTCAAGTCGAGCGCAGCGTGATGCTTACCTGCCGGGATATTTCCTATGTCATTCCGGGCAAGGAGCGTGGCCGGTTTGCCGCCTGCGAATCCGGCAAGGGCGAATGGTTGATCTCGCGCGCCAGCGACAAGGCCGATTCCAGCATCTAGGCGTTTGCCCTGGCCATTTTCTTCTGATGGCGCCGCGCGCGTTTGACGAGGTGTTTCTCGACCACGCGGAAATTCTTGCGGTGGGACCGAAAGAAGAAGTCGAAGACATCCCCCGCCAGAGGGACCGACCCAAGCAGCGTGTCAAAGACCAGATTCCAGACGATGTGAATATGCGCCGTGATGGGCAGTTTGTGGCGCGCCGCTGTGCCGAGGGCGTAAAGGCCCGCGACACCGGTGACCGCATCGCCCGCCACAGGCACAAGGCCGAGCACGGAGTCGAGCCCGAACGGAACGCCGGCAATCCTGAAGCGCGTGTCCATCAGGTCTGAAAACCGGTCAAACCCGGCAATCGCCTCTGCCACGGTCTGGCCATCAGGCAGGTAGAGGGTTTCGGCTTCTTCCTGAGTAATGTGGGTTGGCATGATGTGTGTCCCCAATTCCTTTCCAACAGTGACCCGATATTGCGCCCGGCGTCAAAGCCTGCTGAATGGCGCGTATGGATGACGCATATGTCTACAAGCTTCTGACCGACGACCAGTGGCGTGCCGCTGAGGCCAGCGGTGTGACCGATGTGCCGCTCGACCGGGAGGATGGCTATGTCCATCTTTCCACGGTGAAACAAGTAGGCGAGACGGCGGCAAAATATTTTTCCGGTCTTCAGAATGTGCGGCTTGTCCGCTTTCCAGTTGACCGGCTGCCACCGCTCAAATGGGAAACGAGCCGGGGCGGACAATTGTTCCCGCACCTGTATACGCGCCTGCAAATTGCGAAGGCCGATGCGGTCTGGCGCCTGGCCTGTGGGACAGATGGAGCGCCAGTGATGCCAGAGGAATTGAATCATGAGCCTGACTGATCTTGGCGTTGCCGCCATCAAGATGCTGCCCCCTGAAGCGGCGCATACTGCTACGATCCGCCTGCTGAAGGCGCGTCTGGGCGTGCCGATCAACCCGCCAGCGGCGCACGCAACGCTGGCAGTTACGCTGCCAAAATCCGGCCTCTCTCTGAACAGTCCGGTTGGGCTGGCCGCAGGCTTTGACAAGAATTGCGATGTGCCAACGGCGATGGCGAAGTATGGTTTTGGTTTTGTGGAGTGCGGAACAGTGACGCCGCGTCCTCAGCCGGGCAATCCGAAGCCGCGGCTGTTCCGCCTGACGGAAGACAGGGCCGTGATCAACCGGATGGGCTTCAACAATGAAGGGCTCGACAATTTCGTGTCGAACTTGCAGGCCTATACAGGGTCTGTGCCCCTCGGCGCGAATGTCGGGGCAAACAAGGATAGCGAAGATCGTGTTGCGGATTATGTGAGGGGCGTCGAAGCGGTTGCGCCCCATGCGGACTATATCACGATCAATATTTCGTCGCCGAACACGCCCGGCCTGCGCGGGCTTCAGGACAAGGCGTCGCTTGAGGCACTGCTGACAGCGTGCGGCGCGGCGGAGCGCAATGGCAAGCCGGTGTTTCTAAAGGTTGCGCCGGATCTGGATGCTGAGGCGATTGCGGATATTTGCGGTGTGGTGCGTGGCCCTGGCGCATGGTTGTCAGGCCTGATTGTGTCCAACACGACGCTGGCGCGGCCTGACAGCTTGCAATGCGCTGACAAGGACCAGGCTGGCGGCCTGTCGGGCGCGCCGTTGATGGATCCGTCTACAGATGTGTTGGCGGCATTTGCGCGCGAATTGAATGGCGCGTTTGACCTGATCGGGGCGGGGGGGATCGCCAGCGGCGCTGATGCTTACCGCAAGATCCGCGCGGGCGCGCACGCGGTACAGTTTTATTCCGCGATGGTTTATGAAGGGCCGGGCCTTGCTGAGCAGATCAACAAGGATCTTGTTCACCTGCTGCAGGCCGATGGGTTCAAGTCTCTGGCTGAGGCGGTCGGGAAAGACCTTTGAACAGGCCGGGCACATAGATGCCCAGTGCCGCAGCGCGGAACACATACATCAGCAGGAACGCGCCCCAGACGCCGGTATTGCCATAGGCCGGGCGCAGCAACAGGTCTGCAAACAGATAGAACGCCGCAGAGATGACGCCCGCATTGCGCAGGGCGCGGCCTTGCGTCGTGCCAAGGAATAATCCGTCGAGCTGCCAGGCGGCAATGCCGAGAAATGGTACGGCCGCGCACCAGGGAAGGTAGGCCAGTGCGGCGGCCTGCGCCTCCGGATCGCGGATGAAGGTTTGCAATACCCAGCCGCCGCCGAAGAAGTAGAGCAGGGAGATCGCCGCGCCCGCGATGAGGGCGAATTCGGTCGTCAGCCGCATGGCGCGGGTGAGCCGTTTGCCATCCCGTGCGCCATAGGCTTCGCCGGCTTCCTTTTCCGCGACAAAGGCAAACCCGTCGAGCACGAAGGCCGCAACGGTGATGAATTGCAACAGGACTTCATTGCCAGCAGTAACTGCGGTAGAAATCAGCGTGCCGGACCGGACGAACCAGGCAAAGCAGAAGACGAGGGCCAGTGTGCGGATCATGATGTCGCGATTGGCCGCGAACAGTGCGGCGAGTTTCGCCCGGTCGATCAGGCGAGCATGGCCGCGAAAGGCGGGCGCGACCAGAATGAGACCGAAGCCGAGCGATATCCATTCGGCGATAGCGGTGCCTGCGCCGATGCCTGCCGGGCCGCTGTCCAGTCCGGCCACGAACCATGCATCCAGCCCGGCATTCACGCCATTGAGGACAATCTGGAAGGCGAGCATCTGTCCGGTCTTGCCCGTGCCGAGCATCCAGCCGGTAACGGCAAGGCCCATGAGGTAGGCGGGCGCCCCCCAGATGCGCGCATCAAAGTAGCCTTTGGCAAGCGTCTCGACCGTTTCCGTGCCTTCGAAGGCCGCGAATGTGCCGATCTTCAGCAGGGGAGAAAGCAACACCAAGGCCAGGCCAATGGCGCCGCCCAGCATCAGGGCGCGCAGCAGGATCGCGCGCGATTCTGCCGTATCGCCCTGACCATTGGCTTGCGCCGTGAGGCCGGTCGTGGACATCCGCAAGAAGCCGAAGCCCCAATAGATGAAACTATAGGCCACCGCCGCGATCGCGACGGCTGCGAGATCTGCCTTGTCTCCGAACCGGCCCATGATGGCGGTGTCGACCACGCCCGTCGTGGCGGTCGCGGCCTGCGCCAGGATGATTGGCACGGCGAGAGAGAAGACTTTTCCGCGGGTCAGCATTCCGGCTCGCTTAGCCTGAATGCCGGTCCGGGGCGAGCCTACTCACTGTGAAGGGCTGTGTAGAGATCGCGTGCTTCGGGAAGGGCAACCAACAGGTAGAGCGGGAAGGCCGCGGTGATCAGGATGAGGACAAACGGCACGAACTTCGCCGCATCGGGCAGGCGGGCCTCCTCATGCCGGATAGAGATGATCGTCAGCATCAGCCCCGCAAGGCCAAGGCCGGCCAGCGTGTCGCTTGGCCAATGTGCGCCAAGATAGACGCGGGACAGGGCGATCATGATGGCGAGGAGTGCAAACGCCGCGGCGATCAGCCGACCAGGTAGCTTGCGGAAGACAGCCAGGGAGAGCAAGGCCAGCGCGCCATAGATGAGGGCGGAGTTCGTCGCGTGCCCGCTGGGAAAGCTGAAGGATTCGACACCGCCATAAAGGTCCACGGTCGGGCGGGGACGGGCGATCGTGACTTTCAGCACTTTCACGATGAGGGGCATCAGCGAGAATGCGACGCCGAACAGGATCGCCTCGCGCCAGGCCTTCGCGATGAGGAGTGCGCCAATCGTGACGATACTGACAAAGATGAGGAAGCGGCTGTCGCCGAGCGCCGTGACGGCCAGCATCAGCAGGTTCAGAGACTCGCTGCGCAGGGCGGGAATGGCATCCGTTATGGCGCGATCAAATGCGTCGAGAGGCCAGAGACCGGCCTCGCCCAAGGCGAGACCGGCAAACAGGATCAGGCTGAGACCGGCGCACAGCCATTGTGTTCGGGATACATGCATGGGGGTTCAATGCCCCATGCCATGCCCGGTTCCAAGCCTATTGGCGTTTCATCACCATCTGGAAAATGTCGTCCATTGCGTTGCCGTCGCCATCAGCGTCGAGCAAGCCACCAAGCATGCCCATCGCGCCGGACTGGGATGGGGCTTTGGAGCCGCCGCCAAGAAGCCCACCGAGCATGCCGCCAAGTCCGGATTGGCCAGGCTGTGGCTGCTGCCCACTGAGCATTCCCGCCAAGGCGCCGCCGAGGTCTGACTGTTTGGTCTGTTTCGACAGGGAGGCCATCGCCATCGACGCCACCATTGGCAGGATGGATTTCAGGACCTGTTCGCTGAGTCCGGTTTTCTGGGCGGCCTGGGCCGCGACGGCGCGGCTTGTATCCTTGGAACCGAGCAAATGGCCGAGAATGGCATTCCCGTCCGCGATAGAGTCTGCCGTGCCGAGCGTTTCCGGCTGGTCGAGATACTGCTCGTGCTGTCCATTTTGCAGCGCGCCGAGCAAGGATTGCAGGCCGCCGGGTTGTTGCACATTTCGCTGAAGACCGCCGGCAATCGCTGGCAGCAGTGCCTTGATCGCCGCTTGCGCCATGTCTGGCTGCAGCCCTGTTTGCTGACCCACTTGCTGCACGGCAGCGCCATTATTGGTTTGCGTCAGCATGTCGAAAAGATTGATTCCAGCCATTCCCACCTCCGTTTGGCTTAACATGGGTTAGGGGTAACAATCGTTTGTTGAACCGAATATGACTATCTGCCCAGAAATGGCAGTTCGCCAAAGTGGCCGGGATCAAACCGGGTCGCGCGCGCGGAAGATCTCTTCGTCCAGCTCGCCTTCCCATTTCGCCACCGCAGTGGCGACCGTCAGGTCTCCGGTCACATTGGTCACCGTGCGCATCATGTCCAGGATGCGGTCGAACGGGAAGAGAACGGCAATGACGACGACAATCTGTTCCGGCGTTGCGCCAATAACGCTGAGCGTCGTTGCGGCGAGGAACAGGCTGACAGACGGGATACCTGCCGTGCCGATGGAAACCAGCGTCGCCATCAGAATGATGGTCAGATACATGCCGGCCGTCATGGGTGTGCCCATGGCCTGTGCGGCGAACAAGGCAATCACACCCTGATACAGCGCTGTACCGTCCATATTGATGGTCGCGCCCAGCGGCAGGACTGACGAGGCAACCGGCTTGCCGATGCCGAGGTTTTCCCGCGCGCAGGAGATCGTCATGGGCAGTGTGGCATTGGAGGATGAGGTCGAGAAGGCCACGGCCTGTGCGTCCACTGCGCCGCGGAAGAAAGGGATAAGTGGCAGGCGCAAGCCGCCCCGAATGACCAGGCCATATGTGATCAGAATGTGCAGGATACAGGCGAGATAATGCGTCAGGGTCAGCTTGCCGAGGAAGACGAGAATGTCCAGGCCGCGCTCGCCGAGTACCCATGCCATCAGGGCGAAAACCCCAAATGGCGCGGTTTCCATGACGATCAGCGTCAGCTTCATTACGGCTTCAGCGGCACTATTGATGACATTGGCGAGTGGCTTGCCGGCCTCGCCCGTCATCAGGATGCCGATTCCCAGCATGATTGCGAAAAAGATGATTTGCAGCACGTCGCCATTCGTCAGCGCAGCGACCGGATTGGTCGGGATGATGGAGAGCAGTGTGTTCATCAATTGCTCGCCGACGCTGCCCGGCTGCGGGTTGGCATCAAGGCGTGCCTTGGCTTCTGCGATATCGGAGGCCGAGGCGATGGACAGATCAAAACCTGCGCCGGGCTGGATCAGCGTCCCCATGAGGAGGCCGAAACTCACCGCAACGATCGTGGTCCCCATATACATGAGCAGGGCGCGTCCGCCGAGGCTGCCCAGCTTCTTCGGATCCCCCATGGCAAGCACGCCGGACAGGAGCGTCGTGAAGATCAGCGGAACGACCAGCATCTTGATCAGATTGATGAACGCGTCACCGATTGGCTTGGCCCAGGCGGTGACATTGGCGCTGGCGGCTTCGGGGCCGAGGCCATAGCGAAGGCCGAGACCAACTGCGGCGCCGAGCACGAGCCCCGCGATCACGCGTTTCCAGAGATCAATGCCAAACCACCATTTCATGAGCGCTGCCTCCTGCCCCGATTAGCGCCAGACGGTAGGCCGCACCGCTGACGAAAGCAATTGCGGCCCGGCGCATTCCTGCAGCTTGCCAGCCAGATGGCGAAGCGCCTATCAGGCTGGGGTGAGTGCGACGCGTCCATCCCTTCCGATTGATGATGTGCTGGCCGAGATCTGTTCCGGCCTTGGCGCAGATTCGCGGCTTGTGCTTGCAGCGCCGCCCGGAGCGGGCAAGACGACGCGGGTGCCTCTGGCGCTGGCGGGATTGTTGGGCGACGCGGCGGTGATCGAGGGCAAGATCATCATGCTGGAGCCACGGCGCATCGCCGCGCGAATGGCCGCGCAACAGATGGCAAAGTCTCTGGGGGAGAAACTCGGTCAGTCGGTCGGCCTGACAACGCGTGTGGACCGCAAGGTGTCAGATGCGACGCGGGTGGAAGTCATCACCGATGGCCTGTTTACACGGCGTATTCTGTCAGATCCAGAACTGACCGGAATCGGCGCAGTCATCTTTGACGAGTTCCATGAGCGCAGGCTGAATTCGGATTTGGGACTGACGTTGGCGATGGAAGCGCAGGGTGCACTTCGGGATGATCTCAAGCTGCTGATCATGTCCGCCACGCTCGATACAGAAAAAGTATCCAGCATCTTGGGTGCTCCGGTGGTTGAGAGCCAGGGGCGGCAATATCCGGTCGAGACGCGCTATCTGGGCCGGTCGCAGGACCGGGTTGAGGATCGGATGGCGTCAGTCGTTCGCAAGGCGTTGCGCGAGGAAGAGGGGTCTATCCTCGCTTTCCTGCCGGGCGCGCGGGAAATCCAGCGTACGGCGGAGCAGTTGGAGCGTGTGCCGGACAACGTACGGGTTGCGCCGCTTTTCGGAGCGCTCAGCCCTGCCGAACAGGACGCGGCTGTTTCCCCGGCACCGGACGGGATGCGGAAAGTGGTACTCGCGACCGATATCGCCGAAAGCGCGCTGACCATAGAAGGCGTTCGGATCGTGATAGATTCCGGGCTGTCGCGCGCCGCTGAAGATGCCGCTGGGGGGCTTGGCACGCGCCTGTCGACCGTGAAGGCATCCCGCGCGTCAGTTGATCAACGGCGAGGCCGGGCGGGGCGATTGTCGCCGGGTGTATGTTACCGCCTGTGGGACGAGGCGGCGACACGGGGCCTGATGCCTGCGCCGGTGCCGGAGATCTTGAAGAGTGATCTGTCTGGCCTCGTGCTGGCGCTGGCGGAATGGGGCGAGCGGGACGCAACGCGCCTGACCTGGATGGACGCGCCGCCAGCTGGGCGGTTGAAGGCTGCGCAAGCCTTGCTGACGACGTTGGGCGCAATTGATCAGGATGGCGCGCTGACAGCGCTGGGTTCGGAAATGGCGCGGCTGCCCTTGCCGCCTCGGCTTGGGGCACTGGTGGCCGGTGCGCCCACGCCACAGGAACGCGCCTTGGCGGCGGAGATCGCGGCGCTCGCCGGGGAGCGGGGCATGGGTGGCAACTCACCCGATCTGCGCGACCGGTTGGCCGGATTCCGCAGGGATGGCTCGGCAAGGGCGCGCAGCCTGAAGGCGCAGGCGAAGGCTTGGGGGAAGGGGGCTGCGCCCGACGGGAATCTGGCGAGTTTGCTGGCACGCGCCTGGCCGGACCAGATCGCCCGCAAACGCCCCGGAAGCACAAGCGGTTATCTGATGGCCTCTGGCCGCGCGGCCATGTTGCCGGAGACCGAAGCGCTGGCGAAACAGGACTGGCTGGTGATCGCTGATCTCGGCGGCGCTGCGAAAGAGGCGCGCATCTCATTGGCGGCCCCGATATCTGAGGCAGACGCGTTGGAAATTGGTGGCGTTGTGTCTGAAGACCGGGCGAGCTTTGACCCGAAAACCGGAAAGTTCAAGGCCAGGAGGGTGAAGGCGCTGGGTGCGATTGTCCTGTCGGAAAGTCCGCTTCCAAAGCCGAGCGCTGCTGTGGCCGCGCGGGCCATGCTGGATGCGATCCGCGAAGGGGGCTTTGCCGCAATTGGTGCGGACGATGTGGTGCGCGAGACGCTGGCGCGCATCACAATGCTGGAAAGCGCAGACTGTATTGCGCCGGTGGCCCTTGATGCGGAGGCCTTAATCGCCAGTGCCGGAGATTGGCTGCTGCCACTGTTGAACCGCAAGGGCGCGCAGGTGCCGGCTGGGCATGAGGTACGCGAGGCATTGATCGCATCGCTCGACTGGCCGGTTCAGGAGGCGCTGCGCAAGGATGCGCCGCTCAGCCTGTCATTGCCGTCCGGCCAGACGGCGCAGGTCGACTATCTGGATGATCGTGCGCCGCTGGTCTCGGCGCGGGCGCAGGCCTTCTTTGGACTGAGTTTGCATCCGAAACTGGCCGCCGAACGGGTGCCCGTGACCGTGGAAATGCTCTCGCCAGGTATGAAACCTGTGGCCACCACACAGGACCTCGGACGGTTCTGGGGGGCGGGGTATCTGGACATGGCGAAGGACATGCGCGGGCGGTATCCGAAGCATGACTGGCCGGCCGATCCGGCCAATGCCAAGGCCCATGAAGGGCGCACGAAGAAAAGATTGTGAGGAACCGGGCTGCGAAAGTGACGTTTCTATTGGCGTAGTCACCAACGGAGACAAAGATGAAAATCGCCAGCCTGACCTTTATGTCCGCCGCTATGACGGCCCTGGCGGCTCATGCAGACTTGCCAGCGCCACCGCAGGAGCCGGTCACTTACGACCCGGCCCCGGCCGCCTGTGCGACAGAGGAATTCACGATCTACTTCGAGCGCGGTGTCACCCAGCTTGGAGATCAGGCTGAAGCGGTTCTCGATGCAGTTGCGGCGGATTCCGCCCAGTGTGAGTATTTCCGGATCGAAGTCGCCGGTCATGCCGATGCAACCGGCCCGGAGGACCTGAACGAGAAGGTTTCAGAGGACCGCGCCGAATCCGTCACAGCCGCGCTTGAGGCGCGCGATATCTCAGCGGAGCAGATCGCCATCATGCCGAAAGGCCAGGCGCGTGCTTATGCAGCGAACGGATTGATCGAGCCGTTGAACCGGAAGGCGACCGTGCGCCTGGTGCCAGTGGCCTCGCAATCACGCGACTCCTGATTGGATCAATGCGGGCGGCTCGATGGCGGGTCGCCCCATTCCATGCCCATATTCTTTTTCATCCAGTCGCCAAACGTTGCAGGCTTTTCCAGATTCTTCGGATCAAGAGAGCCAAACGCAACCAGCGGTCCGTCACGCCCTTCGAGGCGAACGCCCTTTACGCGCTGGGTGCCGTCGGTCCAGTCGGCATGGGTGGAGGTGTCGAGCAGCAACATGACTTGTTCCCCACCGCGCCCTTCCACATCCCGTCCGAATACGAGCCCGTAGACTTTTTCGCGCCCGAACAGGCCGTGGCTGGAGGCTTGGCGTTTTCCATCAAGCAGAACTTCATCCCACAACAGATTGCGGCGCCATTGGAGGACATGCATCTTGTCGTCCTTGACGATCTTGATGTCGACATGGTGCAGCGACAGACGAACAATTTCAGCGTGCATCGTGGAATCTCCCATTATCGAAAAACGATAATTCCTTGCAGGCGGTCCGTCAAGGCAGATTGAAAGGACAGGAAGATTGAAACCGCATGGGGGATCCAGACTGCGGATGGGTGAAGGCTAATTCCGCCGCGTGCAGATGCAGCCGTGTGGCAATCTTTTCGGCTTCATCGTGGGCGTACAGCTCATCGCCCAGGATTGGGTGACCGAGTTCGGCCATGTGAACGCGAAGCTGGTGGGAGCGCCCGGTGAGTGGGGTCAGGCTCATGCGGCTGGCGACCGCACTGGATTGGGAGATCACGTACCGGGTCTGGCTGGGCTTGCCGATTTCTCGGTCGACTTTCTGCCGGGGTCGGTTTGGCCAGTCAGTGATCAGGGGGAGATCAACGAGGCCATGCTGGGAATCGGGCCGGCCCCAGACATCTGCGATGTAGGTTTTCTCCACGCGGCCAGCCTCAAACTGGCGCGACAATTCCCTCTGCGCATCTTTTGACCGCGCGAACAGCAATAGACCGCTCGTAGACATGTCCAGGCGGTGGACGGTGAGCGCATCTGGCCAAGCTTTCTGGATGCGGGTTATGGCGCAGTCGGCTTTTTCCGGCCCACGCCCCGGCACAGACAGAAGCCCTGACGGTTTGTCGATGACGATCAGCCAGTCGTCTGTGTGAACAATTTCGGGATCATCCGGGGGAGGGACGTATTTATGAACCAAACCAATCCTGTTCTTTCGGAACCAGTCCCACCCAAGCACGTTTGCAGGAGGACGCCTTCTCTCTGGGGGCTGACTGATAAAGGAGTTACGGAAATGAAAAAGCCACTTATTGCAATTTTGTTCGGTCTTGGCGCATTCGGGCTGGCCGCGTGCGACACGAATGATGGTCCGGTTGAGGAATTCGGCGAAGAAGTTGATGAAGCCGCTGACGAAGTGGAAGATGAAGCGAACTAATCTTCCTGTCATGTATAAGCAGAAGCCAGCCTCTCGAGGCTGGCTTTTCTTTTGTTCGACTATACGACCTGATTGACTTAGCTGGCTTGTGCGTCAGGTGTGCCTTCTAGTTCCGCCTTTTGCCGATCGGACACTCTGGCGCTTGCAAAACTCTGGGCGGTCAAGTCGATCACGTCGACGATTTCGCGCGTATCCGGATTAAACAAGGCAATACGGTGGCCAAACCGCACAGTCTGTAGGTGGGATGCCTTAAGGGGGGCTTCCAGTATGATGGGAAATTCTGCGCTCGTCGCCGGGATTTCCACTGGAAGCACACGCCCCGGAACAATGGTATCTTCCAGCGGTGATCTGCTGAGGCATATGCCACGCCGCTTTATACCGATTTCACAGTCGCGACCCTGAAGCGTGAAGTCCCGATCGTAGATCGAAAAGTCCGCTTCCTGAAAATGGTCGACCGGCTGAACATCGGGTCGGGGCAGCGTAGGCTGGAGCATGACAGCCAATCCGGCTGCGGCTGCAGCGCTCGTGGAAAATAGTGCAGAAACAATGGTTTCAGGGGTCATGGGGTCCATCCGTTTGTATGATGAACCAATGCATTCCGCGCGGCTTGGTTCCGCGCTTTGTGTCAGTCCTGTGGCGGAAGTGTGAGGTGGAATACGGATCCCTCCGGCCCTGTTTCAGCAAGGGTCAGGTCGCCGCCCATGGACTGGGCAAGCTCGCGCGCAATGACGAGGCCAAGGCCTGTTCCGCTCTGACGGGTCGTCGCGGCGAAGGGGGTAAACAAATTTGCCGCGGCTTTTTCCGGCAGGCCCGGACCTGTATCTGTAAAGACGATTGTGCCTGATTCCAGGCTTACAAAAATCCGCGATGGATCAGACCCGGCCGCAGACATGGCTTCGGCGGCGTTGCGGATCAAATTCGCGGCGATGCGGTGTAAATGGTCAGGGTCCGCCAGGACATGTTCCAGCATGTGTACATTGTTGATGAACTCAACAGACGGCCATGCTGCCAGCGCTTCATCGGCAGCTTCGTCGAGCGCCTGCTTGAGATCAATCTGTTCAGGTTCGGCGGGCTGAGGCATGGCCTTGCCATAATCCAACGTATCGGTGGCGAGTGTGATGGCGCGGGTCAGGGCGCGCTCAAGCCTTGGGGCAGCCTTTTGTACACGGACATCCTCAGACCGGGCGAGAGAATCGGAAACGAGCTGGGCCGATGCCAGCGAGTTGCGCAAATCATGGTTGATCTTCGCAACCGCCGTGCCGAGTTCTGCCAGATGAGAGCGCTGACGGAAACTGTCGGCCACCGCGCTTTCCATGTCGGCCAACGCGTTCTGGGCGCGGCCGATTTCGTCGCGGCGTTTGGTATGCGGCAGGCGCCGTGTCCACGATCCGGGATCCATTCGGAATTGCTCAACGCTCAATGTGACGCGCTGCATCGGGCGAACGACGAGCAGGTGCAGCAGGACGTAGATGATGGTCGCCGCAGCAAACGCGATGAGCAGTGACAGGCCTGCGATACGGCTGGCGTAAGATTGCAGCTCAGCTTTCATCGGCGCCTGCGGCAGCAGGACTTCGATGATACGATCCTCTTCTGTGCCCTTGGCTGTAACGACAAGAATGCGGTCATCTGGCGCGAAAAATGCGCCGAACATGTTGGCCACCCGGTCCATTGGTCCGGCCTCGCGCATGTCGAGTGCGTGAAATTCACCATTGAGCGGCATTTGTGGGGGAAGCAGCTGGAACCGCATCTCATCGTCCATGTCCAGCTCGGCCACACCCCAAACTTCGGCATGATCCAGCAGCCGAGCCGACAATTCTTCTGAGACTGAACGCCTCGGTGAGGCTTCAAGGGCGAGGGATGCTATCCGGGCCGCTTCGATCCGTTCGGTCAGCCAGTCATTGCGCTGGCCCGTTGCGCTCGGCACGAAGATGAAGGCTTCCACCACCAGTATGGCGAGAATTGTGAGGCCGAACAGACGAAATGAGAGACTGTCGAACCAGCGCGCCCCGGCGCGGGTTCTGGTGGCGTCCGGAAAGGTCAGGTCAGCAGCGTCTTTCACACTGCCTGACCTAGCCTACGGAATACGCTGGAGCAAGCTGACGAGCAGCCTTGCGCTCTTGCCGAACACCACGTCGGCATAGTGCGCGTTGGCGGCGCGCTTTACGCCCTCGGCGCGGGTCGGGTAGGGCGAGATGAAATTCGTCAGATCCTTTACACCAAGCCCGTTCGACATGGCGACCGAGACGAGTTGGATAAGGTCGCCGGCATCCTTGCCGACAATGGACGCACCAAGCAGTTTGCCCTTGCGTACAATCAGCTTCACTTCGCCTTCGGTGTTTGCCTCCGCTATGGCGCGGTCGCTTTCCTCGAATTTGAAGCTCGGCGCCGAGATGTCGTCGCCATGCTTCTCGCGGGCTTCGGCTTCCGTCATGCCGAGTTGAGCAACTTCCGGGGACGTGTAGGTGACGGCTGGTACGGGCAGGCTGTCTGCCTTGGTGCCCTGTTTGAAGAAGGCGCGGCGCGTAAAGACGGAGGCGTGCCAACCGGCGATATGGGTGAATTGCTCACGCCCTGCGGCATCGCCCAGTGCCCAGACGCGCTTGTTCGATTTAGAGCGCAGATTATCGCCTACAATGATGCCCTTGCGGTCATGATCTACATTGCCGGCTTCGAGATCCATGCCGTCGAATACGGTCTGGCGACCTACCGCAACAAGCAGATGGGAGCCTTCAAGCGTCCAGGCTTCACCGCCTTTCGGCTCGGTCAGGACACGGATCGCCTCCCCGTCCTGTTCAATCTTGGTGGCTTTGTAGCCTTCCAGGATCGTGACACCTTCGTCGCGTAGCGCTTCGATGGCGATTTCGGCATGATCGCGGTCCGCCCGGCCCAGCGCCTTGCCCATTTCAACGACCGTGACTTTTGCGCCAAGGCGCGTGAATGCCTGCGCCATTTCCATGCCGATGGGGCCGCCGCCCAGAATGATCAGATGCTTAGGCATTTCAGGAATGCTGAAGATCGTTTCATTCGTCAGATAGGGGACGGTTGCCAGCCCCTCGATAGGCGGAATGAAGGCGCGTGAGCCTGTGGCGATGATGATACGGCGAGCCTTGACCCGGGTGGTTGGGGAAATGATCGTGTCCGGACCGGCGAATTTGGCGTGTTCACGGATGACCGTACAGCCGAGGCCTTCAAATCGTTCCTGGCTGTCTACCGGGGCAATCGTCGCGGTGGAGGCGTTGACGTGTTGTTTGACCTTGTCCCAGTGGATCCGGGGAGGCGTCGTCTCGATGCCGAACTTGCCGGCATCGCGAATCTCTGCGGCGGCCTTTGCCGCGCTGAGCAGCGCTTTCGACGGCACGCAGCCTGTGTTGAGGCAATCTCCGCCCATTTCGCCTTTTTCGTAGAGCACGACAGACAGGCCCAGCTGAGCGGCGCCTGCGGCGGCGGATAGTCCGGCAGAGCCAGCGCCGATCACGACAAGGTCGGCGGTCATCTCTCTCATTGGCGCGGTGCCGGCCGCGTGTGGGGCAGGGGAAGTGGCGATCTTGTCTGGGTCGGCGGAGCCGCCAAGCGGGGCGCGGGCATTCTGGTCAGCGAGATCTGTCATCAGGCGGCCTCTTCAATCTGGTTGGCTTTCTTTGGAAAGAATTTCTTCCATGCCACCGGCAACAGGGAAACGACCCCAAGCGCGATGGCGGCGGGCAGCAGGTTCTGGAAGACCGATGCGAGATCGGGATCTTCCCCCTTCGCAAATGTCGAGCCCAGGCCCGCACCTACCCATGTATACGCAACAACGCCCGGAACGATCCCAAGCGCGGTGGTAATGGCATAGTCGCGATATTTCGCACCGAGGATGGCTGGCAGGATGTTGGCGACGGGAAACGGCATCGCGGGGATGAAGCGCATGGCAAACATGTATGCCATCGGACTGTTCTGGAACTCGATGCGGACGTTCTCCGCATAGCCGCTCGCAATCTTGCGCATGAACCCGCCAAGAGACGTTTTCGCGGCGAGGAAAAGCAGGCTTGCGCCAAGCGTTGCGCCAATGACCGTGGCCAGAGTGCCGCCCGCAAGACCGAACAGGAAGCCACCTGTGATCGTGATCCACAATGCGCCTGGAAGCATGAAGACCGTGCTGGCGGTGTAGATTCCGATATAGGCGGCGATTGCGAGGATCAGATTGTCCTCGACAAAAGCGCGAAGCGCAGCCTGTTGCTGGCGCAGGGTCTCAAGCGACAGATAGTCGAACAGGCCGAATGCCCAGGCTGCGACGAGGCCGCCGGCAATCAGGTAGAGCGGCCAAAGGCGGAGCCAGATCGGCTTTGATTTTGTGTCAGCTGCGTCAGTCATTGGGCGGGGTCCGTCCGGGTGTCATTGAGCGACCAGTCATACTCATAGCCGCGAATTTTGGGATTAGTGCGAATTTTTTCTGCAAGGGCGGGTTCGGCGTATTCAAGCAGGTGATTGATAACGCCACCTTTCGATCCGCCGAAATCAGCCTGAAACCATTTGTAAATCGAAGACACCGTCAGGCCACGGGAAGACACGCTGACGCCGCGTGGATGATTGACATAGGCCCGCGCGGCCGCATCCAGATCTTCATCAAGTGTGTCTGCTATCCACGCACGAATTGGCAGGTTCGGGCAGCCATAGGACGCGCAATTGATGGCATAATGTACCCGAGGGTCCTTGAAGCGTGGACGCAGAATGTCGTGCTCAATCGCGTCGAGGGAGACGTCATCGCCGCCCACCGAAACGGAAACCTTTTTCCAGGGGCCGCCAAAAACATAACCATCCCGGATCGAGTCCAGCGGATAGCGTTCAAGAATGTGCCGGACCGTGACGGCGTTGTAGAGGTTGGCCCAGGCCGCGAATTCTGCGTCACCAGTGGTGGAAAGGTCTCGGGTTTCGAAACCGGCGATATAGGCATCCAGCGCGGCGCGATCCGCTTCGTTGCCTGCCAGAGTCTCATAGTCCACGCGATTCACGCCATCTGCGCTCTCTGTCACATAGGTCTCAAGCAATCGCGTCCAGTCCTCGTCTGACTGAGCCAGGGCTGGCTGCATGAGAAGTGCCGCAAGGGCGATGCTGGCAAGAATTCGGGGCAGGGATAGAAATTTGGGCATGACGCATCTGGTATGTGGCTGGACTATGGAGACCACCACATAGGCCAAGGGCTCCCGGAAATCCCGTCACGTCTGCGTGCGCTGCGCTGACAGGCGCGTGAGCCTGGCGTCAGTGGCTGCCCGCTGTAACCTCACCGTCAAGCTCCATCCAGTCGCGGAAAGGCAGGTTGTAAGCCATGTCCATGACTTCGAATCCGATCCCGTTTGGCTTGCGGGAGCTGGAGTTCCAGAGAATGACCACGCCCGTGTCGCGTTCCGGGTCGAACAGGATGTAGGAGCGATAGCCCTCCACCGCGCCGCGATGGCCAACAACGCGGTAGCCGGGCGCTCCATATTTGTAGACCCGCCAGCCCAGCGCATAACGTGCGTCTCGTACCGTCCCGCTATAGCGCCGGGACATGCTGGATTGTTCTCGACTGGTATAGATGCGGGGCGCCTGAAGCATGTCCAGGGCGGAGTCGCTGAGCACTTCCGGCAAAAGGCCCATATGCGCGCGGGCGTAGAGCGCGAGGTCACGGATCGAGCCATTCACGCCGCCCGCCGCAGGGACGCGATAGTAATCGTCATTCACGATCTTCTTGTCGGGAGGGCCCAGATCGCGGCTGCGTTTCGAATGCGGTTTAGCCCAAGAGGGGGCGCTTTCCAGTCCGGCGCGGCCAATACTTGCCGTGACCATGCCGATTGGTTTGAAGACGGATGCCTCCACGGCGTCTGCATAGCGCGATTGGGTCACGTCTTCGATGACTTCGGCAATGCTGTCATAGGCGACATTCTGATATGTGTGGCAGTCTCCAACCGGACAGATGGATTTCAGGGACCGGAGACTGGTGCGAATGTCGGCGGCCTCCCAGCCATCCTCAAGGCGCGTGTCATAGGCGTTTGGCAGAATGCCCAGCCGGTGAGACAGCACGTCTTCAAGCGTTGCCTTCGCCTCTCCGCCATTCGGCAGGCGCAGGGTGGTCGCGAATTTGGAGACAGGGTCAGTAATGTTCAGGCGAGCCTGGCTTGCCAAGATGGCGACTTCGGTGGCGGCCACGCCTTTGGAGAGGGACGCCCAGCGGAACACGGTTTCGTCCGTCACGGGGGGGCCGCCCGCTTCGGTGACGCCATACCCCTTGGAGAATGCGATCTCGCCTCGATCAATCACGGCAACGGACAGGCCAACAATATCCTGATCGTCTGCCAGCCTGGAGAGGCGTGCATCAAGGCGCTCATAATCAATCGATTGAGCTGTTGCCGGGGCCGAGAAGGCCAGAATCGCGCTCAGGCTGGCAAGAACGATATGTGGAAACCGCATGATACCTCTGAAATATCTGCACCCCGCCACCTTTGGGAGAGTTCCCAAGACTCAAGGCTGATGTAAAGTGCCCCAGACCGGTTGAAGCGGATTTAATGCGAAACTGGCTGAGGCTGCGGCTTGACTTCAGGGCTGTGCTGCCTGTATTGGCCCCTCTTTCCGAGATACTTAGCTTCTAGAGCAGACCCATGAAACGCACATTCCAGCCCAGCAATCTTCGCCGCAAACGCACTCACGGCTTCCGCGAGCGTATGTCGACCAAGAATGGCCGCAAGGTGCTGGCACGTCGCCGCGCCAAGGGCCGCAAGTCGCTGACCGCCTAAGACGGCCGGCCAGGGACCGCTTGATTGCAGGCGGCAGAGGCCATGACCCGCGAGACACACGAGTCTGAATTTGAGGTCGTACGCATGCGCGTGCGGCCTCAATTCGTTTATGTGCGTCACGGCAAGACCGAGCGGCGCAAATCCCTTCTGGTGCAGGCCAGACGGCGCAAGGGCGCGGACGGTAGTGCGCATATGGGCGAAGGCTTTACCGCGACCAAGAAGATCGGAAATGCCGTCATTCGTAACCGCTGCAAACGGCGCCTGCGCGAAGCGGCGCGTGTTCTCTTGCCGCAGCATGGCAAACCGGGCTGGGATTATGTCTTCATTGCCCGTAAAGACACCGCTGACATTGCGTGGCCGCGTTTGCTTGACGATATGGAAAGCGCGCTGATAAGCCTCGCCGCTGATTAACCCAGATGCCGCCGCTTCCGGCGTGCTGACCAGACTTGCCGGGATCCCGCCAGATGGAAAAAGAAGACCAGCGCAATTTCCTGATCGCCATGGTCGCAATGATTGCGTTTGTGTTTGCGTATCAGGCCTTCATCATGAAGCCTGCGCAGGAAGAGTTCGAAGCCAATCAGGCCGTCCGCGAAGCCGAACAGCAAACCGGTCCGGTCGTGTCTTCCGACGCCCCGGCCATTGCCGAGATCAAACCGGTTCAGGAAGCTCTGGAAGATGACGTCCGCGTGCCATTTGATGCCGCGTCTGTGGATGGGTCGATTCGGCTGGCTGGCTCACGCATCGACGATCTCAGCCTCAAGAAGCACTATTTGACCGTCGAGAAGGAACAGGAAGTTCGCCTGTTTCGCCCGGAGAATTCCGAATTCGGCTATTTCGCAACCTGGTACTGGGCCGACGGCTCGAAACTGGTGGCTGGCCGCAACTCGAACTGGACGCAGGTGGGAGAAGGGCAGCTGACGCCCGGCAATCCGCTCACCCTGCGCCTCGAGTCTGAAGGCCTGGTCATCGATCGCGAAATCTCTGTTGATGAAGACTATTTGTTCACCTTCACTGACACGGTGACGAACAATTCCGGAGAGCCCCGCGAAGTGCGCGCCATCGGCTCGATTGAGCGTCATGGCGACTACAAGCAATTCCTCGAAACCACAGATCCTGGCTCATCCTCCAAAGGCGGGCTCGCGCATATGGGCCTTATGGGTGTGGTGGATAACGAGCTGCGCCTGAAAAAGTACAAGCCATTGTTCCAGTTGAAGGACATCAAGGGTGAAACCAGCGAGGGCACGTTCCCGTCCAGCCAGGGCGGTTGGTGGGGCCTGTCAGACATGTACTGGCTGGGCGCCTTGGTGCCGCAACAGGACGCGTTCTTTGCCGGCCTGGTAGACAAGCGGAAACTGTCACGTGGCGGGCCGCTCGAAGTGCGCACAGAGTCTGCGCCGATCACACTGGCGGCGGGTGAAAGCCAGACCGTATCCAACAGCCTGTATGCTGGCGCCAAGCGGTTTGACGTACTGCAGCACTACCAGAATGATCTGGGCATTCCGCGCATGGTCGATGCCATCGACTGGGGCTGGGCCTTCTTCCTGACCAAGCCCTTCTTCTACGCGCTGGAATGGCTGTCCGGCATCGTGGGCTCGTTTGGCTGGGCGATCCTGGCCTTCACGGTTTTGGTGAAGTTGCCGCTCGTGCCGCTCTACAATCAGAGCTACAAATCGATGGCAAAGATGAAGAAGCTGCAGGAGCCGATGCAGGAGATCCGGGAACGCTTCAAGGCCGACCCGCAACGCCAGCAGCAAGAGATCATGAAGCTTTACAAGCAGGAGGGCGCGAACCCGGTGGGGGGCTGTCTGCCGATCCTGTTCACGATCCCGATCTTCTACGCGCTCTACAAGACACTTTATGTCACCATCGAAATGCGCCACGCATCCTTCGGATTCCTGCGTGACCTGTCTGCGCCGGATCCGACGGCCATCGGCAATTTGTTTGGCCTGATCCCGTTCTGGTCGGCAGCGGACATCAAATCCATCCCGATCCTCGGCATTATCATTGGCATCGGTATTCTGCCGATCCTGTATGGTGTGACCATGGCAGCGATCCAGACGCTGAGCCCGCCGCCACCGGACCCTACCCAGCGCCGTATCATTCAGGCCATGCCGCTGGTCTTCATGTTCGTATTCGGCGGTTTTGCGGCAGGTCTCGTCATGTACTGGGTGTGGTCGAACCTGCTGTCCTTTGCACAGCAATATTTCATCATGCGCCGGAACGGCGTCGAGACCGAGATCGGCAAGTTCGTGAAACGGCTGTTCGGCGGCAAGGCAAAAGCGACGGATTAAGCCGATGGATATGGATGGTGGCTTCAGTGAAGAGGCGCTCGAAGCTGGCCGTGTCCTGTTTGCCGGCCCTGTCGAGTTCGTCAAAGGCGTGGTGGACCTGAAAGGTCTTCCGCCTGCAGACCGTGCGGAAGTCTGCTTTGCGGGCCGGTCGAATGTCGGTAAGTCATCGCTTATCAACGCGCTGACCAACCGGGCGAAACTGGCGCGGTCGTCCGCAGAGCCCGGACGCACGCGAGAGCTGAACTATTTCGATCTTGGCGAAGGCCGCATGTACCTCGTCGACCTGCCGGGCTTTGGTTATGCCAAGGTCAGCCGAACCCAGGCCGAAGGCTGGATGAGGCTGACGCGGTCCTATCTGCGTGGGCGGCCCTCGTTGCGACGTGTCTTCCTGCTGGTCGATTCCCGCCGCGGCCTGATGGATACGGACGAAGAGGTCATGAACATGCTCGACAAGTCGGCTGTGACCTATCAGATAGTGCTGACGAAAGTCGACAAGATCAAGAAGTCTGAAGTGGATGCGCTGGTCGACAAGATTTCCACCAAGCTCAAGAAGCGCGGCGCGGCCCATCCTGTCGTACGCCAGACCTCGTCTGAAAAGGGGTGGGGGATTCCTGAACTGAGAGCCGAAATAACCGGGCTGGAATAAGGGGTCGTCTCTGGGTAAAGAGTTGCCGTGATCTGCAACTGGAGGTTCTCCCGCATGGCCATTCAAATTTGCGAAGATGATGTCTCCAGCGACGAGATGTTGGCGCTTCTCCAGGCGCACGCCGATCTGATGCTTTCTCAATCGCCGCCCGGGAGTTGCCATTTCCTGCCCGCTGAAGGCTTGCGCGTGCCGGAAGTGACAGTCTGGTCGATGTGGGAGGATGAGACGCTTGTCGGCTGCGGCGCGCTGAAAGCGCTGCCGGATGGGGCAGGCGAAGTGAAGTCCATGCACACTCGTTCTGACATGCGGGGGAAGGGGTATGGGCGCCAGATGCTGGAGTTCATTCTCAGCGAAGCGGCGCGGCGCAATTACTCAGCGCTCTATCTGGAAACCGGCTCGATGGACGGCTTCATTCCTGCTCGCAAACTCTATGAAGTTTATGGCTTTGACTATTGCCCCCCTTTTGGCGGCTACACGCTGGATCCGAACAGCGTTTACATGCATCGGGCGCTCTAGGATTCGCATTTGTCCTGTCGGCAAACCCGCGCTAAAGGGGCGCCCATGACAGACCAGATTTCAGACGCGCAATTCACCGCCCGCACGCTTTCCGAAGCGCTGCCCTATATCCAGCGTTACGCCGGCAAGACAATTGTCGTTAAGTATGGCGGCCACGCAATGGTGGACGAGCGCCTGTCGGCGATCTTTGCGCGGGATGTGGTCTTGCTGAAGACGCTCGGCATCAATGTTGTCATCGTGCATGGCGGCGGCCCGCAGATCGGCAAGCTGCTTGATCGTCTCGGCATCGTGTCGGAGTTCAAGGGTGGTTTGCGCGTGACCGACGAAGCGACGATGGAAGTCGTCGAGATGGTCCTGTCCGGTCCGATCAATAAATCCATCGTGCGGGCCATCAATCAGGCTGGCGGCAAGGCGGTTGGCCTGTCGGGCTCGGATGGCAACCTGATCCAGGCGGAGAAGGCCCAAAAGACCGAACGCGATCCGGACAGTCACATTGAGCAGGTCCTTGATCTCGGTTTCGTGGGTGAGCCAAGTGCAGTGGACACAAGCGTGCTGGATGCCTTGCTCAAGTCCAACTCACAACTCATTCCCGTGGTCGCGCCAGTCGGCGTGGGTAAAGACGGGCACCGCTATAATGTAAATGCCGACACGTCCGCGGGTGCGCTTGCGGCGGCCCTTGGGGCGAGCCGCCTGTTCCTGCTGACGGACGTGGCTGGTGTTCTGGACAAGAACAAGAACTTGATGCGCGAGATTGCGGTGGACGCGATTCCGGACCTCATCGCGGATGGCACAGCTGCAGGTGGCATGATTCCGAAGCTTGAAACGGCGGCCCAATCCGTAAAACATGGAGTTGGGGCGGCAGTAATCCTCGATGGGCGTGCACCACACGCCCTGCTCATGGAGCTATTTACCGAACATGGTGCAGGTACGCTCATTTCTT
Source organism: Hyphomonas atlantica corrig. (assembly GCF_017795365.1). NCBI lineage: Bacteria > Pseudomonadati > Pseudomonadota > Alphaproteobacteria > Hyphomonadales > Hyphomonadaceae > Hyphomonas > Hyphomonas atlantica. The sequence continues at coordinate 616,597 of NZ_CP051254.1, read as the reverse complement.
AAATGTCTTGGCCTCGTCGCAGCGGCGGCGGGGGTCCCTGTGATGGCGCAGGCCCAGAATGCCTCCGGCGATGGCTGGAGGCTCTGCAATGAAACCAGCTACATCATCGAAACTGCTGTTGGCCGCCCTGTTGGCGGGTCAATTACGGTTGATGGCTGGACGAAGTTGCAGCCTGGATCCTGTCAGATTGCCGTCAAGGCGCCACTCGATCCGAAATTTCACTATGTTTACGGACGTACCTCCACAGCTCATCGCGGCGGTTTGCGCGAATGGGGCGGCGGCCGAGATCTGTGCGTAGACCCAACGGGCAGCTTCTCGCTGGAAAGCCCGCCGAACTGCACGGCGATGGGGCTGGAAGAGCGCGGGTTTCGGTCTGTGGAGATCAAGAGCCGCTCACGCTGGACCACGACGTTTACAGAGATCGAGAATTATTCGCCAGATATGGCACAGGCCGCAGGCATCCAGCGCCTGCTTGAAGAGGCCGGGGTTCTGTCCGGCGCTATTGATGGCCGTATCGGCTACAAAACGCGCACGGCCATCGCGAAATTCCTGGAAGAGAACAATCTTCCCGAATCCACATCTGATGCCGATCTGATCGACTTTCTGGAGCAGGTGGCGAAGGAGAATGGCCGGAATGTCGGATTTACCTTGTGCAATCGCACAGACAAACGGATCTGGAGCGCTATTGGCCGTCGCGGCACGGAAGGTTGGGAGAGCCGTGGGTGGTGGATGCTTGAGGCCGGCGGTTGCGCGCGCGTAATCGACAAGGCGCTGCGCGGAACTGAGCATTACGTCTATGGCGAGATGGAAGACGGCACGAAGATCCGCACGCTTTCGAAGGCGTCTGATGCGTTTTGCGTTGGCCGGGCGAAATTTGCCATTGTCGGCCGAGATGACTGCGAAGCCTCTGCTTATCGGACAGCGCTTTTCCAAGCGGCGAATGAGCCGGTCGATCAACGTCTCGTATTCGAATTCTTTGAGCGGGACTTCGCCAAGGCGGGCGATCAATGACCTCCAGCAAGGCGGGTATTCATCTCGCGCCATTTGGCCAGTTCGGTCACGTCGCCGATTGGGTGTTTGATCTCGACAACACGCTTTATCCGGCAGAGTGCGACCTGTTCGCCGAGATCGATACGCGCATGACTGAGTTTGTATCCCGAACTTTGGATTTGCATCCGGTTGAAGCCCGCAAGGTCCAGAAAGAATACTACGCCACTTATGGTACGACACTTTCCGGGCTCATGAAGGTGCATCAGATCGATCCAGCAGATTTTCTCCACCATGTGCACGATATCGATCTCTCACCGTTGCCAGATCTGCCGGCGTTGAGGCAGGCCATCCGCGCGCTGCCAGGGCGCAAGTTTGTCTATACGAACGGCTCTCGCCGCCATGCTGAGCGCGTGGTGGACAGGATGCGGCTTGGTGATCTGTTCGATGGCAGTTTCGGGATCGAAGATGCGGACTATACACCAAAGCCTCATCTGGATTCCTACAATCGGTTCTGCGCAATGCATGATGTGGCGCCGGGCAAGGCAATTTTTTTCGAAGATCTCGCCCGAAACTTGCTGCCAGCCAAGGATATGGGGTTCACCACAGTGCTGGTGCATTCGGAGAAAGACTGGAGCCACGAGCCGGTTGAGGCCCGCCCGGCAAACCTGCAGGATCTGTTGGGGGATGACGGGCCCGACCACATAGACTATGTGACGGGCGACCTTGCCGCCTTTCTTGAGGCGGCGCTTGAAACTTTGCCGAACAATTCTCCCGGAGACCAAGATGACTGAAGCCCTTGCCAATGCGATTGAACAGGCGTGGGAAAACCGCGACACGCTGACAACCGAGACCAAGGGCGAAGTTCGTGAAGCTGTCGAAGCGGCAATCGAGCTGCTTGATTCCGGCGAAGCGCGCGTGGCCAGCCCCAATGGTGATGGCACCTGGCAGGTTCACCAATGGCTGAAGAAGGCTGTTCTTCTGTCTTTCCGCCTGAACGCAAATGGCATGATTTCCGGCGTGCCGGGTGGCGGAAACTGGTGGGACAAGGTGCCGTCGAAGTTTCAGGGTTGGGGCTCGTCTGAATTTGAGGCCGCCGGGTTCCGGGCGGTGCCGCCTGCCGCCGTGCGCCGCGGCGCCTACATCGCGAAGAACGCCGTTCTGATGCCATCCTACGTCAATATCGGCGCGTATGTGGGCGAAGGCACGATGATCGACACATGGGCCTCGGTAGGCTCGTGCGCCCAAGTCGGGGCGAACTGCCACATTTCCGCCGGCACAGGTATCGGCGGTGTGTTGGAGCCGCTTCAGGCCAATCCGACCATCATTGAAGACAATTGTTTCATCGGCGCACGCTCCGAAGTGGTTGAGGGCGTGGTCGTTGGGGAAGGCTCGGTCATCGCAATGGGCGTGTTCATCACCCAGTCGACGAAGATCGTGGATCGCAAGACCGGCGAGATCACCTATGGCAAGGTGCCGCCTTACTCCGTGGTCGTTCCAGGCACGTTGCCAGACAAGAATGGCGGACCGAGCCTGGCCTGCGCTGTGATCGTAAAGACGGTTGATGCGCAGACGCGCTCCAAGACCGGCGTCAACGAATTGCTGCGGGACTAGCCTTCGGTATGTTGAACCGTGCCGTGGCGGCATGGTTTGACTTGAGGGCAACATCGCTCTCTCCTGTCTTTACACAATAAGACGACAGGGGAGGGCCTGATGGCCAAGGCATTGAAACAACACAAGGCAGTGGGCGAGGACTATCTCGCCACGGTCAAACCGAAACTTCGTGCGTCGCACGCGTTTCCGTTCCCGGCCAGCGCAGTATGGGCTGCGTTGCTGGATGCTGATGCGTGGACGGAATGGTTGCCGATCACGAAAGTTATCTGGACCAGCCCTGAGCCATTCGGCGTCGGCACAACGCGCACCGTTGAAATTGGTGACCAGCGCGTTGAGGAAGTCTTCTTTGCGTGGGAAGACGGCATGCGCATGGCGTTCTATTTTGACAAGTCCACATTGCCGGTCTCGGCGGCAATTGAGGACTACCGTGTCGTGGCGACTGACAGCGGGTGCGAGCTGCATTGGGCTGGCAAGGCGAGCGCGCCATTGGTGCTCGGTGGACTGGTTTCAGGCCAACTGGCAAAGGGTATTCGCGAGGGACTGCCGAAGCTCGAGGCACTGATCCGGGATAACCCCTCCCGGTTTGGACTTTAGCCGGCCTCCTTCTTCAGGATCAGCCAGCGATAGATGCCGATGCAATTGATCACGGTCAGGACGAGGTTCTGATAGAGCAGTGGCGGTTCGTTTTCTGCAACGCCGATTGCGACCCAAGCCGTTGAAGAGACCGCGAAGATCACAAAGGCGGTGCCGGTGATCTTCCGTCCCAGATCTGCTGAGATCATGATGGCGGCACAGATTCCTGTGCCCATGGCAATCCATTCAAGCATTTCGAGCATGGTCAATCTCTCCAGCCTTTTATGAAATCTGTATCCGGCTGGAGAGGAAATGTCGGAAACCTCTAGAAGTTCCGCTCGAAGGGCTTTAGTCGAACACCACGACTTGTCGGGCGACAGTGCCCTTGTTGTCTTTCAAATTCTGCAATGCGCCCGTAATGCCTTCCAGGCCGATACGATCCGAGACCAGATCATCCAGGTGAAGCTTGCCTTGCTTGTAAAGCTCAATGAGGCGTGGGAAATCCACACGGAACCTGTTGGAGCCCATGATGGCACCTTGTAGCCGCTTCTCCGTGGCGAGCAATTCGATCCCCGGAATCTCGATATTCACGCCGGGTGTGATCATGCCGATGACGGTGGCCACGCCGCGCGGACGCAACATGTGATAGGCCTGTTCCGCCGTCTGTTTCAGGCCGACGCACTCAAAGGAATAATGGACACCGCCATTCGTCAGCTCCTTGACGGCTTCGATCGCATTCACCTTGCCGGGATTGACCGTGTCCGTTGCGCCAAAGCGTACCGCCATCTGGAGTTTCTCATCGGAAAGATCGACCGCGACGATGCGGCTGGCCCCGGCAATCGCTGCACCATTGACCGCCGCAAGTCCGACGCCGCCGCACCCCAGCACAGCGACTGTTGATCCGGGTTCAACCTTGGCCGAGTGGAAAACGGAGCCGACACCGGTGATGACACCGCAGCCAATCAGGCAGGCCTTGTCCATCGGCATATCCCTGTCTACGGCGCACAGCGCGTTTTCATGAACAAGGATCTGCTCTGCAAAAGAGGAAAGGTTCAGGAACTGGCCGACTTTTTCGCCCTTGATGGACAAGCGCGGCGCTTCGGTGGGTTGGCGCTGGAAATGATCCCGGTTCACCGTATGGCAGACTGACATATGCCCCGTCAGGCAGTACTCGCACGTTCCGCAAAACGGCGACAGGATCGAGATAACGTGGTCGCCCGGCTTCACCGCAGATACCATTGAGCCAACTTCTTCAACCACGCCCGCGCTTTCATGGCCCAGAATGACCGGTAGTTCAGCCGGGAAGTTGCCGTCCCAGAAATGTACGTCTGAATGGCAGACGCCAACCGCCTTCAGTCTAACCAGCACTTCGCGCGGGCCGGGCTTGGAAATGGTAACATCTTCGATGGATAGCGGCGCATTGGGCGCGCGCATGACGGCAGCCTTCATGGGTTTTCCTCCTCTGTCCGGTCTCCGCGCTCTTTTTTGGCGCAGATGACCAGCGATGGAGAAGTTTCACCCAGAATGCGCGGCCTGAACAGGCCCGACGCGACGGCAGTCTATTCTGTCGGGGCTGACACGAGACCGGAAGCGCGGCCCATGACATGGAAGATTTCGTTCTGTTCCATTACGCCAGAAACGAGTTCCGATCCGGGGCCAGTCGCGAAGATGGCAACATCATCGCCGCCATGTGTTTCAGACGCCATGAACACAAGCGAAGGCTGCTGGAAGTTCTTTTCGGTCGTATCAATGTCGGACAGGTCTTCGCGTACACAATCCTGTTCGCCGGAAACGAGGCGACAAGCTGTCATCCCGCTGGCGTAGGACAAGGTCGTATACGGTTTGCCGTCTTGCGCATCCATGGGCGCATTGTCGAGCCCACTAACGACCTTGCCGAGGATCGGGTTTCCGCGTTTTGGGTAACCTGAAATAGTCATCGTGTGAGAGTGATCTGCCGTCACGATGATCAGCGTTTCGTCCGCATTCGTCATCTCGAGTGCAGCGGCAACGGCCTGGTCCATTTCATCGGTTTCATCCAGGGCCCGGATCGCGCTGACGCCATGATGGCCGTGATCAATCCGACCGCCTTCCACCATCAACATATAGCCTTCATCATTGCGGGACAGGCGCGTGATCGCCGCTTTGGTCAGGTCGACGAGCGACGGCTCGCCCGCTGGATCATCGGCGCGGTCGATCGCGAACTTCATGTGAGAAGGTTCAAACAGGCCAAGCACTTTGGCGTCGCTTGCGAAGTCGATCGCATCGAACCCTGCCTTGTCAGTAATGTACACGTGGTCATCGGACTTGGCCGTCCACTCTGCAGTGAGGTCCCGGCCATCTTCGCGATTACCTGACCAGTCCGCGTTTTCCACATCGGCCTGATCGACGGTGGTGAAGCTTCCGCGTCCGCCGGCCATGGCCACTTCAAAGCCGTCGCCTTCCGGCCATTCGATCAATTGACGGGCAATGTCCTTGCACGCGCTCGCGTCGCCGCCTTTCAGGTCCGCATCATTCTCCCAGTCGCGGCTTGGCGATTTGGCGAAGGTTGAGGCGGGGGTCGCGTGGGTCAGGCGCGCGGTTGAAACCAGTCCGGTTGCAAGACCAGCGCGTTCTGCCAGCTCAAACAGGGTGTCGGTTGTATTGCCTTCCACGCTGGCGCAATTGTTGAAGCGTGTGTCCTGCAGAACGCCCAGCATACGGGAATTCGTTTTGGCGCCCGTCACCATTGCCGTTGCAGTAGAGGCGGAATCGGCCACCTGGAAATCATGGCTGTAAGTCTTTGACAAGGCCATGAAAGGCAGGGTTTCCATGGTCAGTCGATAGGATTCGCCATCAAGCCCGCGCTTCTGACCGGCATAAATGCGCGCAGCCGTGATGGTCGGAATGCTCATACCATCGCCAACAAACAGGATGACGTTCTTGGCTGGTTTGACACCGCGTTGCTGGATACGCGCGTCCACTGCTTCAGCGGCGGACTGATAGTAGGAGTCTCCGGACTGAATTGGGGTGGCTGCTTCGCGCGTGATTGTCGGCGTGGAAGTGCTGTCGGTTCCGGCGCTATCGGATGAGGCTGAACAACCGGCAATTGCCAGAGCGACGATAGAAACAAGGGGAAGGGCGGTGCGGCGCATGGGGCAGTCTCCGGAAGAACAGGTTTGCGTCGGCCTTAGACGCATTTCGTGACATTTATGCTGCAATCAGTCGACTGGCTGCGGTTTGTGCCCGCTTTGCGCAAGCCACACAGCAAACAGGATAAGCGCGCTGCCAGCGGCCTGAATGCTGGTGAGAGGTTCATTGAATAATTGCCATGAGACAGCGGCAGCGACGACAGGCTGGATCAGGATGAGGACCCCTGCGACCGATGTTGGTGTGATGCCCAGGCCGGTGATGATCAGGCCCTGTCCGATGACATGAATCCCGACCCCCAGAATGAAGGGGGCGAGAAAGCCCGAGATATGCGCGGGCAGGAAGTCTTCCCGGAAGGTCATCACCATCATGCCGGCGACGATGATTTCCACGCAGGTCAGCCAGAAGACGGCGTCGATGCCACTCATCGTTCGACGTGCGAGTTTGGACGCCAGCAAGTAGCCGGAAACGAGGACTGCCGCAGCAAGGGAGAGCAGGTCGCCTCGGATATTGCCGCTGCCGCCCCCTGCCGCGCCGAGAGAAAGCGCGGCAGCGCCCGCCATCGCGAGGATAACGGCGATGAACCAGACGGGTGTTGGGCGCTCCTTCAGGAAAAACCATGCTGCGAATCCGACACCGACATTTCCGAGATTCACGATGAAGGTGGCATTCGATACGCTGGTTAGGGTGAGGCCCCAGTGCCAGAGGCCGATATCCAGTGCGAAGCACGTGCCTCCAATGACAATGAACATGTTCGGCTTGCTGGGCAGGCGTTTCTGGATGCCGAGAACCAGAAGGAACAGAACAGGTGCAGCGAACACGTACCGCCAAAAGGCAATCGCTTGAGGCCCAAGATCATCAAGGCCGAGGCGCAAGCCGATCGGCGCGAAACCAATTGCGATTCCGCCGCACAGCATCATCAGGGGTCCGACCCAGTGACGCGCGGCCGGCGCGGGAATAGGAGTGTCTGTCATGCGGAGAAGCCTGTCATGGCGCGAATGTCTTGCGGCGTCTTGCCGTGTTCACGCCATTCACGCAATCCCCGGTCTCCGGAGCGTTTGGACAATTTCTTGTCATCCGGACCCATAATAAGCGGGTGAAACCGGTAGAGAGGCTGGGGCCAGTCCATAAGCGCCTGAAGCAAGGCGTGTATTGCTGTCATCTCCCGAATGTCCTCTCCGCGGATGACATGCGTGATGCCTTGAAGCGCGTCATCATGACAGCAGGCAAGGTGATAGCTGGTCGGTGTGTCCTTGCGGGCCAGTACGACGTCGCCAAAAGGTGAGGGGTCTGCAGCGACTTCAGTCGTGCCTGTGTCGCTGAATGTCGTGTAGCTGAGCGCCTTGTAGCGCGAACCGAGCCAATCTTGGGCCGCGGTGAGGGACAATCGCCAGGCGTAGGCGCGCCCCCTTTCAATCAACTCCTGTTCTTCGGCAGGTGGCAGGGGCTTTCCTGTATATCCAGCGATATCGGGGCTCGCGCCTGCAGGCAGGGCGGCTGCAATCTCCCGCCGGGTCTTGAAGCAGCGATAGACGAGGCCGCGAGACCGAAGAGATTCCAGCGCGCCTTCATACTCTGCAAAATGGTCCGACTGTCGTCGTACTTCGCCGTCCCAGTCGAGATCCAGCCAGTTCAGGTCTTCGAGAATGGAGGCCTCGTATTCCGGCTTGCAGCGCGTCAGGTCGATGTCTTCGATCCTCAACAACACTTTGCCACCATATCTGCGGGCTGTATCCCAGACGTGAAAAGCCGACAGGGCGTGGCCAAGGTGAAGATGGCCGGTCGGCGAGGGTGCAAACCGCGTTACAAATCTCTCTGCGCCCATTCGGTCCCCTGAAATCAACTCGCCCAGAACACGATCTAACCATCCTCGAAGCCGCCTGAACAGCGTTTGCCTGTTGCCAGTGCGGGGTTGGGCTCGTATCGCACACATATACCGGAGGTCTGCCCGAATGCCCGTGAATGACTGGTTCACAAACGCTGAGCGCTGGTTCGAAGCGAACGTCGTTGGCGCGCCAGAGCTCGCCACGTTCGGGTTCGTCATGCTGGGTGTATTGGTTTTGGCATTGCTTGCGGTGGCGTTCAGCCTTGTCCGGTCCGTGCTGAAGTCATTGCGCAATGAGGCAGGTGCACGCGCCGCGCGCAACGACAAATCTCCGGGCTATCGAATTCTTGTGGCGCGCCCGACGGGTCAGCGCGCAGGCCGTGCCTGGAAGTGGCTGTTGTCGTCTCTTGAGTCTTACGTGCCGGAGTTCAGTTTTGGCGCGCCATTGAAAGTTTTCCGCACAGGCAGCATTCGCGGCGGTGTTGAGACCCGCGCGGTGCAGCGCGCTCGCCGCCGTTTGCAGACGGCGGACGCCGACATGCTGGTCTGGGCGGACCGGACCGGCCGAAAGGAAGATGGTTTCGTCGTGCACGGCCTTAGCCGCGGCGGAGGTCTGACGCCGGCTGAGGCGCGCCTCTTTACGCTGACATTGCCGGGCCGCATGTCCCATCTGGAGGGGCAGATGCAGCGCGTGGCAGCCTATTTCCTCGCCCGCGAGCTGCAGCCAGCGCTGGCGAACCCACAATCATTCCGACCGGAAAAGATGAAAACGCTGTCCAACGCGCTTTCTGATATTCTGGAGGATACCCCGGCGCTACCCCTGCCGCTGCGCAGCCGGATTGAGGCGGATTTCTGCGCGTCTCTTGTGCATATCGCCGAACAGTCAGGGGATATCGAGGCCCTGGAACAGGTTATCATGCTGCGTCGGATCCATCTCGACGACATCAAGAACGATCAAGACGCCTCACGGGCAGTGCAGGCGCACATGGATCTGGGGCGTGCCTTGTTGGCCAAAGCGACGAAGCAGTTTGATCGCAAGACTGTCGAAGCCGCGATTGGTCACCTATCAAAGGTGATCGAGGCACTTCAGGCTGACCCGACCATCAAGCGCGCGCAGGCCGCGTCTGACGCCATGTACAAGGCTCAGAACCTGATCGAGACGCGCAAGCGCTTTGCGGTAAACTTCGGGGCCTAGGGGCGCCCCCGCCAATCAGGTGGCGACGCCGAGCCCGATAGGGCAGGACACGCCTGTACCACCGATGCCGCAATAGCCATTGGGGTTCTTGGCGAGGTATTGCTGGTGATAGTCTTCAGCAAGGTAGACCGGCCCGGCCGGGGCCACTTCTGTCGTGATCTGGCTGGCGTGGCCATTCTGGGCGAGGGCTTTTTCGTAGACCGCAATCATCTCTTGTGCCGTCGCGGCTTGCGCGTCAGACGTTGTGTAGAGGGCTGAACGGTACTGCGTGCCGATGTCGTTGCCCTGCCGCATGCCTTGGGTCGGGTCGTGGCTTTCAAGGAACAGCTTCACCAGATCAGCGAAGGTGACTTCGGACGGGTTGAAGATCACTTCGACGATTTCGGTATGCCCGGTGCCCCCGGAACAGACTTCTTCATAGGTTGGATTTGGCGTGAAGCCGCCTGCATAGCCGACACGGGTCAGCCAGACGCCATCCTGTTGCCAGAAAACGCGTTCCGCGCCCCAGAAACAGCCGAGCCCGAAGATGGCCGTTTCGAACCCTTCCGGGATGGGGCCTTGCAGGTCGCGGTCAAAAACGTAGTGGGTGCTGGCGGTCGGAATGGGCTGCGCGCGGCCGGGCAGGGCGCTGTCGGCATCCGGAATCGCGACGGGCTTTTTCGAGAACAACATGAAACGGTCTCCCTTTCAGCGGCTCATATGGGATTGTCTGCCACGAACGGCAATCACAGTCTTGCGATCTTGCAGACCTTCGGTTATTGGCTCCCCTCTGCTGAGCACGGTGAGGTGGCCGAGTGGTCGAAGGCGCACGCCTGGAAAGTGTGTAGGCTAGCAATAGTCTCCAGGGTTCGAATCCCTGTCTCACCGCCAGCATTTCCCGGGTCTAAACGATGCGATCGTCAAGGCTGAGGGCGTCGCTCGCACAGACGGAATCCCGATGGAGCACGTATTGTCGGGTCATGTCCTTGCTCAGATATTCCCGTTTCCGCCTCTGGATCCTATGGTCTGCCGGTATGATTCTGCTTGCAGCTTTAACGGCATGCGATGGCGCTATCATTGACGCGCCGTCGCCGGTTTCCGGAAATGAGACGGAGTTTGCCGAAGTTACGTCAACAGGAGCGGGCGTAGCATTCAATTCGGAGCGCAATGCATATTTCGGAGACCTCCACGTCCATACGGGCCTCTCCTTCGATGCTTATCTCGGGAATGTACGCACCTTGCCGGAAGATGCTTACCGGTTCGCGCGTGGAGAGACGATCACGCACGCCAATGGCATGCCTGTTCGCCTCTTGGGGCCCCCGCTCGATTTCGTGGCGGTGACGGATCATGCGGAGTACCTTGGCGCGATGCGGGAAGCGAACGATCCGGCTCGTCGGTTGTCTAAAGACCCGCTCGCTGCCGGGTTGTTCAGTGAGAACCCTGCGGAGGCCAATGCCGCATTCTTTCGGGTTCTGGCTCGCTATCGAGCGAACGACATGCCGGAAGGTTTCAAGGCACCTGATGTGATCGGCAGGGCATGGGGTATCGTTCAGGACGCCGCCGAGAAGTATAATGAACCCGGTCGGTTCACGACTTTTGTCGGATACGAGTTCACCTCCGAACCGGGTGGATTGAACCTTCATCGGAATGTCCTGTTTCGATCGGCGACCGTGCCGGAATTTCCGTTTGCCGCGTTGGATTCCGAAGACCCCGAAGACCTCTGGAACAAGATGGAGCAATGGCGCGAAGAGGGGGCCGACGCGCTGGCCATTCCTCATAATTCCAACGGGTCGGACGGGATCATGTTTGAACTTGTTCGCCGGAACGACGAGCCGATGGACGCAGATTATGCCGCCTTGCGTATGCGCAATGAGCCGCTGGTCGAGATCACGCAGGTCAAGGGGACATCAGATACGCACCCGATCCTCTCTCCGAATGATGAGTGGTCAGATTTCGAGCTGATGGAAAAGCGGGTTGGGTCCAATGGTGACGTCACCAACTTCCGTGGCAGCTATGTGCGCCAGGCATTGAAGGATGGTTTGCTCCTGCAAGAGACTGAAGGGTTCAATCCCTTTCGGTTCGGCTTTGTAGGTTCTTCTGACACGCACAACAGCGCGCCTGGATCGGTAGAAGAAGCGAACTATTTTTCAAAGGCAGGCGTTGTCGATGGAACGGCTGAGCTGCGCAGTTCGGTGCCGCCGGACCGTGCGACCACCTGGCCTGATGGGACACCAAATTCCCGCGAAGCATCCAAGCCCTATCAATCCTGGAGTTCGGCTGGCCTTGTTGGTGTGTGGGCAGAGTCGAACACCCGCGACATGATCTTTGATGCTTTGCGGCGCAAGGAAACGTTCGCCACTTCCGGGCCGCGGATCAAGGTTCGGTTTTTTGCTGGATACGATCTGGCGGGAGAGGGAGGGGTGATCCCAGAGAGTATCGCCCAGATGGATGCACAGGCCGTCCCAATGGGGGGCGATCTGTCATATCAAGAAGGCAAGGCGCCTGAGTTCTTTGTTTGGGGACTTCGCGATCCGTCATCTGCGTTCTTGCAGCGTGCTCAGATAGTGAAGGGGTGGGTCGAGGACGGACAATCTCGTGAGCAGGTGTTCGATGTCGCATGTGCTGATGGCGGCACGGTTGACCCCGAGACGTTCCGGTGCCCAGACAACTTCGCAATGGTGGATCTGGCGACATGTACGCCCACGCCGTTCAAGGGAGACGTTGCTCTCCGCACGCTGTGGCAAGACCCGACGTTCGACCCTGACCAGCGGGCCTTCTACTATGTGCGGATACTGGAAAATCCGACGTGCCGCTGGTCTACCTGGGACGCCATTCGAAACGGCACTCCGCCCAACCCAACGCTCCATCCAGTCATACAGGAAAGGGCGTGGAGTTCTCCAATCTGGTTTGAGCCTGGACCAACCTAGTATGGTGCAAGCCACTGCGTCCGACGGCTTTTTGATGCGAGCCGTCGGAGAAGAGGTGAAACTGAGGTGGCTTACCGCGCAGGCCGTGCGTCCTGCTTTTCCTTCTGAGCCGACGGATGTTCTGGCTTCCTTGAAGGGGATGCTTCAGGCTCGTGTTTCTGGTGGCTGTCAGGTTGGGCGGCATCTTTCTGCGATGGTTTGTCCGCTGTCCGCGCGTTTGCGGCCCTTACCGGTTGGGGTTTGTTGTCTTGCAAAAGGGGCGCGTAAATCCATTTCTCGGGCTGGCCTGGGCCAGAAATCCGCGCCCAGTCACCTTTGGTGACATAGATGGACACTTCCGTGCCAAGGTTCAGTACAGTGACGATGGAGTTGCTGACTCCGGGGCCGCCGCGCACATTTGCCGCTTCTGCTTTCACATAGCGCGGAGCGGGTTGGGACGATTGCGCGGTGGCAGTCGGCCCGAAGAGGGCCGTGCTGGCTACAAGACTTGCGGCGAGGATTGATTTGATGCGGTGCACTGGCATGGGTGCCTCCTGATCTGCTGGATTGGGACTGATTGCCATCCTGACCGGAGAGTGTGCCCGTCTTTTGTCGGGGGGAAAGAAATTGGTGTCGACCTGCAACATGTGTGACGGCGCAGTGACAAGGCGAAGGTATTCAGAGGGCAATCTTCACAGATCGGAAACTTGGACATGAAATCGCTGCAAATCCTTTATGGAATTTGAGCGATTGTTAACCAATTGGGCGGATCGTGAAGAAAGTTTCATCAACCGTCTCTGCCAAGGAACCTTGTCATGCTGATGCGCGCAGCTGCCACTCTTGCCGGAACTCTCCTCATCGGACTTCCGGCGTTCGCCCAGGAACTCATCGTCGAACAACAGGTCGAACGTGTGATCGTCATAGAGGACGAGGAGGGCGGTCTGGAGATGGAGTTGCTGCCGGCTGAAGAAGTGAAGCCGGGTGAGCAATTGTTCTATTCAGTGACGTACTCAAATCCCGCGGATGCTCCGGCGAAAGACGTTGTTCTTACCCTGCCGGTGCCAGAGGATGTCAGTCTGCTCGGGGATTCTGCCGTTGCAGAATATGATCAGGCCTCGGTCGATTTTTCAGTCGATGGTGGCGCCACGTATATTCCGCGTGAAAAGCTGATCGCGGAATCGGGCCTTGAGGAAATTCAGCCGGTTCGCGTGTCCATGCCGGAAGAGATTACGCACATGCGCTGGACCTTCAACCGCGAGATCGGGCCAAAGGATTCTGGCAAGATTTTCTTCGCGGCCGTCCTCAAGGACAATCCACGTCCCGTCAGCCCGTGAATTGACGAAGTGTTGCCTGCTGGCGTAACGCCTGCGGCATGACCCAAGTAAAGATCTGCGGCCTGACTGATCCGGACCTCGTGCGCCATGCCGCGCAGTCGGGTGCGGACTGGATTGGATTTGTTTTCGCTGAAGCCAGTCCGCGGTTTGTCACGGAACCGGCGGCCGCGAGCCTGTTGATGCAGGTTGGTCCCGCCCGGCCCGTGGCTTTGCTGGTTGATCCAGACGACGCGCAGATTGATCGTGTTGTTGATCTCGGGTTTCCAATCCTCCAATTGCACGGGCAAGAGACACCAGACCGTGTGGCGGACATCAAGGCGCGAACCGGCAAGGAAATCTGGAAGGCGATCGGTGTTGCCGAAGCCGATGATCTCGTTCGGGCGGGTGATTTTGCTGCCGCGGATCGGTTGCTCATCGATGCCAAGCCTCCCAAGGGGGCTGACCGTACCGGCGGCCATGGTCTCGCATTTGATTGGAACCTGTTGAGTGCGTGGACCGCGCCGCGCCCGTGGCTGTTGGCGGGCGGGCTCAATCCGGGCAATGTGGCTGATGCAATTCGATTGACCGGGGCACCGGCTGTAGACGTATCTTCCGGCGTCGAGCGGCGAAAAGGTGTGAAGGACCGCGACCTCGTTTCAGAATTTCTTGGCGCCGCAAAACATTCTTAGAAATTACGATTGTTCCGTTTTTGTTCTGTGTTACGGTGAGGGCACATGAATGAGGGAGGAAACATCATGTTTTCAGAAGAATTGACCCGCGTAGCAAACAGCCTGGCGGAGTGCTGCAATTCCGGGCGAGAGGCGGAAGCGCTGGATACATTATACGCCCCCGACTGCGTGTCCGTCGAAGCGTTGGCGATGGGGGATGGCGGCCGGGAAACAGCCGGTCTTGATGGCATCCGCGGCAAGCATGACTGGTGGTATGGCGCGCACGAGGTTCACAAGGTGAGCGCAGAAGGTCCTTTTCTCTTTGGAGACGATCAGTTCTCGCTCGTGTTCGATATGGATGTCACCAACAAGGAAACAGGTGAGCGGATCCAGATGAAGGAGGTCGGCTTATACACGGTTTCCGGTGGCAAGATTTCTCGCGAAGAATTCTTCTATCCATTGATGGGCTAGCCCTTTACGGAGGCGGTCGCATCACCGCGCTTTCCTTGGCTCGCCCTTCGGTCTAGATACGGGCGTGAAGTGCAAGGAAAGCAGGTAGAATGGATTTGCGGAACACGTGGGACCAATGGCCGGATGCGAATGGCCGTTTCGGAGAGTTTGGCGGACGGTATGTGGCCGAAACGCTGATGCCTCTGATCCTGGATCTGGAGGCAGAGTACCGCAAGGCCAAGGAAGATCCGGCTTTCAAGGCCGAGATGGACGACCTGTGGACCCATTATGTGGGACGTCCATCACCGCTTTATTTTGCTGAGCGCCTGACAGAGCATTTCGGTGGCGCAAAAATCTATTTCAAGCGCGATGAGCTGAATCACACCGGCGCGCACAAGATCAACAATTGCCTCGGTCAGGTCCTGCTGGCCAAACGCATGGGCAAGACGCGCATCATTGCCGAAACGGGTGCCGGTCAGCATGGCGTTGCCACGGCCACCATTTGCGCTCGTTTCGGTCTGGAATGTGTCGTGTTCATGGGCGAGACTGATGTCGAGCGGCAAAAGCCGAACGTGTTCCGCATGAAATTGCTTGGCGCCAAGATTGTGCCGGTTTCGTCCGGTACAGGCACGTTGAAAGACGCCATGAATGAGGCGCTGCGCGACTGGGTCACCAACGTAGATGACACATTCTATTGTATCGGCACGGCCGCTGGTCCGCACCCGTATCCCGAATTGGTGCGCGACTTCCAAAGCGTGATCGGCAAGGAAGCGCGCGCACAAATCCAGGAGCGGGAAGGGCGTCTACCGGATGCCGTGATGGCGTGTATTGGCGGTGGCTCGAACGCGATTGGCCTGTTCCATCCCTTCCTTGAAGACGAGTCCGTGCGCCTGATCGGTGTTGAGGCCGCCGGGCATGGAATTGAGACGGGTGAGCATGCGGCGGCGCTGAATGGCGGCCTGCCAGGCATCCTGCATGGCAACAAGACCTATCTTCTGCAAACCGACGATGGGCAGATCGTCGACGCGCATTCGATCTCAGCGGGCCTCGACTATCCCGGCATCGGGCCCGAGCACGCATTCCTGCGCGATACAGGCCGGGCGGAATACCTCTCTTGTACTGACCAGGAAGCGCTCGACGCGTTCCAGCTTTGCACACGCCTTGAGGGCATCATCCCGGCGCTTGAGCCTTCGCATGCTTTGGCCCGTGTGGGGGAAGTTGTGAAAGAACTGGGCCCAGACGGTTTGCTGATCCTGAACATGTGCGGCCGGGGCGACAAGGATGTGTTCTCCGTGGCGAAGGCGCTCGGCGTCGACATGTAGAGCGGAACGGAATGAGCATGGTCCGCCGCATCACGCTTGGTGCGAAGGATTCGGATGGACGCGGAGACAAGAAAATGCTCCCCTTCACCTCTGACCAACCTGCTTCGAAGAGATCAGATTGACCGATATCATACTTATCCGAATTACCTGTCCGTCTCGCCACGTTGCCGAAACCATCGCTGATGGCGCCATTGAACATCGCCTCGCGGCGTGTGCAAACCTGGAAGGACCGGTCTCGTCTACCTATCGGTGGAAGAATGTCGTCGAGCAGGCGTTCGAGTTCGTGCTCTGGCTGAAAGCGCCTCAAGCGAACTGGGACCGGATCGAAGCGCTGGTCCTGACGCACCACCCCTATGATGTACCGGCCATGGTCGCGCTGCCTTGCATTCAGGCGAATGCGCCTTATGAGGCTTGGGTTCACGAGAATACGGACACCTGATGCCAACTTCCCGCATTACAGATACTTTCGCCAAGGCAAGCGGCGAGTCCCGCGCCGTTTTGGTCTCCTACCTGATGGCTGGCGACCCCGACCTTGAAACAAGCTTCGCAGCCATGTGCGCGCTTCGCGACAATGGGGCAGACATTATTGAACTCGGCGCACCGTTCACGGATCCGATGGCAGATGGCGCGTCGATCCAGAAGGCCGGGCTGCGCGCGCTCGCCCACAAAACGACCCTCGCTGACACGTTGGCGCTTGCTGCGCGGTTTCGCGAGGATGACAAGACGACGCCCGTGATCATCATGGGATACGCCAATCCGGTCTTTCGCATGGGCTTTGCGAAGTTCGCCGAGGCGGCCCATGAGGCGGGCGTCGATGGCACGATCCTGGTTGATTTGCCGCCCGAAGAAGACGGAGAACTGCGCGATGCATACGCGCCGTATGATCTTTCCGTCATTCGCCTGGCGACGCCAACAACCCATGAGGCCCGCATGCAAAAGGTCGCCGAGGGCGCCAGCGGCTTCCTGTATTTCGTCGCAGTGACGGGCGTTACCGGGGCCGGAAGCGCCGATCCGCAGGCCATTGCCGGGAACATTGAGATGGCAAAACTCGTTTCCGGATTGCCTGTTTGTGTGGGATTTGGCGTCAAAACTGGCGATCAGGCTGCAGAAATGGCTAAAATCGCCGATGGGGTTGTCGTAGGCTCTGCTTTCGTGGACCATGCGGAAAAGGCCCACGAATCGGGGGAATTTGCTGATGCACCGCGGGGAATGGGCGCATTGGCGAAAGAGTTGAGCGAAGCGATCAGGACGGTCGCCAAGCAGTGATGTTGAATGCCGCCGAGGAGGTTCTGGCATGAACTGGATTACAAAGGTCACCCCGCCGGGCCTGAAGACCATGCTGGCGAAGAAAGACACGCCCGACGATCTGTGGGTGAAGTGTCCGATTTCCGGCGAACTCGTCTATCGGACAGATCTTGAAGAAAACTGGCATGTGACACCGGCTGGCGCGCATCTTCGTATCAGTCCGCGCACGCGCCTGCGCCTGCTGTTTGACGATGAACGCTGGGAACCGCTGGAGCTGCCTTCCGTTCCGCATGACCCTCTGAAATTCAAGGACGACAAACCATACCCGTCGCGCCTCAAGGCAGCGAAGGCAAAGATTGCCGCCAGGGACAAAAAGGAATCCGAGGGTGGCGGCGCGCCGATCATCCAGGAAGACTGCATGGTCGCGGCCTATGGTAAAGTTGGCGGCGTGCCGACCGTTGTGCTCGTCCAGGATTTTGCCTTCATGGGCGGCTCACTCGGCATGGCAGCCGGTGAAGGATTTGTCGCGGCAGCGCATATGGCGCTCGCCCGCAAGGCGGCCTTTGTCGTTTGCACCGCGTCTGGCGGCGCGCGTATGCAGGAAGGCACACTCAGCCTGATGCAGATGCCGCGCACAACGCTTGCCATCAACGAGCTTGCGGAGGCGAAACTTCCTTACATCGTCGTGCTGACCGACCCGACCTCAGGCGGCGTTTCTGCGTCTTACGCGATGTTGGGAGACGTCCACATTGCGGAGCCGGGTGCCATGATCGCCTTCTCTGGTCCGCGCGTGATTGAGCAAACCATTCGTGAGAGCCTTCCGAAAGGATTCCAGCGCGCGGAGTTCCTGCGCGAAAAAGGGCAGGTCGACATTGTTTGCGATCGTCGGAAGCTGAAAGACACGCTGTCCAATGTGATGTCCATGTTGATGCCGAATGCGCGACGGGCAGAGGATCGTTTGCCGGCCTCTCTGACGCCTCCCAAGACACACGCACCGAAATCCCACAAGAGTAAGGGCAGCTCTGCTTGATTGGTAACAGTCCGGCCCTGGCCGAAGCGCTGGGGCGGTTCGAAGGGCTATATCCAGAGACGATCGAATTATCGCTCGGGCGTGTACTGACTGCGCTCGACCTGCTCGGCCGTCCGCAGGACAAACTTCCTCCGGTTATCCATGTCGCTGGAACGAATGGCAAAGGGTCCACCTGTGCCTTCATGCGCGCGATGATGGAAGCTGCAGGTTTGCGGGTGCATGTTTTTACAAGCCCCCACCTTGTCCGCTTCAATGAACGCATCCGGCTTGCTGGGCAGATCGTTGATGACGCTCGGCTGATCGACTGGCTGGAACGCACCTATACAGCGATCGAAGGGCACGAGATTACGCATTTCGAGGCAACGACTGCCACGGCATTGCTGGCATTCTCCGAAGTGCCGGCCGATGTGCTCATTCTGGAAGTTGGACTGGGCGGTAGTTATGATGCGACGAACGTTATCAACCAGCCAGCATTGAGTGTTATTACGCCAGTTGATTTCGATCATAAGGCCTTTCTCGGCTCAGACCTTCGCAAGATTGCTGGAGAGAAGGCCGGGATCATCAAGCCCGGCTGCCCGGCTTTGACGGCGATCCAGCGCAAGGTCTGTGATGACGTTATTGCGAAACGGGCAGATGAGGTCGGAGCGCCGCTAT
Organism: Hyphomonas atlantica corrig.; assembly: GCF_017795365.1. Lineage (NCBI taxonomy): Bacteria > Pseudomonadati > Pseudomonadota > Alphaproteobacteria > Hyphomonadales > Hyphomonadaceae > Hyphomonas > Hyphomonas atlantica. The sequence continues at coordinate 597,710 of NZ_CP051254.1, read as the reverse complement.
ACCGACTCAAGGCACATTTCATTGATGCGATGCCGGAGGATCTCGGCTTGTTGGGAGAGCATCAGCGCGCCAATGCTGCGCTCGCTGCAATGGCGGTGCAATTGTTCGGCAATTCGACAGTCATTGATCAGGATGCGATCTTTGAAGGCGCGCGAAATGTGATCTGGCCTGCGCGCATGCAGCGCCTGAAAAAAGGGCCGGTTACGGATATTGTGCCGAGTCTGGAAGTGTGGCTGGATGGTGGGCACAATCCCCACGCTGCACGGGCGATCGCGAAGCAGCTTCAAGGCCTTCCGGGGAAAACGGCGCTTGTTACCGCCATGCTCGCCTCAAAGGATTCAACAGGGTATTTCATGCCGTTTCGCGAGGTGAGGCCCGATGTTTTCACGCTCCCGAACGCTCCGGGTCATCAGGGCGCAGACCCGCAAGCGCTCGCTGAAGCGGCAACCAATGCAGGTTTGAAGGCAACCGCTTGCGGAAGTCTGGAGGACGCGATGAAAGCTGCGGCCGCAACAGGTGTCGACCGTATCCTGATCTGTGGGTCTTTGTATCTGGCGGGGGACGTACTTGCCCGCAATGAAGAACTGCCGACCTAGCGCCTATTCAGCAGCGAGTTTCAAACCGTCGCCTTCATCTCCCACGGTTTCGGCAATTTTCAGGGCAAGGCGGCGGGCAACTTCGTCCTTGCCCATGCGTGGCCAGCGTTCGGATCCGTCTCGCGAGATCAGAGCAATCTCGTTCTCTGTTCCCCCCATCACATCGCCAGACACATCATTGGCGACAATCCAGTCACAATTCTTGCGCTTCAGCTTCGCTACGGCATGCTCCTCGACATCATGGGTTTCTGCCGCAAAGCCGATGACGAGGGAAGGGCGATTCTTACGCTTGTTGGCCAGCGTTTTGAGGATGTCCGGGTTTTCCGTCAGTTCCATGGATGGATGCTCGCTGCCCGCACCTTTGATCTTCAGCTTCTTGGTCGCTGCGCGGGCAGGGCGCCAGTCCGCAACGGCGGCCACTGATACGAAGACATCAGCGGGCAGAGCATCTTCGCAAGCTTTCAACATTTGCCGCGCCGTCTCAACGGGCACCAAATTCACGCCGCGCGGGGCAGGCAGGGAAACCGGCCCAGATACGAGCGTGACCTGCGCGCCCAGACGCGCGAGCGCTTCGGCTATGGCGTAGCCCTGTTTGCCGGACGAATGATTTGAGAGGAAGCGGACCGGGTCCAGCGGTTCCCGTGTCGGGCCGGCTGTGACAAGGGCGTGAGTACCGGAAAGCGCGCCGGCGTTTTCACCCGCCAGCATGCGCTCAATCTCGGCTACAATCGCCGGGATCTCTGGAAGCCGCCCAGGTCCAAATTCACCACAGGCCATCGCGCCTTCGTCCGGCTCCATCACCGTAACGCCATCGGCGCGCAATGTCTCGATGTTGCGCATGGTGGCAGGATGCTGCCACATCCGGACATTCATGGCAGGCACCATCAGAACCGGCTTGTCGGTTGCCAGCAGAGTTGTGGATGCAAGATCATTGGCAAGGCCACCAGCGGCTTTGGCCATCAGGTCTGCGGTCGCCGGGCAGGCGACGACGAGGTCAGCCGAACGAGACAGCTCGATATGGCCCATTTCGGCTTCGTCGCTGAGGTTGAAGAGTTCGGTGTACACCTTGTCGCCTGACAGGGCTGAAATAGACAGGGGCGTCACGAATTCCTGGCCCCCCTTGGTGACGATGCAACGACAGGCAATGTCGCGCCGGCGCAACTCCCGGATAAGCTCCAGGCTTTTATAGGCGGCAATTCCGCCGGAAATGATCAGGAGGATGCGTTTCTGCGTCATTAATCGGGGCCTTCAGTCTTGATGGCACTCTTACCGCAAATTCCTTGCCGATGCCCCATGAAATCCCCGTGAACCTGCCGTGTCAGTTAAGGATTTCGCCAGGTTTTGCAGGATTTTGCTGTCATCGGGCTATTTCGCCGCCCATATGGCGAGGGCTACCAGAGCCGTGATAAAGCCGAACCAGCCCCACCAGGGCGCAAACCGTCTGGTTGGCGGCGGGAGCGGTGCAGGCGGCTCAAGTGAGGCCTCAAACCGGTCCATCACTTCCGGCAATCGCTTCAGCCGGTTGGTAATCTCTTTCACATTTCCCGCCACCAGCTTTGCTGCGCCCTCCGGGCCGAAACTGCGGCGTATCCAGCCTCCAACAACCGGTTCAGACGCGAACCAGATATTGTGTGAGGGATCAATCGCACGTGCAACGCCCTCGACCTGAACCATTGTTTTCTGGAGCAGAACCAGTTCCGGGCGCAGAGACATGCCAAATGTGTGCGTGTAGTCGAAGAGTTGCAGCAGAACGCGGCCCATCGAAACTTCTTCGGCGGGCTTGCCGTGAACGGGTTCCCCTATGGAACGCAGTGCTTGTGCAAACTCTCCGACGGATTGGGTGGCCGGAACGTATCCAGCTTCGAAATGCACCTCGGCAACGCGCAGATAGTCGCGTTTCAGGAAGCCCCACAGAATTTCCGCCAGGAACCGGCGCTCTGTCATGCCGATCCGGCCGATGATGCCGAAATCGATCAGGGCTACTTTTCCCTCTGGCGTGATAATCAAATTCCCTTCATGCATGTCCGCATGAAACACGCCGTATTCGATGGCATGCGTGAGAAAGCCTTGCGTGATGTCGTTCGCCAGTTTCTTGCGGTCGATACCCGGACGGTCCAGCGCCTTTGGGTCAGTCAGAGGTGTTCCATCAATCCAGTCGATAGTCAGAACACGGCGACCCGTGCGATCCCAATCGACGCCCGGCACAACGAAATGGCCGGATTTCTGACTGATCTCATGCATTTCGTCTGCGCCGCCTGCTTCCAGACGCAGATCAGTCTCGCGCATCATGGCAGCGGCGATGGTCTCTGTGAACGCAACCGGTTTGAGGCGCTGGCTTTCCGCGGATATGCCCTCAATTGTACGTGCCGCGCGCTTCATGGCGGAGAGTTCTACCGTCAGCTGTCGCTCAATTCCGGGACGCAGGATCTTCACGGCGCGAGTGCCACCTGCCAACTCCATCTTGTGGACCTGCGCCAGAGAGGCGGCTGCGACCGGGTCTGACAGATCTCCGAACAGGTGTTTTGCGTCGGCCGCGCCGAATTCTTCAGCGAGGGCAGCGCGCGCTGCTTTCATGGAGAAGGGGGGCAGCTTGTCCTTCAGCCGTCCCAGGTCTTCGGTTACTTCGGCGCCGAATACATCGGGCCGCGTCGCCAGGAATTGCCCCAGCTTGATGTAAGCCGGGCCGAGCTTTTCGAGAGCGCGGGCAAGTCTCTGGCCAGGCCGACCTTTCGCGCCACCACCGACGAGCCGCAGGATCCGTCCAGCGATTCGGGCGGGTAAGGGCAGGCGGGTCTGATATGCGCCCGGCAAGATGACGTCATGGCGGGCCAGAGCGATCCCTGCACGCATCAGGCGGCGATAATCTCCGATCATTCCCATGTGCGGCTCCATTGCGCCGTGGGAACCGGTCGTTCCGTGCAGCGTTTGTTCAGGGATAATCTATTTATGGAGGAGGCTATCATGGCCACTAAAAAAGCACCGAAAAACAAAGGAATTCTATACTTTGTGATGAGTGGTTTGCTTGTGTCGGCGATGATCGCCGCAGCTGTGTATTATGCAGACACGAGTCCGCCACCCAATGAGCTGTTGTTGGACCCGACCCAGCGCTCCAGTTTGACACCGGAAATGAACCCGAGCTGACGCGCATTAAACTGCCCAGCCAAAGTGCAGGGCGGCGATGCCACCGGAGTAATTCGTTACACTGACGCGGGAGAACCCCGAGGCTTCAATTTCCTGACGGAACTCATCCTGTGCGGGGAATTTGCGGATGGATTCCACGAGATACTGGTAGCTGGCTTCATCGCCAGCGACGAGGCTGCCCAATTTCGGGATGACATTGAAGCTGTACGTGTCATAGGCGGCCTGCAGCGCAGGCACGGTCATATGGCTGAATTCCAGAACAGCGAGACGACCACCCGGTTTCAAGACGCGGCGGAATTCTCGCAAGCCCGCGACGCGGTCCGCAAAATTGCGAATGCCAAAGGAAACCGTCACCGCATCAAATGATCGGTTCGGATAGGGCAGGCTTTGACCATCAGCGCAGACCCAATCGAGACGACCCTCCCATTTTTGATTGTCCGGGCGCGCCTTGCCTGCTTCCAGCATGGCATCATTGATGTCGCACACAATCGCCGTCGCTTGCGAATCGAGGCCGCGTCGTTTGCCTGCCTTGTCGGCCAGCGTCAGGAACGCACGGGCGAGCTCACCCGTACCACCAGCGACATCCAGATGCCGTTCTCCCGGCTGGGGATTTACCTGGTTCATCGCGTCATGCTTCCAGAGGCGATGCACGCCTGCAGACATGAGATCATTCATCAGATCGTAGCGAGACGCCACTGAGCGAAAGACACCCTTCACACGGGCGACTTTTTCTGACTCGGTTACGTCCTCAAATCCGAATGAGACTTTGCGTTCGGTTTCACTGTCTGCCGTCATGCGTGTCACCATAGTTGCCTCGTGCATGGTAGGCTATATGCCATTGCCATGCCTGAATTACCCGAAGTCGAGACAGTTCGCCGCGGACTTGCCCCTGTGATGGAAGGGCAGCAGATTCTGCACCTCAGCCAGAATCGCGCTGATTTGCGGTTTCCTTTTCCTGAGCGGTTCGCTGAGCGCCTCACGGGCGCGCGCATCTCACATCTGGGACGAAAGGCGAAGTTTCTCACGCTCGCCTTGTCCACGGATGAGGTTCTCGTCATGCATCTTGGCATGACGGGGCGCTTTACCGTTTCTGACACGAAAATTGGCGAGTTCCACCATGAAACCGGAACCGATCCGCGCCACGATCACGTCGTGTTTGAACTCGCAAGCGGGGCGCGGGTGACCTACAATGACCCCCGGCGGTTTGGATTCATGGAACTTTGGCCAGCCGCGCAAATCGAGGCCTATCCACGGTTAATGGCGATGGGGCCGGAGCCGCTGTCGAACGGGTTTTCGGAAGCGTATTTGAATAGCGCCCTCAAGGGACGGAAAACACCTGTCAAATCTGCCCTTCTGGACCAGGCCGTCATTGCCGGCCTTGGCAATATTTATGTATGCGAAGCGCTCTGGCGAGCAGGTGTGTCGCCCCGGCGACACGCGGCGACAATCCCGGGTCAACGGGCGGCACGGCTGGTGCCAGCCATCAATGATGTGATTGCCGAGGCGATTGCGGCGGGTGGGTCCTCCATTTCAGACTTTGCGAGCGCCAGTGGCGAACTGGGGTACTTCCAGCATGCTTTCGCCGTCTATGACCGGGAGGGGCAGGCGTGTCGGAACTGCGATCAGCCCATTCAGCGTATCGTCCAGTCTGGCCGGTCGAGCTTCTTCTGTAGCAAATGCCAGCGCTAGGATTGCCGAGCTGAAAGCGCGCTGAGAATTCGAATGGCGGCCATCAGGTCAGCTTGTTCGGCCAGATCGTCGATGTGTTTTTTTGCTTCCTGTTGAAGCATTCTCAGTTTGCGGGCTTCCGACTGCTGGCTGGTCGGAAGTGCGGGAACGGGCAGGAAGAAAAACCCTACAGGCTTGCCGAGTGCGATTGCCACTTCCCGGAGTCGCCCAACCGACAACCGACTGTGCCCAGCTTCATATTTCTGGATCTGCTGAAACGTCAGTCCCAGTGTGCTGGCCAGGTCTTCCTGCGTGAAGCCCAGTTCGCGCCGAGCCTGACGAATCTGAACGCCCGTAAAGCGATCCGCGCCAGTGGGCCGTCGGGATGTGGTGTTTGACCTGTCTTGCGGCATCTTGATGTCCTGGACACAGCGCTAACCCAGGAAGTGTATACAATCAAAAGTTGAAATCAACTCCGATCGATCAATTTGCACCAGCAACGGTTGTGCGGCGGCGCTATTTTGGGTCGAGCCGGATAACTTCCTCACCGGATTCTGCCGATTGTTCTGGCAGGGACAGGATGGTGGGCGGCTCATCGTCAAAGTTTCCAGTTCCAAACTCGCCGGACCGGATCAACAGGCCATCATCTTCATCACCCTGTCCAATGCGCAGGTTCAATGAGCCAGAGGTCGAGTCGTCCGACAGGGTGGTTGATGGAAGATTCAGGTTCAGCGACCCTGTGTACTCATCTTCGATCTGAGCGGTCTCTGTTGCAATGACGGCTTGCGCCTCTTCGCTGTCAGCCGCCTGCGAACAGGCGGTGCCCACAAGGCAAAGTGAAGCGAGCGCAAAGGTTGTCGTCAGTTTCATGAACATGTCCCCATTCTTGGCGCGTGCCCTAGCGGCTCGCAAGTTTGTCCAGCACAGAGTCCCAGAAAATGGAGGCGATATCAATGCCGCTCAGCTTCTTGATCGCCTGAACTCCGGTTGGAGATGTGACATTCACCTCGGTCAGGCGACCGCCAATGACGTCTATGCCTGTGAGAACAAGTCCCCGACGCTTCAGCTCCGGACCGATGGCATCACAAATTCGTTTGTCGGCATCGCTCAGGTCGCTGGCTTCGGCAGTGCCGCCAACAACGAGGTTGGAACGGACCTGCCCATCCTTGGGGCGGCGGTTCACTGCGCCTACGGCCTTGCCATCGATCAGGATGATCCGCTTGTCACCTTCGCTGACGGCTGGAAGGAATGCCTGAACCATCACTGGTTCGCGGGAGCGGCTAAAAAAGAGTTCGGTGAGGGAGTCAAAATTGGAGTCGCCGTTCTTCAGGCGGAATACACCTGCACCGCCATGCCCATAAAGGGGCTTGATGATGATGTCCTTGTGCCTGTCACGAAACTCCTGAATTGCTTCTAGATCGCGCGACACAAGGGTAGGGGGCATTAGCTCCGGGAACATCAGCGGAAAGATTTTTTCCGGGCTTGAGCGCACGCCTTCCGGATCATTCACGACCAGTGTCTTGTCCGAAATCTGCTCCAGCTGGTGACAGGCCGTAATATAGCTCATGTCGAAGGGCGGATCCTGACGCATCAGGATGACATCGACATCGGTTGCAAGGTCCAGTCGTGTCGTGTCGCCGAACAAGCCCGGCGTTTCCCTGACGCGCTGTACGCGCGCCGGGCGCACTTCTGCCGTAAGCCGGCCTGCCTCCGTGCTGAGTTTTTCGGGGCCGTAGACGAACAGCTCCATGCCGCGCGCCTGCGCGGTCTCAGCCAGGGCGAATGTGGTGTCACCGTCAATATTGACGGATTCGAGCGGATCCATCTGGATCGCAACGCGCAAACTCATGGGGGCGGCTCCTTCATGGGCCACCGCCCGTGCGGTGAGGCCCTGCTTAGTAACTTGCGCCGATCAGCTCGCCGTCGGCACTTGTGTCATATGAGGCATCAGGCGCGCTTTGATAAGAGGCTCCGCCCTGGAGTGTTGGCGCAGCCTGTTGAGAGCGGCCATCCCGCACGCGAACATAAGATACAACCTGCTTCACGCCGCCAACGACGCTCGCTTCCTCAGCGGCGCGCTTCAGTTCTTCTGCTGAGCGGGCGATGCCCATCAGGTAAACGACGCCATTATAGGTTTCGATATTGAAGTTCACACTCTTGACGGAGCTCGATCCAACAAGGCGAGAGCGAACCCGTGCCGTGATCAACTCGTCCGATACATTGGCCAGGAAGCCGCCTGCTGGTTCGATCCGAATCTCGTTTGCGACGTCACGTGTCAGCGGCGACGTCCAGGCTATGCCTTCGGCTTTGACCCGGTCCTCCGGCGTATCAACGCGCCCTGACAACAGAACGAGACCGCTCGTTACTTCAACATCAACTTCGCCAAACCGATTTGCGCTTTCGGAAAGAAGCTTGCTTTTGATCTGATTTGAAGCGGTCGCATCGTCGACGGCTTCGCCAAGTGATTTGTCCTGAACAGCGGCGACACCCACAGCGCCAGCTGTACCAAGGGCCGCTGCGGCACAACCGCAAAGGGGCATGGCCAACACAAGGGCGGCGGCGGCAAGTTGCGTGCGCATATGAGTCTACTCCATCAGCGATCTTATCAATGTGCGTACCTGCCATCAGGTTGCGGCGAAAATCTGGCGAGACTGACACCAACTGCAAATTGGCATGGTTTCCCGCTGAAATCGATCCGAATCACCCGTAATTCACTGGTTGTTCCGGCCTACGGATGCTATTATCTTGAGCAGATCGTAACCAGAAGGAACCGGACCCCTGACCCCTAGCGCCCCGCGGCTACAGCCCGCCCAGCAGGCCACTCTCGACGACATCCGCAACGTGGCCGAAACTCTCGCCAAGGCCCTTGAGGATGACAAGGCGGAAGATGTTCTCTTCATCGACCTTGAAGGCAAATCTTCGCTCGCTGACTTCATGATCATCGCATCAGGCCGTTCCGGTCGTCACGTCGCGGCTCTGGCAGATCATCTCGCACAGGACATCAAGAAGCTGACCGGACGCCCGGCCAGTATCGAAGGTATGCCCAATGCTGACTGGGTGTTGATCGATACCGGGGACGTTATCGTGCATCTGTTTCGTCCCGAGGTCCGTGAGTTCTACAACCTCGAAAAGATCTGGGCCTCTGACAACGCCCACCGCACACCCGCGAATTAGCGCGCACGGATGCGGATCATTTTCCTCGTCGTCGGTCGGATGAAGTCCGGGCCGGAGCGCGAACTTGTCGATGAATACATCAAGCGGGCCGGTCCCATTGCGCGGTCTCTTGGATTTAGAGGAATTGAAGAGGTCGAGGTGGCGAGCGGGGGCGGGCTCGACGCAGAGGCCGAGCGGATCCTGGCGAAACTGCCCGCTGGCGCCAAATGCATTCGACTGGACGAGTTCGGACGAGCTCACCGCTCCCGTGATTTCGCCGCCAATCTTGCAAAATGGCGCGACCAGGGTGTCCCAGACCTGGTGTTCCTTATTGGTGGAGCGGAAGGCTATGGTGACGCAGTGAAAGCAGCGGTGCCGGACACAATCGCATTCGGGCCTCAGACCTGGCCACACAGATTCGTTCGCGTCATGATTTCAGAACAGGTCTATCGTGCTGTGTCGATTCTGGCGGGAACACCCTATCACAAAGACTAACCAGCGTAGAGCGATGGCGCAGGCATCAGGATCATGATGAACGCCAGAGCGGCAATCAGGCCCATCACCGTAACTGACAGAAGTCTTGTCAGGGAAATTGGATTGCTCACCGGTTCGGTCCTTTCTTGCTGCTCGGGCCTATTTGGTGCCGCGTTGCCTATATGAACACTCTCCTAACGGAATAGGTTCCATGCGCGGCGTGCATGCGGCCATTTGAAGGCAGCGCGTTACGCTTTGTTGATCCTTGCAAGTTCCCGGCCTAGAGCTTTAACCGTCATGGAAATGCGAGGTGGGAGGCCTGGTTGATGTCGGGATTGCGGGATTTCCTGAAAGTCTATTGGCCATTGGTGGTCGTCGCCCTTGCCGGGGTATTGCTGGCCCTCGTGCTTATGGACCCGGCCCCTCCAAAGAATATTCGATTTGCCGCCGGTAGCCCGGGCGGCGCCTACCATGCGTTTGCAGAGCGGTATCAACGCTTGCTCGCGGAAGAGGGCGTTGAGGTTGAACTTGTTGAGACTCAAGGTTCGATCGACAATCTGCGTCTGCTCGACGATTCCGAAGCCGATGTCGGACTGGTGCAAGGCGGTCTTGCGACGGATCGCGACCGCGAAGAATTGCGGTCGATTGGTGGGCTGTTTCCGGAGCCGTTCTGGGTTTTCGTTCGCAGTGATTTTCCCGCGGAAAGCCTGGGAGACTTGCGCGCAGCCCGCATCGCTATTGGGGGAGATGGCTCAGGCACGCGTATTCTGGCGCTGGACCTGCAGGCAGATTATGGCGGGGAATGGATCGAGACGACGCGATTGACGCTATCCGGCACGACAGCGGCGGACGCGCTTCTGGCAGGTGAGGTCGATGCCGCCGCGTTCGCGGCTTCAGTAGAGTCCTCCTATATTGATCGGCTTCTGGTCAATGAGGATGTGCGCCTACTACCATTCGAGCGCGCGCCTGCGCTGGCTCGGCGTCACGAGGCTTTGTCCGATATCATCCTGTTGCGCGGTGTGGTGGACATTGGAGAGGACATTCCGGCAGCAGATGTGCCCCTTGTCGCTCCGGTGGCTCAATTGGTCGTCCGCAAGGATTTGCACCCGGCGATTGAGGCACTGCTCATCGACGCGGCTACATCAATCCATTCCGAAGGCACGCTTCTCGCGCCTGCTGGACACTACCCGGACCCTGATCTGATTGATTTGCCGATAACGGATCAGGCGCGCCGATACTACCAGAATGGACCTTCCTTTCTTCGGCGCTATTTCTCTTTTGATGTGGCGAACTTTCTGGAGCGCGCCTGGGTTCTGGCAATTCCGCTTCTGACGCTTCTGTTTCCGCTCGTTCGGGTGGCGCCACCTATCTATCGCTGGCGCGTGCGCCGGAAGATCTATGTCTGGTATGAAGACTTACGCACGCTTGAAGAGCGGGGCCGGGCTGCAGATCGCGATGATCAGCGAGATCAGGTGCTTGAAGAACTGGAGGCATTGCAAGCCGAGATCGGCGCGGTGGAGGTTCCCTTGTCCTACACGGATGACCTTTATCGCTTACGAAGCCATGTTGAGTTCGTGAAGCAGCTCGTTTGCAATCATAACCCGGTAAGGGTTGCCGGCTGACATGTCTGAGGCCCGCAAGATTGCGATTGCCGGTGCGGGTATTGGGGGACTTGCAGCAGCGGCGTTTCTTGCCCGCGACGGCCACAAGGTTTCCGTATTTGACCAATTCGATGCGCCGAGACCTGTCGGGGCTGGACTGATCCTGCAGGAAACCGGTCTCACCATATTGGGCGAGTTGGGACTGCGCGAAGCTGCGTCGGAGCTGGGTTCAACCATTCGTCGCCTGCATGGACAATCCGTGGACAATGGACGGACGGTGCTGGATGTTCAGTATGGGGCTTTGCGACCGGGACTTTGCGGGGTTGCGATCCAGCGCGGCGCACTGTTTGATCTCGTATACCAAGCCGCTGTATACGCAGGCGCAGAAATTGTGCCTTCGATGCGGATCATTTCGGTAAGCGCCGGACAAGGCCTGTTGACGACAGGGGAGGGGACCACACTTGGCCCATTTGACATTGTGGTGGATGCACTTGGCGTTCGGTCGCCGTTATCCCTGCGGGCTCGCCATGCGCTTCCATATGGAGCATTGTGGGCAACTCTTCCGTGGCAAGAGAATGCTGGCTTCGAGTTGGACGCGCTGGTCCAGCGGTACAGACAGGCGCGCCAAATGTCAGGCGTCATGCCATCTGGCCGTTCAAGCGACTCTGCGCAGGAATGCCTTACCTATTTCTGGTCTATCCGCAATGATGCATACATGCAGTGGAAACAGGCGCCATTATCAGACTGGAAGCGTGAGGCCATTGATCTCTGGCCGGAGACCTCCGCGTTGCTGGAGCCGCTGGAAAACCACGATCAGTTGACATTTGCCCGATATGAACATCGCACGCACAGGCCGGTTGTTGACCAGCGTGTCGTTCACATTGGCGATAGTTGGCATGCTGCCAGTCCGCAATTGGGGCAGGGAGCCAATATGGCGTTGCTGGATGCGTATGCGTTGGCGCGCGCGTTGGGAGAGCCAGACGAGCTCGACCGACAATTGATGTACTATGCCCGCATGCGAAAAATGCATGTTCGATTGTTTCAGGCCATGAGCTGGTTGTTCACACCGGTCTATCAGTCCGATTCCGGGAGCCTCGCTTGGCTCAGGGATTGGCTGGCGGCTCCAGTCAGTCGTATATCTCCCGCTCCGAAAATTCTGGCGGCCATGGTAAGTGGCGGTCTCGGGTCTCCGCTCAAACGGCTGGGACTGCTGCCGGGAGCTTAGTCTGAGGCCAATGCCTTCAGTCGATATATTAGATCAAGCGCTTCGCGGGGTGTGAGCGAGTCCGGATCTATTTGTTGCAAAGCTTTATCTGCCTCTGATGGGGCGAGGATCTCTTCGGGGACAGCATCGTCTTCCGTGTCCGGTGTAAAAGATGCAGCTGCGAACAAGGGCAGGCTTTCGGGTGCACTGGGTTCCGCTTCCAGCTGTTTCAGTATTTGCCCTGCGCGTCTGACGGCCTTCTTCGGAAGTCCCGCCAGTTTGGCAACTTGAACACCATAGGATTTGTCTGCCGGGCCAGATTGTACTTCGTGCAGGAAGACAAGATCGTCCTTCCACTCTTTCGCGCGCAGCGACGCGTTTGCTGCACCGGGCAGGTCTTCGACGAGCTTTGTCAGTTCATGATAATGCGTGGCAAACAAGGCCCGCGATTTATTGACTGAGTGCAAATGTTCGACCGCTGCCCAGGCGATGGCAAGGCCATCCCATGTTGAAGTGCCGCGACCGACTTCGTCCATGATGACGAAGCTGCGCTCGGTTGCCTGGTTCAGGATTGCGGCAGTTTCCACCATTTCAACCATGAAGGTTGATCTGCCTCGGGCCAGGTCGTCCGACGCGCCGACGCGAGAGAAGATGCGGTCACAGAGGCCCAGGGTGATGGATCGTGCGGGCACGAATAAACCGGACTGGGCCAATATCACCGCCAGTGCACCCTGCCGCAAATAGGTCGACTTACCTGCCATGTTTGGACCGGTGACGAGAAGTAGGCGCGTACCCGTATCGTCGCCGCTCAGGTTCAGATCATTTGCAGTGAAGCCTTGCCCATCTTTCTTCAGCGCGGCTTCGACGACCGGATGGCGCAAGCCGGTCGCCTTGAATGTGGTGTCATCGGTCAGGGCCGGGCGAACCGCATCCGCTTCGAATGCCCATTCCGCGGAAGCGGCGGCGACATCCAGTTCAGCAATGGCAGAGGCAGACCGGGAGAGGGAAGGGCTCAGCCCATCAATGCGGCTGCAGAACTGGTCAAAGATTGCAAGTTCGCGTCCTTTGGCTTCGTTTTCTGCGCGCGATATTTTCCCGGCGAGTTCAGACAATTCCTGCGTTGAAAAGCGAACATTGCTGGCCAGTGTCTGGCGATGAATGAAGGTCTCTGACAAGGGGGGCTTCATGAGAGCGTCCCCATGCCGGGCAGGCACATCAACAAAATAGCCGAGCACATTGTTGAATTTGATCTTCAGCGCAGAAATGCCGGTGTCGTCCGCATATCGGGCCTGGAGCGCAGCAATGATCTGGCGGCTGTCATCACGAAGGCCGCGCGCCTCGTCCAGCGCAGCGTCCCAACCTTGGGCGATGAATCCGCCGTCACGGGCCAAGGTAGGTGGGTTTTCGGACAACGCTGTTTCGAGATCGCGGGAGAGCTCGGCAAGCGAGGCATCCTTGTTGAGGTTCAGCGCTTGGGTTGCGTCAGAAATCCTGGACGGCAAGACGGTTCCCAGAGCTGTGAGGCGGCTTGCAGCTTCGTGGGCGGCAACCAATGCGCGACCAATGGCGACAAGATCCCGCGGTCCACCTCGCCCGAGGCGGAGGCGGGTTCGTGCCCGTTCAAGGTCTGGCGCTGCTTTGAGGCTCGATCTGACCGTCTCAACCGTATCGCGGTCGTCGGCAAACCAGGACACGGCATCGAGGCGTGCCTCGATCTCGTCCCGGTCGACGGACGGACGCGCCAGCCTGGCGGCCAGAAGGCGCGCGCCGGGCGCTGTGACAGTCCGATCAATCGTGCCGAGCAGAGAGCCACTGCGATCTCCGCGCATCGACTGGTCGATCTCGAGGCTTGTTCGTGTTGCCGGATCAATGGCGAGATGGCCTTCCGATCGAGCTCGAACCGGTGGGTCCAGGCGGATCTCGCTGCCTGCCTGGGTCAGCTTCACATAATCCAGCAACAATCCAATCGCTGCGAGCTCTGCGCGATTGAAATCACCGAGCGCCTCCAGCGCGGCAATGTTGAAGGTCTCCTTCAGCAGGTTTTCGCCAGCTTTGTGATTGGCGCTACGGGCCGGGCGGAATGTGACCGGAGCGCTTGAGAGCGAGACCGTGTTGGCGACGGCAGTCTTGTCGAGATCGCCGTCGGACACCAACAATTCGGAGAGGGGGTAGGCCATGAGGGAGTCGGCCAACGCATCGGCAGCAAGCGCCGTGACATCAAATCGTCCGGTTGAAACATCGCACACCGCAATTGCAGCTTCGGTGCCACCGGTCCCGAGCGCGATGGCGGCAAGCGCCTGATCCTGTCGTGCCGGCAGCAGCGCGTCTTCGGTCAGCGTTCCTGGCGTTACGATGCGGACGATGTCGCGATTAACGATCGCCTTCGAACCGCGTTTCTTGGCTTCCGCCGGAGTTTCTGTCTGCTCACATACCGCAACCCGGCATCCGGCCTTGATCAGTCGTGCGAGATATCCCTCGGCGGCATGGTAGGGTACGCCCGCCATCGGAATGGGCTTGCCATCATACTCCCCCCGAGAGGTTAGCGTGATGTCCAGCACCTTCGCGGCTTCAATAGCGTCCTCGAAGAAGAGCTCGTAGAAATCACCCATACGAAAGAAGAGCAGGGCATCGGCGTGCCGTGCCTTGATCGACAGGTATTGCGCCAAGAACGGGCTCGGCGCGGACGCAGGTTTCGAGGGTGTAGCGGTATCAGCCATGGAGCGGGACGCTAGCGCCAGTGCCAGAGATTCGCAAAGCCTCGCACCAGCTTGCGCGCGACAAAGTGATCATATCGCACTGATTGGCCGGTTTTGCTGTTGGCATGCCAATCGCACCGGCCTAGTTTGCGGCCTCATCTGAAACTTTTTGCAACAACGGATTTTCCGCGCGATGACCACAAAACGGCCGAGCTTCACAGATCAGGAAGCCCTCGATTTCCACTCGCAGCCACATGCTGGCAAGATTTCGATGGTGCCGACCAAGCCAATGGGCACTCAGCGCGATCTGTCGCTGGCTTATAGTCCCGGCGTTGCCGTTCCTGTTCTCGCCATCGCTGAGGATGAGGATCGCGCCTACGATTACACGGCTAAGGGCAACATGGTGGCTGTTATTTCCAACGGTACCGCTATTCTTGGTCTCGGGAATCTGGGGCCAATGGCATCCAAACCGGTGATGGAAGGCAAATCCGTCCTGTTCAAACGGTTCGCTGACATTGACAGCTTCGATGTGGAAGTCAGCACGACGGACGTCGAGGAGTTCATCACAACCGTTCGCAATATCGGCGCGACTTGGGGCGGGATCAATCTGGAAGACATTTCTTCGCCGGATTGCTTCATCATTGAGAGTCGTCTGCGTGAAGAATTGGACATTCCAGTCTTCCATGATGACCAGCACGGCACCGCGATCATCGCGGCGGCTGGCCTGATCAATGCGTGCCACATTACGGGCCGCAAACTGGAAGACCTGAAAGTTGCTGTGTCCGGGGCAGGGGCCGCCGGCCTTTCCTGTGCAGGTCTCATCCGGCACCTCGGCGTGAAAGCCGAGAATATCCTGATGTGCGACTCCACTGGTGTGGTCTATGAGGGGCGCTCCGAGAAGATGGATCAGTTCAAGTCTGCCTTCGCGGTGAAGACAACCAAGCGCACGCTTGCGGAAGCCATGGATGGCGCCGACGTCTTTCTGGGACTTTCGGTGAAGGGCGCTGTCTCAACAGAGATGGTGAAGTCCATGGCGAAGGACCCGATCATCTTTGCAATGGCTAATCCGGATCCGGAGATTACGCCGGAAGACATCAAGTCGGTTCGCGATGATGCGATTATTGCGACCGGACGGTCGGACTATCCAAACCAGGTCAACAACGTTCTCGGCTTCCCATATATTTTCCGCGGCGCGCTTGATGTGCGGGCTCGTGGTATCAATGAGGAAATGAAAGTTGCGGCTGCGCAGGCGCTGGCCGAGCTGGCGCGTGAAGACGTGCCGGATGAAGTGGCAGCTGCGTACCATGGTGCCCGCCCAAGCTTCGGGCGTGAATATATTATTCCAACCCCATTTGACCCGCGTCTGATCAGCTTTATCCCGCCATTCGTGGCCCAGGCCGCAATGGATACCGGCGTTGCGCGTAAACCTATTGAAGACATGGAAGCCTACCGCCACTCTCTGGCTCGCCGGGCTGACCCATCGGCTTCGTTCATTCAAGGCGTTCAAGCTCGTTGCAAGGAGCTGCAGCGCCGGATCGTGTTCGCTGAGGGCGAAGAGCCTGCCGTTGTACGTGCCGCTTTCAGCTTCAAGAACCAGGGCCTTGGCCATCCGATCCTTATCGGCCGCGAAGCTCAGGTCGAGCGCGCCATGGAACAGATGGGTGTCGCCAAGGGGTCGCTGGAAATCATCAATGCGCGCGTATCCGACAACAATCCGCTCTATACGGACATGCTGTATGCGCGCCTCCAGCGTGACGGCTACCTGAAGCGCGACGCCCAGCGTCTCGTCAATCAGGACCGGAACGTGTTCGGTTGCTGCATGCTGAAGAATGGTGATGCTGACGGCATGGTGACCGGGGTGACCCGGAACTACGACGTCGCGTTGAATGACTCGCTGCTCGTCCTGGACCCGATCCCGGGCCAAGCTGTGATCGGCATGTCCATGGTGATTAACCGGGGACGCACCGTCTTTATTGCGGACACGAGCGTTACCGAACTGCCGCAGGGCGAAGATCTCGCCAACATAGCAATGGAATCTGCGCGCGCGGTTCGTTCGCTCGGATTCTCTCCGCGCGTTGCCTTCCTCTCCTACTCTACGTTCGGAAATCCGATGGGTGAGCGTGGGGAAAAAGTGCGCGAAGCGGTGGCAATTCTCGACAGTATGGGCGGCATCGATTTTGAGTATGAGGGCGATATGAGCGCCGACGTTGCACTCAATCCGAGCCACAAGCTGCTCTATCCGTTCTCCCGCCTGACTGGCCCGGCGAACGTGCTGGTGATGCCTGCGATTCATGCAGCTTCAATCTCGACCAAGCTTCTGGAGTCCATGAGCCGTGCAACGGTGATCGGCCCGATGCTGCTTGGTTTGGAAAAGCCGGTTCAGATCGCCTCCCTCGGTGCGACCGTGGGCGACATTGTGAACCTCGCCACGATTGCGGCTTTCGACGTAGATCACGTACACGGCAGCTGATTTCGCGGCCATTGAAATTACGCTGCGTCAGGACTCGCCCGTGGCGGGTGGCGCACCTATAGTCGTGTCAGCAAATGGACCACAGGGAGGCCCGAACAGCATGAAAGAATACAAGCAGTTCTATATCGACGGCGCATGGGTAGATCCCGTAGAGCCACGGACAATGGAAATCGAAAATCCGGCAACTGAAGAGAGTTTTGCCGTCATCTCGATCGGCTCGAAAGCAGATGTCGACAAGGCCGTTGCTGCTGCGAAGGCTGCCTTCCCATCATTTTCGCAAACGAGCGTGGAGTATCGCGCTGAGTTGCTGGAAAAGATTGCTGCAGGCATCAAGGCACGTATGCCTGAAATGGCTGAGGCGATCTCAAATGAGATGGGCGCGCCGATGTGGCTGGCCAACGCTGCGCAAGTGCCAGCTGGTATGGGCCATTTCGGCACCACCGCTGCGATCCTTCGCGAATATCAATTCGAAGAATTGAAAGGCACGACGTTGCTCCGCAAGGAGCCGATTGGCGTCTGCGGGTTCATCACGCCATGGAACTGGCCGCTCAATCAGATTGCCTGCAAAGTGGCGCCTGCCATTGCCGCAGGCTGCACGATGGTTCTGAAGCCATCCGAGATTGCTCCCCTGGATGCCATGATCCTCACCGAAATCATGCATGAGGCCGGTGTGCCGAAGGGCGTGTTCAACCTCGTGAACGGTGATGGTCCGGGCGTTGGTTCCTCTCTCTCGGCCCACCCGGATGTTGACATGATGAGCTTTACCGGCTCGACCCGTGCTGGTGTTCTGGTCGCCCAGGCCGCTGCACCGACGGTGAAACGCGTCGCCCAGGAGCTGGGTGGCAAAAGCCCGAATATCATCCTGCCTTCAGCGGATCTCGAAAAGGCCGTCGGCGGTGGCGTGATGCAGATGATGACCAACTCTGGTCAGTCCTGTAACGCTCCGTCGCGCATGTTCGTCCAGAAGGACCAGCAGGAGCAGGCGATCGCTATTGCAAAAGCCGCTGCTGAATCTGTGAAGGTGATGATGCCTGCAGAGGCGACGCCGGGCGCGATCGGACCAATTTCCAACGGAAATCAGTACCAGAAGGTTCAGGACCTGATCCAGAAGGGTATTGAAGAGGGCGCAACCCTGGTTGCTGGTGGTCCGGGACGTCCGGAAGGCTTCAACAAGGGCTATTTTGCGCGTCCGACCGTGTTTGCAAACGTGACGAATGACATGACGATCGCTCGAGAAGAAATTTTCGGGCCGGTGCTGGTCATGATCCCGTATGAGGATGTCGACGATGCGGTCCAGATGGCGAACGATACGGTTTATGGTCTCGCAGGCTATGTGCAGGGCGCAGAAGACGAGGCCCGCAAAGTGGCCAACCGTATCCGCGCTGGCCAGATCCAGGTCAATGGAGCCCGCCCGGACTTCACGGCGCCATTCGGTGGCTATGGCCAGTCTGGCAATGGCCGCGAATGGGGCGAATACGGTTTCGAGGAGTTCCTCGAAGTGAAAGCCGTGATGGGCTACAAGGCCGCGTAATCTGACGTTTCAGACAAATGAGTACAGGGCGGCCTCCGGGTCGCCCTTTTTTGTTCCAGGAACAATCTGCTCGCTGAAACGTGAAGCCAATTCAACTAGTGTTCAGCCAGCTTCCTCCATAAAATGGCGGGATCAACACTGAGGAGGGTTCGCCCCATGCCCACATTAAAGCTTTCAGGCGCATTGGCCGCGCTGGCCTTACTAGGTGCCTGCGCCACCGCTACGCCCTATCAGGCTGCCATTGACGGCAATAGCGGCTACTCAGAAGTGAAGATTGAAGACAATCGCTTTCAGGTCGAGTTCTCCGGTAATTCGCTGACTGACCGAAAGACGGTAGAGACCTATCTTCTCTATCGCGCTGCAGAGCTGACTCGTCTGAATGGGTATGATCATTTCCGGGTTGTGCGCCGCGAAACAGACTCGAACAGCCGACTGGTTCCGGTTGGGGGAGCATATTCTCCGTATTACAGCCATTTTCACCTGAATTATGCCTATTTCGGCCCCTATGCCCGCTATTATCACGATCCTTTCCTGCGATCGCGGCACGCGCGTTTTGGGCCGCTCGACCCTTACTGGGGCGGCCCATCTGAATATCGTGAGCGTACCAAGTACGTGGCATCTGCCGAAATCCTGATGGGAAAGGGCAAGAAGCCTGACGATGCGGCGTATTTCGATGCTGAGCAGGTAACCTACAATCTGGGCATGAACATAGTTCGGCCTCAACCAAACTGACCCTTGATTGCGAAACCGCATTGCAGCCCCGCCTTCTGGCGGGGCTTTTTTATGTCTTCGCCACTGGCCTTTGGTCCCAACGCGCCCCAAATGGACCGGCTAGACGAAACGCGGGGACTTTCCGGACATGCCAGATTCAGAACAACCCCCGCAACAACCTCTCATAAAACAAGGCGCACACGGTCGCTCGGTGCCAAGCCGAACCGAGATGGTGGTCATGGTTGCCGCCTTGATGGCACTGAATGCTCTGGCCATCGACATCATGCTGCCTGCGCTTGGGGAAATCGCCAGTGCCACCGGGCTGACAGGCGCGTTGCCAGAAGATGCCAATCGGCAACAATTGATCATATTCGCCTACATTCTCGGCTTTGGCGCCCCACAGCTTTTCTGGGGACCGATTTCTGACCGGTTTGGGCGGCGGATGCCATTGTTCATTGGCCTGATCGGATACGCGCTAACGGCGGTTCTGTGCGCAGCATTGCGAGATTTTCACGCCCTGTTGGCGGCGCGTTTCCTTCAAGGCGTTTTTGCCTCTGGCGCCCGCCTGGTTGCGGTCTCGGTTGTGCGGGACCTTTATGCCGGCCGTCGTATGGCGGGATTCATGTCTCTCGTCATGACCATCTTCATGATCGTTCCAATGATCGCGCCAGCGATGGGGCAGGTCGTCTTGTTCATCGCGCCTTGGCAATGGATCTTCGGTGTGCTGGCCCTGTTTGGTCTGGCGCTTCTGGTCTGGACCTGGTTTCGCCTGCCAGAAACCCTCCCCGAAGATTCGCGCAAGCCGCTCAATCTGGCGTCGGCCTTTGGAAACTATCTGGAAGTCGGACGCAGCCGCGTCACCTTCGGCTATATGTGCGCGTCCGGCATTATATTTGGTGCGCTCTTTTCCTTCATCGGTTCCTCCGAGCAGGTCTTCCGCGGTGTATTCGGACAGGAAGAGACGTTTGCCTTCTGGTTCGCTGGCATCGCTGCAGCACTGGCGGGCGCGAACTTCTTCAACTCCCGTTTCGTGGAGCGTGTAGGTATGCGCCGGCTCAGTCACGGGGCGATGGTCGTGTTCATCCTGATGTCGTCGGCGCTCGCGTTGAGGACCTGGCTGTTTGGTGAAAGCCTTTACTGGTTCTTCCCGATGTTCACGCTGACCTTTGCCTGTTTTGGCATGATGGGTGCGAACTTTTCAGCGCTGGCGATGGAGCCGCTTGGCAAGATCGCGGGTACGGCGTCCGCAGCCTACGGGTTTGCGACGACGACTGTCTCCAGCCTGCTCGGCATGGTGATCGGCAGCTATTACAACGGAACCACCCTGCCCTTGATGCTCGGCTTTGTGGCGCTCGGCGTTGGATCGCTCATCGTTGTTCTGATCACGGAAAAAGGAAAACTGTTCAGTTCTCGCTGATTGCCGTTCAGCGGCGCTTGCGTGATGCAGGTTCACGAACGCGGGCAAGCGGCCGGACCTGGCTTTCAAGATGTTCGATGATCAGGCCGGCAATATCCTTGCCCGTGGCGGACTCGATACCCTCAAGGCCGGGGGAGGAATTCACTTCCAGAACTTTCGGGCCTTTCTCCGTTTGCAGAAGGTCTACGCCAGCGACCCGCAGGCCAAGTACCTTTGCTGCCTCCCGCGCCGTATCTCTCTCCTGCCGCGTCAGTTTGATCGTGGATGCGGTGCCGCCACGGTGCAAATTTGACCGGAACTCGCCCTTCTGTGCCTGGCGCTTCATTGCGCCTACCACCTTGTTGCCAATCACAAAGGCTCGCACATCGGTCCCGGCCGCCTCTTCCACGAATTCCTGAACCAGGAAGTTGGCGTCCAGCCCGCGGAAGGCGTCAGTCAAGCTTTCCGCAGCCTTGCGCGTTTCTGCCAACACAACACCTTTGCCTTGTGTCGATGAGAGCAGCTTCACCACCACGGGCGCGCCACCCGCCAGAGAGATAAGGTCTTTCGTGTCTTTCGGGCTGTGGGCGAAGGCGGTGACCGGCATGTCTATCTTGGCGCGCGCAAGTAATTGGTGGGCCATCAGCTTGTCGCGCGAATGCCCGATGGAACTCGCGCTGTTCAGGCAGAAAGCGCCAGTATTGGTGAACTGGCGCAATACGGCGAGCCCGTAATCCGTTATCCCCGCACCGATACGCGGGATGACGGCGTCATAACGCGGCAGCGCCTTGCCATCATAATGCACTTGCGGGTGCGTTGTGCCGATTTGCATGTAGCAGCGTGCCGTGTCGATGGCTTCGATCACGTGGCCCCGCGCTTGCGCTGCTTCTATCAGGCGCTGACTGGAGTAATTCTTCGGCTCACGCGTTAGCAGGGCGATCCGGAGGGGGCGTTTTACAGGGCGCTTTTTCGGCAGGCCGGCATAGGCGGCGAAGTCCAGCTTCGGCTGACGGAACGACGCGTTGGCATCGACAATCATGTCGGGCTGGATTGCGCCGCGTCCGAACAGCATCCGGTAGGACATGCTTTCGCGATTGGTTAGCGTCAGTTGGATCGGCCAGCGTCGGCCACCCATTTCCACATCGGTCTGGATTACATAGCGCAGCTCTGTTTCCCCGTTCGAGCTTGTCACGTCGCGGCGGTCCACGACCGGTGCTGAACACGTCACCTCGAGCGCGGGATTGTTCGGGTCTGGTTGTATCAGGAAGCGTACTTGCGGCGCGTCAGCCGGACCAAATGGCTCAATCACGCTGGCGTGCAGCGCAGACGTGCGCGCGCCTGTATCCACCTTCGCCTTGATTGCTGGCAGGCCAAGATCAGGCAGCGCGAGCCATTCCTCCCAGCCGAGTTCAAAAGGTTTGGAATGGGGCATGGTGAAGCCTTCCTGCTTGTGCGCGCCCGATAAAGGCGAACGGTCAGGTATTCAATCTATAATGCGCAGATTGTGTGCCTCAGCCTTCGACCAGCCATGCCTTGTCCACGATGCCCACCACGTCGCCCATGATCTCGGTGATCTTGAAATCCTTCGGCGTGTAAACGCGGGCGATGCCCATCTGGCGCAGGGCGCGGGAATCTTCCGGTGGGATGATGCCGCCCACAACAACCGGGACATTGTCTAGGCCGACCTTGCGAAGCTCGGCAATCGTTTCGCGCACCAAATCCAAATGGCTTCCGGACAGGATCGACAGGCCCACGACATGGGCGTTGTTTTCCTTCGCCTGCGCGGCGATCTCGGATGGTGTGAAACGAATGCCCTCATAGACGACATTCATGCCCACTTCCCGGCCGCGCGCGGCGATCTGCTCGGCGCCATTGGAGTGGCCATCAAGGCCTGGCTTGCCGAGCACATAGGTCAGCTGGCGGCCGAGCGCTTCGGAAACGCGTTCAACTTCCTTGCGGACCGCGGTGACATCTTCCTCGCCTTCGGTCTTGATAACCATTGCAACGCCCGTCGGCGCACGGAATTCACCGAATACCTCCCGCATCGCGGTGCCCCATTCGCCGGTCGTAACGCCGGCCTTCGCGCAGACAATGGATGGCTCCATGATGTTGGTGCCATCGCGCGCGGCCTGTTTCAGATTGGCGAGCGCCTCATCGACGGTAGACTGGTCGCGTTGGCTGCGCCATTCCTTCAAGTCGCGCACCTGGGCAGATTCTTCTGCGGGGTCGACAGTCTGGATCGAGCCGTCACCCGCGCCGAGCGGGCTGTTTTCGCTTTCTGTATAGCGATTGACGCCCACCACAGTCAGCTCGCCGCTCTCGATGGCCTTGATGCGCTCGATATGAGCGTCGACCAGACTTTCTTTCATGAAATCGATCGATTTCGTCGCCCCGCCGCGCTGATCAATGTCGGCAAGTGTATCGCGGGCCAGCGCTTTCAATTCCTCAGTCTTGGATTCGATGACGTGGCTGCCATCGAAAATGTCTTCATATTCCAGAAGGTCCGTCTCATAGGCGAGGATCTGTTGCAGGCGCAAAGACCATTGCTGGTCCCACGGGCGTGGCAGGCCAAGCGCCTCGTTCCAGGCCGGTAATTGCAGGGCGCGGCACCGAGCTTTTTTGGATAGCGTGACCGCCATCGCTTCAATCAATATGCGATAGACATTGTTTTCAGGCTGCGGCTCGGTCAGGCCGAGCGAGTTGACCTGAACGCCGTAGCGGAACAGCAGCGCCTTTGGGCTGGTGACGCCATAGCGCTCGCGGCCAATCTCCTCCCAGAGTTCCACAAAGGCACGCATCTTACAAAGTTCCGTAACGAAACGGACACCGGCGTTCACAAAAAATGAAATACGACCGAAAACAGTCTCAAAGTCTGATTCCGGAACTTGTCCGCCGGCTTTCACCGTATCCAGAACAGAGATTGCCGTCGCCAGCGCGTAGGCCAGTTCCTGCTCCGGTGTCGCGCCCGCTTCTTGCAGGTGATAGGAGCAGACATTCATCGGATTCCATTTGGGCACTTCAGTATAGCACCAACTAACCATGTCGGAGATCAGGCGAAGGCTCGGCTCGGGCGGGAACACATAGGTTCCGCGGGAGAGATACTCCTTAACAATGTCGTTCTGGGTCGTCCCGCGCAGCTTTTTGCGATCATCTCCGCGTTCATCTGCCAGCGCGACGTACAGCGCCAGCATCCAGGCCGCCGGCGCATTGATCGTCATGGACGTGTTCATCTCTTCCAGCGGCAACTGATCGAAGAGCAGGCGCATATCGCCAAGATGCTTCACGGGCACGCCGACCTTGCCGACTTCGCCCTTTGAAAGGATGTGGTCGGCGTCATAGGCGGTCTGTGTGGGCAGGTCGAAGGCGATCGACAGGCCTGTCTGGCCCTTGGCGAGATTGCCGCGATAGAGCTCGTTGGATTTCGTCGCCGTGGAATGGCCCGCATAGGTCCGAAAGATCCACGGGCGGTCCGGCGTGTGCTGGTATGCTTTATCCATGTCTGCCACGGAATTCTCCCCTTATTATGTTGCGCCGCAACATGCCGTGTGAAACGACACAAGGCAAGCGTGCATGCTTGCGTCAGGATGTCAGAGCAACCAGATGGAGGCGAGAGGAGAAATACGTGAACCAGCCGACCAGTCTGATCCAGTCCGCCTTGCTTCTGCGGATAATCGCTATCCTCATCTTTCCGCTTGGCGTGGTCGTCGCGGCGCTTCTGGAGCGCAGCGTGCTTATGGTGGCGGCGTTGGCGGCCGGAATGCTTCTGGCCAGCTGGGTTGAGCGTTTCCGGTTGCATCGACTGACTGGCCATGAAGGGTATCCCGCAGTGACGGGACTGCTGCCAGGGTTCGCCGTGCGTGCGGGTTTGCTGGCAGGATTGTTCATTGTCTGCCTCGGCGTGTTTGCGTTGTTTCGAGAGACGTCCCTGGCGCGCGGATATGGCGCGGTGGATGTCGGGCTATTCTGCGCGACAACGGGCATCGCCCTGCTGGCAAATACTTTCAGTGCGCGCATCGCAACACAGGAAGTGTCGGCAGTGATGAGCCAGATGAATACAGGCTTTTCCAACAGCGCAAGTTCCGGAGCAGGGGAAGGCAACGGAGAAATCATCGAAGGCGAGATCATCGACAAGGAATAGCCATCTTCCTGTGTGAAATCCGTTAGCGCAAACATCCCCATATTTGCTACGGCTTTCTGGACATTTCGCGGCTACCTGAAATCAGGTATAGCGCCCCTGCGTACACGGAGTTTCCGGCGATGACTGACATGATCGGCCTTGTGGCCGCTGCCCTCACCACGCTTTCATTCCTGCCACAGGCCCTGATGGTCATCCGGACCGGCCGGACGGACGGCATTTCCCTGATCATGTACACGATGTTCACGGCGGGCGTGACGGGCTGGTTGGTCTACGGCTTCCTGCTCAACTCAATGCCGATTATCATCGCCAACTTGGTTACAATCCTTCTGGCGAGTGTGATTTTGGGCCTGAAAGTGCGCCACACGCTTCAGGCGAGGGCCCAGGCGGCCACTTTGGAGACGTCTGCGCCCAGCGCTTCATAATATAGCCGCTGTACAAGACGGGTTACCGGGCCGGGCTTGCCGTCGCCGACAGGGCGGTCTTCCAACTGGACCACAGGCGCAATCATCGCACCGGCCGAGGTGGTGAAGATCTCCCGCGCAGCATAGGCTTCATCGGGAGTGAAGGCGCGTTCTTCCACGGTGAGGCCTCGATCTCTCAGGCGGGCAATAACATGTGCGCGCGTAATGCCGGGCAAAATGTCGCTGGACAGGTTGCGGGTGATGATCTGGTCGTCCTCGGTCACGATCCACGAATTGGCTGAGGCGGCTTCGGTAACGTATCCATCTTCCACCATGAACGCGGTTTGCGCGCCCGCTTCACGCGCGGATCTATAGGCGAGGGCCTGAGACAATAACTGGGTTGTCTTGATGTCGCGCCGCCGCCAACGAATATCGTTCAGGAAGATCGCGCGAATTCCATGCTCCGCAACCGGACCGATCAAGGGGCGATGATCGGCGAAAAGAAGTACGGTCGGTGTGAAGACATCCGGCCCGGCAAAGTCGCGTCCGTCATATGCACCGGCTGTGACCTGCAAATAGATCAGACCTTCCTGCAAACCGTTCCTGTGCAGGAGCTGTACATGCAGGTCTTCCCAGTCAGCGGCGCTGTGCGGGTTCGGGATGGCGATGGCGTCCAGCGTGTTACGGAGCCGTGAAACGTGGCCCTCGAAATCGACCAATCGTCCGCCATAGACTGCAGTTACTTCATAGGCGGCATGAGCAAAAAGGAATCCTCGATCCAGTGGGGAAATCCGCGCATCCTGCCGCTGGGTAAATGCGCCGTTCAGATATACGATGTCGCCCATTGGCATGAATGCAACGCCCCCTTGCTGATTTTTGTGCAGCGCAACAAAATTCTTGCATGCGTCACACTCAGCGGCCAAGGTGGCGGGAACCGGATGTTTTGTGAAGACATGAAAAATGTGCGCCAATGCGTTCCGGAAGTGTAATCAAGGAGGAGGGCCCCCCTGCCATGGCAAGGGAGACAAAAGACATTTACGAACTCGGTGAGATCCCGCCGGAGTTCCACGTACCGAAAATGATGCATGCCTGGGCAATTCGCCGGGAGCGCCACGGTCGACCGTCAACGGCGATGCAGCTTGAGCAAGTGCCTGTGCCGGAGATCGATTCCGACGAGGTGTTGGTGCTCGTCATGGCAGCTGGCGTGAATTATAACGGCATCTGGGCCGGGCTGGGCGAGCCGATTTCGCCATTCGATATTCACAAGCAGGATTATCACATCGCAGGCTCAGACGCCGCGGGGATTGTCTGGGCGGTCGGCCGCAAGGTGACTCGCGTGAAGCCGGGCGATGAAGTTGTCATCCACTGTAACCAGGACGATGGCGATGATGAGGAGTGCAATGGCGGCGACCCGATGTTCTCGCCGAGCCAGCGCATCTGGGGTTATGAGACTCCGGACGGTTCTTTTGCGCAATTCTGCCGCGTTCAGGCGCGTCAGTGCATGCCGCGTCCGAAACATCTGACCTGGGAGGAGAGCGCCTGCTACACGCTGACACTCGCAACGGCCTACCGGATGCTGTTCGGACACCGCCCGCATATTTTGAAGCCCGGTGAGCACGCCCTGATCTGGGGCGCATCCGGCGGACTTGGCAGTTTTGGGGTTCAGCTTTGTGCTGTCACCGGTGCGCACGCGATTGGCGTCGTTTCGTCAGATGACAAGTTCGACCACGTCATGTCGCTTGGCGCGAAAGGCGTGTTGAATCGGAAAGACTTCAATTGCTGGGGCCAATTGCCCACAGTGAACGGCCCGGAATTCAGTGACTACATGAAGGAAAGCCGCAAATTCGGCAAAGCGATCTGGGAAATCACCGGCAAGCAGGATGTCGACATCGTGTTCGAACATCCGGGCGAGTCCACGTTCCCCGTGTCGGTTTTTGTCGTCAAGCGTGGCGGCATGGTTGTGATCTGTGCCGGCACGACAGGCTTTAACCTGACTATGGATGCGCGCTTCCTCTGGATGCGTCAGAAACGGGTGCAGGGCAGCCACTTTGCAAACCTGAAACAGGCTTCGGCCGCCAACAAGCTGGTCATTGATCGCCGGATTGATCCCGGCATGTCGGAGGTCTTCCCTTGGGCAGACATTCCGGCAGCGCATGAGAAGATGCTGGATAACAAGCACCTTCCAGGCAACATGGCCGTGTTGGTCACCTCGCCGAAGCCGGGCCTGCGCACGGTCGAAGACGTGCTCGCTGTCAGCGGACAGGCCTGACCCTTCCGACCCAATAGGAAAACCCCCGTCGGCGATGATCGGCGGGGGTTTTTCCTTGCTCTGAAAACGCCAGGCTAAAGCTCGTCCATGCCGCCCGGATTGCGACGGCGGCGGATCAGCCACATGACGCCGCGAAGATCAGACAGGGCATCAGCCAGTCGGCCAAAATTGGTGTAGTTCGACTTGCCGGAGCCACGCTCGCGGTGGTTCACATCGCGATATTCTACATCGAACCCCTCCGCCCGCATCAGGGCAGGGACGTAGCGATGGATGTGATCGAAATAGGGAAGCTGCAGGAACGCGTCGCGATAAATCGCCTTCACGCCGCAGCCCGCATCATCGCAATCATCTTTCAGCATACGCTTGCGGATCCTGTTGGCAAATGTGCTGCCGAAGCGTTTCCACGCGGTGTCCTTACGCTTGGTGCGGCGCCCCATCACCATTTTTAGGGATTCCGGTGCGTCAGCGCGTGTCAGCTGGCGGTAGAGATCTGGCAGGTCGGCCGGGTCGTTCTGACCGTCGCCATCAAGTGTGCCGACCACTGGTGCGCGGGCGGCGAGGATACCGGACCGTATAGCGCGGCTCTGGCCAGCATTCTTGCGGTGGCTGATGACGCGCAGCATTGGAAAACGCGCCTTCAGGTCCACGAGACGTGCACGCGTATCGTCGCTGGATGCATCATCTACAAACACCATCTCGAAGGCGCGGCCATCCAGCGCGCGATGAATCTCGGTGACCAGGGGTTCGACATTGCCGGATTCATTGTGAACCGGAACGACAATGGAAAATTCGAGTGACTGGGCCATGGCTGGCACCTTTCAGCAGGGGAATCGCG
This sequence comes from Hyphomonas atlantica corrig., assembly GCF_017795365.1. Lineage (NCBI taxonomy): Bacteria > Pseudomonadati > Pseudomonadota > Alphaproteobacteria > Hyphomonadales > Hyphomonadaceae > Hyphomonas > Hyphomonas atlantica. The sequence goes on along the minus strand of NZ_CP051254.1, from coordinate 569,426 downwards.
CACGCGCGCGAGGCAGGTTTCGCACGCTCATACAAAGCGATTTGACGCAAGGCGAGCCCTATGGCGCATCTATCGCTTACTGAAACTCAGCGCAAAACAATGAAGACGCGCCGGGATGAACACGGTAAACGGCATTTATGACTTTGCTTGATCGACTGTCGACCGGCTGGAAGCCGTGGGTTGTCCTGTTCATCCTGACCTTCGGGGCAGCCGCGCCGGGCGTGTTCAACCTGCCCGCGCTGGACAGGGATGAAAGCCGGTTTGCGCAGGCCTCCAAGGAGATGCTGGAAGAGAAGGACTATATCCGCATCCAGTATCAGGACGAGCTTCGCAACAAGAAGCCGGCTGGTATTCACTGGCTGCAGGCGGCATCGACGGCTGTCTTCACCGGCCCGGAGGCAAAACAGATCTGGACATATCGCGTGCCCAGTTGGCTCGGCGCAGCGTTCGGGACACTTGCCTGTTTCTGGACCGGGCTGGTGCTGGTCGGTCGCAGGGCAAGCTTTGTCGGTTCGGCCCTGTTTGGGGCGACCCTGCTGCTGACTTCGGAAGCACACATTTCGAAAACCGATGGCGTTCTGGTTTTTCTGACGACGCTCAGCATTGGCGCATTGGCGCGCCTCTATATGCGCCGAGACCAGTCCAAGAAGATGGCGCTACTGTTCTGGGCCTGCATGGGCACAAGCTTCCTGATCAAGGGGCCAGTTACGCCTATGGTGGCGGCCTATGCCGGCATGGGCGCCTGGGTCTGGGCCAAGGCGACAGATGGGAAGGGCGGCGACTGGTGGCGCGTTCTGACATGGTGGCCGGGGCCCGCGATCTTCGTGGCGATGGTGCTGCCCTGGTTCCTGTGGATTCAGGCGGCGACCGACGGGCAATACATCAAGGGCGCGGTTGGCAAGGATCTGAAAGACAAGTTCACTGGCGCGTCCGAAGGGCACGGCGGTTGGCCTTTTTATCATTTGACGCACATTCCGGCCTGGTTCTTCCCGGCCACCTTGTTCTTCGTTCCGGGGCTCGTGGCGGCGTGGAAACGGCTAAAGCCTAGTCGTCCGCGCGGGCAAGCCTGGTTGAAGCATGTCGTGCTTGTCAGCGGTGCGATCTTCGTCGGACTGCTTGCCTTGAATTATGTGTTGCCCTTCATGCCGCGCCCGCAAGGCGATGGGATGATCGCAAGCTCCTTGAACTCAGTTGCATCATTGAAACCGCTTCCGGCTTGGCCTGCGCTATTCATTGGCGTGTTCTGGTGGCTGTCGGGCCGTGACACATGGATGGCGCGGTGGCCTGTGGGCGAGGAGGTGATTCCTGACGAGACGCGTGCCATGCGCTTGCTCGTCGCCTGGGCTCTGCTGACATACGCCTTTTTTGAGCTGATGCCGACGCTGCTCAGCCACTACATTCTGCCAGCTTACCCGGCGTTTGGGCTCATGGCGGGCTATGCCTCGACACGCATGATGGAAGGTGAGTTCCTGCCGGTCACGCGGTGGGTGTCCATTGCACTGTTCGCTCTCGGTGCCATCCTGTTGCTGGCGGTCTCCTTTCCCGGGGTCACGACCTATTTCATGGCAGAGACGGCAGGCGACTTTTCGACGGCGCTGCCCAAGGATGTGTTGGAGACTTGGACGGACTATCGGGAATTCCCGCTCTGGTTCTGGTGGATCGGCTTTGCGCTGTGCGGCGTCGCGATTATCGAGTTCAGCCGCCGGCATGAGTGCAATGCGGCCATGTTTGCCATCTATGCCGCCGTGGCGATTGGCTGGCATGTTCGCATTTTCATGTTGCCAACCCAGATTTGGGTGCAGCCGACAGAGACGGCGCGTCTTGCCTTGGAGGATGTGTGCGGTGTGCCGGGTGAGGCATGTGCGTGGGAAGCGCCACAGCGTATTCTGGCGCTCGGCTATGCAGAACCGTCCTATGTGCTCACGCTGGGCACACAGAATCTGCATCCGCCAGAGACGCCGCTCGACCTGCCTGAGGATCTTTCAGCCTATCCGGTGGTCTATCTGGTCAATCTGGAAGACCGCAAGGCCGAGCCGCCCATTCAGGATGAACTCACGCATCTCCGGTCACAGGCAGAGCAGATGTCGCTTTGCGTGACCGAGACCGAATCCTATTACGCACTGAACTATTCCAATGGTGATCCAGTCAACTTCCGCGCCTTGAGGTTTGATGCGGGCGGCTGTCCGGACTGATGGCTAGAATTCGTATCCGATCCGCAGGCCATAGGTGCGCGGGTCAGACCGGAACGTGTCATAGCCGATGAAGCCATACCCGGACACGGCATAGTCTTCATCTGTCAGGTTCCGACCCCAGGCTGTGAGCGTGACGCCCGTGTCTCTGAGGGTGAAGCTTGCTTCGGCTTGCAGGGTTGTGAAGCCTTCCTGCATGCGGCTCTCCAAGCCTTCCGGATCAAGATAATAGTCACCGCGATATTTGGCATGAATGGAAATGCGTCCATCAATCGTGTCCGTGGCCGCAAATTCATACTGGCCACCGAACGTGGCTGACACGTCAGGTGCAAAGGGAAGGGGGTTGCCGTCAAAAGTATCTGCATTGCCGCCAATGTCGGATTCCTGATCAATTTCGGTTTCGAGCAGGGTGAGTGCGCCTTGCAGGGCAAATTGCTCTGTAGCCTGCCAATTGAAATCAGCCTCCATCCCATAGGAAATCGCCTTGTCCAGATTGGAGAGGGAGTTGGAGGTGATGCTGGAGCCGTCCGGCAACACAAAGTTCACGAAGATGCGGGCCTGCGGGTCAGAATAGTCCTGTGCAAAGGCGGCGACCGCATAGGTCAGTCGGTCTGTCTTCCCCTTATATCCGATCTCATAGGCCGTCACGGTTTCCGCATCGAACAGGCCTTCATCCGCGAAATGGGTCACATTGTTCTGGACTTCGCCATTGAAGCCGCCCGACTTGTAGCTGTTGGAGACGGACGCATAGGCCGTTCCATGTTCCATCGCATAGGATAGGGCGGCGTGGCCTGAGAGATATGTCTCTTCAATTTCATTCGACCCTGCAGCTAGGCCGAGCCCGCCCACATTGTTGTAGCCAATGGTGCCATCTTCAAAAATATGCCGCCCACTGCCTTGTCCCTCGATTTCCTCACGCGTAATGCGCGCGCCCAGCGTCGCGGTCAGGCTGTCGGAGAGGTCGAACTCATTGTGCGTGAACGCCGCAAGGGTGGAGCGATCCTGACGGATGTCTGTCACGAGCGTCATGGCAGCGGTATCAGACACGGGGGTGGGGCCAGCGCGGCTCGCTGCGCCAACATAGGGGCAGGTTCCCAACAGGGTGTCGGCGTCGAGTTCGCCGCACCAGATTGTGTAGGTCTGGCTGAAGTTCTCAATTGATCCCGACACACCAATCATGGTGCTGCCGCCATCCCAATCCGTGTGCAGTCGGATTTCCTGCGAATATTGGCGGAAGTCTCGGAGGTAGGCGAGGTTGGCGTTGAAGTTCGGATTGCCAAACAGTGCGACCGCGCCGTCGAAATCAAATCCGTATTCCTGATTATAGCCCTCAAACGCCGTCAGGGATGTGAGTGCCCAGCGCCCAATATCGCGCGCGTATTCGGCTGAGATGCCGTAGAATTCGTTGTCCGTATCCTGAATGCCGTCGCTGCCAACCGCGATTTCATGATCGTCCAGATCAAGGGTGTCATTACGCGGGGCGGCGTTGACGCCATTATCCTCTTCATAATGCGTGCGCAGCAAAAGTGATCCATCCGCGACGCTGTCCCAATTGAGGCCTAGCCGTACGCCGAACTCGTCACGCTCACCACCTGCGGCCTCTGGCCCTGCAACATTGTCCAAAGCTGCATCACGGGACAGGTAGCGCCCGGCGAGCCGATAGCTGAACCCGGAATCGAAAGAGTCGCCATATGCGCCATCCAGGTCCATGCGGTTCAGATTGCCATAGCCAAGACGGACATATCTGCGCTGGTCATTGCCCGGCCGGGCCGTGATGAAATTGATCGCCCCACCGGAGGCGTTGCGTCCGTACAGCGTGCCTTGCGGGCCCTTCAGCACTTCAATTCGGTCCAGATCGTAAAGCATCAATCCGGTCTGCACGTTCGTCGCAAGATAAACGCCATCGGAATAAACAGCTGCCGCTGTTGGGGTGAGTGCCTGATGGTCGACCGCGCCAACGCCACGTATCTGAAAGGCCACTTGCGTGCCATTGGCCACGGCGGCTTCGACACCCGTCAGCAGGTCGGTCACGTCTTCCGCGCTGACATAGGCATCAGCCAGTGAAAGGTCGCCACTATCGATTACACTGACAGACATGGGGATGTCTGAAAGCGGCGCTGCGCTCGGCGTGGCAGTCGTGACGATTGTGTCCAGCCTTTGCGCCGTGTCACCGGTTTGGGCGGCGGCGGGCAGGGCAAGCGAGGCAAGAATGAGCGGGGCGACGCAGCGCGAATTCTGTTTCATGCGCGGCAGTTACCAACCCGCTGGAATGCGACGCAACTTCATTTAGCTGATAGCTGAGCTGCACGAGCGAAACCGACGTATTCTGGCAACACTGCTGCAGGTTCAGGTTTACCGGGGGGCCCGTTTTGCGAGGATACGCTGCAGTGTGCGCCGGTGCATGTTTAGGCGACGTGCCGTTTCGGAAACATTGTGATTACACAATTCGTACACGCGCTGAATGTGTTCCCAACGTACACGGTCCGCAGACATCGGATTTTCCGGCGGGGCAGGTTTTTCGTCTGGTGAAGCCGTGAGCGCACGGATGATATCGTCAACATCGGCTGGCTTCGACAGGTAATCGACGGCTCCGGCCTTCACAGCGGCGACTGCTGTCGCAATTGCGCCATATCCGGTGAGGATCACTGCGCGCGCGTCAGGACGGTGTTTTTGCAGGACTTCCACCACATCAAGACCGCTGCCATCTTCCAGGCGCAGATCCAGAACCGCGAAAGCGGGCGGGTTAAGACGGGCAATATCCTTGCCTTCAGAGACCGAAGATACCGCAGAGACCACAAAACCGCGTTGAGCCAGGGCACGGGCCATACGCTGCACGAAGGGGCCATCATCATCCATGACGAGACAGGAGCGGTCCTCAACATCCTTGAGGCTCTCGTGCAGATTTACGTTAACTGGCCGATCCATGATCTTATCCTTGGTGTAATATTGGCCATATAGGTCTGAACCGTCACTTAATCCAAGTCAGGCGCCTGCAAAAGAGTCAGTGGCCACAGGGTCTGGACCACAGCGCCGCGTTTCGGCGGTGTCCGGTTTCGCGTCGCAATGCGGCCACCTGTGCGCTCAATCAGCGTCTTGGCGATGAAAAAGCCAAGCCCCATGTCGCCGCCGCCCAGATGCGCTTCGCCGCGTTGCGACACATAGGGTTCGCCCAGTTTCGGCAGCACTTCCGGAGCAAATCCGGGGCCGTCATCGCTGATTGTGATGATGATCTGGTCCGCCGTCCAAGTCGCCACCACATTCACGCGCGTATCGGCAAAGCTGACAGCATTCTCGATGAAGGCCCCCAGCGCATGCAGCACTTCCGGGCTGCGCTTGAGGACCGGGGCGCGAGCATCACCGCCGTCTCCGGCCTCTGCCCGGACACGCACCTCAACACCCAGGCCCTTGAAGGGGGCGGCCGCCTCGGCAACCAGTGAATCGAGCGGGATCTGGGCGTGGACAATGTCTGTGGCTTCCCGCGCTTCGCGAATGGTGGCCAGAATGGCGCGGCAGCGGTCGGCCTGTTCGGCAATCAGGATAATGTCCTCTGCGCGTGGGTCGTCCGGCCCCAGGTCGCCCTGAAGTTCCTTTGCAACCAGATGAATTGTCGCCAGCGGAGTGCCGAGCTCGTGGGTTGTCATGGCAGACATCGCGCCCAAGGCTGACAGTCTCTGTTCTCGCGCCATCACCACGCCGGCCGCGTCCAGCGCCCGCACGAGCCGCGCTTCATCCTGACTGACCCGCGCCGCCGAAAGGGCAAAAAAGACAACGCCGACGGCAAGCGCCGCGAACTGGCCAAGCTGGAACAGCGCCGGCAGGGCAACAGTGCTATCGGCAACGCCCCAGGGCAGGGGCAGGTGAATCATCGGCATGAGGGCGGCCAGCAGGAGCGCGAGCAGCGCAATCAGCGTCGCCCGGAACGGGCTGAGGCTCAGTGCGGCCACTGTCACCGGAGCCACCAACAGCAACAGGAAGGGATTGGACAGGCCGCCCGTCGCAGCAATCAAGGCCGCCAGTTGCACGGTATCAAAGGCCAATTGCAGTGTGGCCTCCCAGCCGCGCGTCAGGCGCTGGCTCTGGAAGGCGAAAGACAGAAAGACGTTGAGCCACGCCGAGGCGGCGATAATCGACAGGCAAAGCGCCAGCGGCATGTCGAAATTCAGGCCAAATGCAACAAAGAGTACAGCGGCGGTCTGCCCGGCCACGGCAAGCCAGCGCAATGTGATGAACGTACGAAGGCGCGTCCGCCCGAGGGCCGACTGCGCCGATCCCAGCCCTTCCGGGGGCAGGGTGAAGATCGCATCGTCGAGATCTATGTGTCCGTCGCGGGTTAAATCATCCATTTGTGCCTTATGCGGCAGCGTGACGCTTGCGCCAAGCGCCGCTTGCGGCCCATATCGCCTTCATGATGATCAGATCGCTCCTTGCCCCATCCGCCTTGCTGGCCGCCGCCTTGCTGGCCGCGTGTTCCCCATCGTCTGCGCCGGAAGCTGACACTGCCCCGCGTGCCAAGTCCAGCGGCGTGCAGGCCAGTTGCACTGGCCGGGCCTATCCCGAGATTGGCGGGCCGATTTCCCTGATCAATGATGCGGGCGAGCGCGTCACGGAAGAGACTTATAAGGGCCGTCCGACGCTGATCTATTTTGGCTTCACCTATTGCCCGGATGTCTGCCCGATGACGCTGGTGAATGTGGAGCGCGCCTATTCGCAGTTGCCTGAAAATATTGAGCCGCCCCAGACCCTGTTGATCTCTGTAGATCCCGAGCGTGATACGCCAGAAGCGCTTGCCGCTTACGTGAAAGCGCCCCGTTTCCCGGAAAACCTGGTCGGGCTGACAGGCTCACCGGAAGACGTACGCGCGGCAGCCGACGAGTTCCTGTCGGATTATTCCCGGATCGAACAATCGGGCAGCCAGTCGGAATACACGATGGACCACACATCCTTGTTGTACCTGATGGACGAGGACTGGCAGCTGAAAACCTTCTTCACACATGAAGACACGGCAGAGACCATTTCGGCCTGCCTTGGCGAATTGCTGGCAGAATAGTTAGAGGCCCGCCGGGCTGGCGGGCCTGTCTGTTTCAGGCCAGCAGGCCCGCTGCGAAAAACGCAAAGAATGCGCCGATCACGAATGCGCCAACGCTGATCCACCAGACGATCCAGCTGATCCGGCGCGCCCGTGTGCAAGCGCGTGCCTGGGCCGGGTCGACTGGGCAGGGCAGCGAACGGGCATGCCATTGCCAGGCTCCGGCCATTGCGATCATCCCTGCTGCGATAGAGAAGACCAGCTCCTTCTTCTTGCCGAGCCAGGTGATCTGCGGAACCGCTTCGATCAGGCCCGCCATGACGGCCCCTGCACCGATGCTGACCAGCAGTGCGGGCAGGGCGCAGCAGATCAGGGTTCCCGTCGAAGTGAACAGAGACAGGAAGGCCGGCAGCGTGCTTGGCGCTTTTACTTCGCCGCTCATGCGTCGTCGCCCCGGTCTATGCTGACGAGCGAATAGCCGGATTTGCGAATCAGCTTTCCGATTGTATCATCATCCATGCTCGCGCCGGCCTTCAGGCCAAGGACGATTTGTCCGTTGTCCAGGTCCACAGTCACGCTTTCCACGGCGTCCTGTTTCTTGAACACTTTGCGGACGGCCTGCGCACAAAAATCGCAGACAAGGCCATTCACCTTGGCGGTGACGATTTGGGCAGAGTCGGCCACGTCTTTTGTGTCCACCAGATCGGGCGCTGCACCTTCATGTGCAGAATGATCCATTTTTGAATGGTCCATCATTTCGTCAGCCAATGCTGGCGTAGTCAGGACGGAAAGGGCGAGGATGCCAAAGGCGATCTTGTTCAGTTTCATGTCTGTGTTTCCTGTAAATCAGAACCGGATGATCCAGTTCGCAAGCAGTTCCTCGGTCTCCAGAGTATAGCCGATTTCGACCATCTGGACGTCCTTGAAGAACCGGATGAGAGGGGTTGTGGTTGTGGGCTCGGCTGCTTCCGGGTGGTTGTCCACCTGCAGCATCAGCCAGGTATGGAGGTCTCCGAAGTCGCCGATATAGGGGGCAACGCCGACCCGCGCACTGTGGCGCAGGCTCTGGTTTCCGGCATAGTCGGTCGCCCGTGCCTCATAGGAGGTAAACCAGCGCCGGGTTTCCCAGTCCGCAGCGAATGCCGCGAAACCTGAGAGCTCTCCCGACGCATCGCCGAACGGGTCAGCTTCACCAACGCCCAGTTTCAGATAGGTGTTGGCCTGACTGCTGGGGCCATTCCATCGCTGCAGCAGGCGATTGTATTGCAGGCCGGTGAATTGCACGTCTTCGGCCCAGTTCCGCTCGGCATAAAAGCCGATGGAATCCGAGGCCGTTGGCGAGTAATGCAGATGGAGCGACGACGCATCGCCATTGTTCATCTGCATTGCCGTCCAGCCTCCGGGATAGGAAACGGGACGTGCCTCGGCCATGGGGGGCAGGGCCGCCAAAGTCAGGCATGCCGCAACAGGTGCGGCGCGGGATAGGAAGGACAAGGCCTTCTCCTTTGTTCCGGGTTGAATGGATGTTTCTCGGGAAACATCACACCCGGGGAGGGGGCGGCTCCGGTACAAAGGTGATCGAGACGGGATGTGCGTCCAGCGGCGCATCAAACAGCGGTGGATAGGTTTGGCTTACCTTATCCCCTGCAGCAACTGTAGGAAGCGCCGCAACGATGGCAGGACAGCAACACGCTGCATTGTCCATCATGCCATCCATCGGTTCATCAGGCGCGTCGGCTGGGGCATGCTCCATCATGCCCATGTCGCAATCGGCCGCCATTGCGTGAACCATCTGGCTCGCCTTGGCAGACGGACAGTCCGCTTGCGCGGCGCTGGCCGTGCCAGACACAATCAGCAACAGGCTGAAGCAGAGAAGAGCAATCCTTTGGAGCATTGACCAACTCCTATCATGAAACTGGCCGCGCCCGTCAAATTACAAGGCAGTGACCTATTGCGCCACCCAGCCTCCATCGATCGACAGGTCTGCGCCATTGATCTGGTCGGCGTCAGGCGAGCAAAGGAAGGCGACGAAGCCGCCAATCTGCTCTGCTGTCACGAACTCCTTGGTTGGCTGGGCAGCAAGCAGCACATTTTTCACCACTTCGTCGCGGGTCATGCCGCGCGCCTTCGCAGTGTCGTCAATCTGGCCATCAACCAGCGGCGTATGCACATAGCCGGGACAGACAAGATTGCACCGTACGCCGTGTTCCGCCCCTTCGAGTGCAGTCACCTTGGTCAGGCCGGCGAGGCCATGCTTGGCGGCGACGTAAGCGGCCTTGAACGGAGAGGCGACCTTGGCATGTGCGCTGCCTGTATTGATGATGCGGCCCCAGCCCTTTTCCTTCATCGGCCCGAGCGCAAGGCGCGTGGTGTGAAAAGCCGCTGACAGGTTCAGCGCCATGATCAGATCCCATTTGGCAACGGGGAAATCTTCCAGCGGAGAAACAAATTGCGTCCCGGCATTGTTGACGAGGATGTCCACCCCGCCGAATTCCTTCTTCACATAGTCGAACATGCCTTCGATGGCGTCCGGTTTGGTCAGGTCAGCGCCTGAATAGCCAACCTGTACGCCGTGTTCCGATTGCATCTCTTTCTGGAGAGACGCAATTTCATCGGCGTCGCCGAAGCCGTTGAGCACAATATCGGCTCCGGCCTGCGCGAGCCGCTCGGCGATCGCCTTTCCAATGCCGCTGGTCGAGCCGGTAACGAGGGCGGTTTTCCCCTTGATCATGAATCTGTCTCCTTGAGGCAATGGCATGCTATGGGTAGGGATAAGTATGGCTCAGTTCGGGTCAATGGAAATCAGAGGAAATGGCGAGCGTTTATGGGCGGTGAGACTTTAGCTTTTGTCGAGGCCTTCCCGCGCTTCCTGGTCTGGACGGGGGCGGCCGGCATCATGTTGGTCGCTGCCAGCACGATTTATGTGCTGCTGACGCCCTGGAAGGAGCTGGCGCTTGTAAAGTCCGGAAACGCCGCCGCCGGGTTCGCGCTGGCGGGCGCGATTGTCGGGCTGGCCATTCCCATCGCTTCCTGTTTGGCATCAAGCGTTACATTGGTCGACCTCGCCATCTGGGGCATCGTGTCATTGTTGATCCAGTTGCTGGTCTACCGGCTCGTGGACGTGCTGCTGACCGATATTCCACGTCGGATCGAGGAGGAAGAAGCGGGCGCCGCCGTCGTGCTGGTGTCTGCCAAGCTGGCTTCGGCCCTGATCATTGCATCGGGTCTTTGGGATCCGGTGCTGCAAAGGTTCTAGGGGAGGGCTGGAGACTTCATGCGTTCGTTCGACTGGGTGATCTATGCGTTGGTTCTGGGCGTTGTCGTCTGGACCCTGTTCTCGCGAGATCCGAAAGCGGACGCGCCGGAGCCTCCGCTTGCCCAGATCGAATCAGAAGGCCCGACGCTGCCGCCGCCCTCTCCGCTGGATGAACAGGTGCTGGTGCAGGTCAGCGAACCGAAAGACGGGATCGGGACAGCTTTCGCCGTAAACACGTCGGGCCAGTGGATCACGGCGCGGCATGTCGTCGATGGATGTAATTCTGTCGGCCTGCTCGTCGCCCCCGGCCAATATGTTCCGGTCGACAGTATTGTCGTGGACCCTGATCACGACCTGGCCTTGCTGACGACAGGTCGTAGCCCGAACCCGGTGAAACTGGATCTGGAATCTCCGCTCCGGATCGGCACCTATGGCTATCATGTCGGCTATCCACAGGGGCGCCCGGGGGAAGTGGCGACCAAGCTGATGTCCCGCTCGAAACTGATCACACGGGGCCGCAGGGAAGGGGCAGAGCCCATTCTCGCCTGGGCCGAGATCGGACGCACACGCGGCCTGACCGGGCCGCTCGGGGGCATCTCCGGTGGGCCGGTGTTTGACGCGAATGGTGCGGTACGGGGCGTGATTGTCGCGGAAAGCCCGCGTCGTGGCCGCATCTATACCGCCGCGCCGACCTCCGTCGATGCCTTCCTGACCAGTCTGAGCATCAACCGCGAAGACGGTCCAACCGAAGTCTTTGCTGAAGAGACCTATGGTCCTGTATCTGATAATGCCCGCCGCCGTTTGCAGGTGGTGAAAGTGGCCTGCCGGGTGACCCCATGACACATTTTGCTTCTCGTCTCATCGCTGGCGCGCGCCAGCTGGGCCCGCTTTGCGTGGGCATTGACCCGCATCCCGGGCGTATCCCTGCCCTGTTTGGCGGCGACGCACCAGACGGGCTGGCGGCTTGGGGCGAAGCCGTGGTCGCCGCAGCAGCTGGCCGCGCCTGTGTGGTGAAACCTCAAGTCGGCCTGTTCGAGCGCCATGGACCGGACGGCATGCGTGCCCTTCAGCGCGTGTGTGATGCGTCAAAAGCGGCGGGTCTCATGGTCATCACAGATGCGAAACGTGGCGACATCGGTACGACTGCCAAAGGGTATGCCGCTGCCTATCTGTCACAGGACGCGCCATTCTATTCTGATGCTGTCACGGTGAACCCGTACATGGGCATGGACACGCTGGAGCCGTTCCTTCAACAGGCCGAAGCGAATGGGAAGGGCGTCGTCGTATTGGCGCGAACGTCCAATTCTGGGTCTGCCGATTTTCAGGCGAAGGATCTTGAAGGCGCGCCGCTTTACGCCCGCGTGGTTGAGGCACTCGCCCCCGCGATAGAGCGCCTCAAAGGCGCGGATGGCTGGTCCAGCTTGATGCTGGTGGCCGGGGCGACAGGGCCAGATGAGGCTCGCAAACTCAGGACACTCGCGCCGGACGCCTTGTTTCTTGTGCCCGGATATGGCGCGCAGGGCGGTGGCGCGGCGGATGCGCTTGCCGGTTTTGCGGAAGTGGACAGGCGTCTTGAAGGTGGTGTGGTGAACGCCTCGCGGTCGGTAACTTTCCCTGACGGTTCGGAATCTGCCGCCGACAAGACGGCGTGGACGTCCCTTGTCGAGGCTGCGATTGATGCGGCGCAGGCCGATCTCTCCACGCATGCGCGGCTTGGCGCGGCAACGCCCGCCTGACCTAAAGACAGGTCTCGACAATCGGCCTGCCTCCACTACTCTCCCACTCCAAAGCGGCATCAGACCGTCTCAAGGAAACGAACAGGGAGAGGAACCGCCATGACACACTGGCAGTCCACACTGATTGCATGGGCATCCTTTGCAATTCTCGTCGCTTGCGGGCAGGCGAAAACCGCCGATCAGGCCCCATCGGCGGAACCGGAAGCCTTCGCGGCGGTCGACACCCAGCGCATCAGCACTGCCAGCGCAGGCGAGGAATGGCTGACATATGGCGGCACCTATGATGAGCAGCGCCATTCCAGCCTGACGAACGTCAACACGGACACGGTCTCCGATCTCGGCGTGGCATGGACCTATGATCTGGCGACAAATCGCGGCGTGGAATCGACCCCCATCGTGGTCGACGGTGTAATGTATGTCACTTCGGCCTGGTCGCTGGTCTACGCGCTGGACGCAAAGACAGGCGAAGAGCTGTGGGTCTATGATCCGGACGTGGATCGCGCTGTGGGTGTTAAGGCCTGTTGTGATGTCGTGAACCGCGGGGTCGCTGTCTATGATGGCAAGGTTTATGTCGGTATCATTGATGGCCGGCTGGAGGCGTTGGACGCCGAAACCGGCGAAGTCGTCTGGAGCAAGGTAACCGTCGACCAGTCCAAGCCCTACACGATCACCGGCGCGCCGCGCGTGGTGAACGGCAAAGTGTTGATCGGCAATGGCGGCGCGGAGTTGGGTGTGCGCGGCTACATCTCTGCCTATGATGCGAATACCGGCGACAAGGTCTGGCGGTTCTACACGGTGCCCAATCCTGAAAAACAGCCGGATGGCGAAGTGTCCGATGCCGCATTTGAGGACATCGGCAATGTCACATGGGGCGATGACGGCGCATGGGTCACCGATGGCGGTGGCGGCACCGTCTGGGATTCCATCGTGTATGACGAGGTCAACGACCAAATCATCTTCGGCGTAGGGAATGGCTCTCCCTGGAACCGTGATTTCCGTGATCCGTCTGGCGGTGACAATCTCTTCCTGTCGTCGATTGTCGCGGTGGATGCCGAAACCGGCACCTATAAATGGCACTTCCAGACGACGCCGGGCGACAATTGGGACTACACGGCAACGCAGACCATTATTCTGGCCGACCTGCCGCTCGGCGAAGATGGTGCAAGCCGCCGCATCGCGATGCAGGCCCCCAAGAACGGCTTCTTCTACGTACTGGATGCCGAGACCGGGGAGTTCCTGTCCGGGGATGCCTTCGTCCCGCAGAATTGGACAACCGGCCTGGATGAGAATGGCCGCCCCATCGAGATCGCGGATGCGCGGTATGGAGAAGTGCCTTACCAGCAGACACCCGGTCCTCTCGGGGCGCACAACTGGCACCCGATGGCCTTCAATCCGGAGCTGAACCTCGCCTACATTCCGGCGCAGGAGATCCCGCAGGCCTATGCAAGCGATCCGCGGTTCGAGAGTGACGCGATCGCCTGGAATACCGGTGCGGACTTTTCCGCAGGTGTGCCCCCGATTGCCCCGCCGGAGGTCGCCAAATTCCTTCGCTCAAGCTTGAAGGGCCGCCTGATTGCGTGGGATCCGATTGCCGGAGAGCCGCGCTGGACGGTCGAGCACGACAATGCCTGGAATGGCGGTGTACTGTCCACGGCGGGCGGTTTGGTGTTTCAAGGAAAGCTGAATGGTGAGTTTGCCGCTTATGACGCGGCAACTGGCGACAAGCTCTGGAGCCATGACTTGAAGTCTGGCGGCGCGTCTGGCCCGGGCACATTCATGATTGACGGCGAGCAGTACGTTACGATCACAACGGGCTGGGGTAGCGCCTTTGGTCTGTCAGCAGGCTTTGCCTATGACGAGACGGTACCTTCCACGGTCGGCAAGGTCGTGACGTTCAAGTTGGGCGGTGAGGGTGAGATTGCAGATCCCGATTTCCCGATGATGGACAAGACGCCGAAAGCGGATTCCTTTGGCGACGAGACAATGATCGCGGAAGGCGCGGTCCACTATGCGCGCAATTGCACGGTTTGCCATGGGCCGCTGGCGGTCAGCTCGGGTGTCCTGCCAGACTTGCGCTGGTCCGCCATCACAGGGAACGAAACCGCATGGAAAGGCGTCGTGATCGATGGCAATTTGGCGGTGAACGGCATGGTGTCCTTTGCGGATTATCTGACCCCGGAGCAGTCGGAATCCATCCGCGCCTATGTGCTCGCTCAGGCCCATGCAGCTGCGACGGCCGAGGCTGGCGAGAACTGACCGTTTTGTGAGTGGCGCGGCCTGCGGGGTCGCGCTACATTGTGCTCATGCACATTCTGGTCCTGATCTTCGGCATCCTGATGACGATTGGCGTCTGGTCATGGCGTCTCCAGATGGCACGCCGTGGCGCGAAGGCGGCGCTGGATGCAGCTGGCGCCATCGCGAATGCCCCGCGCCGGTTTGCCTTTCGCTACAAGGCGGGGAAGGGTGGCATCAGCCTGATCGAAGACCCGAGAGAGGCCGCTGCCATCATGATGATGGAGGTGGCCCGTGCCCGCGAAGGCCCGCTGACGGAGGCGCAGGCAAGAGTGATCGATCAGGAAATGATCGCCCACTTCAATTTCACGCAGGCCGAGGCGGACGAGTTGTCTGCCCATGCCGCCTGGGTGACGAATTCCCTGCCGGACCCGCAAGCGGCCATGCGCAAGCTCAGCCAACTCATCGTGAGTGCGCCTCAGCTCGGCCCAAAGGAAATTGTCGATCTCGACGCCATGCTGGTCGCCGTCTCCGAGGCTGAAGGCGTGCCGACGCGGGAACAACTTACCCTGTTGCAAGTGTTCAGAGACAAGGCAGGCCTGAAGACCTGACCCGCTCAGCCGCTTAACAGTGGTTGCGCGCCTCGCCCCGGCGCAATAGGGATTCAGTCCATGTCAGAGTCTCTTCCCAGTGAATATCGCGCCAAGGTGTTCAACGAATCCTGGACGAATTTCTCCGTCCTGCGGCATGGCCGGTTCGATGGCATGCTGGTCACGTCAAAGAATTCCGGGACCCATTGGCTGAAATACATGTTGGCGGTGGCGTTGGCGGAAACGTATGGCATCGCCCATCCGCCCTATTTCTCCGAGAACGCCGTGCGGCCTTATATTGGCTGGCCCAAGGATGATGTGACGTTCCCACAGCTTCCACGACTGGCCTTCAGCCACACGATCCCGCACCATCTGGCCGAATGGGGATGGGCGCGCAGCATGGCCAGCCTGCCGCCTTACGTGCTGGCGGTGCGCCATCCCATGTCCATTCTCGCCAGCCATCACGCCAAATGGGAATATGACATCAAGGTTGACTGGCTGACCTATCTGAAAGGCGATCCCGGCGGGTCGAAGTATCGCTGCGATCTCTACTGGCTTGCCCGCTTCTGGAACCGTTGGGGCGATATTCGGGCCAAGCATGGCGACAGCATCTTTCTGGTCCAGTACGAGCAGACCCAGAAAGACCCGCGCGCCATCCTTCAAGCCGTATCGGACCATTGGGGGCTGGGCCTGACGGCGATGGCGCTGGATACGGCGCTCGCAGCAGGCACAAAGGAAGCGATGGCCGAAAAGGTTGATCCGGACGCTGAACCCAACGTGCTGCAGAATCGCAAGACTCCGCTGTCAGAACTGTTCACCGGAGAGGCGATGGACATTTATGCCGATCATGTCCGAACCCTGTTCCGGCACGATCTGGACTATGACCTGCTCAGCCTTCCGGCTTGAGATAACCGCTTGAGCGTCCGTCGCGCGTGTATTTGATCCACCAGGGTTCGGCTTCAGCCTGCTTTTCCAGTTCCAGGAAAAGCGGGTCTTCCAGCACGGCTGCCGAGTATTCCGCAGCGGCGCCCGTCAGGGGCAGGCCATAGGTGCGGAAACGTGTCACGACCGGCGCGTAGAAAGCGTCAGCCGCGCTCCATTTGCCAAACAGGAAATCCCCGCCAGCGCCATGTTGCGCGCGCATCTCGTCCCACATCGTCTGGATGCGGGCAATGTCGGCCTCAAGCGCTTCAGTCATGTCCGGGGTTTCAGAGCGGCTGCGAATGTCCATCGGGCATGCCTTGCGCAGTGCCGGGAAGCCTGCATGCATTTCGCTTGTCACCGCGCGGGCGATCGCGCGCTTGCCAGCGTCCTCTGGCCAGACCGCTCCGACAGGGGCCCAGTCTGCAATCCATTCTGTGATGGCCAGGCTTTCCCACACCGTCACATCATCCCAGATCAGCAGCGGAACCTTCGCCGTCGGGCTGATCTCTTTCAGCTTTGCGGATGTGTCCGGGAAATCGAGTGGCACGATCACTTCTTCCACGGGCAGGCCAACACGGCGCGCAGCTAGCAGCGGCCGGATCGACCAGCTGGAATAGTTCAGGTTTCCGAGGATGAGCTGTCTCATGCAGGCTTTCCTTCTCCGACCAGCCATTTGACTTCATGCACGTGCGTGTGGCCGAACACGCCGGCCTTCGCATAGGGGTCTTCGGCGCCGAGCGCCTTCGCGGCGGCCAGGCTCTCGACCTCTATCAGGCAGAGTGAGCCGATCATTTGACCATCTTCCGACATCAAGGGCCCGGCCATGCGCACGGCGTCGCCCAGTGTTTGCACCCAGGCAAGGTGGGCCGGGCGGTTGGCAGCGCGCAGTTCTGCGCCATTGATTTCATTGTCGAGATTGTGGAAGGCAAAAAGCGGCATCTATCTAGGCTCCGGCAGCAGTATGTGTGTTCAGGCGTATGGCATATTGCCCTTGTCCTGCCCATAGGGGGGAATTGAGGAACAAATCGGCTGAATGAATCATTGATCCTTCAGTAACTCGGAGTATGGTGCCCGCATGAACGACACAACCGATACCCGCCAGCTCATTCTGGATGCCGCGATGGAGCGCATCGTCCATTATGGTTACTCGAAGACGACGATGTCCGAGATTGCCAAGGACTGCAACATGTCCGCGGGCAACATCTATCGCTTCTTCGCGTCCAAGCTGGACATTGCCGAGGCGATCGCGCGCAAGTTCAATTCCGAGCTGTACCAAACCTATGCGGGAATCTGTCGCCAGTCTGATTCCGCCGCAGATCGCCTGCGCCGGTTTTTCGAATTCAGCATGGTGCGCACCTTTGAAGCCTTTGAGGAAAAGGACAAGTTGATCGAGCTGGCCGAGACACTGAGCGACGAGCGCCCGCTCTTCTTCAACGAGCAGCTGGCGCAGGAGCGCGTCTACCTCGTCCAGATTCTCGAAGCCGGGATGGATGCCGGAGAATTCCGGCAGATCGAGCACAAGGACGAGACGGCCGAGATGATCCAGGCGGCGATGATGAAGTTCCGGTTCCCGCAAATGTTCTCGCACCTGACGCTGCCGAAACTGAAGCGTGAGCAGGCCGGTGTGATGAACCTTGTTCTCGCTGGATTGTCCCCTGGTGCGACAATTCCGGATCGCAAAATAGATAAACTCTGAACATTTTCGTTTTCATTCATTGATTATTATTCAGGGCGTTGCTATATGGCAGGCATCGGCAGCGATTGGCGCTGTCGTTTCATGCTGAAAGATTAGAACAATGACCCTGTCCAAGACCGAAGCCCGCCAGTCCCTGGTCGCTCTTCTTGCGGCACTTCCGATGGCGGTTGCCATCCTCGCCGCAACATATTCGCTGGCTGAGTACGTCGTTTAGACTTTGATGGGGCCGTTCTAAGCCTTAGCGCCTCGGCGGCCCGTATCGTAAACGGGGGTGGCCTTTGCGGCGGCCTCGTCCAGCGGCCAGCGCGGTCTCGCCCCGGTGGCAAGGTCGCCGGCGTCACCTTCCACCAGTCCGGCAGCCAGTCGCTCCGCACCCGCCAGCGCGATCATTGCCGCATTGTCCGTACAGTGCTGCAGCGGCGGCGCAATCAGTGTCGCGCCAGCCTCCTCGGCCACGCGGGTCAATGCTGCCCGGATCGCTTTGTTGGCCGCAACACCCCCAGCGACGACAAAGCGTTTATGTCCGTCTTCACCCGGATCAAAATCAGCCAGAGCCAATGCGGCCTTGGTTGAGAGAATGTCGGTCACGGCGCCTTGGAAGCTGGCGCAGAGATCCTTCAGCTGGGCTTCTAACATGTCCGTGTCTGCGGCTGCGCGGGCCACAGCCGTTTTCAAGCCTGCAAAGCTCATGTCCAGTCCCGGCCGGTTAAGCAGGGGGCGGGGCAGGTCAAAGGCCTCCGCATTTCCCCCTTCCGCCAGCCGCTCCACTGCAGGGCCGCCCGGAAAGCCAAGGCCAAGTGTCTTGGCAGTCTTGTCGAACGCTTCTCCGACGGCGTCGTCAATCGTCGAGCCGAGCCTGCGATACTGGCCAAGACCCCTGACTTCCAAGAATTGGCAATGCCCGCCTGAGACGAGCAATAACAGGTAGGGGAACTGGCAGTCATTCCCGAGCCGCGGGCTCAGCGCATGACCTTCCAGATGGTTCACCGCCACAAAGGGCTTGCTGGCTGCCTGCGCGATCGCCTTGCCGGTCATCATGCCGACGAGCACCCCGCCGATCAGGCCGGGCCCCGATGTGGCCGCCACGCCATCCAGCTCTGAATAGGAAACGCCTGATTCATGCATCGCGGCCTTCACGGTGAGGTCCGCGAGTTCGGCATGTGCTCGCGCAGCGATTTCCGGCACCACGCCGAGATAAGGTGCGTGTTCTTCCAACTGGGTGCGGATCACGTCCGACAACAGCTCGGCCCGCCCATCCGTCAGGCGCAGAACGGCGGCGGCGGTCTCGTCGCAGCTGGTTTCAATGCCCAGAACTGTCAGCGTCTTGCTCATGCAAGGCATGTAAGCGCCTCATTCCCATTTGGAAAGCGCGGCCCGCAGGCGCTATATTCAGGAAAAACAATGGGAGGAAGCATTGTGGCGACACCGTTTCGGTGGAACATCGCCCGTCGGGAGCAGTTGGGTAGCCTGATTTCCGGGGTTTCGCCGCCGCAGCGGCTGAACGACATGTTCCTTGAATCCCTTCGCGCGACCGCTGCGCGCATCCTGGCCCATGCCAACCGGTCTGACCTCGCCTTTATCGGGCGCACGCCGGAAAACCTGTATGATTACCTGTCCGGATGTTTCGAGGGCTTGCGCGATACGCCTCAGCTTCATCTTGTCCAATACTCGCTCCGAAATGCGGTCTCGGTCGAGCAATTGCCGGAGTCTGCGCGACAGGGCTTGTTTGAGTATCTTACTGCCTTGGGCCTCGGACCAAAGGCCATTGCGACGGGGCCACGCCCGATTGCCCTGGTCGATTTCGTCGCGTCCGGCGGCACGATGGAAGGCCTGATCCGCCTGATGAAGATGCAGGCAGAACAGGAAGGGCAGGACTGGACCGCCGTTCAGCGAAGACTGCGCATCATTGGCCTGCGTGTGCGCACGAAGAACTCCCCCAATACCTGGCGCTGGCAACAGCATCAGGATTGGCTGCACTTTATTCCGGACACGATCATCCGCAATGTCTCCGCGCCTGCCGCTTTTCTCTACTATCTGGGCAATGACCAACCCAAGGTGACTGCCAGCTTTCATCCGGGGCGATGGGCCGAGGAAGAAGGCGCGGCGCGGCGTCCCAGCCGTGACCAGCAGGCCGCGCTCGGCTTTGCGACGCAGCTCTATGACCTTGGCCGGACACGCGAAGAGCGCCAGAATCTTGCCAAACGCATCGCCCGTCACCGAAAGATGAACCAACGCGCCACGCGTCGCCTTGTCTTGCGATTGCGCGGCGGGTGAGGGGCCGGTAGGGTGACTCATGACCTCGTCTGACCAGATCATTCATTCCCTCGAACGCTTCGGCGCGTTGTGCGCCGATCCCGCACCGCTGATTTACCAGCGCCTGTTCGCGCAGCATCCGGAGTTTGAAGACTTGTTCGCGATGGACAGTGATGGCGGTGTGCGCGGCTCCATGCTGACCACCTGTTTCGAATGCATCATCGGCCTTGCCGAAGGCAGCCAGTTGCCGCGCTTTGAGCTTCAGTCCGCCCGCCTCTCACATCAGGGCTATGGTGTGCCGGAGGCCAGGCTGGACGACATTTTCACCATCATCCGTGACACCTGCCGGGACACGCTGGCAGGGGAGTGGACACCCGCCATGAACACCGCGTGGACAAACATTCTGTCAGAGATCGCCAGTATGGGCCACGCCCCGGCCTGAGCCAGACAGGCCGGGGCGCTCTGCTCTATTGGCCCTTGAATGCAGCTGGTCGCTTTTCGAGGAACGCCATCATGCCTTCGCGGGCGTCTTCTGTCTTCAGCAGGGGCAGCAATTGCAGGAAGACATGATGAACATGCTCCGTAAACGGCTCTGATAGTCCCATCCGCATCAAACGCTTTGATGCCTGCACGGCCAGTGGCGCATTTGAGGCAATTTCCTTGGCCATTGCGCGGGCTTCGTCCGTCAGCGTGTCGTGTGGCACGACTTTCGCGCACAGGCGTTCGGCCAGACAGTCCTCCGCGCTCAGCGTGCGGCCGGTAAAGATAAGCTCGCATGCTTTCTCCCAGCCCAGCATCCGGGGCAGGAACCAGGTGCCGCCCGATTCCGGCAGGATGCCGCGCTTGGTGAAGGCCGCCGCCATCTTGGCCTTGTCCGACATGATGCGGATGTCACAGCCGAGCGCAGTGTCCATGCCATAGCCAGCCGCGCCGCCATTGATGGCACAGATGGTGGGCGTGTCCATGTTGAACAATACAGTTGGCGGTGTATTACGCAGGTCCAGCGTCGCGCTCGCAACTGCGCCCGACCCGATGCCTTCGCCCTTGGTCGCGCTTTCCAGATCGAGCCCCGCACAAAAGGCCCGGCCCGCACCGGTCAGGATCACGCAGCGCACATCTTTGTCAGCGTCTGCTTTCAGCAGCGCCTCGCACAATTCATCCAGCATGGGGCCGGAAATTGTGTTCATCCGCTCCGGCGCATTCAGCGTGATGGTCGCCACATGGTCGGCCACCTCATAAAGAATTTCGGCTGGTTTTGTGTCTGTGTCCGCCACGGCGTATCTCCCTTTTGTTTTGGAAGGTAAGGTAACGCGGTCAGGCGAGTGGGCCTAGGCTGCCCTCGCGGCAGTCTTCCAGCAGGCTGCCGTGAAGACGATTTCGTCGCCCATGGCAAATTCCATGAAGGCAGCTCGGACCACTTCGATCACCTTTTCTTTGGTCGCCTCATCCACGCCCTGCGCCATCGCATAGCCGACCGGTCCCATCAGTGAGACGTAAAGGTCCATTGCCGACAGCGGAAACCGGCATTCCACGTCCAGCTTGTCAGTCATCACATCCTGCCATCCGGCCTCGGACAGAATGCGCTCCACGCGCGCAGAATCGGCAAAGCCGAACTGGCCCCGCGCATTCGGCTCGCGCACTGGAAGGTCCGGCAGCAAGGGGCGGGCGGCGGCTTCAGCGGCCGTCATGAACGGGTTCTCCGCCGGGTCACGCCAACTGAGCAACACCATGCTGGCCCCCGGCGCAGCGGCGCGGTTCAGATTGTGGAAGGCCGCGACGGGATCTTCAAAGAACATCACGCCGAAGCGGGAGGTGATCAGGTCATAATGATTGGCGGCAAATTCATGCGTCTGGGCATCGGCCACAATGAATTCGGCGTTTGACCCGGCTTCAGCAGCGCGCTTGCGGGCATGCGTGATCATCGTTTCGGAAATGTCGAGGCCGAGGCATTCTGCATCCGGGCCAAGGGTGCCGCTCATCGCCAGCGTCGTCGCGCCAGTGCCGCAGCCAATGTCCAGCACGCGAGCCGCCCCCGCTGCCGTCGCGGTCTCAACCAGTATTCGCTCAAATGGCGTGAAGGCCGCATCCAGCAGCGCCTGCGCCCGCACCCAGGCTTTGCCGCCCGGGCCGTTCCACAACTCTTCCTGATCCTTGTTTGCCGTGCTCATCCTGCCTGCCTTTTCCTTGTCTACTTGCGTTGATGACGGCATCCTGCCACTTCAAGTCAGCTTGAGGTCAAGACCTATGTTGGAAATTTCAGACGTCGCAAAGCAATCCGGCATCCCGGCCTCCACGCTGCGCTATTATGAAGAGCGTGGCTTGATCCGCTCGGCCGGGCGGCGGGGCCTGCGCCGCCTGTTCGAACCGGACGTTCTGGAACGGCTCGGCCTGATCTCTCTCGGGCGGGCCGCCGGATTCACGCTGGAAGAGATTGCCGCCATGATGTCGGAGGAGGGCCCCCGCATCGAACGCGCGGCGCTGGTGTCAAAGGCAGATGAGCTGGACGAGAAAATCCGTCAAATGACGATCATGCGAGACGGCCTGCGCCACGCCGCCAAGTGCCGCGCGCCGAGCCACATGGAATGCCCCAGCTTCCGCCGCATCCTCCGCGCCGCCATGACGGGGCGGATTTCTGTGGGCTCTGGTAGATCAACGGGCCTGAACGGACGGAACGATTAATCCCCATCCATCCGCAACGCGGCCACAAAGGCTTCCTGCGGAATCTCGACCTTGCCGAACTGGCGCATACGCTTTTTACCGGCGGCCTGCTTGTCGAGCAGTTTCCGCTTCCGGCTGGCGTCGCCGCCATAGCATTTCGCCGTCACATCCTTGCGCAGGGCACTGAGCGTTTCGCGTGCGATCACCTTGCCGCCAATGGCTGCCTGAATCGGGATCTTGAACATCTGGCGGGGGATGAGGTCTTTCAGCCGCTCACACATCTGGCGGCCCCGGCTTTCGGCGCGGTCGCGGTGCACCAGCATGGCGAGGGCATCCACCGGCTCGTCATTCACCAGGATTTGCAGCTTGACGAGGTTCTCGGCGCGGTGGCCGACAATCTCATAGTCAAAGCTGGCATAGCCGCGGCTGATGGATTTGAGGCGGTCATAGAAATCGAACACGACTTCGTTGAGCGGCAGCTCATATTTCACCATTGCGCGCCCGCCGACATAGGATAGCTCGGTCTGGATGCCGCGCCGGTCCTGGCAGAGCTTCAGAATGCCGCCGAGATATTCGTCCGGCGTGTAGATCGTGGCATTGATCCACGGCTCGCGGATTTCCTTGATCTTGGTCACTTCCGGCATGTCGGCCGGATTGTGCAGCTCGATCTCGGTATCGTCCGTCATCGTCATTTCATAGACAACGCTCGGCGCGGTCGCGATCAGGTCCAGGTCGAATTCGCGGCTGAGGCGTTCCTGGATGATTTCCAGGTGCAACAGGCCGAGGAAGCCACAGCGGAAACCCATGCCCAGCGCGGCAGAGGTTTCCATCTCCCACGTGAAGCTCGCATCATTCAAGCGCAGCTTGCCCATCGCGGCGCGCAGTTCGTCAAAATCATTCGCGTCCATCGGGAACAGGCCACAGAATACGACTGGTTGCACGTCCTTATAGCCGGGCAGGGCCTTGTCCGTTGGGCGCTTTTCTTCCGTGATCGTATCACCGATGGCCGTGTCGCTGACTTCCTTGATGGAGGCGACGAGGAAGCCGACTTCGCCCGGCCCCAGCGCATCGGTTTCGGTAATCTTCGGATTGAACGTGCCCACCTTGTCGACCTCATAGGTCGCGCCGGTGCGCATCATCTTGATCTTCTGCTTCTTCTTCAGCATGCCATCATGCACGCGCACGATGACGACCACGCCCAGATACGGGTCATAATAGGCGTCAACCAGTGCGGCCTTCAGCGGGGCATCCGCCTCGCCCGTTTGCGGGGCAGGCAGGCGCTGCACGATGGCCTCCAGCACATCGGGGACGCCGAGGCCCGTCTTGGCCGAAATCTCCAGCGCGTCAGAGGCGTCGAGCCCGATCACATCCTCGATCTGTGCTTTCACGCGGTCAACGTCCGCAGCGGGCAAATCCACCTTGTTGAGCACGGGCACAATTTCATGATCCTGGTCGATCGCCTGATAGACATTGGCCAGTGTCTGCGCTTCGACGCCCTGCGAGGCATCAACCACCAGAAGTGAGCCTTCGCATGCGGCGAGACAGCGGCTGACCTCATAGGCGAAGTCCACATGCCCCGGCGTGTCCATCAGGTTCAGCACATAGGTTTCGCCGTCCTGCGCCGTATAGGTCAGGCGCACGGTCTGGGCCTTGATGGTGATGCCGCGCTCTTTCTCGATGTCCATCGAGTCGAGCACCTGTTCCTTCATCTCACGGTCGGTCAGGCCGCCGCAATGCTGGATGAGGCGGTCGGCCAGCGTCGACTTGCCATGGTCGATATGGGCGATGATCGAAAAGTTGCGGATTTTGTCACGTGATATCATGGGCGGGATATAGCCGCGCTTTGCCCTGTCGGGAAGCGGTCTCATTCAGGCAGAGCATGCCACAGGGCCGCAGACGGGCAGAATATCGCTGTTTTCCATTAAATTCGGGCAATTCCGGAACGATTGGTCCGGCCTTCCATTGATTCGGCGTCACAGGAATACGAACGCACGGAAGGATTCCCCCATGAGTATCACCACTCTGAACGATCTCTACATTGACCAGCTGCAAGACCTCTACAGCGCCAACCGCCAGTCCCTGAAAGTCACGCAGAAGCTCGCCGACAAGGCTAGCAATTCGAAGCTGAAAGACGCGCTCCAGCGCGGCGTGAAGGGTATCGAAGACGGTATTGACGCCGTTGAGGGCCTGATCCGCAAGCACGAGGCCGATCCGCGCGGCGAATTCTGCCAGGGCATGGAAGGCCTGGTGAAGGAAGCCAAGGCGCACGCCATTGAGGCCGATATTGACGACAAGGATGTGCTCGATGCGTCGATCATCTCCCAATACCAGCGCATGACCCACTATGCCCTGGCCGGCTATGGCACCGTTGTTGCCTTCGCCCGCCGCCTGCGCTTGAGCGATGATGTACGCATGCTGCAAGCCTGCCTCGACAGCACCTATTCCGGCGATCGGGAAATGTCTCAGCTGGCCGAAGGCGAAGTGAACCGCGAAGCCGCCTAAGGCGCCTCGCATACCCTGCCAATAGGGGAGGAAGCCCGGCTCTGACTTCTGTCAGGCCGGGCTTGCCATGTCTCTTGCTCTCTCTTGCCTATCCGCCGGTCCCAGGCACGGTGATGTGCGCCGGCGCGCCGGGGCCGAAATCGAGCCCCAGGAAGATCCAGCCCATCATCAGCACCACGCCCGTGATCAGCATCCAGATCGAGTACGGGATCATCATTGCCGTCAGGCTGCCGAGGCCGAAATCACTTTGCCAGCGCCGCGCAAACACCAGGATTAGCGGGAAGTAGACCATCAGCGGCGTGATGATGTTGGTTGCGCCATCGCCCACGCGATACGCTGCCGTCGCACCTTCCGGGCTGACACCCAGCAGCATCAGCATCGGCACCAGCACAGGCGCCAATAGCGCCCACTTCGCGCTGGCCGAGCCGACAAACAGGTTCAAGAGCGCCGAGAACAGCACGATGAGGCCCAGAACGATCGGCAGCGGCAGGCCGCTGGACTGGATTGCGTCTGCGCCATGCACTGCCGAGATCAGCCCAAGATTGGACCAGCCGAACATCGCCACAAAATGGGCCGCCGCGAAGGCGAGGACGAGGTAATAGCCCAGATCCTTCATCGCCTCGGTCATCATGTTCACGAGGTCACGGTGATTGTTGATCGTATTGGCCGCCGCGCCATAGGCCCAGCCTGCCGCCAGGAACAGGATGAGGAAACCCGCGACCAGCGACCGGAAGAACGGCCCGGCCTTCTGGTACCACGGGTCGCCATCTGTGCCCGGTCCATCCGCCAGAAGCGGCGTACCCGGCCCGAACGTCATCAGGGCCCACAGGGCGCACACGCTCAGCACGGCGAGCCCGGCCATGCGCAGGCCCTTTTGCTGCTCAGCGGTCAGCGGCTTGTCTTCATCGCCCGCCTGAACAGCTGCGTCCGGGGCAGGGGTCCATTTGCCAAGGCGCGGTTCGATCACCTTGTCGGTGACGAACCAGATGACCGGCAGGTAGATCAGCAGCAGCGCGATGATGAAGTAGGTGTTGCCGGCAATGTTCATCGTCCAGCCCGCATCGATATTGCTCGCGCCATAAGCGGCCTCGGTGATGCCGAACAAGAGCGCGTCGAGCTGGCCGGGCGAGATATTCGCCGAAAACCCGCCCGAGACACCGGCAAAGGCCGCCGCAATGCCCGCCAGGGGGTGGCGCCCGGCCGAGGCAAACAGGATGCCTGCCAGCGGGATCATCACCACATAGCCCGCATCGGCGGCATGGTTTGACAGCATCGCCACCAGCGCGACCAGTGGCGTCAGCAGGAATTTCGGCGCATTGCGCACGGCCGCGCGAATTGCGCTTGAGAACAGGCCCGAGCGCTCTGCCACGCCCGCGCCCAGCATCACGACCAGCACATAGCCAAGTGGATGGAAGTGCGTGAACGTTTTTGGCATCTCCACCCAGAGTCGCTGGATGTTTTCCGCCGAGAACAGGCTGGCCGACTCAATGACCAGCGGCGTGCCGCCGTCTGTTACTTGCGTCGGGTGCGGCGCGCTGAAACTGGTCCAGGCCGCGATCTGCGAAATCGCCATCAGGGCGATGATCAGGTAGAAGAACAGGAAGACCGGATCGGGCAGGCGGTTGCCCGTCTTCTCCACCCATCCCAGGAATCCCTTATTGGTCACTGTCTCGGCCATGCCCGATACCCCATTGTTTCCTCGCCAAAGGCGACACCATATTGCCAATTGCCGCGCTGGCAATATTCGGCGCCATATGCGCGACAGCCCGAACACTGGTTCGCCCCTGTCAAATGCGGTAATCAGGCGTCTCACTTGAACAAACGGCCCCGCCCATGCCCGACACACAGCACAATGCGCCCAAGCAGGGCATCACCGATAATGGCTTCCTGACGGATAGCTGGTATCTGGCCGCGCCCTCGGATGAGCTGAAACCCGGCAAGCAGCAGCGCATCATGGTGCTGGGAGAACCTGTCGTGGTGGGTCGCACACCGAAAGGGGAAGCGTTCGCCCTGCGTGATATCTGCCCGCACCGGCTTGTGCCGCTATCGGCGGGCCAGCAACTGGAAACCGATGGCGAGTGGACGCTGCAATGCCCGTATCATGGCTGGCGCTTCGGCACGGATGGCGGCTGCAAGCTGATGCCATCCCTCACAGACGACAGCCCTTATGACCCGTCAAAGGTGAAGGTGCGCCGCTATCCGGTGCATGAGGCCAATGGCGCGGTCTATCTCTATGTTGCGCACAATCCCCGCAGCGCGGAGCCGCCGGCCGTGCCCCCGCCGGAATTCGGCCCGCTGCCGGAAAAGCCCGGCTTTGTCATCCATGACGTATTCAACGCGCATATGGATGATGCCGTGGTCGGCCTGATGGATCCGGCCCATGTTCCATTCGTGCACAATCAATGGTGGTGGCGCCCGCCCTCGGTGGGCCTGAAGCTGAAGGAAAAGCCCTTCGTGCCGACAACGCGCGGGTGGGCGATTGACCGTCACCCGCCCAGCTCGAACTCAAAACTCTATCGCTGGGTGTTCGGCGATGATGTGGAAACCGAAATCCGGTTCCAGCTGCCCGGCTATCGCTGGGAAATAATCTCGAACGACACCGCCCGCCTCCTGACGCTTACCTGCCTGACGCCAGAAGCCCCGAAACGTACACGGATCACCCAGTTCACCTGGTGGACCGGCGCGCCGCTGCTGCACCTCGCCGTGCCGATCGCCAAGCCGATGGCCCGCAAATTCCTGCGCCAGGATGGCGACATGGTGGATCTGCAAAACCAGGGCATGGCCCACCAGAAGGCGATGATGTGGATCGACGACATCGACATTCAGGCCAAATGGTACCAGCGGCTAAAACGTGAGTGGACGGAATGCCGGACAGAAGGCCGCGACTTCACGAACCCGATTGAACCCCGTGTGCTGAGGTGGATGAGTTAGATAGTCATCCACCCTGTTCTGCTATACATTGCTATCCATGAATCGTCTGGTCACTAAGAATCAGCTCGGCGAGTTGATAAATATTCGGAGAGAAGCAAAGCAGGCTATCGCTGATCTCCCCTGTATGTTGAACAGGTTTGGGTTGTGTGAATCCAAACCTGTTCAGTCCCACACTTTATCCGCGAGCGTTTTACGAACCATTTGTCAGAGTGGTGAGTTGTACAGACTCAAAAATGATCCCTCCGAGATGGACGACGATCAGAGGTATTCACCTGCGAAAATCGGCGTGCGAGCTGCAACGGCATTCAAAGGGTTTTGTGCCACACACGATCGTGACCTGTTCGTTTCGATAGACAAAAAAGAATTTGATCCAACCCCAGAGAATATGCAGCTGTTATTCTTCCGGGCCATGGCCCAAGAGATCACAAAAAAAACTGCCAACAAGCTGATCTTTGATTCGTATTTCACAACGGGCAGCAATTTCGTTTCGGACGGGAATGTCGAGAGAATTGCTCTGCGTACAACTATTGGTTTGCGGGATAGTTTCTTCGATTTTGATAGCCTTTGGTCAATGATGGAAGATCGTGAAGAAAGTATACAGTTCTTTGCTTTCGATCTTGATTGTTTGCCCTTCTTCGCCGGAATTGGTGTGGTTAATCCCGAAGCATTTCCAGTGTACTTTCGCCATAGAGATTCCTACGATGGTCGCGTTTTTCGGAACATACTATTCAGTGTGCTGCCGACAGCATTTGGGGTTCGGGTTGCCTTTGCCTGGTTTCGAGGATGCAATCATCTCGTGAAGCCTCTTCTTGATAGATTTCGATGGGCGAAGAACAATCTCTTTGAATTTAGCCTGCAGCTGTGTCTAGAACATTGCGAGTGTACCTATTTCAATCCGGATGTTTGGTCCCAGATTGATGAAAAGACGGAGAAGATAATCGTCGAGTTGATGAGCTTGAACGTCGATGGCTTGCCTTACGACATTCAGAAACGTCAACTGCATGAGGCGGGCTTAGATTTCAGTTATCGATTCCGTAGAAGATTCACTAACTCTGTATGGGCTACGCGAAGGTACAATCGAGAAAGGCTCAAGTGACTCTTGGACTTGCTTGCTGTCAAAAACATCAATCAAATGCTTTTAACGTAAAGCTGTAGGGCAGGTTAGCCAAGCGCAACCCGCCACTCTGCTCACCCCTAGGCGGTTCCCCTCCTCTCCGGCGCATGCCGGAGTCTCCTGCGGCTGGCTCCGCGCTCTAACGGCGGGAGGCCTCGGCATGCGCCGGGGAGGTGGTATTTGGCGGCCTGTGCGCCTCCCCCAATCCGTCTGATAGCTCCCCACTCCATACTTCCCTCCTGCCCTCACAGGAGCCGGATCAGGTGCCGTTCTGGTTGTGGGGTCAGGGACAGGATGGGCTTTGCGGGAGATATACGGTCCCGCACGGTCCTAGGCAGGTCAGGCCAGGGTGAGCCGAGGAAGCTCGGTTGGGAATCCGCCTCGTCCGGACGCACGGGAGTAAGGCCTCCCCGGATGCGCCTTTCGTGTGAAAAGCACGGGGGCAGTGTTCGCGCGGCGCCGGTAACGAAGACCCGGGACCTTGGGCCCTTTCGAGGTGTCCGCTGAAGACCCTGTCCGGCGCGGCGGGCGGTAACGCTCCATTCCGTAGCCATCTACAAATCATCAGGCGGAGCGCCACGGCGCCCGCCGCGCCGACGGCTTCGCCAGACGGAGCTGGACTACAGGATACCCGGATGGTTGCGGCCAGTCCGGATGTTTGTGCTGGAGGGAACATCGCAGACCCCCACCTGTCCTCCCCCTTGCAGGGGGAGGAACGCAGACAGCAACCGCCTTGCTTGAGGGTCGTTCTCCCCCTTGCAAAGGGGGAGCTAGAGGGGGATCGCGATGGCATGGCCATCGCCTAGGCCGCGACGGGGCGGACGCGTTCACCCATGATACCATTGGCGCGGCGGGCCTTGACGCATTCAAAGCTCCCCGCACGGAAGGCCCGGCAGGCTTCGGGCCGGTCTTCATACACGCCGCACGCCGCCTTGCCGTTCGACAGGTCCAGATGCACGCAATGGCCGCACTCGAACTTTACAAAGGTCTGGCCCTGTTCGGAAAACAGGCTGTCCGCGGGCAGGCTGCGCCCGGCATCCCACGGCAGCAGGGAAAGATAGCGGGGGTTCCGGCTGAAACAGCAGGCGCCGCAGGACACACAGTCGAACGACGAATCTGACATGGAATATTCCTGGCTCCACCGCCCGGCCCGCGCCTGTCGCAGCTCCCGGCGGCGGCGCGATATGCGCCCGAATGCGGCGTCTGGCAAGCGGGAATTTTTTGCGCGTGGGAGGCTCGCGCCGCGCAACCTTTGTCGCGCGCTGGCGTTTGTCCCACAACTCAATCCTGAAAGTTTCAATCCATGTTCACCCAGCTCAATCCGCCCATCCCCCTGACTGTGAAAGATCGCGGTGAGGGCTATGCCATCGGCGTCATCGATTATGGCCAGGAGCACAATCTCATCTGGGTCACGATCATTACCGAAACGGGCGAGATCTGGTGCGCGCCCAATCCTTCTGTGCGCGGCGTGGTCAACTGGACCATGAACCGCCCGCGTCCGGCCATGGAAAGTCCTCATTGAGCGCGTGAATTGCGTCTCGCCCTGATGAACCAAATCGCAAGGTACGCGTTACCTGAAGACTGCTTGCCGGAGGAAAGGATCCCCGCTGATGAAACGCCAAATGATTGTCCCTGCTGTTGCCGCCCTCATGCTCGCCGCCTGTTCGGGTGACGCGCCAGATACACCAATGCCGCAAGACCCAGTGCAGCCCTATGCGGATGATGTCGATATTACGCCGCCCGTAGAGGCTGACCCCGATATGAATGACAGCGAGAGCTATACCGAGACAATGGACCGGGACCAGATGGTGACCTCCGGCCCGAACGTCGTGGACACGCTGGCCGCTGATCCGCGCCTGTCTACGCTCTATGGTGCGGTTGAGGCCGCGGGCCTGGACGAGACGCTCGCAACCGGCGGGCCCTATACCGTGTTCGCGCCCACCAATGAGGCCTTCGACGCGCTGCCCGAAGGCCAGCTGGAGGATTATCTCCGCCCTGAGAAAGTCGACCGGCTGGTCCGCATGCTGGAATATCATATTGTGGAAGGCGATCTCCGCGCCTCCAACGTGCCCGCAGAGGAAGACGGCGTGCCGACACCCAGCCTGAACGGGCTCGACCTGTCCCTGCGCGACATGGGCGGCGGCGAGCTGATGATCAATCAGGCAAGCATACTGGAAAGCGATATCGAGGGCGGCAATGGCGTCGTTCATGTGATCGACTCCGTGCTGGTTCCCCGGGAAAGCGAATAGGGAAACGCCATTGCAGCGGATGTGAACAAATAGCGAAAACGCAAGCTGTTCTTAACCCTCCATCCTGATAGGGTGGAGGGCATGACAGCGACGATTCGAATTCTGGGGATTGATCCCGGCCTGCGCCATACGGGCTGGGGCGTTATCGAGCAGACCGGCGCACGGCTTGCCCATATCGCACATGGGGTGATCTCGGTGGACTCGAGTCTTGCCATGTCAGAACGGCTTGGCGGCATATTCGAGGCCGTCGGCGAACTGGCCCGGCATTATGGTCCTCATGCCTCCGGCGTTGAGGAAACGCTCGTCAACGCCAACCCGCGCTCGGCGCTGAAACTTGGCCAGGCGCGCGGCGCGGCAATGGCGGCGCTGTCCATGGCGGGGGTGCCGGTCGCGGAATTCGCCCCACGCAAGATCAAGCTGGCGATTGTCGGCACGGGCACGGCAGACAAGGATCAGGTGGCCTTTATGGTCAAGCGCCTGTTGCCCCGGGCGGGGGAGATGAAATCGGATTCGGCGGATGCGCTGGCCTGTGCGATCTGCACGGCGCACCATCTGCCGCTGGATGTGAAGCGGGGCGCGGCATGATTATTGGCAGGTTGACTGGCACCGTCGCCGCCCTCGGCGCGGATCATGTTCTGATTGATGTAAATGGAGTCGGCTATGTCTGCATGGCCGGCGCGCGACTCCTGTCGAAACTGCACGCAGGCGATGATACGGTGCTGCATGTCGAGACCAAGGTGAGCGAAGCGGCGATCACGCTTTATGGTTTCGGTACGGATGAGGAACGCGCCTGGTTTGTCCGGCTGCAAGATGTGCACGGCGTTGCAGGCAAGGCGGCAATGGCAATTCTTGATGCGATCACGCCGGCCGAACTGATGGATGCAATCGCGCTTGGTGACGCGTCTGTGCTGACGCGCGCAAAGGGCGTGGGCAAGAAACTGGCTGAGCGCATCACGGGCGAATTGGCCGGGAAGCCACCACCAATGGGGCGGTTCGGTCAGTTCGAAACGGCCAGGGTGGCCGGACTTGCGAGTAAGCCAGTGGCCGCTGCGACAGGTGCGCGCAGCGAAGCGATCTCGGCGCTGGTCAATCTTGGTTATGCTCAGGCTGATGCCGCGCGCGCAGTGGCCAGTGCGGCAAAGGATGCGGGCGATGAGGATGTCAGCCAGCTGATCAAGGCGGCGCTGAAGGAGCTCGCGAAATGAGCCGCGAGGGCGCTCTGTCTGATCCGAACGCGCAAGGCGGCGACGCGCTGGACCGCGCGCTGCGACCGCAAGCGTTTGACGATTATGTCGGCCAGCGCAAGGCGAAGTCGAACCTAAAAGTCTATGTTGATGCGGCGAAGAAACGCGAAGAGGCGCTTGATCATGTGCTTCTGTTCGGGCCGCCGGGGCTGGGGAAAACAACGCTTGCGCAGATACTTGCCAAGGAGATGGGCGTAGGCTTTCGTGCGACGTCAGGCCCAGTCATTGCCAAGGCCGGTGATCTTGCGGCGATCCTGACAAATCTTGAGCCGAACGATGTTTTGTTCATTGACGAAATCCATCGCCTGCCGCCAGTTGTCGAGGAAATCCTGTATCCAGCCATGGAGGATTACGCGCTCGACATTGTGATCGGGGAGGGGCCGTCGGCAAGGTCTGTGCGTCTTGATCTTGCGCCTTTCACACTGGTTGGCGCGACGACCCGAGCGGGGCTGCTGGCCACACCATTGCGGGACCGGTTTGGCATTCCGCTCCGGCTTGAGTTTTATGAACCGGAGGAACTCGCCCGCATCGTCATGGCGGCGGCGCGTAAATTGACGGCTCCGATTACAGAGGATGGCGCGATCGAAATCGCTAGCCGTGCGCGTGGCACGCCGCGCATCGCGCTACGCCTTCTGCGCCGGGTGCGTGACTTTGCAGAGGCGGACGGCGGAACGATCACAAAGGAAGCGGCGGCGAGCGCGTTGAAGCGGCTTGAGATCGACTCCGATGGTCTTGATGCGTTGGACCGTCGCTATCTGCACGCGCTGGTGAAGACGTATGCGGGCGGGCCGGTAGGCGTGGAGACGCTGGCGGCGGCGCTGTCTGAAGCGCGTGATGCGGTGGAAGATGTGATCGAGCCCTATTTGATGCAGAAAGGCTATGTCGCCCGTACGCCGAGGGGCCGGGTTGCGGCGCCGCTGGCCTATGAGAGGCTTGGCCTGCCAAATCCCGGCGGGCAGCAATCGGGGCTGTTCGGCGAAAAATAGTCGATCACGGGCGTGCGCAGCCACTACGTATTTCCCCCGATTCCGATGGAGCGGGCGTCATGAGCACATGATTGGCAGACACAGCCAATCAGGGAGAATTTCTCTATGTCTCATACGCCGCACGAGCTCGCCGAGGAATTTCCGGACGCCGCCGACCGAATTCACGAGCTGAAGCAGACGGATGCGCATTTCGCCCGTCTGGCGGATGAATACCATGAGCTGAATCGCCAGATTCACCGCATCGAAACCGATATTGAGCCCGCCAGTGATGCGTTCCAGACGCGGCTGCGCAAACAGCGGATGATGATCAAGGACGAGATCAACCGCATTCTGGGCGCAACGGCCTGAACAGCACGGAGAGGAGCGGGCAATGGGAAACCTCAGCGTTGATGCCCTGGCCATTGCGGCGCTGGTCGGATTCGCCACCTTGCTGCTGATCGGAGCGGGCCTGACAGCCTGGCTCTGGAAGCAATCGGGCAAGTCCGAAGGCGACCTTTAGACGATCCAACTGCTATTTTTCCCCTTATTTGCGAATTAGGGGAAGACTCTTCAACCTTATGGTGTTACTAGAAATGCAATCGATTGTAGTGGGGACTAGCAATTGGCACATTCATTTGCAGGACTGGCAGGCGAATTTCCCGATGTCATCGCGGAAATCTTCGAACTGACCTCAACCGATCCGGAATTCCGTCGCCTTGCCGAGGAGTTCGAAGACGTGACGCACGCCCTGGCGGAGGCGGAATCCAGTATCGAGGATGACGCGTTCAGCAATCGCGAGGCGTTGCAGGCGCGGCGGGATGAGCTGCGCGAGACGTTGTGCGCCATTCTGTGTGACATGACCGGCGATGCGCAATGGTGTGACCAGGTTCCGCTAGAATCCCCCGTGCGCCGTGCCCGCCGGCCTGCCGCCTGACATTTGACGCAGCACGTGCGGCCGGCATGGCGGGGCCATCCGGGCGCAAAAAGGCAAATTTCGATCAGTTTGGGGATTCAGGGCGGGGCGCGGGCAATGCGCGCGGCGCCGGCCAGGGGACGTTCCCCTTTGGCATGGCCCGCCCATGACGCATCCACGGCCAACCGCGAGGGGCATGGCAGCAACGCCGCAAGGCAGGCGGGCAGGTCGCTGGCGAGGCTGGGCCGTTCCCAGCGCGCGGACCATTCCGGCAGAACACGCCGCACCGGCGCATCAGCAATATAGCGAACGCGGATTTGCCCGGTCCGCGTAACCGTCACCCATATGTTCCGCTTCACCTTCCGCTGCACGGCGGCAAGGCGCATAAGGTTCCACCACAGAATGGGCCAGCAAAAGGCCCAGACATGCTGGTAAAAGGGGCGGTAGCGCGGGTCCATGAGCCGAGCATGGCATACCCGCTTATCAGACGAATTGGTGCGGGTTGATCAGTTCCGTGAAGGGAAGATGCCCTGCGTCACGACGCATTGTTTCAGTGTAAGATAAGGCTGCATGTTGTTGCCCACGGAGGAGTCGCCCAGCGCATCGCCATCGCCCGTATCGGCCAGCGCCGGGGCGGCCATGTCAGTCTCAACGCCGCCGCGCTCACCCAGGCGGCGCTCTGTCAGGCCGGGGCCCTGGCCCGCGCCGACGACAACCCGCCCGCGCAAATCGGGCAGGGCAAATGTGGTGCGCCCATCCCCGCCATACATGGTGCCGAGCAGGGAGAAGAGGGCGGTATTCTGCGAAATCGGCAGCAGGCGGCCATCCGCCTCCAGCGTGCCGCGCGGGCAGAAATTGAAGCCGACGGTCAGGATCTCGCCGAGATATTCGTCCGGGCCGGCCTGCGCCGATGGTGCGGCCAGTGTCGCCGTGATGATCGCTGCCGTGAAAATGGAAAGCCGGGCCATGTCGTCTCCTCCCCTTTATGGATGGAAATCAGTCTAGGCAGCTTTGGGGGCACGGCAAGGGGGGCGTCGATTGCCATCAACACCGCATCCCCGGCGGACGCCGGGGTCTCCCGCGGTGAGGGCGCGGAGCCTGCCGCAGGGGACTCCGCGCCCTGCGCTTGCGCTTGGGCCTGCTGCGGGGCGAATGCAGTGCATTCGCTTCATCCCTTCGCAGCGCCGGAGATACGGAGAGAGGGAAGTTTGTCATCCCGGAAAGCGCGCAGCGCTTATCCGGGACCCATCCTGCCGAAAATCACCCATGCTGCTGGGTCCCGGATATTTGCTGCCGCAAATTCCGGGATGACAAGGTTGAGACGTGGAGGGACTGGCGGGTTGCGCTAGTAATGCGGCGGGGGCCGGTCCACGGGGGCGGCCTGGCCGGCGGACTGCTCGGCGTCCGCCACGCGCTCGGCAAGGCGCGCCACCTGCCGCTCCAGCCGCTCGATCAGCTTCCATTGCGCCGTGATGGCGGCGTTCAAATCCTCAATCGTCTGGTCCTGATGGACCACACGCATTTCAAGCTCGTCGAGGCGGGCGGAGGTGGAGGGTGTGTCTGTCATGGCGGAGGGATTAGCGCTGGGGGTGGGGGGTGGCAATGGAAGGGAGGGGCTAGAGTGGTCATGGCCCGCCAACTCTGCGCATGAAATGGCGGATTACGCTGACGCTAACCCGCTTTACCGCAATGCCGAGCATCGCTTTTTTACATAGGAGGGTGGCTTCTGGGCTTATTGAGCAATTCCACCATCTTAAAAATGGTGAGCACAACAGCGATCATCAGAAGAATGCCATAAAAAAGTAGCCATACACCAAGAAAAGCCAATGCGCGGTTCGTAGTTTCTCCGACTCCCCAAAAGTCTGGCAGCGGTCGTTCTTGGTAAACGAGTGCATAAAGAATCGTTATAATTTGTATGATGAGCGCATGTGTGAGGATTCCCACGACCATGATTAGCGGGGACTTTCCGTTAAAGCGATCACTCGGTTTACTCAGAATTCTTTTGGTGTGTTCATCCAACAGCGCAAATAAGAGCGCGAATGCTGCGATCGAAAACCCTGCTAAGCTGGGAAATATTGCCAGAACTGTTGAAGTCCATCGTTCAACATCGTTTTCTACTATTATGGAACGCCAACTGCTGGCGGCGAGCGCCACGGCCAATCCAAAGTAAGATGAGAACATGATCGCCCGAATGCCGCCCACGGCAGAATAGACATCGTTCAAGTTCCCAAATAAGTTAGATCGATTTGTCTCAGCCATTCGGGTCTGTTGTCTTTTCTCTCAGTCTATCTCTCATTTGATTGACTTTCGATATCAAGGTCGAAGCAAGGCGATTGAACACGCTCAGTTCGGATTGGACTTCGGGATCATAGGTGTCTTTTTCAACTAGTGGAGAGTCTTCAGTCGTATGGGTGGTCACGATGCCATTAACAAGGCTTTTTGTTTGCACTTTGCCATTCTCAGACGCGACGATTGCAAGGTTGAAAGATCTTTCTGTTGGCACCAAATCCTTCTCAGTTTTGGTCCTAACCACCTCCTCGTATTCGTCGCCATTTTCCCGTTCTAACCGTTCTTCAATTTCTTCCGCCAATCCGCGTCCGATGTCTGTATTGGGTCGGCCAATAATAAATCGCATCTCTTTAAGGTGGGGCATGCGGAGTAGCATTTCAGCTTCATCATAGCTCTTGATGATATCAGCTTCCACTCTTCCGAACTTTTGACTAATGACCGACCAGCGAAGAGCTTGAGCGAAGTATGTTTCCAATGACCGAGCACTTAAAGACTTGGAAGCCGAGTAGCTTGAAAACAAAACGACATGGCTGTCCTCGTCTAATTTGAAGTAAAATTGTGCAAGGTTTGGGCGTAGAGATTCAGGAATGCTGATTTCGTCCAATTTTTCTGGCGGTGCTGCGTCAAAATCTTCTAGATCGAACCAATCTCCATCAATGTCGATCTCCGTATATTTTGACAGGATTCCCATCTTCGATGATTCATCAAAATAGCTGATAGCTACATATGAATCGCCATATACGCGTACGCCTTTTCTTTGCTCCGCGAGGGTAGCAATTAGTGCGCTGTAGTCGCGATCTTCATCAGTTGATATGCGAATGTTGATCGCTGACACTTCTAACTTAGGTGGTCTTGCCATGCCTCTCTCCAGGGGTGAAATTTTGAGCAACCTTTAGGGGGATTTTTCGGGGTTGTCTAGATAATCAGGAGAGAAGCTATGGCGTCTCTACCGTACATAAATCTCCGCGCCCTGTGCGATGAATTCCGCGCTCTTTTCCTCCATCCCCTTGCGCGCTTCTGCGGCCTGCTTCTCCAGATCGGTCCGTTCGTTCTCGCTCATGTTCGCGGCGTAGTCGCGGACCTCCGCCGTGATCTTCATGCTGCAGAATTTGGGGCCGCACATGGAGCAGAAATGCGCGACCTTGTGGGCGTCTTTGGGGAGGGTCTGGTCGTGGAAGTCGCGGGCGGTTTCGGGGTCGAGGCTGAGATTGAACTGGTCTTCCCAGCGGAACTCGAAGCGCGCGCGGGAAAGCGCATCGTCGCGGATTTGCGCGGCGGGGTGGCCCTTGGCGAGGTCGGCGGCGTGGGCGGCGAGCTTGTAGGTGACGACGCCGACTTTCACATCGTCCCGGTCCGGCAGGCCGAGATGCTCCTTGGGCGTCACATAGCAGAGCATGGCCGTGCCATACCAGCCGATCATCGCTGCGCCGATGCCGGAGGTGATATGGTCATAGCCGGGCGCGATGTCCGTGGTGAGCGGCCCCAGCGTATAGAAGGGGGCCTCGCCGCATTCGCGCAGCTGTTTCTCCATGTTCACCTTGATCTTGTGCATGGGCACATGGCCCGGCCCCTCGATCATCACCTGGCAGCCCTTGTCCCAGGCGATCTTTGTCAGCTCGCCAAGGGTTTCCAGTTCTGCGAACTGGGCCGCGTCATTGGCGTCTGCAATCGCGCCGGGGCGCAGGCCGTCGCCGAGGGAGAAGCTGACATCATAGGCGCGCATGATGTCGCAGATGTCCTCGAAATGTTCGTAGAGGAAGCTTTCCTTGTGGTGGGCCAGCATCCATTTCGCCATGATCGAGCCGCCGCGCGAGACGATGCCGCACACGCGGTCTGCCGTCAGGTGGATATAGGCGAGGCGCACGCCGGCATGGATGGTGAAATAGTCGACGCCCTGTTCGCACTGTTCGATCAGCGTGTCGCGATAGACTTCCCAGGTCAGGTCTTCGGCGACGCCGTCCACCTTTTCCAGCGCCTGATAGATCGGCACCGTGCCGATCGGGACGGGGGAGTTGCGGATGATCCATTCGCGCGTGTTGTGAATGTTGCGGCCGGTGGACAGGTCCATCACATTGTCGGCGCCCCAGCGGATGGCCCAGACCATCTTGTCGACTTCTTCCTCAACTGATGAGGCGACGGCGGAGTTGCCGATATTGGCATTGATCTTCACGAGGAAGTTCCGGCCGATGATCTGCGGCTCCAGCTCGGCATGGTTGATATTGGACGGGATGATCGCGCGGCCAGCGGCGATTTCCTCGCGGACGAATTCCGGTGTGATGAATTCCGGGATGTGCGCGCCAAAGCTCTCGCCCTGTGCGATCTGCTCTGCGGCGCCCTCTGCGGCTTTCGCGCGGCCAATGTTCTCGCGCGTGGCGACATAGATCATCTCTTTCGTGATGATGCCTGCCTTGGCGAATTCGTATTGCGTCACCTTGTGACCGGGCAGGCCGCGCAGGGGCTTGTGCTTCACGGGGAATTCGCGGGCCAGATATTTGCCGGTGGCGCCGCCATTGTCTTCCGGCTTCACATCGCGGCCGTCATATTCCTCGACGCCGCCGCGCTCCAGCACCCAGGCGCGCCGGTCGCGGGCGAGGCCTTTTTCGACATCAATGGTGACGGACGGATCGGTATAGGGGCCGGACGTGTCATAGACGGGCACGGCCGGCTCGTTCGCGGAAGGGTGAAGGTCAATCTCGCGGTGCGGCACGGCGATGTCAGGCGCATCGGCAGGATGGGAATAGACCTTGCGGCTGGCGGGCAGGGGACCGGTGGTGACTTTGGGGGTCTCGAACTGGCTTTGATCGGCGGGCTTGTTCATGGCGCATCCTCGCGAGCGTTGAGGCCTGCACCATTCGGCATGGGGGGAATCCGGGCAGATTTGCCCATTGTCGCATTCCGTCCCTACGCCGGCGCAAACCGGATCAGGTTCAAAGGGTGCTCGGGCGGCATCAGCCCAATCTCAGCGCTTACCAGACGCGCCCCTCGGATGCGGTGCAAACTAGTCCAATCACGTGGCGATTGAAAGAGGGCTTTCTGCCGGTGGCGGTCTGGCGGCTTTACGGGGTCTTCGACCAGCCCGTCACATCAATATATGTTTGCTCGTCACCAAGACGGAACTCGAGATGCGAGCCGGTCTTCGCCTTCGAGGCGTAGAACGCGTTGTAGGCCTCGGCCGCGTCGCGGGCGCGCGCATTGCGCTGATCGAGCAAGTCTTCGCGCAGCTGAGACACGATTTCGCGCCGGTCGCGGTCCACTCGGAAGTCCTCAATTGCCAGTTTGATCTGATTGGCCTGACGGTCAGAATACTGCGCCCACTGGCCCATGACTCTCGCGCGATCATAGAGGAATTGGGTTTCACTTGCGGGGCAGGCTTTCGCGAGCGACGAGAGGCGATTCTTCGCAAACTCGACCCGCCGATCATAGACGGCGAGATTCTGGTCGTAGAATTTCAGATCGTCCTCATCTCCCAGGCCAGCGGTTCCGAATTTCGAAGAAGCCTCCAGCAGCTTGACCCAGAATCGGCCTTCCACCTCGTCTGACAAACGCGGCGTCTCTCCATAGGGGCATACAGCAGGGGCGCCTCCGGTCAGGCTCGGCTCGACATGACCGGACTCGGCAAGCAGGACGAGGTGGGGCAGGAACGTCAGGCCCAGCGCGTTGCGCGCATGGCCCCACGCCCAGAAGCTTTGCTCAGCGCCGCTTTCGTCTGTGTAGGTAAAAGGCTGCATCTTGGAATCATATGTGTCGGAGGCCTGGCGCAGCATTTTGAACGCGAAGTTGATCTGCTCCATCTTCGCAACGGGGTCGGTTTCGCGTGCCACAGCCGATGTCATCAGATGGATAGACATTGCGATGCCCTGATAGTCGTTGGGGCAATTCGCGAAGTCAGCTTTCAGATCCTCGTATACGGCGCCGGTGTCCACGTTTTCGCCCGCAGCCTGAAGGGATTGCAGCTTGCGCACCAATTGCTGGTGATGGTCAGCCGGGCAATCGGCCAGCGCGGCTGGAATGAAGCAGGCGGTCGCGGCCAGCAGGGCGGCAAGTTTCAGGCGCATAAATCCTCCGGGAAAGCATGGGTCGGGAGAATCTAGCCGGTGTGCTGCGCTTTGCGAATACCTTGTTTTGCTGGGGCGTTGTGGGTGGCACTCACTGTGGCGACAAAATAGTTAGTAGAATTACTAAGTGACTTGACGCCTTTGCGCGCTTCGAGATAGATAGCTATATGGCTAACTATTCTTCTTCCGATTCATCCGCCCTCGACCGGGCCTTCCACGCCCTCGGGGATGCCACACGGCGCGGAGTTCTGGCGCAACTGGCGCTTGGCGAGGCGCCGGTGTCGAAACTGGCCGAACCCTATGACATGGCCCTGCCGACCTTCTTGCAGCACCTCAAAGTGCTGGAGGCTGGCGGTCTGGTGTCCAGCCGCAAGAAGGGACGGGTCCGGCTTTGCCGACTGGAAGCCGCCCGTCTTGCGGAGCTGAAGAACTGGATCACGCAATATGAACAGGCCTGGTCTGCACGGCTCGACCGGCTTGATGATTTCCTGAACGAGAACGACCCCAACAAGGACACCTGACATGACCCATCACACCGCTCAGCATGGAACTGCTACGCTTGAAAAAGGCCTGTCGGCCTCACCCGCGCGCGTCTTCGCCGCCTGGGCCGATCCAGACCAGCGCAAGGTCTGGGGATCGCCTTCGGATGAGATCGACATGCGTATCGATGCAGCTGACTTTACCGTAGGCGGAGAAGATGTGACGACCTGCCTTGCTGGCGATGAGGCTGTCGCCGTGGTACGCGGGCGGTATCATGACATCCTTCCTGATAAACGGATTGTCTATACGGAGATCATTTCTTCCATGGATGCGCTGGAAGGAGCCAGCCTTGTTACTGCAGAGTTTCTGGCCGAAGGGGCGGGCACGCGTCTGGTTGTGACCCTGCAAACCGTCGCTTTGGACGGATCAACCTTGCTGGAAGAGGCGCAAGAAGGTTGGGGCAGCGCATTGATCCGGTTGGAGGAATTGCTGCAGGCAGGATGACAGGGAGTGGAACCGCGTTGGTCCCCAATCATTGGCTTACAAGACAAAGCCAGATTGGAGACCAGCATGTCAGACGCCCCAACAGTTATAATCACCGGCGCCGGATCGGGCATCGGCGCGGCAACCGCAAAGCGCTTTGCTCGCGATGGCTACAATACGGTTCTCAATGGTCGGACCCGGGAGAAACTGGAGTCGATCGCCAGCGAGATTGAGGGTGACCGGGTAAAAATTGTCGCTGGAGATGTGTCGAAGGTTGAAGACGTCGATGCTTTGGTGGCCGAGACCCTTGATGCGTTTGGTCGCCTGGACGTGCTGGTCAACAATGCGGGCATTGCGCGTGGGGGGCGACCGGGAAAGCTGTCACGCGACGACTTTCAGAAGATGCAGGACATCAATGTCGGCGGAATCTTCAACACCGTTACAGCGGCGCTTCCACACCTGAAAAAGTCGAAGGGCAACATCGTAAATGTGTCGTCTGTCTCCGGTCTGGGAGGGGATTGGGGCATGTTTGGATACAACACGTCTAAAGGCGGTGTCAGCCTGATGACCAAGGGTATGGCGCTGGACCTTGCTGGTGAGGGTGTCCGCGTCAATGCGGTCGCGCCAAGCCTGACCAGGACGGACATGGCCGATGGCATCATGGATGATGATGGATTGCTGGAGCGCTTCCTGCAGCGAATACCAATGGGGCGGCCCGGCGAACCTGACGACGTTGCGGATGTGATCGCCTTTCTGGCAAGCCGGGATGCGCGTTTTGTGACGGGGGTCGTCCTGCCGGTGGATGGCGGCGTATCGGCGTCAAACGGCCAGCCGCAATTGGGGTAGGGGCCTGGCCACTGCGGAAACTGCAGTTGTTTAATGCCTGAGGGCGATTTGTTAACCTTATGGCGACACCGAATCGCCATGTTGGGCGCGAACCCGATGACGGAGACGTGCCCAATGGCTTTTACCGCGACGTTCGGTCCTGCCGAGGAGACCAAGGCGAAGTCGAAATACAAGACGTTCAAGGTGGACCTCTGGGCAACGGATCTGAATCCGACCGAGATTGGCATCATGAAGCGGACCCAGCACGAGGCTGCGTCTGATCAGTTCACCAAGGACATG
The DNA here is from genome assembly GCF_017795365.1 of Hyphomonas atlantica corrig. NCBI lineage: Bacteria > Pseudomonadati > Pseudomonadota > Alphaproteobacteria > Hyphomonadales > Hyphomonadaceae > Hyphomonas > Hyphomonas atlantica. The sequence continues at coordinate 526,516 of NZ_CP051254.1, read as the reverse complement.
GAAATTTTCGGGCAGGTCAAGGATGGCCGCGAGCGGACGGGGATTCTCGCCTACCGGAAGGAATTGTGGAAAACCGAAGAGGGCATGAAGCGCCGTCTTGTGCTGAAGCTTTTCTCTGAAGGCATGCATTGGCGCGGGACCGCCGAACTGCTGATGGGGCGCTCACTCCAATTGAGCATTGGGGCGAAGGGCGTTCCGGTCCCGGCTTATTCCGTCAATATCAGTCGCCACGACCAGATCATTCAATTGGAGCGTTCGGCGCACAAATGGCCCTTGTTTCCGGAGAAATTTTCCTTCTTCATCGATACGAAGAATGGGCCGCGTTTCTACCGTCTCCGCCGCAATGTGATCGGCATTGGCGCGGATTACAGCCTCTATGATGACCGGGGCCGGAAGATCGGCAGCCTTGACCACCGGATCATCAATCTGGGTGGTTCCTGGATCGTGAAGCTGGATGCGGCCGAGAGCTACGCAAAGCTGGAGGCCGTCCTGCAGATATTCTGTGCCCTGCTGAAATTCAATGGATCTGCGCGCAGGCACGTCGCGAGAGAGGTCGAGCAACTTCACATGGGGCGGGCCGTGCGTGAACTCGACACACAGGAACGTAATCTTTATCTCAACCCGCGCCGCAGGCGCTGATCGCTCAGGCGACTGCCGGTTTCAGTTCGATCCACAATTGCTCTGACTGTGCCAGCAGGCGTCCGTCGCGGGTGAACAGACCGGTCGCGGCGCCATGCTTGCGCCCATCATCGAACAGAGACCATCCGACCACGATCAACTCATCGCCAGGGGCGGGCCGGTCATGGATGTGGGCGGCGATCTTGGCGAGCACCATCGGATTGTCCTGAAAGCCGATCGCGAACGCGCCGGGGCAATCCAGCGCGGCCCAGAGGATTTCCGGGCGGATCAGGCCGTCTTCGCCCGCAAGGCTGGCATCGGGTGTCCAGACATCTGTCACGCCGTCATAGCCGTCAGGTTTCCCGGTGAACAGGCACAAGCCGTCCTCGGTGCGTTCCGGCCCGCAGACATAGCAGCCAGGAAAAGCGTGCGTTTCGACCGGCGGGAAATGGTCCGGGCCGGATTTGGCAATCTCGAAGCCCGGCGCAGCAGGGGGCGGAGCAAGCGCCTCGGTCGGGCGCACCAGCATGACGGTTTGCTCGCCATGGCGGACTTCATACCCGTCATCTGTCTTGATCACCTGCATCGGTGTTTCCAGCGGCGGTGGCGCACGCAGGGAAACCTCGGCCGGGCCGTCGATCTGGCTGGCGGCAAGTCCGGCAGCGATACCACCATTGGCGGAGCCCGGCGGGCCGTTGAACATGGCGGGGACGGAAATCGTGAAAGCGGTGGACATAGCTGGCTCCTGTCCTGCGCGCATGGCCCAGTCACAGCCTTGGCGTCAATGCGACACGCGGGTTGGTTTAGTCGATCAGGCCAAGTTCACGCTGCTTTTTCTTGCTGAGCGCGCTGCCGATCAGCCGGAAGGATTCGGTGAGATATTCCTTGAGGTCCTCATCCGACAGGGTTTCTTCGGAGAAGCGCTGAATCCATTTCATGCCGCGTGAGGCGAGATAGGGCGCACCTTGGCACCCGGGTTGTTCCTTCAGGATGTGAAAGCTGATCGGGCGCACCTTGAATGTGCATGCCGCCAGCTGTTCCCCATCGGGTGTTCCAATGGCGAAGACCTTGTTGCCAATCTTCCACACATGGGACCCGCCCCATTGTACCACATGTTCGGTCTGGCCAAGCCCCTCACAAAAGGAATTGTATTCCTCCAGGGTCATTGCGTCAGGGCCTGCTGCGCGCCACTGTCCCACCCAACAAGAATATCTGCGCCGGTATCAATGACGGGTCGCTTGATCAGGGTTGGATTGGCCTTGAGCAAGGCTGCTGCGCCATCGCCCAGCGCGCCGGATTTCTCTTCGTCCGACAAGGTGCGCCATGTGGTCGAACGGCGATTGACCAGCTTCTCCGCGCCAACGGCCTTGAGCCAGGCGGGCACAAGCCGATCAAGGTCGGCCTCTTCGCGTATGTCCACGAAGGCGGTGTCCCTGTCGGCAGCGTCCAGGGCTTTCAGCGCCTTCTTGCATGTATCGCAATTCTTCAATCCGTAGAGGGTCACCGGGCCAGCCGACATGTCTTTTCCTTTCGATTCTTCTGTGTGACGAGCCTAAAGCGCGCCGAGCGCAAACACCACGGCCCCAATGGCGAGCGCAACAACCCCGAAGCCGCGCAGATGGTCGTCATCCGGCATCATCCAGTGGGCAATCGCCCATATCGGCTTTGGCCAGGCGACCAACAACAGGCCTTCGATCAGTCCACCAGCCAGCAGCAGCGTCGCCAACCCGTCAGAGATGTTGGTGAAACTGTTCTGGAGCGACAAGGTTCCGCCCGCGGAAAACAGCATCACAGCGCCGCAAAGGAAGCCGATCGCCGGGCTGGCCTCGAGGTCGTCGATCATCTTGGCGACGCGCAGGGGATCGGTCAGCAGACCAGCGCCCGCCGCCATGAAGTAGAGGCCGAAGAGAAGCAGGATCGTGTCGGTCAGCATGGGTCATTCCTCCCGTCGACAGAAATCCATACTAGCATGCAGGCGGTTTCGGGTCAGTCGTTTTTGGTCGGGCGCGCGACGCCGATGATGGGGCCCATGTCGAGCCCTGTCTCGTTTCGACCAATACCAGGCGCATAGAGTTTTGAGATGAATCCGTCGAGGAACAGCGCGTTTGGCGCTCCCAACTCGTCGCGGAACAGTGTTGCAAAGCTGTGGAAATTCACGGGCACATCGCTGATTGCGAAATACAAGGTGCCGTCCTTGCCGACGCCGACCCCATTCCGGCGTTTCTTGCTTGGGCCGTCCTGATTGAAGTTCGGGTGCAGGTCGCCATCGATCACCAACATCGGGCCGGACTGGGTGGCGTGGATGGCGTCCGGCGAAAGCGCATCGAAGGCGCGACTTTCGGTGACATGCGCGGCGCCGGCGCTATCAATCCAGAACACGCCATTGGGCAGCATTCCGAAATTGCCAGGCACTTCACGCGTGACAATCGGGGCAGTCTGAACCCCGTCTTCGATGTAGAGGCCAACGGGCCGGCGATCCTGATGATACATGCCCGCATTCATGGCGAAGACAAGCGTTTGATCCTGTGTGGCCAGGTGCGCTGAAAGCCGGTCAAACTGTCCGAATGGCGCGCCATCCGGACCGGACAGCCAGAGACGTACCGGCGTTTCCGCGGCGAATGTGCAGACCGTGTAGGGCTGATCCAGGTGGATACGTTGTTCGCACTCAGTTTGGGGCTGAGCGCGGGCGCAGGCGTGTATCAGACAGGCGCAGAGCAAGGTGAAAATCAGGAATCTCATTTCGCCAGATTAGCCGGTGGAAAGAGGTAGCGCCACGTACATCTCAGCAAGGTTGAGATGGAATCTCATATTATCGATATAACGAAACTTGAATTTCGATATATCGATACAATATACAATTCAGATATATCGAAAGGACAACAAATGAGATATCGAGAAAACCAACAGAACGCCCGCCGCCACAAAGGCGCCGGAGACAGAGGTGATGGATTTGGGGGACGGATGAGAATGCGACACGGACGAAAACAGGGACATGGCCCACGAGGTCGGCGACGCCGCCCCCTAAATCATGGTGACCTGCGCGTGTTGATCCTGGATCTGCTCACCAGCGAGCCGCGTCATGGATATGACCTGATCCGCGAGATCGAAAGCCGGACGGGTGGCGCATATGTGCCCAGCCCCGGCGTCATCTATCCTGCACTTGAAGCGCTGCTGGACCTCGGTTTGGTCAAGGTAGAACTGGATGGTCAGCGCCGGATGTTCCAATTGACCAAAGCTGGCCAAGCCGAACATGAGGCAAACACCGAGACCTTGCAGGCGATCGCCGAACGCCTCGCGGCACTGCAGGAAAGTGAACGGCCGGAAGATCCGGAAGATGTACGCGGTGCAATGCACAGGCTACGACACACCGTACGCGATACAGTCAGGTCTGACCCTGACAATGCTGCAAACCGCAAGGCTATTGCCGATATTCTGGCGGACGCCCAGCAACGTATTCACCGATTGAGAGCCGATTGATCAGAAAGGGGCTGTCGTCTGCGATTGACCCCTACATAATCCTGCGGGCTATATCATGAACAGGGTCGTTGGAGGCAAAAAATGGTTCAGTCAGTCCTGATCGTGGGAGGCGGAAGCGCGGGTTGGATCACCGCCAATCTGTTGAATGCGCATTGTCGTCGAACCGGGCGCGACACTCGCATCGTGCTGGTCGAGTCCCCTGATATACCCACGATCGGTGTGGGGGAGGCCACTGTACCAACGATCCGACGTACCCTGAACGATATAGGGCTTCCAGAGCAGGATTTTCTGGAGTCAACAGAGGCGACATTCAAGACTCTGATCCGCTTCAAAGACTGGAATTTGGGCGAGACTTACGACCATCCGTTTGATCGGAGGCCTCGCCCTCAGTCAGACACGGCCGCAATTGCATGGTCTGCGCAAAATGGTCTCCCGTTCGACCGGCATTTTTCCGTCCTGACACAATTGGCTGACTTCAATACTGCGCCGAAGTCTCCACGACATCCTCAGTATCAAGCAAGCTTTCCGTATGCTTACCACCTCGACGCCATCAAACTGGCGGCGCGCCTGTCTAGCTTCGGGCAGGCCAACGGTATAGAATACAGGTTGGGGAACGTGGTGGACGTGATAGTGTCGCCGGAGGGGTTGATTGCAGGCGTAAAAACCGACCGAGGCGATGACCTCACCGCAAATCTTTATATTGATTGCACGGGGTTTCGTTCTGTACTACTTGGCGGAGCGCTGGACGTGCCTGTCCGGTCGTTTGAGAAGCATCTTTTGTGCGACCGCGCCGTAACCATGCGCGTGCCTTATGATGTGTACCGACCAGAACGCATACTAACATACACGAAAGCGACGGCACGGGAGGCTGGGTGGCAGTGGGATATCAATCTTCAGTCGCGTCGGGGCATCGGGTATGTGTATTCCAGCCAGTTCCTCGACGAAACCGCGGCCGAAGCCGCGCTACGCCAGTATGAAGGCGCGCATAGCGATGAGTTGGAAGCAAGGCACATCCGTTTCGCTAGTGGGAAGCGGGAGGTCAGCTGGAAGGGGAACTGTGTTGCGGTTGGACTTTCGGACGGCTTCTTGGAGCCACTGGAATCATCCGGCCTGTATCTTATCGAATTCGCGGGGCTGGCGATTGCAAACATGTTAGCCGATTTCGAGTCCGCGCCTCAGGCAACCATGCGATACTACAACCGCATCACAAACGATTTGTATGATGAGATATTGGGATTTCTGAACCTACACTACGTCATTTCAAATCGTCGAGATACTGCATTCTGGCGAGCTGCGACCTCTGACGAGGTGATTGTCGATGACCTGCGGGATCGATTGGAGCTTTGGAAGCATCGGGGGCCAGGCCAATTTGACTTTCCGGGCGCCGACAGGCTTTTCGCTCGCGACAGCTATGAATTCATTCTGCATGGCATGAGATACGTGAAGGGAGCAACCCACTCCCGCGCCAGCATCCCGGACCTTAGTCAAGTGGTGATGAAGGCCCGGGCCGAGTTGCCGGACCATGAGGCGTTTCTATCACTAGTGGAGCGTGCGGCTGAGGCGAGAAAGTTGTCTTGATTCAAACCGTGCTGGATTCAGCGGCGGCCAATGCTTCGCGGCGTTTTTCGGCGGCGGATTTCTTGACGCTTTCAGAGCGCAATTGTCCGCAGGCGGCGAGGATGTCCCGGCCGCGTGGCGTGCGGATCGGAGAGGCATAGCCAGCCCGGTTGAGGACTTCCGCGAACTCTTCGATCGTTTCCCAGTCCGAGCACTCGTAGGGGCTGCCGGGCCAGGGGTTGAACGGGATGAGGTTGATCTTGGATGGCACGCCTCTCAGCAGGCGGACGAGATCACGCGCTTCCGCCAAACTGTCATTGACGCCCTTCAGCATGACATATTCAAAGGTCACACGCTTGGAATTGCCCAGATCCGGATAAGCTCGGATGGCTTCAAACAGCGTCTGCAGATCGTATTTGCGGTTGATTGGCACAATTTCGTTGCGCAGATCGTCATGTGTCGCGTGGAGCGAGATGGCGAGCGCGGCGCTGGTGCGGTGGCCGAGCTCTGGAATCTTCGGCGCGACACCAGCCGTCGAGACCGTGATCCGGCGGCGACCAATCGCAATGCCGTCGCCATCCGAAATCGTGTCGATGGCTTCTGCGACATTGTCCAGATTGTAGAGCGGCTCGCCCATGCCCATGAAGACGATGTTCGTCAGCTTCCGGTTCTCTGTGGAGGTTGGCCACTCGCCGAGCCCATCGCGCGCGATCAGGACCTGCGCCACAATTTCCTGAGCAGTCAGATTGCGGACCAGTTTCTGTGTGCCCGTGTGACAGAATGTGCAGTTCAGCGTGCAGCCAACCTGGCTCGACACACACAGGGCTCCCGCTTTGCCAACGTCAGGAATGTAGACGCTTTCGCCTTCGATGCCCGGTCCGAAACGTGTCAGCCATTTCTGCGTCCCATCGCGGGAAATCTGATGATCCGTGATTTCAGGCCGCGTCAGATCGAATGTTTCGTCCAGCCGAGCGCGCAAATCTTTCGCGATGTCCGTCATCGCGGAAAAATCCTGAGAGCCGAAATGGTGCAACCAGCGGCGCAGCTGTTTCGCGCGCATGCCCGCTTTTTTCGGGTCCAGGCCAAGCGCTTCCATTTCTGCCTTCAGGGCAGGCAGGGACATACCCGCAAGAGAGCGAGGGGCAGCGGGCGCGGCGTCAGCGCGGCGCGAAAGGTCGAGTTCAATCTTCATGGTCCCGCGCCTATAACATGTTGAAGGCTTTCAAGGAATTACTCCCTGCAGGCGGAGTCTTACCATGAGTTAATAATCCTGCCCTTGTTTTGCCATTGAAGGAACCGACACACTGCGCCACGCGTTGATAAGCGTGCCCAATTCCGGGCTGTCCTTTCCAAAGGAGCTGATGAAATGAAACGTTTTTCCTATGCGCTGCTTGCGCTTCCCCTGATCGCCCTTCCGGCCTGTGAAACTGGCCCGAGCCAACGAGTCCTGACGGGTGCAGGCGTGGGAGCCATTCTTGGCGCAGGCGCCGGTACGCTGGCAGGCGGCGACGATGGTCGCAATGCTGCAATTGGCGCTGCAGTTGGCGCAATCGCAGGCGCTGCTGTCGGCGACTATATGGACAAGCAAGAGCGCCAGCTGCGCGAGCAGACCGCCGGTACCGGCATCGGTGTTGAGCGCCAGGGTGACCAGATCGCGCTGACCATGCCGTCGAACATCACATTCTCTGTGAACAGCGCCACGATCCAGCCAAACTTCTATGGTGCGCTGAATGATGTGGGCGCAACACTGGTCGACTATCCGTCGACAGCTGTCGACATTATTGGTCATGCCAGCTCTGACGGCCCGGACGACTACAATATGGAGCTGTCCCAGCGCCGCGCAGAGTCTGTACGGTCCTATCTGGTAAATCAGGGCGTGACGCCAGTACGCCTGGCGGCTGTGGGCATGGGTGAAACCCAGCCGATTGCCGACAATGCGACAGCCGAAGGCCGCGCAGCCAACCGCCGCGTCGAGATCATCCTGACGCCGATCACGCAGGAAAGCTACTAATCGCGACTAAGCCGGTTTGAATGGCTAAAGGAAAAGGCCAGCTGCACATGAGCGCAGCTGGCCTTTTTGCAGTCGGCTTTGAGGCATTAGCGACAGATCGCAGACGCCTTGTCGATCGCTGCGGCCGAGCCGCTCAGCGAGAAATGATACGCGACTTGCGTGTTGCGCTTGGAAACAGCTTCGACGCGCAATTCGCTACCCTTGCGCAGGGCGGACACGATGCGGGAATCGTCGGAATCGTCTGCGAAGGCTTCGCGTCCCACGCCAAACAACGCCCAGGAGGAACGGCCGACGCTTGCCTTGGGGGCGAGGTCTTCACGCAATTCATAGCCGACCTTCATGCTCGGCTGGTTGCGTGCCCGGCCAGATTTCCAGTTCGTCACATAAAACCAGACATCGCCATGATCGGCCGCGCGAGGCGCCTTGTCGGTTGCTTGTGTTGCAGCGTAGCAGATGGTTTCGCCATTGGCCGTATCAGTAAAGACTGACCAGTCCTTGTAGCGCCCGATCGCTGTCGGGCTCGCCGATGCCAAGGGGGCCGCGAGAGCGGCGGCCACGGCAAGCGAAATGAGTGATTTGCGGCTGAGTCTCAGTGTGTGCATTTTCTATACATGTCCCTTGGCTCGAAGCGGTGCCGGCACCATAGAGACAACAGGGTTAAGGCTAAACTACGGCAAATGGTTTACGGTGTGCTTCACGCTGGCGTGTTCGGCCCAATGGTTGCCTTTGTGGTCTGACACAAGGATAGTGGTGGTTCGTCCCAGTATGAGAGTTCGCGTGTGAACGACACTGTAACAACATCAATTTCCCCCAGTGTCAGGGCACACCATGCAGATTGCATGGCGCTGATCGCGGCGAAGAAGTGCCGGGAGTCTTTCTCGGTACTGTTCGATTTCTATGCCCCGCGCGTGAAGAGCTACATGCTGCGACTGGGCGCAAGCGACAATGAGGCCGAGGATCTGGCCCAGGATGTGTTGGTCACAGTCTGGCGCAAGGCTGACATGTATGACCGGAAGCAGGCATCGGTTTCGACCTGGATCTTTCGTATCGCGCGCAACCGTCGGATTGATAGATTTCGCAAGGCGTCGCGCCCGGAACTCGACGCCGATGAACCCATGCTGCGCCCACCGGATATCGAGCAGCCGGACGAGGCGCTGGATCGCGCCCAGATCGAGGAAAGCGTGCGGGCGGAGCTGGCAAAGCTTCCGCACGAGCAACTCGAATTGCTGCAAGCAGCATTCTATGAGGGCTTGTCACATTCTGAAATTGCCACAAGATTCGGATTGCCGCTCGGTACGGTCAAATCCCGCATCAGGTTGGCGTTTGGCCGATTGCGCGGTCAGTTGGAGCCGGGAGGCACTGATGCCTGACCCGAAGCAATGGAATTTGTCATGATGCAGGAAACGTCACCTCCATCTTTCAGCGAACTGTATTCCGCCTATGCCGCGGGCCAGCTGGATCCGGGATTTTCGCTGTTGCTTGAAACGCAGAGCATGCTGCGCAGTGATGTGCGGGGCGCGCTGGCGGTGAGCGAGACCATTTCCGGAATCATGTTCGAAACTGCCACTCCGGTGGCCATGTCTGCGGGGGCAGGGGCCCGCGCGCTGGATCTGATTGATGCGCTGGAACGAGAAAAAGACCTCCCGGCACGATCCGCGCCATCCGATGCCGAACTGGCAGAGTTGCCCGAGCCGCTGCGGGATGCAGCCTTTGAGGCATTTGACCTTGCAGGTTGGCAGGGCACTGCGCCCGGTATCCGCCGTATGAAGCTGGACGTGAAAAGCGAACTCGAAGTCGAGCTGTATCGCATCCAGCCGAATGCCAGAGTGCCGCGTCACTCACATGGTGGTACGGAGTTCACGCTGGTTGTCGCCGGTGGGTTTACCGATGAAACGGGCAGCTACGGGCCTGGAGATCTGGCCGTCAAAGGGCCGGATGACACTCACCAGCCTGTCGGTGATGCCGGTGAAGTATGCTTCGCACTGGCGGTTCGTGATGCTGGTTTGAAGTTTACCGGCGTCATGGGCATGATCCAGCGCGTACTCGGCCGCTGACTATTTTCTGTCTTTGCCCGGAACATGGGTGTTTGCGAGTCCGTCCCCAGCCGTACCACCCGGCATGATTGGTCGCGGGGCGTAGCCACCCATCGACAGGTGCCGGTCATACATGACGAGCGCACCCGCCAGGCTGACATTGATACAGAACTTGGTCGGGATCTTCACGACATGATCGCATCTGGCGAGAATTTCCGGCGACAGGTCCCCCTTTTCCGGCCCGAGAATGTAGGCCGCCTGCGGAGGATGTCGGAAGGTGGGAAGCATCACGGCGTCATCGGTCAATTCAATGCCGACCATCTGACAGCCGCGCGGTAGTTGCATCTCGTCAACATTGTCCCATTGGTAATAGGGCACTTGCCCAGCCGTCTTCGATGTATCCGCCTGATAGGCTGCGCGAAGCCTGTGCTCGGCATTGATCGAGAAGACAAAGCTTGCCCCGAACGCATTTGCCGTGCGCATCAGGGCGCCAAGGTTCATGGGTTTTGAAATCCGTTCGGATCCGATGGCAAAATAGCCGCGCATGTCAGAAGGCCTCCAGGCCGAATCTCAGGACAACCAGCAAGGCTATGATCAAGGGAAGCGTATAGATCGACACACGTCGTGCCAGGCGCAAATGGCCAAGTTGGTTAGGGTAGGTTGTATTTAGATGTTCGGAAACGTCGTTGTGCGACACCCGGCGACCCGCATCGACAACGCCTTGCCGGTAGGCGACATCTGACGGCAGGCCGCCGAACTTTTCAGACGAGGCGCGACGCAAGGCGACAGATATCATCCATCGCATCTGCAGGGCCAGCAAAAGCGCAAAGACGGTGAAACCGAGCAGGATGAACAGGATGATCGTCATCAGCCAAACGTTCCCACTTCGAAGCGGCCATTGGAGTCCACCATGCCGCGTTTCAGGCCTGAGGAGTTCCAGAGCATGGAAATCTCGCCCGATGCGGAAATAGCGATCATGCCGCCCTGACCGCCAAGCATGCGTACATCGTCCAGTGCGCCCTGAACCGCGTCCTCCAGCTTGGCGCCGCCATAGCGAATGCGTGCGGATACGTCAGCGGCGGCGGCGGCGCGGATAAAGTATTCCCCAAGACCCGTGCAGGACACAGCGCAGCGCTCGTCTGCCCAGGTGCCTGATCCGATCAGGGGCGTATCGCCCAGCCGTCCCGGCGTTTTGCCACGAATGCCTGCCGTGGACGTGGCGGCCGAAAGGTCCCCATAAATGTCCAGCGCAACGGCTCCGACGGTGCCGGTGGAGTTGATCATGTCTTGGGTCGTGAGTTCATCGACCGGATCGTAATAGGAAGCCGGGTCTTCGATTACTTCCAATCCGGAATCTGCAAGCAGCTTGCGCGCCCCATCTGCGATCAACAGCACGTTCGGGGTACGCTCCATGACCGCTCGTGCACAGGAAACGGGGTTGAGATAACCCTGCAGCGCGCCGACGGCTCCGGCTGTGCGATTGCGACCATCCATGATGGCGGCGTCCAGTTCATAGGCTCCGTCCAGATTTGGCGCAGCGCCCTTGCCAGCGAGGTAGAGGCCGGATTCCTCCAGTCCCTGGACCATCACTTCGACCACGTCCAAAGCTGCTTCCCCATCCTGCAGACGCGTCGCACCATTCTTCAACAGGGTCGCCAGATGGGCTTCCTGCAGGGAATAGTCATTGCCTGGTATCGGACCGGCCCCACCGTGCAGGGCGAGTGCCCATTTCTTTGCCATTGGATCGCTACCTCTCCGCTACGTCAGGCTTGGACTTTTATTCGGCACACCGCTACCGTCTGGCAGCAGAAACAACAAGACGGGAAGGAAGTTGCAGGCATGAAAGCAGTGCTCTCCAAGGAAGTAGGCGGACCGGATACTCTGGTGATCGAAGACGCCCCGATGCCGGAATGCGGCAAGGGCCAGGTTCTGATCGAGGTGAAGGCGTGCGGGGTGAATTTCCCGGACTCGCTCATTATCCAGGACATGTACCAGTTCAAACCACCCCGCCCATTCTCTCCCGGCGGTGAAATTGCCGGATTCGTGAAGGAAGTTGGCGAAGGCGTCAGCCACGTCAAAGAAGGTGACCGCGTGCTTGCGTCAATTGGCAATGGCGGAATGGCAGAATATGCCGTGGCCGCTCAACACGCTGTCATGCCCATTCCGGACGGGATGCCGTTCGAGGAGGCTGCCGCCTTCCTGATGACCTACGGCACCAGCTATTATGCGCTCAAGGATCGCGGAGATCCGAAGCCTGGCGAGAAGCTTCTCGTGCTCGGCGCGGCTGGCGGTGTGGGTATTGCGGCGGTTGAGCTGGGCAAGGCAATGGGCCTCGAAGTCATCGCCGCCTGTTCAACACAGGAGAAAGTGGACTTCTGCCTCTCCAAGGGCGCCGACAAGGGCCTTGTCTATGCGCGCGATCTCGACCGCGATGGTCAAAAGGCTTTCTCCAACGATATCAAGGAAGTTTCCGGTGGCGGTGTCGACATCATCTATGACGGTGTTGGCGGAAACTACGCGGAACCATCGCTCCGCGCCATGAACTGGGAAGGGCGGTTCCTCGTGATCGGCTTCCCCGCAGGCATTCCGAAATTGCCACTGAACCTCACCTTGCTGAAAAGCTGCGATGTGCGCGGTGTCTTCTGGGGCGCAGCGGTTGCGCGTGACCCGAAAGCGCATGCGCAGAATGTCGCGGAGCTGTTCAAGCTATACAGTGAAGGCAAGATTCGCCCGCACATTTCCAATACGTATCCGCTGGAAAAATCCGCAGATGCGATTCAGGAACTGATGGACCGGAAAGCGCAGGGCAAGGTGGTGGTTGTCGTCTAGGCGATGCAGAGCTGTAACCGCAATTACAGTTAACGTCTGAACCAAACTGCCGCTCGCGCATAATTCCGGTATGACGGAAGAGCGCAAGGTTCAGGAAAATGACGGCCGCGGCGGCAAACGGATGCGTTTGTTGCGTCGCGGTCGTATTGTATTGAATCAGCGTCATAGCTCATTCGATGTCGGAATCCGGGACTTGTCTGCCACGGGCGCCAAGCTGAAGCTCAGCGAGATCTGGGCCGTGCCTGATGCCTTCGAGCTACAGATATTGAAATCTGACGGTTCTGTGGAGCTGATCGTACCGTGTGCGAAGCGATGGCAGAGCGGTATTCTGGTCGGCGCGCAATTTGTCCGACCGCCACGCTAGTTCTCCGTTCGCCTCGTTCTGCAAGACCATCCACGAAAAAGCCCGCCAGATCTCTCTGGCGGGCTTTTCTTGTGAAGGAAGGCGTTGACTAGGCGGACTTCTGGTCGCCGTCGACTTCCTCGAAGTCTGCGTCCACGACATCATCGCCGTCTGCCGCAGCATCTGCAGCCGCATCAGCGCTGGCAGTTTCTTCCTGCTGGCTGGCATAGATGGCCTCGCCAAGTTTCATGGCGGCGGTCATCAAGGCCTGATGCTTGGCCTGAATATCGGCGATGTTGTCGCCTTCACGGGCCTCTTTCAGCTCATCGGACGCTGTCTTGATCTCGGCTTTCACCTCGTCAGACACCTTGTCGCCATGCTCCTCGACCTGCTTTTCGGTCTGGTGCACGAGGGCTTCAGCCTGGTTCTTGGCTTCGACCAGCTCGCGGCGAGCCTTGTCTGCGCCAGCATTGGCTTCGGCGTCGGCCATCATGTTCTTGATGTCGTCTTCCGACAGGCCGCCATCTGCCTGGATGGTGATGACCTGTTCCTTGCCGGTCGCCTTGTCCTTGGCGGACACGGACACGATGCCGTTGGCGTCGATGTCGAAGGTTACTTCGATCTGAGGCACGCCGCGCGGGGCCGGCGGAATGCCTTCGAGGTTGAACTGGCCGAGCATCTTGTTGTCGGCGGCCATTTCGCGCTCGCCCTGGAAGACCTTGATCGTCACGGCAGGCTGGTTGTCGTCAGCCGTCGAGAAGACCTGGGACTTCTTGGTTGGGATCGTGGTGTTGCGGTCGATCAAGCGCGTGAACACGCCGCCCAGCGTTTCAATTCCCAGCGACAGCGGGGTAACGTCGAGCAGGACAACGTCTTTCACGTCGCCTTGCAGAACGCCGCCCTGAATGGCCGCGCCGATGGCAACCACTTCGTCCGGGTTCACACCCTTGTGCGGATCGCGGCCGAAGAATTTCTTCACGGCTTCCTGAACTGCCGGCATACGGGTCATGCCGCCAACGAGGACGACTTCGTCAATGTCGGAGGCGGACTTGCCCGCATCAGCGAGCGCTTTCTTGCACGGTTCGATGGTCCGCTTGACGAGGTCTTCGACAAGGCTCTCGAACTTGGCGCGGGTCAGCTTGATATTCAGGTGTTTCGGGCCTGTTGCGTCTGCTGTGATGAAGGGAAGGTTCACTTCATACTGGCTGGCTGAAGACAGCTCCTTCTTCGCCTTCTCGGCCTCTTCCTTCAGGCGCTGGAGGGCCAGCTTGTCGGCCTTCAGGTCAATGCCCTGATCCTTTTTGAATTCTTCCGCGAGGAAGTCGACGATGCGCAGGTCGAAATCTTCACCGCCGAGGAACGTGTCGCCATTCGTCGACAGAACTTCGAACACGCCGTCACCAATTTCCAGCAGGGACACGTCGAACGTACCACCGCCAAGGTCATAAACCGCGATGGTCTTGGACTGGTCGCCCTTGTCGAGACCATAGGCGAGTGCGGCCGCGGTCGGCTCGTTGATGATGCGCAGCACTTCGAGGCCGGCAATCTTGCCTGCGTCTTTCGTAGCCTGGCGCTGGGCGTCGTTGAAGTAAGCCGGAACGGTAATGACCGCTTGGGTAACTTCACTGCCCAGATAGGCTTCTGCGGTTTCTTTCATCTTAGTCAGGATGAAGGCAGAGATTTCCTGCGGGGCGTAGTCTTTGTCGTGGCCTTTCACCCATGCGTCGCCAGATGGGCCTTTGACGATCTCAAAAGGAGAAATCGCCTTGTCCTTCTGCGCGGTCGGATCGTCGAACTGACGACCGATCAAGCGCTTGATGGCGTAGAAGGTGAAATCCGGGTTGGTCACGGCCTGACGCCGGGCTGGCATGCCGATCAGGCGTTCGCCACCTTCTGTAAAGGCGACAACGGATGGAGTTGTGCGCTGGCCTTCAGCGTTTTCGATCACCTTTGCCTGCCCGCCTTCCATGACGGCGACACAGGAGTTGGTCGTACCAAGGTCAATACCAATGATTTTGCTCATGTTGCATCTCTCTTTTTATCAAGCCGCCACGGGCCGTGTTCTGTTGCGGTCTGCTCAGCAGCCCCGGACAGCCAGTGGCTCTCTCCAAGGGTTCAAATGAGGTGGCGGAAGCGGTTTTAATCCGCGCGCCGGTTCGACTTGCGATATGGGAAGGGTTTAGCGCGTCTCAAGGGGGGAACAATACGTAGCTGTACAGGTTTTTGGCGCTTCACTGCGATAGGTAACCTCTATGGCAGGGAGTTCATCAATTTATTTGATAATGGTTCTCACTCGCACTATCTCTATTGGTGTGAAAGGAAATTCCATGCCCCGCCAACTGATCAAGACGCTGACTTATAGCCTGATGCACCTCACCGTGGCTGTTGCCGTGGCATTCGCCCTGACGCGCAACTGGCACGCCGCTCTTGCCATTGGCTTGATTGAGCCTGCCGTGCAGACAATCGCCTATACTTTCCATGAGCGTTTATGGGAGCGTTTGCCGCTCCGCCGGACACCTGAGGCCGAACCAGTGGTTTGATACAGGCTCGGAAAAGCTGGACGCATCGGCAGCCCCCTTGGCATAGTGGCGAAAACACATGCCGGGGAGGCTTCAAATATGTTCCGTTCGCTCGTAATCTCATCCTCATCCATTGTTCTTGCGGCTTGCGCGGCAACCGTGACCGAAACGGTTGCGGAGCCTGTAGCGGTCGCCAGCATCGAACAGGTCTGGGTGTCTGAAGGCTTTGAAAGCCCCGAAGGCGCGGCCGAAGCGCCGAACGGTGGATACTTCATCTCCAATGTGGTCGGGGAGGGGCGCGACAAGGACGGTAATGGATACATCGCCCATATTGGTCCAGACGGCTCCATCATTGAGCAACATTGGGCGGCGAAGCTGGACGCGCCCAAGGGTATGGCCGTTCTCGACGGCGTGCTGCATGCGACCGATATAGACTCGGTCGTGTCGTTTGACATCGCCAACGGCAAGCGGCTCGGCAAGGTGCGAATCGAGGGCGCCCAATTCCTCAATGATGCGACAGAATGGGGCGGGTCGATCTATGTCTCTGACTCCGGCGATGCGGCAATTTACAAGATAGTGGACGGCGCAGCTGAGCTTTGGCTGCAGGACGAGCGGCTGGCAGGCGTAAACGGCCTGCTCGGCGATGGTGAGCGGATGCTGGTCTCCACCATGACGACCGGCAGCCTGTATAGCGTGACCGCAGACGGCGAACTGACAGAGATTGCCAACGGAATGGAGAATGCCGACGGGATCGGGCTGGTGCCCGGCGGTGGCTATCTCGTGTCATCCTGGCCGGGGCAGATCCACTATGTCGGCGAGGATGGCGCGGTAACCACCCTGTTTGACGAGCCGGTCTCGCAGAACGATCTGACCGTGATCGGCGACGCCGTCATCGTGCCGAACTGGCGGCAGAACACGGTCACGATGTGGAAGGTGCGGCGCTAGTTCGCCGCGCCGGCACTGACGGCCACCATGGCGGCGCGCAGGGTGCGCTCGCCGATTTTCCAACCGGGCTGGAAGCAGGAGGCGATGGTGCCATTCGGCTGGTCGGACGGAATGTTCGCGACCGCCTGGTGCTGGTTCGGATCGAATGTGTCGCCAGGGAGGGCAGCAATCACCGTAACGCCATGCCGGGCGAGGGCTGTGTGCAGCTCCTTTTCCGTCATCTCGATGCCTTCGAACAGGTTTCGGCCAGGCTCTGACAGCGCTGCGCGGTCTTCTTCAGACAGGGCCGTCAATGCGCGGGAAAGATTGTCAGACACGCTCAGAAGGTCGCCCGCAAATTTCTCGATTGCGTAGATGCGTGCGTCTGCCACCTGACGCTCAGCGCGCTTGCGCGTGTTCTCGAGATCAGCCAGCGTGCGCAGCAATTGTTCGCGCAATTCCTCTTTCTCGATTTCCAGTTTCTGGACCGGATCCATCTCTTCTTCTGGCGCCGCTTCTTCGGCAGGCGCAGACTTGAGGATATCGTCCGCGGCGGCTTTCAGCTCTGCCTTGGATGCGTTGGAATCGATCTCAGCGGTTTCGCTGTTCTTGGGTTCGTCGCTCATCCTTGCGTATCCTTCTTGCGGCGGGCGGAGAGGATTTGCCCCACCACTTTCGCCGTATAATCCACCATGGGTATGACGCGGGCATAGTTCAGCCGGGTCGGGCCAATCACGCCAAGCGCGCCGATAACCTGTTTTTCGCCTCCCATATAGGGAGCCACAATCACACTTGAACCCGACAGCGGGAAAAGCTGGTTCTCCGCGCCGATGAACAGACGCACGCCGTCCGCTTCCCGGGTTGTGTCCAGGATATCAAGCAGGCTTTGCTGGCGTTCAAGTTCATTGAACAGCTGTCGCACCCGGTCGAGGTCCTCGGCGGCCTGTGCATCCTCCAGTAGGTTGGCGCGTCCGCGAACGATCAGCGACCGTCCCCGGCCTGGCGCATCCCCGCCCCATTGGGCAAGCCCCTGTTCTACGAGAGACGAGGCCGCCTGATCCAGCGCGGCGCGGCGGTTACGCAATTCGTCGCGAATATCGTTCGCAACTTCGGACAAGGTGCGTCCCCGCACGCGCGTGGAGAGGTAGTTTCCGGCCTCCATTAATGTGGTTGATGGCAAGCCTTCCGGCACTTCCACGATCCGGTTTTCGACATCGCCATCTTCGGTCACGATGACGCATAAGGCTTCGCGCCCGCCCAGGGGAACGAACTCAGCGTGTCGCACAACGGCGTCCCGGGTAGGGGAGGACACCAGTCCTGCACCGCCGGTGAGGCCGGAAAGAATGTTCGAGGCCTCGCCCATGACCGCCTCGATATCGGTACCGGCCGATTTCAACCGATCATCAATTTCCATTCGGTCGCCGCGGCTCGGCTCCCCGATCTCAAGGAAGCCGTCTACGAACAGGCGCAAGCCCGTATGCGTGGGCGCACGCCCCGCCGAGATATGGGGTGACTCAAGCAGCCCAAGCTCGGTCAGATCGGCCATCACATTGCGGATCGATGCGGGTGACAGCGCTATCCCGCCCTTTGACAAAGTGCGGGAGCCGACTGGCTCGCCTGTGGTCAGATAGCCTTCGACGATTTCCCGGAAAATGTCGCGAGAGCGCTGGTCGAGGCGCTGCAACAGGGATTGCGTGTCGAGAGGCGGGATCATGTTTTATTGATTAGGCGCGGCCCGGCCTCTGTTCAATAGGCATCGCGCCGCGACGAGCTTGTTTCAGGAGAGGTTCTGGATAAGGCCCAAATGGTCCAGATGCATGTCTTCGGCGGCGGGGCGACGAGGCAGGCCGGGCATGGTGACGAGGTCGCCGCAGATGCCGACCACAAACCCTGCGCCAGCCGAGAGGCGCACTTCCCGCAGTTGCAGGGCATGGCCTTCAGGCGCGCCAACAAGCTTCGCATCGCTTGAAAAGCTGTAAGGTGTTTTCGCCATGCAAACCGGAAAGTTGCCGTACCCATCCTGTTCCCAGCGTTCCAGTTGCTTGTGAACTGAGGCGGGCGCATCGACATGGCTTGCGCGATAGATGCGCTTGGCCACGGTTTCGATCTTTTCGAACAGGGGCATATCGGATGGGTAGAGGGGTTGAAAGTCGATTGGCGTGTCGCTGGCGATCCGGGTGACTTTCCGGGCGAGGTCTTCTGCGCCATGACCGCCTTCGGCCCAGTGTGTACAAATCGACACCTGGACGCCTCGCTCTGCACAATAGGCTTCGATGGCGGCGATTTCCCGAGATGTATCCGACGTGAACCGGTTGATCGCTACGACGACCGGAACATTGAACTGCTTCAGATTTTCGATGTGCCGGCCAAGGTTTGCGAGGCCTCTCTCCAGCGCATCGTAGCTCACCGTTCCGGCATCTTCCTTGGAAATGCCGCCATGCATTTTCAGCGCGCGCACCGTGGCAACAAGGACTGCCGCACTTGGCATCAATCCGGCTTGGCGACATTTGATATTGAAGAATTTCTCGGCGCCCAGATCTGCGCCAAAGCCTGCTTCGGTGATCACATAATCTGCCATCTTGAGCGCAGCTTTCGTGGCGATCACGCTGCTGCAACCATGCGCAATGTTCGCAAACGGTCCGCCATGCACAAGAGCCGGATTGCCCTCCAGCGTCTGGACCAGGTTTGGCAGCATTGCGTCTTTCAACAGCGCCATCATCGCGCCAACGGCTTTCATGTCCTTGGCCGTTACAGGAATGCGGCCACGGCGATACCCGATCACCATGCGCTCCAATCGTTCCTGAAGGTCATGCGCATCCCTGGCCAGGCAGAGGATCGCCATGATCTCCGATGCGACCGTGATATCGAAGCCGGTTTCCATGGGTGTGCCGTTGGGGCTGCCGCCCAGGCCGGTCACGACATTGCGCAGGTTGCGATCATTCATGTCCATGACGCGTCGCCAGGTGATCCGCGTTGGTTCCAGACCGCTGTCTCCGCCCCAGTGCACATGATTGTCGATCATTGCAGCGAGCAGATTGTGAGCGGACGTG
The DNA here is from genome assembly GCF_017795365.1 of Hyphomonas atlantica corrig. Lineage (NCBI taxonomy): Bacteria > Pseudomonadati > Pseudomonadota > Alphaproteobacteria > Hyphomonadales > Hyphomonadaceae > Hyphomonas > Hyphomonas atlantica. The sequence goes on along the minus strand of NZ_CP051254.1, from coordinate 507,155 downwards.
ATGGCGTGGAAATCACCGGTGAAATGCAAATTGATATCTTCCATCGGAACCACTTGGGCTTGTCCGCCGCCCGTCGCACCGCCCTTCATCCCGAAGCAGGGGCCAAGAGACGGTTCGCGCAAGCAGAGCAGAGTGCGTTCACCAATCCGGTTCATCGCATCGGTCAGGCCGACGCTGGTGGTTGTCTTGCCTTCGCCAGCCGGTGTCGGGTTGATCGCTGTAACGAGGATCAGCTTGCCGTCGGATTTGGCTTTCAGGGAAGATAGATGGCCGGGCGCGATCTTCGCCTTGTCATGGCCATAGGGGATGATGTCGGCAGCATCGATCTGAAGCGCGTCGGCAAGCTCACTCATCGGGCGTTTCTTCGCGCTTCTGGCGATCTCGATATCTGTCGGCATATGTCCCCCTGATCGTCTCTAAACGTGTTCCCGGTGTAGACAGGCGCGGCAAAACCCGCAATCAGGCTCGGCAGAAAAGAGGATTTCGCCATGAGCACGCTAATTCGGCCTTCCGGTCGCGCCTTCGACCAGCTTCGTGACGTTTCGCTGGAGACCAATGTCACCCGTTATGCGGAGGGCTCCTGCCTGGCGAAGTTCGGCAACACCCATGTATTGTGCACTGCCAGTTGGGAAAAGAGCGTGCCGCCTTGGCTCAAAGGGCAGGGCAAGGGCTGGGTCACCGGCGAGTATGGCATGCTGCCGCGCGCCACCCATACGCGTGGTCGCCGGGAGGCTGCTTCGGGAAAACAGTCTGGTCGAACGCAAGAGATCCAGCGCCTGATCGGCCGTTCGCTGCGGTCAGTTTGCGATCTGTCCGCGCTGGGTGAGAACCAGATCACGATTGATTGTGACGTGCTTCAGGCCGATGGCGGCACTCGCACGGCGTCGATCACTGGCGGCTTTGTCGCGCTTGCAATGGCATGCCGTTACCTGAAGGCGGAAGGCGTGATCTCAGCCGACCCGATTACCAAGCAGGCTGCCGCGATTTCAGTCGGCGTGTATCAGGACCACCCGGTGCTGGATGTTGATTACCCGGAAGATTCGCGCGGCGAAGCAGACATGAATGTCGTGATGAGTTCGGATGGCGGCTTCATTGAAGTGCAGGGCACGGGTGAAGAACGCCCAATGACCCGCGCTGAGCTCGACGAAATGCTCCGCCTTGCTGAAAAGGGATGTATGGAACTGTTTGAAGCGCAGCGCGCGGCGCTCGGCTAAAGGCCAAGCTCGAACATCCCAAGCTGAAAGCTGCGGGCAATTCGGTTGGCGCGTTCCATGAAGTAGTCGATCGTCTCTGCAGAGTCGCTCAGCTCTTCGAGCGTTAGTCGAAACAGGGCAAGCCAGATGTTGAAATGGGCGGGCGTAACGCCCGTCAATTTTATATGCGCCGGGAACGGCTTTCCGGAGTAGCGTCCTGTATTCATGGCGACGGACGACCAGAAATCCTTCATTGTCGCCAAGTGGGGCGTCCAATGGTCACCGATCTCCGTTTCGAAGACCGGGCCGAGCAGGGGGTGGGCACGTACCCGCGTGTAGAAATTCTCGACCAGGTCAGAAATGAAGGCTTCGTCGATGCCCAAGCGGGCCGCATTTTCCTGGATTTCGCGGCGGCGGTCTTCAGCGGATCGAATTCGTACGGTCATGGCAGACCAAATGGGCAGCCTGCTGAGGCGTGTCCATAGGTAGAAGTCCTTGGTCGGTCAGTTTGCCGATGCGGGCTTGCCGTTCTGCCAGGTCACGTCCCGTCCGAACAGCGGTACGGTCGATAGGCTCATCTTGGCGGATCCGTCCACGATCTTGCGGCTATAGGAGACATACATCAGGCTGTCGGAGTCGGCATCATAGATGCGGCGCACAGCGAGTTGTTTGAAGATCAGGCTCTGGTTCTGATCGAAGACTTCCTCGCCCGATTTGTCGAGATCGATCCGTCCGATGCGAATTGGTCCTGACTGCAGGCAGGAAATGGAGGAATTGGACGGGTTCTCAAACCAGTTTCCCTTTCCCAGCCGGTCCCACACGCCGCGATCAAAGAAGGATAGATGGCAGACCACGCCTTCGATTTTCGGGTCAGTCAATTGCTTGATCTTGATCTCATTGCCGAGCCAGTCATTCTTGAACTCGCCAACTTCCTTGTCGCCTCCACAGGCGGCGATTGGCAGGGCGAGCGCGAGCAGGGCGAGAGAAAGTTTCCGCTTCATGAGACATGCTACGCCGCCCGGAGGCATGCGTTCCCGAACTGGATCAGTAAAACTTGCGCCGAGCCGACAACATGTCGCCGAGCGCGCGAACCGTTGCGGCGCCGATCTGCATCGGTGTCGGCTTGCGGCGGTGGGCGTGGCGGACAAGATGACCGCAATTGGAGCCGAAGAGATCATAGTCCCGCCCCAGCTGCCTGCGGGCGCGGTTTTCGACGAGATGCGCGTCGAGCGAGCTGTAGCGGCGGTGTCGCCGTATGTCGCGCCCTGTCGCGAATTCTTCAGGGGTTTGCTCAATCACGCCGTCATGAAGACGCGAATTGCTGATGATGGTTCCGCGCGACGTGACAACGCCATAATGTGACAAGACCACACCAAACCGCACCGACACGACGTCGCCTGGCTCGAATGGGAGTTTGTCGCGATAGCTCATCTACTCGGCCGCCACCTGTTCATGGTCGGCTGAATCCTCGTCATCAAAAACGAGCAAATCTCCCGGCTGGCATTCCAGCTCACGACAGAGGGCTTCCAATGTCGAAAAGCGCACGGCCTTGGCCTTGCCGGTTTTCAGAATGGACAAATTGGCGAGTGTCACGCCCACACGCTCTGACAGTTCGGTCAGGGACATGCGACGATCCAGAAGCACACGGTCGAGGGTCACGCGAATGGACATTTCCTGTGCTCCTATATGGTCATCTTCTCTTCATCGCGAAGGCGGGTGCCCTCCCGGAAGACTTGGGAAAGAATGAAGAGCGCCGCAACCGATGCCCATGCGATAAGGTCGAAGGAAAGCTGTATTCTCGTGCCGTCAACGACCAGGCCGACCACGATGGCGATGGCATAGCGCAGCAGTTGCGTCACGGCGATGGCGATGGCGATCCGGGTCAATCTGACGGCATTTTCCGGAACAAACGGGTCGCCTGCTGTCAGGGTTGCCAGAATTTTGCGCAATTCGAGACATACGAAAATCACGGCAACCACAACGACGAGCGCGCCGAGCAGGCCAGCGCTCAATTCCTGCAGCGTTATGTCGTGGTCGTCGATCTTGATGGCGCCGATACTGATGGGGGTGCCCGACAGTATTGAGATCAATTCTACCCCGCCGGCCAGAATGACGATTGCGCCGATCAAGGCAGTCATCCACATGACAATCGTCACCAGTACGGTCATGACCGCTGCCATGGAGTTTCCCGCATTTGTGCTCATGTGTCTCTGTTTACCTTCCGGCGATTGTTGACATGATGCTCGAGGATGAAGTTGCTCGAGGCGGTGGGCTTACCGAATAACGATATATACATTTATGTCAAAAGCAAGAATAGGGCCATTACAGAATGGGTGAAAATAAAATGATTCGAAGGCTTTCGCCCGGTCGACTGGTCGCAGCGACCCATAACAAGGGTAAGGTCTCCGAGCTTAAGGATTTGTTCGAGCCGCTAGGATTTGATGTCGTCTCCGCCATCGAGCTGGACCTTCCTGAGCCGGAAGAGACCGAAGCCACCTTTGCCGGAAATGCGATCCTGAAGGCGCGTGCGGCTGCTGAAGCCACCGGCGCACCGGCGCTTTCCGATGATTCCGGGCTCGCCGTGACAGCTTTGGGCGGCGCGCCGGGTATCTATTCTGCTCGCTGGGCAGGTGAGCCGCGCGACTTCGGAAAGGCGATGGAGAAAGTGCAGCGGGAGCTGGATGAGATTGGCGCAGTGGACCGGTCAGCCAAGTTTGTCTGCGCGCTGGCCGTTGTATGGCCTGATGGTCATGCGGAAGTCTATGAGGGCGAAGTGCATGGTGAATTGACCTGGCCGCCGCGCGGGGACAAGGGCTTTGGATATGATCCGGTCTTTGTGGCCAAGGGCGAAACCATCACGTTCGGTGAAATGGATCCGGACCGGAAGCATGCCATGAGCCATCGTGCAAATGCCGTTGCCAAGCTGAAGGCGGCTTTGCTGGCATGAGCGAGGGGGCACCCCCTTTCGGTCCAGAATATGGATTTGGAATCTACATTCATTGGCCGTACTGTGCGAAAGTCTGTCCCTACTGCGACTTTAATGTGTATGCAGCCAAGGATCGAGATCCGACCTCTTTGTTGGAAGCGATCAAGAAAGACCTTCAGATCCATCGGCCCAGACTGCCTGAGCATGGCCGAGCGGGCAGTCTCTACTTCGGGGGAGGGACGCCCTCCCTGCTGAAGCCGACTGAAATCGCCGGATTGGTGCGCGCGGCTGAAGAGAGTTTCGGGCTGGAGGCGGATGCCGAGATCACGCTGGAGGCAAATCCTAACGACATCCTGCGGATGGATTTGCAGGGTGTGAAGGCTGCCGGGGTCAACCGGCTCTCTCTTGGGGTCCAGTCACTTCGCGATGACGCGCTTGCATTTCTTGGGCGTGACCATGATGGCAGTGCGGCGCGCATTGCCATGAGCCGCGCTTTGGATGTGTTTTCAAATACATCCGTTGATTTGATTTATGCGCGACCTGGACAGTTGGCGGAGGAGTGGCAATCAGAACTCAGTGATGTTCTCGCTTTCGGTGCACCGCATATTTCCTTGTACGAACTCACCATTGAGGAGCGCACGGCCTTTGGAAAAGCGGCGGCACGTGGCGAGCTGTTGCCAATGGAAGATGATGATCAGGCGGACCTTTATGAACTTACACAGGAAATCCTGACCTCTGCGGGTCTGCCGGGCTATGAGGTTTCGAACCATGCGTGGGCGGATGAGTTCCGGTCACGGCACAATATGACATATTGGAATGGAGGCGACTGGATTGGCGTGGGGCCAGGGGCGCATGGGCGGCTCAGTGTTGGCGGGAACCGCTACGCATCCGAGGCTGAGCGCCGACCGGAGGCCTATATCGCAAATGTGCAGGCACTCGCTTCCGGATGGTCTGACGCATCAAAACTGTACCCGCTGGACAATGCACGGGAATTGCTCGCCATGGGATTGCGTTCCGAGATGGGAATTGACCGGACCCGGATCGAGACGGTCTCGGGCCGCGCGCTGCCACAGGACAAGATCGATGTCTTTGTCGAAGAGGGATGGATGCGCGAAGAAGGCGCGCGCATCGCCCTGACGCCGAAGGGACGCCTGCTGGCTGATGCGCTTACAGCAGAGCTATCCCCCTGAGGGCAATTTGGGTGGGAAGCGGCCCATGCGCTCTTCCCAATGCCGCCGACACAAGGAGAGATAGGTCGCTTTTGCGATGCTGACTTGTTCTCCCTCGGTCAGGGCTTCCCCATCAGGGCCGAGCCGGATGACCATTGTCGCCTTGCGTCCGCACTCGCAGATTGTCCGGATTTCCCGCAAGGAATCGGCGATGGCAAGTAGCGCTGCAGAACCTTCGAACAACTCCCCCTGAAAATCTGTCCGGAGGCCGTAGGCCAGGACGGGCAGGTTCAGATGATCCGCTGCCCTGGCCAATTGCCAGACCTGCTCCTTGGACAGGAACTGTGCTTCATCGACAAACACGGCGCTGAGGGCGTGGGTGTCGAGTTCATCCGCGATCAGGCCAAAAATGTCAGTGTCCTTATCATACAGGACTGCGTCAGCTCCGATGCCGATGCGAGACGAGATGTGCCCGTCCTCATCATCCTTGTAGAGCGCAGATGTCAGGAGCAGGACTTCCATTCCTCGCTCCCGATAATTGTAGGCTGCTTGCAGCAGGATCGTCGACTTGCCCGCATTCATGGCGGCATAGGAAAAGTAGAGCTTTGCCATCAGGGCTATTCCAGCGCTTTGGCAATACCTTCGCGGCGCGGATCTGCCCCGCCCTCAAGGCCAGCTTCGCGGACGATGATCACGTGAAGGCCGGAGTTTTCTCCTTCGCGCTCTTCAACATTGTAGCCGAGTTCCCGCAGCGCATCCGCGGCCTCCATACCGCCGGGGCGGTCAATTTCCACGCCAACCGTGTCACCGCGCGCGATGATGTTCGGCAGGTCGATCGCTTCCTGGGCTGACTTTCCCCACTCCAGCACACCGACCAGTGTCTTCGATACATACGCCACAATGGAGTTCCCCCCAGGCGACCCGGTGACCATGAACAAGTCTCCTGCCGGATCAAAGACGATCGTTGGCGACATGGAACTGCGCGGGCGTTTTTTCGGGCCGGGGGCGTTGGCGACAGGTTTGGTGCCCTTGGTGGGCTGCCGAGAGAAATCGGTCAGTTCATTGTTCAGCATGAAGCCTTTCACCATAATAGAGGAGCCAAACGCAGCCTCGACTGTCGCCGTCATGGAAACCGCATTTCCGTCCGCATCCACAATCGAGACATGCGTGGTGCCCGGACCATGTTCTGTTGCATCTTCACCCCATAGCGGGCGGACAGGATCCCGGCCGAGCGCGAGGCCAGGGTCGCCCGGATGGGTCGTCGCGTCGGGTGCAAATGCTTCCTTGGCGCGCACGCGCAGATAGGCTGGATTGATCAAGTCCGTTGCCGGAACGGTGACAAAATCAGAATCGGCGACATAGTGGTCGCGGTCCGCATAGGCGAGGCGCTGGGCGTCAATGAAGGCCTTGAGGTAATTCTCTTCCGTCATATCGGCTTCTTCGGTTGGCTCCAGAAGGTCATAGAGCCCCATGATCATGTTTTGCGTCACGCCGCCGGAAGAGGGGGGCGGTGCAGAGCAAATCCGATAGCCGTCAGCGCGGTCACCGCAGAGTGCTGGGCGGATCTTCACGCTGTAGTCGGCAAGGTCTTCAAGGCTCATGGCGCCAGGATTGGCGTCACTGTTGACGGCGTCCACAATCGCTTGCGCGATTTCGCCCTCGTAAAAAGCGGATGGGCCGGATTCCGCAATTGCTGACAGCGTGGCGGCATAGTCCGGATTGGTGCGGATGAAGCCAACCGGCAGGGGCTCGCCATTCGGATAGAAATAATCTGCCGATGCGGGCAGGTCGTCCAGTCTCACAGCACCCCGCAGGCGTGGATTCGCCAGAAGGCCGGCAAGGCGCGGCGAGACCTCGAACCCATCTTCCGCCAGTTTGATGGCGGGCTGGAACAGAGTTGCCCAATCAAGCTTGCCTGCAGCCTGATGCGAGGTTTTGTAGAGGGCGATCTGGCCGGGAACGCCGACAGCTTTCCCGGATTGCCACGCTTCAAGGAAACCAAGCGGCTTGCCATCCTTCATGAAATGGTTCGGTGTCGTGGAGGCAGGCGCAACTTCGCGTCCATCGAACACGGTGATCTCATCGGCGTCGCGATCATAATAGACCATGAAGGCGCCGCCGCCGATGCCTGAGCTTTGAGGCTCCACCAGGCCTAGAACGGCATGCACCGCAATTGCGGCGTCGATCGCGCTGCCGCCCTGACGCAGCATTTCAAGGCCAGCCTCCACGGCGCGGGGATCTGCTGCGGCGACCATCGCGCCCTTCGTCCAGGCGTCGACCTCTGCTTCGGTAGCAATCGCGTCCGTTTCCGACGTTGCCGTTTGCTGAGCTGCATCTGCGGCGCGACGGGCTTCTTCAGTCGCGTTGAATGGGCGGTCGTCCCCCGGTGCGCAGCTGGCGAGCGCCATGCAGGTGAGAAGGATCGGCAAACGTCTCATAAGGTGCCCCTTTGGCTTGGCGAGTGTTGCGGCTGACCTTATGAAACATGGCTCACAAGGGAAAGGCAGGGCGACAGCGTATGGCAAAACCAGGCGCAAGAAACACCATTACTGACGTGCCCGGCTTCAAGGTCGGTCAGACCGAAGACACGAAGGTGCGCACCGGAGTCAGTGTCATCGTGCCGGACGCGCCAGCCATCGCGGCCGTTGCCGTGTCCGGTGGAGGGCCCGGCACGCGCGAGACGGACCTCTTGTCTGCGGGCATGCTGGTCGATGGAATCGACGCCATCTGTCTGTCTGGCGGCAGCGCCTTTGGGCTCGCTGCAGCGGATGGCGTTGCGTCGGGATTGAAGCAGGAGGGGCGGGGCTTTGCGCTCGTACCGCTAACGGGTGTGCCGCGCACGCCGATCGTGCCCGCGGCCATCTTGTACGACTTGGCGAATGGGGGCGACAAATCCTGGGGAGATGTTTCCCCCTACGCCGCGCTGGGACTGGGAGCCTATAGAGCGCGTGGGCTGGGCGTTGAGCTTGGTCAGGCAGGTGCTGGCTTTGGCGCCAAGGCAGGCGCATTTGCAGGAGGCACAGGCTCTGCCAGCATCGTGACACATGACGGCATTACGGTCGGCGCGTTGGCAGGCGTGAACTGTTTTGGATCTGTCTTTATGCCCGGCACGGACGCCTATTGGGCCTGGCCCTACGAGATTGATGGGGAGTTCGGCGGCAAGCGACCACCTGAAGACTATGCGGCCGATGCAGAGGATTGGGGCGCTGCGAAGGCCAACCCTGCACTTGGGCAGAATACGACCATCGCCTGTATTGCAACAGATGTGGCGCTGACGGCCAGCGAAGCGAAGCGCGTGGCGCAGATGGCCCTGTCCGGCTTCTCACGGGCCATTCGGCCTGTGTTTGCGCCATTCGATGGCGATGCCCTGTTTGTCATGTCATCTGCAAAGGTGGAATCGGGTGAAGAGCGCGCGATTCTTGTCGCACGAATTGGCGAATTGGCGGCGTCAACACTGTCGCGTGCCATCGCCAGAGGCGTGCATGAGGCCAATCGCTGACTGTATCGTGTGAAGCAGGTGGCGAGATTTTGTCGTCATTTGTCGCGCAATGTCTATTGGCCGCATGAGGCCTCAGATGGGGCACTGCACAGGAATGACAGTTGGATGGCAAACAGGCTTGCATCCCCCGATTCCTCGCTGTATGTGTCCGCCTTCAATAAAGGCAGGCACCCGTAGCTCAGCTGGATAGAGCACCAGACTACGAATCTGGGGGTCGGGCGTTCGAATCGCTCCGGGTGTGCCATTATTCTTTTCCACGCACTTCGAAACTTTCATTTCCGGTTTTTCCGGGCGGTCGGGTTGACCCTGTTCGCGCGGGCGTTGAACAATGAGAGCGCATTCAGTTTAAGTGTGGGGACTCTTATGCGTTCGTTTTTTGTCGCGGCTGGAATGGCCGTGGTCGCCAGCCTGTTGCCAGCCGCCCATGCGCAGGACATTCCAATGGCCGGATGGACGGTCAAAGTCTCCCCCAACAGCGTTTATCTCACACGGCCTGACCTGCCGGGGATCAATATCGGCATCGTCAGCGATGTCCGGCCGGACCTGACACAGCAAGAGAAGTTTGAATATGTGAAAGGCTTTTTCGCCGGGCGGGCCGCGTGTCCATCCTTGGCGAGTGCGGAGACTGTAACTTCGTTTGCAGGCTTTTCCGCGAAGAGTGGCGGACCTGTTGCCCGGTGCACCCTCATCTCAATGGGGCATTGGGAGGAGGGCGGACTGCAAAGTGCGCTGATCCTCGATGAGCTTGTGGAGGAGAACAAGATTTTGGGCGGCGTGCCGGCCGGCCCAACGGCGATGAGTGTCACCGCGCTGTCCGAAAAGATTCAGCAGGAGGTCACGGAGTATCTGATGGGTCGCCATCAGGTCGCCGAAGCGGGCATGACGGCCGATCAGGTGCGGGCCGCCATGAGCGCGCAGGGGCTGGCAAAGCGTGTTTCGCCGGACCGCAAGCCGGTCGGCATGGTGCGCATGATCGATAGCAGCGGCTTCGACTCGGTCAGCTTTGCGGGCAAGGAAGACACCCAGACCCTGTTGCTGTTCGCAAAACGTCCGCAGGATTTTGCGGCGAGCGCCGTCACCTGCATGAATTGGGACGCAGCACTGTTTGACCCTTACTATTATGAGTCGCCATGGAAGGTCGCGCTCGGATGCGACCGGTACTTCTGGCGCGGCTCCGTCGATGACTTGGATTTGAAAGACCTCGACGCTCGCATGGACTGGTCCGGTGCGTCTCTCAAGCTCGGAAAGTTCACCTTCAGGAAGGCCGAGACATACCGGAAGTTCGCGAGAGGCGCGGCGCTGGACGTGCGGGTCGGCATCGGCCGTTCTCATTTCGACGATGTGCTGGCCGGCAATCGCTCGCTTTCTGAAATGCAGCCCCGGGACATCCTTTTCCTGCCGGATGGTCGGTTCATGGCCGGGCACGTGCGCGCATCATCTCTAGCAGGTGGTGGCACAGAGGGGCCCGTTGCGGGACAATACTATTTCGATGGTCATGTTGTGACCCTGCTGCTGGACAGCGGTGAGGTTGTGTACGGACATGCCGGCTGGTTCCCCGGCGCGGGGTCTTCGGACCTCGACCACAAGGCCGTCGTGAACATCAATGGCTGGGTCTATACCAGCTATTGCCGGGACGAGTGGGACAATTGCTGAGCGATCCGCGACCGCGGTCTCAGAGCCCTGCGGCGTCGCCCTGGTTCATGCTGCGATATTCATCCCGCATGCCGATATAGAGACTGAGGCAGCAGGTCAGCAGGATCAATGTAAAGGGCAGGGCAGCGGTGATCGTGCCAGCCTGAAGTGACTGAAGAACATCCGTCCCGCCGCCATACAACAGGGCAGACGCGGTCAACCCAATCAGGCACGCCCAGAAGACGCGTTGCCGCCGGGGAGAATCCGTCTTGCCTCCGCTGGTAATCGTGTCGACGACGAGTGCCCCGGAATCTGCAGATGTCACGATGAACACGACCAGCAGCATGATGGCTGCCGTTGAAGTGATCGCGGACGCCGGCAGGTCAGCCAGCATCTGGAACAGGACGAGAGAAGCGCTGCTCATCCCTTCGCCAAGCTCTCCAGTGCCGGATTTGAACTGGGCGATGGCTGTCTTGCCGAAGGCTGTGAACCAGATAACGCCGATTGTTACCGGAGCGAACAACACAACCGCGAAGTATTCACGGACAGTGCGCCCTTTCGAAATACGGGCAATGAACATGCCGACAAAAGGTGACCAGGAAATCCACCACGCCCAATAGAAGATCGTCCAATCATGGAACCAGGCGATGTCCGGCCTGCGTACCCAATTCGTCAAGGCGGGCATATCTGTGATGTAGGCCAGGAGGTTCTGACCCATGCCTGTGAAGATCAGGATGGTCGGGCCGGCAATGATCACAAAGATGAGCAGGGCGAAGGCGATCCCCATATTGATGTTGCTGAGCAGTTTGACGCCGCCATCAAGCCCTCGAAGAACAGACAGGACAGCCAGACCGGTCATCGCCACGATCAGCAGGATCTGGATGTACACGTTGGGTTCAAAACCGAGCAAATAGCCGAGCCCGCTTGCAGCTTGGGTCGCGCCAATGCCGATTGTCGTGGCCAGCCCGAACACGGTTGAGACGACAGCAAAGAGGTCGATGATGTGCCCCGGCCAGCCCCAGACATGCTCTCCCAAAATGGGATAGAAAGCCGACCGGATGCTGAGGGGGAGGCCCTTATTGTGCGCGAAGAAGCCGAGCGACAGGCCGACGATCGCATAGATGCACCAAGGCGCCAGGCCCCAATGGAAGATGGTGGCGCTGTAGGCAAGGCGTTCGGCCTCGGCCGTAAGCGGCTCGGCATTGAGCGGCATGCCGTACCAGTCGGTGTAATAGGCTAGCGGCTCGGCTGCGCCGTAGAACATGAAGCCGACGCCCACTCCGGCGGCAAACAGCATCGCGACCCAGGAAACGATCGAAAAGTCCGGTGTCGCCGAGGGGCCGCCAAGGCGGATTTTTCCCAGCGGGCTGATGGTCAATGCGATGCAGAAGCCGAACACCAGCACCGCCGTCAGGGCGAAGAGCCAGTCCGCGCTTTGAAGTGTCCAGGTCTTGGCGGCGGTCAGGTATTGAGATGACACCGTCGGAAACAGAAGCGTCAGCCCGGAAAACAGGATGATGAGGCCCGCACTGAGAAAGAAGACGGGGTTGTGGATATCCAATCCGGCGACTTCGATATTGTCCTGCCCGATTTCATAGTCCGTTTCGTAAACGAAAAGCGCCTCTTCATCTTCCTGGATGAGGTCGGCGGGCGTGTCGGAAGTATCTGTGTCCATGTCTGGCTTGTGCCGCAAATCCGTAGATTATCAAAGCATCGATGTGAGGAAAATGTCTCGCCTAGACAACGAAGTGCGCCATTGATGCAACACTTGTGAGGCGATTCCCATCCTTTGCAGGCGAATAGCTGGGCAAAACCTTTCTATCATCGAAATAAACCTGTACCTCGGACGCATCGAGCAGCCATTTGTTCCGAGCTGCGCCTGCTTTTGGCGCGCCATGGCTGGAGACGACCCAAAGGGAATACATATGAAGAAGCTAAAGTACGGAGCCTCGCTGTTTGCGATGGCCAGTCTGGTCGCGCCAGTTGCACTGGCACAGGATGCACCAGCTGAAGCTACCAGCGCCAAACGCCTGCAGACGGTGACCATCACCGCGACGAAGCGGACAGAAAGCGCGCAGGATGTGCCGGTTGCTGTAACTGCGCTCGGTGAGCAGCAGCTCAAGGAACTCGGCGTCAAGAATTTCTCCGACTATCTGGTTCAGCTGCCAGGGGTGACGGCAGGTGGGTCCGGCCCCGGCCAGAACACGATCTATATCCGCGGTCTGGCTTCGACCACGCCGAATTTGACGGTTGCCGGTGTGGCTGGCCTTGCGCCGAACGTCAGCTTCTATCTCGACGAGCAGCCGCTGGCCCAGCCGGGTCGTAACCTGGATGTCTACGCAGCTGATATCGAACGCGTTGAGGTTCTGTCCGGTCCGCAAGGCACGCTATTCGGCTCCAGCTCCCAGGCTGGTACAGTTCGCATGATTACGAACAAGCCTTCGCTGAGCGGTTTTGATGCCGGGTTCAATGCGTCGACGTCTTTCACCGATGGCGGTGAGATGAGCAACAGTGTTGAAGCGATGGTCAACGTTCCGGTCAGCGACAAGCTTGCGCTGCGCGGCGTCATCTATACGGACACTCAGGGCGGCTTCATCGACAATGTCGGCGGCACATTGTCTGTTCGTGACTCGGCCCGTTTCCGCGCTGAAGGTACGGTCCGCGACAATGGTGTGCCAGTGAATGCCAACCGCGAAGGCTTCCAGGCTGGTGCTGATCTGTCGGGTGTTACCTTCGTCGACGCCAACAACGGCAACATCGTCGAGAATGACATCAACGATGTTACCTATCAGGGCTTCCGTCTCAGCGGTCTCTACGAGATCAACGAAGACTGGGATTTGCTGATCACGCACGCCCAGCAGCAGATCGAGGCCGATGGCGTTTTCGCCGCCGACCCGGATCTGGACGATTATGACATCGTTCGCTTCACGCCAGAGAACATTGAGGACAAGTTCCACAACACGTCCTGGACGCTGGAAGGCCGCCTCGGTGCGTTGGAAGCTCTGTACACCGGTGCGTATACCGACCGGACGACGGACCAGACAGTTGACTATTCCGACTACCTCTTTGTCGGTCAGTACCTGCCTTACTATATCTGTGACTATTCGGTCACTTATCCGGCAGGCGCACCGACCGGCACATGCTATGCGCCGAACCTGTTCGTGAATTCGCACAGCGAAACCAAGGTTCAGACGCACGAGCTGCGCTTCAACACGCCAAGCGAGCATCGCTGGCGTGCGACCTTTGGTGCCTTCTACAGCGACCTTGAGCTGGCAGAGCGCAACGACTTTGTCTATCCGGGGTCCACACAGGTGGCCTATACGGATGGTTCGATCGGCTTTGCGCCGAACTATCCTCTGACCCAGACGGACGTGACCGGCGAGATTGGAAGCGCGTCTCCGGGCTATTACAGCGTCGCCGGACCGTTCCCGGAAGGCGTGATTTTCCGCAACGACGTGCTGCGGACCGACCAGCAAATTGGTCTGTTTGGTGAGACGACGTTCGACCTGACCGACCAGTTCGCCGTCACAGTTGGGGCACGCTATTACGATGTTGAAGTTGACCTTGAAGGCAGCGCCAACTCGTCCTTCTTCAACCTGTTTGCTGACACCGATCAGCAAGTGTTCGGTACGAACATTTCGGCCATCTACGGTCCGAATGGCCCCGCCGATGCGCCAGACAAGGCCGCGACGGATGGCATGATCTACAAGATGACCGGCGAGTGGACGCCGACAGATGATGTCATGTTCTACGCGACCTATTCCGAAGGCTTCCGCGCAGGCCTGCTCAACCGTCCGGGCGGTGCATCCGGTCCGGGTGGCTACACGGTTCCATATGCTGTCGATACGGATGAAGTGAAGAATTACGAACTGGGCTGGAAAACAGAACTGTTCGACAATTCGCTTCGCTTCAATGGTTCCGCCTTCTTCGTCGACATTGAGGGCCTGCAGACCACGATCTTTGATCCGTCTATCGTGAACCTGTTCTTCTCGGACAATGCGGCGAATGCTGAAATTCAGGGTCTCGAAGGCGACTTCACCTGGGCGCCGGCCTCTGTCGATGGTCTGACCGTTGCGGGCGCATTCTCGCTGCTCGATACGGAGATCACCGAAGTCCTCGTGCCGACAGATGATGTTCAGGAAGGTTCCGACCTTGCGTTTGCGCCAGCCTATCAAGGCAATTTGCGTGTGCGGTATGAGTGGGACCTTGAGCAAGAAGTCGCGGGTCAGCGCCTGACGGCGCATGTGATGCCACAGGTTGTTTTCTCGGATGACTCTGTCAGCGACGTGATCGAGATCAACAAGATGGAGCTTGATGGCTATGTCACGCTTGGCGGTACGCTTGGCGTCACGGGCGACAATTGGGGCGCGGAGATCTTCGCCACCAATCTGACGAACGAATATGCCGAGCTTAGCGGCAGCTTTGTCTACGACCGTGAGCGCATCACGCCGATGCGTCCGCGCACGATCGGCATCCGTGTGTCTTACGACTACTAAGACCGGCGCCAATTTGGTACCAAAGCAGCGCCCTGACACGTTCAGGGCGCTGTTTTCATTTTTGCGAGAGATACTTTGCCACGCCATGACGACTACCGCTGATCCGGAAGCTTCCCTGAGAGATGCGCAGAAGGCCATACAGTCAGGAAATTTTGCTGCGGCGGCCGCGATTGCGGACGCTATTCTGGCAGAACACCCTGAACACAAGGATGCGCTTTACATGGCCGCTGTCAGCGCGCGGTATGAGGGGCGTCATGAGGATGCCGCTCAGCATCTGTCGGCGTTGAAATCAGTGTCGCCGGATTTCGGTCGGGCGTATCAGGAAGAGGGGCATCTGAAGCGCAAGCTTGGGGATATGGCGGGCGCGATCTCTGCCTTCGAGCGGGCGACGCGATACAACCCCTCGCTTGTGGCAAGCTGGACAGCCCTTGCGGAGTTGTATGGGCAATCCGGAAATACAACAGCAGCGGTGAATGCACGCGCTCAAGCAGATCGTGTTCGAGCGTTGCCCCGTGAGTTGCTGGCAGTGACCAACCATATCCATGAGGGGCGCATTTTCCGCGCAGAAGAGATCGCGCGAGCCTTTCTTCAACGGAACCCGACCCATGTAGAGGGGATGCGTTTGCTTGCCGATATCGGGTCACGACTGGGCGTGCAGGAAGATGCCGATTTTCTTCTTGAAAGCGCCGTTGGTCTTGATCCGGACAATATTCAGCTACGGCTCGACTATATTCAGGTGTTGCGGAAGCGTCAGAAGTTTTCCGAGGCGCTGGAGCAAGCCAAAGCGCTGATGGCGCGCGACCCGGACAACCCTGTGTTCCAATCCCATTTTGCCATCGAAAGCATGCAGGCCGGTGACTATGAAACTGCGTTGGACCAGTTCGAGAAGGTCTTGCAAAAACTTCCTGACGATGCAGCAACGCTGGTGTCCCGTGGGCATGCGCTGAAGACATATGGCCGGACGGAGGATGCGATTGCGTCGTATCGCGCCGCAAGGGATGTTGCGCCGTGGCAGGGTGATGCCTGGTATGGACTTGCCAATCTGAAGACGTACAAATTTGACGACGAAGAGCTGGCGAGGCTGCAGGCGCAATTCTCAGCACCTGACATTGATCACATGTCACGCATTCACATCGCTTTCGCGTTGGGCAAGGCCCAGGAAGATCGCGGAAATCATGATGCAGCGTTCGCCGCATATGCGCAGGGAAATGCGCTGAAGCATCAGACTGTTCGGTACACGACTGAACAGATGCATGAAGAGTTTGACGCGCAGAAGGCAATTTGTACGGAAGACCTGTTCGATGCCCAATCCGGAAAAGGCTGTGACGCGCCGGATCCGATCTTCATCCTGGGATTGCCGCGCGCGGGTTCAACGCTGATTGAACAAATCCTTGCATCCCATCCAGTCATAGATGGAACGCTGGAGCTGCCCAATATCCTCTCGCTGGCCCATCGGCTTCGCGGGCGCAAGCAGTTGACGGATCGGGAGCGGTATCCGCGCATACTGCATGAACTAGGCGCAGACGATCTTCAGGCGCTGGGCGAGGAGTATGTTGAAACTACGCGCATCCATCGTCAGGGAGCGGCCTTCTTTACTGACAAGATGCCGAACAATTTCCGCCATATTGGCCTGATCCATTTGATCCTGCCCAATGCGAAGATCATTGATGCGCGGCGACATCCGATGGATTGCTGCTGGTCCGGCTTCAAGCAACTTTTCGCGGAAGGACAGGAGTTTACCTACAGCCTGGAAGACATCGGGAATTATTATCGCGGCTATGTTGACCTGATGGCGCATTGGGAGCGCGTCCTGCCCGAAGGACGCATCTTGCGCGTTCAGCATGAAGATGTGCTCGACGACCTGGAGGGGCAGGTGCGGCGCATTCTCGACTATTGTGGGCTGCCTTTCGACCAGGCCTGTGTCGACTTTCACAAAACAGACCGCGCTGTGCGCACAGCCAGTTCAGAGCAGGTTCGCAAGCCCATTAACAAAAGCGGGGTTGAGCAGTGGCGGCCCTATGAGGCACATCTTGAGCCATTGAAAACGGCGTTGGGGCCTGCCCTGACGCACTACCGGGACTAGGTTGATGAGTACGCGATCTGATGATGCCTTGATTGCACTTCGAAAGATCCAGCGCATGACGGAGTTGGCGTCGAAACGGCTCGCCCAGACAGCCGGTTTGACTCCTTCGCAGATGACAGTGCTGCGTATGCTGGAAGAACAAGGCGAGCTCTCAGCAGGACACGTTGCAGAAATCACGCAATTGAAACACGCGACGATAACAAGCCTTGTGGACAAGCTGGAAGCGCGCGGACTGATTGCACGTCGTCGCTGTGATACTGATCGCCGGAAGGTCTGGCTCAGCCTGCTGCCAGCGGGCAAGACCGCGCTGTCTGTGGCACCAGACCCGTTGCACGAAACCTTTGCCACTCGCTTTGACAGATTGCCGGATTGGCAGCAATCCATGCTGGTCGCAGCGCTGGAGAGATCGGCACGCCTGCTCGATGCAGAGGAGCTTGATGCGGCGCCATTCCTTGATATCGGGGATCTTGGCTAGCAGCCGCATTATATGCAATTGCAAATCATTATCATTGATGCTAGAGCGCCCTCTCACCCGTTCCGGGGAGGCAAGTATTAAGAGGGCTACCAATGGCTGCGATGAGTCGGATCGTTTTCTCCTTTTCCCTTCTGGCGAGCGCCGGGCTGGCTGGCTGTGCGACAGCACCCGTAGCCGCAGAGACAGCACCGATGCCAGTCTCTGAGTTCGTTGCAGACACGCCGGATAGTCAGTTTCAGGCAGACCGCGAAGCCATCTTGTCCATGGCCGGAAACTTCAAGGTAAAGTTCGACTTCAACGAGACCGTGTCTTTCCCCGATGATTACTATCTGAAGCCGCGCAAGGTCTCTGGCGGTGATGAAGTTGTGCTGGTGGTCGAAGATCGCGGAGACTTCATCAGTCTGCAGCACATTCTCGTGGTGGGCGGTGATCACAAGATGGCCATCAAGCATTGGCGTCAGGATTGGCAGTACGAGCCAGCGCGTGTGCTGACCTTTGTCGGCGGCAACGCCTGGGAGTGGCGTGATGTGCCTGCAGAAGAGCGAGCCGGAACCTGGTCGCAAACCGTCTATCAGGTGGATGATGCCCCGCGCTATGGCGCAGTTGCGGCCTGGTCGCACGAGAATGGTGTCGCCGAATGGCAGCCTCTTCATGAATGGCGTCCATTGCCGCGCCGCGACATGACCACGCGCGATGACTATCACGCCATTAACGCCATGAACCGGCATGTCATCACGCCGTGGGGCTGGGTACATGAGCAAGACAACAGCAAAATCATACTGAGCGGTGATGCGCCTCAGATCCTGGCCCGTGAGATGGGGCTGAACACCTATCGCCGCGACGATGATTTCGAAACCGAGATCGCGACGGACTATTGGAGCGGCACCGCCGAATTCTGGGCTGGTGTGCGCGACCATTGGAGCCGAATCGAAGCGGAACATGAGGCATTCGCGATCACCATCAAAGGCGAAACCGAGGCACTCTACATGCCACTTCTCAGTCTCGCGGCCGAAGTGGCCGACGGCAGCAAGAAGAATATGGAGGCGCAGGAAGAGGCCCGTAAGCTGATCAATGATCTTGTAACGAGCGATCTCGGAAATCTGGAAGACCGACTTCGCCCGACCGGTCATTATTCAGAAGACGCCGAGTGATTGGTGCCAAGAGTTTTGATCAGATGCTCTTCTGATTGACTCGTCTCGAGAGTTTTTCAGGGCTCTCCTTTCGCTCTGAATACCTATCTACAAGATAGTCTGCGCGATCGCGTGTCAGCAGGGTGAACTTCACGAGTTCCTCCATCACGTCGACGATTCGGTCATAATAGGGCGACGGCTTCATGCGGCCGTCGTCTTCAAACTCCAGGAAAGCCTTTGCGACCGAAGACTGGTTCGGGATCGTGATCAGGCGCATCCAGCGTCCAAGGATCCGCAACTGATTCACCGCATTGAAGCTCTGCGATCCGCCGCAAACTTGCATGACGGCAAGCGTCTTCCCTTGCGTTGGCCTGACGCCGCCGAGCGAGAGGGGAATCCAGTCAATCTGTGTTTTCATGAGGCCGGACATCGCACCATGTCTCTCTGGTGAGCACCAGACCATGCCTTCGGACCACATCACAAGGTCCCTCAATTCCTGAACCTTGGGATGGGACTCATCGGTGCCATCCGCCAGGGGAAGGCCGGCTGGATCAAACGCACGCGTTTCGCAGCCAAGTTTCTGGAGGATGCGCGCAGCCTCCTCATTGGCAAGCCGGGAATAGCTCCGCTCGCGCAGCGATCCGTGCAACAGGAGGATACGGGGCTTGTGATCACTCAGCGTCGGGGAAAGGAGCGCGTCGCGGTCGACCTCCTGGAAGCTTGAGGCATCGAGGGCAGGCAAGGATCTATCAGATTTCATAAGCGGCTTGGACCTTCGTGAGATGGGTGCGTTGCCGTGTATGTGGAGGCGCGTCATTAAATTTCAACAGATGTTGAAATATTGGGGGGGTACGTTGCGCTTCAGGATGCAACCTCAAGCTAATCCGCTGACGAAGAAACAGGAATGGCGCACCTAGAAGGAGAAACTTCGAACGCGCTTTTCGACACTCTGGCTGAGTGGAATGACCATCTCAAAGCCTCTGATCTTAAAGGACAGCCTGGGCCAAAACCGTGAGGGGGTCATCTCGCGATCCCTTCAACAGCGCGGCTGTCGGACAGCCGAGCGCCCCAGACTATGGGAAGCCGGTCTCAGTGCGTTTCACTGAAGAGGAACGTGCGGAGCTTGAACGCAAAGCGGGCGATCTGACTCTCAGCGCATACATCCGCTATCGCTGTATCGGTAATGCCGCCCCTGCTCATCGGACTCGTGGGAAGCGTCCCGTTAAGGACCATGAGGCGCTTGCGCGGGTTTTGGGTGCTCTTGGCCGTTCCCAGCTTTCAAACAATATGAACCAACTCGCTCGTGCCGCGCATGCCGGGACATTGGGCTTGCCGCATGAAACGAAAGCGGCAATTGAAGACGCCTCAAACGACATCGCCTTCATCCGTGAAGCATTGATTGAAGCGCTTGGCCTTCGAGATTCGGCACCATGATCTTCGTTGGCAACTCGCGAGCCAACGGGCAAAATCTGGCCCGCCATTTGATGAGCCCTGAGAATGAGCACGTCACCGTCCAGGAAATCTCGGGATTTGCTGGTGATGACCTGTCCAGTGCATTTAAAGAAGCGGAAGCTACGGCGCGAGGCACACGTTGCCAGAAATATCTGTTCTCGCTCAGCCTAAATCCTCCGGCCTCGCAAAAGGTCGGAACCGAAACCTTTTTGCAGACCATCTCACAGGCGGAAGAAAGGTTAGGTTTGCAAGGGCAACCGCGAGCGATCGTCTTTCACGAAAAAGGCGATCGCAGACACTGCCATGTCGTTTGGAGCCGGATCGACAGCGAGGAAATGAAGGCGATTCCTCTGGCGTTCACGAAGCGAAAGCTGATGGAGCTGTCGAAAGAGATATACCTGGAGCATGGCTGGGAAATGCCTGAGGGCTTCATTCAGCCATCCTTGCGCGATCCCAAAAATCTCACGCTAGCCGAATGGCAGCAAGCAAAGCGCGTCGGGCAAGATGCTCGTGAACTGAAGGCGATCTTCCAAGCTTGCTGGAAACAATCAGACGATCAGAGATCGTTCGCGCGCGCGCTTCAGGAGCATGGTCTTGCTTTGGCTAAAGGTGATCGGCGCGGATTTGTCGCGACTGACCTCAATGGCGAAGTTTATGCCATTGCGCGCTTTTGCGGTGTTAAATCCAAAGATGTTCGGGAACGGCTGGGCCATTCCGAGACACTACCTTCAGTTTCGCAAGCCAAAGATGATTTGGCAAAATCTGTCTTGCCCGGTGTCGAGAAGCTTAGGCAGGCTGAAGTGCGCAAGCTCGCCAAGGTCAAAGAGCATCAAAAGAACCTTCTACGGAAGCTGACCGAGAAACATCGTGGAGAGCGAAAATCTCTGCTTGAACGACAAGAGGCACGGTCGTCTGCCGAGTTGAAGGTAAGGCAGGACCGCTTCAACAAAGGGCTTCGTGGCCTCTTTGATAGGATCACTGGCGCATACAGCAGAACGAAAAAGCAAAATGAGCTTGAGGCCTATAGCGCCATCAAACGCGACCAGAAAGAGCGGGACGAGCTTGTTCATCGCCATCTGGCAGAAAAACGCGATTACCTCAGCCGGCAGCGAGCCAACCTGCAAAAAGCGCAGCGGACCGGACAGCAACTGAAAAGCGACCTCGACCGCCTCCGAAACGAAAAGCAGCGTGATCGCACAATGCGCGATGGTCCTAAGCGGTAGAGGCAAAAGCAACTCTTGGATTTTCCAAATCATAGCCCACACTATTTTTTAAAATTTTTGCTGAATTTTCTCACAAAATCTGGTTGGATAGAGCGGAAATGAAGATTGACTGCATAGAAATAAGAAACTTTCGGCGCCTAGAAAACGTATGCTGCTCCATAGAAGAAAATGAGACAGTATTTGTAGGGCCGAACAATAGCGGAAAAACATCAGCAACCGCAATTTTCCGGTGCTTTCTGGGTTATCGCAAATTTCAAATTTACGATTTTTCGGTTTCTAAAATTACGGATATTGACGCATTTGGTAATGATGGAAATGCCCAAGGACTTCCCGCTATAGAGCTCGATATCTGGTTTCAGGTTGATCCTGAGACCATTGAATTTGGGCGCGCTTTTGCACTTCTCCCCAACCTCTCTGATGACTTTGACCGACTTGGTGTCAGATTGACCTATGGTGTCGCCGAACCCCAAAAATTGAGAGAAGCCTACCTGCAAAACTTTCCGCCTGATGGCGAGAACCCACACGCCAAACGACTTTCGCAGTATCTTGCGGAAAGCGGAAATTTGAATCAACACTTTGGAATTTCATACGCTTCGCTCGAAAGAACGGCCGAAGGTGTTCAAGCATTACCTTTGGAGCAAACTGCTGGGAAACAGCTTCTTCAGAGCCTCATCAGGATCGACTTTGTCGATGCACAGCGGAACATCGATGACGATGAGGGGCACCGTTCCAATCGGCTTTCAAATGCTTTCGCAGGGTTTTATCGGAGCAACCTTGACCAAGTCGAAGCAGCTGCCGAAGCGCAAAAAGTCATTGATGAAAACAATCAGAAGCTCTCAGAACATTATGAGTTGCAGTTTGCAGGTTTGATGAAGGTCATAAAGGACCTCGGTGTACCGTCAGCCAATGACCGTGATCTGAAGATCGTTTCGACCCTAAGCCCAGAAGCAGCACTACGTGGAAACACTGATCTATTATATGTTGATGCTTCGAGGGGACATGAGCTTCCAGAAGTCTATAACGGACTTGGTTTTAAGAACCTGATCTACATGGCGATACAGGCCAAGCATTTTCATTCGCAATGGCTAAGAACCCCAGCCAACAGACCGATGTGCCACGTTATCTTTATAGAAGAGCCCGAAGTTCACCTACATGCACAAGTTCAGCAAACATTCATCCAAAATATCTGGGAGGTAATCGAGGCCTCTGCACAAGAGGAAGGTGAAGCAGGCCGAGCCCCACAGCTCGTCATCACGACGCACTCGTCCCATGTCCTCGATGCGACAGATTTTGGGAAAGTGCGCTATTTCAGGCGTTGCCGACTTGAGGATGATCCAGACGACGCAAAAATTCTGAATGCGACCGAAATTCATAGCCTCAAAGATTTCCAGCCCGAAGCGGTAAAAGTCGGTGACCAAGTTGCGACAGAGACGGAAGCGTTGGAGTTTCTCAAACGGTATCTGCGACTTACGCATTGCGACTTGTTTTTTGCAGATGCCGCGATCCTCGTGGAGGGGGCTGCAGAAAAGCTGTTGCTCTCCGCAATGATCAACAAGACAGCGAAACGATTGAACGCATCCTATCTCACCATCTTGGAAATTGGCGGCGCCTATGCGCACAGGTTTGATGAACTTCTGACTTTCCTACAAATCCCAAGCCTGATTATCACTGACCTCGATTCTGTGAGTCCGCAAGGAAGGCATCCAGCGTGTCGAGCTGATGAAGCTGGCGCGCTCACATCGAATGCATCTTTGAAGCGGTTACTGGGAGTTTCGACCGTGGCAGAGCTGAATGCGCTGACTGACGAGCAAAAGAGCAGTTATGCAAAGAGCCGCTACATCAGCTTTCAGTCCGGCATTGCCGTTCACGATAATGGAACAGATTTGGAGATGTGGCCCCGCACTTTGGAAGAAGCAATCGCCTATCAAAATTTTGGGTTCTTACGTGGAGGCGATTTGAGCATCGGAATCGATATCCCAGATGGTCTTGGAGATGCATACGAAGAGATTTGGAGGCATATCGGCTCAGGCAGCTTTAAGAAGACTGATTTCGCTATGGAATTGCTCGCGAAAGATGTTGAGTGGAATGTTCCAGAGTATATTGCCGAGGGCCTCAGAAAGCTGGAAGAACGCTTGCACGGCCCCCAGGATGAGGCCTAATTCCTCATGACTGACCGAATTCCTACAAAAGCTGATGAAGACATCGCTGAGTGCTTGGGCAAACATCGAAGTTTCGCACTGACAGCTGGTGCCGGGTCTGGAAAAACTTCTTCGTTGGTTGATGCTTTGGATCAAATACGGTCGAATGAAGGTGCTGAGCTTCGCAAAAATGGGCAACGGATAGCTTGCATCACATATACTAAGCGCGCTGTGGGCGTAATCCACAGTAGGCTCGGGGCTGATGAACTTTTTCATGTTTCGACACTGCACAGCTTTTTGTGGGCAGAGATAGGACGGTTCCAAGAAGACATTCGAGACGCGCTAACTGTGCGGCGGCTTCCGGCTTTGATCGAGAAAGCAGAGGAGAAAGATAAAGGCGGTAACTCGCAGACAGCGCTTAAAGCCCGTGCCAAAGCTGCTCGCCTTTCGGAAGAACTCGAGGCGCTAGGTGCCGTGCCCAGTTTCATTTATGATGATGTAGCCTATAGCAGTTATTCCGAAGGTCAGCTTAGCCACGATGACGTAATTGAGGTGGCGGCACATCTATTACTAGAGCGTCCAAATTTCCGGCGGCTGCTAGGCAGCAGGTATCCTTACATTTTTGTGGATGAGGCTCAGGACACCTTCGTTCCCATCATCGAAGGCTTAAACATTGTAGGCGCTGGCGATGGTTTACCTCTCGTCGGATATTTCGGCGATCCCTGGCAGCAGATTTACGAAGGCAGAGCCGGAGATTTTCAGCCACCGGAAGGTGGCAAAGAAATCACTAAAGTGGAAAACTTTAGGTCGGCACCTCAAATTATCGCCTTCCTCAATGCGTTTCGCGATGATGTCGAGCAGGTTCCTGCTGGGGACAATAAAGAACTAGCGGGAAGCGTCGAGATTTGCCTTGTGCAATCTGAAGAGCCGGGCGCCCCACGCAAGCGCTACACCGAGGAGCAATTGAAAAGTGCATTGTCGGCAATGGACAAGGCCGTGGAGAACTGGGGCTGGGCCGACCGCGACGATGTAATGCGGCTTTTTTTGGTGCGCCAGATGATTGCGCGTCGCTTGGAGTTTGAAGAACTCAACCGCCTGTTCACGGGGCCTTTTGCCTCAATGAGGGCTCAAGATGATTACGAGAATGGAGAGCATTTCCTTCTTAGACCATTCGTAGGCGTTTTATGCCCGCTACTACGGGCTCATCTGAACCATAGGCCGAGAGAGGTTATCGATCTTCTGAGAGAAAATTCTCCTGCATATAGCACTTCCGGTTCGAACGCTGCGGTGAAGCTGAAGGTGATGATCGATCGCTCAAAAGAGCATCTTGAACAGCTTTCAGCCATTTGGGCCACAGGAAATGTAAGAGACGTTCTGAGGTTTTCCAAAGATAACGAAATAATTAAAGTTCCGGACCGCCTATCTGAACATCTTTCACGCGCTCCGAGAGACGAAGAATATGATGAGAAAGAGCACGGCGAAGACAAGGGCGATTGGCTGGCCGATTCATTTCTAGCAATGCCCACGGCTGAGTTACAGAACTACTGCGATTTTATCGTTGAGAATACGCCGTACAGCACACAACACGGAGTGAAGGGGGAAGAGTTTTCTGATGTGTTGGTTGTTTATGATGATGTGGAAGCGGGTTGGCATAATTATAGCTTCACAAAGCTTCTTACCCCAGAGACCGCGGGCGATCCTACTGATGGACAAAGAGAGCGTGGACGCAAACTCGCTTATGTGAGCTTCTCTAGGGCTCGGGAGAATTTACGTATATTGCTTTTTACCCAGAATGCCGAAGCTGCACGAACCGAATTGCTCGCGAAGGGTTTGGTTGCTCCCAATCAAATTGTGATCCAGTAAACCTGGGTAGGTCGAGGACGTCCAGAGAGAGATCTTATCTAACAAGATAGGAAGCCCAATATGGCCGATATAATTATAAAGCGAGTGCGCGGAAAAATCCTGGCTGTCAGTAAGGAATGTCTGTTATTGAAATAGCTGTATCGTGCGATGAGAGCTGCGCTTGTCGCAACGGAATCCCGCGCTTCGCACAGAAATCTTGCGCATATTCCAAATCGCCGTCGCTTACGGATGCGCCCACAATCAAAGCACTGGGAGGCGGCATCGGATAGGCTCGGTTAGCATCATCCGGGCCGATGGGATGTACCAACCGCCATTCCTTTTCATATTCCCAGTCCCTGCTCTTTATGAGCGACAGATATGTGCCAATTAGATTGTTAAACCTTCTTCGCGGGCGCACGGCGAGGTAACGGCTGACATCCGTCCTTTTATTCCGATAGAAAACCGGAAAGCACATCCGGTTACGCAAATCCGTATAAGGCAGAGCCCCAAAATCATATTCGATGCAAAATCCAGTGTGTGATGCAGCATAATGTGACCACATAAGGGTCGATGTCGGATTTGCGGATAGCGATAGGACGGAAAAACCGGAGCGAAAAAATGCGGACATACTGTTCACAAGGTCATTGTTCACTTTTGAATTCCACGACTTCGTGAACTCGCGCATAGGTTTGCGCTGTTCCTCAGGCAATTGGTCGATCAATGGCGCCACGATTTGCTTTTGCATTTCATCCCAACTCATCGGGTCGGTAATTTCCGGCGGCACCCATTTCTGACCTGCCGCTTGGGTCTGCTTTATTTCCTCAATTTGCGCGAGGATTTCCTCCAGCGTCTGCCTTTGTTGCGGCAATCTTTCTGTCCGAAATGAAGCCACAGTATCAAGAGGATCATTAAATTTGTTGGGGCTGGAGAACCATTGCTCATCGCGCTCTAGGCCCTTGCGGTGAAACGGATTTGAGAAATCCCGATATTTATAAAGCTTTTCCGGGATGTGCGGATATTTGGCCATGAAGGCCTGCTCGATCCGTAGTCGGTCCGCATTATAGGGAAACAGACACCGGATCATCTGACATTGCCAGGATTCTAACGCCATTCGCCCGCTCCTATGATCGCGCGAACGCAATCAAAGCCTCAAAATCGTGATTGTCGGCCGCTTTGAGCGCTGCGACATAGGCTTTTCGTGTTTCGTTCGGATCAACAAGATTGGCACGTCCCCATGTGAACGGAGCCTCGCCCAGCTTTTGCGCCAGCAAATCTCCGACCAGGCGAGAGAAGCGGCCATTGCCGTTTGGAAACGGATGAATGGCCACCAGCCGATGCGAAAAACGAACAGCAATTTCATCGGGTGAATAGGTATCATGCGCGACCCAGTAACGCGCATCGTCGATGGCCTGCGCGACATCCATGCCGATGCGATAGGCATCCACGCCGATGTTGCGGGCCGTGATCCGATATTCCCCAGCCCATTTCCAGACCTGACCGAACATCTGTTTATGCAAACGGCGCAGAAATTTTTCATCCAGCAATTCACCACGCTGTGATGACAGCCACTTCATGGCGTGAGCGATATTGACCTGCTCGGCCTCGTTCAGTTCCCGCCGCAGCGTGATGTAGGATGGAATAAGCGCTTCCCGCTCATCAGCTTCAAGCGGAGTGTTGGCATCATCATCTTCTGCGAATAGATCATCACTCATGTGTCATCCCACAATTTACGCGGGGCGCCATTGAGGATGTCCTGCCGCAAGCGATCGCGCTCATCGGCAAGGTCGGCCTGACCAGGCGTCTGGTTTTCCAGTCGCATTGTATGCTCAAGGCGAAGCAAACGCTCATCAGCTAGCCGCTGCGCACGCTTCTCTACAATGTCCTCAAGGGAGCCATTGGGCACGAAGGCATAGACCAGCGTGCAATCCATTGCCTCGGCAGCCTGCCGCAAAGATTTGAGCGTCGTTGCATCCGTTTTTTCCGCCTTCTCAAGCGCGTTGATACGCGGGCGCGAGACGCCCATGCGCTTCGCTAATTGCGCAGGAGACATACCTAAAGCCTCGCGGATGGCGCGTATCCATCCGAAAGGCGGCACGGCAACTGCCTCGCGATCGAGTTTGCTCAATCGACGGTCGAGATTTTTGCGGGCAAGGCGTGTTTGTTCGGTATTCATGTCACTATCCTAAAGGCAGGGTGACACATATATGTGACATTGTCAATGATATTCGTAATATATAAGTTACGATAAACGCCAGCAATAGAAACATATATATTTCGCCTAACAGCATGTATGCCGAAATCACCGGGAGTCCATGAGGGGCAGAATGTCCTTCTGGTCGTGTCCACGTACGAAAGCGTGGCGGCATCCAATCGGCGAACGGTTGGTCGAGGGTGTCCAGAGGGGCGGCGACTGCGCCCCTTTCGGTCATGGGGCCAAGGGGAGCAGACACGCTCCCATCGTCGATGGGATTTCACAAGGGAGCGGCGATGCGCTCCCTTTGATCCTTCTGAAAGAAGCGATGGGTTTGCAAAGGGAGAGCGAAGTCTCCCTTGCGAGTGATTGACCGGCGATACGGTCTTTGGTGCGGAAATGGCTCCGACATCTGGCAATCGGGCCAGATCCTCAGGATGCCTACTTTCCGCGCCAACTGCGAGAGGGATGCAACGGGAGAGCGCTTAGCGTCTCCCTTGCCAAGGTAGCTTTGTAATACAAAGCACACCTTGCGTTCTCATTTACCGAAAAATTGTACTACAAAATATTGGTGTAAGACAGAGCTCACGCTGCCGCAGCCACTTCAATCACGCCGGTTCATATTGGTGCTGAAGCTGACGGGTTCGGCTTTCGAAGAAAGTGTAGAGCGCGTCGGTCTTCGTGTGCAGATCACCTTCGTCATATGCATCGACCGGAAGGCCTGTGCGGTCATCGTATAGATAATCATAGATTGTCTGACGGAACCGGTCGCGCGTGGCCGTTTTCGAGAAAATATCCTGTACTTCTCGCATCTGGGATTCCAGCTCCCGTAGCAAGGATACGGCGACGCCCTTGATCTTCTTGATGTCACCTTTCGATAGATCGGGCTTCAGTAGGAGATCGAAGACCGCAAGCTGCTCCTCGTTTTCCAAGCCCTCTTTGACATGGCGATGCTCCTCTTCGCTCATTTCCGCCGTCAAACGCATGAGAGCTTCAAAGGTCGCCTCAATCGTGTTCTTGTCTTTCTCACGATTGTAGTCGCGCACGATCTCATCGAAGCGTTCCTGAAAATCCGCTCTCAGTGGATTTTCGGCCAGCATCTTTCTTAATCGCTGTTCTATGACGGATTTCACATCCTGGACGTCAGACCGCTTGGTTTCGCTCTTCTCAAATTCCTTTCTCAGAAGCTCAAAATTGATCTTTGAAATGTCGAAAATCTTGTCGTCCGATTCCTTGTCCTCTTTTACCTCGACGGCTTCACTGACGATGGCATTGAGCTTCTGTATGATGGCAGACGTGTCGGCCTGATCTCGATCATCTTGAAGCGTCTTATATAGGAAATTGATGGCTTCGCTATCGGCCCGATGGGCTTTGACGCCTTCAAAAGTCAAACAGGCCTTGAATTTACGGAATACGGACCGCGCCGAAATTTCAAAGCGCTTACGGGTTTCGTCGTCTACATTGACCGCCTCTTTTGCATCCAAGATGGCTTTATTGCGGGCAAATCCGGACTCTGTGATCAAACGATCGAGCTTAAAATTTCCAGCGGCGAGCTGTTCTCTAACCAACGAGATCGCTTCGGAAAGCTCGCCGAGCAGCTCTTCTTCAGGGTGCAATGGGTCGGTTTCGGGATCGCCTCCTCCATCCAATTCACCATCGCCTTTGTGGCCTGCAAAGGTCGAGAGAGCTTTGCGAAGATTTTTGAGTATGCCACAATAATCGACAATCAGCCCGTTATTCTTGCCCTCCTTCACGCGATTGGCACGAGCAATAGCCTGCATAAGGGTGTGGGCTTGAAGTGGCTTGTCTAGGTACAGCGTTGACAGCGAAGGTACGTCAAAGCCAGTCAGCCACATCGCGCAAACGATTACCACACGGAACGGGTGATCTTCTCGCTTGAAGGCACTGTCCACATCAAGCCGTTTGCCGTCTTCGAGAAGGAAGCCCTCTTTCATCAGCTTGCGGTGTGGCAGGATGTCCAGGTTCCATTTCCTGAACTTATCGACTTCGCCTTGCTCATCACTGACGACAACGGCGATCTCAGTTTCCTTCATCCAGGCAATCTGTCTCTTGCGCAGCGCTTCGTCCTGATCATCGCGGGCGGAGCCCAGGTCAGCTTCCAAAAACTTGATACGCTCCGCCCAGGCCTCCTTGATGAAATCATGCATCCGAACGGCTGTGATTTTATCGATGCTGACGAACATCGCTTTGCCGGTTTCCCAGTTGGTCGAATAATGGGCCGCAAAGTCTTCAGCGATGTGCCGTAGGCGCTTTTCCGCTGTGACGACGTGGTACTCGCGCTTAAGCTCGTTTTCCAGCTTCGCTGCGACGTCTGCGTCTGAAGTCTCGGCCTCCTCGATGGCCTTTGCGAGCTTGTCGTTGAGACCTTCAGCAGTCAGACCGAGCTTATCTCCTCGCGCATCGTAATAGAGCGGAAGGGTCGCATTATCCTCGATCGCCCGCTGGAAATCGTAAGTTGAAATGTAGCCACCAAACACGCGCTGCGTGATCTCATCTCCGGTGAAGAGCGGCGTTCCGGTGAATCCGATATAGCTCGCATTCGGCAAAGCATCGCGCATATTCATGGCGAGCGTGCCGTACTGCGTACGGTGCGCCTCATCTGTCATCACGATGATGTTATCACGCGTGGAGTATTCTTCGCCTTCGCCGATCTCCTTGTTGAACTTCTGAACGAGCGAGAACACGAACGACTTCTGCTGGCTGAGGAGCTCTTTCAGCTCCTCACCGCTATCGGCGCGGCAAGGGTCCTTCTCATTGTTGGCAAGGCCAACGCCTGCAAAGGTCTTGTAAATCTGGTTGTCCAAATCGGTGCGGTCTGTGAGTACTAGAAAGGTGAAGTCGCCACCGAGCTTGCGCCGCACCTTCTGTGCGAACAGCGCCATCGAGTAAGACTTGCCCGAGCCCTGGGTGTGCCAAAACACACCTAGCTTCCCCTCGCGCTTTTTGCGGTCGATCACAGATTGGATCGCGCGATTTACGCCGAGGTACTGATGGTTTCGCGCGACGATCTTGATCAGCTTGCCTGAGCTGTCGTCAAACAGGATGAAATTTTCGAACAGGTCGAGAAAGTTCGCGCGATCGCAAACGCCTTTGATCAGCGTTTCCATCTGAACGACCCCATTGTCGCCTTCGGCCAGTCGCTTCCAATCGCTGAAATGTTCATACTTAGCGGAGAGCGAGCCAATCTTCGCCTCAACGCCGTTGGCCAAAACTATGAAGGCGTTGAAGTGGAAGAGCTGCGGGATCGTATCGAGATAGTCCTTGAAATTATCCTCATAGGCACGGCGTAGGGATTTGTCGGGACGCTTCAGCTCGACGAACATCAGCGGTAGGCCATTTACAAAACCGATGATGTCAGGGCGGCGGCGATGGCCGTTGGGGCCGCTGACCCACATCTCACGCACACATAGGAAATGATTGTTGCGAGGATCGTTATAATCGAAGACCTTCAGACGGCGTTTCTTGATCTCGCCGTCTTTCTTATAGCTCGCGAGCACCCCGTCACGGATCAGCTCATATTTTTCCTGATTGGTTTGAACGGCAGACTGAAAGCCAAGGGTGTCGGTGATCTGGCGGAGTGCGTAAGTGTAGGCTTCGTCGGGCAACCCAGGATTCAACCGAACGAGAGCTTCGCCGAGATAGCGTGTGAGGATGACTTCACGATCGGATAGGCGGCCAAATGTGCCTTCAGGGCCGAAGGTTTCAGCGTTAAATGCGAGAACGCTTTCATCCCACTTCAGATCATTTACGAGATAATCTGAGAGCGTTTCCTGCGCTAATCGATCTTCGGTGAAATCGTTCATGCCGCCACCTCCACTCGGCCATCCATAAGTCGGGGAAGAAGGAGGTCACGCGCAGTTGAAAGCGCGTTGACTTGTCGTCTCAGCAAGTCGGCCTGGTCGAAAATTGGATCGACGATCTCGTTATAAGAATGAAGTAATTCCCTCTTCGGAACCAGTGCCTCAACATGGCCAATACCTGCGATTGTCAATTGCGGCTGAGCAGCCCCGGTCCGCATCTCCTGCATTCGGAGTTCCTGAGCTGTGTGTATGGCAAAATGGAACCTTATGCTTTCCGGCTGCATTCTAGGTCGGAATACAAAACAGTTATTAGTCACAAAGGTGGGGCCAAAGGTTCTTCGAACATTTCCACATCCAGCACCTCTACATGTTACCAAGCATAGGCTCTCATCCACGTTCTTTTCTGAATAGAAGCCAATAATCTTATCGGCACCATGTACCGGATACTTCCCTGAAATCGAGATCTTCGCTGTTGGCAGGTTTTTGCCATATGAAATATCCCAGATTTTAGATATCGGCTGCTTCGCCCAACCTGTTGGAACGCCATCGACGATTTTGACGTGCTCGTGGCCCGGAAATCGAAAATGAACGAACCATTCGCGATAGAGAAGCCGCGCCGCTTCCTCTAACAACGCAATCCGCCGCCGGTTGTTTTCGATCAAGTCATCGTAGGCTGAGAGGATGGATGCTATTCGCTTTTGCACCGCAAGTTCAGGAACCTTAACTTTGCAAGCCAGAATCCGGCTGGGGCTCGTGTGTCGAACAGTAGCACCGCTGGCTGAACCTCGAACTTGCCCCCTGTAATCGTGTGTGTTGAAAAGATGATATAAAAAACCAAGATCAGCCTCAGCGCCTTCCTTCAGAGTGACGAGGCCTAGCCGCTGATTGTGTAAATAAAAATTATCCTCGGGTATCAAAAAGGATCCGCCCAATACTGGTGCCGTACCTACAAGATCAGTCATAACGACCAAAAGATCACCCTTGCTCAGCAGGTAGCCAGGGGGAATCTCGCCGGAATAGCGTTTCTCCTTCTCGCCTTTGCTTTTAAACCCTCCGCCGTTGTGGCAGTTTCCCGGAGTTAGAACGACATAATCGCCGTCATTGTCAAAGAACTCACCTTTAAAAGCGAATCCATGTTTAATTTCAACAAACTCTCCGATTGTCGCTTCATGCCAACTCATGCGATCAGCTCGCTCAAGTTTTGCTGAATTAAAGAAGCCAATTCAGCAGCTTCCGTATTCAAGCCGTCAATCTCAATGTGAATATCCTGAAGTGCTTCCTCGAAGTCGAAGTCATCGTCTTCTTCTTCCGGCGCAACGCCGACGTAACGCCCTGGGGTCAGGCTCCAATCATTCGCCTTCAGCTCCTCGCGACTGACGAGCTTCACTAGGCCCTCTACGTTGCAAAGCTCGGCATCTGGAAAGCGCGTTTGCAACCATTCGGCCTGGGTGTGGAAATAGCGCGCGTCTTTAAGATGCGCGGCAACCGCTTTTCGCGCTACATCCAGTTCGATGAGACGCTTTTTTCCTTCGGCTGGCTTCGTGCCGTTTTCGACATCAGCCTCATGAACGCGGGTCGCCAGCTTGTAGAGGTGATCCAATTCCTTAATCAGAGACTTGGCTTGATCCGCAACCGGTGCCAGCGCGTTCGCAGATGCTTTCAGACCATTGTTATCTCGGGCAGCACCGTTCCAGCCACTTTCGCATGCATTCTTTGCTTCCGATTGGAATGCTTCAATGTCGCCTGAGACGGTAGCAGCGAGCTTGTTGAGTTGATCATCCTTGTGGCTGTCAACGACAACCTTGAGCGCCTTGTTGAACCCGCTGAAATCACATGCCTGCATCTGTGTGAAGGCTGTTCCGAGGTAACTCTCTACAAGCTCCAAGAACCGGGCAGTCTGCCCACGATAAAGCCATACGATGGCAGTGATGTTCTGCTGTTGCTCCGGCGCGAAGTCGTAAATTTTACGCGTCACTTTGCGGTAGATATTCCGCGCATCAATCATAAGGACCTTGTCCTTGAGATGCTTGGGTTTGGCCTTGTCGAAGAACCATAGCTCGCAAGGCACGGTTCGCGTGTAAAAGAAATTGCCGCGTATGGCGATCATCACATCGACATCGCCGGTCTTGATCATGGCCTCGCGGACCTTGGCTTCGCCACCACCAGCAGACGACGCCTGGGAGGACATGACGATCCCGGCACGGCCTGTGTCTGACAAATATGAATGAAAGAACGACATCCAGACATAGTTGCCGTTTGAAACCTTGCCCGCTTTGTTCACGCCGGGCAGGCCAAACTCCAAACGCGGGTCATTTTTGATTTTCTCCGCGTCGATTTCATCCACGTTGAAGGGTGGATTGGCCATGACAAAGTCGGCCTGGCCAAGCATTTCGTGCGGGTCTTCGTAATACGAGATCGCCTTGCTAATATCGCCCTCCAGCCCATGAACGGCGAGATTCATTTTGGCGAGGCGGATCGTTGTTGGGTTCTTCTCCATTCCATAGAATGTCACGCGGTCACTTGGATTGGCCTTCATCTTCTCGATAAAATGAGCAGACTGAACAAACATACCACCTGAGCCGCAAGCAGGGTCGATGATCTTGCCATGATCAGGCTCAATTACATTGACAATGGTTTGCACGATTGAGATCGGCGTGAAAAATTCTCCGCCATCATGGGCCTTCTGATCGGCGAATTGTGTTAGGAAATACTCGTAGATACGCCCGAACACGTCCCCATCGGCCTTCTCTAGAGCAGGGTCGTTGAACGTACGGAGAAGTTGGCCAAGGTCGTCGTCGCCAAGCTCCTGATATTCAGACTTAGGGAGCGCGCCATCCAGTGAATCGTAATCAGCCTCAATGCTTTCCATCGCGGCAATGATCGCACCGGCACGGTCGCCACCGTCGGGGATCGCAACGAGGTGGTCGAATTGAGCCTCGGGTTTTAGAAAGATTGAGCCGCGCTGAGAGAAGTCCTCCTTCGTTAGATCGCGGGTCTTGCCGCCACGTGAAGGTAGAGTGGCTATAATCTCGTCTTGAACTCGGAGAAAGCGGCTGTAGGCATGACGCAAGAAAATCAAACCCATCACGGGCAGAAAATACTCATTGCTAGCAAAATTTGAGTTTGCTCTCAGATGATCCGCTACCGACCAAAGCCTTTTCTCAATCTCTCCTACGTGTTCCATTCGTTCCCCTGTGTTCCTTTTTACCTTCGGCTTCAGCGATATGTTGTCTCATGAATTCTCGGATAACCTGTGCCGCTGGTCGATCTTGTTCACGACAAATTTCGACAAACCTATCGCGTAGCTCGCGGTCAATCCGAATTCGAAAGCCTGAATCCTTCATCCGGGGAGTGTACCCAACGGATACACATCTGAGAAGAAAAAATTTAGGAAATACAGAGGCTTTTTATTTCCCCAGAATAATAGCTCCGCCGCGAACGACGGAGCCAGGTGGTACGCAGATTAGTGCGAACTTATGGTTTTTTTGCGCTCGTCCAGTATCTGAAGGTAGGCGTCGATGATCTGAACCCGAGGGTCTTCCATCCGTCTGCCCGACAGAAAGCCGTAGATGTTTTTTGGCTGGAGCTGCTCGGCATACACGCCCAGCTCGCCAGAAGGTTTGCAGACCCTCTTCCTATGCGCGGACACCAGGTCATGGATTTCTGCGAGGAGCGTCGGGACACCAACGTCCAGCTCCAGCTTCCGCTCGGTCAAAGCCTGTCGAAGCGCGTCGCGCTCTGACGGGGAATAGATATATTTGACCTCAATGATTTGCTTTTCGGCATTGGCCAGATTGGTATGTAGCACTGCGCACCTCCATGCGTTTTTGGATTTGATGTGCCACGCGACGTGACAGTGCCGTACCAACTATGGGCAAAACGCATTCCGGGGAAACGAACAACGAAAGAAGAGCGGCGAATTTTCGAGAAATTCCGGGAAGCAAATGGCTGAAAAAACGCAGAAAAATCGACGCTCGCGCAACGCAAAAATTTCAGAATATCGGCTGCGGAAATTGGTTACGTGCTTCGCCAAAAACCTGACAGCACGGGAAACGGCAGCAGAAACGAGACTATCTGAACCGACCGTCCGTCACCGCTTCATGCAGATCAGGCAATTGCTTTTCGATCATGGCCCTATGCGCATCGACCTGGACAATGTTGAGGGACGACCGCCGAAAGATCGGCCCGCGAAATATATTTATGAACGCCACTACAAGGGCGTGAAACAGGAATATGCCCACCTCTTTGAGATTGAGGTGCTGAACCGAATCTTTGCGACTAAAAACGTCAACAAGGTCCATCGTTTTGCCGCGTGGAATGACGGCCACATGAAAGAGGTCATGCGGTATGTGGACTACAACAAGCTTCATGCGAAATACGACATCGTCGAAATTCTCAACGATGCCTCTGGCGTGCCGCATTCACAGCGCGAGCAAAGGCCGTTTGAGCCTTTAGATTATAATACTGACAGCCTCATTGTTATAAACGAGCACAATATCGCGCCCGATGAGGCGTTCTTCAGGGTTATCTGGGAATTGATGCGCAAATTCCCCCTCCAAGATAATGAGGGACAGGCTTAGCCCATTCATGGGATGCCGGGGGCCAATCCTTGTCCCGCCACCGTCAGGCATCTTCCGAGCATCAATTCAGCTCGGAGACTACATCCATGAATCACGACAATATGAAAGCGAATCGTCCGCGTGACTTTGCTCAAGCACCAGCAGGTGGAGGCAGTACGACTGCCCCGCCGCACAGAGCTCAGCCTATGCAACCGGTTGCGGTTCCGAGAAACTGGGCGCGTCTCATTTTGACGATGGGCGCGCCTGGCGTTCTGCTCTTCATCCTGCTCGGCGTGACGCAATTGGTTTTGCCATATGATTGGAAGCCAAGCGTTCTGGTGGGTAAGGCAATCGCGACATATGAGGTCACGATCCTGCGCGGCACAGTGATGGATCGCTCTCAGGCCGAGCAGCAGATTGCGGAAGCGCGTGCTGACGGTGAACGCGCTGCCGAACTCGCCTTTCAGGAAAAACTGAAAGAGGTTGAGCTGGCCTACAATATCGAGCTTCAGGAAACGCAAGCTCGCCTGCAAAGCGGCGTTGAGGCGTACAAGTCTCTCTATGACCGCGCGAACATGATCCAGCAGGCCGTCTACCAGATGGAAGGCACTATGCTGCAATTCCGGCAGCAGGCCATTCGCGATACCCAATCGGGCAATGCCTTCATGGCTAACGCCGCCGATATCGGCTGCATCTTCCTCCCGGAATTCTGTCAGGTCGGCAATCACATCCGGTCGGATATGGCAGACCAGTTAACGCAAGCCGGTCGGCAAGGAGCGGGTAGCCTCAGTCGGGATTTGCTACAGGGCCTGCCTGATCCAGCACAGTTTCAGGGGCAATTGCTGACGCCTTCAGAGCAGCAAGAGCGCTAGGCCTGACCTGCTCAACCCAGCCGCCTCGCGTTCATACGCGGGGCGGCTTCTTTTTCGGAGAGCCGAGATGACCAATCGGAATACGTCTTTCGCACATCAGCTCGACCGGTCGGCCTCGAAAAAGGCGAGAAGCGCGAGCCCGGCCAATTCCAACAAAGCTCCATCGCCTCATTCGTCGAGGCCCTCTTTCGACACTGCCAAGTCGCAGACATTGCAGGTCAAAGCAGCGAAAATAACGCGCAAGACAGACGAGGATTTTGGGCCAGCGCCCGAGCGATCACCGCAGCCGCGTGGTATGGGTGCGCACGGCGTCAATTGGCAGGCGCATATCAAGCGGGCCGAAGCGCTGCGCGACAAGGTCGAGGGGGTAAAAAATCAGCCTCGAAAACCGCCCACGCAATTGCTCGACAAGGCAAAAAAGGCGGCACGGAATAACCGCGGCGCCGGTCCCTCATTCGACAAATCAGCCTCGCGCTAGTCGGGCTTCGCCAAACCCTTGAAAGCCTCGTCCGAAAAATATGGCGTCCGGTTGACCGCGTAAGGTCCCTTCCCACTGACAAAGGCGATCATGCGGCCGGTTTCGCGGGCAAAATGCGCTGCAATCTCATCGACTGTCATCAGTCCTGTTTTGATTATCTGCTCTGATCTTGATCGGCCTGCCGTTGTGGACGAGCTTTCAGCCGTGGAATGGGATTCTGATTTTTGGCTCGACGCACCTTCGCTCCTCCCGGTCTGGTGACTCTGCGCTGTCGATTTTTCAAAGCGCCTGGTGAAGACATCGAAAATGGATTGCCCGCCCTGAACTGTTGCTAGCTGGCTGAGCGGAGCCATGTCAGCTTCGGTTTGTGACCGGCTGTCGGTATAGCTTTCGCCTTCCTGCTGGCTAGTCCCGTTGGTCTCGCTGGTGCCCTTCGTTTCTGAAGCCGAGCTGCCCTTATTTTCACGAATGACCTCGGTTTCGCCCATGCGTCTGGATAGCCATTCCAGGGTGGTCAAATCGCTATTCGCAAAGAACGTCATCGCGCCCGCGTTCGCCAAGAACGTCTCCCAGCTTTCGCGGTAATGCTTTTTGATCTGGGTAAGGTCCTGGACGATCGGCCACAGCTTCACACCATAACCCGCCATCAGGCCTGCGGCCTTTTCAAGCATGTCCATGTGCCCGAGCGATGCAAATTCATCGAGAATGAAGAGGACCGAATGTCCGCTGGCCGGTTTTTCCAGACCAATCTCCTCCATGCGGTAGAGCAGCATTGAAATGATAAGCCTGAGGTAGCGCGCATGTGTCGGAAACATGCGCGCGGGCAGGCAGAGATATATCGTCTGACCCCCTTTCGACGTTTTGAGACGATCAATGTCGAAACTGGTTTTCGAGAGGCTTTGCGTGATTTTTGGCGTGGCCAGAAATCGCAGATTGCGGCGCGCAGTGCTGAGCACGCTCCCCCGCTCATTCTGACCCATCGCGGTGATCGTCTCCGCCGCGCCGACGATCATGTCGCGGATGAATTCGTTTTCCGCATCGCTCGCCTTCATATGCGCCCAAAGAGCGTCGAAGCTGTTCGTGGGGCGCTTGGTATCTTCCTCATCCTCGTCCGTGACCATATCGAGCGCACAAGCGAAATCAGAATCACCTTTGATGAGCAATTGTCTCACTCGTTTGAGCGTGCGCTCTTGTCCCTGCTCGGTGTCGCAGACATGCAAGATGACGCCGGTGATAAGATCACGACCACTTTCATCCCAATGCGCATCTTTGGCATTGGCCTTGACCATCACGGCATCGGCAATGAGGCCCGCTATGTCGATTGCATCGTCACTTTCGATGTCGATCATATCTAGGGGATTGAAGCTTCCGTAAAACTCGGGGCCGAGTCCGGACTCGCGGAATGGGTCGAGCGCGATAACCTCGTGGCCCTCCATCGCCGCGCGGTGGTGGGCGGTGATGGCGGCGTTTTCGCCCTTGGGATCGATGACAACGGCACTGCCTGGCCAAAGAGCAAGGTTCGGGATGATAAGGCCGGTTCCTTTACCGCTCCGGTTTGCTGCCGTGGTGAAGAGGTGACGATCGTCCGCCACTCCAACCGGTTCGTCGTTATCATTCCGGCCAAGCCAGACCATTCCAGGCTTGAAATCTGAAAGATCGAAGTGCCAGCGGGCGGTTGCCAGCTTCATCGTCTTGTCGTCCGCTCCAGTACCCCTAGGGAACAGGCGCTCTGCGGTGTCATGTGACATCGATTTTCCTTGTTCGTTTAGGAAAGGAAAAATGTCAGCACAGGGCGATCCAAGAATATGCCCCTGATGCGCCGCGATTATCCAACGCATCAAGTTTGCCATTGTTAGGTATAGGTGAGCGGACTCACCCGCAGCGGTAGATGATGCGACGGCCCGCGATGGTGGCGGCAGTATAATCCATGCTCAAATCCCGCGCTATCGCCTCGAGGTCGAGGTAGAAGCGCAGGCGATCGGGAATGTCGCCAAACAGGCCCTCTTCGATGAATTGCTCGGCCAGTTCGGTCAGGCTGTCCAGCTCATAGATATCGATCTCGACCTCATCGGGATCGATGGACGCATCATATCCGCATTCGGCAACCGCAATCACAAAGCGTATTTTCTGATCGTCGTTCCAGTTTTCGGAGCTTTCCAGAAATTCACCGAAATTGCACTGAGAAAGCTCGAAAGCCCTCGCCAGCTCGGCATCAATTGTCTCACCGTCGATAAATTGAATTTCATATTCCTCGACGATCTGGCCAAAGCGGTCACGGTTGGCGTTTGAGCGCTCCTGAAATTCCTCTTCCGATGTGAAATAGAAACCGATGGCGTCGATATTGTAAGGTTGTGCGTAAAGCTGAGTCATGTCCTGCCTCCTTTCTCGTTGCTTGAGGACGCGAAGGAGAAAGGGAGAGGATTGAGGCCTGGCAGTCAGCGGAGCGGAAAGGGCAACACGGGGTGAAACCCGGCGCGGGCAGCCCTTTGACGGCCAGCCGCCTCTCCCACAGTCGCGGGCAATCTCAAGCCGGGAAAGGAAGCGCAGGTCACACAGCTATCGTGATCGCACAGGCCGATAATTCCGCGGTTTCCCACTCATGGAATAGATACGGTGACAGCGCTCATCCTACCGGGGCGGAATCACTCACTTGGAGGAAGCGAACATGAGTCGTGAAGACACCGATGATGCCATCAGGCTCTTATGCGGGGCTGTTCAGGAAATTCATGGGATAGCACTCGGCGCAAGGCATAAATGTTTTTTCGAGTTGCGGGAGCATGAGCCGTTGCTGGTTGAGGCCTTGCGCTACCTGGCTCTCGGCGATATCCGAAATACACGGGTAATGCTCGACCGCTATGAGGCATTTATCGCCAACCCGCCGCAAAGGGACAATCATGATGTGCCGTTCTGACGGTCCTCTGGGCAAATAGTATCATGGAGATACAATTAAAGTTCATAGCGTGGGCCGGGGACAACGGAAGGCCCTTTAAGGATTAGTAGCCGTATTTGTCCTTGCGATCTCTGAAGGCCTTTTCACCACCCTCCATAGTCTCCGTGATCTTCTGGCATACTTCGTCTTTATCAATCGCCCCCGCGCAGGCTACAGCGCGTCTCGCGTCAGACGTGACATCCATGCCCAAGACAAGCTCTGAAGAGCCATTGACGACTATATTCGCGTTGTGACTAGCGAAAAATATCTGGCGGCGCTGTTTCGCTGTATGCAGCTTCTCGGCGAGCTCAGAAACGATCTTGTTATCAAGGTCGCCTTCTGGCTGGTCCACAATCAAAGGGCCTCCTGGCTGTTCAAGGAGCATGAACAAGAGCGCAGCTGCCCGTTGTCCCTCTGAAGCTTTCTCAAAAGCAATCTTACGGTTGTCATCACAATAGTAGAGAGTGATTTCGGGCTTGGGAACCGCGGTCGCCACAGCTTCTACTCGTGCTAAATCAATAAGGTCCATGAAACTCGAAATCATCCGATCTGTTGCACTCATGGCTAATTTTAGAGTGTCACAAGTCGGCTGCTCCGCCCCGCCGCTTGAAGCGATTTGCTTCCAACGAAGCGCAGCCAAGCTATCGGATCGCAGCGCGTCAAGAAATGACCAAGGGCCATCTTCCTCAAGTTTGGCAATAGTCCGCTGATGACGAGTATCGCTTTGGGAGCCGGTCTTAGCAGCAAGCACATCAACCGCATCAATGATCTCAGACCAATCTTTGTCAGCATTGAGCTGCGCTTCGATCCTGTTACCAGATAATTCTTCGATCTTTTTGGCCCACGCTTGTACTCGATTGGCTCGTTCAACCACGGTCTCTTTGAGGGCCTTAATTCCGACGCGCAAGTCGTCGAATTTTGATTCGCTAGAGACACGAGTGGCCGATAGCTCGCCCAATTGGGTGGCGATATCCTTCAAATCATCCTGAAGCTTCGTGATCTGAGCTGTCACGGATCGATGCGCGGTCA
Source organism: Hyphomonas atlantica corrig. (assembly GCF_017795365.1). NCBI lineage: Bacteria > Pseudomonadati > Pseudomonadota > Alphaproteobacteria > Hyphomonadales > Hyphomonadaceae > Hyphomonas > Hyphomonas atlantica. The sequence goes on along the minus strand of NZ_CP051254.1, from coordinate 466,018 downwards.
ACTTTTCTAAAACTTTGTCCCGCTCTGCTTTGGCTGTAGCGAGAGGACCGCTAACTGATAAACCTGCGGAAACGATTGCGTCGCGATCAGCAGCTAGCTTCTTACCAAGCTCCTCAATGCCTACCGTAAATTCAGCATTAAATTTTTCATACGCTGCCTGAAACCCAACCGCCTCAGGCAAGGCAGAGTTTAGTTCGACCGGTTGTTGAGAAGTCTGCCAAAGCGCAGTCAAATCATCCATAACTGACTGTGCCTGATTTTCAGCAAGCTTACGCCTACCGTCGAATTCTGCAAGACTCTCATATTTTGCGATGTGCTCACGGTCCTCCTCGGGTAGAACAGGGAGGGTTTTCTGGAGTGCTGCAATCCTTTGCTCTAGCGATGAGCGAGCGGTTTTCAGTTTGTTGAGCTGTGCTTCTTGAGACCATGCTCCAGACAATTCTTGAACTGCCTTTCGTACCGATAGTTTAGCCTGGTCTATCGCGTCATTTAATCGCTCATCTTCGCGCTTAAACTGTGGCTCCACGAATTGTAGCAAATCAGAAAGCTGGGCTCCTTGCCCTGCGTGCTTCCCGATCTCCGAAAGCTCGCCTTGACTGTAAACTACAGCTGGGAAAAGCGACCTGAGTTCCTTGATCGACAACTCCTGAGACGAACCGTCAGGATATGTAACTTTGGGGACGTAAGACGTAGCTCCACCTCTGCGGATATAGAAAGTGGCATTGTCCTGCATCACAGCGAGCTCAATGGTCGCCCCCGACGATATCAAGGTATCTAGGACGAGGCCTGAAAGTCGTTCCGTTCCAGAATATTCTGGCCTTTCAATATCTCGACAGCTTCGCCCTAAACCAAATGCCAGATATTCGAGAAGAGTACTCTTACCGCTTCCACGCCCTCCAATTGTTGAATTGAGTTCTGGGCTAAAGTAGATGCTGCTGTCTGACAAAATGCCAGAGCCATTTATAGAAATGGATTTTACGGCCAGGTTGCTAATGTTTGGTTTTTCAATGGAGATACGAGACTGATGGCCAAGGAAGGCCTGACGGATCGCCTCTGCTGTAGGGGCAGCCAGTTTAATCCAGCAATCATTCGTACCAAGTTTAGGGTAGTTTGCATCGCGAGCGTCGGAAGTGGGAAGAGGGTAAATGAATCGCGAACTCCACTTTGCATCCGCACCGGAAATCCGGCGCAAGTTTTTAGACGAAAGGCTGTTTATGGTCTGGCCGACGTCGAGATAGCCGCCGATGTAGGACATTCGCTTGAAATCGGCATGCGCTCCGTCTGTAAGAACAGTGTGACTATTACCTTGAGAGACGTTCGGAAGAACAACAAACTTACCTTTGAGTTCGCTTACGCCGTTAAGCTTCTCAGCCACATCTGGATACAGACATTCTAACTGTGTTACTCGGGGGCCTTGGCGTGCGGTTAAATTCAGTGTCGCAGCCACGATACCAAGTCGCGCTTGCGCGGCATCAAGCCATTTTGCTTCGAGCTCAGCATCAAATAAAATAAGGCATTGAACTCCGCCAAGGCATGTCAGCTCCATTCCGGGAAACAGCCAAAGATCGAATTCTGGCTGAGCTTTCTTGCGGGACTCAATCGCTGCTTGGACGTAGGGCACCATGACCATCTCGTGATGGTCTGTGATCGCCACAGCCTCTAAGCTTCTGCGTACGCATTGCTCAATAAACTCTTTGGCCCAAGCCGCGCGGCCAGATTCTACATCTGCCGCCGTAGCAGCAGTACCATCGACGTCGTCTCCTAAGCCTGGTGGTCTAGCTCCTTGCCAATTTGGGTCGCGCGGCGTGTGAACTTGAAAGTCACACTTCCGCCAATATGCGAAACTCACGCAGCCGCCCTCCCACTAACTTCTTTCGGCACTTCAACGATACGCTGCACATCCGTGTGCGAGATAAAACCACTGATTTCTTGATCGTTGAGATCGGTGAACAAGCTCTCATAGAAGCGCCGGGGGTACCTTGCTCCGCGCTCGGTGTTTCCGTGACGAGGCGATGAGCAGCGTGAGCCGATCAAGCATGATAGATATTTCGCATCAAAAACTTCCGACATTTGCTGCTTGACGGCGTCTGCTTTAGTCTCCCATGAGGTACCGTTCTTCAGCGTTTGAAATTCATCCCGACAATCTGTTTGGAATTTCATGCCGCCCCCTTTCTAGTCACCAATCCTTTGGCGATTAAAGCACATTTCGAGAAGTTGCTCAGCAATGAGTTTTGTAAATCAGTGTTTTATCCACACGAGGCCCTCCAACTGTGAGGCACGCTCGCGCGGTCCTTCTGACAGCCATCTTAGGGAAATCCGGGACGGCGGGGTCAACCCCAGCGGGGTTCTCCACATTTGTTGCTTCCACTTACGTGATGACCCCTTACCCAATCTCCACGAGGCGGCCTGACAAAAGGCCGCGATAAGCGTGGCCTCCCAATCGATGGAGGACATTATGCTGGATCATTTTAACACAGCGTCACTTGCCAAGCTCAGCAGAGCTGATCTGCTCGGCCTGCTTGCAAACTATCAGGCGAAACTGCTCTCGACATCGGATGAGATGGAACGCGCTAAGCTGCAATCTCAAATCTCAATGATCCGATCAGCGTTTGAAATCGGCTAGGAATCGCCGCTAACCCGCGCTCCGCTTGGCGTGGGTTAGTATTTTATTAACCATAATATGCCATACTGAAATCAGATAGTCCGCAAGGAATCCGCGCATTGTGTCGGAAATGAAGGGAAGCGGACCAAGCTTGTAAAGTAGGTCTCCTGCTGAGAAGTCGCGGTAGAGTAGCTCGCGCTGAGCATCCTCTTCTCTACTTGTTCTCATCCCTTTCCTCAAAATTGCACTGCTGTTTGCGGCATCTGGATAGGTGTGGCGCGCTGCTCTGATGCGCACGTCACAGATCGGGAAGCGAGCGAAGGGATGTGGTGTTATGGAGCGCGATGGTATTGATTTTCCGGCTAAAAGAGAGCCGATGCCCGCCGATTATATTGAAGACCTGGATAATGCGGACGGTTTGACCGAGGAACAGCGGCTCGAACTGCTCAGCATCCTCTTCGATATCATGAAAAGCTTTGTCTTGATGGGTTATGGCATGGAGCCTGTGAATAAGCTCATCGAAACCTTCGAAATTTCTGCCCGAGGGGAGACCCCTATGGTAGACTTCGAGGATGACGAAAATGGTGGCGGCGATGCGTGAGACGCCTGAAAGATCAGCGGTTATTTATGCCCGCGTATCCTCTCGCAAACAGGTCAAAGAAGGCGGCGGGATAGAATCCCAGGCGACGCGCTGCCGCGCCTATGCAGCGTCACGCGGATATGAAGTGGTGGCCATGTTCACCGACGACATGACCGGCCAGAATGCTCGTCGTCCCGGCATGGATGCAATGCTGTCCTTCCTGAGACAAAACAAAACCAATCCTCACGTCGTCCTCATCGATGATATCTCCCGCCTCGCGCGCGGCTTGAAGGCACACATTGAGCTGCGCGATGAATTGGCGCGCGCCGGTGGCATCCTTGAAAGCCCTTCCGTCGTTTTTGGGGACGATTCAGATTCACAGTTTCTCGAAAATGTGCTCGCGAGCTCTGCCCAGCACTTTGCCCAAAAGAACCGCGAGCAAACCATCAATCGCATGAAGGCGCGGCTGATGAATGGCTACTACGTCAATGCGCGTCCGCCGCTCGGGTACAAATACATCAAAGGGCACGGCAAAGAGCTGGTTCGCGATGAGCCGATGGCCTCCATCGTCCAAGAGGCGCTCGAAGGGTTGGCCTCCGGTCGCTTTGGCTCGCAAGGGGAGGTTCGCCAGTTTCTCGAAGCCCAGCCTGAGTTTCCCAGGAACGGCAAAGGCGAAGTTACTCACGAGCGCGCCAATCAACTCCTAACCCAGCCCGTGTATGCAGGTATGATCGAAGCCCCCGCCTGGGGCATCTCGATGCGGAAGGCCCAGCATCAAGGCCTGATTTCATGGGAGACCTTTCAGAAGGTCCAGGAACGTCTGGCCGATGGCGGTCGGGTTCAGAACCGTGCTGACCTGCATGAAGACTTTATTTTACGCGGTGCCGTCGATTGTGGCGATTGCGACAAGCCTCTCACCGCTTGCTGGAGCAAGGGCAAGAACAAGCACTATCCCTATTACCTGTGCTTCAACAAGGAATGCGACAGCTACCGGAAATCGATCGCACGCGACGCACTCGAAGAGGAATTTGAGGAGCTGCTTGCTGAACTTCAGCCCAGCCGGAACCTGTTTACGGTCGCCAGCAAAATGTTCCGCGATCTATGGGATCACATGGCCCTGTCGAATCGAGAGCGCCAAACACGTCTGAAGGCCGATCTCAGTCGCATGGAGAGCGACATGACCCGGTTGGTGGACAAGATGCTCGATACCGATAACCACATCGTTATTGAGCAAATCGAGAAGCGCATGACCGCGCTCGAAGGCGAAAAGCTTTTGCTGTCAGAAAAGATCGAGAAACTGGGCGCACCCGTCCGAGGCTTCGACGAAATGTTCGAACACGCCCTGACGTTTCTCGCAAACCCTTATAATATTTGGAAAAATGGCACGCTCGCGGATCGCAGAAATGTGCTGAAACTGGCCTTTGCAGAGCGGCTGAAATACAGCCGCGATGAAGGACTTCGAACACCCCAAACCTCTATGCCTTTCAAGGTCTTAGGAGGATTTTGGGATGGTGAAAAAGAATTGGCGCACCCAAGAGGATTCGAACCTCTGACCTCTGCCTTCGGAGGGCAGCGCTCTATCCAGCTGAGCTATGGGTGCGAGCCGAAGCCGGTGAATACGGCATGCACGGGCCGAGTGCAACGCCGGATTGCCGTTCTGGCCGAGCTTGGCGCTTGCGTACCGGAAGGATTGGGATAGGTCTGGACCAACGAGGATTTCAGGAGTGACATATGCGGAGTTTATCCACGGCAATGACTGGCGCCGCGCTCGCGCTGCTGCTCGGCGTTTCAGCCTGCGGTTCGGAAAAGAGCGCGCCAGACGCCCCTGTTCAGGACGAAGCGGCAGACCGCGCCGCTCAGCTGGAAGCTCAGAAAGCCGCCTATGCGGACGCGCTCGCGCAAGCGCAGGCATCCCGTGGGGCAGGGGAGCCCGCGCTCTGGACGCTCAGCGATGAGGATACGACGCTTCACATCTTCGGCACGGTTCATCTGTTGCGGCCGGGACTCGATTGGCGGAGTGATGCGCTGGATGCGGCTCTGACAGACGCTGACACCATCGTCTTCGAGGCAGATGTCACCAGCCAGGCCGCCGCGTCGGAGATGATGAAATTCATCTCGACCGAGGGCATGCTTGGCGGCGGGCAGCAATTGTCGAACCTGCTCAGCGATCTGGAAAAAGCGGAGCTTCAAAAGGCGCTGGATCATGTCGGCCTGCCTTTGGGGGCGATCGAGCCGATGAAGCCCTGGTGGGCAGCGGTGAATCTGTCAGTGCTCCAGATCCAGAGCGAGGGATATGATCCCAACTCCGGGGTCGAAATGGTTATTGGCGCCGAGGCGCGCGAAGCGGACAAGTCCTTCGAATATCTGGAAACGATTGATGAGCAACTTGGCCGGCTCGCCAACATGCCGACAGATGTTCAGGTCGACTTCCTGATCAGTTCGGCGGAATCCATCGAAGAAGGCGGCGAGGTGCTGGACACGCTGGTCTCCGAATGGGTGGATGGCGATGTGAACGGGATCGGCCTTCTGATGTCCAACCCCGACATGATGGGATCGGATGAGGTCTATGACGCACTGCTCAAGGCGCGCAATGAAATCTGGGTCGGCAAGATCGAAGCGATGCTGGATGAACCGGGCACGAGCCTGATTGCCGTGGGCGCAGGTCATCTGGCCGGCGATGACAGCGTAATAAAGTTGCTTGAGGCGAAGGGCTACGAGGTGGAAGGCCCCTGAAGATCAGGTTTCGGCTGAGCGCCGCAAGGCGAGCAGGGCCTGATCCAGAATTTCCTGGCTTGCACAACAGACAATCTGGCCACCGAGCTTTGGCGGATTGCCGCGCCAGTCCGTGGCGAGTCCGCCCGCGCCGCGCACAACGGGAATCAAGGCTGCGACATCCCATGCCTTCAGGCCACTTTCCGCGACAAGGTCAATCGTGCCTGCAGCGAGCCGGGCATAGGCATAGGCATCCAGGCCGTAACGGCCGATGCGCGCGGTCGCGCGCAAATGCGTCCAGGCGCCTTCTTCGGCGGGTGTCAGGATGAACGGATCTGTCGTCGAGATAACAGCTTCGCGCAGATCCTTGCAGTCAGACACGCGGATCGGAGTTTGCTGGCCATCCTGTTCCAATGCCGCGCCGCCAGGCCATCCCAGATAGCGCTCATCCAGAACCGGCTGGTCAATCACGCCGATAATTGGCGTTCCGGATGCGTCACAGAGCGCGATCAGCGTGGTCCAGCTTGGCAGTCCCGCGACGAAGGCACGGGTGCCATCAATCGGGTCCAGCAACCAGGTAAAGCCGTTCTTTGACGGCTTTGCGGGGAATTCTTCTCCGGTGATGCCGTGATCGGGTCTTTCCGCTTCGATCAGCGCGCGCATGGCCTCTTCGGCCGCGGTATCTGCTGCAGTGACAGGATCAAACGCGGATTGTGCCGCGTCCATCTTGTTGTCGACTGTATCCAGAGCGCGAAAATGCGGCCGGATCGCTGTCCAGGCCGCATCTGCGAGTCGCCTGGCAAAGGCGAGCTCATCTTCAAGGGAGAAGGTGTTTGTCATCGGAGCAGGGCTTGCCCCGCCCGGCGGCACCCGTCAAGCGACGCCGGAGCTGCTCGTGTCGCCTTCGAGCGCCTTGGCCAGTTCCAGCAGGCGTTTACGTGGGCGCTCACCCAGGCGGTAATAGGCGCGGACCAGTTCCAAAGTCTCTTTCTGTGAAAGAATGTCGCCTTCCATACGCTCCGCATCGTTTGCCGCGTCGGGGGCGTTGGGCGAAGGGATACCGTCGAAGAAATACTGGACAGAAACATTCATTGCCTTGGCCAGCTCAAAGAGGCGGGAAGCTGTGATGCGGTTTGCGCCACATTCGTATTTCTGGATCTGTTGGAAGCGCACGCCTACCTGACTTGCGAGGTCCTGCTGGGTCATGCCCAGAAGGCGGCGGCGGCGGCGAAGGCGCTTGCCTACGTGAAGGTCTGTTTCATCAGCCATATTCAGCTCCTAGCGGATGGGACCGGTATCAGTCCCAAAACGGGATAGTTTGGCTGGAGCGACGCAAATGGTGTGCCGTTGGGCACAAATGCTCATTTTTTGGCCTGCAATCTCAAAATGCAGAGAAATCCCGATTCAGTGGTTGCGTTTTGTGCGGCGCAACATAAACCTGTCCTTGCACTCCGGTGCAGACGCCTCTGGCGTTTCCTCCCTTTGACCTTGGCCGCGCTTTCGTAGCGCGGCCCTTTTTTTTTGAAAACAAGGTCTTGAGGTTGAAGTGCGTGTGTTGCCTCAGCGGGACGTGATGAGGTCGGCCACGCTCAGGATCTCGGTGACAACGTCGGACAATTTTTGCTGCAGCGGCTCAAAGCCTGCGCTCTGCGTAACCGCATCCTCATTCATATAGAGACCGCGATTGATCTCGATCTGTATCGCGTGGAAGCCGCGCTTGGGCCGGCCATAGCGACGGGTTGTATATCCACCGGCATAAGGCGCGTTGCGTGCGACGCTCAGCCCGAGCCCGCGGAACGCCCGTTCTATCCGGCTCGTCAGACGCGGATCGCAGCTTGATCCGAACCGGTCTCCAAGCACGATATCCGCCAGATTGCGTCGCCCGGGTTGTGTGCTGGGCATGGAGTGGCAATCGATCAGGAAGGCTTGACCGTGTCGCTCCTTCAGGCTGGCAAGTTCGGTGGCCAGGCACTGATGATAGACATCATGAATGCCAGCCAGGCGGGCTTCGCCCTCCGCCCGGGTGAGGAGGCGTGCATAAATGGCTTCGCCGCGGGCAGCGACCCGGGGCAAGCACCCCAGTCCTGCCTCAACTCTCGCTGTCGGCAGTCCGCAAGCGCGCGGTACGCCGTCACTGAACATGCCGGGATCCAGTTCTCTGGGATCGCGGTTCAAATCTGTGACAGTCCGCGCATATTTTGCGGCAATCAGCAGGCCCCCCTGTCCCGGAACGCTCGAGAACAACTGGTCCACGAAGGCATCTTCGGTGCGTCTGACGAGCGCAAGTGGTACGCAAAGGGCCGATTGCATGTCTTGCGGATAGAGGTTTCCGGAGTGCGGGGAGGCAAAAACAACAGGTGCACGCATTTTTTCTGGCGGCTCTAGCCGGAATGGTATGGCGTATCTTGGCAGGCCACGCGTGTTGCGTTCTGGCGTTTGCGAGGTCTGAAAATCCTCAGCCCTGTCAAGAAATTGCGGAGCATCTGTCATCCGGCGCATCGTTTCCCTGTTTGCCTGAAGGTCAAGCCTTTTCGCTGAGCTGCGCCAATATTTGAGCGGTGGATCCTGACAATATTCACGCCTGATTTACCGAACTGCGTCTTTATGCTTAGGGTTATATTGAGAAGAGGGACATTCAGCGTGACCAAGATTCTGCTGGCTGAAGATGATGATTCCATGCGCATGTTCCTGGCCGCCGCCCTGCGCCGGGCGGGACATGAGATTCAGGACTATGCCGACGGCGAAAGCGCCTTGTCCGCGCTGGAGCGCGAAGTGTTCGACCTTCTCCTCACCGATATCGTGATGCCAGGCCTTGATGGCATTGAGCTGGCGCGGCGCGGCGCTGAGCTCGATCCTGCCATGAAAATCGTCTTCATCACCGGGTTCGCCGCTGTTGCCCTGTCATCCGGTGCGCCGACGCCTGCGGGCGCCAAGGTACTCTCCAAACCCTTCCATCTCCGCGAGATCGTGGATGAGGTGGACAAGGTCATGGCTGCCTGATGGACCGGGGCGACTCCAATGAGACGCCCAAACTGCTGAAATCTGTGTCGCGTGATGCCGGGCGTCATTTCTTTGATGCGCCCGCCAGAATGAATCTGGGTGATTGTATTCTTCGGCTGAGACATCTCGCCGGCCTGGAGATCATTTCTCTCACGCCGTCCGAACTTGGCCACTGGCTGTCTTTTCGGTTTGAAGGGCATGCCTTTTCCGCAAATGATCCATTCGGAGAGGTCTGGTTCTTTGCCGAAGATCCCGAGACGCCGGATGCGCTACTGCAGAAAATTGCACTCTGTGTGGTTACAACGACAAAGCCGTCTTGACGCCGGGCGCTGAATTATCCATTACCCCTGCTTCCGACTGGATCGGGCGGTTAGCTCAGTGGTAGAGCACTACGTTGACATCGTAGGGGTCACAAGTTCGAACCTTGTACCGCCCACCATCGTTTTCTGATTTTTTGCGCAACCCTTCACGCGAGTTCAATCAAGAACCTGCGGGTGCCTTTTCTCCAGTTCGCTTTGCGAATTTTGCTCGCTGTACGGGATGACGCCCAATGATCGGAGCTTGTTCCACGAACTCATCTTGACAGTGATATATTATAACAATACGGGCGAGGTGTCTATCCTGGAGGGAATAGTATGAGACGAGTTATGAGACACTTGGCACTCGGCGTAGCGGCGATGGCTGTTACAGGTTCTGCATCAGTTTTTGCGGAAGAGGGGCAAGAAGGCGGGTCGGAACTAGATGCTGATGCAACACGTGTAATTGATAAGGTTGTAACGATTGGAACCCTGGCCGAAGCGGATGCAAATTCAGCGTTGCCACTTGAGGTGCTATCCGGCGCTGAACTGGCAAATCGCCGGCAAGGCGGATTGGGAGAGACACTGGCTGGCTTGCCGGGTATTCACTTGGACAATTTCGGCGGCGGTGCTTCGCGCCCTGTGATTCGCGGGCAGACAATCCCGCGTATTGAGATTCTGAGTGATGGTGCCAATCTCTACGATGTGTCGTCTGTTGCACCAGACCACGCCATCACTGCAGAGCCTCTTCTGCTTGATGGCATCGAGGTCCTCCGTGGTTCGGCTGCGGCTCGCTATGGTGGCAATGCGCTGAATGGCGCGATCAATCTGATTGATGGCAAGATTCCGAAGCACCTGCCGGAGAACGGCCTCGAAGGTGGCGCCGAGGCGCGATTCGGCACGGGAGATGAAGAGGCGGCGGCTGCGGGCCGGGCGACTCTCGGTCTCGGCCAGTTCGCCCTGCATGTTGAAGGGTTTCGTCGTGCCAGCGAGAATTATGCCGTGCCGGACGGTTTCGGAAGTGACAAGTTGAAGGATTCCTTCTCGGAAGGTGATGGCTACAGCGTCGGCGGGTCATGGATAACGTCCAAGGGATACATTGGCGCTGCATACTCCCGCTTGGACAGCGAGTATGGCCTGCCTGGCCACTCGCACAAAAATGCCGTTTGCCACACGCATGGCACGGATCTTCATTGCGCGGCACATGGGGGATATGGCGACCCGTTTGGGTCTTCCGACGATCACACCGCCAAGATCAATCTTCGTGCGGACCGGATCGACGTGCGGGCTGACTATGCTGATGTGCTTCCCGGGGTCCAGCATGCGCGAGTTCGCCTGTCCTATACAGACTATCAGCACGACGAAATCGACGGCCCCTTCATCTTCACAGCTTATTCGAACGAAGTTTATGATGGTCGCGTGGAGTTGACCCACAAACCTGTCTCCGGCTTCGTCGGAACGTTCGGCGTCCAGTACACCGAAGGCGAGTTTACCGGGATCAATGTCAACGATCTGCATGAGGAGTTCCCGGAAAACGGGTGGGGGTTTGATGGCCCGTCCTATCACCAGACTGAAAATGTCGGTATTTTCCTGAGCGAAGCACGCGCGTTTGGTGCCGTCGATCTAGAGTTTGCGATCCGTAAGGACTGGCGCGAAATCGACGTAACTGTACCGCCATTCAGGATGCAGTTAACTCCGGAAATCGAGGCGCTCTATGCCCCCTTCTTTGTGGTGATCTACGGCGAGAACTGGAAGGAGGTCTTGGAAGCGAACTCAATTGAGACCTTCAAGAAGCGCAATCCGACATCGAAACATGATCCCCTGTCGGCATCTATCGGAGCGACCTGGAATCTCGATTCAGATTATTCCATCGCGTTGTCCTTGGCTCATTCCGAACGTGCGCCGAACATTCGTGAACTCTACGCGTATGGAAACAATCTTGCCACGAATAGCTACGAAGTGGGGCTCACACAATCCAGGAGGGCATCATCATCGTTTCCCGAGAGCGCCACGGATGTGCTTGAGAAGACGGACTCCCTGAACCTCACCTTTCGGAAGACTCAGGGGCCTACACAGTTTGAAGTTGGGGCTTTTTACATGGATGTGGAAGACTACATCTTCGCGCGGCTCATCGAAACCGATGATGAGACTGGCTCCCCACACAACTATCTGCTGTACGTTACTGCAGATGCGAAGTTCAGCGGAATCGATGGACAAATCAGTCATCAGATCTCACAAGAGTCGCGGCTTACCGTTTTTGGAGACTACGTTCACACGGATATGACCAGTGAGGACGATGAGCTTCCGCGGATTCCGCCCGCTCGCCTCGGCGTTCGTTACGAATTGGACAAAGGGCCGATTTTCGCTGAGGTGGAGTTCATTCACACTTTTGATCAAGATCGCATTGCATCATATGAAACCGAGACCGATAGCTACAATCTGGTCAACGGAACCGTGACTTATCGGCTTGATCCCGATGCTGAGAAGTCCACGGAGTTCTTCCTGCGCGGGACGAACCTGTTTGATGAACTGGCCTATGTTCACACGTCGTTTGTGAAGAGTCAGTCGCCACTGCGGGGGCGCAATCTGGTACTGGGTGTCAGAACCAGCTTCTAGGTCCGTCAGTTCTTGAAACAGGCATTTTCCGAAAGGGCGCGGGACATGGTCTCAGCGCCCTTTTTTGACCGGCGGCGGAAACTAATACCTGTCTGTTGCGTAAATGCGGGATATTGCCTGCAGGAAATCAGAATGCATGATACAGAATGGCCGCGATCAGACATGTTCATCGTCTACTACACTGGCGGAAAGCTGCTGGAGGCGGCGAATATTTCACACATGGCGCGCAAGCTGGATGACCGGTTGTTTCTTGTGCTCTCGCCTGAGACTCAGTCGCGACTCTATCATCATGTCAAACGCTTGGCGTCGCCAGACGCATTGTTTGTTGGCCGACTAGCAGCCTTGCCGAAATTCAAGGGCATGCAGGCCGGCACGACCAAATGGGTTGGCAGCCACATGCCGACATGAAAAAGGCGGCCCGCTCAGGCCGCCTTTTTCCTTGTTTGCGTCTGCAGCGCGCTAACCGTCCAGATCGACCATGGGTTCGCGGTTCCAGTGGCGCAATTTGGCGAGGGACTTCACGAAATCTGATGCGTCACCTGCCTTGCTAAGGACAATGCAGCCTTCATCCTTGTCATTCCAGATTCCGGCCTTTTCCATCAGGGGCCCGGCCGTGTCGACATAGCCGATGAATTTGCAATGGGCGAAGGCGTCAGCCACGAAATCCCGGCTTGGCGCATCTTCCTTCACTGTGGCCGCGCCATCGTCGGAGATCAGGAGCGCGACGGCGTCATACAGAACCGATGGGCCACCATCGATTTTTTCGTCCGCCTCAATGTGAGATCCGTCGCTGAGCGTGATGCCGCCCACTTTCGGACTGATGATGGCGGTCAATCCGCCAGCAGCACTGACTTTCTCTTTCAGCGCGTTGAGAAGGTCCGCATCCGCTCCGTCGGTCGCGAAAATACCCAGCTTGCGGCCGGCAAAACTGTCCGGCGCATTCTTGAGAATGCTGAGTGGATCTGAGACGGGCAGATCGGGCAGCGGCTTGCTGGCCGGCTTTGCGGCCGCTGGCATGTCGGATACGCCGAGCCCTTTGGCCACTTTCCTTGCGAGATCCTTGTCGATGTTAAGCAGATGGGACAGCATCCGCAGGCGGATGTCCATGGTCTGCACCTTGCTGAGTTCGAACGTCAGCGCGTCGGCAATGTGCTTCTGCTCGACCGCTGTCTGACTTACATAGAATTGCCGGGCTTGGCTGTAATGATCCGCAAAGGATTCCGGGCGCAGCCGGGTTTTTTTGTCCTCCACCGGTTCTGCATAGGAGCGGAAGCCCCGTTTCGGATCTTCCCGCGGGCCACCATCTTTCGGGCCCCAGCTATTTGGCTCGTAATTGGCGCGCCCTTTCGGGTTCTCCATTGCCATATGGCCGTCCTGCTGGAAATGCCGCATCGGACAACGCGGCCGGTTGATCGGAATATGGGTGAAGTTCGGGCTGCCAAGCCTTTTCAATTGGGTGTCCAGATAGGAAAAGTTCCGGCCTTGCAGAAGCGGGTCATTGGTGAAGTCGATACCCGGAACAATGTTCTGGGTACAGAAAGCCACCTGTTCGGTTTCGGCGAAGAAATTGTCGACCACCCGGTTCAGCACCATCCGGCCGATGATACGGACCGGCACCTGCTCTTCGGGGATGAGCTTTGTAGCATCCAGCACATCAAATTCGAATTTCTCGGCGAAGTCTTCATCGAACAATTGCACGCCAAGCTCCCATTCAGGGTAGTCGCCCATATTGATGGCGTCCCACATGTCACGGCGGTGGAAATCGGGGTCAGCGCCGTTGATCTTGAGCGCTTCATTCCAGGCGACCGACTGAACGCCTTGTTTTGGCTTCCAGTGGAACTTGACGAAGGTCGCCTTGCCTTCTGCATTGACGAAGCGGAATGTGTGAACGCCGAAACCTTCCATGAAGCGCAGGGAGCGCGGGATGGTCCGGTCAGACATGATCCACATGACCATGTTCATCGATTCCGGGCTGAGGGAGATGAAATCCCAGAAATTGTCATGCGCTGTCTGCGCTTGCGGGAAACCGCGGTCGGGCGCGGGTTTTGCCGCATGGATCAGATCCGGGAATTTGATGGCGTCCTGTATGAAGAAGACCGGGATGTTGTTGCCGACAAGGTCCCAGTTGCCTTCCTTGGTATAGAATTTGACGGCAAACCCCCTGACGTCACGGGCCAAGTCTGGTGACCCCTTGTTTCCGGCCACAGTGGAGAAGCGCGCGAAGACATCTGTTTTCTCACCTTTTCGCTGAAATATGTCGGCTGTCGTAATGTCTTCCAGCGTGTCGAGGGTTTCGAAATAGCCATGCGCGCCATAGCCGCGGGCATGAACGACACGCTCAGGAATACGTTCATGGTCGAAGTGAAAGATCTTTTCGCGGAAAATGAAGTCTTCGGTCAGCATTGGCCCGCGTGGCCCAGCCTTGAGGTGGTTCTGATCATCAGCGACCGGGACACCTTGCTGGGTGGTCATGGTCTCGTAGCCATCTTCAGTTGTCTGATGAGGTGCGCCGCCTGAGCTCAAGTTCAGGTCTGCTTTGTCTGACATGGAATTCCGTCCTGTTGAGAAGAGTGTACAGACTAACTTCGCAAAGCGGAACCGGTTCCTGAGAAGGCGTGAAGTTTTCCAACGTCATGCCCACACAAGACAACGGACGATCCGCCAGGGATCGCCCGTTTCGCTTGCTGATTGAGATTGCCCTATCAGGACAGGCGGTCTGCGAAGGCTTCACCTTCACTTGCGCTGGCATAGGCTTCTTGCAGCAGCGCGCGGGACTGGCCCTGGACTTCCGGTTTGTCCATACGATCCTTGATGGCGCTGGCAAGGTGGGCTTCACCATCATCCACGGCTTCGAGCGCGGCTTTGGCATCATTCTGGAACAGGGATGAAAACTCCGTCAGCGTACGATGCAAGGCCCCAAGGGTGCCGCCCTCGGTTTGCGGCTCGCCGCCCAGGGAGCGGACCTGCTGTTGAATGCGGTTAATCAGGCCAGCGCGATCGTTTGCGCGTCTGCGGAATTCCGCCTGGAACGCAAAATTCTCATCTGTGACATCTGCACATTTCTCATAGCCCTTCTGGCTGTCGATCAGCACTTTGGTGACATCATTCAGGGCGTCGATTTCGGTCTTGTTCATTGTGTCGGACATGTCCGGTCTCCTTGTTGCGTGTCTTGACCAACAAGTCCCCCGAGCGGGAGTTCCGAACGCCCTGACTTAAATAATGGATATGGTTTCCGGAGATTAACTCTCGAACGGGTCTTTCATCAGGATCACGTCCTCGCGTTCCGGTGAGGTGGAGACGAGGGCGCAGGGCTTTCCGACAAGCTCTTCCAGACGGCGAACATATTTGACGGCTTCGGCCGGCAGATCGGCCCAGGAGCGTGCGCCCTTAGTCGAATCCTTCCAGCCGGGCATGGTTTCATAGATCGGTTCGACAGCGGCCTGGTCGGTGAGGCCAGCAGGATAGTAATCGATTTCCTTGCCGTTCAGCTTGTAGGCGACGCAGACCTTGATCTCGTCAAACCCGTCCAGCACGTCCAGCTTGGTCAGGGCGAGGCCGTTGACGCCGGAGGTGGCGCAGGCCTGACGGACCATGACGCTGTCAAACCAGCCGCAACGACGCGCACGGCCCGTGTTCACGCCAACTTCGCGGCCGATCGTGCCGAGGCGTTCGCCAATCTCATTGTCTTGTTCTGTGGGGAAGGGGCCCGCGCCGACGCGGGTGGTGTAGGCTTTTGCGAGGCCGAGAACGTAGGAGATTGCGCCGGGGCCGACGCCCGATCCGGCAGATGCGTTTCCGGCGACCACGTTTGAAGAGGTCACAAAGGGATAGGTGCCGTGGTCAACGTCCAGCATCACGCCTTGAGCGCCTTCGAACAGGATTCGCTTTCCAGCGCGGACTTCCTCATCCAGCAGCTTCCAGACCGGCTGTGCGTAGGACAGGATCTTGTCAGCAATTTTCAGCAATTCAGCCTTCAGCGCCGGGCCGTCTGGCTCTGGCAGGCCAACACCGGCGCGCAATGGGCGGTGGTGGGCGAGCAGGCGCTCGATCTTCAGGTCCAGTGCGGCCGGATCTGCCAGATCTGCGACGCGAATGGCGCGGCGGCCAACGCGGTCTTCATAGGCCGGGCCGATGCCGCGCTTTGTCGTGCCGATCTGGCCAGCGCCGAGCGCGCCTTCACGGGCAGCGTCGATGTCCTTGTGCCAGGGCAAGATAAGGGAGGCATTATCAGACAGGATCAGGGTTTCCGGCGTCACATCAACGCCTTGCGCGCGGATGCCGTCGATCTCTTCCAACATGTGCCACGGATCAACCACGACGCCATTGCCAATGACCGAGAGCTTGCCGCCGCGCACGAGGCCGGAGGGCAGCAGCGCCAGCTTGAACGTCTTGCCGTCAATAACCAGCGTGTGGCCGGCATTGTGGCCGCCCTGAAAGCGCACCACGACATCGGCGCGGCTGGATAGCCAATCGACGATTTTGCCCTTGCCTTCGTCGCCCCACTGGGCCCCTACAACCACTACTCCGGCCATGATTCCTGCTCCTGAAAGTCCGCCGGGACTTGGGCAGGATTTGAGCGGCAATTGCAAGGGGAAGAGTGAAATACCTTTGTCGCAGGCGGGAGCGGATTCTCCTGTGACCGGAGACGCGGCGTGCGTTCCGGCAGGGTGGGCGCATTGTCGGCTGGCTCAGCCGGAATCAGTCCAGGCCGACACTAGCCTTGCGTTCAGCAGACCGGGAAGGGCGGTCGAGAGTGCGCCAAGCTCGGCGTTGAGGCGAAACGCATTCGGCGCAGGACCCGCCACCGGGCTGGGGCGGCCCTTTGCCTTGAGGCGCTGGAAGCTGCGGGCGAGACGTTTGGCGGCAGTTTCAGGAGATTTCAGGAGGCGATGAAGCGCCCGGACGCGGGCGAGCAATCTGGCCGTGGAGACCAGGCCGGCACGCGCACAACCATTGCGTGCAATTTCTGGAAACGGATCTGATAGGTTGAGCTGTTGTGAGGCTGGCCGGAGGGTGAGATGATACTCCACCGCGCCGGGAAATACGACTATCTCCACGCCGTCCGGCAAATCTGGCGAGGGCGCGCGTTGTTTCGGCGGTGCAAAGACAACATGCAGGCCGAGCGCCATCATGGCGATCAATCGTCGGACAATTTGCTCGATCAGTTTCAACCGGCCATTGGCCCGGGCGCGCCGCGTGCGCGGCATGTGTACGGGCCGCAAATGCAGATTGTCCCGCGCGATCACATCGAGCAGCGCGTGCTCTACCAGCCCAAGCCCCATGGCGATGAAGGAGGAATCCTTGCACATGCCACCAAGTGTGGAAGCAGGACGTCTCAGACGGATAAGGCGCGGAACTGCGTGCTGGGATCTGCCCGGTTATGCGATGCCTGAAAGGCCTGCTTCGGCGAGTTCCAGCTGCATGAACTCCCGCCATCTGGCGCCGACCCGCAACATGTCCGCCGTCTTTGCATGGAGGATTGCGGGCGAGAGGTCGAGCGGGGTGTCGCGCTGGGCCGCTACGCGATGATCCCAGAAGGGATGGAAGATTGCCATGTCGCGGCACGTGGACCATGCCCTGATCAGGTGCGTACCATCATCCTGCGGTGCCAGGTCCGGCAGGTCTTCATGATGGGCTGGCGGTACGGCGGCGGTCGCTGTGTTTCCGGAGATTTTGCCAGCGATGGCGCCGCCGAGGCCACGGCCAGTGAAGTCGGCATGGTCGATCCCTGCAGATTTCAGGCCGAGCTGAATGTAGGTGGCGAGCGTGTCCAGGCTGATCGTTCCACCTTCAGGCAGATCGAATGAGCCGCCATGATGGGGCAGGTCAATCACCCAGACCGGGCGGTCCTTTGCCAGCCCCGCGGCCTGTCCCAGCATTTGCTCGCCGGATTGCCCCGCAGCATGCAGCAGGACCAGGGGCGGCTGACTGCCACCGCCAAGGCGGTAGGCGTGAAGCTGGCCGAAATCCGTGCACAGATAGGTTCGGCGGAGATCTGTCGACGGGTCAGGTTTGACCAGCGAACCTGCGTTTGTAGACGGAAGGGCCTGCGTCGCGATTTGTTGTTTCAGGGCGTCTGCCTGAACACCGTAGCGCGCATCGAGACCAGCGCCAGCATAATGGACGGTGATGCATTCAGGCAGGCCCATGTTTATGAGGTCGTCCGCAATGTTTTTTACCGGGCTTCCTTCCCAGCGGGTCATGATGGAGGGGACATTCAGCCCATCAAGATGCGCTCGTTTCTCGGAGTGGAGCGCAGCCTTGTAGGCTTTGGCGTAATCTTTCCCCGCGAGCAGGTATCGCAGGAATATTGCATGCGTCATGTCAGCCGGCGCAAGGTCCAGCCCCAGGCGTTCGGCCGGATCATCCGAGTTCCACGGGAAAGAGAAGAACAATTGGCGACACATGTCCCAATAGGTCAGCAGGTGGCCGCCATCCCGGCGCGGCGTAACATCCGCGAAATAGCCACTGTCGATCAGACGCGTCGCCATTTCATCGGAGATGTGGCCGTTGGAATCCAGCATCACGAATCTGGCGCGATCCGGATAGAGTTTGCCGAGTTCTGCCGCGAACTGCGCACCCGTGGCAGCGCCGTAGACAAAGTATCGGTCAAAGCCGAGTGCCGTCATCGCGTCATTGAGCACGATGGCGTAGTCGGAAACTGTGGGCGTTTCCAGCGCGACCGCATCCGACCAGCCATAGCCGGGCGTATCCATCGCGATACAGGTGCAAAGCGGGGAGAAGGCGTTGAGGGCGGCGCCCATCGCCCCGGAATGCTGCGGCGAAGGGTGCAGGACGAGCAAGGGCGGGCCGGAGCCTTCGGCGCGGAAGTGAATCTGGCGCCCATTGGGCAGGGTTACATATCCACAATTCGCCATGCACGCGTCTCCGATCTCGCTCGAATTCATATTGTTATATGAATATATCAATTGAGCAGGAATGGCGACACGGAATTTTGGCGGGCTTTATGTACGGCGATGCCCGTGATTGGGGCCCAGTGACCGGGGCCCTTATGGCACCAGCTCATAATCCTCCAGCTTCACCTCCGCGACGGCGTCGGCGTAGGCGCGGGTGTGGCCGCTCCAGTTCTGGGTGATCTTGCCGGTGCCGGTCTTGTACCAGCTGTTGCAGGCCGGGTCGGCCCAGACCGTCTTGCCGAGCTTTTCCTGAAGGTCAGCATTGTAGGCGGCCTGTGCGGCTTCGGTCGGCACAAGCGCGGCGGCGCCTTTTTCGTCGAGCGCCTGCAGCGCCTTGAGCGTGTATTCCACCTGACGCTCCAGCATGAAGGTGATGGAGTTGTGGCCGAGATTGGTGTTTGGGCCGTAGAGGACAAAGAAGTTCGGGAAGCCCGTCACGGTGATGCCGAGATAGGCTTCGGGGCCGTCTTCCCAAGCGTCGGTGATCGACTGGCCATCGCGGCCGATGACATCGACCGACCAGCGCCAGCCTGTGGTCTCGAATCCGGTGGCGAACGCCAGCACGTCGTATTCGTGGGTCTTTCCGTCCACGGTTTTGATGCCGTCCGGCACGATCTCTGCGATGTGATCCGTGATCAGGTCGACATTCGACTGCATCAGTGTGGTGAAGTAGTCGTCCGAGATCAGGATGCGGCGGCAGCCGACGGGATAATCCGGCGTCAGTTTCTTGCGCATCTCTTCATCCGGCACTTGCTCGTGCAAATGATCCGTGGCGAGGCGCGTAAAGTGCGCCCGGCCTTCCGGTGTCCATTCAAAGGCCTGCCAGAAGACATAGTCCGCATTCTCATAGATCAGCTTGCGGTTCATTTCTGCGAATTCGATCGCCTTGTCCGGTATGGTGAACATCAGCGCCATTTCCTCTGGCGAGATGAAGCGGTCATTGCGTGGGATGACCCAGTTGGGCGAGCGCTGGAAGACCCCGACATTGGCGCAGGTTTTCGCGACTTCGGGGATGATCTGCACGGCGCTGGCGGCTGAGCCGATAATGCCGATCCGCTTGTCATCAAGTTCAACCGAATGATCCCATTCGGCAGAATGCATGATGGCGCCCTTGAAATTGTCCTTGCCGGGAATATCCGGCCAGAAGGGGCGGTTCAACTGGCCCAGCGCGCCGATCACCGCGTCAGCGGTCAGCGTTTCACCCTTGGAGGTGGTGATGGTCCACATCTTCGTCGCTTCATCCCAGACAGCCTTTTCTGCGGCCTCGTTCAGGCGGAGGTTCGGGCGCAGCTGGTAGCGGTCCGTGATCTCTTCGGCATAGGCCTGGATTTCAGGCTGTTGCGGATACACGCGGGTCCAGTTCATCGACTGGGCGAATGACAGCTGGTAGGCCGCCACGGGCACATCGCAGGCGCAGCCCGGATAGGTGTTTTGCGCCCAGGTGCCGCCGACACGGCCCGCCTGTTCCAGTATTGTGAAGTCGTAGCCGGCTTCCTGCAGCTTGATGGCGGCGGTCAGCCCGCCAAGGCCAGCGCCGATAATGACAATGTGCTTGTCCGGCATGCGTGTTTCCTCCCATTATTTTTATGGGAGGAAGAGTGTCACGACGCCTGCGTTTCACAAGGGGTTCCGCAGCGGGAGGGCTTAATTCCCGAATGCGTAGGTGGCGCGCAGCCCGATATTGTCGATGCCCTGATTGCGGCCATTGCCGAGGATCTGACCGTGGCTGAGGTGCTCGTAGAGCAGCTCCGCCCCCCAGGTCTCGTTGATCTCGTAATGAAGGCCGAATGTCGTGCGGAACAAGTCTCGCGAGCCGAAGAGGACGTGTTCTTCGGTGAACGCGTCGCCGCGCGGGTCGCCTTGAGGGAAGGGGCTGGCCAGTTCGCCATCATGGATGACATAGCCGACGCTCGGCTCGAAGGCCCATTTGTCGGCAAAATCGAACGACCAGTGCAGGCCGAACCCGCCGAAGCTCGTGTCACCCTGCGTGTTCAGGCTGCCCATCACATAGGGCTTCGGGCTCCAGATCAGGTCGAGAAAGTCAGGAGAGGCGAAGAGGAGCTCGGCGCTGATGTTCTGGCCGGGCTCCTTGTTCGCATTGTCGCAATCGAGGATGCAGATATTCTCCTGCATGACGCCGAAACGCGCTTCACTGAGAATGTCGGCGCTAGCGGCACCTGAAGCAAGAATGGACGAGCAAAGCAGGAGCGAGACGGCGCGTTTCATATGTTAATCCTATGTAATTTTCCCCAATGAAGGGAGCGAACGCCGCGCCGTCAACTCCGTTCCGTCAGGCTGCGCCGCGAACCCAGCGCAGGGTGGCATTTGCGACACGCTCGCCAAACAGCTCGGCTGTCTTCAGGTCTGAGGCGTCGGGGCCTTCCTCAGCGGACAGGTCAGTCATCGCCTGGGTAGCAAGGCCATTATAGAAGCCGGCACGGTTCAGGGCGCCGGCGAAGTCGTGTCCGGAGGCGTTGAATCCTGATTTCAAACCGAAATTCACCCAGACCATGCCATGCTGGGCGGCGATGGTGGAGAATTGGTTCAGCGTGCTGGATTTGTCACCTGCGAGCGAACCGGAATTGGTGAAACCAGCAGCAATCTTGTCTTTCCAGGCGTCGGTGAACCATGCCTTGGAAGTGGCATCGAGGAATTGTTTCATCTGGGCAGAGGCCGAGCCCATATAGGTCGGCGCACCGAAAATGATGCCATCTGCGGCGTTCAGCTCATTCCAGGGGCCTGATTCGGGGGAGGCGAGATCTTCGGCTTTGTAGAGCGTGACCTCCGCACCGGTGCTGGCAGCGCCTTTCCGGACGTGTTCGGCGACCTTGGCTGTATGGCCGTAGCCTGAATGACAAACGATGGCGATCTTGGCCATTTGAGAACTCCTTTGCGTGTTGAAAGGAGCAGATAGGGCGGGCCGATCCGCCGATCAGCCCGCCCTTGAAGCATAGTATCTATGCGCTGCGCGTATGAAACGCGCCGCTCTGGCTTAGAATGTCAGCGCTTTCGCATAACGAACTTGCGGCAGCGCATCGAGCTTCTCGATCATGTCGGTTGGCGGAACAGCGTCTACTCCGACGAGCGCGATCGCTTCTTCTCCAGCAGCTGTGCGGCCGAGATGGAAAGTGGCGATGTTGATGTTGGCTTCGCCCAGCATCTGGCCCAGCGCACCGATGAAGCCCGGCGTGTCCAGATTGTTGATGTAGAGCATGACCGGCGAGAAGTCGCCTTCCAGCGCCATGCCCTTCACTTCGACGATGCGCGGCTGTCCGGCGATGATCGTGCCGGCCAGTGTCCGCCAGCCGCCTTCGGGGGCGTTCTTGGTCGCTTTGGTTTTCACCTTGATGCGGATCAGGCTGTCATAGACCGGGCTGTCCTCAGTCTTCGTTTCGGTCAGCTTGACGCCGCTATCGGCCAGTATGGCCGGGGCGGAGACCATGTTCACATCGCCGCGGGAGGCACGCAGCAGACCTGCGAGCAGGGCGGCCGTCAGCGGCTTGCGGTTCAGGTCAGCCACTTCGCCTTCATACTCGATGACGACTTCGTCATAGCCGAAGTCAGAGATCTGACCGGCGAAGCTGCCAATTTTTTCGGCCAGCGTTGCGAACGGCTTGATGCGCGGGGCTTCCTCAGCGGTGATGGACGGCATGTTCAGCGCATTCGTGACCGCGCCGGAAAGCAGATAGTCGGCCATTTGCTCCGCCACCTGAAGGGCGACGTTTTCCTGTGCTTCAGTCGTCGCCGCGCCAAGGTGCGGCGTAGCGATGAAGTTTGGCGTGCCAAACAGGGCGTGCTCTTTCGCCGGTTCCTCGGCGAATACGTCGAAGGCTGCAGCAGAGATATGGCCGCTTTCCAGCAAATCTTTCACCGCGAGCTCGTCGACCAGGCCGCCCCGAGCACAATTGACGAGGATGACGCCCATCTTGGTTTTCTCAAGCGCCTCTCGGGACAGGACATTGCGGGTTTGATCTGTAAGCGGAACGTGCAGCGTGATGACATCTGCGCGGGCGAGCAATTCTTCAAGCTCGACCTTTTCAACGCCCAGTTCAACGGCGCGCTCTTCCGTCAGGAACGGGTCATATGCGGCCACTTTCATCTTCAGGCCAATGGCGCGCTCGGCAACGCGGCTGCCGATATTGCCGCAACCGATCAGACCAAGTGTCTTGTAGGAAACTTCCGTTCCCATGAAGTCTTTCTTCGGCCATTCGCCAGCTTGTGTGCGAGCATTGGCGGCCGGGATCTGGCGGGCTGCAGCAAACATCATGGCGATGGCGTGTTCTGCCGTCGTGATGGCGTTGCCGAATGGCGTGTTCATGACCACCACGCCTTTGGCGGTGGCGGCTTTGATGTCGATATTGTCGACACCAATTCCGGCGCGGCCAATGACTTTCAGATTGTCAGCGGCGGCAATGACGTCTGCATCCGGTTTACAGGCAGAACGAACGGCAAGGCCGTCATATTGTGGAATGATCTCGATCAGCTCTTCTTTTGAAAGGCCAACCTTGATGTCGGTTTCGATTCCGCGCGCCTTGAAAATATCGACGGCGGCGGGGCTGAGTTTGTCAGCGATCAGGACTTTGGTCATGTGTCTGTCTCTTCATGAGCATTGAGGGCTGCGTCCCCCATCCTCAGCAGGGCCGAGGATGAGAGAGGGCAGGAAAAGCAAGTCTGGACGTGGCCTTACAGTGCCGCGACTTCTTGAGCGAAGGCCCAGTCGAGCCACGGTGTCAGCTTGGCGACGTCGGATGGCTCAACAGAGCCGCCACACCAGATGCGCAGTCCCGGAGGGGCCTTGGCGTAACCGGCAGCGTCATAGCATGCGTTCTCAGCTTCGAGCCGTTTCATCATCGCCTTGACGAAGGCACGCTGGCCCGCTTCGTCCAGACCGGCAACGCGCGAATCCGTGATTGTCAGTGTAACGCCTGTGTTCGAACGAAGATCCGCATCCGGACAGAGGAAATCGATCCAGTCGGTTTTCGCGACCCAGTCCGTCAGATGGGCAAGGCTCTCATCGGAGCGAGCCTTCATGCCCGTCCAGCCACCAAGGCTCTCGCACCAGTCGAGCGCCTGAAGATAGTCTTCCACGCATAGCATGGAGGGCGTGTTGATTGTTGCGCCCTGGAACAGGTCTTCGTTCAACTTTCCGCCCTTGGTCATGCGGAAGATTTTCGGCAGCGGGCGGTCTGGCGTGTAGGTTTCCAGACGGCGGACGGCGTTCGGTGACAGGATCAACATCCCGTGAGCTGCTTCACCGCCCAGGCATTTCTGCCAGGAATAGGTGATGACATCGAGCTTTTCCCATTCGATGTCCTGTGCAAAGGCAGCAGAGGTCGCGTCGCATATCACGACACGGTCCGGGTTTGGCTTGATCCAGTCGGCATTGCGCACGCGCACGCCGGACGTGGTGCCGTTCCATGTGAAGATGATGTCGGCATCGTCGCGTGCCTTTTCGAAAGGCGGCAACTCGCCGTAATCGCCGATATAGGTGTTGCAGTCAGCAAGCTTCAATTGCTTGGTCGCGTCGGTAACCCAGTCCTGGCCAAAGCTTTCCCAGGCGAACACGTCCACAGGCTTTGCGCCCAGCATGGACCACATGCACATCTCGACCGCGCCCGTATCGGACGCCGGCACGATGGCCACGCGATAATCATCCGGAATGCCCAGAATGCTTTTCGTGCGATCGATCGCGGCTTTCAGCTTCTTCTTCGCATCGGCAGAGCGGTGCGAACGGCCCAAGGCGGCGGTTTCAAGATTTTGAAGGGAAAATCCGGGGCGCTTTGCGGTCGGTCCGGAAGAAAAATGCGGGCATGCTGGCAGCACGCCGGGTTTGGCGACATCGGTCATCTGTTTTACTCCTATCCTCACAGATAGGCTGAGCGCCGTTGGGGGCGCCTGGCCCGCCGCGTCTGTCTCACATTTCCTTGGCGGGCGCAAATGACAATATTGCGTCGTGTGCAGGTCGGTGGTTCAGTAGAGCGCATGACCCTGACCATTCAGCCATTGTCGGGCACTCTCGGCGCCGAAATCTTCGGGGCAGACCTTCTCAGCGGCCTGTCGAATGCCGAGTTCGATGAGATCCATCAGGCGTTTCTCGATCACAAGGTGATCGTTTTGCGCGGCCAGAACGGGCTGACGCCGGACCAGCAGAAGGATTTCGCGCGGCGGTTCGGCACGCTGAATATACACCCGTATGTGAAGGGCATGGACGGCCATCCGGAGCTGCTGGAAATCATCAAGGAACCGGACGAGAAAACCAATTTCGGCGGCGGCTGGCATTCCGACATGAGCTTTCTGGAGGAGCCTGCCCTTGGCTCTGTGCTGCACGCCATCGAAGTGCCGCCCTATGGTGGGGACACGCTGTTTGCTGACCAACAGGCCGCCTACGACCGCCTGTCTGACGGGTTGAAGAAGACGCTGGAGGGCATGACGGCCATCCATACGGCCAGCAAGGAATACGGCGCCGATGGCTATTCGGCGGCGGTGCGCCAGTCGATGGACGCGAAATCAGCGCCCGATGCGCCGGAATTCGAACATCCTGTGATCCGCACCCATCCGCAAACTGGCCGCAAGGGGCTGTTCGTCAATCCGGCCTTCACGCTGCGTTTTGCTGGCTGGAGCCGGAAAGAGAGCCGCCCTTTGCTGACCTATCTGTTCGACCTGTCGCGCGAGGAGCGCAATACATGCCGCGTGCGCTGGCAGGCGGGCGATGTGACCATGTGGGACAATCGCTGTGTCTGGCACTACGCGCTGAATGATTATCACGGCCATCGTCGGCATATGCGCCGCGCCACGGTCAATGGCGATCGGCCCCGCTAGGCGAGGTTGCGGAGCACGCCCCAGGCGATCAGCGCCTGACCCCCATAATAGAGAAACCAGAGCGCGATGGAGGGCAGGGCGCGTTTCGGTGCATCTGCTGGTCTGACAAACAATTGAAACGACAGGATCACATCTGACGCGATGAACATGAGCGCGCCCAGAAGCACGGGAAGATAGGTGGGGTCTAGCCGGAGTGCCGCTGCGCCCATCATCAGGATGATCGCGCCGTATCCGATCACCGGAAAGCGCATGTCTTTCGTTACCCACGGCGCGAGCCAGCGGATAAAGACGACGCCGCAGGCGATGAGGCCAATCTGTGCGGCGAGGATCAAGAGCGTCCGATCTGCCTGTGGCAGGGCCCAGAACAGCACAATATAGGCGACATGCGCCGCGAAGAATGCAGCCATGCCGGGCAGCAGGAATTTGTCGTTCTCATCAGCCTCAAGGAAGAAATCGCCAAGAGAGCTCAAAGCCAGCCCAGCCACCAGCAGGACCGGGCCGCCAAGCAAATATGCCCACAGCGCGAGCAGGGCGGTAGAGCCGGTTTTCACAATCAGTTTGAGCAGGCTGTGCGGACGCCAGCAGAACGCGACGCCGTACAGGACGCCGAGAGCGATCGATGCGAGCAGGACGCCGGTTGAGAGTGTCACTGGATCAGTCTTCGCGACTGACTGGTTCGGGCATGCGCAGCAGGCGGCGCGCCATTCCGCGATGCACGTCCTTCACATGCATGCCCACAATGCCGAGCGCTGTGGCGAGCACGGTTGCGTCGTCCGTAAAGCCAAGCCCGGCCAGGAAATCCGGCATCAGATCGATTGGCATCACGAAATAGGCCGCCGCCGCAAACAGAACGCCTTTTGCCTTGAGTGGCGTGTCCGGATCGCGCGCTGCGAAATAGGCTGCCGCTAGGTCATCCGCAAACGGTATCTTTCCGGCGACTTTCAGCAATTTCGGTACGAGGCCTTTCGCGCCGCGCTCCATACGCTCCACCGATTGCGGCGTGAACCTGCCATCGGCGTCCTGCACCATGTTTATTATTTCCGCTGCGTCAGACATTGCGAACTCCTGTCAGCACTATAGACCAGTAGTGTATCAACAAAAACAAGGGAGGGCAGCAGCCCATGGAACTGAACTCTAACATCTCTGCAGTCATCACCGGCGGTGCGTCTGGTCTCGGCGCAGCGACAGCCCGCAAACTGGCCGCACAAGGCGTCAAAGTTGCCCTGTTCGACCTGAACGAAGAAAAAGGTGAAGCTCTCGCCAGCGAGCTTGGCGGCGTTTTCTGCAAAGTGAACGTCACCGATGAGGCGTCTGTTGATGCCGGCTTTGAAAAGGCTCGCGCGGCAAACGGCCAGGAGCGTATCCTTGTGAACTGCGCGGGCACCGGCAACGCGATCAAGACCGCCAGCCGCAACAAGGAAACCGGCGAGATCAAGCATTTCCCGCTCGATAAGTTTGACCTGATTATCCAGATCAATCTGGTAGGTACCTTCCGTTGCATCGCCAAATCTGCCGCTGGCATGATGACACTGGACCCGATCGAAGGTGAGCGCGGCGCGATTGTGAACACCGCATCTGTCGCGGCTGAAGACGGACAGATGGGTCAGGCTGCTTACTCTGCCTCCAAGGGCGGCGTGGTTGGCATGACTCTGCCGATTGCACGTGACCTGTCGCGTGAACTGATCCGTGTGAACACGATCCTGCCGGGCATCTTCGACACGCCGCTGATGCAGGGCGCACCGGACAATGTGAAACAGGCGCTGGCCGCTTCCGTGCCGAACCCGGCCCGTCTTGGTAATCCGGACGAGTATGCCTCGCTCGCCTGCGAAATGATCAAGAACGGCTACTTCAACGGTGAAGACGTCCGCCTCGACGGCGCGATCCGCATGTCGCCGCGCTGATCGGCCAAAGCCTTTCAGGAACGCTTCAAGGCCCGCTCCCGAAAAGGGGCGGGCCTTTTTAATGGAAGCGGGCCGCGAGGAAGACAGGGAGCCCGGCTCCCGGTCGTCCCCGTTACTGTCCCTTGCGTTGTTTCACGCCTTCCTCATCAGCAATCGCACGATCTTCTTCATCGAAGATGATTTCCGCTTCTTCTCCCTTGCCATAGGCCCGCGACTTCTTCGCGAGCGCAGACATGGACTCTCTCATTGAGCCCTGTCCGACGGCCATGGTCTTGGATGCAGATACGCCGACGGCCTCTGCATCATCGAACCGGGCGAATTCTGCGCCCAGGAAAACGACTTCCCAACCCTTGGCCTCGGCGCGATCGAGCGCAGCTTTTGCGCCATCCTTGGTCAGTTCACGGGAAGAATTCTCAAGGCCATCGGTCATGATGACGATCACGGCCTTTTCAGGATTGTCTGCCTCGGCTCGGGAGACGATGCGTCCGATGGCATCGAACAGGGGGGTCATGCCGCGTGGATTGGCTTCGTCGTTTGTGACGTTAGTCCAGTTTTCTGCCGTCACCTTGTCGCGCAGCACGTCAAACTGCATGCCATCCTGATAGTCGAATATGGCGAGCGTGACATCTGTCTTGATGTCATCGCCTTCGATCTCTCCCTCGTCGGCTTCGCCAACGCTGGCGGCGTAGGCGTTTACAGAAGTGAGCGCTTCATCCCAGATGCTGCTCATGGAGCCGGTTCGGTCCAGCAGGATGTAGGAATGCACCGCCCTCGGATCATCTTCGGGTTCCGGTGCGGGTATCTTGGCGGAAGCCTGTCCCATCAAGGAGATGGCGGCTGCGCCAGCGGCGAGCGTGGTGATGAGCTTTTTCATGCGTGCGTCCCTTCCCAGTAATCAACGATCTGGCCACCCGGCCTGATGTAGATCAATGTCTGGGCGAAATCAGGCACACATGTGGCATTAACGCGTTGTTAGGAAGGTAATCGGGTGCGAATGATGGTCCGCACCCGGTTAATATGACTGACTGTTCATTTTCAGCAGCCAGCGTCTCCCGATGTTGATAGGATTGATCAGGCGAATTGTGGCGCGATCTTCAGATTTCGCACCCAGCCGATCTTTTCCATAGCGAGCAGGATGGTGCCGTTATAATCGACAATCCGGTTCCACAGGCCGCGGCGCGGGCGGTGCAGCGCACTGACCGGCTGGTCGTGGTGATGATCGTGGAAGGCTTCCCCGCCGGTGAGCAACCCGATGACGTGATCAGCCCAGAGCGGAGTCTTCAGGTGGCCGAGCACATTGATGCCATAAACGGTGGCGTGGAACTGAATGGCGCGACCGATCACGACCGAGGCATGGATCAGCGCGGTCAGCAGGAGCGAGCCACCGGCGGCCCATACGACGAGATAGATCGCCGCCGGGATGACGAGGTGCACCACCAGGCTGATCTCATTATAGAAGCGGTCCATCCAGACGACGGCTGGCTGGTTCTTCAACCACATGGCCAGCGGGCGCTGTGTGTCCTTCTTGTCGCGCCACAGGATCCAGCCAACCCACGCCCAGCGCTTGGACTCGAAGGGGTTGTGCGGGTCGCCCGGCTTGTCGGAGAAGCGGTGATGCTGCGAGTGATAATTCACCCAATCCTTCACATTGCCCTGCATGGCGATCACGAGATTGATCATGGTGACAATCTGGCCCGGCATGGCCAGTTCGCCGGCCCGGTGCTGCAGGATGCGGTGAAGCGGCCCGATGCCAGCATTACAGACAAAGATCGACGCGCCGATTACGGCAACGGCCAATGGAATGTACCACCAATGGAAGGTCAGCTGCGTCAGGGCGAGGCCCAGCACGATCATGGTGATGAACAGGGCCAAGCCAAGCGCGGGATAACCGAAGGCCGAGAAAAAGCTCGCATAATTGAAATTTTTCCATGTCTTTGGAATGGCGAGCGAGCGGGGCAGCGTCATTGAGTTCCTCCAGTGAACCCGCCTGAGGCGGGCCGTGTTTTATAGAAGTGTCCGGCAATGCGGATTGCCAAAGACTTAAGGTCACGGGGCCACCCTCGTAAAGGTGTAACAACATCGCTGGCGCAAACGTTATCGATACGTGTGGTGTGGGGGTGACGAACCGGCCTCGGATTGGCTAGAACACGTGGGGAACATGTGCCGGGAACCTGTAGGAGGCGCTGCATGGCGGACGATCGTCGCCAATTTGACTTGCAACGGCTCCGGGAACTCGGGCTCGATCTTGATTCCAGTCAGGATGAGGCAGAGGTAAAAAGCACATGCCGCCTGACGCAGGATTGCATCGAGGCAGGAGACAACAGCCTGACCCTCAACCAGGTCAGTGAGCAATTCAGTTGCAGCAATTGTGGCGCGTCGGGTTCGTTCCGGGAATTGGTTCGCGCGCTTGAGACGGGAGAGCCCGCTTCTTCGCCCGTGGTTCGGGACATTGTTGATACAGATTATTCTGTCGCCCCTATCCGCGCCACCCGCGCAGTCGTGAAGACCGAGCCCAGAGTGGTGCATTTGGGGGAGGGGCAGCGTGTCCGATCACAGGGCGAGATACGACGAGAGGCCAAAGCGGCGCGCAAGGCAGCGCGGCAGGGGCGCCACACCGGCGAGAAGATCATCATCACTTTACTGGCGCTTGTGTTTCTTGGCGCTGGTCTGGCTGCGGCTGGGCTGTCGGGCTTTGCGAACTATCAGGCCTTTTCCAGCTCGGTCGCCGACCCATTGCAGTCTGGCGTCTGGGGCTGGACCGGTGTGATTGCCGCGGTCATCTCCTTTGGCGGATTTACCTTCTTCTATTGGCACTCTGCCAATGGCCGGATGAAGGAAGGCATTCGTGCCCTTCTGTTCGCCCTGGCGGGGGGCGGCACGTCCATCGTCGGCACGCAAATGTATATTGCTGCCAATAATCGCGCAGCCGAAGCCGAATTGGTACAGGCTGGATCAAATCGGGACGTGCTGGAAATGCAGATCACCGATTGGCGGCGACAATTGGAGGGGATTCCCCCTGAGACGCGCTCGGTTGAGGGGCTGGAGGCATATCTGGCGGAAGTTGAACGCGTGGGGCGTACGCATCAGAAACCCTATCGTGATGCGCAGAACGAACTTGGCCTTGCCCGTCGCCGCGATGACCTGCAGGCGCGGATTGATGCAGCCAATGCAGAATTGCTTGGCACAGGCAGCGGCGACATCCTTGTTGAGGCCCAAACGCGCACCTCCATTCCGGGCTGGTTCTTCGCATTGATGCTGGAGCTTTTTTCCAGTCAGGGCACGTCAATCGGGCTGGTTGCCCTGCTGATACTGTACGGGCGCAACCACGTTAACGCGGCAGCTGATAGCGTTAACTCATAATCGCAACAAAAATTCGAACGATTTTGGATCTGATGCATAGAGTCGGTGAAGCAACGCTCTGGTGCTTCTCCATCTGAACTAAGTCGGCACAGAATGTGCCGGCTTTTTTCGTGCTTCCTACAATATTTACTACAATTCTGGCCCGCGTCTTGCGGATGCTCTCCTGTCCAGCTGAATGACTGACAAGCGGCGGAGTATTCCGGAGGGATACTGTCACCGCGCGACCAGCCATCGACGCTGAAAGAGTCTGGTTACCTTATGCTCCATAATGCGGGCAGAGAGTTGTTGTATGAATCTGTTCTTCCGGTTCCTCCGCATATTCCTACCGGCGTTCTTCACGAAGAAGCGCACTGGGCTGATGGATGTGCACACGATCCGGTCTTCGGTCTGGATCGGGGACCAGGATCCGCTCGGTCACATGACCAATTCGCGCTATTCGTCTTTCACTGATCTTGGCACAATGAACTATATGGGCCGGACCGGTGCGCTGATGACGTATCGAAAGCGAGGCTGGAGCCCGATCGTCCAGCATGAATCCATCACATTCTATCGAATGATGAAGTTTCCGCAGAAATTCGAACTGACAACGCAACTCGTCGGGTGGGAGGATTGCTATATCTGCTTCCGTCACCGGTTTCACAGCAAGGGAAAGCTGATTGCGGAAAGTCGCATGGTGGCGCGCCTTGTCGGTCGGCGGCGACAAAAAGTGACAACGGATATGGCGCTGGAGGCGATGGGGCTGGACCTGACGAGCCCGCCGCTCAGCCAGCGTTATCTTGATGCGATTGCAGATTTGCAGGCCAAAGACCGCGAGCGGGACGCAGAACAAGCTTCCAAGCAGGACTAACGGTCAAATTCGAACGCATGTGGCAGAAGGTCTGCCATCTTCCATTCCTTGAGTATGGCTCCGTCGGCCGATACCGCGGATACGACACAATCAGATGTGCACAATTCAGCGATACGCTGACGACAGCCGCCGCATGGTGACAGATCACCATCTCCGCCAACGATCAGCACATGCGAACAGGTCTTTCCACCAGCTGCGATCATCGCACCCAGCGCCACCGCCTCGGCGCAGGTGCCGAGCGGATAGGCAGCATTCTCCATGTTGCATCCCGCAAAAATCCGTCCCTGATCATCCAGTACGGCTGCACCGACCTTGAACCGGGAATAAGGCGCATGCGCGTTCTCGCGTGCCGCAATAGCCGCCGATTTCATTCTGTCTTTCAGGGGGATTTGAGCGTCAGTCACGGAACAATCCTCTGGCCAAGGGCAGGCTTCATGCTTAGGCATTGTCGTCTGTTTTGTCACTCGATAGCCTGTGTTGCGGAGCCTGATGTCCACTCTTCCCCTGATAATTGACTGCGATCCCGGCGTGGATGATGCCGTCATGTTGATGATGGCGCTGGCCAGCCCTGCGCTGGATGTGCGGGCCATCACAACGGTCGCTGGTAATGTTCCGCTGCATCTGACCAGCCGGAATGCACGGATGATGTGCGATCTGATGGGACGCGAGGACGTACCTGTCTTTGCCGGATGCCCGAGGCCCATACTGCGACTGCCTGTAACGGCTGAGGATTTTCACGGCGAGAGCGGCATAGCGGGTCTCGACCCATTCGAACCGGAAACCCCTCTTGGTTCGTCTCATGCCGTCAACGCCCTGATCAGCACTCTTCGGGCGGCCGGGCCGAATGAAATTTCGATCATCATCACCGGGCCGATGACCAATGTGGCGACAGCGCTGGTCATGGCGCCTGACATCGCGCACCATATCCGGCAATTGGTGATCATGGGCGGTGCAGACAGTGAGGGCGGCAACATCACGCCCTTTGCGGAGTTCAACGTCTTTGCCGATCCGCATGCGGCGGAAATCGTACTGAGCAGCGGTGTGCCCGCGATACTGCTTCCTCTGGATGCTACCCATCAGGTGCGCGCGCATGATCAGTATGTAGATCGCCTGCGGGACATACCAGGCGAACGACCAAAGATCATGGTGCGTCTTCTGGAAGCGGCGAACGTTCTGGAAGAGAAGTGGAAGGGTAAGCGCACGCCGATGCATGATCCGTCTACAATTGGCTTTATGCTGGCCCCCGAACTTTTCAGTGGCTATCGCGCCAAGGTTTCGGTCGAGACCGAAGTGGGGGAGCAGTTTGGTCAGACACGGCCTCGGAAGATGGAGTCGGGGCCGCACACCTGGATCAGCCACGCGGATGCGGATGGCTTCTTTGACCTTCTCGTCAGTTTGATGGAGCGTGTATGATAACCGTCGTCGGATCGATCAATCTTGACATCGTTGCGACCGGCTCCGCGCTGCCTCGACCGGGAGAAACGGTGACCGGCGCAAAGCTCGCCCGCCATCCCGGCGGGAAAGGCGCAAACCAGGCTTTGGCCGCGCGCCGCCTCGGCGCGAATGTGCAGCTTGTCGGCGCAGTCGGCGCAGATGATATGGCCGATGAAGCTTTGAAACTCCTGCAGTCAGGCGGAGTAGACCTGTCCAACGTTCAGCACGTGAATGGTGAGACGACAGGTGTGGCTTTGATTGCGGTGTCTCGCGATGGCGAAAACCAGATTGTTGTTTGCCCCGGTGCAAATGATGTGCTTCGTCCGGACGATGTCGCGCAAATACCCATCGAACATATGATGGGTGTGCTGGAGGTTCGCGCGGAAACTCTGCTCGCAGCAGCTCGAAGGGCGACAGGCTTTGTTAGCCTGAACCTTGCGCCTGCCATGCACGTGCCGGACGCTTTACTCGCGGAGGCTGACCTGATCAGCGTGAACGAAACCGAAGCTGCGTTCTACGGCGATGCCTTGCACAAGCTTGATGCCTATATCGCGATCTCACTTGGCGGAGATGGCGCGGCTCTCTGGCGCGGTGGACAGGAAATCGCGCGAGTTGCTGCGCCAAAAGTGACGGTCGTCGATACGGTCGGGGCAGGCGACACGTTTACCGCTGCGTTGACGGTTGCAATGATTGAAGGAAAATCTCCTGAAGCCGCGCTTGCTTTTGCGGTGGCGGCTGGCGCGGTGGCATGTACCCGCCCCGGAGCCCAGCCAAGCCTACCAAAGCGCGCAGAGCTTCAGCCCTATCTCTGAAGAGATAGAAGGCATGGCGCGTCACGTGGTTGACGTATCTCGGCGCTAGGGCTTTCTGGTGTCCTGTTTCCGATCTGGAGGTATTCCCATGTTTCGCACAATCGCGCTCGCTTGTTCTCTCGCCGCATTGGCTCTGCCGGCGTCGGCGTGGGGAAAAACCGGTCATCGGATTGTGGGTGAAGTTGCCACGGAATACCTTAGCGAGCCGGCCGCGCAGGCTGTTGAGGATATTCTGGGACCGGAGGGGCTCGCCGAGGCTTCTGACTGGGCGGATTACATGCGCTCCCATCCAGACGCTTTCTGGCGATCTGAAGCTAATCCCTGGCACTATGTGACGATACCCGAGGGGATGCGCTATACAGAGACGACCCCGCCAGAGGCTGGGGATGCGATTACGGCGCTCACCAAATTCCGGGCGATCGCGATGGATGAGGGTGCAAGTCTGGAAGACCGTCAACTTGCGCTGCGCTTCATTGTGCACCTTGTCGGTGATTTGCAGCAGCCTCTTCATGCTGGAAATGGCAAGGACCGGGGCGGCAACTGGGTCGACGTCGTCTTCTTTGAAGAGATGTCCAATCTCCATGAAGTCTGGGATGAGAAGCTGATCCAGTATGAAGAATTGTCTTATTCGGAATGGGCGAATTGGCTGATCCAGAAGATCACACCGGCAGATCTCGGTGAATGGGGGAAAGCGACCCCTGCGCAATGGGCCGATGAAAGCGCTGCTATTCGCGACACGATTTATCCGGAGTCGGAAATCCTGTCTTATGACTACGCTTATATGGCGCGGCCGATCCTCAACGAGCAGATGAGCAAAGGCGGAGTGCGCTTGGCGGCCTATCTGAATGGGATGTTCGATCCTGCGCCGACTGACGCATCAGGCACAAACTAGGGTCAGGCGCTGGCGCGCAGGATGCGGCGGCGTTGGACACTGGATGGAATGTTGAGGCTTTCGCGATACTTTGCGACCGTCCGGCGGGCAATATCGACACCATAGCCCGTCAGGATTTCGACGATCTGATCATCCGAGAGCACATTGTCGGGTGTTTCATTATCGATCAGGGTCTTGATCCGGTGACGGACAGCCTCAGCGGAGTGCGCTTCACCTCCGCCTGTTGCCGGGATTGCTGCTGAGAAAAAGTATTTCAATTCAAACAGACCGCGCGGTGTGGACATGTATTTGTTCGTGGTCACGCGGCTGACGGTCGATTCATGCATTTCAATGGCATCAGCGACTTGCTTCAAGTTCAGCGGGCGCAAATGTGCGACACCGTGTGCAAAGAAGGCGTCCTGCTGGCGTACGATTTCGCTGGCCACTTTCAGAATGGTCCGGGCGCGCTGGTCCAGAGACTTGATCAGCCATGTGGCGGACGCGGCGCATTCGGAGATAAATTCCTTCTCCTTCTCGCGCATCGGCAGAGCCGTGACTTCGGCATAATATGCCTTGTCCATCAGGACACGGGGCAGATTCTCAGAATTCAGTTCGACCGCAAACATCCCATTCGGTAGTTCCCGGACGAAGACGTCTGGTGTCACAGCAACGGAGGCATCGCTGGCAAAGCTGGAGCCTGGCTTGGGTGACAATTGGCGCAGCTCGCTCATCATGTCGAGCAGGTCTTCCTTGTCGACACCACAGATATCGGCAAGGCCTTTCAGATCGTGCTTCGCAACCAGCTGAAGGTTTTGAACCATCGCTTCCATGGCGGGGTCGTAGCGGCCGAGCTCTTTCAGCTGCAGGCCGAGGCATTCCGGAATGGAGCGGGCCATCACACCAGTCGGGTCAAAGCCCTGGCAGACCGACAGCACAGCTTCGACATTGGCCGTGTCGGCACCAAGTGCGACAGCGACTTCCTCGATATCTGCGCGCAGGTAACCCGTGTCGTCGGTTTCGTCGATCAGGCGCGACGCAATCAGGCGGTCTGCCGCCGACAGGGGCGCGAGATTCAGCTGGGTATGAAGATGTTCGTGCAGGGAAACGTCTGAGCTCAGATTGGCTGTATAGTCGAAGTCTTCGCTGGAGCCGCCGCCACCAACGCCAGACCAGTCTGCCTTGGCAGATGGCCCGCTGGAGCCAGCGGGCGTCGCAGTGTCTGAGCCCGTGCCGGGTTCATAGACATCCTCGCCCGGCGCATCCAATTGATCTCGCGCAGCACCGAGACCAGAAGATTCATCGAGCGACAATTGCTCCCGGTTGTCTGATTGCGCGCGTTCGGAATCGCCGGACGAATCCTCCTCACCCTTGTTCAGAAGCGGGTTGCGCTCGATCTCGGCTTCAACGAACTCGGTAAGTTCCTGATTGGAAAGTTGCAGCAGCTTGATCGCCTGCTGGAGTTGCGGCGTCATTACCAGGGACTGGCCCTGGCGCATGTCGAGTGACTGTTTCATTCCTAAGCCCGCGCCTTTCCTCAAGCGGCGAACTGTTCACCCAGATAGACCCGTCTGACCTCTTCATTCGTGAGCACGTCTTGTGGCGTACCGTCGAAGAGGACTTCACCTTCATACATAACATAGGCCTTGTCGACGATCTGTAGCGTTTCGCGCACCTGGTGGTCCGTGATCAGGACCCCGAGGCCGCGTTGCTTCAGGTAGCGGACAAGTTCGGAAATGTCGGAAATGGCGAGTGGGTCGATACCGGTGAACGGTTCATCCAGTAGCATGAAGCTCGGACGAGAGGCGAGTGCACGGGCGATCTCTACGCGACGACGTTCGCCCCCGGAGAGGGAGGTTGCCGCCTGGCCACGTAGATGTTCCACATGCAATTCGCTGAGCAGGCTATCGACTTGTGCCATTCGTTTCGCGCGGTCCTTTTCGACAAGTTCCGCAACGGCCATGACGTTTTCTTCCACGGTCATGCCCCTGAAAATGGAGGCTTCCTGTGGAAGATAGCCCACGCCGAGGCGTGCGCGCTGGTACATGGGCAGGCGGGTCACGTCTTCGCCGTCAATCGAAATTGATCCGGAATCCGCGCCTATGAGGCCCATAATCATGTAAAAGCAGGTCGTTTTGCCGGCCCCATTGGGTCCAAGCAGGCCGACAATTTCACCCCGTTGAAGGCTTAGAGATACGTCCCGCACAACCTGTCGCTTGCCAAAAGACTTGGCAATATTGCTTACGACAAGGCCTTCGGCCGGATCCGCCATCTCTGTTCACTTCCCTCAATCTACTGGTGTTTGCCAACCCGGAGGATGGCTTATCCCGACATACTTAAGATCGGCTTCACGCTTGCGCTAAAATTTGTTCAGTTCGCCGTTTGATTGTCGGGCTCAAGGACCATTCGCGTGCGTCCGTCGCCGCCATCCAGTGTGGTGCGCCGATTGCCGATTTCCACACGCAGCACTGCGCCTTCGGCAACGTCACGCTCACGCATCAGGGCCACATTACCGGTCATCGTGATGACGTCACTGGCCGCATCATAGACGCCGCGGTCGCCTTTCGCTTTCATGTCTGCCGTGATGTAGAAGACGTTACCTTCCGCGATCATGGTCTGAACCTGACCAAAACCGCCGCCAACTGTTGATGACTGCGTTGCACCGGCAGGTCGCTCAGCGAAAATCATCGTAACCGTGTCAGCTCTCAGGCGGGCATCGCCCTGCTGGATATCGACATTGCCAATCAGCAATACCTTGCGTTCCAGTTCCAGGCTCTCTGTGCGCTCGGAATTGATATAGATCGGGCCGCCTTCGGACGAGATCTGCGCGAAAGCCGGCATGGCAAACGCTATCAGAGCCGTCAGCGTTACGAGAAGCTTATTCATCAGAGCCATCGGCCTCACCTTCAGTCGTCTCAGGTTCCGACGGTTCTTCGGTCGTCGGATAGAGCACCGTTTTCACATTGCCTTTACAGATGACGCGGTTGCCATCTTCCAGAACTTCATACGAGTCACAGCTGATATCGCCAAGGGGGCCTCTGCCTTGCAGGGGAGAAAGCCCTTCAATTCGCCCCTCGTTTACGAAGACGCGCGCCCCTGAAGTCATGAAGGTGAAGCCGTTCGAGTCGAGAATGCGAACGTCCTCATACAGTTCGAGAATCCCGGCATCGCGATCATACATTCCGGAGGGTGCGCGGATTTCACTGCCGGTCTCGTCATGCATTACAGGATTGACCAGATCGACGAGCATTTCCGTCGCTTGGCGACGCCTTGCTGCGTCTGCGACGATCTGGAAACTCTGCCCTACGGAGTCACGGCCGGAAAAGCGCGGGTTCACCATGGTAACGGCTTGGCCTTGGGAAACCTGAACGGGCGTCGCATCCTTCGCAATCGCGCTGCGCACAATGTAACCGAGAAACAGGCCGATCGCGACAGCTGCACACGTGGAAAAGCCGAGCCGCAACAGGCGAACGCCCTGAGATCGTTTTCGCGCCTGGGCAAGCGTCAGCTGGCGCCGGGGCGCCCATAATGATGCCGGGTCGTGATGCTTGACGGCGTCCATGAAAACTAAATGGCCTGCTGGAATGAGTGGGTAAAACGTTTAGCGGCCCAACCTTGGAAACAAAAGCGGCGAAGGCATGACGGTTTCGTTAGCTGTGTGCGAAGATGTCCACATCGTCCCAACCAGACAGGTCCAGCGTCGCGCGAATTGGCAGGAACGCAAAGCAGGCTTCCGCCAGCTCCAGTCGCCCCTCGCGCTTCAGCATCGCTTCAAGGCCGTCCTTGATCTTGTGCAGGTAGAG
The DNA here is from genome assembly GCF_017795365.1 of Hyphomonas atlantica corrig. Classification (NCBI taxonomy): domain Bacteria; kingdom Pseudomonadati; phylum Pseudomonadota; class Alphaproteobacteria; order Hyphomonadales; family Hyphomonadaceae; genus Hyphomonas; species Hyphomonas atlantica. The sequence continues at coordinate 427,451 of NZ_CP051254.1, read as the reverse complement.
AACGTCAGATGCGGCGTACTGCAACTGGGCGTCTGTCAGCTCGGCTGAGCCCCAGTCAGAGCTCTGCTGTGCCTTGGACATGTCCGCCCCGGCGATTTCGCGGGCGACATCTTTCAAGCCGTGGCGATCTGTGTAGGTGCGCGCCAGCTTGGAAGCGATCTTGGTGCACCAGATCGGCGCGCAATCAATGCCCATCCAGCGCTTCATCATCGCAACGTCAAACCGGGCAAAATGGAACAGTTTCAAAACGTTCGGGTCGGTTAGAACCTGTTTCAGGTTCGGGCAGTCATAATCCCGGTCGAGTTGGACGAGATGCGCTGTGCCGTCACCGGAGGAGAGTTGCACGAGTGTGAGATTGTCGCGAAGCAGGTTGAGGCCCATCGCCTCTGTGTCGACTGCCACAACCGGGCCAAAGTCGAGACCAGCGGGCAGGTCGCCCTTGTGAAGTGTAATGCCGTTCATGGCGAGGCTGTAGCACTTCAGGCGTTAAGGGCAAGTGTCTCGCGACCCCGCCTGGTCAGTCCCGTGTTTTCTTCAGGGCCACCACGGCGGCGTCCAGCGCGTTCAGGAAGCGTGAACGGTCTGCTTTGGAGAAAGGCGCCGGGCCCCTCTGGATGCCATCCCCGAGACCAGCGCGCAAATCGGCATGAATGGCACGCACAGCGACGGCGCTACCGATTGAGGCGTCGGTAAATGCCTTGCCATTGGGCGCAAGTACGCGTGCACCGGCTTTCAGAGCCCGGTCAGCCAGCAGGATGTCTGCCGTGATGACGATAGTGCCGGGTCCTGCGGCTTCGGCGATCCAGTCGTCTGCTGCGTCGAATCCGTCCGACACGATCTTGCGGCTGATCAGGCGGTGCTCCGGAATGCGAATGTAAGAATTGGCGACGATTAGGACCGGCATTTCATGCCGAAGGGCAACCTTGTAGGTTTCTTCCTTCACGGGGCAGGCGTCGGCATCGACAAGAATTTGCAAGAGTCTCGCTCTCCGAAGTGCGATCGCTGACGCAAGGCAAGGTCTTGCGAGCCTCGCGTTTCCTGCGTCTTGTAGCGGCAAAATGGAGGAAGTCATATGGCAGCTGCACCCGTAAAAACCCGCATCACCGACATGCTGGGTATCGAGAAACCGATTATTCAGGCTGCAATGGGCTGGATCGCCCGCGCACCGCTTTCGTCGGCGTTTTCGAATGCCGGCGGCATGGGCATTATCGAGACCTCGTCTGGAGAACTGGACGTGATCCGCGACGAAATTCTCAAGATGAAAGATCTGACCGACAAGCCATTCGGCGTAAACGTCGCGCAAGCCTTTGTGCGCGACGCGAATATTGTCGATTTCATCATCGATCAGGGGATTAAGTTCGTCACAACGTCTGCGGGCGACCCGATGAAGTACACATCCATGCTGAAAGAGGCCGGTCTGACCGTGTTCCACGTGGTGCCATCGCTGCAGGGGGCTTTGCGCGCGATTGAGGCCGGCGTGGACGGCTTGATTGTTGAAGGCGGGGAAGGGGGAGGCTTCAAGAACCCCAAGGATGTTGCGTCGATGGTCCTCATTCCGCTCGTTTGCGAGCATGTGAACGTGCCTGTTGTGGCGGCTGGGGGTATTACGGATGGTCGCAGCATGGCCGCAGCTTTCGCCCTTGGCGCCGAAGGCGTGTTGATGGGCACCCGCATTCTGTCTTCCGAGGAAAGCCCGGTGCATCAGAATTGGAAGGACGCCATTTTTGCGGCTGACGCCACCGATACGGTCTTTCTGAACCGGTCTGGTCCTGGTCCAGCTCTGCGCGCCCTGCGTACGGAGCGTACGGAACGCATTCTGAATGAGGGTGTGGAGAATATATTTGGAGAGTTTGCGGGCACGCAGAAAGTCTATTTCGGAGGGGACCTCGAAGCCGGGATCGCCCTGACTGGACAGGTTGCCGGACGGATCACGGGGGCAAAGCCTGTCGCTCAAATTCTGGACGAGACGATTATGGAATATTATAACGTCGTTGCGCGGCTCCCAAAATAGTCTCAAGCCATCTGGTTTTTGCCCGAAATTATCGCTAAACGACAATTCTTCACCTGAGAGGACCAAATGACCAGAAAATCATTGCTCGTAGGCAGCGCTGCAGCGCTTGCTCTTGTCGTAACGGCCTGTGGCGAGAAGCCCGATGCTGCGAATGCGGAGGCTGCTGCCGAGGCGCCTGCTGAAGAAGCGAACTTGCCTGAGATCTCCGTGAGTGACGCGGAACTCGAGGGCAATCCGTTCCGTCAGGAGTGGGATACGCCCTATGGCGTGCCGCCTTTCGCAGAGATTGAAGATGCGCATTATATGCCGGCCACCAAGAAAGCCATTCTGGAGCTGCGCGCCGACATTGATGCCATCGTCAGCAATCCAGAGGAACCTGACTTCGAGAATACGATTGTCGCTCTTGATACGGCTGGTGCGTCCCTGAACCGCGTTCTGGGGGTCTTCTCAAACATCACAAACACAGACACGAACGACACGCTGAGCGAGCTTGAAGCTGAAATCTGGCCGATGCTGACGCGCGAAACAGATGCGATCAGTTTCAATGATGCGCTCTTCACCCGCGTGAAGGCTGTCTATGATCAGCGTGATCGTCTGGGGCTCGATGAGCAGGATGCACGCCTTCTGGAACTGACGCATCGTGAGTTCGTGCGCAACGGCGCAGCGCTTTCTCCCGAGGTGAAAGCTGAGGTTGCTGCGATCAATGAAGAACTCTCCGGCCTGACGACCAAGTTCGGCCGCAACCTGCTCCTGTCTACCAAGGCATTCAAGATCGAGATCACGGATGAGGCCGACCTTGCCGGCTTGTCTGATGACTTCAAAAGTGCCCTCAAAGTCGACGGTGAGGACAAATGGATTCTGACAGTTGACCGGTCAGTCTACGAGACCTTCATGACGCAGAGCGAGAACCGTGAACTGCGCGAAAAGATGTTCGATGGTTATCGCCTGCGCGCATCTGAAGGCGAGTACGATAATGGTCCGCTCGCCATCAAGATCGCCCAGCTTCGTGCCAAGCGTGCCGAGCTCATGGGTTATAAGTCTCACGCCCACTACCAGCTTGAGCCCCGCATGGCGAAGACGCCGAAAGGTGCAGAGGAGTTCCTGCTGAAAGTTTGGGAGCCAGGGCTGGAGCGTGCAAAGGAAGAGCGCGCAGCCATGCAGGAAATGGTTGGCGACGAGTTTCAGATCGCCGGGCATGACTGGTGGCACTATGCCGAAAAGGTCCGCCAGGATTTGTACGCGTTCGACGACAATGCGCTCAAGCCATACTTTGAACTCGGCGCGGTGCGTCAAGGTGCGTTTGATGTGGCTTCCCGCCTCTTCGATATCACGCTTGAGCCGGTGGAGGTGGACGGCTGGAACCCCGTTGTTACGGCGTATGATGTGAAGGATGCGAACACCGGCGAGCATCTTGGCCTGTTCATGATGGATATGTACGCCCGCGATTCAAAGCGTGGTGGCGCGTGGATGAGTTCATATCGCAACACATCCAACATCAATGGCGACAATATCCGTCCGATCATCACGAATAATTTGAACCTGATTACGCCTGCTGAGGGTGAGCCGACATTGATGCGGTTTGATGAGGTGGAGACTCTGTTCCATGAGTTTGGGCACGGCCTGCACGGCCTGCTGACGCAGATCCGCTATTCCACCTTCTCCGGTGTGGATGGCCCACGCGACTATACCGAGTTCCCGGCCCAGATTCTGGAGCATTGGGCGGGCGCACCGGAAGTGCTTGCCGAATACGCCAATCACTACGAAACCGGCGAGCCTATCCCGATGGAGCTCATCGACAAGATGAATGCGGCCGCAACCTTCAATCAGGGCTTCAAGACGACCGAATTTATCGCGGCATCTCTGCTGGACCTGCGCTGGCACATGCTGACCTCGGAAGAGGCGGCCGAAATTACCGACGCGCGCGAGTTCGAACGCAAGGTCCTGGAAGAATACGGCCTGCTGCCCGAGATCGAGCCACGTTATCGCAGCCAGTATTTCAGCCATATTTTCGCAGGCGGCTATTCTGCCGGCTATTATGCGTATCTCTGGTCCGAGATCCTGGATGCAGACGGCTTCACGGCGTTCCGTGAGACGGGCGACATTTATGATCCGGAACTGGCGGCTCGCCTGAAGAAGTGGGTCTATGAGGCGGGTGGCTTGCGCGAAGCGGATGAGCTTTATCGCAATTTCCGCGGGTCCGACCCGACCATTGAGCCGCTGCTCAAGCTGCGCGGGTTCGCAGAGCAGCCGAGCGAAGGCTGATCTCCTTCAATTCAACTGAAAAGCCCACCGGATACGTTCCGGCGGGCTTTTTCGTGTTGGTTGCTTGCTGAAAGGTCAGATCAGGCGGATTGTTCGGCCGCTTCACGGCATACGATCGCCTTTACCTCATCTTCGGTCTTGGCTTCTCTCAGGGCGTCGCGGATGGCGCTCTGACGGAAGGTGCGGCTGACCTGGGCCAAAGCCCGCAAATGGTCAGCGCCAGACGATTTGGGGGCCAGCAGCATGAAGACCAGATCGCACGGTCGGTCATCAATGGCTTCAAAGTCCACGCCTTGAACAAGCCGTAAATAGCCGCCGATAGGCGCTTCGATGCCATCCAGTCGCGCATGTGGAATGGCAACGCCTTCACCGACGCCGGTCGATCCGAGGCGTTCGCGCTCCATCACGGCATCCTCGATTTCACGAAGGCCAAGGCCGGTCGCAGCCGCCAGCGCTTCAGCGAGAGCGTGAATGGCTTGCTTGCGGCTCTTTGCCTCGAGCGAAGGGATAATCACCCCGTTTTCAAGCAGGGACGTCAAATCTGTCGCCATGAAGTTACTTTCCGTCTTCCGGATTAGTTCCTCGGGACGTTCGCAGGATCCACCCATCCAATGTGACCGTCTGGTCGGCGGTAGACCATATTAAGCCCGTCATGGCCAGCATTTCTGAACATGAGTGCCGGGACTTCCTGCAGTTCGAGCTGCATAACGGCCTCAGATACGCTCATTGTCCGAATTGTGTGCGACGTTTCTGCGACGGTCAGGGGCGTGTCATCTGCCTCTTCTGCGAGTTCTTCTTCATGCGCATCTTGGCCATTTGCACGGAATACGGATTCCGGGACCAATTCGCTCGGCATGGGGGCTGAATTTCCAGAATGGTGGTCTTTCAGGCGACGTTTGTAGCGGCGAACCCGCTTTTCCATCTTGTCGAGGCTGTTTTCCAGAGCCGCGTAGGGGTCTTCAGCCTTGCCCGTTGATTGAAGGATGATTCCGGATGGTAGGTGCACATTGCAGTCCACTTCAACAAATGGGCCCTGCTGCGATACGAATACGCGCGCGTCACCACTTCGGTTGAAATATTTACTGACTGCCGCCTCAAGTCCGTCTTCTATTCGGCTCCGCAGAGCTTCTCCGAGATCCATATGCTTGCCAGTAATCTGTATCTGCACGGGCGGTCTCCTTTGTTTTTTCAGGGTTCAAGTATGGCGCAGAATTGCGACCGAGGCGAATCCAATTCCTCATCTGGATGACTTGGGAGCGGCTTTGGCCTGCCTCAAGAGCCCGGGCGCGAAATTGGGGCAATGCGTTGATAGCGTCTGTTGACCTGAAGCATTGCCTGCAGTTTCGCGGGTTCGCATTCTCATCCAAAATACAGCCAAGAGAGTTTTAAGTTTCTTCGATTTGTTTGGCGGTAACTTGATCTATACTTTCAGTGACGCAGTCTAGTTAAGTTCCATTCATCGAGGACTACCCCTAGCGTATGGCGACCGACGACCCGGAAAAAATGCCTGGTTCCGACCGAACGCTCGCTGAGCGGGAAGCCATGTATAGAAGCGCCTTTGAGCAGGCGAGTGTGGGCATTGCGCATGTCGGTCCGCAAGGGGAGTGGCTCAACGTCAATCGCCGTGTTTCGGAAATCGTGGGCTATTCGCCTTCCGAGCTTTTGACGATCACCTTTCAAGACATCACGCATCCCGATGATCTCGATCTCGACGTAAATCTCCTGAATGAAGTGCTCGATGGCACAAGAGACGGGTATCGGATCGACAAACGCTACTTTCACAAGACGGGGCGCATTGTATGGGTCACGCTGTCTGTCAGTTGCGTGCGGAAAGCGTCCGGCGAAGTCGACTACTTCATCTCCGTTCTGCAGGATATTACGGAGAAGAAACGCATTGGACAGGCATTGCTGGATAGCGAAATCCGCTTCCGGGCCGTTCAGGAAACCAGCCCTGACGGGTTCATGATTTTCCATAGTCTCAGATCGACCGATGGTGAGATCGAGGATTTTGTGTGGGAGTTTATCAATCCCGCCGCAGAGCAACTCACGGGGCGCGTCAGTCAGGCCCTGATTGGCAAACGTTTGACCAAAGAGATGCCGGAAGTCAGCACTTATGGACTGTTTGAAGTGTTCTGCAATACCGTTCAGACTGGTGCGCCTTGGCGACGTGAGGTTTATTATCCGGGGCGGGATCGTCGACGATGGTTCAATTTCACGGTCGCGCGGGTGGGTGATGGCTTTGCGGTGTCATTTCAGGATGTCACGGCGCGAAAGAATGCAGAGCTTCAACTGCAGGCCAGTCAAAAGCGCCTTCGGACAATTCTCAACGGGGTGATGGCTATCATCGGGTTGGCGAAACCCGATGGCAAATTGCTCGAGGTGAATGAAACGACCCTGCGCCTGACAGGCGTACGGGAAGATGAAATGTTGGGGCACCGAATCTGGAACCATCCCGCCTGGTGTCAGACGTCGGAATCGCAAGATCAATTGGTCAAGGCATTCGAGGAAGCCAAGGTCGGAAAACGCATGCGCTTTGATACAGAGATTCGCGGATCTGGCGGGCAGTCAATTCCGGTTGACATGCAGCTCTCCCCGATCTTCGACGAGTTCGAGCAGGTAACGGAAATCGTTCTGTCCGCTGTGGATATATCCGAACGCAAACGGTCTGAAGCGCACCGTGAAATGCTTTTGAGCGAGCTCAACCACAGGGTAAAGAATTCCCTGGCCACAATTCAGGCAATCGCTGCCCATACGGTGCGCGAGGCGACTGATTTGGAGGGGTTCCGTCGCGCCTTCACCGGGCGCCTCCGTGCTATCGCGGCCAGTCACGATTTGCTGGTTTCTTCAACTCGCGAGTCTGCGGACATTTCCCGACTTATTCGAGAGCAGATAATGGGATATGCTCCCGAGGAAGCTAGCCGGCTTGAACTGTCAGGTCCGCCATTGGTGCTTGGCCCGCAAGGTGCGCATGCGTTTGGCCTGATCCTGCATGAGCTGGCAACCAACGCGTCGAAATATGGTGCGTTCTCGAACGAGCGTGGCTGCCTCAGGATTGGTTGGCGTCTGGAGGGGGAAGATGTCGTTGTGGAGTGGCTGGAAAGGGGCGGGCCAACCGTTGTGCCCCCAACGCGAAGAGGGTTCGGCAGCGCGTTGATAGAGCAAAGTTTGTCGCACTCCCTTGGGGGACGTTCAAAATTGGATTTCAATCCAGAAGGGTTGAAGGCGGAATTTCAGTTTCCGGTTCGGAAATAGGAGGATTGGGTGGGGGACAAACCAAACATACTTCTGGTCGAGGACGATTTTTTGATCGCCTACGATATGAAGTTGCAATTGGAAGAGGCGGCATTCGTTGTTGTCGGGACAGTTAGTAGTGCGGAGGACGCGCTTGCATTGCTGGAAGATACCTTGGTTTGCGCTGCTGTGCTGGACATGGACCTTGGGGGCGTATCGTCATTCCCAATTGCACATCGCCTGAACGAAATGCGGATCCCATTCCTGTTCGTGTCAGGCAATGATGGGGGTGAGTTGCCCGGTGATCTGGTGGGCAGCCCGATAATGACCAAACCTGTCAACTATCCTCGTTTGATCAGTGTGCTTAGAGAATTGCTAGGCGCGCAAAGTTCTTGACTACTGCGGGTCACATACCGCGTACTGGCCCCTTGATAGGAGTTTCACCTTCTGTTGCGGCCGGCTTACCAGCATTGCGTCCGTAGTCGTGCTTTTTAAGTAGTCCGCGAAACTGGTGATATGTTAAGCCGAGCATTTCCGAGGCTTTGCCCTGATGGCCTTGTGACAGGCTGAGGGCTTCATCTATCAGGCGCATTTCAAATGCGGAGACCTGTGCCGTGAAGTTTGCAGCGACTGTCTCTGGGGCCTGAGGGCCGGCGGCAGGAGTGACTGCTGCGCTTGCTTTCCCGGACTTTCCAGCGCCCTTCGGTCGCCAAGGGGAGGCAAATGGATCCAGCGCGGACGGGTCGAACAAGACAGGTTCGTCCGGCGCCAGCAACATCGCTCTGTGCGCAAGTCGCTGTGCGAAGTTTCGCAATTCACGCACGTTTCCCGGCCAATCATGCGCTTCGATGGCGGCAATAGTGGATGGCGCAAAGCCGGGAAAGTCCTGCGCCATCTCAATCGCCATCCTGCGAGCAAAATGATCTGCCAGCAGGCTGGCATCGCCTGGGCGCGCCCGCAGCGGCGGCAGGGTGATGACGTCGAAAGCGAGCCGGTCCAGCAAGTCTGCGCGGAACTCGCCTGCCTCGACCATCGCGGGGAGGTCGGCGTTCGTCGCTGCTACGATACGTACATCAGTGGTGAGCACTTTGGAGCCGCCAACGCGCTGGAACTCTCCATACTCTACGATGCGCAGCAGTTTTTCCTGTACCTGATTACTTGCTGTGGCGATCTCGTCCAGAAAGATCGTGCCGCCATCGGCAAGCTCAAATCGGCCACGGCGCATCTCTGTTGCGCCAGTGAAGGCTCCGCGCTCGTGCCCGAACAATTCAGAATCCAGAAGCGTTTCTGAGAGCGCGGCGCAGTTCACTTTGACGAACGGGCCGTCCCAGCGACGGGAAAGGAAATGAAGGCGCTCGCCTATCAGTTCTTTGCCCGTGCCGCGTTCGCCAATGACGAGAATGGGTCTGTCCAGCGGGGCGACGCGGGAAACGTGCTCTTGCGCACTAAGCCAAGCGGGTGCCTGACCCAGTAATTGGATATTCTGACCGATCATGGGGTTGGATTAGCTAAAAAAGAGATCTAAATCCACAAGAAATTTGGCGAATTTAACCAAATTTTGTGCGAGTCATATGGCGAGATCGAGAAAAAATCCAACAATAACAGCGATGTGTAAAATTAATTCTGAGTTGGCACGCTCCTTGAAATGAGTGAAGGGCTCAGAGCGACAGGGCGTTGCTCACACTCAAGAAGGACAAAACGAAAATGGACGATCGCTACAACACTACGGAAGCCCGCTCGGATGCTGGCCGTTTCGGTCGGTGGCTTGCGACACGCCCCGCGGAAAGCTGGATGTTTTTCGTGATCGGCGTCTTCTTCGGCGGCTTGTTCTTCTAATTCCCCTCCAGACACGAAAGGACACCAAAATGGGTTTGTTTTCCCGACTCGGTGACATCATCAATTCCAACATCAATGCGATGCTCGACAGCGCAGAAAATCCGGAAAAGATTGCCCGGCTGATCATCCAGGAAATGGAAGATACGCTGGTTGAGGTTCGCACCGCTGCGGCACGTGCGATGGCTGACAAGAAAGAAATGGAACGCGAGATCTCGCATTTCTCCGCTACCCGCGACGAGTGGGCGGCAAAGGCTGAGCTGGCCATCGACAAGGGACGTGAAGATCTGGCCCGAGGCGCTTTGGTTGCAAAGCAAAAGGCCGAAGGTGAAATTGACCGCCGCAAGGTGGCCATGGACGCCGCTGAAGAAGCTTTCGAAAAGCGTCAGGACGATCTGGCCAAACTTCAGGCCAAGCTGGACGAAGCCAAGGCAAAGCATCGTGCCCTGATGATGCGCCGTGAGGCCGCGGAACAACGCATCCGCATCCGCAGCCAGGTCTATGATGGCAAAGTGGATGATGCGCTTGCCCGCTACAACAACATCGAACGCAAGGTCGATGAGATGGAAGCCTACGCTGACACCATCAAAGGCCGCGAGCCGAGCCTCGAAGCTGAGTTTGCTGCGCTGGAGCGTGACGAAAGCGTCGAGAAGGAACTTGAGGCTCTCAAGGCCAAGCGTGCCAAGTCTTCAGCGAAGTCTTCGAGCAAGAAATCGGAGGAATAGTCGATGTTGTTTTCGCTCGCCTGCCTCGTTGGCTTCATGACGCTTGTTTGTGCACCTGGCCTGATCGCTCAGGCCCGTGCTGAGCGCCGCGCAACCACGGAAGAGGCCGCCTGATGGACGAAATTCTCATCCCCATCGTAGCGATTGTTGCGCTTTTCATCGTCTTTCCCGGTATGATTTTCCACTACATTACTCTGTGGCGGAAGCAGAAAACCCTGATGCCGGACGATGAGCGCATGATGGAGGATCTCTGGCGTTCGGCCCGCGCGATGGAGCGCCGGATCGAGACGCTGGAATCCCTCCTTGAACAGAGCGAGGCGGACAGCCCCCGCCGCCCGCCGCGCTCTTCCCGCCCCACTTTTGACGACTAAGGACCAATCCTATGACCCGCCATTCCCGCCCGTATCGCGACACTGAGCCCGGTGAAGACCGGTACGGATCTCCCAACCCAAAGCGTTATTATCGCTCGCGCCGTGACAAGGTGATCGCCGGTGTCTGCGGCGGCCTGGCTGAACGTTTCGGCTGGGAGCCAATTCTCGTTCGCCTACTCGCTATTCTGGCTTTTTTCTTCATTGCAGGGCCGATCGCGATTATCGCTTACATCGTTGTCTGGATGATCACACCACGGACACCGTTGGGTGGTCGTTCCATCTCACCGGAAGAAGACGCTTTCTGGCGCAGTGTGAATGACCGCCCAAGAGCCACGTTCGGTACGCTGAAATATACTTTCATGGATCTCGACGAACGCCTGCGGGATATCGAACGCAAAGTCACATCTGACGAGTGGCGCTTGCGGAAGGAATTCCGAGATCTGGAGCGCGGCAACTAAGACCACGCCCATAACCCCAACTCTCCGACAAGAAGGACCGGAAAAATGCGTAAGGGGACGCTACTGACAAACAACTGGCTGCTTGGAGGCATTTCTGTCCTCATCTTGATGATGACATTGTTTGTTTCCAGCCTGCATGGTGACACGGCTCTGGAGTTCGGCGGGCTTCAGATGACCTTCGCGCCGCACGAGGAGGGGGGTGTTCGCCTGAGCATCGCCCGCTCTTTCGGCCAGTCAGATTTCACCGCGCTTTAAGGCGCGCAGGATAAGGCGCGAGGGGCTGATGGCTTCCAGCGCCGAAACCTCGGCAGCAACTGGTCCGCCCAGGCACATGGCTGCGAGAATTCGTCCCGCCCAGGGACCCCAGGTAAACCCTCGCGCGCCAAAGCCATTCACCAAGAATATTCCCGGCAAAAGAGGTGCATCTGCTTCGGCGGCGCGCCCTGTTCTCAATCCGGAAAAGGCTTCAAGCATCGCTTCAAGGTTTGGTACGGCGCCGATCAGGGGCAGACGGTCGGCGGTAGTGGCGCGAATTGCTGCTCGTGATGTGACCTGATGGTCTTTCGCGTCGCGTCGCCACCACGGGGAGAGCTTTTTTAGGGCTTCAGCATTATCTTCTCGCGCCGTGTCGCTTGTTGTCGCGTCGGCATCCTGCGGAATTTTTTCGAACGTCGCGCCCCATAAGCGCTCATCGTTCAGGGCTAGGGCGTAGTGTCCGCTGGCCAGAGCATCTGCCTCAACGCGTGCTGCGCCGGTTGCAAACTCTACCTGGCCCAGCCTGCCTTCCAGTTTCAGCCAGTCGAACTGCTGAATGGCGGACATGGCATTGGCCATGATGATTCCATCAAAGGTCTCGCCATTTACGGTCCGGTTGCGGAGGTCGATGTTCACGGTCCCGATCGGTACCCGGACACCTCCGAGAAGGCTCGCGACAATTTTCTGCGGCTCAAGAATCATTGCGCGTTTGTGCAGAAGACCGCCGCCTGAAATGGCCTCGAGGTCTTCCAGCGGCAGAGGTGGGTCAGCGAGCAGTTTGGCAAAGCGGCTCAATTCTGCCGTGTCTTTCGGCATCTGACGAACACTGGTTTCATGCGCGCCATCCATACCTGAATAAGTTTGCCGAGCGGCAAGATAGGCGTCGATCAAAAGGCGCGCCTGAACCGTGTCGCCGGCATCAAGGCGCGGCATCAGCAAGGCGAGAGGGTTGCCACTTGCGCCGCTGGCGATGCCTGCTGGATCAAAGACGGTGACATTCGCTCCACGCACGGACAGCGCATGCGCCGCGCTGGCGCCAGCAATTCCAGCGCCGAGAATGGCGATTCTTTTCGCGGTCGAAGCGCTTCCACGAAGTCCGTATACATCTTGAGCCGGGGTGGGGGCATTGAGTAGCGTGGCTTCCAGCCGTTCTCTCTTTCGCCCATGCCCTTGTGCCTTGGCGACATTGAAGCCCGCATCCGCCAGTCCGCGGCGAACGGCGCCTGCCACGGTGAATGTTCCGATGACTGCGCCCGGTTTTGAGCGCGCAGCGATCAGGCCATAGAGGTCTGATGACCACATCGCTTCATTTTTGGCTGGACTGAACCCGTCGAGAAACCAGGCGTCCGCCTGAAATCGACTTTGCGGCAGCGTGTCATGAATATCGCCCAGATGCAGCGTGAGTGTTATGCCCAGATCTTGCCAGACTTCATGATGCACACGGCGGATGGGCCCGGGCCACGCCGCAAGCAGGCGATCTGCATAAGGCTTCAGTTCCGGCCATATGTTCAACGCTCTGGCAGCGTCGTCGCGGGTGAGTGGGAACCCCTCAAAGCTGACAAAATGAAGCCAGGCATCCGGATGTGGGCGGTTTGCCTGCCACAATTCGCACAGGGCCAGGAAGTTCAGTCCGGTCCCAAAGCCTGTTTCGGCTATTGTGAACTCGTCCCGGCCGGTCCAGGCCTCTGGCAGGCCGCATCCCTTCAGGAACACAGCCCGCGTTTCTGCCAGACCGTCGCCAGCCGTGAAGTAAACGTCACCTGCTTCCCGCGCGACGGGTGTGCCATCGTCTTTCCAGTCGATAGTGGGGTGGGTCAGCAGGCGGGTCATTGCACAGCAGGTAGCCGGGCAGGGGGCGTTTGAACAGACCTCGCGCGCGTCGTGCAACCTGTAGAGGATTTAATCGGATCGCTCTGCCTTCACGTGCGTTGATTGGATGACCGCACTGACGCGGCCGAACACAACCCACGAAGGAGATTGAAATGGACAAGGAGCATGTCAAAGGCGCCGCAAAGAAAGCCGAAGGCGAAATCAAGGAAACTGTCGGCGAGATGACAGATAACAAGAAAATGCAGGCCGAAGGTAAAATGGACAAAGCCGAAGGCGAAGTCCGCGACACCGCAGGCGACGTAAAGGATGCCACGACAAAATAGACTGGCATTCCCTGAACTGAGAAAGCCGCTCCGAGAGGGGCGGCTTTTCCTTGCGTACCGGCTATGTGCACGCCACATAGGGGTCAAAGCAGAAGGTGAACGGGATGACCGAGATCAAGATCACGCGAGAGGACGGAAAGTCCGGAGGACGTTATGTTGCCGTCGTGAACGGTCATGAGGCCGAAATGACCTATTCCAGAGCAGGCACAGAGCGGATCATTATTGATCATACCGGCGTCCCAAGAGAGTTGGGTGGGCTTGGTGTCGGGGTGGCATTGGTCAAACAAGCGGTTGAGGATGCCCGGCGCGATGGAATCAAGATCATTCCACTCTGCCCCTTCGCGAAGGCTCAAATTCAGAAACACCCTGAATGGCAGGACATTCTTGCATGAGTGTGATTACCCACGACGAGAACCATATGCGCTACAGCCACTACGAGGACGGGCTGGAAGCCTATCTGACCTATGAGCGTCCGCGCACAGGTCATCGACATATCACGCATACGATCGTGCCCGGCGAATTGGGTGGCAAAGGACTTGGCAAGCGTCTGGTGACGGCTGCGATGGAAGATATCATTGCGGCGGGTGAAACGGTTTCATCATCCTGCTGGTTTGCCACCGCCTTGATCGAGAAAACGCCCGAATGGGCAGCGCTCCGCGTATGACGCAGCCTTTCTGGCAGACAAAAACCCTCGCCGAAATGTCGTCGGAAGAGTGGGAGTCCCTCTGCGATGGCTGCGGAAAGTGCTGCTTATTGAAACTGGAAGACGAAGACACCGGTGAGATAGCGTATACCCGTCTGCACTGTCGCCTTTTTGATGGTGAGACTTGCCGGTGCGCGGACTATCAGAACCGGAAGAAAATCGTCGAAGACTGCGTGATCCTGACCCCGCAAAAGGTCGAGGAGATCCGCTGGATGCCGCAGACGTGCGCCTACCGGCTTATTCATGAAGGCAGGGATTTGCCGGAGTGGCACCATCTGGTCTGCGGGGATCGCGAGCGCATCCACGCTGAAGGTCATTCCATCCGGGGGCGCACGATTTCCGAAGACACGGTTTTCGAAGAAGACACTGAAGACTGGATTGTCGACTGGGAAGGCAATGAGCCCTAGACGCCCACAACTTCGCTGTTCGTCGCTTCCGCTTTGAGCCATTTGATGAAATTGCGCACATCCGGGGTCAGGTGACGCCCTTTCGGGTATACAATCCAATAGCCGAAATCGATCAGGTGCGAGCCGTCCGCAAACGGTGCAACCAGGCGCCCTGAAGCAAGGTCTGCCGCGGCGATGGCGCGTTTTGCGAGCGCGACCCCGCGCCCGGCGGCTGCGGCTTCGATCACAAGGATTGCCTGATTGAAGCGCGGCCCTCGACTTCCATCCACGTCTGTTACATTGCGCGCGCGCAGCCAACTTGCCCAATCCGGGCAGGAGGGATCATTTTCGTTGCTTTCATCATGGATCAGCGTGTGATGGCGCAAATCGGACGGCTTGCGGATGGCGTCAGGGCCGTCCAGCAGGGCGGGGGAGCAAACTGGCAGGACCGTCTCGTCCATCAGTTTTTCTGATTTCAGCCCGTCATAATTTCCGCGACCGTAGCGAATGGCAAAATCGGCATCGGCAGTGGTGAAATCAGTCAGCCCCATATCTGCGCTGATCCAGGCTTCCACGTCTTCATGGTCCCGGTGAAACCCATCAAGACGCGGGGCCAGCCATTTGGCGGCGAAGGAAGGTGCCGAGGAAACCATGACCCGGCCTTTTCGCGCAGGCGCCTGCATGATGCGGCCAGCTTCAGAAATTCTCTCAAATGCGTCGCGCACAAGGGGCAGGCTTGCCTGAGCGGCATCTGTCAGCAAAACTGAACGGCCGGTTCGTTTGAACAGTGGCGTTCCGGCGTATTCCTCCAACTGCCTTATCTGTTGTGAAATGGCGCCGGGCGTGACATTCAGTTCCTCGGCAGCCTGCGTGAAAGACAGGCGCCGCGCGGCAGCTTCAAAGGCTCTCAGCGCATTCAGGGGAGGCAGTCGGTCGGTTGGATCTGACATGGATAGTTTCTCTAAAGGATCGCTGTAGGGGTTCATGGTTGCGTCCGCCGCGTCAAGAGCCATTTTGACATTCGACTGATCAGCTAACCTAAATGAGGTCCGCCCGCATGCGCCAGTTCCCGGCTTTCTTCAACATGGATGACGCGCGCGTCGTCGTGTTTGGCGGCGGAGAAGAAGCGCGCCGCAAGGTGCGCCTGCTCGCAAAGACGCCAGCGCAAATCACTGTAATTATTGGCAAAGATATCGATCCAGGTTTCGCCGAGGAATTTGCGGGGCGTATCACGATCGCGCCTCAGAGCGAGGCTGGCCCGGCACTGGATATTGCCCGCTTTGCGATTGTCGCCTGCCGCATCGACGAAAATACAGAACGATCGATCACATGGGCGCGCCAATATGGGGTGCCTCTGAACGTCGTCGACCGCCCTGAATTGTGCGATTTTACCGTTCCGTCCATTCTGGACCGGGGTGAGATTGTCGCGGCTGTTGCTTCCGGTGGATCTGCTCCTGTGCTCGCAAAATCAGTGCGCGCCAAGCTCGAAGGCCTGCTGCCGGCACGGATCGGTGATCTGGCTGAACTGGCGGGTCGGATGCGAGACGAAGTGAAGGAGAGATTGCCCAATGCTGGCGAGCGCCGGCAGTTCTGGGAATCTGTGCTGAATGGCAAGGCCGCTGAGCTTGCCTATGCGGGAGAAATTGAGGCTGCTGAGCAGGCTATGCGAGACGCACTCAATGGTCGTCGCGCACAGGGCGTGGTGCATTTGGTCGGGGCCGGTCCGGGTGATCCGGAATTGCTGACATTGAAAGCGCTACGCCTGCTTCAGGAGGCCGATATCGTCTACTTTGACCGGCTGGTGAGTGACGAGATTCTTACTCTGATCCGCCGGGATGCGGACCGTGTGCCGGTTGGCAAGAGCAAGGGCGATCACTCCGTACCCCAAGAAGAAATTCACGAGATGCTGATCCGCTCTGCGCGTGATGGCAAGCGTGTCGTTCGCCTCAAAGGCGGTGATCCATTCATTTTCGGTCGCGGCGGCGAGGAAATGGAAGCTGTCCTGGCCGCGGGTGTTGAGGCGTTTGTCGTGCCAGGCATTTCGTCTGCGCTTGGCTGCGCAGCGCAGGCGGGCGTGCCGCTTACCCATCGCGATCATGCGCAGAGCCTGACCTTCGTGACCGGACACGCAAAGTCTGGCGGTGTGCCAGACCTCGACTGGGAATCTCTCGCCAAACCGAACCAGACCGTGACAGTCTTCATGGGCGTTGGTACAGCCGCCGCGATCACAGACAAGCTGATCGAAGCCGGGCGCGCGCCTGACACGCCTGTTGCTGTCATCGAGAATGGCACGCGACGCGATGAGATTCAGGTTTTTGGAATTCTGGCGGAATTGCCGGACCTCATCACAGATAACGGCATCAAGGGGCCGGCCCTGCTGATCATTGGCAAAGTGGCAGGTTTGCCATTCGCCAGCGGCACAATCGCTCAGGCTAATCCGGTCCAGCAGGAGACTTTCGCATGACATCCGTCCGCCCGAAACTTAAGCCAGAGACACCGAAGGCAGTAACCGCTTGGGAAACGGCCACAGGTGAAAATGTCTGGATGACCGCCGATGGGGGCTGGACCAAGGATCCAGCCCAGATCGGAGCGTTCACAGGTGAGGAGGCCGAAGCCCGCCTTGCTGATGCGCAAGGCCAGGAAGGGCAGGTTACCGACCCTTACTTCATGGAAGTCACGGAAACCGGTGGTATTACAGGCCGGGAAACGTTGCGCGAGACCATTCGTGCGACCGGGCCGACCGTTGCATACGGGGACGCTGGCTGATGCCAAATCGCGAGATTACGCGTTTGACCCTTTACGGAGACTCCATCTCCGGCAATTGCATGAAGCCGAAATGGACGGCCGACTTGCTGGGCATTGCTTATGACTGGGTTGAGGTAGACATTCTTCAAGGCGGTACGCGCACGGAAGACTTTTTGTCTGTGAACCCGGCCGGTCAGGTGCCATTGGCGCGCTGGCCGGATGGCCGCGCTTTGCCGCAGTCCAACTCCATCATGCTTTACCTCGCCGAAGACGCTGGCAGCGAGTTGGTACCTGCGGACTCATTCAAGAAAGCACAGATGATGAGCTGGCTGTTCTGGGAGCAGTATTCGCATGAGACAGCGATTGCCGTGCGACGATTCCAGAAACACTATCTCAAGACACCTGAGGACCAGATCGATCCGCAGCTCATGGCCAGAGGGCGACGCGCCCTCGGAGTGATGGAGCTGCAACTGACTTATACGGACTGGTTGGTCGGTGATGCGATGACACTCGCAGATATCGCGCTGGTCGCCTATACGCGCGTCGCGCATGAAGGCGGCTTTGACCTGAGTGAATTTCCCTCCGTCGAACGATGGGTCAGCCGCACAGAAGCGGCGCTTAATATCCCGCATGCAAAAGAGGCTGCGTAATGTATCGTTATGATGAATTTGATGCTCGGATCGTGTCCGAGCGTGTCGCGCAATTCCGGGGGCAGGTGGAACGCCGCCTGGCTGGAACGCTGCTCGAAGATGAATTCAAACCGCTGCGCTTGCAGAATGGAGTGTATCTCCAGCTACATGCCTATATGCTGCGTGTTGCCATTCCCTATGGCCAGTTGAGCGGTCGTCAGCTGCGCCAGCTCGCAGTTGTCGCGCGGGACTATGACCGTGGTTATGGCCACTTCACGACCCGTCAAAACATTCAGTTCAACTGGGTTGCCCTGAAAGATATTCCCGATGTGCTGGCGAAGCTCGCGGAAGTAGAGATGCACGCAATTCAGACCTCGGGGAATTGCATCCGCAACGTGACGTCTGACCATTTTGCGGGAGCGACAAAAGATGAGTTGATGGACCCACGTCCGTGGTGCGAGATCATCCGCCAATGGAGCACATTTCATCCGGAATTCGCTTTCCTGCCACGGAAATTCAAGATTGCGGTCACGGCCGCCGAGCATGACCGGGCCGCGATCCGCGTGCACGATATTGGCCTGCACATTCGCAAACGCGGCGACGTTGTCGGGTTTGAAGTGCATGTCGGTGGCGGGCAGGGGCGTACGCCACATCTGGCGACGCTCGTGAACGAATTCGTGCCTGAAGCCGAACTGCTCGACTATCTCGAAGCAATCATGCGCGTGTACAACCGCTTCGGTCGCCGGGACAACAAGTACAAGGCGCGCATCAAGATCCTGGTGAGTGAGCTGGGTGAAGGCGAGTTCCGCCGCCTGGTGGAAGAAGAGTATGCGGCGCAACGCCCGCAGGAGAAAATCGATCTTCCGCAGGCGGAGATTGATCGGATTCACGCCTATTTCGCGCCTCCGGCCCTGGCTGAAAAACCTGCAACGTCTGATGCATTCGAGGCGCTCAAGGCCGAAAATCCGGAGTTTGCGCGCTGGGCGCGCGTGAACTTGCATCCGCACAAAACCGATGGTTACGCGTCTGTTACGGTGAGCCTGAAGCCGGTCGGCGGTCTTGCCGGGGACGCGACGGATGCGCAGATGATGACGGTCGCGCATCTGGCTGAGACCTATGCGTATGATGATATTCGCGTTAGTCACGCCCAGAACCTCGTCCTTCCGCATGTGGCGCTGGATGACCTGCCGGATGTGTACCGCGAGCTGAAAGCGGCTGGCCTTCACACCGCCAATGAGAGCCTGATTACGGACATGATCGTCTGCCCCGGCCTCGACTATTGCAACCTTGCCAATGCCCGGTCCATTCCGGTTGGTCAGGCTGTCCAGCAAGTCTTCGCTGATCCTGATTATCAGGAGGATATTGGCCGCCTGCACATCAATATTTCCGGCTGTATCAACGCTTGTGGTCACCACCATATCGGCCATATCGGCATTCTGGGCGTCGATAAGAAAGGTGAGGAATTCTATCAGATCACCTTCGGCGGCCGCGCCGATGAGAAGGCCGCGATCGGCTCGATTGCCGGGCCGGGCCTGAAAGCCGATGATGTTCCGAACGCGCTGAAACGCGTCGTGGATACCTATCGCGACCTGCGCTCCGACAAGAGCGAATTGTTTATCGAGACGTTGGCCCGCCTCGGCCATGATCCCTTCAAGGAGGCGCTTTATGCCGCTGATTAAAAACGGCACGGAGATCGACGATATCTGGGCTTATGTGCCCGATGAGGGAGAGCTGTCCCCTGGCGGATGTATTACAGTTTCGCTGGCACGTTTTCGCAGCGAGACGGACGTGCTGCTTGCACGAAATACCGATATCGGCGTGCGTCTGGAGCCGGGCGATGATCCTCATGAGTTGGAGGAGCATCTGGAGCGTCTCCAGCTGATCGAGATCAGTTTTCCTAAATATACCGACGGGCGTGGATACTCGCAGGCGCAGCTACTACGCCGTCGCTTCGGATATACTGGAGAGCTGCGCGCCGTCGGCCACGTCCTGCGGGATCAGATATTCTATATGAACCGTTCAGGCTTTGATGCTTACGAGACCGACCGCGCTGACCTACATGAAGTGCTGAACGCATTGAATGAGTATTCCGAGGTCTACCAGCCCGCAGCGGGTGAGCGGACGCCGGTCTACCGGAAGAGACACGAAAGCTGACCCTTATGCCTTATGGCGACAGCCTGACCCGCAAGAACGAGACGTCGGACGCCCGGCTCGCGCGCTTGAATGCCGAGCTGCGGGATGCGTCCGCGCAGACGATCTTGCGCGTTGCCATGATCCGTGAATGGCGCGATGGCTTGACCTATGTGTCCAGCTTTGGCGCGGAAAGCGTGGCCATGCTGGCGCTGATCGCTGAAGTGAAGCCGGATCTGCCGATCATCTTTCTTGAGACAGGTATGCATTTCCCGCAAACGCTGGACTACAAGGACGAGCTGATCGAAAAGCTGGGCCTTACGGGCGTGCGCGAAATTCCGCCGAGCGAGACAGAGCGCAAGGTGCTCGATCCGAAAGGCATGCTCTGGAAGACTGATCCTGATGCGTGCTGCGCCCTGCGCAAGGTTCGCCCGCTGGAGCCTGCTCTGGAAGGCTTTGATGCATGGATCACCGGCCGCAAACGCTTCCACGGCGGCGCCCGGATGAGCATGCCGGTCTTCGAGTTTGCAAATGGTCGCTACAAGGTGAACCCGCTGGCAAACTGGACGCCTGAAGATGTTGAGCTGCTCATCAAGCAGCGCAACTTGCCGCGTCATCCGTTGGTGGCGCAGGGCTATCCGTCCATCGGCTGCTGGCCGTGCACGAAGCCGTCTGACAATCCTGACGATCCCCGCGCTGGACGCTGGGCTGGTCAGGAAAAGACCGAATGTGGCCTCCATGTCGACAAGACAGAGCGCCCGCGGGTTTTCTAGACGGCTGCAGTGAACACATGTGACAAAGCGATCGCTCCGGCGGTCGCCACGTTCACACTGTCAAAGCCTTCTGACATCGGGATACGCACCGCCCGGCAGGCTGCGATCACTTCGTCTGGCAGGCCGGGGCCTTCTGCGCCTAGCAGGATCGCAAGCCTTGCCGGAACGGGCAGGGAGGTGAGCGATGCCGCGTCCGTGCGGGGCGTCATCGCCCAGACTTCATAGCCCGCCGCTTTCGCCGCGTTCACCATGTCCAGGCCCGTCCCGCCTTGGGCATAGGGCAGCCAGAGTGTGCTGCCGGACGAAACGCGGATGGCCTTGCGATAGAGCGGGTCGCAGCATTGCGCGTCCATCAGCACGGCAGAAGCGCCAAAAGCAGTAGCGTTGCGAAAGCAGGCGCCAATATTGTCATGGTTTGACAGGTCCGACAGCAGCAGGAGAGTCGAGGCTGCCGACACGCCGCTCTCCAAAAACGCGGCCGGGTCCGGAATTTCCCCTTTCAGCCCACAGGCCAGCACGCCGCGATGCATCGGGAAGCCAGTCACCTTGTCCATCACACTCTGAGGCGCCGTATAAACCGGCACGTCTGCTGGAACCCGCGCCAATAGTTCCGCCAGTGGCTCGATACGGCTATCGGTAATGAAGATGCTTTCCAGCGCGAACCGGCCCCGTCGTACCGCAGTTTCGAGTGTCACTTTGCCTTCTATAATGAAGCGTGCGCCGTGACCTGAGGTCAGATCCTTTTCCCGGATTGATGTGTACGCTGCAAGTCTAGGGTCGCCTTCATGATCGATTGGGATGGGGGGCATGTTTCAGACGGGCCTTGGACAGGGAGAAGACTGGAGGGTTTTGGGGCGATGTGCGGGAGGATTGACTGCTTGTCAAAATGCTAACCGGCATGTCGCCTTCCTGCCGTAGGTGCTTCAGAGCAAGAAATTCCCCAAGCAGGAGAAAAAATTCAATCTCCGCTATTGAGAGCGCAATCATAAATAGATAGAAGACGGGCTGTTATTCGATTCTGCCGGCTGGGATGGGGGCAGGGATGAGTGTGATGATGAAGTCGTTGATCGTGCTGTGGGAGCATCGTTTTGCGCTCACATTGATTGTGCTGGCGATGGCATTCCTGACGATTACTGCGGGGCGGCAGTTGCAGCGTTACGGAGATTACAAGGAGGTGGTGCGTCGCCAGGGCGATCAGAACGCGCAATTGGTGAATTGGGCCATAAGTGGAGAGCGCCCCGTTCTCCTGGATCAATTGCCGGCATCGGATGCCGACAGGTTCGTGCGGCTGAATACGGCAGAGATGACATTTGCCGTGTCCGATCCTGTCTGCCATCCTCATAGACCGCGGTCGTTCATCGGCTCGCGGCCTCATCCAACCATGTGCCCTCATACATTGCATGCGGGAGAGGAGACGAACCCGTCGGACTATGTATGTGAGACGGCTGTAAGCTGGTCACCAAGAGACCAGAAAAAAGCGGTCCCCGAAAAGGAGACCGCCTGTTTGGTTACAATCTGGACGCCGGAAAAGCAGGGCTACAAATCAGTAAAAGCAACGATGTTCTGGCCTGCGCACCTGTCCTCCGGAACCGATGCGGCAGCCGAGTCCGCTCGTTTAGAGGGCGTAAAGTCAGCTTCCGCAGATCACTAGCAGGGCAGTTTATGCTGTGCCGGCCGCAGACGCTGATGCCAGCCCCTGTTCTTTCGCCATGCGTTTCATGGCCTTCTGCAACTTCTCAAACGCACGCACCTCGATCTGACGAATACGTTCGCGGGATACGTTGTAAACTTCCGACAATTCCTCAAGTGTTTTCGGCTCTTCCGAAAGACGACGCTCGGTTAGAATGTGGCGTTCGCGCTCATTCAGGTCTTCCATGGCGGACGTTAGCAATTCCATCCGTGCATTGAATTCCTGTTTGTCTGCGAACTCTTCAGCCTGGCCCTGATCATCGTCAGCCAGCCAATCCTGCCATTCCATATCGCCATCCGTGCCCATCGGCACGTTCAGGGACGCATCTGAACCGGACATCCGCCCGTTCATCGAGTAGACCTCATTCTCGGTCACGTTCAGCTTCTCGGCGATCAGCTTGGCCTGTTCCGGCTTCAGGTCGCCCTCGTCAAGCGCCTGCATCTCGCCTTTCAGGCGACGCAGGTTGAAGAATAGTTTCTTCTGTGCGGCAGTTGTGCCCAGTTTTACCAGACTCCAGCTACGCAAAATGTATTCCTGGATCGCGGCACGGATCCACCACATGGCGTATGTTGCAAGGCGGAACCCCTTATCAGGGTCGAATTTCTTCACGGCCTGCATCAGGCCGACATTCCCTTCGGAGATAACTTCGGCCATCGGCAGGCCATATCCGCGATAGCCCATCGCGATCTTCGCGACGAGGCGCAGGTGAGAGGTCACCATCTTTTCGGCTGCTTGCGTGTCTTCCTGCTCACGCCATTGACGCGCAAGCATGAATTCCTCGTTCTTCTCAAGCATCGGAAATTTGCGGATTTCCGTGAGGTAGCGGCTCAGGCCCTGTTCAGGGCTGAGGGTCATGCTCGTACTGGCGGCAATCTTGTTTGCCATAGTCAAATCTCCTCCTTTGCAGACCAACCCCGCGTCGCGGCGATCGTTCCGGCATTCAGGTGTATTGGGTGTTTAGCCCTGCTTTGCAGCGGCGTCGTCCCGTATTGTCCGCATGAATGTCATCGCGGATTAACATAAATAAGAAGGCCTTCCCGGAATTTGAAGGCTTTTTTGGTGGCGGGCTGTCTCTCGAATTGTTGTCTGCAATCTTCCACTCAAAATTGGGGAACCGCATCGCAATCCGAAAGGTTCTTTGAGCAATAACAACTCAGGAACACACCCATGAATACCACATTCAAGGATAGACAGGAAGCGACTGTCACGCCGACCGAGGCGTTTCGGAAATTCGTGAAGTCTGACGAGTTTCCTTGTATTGGCGCGAAGTCCGCCATGGTCCGGGATCAATTGATGATTGCGGAGTTCGGGGAGATCGACTCCGCAGCCGGTGATATCAAGTTGCGACTGGCGCTGGAGACATTCATCGACCAGCTCGATTTCGACTCCCCGGTCGTTCAGTCGTTTGTCGCGATATTCACCGGGCCAAACGATTTGCTGGAAGATGAATTCGAGCACGCGTTGTGGAACCGTCTCCAATCCCTGCATAACCTTGATGTGGTGGATGGCAGGGGATGGGCGGAGAACGCCGACAGGGACCCTCAGTCTGCGCATTTTTCCATGGGGTTGCTTGGAGAGGCCTTCTTTGTGATAGGCCTGCACCCGAATGCTTCGCGGCCCGCGCGACGATTTCGGTATCCAACCCTCGTCTTCAACTCGCATGAGCAGTTTGAGCGGCTTCGCCAGGACGGCCGGTTCGAGAAAATGAAACAGATCATTCGGGCGCGTGACGAAGCTCTTGCCGGGTCCGTCAATCCGATGCTGGCCGACTTCGGCAGTGGATCGGAAGCCGCGCAATATTCCGGTCGCGAAGTCGGACCAGACTGGAAATGCCCATTCACGCCCCAGGAGCCCATCAAATGATCCAGCGCATTCCCCCGAAATCCGGCGTAGCCTTCATCCTCCGCAAAGGCCAGCGCCTGACCGTGACAGATCCGGAAGGCGAGCAGGTCAGTGATCTGGTCGCCTACAATCTCGATGACCGAAAGGAAGTCATCTCTTCCGGGCGTTCGCTGGACTATGCCGGGCGCATGTTCCTTACCACTGGTGACGTGCTGTACTCAAACCGTAGTCGTGACATGCTGAAGATCGTAAAGGACGAGGTCGGGCGACATGACTTCACGCTTACGCCATGTTCGAAGGACACATTTCGCAAGCTCTACAATGAGGCAGATCCGCAAGGCGGATGTCAGGAAAACCTGGAAGCTGCTCTGTCTGAATACGGTATTGGGCCAGACGATATCCCCATTGCGTTCAATATCTTCATGCATGTGGCGATGGACCCCGACACCGGAAAGATCAGTGTGCTGCCACCCTTGAGCAAGGCGGGGCAATCGATCGTTCTCGAAGCCTGCATGGATTTGATAATCGGCATGACCAGCTGTTCTGCCGGCGAGTCCAACAATTTTGTTTACAAGCCCATAGACTATCAAATCGGTTCGGGTGTGGTCTGATGGATATTTCGGCAATCTTCTATGATGGTTGGAAAGACCTGGTAAGGATCGTTCTGGCGGCGCCCGCCATCTATTTCACCATTATTGTGTTTATTCGATTGGCGGGGAAACGGTCCACGTCCCAGATGAATAATTTCGATTGGGTCGTCACCGTGGCGCTCGGGTCTATTGCTGGTGCGGGTATCACCAGTAACTCGGTGACAGTATTTGAAGCATTGCTGGCCATCGCGACTTTGCTCACCATACAATGGGCGTTAACTTTCATGATCGCGCG
Organism: Hyphomonas atlantica corrig.; assembly: GCF_017795365.1. Classification (NCBI taxonomy): domain Bacteria; kingdom Pseudomonadati; phylum Pseudomonadota; class Alphaproteobacteria; order Hyphomonadales; family Hyphomonadaceae; genus Hyphomonas; species Hyphomonas atlantica. Next base: position 402,369 of record NZ_CP051254.1, on the reverse strand, counting down.
CTCAATCGGTGTCGAAAAGCTGGTCAAATCCAGCCCACGGCTTCTGGTGTATCGGGGCAATTATCTGGACGACAATATTCTCGACGAGCGACTTACCCGATCCGAGATACTCTCTGCCCTGAGAGAACATGGATTAACGCAAGTGGAGCAAGCCGAAACGGTTGTGCTTGAAACCGACGCATCATTCAGCGTTATTGCTCGTGACGCCGGGAAGGTCTCTGCAGATGTCCTGCGCAGATCGGTTGTCGGGGTGCCAACGTCGGACACGCGCTGAGTGCGGTGTCTGTCACAATAAATTCACATAAAACAATGCGTTGTAACCTGCTGTAAACATTGTTGGTTACCAAGTTTTCAGAATGTCCTGTTAGTACGATACCCAGAGTGCCTTGGGTGGGGCAAATGGGTTTGTTATGAAGTTTCGCTCCACGTCCTGGAAGCATTTTCCGCCTTTGTCGGTGGATGACAGCTTTGGTGCGCTGTCAGCTTTTTTCGTTAGTAATCCTGAGGCCACGCTGTGTCCGGTTGTTGACCGGCGCGGTCGACCGAACGGGTTTGTTTCCCTTCAGGCGTTTCAGCGCATCATATCCAATCCCTACGGGTACGCACTGAATCAGAAGAGGGGGTTGGCCGCGATTCTGGACCGAAACCCGCTTGTCCTGGAACTCAACGATGACACGGCATCGGTTTTCAGCAGTATTCGAGACAAGTCAGATCTCCTGACGAACGGGTTGATCCTCGTGCATGATGACGGTGTATATGCAGGGTGCCTGAATGCGTTGGGCGTCTTTCATGCGCTCACCGAAATACATGCCAACATGCTCTCTGATCTCAAGGCAGAGATAGTAGAGCGCGAACGCGCCGAGCAAACGGTTCGCCAACTGGCCGATACGGATCCTCTGACCCGCATCCTGAACCGTCGTGCCTTCATTCGTGAAGTCGAGGCACTGATCCATGCACAACAGCCTTTCACCTGCGCGTTGGTCGATCTGGACCGTTTCAAGCCACTGAACGACCGGTATGGCCACGCAGTTGGCGATCATGTGCTGAAAGAGCTGGCGCGGAGGCTGTCCGAGGCTGAGGGGTGCCGACTGGCCTGCCGCCTGGGCGGAGACGAGTTTGCATTTGTTATATGTGATGCCGATGCCTCCGAGATTGCAGCGCGAGCGCAGAGTGCAATTGTTTCTCCTATCGAGACCGATCTGGGGCTGGTCTCGGTCGGTGCCTCAATTGGCCTTGCGTCCTATCCCGATGACGCTGTTGATGAAGTCAATCTGATGTATGCCGCCGACAAGGCAATGATCCGTATAAAGTCTGAAGGGGGTGGGATCGCTGTCTTCGACAGGCGTATGGATTTGTCAGACATGGACGCGCAGGAGTTTGACAAAACAATCATCAGCGCCGTGAAGGACAACCGCTTCCAGCCGGCGGTCCAGCCCATCCTTGATCTCCGGTCCCATTCCGTGGCCGGATACGAAGTCCTGGCACGCTGGCCAAATAGTGGCTTGAAGCGGCAACCGTCACCGAAGCAGTTCATGCCTCCGGTGGAGCGTCTCGGGCTGATTGACAGCTTCTTCTGGTCGATGCTGAATCAGGCTTTACGGTGGCTGCCCGATGGCCGGAGCTTCCTGTCCTTCAACGTGTCGCCCTCGCAGCTCACCTCACTGGAGTTCTCGGACCTCTTCCTCAACGCGCTACGACGTCACAAGGTCGAGCCGTCCCGCATTGAACTTGAAATTACCGAGAACGTCCTTTTCCGGAATATCGATACCAGCAAGCAGGTGCTCGGAAAGATTGTCGATGCCGGTGTGTCATTGGCTCTGGATGATTTTGGCACGGGATACTCGTCTCTTTCCTTGCTGGAAGAATTGCCGTTCAAGAAAGTGAAGCTCGACAAGAGCCTGCTAGGCAAGAAGAGTGATTCCGGTGTCCTGCCGAAGGTCCTGACAGGCAGCCTGAAGATGTGCCGGGAAATGAATCTGATCAGCTGCGCCGAAGGCGTCGAGACAAGTTGGCAGCTTGAGCAGTTGGCCGCACGCAAATGCGATCTGGTTCAGGGGTTTCTGATTGGTCGTGCCGTATTGTGCAAGGAATTGACGTCGCCATCGGTGATTACACAGGCGTCCTGACAGGCTTCAGCCATCCGTTTCAACGGGCATCATATATGGGGCGTTGAAAGGCGAGGTATCCAGCTCTCCGCTGGTTCTATTCCGCCTCGATCTCAATTCGTTCTTCGGCCAGGTAATCCGTTGATCGCATTTCATGAAGTCGGCTGACGGTGCGTTCGAATTCAAAGCTGCCGTCGCCTTCGGGGTAGAGTTCTTCCGGTTCAGCGGCGGCGCTGGCCACGAGTTTGACCTTCGCCTCGTAAAACGCATCAATGAGCGACACGAACCGGGCTGCCTCATTGCGGTTTTCTGGTCCGAGCGTCGGAATGCCGGATAGAATGACGGTGTTGAAATTTGCAGCAATGGCAAGATAGTCCCGCGACCCAAGCGGACGGGCGCAAAGCTCCTCGAACGTGAACCGCGCAACGCCGGCAGCTTCGCGGTGGACCTCCAATTTGCGGCCCTTGACCGTCAGCACACAATGCTGCGGCTCAGCGCCCAGGGTCAGCCGGTCCCAGGCCTGATCCAGAGCCCTCTCGGATTCTCCGCCCAGAGGCGCGTACCAGACCGGCGCCTCAATCAGGCGGTCCAGTCGATAGTCTCGTTCGGAGGCCAGTTCCATCACGTCGCAATTGGCCTTCAGGTGCTCAATGAAGGGCAGGAAGAGGGGACGGTTGATGCCATCCTTGTAGAGATCGTTGGGGTGACGGTTTGATGTTGCAACGACGGTGACATGGCGCTCGAAGAGGGCCTCGAACAACCGGGCAAGCACCATGGCGTCAGCAATCTGGGTTACCTGGAACTCATCGAAACAGAGCAGGTTCGCCTCGGAGGCGATCTGTTTCGCCACTGGCGCGATCGGGTCGTCGCCAGCTCCCTTCACACGCCACTCGGACCGCTTGCGTTCATCTTCGGAAAGCTTGCGCCATGCATCCAGCCGGTCATGAACTTCGGCCATGAACTCATGGAAGTGAACCCGGCGGCGGGCTTCGACCGGTGCATGCTCGAAGAACAGATCCATCAGCATGGATTTGCCGCGCCCTACGCCGCCCCACATGTACAGGCCCGTTACGGTCTCCGCCTTTGAAAACCACCCACCGGTCTTCCGGTTCGCCAGTCGATGGGCAAGATCATCCAGCACAGCGGCGGCTTCGGCCTGCACCGGGTCCGGCATCAATTGTCCGTCACTGATCCGCGCCTCGTAGCGCTCAATCACATAGCCCATTCAGAGACGCCCATGCAGGAGTGGAAACTTGCCCGGCACCGTCCAGACGGCTTCAGGCTGCTGGTGAAACTTATACAGTCAACTCGATTATTGGAAATGCGTTCCGCTGAGAGAGTATGGCAGTGCGTCACCGTGCTGGCCGCTGGGTGGTTAGCCCAGTCTTTCTGCCACTTGTGTGATCAGGCGAGACCAGGATCCCGGAACCAGCAGGAAAGTCAGTGCAGCCCCGGCCAGCGCGCCGCCCAAATGCGCGCCGTGCGCAATCATCGTGTTCGGACGGCGGGACAGGAAGAAACTGACGGAGATGAACAAGGCGGCGGCCACGATTGCCCACATCGGAATGATGAAGAACAGGCCGAGCAATGCGAAAGGGGCGAGCACGCTGAACGACAGGATGACGCCAGACGTCGCGCCCGACGCTCCAACGGCGCGATAGTCCGGCTGGTCCTTCTTGTCGAAATACTCCCACAAGTTTCCGCCAAGCAGCGAGCCCCCATAGATGATCAGGAATGTCGTCGCGCCGAGGCTGCGCTCCAGCACGCGGCCAAATTCCCACAGAACGTACATGTTGATCAGCAGGTGAGTCAGGTTCACGTGCAGAAAGGCTGACGTCACGAACCGCCACCATTGCCGCCCGTCCCGGATCGGGGCGATCCAGAAGCTGTTGTCAGTGAAGAAGTCGCGATTTGAGAGGCCGATCAGGCTGACCAGCACATTTGCCACGATCAGGCTAATCGTTACCGGGAATTCCATCATCGTCTGGCTGCTCTCCTGTTATGCCGCCAGCAAAAAGCCGCCCGGACGTGTCCAAGCGGCTTAGCAAGGGGAAGGGGCGCTTCGCAAGCGCCCGACAGATTTAGGCGGCGCGGACGGCGGCGGTCTCGGCGGCTGGCATCAGGTCCATCAGGAAGTCTTCGAAGGCATCCGGGCGCTGGATGAAACGGTTGAAGGGCAGGTTGGCCTTGAAGATCGCCTCGGGATGGATGTTTGCGCCGCAGCGAAGCGCGGACTCGACGGCCTGGTCACGCACATCCATGGAGGACACGACAGCGATCCGGTATTTGCCCATATTGGCCACACGAGCGATCGTCATGTCAGGGTCGAAGGAGTCTGGCAGGCCAAGGTCAAGCACGACAAGATCAAAGCGTTCAAGGCGAAGGCGGGACTCTGCGAGCATCAGGGTTGGCGCCATGACGAGGTCGATCTGGACACGAGAACGAGCTGCCTTGTCCGCAGCAATTGCCAGCATGTCTCGAACTGGCTCGTGATCTTCAACCCAAAGAACTTTCATCTACTCGTATCCCGATTAATTTGCCCGCGAAGGAAAGGCTTAAGCCAACCCCCCTGTTGCGTTCACAATGGCACGTGGCTCTTACGTCTTGGTAAAGCGAAACTTTCCGAAGTGTTTATTTTTCAACAGAGTGCGGTAGTTGAGCGGTAAGCTTCCCGCCTCCGTCTCATGCGTTTCACGCTTTCAGGGAATCGCCCGAACCCCTATGTATCTAAAGGGAGATTGGAGTGGCCGTGACACCATGAGTGACGAGAGCCTGACAGCGAAAACACCCGCCTTGCGGGCGTCTGCGTTTCTGGACGCAGAAAAAAATAATGACCAGCATATCGTTGATACGTTGATCGAGGAGCGCTGCCCGCAACTCCGCTCAAGCTGGAGCTGGCCGCTTGTCCGCCCCGTGCTTTACAAGATGCTGGGGTACAGTCGCGCGCGCGAGATGGCGGATACGATCATGCAGCTCAATGGTCGGGACTCATTCGATCATCTGTCAGCGCAGCTCGATTTCTCGCTCGACATTGAGGGGCTGGAGCGTCTGCCTGAATCCGGGCGTGTCATTATCGCGGCCAATCATCCAACCGGTCTGGCCGATGGGGTGGCCGTGTGGGATTTGCTCAAACAGATCCGTCAGGACATCATCTTCTTCGCAAATGCAGATGCCATCCGGGTCAATCCGCGCTTCCAGGATGTCATCATCCCGGTGGAGTGGGTCGCGGAAAAGCGCACCCCGGCCAAGACACGCGAGACCCTGAAGCGGGCGGGGCAAGCATTCTCCGAGGAGAAGTGTGTGGTGATCTTTCCGTCAGGCCGTCTGGCGAAGAAGGAGGATGGCCGACTCGTCGAGAAGGAGTGGTTTTCCACCGTGGTCGGGCTCGCCCGCAAGCAGAACGCACCGATCCTGCCGCTCAATCTCGATGCGTGGAATTCCTGGCTGTTCTACTTATTCAGCGAGCTGAATGGCGAATTGCGTGACATAACCCTGTTCCACGAATTGCTGAACAAGCGCGGCGCCAATGTACGGATGACATTCGGCCAGATGATTCAGCCGGATCAATTACAGGGCGACGTGAACGAGTTGACCGAGAAACTGAAACACCATGTTGCCTACGATCTCGGGCGCGACAACACTGCTGTGTTCCGGCCTTAGCCGTGTGTGGTCGCTTTTTCCGTCATGGGGTTTCGTGGGAGGAATACCACAACGCGCTGAACCTGATCCATCCAAATGGCATTCAGCCGCCAGAGCCGGCCTACAATATCGCGCCCACACAATATGCCCCCATCATACGCATGGCCCCGGAAGGGGAGGATGTTCCCCGCCATGCGATCCAGATGGCACCAGCCATGTGGGGGCTTGTACCCAGCTGGTGGAAGAAACCACTCAGTGAAAAGAAATTTTCCACCTTCAATGCGCGCAGCGAAGGGTTGGAAGCTTCCAACACATTTCGTGGCCCGTTCCGGCATCATCGCTGCCTGATTCCGGCGAGCGGCTTTTACGAATGGACGGGGCCAAAAGGTAAGAAACAACCTTATGCAATCGGGCTGCGCAATCGTCGCTGGTTCTGTTTTGCCGGATTGTGGGACCGGGCCATGATCGACGGATCGGAGATCGATACATTCACAATCCTGACGACAAAGCCAAATGACCTCATGGCAGGGCTGCACACGCGAATGCCGGTGATCCTGCATCCGTCAGACTATCGGACATGGCTGGACGCGGACAATCGCAAGGTCGAGCATCTCTACGAACCATTCCCGACGGCGGACATGCACGCATGGCCGGTCAATCCGGCAGTCGGCAATGTCCGCAATCAGGGGCCGCAACTGATCGAAGAGGCCTAGTTCTTCTTCCAGGCCACCTGATACAGGTCGAGTCGTCGATCCTTCAAATTCTGCACCGCACCCGACTGGCGCGCGGTCAGCAGGTCGGAAATCGACAGATCTGCCAACGCAATCGTTTCGGTGTTTGGCGCAGTGTCTGCCGCCACGCCGTCGCGCGAGAACGGGAAGTCAGATGGTGTCAGGATGCAGCTCTCCGCATAATGAATATCCATGTTCTCGACGTTTGGCAGATTGCCGACGACGCCCGACATGGTGACATAGCACTGGTTCTCGACGGCCCGCGCCTGACAGCAATACCGTACACGCATATAGCCGCGGCGTTCGTCCGTGCAGAAAGGCACGAACAACATCAGCGCGCCCTGGTCGACCAGGTGACGCGCAATTTCGGGAAACTCGCTGTCATAGCAGATCATCACGCCGATTGGGCCGCAGTCTGTCTGGATGACGGAATTGCCGCGTCCGCCCTGGATGTTCCACCAATGGCGTTCCGACGGGGTGGGGTGCAACTTCTGTTGAGTGTGAACGGATCCATCGCGCAGGAAGACATGCGCCACATTCAGGATCTCGCCGTTCTCCATCTGGCTCGGATGGGTGCCGCCGATAATGTTGATATTGTAGGAGACAGCCAGCTTTTCCATGAATTCAACAAAGCGCGGCGTGTATTCCGATATCTGAGCGATGGCGTCGATGGGCCCCAGCGGGCGTTCAGCAAGCGACAGCAATTGCAACGTCACCATTTCCGGGAACACGACGAAATCGCTCTTGTAGTCGGACGCGATGTCCACCCAGTATTCCAATTGGCTTTCGAACTCGTCGATGGAGGTGATGCGGCGCATCTGCCATTGCACGGTCGCGATACGGACGCTTTCGGGCAGCGATGTGTCGCCAAAACTCGTATTGGTCTGGATCTTCTCCTGCGCCAGCGGGTTCTCCCAGAACATGTGCGTGGCATGTCCCATGGAATCCGTGTCTTCCGGCAAATAGTGGCGCAACACGCCGAGCGGCTCGTATCCCTGGTTCAGCTGGAAGGTGATGACCGGATCGCGCAGTTTGGACTCCCGCACGGCCTTCACATAGTCTTCCGGTCTGGGATACTGCTTCGCCTTGCGCGCATAGCCGGGCATGCGGCCAGCGAAGACAATACCTTTCAGCTCCAGCCACTGACACAATTCGCGGCGTGCCTTGTAGAAGCGCTGGCCAATGCGCAGGCGGCGATAGTTAGGGTCGACCGCCACATCCATGCCGTAGAGCACATCCCCTTCAGGATCATGCCGCGCAGCATAGCCGCCGCCGGTGATCTGCATCCAGGTGTGTGGCCCGAAGGCGTGCTCGGAGGCGATCATGAAGGTCGCGCAATGGCCGACAATCGTGCCTTCATACTCGGCTACGAACTGGCCGTCGGGAAAACGGTTGATTTGCGCCATGAGGTGGTCGCGGGAATACTCCTCGCCCTCCCCATAGACTTTTGCGGAAAGGGCCTGCAGGCCCGGAATGTCATCCGGCGTCGCATTGCGGATGATCAGCTTGGCTTTGCTATTGCTCATGGCGAAGAAATGCCTCTGGAGGGATATGGTTCAATGCGGCAGGCGCAGGCTGGCCCTGAGGCCGCCAAGGGGGCTGTCGCTGAGGCGGAGGTCACCGCCATGTGCGCGCGCCGTATCCCGGGCGAGTGTCAGGCCGAGCCCTGTGCCCGGCGTGTTCTGGGTTCGGGCCTCGTCCAGCCGCATGAACGGCCTGAAAGCGTCCTCCCGGCGCTCTGGCGGTATGCCCGGTCCATTGTCGTCGACATGTATATCAGCCGCATGCGGACCGTCCACAAGTGTGATCTGCACATCGGTGGCAAATTTCATGGCGTTCGAGATCAGATTGCTGACCGCCCGCTTGATGGCGAGCGGGCGTCCATTGACTGCAATCTCTTCCGGACCCTTCACAATGATATGCGGTCCAAAGCCAGCGGCGGCCTCCCGCACCAGCTCGGACAAGTCGAGATCGCTTGCCTCGTCGCCTTCCTCGCCGCGCGCGAAGGTCAGGTATTCGTCCAGCATCATCGACATGTCATCGAGGTCCGAGCGCGCCGCCCTGATGTCGTCAGTCTCCTCCATCATGGCGAGGGCCAGTTTCAACCGGGTGAGGGGGGTGCGCAAATCATGACTGACGCCCGCCAGCATCGCCGTGCGTTGTTCGGTAAAAGCGGTCAGACGGTTCTTCATGTCGATTACGGCGCGCGCCGCTTCGCGCACTTCATTGGCCCCCGAAGGCCGGAAGTCGGGAGCGTCGCGCCCCCGGCCAAACGCGCGCGCGGCTTTCGACAGGCGCAGGATGGACCGGACCTGCTGGTTCAGGAACGCAATCGCCAGCGCGATCATGAACAGGGAGAACAGGATCACCCAGACAATGAAGATGTGTGCATTGGCGACGAATACGCGCTTTCGCTCGACAATGATCTCCACAGTGCGCGGCCCGGACGCGAAACGCAGGTGCAGCATGGAGTCTCGTGGATTGAGCGCCGTCTCCACCGGCACGCCCAGCCGCGTCTCCAGTTCATTGTCCAGCGTGCTGCTATAGGCAAACCGGTCCAGATAGCTGGATGATGCCAGCGCTTGTTCCGGACTTCTGCAGGTAAAGGTCAGGTCCAGCCGTTCATCAATGGTGCGATGAACCGAAGGCGAGTCTTCGCGGCGATCACAATAGGCCTGGATCAGGCTGGCATCCCGCGCGATAGACTGGGCCAGCTTGCGGTTCACCTCGGCAATGTGGCTATCGTAATAATACCAGGTCATCAGTGACAGGATCAGCACGACAGGCGTAATGACCATCAGCATGCTGCGGGCATACAAACCGCGCGGTGTGATATCCCTCAGGCGAAACATCATCTCAGTCCGGCATCAGGCGATACCCGATACCGCGCACAGTCTGCAAATGTATCGGTTCGCGGGGATTGGGTTCGATCTTCCGGCGCAGGCGCGTGACCTGAACATCGACAGAGCGTTCCATGCCGGCGGAGGTCAGCGAGGCCAATTGTTCGCGGCTGACGGGTTCGCCGGGGCTGCCGGCCAGCACCGTCAACAATTGCAGTTCGGCTTCCGTCAGCCGGATACGCTTGTCGCCTTCCTTCAGTTCGCCGCGCTCTGCATTGAAGATCAGGCCTGACATTTCGACCTCGGCAGGGGGCTCTGCCTTGTGGGAGCGGCGCAGGATGGCTGCACAGCGCAGGGATAGTTCCTCGGGTTCAAAGGGTTTGGCCAGATAATCATCGGCGCCATGCTTCAGTCCTTCGATCCGGCTGGAGGCCTCGCCCTTCGCGGTCAGCAGCATGACCGGAGTCTCGCGATTGCGACCTTCGCGCATGGATTTCAACAGGGAGAGGCCATCTTCGCCCGGCATCATGATGTCCAGCACCGCAAGATCGAATTCCATCGCGTCCATCATCTTGCGCGCGCCGGCAGCGTCAGGCGCAGATGTCACGCGGTAGCCTTCACGCGTCAGGTAGCGCTTCAACAGATCGCGAATCCGGTCGTCATCATCGACAACGAGAATATGGGCGACATCTTGAGTCATCGTGTGAGCGAATCCAGAACCTTGCGAGCACCTTCAACCGCATCCGGACCTGCGGCGCGATAGGCCAGTCGCAGTCGTTCGCGCAACACAATGGTGATCTGCGTGGTCAGCGTGGTGCCGACGTCCGACAGGGTGAGCGTCCGGCGGCGCTTGTCGCTGGCTTGTTCTCGCTCGCGTTCGATCAGTCCGCGCTTGTCGAGTTCGCCAATGATACGGGCGAAAGTCGGCACCGTCATGCTCAGGGAGTCCCGCAAATCGCCCACCGTCTGGCCGGGCGTGTAGCGTATAGCCATGAGAATTTGCAGCTCTGGCTTGCTCAGCCCAGCCTTGTGTCGCGCCTCTTCTGCGGCTCTCATCAATTCCGCACTGCCGGCCAGCAAGAGTCCCACGCCGCGGTCAAGCTCCTGATCCATAAGGAAAAGGCGCGGATCGAACGGTCTATTCAGGTTGACGTCAGGGGCCATGTTCTGAAATGAACGCAAAAAATGCTATAAGTGCAAGCGAGGAGCGCTGAACTATTATGTCTGCATATGACGATCGCGACGGTTATATCTGGATGGATGGCGAATTCGTGCCGTGGCGGGACACGAAAGTTCATGTGCTGACCCACGCCCTGCACTACGCCTCTTCGGTATTTGAAGGCGAGCGCGCCTATGGCGGCAAGATCTTCCGCTCCCTCGACCATTCCAAACGTCTTCACAATTCCGCTGAGATCATGGGGTTCGAAATCCCGTTCTCGGTTGAACAGCTGGAGCAGGCCAAAACCGAAGCGCTGGCGAAATCCGGTCTGGAAAGCGCCTATGTCCGCGCTGTTGCCTGGCGCGGGTCTGAAATGATGGGCGTTTCGGCTCAGAACAACACGATTCATCTGGCGGTCGCCGTCTGGCATTGGGGCGATTACTTTGCGGACAAGATGAAAGGTATTCGTCTGACGCACGCCAAATGGCGTCGCCCGGCGCCGGAAACCGCGCCATGCCACGCAAAGGCTGCGGGCCTCTACATGATCTGCACCCTGTCCAAGCACGCCGCTGAGCGTGATGGCTACGCCGACGCCCTCATGCTGGACTATCGCGGGCAGATTGCCGAAGCGACCGGCGCGAACATCTTCTTCGTCCGCGACGGCGCCCTGCATACACCGACACCCGATTGCTTCCTGAACGGCCTGACCCGTCAGACGACGATCAAGCTGGCGAAGGAACGCGGTATTGAAGTGATCGAACGGGCCATCTTCCCGGACGAGCTATCGACCTTCAGCGAATGCTTCATCACGGGCAGCGCAGCGGAAATCACGCCTGTCGCAGAGATCGGCGAGCATGTGTTCAAACCCGGCCAGATCTCCGAGACTCTGGTCAATGATTATACAGCCCTGGTGAACGGCAAGCTGGAGCTGGCGCTATAAGGGCGCCAGCGCAAGCTGTACGAAAAGTAACTGAGGCCCTGAAGGCCTGGCTGGTAGGGCTTTCCCCCATGGGGGGAGCCTGGAAACAATTCGCACGGGAACGACTGCCCTATGTGGCGGGATCATTGGGTCTCAATGGCCTGATGCTGTTCCTGTTCGCGCTTGCCTTCGGACATAAACTGCCACCCGCGCCGCCGCCTGAAGTTTTTGAGGTGGACATCGTCGAGTTGCCGATAATACTCCCGCCAGAGCCAGAGCCAGAGCCAGAGCCAGAGCCAGAGCCAGAGCCAGAGCCAGAGCCAGAGCCAGAGCCAGAGCCCGAATTACCGCCGACTCCGGAACCTGAACCCGTCATCGAGCCGGTTGAGATTCCCGAACCTGAACCGGAGCCGATTCCGCTGCCGGATCCGGAACCATTGCCGCAAATCGAGCAGGTTTCCGATGAGCCGTTGCCGCCTGTCGAAACGCCAACGGAAATCGTGATTGAGGATCCAGTCCCGGAGCCCGAACCTCTCCCCATCGCGGTGGAGGAGGAGCCTTTGCCGGAGCCAAGCCCCGGACTTCCGGTAGAAGAGGCGCCGGAAGAGCCTGCCTTGCCAGAAATCGAGGAGTTGCCAGAAGACCTTCCCGACACGCTCGAAACGCCGGTCGATGATGCGGAACCGGACCTGGAGACCGAGCCCCTTCCGGATGAGCTGCCCGAACTGCCGCCGGAAATGCCGGTGGAGGATCTGCCGGAGACGCTTCCCGAGGAGGAGCCCGAAGATCTCTCAGAAGAACAGCCGATCCCCGTCGAGCCGGAGTCCGACCCGCCTGAAGAAGACCTGCCCATCGCACCGGAGCCGGAGATGGAACCGGCCCCAGAACCGGAGCCTGATCCCGAACCTCCTGTGGCGCCAGTTGAGGAGCCTGTCGAGGATGCGCCGCCGGAAGAACTGGAACCTGAAATTGAACCAGAGCCGGCCCCCGCCGAGGAGGCTCCGCCCGAGGTCGACCTGCCGGATGTTGAGTCGCCTGAGCCGGACCCCGAGGAGGCGATCATCCTGCCGGAGCCTGCGCCGGAGGCAGCCCCGACGCCTGCACCAGCCGACGACATATTGCAGACAATCGCGCCACCCGTGCGACAACCGGCGACAAGTGCGCGACCTTTCGCGACACCGCGCGACACGGGGCGACGGCCTGCGCCAAGCATTCCCGGCATAGAATTCGCCCTGCCACCCCCGGCAACGGGGGGCGGAGGCGGGGCCCTCAGCGCCCTGATGTGTCATAAACTGACGGAAGAACAACGCATTAAGGCGAAGTGCGACCTTGAGGCGACCCGCGAGGCTTATCAGGATGCCGCCAATGCCGGGCTAGACCGCGACGAGCAGAACCGCCTCGACGGCGCCTACGACACCCAGCTCCGCTCAACCCTCCCCAACGACACCGCCTTTGAAAGCTTCCTGAAGCGCAATGACGGCGTTCAGAAGTACATGCTGGACGGGATAGACAACACAATCTTCATGGATCGCAAGCCCGAGTCTGAACGCCAGCATGACCAATTGATGCGCGGCGACAAGATGGATTGGGAAGACGAGGTCTTTGACGCCCACAATGACAAGGAATAGGGCCTGAAGGTCTATCGGCTTGACTCAGATGTGCGACTCCGCCAACGGCTGAATTCATGAAGAAAGTTACCGTCTCTGTCCGCCCGCTGGCTCATTTTGAAGGGCTGGAATTGCCCACTTATGAAACGGTCGGATCGGCCGGAATGGATGTGCGCGCAGCCGTGCCGGAAGATGACCCGATCCTGTTGCAGGCGGGTGAGCGGGCCATGATCCCGACCGGCCTGTCAGTCGCCATTCCGCAGGGCTACGAGATCCAGGTGCGCCCCCGTTCAGGGCTAGCCGCCAAGCATGGCCTGACCTGCCTGAACACGCCTGGTACGATCGACAGCGACTATCGCGGCGAGATCAAGGTGATCCTCATAAACCTCGGCCAGTCTGCCTTCACCATCAATCGCGGGGAACGGATTGCCCAATTGGTGCTTGCCCCTGTAACGCAGTTGGCGTGGGAAGAGGTGGACGCGCTTGACGAAACCGAGCGCGGCGAAGGCGGCTTTGGGTCAACTGGCAAATAAATCCGGTTTCTTCTTGAACAAGCATTCATCGCTCCTTACATATTGAATATCGATAAGTTCAGGAGAGCGGTGCATCCGGCGAATTGCGGATCCATCCAATAAACGGGGGAGCTCCAAACGACTGGCTTTCGACAAGATTGCTGAGTCAGAAAAGGAGCCCAAACCGTGTCATTCTTCGCTTTTATCCTGTTTGTCCTCGTGATCATCATGGTCGCCCGGTCGGGGCGCTCGAACGCGCCACAGGCACGTGCGGAAGATGATCGCATTGGTGAACTGGCCGAACGGGTCAGGACGCTGGAGGCCATCATTCTTGACCGCGACCGTCGCCTGCGCCGTGAGATTGACGGTTTGAGGTAAAGGAGGGGCACCAGCGGGAGAAGATATCTCCTGTACGGCCTGCCCAATGCTTAGTATTCAAAAGACATTTAGAGGAGTGCCCCAATGGACCCGATCTTGATGGTCGTTCTTATTGTGCTGATTTCGGTCGGTGCCGGTGTGGTGAACAATTACCTGAAACTGAAGGCAAATTCGGCGTCAGACACTGCGTCAGATGCTGATTTTCAGAAGGTTCTGGGCGAGGTCGACCGCCTGAAAGAGCGTGTGCGCGTCCTGGAAAAGATCGTGACCGATCAGGAGCGTCAGTTGTCAGAGGAAATCCGGAAACTGGCCTAGTTTCCGCCGCCGCCAGGAATGCGCATCTTGCGGCGTTGGGCTGCAATCTGAGCTTGCGTCTTCTTGGTGGGCGAGCTGCCGAGATCGGAGCGGAGCAAGACCCTGCGCTGACGGCGTTCGTTGATGGCTTGCATGGTGCTCGCCCTTTCGATTCGTTTCTGAATGCTCATCACACGGAAACAATGCGTCAGCTTTATGATCGTTTCGTTAACGCCGCATTAGGGGATTGGATTACGATCAGGCCTTCATGCAGACGGTCAAAGCAACTGGTCTTCAGCTGTCGCGAACTTGGCCAGCAGGTAAGCGTCCGTATCCTCAATCGTGTCGAGTTTTCCGAACGCGAAGGCGTCGCGATCAAGGACCAGGTCCCGAGGGCGCAGTTCCCGGCTGATAGATAATCCATCCAGTGAGCGTGCGCGGGAAAACGCGACATAGGCCTGCCCATGCGCAAACATGCCGGAGTCGAAATCAATGAACACCTTGTCCAGTGTCAGGCCCTGCGCCTTGTGGATGGTAACGGCATAGGCGAGCCGAAGCGGCATTTGTTTGAAGGTGCCGACAACTTCACGTTTCACCTTCTTGGTTTCGGGGTCCAGTTCGTAGCGGTATTTCTCCCACGCGGTGGGCTCGATCTCATAGACATGATCATCGATTTCCACGATGACGCGGCTGCCGGAAAAGCCCGCGACCGTTGCCAGCGTACCGTTTACCCAGCGCCCTTCGGGATCATTCTTGATCAGCATGACCCGCGCGCCTTCCTTTAGTTCCAGGTCGGCTTCGGTCGGGAAGGCCTTTTCTTCGAATTGTCCCTGCACATCGGCTTCAAAGATTTGAGAGCGTGTGTTCAGACCCTCCAACCTCGCTTGGTTGATGCGGTAGGCATTGGCGTTGTTCGGCGTCAGCACGACATGGGTTTCGGATGCCTCGACAGCAGATTTCGAACTGACGAGACCGCGCAGAACCGCCGCATCATTCGGGGTGACGCGGCCCGTGCGCAACGCGCCGAGGAGAGCCAGGAAGCGGGGTTCGGCCTGCCGGAAGACATGTTTCAACGCCAGTAGCGAAAATTCGGCGTCCTTGAAGGCCGGGGCGTTGAAGAAATAGCTACCGCCATAGCGCTCCCGCAGAATTGGTGTTTCTTGGCCGGAAACAACCGGAGGCAATTGGTGAAGATCGCCCGACAGGATCATGCGCACGCCACCAAACGGGCGCTTAGAGGCGCGGTTCAGCTTCAGGCTCTTGTCTATGGCGTCCAGCATGTCCGAGCGAACCATCGAGATCTCGTCAATGATCATCGTGTCGATCGCTTTCACTAGCCGGGTTGAGCGCAGGCGTTTGATGTCAGTCGGTTCGATCAGGCGTGGCGGGAACTTGAAAAACGAATGGATGGTCTGCCCGCCAGCGTTCATCGCAGCCACACCGGTCGGGGCCAGAACGATGGCCTTTTCGCCAGCGCCAGCCAGAAACTTGCGAAGCATTGTGGTCTTGCCCGTTCCGGCCCGGCCAGTGAGGAACAGGTTGCCTTGGGCGCCCGTGCCGGAGGCGACCCATTTGGCGGGCGCAGCATAAATGGAGTCAGGAGTGTTCTCGGTGGTCACGTTTCTGGCTTAACGGCGTTTTACAGGGAAGGCGAGGGCAAGCGCTGCCGGGAAAGGAAAAGCCCCCGAAGAATGACTTCGGGGGCTTCCTGTCAGCCATAAAGGTGCGTGCCGGGCTTAGCCAGCGATACGGCGGACATAATCATACGCGCCCTTGCGGCTCTCACGCTTGCGCGCGGGCTGGAACGCCACTTTCGCATGCTCAGAGCAGTATGGGCCGCAGTCCGCCTTGCGGCCGCAGAAGGCGAATTTCGGATCCGCAGGATCACCGATGGGCCATTTGCACATGGAATCCCGCAGCGTGAGGATGGAGGCTGGCTCGCCATCGGCCTGTTGCAGCGGCGGCAGGGGAGCCATGACTTCGGTGCGTTCAGCAGCGGGACGCACTTCCGGCGTCTCCGGTGCGGCCGGCGCTGCCACCTTGACGCTGCCGTCTGGCAACACGCGTGGTTTTGGACGGGCCAGGCGCGGCGGACGTTTGACGGGGCGCGACGGTGTTGCGCGACCCGACAGGCCCAGACGGTGGACTTTGCCGATCACCGCATTTCGGGTGACGCCCCCCAATTGTTTGGCAATCTGAGAGGCTGAATGGCCCTCTGCCCAGAGTTTCTTCAGCACGCTTACCCGTTCTTCGGTCCAGGACATGGTTGGTCTCTCCCAGCTCGGATCAGGATCGTTAACACTTTCGATCCATCAGCCCCAATATATTGAGATGGCTTAGTACGCGCCATCCGCTCAGCACCTAGATATCGTATCAGGAGCGTAACGAAACACAACATGCTGAGAAGGCTTTCCACAGGCTTTCTACATCTTGTGGTTAACTGCGTCAGCCTGTGGACAAAGTTTGTGCATCGAAATTTGCGTGCTTTTTCCGAGTCTTGCCCCTCGCAGACTCAGGCAAAGACGCCTAAATACCGCGCATGACAGATACTGCGACCGAACAGACTTCCGCCCGCCGCCAGGTTCGCCAATATGGCCAGTTCAACGGTTTGGGCCTGTGGACCCTGTTCAAGCGTGAGATTGGCCGCTTTCTGAAAGTGTGGATGCAAACCGTGTTTGCGCCTGTCGTGACCACGCTTTTGTTCATGACCGTGTTCAAGCTGGCGTTCGGTGACCGCGGTCGACTGATGGGTGACTTTGAAGGGCTCAACTACATTGAGTTCCTCGCGCCGGGCCTGATCGTCATGGCGATCCTTCAGAATGCCTTTCAGAATACGAGTTCCAGTCTGGTGCAGGCGAAGTTCAATTCCACCTATGTCGACTTCCTGATGCCGCCATTGTCGCCGATGGAACTGACCATCGGATTCATCGGTGGCTCGGTTGTGCGCGGCCTTCTGGTGGCCCTGATCTCGGCCATCGGCATCCAGTTGAGCGGACTGGCCGACCTAACCGTCGTTCATGTCTGGCCGATCCTCTGGTTCAGCATCACATCCGCGATTGCCCTCGGCGCGCTGGGCGCCATTGGAGGCATCTGGGCCGACAAATTCGATCATCTGTCCGCCGTGACGAATTTCGTGATCGTCCCGCTCACCTTTCTGTCGGGCACCTTTTACGACATCAAGGTGATGTCCGAGCCATTCTACACGATGGCGCTGCTGGACCCCTTCTTCTACATGATTGACGGGTTCCGTTATGGTTTCCTCGGGGTTGCCAACAGCTCTGTCATTGTGGGGGTCTGGGTAACCGGATTGTTGGCGCTCGCTGGCATCCTCGCTGTCTGGCTCATGTTCCGGTCGGGGTACAAGCTCAAGGCATAGCGACTCCCCTCAGGCGGGAGCGGCATTGACGCTCCACTTCTGCCCCCCTTGAATAAAGCCAAAATTGGCTGGGGCCAGAAATGGAGACCATAATGGGTAATGGAAAAATCCTCGCAGGGGCCGCCTTGTCGGCCATGATGCTGGCAGGTTGCCAGATGATACCGGCGGAGCAGACCGTCGCGCAGTATTGCGCGGATCCTGACAAGGCCACTGAGGCCGTCTGCAAGCTGAAGCTGGAAATCGACGGAAACACGACCGCGCTTGCCGATACGGACATGCGCCTCTCACAGGCCCGTTCAATGGCCGATAATGCGACCGAGGCCGCTGCGCGTGCGCAGGCCAGCGCTGATGCCGCACAGGCGCAGGCTGATGCAGCACTCGCAATGGCAGAGGAAGCCAACAGCAAGGAAGTGCAGTGCGAGACGCGCACCATCCAGAATTCTGACACGGGTTCATGCCGGCCGGGCTATGCGCTGACCAGCTGTACGCAGACGCGCTACACCTACCGGGCAGGGGGCATGTCCATCCTGCGTGAGATCAATGACGAGCAGTGCCGGTTCAATAGCCGTGTGCTCGAGATGCAGGTGCGTTGCTGTGCTGTGTCCGGCTCAGCCCCTGAGCCGGAAGATACGCTGGTCGAGAACGAAATTCCGCCGCAGCCACCTCAGCCAGAAGCGCCAAAAGAGCCTGTGCCGGTTAGCCCATAGTCGGCGCGACAGCCTGAAAATGATGACGCCGCCAAGACCTGTCTCGGCGGCGTCGCTGTTTGGCGCGCTATGTCGCGCATTGTCACTGATCGTCACATAGTGTCGCCGGATGTCGCTATTCGTCGTCCTGCAGGAAGTAGAAGTCGCCACCCGTGGTGCCATCGGTATAGACCGGTCGCTGTTTCTGACCCGTGCGGGCAGCCACCGCATCCTGGACCCGTTTGAAGACGACGTTTGCCGGGTCATCGAGCGTGCTGATCAAATTGGCAAGTTCTTCGGAATAGATGCCGTCATCGGCCGCCGTTTTGCCGGGTTCCGTGGCGAATGCCTGGAAGACGCCGGATGCCCAGCCGACCGGACTGTAGGCGCGCATCAGGCCGCGGCTCTGATCATCCATGACTGTCCGGCAGGCATCGAAGACGATGAAGGAAGTCGGCGCAACAGTTGTCGATACGCGGTTGAAGATCTGTTCGAAGCTGACGCCGAAGTCACGAATATCCTCCGGCGAGGCGCCCGGAATGTCGGTGGGCAGGATGAAGTTCGTGCCCTCAACATTCACGCCATGGCCGGAATAGTAGAAGAAGGTGACCGGGTAGGCACCGGCATCCTTGCGGGCTTTCGCCATGCGCCCGAGAAGGCTGAGCGCGCGCACCGTTTGTCGCTGGCCAAGGTCTTCGCATTGCAGGACCGAGAAGCCGACATCCGTCAGCGCGGCGGTGATGCGGTCGCCATCCTGATGCGTCACGCTGAGGCGACTGACGGGAGGCGAATAGGCGAGATTGCTGAGCACCATGGCCTGCCGGTCGGGGTTCGGCCCGTTGATCCATGTGCAGCCAGCGATTTCCGTATCCGGCAGCAAGCCGCTCGCAGCGTTTGCGATTTCTGCCGCGCTCATCGCGGACGCATCGCTTGCCCCCGTCGGCGGGGCAGACAATGTGCTGGTCAGGGGCGCAACCGGATCGTTGTCGCTTTCAACGGATCTGTGCGCGCTGATGCTCGCATCCGGATCGGGGCCAGGGTCGGCGAGAAGCGTATCCAGCGAGACGACCTTGATTGACAGCGGAATGGTCTTCACGGCCTTGGCCATCTTCTGGCCATTCACCTCAACCTGCTGGGACACTGTGAAAGTGAGGTCTGGCGAGCCTTCCTGAGTGGGAACGACTTTCCATTGCCAGAGTGTTGGCTCGCCCGGAATGAGCGGCTGTTCCTCCGGCGTTGTCGCTGTCAGGTCATATCCGTCGCCGACGATGGATGCCATCATCACGCCACTGGCGCGCACCGTATCGAATTCCAGCGACAGTGCGTCCTGTGCGCTGTCCGGCGCGAGACCTGTGCCCATGATGGAGCGCAGGGATTCATCAATCTCTGCCTCGCTCGTGTCGCGCTGGATCGGCTGAATGGCCACTTCGAGGAAATAGGGCTGGCCCAGCACCATCTGCTCTGGTGCGTGATGGGCGATCCGGCCACTGTCAAACGCATTCGCGGACTCGGCGGCCAGTTCCGAATAGCGATAGTCCCATTCCGGGCAATTCATGACGAATGCAGAATCGTCGATTTGGATGGTCTCGCTCCAGAAACAGAGCTGCTTGTCCATCAGTCCGGCTTCGAAGCCTTCGCCGGCAAGGTCCTTGGCCAATGCGTCCAGCGTCTCCGTTAAATCGCCCTGGATGCGATGGGTTGCCTGTTCGAACTCGCCGGAGCCGCCCTTGTCACATGTGATCAACAGGGTGCGCGGCGCAGAGATTTCCGCCTGGCATATTTCGACATTCTCAGCACCGGCGGCCGTCTCGAGGTCGCTCAGATCGCCGCCTTCGGCCAGTGCGTCGAGCCATTCCAGCATGTCCGGGTCGTCGGCATGCAGCTCGCGCAGTTCGTCGATATCTGTCTCGCTGCCAAACTCCAGCGCGAGGCCTGGCTCTTCTTCAACCGAAGTCTCGCTGCGAACCGGATCAGGTTGATCCCGGCCGGGTCGGACAGGGGTGCCGAGATTTGGGCTGGAGCCGGGGGCGGTCGCGCGGGGAGGTTCGGGCTGCACCGGGACGGGCGCAGGGGCGGGCGGAGGCAAGGGCGCAGGCTCCTGATCGATCGGGGCGGGCTCAGGCGCTTCCACCGCTGGTTCGGGTGGCGCGCCGGCCGGCTCGTCCATTGCATCATATTCGGCGCTACAGGCGGCGAGGAGCGCGGCCAGCACCATTGTGCCAAGGCCTGTCATGAATGAGTTGATCCGCATCACCATCCCCTTGGTTCCTGTGGTTAACAGGAAGTTACACGGGATTGGATTGCCTGCCAATTGAATGCGGGTTCAACCGGGCGGCGCAGAGGTCGGGCGGGGCGATCAGGCGGGCGTCAGCTGGAACCGGTACAGCATGGGATAATGATCTGATCCGCAGGGGCGCAGGCGGTGTATGCCCAGCAATCTGAAATCATCCGTGACAAAGGCATGGTCCAGCGGCCAGGCCAGAAACGGGTTCTGCGCGCCATAGGAATTGTAGAGCCCGCGTCCGCGTTTCGGATCGCATAGGCCGGCATGTTGCTTGAACTCCTTTACCATCCAGGACCAGCCGACCTCGTTGAAGTCCCCGATCACCATGGCGGGGCGGTGTTGCTCGCGCAGTTCATCGGCGACGATCATCAGCTCGTCATCAAGGTGTTGCGTATCGTCGCGCGGGCGGGGCGGGCGCGGGTGGATGCAATAGAGGCGCACTTCGCGGCCGTCCAAATCCATGTCCACGGTCAGGGAGGGGACATGATCCTGACAGAAATACCGTTCCTGCACTTCGCTGACGGGATAGCGCGAATAGAAGAGGAGGCCGTTATGGGCTTCCTTGTCGAGAAGGTATGTATGGGGATAATCAGCCTCCAGCGGGGAGAGGGCCTCTCGCCAGCGGGCATTGGTTTCCGACAGGAAGAGAACATCGGCCTCACTGTCACGAATGCGGGCCAGCACGGCGGTATGGTCTTCATTCTCCTGCAGCACATTGATCAGCAGCACCGAGAGCGGCGTGCCCGGCATGCCCGGCCTGGCGCGGCGCAGTTCGCGTTTGCGACCGGGCAGGTATGGCCAGATATCCAGTGCACAGATGACCAGCGCAACCGCATAGGTCATCAACAGGGTGGCATTGCCGATTTCGCCTGCCGGATAGAGCGCCAGATAGAGCAACAGTGCGGCGAGCAGGATGAGGCAGGTTTGCAGGCGGCCATAAATCCAGACGCGCATCCACCAGATTTCGGTGCGCAGCTTTGGCGCGATGGCGGCAAACAGGCCCCACACGCCGATCAACACAAAGACAGGTTCGATCAGGGCGAGCATGGGTGGGGGCCTTTCCGGGCGGCGTGTGACGGGGTGTGTTGCCCTATCTACGCGTGAGACCGGAAGTGAGTTGCGTGCCCGCCGCACGATCCGGGGGCAGATCACGCAGGTGTGATCTGTATTCCCGCCAGCACAAATATCCGGACTGGCTCTCACCATCCGGGCATCTCGTGTTTTCGGCCCCTCACGGAACCGACAGCGCGGCGGGCGCCGTGGCGCTCCGCCTGATGATTTGTAGATGGCTACGGAGTGGAGCGTTACCGCCCGCCGCGCCGGACAGGCTGCGGAGGAATAGAAATCGCACAGCGATTGCCCGGAGCAGGCCCAAGCGCAAGCGCCGGGCTGGACGAGGCCTGTCTCGGGAAATCGTGCGACTGGCACGATTCCTGATCCTCGACAGCCCAACTTGCCTTCGCAAGCTCACCCTGGCCTGACCTGCCTAGGGCCGTGCAGGACCGTACACCTCCCACAAGACCCATCCTGTCCCTGACCCCATAACCAGAACGGCACCTGATCCGGCTTCTGTGAGGGCAGGAGGTGAATATGGGGTGGGAGGCTATCAGACGGATTCCCTCGTTCCGAACATACCTGCGGAGGCAGGTATCCATCTCCAATTGTGGCCTCATGCGCGTGGGGACAGGTTCCGTGATAGGCCCCTGCCTGCGCAGGGGCCTGCGGGAGGAGAGGGCAAACCCTTATTCCCAAACACCGCCTCCCCGGCGCATGCCGGGGTCTCCCGTCGTTAGGGCGCAGAGCCCGCGCCCGTGCTTCGACCCCGGCCTTCACCGGGGCAGGCCCCGCTCAGCATGAGCGCTCCGGACATGCAGCAAAGCACAGACTCATCCTGAGCGAAGTCGAAGGATGAAGCGGGAGAGCGCGCCCCCCCCACAGGGTGGACCCACGCTTCGCGGTACCCACCAACAGGCCCCGTCGCGCGCCCGACCGGTGGGTATCGGCTCGGCCTCAACCCATTCTACGCTTGCTTGTTTGTCAGTCCGAAATTTGAATTTTCTCGTTCAGAAGTGGTCCCATCCGTAAGCGGTAAATCGCTTGTTCCAAGTGTACTCTATTGATTGAACGAACAATAAGCTTCTTTTCGGCGACAGGGCGTCCAAAAAGGCAAACATTCGGTATGGTCTGTGATCGTATACGAGACTGCATTTGCGGAAACGACCGCGTGGGCAAACCCCATAATGTTTCAAAAACTGGGGCACCGGCTCGCAGAGAGCTAAAGTATGAGGGAAAAAGTATCCCATCATAACCCGCATTCAATGCTGATCGGGCAAGAGTGCGTGTGATCTCATACGAATAGTTCCCAGCTCTGAAAATATAGTGCAGCGCTATATCCAGACTCTCGAATGGGTTTACGTCATTTTCTGGAATGTGCGTGAGATCTAAAAGCTTGAGAGGCTGAACTGGATCGAGTGTGGCGACATATATAAGGTCATCGACAGCTGTTCTGCTCTCGTGGATACATGTTTCCAAGTCTGGTGAACCGTATAAAACGGCTAGTCCCTTCGATTCAAATCGTCCATTAGTGATGATGTGAGAGGGGGGGCTGTCAAACTGTTCCGGCTTTGTAAGCTCACTTGGATTGGTTCGTACACGAAAGAAAATGTCACCCGGCTGAGATACATGTGTTGGATAGCTTTGTAAAATGTCATGAATTACAGCAGGGCGCTCCCTCTTTTTTCTCAAGCACTGCAAAGGGGTGGTTTCTCCCAACATCCATAGATTTGGACCATATTCAAAAAAACCAACTCCCAGGATATCCTCAAATACCCGAGCGTCTTCGCCAATGACGCCGCTAAGAGTCGACGTCGTCTTTTGGTGCTCGTTAAAAACGACTATCGGAGCAGCACCATAGTCTACTCTTTGTACGGATCCCAAGATATAAAATCGATATGCAAGAATCTTGCAGTCTTTGATGGTCAGGCGGTGACCGTCTTGGGCTTTGCAATTCGGACAAGGTTGGGAAAGCTGACTGGAAAATTTTTCGGCTTCAATTCGGAGCCCTACATCTGAAAAGCAAGCTGAACATATTCCAGAGTCTTGTTCTTCAGTTTCTTCCTTGCTGAAAAATGGGTACATGGGTTCAAAAACTTGAACCATTCTGGCCATTCTATCAGCATCGAATTTGCCAGTGCTCTTTGAATCTTTATTTTTCAAATTTTTGGCTCTCGCTCACAGCCCCAGCTCCTCTTCCCGCAACCGCTTCACTTCATCCCTCAGACGCGCGGCCTCCTCGAATTCCAGGTTCGCGGCGGCTTCGCGCATTTGTTTTTCGAGGTCCGCGAGGACGGCTTTGAGGTTGTGGCCGGATTCACCCGCAAGTGGCAAGGCTTTTGTTTCCGCGACGCCGCGCGTCTTGCCCTTCGTCTTGTCCTTGCCGCGGCCGCGCGCGCGGGGCGTGTCGGATTTTTCGCCGAGTTCGCCGAGAATGTCGGCGACAGCGCGTTTGATCGTGGTCGGCGTGATGCCGTGTTCCTCATTATAGGCGACCTGTTTGGCGCGGCGGCGTTCGGTCTCGTCCATCGCGCGCTGCATGCTGCCCGTCACCTTGTCGGCATAGAGCACGACGCGCGCATCGGCATTCCGCGCGGCGCGGCCAATGGTCTGCACCAGGCTCGTCTCTGAGCGGAGGAAGCCCTCCTTGTCCGCATCGAGAATGCCGACAAAGCCACATTCGGGAATGTCGAGCCCCTCGCGCAGGAGGTTGATGCCGACCAGAACATCAAACTCGCCAAGACGCAGATCCCGGATGATCTCGATCCGCTCGATCGTGTCGATGTCGGAATGCATGTAGCGCACTTTCACGCCATGCTCGTTGAGGAAGTCGGTCAGGTCTTCCGCCATCTTTTTCGTCAGGGTCGTGATCAGGCTGCGATAGCCCTTGGCGGCGACATCCTTGACCTCTGCCATGACATCATCGACCTGGTTGGCGCCATCCTTCGAGACGGGGCGCACCTCGACCGGCGGGTCGATCAGGCCGGTCGGGCGGATCACCTGTTCCGTGAACACACCGCCTGTGCGGTCTAGCTCCCACGGGCCGGGCGTGGCCGAGACATGCACCGTCTGCGGGCGCATCGCGTCCCATTCCTCGAATTTCAGGGGGCGGTTGTCCATGCAGGAGGGGAGGCGGAAGCCATATTCGGCCAGTGTGGATTTGCGGCTGAAGTCGCCTTTGTACATGGCGCCGATCTGCGGCACGGTCTGGTGGCTCTCATCAGTGAAGACGAGGGCATTGTCCGGCAGGTATTCGAACATGGTGGGCGGCGGGTCGCCCGGCTTGCGCCCGGTGAGGTAGCGGGAATAATTCTCGATGCCGTTGCAGCTGCCCGTGGCGGCGAGCATTTCGAGATCATATTGCGTGCGCTGCTGGATGCGCTGGGCCTCCAGTAATTTGCCATGCTTTTCGAAATGGTCGATCGTCTGCTTCAGCTCTGCCTTGATCTTCTCGATCGCCTGGTTGAGCGTCGGGCGCGGCGTAACATAGTGGCTGTTCGCATAGATCTTGATTGCGGGCAGCTTCTGCATGGTGCGGCCGGTGAGGGGGTCGAACTCGGTGATGCTCTCCAACTCGTCGCCGAAGAAGGAGAGCTTCCAGGCGCGGTCCTCGAAGTGGGCCGGGTAGATGTCGACCACGTCGCCCTTCACGCGGAATGTGCCGCGTACGAAGTTCATGTCGTTGCGCGTATACTGGTTGGCGACGAGCTGTTCGGCCACGGTGCGCGGGTCAATGCGCTGGCCTTCTTCCAGTTTGAACGTCATCGAGGTGTAGGTCTCGACCGAGCCGATGCCGTAGATGCACGAGACGGACGCCACGATGATCACGTCGTCGCGCTCCAGGATGGCGCGGGTGGCGGAGTGGCGCATCCGGTCGATGGCCTCGTTGATGGAGGATTCCTTCTCGATATAGAGGTCAGAGCGCGGCACATAGGCCTCGGGCTGGTAATAGTCGTAATAGGAGACGAAATACTCGACCGAGTTTTCGGGAAAGAAGGATTTGAACTCGCCATAGAGCTGGGCGGCGAGAGTCTTGTTCGGCGCGAGGATCAGCGCCGGGCGCTGGGTCGCCTCGATGATCTTGGCCATGGTGAAGGTCTTGCCCGTGCCCGTCGCGCCGAGCAGCACCTGGTCGCGCTCGCCTGCGCCGATGCCCTCGACGAGTTCGGGGATCGCGGTGCGCTGGTCGCCCGCCGGCTCGTAATCGGAATGCACCTTGAAGCGCTTGCCGCCCTCCAGCTTGACCCAGTCCCGGTCAGGCCGGTGCGGGGTCCAGTTGTCAGACGGCAGGGCGCCCGCGGCATCGCGCGCGAACCCATCAAGCGAAAACACGCTGGGCGCGTCAGACACGCCTTTCGGGGGAGGGGGAGGAGCCATGCCGCCAGATATGGGGCGAGCGAGGGGAGGTGTCTAGGGTGTTCTTGCTTTGTTTGACATGGTGTTGGAATCAGTGCGAATTAATTTTAAATCAAAGATTTACGGGGAAAAGTGATGCCGGATAAAAAAACGATATTTGTTGCTTTTGCAATCGAAGACGAAAGAAGCCGCGATTTGTTGAAGGGTCAGGCTTTGAACACGGAATCGCCTTTTGAATACATCGATATGTCAGTAAAGAAGGCGTACGATGCGAATTGGAAAAGCAAAGTTAGAACACGTATTAAGAGGTCAGACGGGGTTATCGCACTAGTTAGCAAAAATTCGCTGACCTCCAGCGGGCAAAAATGGGAAATTCAATGCGCTAAGGAGGAAAGGGTGCCGATCCGTGGTGTCTGGATCTACAAGGACGACAGAACAAATTTGGTCGGTGTGAATACAGTGGTGTGGACTTGGGAGAATATCCGAGCGTTCATTGACTCACTATAGTCTGTGGGAGGCATGAGATGCGCAGAGCCCTTGTTGTTGGTATTGACTACTACAAAGCAGTAGACCCCCTGTATGGTTGTGTGAATGATGCGTATGCTGTGAAATCGGTATTAGAGAGAAATGGCGACTCTACGAAAAACTTCGACGTCCGATTGATCACCGCGACAGGGGCAAATGCTGGAATTTCTAGAACTGGCCTTCGAACAGCCATCGAATCCTTATTTGCCGACGATTCCGAAATCGCATTGCTCTATTTTTCCGGTCACGGTCATATAGAATAAACCGGCGGGTATTTGTGCGCTAGCGACGTTCAGTCTGGCGATGATGGTGTCGCGGTCAGCGATATTCTAGCATTTGCAAATGCCTCTTCAGCGCGAAACAAACTAATAGTACTAGATTGTTGTCACGCAGGTGTTGCTGGTCAAAGACAAGGAGCGGCGCATATTTCCGAACTTTCCGAAGGGATGACGATCCTCACGGCGTCCACAGCCGATCAATATGCAATGGAAGAAAATGGTTCTGGAGTTTTCACAACCCTGTTAGTGGATGCGTTGGAAGGAGCTGCAGCAAATCTGCTTGGCGATATTACCCCTGGTAGTATCTATGCCCACATTGATCAGTCACTAGGTGCTTGGGCCCAACGACCGGTTTTTAAGACAAATGTTAGAAGTTTTGTTTCTTTGAGGACTGTACAGCCCCCCATTTCATTAGAAGAGCTGCAAAAGCTTCCTGCATTATTCGAAGATGTCGGGAGTGAGTTTCCGCTTGATCCTAGTTTTGAGCCGGAGGGAGAGTGCCCAAATCCCGAAAACACCGCTGTTTTTGCGACATTGCAGAAGTACAATCGCGTAAATTTGGTGGTGCCAGTTGACGCTCCGCATATGTGGCATGCGGCGATGCAGTCGAAGTCGTGCAAGTTGACAGTTCTTGGTGAGCATTATTGGAAGCTGGCGAAAAGTGGCCGACTGTGAATTTCGTTGTTTCCACTCTGAGAGTGTAGGATAGCCACCATGCCCGCCCTCACCCAATCCCGTATCGAGACTGTCCGTCGTCATATGGCGTTGGAGGTCACGCATGATTGGGATGCGGTGATCGCGACGTTTGAGCATCCGCGATATGAGATGCATGGGGGCGGGCAGGTGTTTGACGGGGCGGATGCCGTGCGTCGCTATTTCGAGCTGTCGCGCACGCCCTTCCCGGACCAGGACAATGAAATCATCTCGATTGCCGCCGATGAGGCGGCCGACACGGTGTTGGTCGAATTCTGGTTAACCGGCACGCATACCGGCCCATTGAGGGTGGGGGACCGGGTGATCCCGCCAACCGGGCACAACTTCAGGGTGCGGATGGCGGCCTCGTTCGAGTTCGCCCCTGGCAGCGACAAGATAATTTGCGAAAGACCCTATTTTGATCAGGGCGCAGTTCTACGTGGGCTAAAGCTTGCATAAGTAACTATGCCCTGTACACATTCGTTAAGGGCTGGAAACCACTATAACGTCAAGCGTTGGACTCTGATGACCGACTTCGCAAATTTCGACCCTGACTTCGGTCGGGGCCTTCCTGAATTGCCACACAACGATGTTGTGCAGGAAAACGTATCCGCCTGGATCGTTCTGGACGACTACACACAGGCCCGCAGCGTGCAGGTGCGCGATATCTGCGCAAAGGGCGCGTGGCTGCAAGTCGGGGGGTGGGGCAACCTTCCCGACACGTTTTACCTGCTCGTGAAAACCACGCCGGGCGATGCAAGCTTCCGCGTGGAGTGCGATCAGCACTGGCGTCAGGATGAGGTGGTGGGCGTGAAGTTTCGCCGCCCCCTGTCGCCGGCATTGCTGGCCGGAGTGGTGCGGCAACAGCCGGAAGACCTGTAGCAGGACAGGCGAGGGCTGCACCCTGCGAGGCGGCGCTTATGCGCCGTCTTTCTTGGCCTTTTCCTTCTTGCGCAATTCCCGCATGAGATCTTCCAAACGCTGTGATGGCGGGGCTTTCAGGCTGTCTTCAAAGGATTTTCTCAGCGCTTCGCGCAGAATATCGTCCGAGCGCGAACGGCCCGTGCCATCACTATCGAAGTGGCGATTTCTCTTCGTCAGGATGAGTCTCTTCCCCGAGTTTCTTGCGCTCCCCCAAAGGGATACCCTACGCCAGATGAAGCTCAGCTGACTAGAAAGTTTTCAAAGCTTTGTCGATGCGGGTTTGCGGATTTTTTTTCCAGCTCTCGCAATTGTTATGCTCGACGGCTGAAGGCGGTCTCTCGTTGCAAGCGCACTGGCGCGCATGCGGTCGCGCGAGGGGCCTCGAGGTTCAGATTCGGTAAGCTTTGTGTTCTGTTTTGGTTACTACAGAACACGTACTTTCCAGAATTGCGATTCAACTGTCAGGGGACGGTTAAAGTAGAGGTTCCCCTAACACGCGAGTTGAAACGTTCGGACACAAAGCGTGAATGATGTTCCATATGCCCGGGGCTGGAAAATTTTGCATCAAATTTGACCGATCCATTCAACGGGATTTCCACCTCAGTGTGTCAGAACGGGGCGTAACGATACGGGACGAACCTGTTCCGCTTTGTGTCAGACAGTGAATTTCACGGACCGACGAGCAGGTCGGGACGGGGGCATGGAAGGGTAGTATTTGCTATGGCAAAGACGGTTTTGGTAATTGATGACGATCCAACCCAGCGGCGGCTTTTACAAGCAGCAGTTGAAAAGGCCGGCTTCGCGTGTCGCACGGCTCCGGACGGTGAGGCGGGGCTTGCGCTCGCGTCGGATCCGAAGGACGGCATTGATGTGGTCCTGCTGGACCTGACCATGCCGGGCCTGTCGGGCATGGACACGCTGGAGCGTCTTTCGGCCAAACGGTCGGACCTGCCGGTGATCATGCTGACCGCCACGAGCGGGATCGACACGATTGTCCAATCCATGCGTCGCGGTGCGGTCGATTTCATCGTGAAGCCCGCCAACCCCGAACGCGTCGTTGTCTCGATCCAGAATGCGCTGAAGCTGCAAACCTTGTCGGGGGAGGTCAAGCGCCTGTCCCGCAAGGCAGAAGGCGGCATGAGCTTTGACGACATGATCGCCAGCGCGGCGCCGATGCGTCAGGTGGTTCGCCTGGCTGAACGCGCGGCGAGCTCTGAGATTCCGGTCCTGATCCTGGGGGAAAGCGGTGTGGGTAAGGAAGTCGTTGCCCGCTGTATCCAGGGCGCGTCCGGCCGGGCCGGAAAGCCCTTCGTGACGGTGAACTGCGGCGCCATTCCGGAAAACCTGGTTGAGTCGATCCTGTTCGGCCACGAGAAGGGGGCCTTTACCGGGGCTGTGTCAAAGTCGCTCGGCAAGTTTGTCGAGGCCGATGGCGGCACGCTGTTCCTGGACGAAGTCGGGGAGCTGCCGCTGGATGCGCAGGTCAAACTGCTCCGTGCCCTGCAGGAAGGGGAGGTGGACGCTGTTGGCTCGCGCCGCCCGACCAAGGTGGACGTGCGGATCATCTCGGCCACGAACCGAGATCTGTCGCAGCAAGTGTCCGAAGGCACGTTCCGCGAAGACCTGTTCTATCGCCTCAATGTGTACCCGATCGACATGCCGGCGCTGCGCGAACGCCGCGATGACATTCCGGCGCTGGTCGATCATTTCGTCAGCCGCTTCAATGCCAGCGAAGGCGCAAAGGTGTCCGGCGTTGCCGACGACACGATGAAGATGCTTTATGCCTATGACTGGCCGGGTAACGTCCGCCAGCTGGAAAATGCAGTCTTCCGTGCAGTGGTGCTGTGTGATGGCGATCAGCTGCGCCCGCAGGATTTCCCGCAGATCTCCGGCCAGATGCCGGATGTGTCCATGTTGCCGCAAACGCCTGCCGGCGTCATGCCAGCGGCTGCCGATACGGTGCCCCAGACCGGCGGTAATGGTCCGGTTGCCATTCAGGATGAGGTCGGAGAGATTCGTGCGTTGAATGATATCGAGCGCGATATCCTTCAGTATGCGATTGATTTCTATGAGGGGCATATGAGCGAGGTGTCACGTCGCCTGGGCATCGGGCGCTCAACGCTCTACCGCAAGGTGCGTGAGTATGATCTCGACGTGCGGGACGAGCGCAAGGCAAGCTAGGCCAAGGTGCAAAGGGAGTTTCCGGCCAAGACCGGACGGAAAGCCTCGCCACATCGGCGGGGCTTTTTAGTTGGGGGTTGGCATCGCATAGGACA
Organism: Hyphomonas atlantica corrig.; assembly: GCF_017795365.1. NCBI lineage: Bacteria > Pseudomonadati > Pseudomonadota > Alphaproteobacteria > Hyphomonadales > Hyphomonadaceae > Hyphomonas > Hyphomonas atlantica. The sequence continues at coordinate 371,734 of NZ_CP051254.1, read as the reverse complement.
TGGTCACATCGCAGCGTTCATAGCGGTGGCCAAAGCGGAGCATGATTTCCGCGTCATGCCGAAAGCCGTACTTCTCATACAGGCGGATGGCCGCCTCGCATTTTGAATTGGTCAGCAGGAACAGGTCCTGCACCTTCATTTCGCGGGCGCGTTTCAGGATCTGGCGCATCAGGAAGTCTCCGGCGCGACGACCCCGCGCGGAACTCAGGACGCCCATCTTGGTCAGTTCCACGCCGCCATCTTCCATAGGCATCAAGGCGCAGGTGCCAATGATGCCCAACTCGGGGTCGCGGACGAAGAGAATCGTACCGCCCTTGTCGATCACTTTCGCGCGCGGATTTTCGATCATGGCGATGTCTTCGGCCTCCAGCCGGAACATCTCTTCCACCCATTCGCGCGAGATCCGGTCGAAATGCGGGGCGAGGTCATCCGTGAACTCCAGGATTTCCAGCCCAGCGGGGTTGGCGACATGCTCGATCCGGGCAGAGAGCGGATGCTCGGCAAGGCGCGATTCCACGAGGCTGATTTCGGCAAGCAGGTCATGGTCCGGAAACGCGCAGAGCTGCTGCGCGGCGTCGCGTACAGCGGGCCAGAAGCTGGCGCGCATTTCGGCGACGAGCGCCTGACCAGCGGGTGTAAGGAATATTTCCTTCTGGCGATTGTCGCCCTCAACGGCTCGCGTATCGGTCAGGCCCATGCCCTGCAGGGCATTGTGAATGCGCGTGATGGCGGGCTGGCTGACGCCGGTGGCCTCCACTGCGGCGGACACGCTGAGCGGCCCGCTCGCCTCCAGTGCGGCGATCAGGGGAAAATGCGTAGTCTGGATCGGATAGGCGCGATTGCCGAACACGCTGACCGCTTCGGCCTGTAGCCGGTCGGCGAGGCGTTTCAATCGGCTGGCCAGACCCAGATAGCCAACCTGTTCCAGAATATCTTGCGACATCGAGTTAATCCATAATCGGTTATATAACGCGTTATCTAATAGCCCCCGTGCCAGGAGGCGTCAATCCTTACGCCGTGACGAAAACTGGGGCAGGGGACTAATGGTGCGTGGCGGCTTTCACGATTTCGCCGATCTTCCGGGCGTCGGCCTCTCGGGGACTGCCGGTGCGCCAGGCGATGCCGATCTGTCGCCCAACAACAGGGTTCACGAATTCCCTGAGCGCCACGTCTGGCCCGATATTCAGGCCATTGTTGGTCGCCAGCTTTGGCAGCAATGATACGCCGAGGCCGCCCGCAATCATGTTGACGAGGGTGCCGAGCGATGTTGCCGCAACCTGTTCGGTCGAGTTGCCCGTCTTCATGCGGCAGATGGACAGCGCATGGTCGCGCAGACAGTGCCCGTCTTCCAGCAGCAGCATGTTCTCGCCAGACAGGTCTTCAGGCGACAGTGCGTTCTTGTGTGCCAAAGGGTGAGAGGCGGGCGCGGCAAACAGGAACTCATCGTCGAATAGCGGCAGCATTTCGATTCCCGGCACGTCCCAAGGCAGGGCGATCAGGGCCGCATCCAGCGTGCGGGTCCGTAATTGGTCGATCAGGCGCGGGGTCTTCTCTTCGTGCAGGTACAGTTTCAGGGCGGGGAATTGCTCGCTGAGGGCCCGCACCGCTGCGGGCAGCACGAAAGGCGCAATCGTCGGGATGGCGCCGAGATGGAAGGGGCCTGTCAGCAAGGCGCCAGCGCTCTGAACGGATTGCACGAGGGAATGCGCGTCATTGATCAGAGCATTGGCGCGTGAAACGGCGAGTTCACCTGCATGGGTCAGCTTCGCGCCGCGAGGTTCGCGTTCGGCCAGTTTCACGCCGAGCAGGTCTTCCAATTCCTTGATGCCAGCCGACAGGGTAGGCTGCGTCACATGGCACGCTTCAGCGGCTCTGGAGAAGGATCCGGTCTCTCCAAGGGCCACTAGATACTGCAGTTGGCGGAGTGTGGGTATAATCATAGATTCCATCTATACCGGGAATGGAAATTATCAATTTTTCTTTTTGCCGCATCTGCGTAAAGGCAGCCCAACCGGGCCCACCGTCCCGGCAGCAAAAAATCTTACCCAGGAGAATCACTATGCTTGGCATTGGCGAAAAGCTTCCCGAGTTCACTGTCACCGGCGTAAAGCCGAAATTCATGCAGCATGAGCAGAACGGCGAGAGCGCGTTCGAGCCGATCACGCAGGATTCCTTTGAAGGCAAGTGGAAGGTCATCTTCTTCTACCCGAAAGACTTCACTTTCGTTTGCCCGACTGAAATTGCTGAATTTGCCCGTCTGGCTGGCGACTTCGAAGACCGCGACGCGGTTGTGCTCGGCGGTTCGACTGACAACGAGTTCGTGAAGCTGGCATGGCGCCGCGACCACGCAGACCTCGCAGAACTGCCAATCTGGCAATTCGCTGATACGCGCGGCGAGCTGGTTGACGGTCTGGGCGTGCGCGAGCCGTCTGAAGGCGTTGCCTATCGTGCGACCTTCGTTGTCGACCCACACAACGTCATCCAGCACGTTTACGTCACCAATCTGAACGTCGGCCGCAGCCCGGCAGACACGCTTCGCGTGCTTGACGCCCTGCAAACTGACGAGCTGTGCCCATGTAACCGCCCGGTCGGCGGAGAAACTTTGGAACCAGCTGCCTAGTTCGCGCATATAATGAGCGCACGCTGATACTCCCGGGAAGATGCTCCTCTCCCTCCCCCACCCCTAGGAGCGTCTTCCCATCAGCGTGACGCATGGCCCGGCAGGCCCATCGTCCACCCAGTTCCACGGACGTTGGCACTCCCCTCCCACCCAGCCTTACAGGCTTGTCGGGCCACTTCGCTCCCGTCACATCGAAATCTAATTACTGATCCCGGAAGGATGAGGATTCATGTCTATCGAGTCCCTGAAATCTTCGCTGCCTGACTATGCGAAGGACCTTAAGCTCAATCTCGGTTCGTTGATGAACGAGCAATTGCTGAGCGACCAACAGAAATATGGCTGCTTCCTGGCCTGCGCCCATGCCGTGGGCGAGCCGCAGACGCTGACCGCGCTGCGGGCCGAAGCGGAAGAGAAGCTGAGCCCCGAGGCGATCAAGGCAGCCAAGGCGGCCAGCGCCATCATGGGCATGAACAATGTCTATTACCGCTCGATCCACCTGATCAGCGCACCGACCTACAAAACCCTGCCAGCCAAGCTGCGGATGAATGTGATCGGCGCGCCGGGCATCGAGAAGGCAGACTTCGAGCTCTATTCGCTGGGCGTGTCGGCCGTGAATGGCTGTGGCATGTGTCTCGACGCGCACGAGGCCGAGTTGCGCAAGCATGGCTTGTCGGCGGAACAGGTGCAGGCAGGCATCCGTATCGGCGCGGTGGTAAATGCCGTGGCGCGCGTTCTGGCTGCAGAAGCTGTTACAGCGACCGCGCCAGCCTGATCTCAGTCAGGACGCTTTTGCTGATTACTTGAAGGCCTCGAAGCATTGCTTCGGGGCTTTTTCAATGAGGGCAAGCATTGCGTGAGTGAAAAGAGGTCGGTCTGCCCGATATCAGGTCGCTTGCGAAACGAACTGTGGAATTCATCAAAAAATGACATATCCGGCGTGATCAGGCCTGGCGGACCGGGCAGGGGGCTTCAGGAACCTGATTCACAACGGAAATTTTCGCAAAGCCCATACTGGCCCATCCGCAGGTTCTGATTTGTTCTGCTAATATTTGTTATTTGTTCCTGCGTTTAAGGCGTGTGGATACTTCGATTCATCCACAGCGCCCATTGAGGCCCATACTGTCCCATGATACTCCACGTTAATACATGGTTTACCCATGTGGGGTTGAGGCATTTCAAGACAGGGTTAGCGGGTGTTTGTTTCCACCTATGAAAGCGCAATTGATGCTAAAGGACGGGTGTCCATACCCGCACCCTTTCGCGCGGCGTTGGGTGGCGGAAATCGTATCTTCCTGTGGTCGGCACTGGATGGTTCAGGCTGTCTCGAAGGCGGCGGTGAAGCCCTGATGGCGATGTATCGCGCCACGCTGACGCGCCTTGCGCCCCACTCCCCTGCACGCAAGGCCCTGGTTACCCGCATCATCGCCGGATCGGCTGACCTCAAGATGGATGACACCGGCCGGATCAAGCTAACAGATGAACTGATCAAGGCGGCTGGCCTCGACGGCCGCGTGAAGTTCGCCGGCAATATGGACAGTTTCCAGATCTGGAATCCGGATCGCCATGCCGAGCACTTCGATGCGATGGCTGCCGAGGCCGCCAAGGAAGACACGCTTGAGGCGTTGGGCCAGGCCTATTCCGAAGTGCTGATGCAGCAAGCAAATGGCGGCGCAGCATTGAAGCTTGTTGATGGGGGAGAGGGCTGATGGCGTCAGATTCCCCAGCACTCCCTGCAGCGGACACTGGCCACAAGCCGGTCATGCTGGATGAAGTGGTCGAATGGCTCGCGCCGCGCGATGGTGACGTGATCATTGATGGCACATTCGGTGGCGGCGGTTACAGCCGCGCCATCCTGACCGCCGCGAATTGCACCCTGCTGGCGATTGATCGGGATGAAGACGCCATTGCCCGCGCCAAGGCGCTTCAGGTGGAAACGGAACGACTCGTTCCGCTACCCGGATGCTTCGGTGACATGGATGAACTGGCCGAGGCGGCAGGTCATGAGGCTGTCGACGGCGTGGTGCTGGACATTGGCGTGTCCAGTTTCCAGATCGACCAGGCTGAGCGCGGATTTTCCTTCATGAAACATGGTCCGCTGGATATGCGCATGGGGGCAATCGGCCCAAGCGCCGCGGACGTGGTCAATCAGATGGCTGAGCGGGATCTCGCCAACATCATTTTCCGTCTGGGCGAGGAAAAGCAGTCCCGCCGCATTGCGCGGGCCATTGTTGCGCGCCGCGCCGACGCGCCATTCGAGACAACAACGGAACTGGCTGAAACGGTCGAGATCGCTGTGGGCGGGCGCAAGGGCGCGCGCATCCACCCGGCGACGCTGACCTTCCAGGCGATCCGCATGTATGTGAATGACGAGCTGGGCGAGCTGGCCCGCGCGCTGCACGCTGCAGAGCGGATTCTGCGCCCCGGTGGGCGGCTGGTGATTGTCACCTTCCATTCGCTGGAAGACCGCCTCGTCAAGCAATGGCTGAAGAACCGTGCCGGCAAGGCGGGCGGCGGGTCGCGTCACATGCCGGTCGCTGAGCAGGGGCCGGGGGCGACCTTCGATCTCCCGGTTTCAAAGGCGATCCTGCCCGGTGCTAACGAAGTTGAAGGCAATCCGCGCGCACGGTCTGCCAAGTTGCGGGCCGCGATCCGGACCAGCGCGCCTGCCATTGAGGATGAAGCCAGCGACGGCATGAATTTGCCGCCCATCTCGGATCTGGAGGACGCCCTATGAGTCGCCGCGCATTCCTGTTTGGACTGGTCGTGATCGGCCTGCTGATTGTCAGCCTCTATCGGGCAAAATACGGCGCGAAGGATACCGCCGCTGAATTGATGGCCATTGAAGCCCAGATCGAAGCCGCAGAATCCGAAAAGGCGCTGCTTGAGACGGAGCTGTCTCATATGAGCCGTCGCGAATGGATTGAAGAATACGCCCGCACCGAGCTGGGCATGGCTCCGCCGAAGCCGGAGCAGATGGCCTCCGAGGGCGATCTCGACGCGCTGGTGGGCGAGCCGAACAGCCTGGCTGTGAAGACCCCTGAACCCGATCTGGACGGGGAGGCGCCCGAGTGAGCGAAGCCTCCCGGAACCGGACACGGCTGGCTGGTCTTGCGATCGGCGCGCTGTTTGTCGTTCTGGCTGGAAAGGCCGGCTATCTCTCGCTTGCGGGCGAGAAGACCCCTGCGCGCGGCGAAGGCCTGAAATCCGAGCGTGTGGTGCGCGCAGATATAGTGGACCGAAATGGTGAGCTGCTGGCGACATCTGTTAGCGCCTATTCGCTGGTCGCCAATCCGAAACTGATCTGGGACGGGGCTGAAGTCGCTGAGGCCCTGGCGACTGTGTTGCCGGACCTGGACGTCGAGGACATGACGCGCCGCCTATCCGATCAGAGCCGGGAGTTTGTCTGGGTAGAGCGCGGCCTGACCCCGCGCCGCCGACAGGCCGTATTCGATCTGGGCCTTGAGGGCCTGCGCTTCGAAGAAGAGAGCCGTCGGGCCTATCCGCGCGGTACGCTGGCTGGTCAGGTGCTCGGGTATACGAACATCGATGGCGTTGGTGCAGGCGGCATCGAGTACAGCCAGGACGAGCGCCTCGCCGCTGGAGGTGAGCCGATCCGTCTGACCATCGACAATGGTGTGCAGGCCGCGGTGGAAGCAGAACTGGCAATATCTGCCGTTGAGCACGAGGCCGAAGGCGGTGCGGCGATCCTGATGGATGCGCAGACTGGCGAAATCCGCGCGATGGCCAGCTGGCCACCCTTTGATCCAAACCGGTCCATCGACATTTCCATGACTGACCCTTCCCGCCTGAACCGGGCAACGGGCGCCGTCTATGAGCTGGGCTCGATATTCAAGCCGTTCACCGTCGCCGCCGCGCTCGAAGCGGGCGTGATCCATCCCAAGGAGATGTTTGACGTACGCAAGCCGCTCGAAATCCGGGGGTACACGATCGAGGATGATCACCCGCTCTATGGCGATGCGGATGTCACGCACATCATTTCCAAAAGCTCGAACATTGGCACGGTGCGGATCAATGAGAAGCTCGGTCCGCGCCGCCAGCAGGATTTCCTGCGCCGTGCTGGCCTGATGGAACGGGCAGCCATCGAACTATCCGGCAGCTCCGCGCCCATCCTGCCGGAACGGTTTGATGATCTCTATTCCGCAACCGTGTCCTATGGGCACGGCATTGCCGTATCGCCCATGGCGTTCCTTGCGGCCTTCTCGTCCTTTGCAAATGGTGGAGAGCGGGTTCAGCCGACCCTGCTCATGGATCCTGCGCGTGAGCGGCCTGAACCGGTAAGGGTCATGTCAGCCCTCACGGCAGACATGGTGAACGTGATGATGCGCGAAGCGGTGGTCACCGGCACTGGCAAGAATGCCGAAGTCGCGGGCTATCGCGTCGCCGGAAAGACTGGCACCGCCGAGAAGCCGATCGATGGCGGATATGATGATGACCGCAATGTCACGAGCTTTGCGGCAGTCTTTCCCTATGATCGCCCCCAATATGCCCTGATCGTCACCCTGGATGATCCGAAGGCCGGATCGGAGATCGGCGCGACGGCGGCGTTCAATGCGGCTCCGGCAGCGGGACGGATGATCGAGCGTGTAGCCCCGCTTCTCGGGTTGGCCCCACGCTTCGAGGACATCCGCCCGGCTGGCGCAGCCCTCCGCTCCGGCGAGGAGAAGAGGAGTTCCTTGTGACCAGTTTGAAAGACCTGTTCCCGCTCATCGAGCAGGGCGATATCGAGATCAAAGGCATGACGGCAGACAGCCGCCGTGTCGCGCCGGGCTATCTGTTTGCTGCGCTGAAGGGCACTGTGTCGGATGGGCGGGACTACATTCCGCAAGCAGTCGAAAAAGGCGCGGTGGCAGTCCTGTCCGAGGGCGGTGTGGATGTCACGGGCGCAGCGCACGTCATTGCAGACGAACCACGCCGGGCCCTGGCGCTGGCGGCGAAGCGGTTTCATGCCGCGCAGCCAAAGACGATTGCCGCCGTGACGGGAACGAATGGAAAGTCGTCCACGGTCGATTTTTGTCGCCAGATCTGGGCCAATGCAGGGCTGTCTGCTGCCTCGATGGGCACGCTCGGGGCCATCGGCCCGAAGGGCAAGATTGATGTTGGCCACACAACACCAGACCCGGTGACCATTCACGAGACCTTGCACGAACTGGTCGGGCAGGGGGTGAGCCATTGCGCGATGGAGGCCTCCAGTCACGGCCTGGAACAGCACCGCCTGGATGGCGTGGACTTGTCGGCAGTGGCGTTCCTGAACTTCACGCAGGACCACCTCGATTATCATGCGACGATGGAGGAATATCTCGACGCGAAGCTGCGCCTGTTCCGTGATTTTGGCGGTCAGGGTATGCCGGCCATTGTCAATGCTGACAGTGACCATCGTGACGTGTTCGAAAAGGCCGCGACAGATCATGGCCTTCAGGTCGTGTCGTTTGGCTGGCGCGGGGAAGACCTCTGGATTGACGAGATCATGCCGCGCGCAACCGGACAGGTGTTGAACCTGTTCTGGCGCGATGTGGAATGGAAGCCATTTGAGCTGCCCCTTATTGGAGAATTCCAGGCGCTCAACGCGCTCGCGGCGGCGGCAATCTGCCTCTCGCTCGGCATGGAGCCGGAGCAAGTGGTCGACGGGCTGATGAAACTTAAGCCCGTAAAAGGCCGGTTGGAACTCGTCGGCAAGACCGAGGCAGGCGCGGGCGTGTTCGTGGATTATGCTCACACGCCGGATGGGCTTGACGTATTGCTGCGGGCTGTTCGTCCGCACACGGCCGGGCGCCTGAAAGTGATTTTCGGCTGCGGCGGGGACCGGGATGCGAAGAAACGTCCGCTCATGGGCGAGATCGCCGCGCGCCAGGCCGATGATGTGATCGTCACGGATGACAATCCCCGCTCCGAAGACCCGGACCAGATCCGGCATGCCATTCTCGAAGCCGCGCCGGACGCGCGCGAGATGGGGGATCGCGGCGAAGCGATCCGCACAGTGATCGCAGAACTGCAAAAGGGCGACACGCTTGTCATCGCTGGCAAGGGGCACGAAACCGGCCAGATCATTGGCGCGGACGTGATCCCGTTCTCTGATCAGGAAACGGCGCTCGACGCCCTGAAGGGAGTTGCCGGATGACTGCGCCGCTCTGGACCTCCTCAGATATTGCGCTCGTGACGGGTGGCGCTGCCACAGATCCCTTCGCGGTGACCGGCTCTGTGTCGATCGACACGCGCAGCCTGCAGCCGGGCGATTTGTTCGTTGCCCTGACGGACCAGCGCGATGGCCATGATTTTGTCGAAGCGGCGTTTGCCGCCGGGGCGGCGGGCGCACTTGTTTCGCGCCGGGTCGGTTTGGGGCCGCAAGTCGTGGTCGAGGATGTGCTTGCCGCGTTGGAGCAGATGGGTGTGGCCGCGCGGGTACGCTGCGGCGCACACCGCACAGCGGTAACGGGCTCGGCAGGCAAGACCAGCGTCAAGGAAATGCTGGCGCAGATCTATCGCGCCTTCGGCCCGGCGCACTGGAATGTCAAAAGTTTCAACAATCACTGGGGTGTGCCGCTGACGCTGGCGCGCATGCCGGAAGAAACCACCCGCGCTGTCTTCGAGATCGGCATGTCGACGCCGGGCGAGATTGCGCCGCGTAGTCAGATGGTTCGTCCGCAAACCGGCATTGTCACCTGCATTGCCGGGGCGCATCTTGAGGGGCTTGGATCGCTCAGCGCCGTGGCGCATGAGAAGGCCGACATCTTCAGCGGGCTTGAAGCTGGCGGTACGTTTATCCTGCCCGCAGATGATGAATTCTTCGAATACCTGGCCGGGCGCGCGCGGCGCTTTTGCCCGACCGGAAATCTCGAAAGCTTTGGCCGAAGCGCCGAGGCCACGGCCCGCGTCGTTGGCTATGAGACCGATGGCAATGAAAGCCGCATCCAGTTGGACATCGTCGGCAAGCCGGTTCTGGTCACCATCAATGCTGTTGGCGAGCATTGGGCGATGAACGCTGCCGCAGCCGTGTTGGCGGCCAGCCAGTCCGGGCTGGCGGTCGAGGATTGCGCAGAGGCGCTGACAGGGTACACGCCGCCTCCGGGACGGGGCACGGCGGAACAGATTGCCCTGCCACAAGGCGGCGCGATCACGCTGATCGACGATGCCTATAATGCCAATCCGGCCAGCATGCGCGCATCGCTGTCTGCCCTCTTGCGGCGCAGTGGCGGACGACGCCTCATTGCGCTCGGCGAGATGCTGGAAATCGGTGATACATCGGATGCGGAGCATGCAGGCCTGGCGGATCCGGTGGCAGATACCGGGCCAGCTGCCATATTCCTGTCAGGCGACAAAATGACTCATCTGGCGGACTCACTTCCGCCCCAGTTCGAGCCGATCTGGGCACGCAATTGGGAAGAGCTGTGGAATCCTCTGCAAAATACACTCCGAGATGGAGATGTGCTCTTGATCAAGGGCTCGAATGCGTCCGGGATGGCGAAACTAGCTGACCGACTTCGCCAATGGAGCGAGTCGGCAACGGGTAAGATGGAAGGCGGGGCAGAAAGCACCGCGAAGGTTGGGTGATGCTGTATGAGTGGCTGGCCGCAGACAGCGGTATATTCAATGTTCTGAACTATATCACCTTCCGCTCGGGAGCCGCTGTGGTGACGGCTTTCCTGGTGACGGTGATGTTCGGCGATGCGATGATCAACTTCCTCCGTGCCCGGCAGGGTAAGGGGCAGCCGATCCGCGACTTGTCACTGGAAGCCCAGCTCTCGAAGCAGGGCACGCCAACCATGGGCGGCTTCCTGATCTGGTTCGGCCTGGTCATTGGTGTATTGCTCTGGGGCAATCTGAAAAATCCGTACATCTGGGTCACCCTGTTCGTGACCCTGTCTTATGCCTTCCTCGGCTTCCTCGACGATTTCGCCAAGGTTTCCAAACAGACCGATGCGGGCGTCTCGGCCAAGCTGCGCCTGCTGGTCGGCTTCGGAATTGCGGCGCTGGCCTGTGCCTTCATCATGGGCCTGCACGGCGCACACACACCGGCAGGCCATGCCGAATGGGGGCCGCTGAACGATCTGGCAAAGACCATCGCCAACCTCGCGCCGAAAACGAGCGTTGAGCCCGCTGACCCGGCCTTTGCAGGCGGCGTGGCCGTGCCCTTTGTGAATGACTATTTCTTCCCGCTTGGCGCCTTCTTCATTCTTTTCGGAATGATCGTTGTGGTCGGCAGCGCGAACGCGGTGAACTTCACCGATGGGCTCGACGGCCTCGCCATCGTGCCGATGAGCTTTGCCGCCGCGTCCTATGCGCTGATCGCCTACCTGACGGGTAACTTCGTGTTCGCCGATTATCTCGGCATCCAGTTCACGCCCGGCACGGGAGAGCTGGCCGTTCTGCTTGGCGCCATGATTGGCGCGGGCATGGGCTTTCTCTGGTACAATGCCTACCCGGCCAAGGTCTTCATGGGCGATACCGGCTCGCTGGGCCTCGGCGGCATGCTGGGCGTCGTGGCGGTTGCAGCCAAGCATGAGTTTGCGCTGGTCATCATCGGTGGCCTGTTCGTGCTCGAAGCCTTGTCGGTGATGATGCAGGTCGGCTGGTTCAAGATCACGCGGAAACTGACCGGCGAAGGCAAGCGCATCTTCCTGATGGCGCCGCTGCACCACCATTTTCAGAAAAAGAACTGGCCAGAGACGCGCGTCGTCGCCCGGTTCTGGATCCTGTCCGTCCTGTTCGCCCTCGCGGGCCTCGCAACCCTGAAGCTGAGGTAAGTGGAGACTTATGATTCCGATTACTGAATATGCGGGGAGAGATGTTGCAGTGTTCGGCCTTGGCCGGACAGGCCTCTCGGCTGCCAAGGCTCTGAAGGCTGGCGGCGCGCGTGTTCATGCCTGGGATGATAATGAAGAGACCCGCGCCAAGGCAGAGGCCGCCGGCCTGACCTTGTCGGACATCAACAAACGCGACTGGCAGACCTTCGCGGCGCTCGTGCTGTCGCCGGGCGTGCCCTACAAATTTCCTCAACCACACCGCATCGTGCGCATGGCGGAAATGACCAATGTGCCAATTGTCGGTGACATGGAGTTGTTCGCCCGCGCCGTGCAGGCATTGCCGGAACGCGGCCGCCCGAAGATTGTCGGCATCACCGGCACGAATGGCAAATCGACCACGACGGCGCTGATCGGACATATCCTGAAGCAGGCAGGCCGGGATGTGCGCATCGGCGGAAACATCGGCACCGGCGTCCTGGACCTGGCGCCCCTGCATGCCAATGCGGTCTATGTGCTGGAGCTGTCGTCTTACCAGCTGGATCTGGTGAAGAGCCTGCATTGCGACGTGGCCGTCCTGATGAACATCACACCGGACCATCTGGATCGTCATGGCGGCATGGAAGGCTACCAGGCCGCGAAGATGCGCATTTTCCAGAACCAGACAGAACGCGATGTCGCTGTTATCGGGTTTGACGATGTGATTACCCAGTCCATCGCCATCGGTCTGTCGGCAAATGGCCCGGCGCGGGTCCTGCAGGCCTCGTCCACCTATGCGCTTGGCCGAGGCGTCAGCGCCGTGGACGGACGGCTTTACGATAGTTGCAACGGGCAGGCCCAGTACATTGGCAATCTGCGCGACTGCATGGCCCTGCCCGGACGCCACAACCATCAGAACGCTGCGGCGGCCTATGCGGCTTGCCGGTCGCTTGGCCTGGACCAGCAGGCGATCATGGACGGCCTGCGCACCTTCCCTGGTCTTGCGCATCGTCTGGAAATGGTCGGCGAGATCGATGGCGTGAAATTCGTCAACGACTCCAAGGCAACCAATGCCGAGGCAGCCGAGCAGGCGTTGAAGGCCTACAAGAATGCCTACTGGATCGCTGGCGGCGTGCCCAAGGCCGAAGGCATCAAGCCGCTCGCGCCCTTGTTCCCGAACATTACGAAAGCCTATCTGATCGGTGAGGCCGAGGAGCCATTCTCTGCCACGCTGAGAGGGCAGGTCGCTGTTCAGTCCTGTGGCTCGCTCGAAAAAGCAGTCGCGGCTGCATTTAAGGATGCAAAAGCGGTCGGAGACGAAAATCCGGTCATTCTTCTTTCACCTGCCTGTGCGAGTTTCGACCAGTTCCGCGATTTTGAACATCGCGGAGATGTGTTCCGGAGCATCGTTCAGTCCATGATGCCGCAGGAGATAAAGGAGTTGGCTTGACCTACGTATCGTCCACCCCACTGCTCGCACGCTCGGATATGTCCTGGCTGACCGAGTGGCGGCGGACGCTCGATTGGGGCCTGCTCGGCGGCGCATTTTTTCTCATGGCAATTGGATTGCTCCTGTCGCTCGCGGCCGGGCCATCGGCGGCGACGCGCATTGGCTATGACGATCCCTATTTCTTTGTTCTGAGGCAGGTCTGTTTTGTCGGGCTGGGCGCGATCATCATGGTTGCGGTCAGTATGCTGGACCGCGCCTGGGCCCGGCGGTTTGCCACATTCGTATTCGTCGCCAGTCTCGCCTTGATGTTCTTCATCCTGCTCTACGGCCATGAAGCCAAAGGCGCGCAGCGCTGGCTGCGCATTGCCGGCTTTTCGCTCCAGCCGAGCGAGATGGTGAAGCCGGCCCTGATCGTTCTGGGTGGCTGGCTATTGGCGCAACGTGAACAGTATCCGGATGGTCCCTGGGCTGTAACGGCTTTCCTGTTCTATGCGGTCACGCTCGGGCTCTTGCTGTTGCAGCCGGATGTCGGCCAGTCGGCTCTTTTGACGGCGGCCTTCGTGGTGACTTTCTTCGTCAGCGGGCTTCCGTGGAAATGGGCGGCCGGGTTCGCCATCGGTGGCTTGGGGCTTGCGACGTCCCTTTACGCCTTGCTGCCGCATGTGCGGTATCGGGTGAACAGTTTCATCGATCCCAGCTCCGCAGACACCTACCAGATCGACCGGGCTGCAGAGGCGATTGGCCGGGGGGGCCTGTTTGGCGTCGGTCCGGGGGAAGGCCAGGTGAAGATCCATCTGCCGGACGCGCACACGGATTTTATCTTCGCGGTCATGGCCGAGGAATTCGGTCTTGTGGCTGCACTCGTGCTGATGGCCATTTTCGTGCTGCTGATCCTGAGAGGCTTCCGCGCCAGCTCTCGTCTGCACGATGGGTATGCACGGGCGGCAAGTGCCGGACTCTTCACGCTATTTGGCCTTCAGGCTGCCATAAACATCGCGGTAAATCTGGCTCTGATACCGCCAAAGGGCATGACACTGCCTTTTGTGTCCTATGGCGGCTCGTCCATGATCGGGACGGGATTGACACTGGGCCTTGCGCTGGCACTTGTGCGCGGACAAGGTACGCGCACAAGGGGCCGGTATGGCTGACACGAAAGACAAGCTCGTCATCATCGCAGCAGGGGGAACCGGGGGGCACATGTTCCCCGCACGCGCCTTTGCGGACGAGATGCGCGCGCGCGGCTGGCGGATCGGCCTGATCTCTGACAAGCGCGGCGCGAAATATGCCAAGGACTTCCCGGCAGACTGGTTGGAGCAGGTGCAGGCCGCCTCTCCGAACTTCCGCAAGCCCTGGACGCTGCCGAAGGCGGCCATGAAGATCAATGCAGGCATTAATCGCGCCAAGAAACTGATGTTCGAGTCGCGTCCGATGCTGGTGGCAGGGTTTGGCGGGTATCCGGCCTTTCCAGCACTTGCAGCGGCGCGGCGGATGAATGTGCCGATCATTATTCACGAACAGAACGCTGTTCTGGGCCGGGTGAACCGGCGCTTTGCGCGGCAGGCCAAACTGGTGGCAAGCGGGTTCGAGCGGCTGGACAAGCTGCCATCCTGGAGTGCGCATCTGGCGGTCGGTAATCCGGTACGAGAAGCCATTCTCGCGCGGCGCGATGATCCGTTCCCGTCTACGGACGACAAGCTGACCATTTTGATCACTGGCGGCAGTCAGGGATCAAAGATCATTGGCGAGACAATTCCGGCGGCGATTGTTGATCATATCCCGCCACCGTTGCAATCGCGCCTGCGCGTGATCCAGCAGGTTCGCAAGGAGCAGTACGCGTTTGTCGACAATATGTATCGCCGCGCGAAGATCGAGGCGGAATTGTCGCCATTCTTTTCCGATATGCCGGAGAAGCTGTCGCAAGCGCATCTCGTCATTGCACGGTCCGGCGCGGGGACGGTGTCGGAGATCGCGGCGGTAGGTCGGCCCAGTATCCTGATCCCGCTGGCCATTGCCATGGATGACCACCAGGCCGCCAATGCCGAGGCGCTGACAGAGATTGGCGCGGCAGACATGGTGCTGGAAACCAATCTCTATCCGCAATTGCTGGGCGGGCTGATCACAGCGCGTTTGCAGGATACGGACGAACTGAAACAACGTGCAGCCAAGGCGAAAGCGTCTGCAAAGATAAATGCGGCCAAGGAACTTGCCGACATGGCAGAGCGGGTGGCGGAGCTTTAGGCCACCCGAGGGGCGCAGGCGTGCGTCCTGTGCATCTTAGCGTCGCGCAGCCATTCCCAACCGAAAGCGGTGTCGGAATCGCCATGCTCGCGGCGATGCGCAAGGCGCTCCATCGCTTCTTCCAAGGTTGGCTGGTGGCCTTCCGGCACCCACCACATCACGAAATGCATATCCCGCATCATCTCGAACCATTCAGTCCGGCGCTCATAGAATTTGCGGTGAATGGTGCCCCAGACGAAGGTTTCGAGGCTTTTGACGTCTTCCCAGACGGTCAGGTTGGCGACGAACTGCGGGTCGTCGCCGATTTTCGCCTCGGTGTTGCCCTGGCCGGGCTCGCCTGAACCTTCCATCATCCAGACGAAACCCGGCATGGATTTGCCGATCCCGTTGACGAGGTCGAGATTGTCCATGAACTCCTTGACGCGTGGATCATCAGTCGGGGCGGCGAGGCGGCCGACATTCAGCTGGGCCAGATGCATGTTCATGGTTGAGGCTCCCAAACCGTTGAAGCACCCGAATCGCGCCTCATTCCAGTCATGTTGGGACTGCATCTTCAGGGTTCAAGAATATCGCCGGCAGGTTTCATGAATGCGTCGTGCAGAAGCAGCGCTTGCTTCCCGCTCCCGCGTCACGGTATCGCTAGGCGTTCCCGCTTTCTTATCTGGACGATCACGCATGACCTCTCCCACTCCTTTTGACCTTGGCCCGGCGCATATTGTTGGCATCGGCGGCATTGGCATGTCCGGCATTGCGGATGTGATGATCACGATGGGCTATGAGGTTCAGGGTTCGGATATTCGTGAATCCGACAATATCCAGCGTCTGAGAGAGCGCGGCGCAAAGATCTTCATTGGCCACAAGGCCGAAAATGTGAAGGGTGCCGGAACCGTCATCATCTCCACGGCGATCAAATCCGGAAATCCCGAAGTGGACGCCGCCCGCGCTGCCGGCATTCCGGTTGTGCGCCGTGCCAATATGCTGGCAGAGATCACGCGCCTGAAATACACGGTCTGCATCGCCGGAACGCATGGCAAGACGACGACGACCAGCATGGTCGCGGCGCTGCTGGATGGTGCGAACATCGACCCGACCGTCATCAATGGCGGCATCATCCATGCCTATGGCTCGAACTACAAGGCGGGCGAGAGCGACTGGATGGTGGTCGAAAGCGACGAAAGCGATGGAACCTTCGCCAAGCTGCACCCGACCTGCGCCGTGGTCACGAATATCGACCCGGAACATATGGACCATTACGGCAGCATGGAAAAATTGCGCGAGGCGTTTGATACCTTCGTCGAGAACTTGCCTTTCTACGGATTTGCCGTCCTGTGTACGGACCACCCGGAAGTGCAGGGGCTGGCCGCGCGGGTGACAGACCGCCGGCGCATCACTTATGGCTTCAACCGCCAGGCGGATGTACGGGCCATCAATTTGAACACCGACCTGTCCGGCGCGCATTTCGATGTCGCCCTGCGTCGTCCGGGCTCGGCACAGCCACGCATGATTGAAGGGCTGACCCTGCCGATGGCGGGCGAGCACAATGTGCAGAACGCCCTGGCAGCTGTGGCCGTGGCACTGGAGCTGGGTGCGACTGATGAACAGATCCGCACTTCGATGGGCCAGTTCGGCGGGGTAAAGCGCCGCTTCACCCAGGTCGGCGAATGGACGCCCGTCGAGGGCCAGCCACCTGTGCGCATCATCGACGATTACGGGCACCACCCGGTCGAGATCTCAGCCGTGCTGAAGGCCGCGCGCGCGATGCAAGGGCAGGGCCAGCTGATCGCCGTGTGCCAGCCGCACCGCTATACGCGCCTGCGCGACCTGTTCGAGGATTTCTCGCGCTGCTTTGACCAGGCCGACCATGTTCTGGTCGCGCCGGTCTATGAGGCGGGTGAAAGCCCGATCGAAGGCTTTGACCATGAAACGCTGGTCACCAGCATTGCACGCAATGGGCATCGCGGCGCTGCGACGATCGAATCTCTCGACGCGCTGCCGGCAGTGCTGAAGGGTGTGGCAGAGCCCGGCGCAATGGTGGTTTGTCTCGGCGCAGGCGACATCACCAAGTATGCTGCAGACCTCGCAGAAAAGCTGTCAGGCTGACGCAGCGACAGCCGCAAAACCGCTTTCCCTTCCCGCTCGAATGTGCACGCTAGGCGACAGATGCCGGGAAACGGCACTTGGGAGGACAATTCATGACCGAGACATCCATTTCGCCGGGGCAGGATGAGGAAGCTGCAATTGTGGCAGCACAAGGCACCCACACGGCAGGGGAAGGTGGAGCGCTCGGAAAGACCGGATTTGCCTGGGCCTGGTTCGAATGGGCGCGCAACCCGTACTACATCCTGATCATCATCTATGTGTTCGCGCCATATTTTGCGCGAGACATTATCGGCGCGGACATTATGGCCAGTGGCGAGCTGGACGGCATGGACCCTGAGACCGCGCGGCAAGTGGCCGGAGCGAAGGGGCAGGCGGTCGTCGCGTCCCTGTCAAAATGGGCTGGCGCCATTGCAGCGCTGACGGCGCCCTTCCTCGGCGCGGCATTTGACCGGGGATTGCGGCGAAAGCCCTTGCTGGTCCTGTTCCTGGGCACGTTGTCTGTGCTCAGCTTCCTGCTTTGGTGGGCGGTGCCCGGCGAGGCGGGCTTCTCCACGGGCACGGTCATCGCCATCCTGATTGCCGCTTATGTGACCTATACGTTCAGTGAAGTGACCCACAATTCCATGTTGCCGGATGCGGCGCGGCCCTCTGCGTTGCCAGCGGTGTCAGGGTTGGGCCTGGCGCTGGGCAATGCAGCGGCGGCGCTGTTGTTCGTGGCGGTCATCGGCATGTTCGCCCTGCCTGACATGTTAGGCTGGCCGTTCGCTGAACCGCTGTTCGGGATCGACACATCAAAGTATGAGCATTTCCGCATCGCCGGTCCGATCTGCGCCGTGTGGCTGGCCGTGATGATCATTCCTTTCTTCCTGTATTCCAAGGATACGGGCGTGAAGGGGACACCTTTCTTCCCATCGGTGAAGCAGGGGGCCTTGGGCGTCATCCGAACTGTGCGAAAGGCCGCGCAGTATCGTGAAGCGTTCAAATTCCTGATTGCGCGCACGATCTATGCTGACGGCATGTTTGCATTGCTGGCATTGGCGGCCGTGTATGTCAGCCTGTTCCTCGGTTGGGGGATTGTCGAGCTCACCGTCTACGCCATCTGGGCGTCTATATGGGCGGCAGTTGGCGGGGTGGCCGGCGGATGGTTCGACTCGAAGCTCGGCCCGAAGAATGCGCTTCTGATGGAGTTGATGGCCATCGTGATCATCTTGCTTTTCGGCCTGTCCGTGACGCGCGACTCCATCCTGTTCGGCCTGATTGAAAACCGCGAGCTGTGGAACGCTCCAGTCTTTTCCAGCCTGTCGGACGTGACGTATCTCCTGAATGGCGCCCTGATCGGTGTGTTTGCCACGGCGAACATCTCGTCCAGCCGCTCCATGCTGGTGCACATTGCGCCAACGCATATGCGGGGGGAGTTCTTCGGTCTCTACGCGATTGCCGGAACGGTCACAGTCTGGATCGGACCCTTGCTGATCGAACTGTTTACGACCTGGTCAAACAGCCAGCGTGTTGGCATGTCCGCCATTGGCTTGCTGTTCTTCCTGGGCTTTGCCGTGCTGACGACAGTGCGCGTGGGCAAGGCACCCGCGGATTGATGAACCCGGGGGCTAGCTGGTCGGCCCGAACGAGTCGCCACCGCCATCCGTGACGCGCGCGATCTCGTTCACACGACGCGGGCGCAGATAGAATTTGTCATCAATCGTCACATCAGATTTGAGGATGCCGCCAATCTGGCTTTTGTAAGTGTAGACCACTTCCGCCATGATGACTGACCCAGGAGAGGATACGATACCGTCCGGTACCGTCACCCGATCACCCTTTGCATAGGCGGGCATCAGATAGGAATCCGACCAGTCTACGCGCGTCCGGCCATCGCCATTGTCAACGATACTGGTGATGCGCATCGTGGCTTTTTCCGCGTCGTAGGGTTGCATCATCACGACGGCTGCTGCGAACATCTCTTCCATATCGTCATCGGTCACCGTGGCGAGACGTGCCGTTAGATCTCCCAGTCCAGCCGTGGTGGATGTAACGCGGCGGTCCACACGCATCAGCAGGCTGAGCTCGACCGCGCCGAGATAGATCAGCAGCAAAAGTGGCGCGATCAGCGCGAATTCGACAGCGGACACGCCTTCTTGATTGTAGCGGATACCGCGTACGCCGCGCCATTTGAGACGGGGGTTAAGCCGGGAGAGAAGTGTTTTTCTCGACATCGTGATCAATCTCCAAAGGGCTCGTTGCGGAAGACCGCATTGGCCTGAAGCAGGTGGCGGTTGTTTGGAAGCGTGGACAGCGGCGCAGATACCCACGGCGTCATCAATTTCCATTCGTACATCACACGCACGGCGACTACGTCATTGGCCGCACCCGGATCGTATTTGAAGTCGCTGTCATCGATCTCACCATCCCCATCGAGTGGGGAGGTAAGGTCTGCCGCGCTGAAATTGTCCAGCGACCTGACGTCAATGTAGAGTCGTTCGTCGCACTCCAGCATGTTGTAGAAGTTCGAACAGACCTCATTGCGGAATTCGATTATTGTGAACCGGTTGTCTTGCGCCTGACCCGTACGGATCTTCCGGGCCGCTTCGCCCAGCGCGTGTTCCAAAACGGTGGACAGGATGAAAACCATGCAGACTTCCATCAAACCGAAGATGAGAAAGAAGAAGGGAGCGGCCACAATGGCAAACTCCACTGCCGTGGCGCCGCGCCGATCCTGACACCAGCGTTCAAGCTTCGCGCGCAGGCGCGGTGCGATTATTCCGTGTTGCAAAGCCATATTCATCACCCGGACAGGCCCCCTTGTCAGAGGGTACCTATACAGGAGTTCGGTTTGCACGCTGTTGATCAGAAAGATCGAATTTTATCGATTTCGTCGAGGGGCGCGAGTTCGGACTATCAATCGTCAGTGATTTGCTTGACGCCTATGCGCTGCTGGATCTGCTCGTCGAAGTGTCCAGAATCGTCACCGACGCTGATTGTCGGGCGACAATTGGGCACGCAGTCATATGTGAAATTTGATCCGGACCGATTGACCGTAACGAGGTTGGCCTCATCAGCAACCACGACAATGTCAGATGAATATATCTGGCGACCGGCCTTATCAAAGACGAGCAGGTTGGTCGTGCCAAACGATTTACCTGTCACGAAAAGCAGGTTCTCGTCATGGACGGCGACATCGGCAATAGAGGGACTGCCCAGCACAACGCTTGCGGCGGTTCCGCGGAGATGGACCGGAATGGTTTTGTTGAGTTCAACCGACAATGGGCCGGCAATCGCCGCCTGGCCGAGGCCGACGGCGACCACGGACAAAGTGCACATTTTCGAAAACATTCTCATTCGCCGACTCCACGGTTTTCAGCATGGGCACATTAGTATGAAGAAGGTTGCACGTTTCCTAACTAGGTTACCGTCGTGTTTGCATTCTATATATATAGTGGTTACGCGCGACCCGAACAAACGGAGCGCGAATCAGAAAAAGACCAATATTTGCAGGTCTTCAGAAGGTTAATAGTTCCCTCATTCGCCTTCACGGATTTTCTCTTTTCTTTCATGTGATGTTGAGAATGGTCGGGTAGGGTTGATCATGTTCCGGGTAGAGGATTTTGCCGGGGCAAAAACAATTGCATGATGGGAGTTTCCAAATGTTTGCACGTTTTCTGAAAGACGAGTCTGGTGCTACGGCTATTGAATACGGCCTGATCGCTGCTCTGATCGCAGTCGCTATCATCGGTGGCGCTACTGCTCTTGGTACGTCGGTCAACGACAAGTTCACCAACGTTTCCGGCAGCATCGACGGTGCTGGTGCAGAAGCTTCAGAATAATAATTTTCTGCGCTTTCTCTAATTAAACGAAGCCGCTGGGACGTCCCGGCGGCTTCTTTTATTCTTGAGGCGGATTGTCTCAAAACTTCCTTCAGCCTTTTGTGTCACAAGGCCTGCATATTGAATTGAAGGAAGCCCTCCATGATCCTGGCCATTCTTTCCAGCGCATTCCTGGCCCTCTGCGTCTTTGCGGCGATGCACGACGTCAACCGGCTGACCATTCCCAATTGGCTCAATTTGACGCTTGCCGGCCTGTTTGTTCCGGCCGCAGCGGTGTCCGGCGTCCCGATGGAGATCATTGGCGGACATGCTATGGCAGCGGGCTGCGCGTTCCTGATCGCCTTTGGGCTCTTTGCCTTCAATATCTTTGGGGGAGGGGATGCCAAGATGATTCCCGCCGTGATTCTCTGGCTTGGGCCAAATGCAACGATTCCGTTCGTATTCATGATGGCTGTGGCGGGTGGTGGCTGTGCACTTCTCATCCTTGCGGTAAGAAAATATATGCCGGCCGAGGCGCTTCCGGGGGCCATTCGCGCGCCGTTCGAAGAGAAGGCGGGTGTGCCTTACGCAGTGGCCATTACAGCGGGCGTGTTTGCAGCGGGAGGCAGTTCTCCATTCCTTTCGGAAATCTTAAACCGGATCGGTCTTTTCAGTTAACGATGCTTTAGTGGCCTTGTGAAAATGTCCGCTCTGACCGGGTGAATCTGAATGCGTCAGATCATCCGAGGTGTCTTGAATTCCGGAGGAGTGGGGCCTCATGTCACCAGTTCGGCTGATTATCCTGATCGGCGCTGCCATCGCCGCCATCGCAGCGGCGTTTCTTGTCAGAAACCTCGTCGATGCAACGCCATCGCAGCCAGTCCAGTCGACTGTGGTCGAGACGGTGGAAGTATCCGAAACGAAGGTTCTTGTGGCAGCGCGAGACCTGATGATCGGTGATGTAGTGACCGTAGACGATCTTGAATGGGCTGACTGGCCTGAGGACAATGTCGTTGAAGGGTACCTGACCGAAGAGTCTTCTCCTGAGGCGATCGAAGAGTGGGCCGGTACGGTAGTGCGTATCCCAATGTTCGAGTTGGAACCCATCCTGACGAAAAAACTGGTAGCCAAAGGCGACACCGGAACGATGGCCGCGCTCGTCACGCCGGGCATGCGGGCGATATCTGTCGAGATTTCTACCGAATCCGCTTCGGGCGGATTCATCCTGCCAAATGATTATGTTGATGTGATCATGACTTACCAGATGACCTTTGTGGGCCCGGATGGCGCGCCTGCCGAGCAGACGACCAGTGAGACGATACTCCAGAATGTACGGGTGCTGGCTATTGACCAGATCCACACCAAGGACAGCGAGACAGAAGGGCCCTATCAGGTCGGGAACACTGCAACGCTGGAAGTGAACAACAAGGAAGCCGAACTGATAGCCCTGGCCGAACGGAAGGGGCGTCTGACCCTGTCGTTGCGCCCATGGTCTGATGTTGGCGACACATTCGAGCGGGATGCGCGGGTTGACCTGCTCGAAACGGGGGGAAGCAGCAATGGCGGTATCAAGATATATCGTAGTGGCAAGGCGACCAGCGCCGGGCCAGGGGGTAGCTGATCGTGGGTAAGCGGAGTTTCATTTCAGGTATTGCTGCGCTGACTCTGGCGTTCGCACCTTCAGCAGTTGCTGCGCCAGAATCAATCGGGGCGAACATTACCTATCCCGGTGAGTCAAACTATAGTGAGCGCGTCACACTGGGCCTGAACAAGTCCATGATAGTCGAGCTGGACAAGCCAGCCGCAGACGTTGTGATTACCAATCCCGAAATTGCAGATGCTGTTGTGCAGACTGCCAAGCGCATCATCTTTCGCGGGGTCAATTTCGGCCAGACGAATGCATTCGTCTTTGACCGGGCAGGAAACCAGATCCTGAACCTGGAAATCGGTGTCGAGATGGATATGGCCAGTCTGGAGCAGCTTGTCGCGCGCCACGTTCCGGATGCGAGAGTGCGGATCGAAGGTGTGAATGGCAGCGTCGTGCTGACCGGCACGGCCGACAGTCTGTCTGCATCGAATGCGGTAGAGCGGCTGGTCTCTGCCTATGTTCGGGCGGGTGACGAAACGCAGGTCATCAACATGATCAATATTTCCGCGAAGGACCAGGTCATGCTGGAAGTTCGCATCGTGGAGATGCAGCGCAATGCGGTCAAACAGCTCGGCATCAATCTGACCGGCTCGCCTGGTTTTGGCGATCTGTCGCGTCTTGTGGAGCGCCAATTATTTACGGACAATGGCAGCGGGACCGTAGTGGATTCGGGCACAACGACGCTGGCGCCCGGCCTGCCATATTCTCTGAATGCTGACATTGGCAGCTCGCTCAGCTTTCCGGTGCAGGGCCAGAGCCTTGGTGGTTTTGGCGGCACCATAGGTTACCAGAATTACGTTGGATCGGATCTGCAATCGAGTATCGGCGCAGAGATCAATGCGCTGGAGCGCGTCGGAATCGTTCGGACACTGGCAGAGCCAAACATCGTTGCCATGTCGGGTGAAAGCGCCAAATTCCTCGCGGGCGGTGAGTTCCCTGTCCCGGTCGGGCAAGACAACAATGGTCGCATCACGGTTGAGTTCAAACCCTATGGTGTCGGCCTTGGCTTTACGCCGGTTGTCCTCTCCGAAGGGCGGATTTCACTGAAAGTGTCGACCGAAGTTTCCGAACTGACATCTGAAGGCGCGTTTCAGGGCACCAGTTCCACCACGACGGATGCGGATGGCAATGTCTACACGGTAGAAGGCGCAACCCTGCCCGCTCTGTCTGTGCGGCGTGCGGAATCAACCATCGAGCTGCCGTCCGGCGGATCCATGATGATGGCCGGCCTGATCCAGACCCGGTCGCGCCAGACGCTGGACCAGGTGCCTGGTCTCAAGAAGCTGCCCATTCTGGGTGCGTTGTTCCAGTCACGGGACTTCATTCAGTCGGAAACGGAACTGGTTGTGATTGTCACGCCATATCTGGTGGATCCGACATCGAAGAATCAGTTGCGGACGCCTGCGGATGGCTTTGCAAACAGCTCTGACGCCAAGACGATCTTCTTCGGCAAGCTGAACGAACAGTATGGCAAGAACGGCGCGAAAGTGGATGCAGAATCCTATCGTGCGCCTGTTGGCTTCATTGAGGAATAGGGGACCGGGAATGACCAGATTGAAGACATCTTCTTTTGCATTTGCCGCCATTGTCGGCGTGGCAACTGTCACAGCCTGCGCGAGCCAGGCCCCGACCGCAGTGCCAGCGTCCTATCTTCAGGGGACGCCGTTGGACCGAAACCAGATCGGTGTGGCAAAGCGAACCGAGTTTCTTGAAATCGATATTCATCCGGCAGCCAGTGAGCTGAGCTTGAGCGACAAGGCGCGGATCCAGAATTTCGTTGCGGCCTATCGGTCAGCAGGACACGGACCGCTGATCATGTCATTGCCGGAATCCTCACAGAATCCTCAGCTGGCCGTTACGGCCGTTGTTGAGGCTCGCGAGATCGCTTGGGAAAACGGGGTCACTTATGAGGAAATGTCCGGCAGCAGCCATGGCGCTGACTCAGAGATTTCCGAGCCGCTGATCCTGGCGTTCCAGGCCTATGAAGCCATTGCACCGGATTGTCCGTCGCTGGCCAGCCTGGATATGGCAGACATTTCTTCGAACAATGAACTGCCGACGTTGGGCTGTGCGATCCGCACGAATATGGCGGCAATGATTGCGGACCCTGCTGACCTGCTCGGCCAGAGGCCGCTTGAACAAGGTGATGCGCTGCGTCGCAACACGATCCTGACGAAGTTCCGGGCCGGGGAAGCCACCGGAGCAGAGCGCAGTGAGGATGAGTCCGGCCAAGTGTCGTCTGCGGTTGGCAACTAGGGCTGAGGGAAGAAGGTTTGGTAGAGCATGTCTAACGAAAAAGCACTGTTTGACGAAGACTTTGAAGACGTCTTTTCTGACGATCCGCTGGCTGATCTTGTAAGGCCGTCTGCGGCAAATGACGCAACGGATGAGCAGGATGCAGTCGCTGAAGATGCTGCGTCCGGGGCTGCGCTTCACAATCCGGTCGAGCAGGACCTTAGCGCGTTCGGCCACGGCGAGCCTTCGGGTGGCGACGTGATGCTGCCGGCCATCTCCATCAAGCTGTTCTATGAGCGTGAAGAGACACGCGGCATGCTTGAAGTGTGTTCCCACGATCGGCGCATGGGGCGCGCAACGGTCGAGTGCATCCCCGGCGGCATTCCGGCAGCGATCGCCTATATGAGCGAAAACCCGACGCCAAACCTGCTTCTGATCGAATCTTCGGATTCGGCAGCTCAGGTCTTGCGCGAAATTGATGCGCTGGCGGAGCATTGCGACGAGAACGTCAAAGTGATGGTAATCGGTGCCGTAAACGACATCACGCTGTATCGTCAGCTGATCGCGCGGGGCGTTAGCGAATATCTTGTTCCACCCTTCCAGCCACTTCAGATCATCCGGTCCATCGGCGAGTTGTTCGTCAATCCGGAGTCGCCGTTCATCGGCAAGCAGATCTCCGTGGTTGGTGCTAAGGGCGGGGTAGGGGCCTCAACCATTGCGCACAATCTGGCCTGGGCATTGGCCGAGAATGTGAAGGTCAATACGACACTGGTAGATCTGGATCTGTCATTCGGGACCACGGCGCTGGATTTCAATCAGGAGACGCCTCAAACGGTAGCCGACGCCTTGTTGGCCCCGGAGCGCGCAGATGAATCCGTCATCGAGCGCTTGCTTGCCAAGCCGACAGACCGGTTGTCCCTCTTCACGGCGCCGGCCACGATCAATCAGATCATGGACATTCCGGATGAAGCTTATTCCACGGTAATTGAAGGCGTGCGCCGCAATGTTCCGTATCTCGTTCTGGACCTGCCGCACATGTGGTCGAGCTGGATGATGAGCACGCTGATCGCATCAGATGAAGTTATCATTGTTTGCCAGCCGGATCTCGCATCCCTGCGCAATGGCAAGAACATGATCGACCAGATGAAGGCCAAGCGTCCGAACGACCATCCGCCACGCCTTGTATTGAACATGAGCGGTGTGCCGAAGCGCCCGGAGATTCCCGCCAAGGACTTCTCCGCAGCGATCGGCGTAGAGCCGGACGTAATTTTGCCATTCGACCCTGAACTGTTCGGCACAGCCGCGAACAATGGCCAGATGATTTCCGAGACAGCGCCTGAATCCAAGTCATCTCAGGCCATCGATCATCTCGCCTCTACGCTCAGTGGACGCGCTGTCGTGCCTCAGGAAAAGTCATTCCTTAAGAAGTTGCTGGGAAAGTGATCCTGGGGAGATCTCTCGTATGGCCTTTGGAAAACGACCTGCCAGCAGTCAGACGCTGACGCCAGCCTCAACACCTGCGCCCAAGCCGACACCGAAACCGGTGCCAGTGGCTGAGGCGAAACCCAAGCCTGCGCCGAAGAAGCCTCCGGTTCCGGAGCCTGTGCCGGTAAAAGGCGCACCCAAGCCGATTGCGAAGTCGAAGCCGGCAAGCCCACCGCCCGAGCCCAAGCCGGAACCCGTGCGCAAGGTCAACCAGCAGACGGATCAGTACTATGCGACGAAGATGACCATCTTCAACGCGCTGATCGACACGATTGACCTGTCACAGCTCGCCCAACTTGACGCCGAAAGCGCGCGTGAGGAAATCCGCGACATCGTTGTCGAAATCATCAGCATCAAGAATGTTGTAATGTCGATCTCAGAGCAGGAACAGCTGCTCGACGATATCTGTAACGATGTGCTCGGCTATGGTCCGCTGGAGCCATTGCTGGCGCGGGACGACATTGCCGACATCATGGTCAACGGCGCCGACACCACATATATCGAGGTAAACGGCAAGATCGAGCGGACGAATATTCGCTTCCGCGACAATGCCCAGCTGATGAATATCTGTCAGCGTATCGTGAGCCAGGTGGGTCGCCGCGTGGACGATTCCTCACCCATCTGTGACGCGCGCTTGCTGGACGGCTCACGTGTGAACGTCATCGCGCCGCCATTGGCAATTGACGGTCCGACCCTTACCATTCGTAAGTTCAAGAAGGACAAGCTCCGCCTGGACGATCTCGTTAATTTCGGGTCGATCTCCGAAGCTGGCGCTGAAATTCTGCGCATTATCGGTCATTCGCGCTGCAACGTCCTGATCTCTGGCGGTACGGGTTCAGGAAAGACAACGCTGTTGAACTGCCTGACCGGCTTCATTGACCCGACCGAGCGCGTCATCACGTGCGAAGACTCTGCGGAACTTCAGCTCCAGCAGCCGCATGTCGTGCGCCTCGAAACGCGCCCGCCGAACATTGAAGGTTCTGGCGAAATCACGATGCGGGATCTGGTCAAGAACTGTCTGCGTATGCGTCCTGAGCGGATCATTGTGGGCGAGGTGCGTGGACCGGAGGCATTCGACTTGCTGCAGGCCATGAACACGGGCCATGACGGCTCGATGGGAACGCTGCACGCCAACAGCCCGCGCGAAGCCCTGAGCCGGGTTGAATCCATGATCACGATGGGCGGCTTCTCGCTGCCTGCGAAGACGATCCGTGAAATGATCGTCGGGTCTATCGATGTGGTTGTGCAGGCCTCTCGCCTTCGGGATGGCTCCCGCCGGATCATGAACATCACCGAGGTGATGGGGCTGGAAGGGGAGACCATCGTGCTGCAGGATGTACTGAAGTACGAAATCGAGGGCGAAGACGAAGACGGAAAAGTCGCAGGCACGCACCGCGGCACGGGCGTGGGTCGTCCGCGCTTCTGGGAGCGGGCGTCCTATTACAATCTTGAGCGCGACCTGGCTGTGGCTCTCGACGAGCTGGGGTCCTGATAGATGGATAATTCACTCATCATCTATGCAATCGCCGGGCTTGCCTTCCTGACCATTGTCGGCGTGGGCCTCGCCTTGACAGGCGATAGCGCCGACGCGGCTGCGAAGAAGCGCGCCAAGGCGATCGGCACCGGCGGGTCCGGGGCTGGCAAGCGCGGGAAGGCTATGGACGAAACCGCCAAGCGCCGCCAGAAAACCCAGGAAATGCTGGACAATATGCGCAAGCAGGACAAGGAGCGGCGCAAGGCGATCCGACCGCAGAACTTGAAGTCCCGCTTGACGCAAGCCGGGCTGGATATTCCCGTCGCGGCGTTCTGGATGCTCTCTCTCGTGCTGGGCCTCCTGATTGGAGGTCTGGTTTATACGCTTGGTTTCGATGGCCTCGTGATTGGCGGCGTGTCCCTGAAGAGCCGTCCGATCCTGGTTGGCTCGGCATTCTTTGTTGGCGCCGTTGGCTTGCCGCGCATGATCCTGAATTTCATGACCAATGGCCGAAACAAAAAAATGATCAACCAGTTCGCTGATGCGCTGGATATTATCGTTCGGGGTGTGAAGTCCGGTTTGCCGTTGAATGAAAGTGTCCGGATCATCTCTCGGGAATCCCCTGAGCCACTGCGGACTGAATTTGCTATGCTGTCAGACAATCTGGCCATGGGGGCAGGGCTCGAGCGCTCGCTGAACACATTCTACAAGCGTGTGCCGCTTCAGGAAGTGAACTTCTTCATGATCGTGCTCATGATCCAGTCCAAGGCGGGTGGTAACCTGTCTGAGGCATTGGGTAATCTGTCGAGCGTCATTCGTGCCCGGAAGATGATGCGCGAAAAGGTAAAGGCCATGTCGTCCGAGGCCAAGGCGTCGGCCATGATCATCGGCGCGTTGCCCTTTGTGGTCGGCTTTCTCGTCTACATGACCACGCCCGCCTATGTGATGCAGCTGTTCACGACGGATACGGGCCATCTCTTTCTGACCATCGGTGTGGTCATGATGATGATGGGCGTTGCCGTTATGCGCAAAATGATCAACTTCGACATGTAGGGGCGACAGATGGGAGATATTCTTACATCACTCGCCAAGCCTGATGCGATTGCAGCTCTTCTGGTCGCACTCGCCGTGTTCGCGACCGTGATTTCTGTCCTACTGCCATATCTGCAGACGGACAAACTGGAAACGCGCCTGAAGGCGGTCACGGAACAGCGCGAGAAACTTCGTAAGCAGAGCCGCGCCGCACTGGACAATCCGAAAGGCCTTCGCCGGACGGACGATTCCATGGTGGGCAACATTTCGTCGAAGCTGAATCTGGCCAAGGCGCTGGAAGATCCGAACATTGTCGACAATCTGTCCAAGGCCGGTCTGCGGGGGCCGGGGCCATTGTCAGCCTTCTACTTTGCGCGAATGACGCTGCCTTTCGCTGGCGCCCTGCTGATGTTTTTCTACATCTTCTTCGTCAATGATCACGGCTTCTCGCCGATGCTGAAATATGGCTCGCTGCTATTTGGTGCCGCAGCAGGTTTCTATGCACCGAACCTCTATGTTTCGAACATGGCCCAGAAGCGCCAGCAATCGATCATGCGTGCCTTTCCGGATGCGCTGGACATGCTGCTGATCTGCGTTGAGGCGGGTATGTCGATCGAGCTTGGCTTCTCAAAAGTGAGTCAGGAAATCGGATCTGCATCACCGGAACTGGCGGAAGAGTTCGGCCTGACCGTGGCGGAGCTGTCTTACCTGCCAGAGCGTCGTCAGGCGTATGAGAACCTCGCAAAGCGTACCGGGAATGACGGTATCAAGGCGGTCTGTATGGCGCTGGGACAGGCGGAGCGCTACGGTACGCCGCTCGGCGACGCCCTGCGCATCATGGCCAAGGAAAACCGCGACATGCGCATGGCGGCTGCTGAGAAAAAGGCGGCCGCACTGCCTGCGCAGCTGACGGTTCCAATGATCCTGTTCTTCCTGCCGGTCCTGTTCCTCGTCGTGCTGGGGCCAGCCTATATCGGGTTCAAGGCATCTCAGGAAAAGAACCAGGCATCGTCGCCGCCGGCAATTGAGACAACGCATTCAGACTGGGGCTGAGGTCCGGGTGACTTCAGAAGGGGCGCTCATCGGCTTTGGCTGATGGGCGCTTTTCTGTGTGCGGCAGAAGTATCAGCCCGGTGTCCGGCGAAGTCTCAGGCCAGCCTGTGCAGGGGCAGGGGTGTCTTCCTCCGCTTTGGAGGGGCCAGCAAGGCCGACAGCGGACTGATCGACAGGCTGCGTTGGGGCAGCTTTCGGCGGCTCTGCCAATTCAGCGGGCGGTTGAGCTGGCACGGAGGAGTCCTCCTCGAGCGCTTCCCATGACCGCACGGGCTGTATCATCTGTTGCAGCAGCGCCGTGTTCTTCTTCACGATGCTCTCTGGCGCAAAGCGGCTGGAAACGGCGGCCATCTCATCATAGCGGCCCTGGAGCCCCAGGATCAGCGCGAGGTTCTCAGTCACCCGCAGGTCCGCATTCGGTTGCTCGGCTGCAAGGCGCAGTTTGGCCTCGGCGGCGGGCAGATCACCCTGCAAGGCCAAAGACAGACCGTAATTCGCCAGCGTTGACGTGCGTGTCGGCTCCAGCGCCAAGGCCTTGTCATAGGCCGCTTGCGCCATGTCATGGCGTTCCATCTTGTCCAGAGTGATGCCGAATGCAGACCAGGCTTCGGCCCGGTCAGGCGCGACAATGGCCGTCTTCTCAAACGCGCGTGCCGCGCCCATCAGATTGTTCTCGGCGGAAAAGACCCGTCCCAGCGTCATCAGCACGTCCGGATTGTCCGGATGTACGATCAGGGATTGCGACAGCACTTCGATGGCGCGTTCATTCGAGCCGATGCCTCTGAGCGCAGCGACGAAGGTCAATGCAACGTCCAGGTCTTCGGGGCGTTTGGTGTATTCATTCGCCCAGAAATTGGCCTTGGTCAGCGGATCTGAATTGTTGGCCGCTTCAATTTCTTCTGCCGTGGCAGGTGTCATCGCGTCTTCGATGGCGCGTGCCAGTTCGGCCTGAGCCTCCGCCTCCGGGTCCGGCGTCGTCGCGCAGGCTCCCAGTACGAGGCACAGTGCAGTCAAAGACGTTTTGGCTCTGGACATGAGCGGGCTCCGGGTCAGTATCTGGCCTAATCCTGCGTGAGTCTTGCCGACAGGGCGTCAAGGATCGGTTAACGCCCCGGCAGATTTCATTAACTCTTCGCCTCGAAAGGCCAGAATTCCATGCATAAGAGCTTCACCGCCGACCCAAAGGGCGCCGTTGACGTCTTCCTCTACACAATTGCTGCCTTCAAAAAGCTGGAGAACGATCCGTTCCCATCTGCGCGAGCGCTGGCCAAGGCACAGGAATTCACAGGAGCGGCCGGTCAGATCGTGCTGGTGCCGGGGGAGACGGGAGAGCTGTCACGCGTACTCTTTGGTTTGGGCAAGGGCACGGATGCGCTGGCTGTTGCCGGCCTGTCGGCGAAGCTGCCCAAGGGGTCGTATTCTGTCGCCGAAAGTGGCGGCATGCCGTTCAAGAACATCGCTGCTGGCTGGGCTGACGGCGCGTACCGGTTTGATCGCTACCTCAAGGACAAGGCGACCCCACCAAAGCTCGTCATTCCGGAAAGCGAGGATGCCGACGCGCTGAGCCGTGAGGCGGATGCCTGCGCGTTGCTGCGCGATCTGGTCAACACGCCTGCGGCCGATATGGGCCCACAGGATATTCAGGCGACAATTTCCGACACGGCAGAACGCTTCGGCGCGAAACTGACGACGATTATTGGCGACGATTTGCTGGCCCACAATTATCCAATGGTCCACGCTGTGGGCCGCGCCGCTGTGTACGAACCGCGCTTCATGGAACTGGAATGGGGCGACCCGTCTCATCCGAGCGTGGCGCTGGTCGGCAAGGGGGTCACCTTCGATTCCGGCGGTCTCGACATCAAACCCGGTTCCGGCATGCGCATCATGAAGAAGGATATGGGCGGTTCCGCGCATGTGATCGCGCTGTCGCACCTGATCATGAGCGCGAACCTGCCGGTGCATCTGAAGCTGTATGTGCCATCGGTCGAGAACGCCGTTGCTGGCGACGCTTTCCGTCCGGGAGATATTCTGTCCAGCCGCAAGGGGCTGACCGTCGAGATCGACAATACGGATGCGGAAGGCCGCCTGATCCTGGCGGACGCACTGACACGCGCCTGCGAGGAAAAGCCGGATCTGCTGATCGATTTCGCCACTCTGACCGGCGCAGCCCGCGTGGCGCTGGGGCCGGAACTCGCGCCTTTCTATACTGATGACGAAAGCCTGGCCGAAGGCATCGAGGCGGGCGCAAAGGCAACGGGCGACCCGGTCTGGCGCATGCCGCTCTGGGACCCATACCTCGCCGATCTCAAGAGCCCGATTGCAGACCTTGTGAACTCCGGCGGCCGGTTTGCCGGGTCCATCACGGCGGGCTTGTTCCTGAAACAGTTCGTCGACGCGCCGAGCTGGATGCATTTCGATGTCTGGGCCTGGCGGCTCGGAAAATATGGACGGCCAGAAGGCGGCGCACCTTGCGGCCTGCGGGCGGCCTGGGCCATGCTGCAATCGCGTTATGGCTGATCTCTGAAAGGGGCCCCTCATGATCCGGACCTGCTTATTCGCACTCACGCTGTGTGTTGCCGCGATCCCGGCTACTGCCCACGGGCAGGGCATGACCCGTGTTCCTGCGCAAGTGGACGAGGGGGCGATCCCGCTCATTGATCCGGAGGCGGTCGGTGCGAATACGGAGATATGGACGAGCATCGGCACAGAGCGCTGGGTGCGCAACGTCAATCATCCCACATTGCTGCCTGTCCTGCCGGACCCGGAGAAAGCGAATGGCGCGGCGGTGATTGTGGTGCCCGGCGGTGCATTCCAGTTCGTGTCCATCGACAATGAGGGCTACCCCATAGCGGAATGGCTGGCAGAGCAGGGGGTTGCGGCCTTCGTTCTGAAATACCGCACAATGCAAACGCCGGAACCTGAGGAGGAGCTCTCGGAACATATCCAGCGTATCTTTGCGCCGACGCCGGATATGGAGCCGATTGATGCCATGCAGGGCATTCCGGCGGCCGTTGAGGATGCGCAAGCGGCGTTGCGATTGGTTGAAGCCCGGAGCGAAGACTGGGGCGTTGATACAGACCGTATCGGTATGCTCGGCTTCTCAGCTGGGGCGATCACGACGATGGCGGTCACTCTTGATGAAAGTGACGCGCCCAAGCCAGACTTCATCGGGCACATTTATGGACCGATGACTTCGGTCGATGTGCCGGCAGACGCGCCGCCGCTGTTCACAGCTCTGGCGGCGGATGATTCCCTGTTCGGGCGGCAGGGCTTTGGTCTCGTCGATTCATGGATCGCCGCAGGCAAGCCGGTCGAGCTGCATTTCTATGACAATGGGGGACACGGTTTCGGGTCGTACAAGCGCGGCGCAACGGCGGACGCCTGGTTTGACCAGTTCGTGGGATGGATGACCGCCCGGGGCCTGATGGCTCTACCCGAGCCGGAATAGGGCTGAAACTCAGTCCACAATATCCGGGCTGAGTACACGCACTTCGGACAGGCGAATGGCCTCGCGCACACGCCCACGCAGGACCAGCGTGTCGATGTTTTCCGGATCGGCAGCCATGGCGGCGTCTATATCCGTCATGGCGAGGTCCAGCTGGTCGAGATTGAGATGGGCTTCGGCGCGAAGCTGGCGCGCAATGGCCATGCTTGGCGCGCGTGACAGGGCACTGTCGAGATCAGATTTGGCATCTTCCCAATTGCCGAGCATCAAATGCGCGCTGGCGCGGTCGACCAGAAGATCCGGCACGCCGGGCTTCAGTTTCAGTGCGTTGGTGAACGTCACGATGGCCGCTTCCGGTGCGCCGGCCTGAAGCCAGGCATTGCCCGATTGGGTCAGGTATTCGGCGCGTTGCTCTATCGTTCCGCCATCCACGGAGTTGGCGAGTTGTTCAAGGCGCGCCGCCCCTTCATCCTCACGGCCCAGCGCGATCAGGGCGAGGGCGGTGCACTGGCGCGCGCCGGGGCGGTTGCCCTGATAGGTCCAGGCGAGCCCATCCTCATAGGCTTCTTCAGCGTCCACCTCGATTTTGGCGACACACGCCTTCAGCCGTTCTGCCTCGCGCGTGTCGACTGTGGCGCTGGCTGCAGATTGCGACAAGGCGAAGGAAGCAACGGCCAGGGCAAGGATGGACATGGATCAAAGGCTCCGGAAACTGTAGTACGGGGTCTTAGACCCGACAGGAGCGGCCAGCGCAAATGACAGATACGACATCTCTGCTTTTTGTTTTCGGGCTGGGCTATAGCGCCCTGAAGCTGGCAGGGCGGCTGAAATCCCGTGGAATTGGCGTTGCGGGCACCGTTCGCGGCGCGGAAAAGGCGGCGGCCTTGAAAGCAGATGGCATCGCCGCGCAGGTCTGGGACGGGCAGGGCCTGCCGGACCTTCCCGAAGGCGCGCACTGGCTGGTCACCTTGCCGCCGGATGCAGACGGCTGCCCCGCCGCGCGCGCGGCGACCTGCGCTGAGCCTGGCGCGGCCAGCGTTACCTATCTCTCCACAACGGGTGTCTATGGAGACCTCAATGGTGGCTGGGCGATGGAGTGGAGTCCGGTCAATCCGGGATCTGACCGCGCCCGCGCGCGCGTTCTGGCAGAACGGCAATGGATGGACTCGACGGACGGCGCGGCGCGGATTGTCCGCCTGCCGGGCATTTACGGGCCGGGGCGGTCTCCCTTCCAGAAATTGCGGGACGGCAAGGCGCACCGTGCGGTGAAGCCGGGACAGGTGTTCTCTCGCGTGCATGTCGACGATATTGCGAGCGGACTGGACGCGCTGTTTGAACGGCCGAATCTGCACGGCATCTTCCATCTGTGTGATGATTTGCCCACGCCGCCGCAGGATGTGACTGCCTATGCGGCCGAATTGATGGGCATTGCGCCGCCCCCGGAAGTGCCATTCGAAGAGGCCGGGCTGAGCCCGATGGCGCGGAGTTTCTATGCGGAATGCAAGCGCGTTTCGAATGCTCGGGCGAAGTCTGCGCTTGGCTGGCAACCGGCATTCCCGACCTATCGGGAGGGGTTGGCGGCCGTCTGGAAATCAGAGGACGGAGCATAGAAAAGCCCCCTCATTGAGAGGGGGCAGGTCAAGGGGATTCGTTTCTGTTATGCGGTGACCGAGTCGCGCTGGCGCTCGTGCTTGCCTTCACAGATTTCTTCAACGATCTTCGCGTTGAAATCTCCCAGATCGTCCGGGGAGCGGGAGGTGACCAGTCCGCCATCGACCACGACGGATTCGTCTCTGACGATACCGCCTGCGTTCTTCAGATCCTGCTGGATCGCCGGGAATCCGGTGACCTCGCGGCCATTGACCAAATTCGCTGAGATCAGGACTTGTGGGCCGTGGCAGATGGAGAAGACAGGTTTCTTCTGATTGAAGAAGTCCGATACAAATTGCTTCGCCGTCTCGTTCGTGCGCAGAGCGTCCGGGCTGAACAGGCCGCCGGGGATAAGCAGCGCGTCGAAGTCTTCCGCCTTGGCCTCGTCCAGCGAGAGGTCAACTTTGTATTTGTCGCCGTGCTCGCGGTGCTGGTTGGCGTGGATGAAGCCTTTTTCCATCGATACGATTCTGGTTTCACCGCCTGCGGATTCAATGGCTTCCTTCGGGCTGGTCAGCTCGATTTCCTCAAAACCGTCTGCGGCGAGGATTGCCATTTTTCGACCTTGTGCGCGTTGGTTTGACATGAAGCATGTCTCCTTGATCTTGTGTTGCAACCACGCTGCGACCCGTGGTGAGGGAGCGCGGGCGGACGGATCATCCCGTCCTGCACAAAATCAATGTTTGGCCGCGGCCATTGTTCCGATTAACTCGGGGAAAGGTCAGTCGATGAGGGCCGCCGCAATATCGCCGCATGTCGCTTTCAGTCGCGCAATGTCCTGAGCGCGTGACAGGCGGTGGTCGCCATCCTTGATCAGGGTAAAGACGAGGTCGTCGCTCTTAATCGCGGTGACCAGCCGTTCGGCATGTTTCCACGGAACATCCACATCCTGCATGCTCTGGAGAATGCGTACCGGCACATTCAGTTCGATCGGTGCGTCCAGGATTTGCCAGGTGCGGCCATCCTCGATCAGGGCGCGGGTGATGGTGTAGGGCTCGTCATAATCGGACGGGCGCAGCGTGAAACCTTTTTCCATGATCTCGGCCTGCGCCTCGGCGGAGAATTCCGGCCACATCAGTTTTTCGGTAAAGTCCGGCGCGGGCGCGATCAGGACGAGTCCCGCCACGCGATCCTTGCGGGCGAGGGCAGAGAGCAGCGCCATCCACCCGCCCATGCTGGAGCCGACCAGAACGACCGGCCCGGCGCTGTGCGCGTCGATTGCGGCGAGCGCATCGGCGCGCCAGTCAGAGATGGTGCCGTCCTCGAATGCGCCATCGGACTCGCCATGACCGGAATAGTCAAAGCCGAGAAAGCCGTGCCCGGCTTCAATGGCCCAGCTTTCCAACTCGGTGGCCTTGGTGCCGCTCATGTCGGATTTGAAGCCAGACAGCCAGACAAAGGTGAGACCGGATCGGGAAGGGGCCGTGGCGCGATAGGCAAGGCGTCGGCCTTCGGGTGAGGTGAAATAGGACGTTGTCATTCCTCTCCCGTTCCTCCATCTGTTTCGCCTGTCAAGCGAGTGGAGGGAATTCGCCTTGCCCGATTTTCCGGACCTGACCGGCAAGACCATCCTGCAAGTGGCCCCGGAACTCTCTGCCGGTGGGGTAGAGCGGACTGTGCTGGAAGTCACCGAAGCCATCATTCAAGCGGGCGGGCGCGCGTTGCTGGCCAGCCGGGGCGGACGGCAGGAAGCGGCGTTCGAGGCGCTGGGCGGGGAACTGATCCGGATGGACGCGAAATCCAAGAACCCGATCACGTTGAAACTGAATGAAGGCAAGTTGAAGCGCCTGATCGCACAGGAGCATGTGGATCTGGTCCATGCCCGTTCGCGCGCGCCAGCCTGGAGCGCCTATTGGGCTGCGCAGGCGATGGGCGTGCGCTTTGTCACCACCTATCACGGCGCCTATTCCGGCAAGACCAAGCTGAAGAAGCGGTACAATTCCGTGATGGCGAAGGGGGATCTGGTGATCGCGAATTCGCAATGGATTGCCGAGCATGTGAAGACAGAGCATGGCGTGCCGTTTGAGAAGGTTGTCACCATTCCGCGCGGCGTGGACCTTGAGGCATTCGACCCGACCGCCGTGCCGGTGGCGCGGGTGAAGGCTATCCGCGAAGGGCTCGGCCTGGTGGACGATCCACGCATGATCCTGTTGCTGCCAGGACGGCTGACGGAATGGAAAGGCCAATTGGTCGCCATTGAGGCGTTGGCGATGCTGGCGCCAGACGAGCGGGAAAAGCTGGTACTTGTGCTGGCGGGTGATGCACAGGGGCGCAAGGGGTATGTCGAGCGGCTGGAACAGGCTGTGGTCGCGCATGGGCTCGACCGCGGTGTGATCATGTCGGAGCATATTTCGGACATGCCGGCGGCCTATCTGGCGAGCGATATTGTGCTGGCCCCCTCCGTGCGGCCCGAAGCCTTCGGGCGTGTGGCGGCGGAGGCGTCTGCGATGGCAAAGCCGGTGATCGTCTCCGATCATGGCGGCGGGCGCGAAACAGTGATCGAAGGGGAGACCGGCGCGCGGGTCGAGCCGGGCAATGCGCAGTCGCTGGCGGGGGCAATCCGGGCGCTATTGTCGGTCGGTCCGCTGGCCCGGGATGGCATGGGACGGGCCGGTCAGCAGCATATTCGGCAACATTACTCAAAACGGGGGCTTCAGGCCGCGACCCTCGGGGTCTATAAGACCTTGCTGGAATAGGGGAAATCGAGGCCCGAATGGCGAAATCGGTCAAATCGGCCAGTCCGGTCAATCCGGGCGAGGCTGCCGAGAATGTTCTTGTGATCAAGCTCAGCGCGCTGGGCGATTTCGTGCTGGCCCTCGGCGCGATGAAAGCTGTGCGTGAGCATCACCCGAAAGCGCGCATCACGCTGCTGACCACGCCGCCCTACAAGGGATTTGCCGAGCTTTGCCCCTATGTCGATGCCGTGGAGACGGATGGTCGCCCGGAAACGATGAAGGCCACGGCGGCTCTGATCTCGCGCATTCGCAAGGCAAGGTACGATATCATTTATGATTTCCAGACCAGCGGCCGGACGAAGAATTATTTCACTGCCCTGAACAAGACCGGCAAGGCACCGCTCTGGTCCGGCCATCATGAGAAGGCGGCCTTCTTTCATGACAATGCCGAGCGCAAGACGATGCACTCAATTGACCGTCTGGCCGAGCAGCTGGAAGTGGCGGGCGTTGCACCGGATGGCCGCTGGCTGGGCAATAGCGCGCCCAAGCCGGACCTGTCCTGGGTGCGCCCGAAGCTGAGAGATGCGCCGCGCCTTCAGCCGGCCTATTTCAGCCTGGAAGAACCCTACATGCTGCTGATTCCCGGCGCTTCCGCCCATCGGGAGGCAAAGCGCTGGCCGGTCGAGAACTATGCTGAACTGGCGAAACGGGTTGCAGATGCGGGCATCACGCCGGTCATCATTGGCGGCAAGGCCGAGGGCCAATTGGCCCATGAGATCGTGCGCAAGGAACCGCGCACCAAAAGCCTGACCACGCGCACGGACCTGTTCCAGATCGTGACCCTTGCGGAGAAGGCGCTGTTTGTCGTGGGCAATGATACCGGCCCGATGCACATGGCCGCGATTGCCGGGGCGCCCGGCGTCGCCCTGTTCGCCCTGACAGAGAGCAATCCCGACCATGCCGCCCCGCGCGGCGCGAAGACGATCATCATCAATTCCGCGCCGACGCTGGCCGAACTGAGCGTGGATGATGTGTGGCAGTCGGTCCGCGCGCTGGGTGTGCTGCCATCTTGACGTGGCGGCTGAAGTGTAGAATGGCCGTCCGCCTTGAAGATCCCAACAATAATGGGCATATTCAGCATAACTGAAACAGCGATAAAGGAGATTCGCCATAGCTCGCAGACCAGACACCGGGGGACCACAGAAGTCCGCCGGCCCACGTATCAATGATGACATTCGCGCCGCCAAGGTTCTCTTGATTGATGAGAACGGTGAAAAGCAGGGCGTGATGCCCCTGACGGCTGCGCTGGACGCAGCCCGGGAAGCCGCAATGGATCTCGTGGAGGTATCTCCCAACCAGGAAGTGCCCGTCGTCAAGATTCTCGACTATGGCAAGCTTCGGTTCGAAGAGCGCAAGAAGAAGGCCGCTGCGAAGAAAAAGCAGAAGTCTTCCGAACTCAAAGAGATCAAGATGCGCCCGAATATCGACACGCATGATTATGGCGTGAAGGCTAAAGCGATGGCGCGCTTCTTCGAGGCCGGCGACAAGGTGAAAGTCACCCTGCGTTTTCGCGGACGGGAAATGGCGCACCAGCATCTCGGCATGGAATTGCTGAACCGGGTGAAGACCGATTTCGAGGAAACGGCGAAAGTGGAACTGGAGCCGAAACTCGAAGGCCGTCAGATGACCATGGTGCTCGCACCACGCTGATTGCCGCTGACACAAGCCAGCACGAAAAGCCGGACGGGCCACCAGCCCTCCGGTTTTTTTGTGTGTTGCGAGCGGAGAGACGAGGCCGCGAAACAGGAGGTAGTCAGGAAGTATACAGGTAGCGACCCTGCCTCTTCCGCTCACCGGGATTCGTCAAATCCCCATTCCGATGACGCCAGGCACCGGAATGACGGGGACAGAATGCACGACGCGAATGGCTGTCGGATTGGGAAGGCGGAATCGCCGGTGACGCTTGCGTTCAGGCCGGGGAGAGGCGGGCAGCCCATCCCCGATCTGACGCGAGTTTCCTGCCTGGACTACTGACCGGCGCGGATGAAGTCCCGCACGTCATCGGACAGTTTCTTGCCGTCGCTTTCGGCGAGATACATCATGTGGCCGGAATCATAATAGTCGAACTCGACCCGATCGAGCACGACGCCATTCTTGCGCAGGGACATTTCTGCTCCGAAGAATGGCGTGGCCAGATCATACCAGCCGGAGGCCAGCAGGACGCGCAGATCGGTGTTCTCCCGCATACCCTTGCCGAGCCAGGGAGCCACATTGACATAGGATGGCCAGCCCTGCTGGTTGACGCTCCAGTTCCACTGGGAGCCTGGCTCGCCTGTCAGCACCTTGTACGGACGGGTGAAGTCCACTTTCAATTCACGGGTCAGATAGTCATTGATCGCGGCGACATAGGCGACATCCATGCCGTAGCCGGACGGATCATTCTCTGGCGTCTCGCCCGTGCCTTCGCTATCCACGCCTTTGTAGCGGCTGTCGAAGCGGCCAACCGTATAGCCTTCGCGGCGCAGGAGTTCCTTGCGGAAACGGTGCGGATCGACGCGCAGATTGGCGAGGCGAATCCATTCCGGTGACAGGCCGATGAAATCGCTCATTTCCTGCGCGATGCGAATCTCGTCGGCTTCGCTCAGCGTTGAGCCACGGATCAGGGCAGGGGCCAGCGTATCGGTGGCATAATTGCGCGCGTCTTCGATGAAGGTGTCGAAATCATTGTTCCACTTGGCCTTGTTGGCCTTGCCATGATGCCAGGCGGTGGCAGCTTCTGTAGGGAAGAAGGCGAGGTGGGCGGTGTCATTGCCCGGCGCAAAACGGGCGGTCTGGAAATCCAGGATTGCGGATATCAGGATTACGCCGTTCAGGCCGATGCCGTTCCAGCCGCCTTGCAGCTTTTCGGTCAGTGCGGCGGCGCGCGTGGTGCCATAGCTTTCGCCGGCGAGGTATTTCGGGCTATTCCAGCGGCCATTCTCGGTCAGCCAGATGCGGATGAATTCAGCGATGCTTTCGGCATCCTCATTCACGCCGTAGAATTCCTTGCCCTCCGTCTCACCCAGCGGGCGGGAATAGCCCGTGCCGACCGGATCAATGAAAACGAGATCGGTGACATCCAGCAGGGAGTTTGGATTGTCCCGCATCGTGTAGGGCGGCGCGCCCACATCAGAGGCGTCTGACGGGGTGAGGACCTGTTTCGGCCCGAAGGCGCCCATGTGCAGCCAGAGCGAGGCAGAGCCCGGCCCCCCATTGAACACGAAGGTCACCGGGCGCTGCGCGGCACTGGTCGTGCTGGTGTCGACATAGGCGACGGAGAAAATGGCGGCGGTCGGCTCGTCCTTGTCGTCGCGCAAATAGGTCTCGCTGGCGACCGTCTTGTATTTAACCGTCTTCGAGCCAAGGCGCAGCGAGTGATCAGACGTGAACACCTGCGCGTCCGGGATGTCGGCGGCGTCTATCTTGCCATTGGCGGTGTCGTCGGCAAGGACCGGCAAGGTGAGGACGGCCATACAGGCGGCGAGGAGGAGTGTGCGCATGAAATCTGCCCCTGAAACTATATAACAAGGCCGGACCTTATTTGCGGAGAGAAGTCAGGGCAATAGCGCCAATGTTCAGGTTGATGGATATGCAATCTGGGGTTATTGTCCGCCATGGACATCGCGCTTCTGATTGCCTTGCTGGCCCTGCCTTTCCTGTTCTGGAGGGCTTGGGTGGGCCTGAAAATGCCCAAGCGCCGGGCCGAACGTGAGGCACGTGCACGAAAGCTGCGAAATCCCCCGCAGTAACAGCATATTGGCCTCTTGATTCTCCGGTCCTGATCCGTCATAAGCCGCCTCTTCCGAGCGGTTTGGGCGAACGGCATGCCCTCCAGCTCATGAACCTTGGGCCGCCTTTACGGTGAGAGCTCGCATACAGGAGACATGAAATGCCGAAGATGAAGACCAAAAAGGCCGCTGCAAAGCGGTTCAAGATCACGGCAACCGGAAAGCTGAAGCACGGCGTCGCAGGTAAGCGTCACCGCCTGATCAGCCACAATTCCAAGTACATCCGCCAGAACCGCGGCACGAAAGTCGCTGCGAAAGCTGATGTGGCTCGCGTTGTGAAGAAATTCCTGCCCTACGGCCTCTAGGCCCGTTTCCGTTCAGATCTTGATTTAGGAGGCCTAGATGCCCCGTTCACGTAACAAAGTTCCCGCCCACGCCCGCCACAAGAAAATCCTGAAGCAGGCAAAGGGTTTCCGTAACCGCCGCAAGAATACGTTCCGCATCGCGCACCAGTCCGTCTGGGAAGCCGGTCAGTACGCCTATGTCGGCCGCAAGGTGAAGAAGCGGAAGTTCCGCTCGCTCTGGATCCAGCGCATCAACGCCGCTGTGCGCATCCATGATGACGAGATGAACTACTCCCAGTTCATCAACGGCCTGACGAAAGCCGGCATCGAGGTCGACCGCAAGGTCATGGCCGACATTGCCGTGCGCGAGCCGGAAGCATTTGGCGCCCTGGTCAAACAGGCCAAGGCTGCCCTCGCTTAACCTGCCTGAAAGGCACAAGTGACAAAGCCCGGCCGTCAAAGCCGGGCTTTTTCTTTAAGGGCGTTTGCATGCGCCGCCGAAGCGCCTAAAAAGCCCGCTCGAACAGTAAAGGGAAGCGACCCCAGTGTCCGATATCACGACGATCGAGAAAGAGGCGCTCGCCTCAGTTGAGGCAGCTGCCGATCTTGCCGCGCTGGAACAGGTGCGTGTGGCCGAGCTTGGCAAGAAGGGCAGG
Source organism: Hyphomonas atlantica corrig. (assembly GCF_017795365.1). NCBI lineage: Bacteria > Pseudomonadati > Pseudomonadota > Alphaproteobacteria > Hyphomonadales > Hyphomonadaceae > Hyphomonas > Hyphomonas atlantica. The sequence goes on along the minus strand of NZ_CP051254.1, from coordinate 329,327 downwards.
GTGTCTGGCCTGATGAGTTCCCTGGGCAAGATGAGCCCCGAGGAGCGCAAGGAGAATGGCCCGAAGCTGAACGCGCTGAAGACTCGCGTTGATGCCGCGATCCGCGCCCGCAAGGAGACGCTGGAGGCCGCGGCGCTTGAGGCCCAGCTGGCGAGCGAGACGGTTGATCTGTCCCTGCCACCGAAGGCTGGCCCGGTTGCTGGCGCACTGCACCCGGTGATGCAGGTGTTCGAGGAAATCGCCGCCGTGTTTGGCGATATGGGCTTCACCGTCGCCGAAGGGCCGGACATTGAAGACGACTGGCACAATTTCACCGCGCTGAATTTTCCGGAAGGCCACCCGGCGCGCGAGACGCACGACACCTTCTTCATGCATGCACTGGAAGGCGATGAGGCGAAGGTTCTGCGCACGCACACGTCTCCGGTTCAGATCCGCACGATGATGAGCCAGAAGCCGCCGATCCGCATTCTGGTGCCCGGCCGGGTCTATCGGAATGACTGGGACGCGACCCACACGCCGATGTTCCATCAGGTCGAAGGTCTCGTGATCGAGAAGAACATCCATATGGGCCATCTGAAGGGCTGCCTGATCGACTTCGTGAAGGCCTTCTTCGAAGTGGATAATGTCGAGGCGCGCTTCCGTCCGCACTTCTTCCCCTTCACCGAGCCATCGGCAGAGATGGACGTGAAATATACCCGCAAGGGCGAGACGATCGAGATTGGTGCCGGCGATAGCTGGATGGAGATCCTCGGCAGCGGCATGGTGCATCCGAACGTACTGCGCAATTGCGGCATCGACCCGAACGAATATCAGGGTTTTGCCTTCGGCATGGGTGTCGACCGCCTGGCCATGTTGAAGTACGGCATGCCGGATCTGCGCCCATACTTCGAGGCTGACCCGCAATGGACGCGCCACTATGGTTTTGCGCCGTGGAGTACGCCGAGCGTCAGTGGCGGCTTGAGCTGAGGACACGTCCATGGGCAATGGCAACAAGGTTGAGATGCTGATTGCGATTTGCGCGGTGCTGACCAGCGCGATTGCCGTCTTCATCGCCTGGGACCAGGGCCGCGTGATGCGCGCGCAGCAGCATGGCGCCGTCTATCCTGTCGTACAGATCGAGGGTTTTGTGTCATCTTCCCCCGAGATGGTCTCAATGGGGCTACGCATATCGAACAGCGGGGTAGGCCCGGCTTTGATCGAGCGTGTCGATGTGTCGAAGGGCGGGGTGCCCGTCAAAAGTCTGACCCCGTATGCAGACAAGTTTCCATCTGGATACCAACAATCCTGGTCAAGCCTGATCGGCAGGGCCATAGCGCCGGGTAAAGAAGTGATCCCTCTGCGGGTGGACTGGTCTCGCGAACGCGTATCTGTCGCCGACCGCGATGCGGCCGCGTTGGCCTGGAGCGCGCTGGATGTGGAGATTTGTTATTGTTCGGTGTTCAACAAATGCTGGACCGCGACCGGCCTGAACATGGGGACGACCATGTCGCGCGCCGAGCCTGTCAAACGCTGCGAACGCAGCGACGAAGATGTCTTTGAGGCGTTGGCGAATTACGTGCCCAAGCCCGAAACCGATATGACCGCTGAAGTGGAATAGACGATGAAATTCACCCTTTCCTGGCTGAACGACCACCTCGCCACCAAGGCGACGCTGGACGATATTCTGGGCCTGATGCTGAAAGCCGGTCTCGAAGTGGAAGAGGTCGAAGACCCCCGCGAGAAGCTTGCCGCCTTCACGGTCTGCAAGGTCAAGGCTGCTGAGCCTCATCCGGATGCGGACAAGCTGCGCGTGTGTACGGTCGACACGGTCGATGGTGAAAAGCAGATCGTCTGCGGCGCGCCGAATGCCCGCGCTGGCATGACGGCAATCTATGCACCGCTGGGCACCTTCATTCCGGGGCTCGATTTCGCGCTGGACAAGAAGCCGCGCAAGATCCGCGGCATCGAAAGCTACGGCATGATGTGTTCCACCAAGGAGCTCGAAGCCGGGGAAGACCATGACGGCATCGCCGATCTGGACGAGTCCATCGCGCTGGGCACGCCTGCCGCAGATGCGCTGGGCCTGAATGATCCGGTGATTGATTTTGAGGTGACGCCGAACCGTCCCGACTGGCTGGGTGTACAGGGCATCGCACGCGATCTGGCCGCGGCCGGGGCAGGGCGCTTCCTGCGCACGGAGCTCAAGAAAGTTGTTGGCACCAAGCCATGCCCGGTCGAGATCCAGCTGGACGCGCCGGAGGCTTGTCCGGTCTTCGCGGGCGCCGTGATCGTGGGCGTCAAGAATGGTCCGTCACCGGACTGGATGCAGCAGCGTCTCAAGGCCGTTGGTATTCAGCCGAAATCCCTGCTGGTCGACGTGACGAATTACATCTCGCTTGATCGGGCTCGTCCGCTGCATGCCTATGACGCCGCGAAGCTGTCAGGCCCGGTCGTGGCGCGTCTTGGCCGCAAGGGCGAAAAGCTCGCCGCGCTGGATGGCAAGACGTATGACATCTCCGAAGAAATGTGTGTCATCGCAGATGATAGCGGTGCCATCGGTCTGGGCGGCGTGATGGGGGGCGAGTCCACCGCCGTGTCGGATGAGACGGTCGACGTTTTCATTGAGAGCGCATGGTTCGATCCGCTGCGCACAGCCCGCACGGGCCGCGCAACCGGCATTCATTCCGATGCGCGCTATCGTTTCGAGCGCGGCGTAGATCCGCATAGCTGTATGGACGGGCTGAACCTCGCCATTGCGCTGATCGTGGAGTATGGCGGCGGCGTTGTGTCGAAGCCGAACCTGGCTGGCGAAGCGCCGGTGAACACGAAGAAAGTCACCTTCTATCCAGCAGATGTGGAACGCCTGACGGGCCTCAGCGTGAAGCCAGCCGATATGCGGCGGATGCTGAAAGATCTGGAGTTTGGCATCGAGGATGCGGGAGACGCCTGGTATCTGACGCCGCCAACGTTCCGCTTCGACATGGAGCAGTCTGCGGACATTGTGGAAGAAGTGGCTCGGCTGGTCGGGTTTGACCAGTTGCCGACAACATCGCTGCCAGCGCCTGAAGGCGGCGTGAAGGCGATCACCACACCGATGCAGGCCCGCGTGCGTGCGGCCCGGCGGGTGATGGCATCCCGAGGCTTCCTTGAGGCGGTCAGCTGGAGCTTCATGGCGAGGGATGATGCGGCGCTGTTTGGCAAGACAAGCGATGCGCTGGTCGTGGCCAATCCTGTCGCCAGCGATCTCGACTATATGCGCCCCTCCGTGCTCGGAAATCTGGCCAAGGCGGCGCAGCGCGCGGCCAATCATGGTGAGCGCGGCGTGCGCCTGTTCGAGGCCGGACCGATCTATCTGGGCGACGGCCCGAAAGACCAGCGCACCGCTGTGGCTGCGCTGGTGCGTCCGTTCAATGAGCGCCACTGGCAGGGCACGCCGGCGGCCTATGATTCCTATGCCGCGAAGGCGGATTTGTTCGCGGTGCTGGATGCGCTGGGCCAGCCGGGTGACCGGTTCCAGGTTGCTGCGCCCGCCCAGCCGCACTGGCATCCGGGGCAGGCGGCGAGCCTGAAGCTCGGCCCGAAAGTGACGGTGGCGCATTTCGGTCAGTTGCATCCCGGCGTGCTGAAGGCGCTGGACGTGGATGGGCCGGTCTATGGTTTTGAGCTGAATTTGAACGCGCTGCCGCAGATGAAGGCGAAGAACACGAAAACCAAGCCGGTATTCGAGCGGGCCGAGCTGACGCCGATCCGCCGGGACCTTGCCTTTGTGGTTGACCGTGCCGTGCCAGCCTCAGACCTGGTGCGCCATGCGCAGGGCGCGGACAAGAAGCTGATCACCCGCGTTGACGTGTTTGATGTCTATGAGGGCACAGGCGTGCCGGAAGGGCAGAAATCGGTCGCGTTCGAAATGACGCTGCAGCCGCAGGAAAAGCTGAAGGATGAAGACATCCAGGCCCTGATGGACAAGGTCGTTGCCTCGGTCGCCAAGGGCACAGGCGGCGTTCTGAGAGGGTAGAGGGGCAAGGCGCTGCTTCCCGCAAGGGCGCAGCGCCTCGGCCTGACTAATCCTGCGCCTTCGAGCCGTTGGCTTCGGACTGGAGCATTGTGTAGCGCTCGATGCCGATGCGCTCGATCAGGTCGAACTGGGTTTCCAGATAATCGACATGTTCTTCCTCATTGTTGAGGATTTTGCCGAACAGGTCGCGGCTGCCATAGTCGCGGACGCTTTCGGAATATTCCATGGCGTCTTTCAGCAGCGGGATGGCGTCGTTTTCGAGTTTCAGGTCGCATTCGAGGATTTCGTGGACCGATTCCCCGATGCGCAGCTTGCCGAGATCCTGCAGATTCGGCAGGCCGCCGAGGAACAGGATGCGTTCGATCAGCCAGTCGGCATGCTCCATTTCTTCAATGGATTCCTTGTACTCATAGTCGCCCAGCTTGCTGACGCCCCAATCATGCAGCATGCGCGAGTGCAGGAAATACTGGTTGATCGCCGTCAGTTCGTTCTTCAGGCACTTGTTTAGGAAGTCGATGACCTTTGGGTCGCCTTTCATGGGGGAGCTCTCCTGCGTGGATTATGTTTATGGGCCAGCACCTAGGGTGATTGTGCCACCGGATCAAGAAAAAATCCAATAAAAACAATTGCATGTGAAAGTGCGACACAATTGCAGCGCCCTGTCATGCGCTGTCGCGGGGCGTGTCTGCAGGCGTCGCCGTATGTCGCATCGTGTCGCGATCTGTCGCGCGATGTCTAAAAGCGTAGCGATTTCAAAGGCAGGTGTCGGTCTATTCCGCGGCGATCAGGGCCGGGGCGACCGGGCGGCGGTCCATCTCTTCGGAGATGATTTCACCGATCGAGCAGCTGCATTTTCCGCACTGGAATTTGCACCCGTGATGCGCCTGCACAGCCTTTGGGCTGCGCGCACCCGCGTCCACGGCGCTGCGGACGCTTTTGCAGTTGATACGGTTGCAGACGCAAATGATCATGCGAACCATTTGCACGAAGATGCGAATGAATGTCAATCAGGTTTTTGCGCTTTGTTGCACATGCGGAATGGCCCGTGCGCCATGCCGCGAACTGACTCAGGCTGCGCTGTCCAGAATGACCCGGTTGCGGCCAGAATTCTTGGCGCGATAGAGCGATTTGTCGGCGCGCAGGATGACATCCTCGATCGGGCTGCGCGGCAGGGCAATGGCGACCCCGATACTGGCGGTAATCGCGTGCAGTTTGCCCGGCTCGGGTTCAAAGCGAATGGCGTGAATGCCCTGGCGTATGTCTTCGGCGCGTTCCTGCGCGGTTGCCTCATCCATGCAGCCCGTCAGGAAGACGGCAAACTCTTCGCCCCCGAGCCGCCCGACAAGGTCTGTTGGTCGCGCCTTGCTGGCCAGAGCCTTTGATATTGCGCGCAGGGCATCATCGCCGGCGCCGTGGCCGAAGGTGTCATTGATCGTCTTGAAGTGGTCGACATCAATCATCAGGATTGCGCCGTGCCTTTCCAGACGGTCTTCGACTTCAGCCAGGAATGCGCCGCGATTGAGCAGGCCGGTGAGCGCGTCCACGCGGGAGCGATGGGCAAGTTCGGCATGGGCGGCCGCCAATTCGTCCAAGGCATCCTGCAACTTGATGCGCTCGCGTTGCAGCAGGATGGCAATTGGAAAAGACACAACGACCGGAATGACCGTGGAGGAGAATGCCGTCCAGAACCAGAACTCGTCCAGAATCGCCTGGTCGATATGATCGTAGGTTGTGCCGAACGGGTTCGCCAGGATCGAGAACCCGGTCACCGCCCATGTCGCGAGCAGCGAAATGAGCGCGACCATGGCCGCATTCGCATAGGAAACCCGGTTTCCTGCTGGCTTGTTGATCCCGAGAAAGCTCATGCCTGAACGCTACCGCATCTTGGTTTCGGCGCGTCTAAATGGATCGGTGAAATTTGATCTTTGTGTCCCGAGGGGCGGTCAGCTTTCGGCGGTTTCGTCCCATTGGAACACGTCATCGAGGCTGACGCCGAAGACCCGGGCGATGCGAAAGGCGCTTTCGAGGGAGGGGGAGTAGCGGCCCTGTTCGATGGCGATCACGGTTTGCCGCGTCACGCCGATCTCTTTGGCCAGGGCCGCCTGGCTCATCCCGTCATGGGCCTCTCGCAGGGCCTTCACACGGTTCAGGATAGGGGGGCGTTTGGCCATGCTTACACGCCCCGGCGATAGAAAAGGATGGTGAGGGCATATTCGGCCACTTGCGACGCGATCAGGCTGGCCACCGCAATGTGGAACAGCATGTTGCCATCGGCGAGGAAGTAATAGTGCCAGAGGCCCGCAAAGATGCCGAAGCCCAGCACATAGCCGGAGATATTGCCCGCGCGGCGCAGCACCTGCTGGTCGCGTTCATCCTCTGCGTCATTGGCCTCTTCCGGGCTGCTGGCCGCGATGATGATGTGGCTGATGATGGCGCCGAAGACCAGCATGCCGGTCGCCACCGCGATCAACACGATGTTCGGGCCAATGGTCTCGCCCAGCGCCTCTGACCGGCTCCACACCTGATTGATATACCAGAGCCCGGTGAGCGAGAGCAGCAGGCCCATGATCCAGGCCGATTTTTCGTGAAAGGACATTTGATGTCTCCATGTCAAAAATTTCTTACATGACCTATATGGTCAAAGATTTTTGACATGTCAAATATTTTTTACTCATAGCGCGCCTTTTGTTTTGCCTAAGATAGAAACTCATCTAAACTTTTAGGGTTTTGTGTGCGCGGCGGATCCAAAGAATCGGAATGCAGATGGTCAAAGTTCTAAGAGTTTATGGAATAATGGAGATCGCAAAAATTATAGCGAGCGCAGAGGAGGCTTATTGTGAAGAGGATTGCCTTGAAGAAGATGAATACGGAGAAGTTCGGTTGAACCGAGTGGGCTGGGACCGTGTTCAGATCGCTTTCAGAAATGGGAAAAGACTCTGAGTATGAGTCTTACGAGGCGCCGCATTTTGCGAATCCTCAATGCTGCAGCTTCCATAAACACTCAGAGGCTGATCCTCCTAACTTTCATTCCGCCAAGAAGCGTCGCGGTGCCTTTGGCTACGTCATTTATCAATGCAGCGTAGCATTCGAGGCTGATGGAGAGGTGGAAACTTTCCAGCAAGGACCCGCCAGAAGTCTGGTCTCTGCCTTTGGGACATATGTGAGCAAGTACTAAAGGGAATGACGCCTTTGGAGGGCGCGGAAAGGCAGTTTATGTTTTCAGCGGTATGCAACTCGTCGGTGGCTGTGCGAGTGCTCATCTTGACGATGGCAGCTTGTTTGTTAAAGGCGTGTGCGCCGCCCGGATCAGACATGGACAAGTTTGAGCGAGGGTACTGTTTCAAGCAGAAGCGATACCTGTCTGACAGAGAACTGGAAGACATCGCCTATGCGCACATTATTGGCCAGCTAAATACAAAGCCTCCGTCATGGTACGATAAAAACGACCCCAATACAGTTGACTATTCAACTGACGACCTTGAGCGGTTCAGGCGGCTCAACCCGGATGATTCCGGTCGAAATTTTCGTGAGGAGTTCGACGAGAATAAAGTGCCGCCCAAAATAGGTGCCAAAAACTACGATTACGATTTGGACTCTCACCGGTTTCCTGGATTTGTTTCTGTTTATGTTTTGAGGAACTCAGAAGAAACTGAAGGAGGTGCGAGATTTGATATTTCAGCTTGTGGCGAAATTCATAATTTTCGATGGTCACAAAATTTACACTCGGCTCCCGCATGGGTTAAGGGTGTGCACAAAAAATCTGTAGAGTGATAATACAGGTTGAGAATAGCTATGGCAACGATGTGTGATCTATTCGAAAAACACGATCTATCCGCTCAGTTCTGGGAGATCAGCAAGCAGAGTGATCGGCTTTCTCAGCAGTCGTTTTATTTGGCTCTCAAATTCTTCAATTAAGCAGTTGAAGAAAGCAGTGTCCTTTTGCTGGAAAATGAGGCGTCGAAACACTACGATCAGATGGAATGCTTCGGGGAAGAAGTTTTTAACGCCTTTCCTTCTGTAATTCCTGAAATAACGGCTTGCGGAACTTGCTTCGTTGTACGTCAGTATACGGCGTCCGTATTTCATGCGCTTCGTTCAATTGAGTTGCCGCTGACTCGAATGGTTCAGAGCTTCGGAGTGGAAGGCTTCAAGAATTGGAATTCACCATTGAATGAATTGGAGACACTTGTCCGAGATAGGGAGAACTCAAGAAAAATACCGAATTGGGAAGCACAAAAAGACTTTTATACCGATGCCATAAACCACTTGTTTGCTATTAAGAATGCTTGGCGAAACTACACTATGCACTTGCAACTCAGGTTTGACAGGGAAGAGTGTGAGGAAGTTCTTCTAAGCGCTAAGGCCTTCATGAGAAAGGCAGCGAAGATAGTTCCGGAAGAGATCTAGACGAAGGCTTAATCTGGAAGTTGTAGTTCCCCAGCTTGACCGCAACCCCTGCGGCCTCTAGGTCCGGCGGACCTGTTTTCACTCAAGCATGACTGACATTCCCGATGACCGATCTTTCCGCGCTCGCCCAATCCGCAAAGGCCTGGCCGTTCGAGCTTGCCCGCAAGCTGGAACAGCGTGTGGAGCAGCAGATCAAGGCCGGCCAGCGCACGGCGGATGACCCGGTCACGTTCGAGACCGGCTATGGCCCATCCGGCCTGCCGCATATCGGCACGTTTGGCGAAGTCGTGCGCACGACGATGGTGCGCCATGCGTTTGAGGCGCTGACCGGCGGCAAGTACACGACACGCCTGATCTGTGTGTCGGATGACATGGACGGGATGCGCAAAGTGCCCCCGACCGTGCCGAACCCGGAAAGCCTGGAAGCCTATTTGCAACAGCCGCTGACGGCTGTGCCGGACCCGTTTGGCACGCACGCCTCCTATGGCGCGCACATGAATGCGCGGCTGTGTGCCTTCCTTGATCAGTTCGGCTTTGAGTATGAATTCCTGTCGGCCACGGAATGCTACAAATCCGGCCGGTTTGACGACATGCTGCGCGAGGCCGCGCGCAAGTATCAGGACATCATGGATGTGATGTTGCCGACGCTGGGCGAGGAGCGGCAGGCAACCTATAGCCCGTTCCTGCCGATCCATCCGGAAACGGGGGAGGTGCTCTATGTGCCGATGAAATCCGTTGACGGAGAGAATGGCACGATCACGTTTGACGATGAGAGCGGCAAGGAATTCACGCTGCCGGTAACCGGTGGCCATGTGAAGATGCAGTGGAAGCCCGATTTCGGCATGCGCTGGGCCGCGCTTGGCGTCGACTTTGAAATGTTCGGCAAGGACCATCAGGCGAATGCGCCAATCTATTCCAAGATCACGCGCATCCTGGGCAAGCGCCCGCCGGAACAGTATGTTTATGAGATGTTCCTGGACGAGAAGGGCGAGAAAATCTCCAAGACCAAGGGCAATGGTATCTCGGTCGAGGACTGGCTGAAATATGCCCCGGATGAGAGCCTCAGCCTGTTCCAGTTCCAGAAACCGCGCGTGGCGAAGAAGCTCTACTTCGATGTCATCCCGAAGGCCGTGGATGAATATCTCACCTTCCTTGAGAAGTATCCGGCCGAAGCGCCCGAGCGTCAGATCGAGAACCCGGTCTGGCACATCCATTCCGGCAAGCCGCCGGCAGAGACGACGCCGGTCAGCTTTGCGCTGCTGCTGAACCTCGTCGCCGTGGCGAACCCGGAAGACCGGAGCCAGCTCTGGGGCTTCATCTCGCAATATGCGCCGGAAGCCTCACCGGAGACGCACCCGCTGCTGGATGATCTGGCGGGCTATGCGATGAGCTATTATCGCGATTTCGTCCTGCCACAGAAGACCTATCGCGCGCCCACCGATGCCGAACGCGCCGCGATGGAAGACCTCTCCGCGCGGCTCAAGGCCTTTGACGGAGAGCGCACGTCTGAAAACCTCCAGACGCTGACCTTCTCTGTCGGGAAGGATCATGAGTTCGAGAATCTGCGCGAATGGTTCAAGGCGCTGTATGAAGTGCTGCTGGGCCAGAGCCAGGGCCCGCGCTTCGGCAGCTTCGCCGCGCTCTATGGCGTGGAGAACACCGCGCGGCTGATCGACGAGTCTCTCGCGCGGGGGTAGCGGACAAACGCGGCATTATGGAGCAGACTCACCATAAATGGTGACTTGATTTCCCTCACCTTTTATGGTGATAGTCCGTCATGGAACAAGAAATCAAATACGACCGCCCTAACACCGTGTCTGGCCTCACGGCCAAGCACAAAGAGCTTACCCAGCTTCGCGACTGGCACAAAGCCGAGATCAAGCGGCTAAATGCTGGAATAGATCAGATTGCGGCGGTCATCACGTTGTTTGACCCGTCCGCTGAAACGGAGGCCGCTAAGGAATTTGCGGAAAAGAGGAAACCAGCACGCCGAACCGGTATAAAGCGCTTTCTTCTAGCTAAATTGCGCGAAGCTTCCGAGCCGATGACCTCTCGCCAGCTTGCCGAACTATGGGCGCGGGAGTGTGACATGGGCGACGACCGCCAAACCATCAACAAAGTTCGAAGTAGCATCACCTACGCGATAAAGGACTCTATAAAGCAGGGGCTCGTTGAGTGCGCGGGCCAGACGACTGACCACGGGGCATACGGGCCTTACAAGCTGTGGAAAATCTCAAACCCCGAATGACAAAAGGCCCAGCCGAAGCTGGGCCTATAGAACTCAGGAAACTTGTTATCGTTGCCCAAGGTGCCTCCGAAGAGGACTTACGCCCGATACCGAAGCAGAGCGGGGACCACCCATATATGAGCGCTCTGAATCTTAAGATCAAGCTAAATCCCCAGACCAGCACGAACGCATTCCTTCACAATTTCGAGATCTTCGTCCGAGAGTTTGGGATATACGTACCTTCGCCTTCCGGATTGATCACGACCATTGTGCAGTGGGCTCAAGCGGTGGAATCCTACCGTATTGACCATGTCGCCCTTTACCCAATGTTCGGCAGCCTCATAGGGAATTGGAAGGAGGGGATCGAAACTTATTTTGTGGTGGTAGGGCATCTTCCGGTCAGGCGCAGTGGTGCTAAGCGGCACCACTGCGCACAAGCCATCGCGCTTCCGGAGCCTTGGCGAAATAACGATAACGGCCCGCTTCTTCAGCATCTCGGGCGCTTTGAAACCTGGCTCAAATCTGCATTGCAGAATGGTGCCAACTTTTGGGTGTGTTGTGAGTGCCAATTGCCCGGCCTGCTTGTATTTATTGGACTTAGAACTGCCTTCGCGATAGTGTGAGGTTTCGATAGAGCCGGGGGCTTTCGCCCCCGACCCCTGACACCCTCACGGTGCCTGCCGACCCGGACGAGACGCGACCTCAACCGAGCCGGGATTATATAGGGGAGGTCATTCGTCGGCCTCCCCGTCAATTTTGTCATCATCCGCCAAAATTGCTTTATCGATTTCAAGCTTGCGAATGAGTGTGTCGATCTCTTTCGGCCCGATCTGGCCGGTTACGATAATCTCAAAAGTCGCGCCTTTTGAGAGCATCCCTTGCGTAAGCATTCGTTGCATACCTGTTGCCTCCGTACTGCGATACGGGGCGCGCGATGCGGGCCGAGATCTAGCCTCATCTGAGCCTACACTCGGCTGGGCAGCGGCCCCCGGTGCAGGAGATTCTTCTACTATTTCTTCGGAAGGAACAGTAAATTCGTTCGCCCCTTCCTGTTTCAGAAATTGGCAAGTTGCATCGTAAGACGAGTAAATCCGTTCAATCGCATGAGGCAGAAAATTTTCGCGGATTAGGTATGCAGTTGCCGCATCCTCGGACGGCACCACACCGGCACCAAATCGGGATCGCAACAATTGGAAAGCAGAAGGCATATAAGCGGCACGCTGGAGCGCTTCGCGCTTTTTGCTTTCATCGAGCGGATGCAAAATATCCAACGCGAGCCGAGAAACGCGAACTTCGCCTTTCCCTACGGGCTCGAACAGCCCGTATTGAGTGATCGATCCAATTGTCTTGTCGGACGTTCCGCTTCGCCCGCTATATCCAATGTGCTTAGCGGCAACCTCCCGATCAAGGGGCGCGTCCCGATCTAACTCGTAGGCGCGACCCGCCCGGCTGATTGCCTCAGGCAACGAAATGTTGGGGTAGTTTGGACTGCGTTGACGCGACATATCGAATCTCCTTGCCATACTTCATAGCACAAGAAATCATTCTGGCAACAGTAATGGCTAGCACCTAGCCCGCTAGCCTTTTCTTAGCTAGCCTTTTTGCCAGTACCCGCGCCATGCTACTGACTTTGGAGCTGAAGTGGACGCGGCCACTATCATAGTGAATTGATTGCCGTTCGACGTACGGCGAGCGTCTTCACGCCACGCCATTTCGCTAGCGTATGCAGCGAGGTATTTGCCTGCGATGTGGTGGTGAATGCCAATCTCAGCGCGGCGAACGCGACTGAAGAAACTCTCAGCCTGATTGGTGCAAGCGCCGTCAGCAGAGTAAGCCTGCTGGTGATTGATCCGCTTTATCGGGAAGTGAGCGGCGAGCTTGTCCCAATGCGAAGCCTCGTCAGCGTGGACAGTCGCGCCAGCTGCAACGTTTGCTTTGGCGGCAGCGACGCCTTCCGCTTCAGATACGCCCACATGCGTCAGGGTACGTCCGCCACGCTCACGCATGACAACAACAACCTGGCGCTTGCCGGACCGGTGGATCTTCTTGCGGCGATCCTTGCGATCCTCGCGCTTGTTTGCGGGCTTCACATAGCCACCGAAGTAAGCGCCATCGACCTCAACGTCACCGCTGAGAGCGCCAGCATCGCGGGCAAGCCCTATCGCTTCGCGGCATTTGTGGAGCAGCACGAAGGCCGTCTTGTAATCAATATCCAGATCACGGGAAAGTTGGAGGGCGGAGTACCCTTTCGCGCCATTCGTGAAGATGGCGATTGCGCCAAGAATGTCGCGGATGCTCAGCTTGCGGCTGTGAAAGATGGTGCCGCTTGTCAGGCTGAACTGCTTTGAGCAGCCCTTGCACTTCCAGACGGGGCGGCTCTTGAGGTTGTAGTGTTCAAGGCAGCCGCATTCAGGGCAGACCGGCTCACCGTCCGTATCCGCCCAACGGATCATGCGGAAGGCTTTCTCGGCATCCTGATCCGACATGCGGAGGATTTTCGCCAGTGAAAGCGTCTTTGCTGCGGGAGAGAGAAGGAAGTGCTGAGCCATTTTGTAATCACCATATTTGGTGAGTTTAATATGGCCATTTACGGAATCGCCGTCAAGTGGTATTTTCACCGAAAATGGTGATTTGTTTGGAGCCGTTATGACTGCCACGAAATCTAGACCGCCTAAGCGAAAGAGCACTTCCGAGAAGGCCGCATTGGTCAACGCCGAGTATGAAAACAACGCGAAGGAGTTGCTACGTGCTGCTATGGTCAGATCTAAGGTTAGCTATGAAGAGCTAGCAGAGCGAATAAACTCTATGGGAATAGAGATAACGGCTCGCGGGCTTGAGAATAAGATCAGCCGAGGGAGCTTTTCGGCAGCGTTTTTCCTCCAATGCGCTGACGCCTTGGAATTTAAAGTCAACCTCGATTCTTAGATTTGGGAGCGGTCGAGCTATCTTGCTTGATGAGTAGATTAGGGGCCTTCTTCCTCAGTAGACCTGCGGGAGCTGGCGCGGTCAGCGGACGCTTGGTCTGTAGTAGCGCTGCGGCCATCTTCTTCGTTTCGTCTGGCAAGTTCATCGACATAGTTCTGGATTCCCGCGTGCGCTTTAGCTAGCGCCTTTTTCTCATCCCGGACAAGCTTATCGTACTCTTTGTTTAGCGTTTCCAATATCTCGTTATTTAGATATTGGAATGAGCCTGGCTCAGATCCAATCATGAAGAAATCTGTTCGCTCTCCAACCCCAGGGGCCAACTCTGCACGGCGTTTCGCGGCATACGTTCTAAACAAGGTGTCGGACATAGAGTCGAAGCGTGAATGCGCAGCCAGCATGAAATCCGATTCAGCGTGCCTAGAGCCACTTCCTATCGCTGCAAAACCTATTTGGTCGCTACATATTACATCTCCGTCCAACACCTTGTAGAGGTGTGCTCCGAAATCATCGACGCCGCAAATAATTGTCGTGCAATACGGCACCTGAAACGCAAGCATCTCTTTAGCGATATCGTTGACCAGATTCGGCGCCAGAGATGACTGATTTGCTAGGTACGCCGGATAATCAAGCCCCAATGGAACAAGAATTTGTTCCTCTATTCGCTTGTTGCGCAACAAGCTCCTGTGCCGAGAATAAGCATAGGCAATTTCTCGTACCTCCAGCCATCCAACATTCTCGTCTTGAAGCCGCAAACTAATTTCTTTGCTAAGCTCGGCGAGGACCTCTGCTTGAAACGCGGCATCACCAGAGGTCATCGCAACGATAGACGTGGTGAGGCGATTGATCTTAGGCCGCGACGGCTGAAACTGGATATCTCCGGCCGTCAGCATTTGATCCGCAGCACCAAAAATCATGTTTCCGCATAGGGCGGCTACGCAGACAGTCACGGGCTCCTCCAAAGTATCACTAACACCACTTTTAAACTGAAGCGTTAAAGGAAGCCAACCTGTAAGTGGTTTTAGGCGCCTATTCAAAGCCGCCCCCAGTCTTCACCATAAATGGTGAGTCTGCTCCATAATGCCGGACAAACGGCGAGCCCGTTGGATCCCCCTCTGTCTCCCCCTTTTCAAGGGGGAGAACGCCAATCGCACCTCTGATCAAATTCACTGTCTGGGTTCCTCCCCCTGAAAGGGGGAGGGCAGGTGGGGGTCCGGCGCGCAATGAGCTGACCAAACCGTAACCTCGCTTCAACAATCCTCTGGTTTAACATGGCGCAAGCCTTGAGGAGATTTCGCCATGCCTGTCCTTCGTTTTGCGCTTGTTGCGGGCATGATTGCCACCCTGCCAGCTTGTCTTGCCACCAAGATCGTCACCGTGCCTGTCGGCGTGGCGGGCGATGTGGTCGAGGGCACGGCCAAGGGCGCCTACAAGGTCGGCTCCGGCGTGGTGAGCGCCACCGGCGACGCGCTGGACGGGCCGGAACGCGACGTGAAGCTGACCGTCAAGGTGAAGAAATTCAGTGGCGGCACAAAGACCTATACGCGCACGGTCGAGTCCGATGACATCGAGAAGACGCTCGAAAAGCTCGGCAAGAAAGGCACGATCATTGATGTGCGGGTGGACGAAGTAGACTAGGGTCTACTCCGCCGCCGCGATCAGCGTGGTCTTTGCCTTGGGCATTGTGCCGTCCGGCCAGCCTTTCCAGAGGTCTGCCTCTTTCGCCTTGGCAAGTTCAACGGCCGCTTCCTTGACGTGGCCATAGCCGCGGATCTCGTCCGGGATTTCGGCGAGCGCGATGGCCAGGGCATGGTTTTGTGCGGAGAGTTCCTGCGCCATGCGGGCAAGCCCGGCGAGATAATCATCGCGTAGCTGGCGCTCCATCCGGCGTTCTTCGGTGTAGCCGAACAGATCAAACCGCGTGCCGCGCAGGCCCTTGAATTTCGCCATCAGCTTGAAGACGCGGAACATCCACGGGCCGAAATGCTTCTTCTTCAGATGGCCTTCGGCATCCTTCTTGGCGAGGATCGGCGGGGCCAGCATGAGGCGCATCTTGCCGCCCTTGAACTGGCTGGCGACATAGTCGGCGAACTTGCCATCCGTGTAGAGACGGGCGACTTCGTATTCATCCTTGTAGGCCATCAGCTTGTAGGCATAGGTGGCGGCGGCTCGGGTCAGTTTCTCACCCAATCCTGCGGCATGCTCCGCAGCGCGGACCTGCGCCACGATGCTGCGGTATTTTTCCGCATAGGCGGCGTCCTGATAGGCGGTCAGGCGGCTGGCCCGATCCTCGATCAGCTCGTCGAGGGTTTTCTCCTCGATATGGCCGCGCGGGTCCGTCTGGGGCAGAAGACGGTCCGGGTCAGCGGCGGCGATGCGGCCAATGTTGAAGGCGGACATGTTGTCTTCCACCTTCGTGCCGTTCAGGCGGATCGCGCGATAGAGCGCCCGCAGGCTGATCGGGACCTGGCCTTTCTGCCAGGCGTATCCGACCATGATCATGTTCGTATAGATCGCATCGTGGAGGTAGCCGACAGCCAGCGCCTCG
Source organism: Hyphomonas atlantica corrig. (assembly GCF_017795365.1). Taxonomy (NCBI): domain Bacteria; kingdom Pseudomonadati; phylum Pseudomonadota; class Alphaproteobacteria; order Hyphomonadales; family Hyphomonadaceae; genus Hyphomonas; species Hyphomonas atlantica. Next base: position 313,229 of record NZ_CP051254.1, on the reverse strand, counting down.
GCATCAAATGCGCCGAAGTCACGGGCCTGACGCTTCACGCGCGCGGCCAGGAGGTCGCTCTCGAAACGCTTTGACCGGTCCCGGATGAACTCGCTGGTCGGGGTGACGTCAGAATTCGCATAGGCGGCGGTGCGGCCGACATCCATCAAATTCAGCGCGTCCCCGCCCGCCGCCACGACAAGGTCGCAGGCAATGATCAGGTCTGCGCTGGCCGGCGGAACCTTGCCGGTGGAGATCATCTCCGGCTCTTTCGCGAAGCGGATATGGCTGAGCACCGGGCCGCCCTTCTGGGCAAGGCCGGTCATGTCCAGGCTGGAGGCGGCGTTGCCATCCACATGCGCGGCCATTGCCAGCACGGCGGCGACGGTGGTGACGCCCGTACCGCCAACGCCAGTGAACAGCACGTTCCACGGCTCCGACAGTCCCGGCGTTTCTGGCAGGGGCAAGCCCGCATCGTCAAACTCCGGACGAGGTTGGTCCTGCCAGGCCGGCTCGCCATCCTGAATGGTCACGAAGCTCGGGCAGAAGCCCCGCAGGCAGGACAGGTCCGTGTTACAGGTTGACTGGTTGATCCGGCGCTTGCGGCCAAGTTCGGTCTCGACCGGCTCAACCGACAGGCAGTTCGATTTGATCGAACAATCACCACAGCCTTCGCAGACTTCGGTATTGATCACGACGCGCGTGCGGTCCGGTGCGCGCAGGCCGCGCTTGGAGCGGCGACGTTTTTCCGTGGCGCAGATTTGGTCGTAGATCATGACGGAGACGCCCGGCGTTTCGCGCAACATCTTCTGGACCTCGTCCAGCTCCTCGCGGTCGTAGATCTTCACGCGGCGCGGAATGTGTTTGACGTTGGCGTAACGGGTCGGATCTTCGGTGACGATGACAATGGTTTCGACACCTTCGGCTTCGACCTGCTGGGCAATCTGGGCCGGGGTCTGGCCGGATTCCACATGCTGGCCGCCGGTCATGGCGACGGCGTCGTTATACAGAATCTTGTAGGTCATGTTCGCGCCGGAGGTGACCGCGGCGCGGATGGCAAGGCTGCCGGAATGGGAGTAGGTGCCGTCGCCGAGATTGACGAAGACGTGCGGCTCGTCCGTCGCCCAGTGCTGGCCGACCCAGGCGATGCCTTCGCCGCCCATCTGGCTGGTCATGTCGGTTTTCCGGTCTGGCATGAAATTCGCCATATAGTGACAGCCAATACCTGCCAGCGCGCGCGAGCCTTCCGGCACGACGGTGGAGGAATTGTGCGGGCAGCCGGAACAATAGTGCGGTGTGCGGAGGGTTGCCGTCGCATTGGTGCGTGCGGCTTCCCCGGCGCGGCCGATGCGGTCGAAATAGGCCTTGGCCCGTGAGGTATCCCAGCCTTCCGGCAGAATCTTCATCAGTGTTTCGGCCATTTCCGGGATGGAGATGGAGGCAATGTCGGAGAGGAGGGGGCGGCCTTCGCGGTCGCGCTTGCCTTCCACCGCCGGGCGCTGGCCATCTGGCAGGTCATACAGCACAGAGCGCAACTGGTCTTCGATCAGCGGGCGCTTGTGTTCGATCACGACCACGCGTTCCAGACCTTTGCAGAACGCCCGGATCCCTTCCGGTTCCAGCGGCCACGGCATGGCCACCTTGTACACGGAGAGACCCAGGCGTCCTGCATCCTGCGGTGACAGGCCGAGCGCCGCGAGTGCCTCGAACACATCGCGGGCAGCTTGTCCCGTCACGACAACACCGACACGGGGTTTCGGCGAAGGCAGGATGACCTGGTCCAGCTTGTTGGCGCGCACATAGGCTTGCGCAGCGGGCAGCTTCACCTGACGCAGGCGGCGTTCCTTGTCGAGCGGGCTGTCGCCGCGCCGCAAATGCACGCCGTCTTCCGGCAATTGGAAGTCGGGCTGGATGAAATTGAAGCGGTCGAGATCGACGCTGACGACCGAACCGGAATCCATCGTGTCAGCGAGGGCTACGAGGCCGGTCCATGCGCCGGAAAAGCGGCTCATCGCCCAGCCATGAATGCCGTAATCCAGCACATCCTGGATCGAGGCCGGGTTGAGGACGGGGATTTCGGCGTCCGCCATGGCGTATTCTGACTGCGAGGGAAGAGTCGAAGACTTGCAATTATGGTCGTCGCCGATGATCGCCAGCACACCGCCATGATCGGAGGCGCCGGCAGCGTTGGCATGTTTGAACACGTCACCTGTGCGGTCGACACCCGGGGCCTTGCCGTACCAGATGCCGAACAGGCCATCATATTTTGCGCCGGGGAACAGGCCGAGCTGCTGGCTGCCCCAGACGGCAGTTGCGCCAAGGTCTTCGTTCAGGCCTTCCCAGAACTTGATATCGTGCGCGTCGAGCCATTTTTGCGCGGCACGCAATTGCTGGTCGTAGCCGCCCAGCGGCGAGCCGCGATACCCGGAAATGAAGCCGGCCGTGTTCAGATTCTGACGCAGATCGAGACGTTTGCGATCAAGTGGTAGGCGGACCAGCGCCTGAATGCCGGTCATGAACGCTTTTCCCTCGACAAGCTTGTATTTGTCGTCCAGCGTAACTTCACGATGTTGCATGATATGCCTATGAAATGAGGGTTTAGGCATATTATTGGGTAAATTAAGTGAAATTGCTTGCCTATCTTGCGCGATATTTGCTATTGCGGGGTTAAATTTACCAAGATACGCAAGAAAGTGAGCAAAGATTGCCCCAAGAACTAGATGCCGTCGACGCGCGAATCCTGGACATTGTTCAGCATGACGCCGGCCTGTCCGTTGCCGAGATCGCCGACCGCGTAGGCCTGTCTTCATCACCCTGCTGGCGCCGCATCAAGCGCATGGAAGAGGCTGGCTTCATCACGGGCCGGGTGACCCTTCTGGACAATTCCTCGCTCGGGCTCAACTTTGAAGTGATGGCCAGCGTCAAACTGGCGCTGCCGAGCCGGGAAAACCTTGATGCGTTCGAGCAAATGGTTCAGGCGTGGCCCGAAGTGATCGAGTGCATGACCGTGACGGGCGCGGTGGACTACATGATCCACATCATCACGACAGACATGCACGCCTATGACAATTTCCTGCGGGACAATCTGCTCGGCTCGGCGCTGGTGTCAGATGTTCAGTCCCGCATCGTAATTCGCGTTGCAAAACGCACAACGGCGCTGCCGCTGGACCTGGTTGAGGATATCAAGAAACCGACCTCAGCCTGATTGGCGGTGCGCGCATGCGGAGGTGCGCGACATGCTGAAATGCCTGGTCACATTCTTGTTTGCGCTGGCATTGGCGATGCCTGCCTGGAGCGAATCGATGTCGCCCGAAGACCTGACTGCGAAGCTCGAAACGGTGCGCGACAAGGCGGGTCTGGTCGCGCTTGGCGCAGTGGTTGCGGATGTGGATGGGCAGATCCTTGCGCTCGCCGTGACGGGCGATCGCGTCCGGGGCAAGGGGGACGCAGCGCGGCCGGATGATGCTTGGCATATCGGCTCCAATACCAAGATGCTGACCGGTTTGCTTTATGGGCGTCTCGTTGAGCGAGGGGAGGCGAGATGGGGCGCGACGCTGCCGGAATTGCTGCCGGACCTGACCGATGAAATGGATGCGGCGTGGTCGGACATCACAATTGAAGACCTGTTGGCGCATCGCAGCGGGATGGCCGCCAATCCGGGCGTGACCTGGTTCCTGACCAGCCGGGCGTCTTCAAACACGGTGGAGGCGCAACGGACCAGCTTGGCAAGGGCTGCACTCGCCAAACCGCCCAAGACCGAGCCGGGCAGCTTCACCTATTCCAATTACGGATACATGGTGGCCGGCGCGGCGCTGGACCGTATCGCTGAGCGCATGGGGCATGAGAATTACGAATCCCTGTTCCTGGCAGAGCTGGTTCCGTCTGGCGAGGGATGGGGCTTTGGTCCGCCGCCAGAGGGCATTGAAGGCCACCGGAAAGGCCTGTTCGGCGGGCTGAAGGGGCAGGGCGCTGGTCTGGATGCGGACAATCCGCCTGCGCTGGCCCCGGCGGGCACGTTGCATGTACCATTGGAGGCGCATGCACGGTTGCTCAGCAGTTTCCTGACGCCGGATGAAACAGAAGCGAAGCTGCTCATGCCCTATCCGGACGAGGCGTCAGACTATGCACTGGGCTGGGGCGTGGTTCCCGACAGTCCATCTGGCGCTGCGCTTGGGCACAGCGGGTCAAACACGATGTGGTTGTCTACGGTGAGGCTCTACCCGGATGCAGGAGTGGTCGTGATCGTCAACACGAACAGTTTCAGCGAAAAGGGCGTGCAGGCCCTGAATGGTCTGGCAGAGGATCTCGCAGCGGCCTATGGCGCAGCCCCGCAGGACTAGTCGCCCACAACGTCAATATAGGTGACGTGACCATCTGATTCGTTCAGTGTACGTGCGCTGCCATCCGGCCAACTCTGAAGCCGTGTCTGCATGCGCGGGGACGTGCGATCGCCTCCGAACAGGGATTCTGGTTCGAAACATAGCCAGGCGAGCGGCGCGTCTGCCGTGGCCGCCGCGCCTGCCTCCTCGATCAGCCGCATGATGCGGGCGATGTCTTCCTTGGGCGGATAGACGAGGAAAACGGAGTGATAAACGACGGTCAGCCCTTCCGCCGGGCGGTTTGCCAGGCGGTCTGCCAGCCAGTCGATTGCGTCGGCCTGTTCGATGCGCACGCCTCTCTGGCGGGCAAGTTCGGCAGCGGCATCGAGCCGCGCGAGACGCCCAGCCTGGTCCGGCCAGGTATAGGATTTCAGGCGCAGATAGGCGGCTTCATCAGACACATCTATCGGGTTCAGATCGCATCCAGCGCGGGATTGGATCAGGGGCGCAGCTTCAAGGTGGGCAGGCACGGGGCCATTCCAGACGGTGGAAATGGTAACATCGCTGGGGCCGGGCTTTTGCCATGTGCCGCCATCATAGGTGAACCGATCCCAATTCTGGTTCAGGCCCGCGCTGGCGCCCAGTTCCAGCAGGTGCATGGGCATGCGAAATTTGGTGGCCAGCTCCAGAAAGCCGGGCAGAAGCGCGATGGACCGGCGCGTTTCATTCGTCTGCGGAGGGCTCTTCAGATAGGTGCGCGCATCCTCCGGATAGTTCTCCAGCCACGTTCTCGCCTCTCGCCAGACCGTATCCATGTTCCAGTCAGGTGACGCGGCGGGATAGGCGGCAGCGAGCGCCTTCGCCGTACCTGTCAGGACGGCGTGATGCAGGTACCCGGTCAGGCGCAGGCCGAGCGCATCCTTGCGGGGATTGCCGCTCCAGTCGCCGCAAATGTCTGCAACGGGGCCGCCTGCGTCGAAATCGTCTGCAAACCGCCGGAGCAGCGCAGCGGTAAACGGTGACCCCAGATCCTCGCACCAGCGCGCCTGCTCGGCGAAATGGTCGAGGATCCGGGTTTCATCCAGCATATTGCCGCCCTAGTAGCGTTCCAGCGCCATGGCGATGCCTTCGCCGCCGCCGATACAGAGGCTGGCCATACCCTTCTTCAGGCCGCGATCTTCCATCGCGGCCAGCAGGGTGACGATCAGGCGTGCGCCAGAAGCGCCGATTGGGTGGCCCATGGCACAGGCGCCGCCATTCACGTTCAGCTTCTCGTGGGGAATGCCCAGCTCTTTCATCGCGATCATCGGAACCACGGCGAAAGCTTCGTTCACTTCCCAGAGTTCAACTTCGTCGATGCTCCAGCCAGCCTTTTCGAGCGCCTTTTTCATGGCGGGCACGGGCGCGGTGGTGAAGTATTCTGGCTCATGCGCATGGCTGGACGAGGAGACGATCTTGGCGAGCGGCTCGAGGCCGCGCTTCTTCGCTTCGGATTCGCGCATCAGCACCAGCGCTGCCGCACCATCGGAAATGGCGGAGGCGTTGGCCGCGGTCACTGTGCCGTCTTTCGAGAACGCCGGACGCAGGCTCGGGATCTTGTCCGGGCGGGCTGTGCGGGGCAGTTCGTCAGTGTCGACAACCGTCTCGCCCTTGCGGGACTTGATCGTGACCGGGGCAATCTCGCGCTTGAACTTGCCGTTTGCTGTCGCTTCCTGGGCCCGCTTCAGCGTTTCCAGCGCGTAGGCGTCCTGTTGCTCGCGGGTAAACTGGTACTCTCCGGCAATCATGTCGGCGAACTCGCCCATGGGGCCGCCCTTGTAAGCATCAGACAAGCCGTCCAGCGCCATATGATCCTGAGCGGCCATGGTGCCGTATTTGTGGCCCTTGCGGACCTGCATCAGGTGCGGGGCGTTGGTCATGGATTCCATGCCGCCAGCGATCACGATGCTCGCATCGCCTGCGAGAATGGCATTGCGCGCCATGACAGCGGCCTGCATGCCGGAACCGCACATCTTGTTGATTGTGGTGGCTTCAAGGCCCTTGTCCTGACCGGCTTTGAACCCGGCCTGACGGGCAGGGGCCTGTCCCTGGCCGGCAGGAAGGCAGTTGCCCATGATAATTTCATTGGCTTCGCCGGGGGCGAGCTTGGCTTCGCTGACGGCCTTCTCGATCGCGATGGCGCCCAGTTCGCTGGCTGTCAGGCCAGCAAGGTCGCCGAGCAAACCACCCATGGGCGTGCGGCCCATACCGACGATAACGACGGGATCTTGATCAGACATGGAGTTTCCTTCCGGTTCGGTTTTTTGCAGTTGCGAACACAAAGCGCTTCCGGGCCGGACTCGTCAAGAGGATCGCGAAGACGTGGTGTTCGACGGATATCAATTTTGCGAGATGGCGTTCCGGTCAGCGCACGCGTTGCGGGTTGGTTGCGTCCAGCCGGATTGCTTCGGCAACGATCTGCTTCACTGTTTCATCAACGTCTTCGACCGACCGGACCTTTACATGCCGCAGGGCCTTGCCAGTGCCTTCGATGCGATCTGGCGATGTGTTGGTGAGCTGCGCGCCATAGAAAAGCTGCAGATTGCACCGGTCCTTGTACGCGGCGATCGAGAAGATTCGCTCATTCCCGCTCCAGCATGGAAAACCCCATGCCAGCTGGCAGGACAGGGCAGGGCCTGTCTGTTCGATCAGGGCCTTGAGCGCGTTTGCGATTTCGCGCTGTTGAGGCTCAAGGCCCTCGAACCAGGATTCAACGGTTTTTGCCAAATGGGCTGCGTTACTTCTTCTTGCGCTTGGCCTTGTCGTCAGCCTTCGGCGGCATGACTTCGAACGTCATCTGAAGATTGACGCGGTATTTGTCGATCTTGCCGTTCTTGATGGTGGTGTACATCTCGTTGACATAGGCCGAGGCCAGACCTTTGACCGTGGCGTCAAATCGCGTGACGGCAGTCTGAATCGCATCCTCGAAGGATTTGGTCGATTCCGACATGATCTGTTCTGATTTCATGATAGCCATTTTGCGTCCCTTTCCTTTGCGGAAAGGGCATTGAAGACCCTGAAATCAGGTTTGCCAAGGGATTCCGCCAAATTGGCGCGAAAGAGCTTGGGCGATCAGACCAGCTGAAAACCGGCCTCAGAGCCCTTTTGCCATACGACCCGGGCGGGGCCGACAATTCCAACGCCAATGGCGTTGAGTGTTACAAATTCGGGCATGCCCTCATTCGTGGGAAAGCGAAGGCGCACGCCTGTATCAGAATGATCCAGTACGATGCCGCGGCGCTTGTAGCCTGTGTCATAGACGACATTGGCCTCGCGATAGACCGATGCGCGCGCTGGTCGGGGCCGTTCGCGGGATGGGGCAACCATTCGCTCAACGCGCTCAGCCGCAGGGGCAGAGGCAGCAGATTTCTTCGATTTGAACAAATTGTTGAACATGTTTTTCCCAGACAGGATTTCTTCAAGAACACCGATGCAACCCATGTGCCAGTTTCGGCGCTAACACGGGTGTACCGGAAAAATCCTTCAGAACACGTAAATGGCGGCGCCCGCAGGCGCCGCCAACTGTAATAAAACCTACGGTTTACGAGATTTACCAGATCCGGATGCGTTGTTCCGGAGGCAGGTACATTTCGTTATCCTCGGTAACGTTGAAAGCGTCATACCATTCGGCGAGGTTACGAACCACGCCATTCACGCGGTAGACCGGCGGAGAGTGTGGGTCGGTCAGCAATTGGCGACGCGTGGCTTCCTCACGGTATTTGGAGCGCCAGACCTGTGCCCAGGACAGGAAGAAGCGTTGATCGCCGGTCAGGCCGTCGATCACGGGCGCTTCCTCTTCTGCGCTGATTGTGCCGTCGCCATCGGTGTCCAGGCTCAGCTTGTAGGCCTTGTAGGCCATGGAGAGGCCGCCCAGGTCGCCGATGTTTTCGCCGAGGGTCAGGGAGCCGTTGACGCAGGTTTCGCCCTCGTCCAGCGGGCAGAGCGCGTTGTACTGTTCAACCAGCGCACCGGTCTTGGCCTTGAAATTGGCCTCGTCTTCGGCGGTCCACCAGTTCCGCAGCGTGCCATTTCCATCAGATTTGGCGCCCTGATCATCAAACCCGTGACCGATTTCATGACCGATCACGCCGCCAATGGCACCATAATTCACGGCAGGATCTGCCGTCAGGTTGAAGAAGGGAGGCTGAAGGATTGCGGCCGGGAACACGATCTCGTTGCGGTTCGGCGAATAATACGCGTTGACCGTTTGCGGCAGCATGAACCATTCGGTGCGGTCAATCGGCTGGCCGAGCTGGGAGATCATGTCCTTCCAGGCCCAGTCATTGACGGCCATATTGTTCGCAAACGCGTCCGGGCCGACATTCAACTGTTCATAGGTCTCGAAATTCTCGGGATAGCCGATCTTCGGTGTGAACTTCGCGAGCTTGTCACGTGCCTCGACCTTGGTTTCCTCGCCCATCCATTCGATCTCGTCGAGATTGCTGTTCATGGCCAGGCGCAGATTGGCGACGAGTTCGTCCATGGCCGCCTTGTTCTCGGCAGGGAAGAAGCGGTCCGCATATACTTTGCCAACAGCTTCACCGACGGAGCCTTCGACGGTGGACACGGCACGCTTCCAGCGCTCACGCTGTTCTTCCGCGCCGCCAAGGGTCTTGCCGTAGAATTCGAAGGTCGCCTCATCGAGGCGCTTGGGCAGCACATCGGCATGGTCGATCAGGAAGTGCGCGGCAAGGTAAGCCTGCCAGTCTTCGAGAGGTGCCGTCTGCATGATCTCGAACAGGCCGGCAATGCCGCCGCCCGAAACCTTCTCGACCTGTTCCGGCGTCAGGCCGTTCTCCTCGATTTCTTCCGCTGTTGGCGTAACCTGACGTACGACGAACTCGTCTTCGCCGTTCAGGCCGAGATCCATCAGCATGGTTGCAAGCGGGAAGTCTCCGGCCAGGGCTTCAAGCTCGGCGCGGGTCATCTTGTTGTAGGTGAGGTTGCGATTGCGGCCAGCTGCGCGGTCCCAATGCGCCTCGGCCATGCGGGTCTCGAGCGCGATGACGCGATCGGCGGCCGCCTCGGGATCGTCGTAACCAGCCTCAGTCAGAAGCGTGGCCAGCATGGTCTTGTAAGCTGCGCGGATCTCGAGATTCTTCTCGCTATCTGTCAGATAATAATCGCGGTCTCCGATGCCGAGTCCGGATTGCGTGACATAGAAGATGTACTGGTCGGTCTGTTTGGAATCGACATCGACCCAGCCCGCAATCGGGGAGGAGTACCCAGTGGCGGCAAACAGCTTGGCGAGGTCTTCGCGGCTGGACAGGCCTTCAATCTTGCTGAGGTATGGCGTGGCAGGCGCCAGACCGGCGGCCTCAATCCCGCTTGTGTCCATATAGGCGTTGTATACGGACGCAACCTTGCCTTCGAGCGTGGATGGATCAGGCTCGGCTTCAGCAAGTTCCTGGATAATATTCAGGACGCGCTGCTCGGACTTTTCTGCCAGCAAGGTGAAGGCACCGTACCGTGTGCGGTCGCTCGGGATGACAAAGCTGTCGAGCCATTTGCCGTTTGCGTATGTGTAGAAATCATCGCCCGGATCAACTGTCTCGTCGCGAAGGGTCAGGTCGACCCCCCAATCGCCCCAATAATCAGCGGCAGACAGTTCCAGCCCTTCGGGCGTCACATATTTTCCGTCTGCGTTGGGTGTTGTTGCAGATGTGGATGTCGCCTCCGTTGCCTCGGCGGGAGTGGCGGTTTCTTCCTGAGCGGCCGGGCCGCATGCTGCGAGCAGGGCAATCGATGCGGCCCCGAGCATGAGTTTCTTCATCAAGGTCTCTCCAATAAAAGGATGCGGCCCAGCGCGCATGCGGCCAGGCCCGTATCCAAGATTGATCCCAGTCTATTCGGCTGGGGCCGCGTGGCCAAGGGTGCTATCGCGGCTGGTTCCGATCAGTTCATCTTCGTCAATGGTGACCTGACCACTATAGGTTTCGCCAATTTGGCGGAAAGGCTTGCCGCCCCATGTCCACCGGAACACGCGCCCAATCTCCACGCCTACGGCATACAGGGTCGGAACCATGAGCAGGGAGACAAACAGGGCAAAGGCAACGGCAGAGCCAAGCGACACGACCATCGGTTTCAGGAATTGTGCCTGAACAGACTTTTCCGCAATCAGGGGCAGGATGCCGACGAATGTCGTGACTGATGTCAGCAGGATCGGACGGAACCGCGAGACGCCGCCATCGACCAGGGCCTGCACCGCGCCTGCGCCTTCGTCGCGTCGGCGGTTCACATAATCGATCAGCACGAGGTTGTCGTTGATCACGACGCCTGCCGCCGCAGCGATGCCAAAGAAGGAGAACATCGCCATAGGCGTATTAAAGGCCCACAACCCAAAGACCGCACCAGCATATGCGAAGGGCAGGGCCATCATCAGCAGGAGCGGCTGGGCATAGGAACGGAACGCGACGGCCAGCAGGATATACATCGTGCCAATGGCGATCAGGATAAGGCGACCGATTTCGCTGAAGAATTTCTGTTCTTCCTCAAAGCCGCCCGCTTCGCCGCGTTGCACATCCGGGAACTGGCGTGCGAAATCAGGCCAGAATTCCTCTTCCATGGCGGACATGATCTGACCGCGCCCGCCTTCGCCCATCACTTCGGAATAGACGGATACGGAACGTGTGCGGTTGCGCCGGACAATGCGGTTGATGCCGGGGGCATAATTGAACTCTGCGACCTGGGTGATGGGGATTTCGCGGCCGTCAGATGTCCGGATGCGAAGTGTGTCGATGCTGTCGAGATCTTCCCGAGCCGATTCCGGCAGGCGCACCATGACGCGCACGTCTTCCCCGTCTCGTGGCAGGCGCTGAACCTCTTCACCATAATAAGCCTGTCGGAGCTGGTCTGACACATCGGCTAGCGTGATGCCCAGTGTTTCGGCGCCGGGCTTCAGCGAGATACGGATCTCTTCTGCTGCGGACGAGAGATTGTCCCCGATGTCGTAGGTGTTGGAATAGGTCGCAAGCTGCGCCTTCACGGCTGCGGCGGCTTCCCTCAGGCGGTCAAGATCATTGTGGTTCAAGGCAAAGCGAACGCCGCTCTGTTCATCATTGAACGTGAAGTCGAAGCTGATTTCCTCGGCATCCTGAATTTCGCCGACATAGTTGCGCATCTGCTCGGAAATGTCCTTTGAGCGCACGCCCTGCGGACGTTCTTCCGGTGGCAGCAGGCCGACCCATGCCTGCACCCGACCATCCGCGGCAACAACAGAGGCGTCGGTGACAAGCCCGCCTTCAATGTCCGGATACTTCGCATCCGTGACTTCCTTGGTCTTCTTGATACCGGCCTGTAGCTGGTCCCGAATCTGGATGAGGCGGGAATAGGGGGTGCCGTCCGGCATATCGATGTCGACCTGAATGAGGTCAGCCTCGATTTCCGGCATGAATTTGAACGGCACGATGCCCTTTCCGGAGACCTGTGTCGCAAGGAAGAACAGGCAGAAGAAAAAGACCACGGTCGCATATCGGAACCGGATCGCCAGTTCGAGCACGGGTTTGTAGATGTTGTTCGCAAACCAGAGCAAACTGTCCGCAATGCGACGCTGGATTTTCAGAAAGCGCCCCGACGGCCCGTCAAACTTCTGCTGCTTCATGTGCGCCAGATGGCTCGGCAGGATCAGCATGCATTCGATAATCGAGAAGATCAGCGCTGCGACAACCACGAAGGTGATCTGCTGCGTGAACATGCGGGTCGGGCCTGTAATGAATGCCCAGGGCAGGAAGGCGATGATGGTGGTGAGAACACCGAAGATTACTGGTTTCAGGACCAGTTGGGTGCCAACAATGGCCGCATCGAGCCCTTCGCGTCGCCCGCTTTCGATCTCTCGGTGAATGTTTTCACCCACAATGATCGCGTCATCCACGATCACCCCGATCACCAGCAGCACGGCGAAGGTGGACAGGATGTTCCATGAGACGCCGAAATAGGGGAGGAGAAGAATGCCGCCGGCAAAGGCCGTCATGATTCCGATGGTCACCCACAGGGCAACAGTCGGCCGCAGGAAGAGGACCAGCACCAGCATCACGAGCACGGCGCCCATCATGGCGGATTCCGTGATCAAATCCATCCGCGCCTTGAATGCCTCGGAATCGTCCCAGAGAATGTCGATCTTCACGGCTTGCGGCAGGATACCGTTGGACGGGTCGTTGGCCTGCTCGATGTATTTCTTGAAATTGTCCGTATAGTCGACGATGTGCATCGTATCCGGCGAATGGATCATGACGAACGCTGTTGGGTCGCCATTGAACTGTGCGCTGAATTTGTCGGTAACGAATCCATCATCGATCTGAGCGACATCATCGACGCGGATCGTGCCGTCCTCGGTGGTCTGCCGGATGATGATGTTGCCGAACTGGTCAGCTGTATCGGCGAGCTGCCGCGCCGTGATCGACACATCACCTGTCGATGATTCAATGCGCCCACCCGATGAGTTCAGGGATGACCGGCGAATGGCATTCGCCACATCACTGAAGCTAAGACCATAGCGACGCAGGGCGTCTTCCGACACTTCAATATTGACCTGTTCTGAGATAACACCCTGCAATTGCGCCAACTCGCCGCCGGGAATATTCGCGATGTCGTCGCGCACATTGTCTGCGAGACGTTTCAGCGTGCGGGGGTCAACGTCGCCGTGAATGGCGATCCCCATGAAGGCATTGCGCTGCTCCCAGCGCTGAACCTGAGGTTCGAAGGCGGCTTGCGGAAGGTTGTTGATCTGGTCGACGCGGAGTTTCACCTCGTCGAGGAATTCCTGCATGTCGATATCGTCGCGGCCTTTGATATTGACCACGCCCATGCCTTCATTGGCGATGGATGTGATCCGGTCGAGGCCGTTGATGTCTGCAACGGCTTCTTCGATCCGCGTGACAATCTGTTCTTCAACGTCTTGAGGTGAGGCACCATTCCAGGAAACGGAAACCGATGCACCGGTGATGTTCACCACCGGGAACATTTCCTGTTCCATCTTGGTGTAACCGAACACTCCGCCGACGAAGGCGACGATCATCAGGAGGTTTGCGGCAACCGCGTTACGAGCAAACCAGGCGACAATGCTGCTCATTGCGCTGCTCCCTCACCGGTCGATGCCAGAGTTGGGGAATCGCCGGACATTGTCTCATCTGCCCGCTTGGGCTCGTAAACCTTGATCGTGCCATCTTCCATGCGCTGCATGACCGTAATGTTCATGCCGTCGAAGGGGGCCTGGATGGGACTGACAATGGCCAACTCGCCTGGCTCGGCACCGGAGGCGATATAGGCACCATCGGCATCTGAATAGATCAGGTCCACATTGCGGATGGACAGCTGGCCTTCATCCGGAAGGCCGATGAACAGGCGGTCCTGTCCGCGCAGGGCACCGCGTGGCGCGACCAGCACATCGTTCAGGGTTTCGCCCTGCACCGTGGCACTGACGAACAGGCCGGGGGCCATTGGCGCATCACCATCCGCACCCGCACCATAGGGATCCTGAAGTTCGGCAATCACATTGATCTGACGGGTCTGGGAGTTCACCGCCGCAGCCGTCCGGACAACCTGACCGTGCCATTCACGTTCCACACCGCCAACAGTTGCGCGGAAGGTGACATCCGGGCCCGGCTTCTCCTTCGTTGAGCTGAAGGCAAGTGGCAGGCCAAGGCGGCCCATTTCGGCGTCCTTCAGAGGCAGGGCAACTTCGACAACGTCATTGGCAAAGATCTGGCCCAGGGACTGACCGACTGACACAACTTGTCCGATGTCCACATTGCGTTCCCGCACGCGGCCAGCAAACGGCGCATAGACGGCGGTCCGGTCAAGCGCGAGCTGGGCATCTTTCAGTTGTGCCTTGGCAGATTCGAGTGACGCGCGGGCTTCGGCCAGCTGCGGCTCGCGCCGGGCCAGGGGAGAGGCGTCCGCGATGCCGAGATCCAGAATGTCCTGACGGGCGAGTTCGGCCTCCGCTTCTTCGCGGGCAAGTGCCTGCTCGGCGCTGGCGACAGAAGACTGCGCGCGGACAACTGCAAGCTCATAATCCGCCGCTTCGACACGTACCAGAAGCTGGCCCTTGTTGATGAAGCCGCCATCGATGAAGTCTGGCGAGACATATGAAATGCGACCGGATATCTGCGGTGCGACAATGATTTCGCGGCGCGGCTTCACTTCGCCTTGGGATTCCACGACCAGCGTCAGATCCGTCCGGCGAACGGGTTCGGCAAAAACGTTGAGCCCGCCGCGCGCCTCTTCAGCCTTTTCCGGCTCCGGCTGGATGGCGGACAAGGCGATCATGCCGCCGACACCGACCACGGCGAGGATGCCGATTGGCAGCAGAACTGAAATGACGCGTCCCATAGTTTATTCTCCTGCCGCTATTCTGCGGCGTTATCTTGAGGGGCTTGTGTTGGAGTTGCGGCGGTTTGCACGGGGAGACCGCCGCCGAGGGCGAGGTGATAGGAAATCCGGTTCGAGGCACGTGACGCGCGGGCGGCCACGAGCTGGCTTTCAGACGTCAGCCTGCGGGTTTGGGCATCGATCAGGTTGAAGATGGTGATCGTGCCGCTTGTATATTGGCGCTCGGCCAGCTCTTCGGCCAGACGCGCTTCTTCCAGCGCGCGAAGCAGGGCATCTTCCTGCTGGGCGATATACGTATCCGCCGCGATGGCATCTTCCACTTCACCCCATGCCGTCAGCGCCGCATTTGCGTAATTGGCGATGGCAGATTCGGCTTGGGCGATGGCGGTGTCGCGCTGCGCATCCAGGCGACCACCGGTGAACAAAGGCTGGATCAGGCTAGCGACTACGCGCGCGGCGATGCGTTCAGGGTCTACCATGTCAGCGAATTCGGATTCGCTGGTCGAGAACGTCCCCGTCAGGCGAAGGGAAGGGCGCAGCGCAAGCCGCGCCTGTTCAGCCCGCAGGCCGGCGGCGACGACGCTGGCTTCGGCGCTGGCGACGTCCGGACGACGGGCCAGAAGGCGCATCGGATTGCTCTCAACGATCAGCGGGTCAAGCGCTGGCAATTCGGCAGTGGCCTCGATTTCAGTGGCCGGGTAGCGACCCAGCAGGATTTCAAGCCGGCGAGCGGCTTCTCCCGCCGCCTGGCGACGCTGGGCAATATCGGCCTCGGCGCCGGCGACGGTGCTGCGCGCGGTGCGGACATCCAACGCTTCGGCGAGGCCGCGCTGGAAGCGGCGCTCGGTCAGAATGCGAACGCGGTCCCGCGCTTCATAGGTCAGAACGGCGACGCGTTCCTGCGCGAGAGCAGCATTCAGATTGATCCAGGCGATAGCGGTTTGCGCGCTGATGGACAGTTCTGCGGCGGCGAGGTCGGCTTCGCTCGCGGCAAGGTCTGCTTCAGCGGCGGCGATGCCACGCCCGAGACGATTCCACAGATCGGCTTCCCAGCTGGCATCAAGGCCAAGCCCGTAAATGCCGTCGGTCGACCGCTCAAGATCGTTGCCGATCTCGAACGCGTTCGAGGTGACGCCGGTGCTGATCGAGCCGTCTACGCTGGGCAGGCGTTGTGAACGCGCCGTACGGATGGATGCTTCTGCGGCGCGCACAAGAGCGGCGCGGGATTCCAGGGTAGGACTGTTGGCGAGCGCCTCGCGGACAAGGCTTTCCATGATGGGGTCATCGAATTGCGACAGCCAATCACCTGTTGGCGCTGTGCCCACGACGCCGGTGCATCTGGCGCAACGGCAAAAATTTCCTCACGATTGCCGTCAGTTCCGGGCAAATTTGCCTGTGAAGATGCGCAAGCCGTCAGAATTGCCGAGCTGATAAGAAGAATTGATCGTGTCATGCCGTCGGCATCGCTCCCTGTTCTGGTTGTCGGATACGCCTGCCCTAGTCGACTGTCAATGATAAATTATCGTTTTTCAATAATCTACTGTAGTTGTATAATGATCGCACTTCTTATCGATACGCGGCGAGGGGCTTGGCAGATCTCTGCGCGCGTATTAGCGGCTTCCGAACAATGTGTCTTTGGGCAGTTTGTTAACAGGAGCATGAATGAGCGACGGCCTGTCAGCGGAGGAAAAGCGGTCCACCCGTACGGCTCTTTCGCGTCGGGCACGGGACTTTGTCACTCTGGTTGGGTGCTTCTCCTTCATCCTGTTGCTGATGTGGATAACCGGGGCGGTCGGCCTCATTGAGGTGATCGCGGCGATCCTTGTGGTCGTGTCGGTTGCCACCGCCATTTTTGTGGGGACTGCGAGCGTACTTCCGCTCAGCCCACGACTGGCGGTTGAGCCACTGTCCACAACACCGAAAACGCCGGAATCAGCCATTTTGCTGGATGCTTTGCCCCTGCCGGCATTTGAGGTGGATGACGATCAACGCATCGTCACCATGAATGAGGAAGCCGAATTCATCTTGCGCCTGGATGGACGGGTAAATCCCCGCGCGAGCACTGTGATCCGTTCGCCGGGCCTTCTCTCTGCCATCGAGAACGCCATCGAAACCGGTACGGTGGAACCCATGACGGTCGAGGTTGAAAGTGGGCCGGATGAAACCTGGCGCGCGCATGTTTCACGTCCCGGCCGGGCCAAGCGGACGCTTGTGGTGCTTGAGGATCTGACACCTGTTCGCCGTGCCGCGCGGGCGCGATCTGACTTCCTTGCCAATGCCAGCCACGAATTGCGCACGCCGTTGACGGCTCTGTCGGGCTTCATCGAAACCATGCGTGGGCCCGCCAAGGACGACAAGGATTCCTGGGATCGTTTTCTGGCCATCATGGCGGGTGAAACGGAACGCATGTCGCGATTGATCGCCGATTTGTTGTCCTTGTCGCGTATTGAGTCCTCTGAACATGTGTCTCCGCGCGAGCGGGAAGAGTTTCGACATATCGTGTCGGATGCAACGCATGCCTTCAGCGCCATTGCGGCGGAGAAGGGGGTCAATCTGGTCGTTAAATCCGATGAGGGGCCGTTGCCCGTGATCGCCCACCGGGACGAGATGATCCAAGTGGTGGAAAACCTCGTTTCGAACGCGTTGAAGTATTCGAAGGCGGGCGGGCAGGTCACGCTCAGCTTCGGCATGGCGCCGGGCATGGCGGACGCGCGGATCAAGGCGGCTCAGAGCTGGGCCAGCAGCGAACGCATGACGCTGCTCCCTGCGGCGGGACGGCCGGGCACGCAAGAGCGGGCGATCTGGATGCGGGTCGAGGATCAGGGGCCCGGCATCGAGCGCGAACACCTGCCGCGCCTCGGCGAGCGCTTCTATCGCGCAGATCAGAGTCGCGGCGGCAAGATCACCGGCACGGGGCTCGGTCTCGCCATCGTGAAGCACATCATGGCGCACCATCGCGGCGGGTTTTCAGTTGAGACCCGGATCGGGGAGGGGTCTGCGTTCGGAGTCTGGCTTCCGGCCGCACGAGAAGACGAGCCGTCAGACTAGGGTTTGCCCGTGCCCCGGCGTGCGGCGTCGAACCAGTCTGTCACCATGTTGCCCGGCATGGCGTGCAGTTCATGCATCCAGTTTGGCAGGCGTTGCAGTGCGCCAGCCGTATCCTCCCAGCGGCGCAAGTTCACATCCGCAGCGATCTGGAACGCATCCCGCAGAGTGTCTTCAGTCACGGGGGTGGCCACGCCTTTTGGGGCCAGAATGGACGCGCTTTTCTGCGCAGCTATCATGGTTTCCAGCGTTGCGGCCGTCATGGATAGCCCGGCGCGCCAGGGAGTTAGCCAAAAATCAAGCATGATGTTTCCTTATGGTCCTGAACCAGACATACCCTTTCATGCTGCGCTGCACAACAAGACTCGTGCCAGAGCGGCTCCAACGCCCCGATTCCGCCACACCAACATGCCAACACCGAATACCTAATGGCCATTGATGCTCTCCCCCCGAACTTCGTTCCGTCTCCCGCGCGTGGGCGGGTGTTGGTGTTCGATTCCGGCATGGGGGGATTGACCGTTGTCGAGGAAATCCGGGCGCTTGGGCCAGCATTGGGCATCCATTACTCGGCAGACTCCGCCTTTTTCCCCTATGGCGACAAGTCGGACGATGCCCTGCGTGAGCGTTTGCCGAAGGTTGCCAAGGCATTGTGCGACCAGGTCCAGCCAGACGTTTTCGTCATTGCCTGCAATACAGCCTCAACGCTCGCATTGGCCGACGTGCGGGCGGTGTTGGATATTCCGGTTGTCGGAACGGTGCCGGCCATCAAGCCAGCGGCGCAATTGACCCAATCCCGCACCATCGGCCTGCTTGCAACGCCCGGCACGGTGCGGCGAGCCTATACGGCGGAGCTGATCTCTCAGTTCGCCCGGGATGTTGACGTTGTGATGCATGGCAGCATCGAACTGGTAAAGCTGGCCGAGGCACATGCGCGGGGCGAAGATCTGCC
Source organism: Hyphomonas atlantica corrig. (assembly GCF_017795365.1). Classification (NCBI taxonomy): domain Bacteria; kingdom Pseudomonadati; phylum Pseudomonadota; class Alphaproteobacteria; order Hyphomonadales; family Hyphomonadaceae; genus Hyphomonas; species Hyphomonas atlantica. The sequence goes on along the minus strand of NZ_CP051254.1, from coordinate 294,569 downwards.
GATTGATGCCTTCGCAGCTGCGCAGGCGCCCCTGTTTGATGCAGAGGGCGGAGACCGGATTGACACGGTGGTGCTGGCTTGCACGCATTTCCCGCTCGTCCGAGCGCAACTTGTGGCGAGCGCGCCGCGACCCGTCAGCTACATTGATTCAGGCGCGGCGATCGCACGGCAGACGATCCGTGTTCTGCCTCCGGAGACCGAAGCGCGCGGGATTGGTGGACATGCCTGGCTGACCTCTTCGCCTGAAGACGTGCCGGATCTGGCGCTTGTCCTCAGGCGATACGGGTTTCCAAACGTTCAGCGTGTGCCGGACGCGCCGATCGAGATCACTTCTGCGCCAACCGCATTGTAGAGGCTCGGCCAAGGAGCATCATGGACGCGGGCAACTTCGGTTGCGCCGAAGCCATTGAAGCGGCTGGACATGGCGCGGCCATAAGCGCCGAGGTTTCCGAATTCGACATAGTCACCTTCCACGAGGCCGGCGGGCAGCCAGACCTTTGCCGGGAACTTGTCAGTCGAATCGCATGTCGGTCCGTAAACGGTGTACTCCACCAAGCGGCCAAGATTGCGTCCGTCACCGGGCAGGGCCCGCATCGGGAATGACCAACGTTCGTGCACAGCATCGTAGAGGGCACCATAGGAGCCATCATTGATGTAGATCGCGTCGTCACGAACCTGCTCGATACGGGTCAGCAGGCTTTCGGATTCTGCGACCAGCGCACGGCCGGGCTCACACCACAATTCAGCGTTTTCAAGAACGTACATGTTCTCGAAGGCCTGCTCCACCATGGCGGCATAGTCTTCCAGCGACGGGGGCGGATTGTCCGCATAGATCGATGGGAAGCCGCCGCCAACATCCACGATGTCGACCGTGACGGATGCCGCGATGATGATGCGGGAGACGTCCGCCATCGCGGTCCACCAGGCGGTGGGTTTCATGGCCTGGCTGCCGACATGGAAGGACACGCCCAGCTCATCCGCATAGCGGCGGGCTTCGCGCAGGATTTCTGTCGCATCTTCCGCGCTCGCCCCGAATTTTCCAGCCAGCGGCAGAGCTGCGCCATCGCAGGATACAGCAATCCGTACAATGATCGTGAGGTCTTTGGCGTAGCCGGTTTCCTCAAGAATCTTGTAGAGTTCCTGCATCGTGTCGGTGACGAAGATGCGTACGCCGAATTCATGATAGGCGCGCTGAATGGCGCGGCGATTCTTCACCGGGTGAAGGAACGCCATGCGGGCGCCCGGGAATTTGCGGTGGATCAGTTCGATCTCCGGCAGCGAGGCCGTGTCGAAACTGCGTACACCAGCTTCCCAAAGGGCTTCGAGCACATGCTCGCCCGGATTGGCTTTCACCGCATAGAACGGCTCGCCCGGGAATTTCTCCCGGAACCATTTCGCAGCAGCCGTTACACGCTCTGGGCGGAAGCACCACACAGGCAGGTCAGGCTGCTCATCGGCAACAATATTATAGGGAGTAGCATAGGAGTGCATGACACCTAACCTCCAAAGGGCTTTTAACCAGCTTTGGGCGTTAGTACAGGGGGCCCCCAGTTTAAGGGTTGGCCCAGATGTCCGCCACATCGATTTCGAAACGGGCATGTAGGGGACTCTTTTTCGGGACGCAAGAAAAAATTTTGTGTCGGCTGAAATTTCTGTCACCGACACATGCCATTGAACGAATTAGGGCCTTGATTTAAGGCCAGTACAGCCCCTCCTACGCGTTGTGGGGTCCTGCTTTTGCTACCGGAGTTTGTTCCCGAATGATTGCCAGATACGGCCACTGTCTTGTCGCGCTTTTGCTGGTCGTTGTGGCGGGCTGTGGGCGAACCGATCTCTCCGAGCTTGAGACCGGAGACGTTATCCCGCCGCCGCCGATTGCTGCGGACGGGACGCACAAGATCCGTATTGTGGGGTCGTCCACTGTTGCGCCGTTTGCGACGACTGTTGCCGAACGCTTTGGCGCCACGACCCGGTTCCCAACGCCTATTGTCGAAACAACGGGGACAGGGGGCGGCTTCAAGACATTCTGCCAGAAGATAGGGCCGGACCGGCCATCCATTTCGGATGCTTCCCGCTCGATCACGGAGAGTGAGCAGGCGCTGTGTGCGAGTAACGGGATCACGGATGTGACGGCTTTGTCCGTCGGATTTGATGGCATTGTGCTGGCGAATGCGCGGTCTGCGCCTCCGCTGGAGCTTTCCAAGAAGGATGTCTTCCTGGCGCTGGCGGCGGAGGTGCCGAATGGACAGGGTGGATTTCAGGCAAACCCCTATGAGAAATGGTCTGCGATCAATCCCGACCTGCCGAATGAACCGATCATGGTGCTGGGACCGCCGCCAACGTCAGGCACTCGGGATGCCTTCGTTGAACTGGGCATGGAGCAGGGGGCGTTGGCCTTTCCTGATCTTGTCGCGCTGAAGCAGTCAGATCCTGATGCCTTCAAGCTGCGCAGCCATACGATCCGTACTGATGGCGCGTGGATTGATCTTGGCGAAAACGATACGGCGATCATCCAGTCTCTCATCAAGACGCCAACGGCCGTAGGCGTGCTGGGCTATTCATTCCTGGAACAGAATGGCGACCGCGTTCAGGCGGCCCGGCTGGATGGCGTGGAGGCTTCGTTCGAAGCGATTGCCTCGGGCGAGTATGGCTTGTCGCGCAGCATGTATATTTACGTGAAGGACCAGAATTTGCCGCTAGTTCCCGGCCTGGCGGAATTCGTGCGTGAGTTTGTGTCAGATCAGGCCATGGGCCCGGAGGGGTATCTACTTGAAAAAGGCCTGATTCCGCTCCCGGACGATGTACGTATCGCGCAACAGGAGATTGCCGAACAACTGGCTCGCAAAAGCAAGCGCGAGACACGTTAGTCCCTTTTAGATCGTCGGCAGGACCGGCTTCTTCTTCCGTCGCAGCCGCAATTTCTGCCAGAATCGTTTGCGGGCTGGCGCGGGCAGTGGCTGCAGGTTCTCGATGAAGGCTTCTGCGCAGGCTCGCCAACTATATGTCTCGGCATAGGTGCGGCAGGTTTCGCGGCTAAGCGCCAGGCACGCGACAGCGCCCTCGGAGAGATTTCCCCCAACGGCGGTAATCGTTCCGGCATTTGAGCCGGGGATCACATCGCGAGGACCAGTCGCATCATAGGCTGCGACGGGTGTGCCCGATGCCATGGCTTCCAACACTACCAGACCGAACGTGTCTGTCAGGCTTGGGAAAACGAACACGTCTGCGCTTGCATAGCATGCGGCGAGTTCCTCGTTGAATTTCGCCCCCAGGAAAACAACGTCCTTGTAGCGTTTCTGAAGCTCTTCGCGCTGCGGGCCGTCTCCGATGATGACTTTTGTGCCGGGCAAATCCAGTTCGGCAAACGCTTCGATATTCTTCTCTACCGCCACGCGGCCGACATTCAGGAAGATCGGACGTTGCAGCCCTTCAAAAGGATCTCCAGGCTGGCCTTCCTCGATACGGCGAGACGGGTTGAACATCTCGGTATCGACGCCGCGGCTCCAGGCGACGAGATTTATGAAGCGTTGCGCTTCCAACTCTTTCACCATGGACGGCGTCGGCACCATGACCTTGCCCGAATACTTGTGGAACCAACGCACAAACGAATAGCCAGCCTGTGTCGGAATCGGCAGACGCGCTGAGACATACTCAGGAAAGCGTGTGTGGTAGGCGGTCGAGAAGGGGTGTTTCACGGTCAGGCACATGGCCCGCCCTGCCATACCGAGTGTGCCTTCTGTCGCGATATGTATCGCGTCGGGTTCAAACTCGTGGAACCGATCCTCAATCCGGCGGCGGGCGAACAGGGCCAGCTTGATCTCCGGATAGGTAGGCAATGGCATCGTCCGAAACCCCTGGCCGGGATGCACGATCTCCCAGACATGGCCCATCGCCTCGGTTTCCTGGATCACGCGCTTCATGGTGCGCACGACACCATTAACCTGCGGATCCCAGGCGTCGGTTACGAGCATGATGCGCATGAGCGCTCCTTCAACAGCCCCAGCAGTCGGGCGCCAATGTGACCGCGTTGGCCGACTGCGTAAAGAGGCGCCTCTGCGTTGAACTTCTCTCGCATTGGGACATTTGAAAAGATATACAAATTTCTGAGTAGGCTCGGATCGGGGCAGAACTTGCCCGGTTTGTGTCGATTCAGGCTGAAAATTGATCTCTCGCCCCAAGGCTCACACGAACTGAACCGGATTCTTTATGGCTGACACGCTCGCGCTGGACAAAATCGACTGGCACTCCCTCGACCGTATCAAGTTTGCTGACGAGGAGGCCCTGCTGGAGGACCTGCTCAAACAGGTGCCACTCTCAGACGATTTGCGACAGGCGACGATGCGTCGGGCGCTCGAACTGGTTGAGACAGCGCGCGCCCGCGGCCGTGACAAAGGCATGATGGAAAGCTTCCTGGAGGAGTTCGGCCTGTCCAATGCGGAAGGCCTCGCGCTGATGTGTCTGGCCGAAGCCTTGCTGCGTGTGCCGGACGCCGAGACGCGCGACGAACTGATTGCCGAGAAGATCCGTTCCGGCGACTGGAGCGCCCATCAGGGGCAGTCGGAATCCTGGCTGGTGAATGCCTCGACATGGGGTCTGATGTTGACCGGGCAGGTGATTGGTGTGCCCGCCAGCCTGAAAAAGGGACCAGCAAAATTCATTCAGGGACTGATCCGCGAAAGCGGTGAACCGGTTATCCGCGCCGCCATGATGCAGGCAATGCGCATCATGGGCGAGCAATTTGTACTCGGTCGCACGGTGAAAGACGCTCAGAAGCGCGGGCGCCGGATGGTGAAGGCCGGGGATGCTGCGCATTTCAGCTTTGACATGCTGGGGGAGGGTGCGCGCACGGAAGACGATGCGATCCGGTATCTGAAAGCCTATCAGAATGCGATTGACGGCGTGGCCGCTGACAAGGACCCGTCAACGCCGCCCGAACAAGCGAATGGCGTTTCCGTTAAAATGTCCGCGCTTCACCCAAGGTACGAAGCAGTGAACCGGGCCCAGATCATGGATGAAATGTATCCATCCGTGCTCGAATTGTGTGAACGTGCTGCGAAGGCGAATATCAATCTCTGTCTCGATGCAGAGGAGGCAGACCGTCTGGTTCTCAGCCTGCAAATCCTTGACCGACTGGCGCGGGAGCCATCACTGAAGGATTGGAATGGTCTTGGTCTGGCCGTTCAGGCCTATCAGAAGCGTGCGGGCGATGTAATCGAACGTGTGAAGGATCTGGCCGCCCAGACAGGGCATCGCTTCATGGTGCGCCTGGTCAAAGGGGCGTATTGGGACAGCGAAATCAAGCATGCGCATATCGAGGGGTATGCGAACTTTCCGGTCTTCACAACGAAGGCGGGCACGGACTTTCATTTCCTGGCCTGTGCGCGAAAGATGCTGGAAGCGAAGGATGCGATTTATCCTCAGTTCGCGACACACAATGCACACTCGGTTGCAGCAATTGAGATGCTGTCGGAAGAGATTGGCAATTCGGCGTTCGAATTCCAGCGCCTGCATGGGATGGGCGAAGCGCTCTACGGCGCGGCCGGACTTGGTCGCCGTGTACGCGTCTATGCGCCGGTCGGAGCCCACAAGGATCTGTTGCCCTACCTGGTACGGCGCCTGCTGGAGAATGGTGCCAACACCAGCTTCGTTCATTCCTTCCTCGATCCGGACGTGCCACCGGAACAGGTTGTCGCCGACCCGATTGTGAAGGTTGAAGTCGGGCCCCGGCGCCATCCTCGCATTCCAACTCCGCCACGCCTCTATGGTGCCGAACGCCGCAACTCCTCTGGCCTGGATCTCAGCCAGCGCAGCGTGCGTGACGACATGGCCGCAGCGATCAAAAGCTTCCGCGACAGCCCCGCCATTGCCGCTGGCCCGATCGTTTCCGGAAAAGCCGTGACCGGCGGCGGTGATATGGTCCGTGTGCCGTTTGATACCGAAACGGTTCTAGGCAGCTGCCGAGAGGCGCAGGAAGACGATATCGACAAGGCACTGGACACTGCGGTGAAATTCCAACCGGCTTGGGACGCGCTTGGAGGCGCCGAACGAGCAAAGCATCTGCGCGCGATGGGGGATATTCTTGAAGAGAATGCCGAGCGCCTTATCGCGCTCATGGCACGCGAAGCAGGCAAAACGCTCGCTGATGGAATTGCCGAAGTGCGGGAGGCCGTCGATTTCTGCCGATACTACGCCATGCAGGCTGAGGCCGAGTTTACCACTGCCCAGAAACTGCCGGGACCAACAGGAGAGACGAACCATATCTCCCTTCACGGCAGGGGCGTCTTCTGCTGCATCAGCCCCTGGAATTTTCCTCTCGCCATTTTCACAGGGCAGATAGCGGCGGCGCTCGCGGCAGGAAATTCGGTCGTTGCGAAACCAGCAGAGCAGACCCCACTGATCGCGTTTGAAGCGGTGAAGTTGTTTCAGAAGGCTGGCTTGCCTGTTGAAGCGCTGCACCTGTTGCCGGGCGGCGGTGAGAGTGTGGGTGCAAAGCTGATCAGTGATCTTCGCGTGGCGGGCGTTTGCTTTACGGGCGGAACCACGACGGCGCGCATCATCAACAAGACATTGGCAGACCGTGACGGCCCGATCATTCCGTTGATTGCAGAGACGGGCGGTCTCAACGGCATGTTTGTGGACACCACCGCGCTTCGCGAGCAGGTCATCGATGATGTGATCCAGTCAGCTTTCGGTTCAGCTGGCCAGCGTTGCTCGGCACTCCGCATCGTGTTCCTGCCGGACGATACCGCTGATGAGCTGATCAAGGGACTGATCGGTGCGATGAATGAGCTGATCGTGGATGATCCCGGGTTGCCCCGCACGGATCTTGGGCCAGTCATCGATGCCGAGTCACGTGCATCGCTGCAGGCCTATGTCCAGACGATGAAGGAAGAGGCGACCGTTTTACACCAGATTCCGGCCGGAAAGATCGGCGAAACGGGATATGGCTTCGGCCCGGCCTTGATCGAGCTGAAATCTATCGACCAGATTTCCGAGGAGAAGTTCGGACCGATCCTTCACGTGCTGCGCTACGACCCGGACGATATTGCTGAGGTTGGCGCTGCTCTGAAAGGGAAGGGCTATGGCCTGACACTTGGTGTCCACTCGCGTCTCGAAAGCTTCCAGCGTGAAGTGCGCGAAGCGTGTCCGGTCGGCAATACATATGTGAACCGCACGATGACAGGCGCAGTTGTGGGTGTTCAGCCATTCGGCGGCGAGGGGCTCTCTGGCACAGGCCCGAAAGCGGGCGGCCCTCACTACTTGCATCGGTTTGCAACTGAGCGCACTCTGACGGTAAACATCACCGCGCAGGGCGGAGATGCCGAACTGCTCAGCCTTTAACGGAGGTCCCGAATGAAGAAGCTTGTTCTGGCAGCACTGGCAGGGGCTGTCCTGCTGACGACGGGATGCCAGAAGAAGGTTCGGGATCTTTCGGATGTGTCCGAAACTCAAGATGGCCCAGGTGAGGCTGGCGGAGATGATGCGTCGCTCGACGTGGCGACTATTGCATCGGTCGATGATCTGCCGCGTGAGATTATCGTCGAGGAAGATTTTCTGCTGGCGGAAGTCGAGATTGATGAGGCGGCCTTTGCGAAGGCGCCTGCAATCGGAATGGATCTGGTCGAAAGTGCCCAGATCAGGATCGAGGCCATGTCCGAAGACGCCAAGGCTTATCGTGAAGCCGATCCGGACTATTTCCGGGCCTATGGGCTCCGCATAAAATGGGATGTTGTTGCCGAAGCTGGAAACATCATGAGCCTTGAAGGGTTTCACTACACATTTACCGGCGGCGCCCATGGCAACTATTTTACCGCTGGTCGACTGTATGATGCCACGACGGGGGAGCCGATGCGCCTCAGCCGATTCTTCCAGAAACCGCAGGCTGCCATTGAGGCTCATATGCCTGTCGTCTGGCAGGAGATCGCCAAGCAGAAGGCCGCCAAGAGTGGCAGCGCGTCACAGCTGGAGCGTTTTGAGGCCGAAGCGCGGGAATTGGTCAGTGCAGATATGGTTCTGGCCGGTGAGACAAGCTTTGTCCCTTCCGACAAGCCCGGAAAATTTGGTGGGTATGCCGTTCACTTTGCGCCCTATGATATAGGGTCGTATGCGGAGGGCGCTTATCATGTCACCATTCCGCAAAATCTGTTCCGGGATACGTTGAAGCAGCAATACATGGCCCTGTTCGATGGTGAGCCGGTGAAGGTGGAGCGTCTCGGCGACTAGGAGCCTGACCCGCCGGAATTTTCGTCAATCCATACAGGACTGATAGGCAAAATCGCGACGGTTGGTGCCATCCTCCAGCGCGATGTGGGCGTGCAGTTCGTCCCCCAGGCGCTGGTAATGAATCAATTGGGGATAATCGTGCGCAGCGTTGATGAACGTGATGGATTGGTCGCCTTGCAGGCTTTCGACGAATTTCGAGGGACCGATCCCCTTGGGATAAACATTCAGCACATAGAGCGGACCGGGCTGGATGCGCATCTGTTCGAAGAAACTGACGCCTCCCTCTTTAAGCGTAACCGCATAGCCGAACAGATACCCCGCTTCGGCCTCTGACCAAACCTCTTTGGCCGCGCCGCTTTCGCTGATCCAGCAGCCGGTTATCCACTGAAGCGGGTGGTCTGGAGGAGCGGCCGGCGAGGCAGCCTGCAACTGAGTGGATGTGCATCCAGCACAAAAGGCGAGCGCTGTTAGCGCATGTTTCATAACCAGTTCGCCCTTCGCTTCTGATGCGCCCTAATCTCCTGATACCATGAAATGCGCCATCAGGGTGGTGACGGGTTTCGAGCGCTCATCCTGCCATGCTTCGGCACGGACAGAACACATGCGGCGGCCCATCTTGGTGATCTCTGCACGGGCATAGAGATCCTTGGCGTGGCCCTGGCGCAGGTAATCAATTGTGAGGTTGATGGGGCGAGGCGGGCGCAGCAGATGTTCTGTTACGAGGAAAACCTGGGCCTGAGACGTGATCTCAAGGAACGCTCCGATAGCGCCGCCATGAATGGCCTTGATCATGAAGTTGCCGATCAGTTTTTCCTGATACGGCATGATCATCGTCATCTCATCGCCCATCACTTCGCAGCGCAGGCCCATTTCCTGCGCCAGCGGTGTGCGGTCCACGAAAGCGCGGACTTCGTCTGCCCGGCTGGCTTCGGTCAGCTTCATATCTTCCGCCATCACATGGCCCTCATACTGTCGAGCGAACGCGGCTTGTTGATTGCAAACGCGCCTGCGGCTGTGGCGATCACCCGGTCGCGGCTCTCATGATAGGCCCAGGCGCGTGTGAAGCAGATATTGCGGGTCTGGTGGTAGCACTCGGCCTCGCCGATGATGTCCCGACCCTGTTCGGCAGGGCGCATATAGTCGATCCGCAAATCGAGCGTGGCGACAAAGCGCGGTTTGGACAGCGCCGAGCTGGCGGCGGTGCCGCACAGATTATCAAGGAATGCCGTAAGGACACCGCCATGAATAACGCCCGTATCCGGATCGCCTACCAACCGCTCTTTCCAGGGCTGAATCCCCCATGAGTGCCCTTTTTCGATCTTGGTGAAACGGAAGCCCATGCGCCGTCCCCACGGGATACCGCCGCTCAGCATTTCGATGTTCTCTTGCATCAGTTCCCAAGGTTCGGGAGGTGACGTGGCGTCATCGCTCATATTGGCCCTCATTCATTTGACGAGTCGTTCTGCCCGGATAACATCATCAGGAAAAGAGCGAAAACAAAAGGCTCACCTGGAGGAAAATGAGATGCCATTCGACGGAGCTACAAAGCCAAAGACCTGTATCATCGGAGCGGGATGTTCCGGGTTTACGATGGCCAAGCGCCTCAAGGATTATGGCATCCCATATGACTGCTTTGAGATGTCGGACGATATTGGCGGGAATTGGTACTACAAAAACCCCAACGGCGCGTCGTCCTGCTATCAATCTCTGCATATCGACACGTCCAAGTGGCGACTGGCCTTTGAGGACTATCCGGTGCCGGAGGATTGGCCGGATTTTCCGCATCATGCGCAGCTGCTTCAGTACTTTCATGGCTATGTCGATCATTTCGGTCTGCGGGAGACGATCACGTTCAACACGGCCGTAACCGAAGTGGAGGATTTGCCGGGCGGACGCTGGAAGGTGACGCTGTCGACCGGCGAAAGCCGGGAGTATGATGCGGTAATCGTGGCGAATGGCCATCACTGGGATCCGCGCATGCCGGAATATCCCGGAAGCTTTGACGGGTATCAGGTCCATTCCCACAATTACACGGATCCATTCGAGCCTTTCGACTTCCGCGGCAAGCGGGCCATGGTGGTTGGCGGTGGAAATTCCGCTATGGATATATCCTCGGAACTTTCCCAGAAGCCACTCGCGGAGAAGCTGTTCATTTCAATGCGCCGCGGCGTATGGGTGATGCCGAAATACATGGATGGCCAGCCAGCGGACAAGGCTGTGCTTCCGGCATGGTTGCCATCGAAAATCGGGCGGGCGCTTGCCCGCAAGAAGATCAAGAAGACGATTGGCATGATGGAAGATTACGGACTTCCGAAGCCGGATCATGAACCGCTGGATGGTCACCCCTCCGTATCCGGTGAATTCCTGACGCGGGTCGGCTGTGGAGACATTTCTCCGAAACCGGGTATTGAGCGCCTTGACGGCGATGGTGTTGTGTTCACGGATGGTACAAGAGAGAAGATAGACGCGATTGTCTGGGCAACTGGCTACAATGTGACCTTCCCGTTCCTGAAGCAGGATGACCTGACGCCTAAGGAAAACGTCTTCCCCCTGTTCAAGCGGATGGTGAAGCCGGGACGGGAAACCATCTTCTTCCTGGGTCTCGCACAGCCGCTGCCGACACTCGTGAACTTCGCTGAGCAACAATCCAAGCTCGTCGCGGCGGCGCTGAATGGGGATTACGCATTTCCGTCAGAAGCGGAGATGGACCGGATTACCGAAGAGGACGAGAAGCAGCATCTTGGTCATTTCTACGACAGCCCGCGTCACCGGATGCAGGTCGATTTCAATCTTTATTGTCGTGACCTGATGAAGGAAATCGAACGGGGCGCGAAGCGAGCCCGCGTCGTTGCCTGATGTTAACCGGTTTCAGGGCATAAATGGTGTCCATGACCCGTTTGCCCCTGATTTCTGCGACGCTTTTCCTGGCCGCCTGCGCATCTCCGGCACCGGTAAAGGTACATTACCCTTCTGAATCCACGGTTTCGCGCCCGCAGCCTGCGCCGGCCCCTGCGGCCGGAGCAGCCGCACAAGGGCCGTTTGAGCCGAACGCGTATCTGCGGGCCTGCTATGGCATTCGTGTCTCCAATTCACCGCTCGTGGATGAGGATGGCTGGGTGATAAACTACAAGCCTATTGTGGTGGTGAACGGTGTACCGCTGGCTGCGGCGCCCGCGAATGATGTTTGCCTGACATCGGGTTTCGGCCAGCGGTTCGGGCGTCGTCATGACGGGATTGATCTGCAGTCGCGTCCGGCGAGCACAATCTACGCGGCTGCACCGGGGCGGGTCATCGAAGCGCGGGTCTCAACCGGTTATGGCAATATGGTGCTGATTGATCATGGCAAGGGCGTCTACACGCGCTACGCCCATCTCGCTTACATTCAGCCCGGCGTTCAGAAGGGTGGAGAGATCGGCTTTGGTCAGCCCGTAGGTTTCATGGGATCCAGCGGCAACGCGACAGCCATCCATATCCATTACGAAATCCTGACGGGCAATTACAACAATCCCAGGGGCTCCAAGGGTTTGTCACCGCGCGACCCTTTCACATTTCCTCCCTATGAGTATGCTCAAGCCTATTAGGGACGGGGAGACGAGACATGAGGGGACTGTGGATAGCCGGAGCGGCATCTGTGATGATGCTGGGTGCATGCGCGACGGCCGAAAACCCTGCAGCGGCGCCGGTTTCAACAAGCGCTCCGATCATTGAAGACAGTGCGATCGCCAGCGAGTTCGGCATGCTGGCCAGCCTGGTTGGCACGCGCTGGTATGGTGAGCCGGGTGACGCCGACAAGGCGCAGGGACAGCCTGCTGATTATTCTGAATGGAATTGGGATCTGGGCCGCTCTGTTCTGGTGAATCGTCATGTGCTGGCCGATGGGTCCTATGGTGGGGTCACCTATGTTCAGAAGAATCGCGCTTCGGGCGAACTGGATTATGTCTACATTACCAGTGCCGGCTTCAGGACGTCCGGCAGTTTCACGCTGAACGACGATGGTAGCTGGACGGCATACGAGACGGTCACCGGCCTGAACGACATCATCGGCGTACGCTCGACAGGGCGTCTGACGGAGGATGGGGCGCTCGTCTCGGTCTCGGAGTTCGAGACACGTGATGGCTGGAAGCCGGGGCATGAGTTCCGCTACGAGCCGACGATCGAGCCGATGCCTGAACTTGTTCCGAGCCTTGAAATCGAGTGAAATTTTTCTTCGATCCAGACCTGATCGCACGGACCTATCGCGACCCTCTGGCGGTGGCGTCACTGGTCGTTGACCTGGCGCCGATTGTCGCCGTTCTGGTCTTTGGCTGGGGCGCGACGCCGCTTGTCGCACTCTATTGGCTGGAGAATCTGGTGATCGGATTGTTCACCGTGTTGCGAATTGTCGCCACCGGCTTTGCGAATGTCGCGAATGTATTCGGCGCAATCTTCATGGTGCCGTTCTTCACCGTTCACTATGGCATGTTCTGTTATGGCCACGGCGTGTTCCTGCGCGCCTTTGCAATGGATGGCGGTGTGGGAAGTCCTGGCGTCGGTGACTTGATTTCCTGGGCCCTCGGGTCCGGGCAGGGGATGGCATACTTCGTGCTCGCAATCCTGATCATGAATGGCGTGTTCTATGTCAGCGATTTCCTGATACGCGGCGAGTTTCGCAAGGCCAATCTGGCGACGGAAATGTTCTCTCCGTATGGGCGTATCGTAACGCTGCACGTCGCCATTATTCTCGGCGCGGTGTTGGCCTTTGGCACGAATGAGCCACTTTTGGGGGTGCTTCTGCTGATCCTGATGCGGGTCGTGTTCGGCATCGTCTTGTCTGCCTATCGCCAGCACAGGCGAGACCGCGATATGGGCGAGGGGATGGATGAGCTCGGCTCAACTGTCTAAAAAGTTGACGCATGATGACGCCTTGGCCATGATGCGGGGCTTCCTCAAGGAAAAGCGTGTATGACATCGATTGCAAAAACCCTGTCCGGCGTGTCGGGAAAACGTGCCCGGTCCAAGGCCGCCAACCGCCGTGCCATTCTGGAGGCAGGGCGCCGTGTGTTTGCGCGGATCGGGTTCGAGGCGACGACGGTGCGCGACATTATTCGTGAAACCGAGCTCGCGGCGGGCACCTTCTACAATTACTTTAAATCCAAGGAAGAAGTATTCCAGGCGATTGCCGAGGATTCCACGCATCGGTTTCGGTCCCGGCTGCAGGATGTGCGGGCCTATGCGACGGATTTCGAGACCTATGTCCATGACGCCTACCGGGCCTATTTTGGGTTTATCGCGACAGAAAATGAAGAGCCGATCCGCAATGGCGCGCCACATCTGGCGCTGATCGGTGTTCGGGTGGACACGCCGGAGATGCTGGCGGTCGCAGATGAGATCCGGGCCGATCTGGAGCATGTCCTGTCTGGCGAGGACGGCCCGAAGATCGACACTGCGTATCTTACGGCGGCTGCTATCGGGATCGCGCGCGAAATGGGCGAGCATATGCTCATGCGACGCCCTGTGGACGTTGATGGTGCAACACAGTTCGCTACCGCCATGCTGCTGGCGGGGGTACGGGAGATTGCCGCAAAGTAAGGTCAAACGCCTCTTGGCGTGAACACACTGACAGGTCTAAGCTCCCGCCGACAAGACAGGACGGGAGGCGACCATGAGCCTGCAGCAATTGATCACCAAATTCATCTTCAAGCTTCCGGACGGATTGCTGGTACGCATGGCGGGCGGCAAGCCAGTCGAAGTGCGCGGCCGCGTATTGGAGCCGCAATTGCAATTGGTTGCCTGGAATGGGCGCAATGCACCGCCCATGTCGTCTCTGGATGCAGAAACCGTGCAGGCCGCCGTGCGAGACCAATTGGCCATGATGGCTGCGCCGCTGGAGCCTGGCGTTTCGACTGAGGACTTCACCATTCCTGGGCCGGACCGGAACGAGATTCCCGTTCGCCTGTATAAACCCGCCGGACAGGACGCGACGGTCCCTCTGCTCGTCTACTATCATATGGGCGGCGGTGTCGTCGGCGATCTGGAAACCTGTCATGCCTGGTGTTCCATCCTGGCATCGGTCACGCGTGGGCCTGTCCTGTCGGTTGATTATCGCCTGGCACCACAGCACAAGTTTCCGGCCGGGATCGACGATGCCATCGCGGCCTATGAATGGGGCGTTCGCCACGCCGGCGACTATGGTGCGCCGGAAGGTATGGCTGCCGTGGGCGGGGATAGTATGGGTGGCAATTTCTCAGCCATCATCTCGCAGGAAATGCAGCGAGAGCACAAGCCGCTGCCGGTCTACCAATTGCTGATCTATCCAGCGGTCGACATGGTCGAGGAGCTGCCGTCAAAAACCGAGTTTGGCGAAACCTTTTCCCTCAGTACCGACACGATGAACTGGTTCATGGAGCAATACCTGCCGGATGATTTCGATATGGCAGATCCGTTGCTCTCTCCGGGCCAGACGGCGGAGCTTGACGGTCTGCCGCCCGCTATCCTGATCACTGCGGGGCATGATCCGCTGTGTGATGAGGGTGATGAATATGCCAAGCGTCTTGGAAAGGCCGGGGTTCCGGTCGTGCACAAACGCTATGATACGTTGCCGCATGCGTTCACCGCTTTCACGGGTTTCTCTCCCGGTTCGCGCAAGGCCTGCCTTGAGATTGCAAGCATGGTGAAAGACCTCGTCTCCAAACTATGAGAGCGCTCGTCTGTGATACGCTGACGGACGACTTTTCAGGCCTGTCACTGAAAGACATTCCTGTTCCGGAGGCCGGAAAGGGGGAGGTGCTCGTTCGCGTCTCTGCGGCAAGTGTGAACTTTCCCGACCTCTTGATGAGCCACGGCAAGTACCAGATGAAGCCCGAACTGCCTTTCACGCAGGGCATGGAATGCGCAGGAATAGTGGAGGCGGTTGGCGAAGGCGTCACTGAGTTTGCGCCCGGCGATCGCGTCGTGGGCGGCAACAAGACAGGTGCTTTCGCTGAGAACGCTGTGCTGCCGGTGGGGGGACTGTCCCGTGTTCCAGAGACAATGGAACTTGCAGAGGCAGCGGCCTATCCCGCGGCATACCTGACAGCCTATGTGGCCCTGGTGCGCCGGGCGAATTTGCAGGCAGGCGAAACATTGCTCGTGCACGGGGCAAGCGGCGGTGTAGGCATGGCGGCGGTGGATGTGGGCAAACTGTTGGGCGCAACGGTGATCGCCACATCAGCTTCGGACAAGAAGCTTGATACCGTACTAGCACACGGCGCTGACTATGTGATCAATGTCAGCCAGGGGTTTCGCGACAAGGTGAAGACATTGACTGCCGGGCGGGGGGCAGATGTTATCTTTGATCCCGTCGGGGGCGATGTGTTTGATGAGAGTGTACGCTGCATTGCATTTGACGGGCGGCTTTTGGTGGTTGGTTTCACATCCGGACGTATTCCGGAGGTGAAAGTGAACATGCCGTTGATCAAGGGGTTCTCAGTGGTCGGTGTAAGGGCGGGTGAGTATGGCCGTCGCTTCCCGCAGCGCGGTAAGGAGAATATGGAAGCGATCTGGAAATGGGCGGCAGAGGGCAAGACCCGGCCACGCATTCACGCTGAATTGCCATTGGAGGAGTGGCGCGAAGCCTACCGATTGCTCACGGACCGTGAGGTCGTGGGCAAAGTCGTTTTGCGTCCCTGATAAACTTAGAAGGAAGGAAACTGGATATGTCGACATTGCCTGAAAAAGGGCTGCAAATTCGCACGCTGATCAAGCCGGAGGGCGAGTTGGAGCTGTCACTGGCGGAAGTGGAGATTCCTACGCCGGGCCCGACAGATATCATCATCAAGGTCGAAGCCACCCCGATCAACCCGTCGGACCTTGGCCTATTGGTTGGGGCGGGTGATATCAGCACGGCTGTGCAAAGCGGCACTGCGGACCGTCCGGTCATCACCGCGAAAGTGCCGGAAGCTGGCATGCGCGCCATGAAAGCCCGTATCGGTGAGTCTCTACCGGTTGGAAACGAAGGCGCGGGCACCGTGGTCGCGGCAGGAGAGTCCGAAGCGGCTCAGGCCCTGTTGGGCAAGCGCGTTACCGGGCTCGGCGGGGAGTTCTATGCTGAATACCGCATGCTGAATGTTGCGCAGGTGATGGAGCTGCCAGACGGCATTTCAGCTGAGCAGGGCGCCTCTTGCTATGTGAACCCGCTGACAGCGCTGTCCTTTGTCGAGACGATGCGGAATATGGGGCATGAATCTCTGGTCCACACGGCGGCGGCGTCCAATCTGGGACAGATGCTCAACAAGATCTGCCTCAAGGATGGCGTCCCGCTGGTCAATATCGTCCGCAAGGAAGAGCAGGCCGAAATCCTGCGGGGCATTGGCGCGAAGCATATCGTCAATTCGACCTCACCGACGTTCATGGAAGACCTGATTGCGGCATTGATGGAAACGGGCGCGACGCTCGGCTTTGATGCCATCGGTGGCGGGCCACTGGCCGGTCAATTGCTGATCGCCATGGAAGCGGCCGCAAGCCGCAAGATGAAAGAGTATTCGCGCTATGGCTCCGGTCAGGAAACGCAGGTTTTCATCTATGGTCGCCTGGACATGTCGCCGACGCTCGTGCCGCCGGGCGTGGGCTTTGCGTGGAATCTCAGCGGATACTTGCTGACACCATTCCTGCAGAAGGCTGGCAAGGAAGTTCGTGCGCGCATGTACAAGCGCGTGATTGACGAACTGACCACGACCTTTGCCAGCCACTACACCAAACGCATTTCTCTGGCCGAGGCCCTGAATCTCGATACGCTGAAAGCCTACGATGCCAAGGCCACCGGCGAGAAATACCTCATCACGCCGAACGCATAGAAAGCCCTAGCCGATCCTGTCATGCGTGATGCGTATGGCATGATCGGCATCTTTCAACACGATGATATCGGCAGTCTCTTTCAAGGGGGCGATATGATCGCGCAGGTTTGGCAGATTGATCCGATCCCAGACCGATGTTGCAAACTCTACCAGCTCTGTCTCTGACATGTGCAGGAAGTTTGCGTAGAATGAAGTCGGGTCATCTTTTGCGGCGTGCCAGAGGCGCTGAAAGCGCTCCAGGTACCAGTCGAGCAGGTTTTCCTCACTGGCATCCAGATAAACAAGGTAATCCGGCTCGCGCGCTGAACGGGGGGGTGCTGAGAGGGGCTGAAAGCCGAGGCCTTCGAGAATAAGAATGTCCGGCTGGGTAATCGTCTGCGTCAATGCAGGGTCTATGTCATAGGTAACATGGCTGTAGCCGGGAAAGTCTGCTGCGCCATTGGAGAGGGCCTCGATCGCATCTCCCAGCGCAGCGACATTGTACGTCTCCGGAAATCCCTTGCGTAGCGTCAGTCCGCGCGCCTCCAACACATCATTCGGAAACAGGAACCCGTCCGTCGAGACGGTTTCCACGGCGTGCGCGTTCGCCAGAAACGACGCGACCTTGTTGGCCAGCGTCGTCTTGCCTGATGCGACGGACCCAGTCAGTGCAACAACTGCGCCCTCATGTTGGCGACTGAGCTCGGAAAGTCGTGCGCCGAGCGCCGTAATTCCAGGCGCATGAGGGACAGTGGGGGAGTCGGGCATGATCGGCTGGCTCCGTGAAGGAAAGAGACTGCCCGGAGCCTAGCCAAGTCACCATGCCTGTCCAGTTGAAACGAGTCAGACCGTGCGCTTTGCCTTGTCTTTCGCGTTGGTGGCCTCAATCGCATCGCGTGCGGCCTGCCACTCGGCATCGCCCCAAGCGGTCAGCTGCGCAAAATTGCCACCGGACGCATTGTACATCGCGCCGTCGATGGCGATGGTCTGGCCGTTCACATATTCCGCGCCCGGCGCGATCAGGAAGACGGCGAGATTGACCAGTTCGTGCATTTCTCCGACACGGCCCATCGGGTTTGCAGCGCCGGAATCCGTACGCTTTGCCCCCTCAGCATCCGGAGCGAGCCGTTTTGACATGCCTTCGGTTGGGAAGGGGCCGGGGGCGATGGCGTTGAAGCGCAGGCCGTAGCGTCCCCATTCAACCGCGAGCGATTGCGTCATTGTGTTCACAGCGGCCTTGGACATTGCAGACGGCACGACAAACGGCCCCCCATTCCAGACCCAGGTTGTCAGGATCGAGCAGACGTTTCCGCGATGGCCTTCCTTGATCCAGCGTTTGCCGATGTCGTGCGTCATGTAGAACGTGCCACGGAAGACGATATTGGAGATTGCATCGAAGCCGCGGATCGAAAGGTCTTCGGTCCGGCTGATGAAATTGCCTGCAGCATTGTTGATCAGGCCGGTAAGCGGCCCGTGCTTTGCCCAGATGTGATCATTCATGTCAGTGATCGCTTCGGCCACGCGGATGTCACAGGCATGCGGTACGACCTTGCCGCCATGTTTCTCCATCAATTCACTGGCGGTATCTTCGCAGACTTGTCCGCGTCGCCCGCAGATGTGGACCTCTGCGCCCAGCTTCAGGAAGCCTTCCGCCATTTCCTTGCCGAGGCCCGTACCGCCGCCGGTTACCAGAACGCGCTCGCCCGCCATCAGGCCGTCGCGGTACATCAGTTTCGTCGTGTCCATGTGATTCCTCCCACTATGATTTTATGGTAAGAGTATAGGGCGCTGGAGGAGGGAGGCACCCATGAATCGTTTGCTTTTGTCGATTGCCGTCGCGGCATTCTGCACGGGAGGGGCTCAGGCGGGTCCATTGGACGTGTTCGGCACATTCGTGACGCAGAAGGAGGGCTCGCACATCCGCATCTCTGACTGCGGTGACGGGACGCCTTGCGGTGTGATTGTCTGGATCGATCCTGATAGCGTTTCCGAGGGCATGACGCCGGAGACGGCCACCGATGCGAAGGGTGACAAGATCCTTGGCCTGACCATGCTTGAGGGCTTCAAGCAAAAGGCCAGTGGCTGGACCGGCGGAACCATCTACAATCCGAAAGAAGGCAAGACCTATGGGTCGAAGATCCGCTTGCTGGAGGATGGAGTGCTGGAGGTGAAGGGCTGTATTGGTCCGATCTGTCAGACCCAGCTCTGGCCACCTGCCGACGCTACTTCCTGAATGGCAGGCTGACGAGCCGCCACAGAATCCAGATCGGCATCACGACGGCCGCGCCGGCCAGTGCTGGTTTCCAGAAGTTCTGCATTGCCCATCCAAGAGCCGCCAGGGCGGTGCTGGCGACATTCGCAATTGCTGCGCCCATGTCCACGTCCGGATTGGCGGGATTGAATTGCGACGCCAGCACGAAAAAACCTACGAGAATGCAAAGCGCGAGCAGTTTCAGCGAGCCCCATATCGAGATGCCAAACAGGCGCACCAGAAGCGGTCGGGGCGGCACTTTCACCGGCGCCCGAGGCGGAGGGGCCTCGGGTATCGGCTCAACCTTGACTTCTGGCAGCTCTGAATTGGGATCTGTCGACATGGTGATTGGCTGGGCGAACTAGTCGTTGGCAGCTTGCTTCTGGATTTCGACCTGGTGCGGATACGGAATGGAAATTCCCTCGCGATCGAAAGCTTCCTTCACGGCTTTGGTGAGATGGAACTTCACGTCCCAATAGTCGGCGGCCTGCACCCAGCTACGGCTTGCGATGTCGACGGAGCTGTCGCCCAGATTGACAACTTTGACGAATGGCTCGGGATCGCGAAGAATGCGGCTGTCGGAATCGATAACCTGGCGGATGATGGCGATGGCCTTGTCCATGTCGTCATCATAGTCGATGCCGAAGGTGACATCTGCACGCCGCGTGGGGTAGCCGGAGTAGTTTTCGATCACGCCATCGATCGCCTGGCTGTTCGGGACCAGAACTTTGACGTTGTCCGGTGTGGCCAGAACCGTCTGGAAGAGATTGATGTCCTTCACCGTGCCGCCAACGCCGGCGGCCTCAACATAGTCGCCCAGCTTGTAGGGGCGAAACAACATGATCATGACGCCGGACGCGATGTTTCCGAGCGCGCCCTGCATCGAGAGACCAATGGCCAGCGTCAGGGCACCGAGTACAGCCACGAAGCTGGTCGCCTGCACGCCAAACACTTGCAGAACGGCGATGAGAACTGCCGCCGTAATGGCCCACCGAACAATCGAGGCGAAGAAATTGCCCAGCGTATCATCAATGCCTTCGCGCTTCAGCGCTTGGGTGCGTACCAGGCCCGCAAGCCACCCTGCGATGCGAAGACCGATGATCAGGACCAGCAGGGCGCCGAGCACTTTCACGCCGAATGAGATGATGAAGGGGCTGTATTCGCTCCAGATGGTTTCGAGCGTCAGGTCTTCGGGCATGTAGTGACTCCTTTTGTGTGGAGGGATTAGTCTTCAGTATCTGTAATGTCTGATTGTTACGCCTGTTCCGAGGTGTGCTGCGCTGGAGGGCGGTAGGCCATGTTGACCTGATGCGGAAAGGGAATGCTGATACCTTCGCGATCAAAGGCCTCTTTAACGCCTTTTGTGATGTCCGCACGGACCTGAACGAACTCTGGTGTGGCGACAAACGCCCTTAGGCGAAGACGCACGCTCCAGTCCGCCAATGCGTGTACCCCGACCCAGGTTTCGTCCTTGGCCAGTACACGCGGATGACCATTCGCGACGCCCAGCAGGGTTTCCAGCGCGTGGTCCATATTGTCGTCATAGGAAATGTCGAAATAAAGATCGAGACGCCGCCTTGTCTGGCGTGTGTGGTTGACCAGAGGATCGCCCCACACCTTGTCATTCGTCACAGACACGACCTTGTTGTCGATTTGTTTGAACGTGGTGCGGAAGGGCGTGATGTCGGTGATCTCACCTTCCATACCTGAGAGCGTTACGTAGTCTCCGATACGAAACGGTCGGAAAATCGCCAGCATTACACCGGCTGCCACAGCCTTCAGCGTGTCCTGAAGCGCCAGACCAATGGCCAGCGCCGCGCCGCCCAGCAAGGCCGCGAGCGACGCCGTGGGAAAGCCGAGCTGCGTCAGTGCCAGTACAATTGCAATTGCGAAGATGACGTATTTCAAGAGGGAGGCAGAGAAGGCGAAAAGCGTATCGTCCGCACCGTGCCTCATATGTGCCTGATTGCCCATCTTGCGCATGGATCGTGCGACCCAATTCGCGAACAAGACCGCGATAACAAGGATGGCTATTGCCGCGAAAGCGCCCGGCCCACGCCGATTGATTATGGCTTCCCAGTCATAGCCGGCAAGGCCCAAGGGCAGGGGCGACAAAAAGATCAGCGCAAAGACGCGCGCGACCGAGCTTGCAATATCCCAGCTTGAGCCTTCGAAAGACTTGTCCTTTGCTGTGACGCGCTTTCCGAATGCGACGACCAGTTTCTTGACCAAGCCCGATACGAACCAGACCAGCATGCAGGCGAGGAGGACCAAGCCCCATTTTTCGATGAGGGGCCAGGACGCGGCAAGCCAGACGGGCCAGTTTGATGTATCAACATCCGGCAGGGTAATGTCGTTGAAGTCCATGTCGAACCGCTCATCCACTATTGTGCAAACAGAGCGTCAATTTGCACACCCTGTCCAGCTGTTCAGACCGGTATGACCGATCCGTCTGCCCCGCGAAAGAGGCGGAGGCAGATTGTAATTGCCAGAACAATTGCGCTCATGATCGCCAGCCAGTGCATTCCGGTGACAAGCCAATTGTTGAGAACGATACCCATCACACCCCAGGCCAGAGCGATAAAATACCACCAGCTGCGGCTGATATAACGGGCAAACATCCATGCCGCGAGGCACGCGGTGACAAGCGTGATCCAGAGCATCTGCCACGGGAAATCCGTTGCGCCGATATCGGTAAAAGTTCGCAGGGTCAGGGGAATGGAAATCGCGACGGCGACAGTGATCCATCCCGACAGCATGGCTGAAGCAAAATCCGCAAGCGCTTTCTTGGGGCTCCACCCCATTTCGCGCAAGCTATCCGCCCGCCACGCGGCTATCCAGGCTGCGATTGCAATTGGAAACAATAGCAGGAAATCCAGGGGCTGAAATGCGATCAGCTGCGCACTGAGCATCCAGACAATGTTGAAAAGACCAGCCCAGGCAAGCGGAATAGCGATTCGGTCCATCCAGGGTTCGCCAGCCCGCCAATAGGCGAGTCCAAACAGAAAATAGCCCAGAAAAATCACGCTCCAGATGGAAAAGAATACAGGAAGCGGCTGTTCCGGCAGGGTCATGTCCCGGGTGGCATTTCCAATTGGAGTGCCAATACCCAGTGCAGGCGCAAGCGCTCCGGATAGTGGCTGAAGGATTCCGAACAGAAGAATGATCAGGGGCAGATGCTTTTTCATGCGTCTCATATGAGGCCTTTTTCAAATGGGGCAAATTGGCGGCGTATGAAAAAAGTGGGATGCAGCCTGCATTTTTCGCGTTATAGGGCGCGGTCTCTGCGGAGACTCACAAGAGGAATTTGCTCATGGCAAAAGCACCTGCGGCCAAGAAGGCCGCTGCAAAACCGGCCGCCAAGAAGGCGACCACCACGGCCCGTAAAACCACTGCAGCAGCGAAAAAGCCTGCTGCAAAGACCGCTGCCGCGAAAAAGCCAGCCGCCCGCAAGGCAGCTGCGCCGAAAACCGCTACGCGTTCTACGGCTGCCCGCGCGACCGCTGCAAAGACACCAACCACGGTGACGATGCGCCAGCTGTCCGCTGAAATGGCAGAGGCTCACGGCCTGACCAAGAAGCAGTCGGAAGAGATCTTCTCCGATCTGGCTGACCGGATCACGAAGCGCCTGAAGAAGGGCGAACGTTTCCGTCTCAACGGTCTCGGCACGCTGGAAGTGCGCAAGCGCCCGGCACGCATGGGCCGCAACCCGGCAACGGGTGAATCCATCAAGATCAAGGCGTCGAAGAAAGTTGCTTTCCGCGTCTCCAAGGAACTGAAAGAGTCCGTCTAAGGATTTCCTGTTCCAGTGAATTTTGAAGAGGCCGGGTGCATGTCATCCGGCCTTTTTTGTTTTTGCTCGAGGCTGTTCTCGGCTTTCGCCGCGGCCTCTGCGCCTGCGCCTTGCTTGTGGAAGCGCTCTATTCCTGCAACATGGCCTCAAGTGTCTTCAGGCGGTCCGCCTCGTCTGCGGGCTTGTCCCATCGGATACGGTTGATCCGGGGAAAGCGCATCGCGATGCCGGATTTGTGACGCGCAGACCGTTGAAGCCCTTCGAACGCAACTTCCAGCACGAGAGACGGTGTCACCGACCGAACCGGCCCGAAGCGCTCAATCGTGTTTTCACGGACGAATTTGTCAAGTTGCTTCAGTTCGTCATCGGTGAATCCGAAATAGGCCTTTCCGACCGGGGTTAGCCGGTCTTCGCCGTCTTCATCGCGCCAAACCGCAAAGGTGAAATCGGAATAGAAGCTGGAACGACGGCCGTGTCCGCGCTGGGCGTACAGCAATACGGCGTCGACGAGATAGGGATCGCGCTTCCATTTGTACCAATGCCCCTTCACCCGGCCGGGCAGATAGGGGCTGTCCCAGCGTTTCAGCATCAGGCCTTCGATCTCCGGCGCAGGGGGAGTCATGCGCTGGGCGTCGAGGTCCTCCAGCGTTGTGACCGGGACAAGGGGAGAGAGATCAAAGCGCGGGCTGGCAGTGGCGGCGATAAACGCCTCAAGCCGTTCGCGCCTTTTCCGAAAGCTCAGCTGGCGGACATCCTCATCTCCATCCTGCAGCAGGTCGTAGGCACGGATAAAGGCCGGGCGCGCATCCATCTGTTTCTTCGAGACGGTCTTGCGGTTCAATCTCTGTTGCAGCGCATTGAACGGTGCCACGCTTTCCCCGTCGTCCGCGCGTACGAGCAGTTCGCCATCCAGCGTGCCTTCAAAATCCATCCCCGCCAGTACGTCCGGGAAGGTGTGGGAGATATCGTCTCCCGTCCGCGTATAGATGCGCCGGACGCCGCCCTCGCTGCTGGCCTGCACGCGGATGCCGTCATATTTCCATTCGGCGGCAAAGGCGTCTGACGTGATCAGCGACGGGTCCACCGCATCGGGATTGTCCCGCTCCGCCTTGGCGACCAGCGGATGCGCCAGCATGACCGGCCGGAAGGGCGCGCGAATATCCGGTTCTGGCCTGCCGGTCTTGCCCTCCAGCCAGGCAAACAGGCTGTCAAAGGGCGGGGCGAGGCCGTGCCAGATCTCCTCGATCTCTGTCACATCCACATCGCCGAAATCCGCTAGCGCCAGCTTGGCGAGGCGCGCCGAGACGCCGATCCGCATGCCGCCCGTGATCAGCTTCAGCAGGGCCCAGCGTCCGGTCGGGTCCAGCCCATCCAGCCAGTTCGCCACCAGTCTCTGCGCCTCTGGCCGGGTTGCGCCGTCCAGCGCCTCGACAATCTCCGACAGGGGCGGGGGGTGGTTCGCGCGCCGCTCGCCCGGCCAGACGAGGCTGACGGTTTCGGCCATGTCGCCAACATAGTCATAGGACAGGCGGAAGAGTTCCGAATCCATCCGGTCTGTCACCAGTTCCCGTATGGCGGCGGGCTTGATGCTTTTCAGGTCCAGATCCCCGGTCAGCGCGCCGAGGGCATAGCCGCGGTCGGGGTCTGGCGCGCTGCGGAAATAGGAGACAATCAGGCGTAGCTTGCCGTTACGCGAAGGCGTTAGGACAAGACGGTCAAGAAGCTCTGCGAAGGCCTGCATGCGCCTAAGATAGAGTCGCCACGCGAAGAATCCATCAAGGGAGCCCCACCATGAGCCTGAAACTGCACCACCTCAACGCCTCGCGCTCGCAGCGCATTGTCTGGCTGCTGGCCGAGCTGGGCGTGCCGCATGAGATTGTCCACCACAGCCGCGACCCGGAAACCCGGCTGGCCCCGGCGGCGCTGCTGGAGATTCACCCGATGGGCAAGTCGCCCCTGCTGGAGGATGGCGACACGGTGATCGCCGAGACAGGCGCGATTGCCGAATATTTGCTGGCCAGGCACGACCCGGACCATGCGCTTCACCCGCGCGCGGATTCGGCTGATTTCCCGCGCTATCTGGAGTGGGTCCACGCGGCGGAGGGGGCGATCTTCCTGCCGGGCCTGTTCCGCTTCTACCTGATGAATGCCGGCCTGCTGGACACGCCGCTGGCCGCCGCGATGGAGGGCGAACAGGCCAAGGCGATGAAGACGATCGAGGCCCATCTGGCGAAGCACGCCTATTTCGCGGGCGAGACCTTCACCGCCGCCGATTGCCTGATGGCCTTCCAGATCCAGTCCCCCGCCGCCGCGGGCGCGCTGGAGGCCATGCCCGCCACAAAGGCCTGGCTCGAAAAAGTGCAGGCCCGCCCGGCCTACAAGGCGATGCTGGAGGTGGGGGTCTAGGGGGGCAATTCTCCCCCGGCCCGAGCTGGGGTGGGGCGATGGCCATGCCATCGCGATCCCCCTCTAGCTCCCCCTTTGCAAGGGGGAGAACGACCCTCAAGCAAGGCGGTTGCTGTCTGCGTTCCTCCCCCTGCAAGGGGGAGGACAGGTGGGGGCCTGCGATGTTCCCTCCAGCACAAACATCCGGACTGGCCGAAACCATCCGGGTATCTCTTTTTGGCTCAAAGAGCCTGGCGCAGCGGGCGCCGTGGCGCTCCGCCTGATGATTTGTAGATGGCTACGGAGTGGAGCGTTACCGCCCGCCGCGCCGGACAGGGTCTTCAGCGGACACCTCGAAAGGGCCCAAGGTCCCGGGTCTTCGTTACCGGCGCCGCGCGAACACTGCCTCCGTGCTTTTCACACGAAAGGCGCATCCGGGGAGGCCTGACTCCCGTGCGTCCGGACGAGGCGGATTCCCAACTTGCCTTCGCAAGCTCACCCTGGCCTGACCTGCCTAGGGCCGTGCGGGACCGTACACCTCCCACAAAGCCCATCCTGTCCCTGACCCCACAACCAGAACGGCACCTGATCCGGCTCCTGTGAGGGCAGGAGATGAGTATGGCGCGCGCGGGTATCAGACGGATTGGGGGAGGCATTACTCAATGTTGTTCTCCATCCAATCCTCCATAGCGCTCACGTCACAGTTCGCTACTTCCTGTAGGGATTCCAACCCACCGTTTGTATTGTCCAGACGAGGTAGCTTGAAACTGAAGTCGTTCGATTTCCCGTTCATGGTCAGAAATATCCAAAACCCGTTTGGCATCTCAATCTGATAGTTCTCGAGAGTTTCCATGGATTCCAGCATTGTAAAGATTATGAGTCTCGAATGATCTTCACCTGCTTCTTGGAGTAGATCGAATGTGTTGAATTTCACTCCACTAAATTGTGCCTCGATTAATGGCACCTGTTCAAGCTGATCGCCGTTAGGCCGAACCGCGAGCACCTTCATCAATACACCGGGGTGCTGCCCTGAGTAATACATTGAGTTCCACGACCCTTGAACTCCAAACACATCATCAGTTCCCTGCACAACCGCAGAGTAATGTATTCCACATGATACAAACTGCCCGTTAGAGCGTTCGATGATTGGCGTATATTCAGTATTCACAACAACTCCTGTTTCGGCATGTGCTACAAAACCCAATGTAGCCGAAAGCAAAAACGCGAGTGTCGGCAAACGCTTACTAAGCATCGCTGATCTTCCTATTCATTTCTAAACGATTGGCGCACGTATGGATGAATCGAAATACCAACCTGACAGATTTCTCCTTCAGGGTGCAAGAGGGCTTTTGATTTTGATCGCTTTCGACTAGGATATGCTAAGAAACGGACGTTGATGACCACACAGCAGCGGGCTCTCCATATTCACCCCATCTCTTCCTCGTACCCTACCAGCCGCAGCGGTTTGGCGCGGCGGCCTTCGAGTTCGGCCCAGCGGACGAGGGCGTCTTCGCGGCCATAGGTGATCCAGAGGTCCTGCGGGTCGACCTCGCGGATCGTGTCGGTCAGTTCGTCCCAGTCGGCATGGTCGGAGATGACGAGTGGCAGTTCGACGCCGCGCTGCTTGGCGCGCTGTTTCACGCTCATCCAGCCAGAGGCAAAGCCGATCACCGGATCGGGGAAGCGCTGGGCCCATTTGCCTTCAAAGGCGCCGGGCGGAGCAATGACGATCTCTCCACGGAAGGCTTCGCGCGCGGCCTTTGACCGGTCTTCCAGCGTGGCGGGGCGCAGCTCTCCCAGCGTGACGCCGGCCGCCTCATACACCTCGCACAGCTTTTCCAGGCTGCCATGAATGTAGATGGGCCGGTCATGCCCGGCGAGGCGCAGATGCTTGATGACGCGCTGGGCCTTTCCCAGGGAGTAGGCGCCGATGCAATGGGTGCGGTCCGGATTGTCCGCGACTGAGCGCATCAGGCGGTCAATTTCCTGGTCCGTAGGCGGATGGCGGAAGACGGGCAGGCCAAACGTCGCCTCGGAGATGAAGACATGCGTGTTCTCCACCGGCTCGAAGCCGGGGCAGGTGGGGTCTGCGCGGCGCTTGTAATCGCCGGTGAACACCATGCGCAGGCCCTTGTGTTCCACCACGATCTGTGACGAGCCGAGAATGTGCCCCGCCGGGGAGAGCCAGACGGTGACGCCATTGATCTCGATCGCCTCGCCATATTCGACGGCCTGGGTCTGTTTGGCGAAACTGTCGCCATAGCGCGCGGCCATGATGGCCAGCGTGTGCGGATGGGCCAGCACCTTGCCGTGGCCGCCGCGCGCATGATCCGAATGGCCGTGGCTGATCACCGCCCGGTCCACCGCGCCACGCACGGGATCAAGATAGAAATCCCCCGGCGGGCAATAAAGCCCCTTGGGGGTGGGGTGAAGCAGGAGGTCTGGCCGCAGCATGCCCTCAATGTAGGCGATGCACGCGGACGGGGAAGGGGCGCACCCCGTAGCCTTATGCAATCCTTAACTGCCTCGCCACACTTGCGACATGGTCTCGTGTGCATAAAGATCGGGCCGATCCAGAGGAGAATCACGCATGCGCGCAGTCCGGAAGTGTCTTGTATCCCTGTCCGCCCTGGCCGTGGTGGCCATGCCCGCCATCGCAGAAGAAGGCGGCACGACGCGAGCGCTGGAGGATGCGCTGGCTGCGGGCTACAAGGCGAGCTTCACCTGTTCGGCCCTGTTCACCGCCGGCCAGACGCCCGCAGAGATCCGCCAGAATGAACTGTCCGGCATTTATCCTGATTACCAGCGCAGTTTCGACAAGCTGCCGGATGCGGTGATTGATGCCGCGCGCAAGACGGTGTCGGTAACCTATTCGACCAGCATGCCGCCGCGCATTGCGGCCTGGCGCCCCGGCTTTGGCTGCACGCAGCTGCCCGTCGGCGCGGAAGAGGGCGCGCTGAACTTCCTGCCGCGCTTTGCCGCCTGGCCGGAATTTTCTGGCGAGGACCGGGGCAGCGCCATCGGCTCGAACGTGAAAGTGCAGCTGCGCATCGAAGAGGCCGAACGGCTGGAAGCGCCGGTCTCGTTCGCCTTTGACGAACGCTCCTACGGCAATGGCACGCGCACGAGCGCTGTGGTCGTGGTGAAGGATGGGCAGGTTGTGGCCGAACGCTATGCCCGCGGCATCGACCATGAAACGCCGCAGCGGACATGGTCGGTCGCGAAATCCATCACGGCGACCATTCTGGGCGCGGCGCGTCGCAACGGGCATATTGATCTGGATTATCCGGCGGTGATCGCTGACTGGAACAATGGCGCAGACCCGCGCCGTGAAATCACGCTGCGTGACCTGTTGCAGATGGCAAGCGGCCTCGACAGTGGCGAGACGGGATCGCGCACGGACCGCATCTATTTCGGCGGCGGGCGCGTCGTGGACCAGGCGGCGTCCAAGGTGATGGAAGTGAAGCCGGGCACGCGGTTCAAATATTCCAACAATGACACGCTGATCGCCATGCGGTCCTTCCGCGAGTCTCTTGGCACGGATGATTCCTATCATCGTTTCCCGTATGAGAAATTGCTGCACAAGATCGGCGCGGTGCACACGACGCTGGAAGTGGACTGGAACGGCGATTTCATCTCGTCCAGCCAGGTCTGGTCGACAGCGCGCGATCTTGCGCGGATCGGCCAGCTCTATCTGCAGGATGGCATGTGGGGCAATGAGCGCCTGCTGCCGGAAGGCTGGGTGGAATTTGTTTCGTCCCCCGGACCGGCCCAGCCGCTGAGCGGCGCAGGCTATGGTGCGCAATTCTGGCTGATGAATGATGCCGAGGGCATCCCGGCCGGCACTTATTACATGGCGGGCAATCGCGGCCAGTATGTCGTGATCGTGCCGAGCATGAATGCCGTGATCGTACGGCGCGGCTATGATGTGATCGGCGGTGCGCGGTTTGATATCAATGCGTTTACGCGGGACGTGCTGCTCAGCCTTCAGGCGGCGGACGATGCCCGGGCGGAAGAGGCAGCCCAGCGCGAGCAGATCGAGTTGGAAATCCAGGCGACGATCGATGCGCGTCGGGCCCGCTCTGATCGCGCGAAGGATGCCATCCGGGCAGAGATCCTCGAAAAGTATGGCCTCGAGGAATAGCGCCTATCTGGAGCCGGTTCCGGAGTTCGGGATCGGTGTCAGGTTCGAGATGATCTGACGGTCGGACTGGCTGAAGCTTTTCATCATGGCAGAGCCTTCGACGGTGACATCAAGGCTGGAGACATGGGTGCGGCCATCGGGGGCCCGGTCACACGCGACTTTCATCTCGAACTGCTTGATCTTTGCGACCGGCATCGGCTTGAACGGCTTCTCTGCCATCATCTCGTAATTGAGGATGCCGGGCGCGGTCTTGTCCACGACGACTTTTCCGATGAGGTGCTTGTAGATCTTGTCCATGTCATCTGGCTCTGCGCCGGGCTGCGGTCTGAAGCTGTAGGTTGCGGTGGTGTCTGTTTCACTGACAAGCGTCGCATCCGCGACGGGAATGTTCTCGGCAAAATCCTGGCACCAGATTTCGCCATCTGTATTGGCCTTCATGTTCTCGACCCGCTTGGCGAAGTCCTCGCTCCAGTCTTCAGGTTCAGGTGAAATCACGCTGAGACGCTCGCCTTCCGGCTGGCTTGGGTCGACCCGCATGAGCGCGTCGACCTCTCCGGCGGAAAGCGTCAGGTCAAACGCATAGAGCGGGCCCTCCGCAGACGCAGCGAGCGCTTGTTCCAGAGGGGATTGGGCAAGGGCAGGAGCCGCCAGCGCGATCAGACTGGCGGACACAGCAAGGGAGCGGAACATGGCGGGCCTCATATCGGTTCTCTGAAAAATAGGTTTGGCCTGAGCCAAGCTGAACGCATAGTGAAAGAAAGCCAAATACTGCAATTCTTGCGAGATTTTAATTTCAATCATGGCTGATGCCGCCGTTTCTCCATTCTTCTTGCCAGAACCGTTCGAGGCCTGGTTCGCCGGACGCGGCTGGAAAGCGCGGCCGCACCAGCTGGCACTGGCGGAGCAATCCCTGAAAGGCGAGAGCGCGCTGCTGATTGCGCCAACCGGCGGCGGCAAGACGCTGGCGGGCTTTCTGGGCAGCCTGATGGAACTGAGTGAACGCAAGCGGGCGGCAAACTCTGACCGGCCCGCCTTGCACACGCTCTACATCTCTCCGCTGAAGGCGCTGGCAGCCGATGTTCAACGCAACCTTATGGGACCCGTCGAAGAGATGGGGCTAAACATCAAGATCGAGAGCCGGACCGGAGACACGCCCAGCCATGTGCGCCAGCGGCAAAGGCGGACTCCGCCGGACGTTCTGCTGACCACACCGGAACAATTGGCGCTTTTCATCGCCTCCGATCATGCCAGGGAATTTTTCGCGGATCTGAAATGCGTGATCGTGGACGAGATTCACGCAATGGCTGCGTCAAAGCGGGGCGACCTTTTGGCGCTGGGCCTTGCCACGTTGGCGAGTTGGGCACCGGCCTGCCGGTTTCTCGGCCTGTCCGCGACGGTGCGCGAGCCGCAGGCATTGGCGGACTGGCTGGATGTTCGCCCGCCTGGGCATGATGTTCGTATCCTGACGGCGGAAGGCGGCGTGTCTGCAGATGTCGACATTCTGATCTCCCAGCAGCGAATTCCGTGGTCCGGCCATTCGGGACGGTTCGCCGTACCCGACGTATACGACGCGATCAAGCGCGCGACGATGACGCTGGTCTTCGTGAATACGCGCAGCCAGGCCGAACTGATGTTTCAAGAGCTATGGCGCGCAAATGAAGATGGCCTGCCCATTGCACTGCATCACGGCTCTCTGGCGCGGGAACAGCGCACGAAGGTCGAGGCTGCGATGGCGGCGGGCTTGCTGAAGGCGGTGGTGTGTACATCCACATTGGATCTTGGCATTGACTGGGGCGAGGTGGATCTGGTGATCCAGATGGGCGCACCGAAAGGGGCTGCGCGCCTTATCCAGCGCATCGGCCGCGCCAATCACCGGATGGATGAGGCGAGCCGGGCTGTCCTTGTGCCAACGAACCGGTTTGAGGTGTTGGAATGCAGCGCGGCAGAGGCAGCCGTCGAAGCGGGCGAGATCGACGGGGAGGGAATCCGCGAGGGCGCGCTCGACATACTGGCCCAGCACGTCATGGGACGTGCCTGTGGCGACGGGTTTCAGCTGGAGGAATTGTATGACGAGATAATCCGTGCGGCGCCCTATCAGAGTCTGGACTGGGAAACCTATGAGCGGATTGTCGATTTCGTGGCGAACGGTGGCTATGCGCTGAAAACCTATGATCGCTTCCACAGGATCGTGCGGCGGCCGGACGGCGTATGGGTGGCGCGGACGGCGCGAGACGCGCAGGCGCACCGGATGAATGTCGGGGCGATTGTGGAATCTCCCATGCTGTCGGTGCGGTTGGCGAACTTCATCGGCAAGGAAAAGCCGGGAGAGAAACGGGCCGTACGCGCCGGCCTGAAGCTGGGCGAGATGGAGGAATACTTCCTCTCCACCCTCACGCCGGGAGACACGTTCCTGTTTGCGGGCGAAGTGCTGCGGCTGGTCGGCGTGGAGGGTATGGACGCGCTGGTCGTGCGGGCGGTGAGTGAACAGCCAGCCATCCCGTCCTATAATGGCGGCAAGTTCCCGCTGACCACCTTTCTGGCAGATCGCGTGCGGCACATGATTCACGATCCCTCACAATGGCAGGGGCTGCCAGACCCCGTGCGGGAATGGTTCGAGATCCAGAAGCTGAAATCCGAAATTCCGCCACCGGACCATCTGCTTGTCGAGACCTTCCCACGCGGCGGGCGTTTCTATCTGGTCTGCTATCCGTTTGAAGGGCGGCTGGCACACCAGACGCTGGGCATGTTGCTGAGCCGGCGGCTGGAACGTATGGGCGCCAAGCCGACCGGATTTGTGGCCAGCGAATACGCCATGGCGGTCTGGGGGATGGAGGATATGTCCGGTATCGACATGGAGGCCCTCTTCCATCCGGACATGATGGGGGATGATCTGGAAAGCTGGCTGGACGAGAGCGCGCTGATGAAACGGACCTTCGGCCAGTGCGCACAGATTTCCGGCCTCATCCACCGAAACCTTCCGGGTAAGGAAAAGAATTCCCGGCAGGTGAGTTTTTCCTCTGATCTCATCTATGACGTGCTGCGCAGCCACGAGCCGGATCACATTCTGCTGCAGGCCGCCCGCCAGGATGCGGCCACGGGCCTGCTGGATGTGCGCCGCCTGTCAGATGCGCTGGTGCGCATTCGTGGCAAGATCGACCATCAGGCCCTGAAGAAGATCAGCCCGTTCGCGGTGCCCGTCATGCTGGAGATCGGCAAGGAGCCTGTGTCTGGTGCCTCCGTACAAGACGCGATTCTGGGCGAGGCCGAGGCCGACCTGGTGCGCGATGCGATGGGGTGACTAGATCGGAGATGTCCGAAGTTTGAGGGAGGCTATTCGCTCAAAGATGTTTCGGGTTATCCGCTTCCAGTGCCCAAGGCGTCGTTCGGAAATCTCCGCGAGCAGGAAACATGCGACAAGCGTGACGATTGCCATAACGATGACGTGTACTGTGTTCGCCCCGTCATAGCCCGGCAGGCCGTGCAGGAAGGTCAGAATCGGATAATGAAACAAGTATAATGAGAAGGTTGCGCCTGAACACCATCTCACAATGGCTTCCATACGGGCGCCGATCCAGTTCGCCTCACTGGCAAGTCGGTAGACGCCCAAGAAATGTAGGGACATCAAGACTGCGAGAAGGGTGTTCCAGAGAAATTCGTCGGAAAAGCCCAACACATCATAGGGCCGTGAGTCTTGTCCGAGCAGCACGAAGGTTGCACTCAACAGACGGTCAGGTAGGTCAAGTGCCAACGCGCCCGCATATGGAATCCAAGGCGTGATTGCGAGAAGCCAACCCATTGGCGTTGACAGTTTCGTGGCATGTCCGCGCTGAACGAATTGTTGCAAAACGACGCCCAGAACCCAGCAAGGCGCCAGCAGCAGCACAGACGGGCCGACGATGAGTGCCATCAGGCTGAGGAGCAGAATACGCGTACGACCACGGCAGAACACGGCGACGCCGAAGCCGGCATAGTACCAGGCTTCATAAGCAACCGACCAGAAAGGTCCGTTTGTGCCGACGCGAATATTGTCAAACCAGGCATGGGTTGTGAAAGTAAGGGCCCGGAACACTTGCCCAGCCGGGTTCTCGGCATTGTACCACCACCCTTCGTAGGCATGTGGCATCAATTGTGCGCCCAGCGTGTCGATCACGAAAGTGAAGACGAGTGCTGGAATGATGACTGAGTACAGACGGGCAAGGCGGGCTTCTGCGTACACCGCAGCGCCGCGATTGCGGGCGAAAGTCGTATAGGCGATCACGAAACCGGACAGGACAAAGAACAGGACCACGGCGTCACTGCCCAAATTCAGGTCCCGGATCCACTGCATGTTGCCTTGTGTGAACCGATAGTAGCCGATGTGGGAAGCCAACACGACCAGCGCGGCAAGGAAGCGGATTAGATCCAGGTAAATGGAGAAGCCGCGAGTCATTCGGTCAGGACTCCTGCGACTGGGCGGGCGGGGGAACGAGCGGCCTGAGCGGCTTCGACAAACGGAACCGCGTAGGCCGTGACCAGTGAAGTGTGGGTCTGGGGTTCCGGACGGCCGGCCCGGTCGGCAACACCAAACTGCAGTGTCTCGCGCCCCTTGGGAACGTACAGTGTACCAAACATCCAGTCCCAGACAGCGAAGACAAGTCCGTAATTCTTGTCGTGATGGCGTGGGGCCATGGAGTGGTGGATCTGATGCTGGGCCGGGCTGATGAAAATGTGATCCAGAACCGGTCCGAAATCGAGCCAGATGTGTGAGTGGCGCAAGGCCCCGCCTGCAAAGTTGAAGGCGATGAAGACGACGCTCAGACCGAACAGGGTGGCAACGTCATACATGCCAAAGAGACCATATATGACTCCAATCACGGGCCCGATACAAATGGAGTTGAAAAATGCGAGCAGGAAATCGAATACCGGATGATTGCGCTTGGCCGTCAGCAGTGTGAGGTGTTCTGCACTGTGATGCAGCTTGTGAAAGGGCCACAGGATACGGTTCTCGTGATGAAAGCGGTGATTGACATAATAGGCGAAGTCGCTCGCCAGAGCTGCCAGGAGTGCAGCCAACAACAGCATTGGGAAAGACAGCGTGCCGTCTGCAGAATTGCCGTGTACGCCTGAACTGACAAAGTGCGCAACATTCACGACGATCAGCAGCCGCAGACCGCGCGACAGTATCAGGCGGAGCGGATCAAACAGGTGATTTGCCAGGAAGACCTTGGCATCGACAAGCGATGATCGGGAAAAATAGATATGGGAAGGGACCAGATAGTTGACGAGGCCGCTGAAACCTTCCTCACGAAGTGATTTGCGATTGATGGCCCAGAGAGATGTGCCGATGAGCAGGAAGGCGACAAGGCCTGTCCAGTGCGTGCGGTCGCCAGGGCCAAAAGGCAGCAGGCCGAATATCCAGCCACTCAGTCGCTGCGCGCTGCCGAGGGCATCGGTCCAGGGGGCTGCAATTTCTGTCATGTCGAATGACCCACCACGCTTGTTTTGTTGTTTTGCGTGAGGAACAGCCTAGGGAAATATGTTTAAATGCATGTAAAGAAAGGTGATTTTCCCGGCGCTGCAGCGGCTGGCACCGATCATGGTTTCCTCAGATTGACGGGCCCGGTCGACGCGTCCAATTCTATTGTCATGACAGCCGCTGCGAAGAAGCCCTCTGAAACACATCTGCATCTGGCCGGGGAGTTGCTGACGCCGCTGCCGGAAGGGGCGTTGTGGTGGGCGGCGGAGCGGGTGCTGGTCGTGTCGGACCTGCACTTCGAGAAAGGCAGCGCGTTTGCGGCGCGGGGCCAGTTGTTGCCGCCCTATGACACGGCGGCAACGCTCTCGC
The DNA here is from genome assembly GCF_017795365.1 of Hyphomonas atlantica corrig. Classification (NCBI taxonomy): domain Bacteria; kingdom Pseudomonadati; phylum Pseudomonadota; class Alphaproteobacteria; order Hyphomonadales; family Hyphomonadaceae; genus Hyphomonas; species Hyphomonas atlantica. The sequence continues at coordinate 259,160 of NZ_CP051254.1, read as the reverse complement.
TGGTCGAGCGGCTTTGCGCGCTGCTGAAGCCGAAGACCGTGATCTCCCTTGGCGACAGTTTCCATGACCGCGCGGCGGAGTTGCGGCTGCCGGAAGACTATGCGCGCCGCATTCAGGCGCTGACCTCGGCGCATGACTGGGTCTGGGTGGAGGGCAACCACGATCCGGACCCGCCAGCGCATCTGGGCGGCCGCGCCAGCAAGGTGCTGCGCATTGGCCCGCTCGTCTTCCGCCATGAGCCGACAGGCGAGCTGGGTGAGATTGCCGGGCATTTGCACCCTGCAGCGAAGATTATCGGGCGGGGACGTTCGGTGCGTCGGCGCTGCTTCGCCAGTGATGGCGCGCGACTGGTGATGCCGGCCATGGGCGCGTTTACCGGCGGGTTGAATGTGCTGGACAAGGCCTTTGCGCCGATCTTTCCGGAAGGGGCGATGGCGTTCGCCCTAGGACAGGAGCGTGTGTTCATGGTGGCGGCGAAGAGCCTTGTTGCCGATATACCACGCGGAGCACGCTGGACACTCTGATACAGACAATAAAGTTTGGAGATGCGGCCAATGCATGCCATATGCCGCCTCAGCAGGGCGAAACGCTGCTGCTCTCGCATTGATCGTTACCTTTTCCGGTGCCGCGTCGAGTGCGCAACACACCGGGATGCCGATCAAAAGCAGGCTTCCTAAAACTTAGAGCCTAACTGGGCGCGCGGACTGTTGAGTCCGCTCGGCGCCCGCATATGAAAGTATTGATTTGACACAGTTTACCGAACTCGGCCTGGCCGAGCCGATCCTCAAGGCAATTGCCGCTGAGGGATACACCAAGCCGACCCCAATTCAGGCGCAATCCATTCCAACCCTGCTGGAAGGGCGCGACCTTGTAGGTATCGCGCAGACCGGCACGGGAAAGACGGCGGCCTTCGTGCTGCCGCTGCTGAGCCGCCTCGCTGCCAATCCGGGACGCCCGCAAGCGAAATCCGCCCGCATCCTGATCCTTGCGCCAACGCGTGAACTTGCCGCGCAGATTGCGGAAAGTGTTCGCATCTATGGCAAGGAAATGAAACTGAGCACCACGATTGTCGTCGGCGGCGTGAAGCCCGGCGGCCAGGTGCGCGCGCTGGCGCGCGGCGTGGACGTGCTGGTAGCAACGCCGGGACGCCTGCTGGATCATATGGAAACCGGCGCCGTGAAGCTGAGCGGCACCGAAGCCGTTGTGCTGGATGAAGCCGACCAGATGATGGACATGGGCTTCCTGCCGGCGATCCGCAAAGTGATGAAGGCCATTCCGGTGCGCCGTCAGACATTGCTGTTTTCCGCCACGATGCCGAAGGAAATTCGCGCGCTGGCGAACGACTTCCTGCGCGATCCGGCCGAAGTGACGGTAGCGACCGTCTCCAAGCCTGCCGAGAAGATCGATCAGGCCGTTTACATGGTGCAGGGCACGGCCAAGCCGCGCCTTCTGGCGGAAGTCCTGTCTGTCGACGATATGGACCGCGCCATCGTGTTCACGCGCACAAAGCATGGCGCTGACAAGGTCGTGCGCTTCCTTGCCAATGAGGGCCTCTATGCCGAGGCAATTCACGGCAACAAGAGTCAGAACCAGCGCATTCGCGCCCTGAACGCGTTCAAGAGCGGCAAGGCCCCGATCCTGGTGGCTACAGACATCGCCGCGCGGGGCATCGACATTGATGGCGTCAGCCATGTTGTGAACATGGACATGCCGAACCTGCCGGAATCCTATGTCCACCGCATTGGTCGCACGGCCCGCGCCGGGCGCAGTGGCATCGCGCTGTCCTTCGTTGGCAATGATGAGCGCGGCTATCTGCGTGACATTGAAAAGCTGATCGGCCGCAAGATCGACCGGATCGAACTGGCGGAAGACATGGCGCTGGACCTGTCGCTTCCTGAGGAGCCGGGCCCGCATACCAAGCAGAGCCGGGGCAGGGGTGGCCAGGGCCGCGGCGGTCAAGGCGGCGGGCGCCGTCAGGGTGGTCAGTCGCAAAATCGCGCGCGGTCTGGCGGTGGCAAAGCCCCTCGCAAGAGTGGTGGCAAGCCCGGTGGTGACCGCAATGGCGGCAGTCGTCCGGCCGCGCGCGCCGAGTCTGGCCAGTCCGGACCCCGCCAAGGTGGCGGACAGAAGCGCCGGTCGCGTCCGAAGAAGTCCTGGTCGCCTGTCAGCTAGCCGCTCTTTCCCCAATGTCAGCCTTGTTTCCGAGACCTCATTCCGCCAAGGATAGGCCGGAAACAAGGAGGATATGCTATGAAGACTGCCATCACCGAAATGTTCGGAATCGAGCATCCGATCATCCAGGGCGGCATGCATTATGTCGGGTTTGCCGAAATGGCAGCCGCCGTGTCGAACGCTGGCGGTCTCGGTGTGATTACCGCACTCACGCAGAAAACACCTGCCGACCTTGCCAATGAGATCGCGCGGTGCCGGGATATGACGGACAAGCCGATTGGCGTGAACGTCACTTTCCTGCCAACCGTGAACACGCCGGACTATCCGGGTTATATCAAGGCCATCATCGAAGGCGGCGTGAAAGTCGTCGAAACGGCGGGGAACAATCCGGCGCAGGTTTTGCCCGTCCTGAAGGATGCGGGCGTGAAGGTGATTCACAAATGTACCGCCGTGCGCCACGCGCTGAAGGCCCAGTCGATTGGCTGTGATGCCGTGTCGGTAGATGGCTTCGAGTGTGGCGGGCATCCTGGCGAAGACGACATTCCGAACATGATCCTGTTGCCACGTGCGGCTGATGAGCTGGAAATTCCGTTCGTCTCATCCGGTGGCCAGGCCGATGGCCGCAGCCTTGTTGCGTCGCTTGCGATGGGCGCATCCGGCATGAATATGGGCACGCGCTTCATTGCGACGAAGGAAGCGCCCGTGCACCAGAATGTGAAAGACGCGATTGTCGCGGCTTCCGAACTGGATACGCGCCTCGTGATGCGTCCGCTGCGCAACACGGAACGCGTGCTGACCAATGCGGCGGTCGAGCGCCTGCTGGAGAAGGAACGTGCCCTTGGCGCCGACCTGAAATTCGAGGACATCATCGAGGAAGTTGCCGGCGTTTACCCGCGTATCATGAAGGAAGGCGAAATGGACGCCGGTGCATGGTCATGCGGCATGGTTGCCGGTCTGATTCACGATGTTCCGACCTGTAAGGAACTCATCGATCGAATCATGAAAGAAGCCGATGACATCATCTCCAATCGTCTGGCAGGTATGCTGTCAGGCAAGGTTCCGGCCTGATCCAAGCTGAAGGAAATCCACATGATCCGACTCCCGATGTTCGCCAGCGCCTGCCTCGCCCTCGCCGCATGCAGTGTGGGAAGCTCCGCTGACAATGATGCTGCCAAGGTTTGCAACACCATGCTGGCCGGGGATCCGGAGATTGTGGAGGACCTTGCAGAAGATGGCGACACGATTGACGTCTATTGCGGTTGCTACGCAACGCTGCTCGCCGACAAGCCTGAAGAGGCTCAGGTGACGATCCTGAAAGTGTCCCAAATCGTGTCCGACATTCGCGCGGAAAACGACCTTCATCTGGAAGAGGCTGCGGGCCGCCTGATGGCTGATTTCATCGAAGACGGCAGCAGCCCGACCTATGGCGTCACGCGCGATGGCTTCGAGACCACGGGCAAATACATCGATACGGTACGCCGTGCACTGAACAAGGAAACGGGTGCCTGTGCAGCGTCCTGATCGTCAGGACAGCGCAGCCTCAATGGCGGCGGAGATCTCTACTTCCGTCATGGATTGCGACACTGTCCCGACGACAGTTCCTGAAGACCGGTCAATCAGGTAGAGTTGGCCGGTCTTTACCCTGTCGGGGAAGACCATGTGCATTGTTTCTGCAATGCCGAGCGTTTTGGCGTCGTCGAAATATGCCTCGCGATTCCGCGCGGAATAGTCGAGTGCAAAGAATTCGACGCCGGGATATGCCTGCGAGGCACGCACGGCCTCTACCTTCGGATCGAGCGCCTTGCAGGCGCCGCACCAGCTGGCATAGCTGAGCACGGCGAGCAGCTGTGTGTCTTCCGCGGGCACCGTGATCTCCTTCACATCGGCCAGACTGCCAGGGGCGGCAATAGAGGGGCCGCATGCCGTCAGGGCGGCGAGCGAAAGAGCGGCAAGGACGATACGCATGGGGACAGCTCCGGATCATGTGGTCCGCCGCTTCTAGCATGGCCTGTACACCGGTGGGGTCACACTTGCGTTAGCGGATGTGAGGGCCGGAGGAACCAGTTGGGGTGCTGCCCGTGCGCATCATTCGGGGTATCATGCTGTGCAGCGCCGTGAGAAGTGACCGATCGGAGGTGCAGAAACCGTACTCGGTGACGCCTTCAGCATAAGTCGGGATGGACACAATGGCTTCGCGGCCGTCAATCATCCAGAAATAAAGCGGAATCTTGTGGTCGATTCGAACAACATCGCATTCGGCAAAGTCCCGCGAGATGATTGATTCATGCAACGCGACGCTGGCTTCGAGCGCCTGCTCCGGCGTGAACGTTTCCGTCTGGATACCGACTCGTTTCCGAAACCGTTCTTCGTCCAGATCTTCAAACCCCTGTTCGCGAAGCATGTCGCGTATATGAGCATCATTGTAAGCGTGGATTTTCACGGAGATGCCTTTCGACAGCGCCCACTGGATGCTCTCGACAATTCGCGACCAAGCCAATGGGTCGGAAATGACTCCATAGCCGGGCACATCGCACAAGATCACGACTTCCGATTTCGCGCGTTTTATGATCTCGGCTATGTCATTGTTATAATTTGGGAAATGTCCGAGGAACCGCGTTGTCAGGGAATCCTTGATTCGGCTCAGCTCTGTCGTGCTTTTGCGCGATTCCCATAATTGCCAGCCAGCGGCCAACAATGCGGCAATCGTTGCGGCCTGCACGATGAGTTCAACCATATCTGCGTTCCCACTTGATATCCGCAACGCCTGAACGATGGCATAGGGACCGTTAGCGGACAAGCGGGCTTGAGGAACGGGTTGGCCGAAGGAAGGCACTTCGCTTGTCACAGCCCCCAGAAAAGCTCGGGCTATTCGGTCCGGATTTCCCGCGCGCCGTCATCCACGCCGCTGCCTGGAACTTGCCGTACCGGGACTGCCTAGTGCCCGCGAGCTTCCTCTGTGCCGCGCCGGGCCAGTTCGTCAGCCTTTTCATTACCGGGGTCACCGGCATGGCCCTTCACCCATTTCCAGGTGATGTCATGGCGCTGGCAGGCTTCATCCATTGCCATCCAGAGGTCCTGATTCTTTACTGGCTTCTTGGCGGCGGTTATCCATCCATTGCGCTTCCAGCCATGAATCCATTTGGTCAGCCCGTCTTTCACATAGGTGGAATCAACGTGCAGGGTGACCTTTGACGGCTTCTTGAGCGCATTGAGCGCCTCGATCACGGCCAGCATTTCCATACGGTTGTTCGTGGTGGCCTTGTCGCCGCCCCAGAGTTCCTTGCGGTTCTCGCCCGCGACAAGCAGCGCGCCCCAACCGCCAGGGCCGGGATTGCCGCTGCACGCGCCATCAGTCCAGATTTCGATCAGATCAGTCATGGGTTTGAGGTGAGGGGCTTTGGCGAAACCGTCAAGCGTCAGAAGACGCTGATATCTGCCGCGTGGAGCTGTTCAGCCGGGCGCACAATGGCGAGAAACAACAGGCCACAGAGAAGGCCCGCCAGCGCGCCGATACATCCGCCGGTCAGGACCGCGCCAAGCCCGGTGAGCGGGGAGGATGAGATGCCGAAGCCCCCTGTCGTGCCGCCCACGAGCAACGCGCCCCAGATGCTGGCCCAGCGCAGATAGGGCGCGCGGCGCTTGATGCCCCGATGCGGGAACCGACCAATGGACAGGCCCATGGCCAGCCACGCCGCCGGAACGGTGACGAAGAACAGAATGAAATTGAACAGGGACATCAGGCTTGCCATCTGGATGCCCATCACAAAGCCGGAAGGCGACGAATTGTATCCGGATATGAGGCCTATGTCTTCGAGCAGGCTGAAAACGGCCACGACGGCAAGACCAATCAGCGTAACGCTGAAACAGGCGGCGAGGGACGCCAGGAACAGGCCCAACTTTACCCGGCGGATCTTTTCGGGGCCATATCCTGTCGCATAGGCGATGGTTCCTGGCGTTTGGGTGTCAGCTTCACTCATGGATGCAGTATCCGATCTGGACGGCGGATCAGCCAGAATATGCTTGCTGACAGGATTCCGGTGATCGGCCCCGATAAAAGGGCCGGGCCCATCTGCAGTATGGTCACTGGGGTTCGCCAGCCACCTGTGACCATGAAGTAGGCGAGCATGACCAATGTACCGGCCACAAGCCCGGCCAATCCGTATGTCATGACGCTGGTCATTTGCCTGCGGAGGAAAAAAGTGTGCAGCATTAGTCCACCAATGAGCATCGCAGGCCAGCCAAGCATGATGCCGAGGAACAGGCCGACGAAGCTGAACCCGACAAGGCTGGTAGCCATCTCTCGAAGGGTCGCCTGACGATAAATGCCAGAGGTGACTTCCGTCTGGAAGATCAGTTCAGGAAACATGACGAAGGCGAGGACAGTCGCGGTGAGGGTTGCGGCAAAAATGGGAGCGACCAGCGTGGCGCTGATCAGCGTGACCCATTTCTTCCGCTCGCCTGTCATGCACCATAGCCTTCCGCATTCGTCACCTTCCGATGGAAGGCGAGACGACCGGCATATTCGAGGGGATTTTTGGGCTTTACGAGGGCACCTTCGGGCGTCGACGTCCAGTCCACCATCCGGGTCAAGAAAAAGCGCAAGGCCGCGCCACGCGCCAGCAGGGGCAGGGCGTCTCGCTCAGCAGGCTCCAGCGGGCGCACGCTTTCATAGCCCGCAATCAGATTTGCGCCTTTGGAATAATTGAAGTCGATCGCACCACGCCCCGGATTGTCGTCAAAGGCCCAGGCGTTCAGGCAGATGGCGAGATCATAAGCCAGCGCATCCGTGCAGGCGAAATAGAAATCAATGATACCGGAGAAATCCTCGCCGAGGAAAAATGCGTTGTCCGGGAAGAGGTCTGCATGGATGGTGCCACGTGGCAGGGTGAGGCTCTGCGGTTTCGCCTCTGCGATATCGGCAAGGGCCTCATCGATCAGGTCCGGCAGGCTGGCTTGCAGTTTGGCGGCTTCTTCGGACTGGCCCTGCCAGAGACGTGGCCATGCGGCCGGTCCTAGACTGTTGGCGCGCGTCATCGGAAAATCCGACAGCGCCACATGCATCCGTGCGAGACCTTCGCCGAGCCCGCGACACTGGGCCGGGCTGGGGCGTTTCGGGCTGAGCCCCTCGAGGAAGGAAACGATCACCGCCGGGCGACCTTCCAGCGTGCGCAGGGCCTTGCCATCGCGCGCCATGATTGGCTGCGGGCAGGGGAAGCCCTTGGCGGACAAGTGCTGTTTCAGGCCGATGAAATAGGGCAGATCATCGGCGTTCACGCGCTTTTCAAACAGGGTCAGGATGAATCGCCCTGATGTCGTTTCGAGATAATAGTTCGAATTCTCGACGCCCTCGGCAATGCCCTTGAAAGAGAGGGCCTTGCCGAGGTCATATTCATCGAGGAACGCGGCCAGCGCGTCATCGGATACTTGGGTGTAGACTGCCATGCGGACCGATTAGGCCGTCTTGGCCACCATGTCACGCTGCAGCGTCTTGCCAGCCAGCAGATAATGGATGGCTGCCCATGCATAGATCGTTGCGAAGATGATGATCGACCATTGCAGGCCGCGAGCATCCGCGCTGGTGCAGGCGGAGGCCTGATCGGCGCTGAGGCTTGCAGTTTCCTTGCAGAGGTCCAGGGTCAGACCAAGATCTGCGCCAGACAGCATCATCGTTTTCAGCACGGTCGATAGCAGGCCAATCAATGTGGGTCCGAGACCGAGACCGATGAGGTTCACGACGAACAGCGTGATGGCCACGGCGGTTGCCCGGGTGCGAGCATCCACGACGCCGGCTGAGACGGCATACATTGGCCCAAGGTAGAAATAGTGTAGCATCGCAGCGGCCATCAGCGGCGGCAGCATCAGCGCGACTGAGGGGCTGAGATACCCCATCCAGTAGAGCGGGACTGACAAGCCCATGCCGAGCGCTGGCATCCACGAAAGCGCCGTAGGATAGCGCTTGGCCAGACGGTCTGCGAGGAAGCCGGACAGGAACACGCCAATCGCCGCCATCAGGCCGAGCACCAGCGAGAAGATCAGCGCGGCTTCTGTCAGCGACAATTCATGCGTGCGCAGCAGGAAGGAGGTGGAGAAGGCCGCGATGCCATATCCGGCAAAGGAAGCGAGCGCTGCGCCGAAGACGACATGAACATAGGTCGGCTTCTTGCTGAGCTTTTTCAGGGCGGCGCCGAATGTTTCGCGCTCGGGCTTTGAGGCGTTTGGCGGGTCAGTGTAGCCGCGTGGTGGCTCCTTCACAGTAAGCCCGATGATCAGAGCGAAGAGCAGGCCCGGCAGGCCAACGGCGATAAAGGCAATGCGCCAGCCTTCGAGGCTTTTCCAGTCGAGCAGGCCGGTTGCCCAGGACCAGCCCCAACCTTCCAGCAGGGTGTGGACGTTTTCTCCGGTGACGTAATCATTGATCGGACCTGCCGCGAGGCCCGCGCACATGCCGCCGAGCGGTACGCCAAGCGCGTAGATAGACGCGGCGGTGGCGCGGCTGCCGGGCTTGAAATAGTCCGCGATGACGGACTGGGCCGGCGGGGTGCATCCTGCTTCCCCGACGCCGACAAGCAGGCGGCAGACAAACATGCTGGCGAAACCGACGGCCAAGCCGCACATCACGGTCATCAAACTCCAGACCGCCAGCGACAGGATAATGATCATCATCCGGCTGGTTTTTTCCGAAACGCGAGCAATCGGAATGCCCAGCGTGGTGTAGAAGGTTGCGAAGGCGAGGCCGCCCAGAAGACCCATTTGCCAATCTTCGAGATTGAGCGAGTTGCGGATCGGGTCCGTCAGGATGCCGAAGATCGACCGGTCAATGAAGTTGAAGATGTAGACGACCAGCAGAGAGCCGAGCACATAGGCGCGATAGCCTTTGGTTCTGTATCCGGTTTCGTATCCGGGCTTTTCATCGGAGGGAGCAGAGGCGGCGGTCGTGTCTGTCATTCTACGTGTCTCTTTCCGTCACTGGGATTCAGGTGCCCATACCTGCAGTCGGGGCATCGGGATTATACTTGTCGTTCATGAACGAACGGGCCGCCATGAAATAGCAGCCGGCGGCGGCAAGGAAGAACAGCACCGTCGCAGCCATGGAATGGCGCAGCCCATTTGCATAGGCGCGGCAGAGTTCCGGTCCCTCTGCGCCCAGCGCGGCCGGGTCTGTGCCGCAGAGGCGCGGATTGAAGGCTTCTGCGAAAGCCGAAAGCCCAGCCTTGGTGATTTCCTGACCCATGAAGAAGTCACTCATCGCACCGACAAAGAGCGGGCCAATGCCATTGCCGATCAGGCTGACGATCAGTAGCAGGACGGCGATTGTGGTGGCGCGCGATTGCGGGCTGACAATGGCGGTGCCGACCATGTACTGGCTGGACAGATAGGCGTAGTGCATCGTGCCTGCGATGATCCAGAGCCCGAAGGCGAGCTCGATTGAGGGAGCAAAAAAGGCTCCGACATAGGCGGGCACAGCAATCAGCAGACCCACGCCGGGCAGCCAGGCCGAGATCGATCTGAATCGGCCTTCGAGCTTCTCGGAAATGTAGCCGCCGAGGAAAGTTCCGAATGCGGCAACCGCCGCCAATGGTGCACCGTACAGCACGGCCGCATCGCGGACGTCGATGCCATGCACGCGTTGCAGGAATGGTGCCTGGAAGCTGATCAGGCCATAGCCAACAAAAGCGACCAGCGCAGCGCCCAGTGATAGCCACCAAAAGGTTGGCTTTGGTGAGAACTCCCTGAACGCGTCAAAGAATGGCGCCTTCTCCGCACTTTTGGCCGAAGGTGGGTCGGAATAGCCCCGCGGCGGTTCCTTGATCGTGAACATGACGATCAAGGCGATCAGCACACCGGGCGCCCCCACCAGAACAAAGGCAATGCGCCAGCCTTCCACCGTGGCCCAGTCGAGCCCGGTAAACAGGCCACCAAGACCGATAGACTGGACCCAGGCACCGAAATCGGCCCCCTTGATGCCGGCAATTGTACCGCCGAACAGTTGGGCCAGCACGCCGCCAAGTGTCACGCCCATGGAATAGATACCAAGCGCGCCGGCACGGCTCTTGGGTGGATAATAGTCGGTGATGAGCGAATTGGCGGGAGGGGTGCAGCCGGCCTCGCCTACGGCCACGCCAACCCGGAATATGAGCAGCCAGATGAAGCCTGATGCCACACCGCACAGGGCCGTCATGACGGACCAGATGATGATGCACAACCCGATGATCAGGACGCGATTGGCCCGGTCGGCCCACATGGCAATCGGAATGCCCATCGCGGCGTAGAACAACGCAAAGGGCGGACCGGACAACAGGCCCCATTGTGTATCGTTCAGTTGGAAAGAGTTGATGATCGGCTGGGCGACAACCGAAATCAACGTGCGATCAATGAAGTTGAGCGTGTAGACCAGCATGAGGGCTACGAGCACATAAGTGCGATAGCCCTTGGAGCCGAAACCGGTGATATGGCCGTCTGTAGCCGTCTGGCCAGCTGTCGTGTCGGTCATCCGCCGAACTCCTCCCGAAAATACCGGGCGCGTCTTGGCGGCGCCTCTCTACAAGTCGCCCTACGGTAATGTGATGCGCGGGGCGCGCAAGGCCTTCCTTTACGACAGATCGTATCGAAGGCCCTGCGCAGGTAAAATTGCCGTTACTGGCTCAGTTCCAACTGGACTTCGGACGCAGCCACCGCCAACGCCGATGCATCAGAATCGAGCGAATCGGGGCGCAGCGCCGTTGGGTAGGCATCCGCCAACAGGGCCAACGCAGACCGGATCGCCGAAGCGGCGTTGGCATTCTCTGCTTCGATTGCCGCTTCATTCTCGCTAAAGGTCAGCTCAGCTGCCTTGTAGAAGCCATAGCCGTCCAGATAGGTTTCATAGAAATCGGAATCGATCGACAATGTGTACATGTCGGACGCGCGCTCAATTTGGTCTGATGCGACGCTGGCGCTGACCATGGCGTCGGACATGTCGGTTTCCGGTGCGCTTTCAGCGGCCTTGTCCAGCGCTGCGAGGATCTCATCGGTCCGCGCATTGATTTGTTCCTGACTTTCGCCCGCGAAAACGGCGGCTGATGTGTCGGAGAAGAGGCCGGTAAAGTCTTCAACGCCTTGGGAGGCGAAGACTGGTTCCATGTCAAACAGCACTTCAGAGACTGGGTGAGCAAACATCTCCGCAGCGGCTTCAGTTTTGCCTTCGGCATAGGCATCACGCGCAGCCAGAACGTGGGCGGCAGCAATTGCGATGGCTGATTTGTAGACCACCGGATCGGTATAGGCAGCCTCGATGGTCACACCACCTTCACCTTCGCCGGCTTCTGTAGCTGGAGCAGCAGCATCGGCTTCAGCGCCGTGATGGTCGTCGCCTGCATGGCTGTTGGCTTCAGTCTCGGAAACTTCAGCCGCTGCCGGTGTGTCTGCAGGCTTGGTTGCTTCGCCGCAGCCAGCCAGTGCGCCGGTCATCAGGACCGTGCCCAGACCCAGACTGGTCCACTGCTTCAATTTGGTGTCAAAAGCCATGATAGAGTTCCTTATTGTGTCGATCTGCTATAGCGGGGAATGACGCAAATGCAAACTATTCGCAAGTAGGCCTGCCCATGCTTTTGACCCTTTCTGATGTACTCGACCGTGAAGAACTGGATGAGACGCTGAAGCTGATCGGTGGATTGGGGTGGCGGGATGGTGCCGAAACGGCGGGCGGGACCGCCCGGGCGGTGAAACACAACCAGCAGGCAGACCTGACCTCGCGTCTCGGCACGCAGGTTCAGCACAAGCTGAAAGCCAGGGTCGAGTGTCATCCCGTGCTGCGCGCTGCGGCCCAGCCCCGTCAGTTTTCCAAGTTGATCGTCAGCCGGACCGAGGCGGGTGGGGGATATGGCCACCATGTCGACAACCCATTCATGCCGATCGGCACGTCGCGCCTGCGGACGGATTTCTCCTTCACGCTGTTCCTGTCAGAGCCGGACACCTATGAAGGGGGTGAATTGGAAATTGAGCTGGCAGGCATGACTCAGTCCGTCAAATTGCCGGCGGGCAGCCTGGTCCTGTATCCGTCAACGACACTGCATCGCGTTGCGCCTGTCACATCCGGCACGCGTCTGGCCTGTGTTGGATGGATCGAGAGCGCAATTCCGGACGTGGCAGTACGAGAGATTTTGTTCGATCTGGAGAATTTGCGGTCCAGTCTGGCCGGCAAGCTGGACCTGCAATCTCCGGAAATTCTAGTCCTGTCGAAAAGCATCTCCAATCTCACCCGTCGTTTCGGGCAGAGCTAGGACAAGGCCATCGCTGCCAGCAAATAACAGATCGCGGAAGCGACCGATCCAAGAGTGCGGACGTGGTTCCAGCGGGTCCAGACGACGCCATAGGTCTTCCAGTATTTGGCGGCGTCCTGATCGAGATGGGGCAGGCGATCCAGTCGCTCATTCATCGGGACGTTCCCAAACATGGTAACGCCCAGCACGGTAACGATATAGATGGCCGACCCGGTAAAGATCATGGTCTTGGCTGCGCCATCCTGTGTCTGCCAGGCGAGCAGGGACATGACGAGCATGATCGGGACAAGTCCCAGCAGGGTCGCCAGGAACACCGAGCGGAACACGGTGCGGTTGATCTGCTGCATGGAGTCTATGCCACCTGACGGCGCTGCGCGGACAAGCCCTGCCATCACGAAGTCAGAGAATGACTGGAATACTCCGCCGACCAGCGCGCTGGCCAGTCCAACAGCGAGACAGATGTATGCGAACAATTCGGCGCTCATTTTTCTTCTCCGCTGATCTTTCCATGCTGCAGCAAGGCGAACAGGCTGAGCGCGCCAATCACGAGTTCGATGAGGGCGGCGAGCTGAAGACTGGGTGAGGGTATTCCGTCCAACACGATGCTGACCAGGCGGGACAAACCGTATGTGCTGTAAATCAGCGCGGAGAAGACCAGACCGGCCTGCATCAGGTTGTGTCGGATGGCACCGCTCAGCGTGACCAGTGAGCCCAAGAGCAATAGTCCGCCGGGCGCGCGGATTTCCGATAACAGGCTGGCGTCCGATCCGAGACTTATGCCGCTTGAGGCGAGGAAGGCGTGCGGCCGGAACAGGATCGCCAATCCGATGGTAAGTCCGGTCGTTCCAGACACGGCCAGCAATATGCGGGTCAGTGGCTGAGTCATGCCGCATTCCTCCACAGGCCGGTTGCTGCCATTTCGCGGGCAAACTCCGAAAAGTCTTTTGACGGACGGCCTAGCGCGCGTTGGACGCCATCCGTCAAGTGCGCGTTGCGTCCATCAAGGACATTCGTGAACAGATAATCCAGCAGCCAGATCTGGTCATCAGGGGCGCCCGCCTGGCGTAAGCCCTGAAGAAAGTCTTCGGAGGGAATGCGGACGAATTTCACTGGGCGCCCCGAAGCGTTGGCTATGTCTTGTGCCACATCTTCAAACGTCATCAGGCGCGGACCGGTGACTTCGTAGACTTCACCAGCATGCCCGGTTTCCGTGAGCGCGGCGACGGCAACGTCAGCAATGTCGTCGGCGTCAATAAAAGGCTCCCTTACGTGCCCGACGGGCAGGGTGATGTTTCCCGAAAGAACAAGCTGCAGGAATTCGCCCTCGGAGAAATTCTGGTTGAACCAGCTTGCGCGGACGATGGTCCAGTCAATCCCGCTTTCCTGAACGAACCGCTCACAAGCTTGCGCGTCCGGCTCTCCGCGCCCGGACAGCAAGACAAGATGCTTTACGCCATGCGCTTTCGCCCGATGAACCAGTTCCAGAATGGCCTCCTTGGCCGCCGGAACCGCGAGGTCAGGTGTGTAGCTGATGTAAACGGAATACGCGCCTTTGAGCGTTGCGTCCCACCCGTCTGGATCTTGCCAGTCAAACGCGGGACTCGCGGACCGGGAGCCGATACGTGTCTCAATCCCCCTGCGTTTCAGTCGACTGACAATGCGTCGACCGGTCTTTCCGGTTCCGCCCAGCACCAAAACCGGGCCGGTATGTTCAATGGGTTGGCGAACTGTCTGTGTCATCGTCAATCTCCTTTGCTTGACACCGTGTAAAGTTGACATGGTGTCAAATGCGCTTAGCTTGACACTATGTCAAGTCAGAATCCCGAAACCCGAGAAAAAATCATGCGCGCAACCTGGAAGCTGCTGGAAAAATCCGGCGGGGCAGGGGTGCGGATGAGCGACATCGCCAAGGCCGCCGGCATCAGCCGTCAGGCGGTCTATCTTCATTTTCCGACCCGCGCCGAATTGCTGACCAGCACCGCGCGCTACATGGACGACGTTCACGATATTGATGGCAGTCTCGCGGCCAGCCGCGCGGCCTCAGGTGTTGAGCGGCTGGATTTGTGGGTCGAAGCGTGGGGCAACTACATTCCGAAGATCCATGGCGTAGGTCGCGCGTTGATCGCCATGCGGGACACGGATGAGGCAGCTGCCGCAGCGTGGGGCGATCGCATGCAGGCCGTCCGGCATGGTTGCGCGGCGGCAATCGGCGCGTTGGAGAAGGTTGATCGCCTGAAGGCGGAGTTTTCTTCGGAAACCGCTACAGATCTTCTCTGGTCGATCCTGTCAGTCGAAATGTGGGAGAAGCTGCGCTTTGAATGCGGGTGGTCACAGGAAGATTACGTCCTCCGCATGCAACGCCTCGCGCGCAACAGTCTCGTCGGCTGATCAGATCAGGCCAGCCGCTTTCAAACTCGTTACGCCGCCCGTGCCAGCGATGAGGTGATCGTGCACGGTGATGTCGAAGGGATCGAGCGCGTCGATGATCTCGCGGGTGACATCTATATCTGCGCGAGAAGGCGTGGTGTCGCCGGACGGGTGGTTGTGCACCAGAATGAGCGCCGACGCGTGCAGCTCCAGCGCACGCCGCGCTACTTCGCGGGTGTAGACTGGTGCGTGATCGACAGTGCCATGCCCCATGACTTCGTCTGCGATCAGCTGGTTCTTGCGATCCAGGAACAGGATACGAAACTGCTCGCGTTTCTCGTGTTGCAGTTCGGTGCGGACATACTCGACCAGCGCCGACCAGGATGAAATCGCCGTTTTCTTTTGAATGTTTTCCCGAGACGCGCGAGCGTTGAGTTCGGCAATCGCCTTGAGATACGCCGCCACGGTTTCACCTATGCCGGGCACTTGGACCAGATCGCGACTCGGGGCGGCGAGAATTGCCGAGAGGCTCCCGAATCTTGCCTGAAGCGCCTTGGCAATAGGTTTCACATCCCGGCGCGGAATAAAGGCCATCAGCAGAACTTCGAGCACTTCGTAGTCATCCAGAGATGAAGCGCCGCGTGCCAGCAGCTTGCTACGCAAGCGCTCGCGATGCCCTTTCCAGTGGGGGATTTCAGGTGCCGTGCTCATTCCGGTTGAAAGACCACGAAAAACGTTCGCGATAAAGGTTCTTCAGCGCAAACTTTTCTTGAAGCGGCTTTCAATGATCAATCCTTCATCATAACATTTTTGTCTGGGAAATCCGTGGGAGGACGACTGAATGTTGAAATATGTATTGGGACTATCGGGCGCGACGATTGCGCTGGCCGCTTGCGCGTCGGTTGAGCCGGGCCATCATCACAATCCGGATGGCACGCATGCCGAAGGGGTGCATGCCCATCCCGACAAGCTGGTTGTGGCCGGCGCCGGAAAGACGGTTGAAAACCCGTTTCATCCCGTCCGCCTGCTATTGTCTTCAGAGGAGTCTGCAGGCGATGTGACGGTATACGAGTTTGAGTTGCCGCCTCGCAGTCCCGGTTCTCCGCCGCACACTCATACGCTTGAAGACGAATATTTCTACGTGACCGAAGGCGTCCTGAGTGTCATGTCGGGCGACCAGATTCTTTCTCTTTATCCGGGAGACTTCGCTGCGCTCAATCGGGGCAATACGCATATGTTCTGGAATGCCAGCGATGAGACCACCAAGTTGATCATGACAACGACGGGCGGCTCCTTTGAAGAGTTCATGGCGAGCGCCGCCCCTCGGATAGCGGATGCGCAGCCGGACTCAGCCGAAGGCGCAGGAGCAGTCATAGGACAGCTGGCGGCGGAGCACGGCATCATGATTTCGATGGAGAAGATGCCAGAGGCCGCGGCGCCTTTCTATGCGCCACCCTCATCGGCCGAATAAGCCTAGAGCTCGACCTTATGGGGCTGGTGCCAGCCTTTCGGCGAAGACGTGAAGATCTCCACGCCGCCTTCGGTGACGCCAACGGAGTGCTCGTACTGTGCCGACAGCTGCCGATCACGCGTTACAGCGGTCCATCCATCGGGCAGGATCGCGGCGTCCTTGCGACCGAGGTTGAGCATTGGCTCTACGGTAAAGAACATGCCTGGCTTCAGTTCGGGGCCGGTATTGTAGGCGGACGAGTGAACCACATTCGGCTCATCATGGAACAGGCGGCCGAGGCCGTGGCCACAGAAGTCTTCGACGACTGACATCCGGTTCAACCGGGCAACTTCGGAAATCGCGCCACCGATGTCGCCAAAGCGTTTGCCGGGGCGAATCTGGGCCAGTCCTGCCATCAGCGCATCATAGGTAACGTCCATGAGGCGCTCTGCCTTGCGCTTGACCTTTCCAACGCCATACATGCGGGAATGGTCGCCGTGCCAGCCATTCAGGATCAGCGTTACATCGATGTTTGCGATGTCGCCTTCCTTGAGCGGTTTGGCGTTCGGGATGCCGTGACAGATCACGTGATTCAGCGAGATACAGCTGGCATGGCGGTACCCACGATAGCCAATCGTCGCTGAGGTCGCGCCATGATCCATCACGAACTCGCGCACCAGATTGTCGAGATGTTCGGTTGTGACACCCGGCTTTACCTCTGGCACCAGCATGTCGAGACATTCGGCGACCAGACGGCCGGCCTTGCGCATGCCGTCGAAGCCTTCAGCATCATGGATGCGAATTTCGCCCGTGCGCATCGGCAGCAGGAGGTTGGTGTCGGTCATCAAAGCGAGCCTTTCGGGGGCGTTTGTGCGGTCTATTTGCCCCTAAATAGCAATTTGGCTCCGACAATTCTACCGCCGTGCCTGCAATCATGTACCCGAGGTGTCTTCGCGCTTTTCGGCTGAGGCTTCGGCTGATTCCGCCGCCCGTTTGAGCTGGTCGCGTCGCGTTTCGTCGAAGCGCTCCGGTTCCTGGTAGATTTCCCGGGTACTTTCCTCACTGATCGACTCGGCTGTGCGCGATTTCAGTCGACCACGGCTGACACCCCAGACAAGGGCTATCAGTAGAAGCAGGGCACCAATTCCATAAAGAATTTCCGGTTCCATTGGGCGACTCCCTTTCAAACTTACTGAAGCTGCGTGCCGAGGGTGATCTCGATGGCGCCCAGTGCCACAGACATCGGACAGCCAGTCTTGGCCTTGTTGGCCAGGGCATCGAAGGTCTCGGGCTCAATGTCGTCGACGACAGCGTTTAATGTGAGGGCGCTGCGTGTGATCTGAAAGCCGCCGCCTTCCTTGGGTTCTACGGTGACGATGCATTTCGTGTCGAGATCTGTCGCCGGCGTGCCATTTTCTGCGAGCAAATGTGACAACTGCATCGTGAAGCAGCCTGCGTGAGCGGCAGCGAGCAATTCTTCCGGATTGGTCCCGGACTCGCCGGACTCATCCTCGAAGCGGGCTTCGAAAGAGTAAGCCGTATCAGAGAGCGTGCCGCTCTGCGTGGTGAGAGAGCCTGTGCCTTCTTTCAGGTTTCCGGACCAATGGGCGGTAGCGTGGCGTTTCATGATCTGTCCTCGTGAACAATTGGGTGTCGCCAATTGCAATGCGCACCTTGGCGTTACGTTCCGACTTGGCGGGCAGCTCGGATGGTGCCATCTTTTTCGGTATGACCGATACATCACCCACGGCCGCTGTTCTCTTGATTGGGGACGAACTGCTCTCAGGCCGCACACGCGACATCAATCTTCAACAGATCGCCGGATATCTCGCACCTCTTGGAATTCCTGTCCGGGAAACCCGCATCGTCCCCGATGTAGAGGAAGAGATCGTCGAGGCAGTGAACGCCTTGCGCAATAAATACACCTACGTGTTCACAACCGGCGGTATCGGGCCGACCCATGACGACATTACGGCAGATGCGATTGCCAAGGCTTTCAATGTCGAGATCTCGGAGCATCCGGAAGTAACCGCCATGCTGGCCGAGCGCTACGCCCAGATGGGCACCGAGTACACACCGGCGCGCCGCCGCATGGCGCGGGTTCCGCATGGCGCATCCATTGTTGCCAATCCTGTCTCTGGTGCGCCGGGCTTCCAGACAGGTAATGTGTTCACGCTTGCGGGTGTGCCATCTGTTGCGCGTGCCATGCTGGAGGATATCGGCCCGCGCCTGAAAACGGGGGCCGTAATCCACAAGGTCACGATCCGGGGCAGGGGGTTGCGCGAAGGCGACATCGCAGAACCGCTTGGCGTGATGGCGCAGGAGATGGGTGATGTCGCGCTAGGCTCCTACCCCTGGTTTCGGGGCATTGGGGATAATGGCGTTCATCTGGTTGCCAGCACCACGAATGAGGCGCTGATTCCCTTGATTACGGAAAAGCTTGAGGCAATCATCTCCGCAACCGGTGTTCAGCCGGAACGCGTGGAGGACGCGAACGCATGAGTTTTCTGGCCCGTACTTCGAGTATCTGGATAAGCTTTGTTCTCATGCTGGTGATTGGTGTGGGCTTTGGTCTTTGCCGGCCGGTGGTGGGCGGTGCGTTCCTGGATATGACCTCTGACCCGGAAATGGCCCGGACGATCATTGCCACGATGAATGATGCGCAGCGGACAGCTCATGCGTGGGTGACGGTGCTGCTCGATACGGCGTATCCGCTGGCCTATGGGGGATTTCTTGGCGGGTTGGCGCTTCGGTTCTTCGGGTCATTTGGCAAATATGCGGCTTTGCCTGCGGTGGGCGTTGTCGTCGTCGATTTGACAGAAAACATGGTTCAGGTGTTGGCGTTGGCCAACTGGGTCGATGCGTTGGACGCCAAGGCCTGGCTGACACCCCTGAAATTCGGCCTGTTCTTTCTGGCGGCCGGGATTGCCGCACTTGCTCTGGTGATCGGCGTTATCAATCTGTTCCGGAAACGCGGCGCCTGAGGTTGCGCCCCGCCGCCGCTACGTCAGGCATGGTCCTCCGTCTCTGTCCTCGCTAAGAGAAGCGCAGAGGAAATTGGAGGATCCCATGGCGGAAGACATCGTAAAGGTCGAGTTGGACGGCCCTGTGGCGCTCGTGACGCTGAACCGGCCAGACGCACTCAATGCGCTGAACCGCGCCTTGCGCGCCGAGATCGTCAGCGTGTTTAATGAGCTGAAAGAAAACCAGGACGTTCGCGCGGTGGTGCTGACCGGGGCTGGGCGTGCCTTTACCGCCGGGATCGATCTGAAGGAAGCCGGGCAGACCGGGTTTGCCCTTGGCGCAGATGAAGACTCCAAATCCATCGACATGGCGCGCGCACTGGCCGACTATCCTTGGCCAATCATTGGCGCGATCAATGGCTTCGCGATCACGGGCGGGTTTGAGCTCGCCTTAATGTGTGATGTGTTGCTGGCGTCAGAGCACGCGAAATTCGCCGATACGCATGCGCGCGTGGGCATCGTGCCGGGATGGGGGCTGTCGCAGAAGCTGTCCCGCCTGATTGGTATCAGCCGTGCCAAGGAATTGTCATTCACCGGTAATTTCCTTGATGCGCATACGGCGGAGCGCTGGGGTCTTGTCAATCGCGTCTACGAAGCAGACGAACTCGTGCCGGCGGCGATGAAGCTGGCGCACGATATGTGCGGTTCGCAGCCAGACCTGCTGAAACAGTACAAGGCGCTGATTGATGACGGCTATGGCATGAACTTCGCCGCCGCGCTGAAGGAAGAGGTCAAGCGTTCCATCGCCCATTCGGAATCCGTCACGGCAGACGCCGTGGAAGAGGCCCGCAAACAGGTTACCGCGCGCGGCCGCGACCAGCAGGGATAAATATCATGAGAGATGTTGTAATCTGTGAACCAGTTCGCACGGCCGTTGGCGGTTTTGGAGGGGCATTCAAAACGGTTCACGCGCACGAGATGGCGGCTCATATTGTCAGTGAGCTGATGGCGAGGACCAAGCTACCGGCTGAAGCCGTGGAAGATTGCATCTTTGCGCAATGCTACCCGACGATGGAAGCTCCGGCCTTTGGGCGCATGATTGCGCTGGATGCCGGGCTGACGACATCCACCGGTGGCTATCAGATTGACCGTCGGTGTGGATCTGGCCTGCAGGCGGTCATCAATGCGGTCATGCAGGTGGCGACGGGCGCAAATGATGTGATCATCGCGGGCGGCGCAGAGAGTATGTCGAACGCGCCCTTCTTCTCGATCGATATGCGCTGGAACATCAAGGGCGATGGCTTGATGCTGCATGATGGCCTGTCACGCGGGCGATATACGGCGGGCGGCAAGCATCACCCGGTGCCGGGCGGCATGATCGAGACGGCGGAAAACCTGCGCCGCGACTATCAGATCAGCCGCGAGGCACAGGACCAGTTCGCCTACAATTCCCACATGAAGGCGGCAGTGGCCCAGAAGGCCGGAAAGTTCTCAGAAGAAATCATTCCGTACACCGTGAAAGGTCGCAAGGCGGACACGGTGGTGGACAGTGACGAACATATCCGTGCGGACTCCTCGTTGGAGAAGCTCTCCACATTACGCGCGATCCGGGGCAGGGTGGATGATCAGTCTACGGTGACGGCAGGCAACGCATCGGGCCAGAATGATGGCGCGGCTGCGTGCATCGTTTGTACGCGAGAAGCCGCCGAGAAGTACGGCCTGAAACCGCTCGGGCGCCTCGTTTCATGGTCAGTGGCAGGTGTAGGCCCCGACGTCATGGGCATTGGTCCTGTTCCGTCGACCCAGAAGGCGTTGAAAACGGCAGGTCTTGAGCTGAAGGACATTGACGTTATCGAGCTGAACGAGGCCTTCGCGGCGCAGGTGCTGGCCTGTACCAAGGCGCTGGAATTCTCCGATGATGACATGGACCGGCTCAATGTGAACGGTTCGGGCATCTCGCTCGGCCATCCGGTTGGCGCGACGGGCGTACGCATCCTGACCACGATGCTGCGGGAAATGGAGCGCCGCGAGGCTCGATACGGCCTGGAGACCATGTGCATTGGAGGTGGGCAGGGGCTCGCCGCCGTGTTTGAACGGGTGGATTAGAACGCTTCTTCGATCGGTGATCTGGTTCTGAGCGCGATGGACACCGCGATGATGAAGAAGGCGAGGCTGACCACAAAGAGTGCCGCAGCGGACATATGGACCAACGCCATCGTTTGAGCGGTGCTGTCCACTTCACGCGTTTCCATAATCATCTGTTGTCGAAGCACATGCGTGACAGTCCGCGTAGCTTGTTCCATGAGCGCTGTGCCAAGGTGCAGAAAGCCGAGTACGCTGGCCGCTGTTGAGGGGCGGACTTGCAGAATGAGCATATGCACGAGGCCATAGGCTACAAAAACCAATCCCGACAGGAGGCCTTGTGGCAAGGTCGAAGCGAGAGTGGCAGTTCTGGCGAAGTCGTCCATGTTGAGTGAGATGAGGAACGGTAAGACCGCGCCGGAAAGTGCAACGACGCCTGCAGATATGAACCAGGATGTAGGAAGGCTGTGTCTCAATTTTTCCAGTCCAATTTTCCGCACCTTTCAGACATGAATAGTAGCATCCACCGTAAAATGCCGTTATGTCCAGCATCGGCCACGCGGGCGTGGCGAAATTGGTATACGCAAGGGACTTAAAATCCCTCGGCCGCAAGGCCTTGCCGGTTCGAGCCCGGCCGCCCGCACCACAGTACTTGCTCCCTTCAATTATTGAGGCCGCGATAGCGCCGGTGTTTCCCGTTTCTGGTACACGATTTGCATGTTTCTCCCCTGAGAGGAGAATATCATGTACCCTGCCACACTGTCCTGCCGACGCCCGAATCTTCAGCTTTTACGGCTGTCCGGCACCTGCCTGACGCCGCTGAAATCGGCCGGTTCATGCCAAAAGCGCATAGAGCCTATCTCGGGTTTCGGGGAACAAAAGGTCAATCCCAATCATATCTAGAGGGCAACACGACGAGATTTCACAAGGAATTGCCCCATGTTTCGCGCCTTTATCGCTTCCACCGCCCTTGGCCTGATGGCCTTGCCTGCCCTTGCTGGCCCTGAGGCCGAAGCCGTCATCGAGGGCGCTGCGCAGAGCATCGCCGACCCCCACAAGGGCCGGGAGACGCTCCGCCAGTCAATGGATTTGAATACAGTTGCGAACTTTACGCTCGGCAAGTACGCGCGCCGCGTCTCGGATGAGGATCGTGCCCGCTTTGCCGAAGCGTTCGAGACCTATTTGCTGGAGAGCTTTGAAGACCAGCGTGAGAAATTTGAAGACGCCAAGATCACCGTGATCGGTTCAAAAGACCGCTCGCCGACAGATTCTGTCGTGGAAACGCGCGTTGAGCGTTCCGGTGAAGAAGCTCAGACCGTGCGCTGGCGCGTTATTGAGAAGAATGGTGAATGGCGCGTGGTCGACGTTGAGGTGCTTGGCCTCTGGCTCGCCATTGAGCAGCGTGCGCAGATTGCGGCGATCATGGACAAGCCTCGCGCAACCATCGATGACGCGATCAAGGCCCTCGATTCCTGATCAGGCGGCTTCGTCCACGGTTTCTTCTTCCAACTCGTCGGTACGATCCTGGCGATCTGATGCGTCGCCAATCGTGAACAGGTCCGCCTCGCGGCTCAGCCAGTCGGCAAGTTCATCATCCGGCACGCCCAGAATGCGCAGCATGTCCGCAACCATCTCTATGCCTTTCGGTTCACTGGCAACGAGGTGGGCGCGGACATTGAGTTCCAGATAATTGTCCAGATCCTGTAGTGTCTCTACCGCGACAAGGCGGATGAGATCCGGGAACCTGCGTTGAATGCCGGGCGTCACTTCTTTCGAAACTTCAAATCGGGCTTTCCCGAGCACAACTGCGCGGGCATTGCTGCCACCAATAGCGTCCATCAGTTTCATGTTGGACGCGTCTCCGAACGAAACATTGTAGCCGTCCGCAACGGCGGACAGGAACCGGTCCGGGTCGCCATCTGTCGCGATATAAGGAATCTTGAAGTCCGCGAGCGCGTCTACGGCGAGGCGGCCCGCTGCTGTCATGCCAATGACGATCACCGGGCGCTCCCCAGCGGGTTCGCTGGACGTTTCCATTGTAACCTGTTTGCGCCGGGCGAGTTCGCGAGACAGCTTGCCACCCAGAATGGCCCAGCTTGGGGCCAGTGCCAGCGACAGGGCAATGGCTGCGATGAGGCTGCCCATCAGGGCAGGGGGCATATTGGTGGTAACGGCCGAAATCGACAGGATAACCAGCGTGAACTCCGAGCCCTGTGCCAGCAGTGTTCCGAGCTGGGTGGCGCCCGGAACGCTCCACCCATTGACGCGCGCCGCAATATAGCCGAGCGCCGACTTCACGATCAGGATACCGAACGCGCCAACCACCACCAATGGCAAGTTTCTCAACAGGCCCGGCAGGTCAATCGACAAGCCGACGCTGATGAAGAAGAAGGACAGGAGCAGTCCCCGAAACGGCCCCATCTCGGTTTGAACCTGATGCCGGAATGGCGTGCCAGAGACCGCGAGACCAGCCAGGAATGCGCCAAGCGTCAAAGACAGACCAATGACCGCTGTCGCGCAGGCAGCTGCCAGAACCAGCAACAGCGTGAAGGCCGTAAAGGCTTCTTCATTGCGTGTTGCTGCCAGCGTACGGAACACCGGATTGAGCAGGTTTCTGGAGAACAGCATGGCCGCTCCAAAGGCGATCAAGGCCTGAATGAAGGCAAGACCGAGCGATGCGAAGAGCGGTACGGCACCCCCATTCAGCACATAATCAGACACAACTCCGGCAAGACCGGCTGCACCTGCTTCCCCCTCACCGAGGGATGTGGCGAAGATCATCAGGAAGATCGCGACAATATCCTGGAAAATCAGGACATGCGTGGCCGTTCGTCCGATAGGACAGGAGTTTTGTTCCCGCTCTGTCAGAATGCGCGCGACGACGGCGGTGGAAGACAGGCCGAGGCTGAGGCCAACGGCGATGGCAATGGGCCATGAGATACCAAGCATGTAAAGCGCGCCGGAACTGATCAGGCCGGTCAGCAATAGATGCGCGGGAGCGAGCCCCAGAAGGTCGCCGCGGCTTTCCTTCAGTTCCCTGAGCGAGACGTGCATGCCGATATCGAACAACAGGAACACCACGCCAAGTTCGGCCAGAAGGTGAGTGCCGCCACTTTCATGGATAAGATCGAGCATGCCCGGCCCAATCAGGATGCCAGCAAGCAGGTATCCCACAATGGGGCTGAGATTGAGTGCGCGGGAAACGAGCGCTGCCGCTGCCCCGAAGCCCAGCAAGGTGATCGCGGGGACGAGAGCGCCGACGGCGTCTGCAGAACTCAATTCAGCGGCCATTGGCAAGCTCTTCCAATATGTTGTGAAATTCGATGATACCCCCAACGTAAGGGAAGTCGCCCAAAAATAAAGGCCGCCAGTTCCCTGGGGAACCAGCGGCCTTCACCAGGCCCAGCACGAAGGAGGGCAAGTCTCGCGCAGGGCTTGAGAAGAAAGTTACTGAACCTCTAGAGGCTTTTCGCGAGGGTCAGGACCACGCGCTCGTCGGCGATGCCCGTGTCATCGATGTCAGTATCCCAGTAGCGCACATCAATATCGATGCCGACTGGCGTCGAGTAGGTGCCGCCCAGCGACCAGTTGGTGTAGTCGCCGCCACCATCGAAAGAGTAGTTACCCACCGAGACGTCCGCCGAGAAAACGTCTGTGAAGGCATACCCTGCGGAACCTTCGATGTAGATGTTTTCATTGTCCGGGTCCCAATAGACCGCGCCGCCGACTTCCACGCCACCTTCAAATGCATACCCCAATGCAGCTTGAAGTTCGACGAAGTCCAAGTCTTCATCTTCCGAGTCCGGATAGGAGTAGTAGATGACGCCCAGATCCCAGGACACGCCATTGGAAAACTCGCTGGCCACGCCCGCATAGAAATCCAGTTCGACGTTGGTGTCGGAGCCGTCTTCAAAATCGACGTTCGACGCCCAAGTGCCCGCGTAGAAAATGCCGTTCGCGTAATCGAAGCCACCAGAGATGGCCATGTCCTCATTGGACTGAGAGACGCCACGCCAGACATAATCCGTGCTAAGAGCGACGTTGCCGGACCATTCTCCCTCCGCCGCTGCAGTGCCAGCTACTGCCAACATTGCCGCAACGGCGACCCCTGCGCGTAAAAGCTGTTGTTTCATGTTATTTATTCCCCGTTCTTGAATCGCGCTGTGACCAGCGCCGAAGACAGGATGACGCGCCTTGAACGGGGATCGGAAACAAAAATATGGAGGTTGCGGACCGGGAAACGGATCGCCAGCTTTTTAGGCACGCAGGCACAGGAATGCCTCAGAAACGTGCTGGTGCGCCTTCGAATTAACGCGCCGTCAATGGCGCGTAACCGAGATGGGTTCCCGCATCCACAAGCAAGGTTTCCCCGGTGACGTGGCGTGAAGCATCGGACAGGAAGAACAGCGCAGAATCGGCAATATCGTCGGGTCCGCTGGCGGCATTCAGGGGTGTCGCTGCGGCAACAGAGGCTTCCATTCGCTGGTATTGTTGCTCATCCATCTTGTCCTTGAACCAACGAGTGCCGATGAAACCCGGACAGATGGCATTAACCCGAATCTGCGGGGCGAGCGCGCGCGCCAGTGACAATGTCATCGTGTTCAGCGCCCCTTTTGTGGCCGCATACGCAACCGACGACCCGATGCCCGTGACGCCTGCAATGGAGGATGTGTTCAGCACTGTGGCGGCTCTGCCAGTCTGGCGATGGCTTTCAACAAGCAGTGGTTTGCAGGCTTGCATCATAAGGAATGGCCCGGCCACGTTGACCGCATAGAGGTGCAGAAAGTCATCCTTTGTCAGCGCATCAAGATCGGCATGGTCGCGCGCATGTTTTGTTGTACCGGCATTGTTGACGAGAATGTCGAGACGGCCCGCTTGCGTGGCTGCGTCGGCCAGCTTGCGACAGCCCTCCTCAGTTGAAACGTCTGCCTGGACCAGTCTCGACTGGGAGCCGAGTGCCTGACAGTCTGCTGCGGTCGCTTCACCATCTTCGACCGACCTGGCGCAATTGATGATGACGTCTGCGCCGCGTTCCGCCAGCTTCAGGGCGATGGATCGCCCAAGTCCAGTTGCCGAACCCGTGACAATGGCTTTGCGTCCTGCGAGGTCCTTTTGAGCTGTCATTGCGATATCTCCCTTGAGTTTGTCGTGTCTATCCACAGAAACTAAGGGCCCACCTATAATAGTGGCAACAGGTTTCACGGATTTGGGCAAGAAAGCGGAAACCCATTCCCGCTAGGGGTTCAGACGGGAACGGAGTCTTCACATAATGTCGCTTTCCGCGAGCCGGATTATTCAGCGCTTTCAGGGGAACGCTCAGCGCGCCCGGGCCGATGCACGCCAGATCGCGATGGAGATGTGCTCCCGCGCCCCAAAGAACGACATCGAGGCTGCGTCACTCCTGGATTTCAATGCGCGTATGGTGGGGGCCGACCCGGATTGGGATTTGCGGTTTAGCCGTATCATGGCCGATTACGTGCTGACACGAAATGCGGCTGACGGGGCGCTGACACAGGCCAATCTGGACTGGTTATCCGGCCGGGCGATTCCGAGAGGCATATTCCAGCATCGAAATCTGCTGGGTCTGTGGACGCGCCTGCTCGCCAAGGCGACGATCGTGCCGCCGGGCTTCGCATACACACTGTGCGAGAGCGTTTGTACGCATATGGTGAGGGAAGGCGGCGCGCGCGCAGATACGGTAAAATGGCTGCGCCAGGTTTTGGCGCTTCGCGCAACAGAGGCTGAGCCCTGGGTTTCGCGCGAAGAAGCGATGCTGCTCATGCGCACCGCCGAGGAATTGTCCACTTGCGACAATGATGCGTCGTGGAGCGATCTCTATGCGCGCGCCTTCGGGAACTATCTTGTCGTTCAGGCACATCCCAACCCGGCAAATGAACCCAATTCGCTAAGTCGGAAATTCTGGCTGAATCCAGAAGAGCCGCATCCCGGCAAATATGTCGGATGCATTGCAGCCGGTCTCGACAAGGGCCAATGGTTTGCCCGAATGAGCAAGCGGCCTGAAGCAGCACGCAAGGCTCGTGAAGTGGCTGGGCAGGCTGCAGACAAGCTGGCGGCCAAATCCGACAAATCATCCCTGTGGAGCCGAATTTCGTCCGGCCCTCAATCAAGCAGCGCTGCAGAGGCACTGGTTGACTTCCTCAACCGGGAAGCGCCAGGCTTGATGGAAGGATTGGTTATCGCGGCCCGCTGACGGGAGGCCATCGACATGCTCTTGTTGAATCTGATTGTCGCAGGTGTGCTCGTATCGATCTGCTTTGCGGTTCACTTCGCAGGTCTTGTCGGTCTTTCTGCGCTTATCCGCAAAAGGGGTGATACGCATGTAAACCTGTCGACAGTGGCAGGGCAGGGCGTCGCCATCTTCTTTATCCTCATCAGCCTGTTCGCGCTGCACTCAATAGAAATCTGGATTTTCACCTTCGCCTATCTGGCCCTCGACATTTTCCCCGATGTCGAAACTGCGGTCTATTATTCGACCACCACATTCACCACGGTGGGCTATGGTGATGTCGTGGTCGACAAAGGCTGGAGGATGTTGGGGGCAGCAGAATCTGTCATCGGCTTTCTGCTTCTGGGCTGGTCCACGGCGTTCCTTGTTTCAGTGTCGGCGCGCGTGCGCAGCTTTGAGGCGCGGATCGAACAGCTGGATGACGACTAGTCGGACTGTGTTTCCGGTCGCATCAGGAACCGCGCTCCGGCCACTGCCAGCCCAACCAGAACCAGTCCGCCCAGAACCAGAGTTTCTGGTTGCGCGCCGAGATACTCGAAATATTGCGTATAGCCATGGATCGTCAGGAAGACGATCGATGTGATGGACAGGAAGCTGTTGCGGCGGGTCTTGAAGATGACAATCGCCAGTGCAGCGACCCAACCAAGCGTAAAGACGTAGTCCGGGATCGACATGGCCGCTTCGCGCCATTCAGAACGCTCGGACCAACGGTCAGGTGCGAACCAGTGTTCACCCACCCGGTCGCCCCAGAGTGAGCCGACCCAGAATGCAAAGTTTACCATGAACATCGCTGTCCGTGCGGCGATGGTCGTCATATTGCGCCAGGCGTCTCCCAGCCGTTCACGCGCGTGATAGAGCCCCGCCGACAGGAGGCTGAAGACAATGATAGTGATCGTCGGTTCTTCGACAAACAATGCATAGCTCGCGTGCCAATAGCCCGTGCCCGAACCGAGGATTGCGCCGAGCGACAGCACTGCGAACGCGGCCAGCAGGGCGGATTGAAACCATATGGCTGACGCCGTCATCACGACGGCAATAAGGACCGTCGGCATCGTTCCATCATCGACTTCCCGGAATTCCCAACCGATCCAGCCTGCAACGCCCAGCGTCCCCATCAGGGTGAGAGCGCTGCCAAGTGTTTTCAGGGAGTTACCAGTGGCGCTACGGCGCAGGAATTCCGCTCCGCCCAGCGCAAGCAGGGCCAGAAACAGGCCGGTCCCAGCGTTCGGAACGAGTGCAATCGTGCCACCGGCAACAGAGATGGCCCCGAAAATAAGGAGAATGTTGACCAGCAAGCCTGTTTTCGGCTCCGGCAGCGCGAAGCCCTTCAGCCGTGCGGCTTCGGCGTCGTCGATCTGGCCGTTTTTCATCAAGGCGTCGAGGTCCAGTGTAATCCGGGACATGGGTTTTATCTCCACAAAGTGAGCGCTTACTAACATATCTGCGTCAACCTGACAACCGACTTCACCTATGGGAATTGTGGACATCACCGTGCGAGCGGCTTAGTGCAGTCGCTGAAAGACTTTGCAATGGATCGAGGCAGCATGTTCAAAAAGATTCTGATCGCCAACCGTGGGGAAATTGCAGTTCGGGTCATCAAGACCTGCAGACGGCTCGGCGTGCAGACGGTTGTCGTCTATTCTGATGCCGACGCTGACTCCATGGCCGTCGAAATGGCAGACGAGGCGATCCATATCGGTCCGTCACCTGCCGCAGAATCCTACCTCGTTGCCGACAAGATCATCGACGCCGTGCGCCAGACCGGCGCCGAAGCCATCCATCCGGGCTTTGGCTTCCTGTCCGAGAACCCGGCCTTCGCCAAACGCCTGGAAGAAGAGAAGATCGGCTGGATCGGCCCGAATGCCTACGCAATCGAGGCAATGGGCGACAAGATCAGCTCGAAGAAACTTGCTGCTGACGCTGGCGTGTCGACCGTTCCGGGACATATGGGCCTGATCGAGGATACCGCCGAGGCCGTCAAAATTTCCAAGGAAATTGGCTACCCGGTGATGATCAAGGCGTCCGCCGGTGGTGGTGGCAAAGGCATTCGTGTGGCTGCCAACGACAAGGAAGTCGAAGAAGGGTTCCCGGCTGTTAAGGCCGAAGCGAAGTCTTCATTTGGCGATGACCGCGTCTTCATCGAGAAGTTCATCCTAGAGCCGCGCCACATCGAAATTCAGGTGCTCGGCGACAAGCACGGCAACTGCATCTACTTGAATGAGCGTGAATGCTCGATCCAGCGCCGTAACCAGAAGGTTATCGAAGAGGCGCCTTCGCCGCTGCTGGACCCTGAAACCCGCAAGAAAATGGGTGAGCAAGCCGTCGCGCTGGCGAAGGCTGTGAACTATGACAGCGCCGGTACGGTGGAGTTCGTCGCATCTGGCGCGGACAAGGGGTTCTATTTCCTCGAAATGAACACCCGTCTTCAGGTGGAGCACCCGGTTACCGAGCTGATCACGGGCGTTGACCTTGTCGAACAGATGCTGCGCGTGGCCTATGGTGAGACGCTGAAGCTCAAACAGTCCGATATCAAGATCAATGGCTGGGCCGTGGAAAGCCGCGTCTATGCCGAAGACCCTTATCGCAACTTCCTGCCATCCATTGGCCGTCTGAAGCGCTTCCATGCGCCGGAAGAGGGTGAATTGGCTGGCGGGATAGTCCGCATGGATTCCGGTGTCCGCGAAGGCGACGAAATCTCCATGTTCTACGACCCGATGATCGCCAAGCTGATCACGCACGGCAAGGATCGCGATCAGGCGCTGGACGTGCACGGCGAGGCGCTCGACCGGTTCCACATTGAAGGCATTCAGGACAACATGCCCTTTATTGCGGCCGTGATCGACGAAAAGCGGTTCCGTTCCGGCAAGATCACGACGGCCTACATCAAGGACGAGTTCCCGGAAGGCTTTGACGGCGTTGAGCCAACTGAAACGCAGGTGACCCAGCTGATCTGCGCGGCGGCGTACGTGCATGGTTTCATGACGCGCCGGGCCTCTGATACAAGTGGCCGCATCGCGCCTCAAGCGGAAGCGCGCCGAGAATGGGTCGTTATCCTGGGTGACAAGCATTATCCGGTGACGCTGGATCTTGGCGATGTGGGCGAAGCGGAGATCACCATTGATGGCGGCAAAACGCACACGCTGGTGACGCCTTGGCATCCAGGTCAGCACCTTGTTGAGGGTCTGTTGGATGGTGAGCCGTTTGCGGTGAAGTTTGCAGACCGCACTGAGGGC
Organism: Hyphomonas atlantica corrig.; assembly: GCF_017795365.1. Taxonomy (NCBI): domain Bacteria; kingdom Pseudomonadati; phylum Pseudomonadota; class Alphaproteobacteria; order Hyphomonadales; family Hyphomonadaceae; genus Hyphomonas; species Hyphomonas atlantica. The sequence continues at coordinate 228,387 of NZ_CP051254.1, read as the reverse complement.
TATCTCTTCCGTCATCGCGGCGTGGCGCTTCGCGCGTTGGTCTGCACACCAAAAGTCGCTGATTTGCATTCCCGCCTGCCGGAGAAGGAAAAGCCGGACACATCCAAGCTGATCATGTCTCCGATGCCGGGCCTCGTCGTGTCGATCGATGTCGAGATCGGCCAGGAGGTCCAGGAAGGCGAGGCGGTTTGCGTGGTCGAAGCGATGAAGATGCAGAATATCATCCGCGCCGAAGCCAATGGTACCGTGAAAGCCATCAATGTCGGCGCTGGCGACAGCGTTGCAGCCGACGAGATCATGGTCGAATTCGACTAGGTTGAAAACGCCCATCTGGCGAACTTATTAACCCTGCCCTAACCAAATTGGCGCGGATATCTCGCCAGTGGGGCAGGGGAAACGTTTACGAGTCTTTCCTTGACCTGACCGCTGGCGCGAAGAAAATGCGCCAGTCTTTCGCAGTGGAAGCAAATCAAGGGGGCCGAAATGGTCAGTTTTCCAGACGCAGTAAAAATGTTCTTCAGTCGCTATGTGGATTTTCAGGGTCGTTCACAGCGCTCTGAATACTGGTGGGTTGCTCTGTTCAATGTGATCGTGTTCGGCGTTCTTGCCGTGCTCGCGTTCGGGCTTGGCGGCAATTTCGAAACCGGTGAGATGAATCCGTTGGGCATGATCTTCTTTGCAGTTATGGGGCTTTATGCGCTCGCAATCATCATTCCGAGCATTGCTCTGTTCATTCGTCGCCTGCACGACATCAATCAGACGGGCTGGATTTATCTCGGCCTCGTGATTGCCGGCTTTATTCCGTTCATCAACTTCCTGGCCTCGATCGCCCAGATCGTGATCGCCTGCATCCCAGGCACGGTTGGCCCGAACAAGTACGGGCCGGACCCGAAAAATCCGACGGCTGGCGCGGCTGACACATTCGTCTAGTCGACCGGAACAATCCAATTTCCAGAAGAGCCGGGCAGTTGTCCGGCTCTTTTTTGTTGCATGTATTTATCGTTTATTGATAAGGACGCGAGACGCTGAACGCTGCCAGTGTGCGTGTTTCGCCCGATAAAGGAGACTGAACCCATATGGACATGAGATATGTCCTCTTGTCGTCAAAAGGCCGAATTGGCTCGCGCACCTTCCTGCGCGGCTTGTCGGTCATCACGGCTGCCTTCATTCTGGTGCAGATCGCCAACACGTTCATATCGCCAATGTTCGGCATTCTCTTCTATCCGATGGTCTATGTATATGTGTGCCTGTTTTCGAAGCGCCTGCATGATGCCGGGCATTCGGGCTGGTTCTATCTGTTGTTCCTGATTGGATATGCGGTTGTCACCAGCATTGTCAGCGCCTTGTTGATGCCCGTCCTGTCGCCGGAAGCGTTCGCATTGTATGCGGAGTTCGGAAACGATCTTGCCGCTGCGATGGAAGCCCTGACTGAAAACATTCAGGAATTCGAGCGTTTGACCGCATTGACGTCGCTGGCCAGTTTCCTGCTGACAACGGCCTTGCTCGGTTTTATCGCCGCGCGCCTGCCGACCGATACCGGCCCCAACAAGTACGGACCGCCCACGTCGGGCACACCGATGACTCCCCCCACTTCCTGACCCCCGCAAGGAACCGACCGGACATGACCCATCATACGACAACGCCCATAGATCCGCATCGGCCCTGGATTCGGGACGAGCGCGATGACCCGTCCCGGATGAACTGGGTGCAGACCTTGTTCAATCCGTTTGGCATGACGGGCAAACTGCACTTCAGCCGCGCCTGGACATTCATGTTCATGGGGCGACTGCTGCTATTCATCGTGCCGGTTTTCGGCGTGTCCATTGCGACGATGGCGGGCGCGGACCTCAGCTCAGCCTGGCAACCGATCAAATCGATCGGGGTGCCGCTGCCAGCGCTTTTGGTGCCCTTCTTCTTTTTCACGATTGTCACTGAGTTCACATCCTGGGTGGCTCATGTGCGTCGTTTTGCGGAAGCGAACCGGTCGACTCTGAAGGCGGCGATCGTATTGATTCCGCTGACGCTCGGCCTGATCGGATTCGCGCTCGGGGTTATGGGTGGCGTGTCTCAGTACGAGGCCCAACAGGGACAGTCTGCACAGGCGCCGGTCGAAACCGTCACGGATGAAACGGCTGATGGTACGGCCGCTGACGCCGCACCGACAGAAGCAGCCGAACAGGCCCCGGCGCAGAACCGCGGCCGCAGAGGTCCACCGCCAACGCCAGCGGAGATGGCCCTTGGCGCGGGTATGGGCCTCGCCATGCCGCTGTGGGCCTTGTCATCCTTCTTCGTCATGCTGTGGACGCTGCTTCATGTGGCACGCCTGCCGAATGGCGGCGTTGGCGGGTTTCGCACAGGAAGCGACCTGACGCAGGAAGAGCAGCGGCTGAAATCCTACGAGATGGCCGCAAGCGGTTCCTGAACCCGAACAAGGCGGCTTTCGAACACGGTTTCAAACGCTGCTTTCAGCGCGGCGTCCACGTCTTCCATTGTCGCGAGAATACCAAGGTCGACGAGGCTGGTGACGCCATAGCGCGGGTCTGCGATGCCGCAAGGCGTGATACCAGAGAAGTGCTCCAGATCAGGCTCCACGTTCAGGGATATACCGTGGAAGCTGACCCACTTTTTCAGGCGCACGCCAATGGCTGCGATCTTGTCTTCGCGCAAGGGTCCACCCGCTTGTGTCCGGTCGACCCAGACCCCGACCCGTCCGTCGCGCGTACCGGCTTCGACATTGAAAGCGCTGAGCGCCGCGACAATCCAGGTTTCAAGATTCTGCACGAATGCGCGCACATCCCGGCCACGCTGGGCGACATCCAGCATCATATAGGCGACGCGCTGTCCGGGGCCGTGATAGGTGTACTCACCACCGCGGCCGGCATCGAACACGGGGAAGCGGGACGGGTCACGCAGGTCGTCCACCTTGGCTGACGTACCAGATGTGTAGAGCGGGGGGTGTTCCAGGAACCAGACCAGTTCCGGTGCGCCTTCCTCACGGATGGCGCGGGCGCGGGCCTCCATGAACCGGACTGCGGCTTCGTAGGGAACCTGCCGTTCGGAAACGGCCCATTCGGTGTCGGGAAATTTCTGCATCACCGCGCGCATATAGGCGACATTCGGGGCTTCACAAAGGGCTGGTGTCGCCTTATACGGCCCGTCTGCCTCATTGAAGACCAGTGCGGTCATGGCGGAATTGGTAGACGCGCAGCGTTGAGGTCGCTGTGGGGCAACCCGTGGAGGTTCGAGTCCTCTTGACCGCACCATTCATTCGCGGTGGCGCTCCGCGCCAAAAATCGATCAAGGATCGATTTTAGCGAATGAATGAATTCAAAGACTCATCCCGGCTTCGTTTCACTTCGCCCTGGATGCAGCTCAAGGCTGCTGCGGTGGCGCTCCGCGCCAAAAATCGATCGAGGATCGATTTTAGCGAATGAATGAATTCAAAGACTCATCCCGTCTCTATTTCCCGTGTGCGCGCGCTTCACAGCTCTCCGCCACATATTGTTGGCAGCCTGTGAATTTCCCGCGAATCCCTGTCACCTCCGAGCATTCGGTTCTTGCCGACGCAGATTAACAACGGCAAAGAGGCGACATGACCGAACAGTCCGTTCAGCCTGCGCAGGCCGCTGAGACGCCAAACGTCGATCCGGACCTGCTGGAAGATATCATCGAGTCGATCGATGAACGTGATACCCGCTGGCTGGCGCGGACGCTGCAGCGCATGCACCCGGCCGATGCGGCGGATGCGCTGGAAGCGCTATCCTTCGACACGTTTTCCGAAGCTGTGGAACTGCTGGGCGGCGAATTGCCGGCAGACATCCTTATCGAATTGCGCGATTCCTATCGGGAAGAGGCGGTCGAGGTGCTGCCCGATGCAGCCGTTGCGAGCGCGCTGGATGAGCTCGACTCCGATGATGCAACCACCATCCTTGAAGACCTCGAAGATGATCGGCGCGAGCGCATCCTGGAAGACCTCGCGCCGATTGACCGGGCTCAGCTTGAGCGTGGTCTTTCCTATGAAGAGGAATCGGCTGGCCGTCTCATGCAGACGGAATTTGTCGCTGCGCCGGAATACTGGACGGTGGGCCACGCTATCGACCATGCGCGCGATATCGGCGAGGAATTGCCCGAAGTCTTCTATGAGCTTTACGTTATCGACCCCGGTCACCGCTTGATCGGCATCGTCCAGCTGGCAACCCTCCTGCGGACGGCGCGCGATGTCCAGCTGTCAGACATCATGAAGGACCCGCTCTCCTCCCTGAAGCCCGACATGGATCAGGAAGAGGTGGCGTTCCAGTTCCGCAAATACTCGCTGGCCGCGGCGCCGGTCACAGACGAGGGCGGGCGACTGGTCGGTATGATCACGGTCGACGATATGGTCGACGTCATGCAGGAAGAGAACGCAGAAGACTTGCTCTCCTTGCTCAACGTGACCTCGGCGGATGGGGCCGATACTGTCTGGGATACGGTCAAGGCGCGGGCCCCCTGGCTGGGGGTGAATCTGTTTACGGCATTCATCGCATCGGCGATCATTTCGCTGTTCGAGGGGGCTATCGCCCAAGTGGTGGCGCTGGCCGTACTGATGCCAGTCGTGGCGGCGTTGGGCGGCAATGCAGGCAGCCAGGGGCTCGCCGTGGCTGTACGCGCCATTGCAGAGCGACAATTGGATGGCGATGCAGCGCGCCGCGCCATTCTTCGCGAAGTGCTCAGCGGCTTCGTCAATGGATTGATCTTCGCCATTGGGGTGGGGGTAATCTCATTGGTATGGTTCCGCGATATCGAACTGGCGCTTGTGATCGCTACGGCGATGCTTGCGACATTCGTTTGGGCTGGGCTCTCCGGCATTCTCGTTCCATTGGGATTGAAACGCCTTGGTGCGGACCCTGCGGTGGCGTCCTCTGTATTCGTGTTAACCCTGACCGATGTGATGGCATTCTTCAGCTTTCTGGGCCTTGCCTCAATTGTTTTGCTTTAAAATGAAGGCGTTGGGCCAGAATCTCGCCTCTCAGGTGAAAGGGCGCGAGAATTGCAGTGTCACACCGTAGTAAAAAACAGAACTGTCCCAGAATGGGAGCCTTTTGCATGGCCGGAAACATGCGCACGTCTGATACGGGGGTCGAACTCATCAAGAGTTTCGAGGGCTTCCGTGCGCGTGCCAGTCGGCTGCCGGATGGGAAATGGCTGATCGGGTATGGGCATACGGAAACCGCGCGGGCCGGACTGAAGGTCAGTCCGTTCGATGCCGAACTCATCTTGCGCTATCGCGACCTCAAACGAATTGAGGATCACCTTGCACAGCAGGTCTTCACACCGCTTGCCCAGAATGAATTCGATGCACTGGTCTCCTTCGCTTTCAATATCGGGCTGAAAGCCTTCGATGCCTCAGATGTGCTGGCGCACCTGAATTCCGGTGACCGCATACTTGCTTCGGAAGCCATGAGCAGTTGGCGGCGGGGCAGGGTGGATGGCCAGATCCGGGTGATCGATGGCCTTGTCCGCCGCCGCGCTGTTGAAGTCGCGATGTTTCTCGACACGCCGCGCCAGAGGGTTGCGATCCCCAGCGCCCTGGTTCGTCCGGAGCGCGATGGCTTATCCGGGCTGAATTTGTCCAGGGAAGGTTCCGTTGTTCTGGAATCCCGGCCCGAGGCAGAACGTGCCCGATCAACGCCAGAGCGCGAAAGCGCTCCTGAAGCTGCCGCCCGTGCCGTGGCGCAGCGGCTGACGCGTATTCTGGGGGAGAATGGCTCGCTTGCTTCGGGAGAGACCGGGATAGAGCCAAGCGGTGATTCCACGGTCGACGAAATTACACGTGCCGTGTCCGCTCTGGCAGGCCCCGAAGGAAATGGCGACCATCCGCCGCCAGCCTCCATGTCTGAACGGCGTCGCGCGCATCGCCCGCAAGAGCCTGAAGATGAGCTACAGGTGTCGACGCGCCAGATTGTTGTAGACGACTTGGCGAAGGTGCATGTCGACACGAGCCGCCGGACCACGCCAGCACAAGAGGAAGTGGCTGATTTCGCGCCACCATACAATCTCCGTTGGGTGCCGTTTGCCCTTCTGGCCGGCCTTGGCACGATTGGCCTTTACGCGGGGCTGCGGCGCATCGTGACCGGATCGGCCAGCCGAATTGGCGAAACCGCGACGCAAGGTTACAGCGGTCCGCTCCTGACACTCGGTGGCGGCTTTCTGTTGTTTGTGTCAGTTTACTATCTCTACCGCATGCTTGCCCGCGAGGATTAGGCTGACAGGCGGGAAAAGAATTGCTAGGTCACCGCCATGATTCCGAACACATATCCCACATTGAACTTCGATCTCGGCGAAACTGCCGACATGATCCGCGAAACGGTGGCAAGTTTTGCTCAGAACGAGCTTGCGCCTCGCGCCGCCGAAATTGATCGGACGGACACGTTCCCCCGTGACCTGTTGCCGAAGATGGGCGAGCTCGGCTTGCTGGGCATCACCGTCGAGGAAGAATGGGGCGGCACCGGACTTGGCTATCTAGAACATGTCGTCGCGATGGAAGAAATTTCCCGCGCGTCGGCCTCGGTTGGCCTCTCCTATGGCGCGCACTCCAATCTGTGCGTGAACCAGCTACGACGCTGGGGGAATGATGACCAGAAATCCCGCTACCTGCCCAAGTTGATTTCCGGAGAGCATTTGGGCGCGCTCGCGATGAGTGAGAGCGGCGCGGGCTCAGATGTCGTATCCATGAAACTGCGCGCAGAGAAAAAAGGCGATCGCTATGTGCTGAACGGCACGAAGATGTGGATCACCAATGCACCGGATGCAGACACGCTGGTTGTTTACGCCAAGACAGAGCCAGAGGCCGGATCGCGCGGCATCACCGCCTTCCTGATTGAACGGGATTTCCAGGGGTTCTCCGTGGCGCAGAAGCTGGACAAACTCGGCATGCGCGGATCGGAAACAGGCGAGTTGGTTTTCGATAATTGCGAAGTGCCGGAGGAAAACGTCATGGGCCCGCTGAATGGCGGTGTTGGCGTTCTGATGAGCGGCCTGGATTACGAGCGCGCGGTGCTGTCTGCTGGCCCGACCGGCATCATGCAAGCCTGCATGGATGTCGTGATCCCGTACATCCATGACCGGAAACAGTTCGGTCAATCGATTGGCGAGTTCCAGCTGATCCAGGGCAAGGTGGCGGACATGTATGTTCAGATGAACGCGGCGAAAGCGTACGTCTATGCCGTGGCCAAAGCCTGTGACCGGGGCGAGACGACCCGCAAGGATGCCGCTGGCGCCATTCTGTATGCGGCCGAAACCGCCACCAAATTGGCGCTTGATGCGATCCAGATTCTGGGCGGCAATGGCTATATCAATGAATACCCGACCGGACGTCTGCTTCGCGATGCCAAGCTCTACGAGATCGGGGCAGGGACGTCGGAAATCCGCCGTTGGTTGATTGGCCGGGAGCTTTTCGGCGAAACGGCTTAAGCTGGGCAGCACAATTCCTTGATTTTCTTGCCTTCGAAGGCTTTCATCGTGGCGACATAGCCAGCCTCGACGGTTTCATCATATGCGTCCCAGTCGCGCAATTGCACATCGGCCAGTTGTGGCAGGACAAGAACATCGGCCATGTCATGGCCGAATTTCGTGTCTGCACGGATTGTGGCCGTGCGCATCAACAGGCCTGCAATTGGGGGCGGGCTGGAGAAGCCATTGTTGAACACCCAGCGGAAAAAGCCCGGTGGGTCTCGGAATTCAGCGAGATCCATGTTCTCCGGCTGGCGAGTCACGTCGGACCCGATGACAAACCCACGATGCATGTCACGCATGATGTCCGCCGGAAAATTGTTCAGCACCGCGCCATCCACCAGCAGGTCTTGCCCATCCACGACCGGTGGAAGAATGCCGGGCAGGGAGATAGTGGCGCGAAGGGCATGACGCAGTAAACCCTCGCGATGGATGCGCGTGGCGCCGCTGGTGAGATTGGTTGAGGTACAGAAGAAAGGCAGGTGCAGGTCCCCGATTTCTGCCTCGCCAAAATGTTCTTTCAGACGCGCATTCACCCGCGCACCTTTGACCATGCCGACTACCGGCAGATGGTAATCGCCCAGCGGGTTGCTCTCCACGAATGCTTTCCGGATGCGGAGTTCGATTTCAGCATCACTCCACCCCATGGCGACGCAGGCGGCCACGACAGACCCCATTGAAGCGCCACCCGTGAAGTCGATCGGGATGCCCATTTCCCGCATCGCTTTCACAACGCCAATATGGGAATAGGCGCGCGCGCCGCCGCCAGACAGGATCAAACCGACTGAGACGCCAGCCATAATGCGGGCGAGCCTGTCGCAATCATTCCCCTCGACCTGGTTCCAGTGGAACACGCGGGTCGCGCCGGACGCGGCGACCCATTCGACGGGCTTTGCACCGCGACGCTGGTCACCATGATGCAGCAACACGACGTCGACCAGCTTCAGTGCTCGCGCCGGAGACTCATCATCCGGCATCAATGGGTTGGACGGTCGGGCATCGGCGCGGCCAACGACCCAGATCCGATCCGCCTGACGCATGGAGAGCCGGAACCAGGCATTGTCCCCAATGGCCGAGATCAGGATCACGACATCATGCGTGCGTTCAAGCTCGTCAAAATAGGCGGCTGGGCGCTCATCCCCCATAGACTCATCAACAATGATGGCTTTTCGGCCAAGCCTCTCCAGGGCCTGTTTGAGTGAGCGTGCCCGCAGCTTCAGGTCGATCGTCGGGGAGGTGGCTACCAGCGTGTAGACTTTCGGCGCAGCGCTCGCCACGCGGTCACCGGATTTGCCAAGCCGCTGCAGGATCACGCGAATCATGGATTCCAGCAATTCCGGCTCGGCGCGGACCATTCGGTCCCATCCCTTGCGAGACACACCGACCACCTCAGTGTCGCGCAGCGCGTAAACCGAGCTGGTATGTGGCGCATCATTTGGCTGGCCATCACCCGTCAGGTCGACACCGCCCAGGAATAGCGACATTTCACCTGCCGGTTCGCCAGAGCGAATATGTCCAATGAATTCAGTCTTGGCGTGTGGGCCTTCGCGGAAGATGCCCAGCGTGCCAGACAAGACAAAGTATAGCGTGTCGGCAGCTTCACCGGCCAGGTAAAGCGGCTTGCCGGCAGGGATGGAAAACCATTTGGCTTCCTTGCCCGCGGCCCGCATGGCGCGGCGAGGCACATCTTTCAGGAATTCAATGGCCCTGAGGCGGGGAGTGATATCGAAGCCCATGTTGGTGAACATGCCCATTTCGATTCCCTTTTCATAGCCTTTCGATCATCCTGTGTGTTTCAAATTCGCATGACGTCCGCGTGACACGCGCGCCGCACGCCGCTAAGCAGGCACAAAATTCCAGTGGGAGGCTTTATGCCGGTTCTGAAATCCAACCTAGATGTTTCGGGAAGCAAATTTGCCGCCAACAAGGCCGCGATGGAGACGCTTCTTGCCGAACTGCGTGAGAAGACGTTCGAAGCATCCCTCGGGGGACCTGAAGCATCCCGCCAGCGCCATATCGACCGGGGCAAATTGTTGCCGCGCGAACGTGTCGAACGTTTGCTGGATCCGGGCTCTGCATTCCTAGAGATTGGCGCGCTGGCCGCGAATGGGATGTATGACAATGAGGCCCCCGGCGCGGGCCTGATAACGGGTGTTGGCCGGGTCGAGGGGCGCGAGTGTCTGATCGTCTGCAATGATGCGACGGTAAAGGGCGGCGCGTATTTTCCGATGACGGTAAAGAAACACCTCCGCGCGCAGGAAGTCGCACTGGAGAACCATTTGCCGTGCATCTATTTGGTCGATTCTGGTGGCGCGAACCTGCCGCACCAGTCGGAAGTTTTCCCGGATCGAGAGCATTTCGGGCGCATCTTCTACAATCAGGCTCAGATGAGTGCGAAGGGCATCCCCCAGATCGCCTCCGTGATGGGAAGCTGTACGGCGGGCGGCGCGTATGTACCGGCCATGTCGGATGAAACAATCATCGTGCGCAAGCAGGGCACGATCTTCCTCGGCGGCCCGCCGCTGGTGAAGGCTGCGACGGGGGAGGTAATCTCCGCCGAAGACCTTGGCGGCGCGGATGTGCATACGCGCCAGTCCGGCGTGGCAGACCATTATGCAGCTCATGACTCCCATGCGCTTGCTATTGTCCGGTCCATTGTCCGCACACTGGCAAAGCCGAAACCGCAGCCCTTTGATCTTACCGATCCGGCAGAGCCTCTTTATGACCCTGCGGAGTTGCATGGCCTGGTACCACAGGATGTGCGGGAGCCTTACGATTCCCGTGAAGTGATCGCTCGTCTTGTCGATGGCTCCGAATTCCATGAGTTCAAGAAACTTTATGGCGAGACGCTGGTCTGCGGCTTTGCGCGGCTTTATGGCATGCCGGTGGCAATTCTGGCCAATAACGGCATCCTGTTCTCGGAAAGCGCGCAAAAGGCCGCGCACTTCATCGAACTGGCGGACCAGCGTCGCATTCCGCTGGTCTTCCTGCAGAACATTACCGGCTTCATGGTCGGTTCGAAATACGAGGCGGGCGGCATTGCCAAGGATGGTGCCAAGATGGTCACAGCTGTGGCGACAGCCAGCGTGCCGAAATTTACCGTGGTGACCGGCGGCAGTTTTGGAGCCGGCAATTACGGCATGTGCGGTCGGGCCTACAGCCCACGCTTTCTGTTCATGTGGCCAAACTCGCGCATTTCCGTCATGGGCGGCGAACAGGCGGCCAGCGTTCTGGCCACGGTCAAGCGCGACGGCATCGAGCGCAAGGGTGGGGAATGGTCCGCCGAGGAAGAGGACAGTTTCAAACAGCCGATCCGCGACCTCTACGAGGCCGAAGGCTCTCCCTACTTCTCCACGGCGCGCCTCTGGGATGATGGCATCATCGACCCGGCTGATACGCGCCGCGTCCTTGGCCTCGCCCTGTCAGCCAGCCTAAATGCTCCGTTCCCGGACAGGGGGTTCGGCGTGTTCCGGATGTAGACATGAGCAAGTATAGCGAGCTAGTCACTTCGATAGGTCCCTATGCTTGGGAACTCACGCTTGCAATACTCTTTACTCTGATAGGCGCCGTCTTCTCTCGACACGAGATCGGAAAACGCGAGCGTCGCGCTGTTGTGAAAGAGATCATCACGATTCAACGGCGGCTTTTCAATTTTGCTACACGAAATTGGACCCAAGAAGGCGGCAACCGCGAGGTGTGGATGATTGAGCTACTTGTAGAACGAGTCGGCACGTTACGCACGATGGTAACTTCTAAAGACAAACTACCCGAGAAGCTCGATCAGTATTTCACATCATATGAAGTCGCATTGCAGGAGTTCGGAGCCATCTTCACCTCTGCTACGCGAAGAGGTGAACGCTTTTGGAAAGCGTATGAGCGTACCACATTTACGGCGCGCCAATTGAGCCGTACTCTTTCAAAGCACTACACAGCTGAGCAGTTGGAAGTGTTTGATCAGTTCGATGGGGCAAGAGACTCCCTTCGCCAATCGAGCGACACAAGTTTTCTGACGTGAAATTGTCAGTAGTAATCCTACGTATAAGGCCGCATCGCCACGCGTGGTAAACAGTTCTTGTTCCTGACAGGAGGCTGACCCGTGTCCAAGAGAATCTGCATCATTGACGGCCATCCGGATGCAAATCCGGACCATCTTATCCATGCGCTTTGCAATGCATACGAAACCGGTGCGGTGGAGGAGGGGCATCAAGTGTCGCGCATCAACGTTGGCGGTATGGACGTGCCCTTCCTGAACTCTCAGGACGAGTTCGATACACCTCCGCCTGAGCCCATTCTGAGTTTGCGGGAGCAGATCGGCGTTGCGGACCATCTCGTCATCGCCTTTCCGCTCTGGATGGGCGGCATGCCGGCCCGGCTGAAGGCGTTTCTGGAACAGGCAGCGCGTGCGGGCTTCTTTCTGAAGCCAGGCCAGTCTGACCATGAGTGGCCCGAGCGCATGATGAAGGGCAAGTCTGCGAGGATCATCATCACAATGGGCATGCCGGATTTGATGTACCGTTTCGGAATGGATGCCGGCGCTCTTAAAGCTCTGGAGCGCGGTGTGCTTGGCCTGTCCGGCTTCAAGCCGATGCATCACACCATCATTGGCAGTGTGGGCGCGCTGACAGAGTCGAAGATCGAATCCTGGATGACTTTCATGAAGGAGATCGGTGGCGAAGCCGTTTGATCGCTTTCATTACATCTTCGTCGTGAACGTCTTTTCACGCATCATTACCAGCCATTTCGCGTACCTTCGTCTCTGTCGCGGTCCCCTGCGACACCTGAAGTGAGAAGGAGTTCGAATATGATCAGACGCAGCAGCTTTCTCGTGACAGCCGCCATGATGACGGCCCTGATGGGCCACGCGGGCGAAATGCCCGACTTCTCGCAGTTGGATCTGGATGATGACGGCCTGATCAGTGAGGACGAGTTTGTGAGCCATCATGCCAACGCAGGCGCGGCCAGCGAGGCAGAGGCGAAGGCCCGGTTCACCAAGCTTGACCTGAACTCGAATGGTACCGTGTCCGAAGAAGAACTGGCAGACGCCCTTGCTGCCTGGCGGGGACGGTCCGAAGACAGCGCTGTCATGACGGCGCCCCAACCCGCTCGGTAGGGAAGCCGTCAGGCAGGTGCTGAAGGGGTCCGCCGGTCCTGCGGACCCCTTTTCATTTGAGGCCGATACGGTAAACACGCGCGATGTCTGAAGCGCACTCGTCCACGGCGAACAGGTTTGATCTCATCCGTCTGGCGCTCGCCTCGACGGTTTTTGTCTACCACGCCATCGTTTTGTCATCGCTCGCGCCAATGAGTGGGTTGGAGGCAGGATGGGGCCAGCTCGCAGAAATCGCCATTCAAGGCTTCTTCATCGTGTCCGGCGCTTTGGTGGCGGGATCTCTGGTGCGATCCCAAGGTCTTGCGGACTATGCGGGAAAGCGGGTGCGAAGGCTGTATCCGGCCTATCTGGTCGTTGTCTTGATCCCAGCAATCATCTGTTTGCTGATGGGCGGAGACGTTCGAGGCGTCGGCGAGTACATCGCGGCCAATCTGGTTTTCCTGAATTTCCTGTCGCCGGACTTGCCGGGCGTGTTTGAAGGCAACCGCTTCACGGAAGTGAACGGTGCGCTTTGGACGCTGAAGATCGAGGTGATGTTTTATATCTGCCTTCCGGTCATAGGTTGGCTGCTCAGATTGTTCGGACGGGCAAAATGGCTGTTTCTGATCGGAATTTATGCGGCGGGAGAGGCGTGGCGCCAGCTTGTGCCGGTCATGCTGGATCATCCCGATGCGCCCATGCTTGCGCGTCAGTTGCCAGGCCAGATGGCCTTCTTTGCCAGTGGTATTGCGCTTTGGCAGATGTGGGGTACCGCAAAGGCGAAGCCGCTTTGGTTCGGATTGGTGGGATTCCTCGTGACCGCGCTTTCATTCGCGCATCCCTGGTTGGAGCCGCTGCGCGCGGCGGGGCTGACGGGCTTGATAGCTTGCATCGCTTTCCTGCCGGGCCCGGCCTTGAATGCGGCTCGTTTTGGCGACATCAGCTATGGCGTCTACATCACGCATTTTCCCATACTACAGGCTTTGGTGGCGCTCGGTGTGTTCGCCTCGTTGGGATATGCGGCCGGATTCATGCTCTCCGCCGCGCTGGTGATCGCCGCCAGCTATGCGCTGTGGCATCTTGTCGAACGGCCCGCCTTGCGCCCGTCCAGCCACTACCGCAAGGTGGCAGAATACACTGAACAGGAATGATCCCATGCGCGATTCCGAATACGATCTCATCACGCTTGAAGCGACGCAGGAGGGCCTCGCCGTCGTTACACTGAACCGCCCGGATGTGCACAACGCATTCAACGCGGAGCTGATTGCGGAGCTGACAGATGCCTTTCACACGATTGCAGACCAGCGAACGATCCGGATGATGATCCTGCGCGGGGCGGGAAAGAGCTTTTCCGCTGGCGCAGACCTGAATTGGATGAAGCTGGCGGCAACGCACACGCGCGACGATAACGAACGCGATGCCATGAATTTGGCCGAGATGCTACGGGCGCTTTACGAGATGCCGCAGATGACATTGGCGTTGGTCCAGGGGGCCGCGATGGGCGGCGGCGCGGGCCTTGTGGCGGCGTGTGACGTGGCTGTCGCCATGAAGGGTACGAAGTTCCGGTTTTCAGAGGTGCGTCTCGGCCTGACCCCTGCCACGATCAGTCCCTACGTTATTGAAGCGATTGGTCCACGCTGGGCGAAAGCACTATTCACCACGGCGGAAACGTTCGATGCCGACTATGCCGAGCGGCTCGGGCTCGTGCAGTATGTCGTCGAAACCGAAGCAGACATGACGGCGATGGAGGAGCACCTCGCAGATCTGGTCTTTGCCGCTGCGCCGGGCGCTGTTGCCGACAGCAAGGCGCTGGTGCGGGACGTGTCGGGTGTGTTCATCGACAAGGACCTCAGCCACGATACGTCAAAGCGGATCGCGGCTCGCCGTGCATCAGAAGAGGGCAAGGAAGGTATCGCCGCCTTCCTGGACAAGCGTCCGCCTAGCTGGGGGAAGTAGGCTCTCCTCAGACGGGGAGGCCCCAGTCTCTCAACACGTGAATCGTTGCGTCGACCGGGTTGATCCCGGTCATTGCCTCAATCTGATTCTGGAAGACGTAGGCCACAATTCCGAACAGGATGATATAGATCACGAACTGCATCAGGGATTTCAGGATGAAGGCGCCTGCGCTGCCGGCGACAAAGCCAATGGCACCAAGGATCAGTGAGCCTGCCACGGGGCTGAGATTGCTGACATCTGCGGCCTGAGTGAAGCCGATGTAACCGCCGACACCTGCGCCGATTATGCCCGCAACACTGCTGATCCTGATCCCTGAAGCATAGGCCATAAGATACTCCCGTGGTTTACCTGCGTTAACCCTTACGATAGCTCGCCGGGCTGTCAAAGGCGGAATTTGGACGGGCAATCGCCCCCTCGTGGCCGGGCTTGCACCTCGTTTGCGCCGTGTTTGGACCGGATAGACATGTGGATGACCATGCCGCCCCCCAATTCGACTCGTTTGCAAATTCGTCTTCATGATGCGCGTGCGGCGCTGCATGCGCGATATGTGCGCGGGCCCGTGTCACAGGCTGTGTTCGAATTCGTCGCCTTTGGCATCAAGCAGGGGTGGGCCTGCCTGTTTGGCGGTCTCATGCTGGGCCTGCTCCTGGCCACCTTTCTTTGGTATCCTGAAACGGCGATACTCAGTCGGTATGATTTCCTTGTTCTAGGGGCGATCGTGATCCAGGTCGGCATGCTCTGGACTGGGCTGGAGACCTGGGAGGAGGCCAACGTCATCCTCGTCTTCCACATCGTCGGAACGGTGATGGAATTGTTCAAGACGGCGCATGGCAGCTGGATCTATCCTGAAGACAGCTTGCTGCGCATCGCGGGCGTGCCGCTTTTCACGGGTTTCATGTATGCAGCAGTCGGCTCATATCTCGCGCGAGTCTGGCGACTGTTCGAGTTCAGGTTCGACCGATTCCCGCCACTCTGGATTCAGGCTGCCCTTGCCACAGCCATCTATGTGAACTTCTTCGCGCATCACTGGCTGCCGGATATCCGAATCGGACTGTTTGCGGCCACGGCGATGGTTTACGGCCCTTGCGTGGTCTGGTTTCGCGCCGATGAAGCGCATAGGCCGATGCCGCTCGTAATCGGCTTCATATTGGTGGCATTGTTCATCTGGTTTGCGGAGAATATTGGCACATTCACCCGCGCCTGGGCCTATCCCGGCCAGACTGAAGGCTGGCATCCGGTTTCCCTATCCAAGCTCGGTGCATGGTATTTGCTGATGATCATCAGTTTTGTTCTGGTGGCGTGCGTCCATCGCAGCGGGCAGGCTAGTCAGCGCTCGCTGTCATCTGGGACGCGCAGGCCATGAAAAGATCGTCGACCACGTCAAAATACTTGATCTCCGCCGCGCTCAAGGCCTCTCGGCTAACTCCGGCGACTGAGGCGCGCTCATAGATCTGGTCGTCTGGCACGTTTCCTCGCAAGGCGTCGCTCATCAGCATCCAAAGACGAACCTGCTGGTCGCCAGCATCTGTGCGGCTCACCCAGTTTCTGACATTTGCCGTGATACAGCCGCAGGCAGGCTCCATTCCCGGAAGCGCCTCACCGCATTGTTGGGCGAACGCATTCATCACCGGGTCGACATCCAGAAATTCTGCGTTTGCGGGCAGTATCACCAGCAGTGCTGACAGCATAAGGGCCGGGTATTTCATACAGTTTGACCTTCCATAGCAGAGCCCTGATGCTTGTCTTTGTCGACAAAATCGGGTCTTGCTTCTCCCATGTTGAAAAAGCTCCTGATTGCCAATCGCGGCGAAATCGCCTGTCGCATCATGGCCACTTGCCGGGACCTCGGCATACAAACCGTGGCCGTTTATTCCGACGCCGATGCCCGCGCAAAACATGTTCGCGAATCGGACGAGTCTGTTCATATCGGACCTGCTCCGGCCACAGAAAGCTACCTGAATGGGGAGGCTATCCTTGCCGCAGCCAAGGCCACAGGCGCGGATGCGATTCATCCCGGCTATGGTTTCCTGTCCGAGAATGCTGATTTTGCGGAAGCGGTGGAGAACGCAGGCCTGATCTGGGTCGGGCCGTCGGCCAAGGCGATCCGGTCCATGGGGCCAAAGGATGAGGCAAAGCGTATTGCCGAAGAAGCAGGTGTTCCCGTGCTGCCCGGGTATCGCGGGGAGGGGCAGGATCTGGAAACGCTCGCCGAGGCTGCCCAAAACATCGGGTTTCCATTGCTTATCAAGGCCGTGGCGGGCGGCGGCGGTCGCGGGATCCGCCTTGTCAGCGAGCCGGGCCAATTGAAAGCCGAACTGGAAAGCGCGGTGCGCGAGGCGGAAAGCGCCTTTGGTGATGGCCGGGTGATGCTGGAGAAACTGGTCCAGCAGCCGCGCCACATCGAGGTACAGGTGTTCGGCGATGCACAGGGCAATGTCGTCCACCTCTATGAGCGCGATTGCTCGCTTCAGCGCCGCCGCCAGAAAGTCATCGAAGAAGCGCCCGCACCGGGCATGCCGGAAGACGTACGCGCGGCGATGACGGATGCAGCGGTCAAGCTGGCCAAGGCGGTCGGCTATCAGGGAGCCGGTACCGTGGAGTTCATCGTGGATGGATCGAAACCGCTGGCGGTAGATACGTTCTGGTTCCTGGAAATGAACACCCGCCTTCAGGTCGAGCATCCGGTGACGGAATGCATTACGGGGCAAGATCTCGTCGAATGGCAGTTGCGTGTCGCGTCCGGTCAGCCACTTCCTCTGGCACAGGATCAGATCCCTTTGATTGGCCACGCCATAGAGGCGCGTGTCTGCGCGGAAGACCCGGCTGACGGTTTCCGTCCGGGTGCAGGTTTGATCCTGGAATTTGGATTGCTGCAGCCGATTGATGGCGAGACCATTCGTTGGGATGCCGGGTTTGAGACCGGTGACCGTGTGCCGTCGAACTATGACTCCATGATCGCCAAGCTGATCGTGTCGGGTGGAGACCGTGATGAGGCGGTGGACCTGTTGGTGGAGACGCTGACCCATACACAATTGTCCGGCGTACCGGCAAATACCGGCTTCCTGCGCCGCTGCGCTCAGTCTGATGCGTTCCGGGACGGTACACATCACGTGAACTGGATTGCCGAGCAGGGAGACGCTCTGACTCATTCGCCATCGGAGCATCAGCACGCCTCAGTGCTGGCGGTCAGTGATATTCAGCTTGATGATGCTGGCGCAGGTATGCCCTGGGATATTCGCGACGGTTTTCGGTCAAATGCAGCGCCCGTCCGCAAGGCGGCTGTGGCCGTCGGTACGGATGCGGACTGGTTCGACCCGGTGGACCATGATGTGGCGGCTGAAACACCGCTGCCTTTCGTAACAGATCTGTCGCCGCGCCGGTATGCTGTGACGACAGGTGGCGACACGGTGCTGGTTGAGGTGCCGGATTATGATGCAGACGTCGAGGCGGTACTTGGCGGAGATTCCGTCAGCGCGCCCATGCCCGGAAAGCTCTTGTCTATTCAGGTAAAGGCGGGCGACACGGTGGCCAAGGGTGACCCTGTAGCCGTAATGGAAGCCATGAAGATGGAGCACACACTGCCCGCACCGCGCGACGGGGTGGTCGCGTCAGTTGAGGCCGCTGCCGGAGACCAGGTCGCGGAAGATGACGTACTGGTTCATCTGGAGGCGGAGTAACCCCCACCCTTCACATGCTGGTGTGCTGCCCCCTGTCCGATGGGTGAAATCGGACCAGACCCGCGCGCCCGGAGAGTGGTGTGGAGGCGCGACAGGCAGGGAACATGTAAAGGGTAGGGGCCGCTGCGTGACTAGGCCGCGACAGCGTAACCGGAATGAATGCGGACCGGGGCTTGCGCTTCTGCGCGATAGCGGCGGTGGACGATGGGCGGGGCGCTGATCTCGCCGAGCGGGTTGGCCGCATAGGCGGTCGGCTCGGTCTTCAGGATCAGTTCGTCATACTCATTACGGGCGATAGACACCGGGACAGCCGAACCGTCGCGGTCTGCGGCGCGGAATTCGACGCCAGTCGATACCAGGGCAATCGCCTGTTCCAGATCCATCCGGAACCCGTCGCCATAAACGACATCGCGCGACTCGACTGGATCGTACTCACATCCCTTGATCACCAAACCCGACATGCCGAAACCCCTTATCAAACTGTGTGCTGAACCTGTTCTCCGCCTGACCGGCGATGTGAGAACATAAGCAGAATATTCACTTTTTGGAAAGGAAAAAGTTCCGATTTTGTTCTAAAATTTCAAAATCAGAATGGAATCAGGACTCTCGTGTTGAAAGTCTCCCGCTATTCGCTTTGTTCACGTTGGGTTCGCTATGGAAAGTGACTAGCTCTGCAGCCGTACCAATGCACGCTCCCGTCCGATTAACGGCAACAACGCGCTCATGTCTGGGCCGTGTTCCTGGCCGGTCAGCGCCTTGCGCAGCGGCATGAACAGGCCGCGACCCTTGCGGCCGGTTTCGGCTTTTACGGCGTTGGCCCACGCGCTCCAGCTGTCGCCCGTCAATTCGCCTTCGGGCAACAGTTTCGCGGCGGTCGCAATGAAGTCCTTGTCTTCCGCATCGACCAGTGAGGTCACGTCGCCGAACACAGTCTCCACCCAGCCCGTCACTTCGGGCAGAAGAGAGCAATTCTCGCGCACCACGCTCCAGAAGGTTTCGTCCGCCGCGCGTGGGTCCACCGCGGCGAGGCGGTCTTTCACAGCCTCAAACGGCAGGCCATGCAGAATCGCCGCGTTCAGCGACAACAGCTCTGCTTCGTCGAAGCGGGCGGGTGCGCGACCAATCTTGCCGAAATCGAATTCTGCGACCAGCTGCTCCAGGCTTTCGCGCGCTTCGACATTGTCGGACGTGCCGATCTTGGCCAGCAGAGAGCAGACGGCCATCGGCTCATAGCCTTGCGCGCGCAGTTCCCCCATTGAAAGGGAGCCGAGACGCTTCGACAGGCCCTGGCCATCCGCGCCAATGAGGAGGGGGGTGTGCGCCATGTCTGGCGCCGTGCCGCCCAGCGCCTTGACGATCTCGATCTGAGCGCCGGAATTCGTTACATGGTCTTCGCCGCGGACGACATGGGTAATCTTCGCCTCGATATCATCGACGACCGAGGGCAGCGTATAGAGATAGGAGCCATCTTCGCGGATCAGGATCGGGTCAGACAGGCTGGATGTGTCGATGCTTTGCGGGCCGCGCACCAGATCATTCCACTCGATCCGCTCGCCGGAGAGTTTGAACCGCCAGTGGGGGCTGCGGCCCTCGGCTTCCAGCTTTGCCTTGTCATCATCGCTCAGAGCCAGAGCCGCGCGGTCATAGACGGGTGGGCGTCCACGCGACAGCGCGATCTTGCGCTTGCGGTCCAGTTCGTCTGCCGTCTCGTAGCAGGGATAGAGCAGGCCCATCTCGCGCAACTTGTCTGCGGCGGCGTCATATTCGGCGAACCGGTCAGACTGGCTGAAGCTGTCGTCCCAAGTCAGGCCCAGCCAGGCAAGGTCGGTGCGGATGCCGTCCTCATATTCCTGTGTCGAGCGTTCTGTATCGGTGTCATCAATGCGCAGAATGAACTTTCCCTGCTGCCCCTTGGCGAACAGCCAGTTGATCAGCGCCGTGCGCACATTGCCAACGTGCAAGCGGCCAGTGGGGGAGGGTGCAAAGCGAACAATCGGTGCAGTCATGGAAAAAACCTGTTTTGAAGCGTGCTTTCGACATCAAATTGCGCAAAAAGCCAAGGGAGGGATGCCACATTCTTGCTAATGTGCGTGCTATTGTGCGAGGGGCAACTGAGTCGCCGTCGAGGAGAGCTAGATGAGACTGGGCTGTATTCTTATCGCAGCGGGCCTGCTTGCGGCCTGCGGGCAGGAGCGTGAGGCCGCGCCAGCAGAGGCGCCTGTCGCCGCAACTGCGCCGTCGGAATCATCAGAACTGAGCAGCGCGCTGGAAGAAGAGCCTGCGCCGCTGCCGGCCGATGATGTCGATTACCAGACGCTGTCAGGATACGATTCCACCTGGTATGTCAGTGCAGGCTGGCCGGGGGAGTATCCAGCCGGATTTGCCGTTCTGGATGCAGGTATCAGCGCGCCCGCCTGGACCGTACCGAATGGCGATCGCGAGGCTGATGCCAGCTGCACTCTGCCGCAATTCGCCAATTACCAGCTCTGGAACACTGAGCGCGTGGAGGGCGACGACCTTCGCTTCTTCGTCGCGACCAAGACATTCCCGGTAACGCTCAACCAGAATGCCAGTGTGGAATACATTTCCGATGGTGAAATTCGCAAGCTTGAACTGACTGCGGGCGACCAGCTGACTTTCCTGCGCTATCTGGGCGAGGGGTTCACCGTCTTGTCGTTTGAAGGCGTCGAGTACGGGATCAACGAGGCCGAGTTGCGCGATGTCAGCGATATCGGTTCAATGCCCACGGTCGAAGACCAGTGGGTGCGTGTCACCTGCGCAGATGGCAGCCAGCCCTGGCTGCTCTATGCGGCGATGATAGAGCTCGACGGGGTGGTGCCATCGCCCATGCTGGCCTACGGCGAGTCATGGGACATTGCGCCTGAAGACGTTGAGCAGGTTCGCGCCGAGGCCGAGGCCAACCGCCTTGCCTATGAGGGGCTGGAGCCCGGCGTTCTGGAGTAAACGTCCATCGCGATGGCATTCAGCCGACCTCGCAGGGCCAGCAGGATGATGCTTGCGCTGACGGAGATCGCGGCCATGCCTGCCAGCTGGACCGAAAACGCGATACCGGCGTCAATCAGGTATCCTGTTACCAAAGGGGAAAGCGCGGAGGCGAGCACGATGGCGGCGAAGGTCAGCGCGCGAACCTCTCCCAGATATCGAAGTCCGAACAATTCCGGCATCAGCGTGCCGGCAAGGGCGGAATCCGTTCCTGCGGTCAGCCCGATCAGCACCATTGCCACGGGAACCACCCACACAGCGTCCACCGGCCAGAGCAGCGCGAGGCCCGCGGCCATCGGCAGCTGATAGACGGCCATCATGGCGCGGGCGCTGAACCTGTCGATCAGTCCGCCTGCAAACAGGCTGGCAACGATCCGGGCCAGCGCAAAGGCGGTAAAGGTGGCAGCGAACAGGCCTGCGCTCCACCCCTTCACATCGGTCAGGTGCAATTGATGGAAGAACAGCGCTGTCATCATGGCCGCCGGGTTCACCGCGCACAGGATCAACACCCAGAAAACCGGCGCGCGCAGGACCTCCCGTCGCCGCCAGCTTTGTTTGGCCGGGGCAGGGCGCGTACTTTCTGTCTCTGTCAGATCTGTTGCCTGGCCTTCCGGCATGCGGTCCTTCGCCAGCAGGCCCCACAGCACCGGGCCAAGGCCAAGCGCCAGCGCGGCGGCTGACAGGGTCCAGGCCAGCCGGTCGCCGGTCAGGGCGATCAGCGCCACCGCCGCCGCCGGAACGATGGCAATGCCCGCCGCATGGCCCAGAGACACAATGCTGACCGCCATGCCGCGCCGCGCTTCAAACCACCGCCCGGTCGCCGTCATCGCCACATGGCCCATCATGCCCTGGCCGAACAGGCGCAGCAGCAAATAGGCCGCAAACAGCATGACCGGGCCCTGCACCCCCGCCATGACGAGGCAGGCCAGCGACAGTCCGGCAACGGTAATCATCGCCGCCGTGCGCGCCCGCACGCGGTCCACGATCTTGCCGAATTCCAGCAGGATCAGCGCGCTGGACGTGGTGGCCAGCGCATAGACAAGGCCCAGTGAGCCGTGGCTGAAGCCGAACCGCTCGATCAGCGCAGAATTGGAGAGCGACACAAAATAGGTTTGCCCGAAGGCAGACCCCATCGTCATCAGGAACCCGGCCAGCAGCCAGCGGAAATTCCCGATGAGAAACCTAGTCATCCCGGAACCGGTTCGTGATCGGATAGCGCCTGTCGCGGCCGAAATTCTTGCCGCCGACCTTCACGCCGGGCGGGGCCTGACGGCGCTTGTACTCCGCGATGTAGAGCAGATGCTCGATCCGTTTCACCACGGCCCGGTCATGCCCGCGGGCGAGGATGGCCTCGATCGGCTCTTCCGCGTCCACCAGGCCGCGCAGAATGTCATCCAGCACGTCATAAGGGGGCAGGGAGTCATCATCGCGCTGGTCTTCGCGCAGTTCGGCGCTTGGCGGCTTGGTGATGATCCGCTCCGGGATCACTTCGCCGCCGGGGCCCAGCGCCCCGCGTGGCACCGTCGTGTTGCGCCACTTGGCCAGCTCGAACACTTCGGTCTTGTAGAAATCCTTCAGCGCATTGTAGCCGCCGCACATGTCGCCATAGAGCGTGGCATAGCCCACCGCCATTTCAGACTTGTTGCCCGTGGTTACCACCATATGGCCGAACTTGTTCGACAGCGCCATCAGCGTCACCGCGCGCAGGCGGGACTGGATGTTCTCTTCCGTCGTGTCCGGCTGGGTGCCGGCAAACTGTTCGCCCAGCATCTCGTCCAGCGCGCCGACGCCGGGGGCAATATTGATGCTGTCATATGTCACGCCCAGCGCCTCTGCGCAGGCCTTGGCGTCTTCCAGACTGTCCGAGGACGTATATTTCGACGGCATCATCACACACCAGACCCGTTCCGGCCCCAGCGCGTCCACCGCAATCGCCGCCGTCAGGGCCGAGTCGATCCCGCCGGACATGCCCAGCACGACGCCGGGAAAGCGGTTCTTGTTGACATAATCGCCCAGCGCAATCACCGCCGCGCGGTATTCGGCATGCCAGCCCTCGGTCAGCTCCGCCTTCGCCTCGCTGGCGAAGCGGTGCGTGGCCGGATCATATTCCACCAGCGCCGTGCCGGTCACGAAATCGCCCAGCAATTGGTGCTCCGTCCCGTCATGGTCCACGGCATAGGAGCTGCCGTCAAAGACCAGCTCGTCCTGCCCGCCTACCTGGTTGACGAACAAATACGGCACGCCCGTCTTGCGCCAGGCCGAAAACGTTGTGTGCCGCTCTACCTGCACGGTCCGCCGCCAGGGTGAGCCATTCGGCACGATCAGCATCTCCGCCCCCGCATCATGCAACAGGCTGGGCACGCGCGGATACCAGATGTCCTCACAGATCGCGACGCCGATCTTCACGCCATGAAACTCGAACACGGGCAGGTTTTCGTCGCCGGCATCGAAGATGCGCTTTTCGTCGAACACGCCATAATTGGGCAGTTCGCGCTTGTCATATCGGCCCTTGATGGCCCCGCCAGACAGCCAGACGGCGGAATTGTAGCGCTTGCCATCTTCCGCCCAGGGCGACCCGATGATGATGTCCGGCGCGCCATCCGTCTCAGCGGCCAGATCGCGCACCGCCTGCATGGAATCCTCCACCGCGGCGGGCTTCAGCACCAGATCCTCGGCCGGATAGCCCAGGATGAACAATTCCGACAGCACGACCAGATCGGCGCCCGCCGCTTTCCCCTCGGCCAGCGCGCCCCGCGCCAGCTCCAGATTGCCCCCAATATCCCCCACCACCGGGTTCAACTGCGCGACCAGAATTTTCAGCTTTTTGCTCATAAGGAGCATTTAGGGGGCTGCGAAGGGAATGGCAATCACATGAAACTTGATTCCGGTTTCACTTTGGGCCCCTTTGCAAGAAAGCCACGAGCATTGATTTGCATTGTTCGACTTCGATGCATCTTCGACTTCTTTGGAGAATTGGTATGACCTCAAGCAACGACGACTATTAACACAAGCTTCACACGATCCGAATGTCGCATCTGTATGAAGATGCGCGCGTAAGCACCGGCGCAACCATTAACTTCGCATCTGGAGGGATAAGAAGTCTATTTCTTGTTCACGGAGGTGCACTAATTGCTCTTCTCACCTTCGTTGGAAACGCAGGTTATGAAAAAGCAACGTTGTCTGGATTGCAGTCCGCATTCTTTCTGTTTGGCGGCGGACTGTTTTTCGCTTTGACCGCAGCATTCGGCGCTTACTTTGCACAGGCACTCGCTACATTGAGTTCCACTTACGATGCTGAGTTCATCTACTTCAACCAAACAGGAAGTTCAGAAATTTCAAGAGAGATGGAAAAAAAAGCAGATAGGGAACGTTTCAGATCAAATGCGGTACGTATCACTGCCGTAGTATCTGCTGTGATATCTGGGTTCACATTTCCTGCAGGAGTTTTTGTTGCTGCAAACGCGCTTGTTGTGGCGTAGTCTGGGAACAGATTCAGTTAAGCCGGACCAATTCTGCTAGAAGTACGTCCAATTCTCTACGGACATCGACTTGATTTGCGTTCGGAAGGGCTTCTTTTTTTCGCATCCCTTCATGCAAGTACGAATCTGCAATGTTTCGAAGAGACACGTGCAAGTGTTCCATGGACTTCTTGAACGATCGTGATCCGTGGTGGTTGGTCACATCGTTGAAGGTGTTTTTTCCAAAAGCTGCAGGAACGTGATCAATTATTGAGCGCGCTATCATTGCAACTGAGAAGAAGCAATCCGAAGAGTACGCGGAGTTAAGTTCTTCACAAAGACGAATTAGCTTTGCGAAATCTATAGTTTCAGAGTTTAGCTGCTTCAATTCATCAATCCGCTTTGGACTGATATATGTAGTTTCCGTTTTGCTAGAGGAATCCACTGTTGCTTTGGGTGCTTTTCTTCGAGCAATTCGTTCAGATGCGCCCATAAGTATTTCGCTGATTTCTGTTACGCATGCAAATGAAGGGCCTCCTAACCAGCCTCCAGTTCCATTCGAGTAACTTGTTTCGAGTGATCTGTAATATCCGCTATCGGGACCGAAATTTTCTCGGAGTAACTCAGACGCTTCAACAAACAGTCTTTCAAACTTGGCCGAGTCATCGGTACGCAGAAACATGCCGGTAAGGTTGTCTCCTTTCACAAATTTGGATCTCAATGCACTGATCCGCTCGGATAAATCTGCGAGTTCTTCTGCAACAAGCCGACCGTTCGCGAAGTCATCAAGCCAAATTTCTACGAGTGCGGCTTTCTCCGCACCGTATTTCTTTGCAGCTAGGCGATATTTAACCTCTTCATATCCAAGCCCCATCAACGACTTTCTGAAATCTTTTCGCGCCTGTGGGTCGTCAAACTGCGTACTCATATCGGCCTCGCCCATTCGTAGTTAAAGTAGGTGGGAACTCTCTCAACGATTGGCAACAATATCCGGCGCATAACTTCCCGCATAAGCCTGGGACACCCCTTTGTCGAAGCCGGCCTGCATGAGGTGCGGTTTGCCATTTCGGACGTCATCGCGATGACGGATTTGCAGCTCGGGCCGAAAAAGCTCACGCGCTGCCTGGCGCGGCGGGCGTATCGAATGCCCCCCAATCCGTCTGATACCCGCCACCCCCATACTTCCCGCATGGACGCACAGGCGGACATTCTCAAACGGGGGCTGGAGCAGGCGGCTTTGGCGGTGCTGGGGGCGTCGGCTCTGGGGAATTTGCATCTCGAGCCGGCGCGCATCGGGCGGGGGGTGGCGCAGCGGATTTCCGGGCGCCTGCGCCAGGTGGAAAGCCTTGTCCGCCGCATCCTGTTCCTCATGGCTCTGCGCCTAGCCTATGTGCCCGCCCCGAAAGCGGATGCCGCGCCCCGGCCAGCGGCCGCGTCCGCCCTGCCCGACGGGGTGGAGCTGGCCGAGTTTCCGCGCGTCACCATGCGGCGGCTGTCGCTCTTGCCCCCGAAACGGGCCTTTGGCACGGACGCACAATTCCCTGACACGCTTCAGGCGCGCCTGCGCCCCGGCGGCCCGGTCAGCCCGGCGCGGCTGGTCCAGCGGATTGCCGCCTTGCGGCGGGTGTTCAAGGATCCGGACGGGCATGTGAAACGCCTGGCGCGGCATCTCTACCGGCTGAAATCGGCGGGGGAGCCGCGGCCCATGATCGGCCCGGCGGACAGCGCCTATCGCCTCTCGCCAGAGCTTGGCGCGCTGGCGACGCTCTTGCCCTCACAGATCCATGCCGCGCTGGATGGCTGGGACAGCTCGCCCTGATATTCGTCTGATAAGGAGATCGTCTTGCCGGCGCGCGCCCTGCGTGTCCGGCCATTCGTGCTGGCGTTCGCGGGGAAGGGGGTCAGGCGAACGCCTGCTCGTCCACCACAAAGGGGCCAAGGTCTTCATAGAAGCAATACTGGTTGCGCCCGCGCCCCTTGGATTCGTACAGCGCCATGTCGGCGGCCTTCAGCAGCGGTTCGGTGCTCATGCAGTCGAACGGCGCGGCGGCAATTCCGATAGAGGCGCTGACCCGCACGCGATGGCCGCTGGACAGGCTGTAAGGCTCCGCCAACTGACGGTTCAGCCGCATCGCCAGGCCCTCCGCCGCCAATCTGGACGGCGCTGTGTGGCAGACGACGAAGAATTCATCGCCCCCAATGCGCGCGCACCAATCGCTTTCGCGCAAAGTGGACTGCATCCGCGCGGCAACGGCTTTGAGAACCTCGTCGCCCGCGCCATGACCATATGTATCGTTTACCGCCTTGAAGCCGTCGAGATCCAGCGCCAGCACATGAACCGGGTTCCGGCTCGTGGCCTCTTCCAGGATCTTGTCCATGGCCGCGCGGAATTTCCGCACATTCGCCAGGCCCGTCAACGGATCGGTCGAGGCAAGCAATTCGGTTTCTTCCTGCCGGGTCTGCTTTTCGGTCACATCCGTCGCCGTGCCGATATAGCCAATGATCCGTCCCCGGTCATCATAGTGAGGCTTTCCGGACATGGACATCTTGTAGGTCTGACCATCAACATCCGTGAACGTTCCAATGATGTCCTTGTAGGCGCCGAATGATTTCAATGCCGCGCGAAGGATTTCCAGGTTTTCCCCAGAATACTGGATGATATCGCGATAGTCGCATCCGACAATGGTTTCCCGGCCGCCCTTCATCCGCTCCAGGAAGCTGCCTTCCGCATAAATCATATGCCCGGCAGCATCGGTTTCCCAGAAGAGATCCGCGGCAACAGAGGCAAAGTTCGACAACCGGTCCAGGGTTTGTTCCGATGTGTCGCTTTCCGCCTGCAGTCTTTCGAAGGCGCGGGAAATGGTCTGGTGAGACGGCCAGAAGATCAGCAGGATTTCCGCGAACAGCATCAGGACTCCGGCCATCAGGGAGAGATCCTGAATCTGAGTCAAAGTGGCTCTCCGGCGATCAGAAACAGTTTCCCAGGTGCTGACAGCATCATTCAGCCGCCGCGCCAGAACGCCATCGGCCATCTGCTGGACCGCTTTTGCGTGACCCGCCCCATTTTCCGGCTCATCCAGCAGGCGATCGACATGCAAGAGCATGGCTTGAATCTGTTGGTTGAGCGGTTCGCTTCCCCCCGTGTAAAGATCATGCGCGAGTTTCGCAGACTGACTGCGGGAGATGAGCTTCGCATGCGATTCTTCAAACAGGCGCGCATTGGTCTGAAGCTGGTTCCGGTCTTCCAGGTCCTGCGTTTCGGAATAATCGTCCGCAATGTGAGCAATTCGCTGCAGCAACATCCGCTGGCGACCGCTCATATTGATAGTGGACGCATCCTGCGCGCCCTGATGAAGCGCCTCGCGGGAAACAATATGGCTGGTCATCAGCAGGCCGAAGATCAGCGCCAAGGCAATAATATACCGCCTCCACAGCGCCTTCAGGTCTTGAGGGCTGCTCAGGTCGTTCAATCGACGAAGGGTGCGGACACCAAGAAACATGGTGATCCATATCGCAGGGTAAGGTTAAAATCAGGTGCTACCATCGGGAGAATTTCATTCCCGATGGGTAGATTTCGTTTACTTTTGATGGGCTGGATGCCGGGCTTGCTAGATATCCAGCTCTTCCACGAAGGCGGCGTTCTCCTGAATGAAGCGAAACCGCAATTCAGCTTTCTTGCCCATCAGCGTGTTGATCAGTTCCTCGGCCGGAACCTCCACGTCGTCGATCGCTTCCAGAGTCACCCGGGCCAGCGTCCGCGTCGCCGGGTTCATAGTGGTCTCTTTCAACTGCCCGGGATTCATCTCTCCCAAACCCTTGAAGCGGGTCATGTCGACCTTCTGATTGGGCTTGAAGTTTTCCTTCATTTTTTGCGCCCGGTCGGCATCATCCATCGCGTAGACGATCGTGCCTTTGTTGGAGAGCTTGTAGAGCGGAGGCATCGCAAGGAACAAACGCCCACTTTCGATCAGGCCCGGAGTCATCCGGTAGAAGAAAGTGATAAGCAGGCTGGCAATATGCGCGCCGTCGACGTCCGCATCGGTCATGATGATGATGCGGTCATAGCGCAGGTCATCCATGTCGAATTTCTTGCCCAGTTGGGTGCCGAGCGCAAGGGAGAGGTCGTTGATCTCCTGATTGTTCATCATCTTGTCGAGCGAGGCGCTTTCGACATTCAGGATTTTTCCGCGCAGAGGCAGGATGGCCTGGGATTTCCGGTCGCGTGCTTGCTTCGCAGAGCCGCCAGCGGAATCCCCCTCGACGAGGAAGAGTTCCGTGCCTTCTGGTCCTTTGTCAGAGCAGTCGGCCAGCTTGCCAGGCAAGCGCAGCTTCTTTGTCGCGGACTTGCGTGAGATCTCTTTTTGCTTGCGGCGGCGCTGGCGTTCCTCGGCGCGCTCAACCGCCCAGCTCAGCAGCTTGTCGGCTTCTTTCGGGCTGCCAGCCAGCCAGTGATCAAACCGGTCGCGCACAGAGTTTTCGACAAGGCGGAAGGCCGCAGTGGTCGAGAGCTTGTCCTTGGTCTGGCCAACAAACTCCGGCCCCTTGATGAAGACCGAAAGGAGCAGACCGGAATGGCCCATAATGTCTTCGGCGGTAATCTCGGACGCCTTCTTGTTTCCCGTCAGCTCTCCAAAATTGCGCAGGCCTTTGGTGATCGCCGCGCGGAAACCCGCTTCATGCGTTCCGCCATCCGGGGTCGGAATAGTGTTACAGTAGGATCGTGAAAAACCGTCAGATTCGCCAAAACCGGCGCGCGTCCAGGCAATTGCCCATTCGACCTTGCCTTCGCCGCCCTGGTCTACAAGACCGGTGAACGCTGCATCTGTGATCGTGGCCTTGTCCTTGAAGACTTCGTCCAGCTGGTCAGCCAATCCGTTCGGATAGGAGAGGGTGGCCTCGGCCGGAACTTTGGAGTCCTCGGGCAGCAAAGCCGGATCACAGCTCCAGCGAACTTCGACGCCGCGATAGAGATAGGCTTTCGAGCGGGCCATCTGGAACAGGCGGGCCGGGCGGAAACGCATTTTTTCGCCGAATATCTGGAAGTCCGGCTTGAACTTCACCGCCGTGCCACGACGGTTCGGAGCGGTGCCGACCTTTTTCAGCTTGTCCTGCGGAATGCCGCGAGAGAATGTCTGCCGGTACAGAACCTTGTCGCGGGCAACTTCAACCTCGACCAGTTCGGACAGCGCGTTCACCACGGAAATACCCACTCCGTGCAGGCCGCCCGCGGTTTCATACGCCTTGTCAGAGAATTTACCGCCCGCGTGGAGTGTCGTCATGATCACTTCCAGCGCGGACTTTTTCGGGAATTTCGGGTGTGGATCCACCGGAATGCCCCGCCCATTGTCCGTGACGGTGATGAAGCCTTCGGCGTCGAGCTTGATCTCGATCCGGCTGGCATGGCCGGCGACGGCCTCGTCCATGGAATTGTCCAGCACTTCGGCGAACAAATGGTGATAGGCGCGCTCATCCGTGCCGCCGATATACATGCCCGGACGTTTGCGGACAGGTTCGAGGCCCTCGAGGACCTCGATATCCTTGGCGGAATAGCCGGTACTTTCTGTACTCATTTGATCAAACAGCTTTGCTTGCTTGGCGGCTGCCATATGATGTCTCCGATAAGGGCGGGCGACTCAAAGTCGATATGGGAGCACATACAATGACGGCCTCGATTAATACCGCGTTAACCCTGGAGAGTGGGCTTACATTCCCCAATCGGCTTGTGAAAGCGGCCATGACAGAGGGACTCGCAGATCCTCGCAACCAGGTAACTGAAGCTCATCTGACATTGTATCGCCGCTGGGCGGAAGGTCGGATAGGTGGAATGATCACCGGAAACGTCCAGATTGACCGCAATCATCTCGAACGTGCCGGGAATGTGGTCATTGATGGCAAGCCGTCAAATGAAGAGATGGATATGTTTTCCCGTTGGGCCGAGGCGGGCAAATCCCACGGTGCAGCGATGATCATGCAGGTCAGTCATGCTGGCCGCCAGACTCCGAAACTGATCAATCCGCGTCCGGCAGCGCCGAGCCCGGTGCCCCTTGGCCTGCCTGGCGGCCAGTTCGGCCAGCCGCGAGCCATGACGAGCGAAGAGATTCGCGGCGTCATTGAGGGTTTCGGCAATGCGGCCAATGTGGCGAAGAAGACTGGCTTTGATGGCATCCAGGTTCACGCGGCGCATGGCTATTTGCTCTCTTCCTTCCTGTCGCCGCTCGCAAACCAGAGACAGGACGAATATGGCGGCCCCCTGGAGAACCGCGCGCGATTGCTCGTGCAATGCGTGGAAGAAGCGCGAATCGTCGGCGGACCCGGCTTCTCGGTCTCGGTGAAGCTGAACTCAGCCGATTTCCAGAAAGGTGGCTTCAGTTTTGAAGACTGCCTGGCCGTGATCGACATTCTGAACGAGCTGGGCGTGGATTTCGTCGAGATTTCGGGGGGCAATTACGAGCAGCCGCGCATGATGGACACTGAAGGACTGGAGCCGGTTTTCGAACAAGGCATCAGCGAGTCGACGCGAAAGCGTGAAGCCTACTTCCTGAAGTATGCGAAAGCCGTTCAGGAGCGCAGCCGGTTACCGCTGATGGTGACGGGCGGATTCCGCACGACAGAGGCAATGAATTCTGCGCTTGCAGAAGGGGAGGCGGACCTGATCGGGATCGGTCGTCCGCTATGCGTGGATACGGATACGCCGAGAAAACTGCTGTCGGGAGGGATCAGCGAGACAGATCGTTGGGAAAACCAGCTGCGCCTTGGGCCGGGAATTCTTTCGCCAACATCTCCCATCAAGTTCATCAAGATGTTGAACGGGTTTGGCGCAATTGGCTGGTACTATGAACAATTGCGTCGACTCGGTGCGGGAGATGCGCCCAATCCAAAGCTCGGTTTGTTCACGGCCTTCCTGGCAAATCAGAAGAATGAAAAGCGTACGGAATCCGCCCGAAAGGCTGCAACCCCCTGATTGCACAGGCTTTCCACAATTCAGAGGGTTTCCTGCGCATTGCGACGCTTGAACCCCAAGGGCGTGAACGCCACATCTGGTACAATGCCCGACTCCTGCCATCATGGTATGAGAGGGTTTATTCGAGCTGCCGCCAGCCGGGGCTCAATTTGAAGAAGGAGGCATTGTATATGCCAAGCATAAAAAACCTTCCGGTGTTGCCGCTTCGGGACATCGTCGTGTTCCCAGACATGGTCGCCCCCCTCTTTGTGGGGCGAGACAAGTCTGTTCGGGCTCTCGAAATGATCGAAGAGGCCGACAATGAAATCATGCTGGTTGCCCAGCGAGATGCTGCGATTGACGACCCGGACGCCGATGACGTGCATTCGGTCGGAACGATCGCGACGATTCTGCAATTGCTGAAATTGCCCGACGGCACAGTGAAAGTGCTCGTTGAGGGCAAGACTCGTGCGCGCCTGAATCAACTATTTGATCGCGGCGAGTATTTCGAAGCCGAGATTGAAACGCTGGAAGAAGCTGACGGCGCCGATGGCGACGTGCAGGCGCTGATGCGTGCGGTGCAGGAGCAGTTTGAGAATTACGTCAAACTGAACCGCAAGATCCCGCCGGAATCTGTCACCACGATTGCTGCTCTGACAGAGCCGGGACGTCTTGCTGATGCGGTCGCGTCAAACCTGTCTGTCAAACTCTCCGAGAAGCAGGAATTGCTCGAACTTCCAGAGGCGAAAGATCGCCTCGAGAAGGTCTTCGCCCTCATGGAAGGCGAAATGGGCATGCTGCAAATGGAGCGGAAGATCAAAAACCGCGTGAAGCGGCAGATGGAGAAGACCCAGCGCGAATATTATCTGAATGAGCAGATGAAGGCGATCCAGCGCGAGCTGGGTGAGCAAGGCGGAGACGGCGGCGAGCGCGATGAGCTGGCCGAACTCGACCAGAAGATTGCCGACGCACCCCTGTCTGAAGAGGCTCGCACCAAGGCTGAAGCCGAGATCAAGAAGCTGCGCCAGATGTCGCCAATGTCGGCGGAATCCACTGTTGTGCGGAACTATCTCGAATGGCTCCTCGCCCTGCCTTGGGGCACGCGCAAGGATATCCAGACCAATCTGGGCAAGGCCGAGCAACAGCTCGATGATGACCATTATGGTCTCGACAAGGTGAAAGAGCGGATCCTGGAATATCTCGCCGTGCAAAAGCGTACTGGCAAGATGAAGGGTCCGATCCTCTGCCTCGTTGGCCCTCCCGGTGTTGGCAAAACCTCGCTCGGCCGCTCCATCGCGGAAGCAACAGGGCGCGACTTCGTGCGCGTGTCGCTTGGCGGCGTGCGGGATGAAAGCGAGATTCGCGGTCACCGCCGGACCTATATCGGCTCCATGCCGGGACGGATCATCCAGTCTCTGAAGAAGACGAAGACGGGCAATCCGCTCTTCCTGCTCGACGAGATCGACAAGATGGGCATGGACCATCGCGGTGATCCGGCATCTGCCCTGCTGGAAGTGCTGGACCCTGAGCAGAACTCCACGTTCAACGACCATTATCTGGAAGTCGATTACGACCTGTCAGACGTGATGTTCGTGACGACGGCGAACTCGCTCAACATGCCTCAGCCGCTTCTGGACCGGATGGAGATCATCCGCATCGCCGGCTACACGGAAGACGAAAAGGTGGAGATCACCAAGCGTCACCTCATCCCGCAGGTTCGTGAAGATCACGGCCTGAAGGAAGGGGAGTGGGTGGTTGAAGAGGCGGCAATTCGCGACCTCGTTCGCTACTACACGCGAGAGGCCGGTGTGCGCAGCCTGAAGCGGGAAATCGCGCGTCTGGCTCGCAAAGCCGTTCGGAACCTGGCGGACAAGGAAGGCGAAACCCTCACGGTCACGTCTGACAATCTCGCCGAATTCGCTGGCGTGCGGAAATTCCGTTATGGCCTTGCCGACGAGACGGATCAGCTGGGCGCTGTCACGGGCCTTGCCTGGACAGAAACCGGCGGCGACCTGCTCACCATCGAAGCGGTGAAGATGCCGGGACGCGGCAACATGAAGGTCACGGGTAACCTCCGCGACGTCATGAAAGAGTCGATCCAGGCGGCCAGTTCGCTCGTGCGGTCACGCTCTGTGATGCTGGGCATCAAGCCGACCGTGTTCAATACGACTGACATCCACGTCCACGTGCCGGATGGTGCAACGCCAAAGGATGGTCCATCCGCCGGTATCGCCATGACCACGGCCATCGTCTCCTTGCTCACCGGAAACCCGGTGGACCGGGAAGTTGCCATGACCGGCGAGGTGTCCCTGCGCGGACGCGTTCTGCCGATTGGCGGCCTGAAGGAGAAGCTGCTTGCAGCGCTTCGCGGTGGCATCAAGACGGTTCTGATCCCGGAAGAAAACGAGAAAGATCTCGAAGACATTCCGGAGAATGTGAAGACCGGCCTGAAGATCGTGCCCGTGTCGGACATCAATGAAGTGCTGGAGATTGCCCTGACACGCCCGCTGTCGCCGATTGAATGGTCGGAAGCGGATGAGGCGGCCCTGCAGGCTTCCCTGGCCGGCCAAGCTGGCGGTCAGGCGACTGATCCGGCGCGTCCGCACTAAGGCAAGTATCCCACAAATTGCAGGCGGCCGTTCAAACACTGAATGGCCGTCTTGCTTTTTTTCTCAAGCCCGTGCATTGGAGCGGGATTGGGGCGGTTAGCTCAGTTGGTAGAGCATCTCGTTTACACCGAGAGGGTCAGCGGTTCGAACCCGTTACCGCCCACCATAAAAACAAGGCACTAGCCTGTGGAAAAAAGAACATCAGAGAACAGTTTACAGCATAGTTTACAGGTTCTGTTCTTGTTCCGTCCTTAAAATGTGGCGCTCATCCGCCCAGAACGGTCGCGGCAAACGTGTGTGCGAGCTTGATTTTTTTGCATGTCTTAGGTGTCCAGTCGAACAGATCGGTGAGGACTTTATCAGTGAAGCGGTCCCGGCTTAGCCGCTGCTCGATTACTTCCCTTCTTGCCGTCCACCACCGTCAGACACACGCATGAACAGTGCGAGAAGCGGTTCGTTGATATAGTAATTGTTCCGGCCGGCCTGATGCTTGGTCACGAAACCCGCTTCGGCCAGTTGGTCGAGATACTTGGTGGCGGTCGGTCGGCTGACATGCAGGTCGTGCATCACATAATCGATGCGCGTGTAAGGGTGGCGGAAGAGGTTGTTCAACAAGTCCTGACTGTAGATCTTGCCGAGCTCTGCTCGCATCCGTTTCTTGTAGTCCGCCATCTGGGCGCGCAAGCCTTCGATCAGCTGCAGGGTCGTCTGAGATGTCTCTGCCACCGCTTCCAGAATGTAGAGTACCCAATCTTCCCAGGCGCCGTCATCTCGCACGGCCTGCAGCAATCGATAATAGTCGCTTTTCGTACCTGTGATGTGACGGCTGAGATAGAGAATGGGAATGTCGAGCAGGCCCGTGCGCGTCAGATAAAGTACATTAAGGATGCGCCCGATGCGGCCATTGCCGTCCGGGAACGGGTGGATGCTCTCAAATTGATGGTGAATGATCGCCATTTTGATGAGCGGGTCCAGATCGCAGGCGTCATCATCATTGATGAAGACTTCGAGCCCAGCCATAAGGGTTTCAATCTCACGCGGGCCCTGTGGTGGCACATAGACGGTTTCGCCTGTGCGATCATTCTTCAGCTCTGTTCCGGCCTGCGTTCTGAAGCCATCGTCTCGCCCCTTCAACAAACGAAACATGTCGATGATGATGCGGTTGGTAATCAATCCCTGTGTCTTGCGTATCTGGTCAAATCCAAGTCTCAGGGCATCACGATAGAGCGCCACCTCTTTTGCGGCTGCTGAGCCAGGTCCTTCGGGGAACAAGTCTGCTTGGAACAGTTCGTCTTGAGTGGTGACGATGTTTTCAATTTCAGAACTTGCCTTGGCCTCCTGCAAGGCCAGCGTGTCGATCAAGATACCCTGGTTGGGGATGGCTTTGGCTGCGCCCTTCAATTCCGCCAGTGCCCTGTTGGCGCGCGCAAGTGCCTTCAGCACCGGTACCGTCTCTATCTCGACCGGTGGCGGAAGGTCTGGCAATTTGTACGAGGAATCTGGTAATTTCGACATGATATGTCAAAGAAACGCAATTTTCTTTACATGTCCAGCTAACGTGTAAAGAAAATCACCAAATTGGTGTAAATCAACACCAAGCGATTTCTTACCTATGCAGGCGGGATACTCTACGAGACCTGGCTCCTAGAGCGAAGTCGTCATCGCTTCAATGACAGCTGCATCTGACACGTAAATCCGCTTCATTTTCGCAAGTGTGCCGGGCGTCCAGCCGAACAAATCGGTCAGAACCTGATCTGATATCAGAGTCGGGTAAAGGTGCTGAAGGATGACCATATTCGTCGCGCATGTCTTGCGCATGTCGTGGATGGTTGGACCATCGTTTTCCGGGCCAAGTCCTATACGGCTGCGATGGCGATCAAAGCTCGTGCCGAACCCTTCTGCAGTCCAAGGCTTGCCCTTGCTGGAGAAAAGAATCGTGAGGGGTGCCGTCGCGAGTTTGGCGCGCGCCGCATCGATTTCATCAAGCAACGACCGAAGCGGAGGCGTGATGGGGATAAGGGCAGTGTTGCGGCCACGGCTCTTGCCCGTAGGAATGATCAGATGCTGCTTCGTGATCGCCGAAAGGGGCAAGCGGGTCAGATCTTCACGGCGAAGTCCGGTGTGAAGAGCCAGCTTGAACGCCCAGGCCAGATGCGCCGACGCGGTCTTGAGAAACTTTGCCTGCTCTTCCAGAGACCAAATACGCGCTTCCGTCGGCCGTTCGTAAAGCGGTTCGATGCCATGCGCTCGGTTCCAGTCCAGTCGCCCGTCCTTTTTGCACCAGGTCAGGAAGGCCGACAGAGCCAGGACGGCCTCATCAGCTGAGCTCGGAGAGTGACCCCAGACACGATCACGGTGGGACGTGATAAACTTGATAATGCGTCTGCTATCGAAAACCGAAAGCGGTGCGTTCGCAGCTGGCTGGCCCGCCTTCAGGGGCATTTCCAACCACTTGTCGAGGTACTTGATCCTGGCCGTTTGCCCTTTTGTCTTCATCTTTCTGAATGCGGGAGACTTCTTCCGATAGAGCATAACCGCCATGGCGAACGAATCTGCGACTGGCGCTCTTTCATCCTCCATCACCTCTGAATAGGCCTGGATGAATTCTGGGGGCAGTCGCTTGCCAGGCTCATCCAACCTGGATCCTTCACTCGTCCAGAACTTTGGGCCACCGCGAAACGCGTAATAATAGTAGCGGGTCTGACCCGTCGCGAGCTTCTTCGCAATTACATGCAGTCCCTTGATGGACATGGTCAGCTCCCTAGCCATTTCGCCTCCGAATCAGTTTCGAGCCTGAGAGAGGCCTTGTCCAGAAGCGTAATCTCGCCGTCAGGCATGAGCCGAACGCCGCATACGTCAAATCCTGTATCTTTCGCTGCAGCGATCAGCGTTTTGAGGCGGCGCTTGATTTCACAGGTTTTAAGATGGGGAGGTATCTGCGTCCGGGCCATTGCTCGACATCACCGGTAGGTTTGAGTCTTCATGGCCTTACGAAAGCCAGGATCGCTTGAAAGGAAAGCTTCAAGCATCAGAGGAACCAGCACAGCCACCGATGCCTCAGCTCCGTAGGTGGCAGCATGGATCCGAGAATACGCTTCGAGGTCCGCAGCCAGAGGTGGCTCGAGACTGATCGACAGTTTCTGCGGTGTCCGGTCCGGAAGCGGCCCAATTTTCAGACTGACTTCACTCATGGCTGATTGCCTCCTTGATAGGGTTTCAGAACGATATCCTTGTTGACGAGCACTGCGAGCCGCCAGCCAGGCCGGATCGTGATCGAGGGTTGGACGTCGAGATTGCGACGCACGATTTCCTGGCCCGCCTCATTCGCGCCCGTCTGTGCGGAGCGGCGAAGCGCGCGGGCAATGTCGCCCTCATCATCGCTCGCGAGTTCTGATCCCACGCCGAGCAAGGTGGAGAGCGCGACGCCCTGCAACAGCTTCCAGGAATGATAGTCGACTTTGTCTTCGAGGCCGGCATAGCCACGGGCATCGACGCCGGCGAGATTGTCGATGCGGATCGACGATCCATCCGGCATGACGATCCGGCTCCAGACGAGGAGCGCCCGTGACTGACCGAACGCGATGACGCTGTCATAGCGGCCAATGAGCCTCGCGCCCTGAGGCACGAGAACGCTCTCTCCAGTGACGGTGTCATAAACCGGGCTTGTCACCTGCGCGATGACCTGCCCCGGAAGGTCGGAGTTCACCCCTGTCAGCAGGGTTGCCGGAATAATCGTTCCAGCCATCAGCTGGTAGGGAGAAACCGGTGTCTCCAGCCGATGCGGATTGTAGATCGAGGGATCGGTTTCTGCGCCCAGAAAATCAAGCTTGCGGGCCTGCCGGTTTGGATCTTCATTTAAGGATGACCCAAACGCACTGCCGCCAGATGGCGCAAATGCCGACAGGTCCGGAAAACTGATCGAGGCCGCTGATGGACTCGCAACGCCTCCTCCAACGCTCTTCGAACCCGTACTCGCCCCAACCTGGAAAAAAACCCCGCTCCCCCGCGCGGCATCGGAGAGCGCCGCTTCACGCGCGCGCAGCTCTGCCTCCAGTGCCGTTAATTGTCCGCGCATCGGATCAGATTCAGGCGCATCCTGTTCAGGCAGCCCCATCCGCCCTTCGCGCTGCGCCTTCAGGATCGGTGTGCCAAGATCCCCCGGCAGTGGCGGCCCGAGGACATCGTCTTCCGGCGCAATCTCACCATAGGATTTCGGAAGCGTGGCCAATCCATCCGCCTCTGGATTATGACCGGTATTGTAAAGCTCCCGCGCCGGACCGTCAGTGCCTTCCTTCGGTCCCTGCAGCGCAAAGGCTAGCGAGCCAAGCACGATTGCGCTGCCGGTTCCGAGCAGGATCATCAGCGCCCGTTTGGAGAACCGCTTCACGGGTCTCGGGCGCCCGCGGATTTCGAGCGGTTGGGCTGGAGGAGAAACGGCCTCTGTCATGGCTTCGCGCTGCCAATGTCATTGCGTGCGATCTTCACGACATCCTGGCGCTTTTCGCCGAGGCGGAGTTCCGCGCGGGCGAACAGACGGTCGACGACATAATAGTCTCCGGACATGCGATAGTTGACCAGCTGGGACTTGCCGTCCCGGCCAATGACGAAGAGGGCCGGGGCCTCACCCTGGTCGAGCCGTGCCGGGAACTGGATATAGACCTTTCGGCCATCATCGAACACGCGATCCGGCCGCCAGTGCGGAAAGTCGCCCTCAAGGTCATAGCGGAATTTCAGCCGCTCGAGTTGCAATCCGGCCGGCGATGACGATGCGCGTGTTGCCGCCGAACCCGCCACCCGCGTCACAAGTTGCTGGTCGGCATAGCGCCATGAGACGGCCGCCATATAGGTTTCTTCGAATGCCCTCAGCTCAAGATGGTAGGCCCGCAGGCTCGTCGTGATGATGAGGTTGGTCTTCAGGCCCGCCTGTGTCGGTTTGATCAGGATATGCGCCTGGGCCTCGCTACCCGTTCCGGAGACCGTATCCCCGAGGACCCAGCGCACCGTGTCGCCGGCAGAGACCGAGACGAGTTCCTCGCCCGGCTGCAGGACGATGTCGGTGACCTGTTCCGGCGCGCAATAGACCTGATAGAGCGCGCCGACCGTGTAGGGATAGACCTGGATCGCGTTCATGTAATTGTCGAGCGAAGGCTCGATCGCCGCCTTACCATTCGCCGTTTCGATGGCCTGGTAAGGTTTGAGTGATGGCGCATCTGCCTCCGTCGGCATGGGCTTCAACTGGCCCGGCATCGCGCCCGTGACACTTGTCGGCGTATAGGTGCGGTAGACAACCGGCGTTGGAACAAGGTCCGCGTCGGCGATATCGGTCTCTTCCACGTCAGGGGCGAGATAGAGGTCTTCGACATAGTCTGGTTCATCCAGTGTGATGTCGGGGCCGACAGCGGCCGGAAAGCTCTCGCACGCCGCAAGGGCGGTCGAGGCGAGGAGGATGAGGGCAAGGCGTTTCATGTGGGATTAGCTCCTATTGATGGTCTTTCGACCAGTTGAGGCCGTGGACGTAGAGGCCGAGAGGATTGGCCCGGAGGGCCTCTTCGGTGCGGGGCGGGTCAATCACGATCGAGAACACGCCGGTATGGTTGGACTGGCCGGTCTCAGTGCCGTTGCGATATGCGGTCTCGCGCCAACGAACCGTGAAGCTGTCGTCTGACGCGCGCACGACGCTCGTCACATCGACTGACACGGAGCGCCGTCCGAGATCCGCAAATGGATCATTGTCGCGGGCATAATCATTGAGCGTGGCTGCCGCCCGGTCGGTTGCATAGGCATAGGCCTTCAGCCAGTTCTGCCGGACCACGACCGGATCGATGGAGATGGACCGCGTGTTCTTCACAAAATCTGCGAGGTGGAAAGCAATCTGCGCATCGGTCGGCTCATAGCGCCCATCGGCCGGGCCGACGGCGCGCACGGCGCCTTCACCGGTCAGTTCGACTACGTAAGGTGTGACGAAGGACTGGGTCGAGCGCCAGACAAGACCGCCCGCGAGCACGAACGACAAAGCGATGCTCCCAAGCGCCGCCAGCCGCCAGTTGGCCGCCTGCACGCGGGCAGAGCCGATCCGGTCATCCCAGGCCTGCGCCGCGCGCTGGTAGGGTGTCACAGGTTCCGGTGTCTCGCCATAGCGGGTGGATGTTCGCTTCCAGAGCTTCATGTCAGTCCTCGTCATTCTTCAGTTGTATCGATGTGCCGCCACCGGGACGGTCGCCGTCGCGCACGGCTGAGGCCGCCATCATGCCGGCATCGCGGGTTGACTGGTCGCGCCGGATACGCCGGGCCCAGTCAGGGGAAGAATTCTGTCCGCCATTGGTCGGACCAGCGTTCGGCGCGCCCGTGCCGCCCGTTGCCGCGAAAGCGGCGCGGGCTCCCGCCTGATGGCGCTCATGCGGATTGCCAAAGGCGCGCCGGGCAAAGTCTTTAGCGCCGGACGCAGCGGCGCGAACACCTGCGCCCGCGACACCGCTCATGCCCGCCATGGCGGCGCCGGCGCCGGACTTTCCGGAAGCGGCGGCGTTCATCTGGTAGGCAGTCCGGGCGCCGCCTGCCATGGAGGCTGCTGCGCCGACGGCGCTGCGCGTTCCGCCAGCTGCGGCGCCAATGCCCGCCTTGGCGAGGGTGCCGCCCGCTACTGTCCCGGCCGCGACGCCAGCGGCCGTACCGATGGCCGCGCCCGCGCCCAATTGCGGCGCGCCGGAGACAAGGCCCGTGGCGATCCCGGGCCCGAACAGGCCGAGGGCCAGCAATGAGAGCGATCCAAGGATGACGGAGGCAGCCTGTTCGAGCGTCACCTCGTCCGGCTGGAAGGTCGACGTAATGGAGGAGAAAATGGTCGAGCCGATGCCGACAATGATCGCCAGCACCATCAGCTTGATGCCTGAGGCGATGACATTGCCGAGCACTTTCTCGGCGAGGAACGAGGTCTTGTTCCAGAGCGCAAAGGGGATCAGCACGAACCCGGCCAGCGTCGTCAGCTTGAACTCGATGATCGTGACGAAGAGCTGGATCGCGAGGAAGAAGAACGCCAGCAGCGTGATGATCCAGGCGAGGAACAGGACAGCGATGATGACGATGTTCTGGAAGAAGGCGATCGGACCGGTCAGCTTTTCGATCTCGTCGAGCAGGGGCAGAGCCGCATCGAACCCGGTGGCCGCGACAAATCCCGGCTTCATGATGTCCTCGGCGGTAATCGTGCCGCCAGTGGCATTGAGCCCCAGCTGTGCAAAGCTCGTGAACACCACGTCCGACAGGAGCGCAAAAT
Organism: Hyphomonas atlantica corrig.; assembly: GCF_017795365.1. Classification (NCBI taxonomy): domain Bacteria; kingdom Pseudomonadati; phylum Pseudomonadota; class Alphaproteobacteria; order Hyphomonadales; family Hyphomonadaceae; genus Hyphomonas; species Hyphomonas atlantica. The sequence goes on along the minus strand of NZ_CP051254.1, from coordinate 186,897 downwards.
TGCCGAGGATCAGCGCGAAGGCGCCGACATAAAGGACCTTCTTCAGGAACCGGCCGACAATATCCGTGTCCGGCCCCATGGCCCAGAAAAGTCCGGCGAGCGTGATGTCGATCGCGATGAGGGCGGAGGTCAGGAACGCGACATCCGGCTGCAGGAGACCGAACCCGCTGTCGATATAGGCGGAGAAGGTCGCAACAAACTGGTCGATGACGCCAAGATCTTCCATGGCGCTAGTTCCGCCTGTAGGCGACGCCGTCGCCGCGGAAGCGCTTGTGACGGATGCGGGCCTGTTCCTCGATGGCGGCCCGGCGCGATTCTTCGAGCGCCACCATCCGGTATTGCGCGGCCATCAATTGCTGCATCTGCATCTGTTGCTCGACCGAGAGCGCGACGAGCTGGTTGCCGGCCTGGGAGACGGACAGGTTCCCGGTCGCCGCCTGGCTCTCACCAACAAGGTCTGTCAGCGTCTCGCGCGCGTCCGCAATCGAGGTCACAATCCCGGACTGGACCTGGATCGAGGCCCGGAAGGCCTCCCGGCTGATCTGCCACTGGTCTGCGGCTTCGACAAGGATTTCCTTATTGGAGAGGTCTTCATAGGAGTCCGGGAACGCCTCGCGGTACTGGCGTTCGGACTCTTCGACTTCATAAGTCATCTCACCCGCTTCGCGCATCAGCGTGTCGATCCGTTCGAGCAGGCGCTTCAGGTGCTCGATCGAGGCATAGTCGAGCCGCTTCAGGTCCTCGGACTGGTTCACCAGCATCTGGGCCTCATGCTGGAGTTGCTGGACCTGATTATTGATCTGTTCGAGCGTATTGGTGGCTGTCACGATGTTCTGAACCAGGTTGGTCGGATCGATCACGACATCGCCCACGCCGAGCAGGGCGTTTGCAGGCGGCGCCAGTCCGACAAGCGAGGATACGGATCCGAGAAGAATGGCGATCATTCGGCGGCGCATGGCACGTCTCCTTCTGTTCCGATCAGGTTTGCCGCCCAATGGAGTCCGCGCGCCGCAAGCCAGGCCGGCGCGAACCCGTCCGGACCTGAAGCAGTAAGAATCTCGGAGATCAGTTTTTGGTCGGCTTTGGAACCGGCAGCGCAGAAGGCGAGCGCGACGGGCCCGAGGTCGAGATCGAACAGGCGATTGCCCTCCGGAGTCTGAACATAATAATCCCGCTTCGGCGTCGCCCGTGCGATCAGTTCGACCTGGCGGGCATTGAGGCCAAAACCCTCATAGGCTGCGCGCTGCGAAGGCTCTTCGGCCCGTGCATTGGCGAGGAAGATGCGGGTCGGCGCGCTTTCGATCAGGCTCGGGGCTATTGAACTGGCCGAGATGTCCGACAGGCTCTGCGTCGCACACACGACGGACACGTTCTTCTTGCGCAGCGTCTTCAGCCAGTCGCGCAGGCGTCCCGCAAACATCGGATGATCGAGAAAGAGCCAGGCCTCATCGAGGATGAGCAGGGTCGGTCGGCCGTCGAACCGGGCTTCGAGCTTCGTGAACAGATGTGCAAGCACGGGCGCGGCGAGCCGCTTGTCCTGCATCAGCGCGTCCATTTCGAAGCAAAGCATGTCTCCGTTGGCAAGACTGTCTTCTTCGGCGTCGAGCAGCGCGCCATAGGGCCCGGCCAGCGTATAGGGTTCCAGCGCCTGCCGGAGCTCCGGCATCTGGATGAGCGCGGCAAGCCCGGTTAGTGTGCGCTGCACGACAGGCGCCGCGCCAAGGCTCTGCAGCGCCGTCCAGACGGCTTGCTTCACCTCGGGCGTGACCGCGACATTCTCCTGAGCGATCAGCCCCAGCACCCAGGCCTGCGCCTCAGCGATCCCGGCTTCACTATCCAGTGCCCGCAACGGTTGGAACGCCAGGTCGCCCTCAAGGCCCAGCTCATACCAGGTCCCGCCAAGGGCGAGCGTCGCGCAGCGCGCTGAACCGCCTTTGTCGAAGATGAACACCTGCGCGTCGGCGTAGCGTCGGAATTGCAAGGCCAGCAGCGACAGGAGGACCGACTTGCCGGCACCGGTCGGCCCGACCACCATCATGTGTCCGACATCGCCCTGATGCGTGACCAGCCGGAACGGTGTCGCACTGGCCGAGCGCGCCATCAGGAGCGGCGGGCCGTCCAGGTGCGTGTTGCGCTCCGGCCCTGCCCAGAGTGCCGACAAGGGGGCCATATGCGCAAGGTTGATCGTGTTCAGTAGCGGCTGGCGGACATTGGCATAGGCTTCACCCGGAAGCGTGCCGAGCCAGGCTTCGACGGCATTGACGCTTTCGGAAACGCAGGTGAACCCGCGCCCCCGGATCACGCGCTCGACGGCGCGGATCTGGTCGTCGGCGATCGCTGCATCCGCATGCCGAACGACAATCGCCGTCGTGCAATAGCCGAATGCAACATGGCCTGCGCCGAGCGCCTGCAGGGCCTCGTCGGCATCGGCGGCCTGATTGTCGGCATCTGAGTTGAGGAGTGTTGCGGGCTCATTGGTGAGGATTTCGCGCAAATAAGAGGTAAGCGACCGGCGTTTCGCAAACCAGTTGCGGACATAGGCATTGAGCGTCTTTTCGGCCTCGGGCTTGTCGAGGGGCAGGAACCGCGTCACCCAGCGATAGGCAAAGCCGAGCTGGTCGAGCTCTGAGAGCAGCCCGGGCTCGCCGGTTGCGGGGAACCCGTTGATCGTGAGGACTTTCAGCGTTTCGTCCCCTAAGCGGGGTGACAGCCCGCCCGTCAGCGGCGTATCGACCATGAGCGCATCAAGGCACATCGGCAGCGAGGGTGCCTTCACCGTCTGCCGCGCCACCGAGATGCAGGCATGCAGGTAGGTCAGCGTCTCATCGTCATCCAGGAACCGCGCCTCCGGCATCAGATCCGCCATCATGTCGCGCGCCCGGGAAGTTTCGGTTTCGAAATGCGCCAGATGCTCGCTCCAGAACGCAGCTGGAGCGTCTGCCGGATCGTCGATGAAGAGCTGCTCGATCCGGGCCGTCCGGTCGGCCGGTGGCATCCATGTGAGGGTCAGGTAGCAATCGGTCTCGAAGTGGCGCCCGTGCTCTTCGAACGCCGCCCGGCGTTCCTCATCGACCAGCCAGGCGGCTGCGTCGCGCCAGGAACTTTCGGGATAGGTGACGGATGGTCGCCGGTCCGCTTCTATATGCAGCGCCCAACCTGACCCGAACCGGCTGAGGAGATTGTTCATGCGGGCTGTGACGGCGACGAGTTCTTCCGGTGTCGAGCTTTCAAGATCGGGTCCGCGATAGAAACAGGTCCGCTGCAAGCTGCCATCCTTGTTGAGCAGGATGCCGGGCGCGATCAGGCAGGCCCATTTGAGATGGTCGGCGAGCGCAGCCGGGCGGGCGCGATATTCACGAAGATTCAGCATGCGTAATAGCCCCTCGTTCTTATGTGCCGGATCAGCACGTCGGCAAATTGCGGATCGCGCCTTGCAGCGAACACGCAGATGCCCTGCGCCACGATCCAGAAGACGAGCCCCACGCCCCAGAGCTGCAGGCCGATGCCGAGCGCGGCGGCCAGCGTACCATTGACGATCGTCGCCAGCCGTGGCGCCCCTGCGAGCAGGATCGGCGCCGTCAAAGAGCGATGCACCGGCACGCTATAGCCAGGGGGCAGGGGACGGTTGTCCGCCATCAGAGCGTCGCCCCGCCACCGAACGAAAAGAACGACAGGAAGAACGAGGTCGCAGCAAAGGCGATCGAGAGACCGAACACGATCTGCAAGAGCTTGCGCATGCCGCCGCCACTCTCACCGAAAGCAAGGCCAAGGCCGGTCAGGATGATGACGATGGTTGCGAGGATCTTGGCGACCGGCCCTTCGATGGAGTCGAGGATCGATTGCAGCGGGGCTTCCCAGGGCATGCCGGAGCCAGCCGCATGGGCCGGGAAGGTGAGCGCGACGGCAAAAGCCGTCAGGCTCAGGGCTTTGATCAGTCTGTATTTCATTGGGGTGGTGTCCTTTCTGGAGCGGTGGAGAGAAGCGGTTCGGAAAAGGGCAGGCTCGGCAGGACGAGCTGCAGGTCCGGCTGGACGGGGATCAGGTCATAGCCCTGACGCCCGAGCCCGTTCATGCGCGCGACTGTCTCGACGCGGTGAACCCCGGCGCGCCGGGAGATGTAGACGACGCAGTCGATTGTTTCTGCGATGAGGTCGTGCGGCACCTGCGCCGAGGTCTCGCCAATCAGCTGTTCGAGCCGGGAGAGTCCGCCCAGGGCCGAGTTGGCATGCAGGGTGGCGATGCCGCCCGGATGGCCGGTATTCCAGGCCTTCAGCATGTCGAGCGCCTCGGCGCCGCGCACTTCACCGATAATGATCCGGTCTGGCCTGAGGCGCAGGGTCGAGCGGACAAGGTCTGCAAGAGTTACTGATCCGGGCTGAGTGCGCAGCTGGACAGAGTCGCGGGCTGTCGAAACAAGTTCGCGCGTATCTTCCAGGATCACAAGCCGGTCCCCAGTGCGGGCAATCTCGGCCAGCAGGGCATTGGCAAGCGTCGTCTTGCCCGAGCCCGTGCCGCCGACGACGAGAATGTTCTCGCGGGTCCTGACCGCCAACCGCAAGGCTTCGGCGTGATGAGGTGCCATTACGCCGGAGGCGACATACTCACCCAAAGCGACCACCCGTCCCGCTGGTTTGCGGATCGAGAAACAAGGCCCCGGCGCCACCGGCGGCAGGACGCCTTCGAACCGCTCTCCGCCCATTGGCAGCTCTGCTGACACGATGGGCGACGCTGCGTCGACGCGCCGGCCCATATGGCTTGCGACCAGCCGGATGACGCGTTCGACATCGCCAGCGGTGACAACCAGGCCGGATTCGGATCGGCCAGACCCATGCCGCTCGATCCAGAGCCTGCCGTCGGGATTGATCATGATTTCGACAACGGCGGGGTCGTCCAGCGCTGCAACAATCTCGCTCCCCAATGCCGTTATCAGCATGGCGCGGGTACGTGTCTGGCTTTGTACGTCACGCATCGGTCCGCACCTCGCCCATATGTTCGGGCTCGCGCTCAAGACTGGCCGCGTCCGCTGTCACATCCTCAACGGCATTCTGAAGAATGCGCTGGCCCGACCTGAGGGCCTCCGCGACCTGCCTCACAAAGAGGTCAAACCGCATGTCGCCCTTGGCCCGGGCGGCCTCGACCTGGTTGGCCGGCACCGGCGGCGTCACCGTCAGGAAATAATGCACGAAGGTCGCGAGCGTTTCGGCAAGGACGAGATTGTCCCGCTCGATCCGCCCGAATTGGCGCGTCAGTCGGTCGAGCCGGCGATTGATGGCGGCTTCGCGCTTATTGTCGGACTCGCCTGCCCGGTAGGCCGTTACTGCCCCATCGATGATCGTGCTTTCTGACAGGCCAGGGCGTTTGGCCATGGCCTTCAGCCAGTGAAAATTCTCTGGCGAGATATAGGGCTGGATCCGGAGCTTCATTGGCCATTCCCCGTGAGATCAATGCCGGTCGCCTGTTCGAGGCTGTCAGCCTGCACGAGGGCGTCGAAGAGACTAGCCTGCAGGGGATTGCACACCTTGCGCCGCGCCGTGCCTGGCTTCGAGGGGCCTGCAAGCCGCGCGCGATCCTCGGCCGCATCCCGCGCCTTCTGAGGCCCAAGGCCCTCGACTTCAGGCTCGAGCTCTGCAGCCTGCATCAGGCCTTCATGGATCGACCGGACCTCGCTGCCCCAATCATCAACCCGCACGTCCGGAATACAGGCCGCGAAGGCAGGGGCGTCTTTGAGACGTTCGGTGAAGTTCTGGTCCTCGTAATAGCGTAGCTTCAGCGCGCGCACCGGCGGGGAGCCTGCGACAAGGACGAGTTCCTGGTCTGCGGGCAGTTGCATCACTTCGCCGGGCGTCAGCAATTGGCGGGCAGTTTCCTGACGCGACACCATTTTGTGCGACAGCCAGGGCGCGAGCCGGTGGCCTGCATAATTCTTCATGGCCCGCTGTTCGGTCTTGGTGCCGAGTGCATCGGAAATCCGCTTCGCCGTGCGCTCGTCATTTGTCGCGAACGCCACCCGGACATGACAATTGTCGAGGATCGCATTCGAGGGGCCATAAGCCTTTTCGATCTGATTGAGGGATTGCGCGATCAGGAAGGCCTTGAGGCCATAGCCTGCCATATAGGCGAGCGTGCTTTCGAAGAAGTCGAGGCGCCCAAGGGCAGGAAACTCGTCCAGCATGAACAGGACACGCCGACGGGACTTTACGACCGGCACAGAAACCTGCGGCGTAAGCAGCCCGCAAACTCCGAGAATGTTCGCCAAAAGCGATCTGCCACGCGAGAATACCGAAGGACGAATCTCGAGATGCTCCGTCAGCCGCCGGCCCACCTGATTGAGGATGAGGCGCATCAGGGGCTTCGTCCGCGAAAGGTCCGAGGGCGGGACGACGAGGTAGAGCGAAAGCGGCCGGTCGCCGGACACCAGATCCTCGATCCGGAAATCGCTCCGCGAGGTGACTTCGGCAATCACCGGGTCGCGATAGAGCGACAGGAACCGCAGCGCTGTTGACAGCACGCCGGAGAGCTCGTTCTCCGCCTGGTTCATCAATTCTCGGGCTGTCTCGGCGACGACGGGATGAACCTTTGGCGCATCGCTGGTCCCAAGGTGGTTTGTCCGGAGCATGATCGACAGCGTCGTGCGGAATGTCCGGTCGGGATCGGCAAGGAAGCTCGATACGCGCGCCAGCGTCTTCTCGCGCTCGGCATAAAGGACGTGCAGGATCACGCCGACGAGCAGGGAGTTCGCCTTGTCGACCCAGTGCCCGAGATCTCCGAGCTTGCCCTGAGGGTCCACGAGAATATCGGCAATGTTCTGGACGTCGCGCACTTCGCAATGCCCCTTACGCACTTCCATCAGGGGATTGAAATGCGCCGAGACCACGTCGGTCGGGTCGAACCGCACGCAGTGGGAAAACTCCGAGCGCCAGCCTGAGGTCAACTGCCAATTCTCGCCCTTGATGTCGTGCACCAGAACAGAATGCGGCCAGGAGAGGAGCGTCGGGACAACAAGGCCCACGCCCTTGCCGGAGCGGGTCGGCGCAAAGGCCATGACATGATCGGGTCCGTCATGGCGGAGATAGGATCCTGATGCTTGGCCCAGGAACACGCCGGCTGGCTTCAAAAGTCCGGACTTACGCAAATCCTTGCCTTCCGCCCAGCGCGCAGAGCCAAACGTTGAGACCCGCTTGTCCCAGCGTGCGCGGAGGATCGACCCAGTTACCGCGATCACGATGGCCGCGACACCGCCCGAAGCGGCGATAAGTCCGCCCCGGTCAAACACATCCGGCGCGTAAGCATCGAACGCGTACCACCAGCCGAAGAAGGCCCAGGGCACGTACACCGGCATGTCGAGGATGACGAAGAAGGGTTCACCAAGCCGGGGTGACCAGCCAAGCGACCACGCTGTCCACTCCGTCGCGCACCAAAGCGCCAGGAGGACGACGAGCAAGACAAGGAGGATCTGCCAGAAGAGGTTCGTGCCATGTTTCATGACACTGAACCTGACCAATCATCGCCTCAGTCTCCAGAGAGGAAATTGGGGGAAATCAGGGGGTATTCTGAAGATTTCGGAACTGGTGAGTGGTGTGGGTGAAGTGCCGGGAAGAATTTGTGGGATCCAATTTCTTTGGGGATCGCTAGCCCGTTAAGCAAATTGTCGACAGTATTCGTATTATCGGCAAAGAATGGCAGGCTTAGTACTCTGATCAACAATCGACGTTGGCGTACGGTCCAACAACAGCCGTACGCGGGATTGCCACGTAGCTAAGACTAAGGAGTAGGCCAGCCGAGAAATATGTGCGCTAAGCGTATGGGTGCGCGATTGTTCGAGCGATCATGGTCTGTGTCGAAGGCAGCCAGCGCGATTACTTGTGATGGCTGAGTGATTAGCTTGCTGCTACCGTTCTTGCGCTGTCGAAGTTTCGCCTCGTATGATCCATCGCTTAAGGAGTGCTGGAGGTTGGGCACAATTTTTTCTTCGGGACCTGTTAGTAGCGCTACCATAGCTGCTGCAGTTTCATCTTGGCTGTAATATCCGTCTACGAAACGGCCCATACCATCATCACCCAGGTATGCCTTTCGGCTCGTCACTGTATGGCTGACTTTTTTGAATTCAAATACGAACACCATGGTTTGTTGGTCGTCGTTCCAATGAAAAGAGATATCCGTGCGCTTTTGCCAGATGATATCTCCGGACTCGACATCAAGATTTCCGACCTTGTTTTCGGCACTCCAAGATCCCAACAATCCGCGTTTGCGAGCTACAGTATCACAATGAAACTTTAATTTTGCAGTGAGGCGATCTTCTCGATCTTTCGGTTGGAAGCCTGGCGCGTTACGGCGAACAAGTTCCTGCCACGCTTGCTGAAGCGTTGCAGCAGCAGCTTCTACCGGTTGCCGCGGAAATGCGGAAATCCAGTCCGGCGGCGCCCCTCCGATAGTCATGCGACCTTCGCTGCTGCGTTGTTGAATTGAACTTGTTCGACAATTGTTTCGGCATCGCGGAACGCCTGTCGTAATGAGAAGTTGCGCCGGGTCAGGGGCCTGGCGATTATCAACGCGTCGTCGGTCCACACAAAAGCATCAGGCGCTAGTCCAAGGCCGAACCCGGCAGAGACCCGGCCAAATCCGTCGGCGCGGGCCTGATTAAGCAATGCCATCAAGGCATCGCTGTCGCTGCGTGCATTTGCTTTCGAGCGGAGAGAATTGTTCTGTTTGTAATAAATCCTAATTGCTCCCATTCCGCCCGCAGCGTGTGCGGAGCTTGAAAGAGCAGAAACATCAAAACGTCCATTGCCGTTTGTGCGGGCTATCCAGACGTCGAGTGCCGTCGCGAGTGCACGAACATAGGAACGAACGTCAGAAAGACCGGCGCGAGTTTGAGCTGGTGTGTCAAGATTACCGAAGCTACGCGGTCGGATTGATGGCAAAAGAAGCGCCACCGTTTCGGAGATGATTGCTCGTTCGAAGGCATCAATTGCAAAATAGTCGAACAGGTGCTCGTCGATTTCCGATTCCATATCTTCATATGCGCGGCGTTGCTCTAAATCTGGCAAACCTTCCAGTTTAAGCATCAACTCGACCGTTCTATCGAACGCCCTACGTGCTACCTCAGGCTTATCCGCATTCTCAGGTTCGTGGAATGGGAAACCGCCGATGTCTACTAGCCGGACCGCATTTCGCTCGCACAACATTGTCCAGGATCGGAACATAAGGACATATCGAGCCAACGTCGAACGCAAATAGGCTGCTACGAAGCGTAGGAGACGGGCGTCGTCGTGGGGGCCTGAAATAACACCCACACTCGCCGTAAAACTCGCTGTGCTTTCAGTGTACGCAGCCCGAACTGAAAGATCTTCTTTGGAAAATCCATCAGTATACAGAATGCGTGGACCTTTGAAGACTTCAAGGACTTCGTCAGAAATGTGGCTTACTTGATCAATCTCCTCGGGCCAAGGCTGTAATAGATCAGGATGCAGTACGGGGACACCAGCGCCCAGTGCGGTTGTGGCGACATGGGGCATTCCTCGGAGAGGCTCTGCGCTCACTGGCTCACGTTGCCGATCTATTATGTGAATGCCTTTGCGTGCTTGCCAGCGCCTTGTTTTTTTCGGGCCACTCCAATAATCGCCGAGTTCTCCGAACACCCCAAGTCGATGGAGTAAGGATTGGTCGAACGCGTCACCCCACATGAATACAGTTAGGATATCTTGCTGGTCGATTACTGCCCGTGTCGCAACGCTATGGCGATCGTTGGAAGAAAGTGTCAAGCGACCGTAGGCCAAACTCATGTCAGCCTTCGGCACACAGTAGTCAAACCGTTCCTCAACAGCGATCACCACTGGACGGGAGTTGCGCTTTTCAGCCAATAGCACGTGGCAAGTGTGTTCGGCGGAAGGAAAGAGTAAATTTTGAAAATCACCGAAGTTGATCAACCGGATTGGACGAGCAGTCTCGAATAGATGTTTCACGAAGGACTGCTTCGATGGCCCGAGAAACAAATTAATTGGAAGGATCAAGCAAAGGCGCCCGCCGTCGGAGAGAAACTCCAAGGCTCTGATTGAGAACGCCGCAGCAACTTGCCGATGTCCTACGGGGGCCTTCATCTGTTGTGCCCAAATGTCGGCGCTCGTCACGTCGCTGCCGCGTGGCTCGATCCATGGAGGGTTGGAAAGGACAAGAGAAAATGTGCGACCGTTGAATCCGTGGTCCGGGCTAAAAAAGTCACCTGTGGCTCCGAACAGAAGATTCACCCCTTTCAGCGTAGGGAGTTTCACTCGCTCTTTGCTCTGTGCTTCGCGGATATCTGACGGATCAAGGCCCTCCAATAGGGATAGATATAGACTGAACGCCGTCACACGACATGCCATTTCATTGATATCTGCGCCAAAGATGTGCCTGGCCAGCAACTGGCGGCGTTGCTTGAAACTAAGCGGCGAACCCTCGCGTGCTTCTGTCAGTGCGATCATCCGGCGAAAAGCTGTTGTCAAAAGAATTCCAGAGCCACACGCGCCATCGAACACTGTCTCCTGCAGTGGATCGGCCGACGCGCTGAAAGCCTGGTCAACAGCCAGCATTGCTAGGTGGCGTGGCGTGTAATAGGCGCCTGTTGACGATTGTACGTCTTCTGAAAGAAAGGACTCATAGAGTCCCGACAGCAACTCGACGGGAATCAGACTAAAATCGTAGTTCCAAAAGTCGCCTTGGCCGGTACTCATATCGGTGCGGTTAAGAAAACGTTCCAGCGCTTCAAATCCAAAAGCATTGAGAGACTGCCATGGATCGTGTCGGTCATCGCTTAGGAAGTCTCCGTTGAAGTCTTCTTTGAGCCTGTCAATAAGGCGGCGCACTCCGCCAATGTCGCGTTCTGTAACCAACTGATGCAGGCGTCCAACCTTATGGTGAGAGCGATATACGTCGCTGACTATGCCGCGATGTTCAAGATAGGAAACGAACAGCACCTGACCCATGAGTAATTCAGCCAGACGTCGAGAAAAATCGTCTACTGGTAGCTCGCCGTAACCAGCCTGCGCCACCTCGCGCACACAAACCGACAAGTTTGTGAGAAGCATGCGATCAACCCGATCCCCAGCGTCGAACCATTCTGGGAGACGGCGTGCGAGACTGTTTGAGGATACGTCGAAACCGGAGAAAGGCCCGTCTGGACGTGCTTCTTCCGCAGTGACAATTTCTAGTGAATCCGGAGCCTTGATAACCGGTCGAACCAATACCCGGTCACTGTCAATTTCCAAGATGATTTGCGCTAGGTTCTGATTCCACACACGCTGCCGAACATGGTTAAGCTCTACCTTCGTAAGCGGAGTTCCATCTCCACTTACGAAAACCACGGTAGGGACGCCGTCAACATCGAACACAGCCCGGGCACGAATCGAACCGTCCTCGGCAAGCAGAGCATTCAATTCTGGCGCATATGGGTGGCGCGGGTCGACATCGGCAGCGCTACGATGGAGAGACTTTCCAAAATCGGCATAACCGAGACGTCGGAGCCATTCGTCGAAGATCGTGTCAGTCATTGGGGAAACCTGTTGGACTAGTGCCTAACGGCATAGAACAAAAGACGAACATTTGCCAGTGATTCGGTAGCCATTTGACTGCACGGGGCGCACGTTTCATGCTTGCCTCCGTCCGACATCACGCCCGCTACGCTCAAAGTCGACTCGCATAGTTCTGATTTCGGTTGCCGGAAATAAGTCAAACTGTTGCGATCGTGTTCGTGGGCTTGCTTTACCGAACGCTCCGCAAATGGCTTCCAGATGGTCATGAAGAGGTAGTTTGAGAAAGGCACAAGTCGGGCCAAACTCATCGGCCCGCGATAATCTCCACGGTTCGCTTGGGCTGCAAACAATGGCGGTTCCATAAAGCGCCAGAAATGAATGTTCTGAAAGCACCTCACGTAACTCGGAAAACTGCGGCGCATGGGCTTGGAGTTGTAGGTGAAACTCCTCTTTCAGCTGATTGGCAATCCGAATGATGAGTACTGTTCTCCAACTGAACTTTGCCGCATTGCCCTTTCCGGCTGCGGGTATATCTGCGGGTATTAGCGCACGGCGCCGCGTCCACTCGCGCAGAACCACAGCGGACAAGCCAGTCAATTCGATTACCTTGGATGTTGATACGTAAATCACGTGGCCCTCGGAAATGGGTCTTCTGCCCATTCTTAGTTAAGAGTGGGTAAAGGACTCGTTCTCCTGAGTAAAGTCTAATGGACGAACAGAGCCTTGGTGTGGCGGCGCGGAAGGGCGGCGTTCACGCTGCGCGTCGCCATCTAAGTTCGGATTGCATACACAAAGAATGATTGGCTCAAATAGTAATGGAGGCACTGGCCAAACTAGTGCTACCAATATTAATCCGCTATTCCAATCCCGCGCCCCAGCGCCCACGAAATCCGTCCCCCGCGCACGACACCCGACACGGCCATCCCGCGCCGCTGCTCCAGCACCTGCCGCCAAGGTACAATCGTAAAATCCCTCTGCCGCTCAATCACCGCGAACTTCCCACTCACCCGAGACACATGCTCGCGATACGTACCATCGACATGTCCTCGTTCCGGCGCTGGCGAATATGGCTTACCGATCTCTACGCTCAGCGTCCGGGCAGCTCGCGCGAAATCTCGCTTCATCAACTCCGTCTTCTGTGCCGCAGACAAGCCAGTGCCAGCCGCTACCTTCATTCCAATCCCCGTCAGAAACGCCCGTCGCTTCACCTGCGCCTCAGCCACCTCTTTTCCGAATCCGAGCGGCACGCCAGACGGGGCAGGGACGTCATCCAGCCAGGTCACACCAAGGGCCGTTTCCTGATCTGCCAAGCCAAGCTCCGAGCGAACTAACACCTGCGCCGCCCGTAACCGCGCCTGTGCCCGCTCGTACGAACTCGCTCGGTCTAGATAATCCGGTGGAACCTTCCACTCCGCATCAGCTGAACGCTCTGCATGACCAGCCCGCCGCAAAGCCTCCAGCCGTCGCACATGAGCCGCGACAAATTCCGGGCTGTATCGGGGATCGTCCGCCTGGTGCAGACCTGCCGAATAGCTCCCACCATTCGCGCGTGCGATCCGATCAATCGTGATGTCTGACGGCTTCGGTTCAATGTTCGGCGGAGACACCGTCACAATCGCCCCGCGCTTTACTTCCTCGACCTCGCCGGCGACACCCAGCTCCACAAACACGGCGCGCCCATCCAGACCGTCGATGATGACATAGGTCCGGTCATGCGCTTCACCCGTAAGACCCGTCTGAAGAACCACGCCCGTCACGCTCCGCCCGCCGGGATCGGACTTGTCGAAGATAGCGTCCGTATCGAGCCGCCGGTCACCGCGTCCGGCAAGAGCACGGTTCATCGTCTTGATGATGTCGTGCCTTTCCGACAAGCCCCGCAAAACCTCGCGGAAATTCTCCTTCATCTGCCAGCGTCCAGCTCCGAGTTTCTCTGCAAGCCCAAGCCGTTCCAGAGTCCGCAGCCGCGCGGCATGCAAAGTACGATACTGTGAAGGACTATCCTTCAACCGAAATTCCTGTTCGGGACCTACCTGACGCGCGATAAAATGATCGATCCGTGTCACGCGCTCGGCAGCGATATCCGATTGAAGTTTGCGCTCCTGCTCGAGCCGAGTTTCAGGCCCGAGTTCCAGCGTTACAAGGTCCTCGGCCCGCTCCCGGATCCCATGCGAAATATACGCCCGCGGCATGACAAGGTCAGAGCCATCTTCACGCCGCCCCCGGATGACCAAATGCGCATGCGGCCGGCCCGTATCATGGTGGACTGCGCCGACCCATTCGAGCCGCGTCCCCAGATCGGTTTCCATCTGCGAGACGAGATCACGGACGAAGGGCTTGAGGTCTGCCATTTCGGCGCCGTCTTCGGGCGAAACAATGAACCGGAAATGATGCCTGTCTTCGGTAATGGATTTGACGAGATCGGACGCGTTGGCATCCTCGCTCATGGCGTCAAACAGTTTCCCGCGATCCTTCTCTTCCAGCGCTGCGTCGCGCCGGATGTATCCGATGTGGGCTGCCAGTGCCGCCACGCTCGATGCCGACATGCGCACAATGCGTGCCTTGACGATGACGCGCCTCTGCCCACCGCGTGCACCGATACGGGGCCGGGCGGGAAGGGTAGTGCGGCGAACGCCGCCGACGGACGACAGCGCCTTCGTCATCCGCGTCAGATAGGTCTTCGCGCGCCCCCCTGATCCGGCAGACCGAATCCTGCCAGGTCTGGGAGTGAAGGGATTGTCCTGCGGCGTGCTCATTTGAACCGATCCAGCGGAAAACAGGCCAGTTTCTGCGAATGGAACCATGCCAATCTGTAGTCCTTGCTGAGGATTCCATCAAACCACAGAGCTACACACTGAGGCATGGAACCATAAAAATCGATGTGCAGACAAGGTGATAGACCCTCATTGGCTCCATGAGCTTTTATCTTGCATTCCGATCTGTCCCCATTTTTCCCAATCAACCCTTCTGCATGCTCCTTCCGATCACCGCCTATCCACACCGCACGACCAATGATGTCGCCCTCCCTGACCGCTCCAAAATACCGTCCATCAAAGGAATCCGGTGTGCGATCAGAAAGGAGCAGAACCTCTTCTGCCTGAAGCTGCCTGCAGCCCGTCCAGGGAGACGGCAGGGCGCGTCCCATACTATCTGTTGATAGCAGGCGGACAGTCGAAGTCCCGTTGATCTGTAACACACCCTTGATCTCACAAACCGTGTCGCCTTCGAGCGCCCGGACGTTCTTGATGACGGGGATGCCTGGCGCAAGATAGCGCCTCTGGATCGCGAGTCTCGAAGCGGCCTCTGGCAGGTTCGAGACAACCAGATCACCCCGCGAAATCACCTCCAAAGGTTCGACGCGATACCACCCAAGCGGAGCACTTTCGCTCGGATTGTAGAGTAATATGGGCGGTAAAACACCAGTCGCCGGAAGGCCTGTCAATGCCACTCCGAGCACAGAAATACCGCTCCAAAATACTGCGCGGAGGCTCATGAAAAGCCCCTCCAGTTGCTCGAAAGAAGTCTCCAATTGGCCATCGACAATGTGATTGAATCTGTTCTCAATGCCCTGATTTCAAGCGCCATGACCGCCTCCCCGGGACCTATTCCAGACGGTCGAATAATCATTCAAATCATCGACATGATAGACGACGGTGCCGCCATGTTTTCTGTATTGCGGTCCATTGTTCGACCAGCGCCAGTTCTCCATCGTGCGAACCGTGATACGCAGATAAGCCGCCGCCTCTTTCGTCGTCAGGAAAGGACTTGGACGTCCTTTTGCCTCGTTCATTCCCCGTACCCCGTCTTGCCGGGCACAGATCAACGTGGCGGCTTCAACACGTCCCAGAAAACAAAAGAAAATTCTAATTGGGAGTCACGAAGATATGCGGCTCCGCGGCGATACCCTGTTTAACCATGCGCAGCGCGCATGACTTCGTAAGCATACAGATGCCCCTCTATCGAGCGAATTAAACATGCCAGAAGCCGCCCCGGAATGATCTCCGGAGCGGCCAGTTTGGCGATGAGTGCGGGGCTAGTCCTTGGGGTTCCAGAGGATCACGTGGCGGCCTTTCTTGCCTTTGACCGGTGCGAGGTTCGCGTAGATGCGGCGCGGGCCAATCTGCGGATCTGCGAGGGTCAGGGAGACGTATTCGCGGCCGGAAGACTTTGCCTTGCGCATCCAGCCGCCGCCGATTTCGGTCGCGGTCTCACCGGCGAAGATGCGGTAGTCCGGCTGGGCCTCTTCAGCTTTGTCCGCGTTCTTTTCGATGCGGATGGCGGCTGAGAGGTTCATCATTGCGAGGGCGCCTTCGAAGCCGGTTTTGGTTTCGCTGACATATCCGAGTGCGTTTGCCATGGGGGTCTCCTTTTCGTTTCCGTGGCTGTCTTCGAGGGACACCTTGTCCCCGTCGACGCCGGACCGCCCGGACGGCGCGGGGCGGGCCTGAACCTGCAAGGGCGCAGCAAAGCGGAGCACCGGACAGGCGCATGAATTTGTCTCGCGAGGAGCCGCAAAGCGGCGGGGAAATTCGTGGGACTGTCCGGTTTCAGGGCCGTTTCGTGTCGTCCAGGTCACACGGCAATAGACGGGAACAAGGGGTCTTTCGGGGCAAGCGGAGAGCGGAACAGACCGCTTTGGCAATCGCACTCGGAGGCAAAAAGAAACCCACAGACGGGCGATTTTTCGGAGGCGCATCTGTCTTGATCTGAACCGCAGGAGTACACACTCATCCGGTAGAAGCATGTGGAAATGCCGCCCGGCATGCTGCCGAACGGCTTTCGCTTCCACGGACAAGGAGACTGCAACATGTCAGGCGGCGTCCTGCTCTGCGACAGACTGGTCTTCGGGAGAAGCTTCGTCCTCGCCAGAGGTAAACAGGCTGGCGATCCGGACCCATGCATCTGCTGGCGGCGACCCTGCGTTTGTAACAAGGCGCGTAGGCGGCACCTGCATCCATCCCGGACGCCAGCCCGGATTGGCCTCACACTCTTCGCCAGTGATCCGGTTCCAGACCAGTTCCTTCTGGGCTTTGCCCGTGTCTGTGAGCGCTGCTTTCGCCGTCGATGGAGACGCAATGTCTGCCACCATGGCGTTAATGGCGCGCTTGTCCCGAACGAGATCAAGGAAGACACGCTCCGGCTTCCAGTAAGCGGCCATGTCGGTTTCGGTGGCGACAGCGACGGCTTCCACAACCGGGCCGCCCGCTTCCAGCGTATCCGCCATCACAAAAGCCAGCACGGTCAGGGTTTCCGCATCGTTCATTTCGAGCAGCGCCGCAAAGACCTCGCTGAGGTGATAGGCGTCCCCGTTTGCGCGCAGGGATGCGACCCCATGGGCGTCAAACAGGCTGCGGACATGGTCCCCGGCGGCCCGCATTTCTGCGGCGGCGCGTGATGCCTCCACGCTGGCCTGTATGTCCTCCTTCCGGGCGAGGAAGTCGTGCCGCCTGACAGTCCAAAGAGCGGACCCGACCATGGCATGCGCCACCATCAGCCGGAGGGCGATTCCAGGGTGTCCAAGCAAGGTTGTACGCGCTGCGCCATGGCGGTGGAGGGCAATGTATTGTGCGAGCGGCCCGGACATTTCGGGCTTGGTGTCGGCTGCTTCCGCATCACCGTCCGGCCTTGCGCGCTTCTCCAGTTTCCGGGCTTCGGCCTGCGTAATGTAGCCCTCATGGAAGGTCACAGTGCCATCATCGCGGACTTCGACAATCACGCTGCCGCCCTTCGTCCGGGGGCGCTTCAAATACTCCCAACTGGCAAAATATTTCCCGCGTTCGAGAACCTCTACATTGCGCCACCCGGCGTCAATGTAGGTCTCGACCTTGGCCGCAAGCGCTGCCGATTGGGCTTTCCAAAACGTGTCGGCCTCTGCGAAGACACCTGTCTCACCGAAGAGGTCAGCTGCCACTTTGCCTTCATAGATCGCCAGATCAAACAGCGCCTTGTCGGTCGTGATGGTGGCCCCGCCCGTGATCCATGCCTTGCAGGCGCGGCCCATGGGCGCGCGCTCTGTTTCACTTCGAAACAGGGCCAGCCAGTCTGCCTGCTGGTCCTTCGTAGCAAGTGTGAGCGCGCGGATTGTCTCCGGGTCGATTTCGTCTTTGGCGTAAAGCGCACGGATCGGGCTGGAGAGATTGGCGAGGGCGAGGATACGCCGGACTTTCAGGTCCGTGACCCCGAAATGTCCGGCAATCTCTTCCACCGTCCGGCCTGCATGCGCCAGCTTTCCGAACGCATTGTATTGCTCCATTTCCGTGGCGGGCAGGCGGGCGACATTTTCGATGAGCGAGGCCTCCACCGCTGCGGCGTCGTCATCCGCTTCCATGATTGCGCACGGGACGGCGATTGACTTGCCGGTCTCAGCGGCAATGACCTGCAAGGCATGGAAGCGCCGCCGTCCCGCGACGACGCCATAGCCATCACCTTCGGGGCGCACCAGAAGTGTCTGGCGGATTCCTTTCTCCCGGATGGAGGGCAAGATGTCGGAGACATCAGGCGCCTTGCGGTTGTGCCGCATGTTGAGCTTGCTGATATGGAGTTGCTCAAGGGGAAGTGTTTTCAGTGCGGGTTGTGCCATGGGATTGTCCTCCTGTTCTGGCGGGTAAAGTGAAAGGCCAAGCGCCCATGCCGGGCCTTTCCAGTTGATCGGGCTGAAGGGGAGGCCTTCCGCGTCGCGGTTTGCGTCCGGATCGGTCTCGCCCCAGTCATAGTCATGCAGGCCAATCAGCGGCGCGCGGCCATCGACCCAGATTTCGACGACGCGGGACTCCTCTATGACGAGGGTCATGTGCGGACGTGGCCCTAATAGGTCATCCAGCGCGCTCATGCCTGCGCGACCCGTGCAGGTGCGGACGCCATCAAACGCGCTAAGGCTCTGTGCCCGGCTTGCAAGGCTTCGGGGAGCAGTTCGCATGCGACTTCAGTCAGGTAGGCGTTCTCCGACCTCGGATCGTTGGCCTCTATACCCCAGATGCTGGCGGCATGAGATTCCAGTTCCACGCTTTCGCGTTCAATGGCGAGCACGATTCCGCAATAGAACCACTCATCCTTGCGCCACGCGTCCATGACGGCTTCGGCGTCTGCTTGCGCCTTCGTCAGCCGCTCGCGGAAATTGTTTCCGGGTCCGATAAATCCCGGGTCGCCAATATTGAGCGATGGCCAGAATCCGTCCTGGCGCTCGTCTGGACTATCCGGACAGTCGTCGCGGACGATCCGCGCGGTGACGCGAAAGCCGTCAATCTCGACGGCAATGCTGTCGCCCTCGCACACATAGCGGTCAAATCTCTCCCGGAACGCCATGACTCAGCGGCTCCAGAAAATGTGGACTTCATCAAAGCCCGTCTGGAACACCATGATCTCGCCATTCATCGCCATGTCGCGGGCAAGCGCGGTCCAGTCGATATAGTAATCGAGCGAGGCCGGAATCTCTGTCCCGCTGTCGCGCGTCACTTCCTCGGCAAAGTCTGCGGCGCTGCGATATTCGCCTGCATAGTCTTCAAACGCGGCGTGAGCCTGTTCAAGGTCATCGCCGAATTCGCGGTAGAGTTTCGCTCCAAGGCTCCCGTGTTCGGTGATGAAGTCCGCAAGGGCGCAAACTGTCTCGAAGGAGGCATATTCGGAAATGCGCGCGCCTTCGAACCCCTCATAGTGTCGGGTAACAGGTCGGCGTTGCCGCCGACCCGTCCCCTCAGAACCGTGCTTGCAAGTTTCCCCGCACACGGCTCAAGCAAGTCCCTGTTGTGCCGCGCGGCGGCAGTCGGCGTGGACAAGTCGCAGGTTCCGGTAGGAACCGTTCGTCCTGTCCCCATCCACATGAGACATGCGGATGGTTTCGCCATTGTAGAGGCTCTCGCGGCAGGTCGGGCACGTGTGCCGTTGCCGCTGCGCAACCTTCTGCCAACTGCGCGTGAGGTCAGTCCCTCCCATCCGGCGGGTCCGGTTTCGCCAGTAGTCGGCGAGAGACGGATCGTCGGGAGAGTTGCGGTGCTTCACCATCGTCCAGCGCACGATTTTGATCGCGGCTGGATGGATCATGAACGCACCAGACTGCTTGTCCATAAAGGTGTAGCTGAAGTTCGGGCAGTTATAGTGCCGCCCGAAGTATTTCCGCATCCACCAGTGTTTCAGCTTCCTCGCATGGGCACGGTGGCACCAGCGACGTTGCCGGACATGGACATAGTGTTCGATCCCCGAGAAGATTTTCCCGGCGACACTGTAGCGGTAGTAATTGCACCATCCACGTATCACCGGATTGGCAGCTGCAAGCAGCTGCCCCTGATCCGAACCGACATGGGCGCGGAACAGGTCCCTGAGCTTCTTCCTGAACGCTTTGACGGCGTCCTTGGAAGGTTTGATCAGGGTCTTCGTGCCAGCGGCGCGGTCTGCCACCTTGTAGGAACGGACATTGAAGCCGAGGAAGTCGAAGCCTTCCCGTATGTGCCGGATGCTGGTCTTCTCCTCGGAGAGGTAAAGACCGCGCCCGGCGAGAAAGGCCGCAACCCGTGTCCTGGCCTCAAGCGCTTGCGTCTCGGTGTGGCAGATGACGACGAAGTCATCAGCATACCGCACAAAGACAGGGCAGTGAGGTTTCACGTATGAGGCGCTCGTGCCTCCGCGATACTCAATGCCCAGCGCTTCTTCCATTCCATGCAGGGCGATGTTCGCAAGTAGGGGACTGATGACCCCGCCTTGCGGTGTGCCCTGCTCGGTGGCGTGGAACACGCCATCTTCCACATAGCCTGCCTTCAGCCAACGGCGGATCATTCCCCTTGCGGGGAAGTTGCCGATGGCCTCCATCAGGGCGTCGTGGTCGATATTGTCGAAGCAGCCTTTGATATCGGCATCAAGAACCCAGACCCGTTTGGACCCGGATTTCGTTGCCAGATATATCCGCTCGATGGCGTCATGGACGCTACGACCGGGCCGGAACCCGTAGCTTGTCCCCTCGAACTGCGCTTCCCAACAGGGCTCAAGTGCATTGAGCACAATGGCCTGCTGGCACCGGTCGATGAGGGACGGGATTCCGAGCGGCCGCTTCTTACCGCTCGCTTTAGGGATATACACCCTCCGGGCTGGAAGCGGCTCCCATGCCTTGAGGTTCCCCAGCTGGTTCGCAAGGTCGGCCCGCTCGGTCGGCGTCAGTGCGGTTCGCGCATCGACACCGGGAGAGGCTTTCCCGCGATTGATCTGGCTGACCCTTCGGATGGAAACGAGCAGGTTCGCCCGGCTGCGCAGCATCAGCTTTTGCAACGAGCGAACCGTCTTCCAGTCCCGCATTTCAGTCGCCCGATAGATTCTCCGGCGCAGCGTCCTGACGGTTCGATAGGCGGCAGGCCAGTCAATGGTCTGCCATTGAACAGTTCCGCCGCTTACGATCAGGCCTTGCGGCCCGTCCATCTTTTCACGAACGGTTCGGTTGCTGTTCCATGAGATTACGGGGGACTCACCAGTCATCTGTCAGCACCCTTTCAGGTTGGGCATGGCCCTATCCGCCGGGTTATGTATTCCCCGTGCCTTTCGGCTGGCGGCATTTGCTTCTGATAACTTCCTACACCCGCTGAGGAGTTGGGCGGCTCTTGCGAGCCGCTTACCGAATGCTGTTGCCAGCGACCGGACCTCATCGGGGTTACTCAGTTCCGCATCTGTGAGATGCGACCGGGTTAGGTGCCTGCTATACGCCGGGGAATATCGACCTTCCGACTGAGGGATCCACGTGCCCCCAGCCCATTCCCTTGCTCCCCGTAAAAGCCACTTCCGGGGGACTGATGGGTAACGACGCATCAACACAGATTCACTTTCGTTCACCATACCGGTCTTCTCCTTGGGCGGTTCACCGGCGTGTGGCTGCCAGCTCCCCGCTCGTTTCCGGAGGCTTCGCACCAGCCGGTTACCCAGCTCGCACGCTCCGGCTAGAAATGGTCGAGAAGGCTCGACCAGAGGCATCCCTGCCTCACTCAACAGATGCGACTTTCTGGTCGCACCATGAATTGACCATTCCTCCGCACCCGGTTCAGGCGACGCCGCCAGCATGGCGCGGACGCCCTGCATCATCTCGTCCGGTTCTGTCGCGTCGATCCACGCCCCGTGGAGCCGTCCATTATTATACGCGGCAAGACAGGCGACATAGATGCGGGGCGTGTCCCGCAAATCTGGTCCGGTCGCTGTTCCAAGGGGAGCGGGAGTCTCGTGTGAAGGGGTCATGTCAGCCTCGCAAAATTGAACCTCGCCCGCGTGCCTTTCCCGGCAGGCGGGAGGGGGCGGACGAAAGGTGCGGGCGCCCGGGCGTATGAGGGCCGGGGGCAAGGCGGAAAGGTAGGAGGCACGGAAAGAACCGGCGGACCCAGGTCACCGGCGCCTTGCGCGCGGGCCGCGCCCGGGCAGACGCGCCGTCCGCCCCCTCCCGGCTGCTGGGAAAGCTTGTCCACGCTTTCAAACACCAAACAGGCAGGCTGGTGCCGTGGATACGAATCCTTCCAGACCCGACAGCCATGGCCTTGGATATACGAGACTTCCGGGAAGCTGACCGCGCAGCGCTGATTGCGCTTTGGGAGGCGTGTGCGCTGACCCGGCGATGGGACGACCCGAATGCAGACATGGACCGGTCGATCGCATCCCGCGATGCCACGATCCTCGTCGGTACATTAGATAACGATGTCATTGCCAGCGCCGTGGTCGGCCATGACGGCCATCGCGGCTGGATCTACTATCTGGCTGTCAGCCCAGACCGTAAAGCCTGCGGCCATGGGCGCGAAATGATGGCCGAAGCCGAGCTTTGGCTGACGGCGCGGGGGACGCCGAAGGTGCAGCTCATGGTGCGCGGGGAGAACGAGACCGCGACTGCCTTCTACAATGCCCTCGGCTACGAGCGCCAGGATGTGACCGTTCTCGGCAAATGGCTCATGCCATCGCCCGAGGCAGATTGAGGTATCGAGAGGCCACGCGCGCCTGACCCCTCTGGCCGTAAGGCCAGTGGGAAGCAAAGCGCGGCCCCCGCCGGCGAGCCCCCGCAGCGCGCGGCGACCCGAACGGGTGGCCGCGTGACCGGAGACGAGCCGGGCCCGGTCAGGTGACGTGGACGAGGTGGAGGGCTCTCGTCTCCCGGACAGCCCCGCGTCAGCAGGCGGGGGAGGGGCGATGCTTACAAGTGCTTTGAGATACTAAGAGGTGTCTACCAGTTCGTAAGCCGCTAATCGAAATAGAGCGTTCGACCGGATGACGTCGTATGCGCTCTTCGATGTGCGGAGGGGCAGGTCAAAGGTTCTCTTCCAAAAGGGAGAAATATTCGCCGTCCCGAAGGCGCTGGCCCTTGGCGAGCAGGCGGGCCATTTCGGACTTCATGGCGGACGACGGTCCGCCCCATTCTTCCGAGATGCGCTTCTCACCATAGAAAATCGTCGCGGTTTCACGATAGGTGAGTCCCGCGTCGTGGGCATCCAAGGCGACAAGAGCGTTGCGATAGCCGAGGCCCTTGCGTGACCAGACAGGAGGCGACATGTCGTCGTCGCCGTAGACCTTCTGGGCACGGTTCAGCGCATTCACGTGATCCTGCATTGTGCTGAATCCCGAGATGGAGAATTCCATTTTTACAGGCTCGAGGGACAAGAGCGACTTGCCACTGCACCTGACCTGGATCGAGCACTTCTTACCTTTGACAAGGATGTGTTCGTGCTCGAAGGCATCCACGAGATGGATGATCTTGCAGAGGCGCGTGCTCTTTTCGAAGATTTCGTCGATCTCGCCGCGCTCTCTTTCACGCACGTGAACGGCGACCTTGCGGGGATAGGTCTTGTCGGACCAGAAGACATGCGTGGTAAGGGCCGACTGATCTGGGTTCGGAAAATAGAGAAGTCCCCAGTCTTCGGCTTGGCGGTCCTGCTCGCAAAGCCGGAGAAGCTGTATGTCACAACATGCCGTTCTTGTTTCAAAGTCAGGTTGCGCAGCATAGGCGGCGGCTTTCAGCGCGGAATTGCGCCGGGCGAATTCCCAGGCCCAGTTCCCGCGTGAGAGATTGGCGGTGTAGTCATACCTGGCGAGGGTATCGTTCAGGTCTTCTATCGTGTGAACAAGCATGGATCTGCCTCCCGCGTCAGGGGAATGCAGAAGGCGTGCCAATTTCAATTTATCATGGAAACTTCAAGGTTGCTCGCTTAGGTCAAAAGGCGATGAAAAAGTGCGCTCACCGAGCCAAAAGCACTGTACGCACATAAGCAGATTGAGCGTGTTCTGACTGCGCCGTTCGTCCAGACAGATTGAATCTCGCAGCCGTCACAATTACAACAGGCTGCATCGAGAGATTGATACCAGATAGATGATTGTAGTCTCGCATCGTGACCGCGATGCAAGACAACAGTCAATAAAGATTGGTCGCTCACGTCGCAAGTTTTTGAGTGGATTGTTGTTCTTTCAATATATCCAGGGCTACGTCGACGATCATATCTTCCTGGCCACCAACCATACGCCTACGTCCTAGTTCAACCAGGATTTCACGTGTATCGATCCCATAATCTTTCGCTGCCTTCTCTGAATGCCGGAGGAAGGACGAGTACACCCCGGCATAGCCCAGCGAGAGCGTTTCGCGATCAACGCGGACGGGGCGGTCCTGGAGTGGGCGGACAAGTTCCTCAGCGGCATCCATGAGCGCGAAAAGATCGCATCCATGCTTCCACCCCTTTCGCTCGGCGGCTGCGATGAACACCTCAAGCGGTGCGTTTCCGGCCCCGGCACCCATGCCGGCCAGCGAAGCATCCACGCGTCTTGCGCCATGTTGAACGCCGACAATGGAATTGGCGACGCCAAGCGACAGATTGTGGTGGGCGTGGATACCCCGTTCAGTTTCCGGCTTCAGGACTTTTTCGTAGGCTTGAAGCCGTGCGATGTATCCATCCATGTCGAGCGCGCCGCCACTATCGGTGACATAGATACATTCGGCACCATAGCTTTCCATCATGGCGGCTTGTTCAGCCAATTTCTCAGGCTCAACCATGTGGGACATCATAAGAAAGCCAACCGTGTCCATACCCAGATCTCTGGCAACACCGATATGCTGTTTCGATACGTCGGCTTCCGTGCAGTGTGTGGCGATCCTGACAGACCTGACGCCAAGCTTGTAGGCATGCTTCAGCTCCTCGATCGTTCCGATCCCGGGAAGGAGGAGCGTGGTCAGTTTCGCCGTTTTCACTGAATCTGCGACGGCTTCAATCCACTCCCAGTCTGTGTGGGCACCAAAACCATAATTGAAGCTTGAGCCATTCAGGCCGTCTCCATGTGCAATCTCGATTGCGTCGACCCCGGCCTGGTCAAGGGCGGCGGCAATCTTGCTGACGTGCTCGATACCGTATTGGTGTCGGATCGCATGCATCCCGTCGCGCAGAGTGACGTCCTGAATGTAAAGATTGTCGGATTTTGGATCGAACGCCATCAGGCAGTCTCCTTGGCTAGCCGCTGCGCGGCGATCTTCTCAGCGGTCGCAATGCCAGCTGACGTCATTATGTCGAGATTTCCCGCGTATGCAGGCAAGTAGTGGGCCGCACCCTCGACTTCCAGGAAGACGCTGGTCTTGATGCCTTCAAACGTGCCCAGGCCCGGAATCTTGACCGGGTTGTTCGAGCCGAACCGTTCGAACTGAACCTTTTGCTTCATCCGATAGCCGGGCACATAGGCATTGACCTTTGCAACCATTGCTTCGATTGAGGCCTCAATTGTCGGCTCATCTGCGCCACTAGAGAGGGTGAATACCGTATCGCGCATGATCATCGGAGGCTCCGCCGGGTTCAGGACGATTATGGCTTTGCCTTTCCGGGCTCCTCCAACCTCTTCTATACCCTTTGAGGTGGTCTCGGTGAATTCATCAATGTTGGCCCGCGTTCCCGGCCCGGCTGACTTGGAGGCGATGGAAGCGACGATCTCCGCATAGTGGACTGTCGCGACGGATGCTACTGCTGCCACGATTGGGATCGTCGCCTGCCCGCCGCAAGTGACCATGTTGACATTTGACGCATCCAGATGCGCGTCACCATTGACGACGGGTATGACATACGGCCCGATCGCCGCAGGCGTGAGGTCGATCATCACCTTTCCGGCGGACGTGACGACTTCATTGTGCCGCTTGTGTGCGCCAGCAGATGTCGCATCAAAGACAATTCCGATTTCGGGCCACACGTCGAGCTTAACGAGACCCTCAATTCCTTCATGCGTGGTCGCGATACCCATGCGCTTTGCCCGGGCAAGGCCGTCCGAGTCGGGATCGATCCCGACCATCGCGCCCATTTCGAGACCCTTTGACTTGCGTATGACCTTGATCATGAGGTCAGTTCCGATATTTCCGGATCCGATGATCGCAACCTTGGTCTTCTTGAGAGTTGTCATTTCCAATGTCTCCTATTTCGCCGCAATTGCGAGGCGAACCGACCCAATACCTTCGATATCTGCTTCAAACAGATCACCAGGCTCCATTGAGGCCATCGGGCCAAGAGCACCTGTCAGAACGACGTCGCCGGCCTTGAGAGGTGCTCCGAGCTCTGCGCATTTTCGTGCGAGCCAGAGTGCGGCGTTTAGCGGATTTCCAAGGCACGCGATGCCGGCGCCATATGAAACCGGGCGTCCATTGCATTTCATCACCATGCCAGCATTGACGAGATCAAGCCCATGCAGTGCACGAACAGGACCGCCCAGGACATATAGGCCTGATGAGGCGTTATCCGCGATCGTATCCGAAATGCGGATATCCCAGTCCTTGATACGACTGCCCACAATTTCGATGGCAGGCACGACGTGGTCTATGGCTCGGATCAGTTCGCTTGGCGTTGTATCCTGCGCGTTGATGTCCCTGCCGAGTATAACGGCTATTTCAGCCTCGGCCTTGGGTTGTTGAGTTGCTGACAACGGAATTTCATCACCGTCGCAATATTCCATATCCGCATAGAGGACGCCAAAATCGGGCTGGTCTACGCCAAGTTGATTTTGGACTGCCGCTGACGTCAGGCCAATTTTCCGGCCAACAATCCGTCGCCCTGCGGATACCCACCGGGCTGTGTTGATCGCCTGGACCTCGTATCCGGCTTGCGGATCAAGACCAATGAGATCACGCACTGGCGCGCAGTAGGTTTGTCCAGCGTGTGCGTTGAACAGTGCATCCGCAGCCTTTTGAATTTCATCTCTGGAGATCATGGTCTGGTTCGCGTCCGTAAGTAACTTGGAATGTAGATCGCTAACTACGCGATATACTTGACACTGCAATCCGAGGCAGGCCAATTGCTATCACAATGTGATAAATGGAGATCCGTGTGACACGATCCATGTCTTCCTTCGACAAGGCGATGGCCTTGTTCGGAGCACTTGTTGCGCAGGACGGTGTATTCGAATCAGACGCAATGAGTGTCCAGCTCGGGGTGCCGGAATCGACTCTGTACAGGCATCTGAATGCCCTCCATTCGGCCGGGCTCATCTGCCGATCCAGACGTGGACGATATTTGCCCAACCCAGTTTTTCTGAAGAAGTTGGAGGGGTACACACCACATGCAGTGCTGTCGGAACTAGTACGGCCCTTTTTGGACCAACTAAGTGTCGCGTTGGAAACCACGACCCACTTTGGCCTTCTGGAGAACGACATGGTTACCTACCTCGCGAAATCGGTATTTGAAGGAGAGGAGGTGTTCACGCGCGAGAACGGGCAGCTGGAGGCGTACTGTTCTGCTATCGGCAAGGTGTTGCTCTCGCACATGACGGTCGACGAGCAACGGGCGTATATATCCAGCGGGCCCTTTCCAAAGCTAACGGATAAAACGATCACGGATCCAGCCGCAATCGAACGAGAACTACATCGCACGCGCAACAAGGGATTCGGCGTCGACGATGGCGAGGTTCACAACGCACTTTATTGCATCGCTGTGCCAGTCTTCAGTTCGCGGGGAATAGTCGTGGGCGCAATTTCTAGTTCATCTAGCCAGAGGTGGGCGAGTCCTAAAGAACAGCGTGATCGCCTGATTCAGCTCAACGGGGTAGCGCAGTCAATCTCTTCCACTTTAGGGGCCGGCGCATGATCATGTGGAGATGAGAGCTCAAAAAAATGGGAGCCGCTTAGGCTCCCAGAGTTTGGCGGAGACCTAGCTCCGCCGGAGGAAACAGACTGGTTGTCGTATCTGTTGTACGTTCCCTGACCTTGAATGGCAGTGAAGTTCAACCTGACACGACACATTTGAGTTGTGCCGCGATCCGGTTGCGCGTCAACCTGGCCGGATGCGAATGAGCGGCATCGCTCTCACATTGTGAAACTTTATGGAATCTGAGCACTCGGGTGGAACAGGATTGGAATTCTGTACGCCTACCCATGATATTTATGTGCCGAGAATATTCCCGAAAGCGGCCAATGCGCGAATAATCGGACATGTGGGAACATGGACTGCGTTCTGAGCGTTCCCGAACAACCGATAGAAATAAGCGAGTATACGGAACAAAAATCTCGGAGTCGGGAAATGGCTTTTCGACATCCGGGGCGGCGAGCACTGCTCCAATCCGGGAGTCAGGTGCACTAAGTTGCGCTGGCGTCTGTTCCGTATGGCGAAATTAACAGCGGCATCGATAGCACAGTTGCCTTTGGCCACATGCAGATTTCGATCCTTGCTACGGAATTTGAGCTCGCGCTGTTCGTAAATAAATATTGACACAATCAAAAAAATCATTTTTTCTCAAAAAAAGAACAAAATCTTGCACCTCAAGCAAGGTTGTTAGGGAGGTACTTAAATATGCCAAAACTAAGCGGCAGTTCCGTTTTGATTACGGGCGGAGCCACGGGAATTGGTCGGGCGGTGGTCCATCATTTTGTCGAGGAAGGTGCCAGACTGTGTGTTCTGTGCGTCAATGACGAACAGGCGAGTTCGTTGCGGGGTGAGTTCGGGGCTGAGGTTGAAACAGTAATTGGGGATGTGCGCAGTCTGGCAGACAATCAGCGCGCTGCGGCCCTTGCCGTGGAGAGATTCGGTGGACTGAACACCTTTATCGGCAATGCAGGGATATGGGATTTTATAACGCCTCTGGAAGCGCAGGATGAAGAAAAGCTCGAAAGAGTCTGCGATGATATTTTTGGTGTGAATGTAAAGGGGTACGCGCTCGGAGCGTACGCGTGTCTTCCTGCGCTTCGCCAGTCTAAAGGGTCCATAATTTTCACGGCCTCTAGCTCAAGCTTTTTTACGGGCGGAGGTGGTCCGCTATATGTGGCATCGAAACACGCTGTGATTGGACTCATCAAGCAGCTTGCGAAGGAAGTCGCGCCAGACGTTAGGGTTAATGGCGTAGCTCCAGGAGGTACGATTACCAATCTTTCCGGGTCGCCCTCATCCGAGCACGCAAAGTCCCAGATGGCTGAGATTCCAGAGATCGACAAACTTCTCGAGGGCATGACACCGCTCGGATTTGCCGCAAAGCCTGAAGACCATGTAGCGCTATATGCGTTGCTTGCCTGTCCGGTGTCGGCTCGATACGTCACAGGCACAACCATCTTGTCCGATGGCGGTATTGGCGTGGGCTGACCCAGCCTGAACGCGTTCACCAACTAAGTCGAAATTGTGCCAGCAGTGCTGGCGGTCTTTTGGATCAAATCTATGAACCTGCCGGTCTTCAAATTCGCTCATGCTGCCGCTGCTGCTGGGGTGCTTTACTTCTCCCAACCTGGGGCGCTGGCAGAGCAGGCCGTTTTATCGCCCCCCGACATAAGCCCTCGGTCAAATATAGAGATGCCAACTGACGGACGTGTACGGTTTGTTCCTGATAATTTATTTGCCGTCGATTTTGTCTCTGATTCTGTGGGCTGGGCGGGGGGATACTACGGGACACTACTGAAGACCGAGGATGGAGGAGGGCACTGGAAGCGCGAGCCCTTGCCGTTTACGGACTTAATTAGGCGAATCGACTTTGTGGACGAGGCCGTCGGCATTGCTGTCACGAGTAGAGGAAAGATCCTGAGGTCTGAAGACGGGGGCGCACATTGGGAAGTTGTGCATGTTGAGCCGGGCATTAACTTGCGAGATGTCTACTGTCTCGACGCCCAGACAGCTTGGGTCGTCGGACATGAGGCTACAGTGCTTCACACGTCCGATGGCGGTAAAACGTGGCAAACTCAGGCGTTATCCGGATATCAGGGACGTGATCTACCGAGATTGAATGGCATTACACGTCTCGAGGACGGGCGGTTGGTTTTGGTTGGGGAGTTCGGCCTGATAGCGTCGTCAATCGATGATGGATTGAGCTGGGAGGTGCTGGACGCGCCCGATGCCTCGGTCACATTCACAGCGGTAGATGCATGGCGTTCGGAGGCGCTAATATCTGGGCTTGGCGGCAAGCTTACAATGGTTCGATTTGGTTCGGACAGTGACGTTGAAGAGGGCTCGGGACGCTTAATGGACCGTGTCCCGACGATCACAGCTTTGTCCTCGGGGACAGATGCGCATTTGTTCGATCTAACATTAGACCAAGATGGTGACGGAGTGATCGTAGGCCAGGGCGGTGTGGTCCGTGTAAAAGCTGGATTGCCTGTATCGGATTTGTTGCCCTTGGAGAGTAAGCCAGGATTCCTTTGGTACGGAGGAGTCTCTAAAACATCAGAACACGGAGGGTATGTTGTCGTTGGGGCGAACGGTGCCGTACTAAAAACCGAATTCGATGTCTCAGATCCGGAGCCGTTAGTGCGGTGGTAACAGGAGTAGTTCGCTTGTTGCAAATTCAATCAAAGGCTCAAATTCAGTGGTAAGTTATATTTCGAATTTCGTCATAAGATTTCCCAGAATCATTCTGGCAATCGCTTTTCTGGTCACATCGGGGGCGGCTTATTTCGGCGTGACAGGTGTCTCGTTGAAGGTCGTTATCGAAGATATGCTGCCTGCAAACCATTCGAATGTCGAACTCTATAAGGAGTTCCGGAGTCAGTTTGGTGGAGTCAATAATGTCCTTGTCGAAGTCGAAAATAAAGCAGGCGACATCTACAATTCGGACTTTCTTGAAACGTATCGGGAAGTATCAGACGAGTTCTATTTTCACGATAACAATATCCGCCCTCTGTTTGAGGCGGCCAATCTCCGGAAGACGAGATCGGTGGCCGGCGGGGAGGGGCAAATTCTGGTCAGTCCTCTTATGTGGCCGGAAGTGCCCCGCTCTGAGTCTGATATGGAGCATTTCAAACAAATCGTCAGGGGGCAGTTTCTCGGCTCATTGGTCTCACTGGATGAGCATTCAATGCTTATTTCTGCCGAGCTTTCAGAGGAGGTGGATTCTCGGGAGTTTGTCGCCTTTATTGACAATCTAAAATCAGAATTCTCGACGAAAGATGTAAAAATATCAGTCGTTGGCAGGCCCGTACTTCTGGGCACGGTTAAGAAATATCTGCCTCATATGCTGTTGGTTTTTGCGGCCTCTGTGCTGGCTATCGCTGCCGTCCTATTTTTCTATTTCAGGTCCTGGGTGGGCGTTGCTGTTCCAATGCTCGTGGCCTTCGCCGTCACGATTTGGGGCTTTGGCGTCATTGGCTTGGTCGGTTACAATCTTGATCCCCTGTTGCTCTTGCTCCCATTCTTCGTCTTCGCCACTGTCTTATCCCATTCAGTTCAATTCGTTTCGCGCGTTTTCGATGAAATCGAAAATAGTGCCACCATGCGTGATGCAGTAAAAGAAGGCCTTGAGCGCCTTCTGTTCCCGAGCACTGCGGCTGTGATTACCGATGCAGCTGGATTTACGGTTCTGGCTCTGGTGACTATCCCAAGCATACAGTCGCTTGCCTTCATTTGCACGTTTTGGCTTCTAACGCTGACCCCGGGAATTATTGTTGCTGCGGCGTTCATGGCGGTCCTTCGGAAGCCGACAAAATTCCGCACCACCTTACCCGGTCAAGCCGTATTGGCCAAAATTTTTGGGCTGAAAGCGTCCAGATATGTATTCCTCCCGGCTTTTGTCGCTGCGTTGATTGCGGGCATTTTCATTTCGCAGGGGCTAAAAATAGGTGACGCAGAAGGGAGCCCGATCCTGTGGAAAGATTCCCAATACAACAAAGATGTCAAAAAAATCAACTCGAGCTTTGACCGTGTCGGTACGGATGTAATGCAGGCCTATTTCTCCGGTGATGGAGAGATAATGCTAGATCCGCGTGTGTATCATCAGATCGAAGCATTTGATCGCTATATTTACGAACGAGTTCTTCCCGCAACTCGCGCACAAAGCCTTGTTCCAATTGTAAAAAATATCAACATGGTTTTGTGGGAAGGGGACCCTTCATACCAAACAATTCCTGATACAGAAGAAGAAATAGGGTTTAACATTTACATGTTCCGGTCTGGCGGTGAGCCAGGAGACTTTGCCGCCTATACGAACCCGGAATGGAGCATCGGTAAGCTCTCAATTTATACGGGGGAGCATAGTGCTGACACCGTGAATGCGTTGATGGCGGCGGGCCATGAATTTCTAAACACCTATCAGTTTTCAGATGGGGAGCCGCGTGTGAGGTTCGCCGGCGGACAGATCGGTATAATTAAGGCGAGTAACGACGAGATCGAGCACAAAGAAAATGTACTCCTTATTGCCATTATCATCGTTATCGCAGTTAACCTGCTCTGGCTATATCGATCACCCGCAGTCGCAGTCGTGATCATACTTGTACTGACGACATCTCACTTTATCACCATGAGTGTCATGACGCTTATGGACGTGGGGATGAACTTGAATACGCTGCCGCTTGCTGCGTTGGGTTTGGGCCGTGGTGTTGATTACAGCATCTACATGGCAGACCGGATACGCGACGAAATGAGGCACGGCCATGAATTCGCGAAGGCGGCGGGCCGGGCGTTCAACACGTCTGGTATTGCCGTGATAGTTACGGCACTGACGATGATACTGCCGCTATTGCCGTGGTACTTCCTGTCTCCGATCAGGTTCCAAGCCGAGATGGGCGTTCTGTTGGCGATCATCTTGATGTTCAACATGGTGGGGGCGCTCACTGTTGTGCCTGCAGCAATCGGCTTGCTGAAGCCACGGGGATTTCCGTTTAGCACACAGAAGAAAATAGTCAGGGCTATGGTTGGTTAGATTGAGGGCGATAGAGCCTGGCTGCGCATCGGGAAAAATAGAAAGTGAGGGAGAGAAAGATGAATACCAAGAATAAAAAAACTAAAACTAAGTCGCAAAAGCTATGCCTGCTCGGGGCTACAGCATTTTCCACAGTCCTTATGATGCCGCTGGCAGCGAATGCCGAGTCATTGGCTGAAGCGCTGAACCTGCCCGACAATGTCTGGGTGGGCGGACGTCTGACGCAAGGGACGGGCGTCTATTTTGACCGGTATGGTGGTGGAACTGGAGTGGGGCCTTCCCAGTTTGTAGCGCAGCTTCAGGCTGAGTGGACTCCCAATAGCAACGTGACGGTCGTTTCCGATTTTTGGCTGCGCGGCGATTGGTACTATGATCTTGATGATGGAGATTCAACCGGGCCTGGCACGCAAGACTTTACTAAAGGCCCTCCGTTTCTAGATCGCTTTGATTTTTTACTCTCGCAGGATGGGGCGCTCACGCTTCCTGAACCGTTTGGTAATAGCGGTGAAGAAAATCGCATACTCGATGATTTCGAGCAGGATGTGATTAGAGAGCTGTCGATAGCGTTTGCTGATTCAGAGGGACGCGCGTCTCTAAAAGTCGGAAAGTTTCAGCGAGGGTGGGGGCAAGCAGATGGTCTGCGCCTTCTTGATATTCTGAACCCACAGGATCTCCGCCAAAGGAGTATATTTACAGACACCGAGGATTTGCGGATACCTCAGTGGAGTGCTGCCCTATCTTTGGATATTGACCAGCTTGGGTTGGCTGCTCCTTTTGAGGGGCTAGGACTCAAGGATCCATCACTGGAAGTGATCTACACTCCGGTGGTACGCCATTCCGAATTCATCGTGAATAATCCCACGCCGAATTCCAGCACGTCCGGAGGGCCCTTCGGACTGCCCTTTCCGAGATTGGTGGAAGGGCAGTCCGGTTTTGGAATGCCTTTGTTGGGAGCAAAGCTGTCGGACAAGGAAACAGACGACTGGGAAGATTCCGAGGTCGGCATGCGGCTAAAATTCGATGTCCTTGGCGGGCAGGGGACAGTTAATGGTTTTTACGGTTTTCAGGATCTGCCGATCGTCGTCAACACCGGTGCAACAGTTCATATTGGCACATTTATCGGAGATCCAAATGCAGCGGGCGTTGTCAATGTGCCCATTGATCTCCCAACCACCATAGGTGCGATGAATGCGCCGGGTCAGTACGTTGATTTCATCCAGTCTCTAGCAGCTGGGACTGCGGCGCCAGGGGACTTTCCTTTAATTCCGTTCGGCTGCCTTGATATTCTGGATCCGGCGGCGGGAGGGGTGCCGTGTTCTATTACTGCAGATTTTGACCTCGATTACACACTCCGGCAAAAGACCGTCGGTTTTTCATTCACACGCGATATGACGGAGTTCCGATTCGGTAGAAAGGATGTCTCTCCGGTACTGCGTTTGGAGGCGGCATACGAGTTTGACAAACCCTTCAACAAGGGGGTGATTCAGAACCCCTTTGTGCCCGGGCGTGTGACCGTCGGAACACCAGCTCTCATTACTACCCGTGACGACACAATCGCGAGACGAGATCAGCTGTCTGTCTTGGTCGGATTTGATTATAATTTCTGGGTGCCGGGGTGGGAATCCCAGCGCAGTTCGATTTTTATGACAACTCAGTTTTTCGAGATCCATACCGAAGATGCTGATGGGCTCCTGTTTCAGGCGCCTTACGCGCTTACAAATGTTGAAGAGAACCAGGAATTCATAACTCAGACGTACACGAAGGGTTTCTTAAACGACAAAGTGACTCTGGATGGCTTGGCGATCTGGGACATGGATAAAGGTGGCGTTGCGATAAGGCAGAGAATAGATTTCTCCGTAGGAGGAGGAAATTGGAAGCCCAGAATTGAAGTGGGCTACTTTAGCGGGAAGGATGAGCAGGGCCTTTTGGGGCTCTATAACAAATCGGACTACGTTGAGTTTTCTCTGACCTACCAATTCTAGAGAAACATAACGATAACGCAAAGATGTCTGGTTCTTGATGATGGAGAAGAAAATGAAACGGTTAAGCTTGAAAAGCTTTCTGATCGGAGCGACGGCGCTTATGGCAGTTGCGACTGCAGCAACGCCCGTAGCGAATGCACAAGAAGATTATATCGAGCGCTGGAAGGCGTTTGCCAAGGAGACGGGCTTGCCCGAACACAAAGCCTGGGCTGATATGCTTGACAATGATGAGACCCGAAAACTTGAGAAAGAGTGGAAGGATTTCAGAGGTTACACGGCCTCGAGCCTCATAGAGGACGCCGATATTCCGGGCGAGCTAAAACCAGGGTTAATCATCACGAAAGACAACCTGGCGTCAATGCCTTGGTTGTCAGACTATCTTCCAAAGTTCTGGATTGATCGGCTCAATAGTGAGTGGATGGGTGTCAAGGGTATCCGCATTGTTCCCACGAACCATTATTATATGCAGAAAGCTCTGCTCGATGCGACCAAGAAGCTGGGCAAAGATCCCTTCACGATTAATGAAAAGGGTGAGCTGGTAGACAGGGACGGAAAAAATGGCGTTCTCACAAAGAGCGGATTGCCTTTCCTGACACCAAAAAATGGTGATGAACTAAACTGGTTGTTCAATGCGCACGGCGTGGGAACAGAAGATCTCTGGTTCAACCCGGTACTGATGACCGGCTGTAGCTCCAGCAATAAGGTCGAACGCTCTTACACAGGCAATATTTGGTGGCGCAAGATGGCGGGTAGAGTTGGTAAAACTCCGCTCGGTAATGTTCCGGGATATGAAGGTGTCACCGAAGCGGGTTCTTTGCTACTAACTTCGCCTAGGGATGTGCGAGGATTAGCCGGTGTCCGACTTCGGTACGCGGATGCTGACAAAGATGACAACTTCAAGATTTTCATCCCTACGCTCCGTCGTACTCGCACTCTTACTGGTACCAATGGCCAAGATCCAATTGCTCCGTCTCTGGAGCTCACTTGGGACGAATGGCGTAGTCAGTGGACCAAAACTGATAAACGCAAA
Source organism: Hyphomonas atlantica corrig. (assembly GCF_017795365.1). Lineage (NCBI taxonomy): Bacteria > Pseudomonadati > Pseudomonadota > Alphaproteobacteria > Hyphomonadales > Hyphomonadaceae > Hyphomonas > Hyphomonas atlantica. The sequence continues at coordinate 151,318 of NZ_CP051254.1, read as the reverse complement.
TTCAAGTACACCATGGTTAAAGAGGGCTTCGTATTAGCCGCACCGGAGGTTGGTGCAGCATACGATCCTTATCGTCCGGATGAGGCGCATTGCGCTTTGACGGGAATTGTTGACATGGAGCTGAGGCCGGTATGGGTTTATGATATCGATGATCTCACCAACAGCTACCAGTACTCCAAAAAACGCATTTGGGTAGATAAGGAACTCTACTATACCCAGTGGATGGAAATGTACGATCGTCGGGGTAACCTATGGCGGACTTGGGACGATTCACGCTGGTGGCAGCCCACAACGGGACGCGCAATGTGGCGTTCACTGATTATTCCAAACTTGATTTCACAACGGCACACGATACTCAGCATGTCGTCGGATTGGGAGAAAGTTGATCAGATGGACAATTCTTTGTTCGACGTCGATAAATTGAGAGACAAACGCTAGTCACTCTCGGGTTGGCATTCATCAAGATTGCCAACCCGCACGTGCTGCCGAGCTACGATTCACACCGAAGAAAATTGGAACTATTCCGTCTTGGTCACAGGCCGGAAACTGGTTGTGCGGTTGTAAAGAACATAGTGGCGGCAAGGCGGACCCGGCAGTATTGGAAGACATTCTTATGGGAAGTTATAGAACGACATACCAGAAATGGGAATCGGCACCTGATAAGTTTTGGGAGGCAGCGTCTCATGCCGTGGAGTGGTATAGACCTTACGACGTACTCAGAGAATCGAAAGATCATGCGACCCGTTGGTTTGTCGGCGCCGAATGCAACATATGCTGGAATGCTTTGGACCGTCATGTGCGCGATGGCCGTGGAGATGATCTGGCGTTGATTTACGATAGCGCAATGACGGGAGCGGTGCGGAAGTATACTTATTCTGAACTACTCGATGAGGTTGGTATACTTGCGACCGTGCTAAAAGAGCGTGGGGTGAATGCCGGCGATCGGGTCTTGATTTACATGCCAATGGTTCCCGAGGCTGTGATTGCGATGCTTGCGACGGCGCGCATCGGAGCAGTCCATGTGGTCGTATTCGGGGGGTTCGCAGCTAGAGAGCTTGCCACTCGAATCGAGGACGCGACGCCAAGAATTGTGTTGTCAGCGTCCTGCGGGCTCGAGCCTGGTCGTATCGTTGAGTACAAGCCTCTCCTTGATGAGGCGATCAGGCTCAGCCCGCACAAACCTGAGTGTTCAATCATTTTCCAGCGTTCTAGCAGGACGTGCGAGCTTGAGCATGAGCGGGACTTCGACTGGGCCGCCCTGGTTGAAACCGCAAGAACGGCTGGCGAGAGAGCCGAATGTGTGAGCGTGGCGTCTACCGACCCGCTATACATTCTGCATACATCGGGGACGACTGGAAAGCCGAAGGGTATCGTCAGGGATCACGGGGGGTATGCGGTCGCTCTCAAATGGTCGATGGAATATGTATACAATGTCAAACCGGGAGAGGTGTTCTGGGCCGCATCGGATGTAGGATGGGTCGTCGGTCATTCGTATATTGTGTATGGTCCGCTTCTTAACGCCAGTGCGACGATACTGTTTGAAGGAAAGCCGGTCGGAACACCAGACGCTGCAACCTTTTGGAGGGTGATTGAGCGGCACCGGGTTAATACGCTCTTTACGGCACCCACGGCGTTAAGGGCGATCAAGAAAGTCGACCCAGCAGGCTCATTATTTTCCGGTTACGATCATTCCGGTTTCAGACAGCTGTTCCTTGCGGGTGAACGAGCAGATCCTGACACGATCCAGTGGGCAGAGCGTCTCCTTGATGTGCCAGTCGTAGATCACTGGTGGCAGACTGAAACAGGGTGGCCGATCGCAGCCAATCCGTTGGGAATAGAACAGCTGCCAACAGAATATGGTTCTAGCACAGTTCCTATGCCTGGATTTGATGTTCGCATTGTGGATGAGAGCGGTTCTGAAATGCCGCAAGGTGGGCACGGAGCTATTGTCATAAAGCTGCCGCTTCCACCGGGGTGTTTGCTGTCACTGTGGGAAGACGATGAGGCATTTCTAAAATCATACTTTGAGGAATACCCCGGATACTACAAGACCGGGGATGCCGGATATATAGACGATAAGGGCTACATCTTCGTCATGAGCCGCGTTGACGACATTATTAACGTTGCGGGTCATCGCCTGTCCACTGGTGCAATCGAGGAAGTGGTGGCGGCGCATCCAGATGTCGCGGAGTGCGCCGTTATTGGAGTTGCAGATTCTTTGAAGGGAGAATTACCAATTGGGCTCATCGTTTTGAACGATGGGGTCACGCGTGCAGAGGAAGAAATTACGAGAGAAATCGTAAACTTGGTGAGAACCGAAATTGGTCCGGTAACTGCCTTCAAGCGCGTCATCGTTGTCGATCAACTTCCAAAAACAAGGTCGGGAAAGATTCTACGGAAAACGATCAAGAGCATTGCGGAGTCGCAAGACTATGTAGTTCCGGCGACGATCGATGACCCGCAGGTATTGAATGATATCACTTCAGCCATTGCTCGGTAGGCGCGTATCCGGCCTCACCACAATGGCAAATGTCTTGGCGGCCCACGGATGAGTAATTTTTGAATCTGGAATTGACGCCAGAAAGGGAAAACATGAAAGCTTATATCTACGAGAATACAGGGCCAGCTGCGGACGTATTGACGCTGCGGGAGATGGTGATGCCGGCGCCTGGGGCCGGCGAAGTTCGGGTGCGGTTAAAATGGTCGGGTGTGAACCCTTCTGATGTCAAAACCCGCAGTGGGCACATCCCCTCCACAATCCCATTTCCACGCATTCCTCATAGTGACGGAGCCGGACTGGTTGATATGATTGGTGATGGCGTTGACGATTTTCAGCCGGGCGATGCGGTTTGGGTCTGGAATGCCGCATGGAACAGAAGCAATGGAACTGCCGCTGAGTTCGTTGTGCTGCCTTCTGAGCAGGTCGAGCATATGCCGGACGGGCTGGCGCTTGAGAACGGTGCATGTCTCGGCATTCCTGCAATGACCGCCTGTCATGCCGTCGCAACTGACGGAGGAGTTCGAGGGCAGATTGTCCTCGTCGCGGGTGGCGCAGGTGCGGTTGGCCATTACGCGATTCAGGCGGCAAAATTTTGTGGTGCCAGAATTGTCATTGCGACAGTCAGCAGTGAGGAGAAGGCGGCCCTAGCGAGGCGCGCAGGAGCAGATTTTGTATTCAACTACAAAACAGACACGCTGGTCGAAGAAATCAACAAGGTTACGGACCATCGGGGCGTCGACCGGATAATCGAAGTAGACCTGGCTGCCAACATTCAAACAGACGTGGCGATTATGAAAGAGGGGGGGCTGGCCGTCATCTATGGCAGCAGTCAAAAAGAAATCGCTTTACCTTTCTCGCCGTCAATCGGACGCAATATCTGTTATCGCTTTTTCATCGTGTACAAATTATCCAGGTCAGATAGGCAAAGAGCCCTGTTGGTGCTCCAAGACATGCTTAAGGACAAGAACGTCCTGCATAATATTGCAAAAAAGGTGAGCTTTGCAAATCTCGTGGAAGCCCATGAACTGGTTGAGAGCGGAGCGTTGCCGGGCAACGTCGTTTTGAGAATTGAATAGTTCGGCGGAGAGCTATGCTGTCAAGTTATTTGGAGCAGCAGGATACCTCCCGAGGGGCTTTCCGGACTTGCTTTTTGGAGCCGGCCTTCACGGACGCACAGAGACAATTTTGATTTCTGATTTCGGAAAAAATCATGCAACAAAGAAGCTCACAATTCTTGACTGTCGGCTCTGCCCGAATTCACGCCGTGTGCGAAGGCGAAGGCCCACTAGTCATACTCGTTCACGGCTTTCCGGAGTCCTGGTATTCGTGGCGCCACCAGCTTTCAGCTTTAGCCGAGGCCGGTTACCAGGCCGTTGCCATTGATCTAAGAGGCTATGGGCGATCATCCAAATTCTTGGACTCCGAATATTATCTGATCAAGTCTGTTGTCGAGGACATCGTGGGTGTGGTCAGGGCGTTAGGTGCCTCAAGTGCCGTTGTCGTTGGGCATGACTGGGGGGCAATGATTGCCTGGACAGCGGCCTGGTTGCATCCTGAAATCTTCCGTGGCGTTGTGGGGCTTGCAATTCCTTTCTCTGGGCGCGGGCTAATTGCTCTGCCTGGCTCTCCTTTCGGTGAACGCTCTCCAGAAGATATTCATAAAGAATTGGCTGGACCAGACCAACAATTCTATCAGGACTATTTTGGTTCGCTGGCACCGGCCATACGGGAATTCGAAGAAGATTCGGGTGGTTGGATACGTGACGTTCTGTGGGCCTTTTCAGGCGAGAGTATGAAGGCTGCGGGTTTTTCTGGCCTTTTGGACTTACCGCAAGTGGACATCATACGTGCGAGCGCCCTTAGTATACCGTTTGGTGCTCGAATGCGGGACAAAATGCATGCGCCCGCCGATCTTCCGGTCTGGTTGAGAACGGATGATTTGGAGTTCTATACGCAGGAGTTCGAGCGGTCAGGAATGATAGGGCCTTTTTCCTATTATCGAAGTATTCAAAACAGTTGGGAGCAGCTTGAGTCACATGACGGCACTCAGCTTCGCCCACCTGCGATGTTTATTGGAGGAGAGTGCGATGTCACGACAGGATGGGGACTAGAGGCAATTGATCGTGTAGGCGAGTTCGTTCCGAATTATGTCGGGTCACACATTCTGTCCGGATGCGGTCATTGGATCCAACAAGAACGGCCTGAGGAAGTAAATGAATTGGTTTTGGGATTCATGAGAGAGCTTGTTTGAGGCGCGCTACGCGGAAGTGCGCACGCTAACGTGCGTCTGTATTATCTCCCGAGTGAACATTTTATCAGGCGCTTGGGCAAAGGATAATGAACACGAATTTTCGGGCGTGCGTGGGACTCTATGGCCCAGACGGAATGCTGAGAAATTGGGGAATGCATCCTGAATTTTGTTGACATAAGAAAAAAAATAATTTTATTTGATAAAAAAGAATAATCCAAGGTGAGGAAGAGGCTATCAATCATGTCCACGGGTGAAATGTTCCAGCGTCGGACGGAAACTGAGTCCGAATCAGACGGGCCTCGGAGCCTGATTGAGTCGACTTACGAGCAGTTGAGTCTCGATATTGTACACGGCAAGTATGGGCCGGGTGACAAGCTGCGACTTCAGCCACTAAGTGAAAATTATGGAGTGAGTGTTGGCACTGTGAGGGAGTCGTTATCTCTCCTCGTGTCGGATGGGCTCGTCCTTACTCAATCCCAAAAAGGTTTTCGAGTGGCGCCGATGTCGCTTGTTGATTTCGAGGATTTGACCAAGGCGCGGGTCCTGCTGGAAGCATCAGCGTTGCGGGATAGTATCGTATCCGGGAAAGATGACTGGGAAGGTCGGGTTGTCCAAGCATATCACCAACTGTCCCTTGCGGAGAAAAGGCTCGAAGCTAATCCAATCGCAGGATTCGAGATATGGGAGCAGCGCAATCAGGAATTTCATGATGCGCTCGTATCGGCTTCTTCCTCTCGCTGGGTGCAGAAGTTCCGAGTTATTCTCTACAAGCAAGCGGAACGCTACCGGCGGTTGTCTACAGCCAGTCGAGTAAGCCCTGGCGTGTTGGCTCATTCTGAACACGAGAAGATTTTCGAGTTGGCCATTGCGCGTGACGCCGATGCGGCGGTTGAGGCGCTATCTTTTCATATTTGGTCAGCCGTAGAATTCTTGAAGGGGCGTGGTCTGATTTTGGAAAGTCCGGACAAGGAAGGCTAATTCTGCCGGCAGGCCTCATATTAAAAATGGAGGCATGGGCGGCTCATGATATCAAGGAAGGTTACAAATATGACGACGGCTAAAACAAAGACGCGCCTGAACATCGGGCACGAACCAAAGGCGTTCGAGAAGAAAAATGTTTGGAATGTCGAGGAGATAACGGCTCTGCTTGACGAAGAGAATGGCACGCTTGATCCAAGAATTTATTCAGATCAGGATCTGTATGAGTTGGAACAGGAACGCGTTTTCGGACGATCATGGATTATGCTCGGGCACGAGACACATGTTCCCAAAGCCGGTGACTTTTTGACGGCCTATATGGGCGAGGATCCCGTCATTCTTGTGCGTCAAAAAGATAGAAGCTTGAAGGTTTTTCTAAACCAGTGCCCGCATAGGGGGATGAGAATCTGTCGAACCGATGGCGGCAACGCAAAATCGTTTACATGCAGCTATCATGGTTGGGCGTACGACATCGGCGGAAACTTGGTGAACGTACCATATGAGTCTGAGGCATTCTGTGAGGACTTCAACAAGGCCGAGTGGGGGCCGGGCCAGGCAAGGGTTGAGACCTACAAGGGCTTGATCTTCGCGAACTGGGATAAAAACGCGCCAAATCTGCGCGAGTATCTTGGCGACGCGACATTCTACATGGACCACATGCTCGATCGAACCGAGGCGGGTACTGAAGTTATCAGCGGCATGCAGAAATGGGTTATCCCATGCAACTGGAAGTTTGCCGCTGAGCAGTTTTGTAGTGACATGTATCATGCCGGAACCGTATCCCATCTGTCCGGTATCGAGGCGGGCCTGCCCGAAGGTATGGAGCTTTCGGATGCGAAGATTCCGACGGTGGGATACCAGTTCAGGGCGAAGTGGGGCGGGCATGGAACGGGTTTCTATGTCGGAGAGCCAGGTATGCTAGTGGCTATCATGGGGCCCAAGATTGCTAAATATTGGACGGAAGGTGAAGCGGCCGCCAGGGCGGAGAGGCGCTTGGGAAGCGCAGAGCGTGCGCGTCAATTGATGGTCCAGCACATGACTGTTTTCCCAACCTGCTCATTCCTTCCCGGTATCAACACCGTTCGAACCTGGCAGCCGAGAGGCCCGAACGAGACAGAGATATGGGCATTTACAGTTGTAGATGCTGATGCTCCTGACGAGATCAAGGAAGAGTACCGCCGTCAGACATTAAGAACGTTTTCTGCCGGAGGCGTATTCGAGCAAGACGATGGTGAAAACTGGGTCGAAATCCAGGCTGTGTTGCGAGGGCATCAGGCTAGGAAGCGCCGGCTCAACATTCAAATGGGAAAAGGTCGTTCTGCTGCCGATAATCCGCATTACCCGGGCAGTATTGGGTATGTGTACAATGAAGAAGCCGCTCGCGGACTCTATCATCAGTGGATCCGTATGATGACTGAACCTGATTGGGACACACTCGGGCCAAAGTAGGGAGGTCTGTGAGCGGATCACCCGTTTCGTAGGCAGAGCGAAGTGCGCTCAACCGATAGTTCTATTAACCCTCGCGAATAACGGGCGCATAAATCGCGCAAATTGGAGATAATTATGCTGAAAGAAAAAGTGGGACCAGAGTCATCAGCGTCGCAGATAAGCACTGCCGCTCTGCTGCTGCAGCATGAAGTTGAGCAATTCTATTATAAGGAGTCTCTTCTGCTTGATCGGCACGAGTTCAACGATTGGTTTGACCTTCTGGACAAGGACATCAGGTACTTTATGCCGTTGAGAACGAATCGCACGAGGCGCGATCAAAAGCTCGAATACTCTAAGGACGGTGAGTACGCGCATTTTGATGATGATCTAGTGATGATGCGTGGGCGGCAGCGGAAATTAATGTCGGATGTCGGATGGTCTGAAAGCCCGGCTTCGCGAACGCGCCACATCATAGCGAACGTCATCATTAACGATGCAAGTGATGATCAGGAAGTTCATGTGACGTCGTCATTTATTCTTTACCGAAATCGTCTGGAACGGCAGGTCGATATTTTTGCAGGAGAGCGAATGGATGTACTGCGCCGCAGTGACAACAAGCTCGGCTTCATGATCGCTAAGAGAACCATACACATCGATCAAAGTACGATTCTCTCTAATAATCTCAGCATCTTTTTCTAGGTATCGTGATGGCTTTTAAGAAAGTTTGCAGCCTAGACGAAGTTCCTGAAGGTGACGCGTTGCGGGTGGAGTTGTTCGACGAACCTATCGCGCTATTCAACTTAGACGGAGAGATCCTCGCGACTCAGGACCGCTGCACACATGGCGACTGGTCGTTAGCGGATGGCTTTCTCGAAAATGGCGTCATTGAGTGTACGCTTCACTGGGGAAAATTCTGTGTGCGGACGGGAAAAGTGAAGGCTCCACCCGCTTGCGCGGCCTTAACTGTTTATCCCGTGAAGGTGGAGGGCAACGACGTCTACGTGGATTTCGAATCTGGTAAGGTCAACGATTGATGCAGAGTTTCGCGATCATAGGTGCGGGTCTGGCGGGGGCGACAGCGTGTCGGTCGCTCAGAGACCAGGGGTTTGAGGGAAAGATTTTCCTCTTTGGCGACGAGCCGTATGAGCCATATGATCGACCCTCCTTGTCCAAGTCTGCTTTAGCGACCAAATCTGCCCCCCCTTTGTTAATGGGTTGTAATTGGAGCGAAGAATTCAGGGTCGAGAAATGTCTGGGAGTTCGCGTTGAAACAATAGACTTGCCCTCGATGCGTATTGAGGTGAGCTCTGGCTCGGACCTCAAGTTTGACAAGCTCCTTTTTGCCACTGGGTCTCGGGCGCGGTCTCTGCGTCTAGATGCGCATAGCGAGACGCCGGGACTTTACTCACTGCGGACACTTGACGATTGCGTGGCTCTACAGGGAGCAATCTCCCCTGGGGCACAAGTCATCATCATCGGGGGAGGCCTCATTGGATGTGAGCTTGCCACTACAATTCAGAAGATGGGTGCAAAGGCGATTATCCTTGAGACTGCCAATGAGCTCTTGTTGCGTGTTCTGGGCAAGACAATAGGCTCGTGGTGTCGAGAGGAATTGGAGGCCATAGGGGTTGAAGTCCACACGGGCGTCTCAATTACTCATGTAGATCTAGACCCCTCGTTCCGGGAAGTACGATGCGGCGACGGAAGAAGATTTTCTGGTGATCTGGCAATCGTCAGCGTTGGTGCGGAGCCGGTCACCGCTTTAGCAGAGCATGCTGGATTGGCGTGCGCGAGGGGCATCATTGTAAATTCAGTTGGTATGGCTTCAAGCGACACGGTGTACGCAGCGGGCGATGTCGCAAGTTGGCCTCTCAGGAGCGGAGGGCGCCGCAGTCTGGAGACTTATCTGAATTCTCAAAACCAGGCGGCTGTGGCTGCGGGAGCAATGCTCGGAAAGGGTGAGCCAGCACCGCAAGTTCCGATTTCTTGGACGGAGATAGCGGGGCATCGGATACAGATGATGGGCGAAGTCACTGGTCCTGGCGATGTCGTCACTCGGGTTGATCCCGGAGGGACCGGAATGACGGTGTGTCGATTGAATGGTGGGGAGCTTCAATCTGTTGTTTCAATAAACCAGCCGGCAGATTTTTCTTTCGCATCAAAAATCATTGAACGGAGGATGCAGGTAGATGCGAAATCAATTCGTGATCCACTCATTCGTATGAAAGACGTTTTCAAATTGGCGGCAAAGACGGTCGCGTGAAGTACAATAAGTACGGATACACACTAAAATCAAAAAGACAGGGAGAAGACAATGAGCGTTAAGAAGTTGGGATATCTGGGTTTTTCTGCATCAAACATTGATGCGTGGCGGGATTACGCAACCGGAACGTTAGGGCTAATGGATGCTGGGACGAGAAATGACACTCTCTTTCTGAGAATGGATTCTCGAAATTGGCGGGTTGCAGTCCATCCAGGTGCGGCAGATGATCTTTTGTATGCGGGGTTCGAAGCTTCGAATCGAGCCGAGATGCTTGAGATCGCTGAAAGACTAAAGGAAATGGGTATCTCCGTCGAGCAGGCCGATTCCAAGCTGTTGGCGCAACGGGGAGTGATTGATTTGGTATCCTGCCTTGATCCGTCAGGGATCAAGATTGAGGTGTATTATGGTGCCAGCGAACTCTACGAAGAGCCGTTTATTTCGCCTACGGGTGTATCTGGATTTCTAACTCAGGATCAGGGACTTGGGCACTATGTCCTGAGTGTTGAAGATATTGAACGTTCTTTGGATTTCTACATCCGTGGACTGGGAATGGAGCTATCCGACATCATCGACTGGCAGGTCAATCCGGACGTGAAGCTTCAGGTGAACTTTCTCCATTGCAACAGGCGCCATCATAGCCTGGCATTAATCCAAGCGCCCGCCTCCAAGAAGTTACACCACTTTATGCTGGAAGTAAGCTCGTTCGATGATGTCGGGCGCGCATATGATCGCGTGTCAGAGAAGAATGAGATCGTGATGACGCTCGGTCGGCACACAAATGACCACATGTATTCGTTCTACGGCGTCACGCCTTCCGGCTTTGCTGTCGAGTATGGATGGGGCGCTCGACCCATCGAGTCAGATTGGTCTGTCGTCCGATATGACAGCATCAGCATGTGGGGACATAAGTTTATGGGCACAGGAGCTTGAGCGGCGCGTCCGCAAAACTGATCCAAATCCGTCCGACCCCCGACGCTGCATTTAGGAGATTCTAGCATGGCCATTCAGATCGTATCTGAAGATACCAACCCAGAGATCGCACGTAACATTGAAGTTCACGGTGTAAAGACGAACTATCATGATCTCGGCGCTGGGAAACCGCTCTTTCTGATTCACGGATCAGGGCCGGGGGTTTCAGCTTGGGCAAACTGGCGATTGGCAATGCCAAATTTTAGTGAGGTGGCCAGAGTAATTGCTCCTGATATGCTCGGGTTCGGATATTCGGAACGTCCGGGAAAAGACTACTATAATATGGAAAGTTGGCTCGACCAGGTTGTTGGGTTGATGGACGCTCTTGATATTGAACGGACCGATCTCGTAGGCAATTCCTTCGGGGGTGCGATTTCTCTTGCGATGGCCATTCGACACCCGGATAGAGTTCGGCGCATTGTTCTGATGGGAAGCGCGGGTTTGGCGTTGGGGCTGAGTGAGGGACTTGACCAGGTTTGGGGGTATTCTCCATCCATTGAAAATATGCGCCGTTTGCTGGATATCTTTGCATATGATCGAAGTTTGGTAACGGATGAGCTTGCTGAACTACGGTACAAAGCAAGCATTCGTCCGGGTTTTCAGGAGTCATTCTCAGCGATGTTTCCTGCGCCTCGGGGGAGATGGCTGGAGCACTTGGCAAGTGATGAACGCGATATCCAGAAAATTCCTCATGAGGTTCTGGTTATTCATGGGCGTGAAGACGTGGTTGTGCCGCTGGAAAATGGCCTGCGGCTGTCGCAGTTAATCAAGAGGTCTCAGTTGCATGTCTTTGGAGAGTGCGGGCATTGGGCGCAAATTGAACATGCTGCGAGATTTGAAAAACTCGTCATGAATTTCATTCAGGAGGCGGAAGAAAAATAGGTGCGGTGCGTCGTTAGTGCGAAACGAAAATATCTAAAATTCGTATGCTGCAATTGACTTAATAATTAAGTTCGAACAAGGACTAAAAAGGAGTGGTAAAATGTTGAAAAAGTTTGCTTTGATTGCCTCTGGTTTTGCGGCCCTGTATTGTGCGAGCGCGCAAGCGGAGGGCCGAGATGATTTGCAGCGCGTCTGCGTAACGGTTTCTGTTGCTGACGGTTTGAGCGAGGAGGAGAGTCAGGATTTTTGTGAGTGCTTAGCAACAGGCGCTGAAGAACAAGGACAAGAGTCCATTGACGAGCTTGTTGAATCGGCAGGAATACCGGATCGGCAAGCGCGCATCAATGGGCTGTCCGAAACGTCTCAGAAAATCGTGGCGGTATGTGCTCCCTAAACAGGTTCCAGTATAAGAGTCTTCGCCTTGGCTAGCTCTGCTTCTGAACAAGCTGTCCGAAGCATGAGTTATTACGCATTCGATTGGTCTTGCCGCTGTGAGGCCGGCTCTCTTCGGGGAAATGTAGACTATTGTTCTTGTGCAGAAAACTTCAATCGGGTCCGGGCGAGTGACTGTTGTCGCGGCATTGGCGAGAAATGCGGTAGGCGATGACAAAGCTGACGTGCCTGTGGGGAGGCTCTCATCTGCCGCCGTCGATATTCTTTTGGGCCTTTATACTGCGCAAACAAGGATGCTTGAGAATGGTTTCCGCAATGACGTAGCAGTCTTGGCTGTATGCACTTTGCTTGCCAATCTGATCGACGGGTTCGTTGCCGCCGAACTTGGTAAGCCGTCCTTGTCTCTCGTTCAGAAAGGCTGGCATCTTCGGAGGCGCGAATTGTTGCTCGCGCGTCCGAACGTCGAATCCCGCAAGGTCGGCGCGGCTGCTAATCGATTGACAAATGATTTTCGCAAAAGCCTCGAAGCATCCGCAGGCGCGAATGGATTAGCCAGAGAGCTAGCAGCTATCTGCCTGGCAGTCATTAGCGAATATCATGAGCGGGGCGAACCGGGCTCGTGCTTCGCTGAAGCCGAGGGAGCGCTCAGCCAACTCATCCGCGCATTCAGTGAAGGTGTTGCTTGACAGAATCAGTATGCGGATAAAGAAGGGGCTGGAGCAACCTCTATTGTTTGAATTCAATCGATAGAAAAGAGACGTTGATAAAGCTCAACCATTGACGGGATCTGACGAAAGTGATCCGGCAAGTGCTTTAGCTATCTTACAATGGTGACGCGCTTACCGATCAAATCTTGGGCTCTTGTACGTATCTAAACAAATCAAAATGGATTTCTCGTGGCCCAGTACCTCGGTAGATGGCGTGCACATGAATTCCTTTAATGGATCGCTCCGGGATGAACGCCAACGGGTTCGTTTCCTTGACCGTAGCAATACAGCTACTTGAGACGTCGAGAATGGACTACAGTGAGAGGAGACCTCATACGGCTCACAATGGGCAATCTCCTGCCGAGTTTGCCCGCAACGTCGGCCTGTGCCATGCTGGCAAGGCCAAAATCGCTGCTGGATTTTAACACCAAGGCCGGACTACCAGAGCCAAGCACTTCATCGCTGCTGTATTTTAGCACCACGACTGGGCCACCAGAGCCAGGCATTTCAGAAACCGCCAACTCTAACTTTACGGGTGGACCAGTCCGATTGGGCAAGCGAGGAAGACATGACGACAAGCGCCTAGTTCCGATGCCAGAGTGATGACATTTGCGGTTTACACGTGGTGCCAACGAGCCTTGTTTTTAATACGGAAAACCTGATGCGGTTTACAGAGAACTCCATGTAAAATAAGAAAAAGTGCGTCGTTTACACCGAGAGGGTCAGCGGTTCGAGCCCGTTACCGCCCACCATTTCCCCCTTGATGATCTACGTTCCTGAAGGCGACTAATCGCAAAGAACCGGCTCGTGTGTCGATTGAGCGGGCATTCGATTTGACCTGGCCTGCAAACTGGAATCCGGTGCGTCTGGCGTCGCCGAGACGTGGAATTTGGTCTGCGATTCTGGTGAGACGTTTCCACTTCGCGCCGAGAAAGTGTGGCGAAAATGCCAACCTTGTCATTATTTTTTCAAATTGCGGTTTGTGAAAAGTTTTCAAAGCTCACAGGTTTCTGCGCGCCGAATTGCTCCAAGTCCCGATAAACACAGGTAAAATCGAGTAAAAATCAGGGTGAAAACGGTTTCATTGCGCAAATGGGTCAGTTTAAAAATTACGTTTTTTCAATGATGCCCACTTGATAGCGCAAACATTTGGTGATGGATTGGCTCGCGGGTAGGCCGGAATGCCGTCGTATTCTGCCTGGCCGAGACAAGCATTGAAGACTGGCACCTGATTTTGAGTCGCCTGTCTCAGGGAGGATTGTAATGACTGTTTCCACGGACAAGCTCCGTGCAGCTTCTGCACGGAAAGTAAAATGGGGTACGCTGCTGTGCGGCGCGTCCGCGGTGTCTCTTCTGTCGGCCATGCCAATGGCAGCGCACGCCCAAGAGGCGGCTGAAGAGACCCTTACGCAAGATGTTGTGGTCGTGCAGGGGATCCGCGGATCGCTCGAGCGCGCCATGGATATCAAGCGCGACTCCAATGGTGTCGTTGACGCCATTTCTGCCGAAGACATCGGCAAATTCCCGGACACGAACCTGGCTGAATCGCTTCAGCGCATCACCGGCGTGTCCATCAACCGCGTAAACGGTGAAGGGTCTGAGATCACCGTTCGTGGTTTCGGCCCAGGCTTCAACCTGGTCACCCTGAACGGCCGCACCATGCCAACCGCCAAGGTTCGCGCGATCGGTGCGCGTGGCAACTATGGCTCCGGTGGTGATCGCGCGTTCGACTTCTCGAACCTCGCCTCCGAAGGCGTCAACGGACTGGAAGTCTACAAGACGGGTCAGGCCGTTCTGCCATCAGGTGGCCTCGGCGCGACCGTCAACATCAAGACACGGACGCCATTTGACGATCCAGGTCTGAACGCTTCTTTCTCGGCCAAGGCAATCAACGATACGAGTGTTGAATCTGGTGATGATTTCACGCCAGAGCTTTCCGGCCTCGCAAGCTGGACCGACGATTCTGATCGGTTTGGTATCGGCGTCTTTGGTTCTTACTCCAAGCGCGATTCCGCGGCACCTTCCCAACAGATCAATGACTGGCTGGTCTTCGATCCGGAAGTCGATGGAGCGTTTGAAGATTCCGGCTATGTCCGCGGTGACGGATCCACGCAGATCACCAATGCGCCAAAGGATGGCCAGCTCTACGCCATTCCTCAGGACAGCCGCTACGACCTCTCGGAAATTTCCCGTGAGCGGATCAACGGCCAACTGGTCCTGCAATTCCGTCCGATCGACAATCTGACACTGACGGGTGATTACACCTTTGCGAAAACGGAAGCAGAAGAGCTTCGTTACGAGCAGACAAACTGGTTCGCCACGCCGTTCGATCAGATCATTTTCGACAATGATGGCCCGGTTGCCAGCGCTGTGTTCCTTCAGGAAAACAACAATGGTTCCAAGGACATCGGCTTTGAGCAAACCAATCGTGCGGTCAAGGACGAGCTGAACTCCTTCGGTTTCAATGCTGAGTGGGAACTCTCTGATCGTGGCACGCTGATCTTCGACGCGCACAGCTCGAAGTCCGAATCCGGTGGCAACAACCCGCTGGGTCACGCGACGACCTTCGTGTCGATGGGTGCACCTGTTATCCTTCAGCACTCTGTTGATTACCGCAGCGGTTCGCCAATCCAGTCTTACACAATTGACGACTCCGTGCGCGGAAACGGCAATGGCGTTCTGGACGTAGGAGATCTGGGTACGCAGGTTCAGCGGAGCAACTCCGCAAACATGCAGCACGAGGTCGACGAAATTGACCTGCGCTATGTCTGGGAGTTCGACAACAGCAGCCTGACAGTTGGTGGTAACTATCGCGACACCACGATGGATCGCTGGACCTTCACGACCCAGCAGGACCTTGGTTCCTGGGGTATTTCGAACCCGGGTGACGTTGAGCAATTTGCCCCAGGCGTCATGGAGCAGTACTGCCTTTCCTGCGTCTTCGATGACGTGAAAGTTGGTCAGGGCGATATCGCGTTCAAGGGCGATGCTGCGAAACTGTTCCCGCTTCTGGCGGCTGCCTATCCGGGTGGAACTCTTTCCACCACCGAGTCGCTCGACACGGTCACAGAGGAAATCAAATCCCTCTACGCACAGTTCCAGATGGAGAGCGAATTCTTCGGCCGTCCGGCACGTGTGAATGCGGGTATCCGCTACGAGGAAACCGAAGTTGAATCCGTGGCAGACCAGTCGCGTCCAGTCGACGTGCTCTGGACAGCGGACAACGACTTCCAGATCCTGACCAGCGATTCAAGCAGCCTCAGCGGATCCGGGTCCTACGATCACTTGCTCCCGAACTTCGACTTCCAGGTCGACGTGACGGACAATATCGTTGCACGGACGTCGTTCAGCACAACCATTGGCCGGACAGCCTACACCAATCTGTTCGCATCCACTGAAGTGAACGCGCCAAACCGTCCATCCGCACTTGGTGGTCAGGTTACAGCGAAGCTGAACAACCCGGAACTGGCACCACTGGAGTCCAACAACTTCGATATCTCGCTCGAATGGTACTATGACGATGCGAGCTATCTGTCGGTTGGTTACTTCGACAAGAAGGTGAAGAACTTCATTGGTAACTCGTCCTATGACGGAAACCTGTTCGACCTTCGTGACCCGGCCTCCGGTGAAGCAGGTACGCGCTCCGGCGATGCCCTCGACATCATCGCGGATCTTGGCATCGACCAATCAGAAGCAAACCTGTTCTCGCTGGTTGCCCTGATTGATGCCAATGGTGGCGACGTTGCTGCCGCTCGTGCCGAGTTCGAAGGGCTCTTGGTTGGTGGTGCGCTTCCGCAAAGCGAAGTTGACCGCATCCTCGGTGCCTATGACGTTGTGTCTGATGCGAATGATCCTGAACTGGTCTTCGCGATCTCGCAGCTGATCAACAACAATGAAGGCAATATCGACGGTATCGAGATCGCCTGGCAGCACTTCTTCGGTGAAACCGGCTTCGGTTTCCAGGCCAACTACACCATGGTCAATGGTGACGTTGGACTGGACCCAGGCTCCAACCCATACGAAGAGCAGTTTGCTCTGCTCGGCCTGTCCGATACGGCAAACCTGACGGCGATCTACGAGAAGTACGGCTTCTCCGCCCGTCTGGCTTACAACTGGCGCGATACGTTCCTGAGCGAATCGAATGTCGGTGGCGACCGCTCGGGTATCTATGTTGAAGACTTCGGGCAGTACGACCTGAACATCAGCTATGACATCAATGAGCAGCTGGCTGTGTCCTTCGAAGGCATCAACCTGACCGGCGAAGACCAGCGGATTTATCACCGCGTGCCGGAACAGGTCTACTATGTCTATGAGCTGTCACCGCGCTACCAGCTCGGCGTGCGCTACAAGTTCTAATCGGAAGCGATTTGAACAAGACGTGAAACCTTCAGGAAAGGCCGCTGCTTGCAGCGGCCTTTTTTGCCCCCGCTTGTCCGGGGCAGGGGATTGTTTCATCATGCAGGAAAAGTGCGGGCCCGAAGCAAGCGAGGGCGCTTACCGCACGCAGCATTCAAGGGCGGGTCATGGCCAATACGGCACTTCTCAACAATATCGATCATGCGGATCTGAAAATCGTCACGCGCCGCGGCGCCGAGTTTGGCGACAGTGTGAATCAGGTGGCGGTGTACCCCACCGAGTTTTCGGAGCTTCAGCGCGACTACCCCATCTTTTTCCGCAAGGATGAAGCCGGCAACTATTTTTGTGTCGTCCTCATGGGGCTCGACAAGGGCGAAAATCTGTTTCTGGCGGGCGACTGCTGGAATGCGAACTATATTCCGGCACTGCTGCAGCGCGGCCCGTTTCTGATTGGCTTTCAAGACCAGAATGTCGATGGTGAGGTCCGCCGCGAGCCGGTAATCCATGTCGATCTGGATAATCCGCGCGTCAGCAAGATGGAGGGTGAGCCGCTTTTTCTTTCACAGGGCGGCAATGCGCCTTATCTGCAGCATGTCAGCCAGGTCCTGCGCGTCATCGCCATTGGTGATGAAATGACGAAGCCGATGTTCGAGGCGTTTGATCAGGCGAGCCTCATCGAGCCGGTTTCGCTGGATCTGAAGCTCGACGACCATACCGAATACAAGGTGCCGGATCTGTTCACGCTGAGCGAAGAGCGTCTCGCTGCGCTGGAGGGCGAGATGCTGGAGCGGCTGCACAAGGGTGGCTTTCTGCGCGCGGCATATCTGGTGCTGGCATCGCTGAGCAATGTGAACCGTTTAATCAACATGAAGAACGCCAAACGATCTGCCACCGGCTGATCGATCAGGAGGAGCCGCGTGTCCGCACTGGACATTCCCCGCAAGACAAAAGTAATGGAAGGCGTCGCGCCAGACGCCATTCCGTATGCGCAATTGATGCGGGATCAGGAACCGGTCATCCTCAAGGACGTGGCGCGCGACTGGCCCCTGGTGCAGCACGGGTTGAAGTCGCCAGACGCCGCAATGGACTATATTGCGCGCTTCTATCAGGGGCGCCCGATTGTCGAGTATCGCTGCGCACCGGGGGAAGGCGGGCGATATTTCTATACTGACGCGGTTGATGGTTTCAATTTCGAGCGGGGGCGTGTGCCGCTGGACGAATTCTTCACACACATTCGCGAGGCGATGGCCAAACGTACGGGCGCGTCTGCCTATGTCGGCTCAACCGATCTCGGTATTTTCTTTCCGGGCCTCCGAGATGAGAATGATCTTGTCCTGAATGACGCAATGTTTGATACGCACGCGCCGCTGGTCAGTATATGGATGGGCAATCACACGATCGCCTCGGCGCACTATGACATGTCGCACAATCTTGCCTGCTGCATGGTTGGCAAACGGACATTCACTCTGTTTCCCCCGGAGCAGGTCGCGAATTTGTATCCGGGCCCACTGGAGCCGACGCCCGGTGGGCAGGTCGTCAGCATGGTCGACTTCCGCGAGCCGGATCTTGATCGTTACCCCCGGTTTCGTCAGGCCATGGCGGCCGCGCAAGTCGCAGAGTTGGAGCCGGGAGATGTCCTCTTTTATCCGGCCCTCTGGTGGCACAATGTTGAGGGTTTTGGCGACTTCACGGCCATGATCAATTATTGGTGGAACACGTCGCCGAATTTCATGGACACGCCGCAGAATACGCTTTTGCATGCCATGCTGAGCCTGCGGGATCGTCCCGACTCTGAGAAGCAGGCCTGGAAGGCGCTGTTTGATTACTATATTTTCGGGCCGTCTGATCGCCCCGCTGAACATTTGCCGGAAGCCGCGCAGGGCAATCTGGCCCCGATGGACGAAGTAAGGGCCCGTCGCCTGCGCGCGATGCTTCTGAACAAACTCAACCGTTAGCGCCATAGAGAGGCCGGAGGTTCATGTGAGTACGCAACAGGTAAAACGAGTCGTTATCGCTGGGGGAGGTACGGCTGGCTGGATTGCCGCCGCTGCATTGTCCCGCATGCTGGGGCCTTTGCTCGACATTACATTGGTGGAATCAGACGCCATCGGCACGGTGGGTGTGGGAGAGGCGACCATCCCCACCCACCGAACCTTCCATCACCTGCTGGGAATAGATGAGCGAGAGTTCATGCGCGCCACCAAGGCGACCTTCAAGCTGGGCATTGCGTTTGAGAATTGGGGCGGCGTCGGGGATCGCTACATCCACTCCTTCGGCCAGGTCGGCAAGCCGAGCTGGATGGGCGAGTTCTACAATATCTGGATGTATGCGCAGGAGCGCGGCATTGGCGATGCGCTCGACGCTTATTGCTTTGAATTGCAGGCTGCCGAAGAGGATCGTTTCTATACGTCTGAAAAGGCCAACATCAATTTCGCCTATCATCTGGATGCGAGCCTGTATGCGAAATTCCTGCGGACATTCAGCGAAGCCAAGGGTGTAAAGCGCGTTGAGGGTTTGATCGACACGGTCGAGCAGGATGGTGAAAGCGGGTTCATCACTGCGCTGAAGCTTCAGTCAGGTGAGCGGATAGAGGGTGACCTCTTCATCGATTGCACCGGCTTTCGTGGCCTGCTGATCGAACAGACCTTGAAGACCGGCTATGAAGACTGGACGCATTGGCTGCCGACGGACAGTGCGCTGGCGGTCCAGACGCGCTCGGTCGGTCCGGCCATTCCCTATACGCGCGCCATCGCGCACCATGCGGGCTGGCAGTGGCGCATTCCGCTTCAGCATCGTGTCGGAAACGGGCTCGTCTTCTGCAGCGAGAACATGCAGCCGGACGAGGCTCAGGAATTCCTTCTGAACAATGTCGACGGGGAGCCGCTCACTGAGCCGCGCCTGATCCGGTACAAGACCGGCCGCCGCCGCAAGGTGTGGAACAAGAATTGTATTGCCCTTGGCCTGTCGAGTGGATTTGTGGAGCCGCTTGAATCGACCAGCATCCATCTGATCCAGATTGGCGCGACGCGACTGGTGCAGCAATTCCCGTTTTCCGGGATCAGCGAAGCCATCGCCAATCATTATAATGAGCAGGCAGAGCGTGAACTGGAAAAGATCCGGGATTTCATTGTCCTGCACTATAAGTTGACCGAGCGTGACGATTCAGACTTCTGGCGCGCGCGCCGCGATATGCTTGTACCGGATACACTGTCCCAGCGCATTGCCCTGTTCCGGGAGAATGGACTCGTCTATCAGGCGTCGGATGATTTGTTCCGTGTGGATTCCTGGCTGCAGGTCATGATGGGCCAGCGCCTGAAGCCGAAGGGGTATCACCATATGGGGCATATGATGACCGACGATCAACTGACCCGCGCGCTGGACGGATTACAGGCCAGCATCGCGCAGGCGGTCTCCAAACTGCCCAAGCATCAGGACTTTATCGACACCTATTGCGCGGCGCCGGAAACCGAGACCGCCTAGGCAGTCTCCTTGTCAGCCGTTTGGGGCAGGGCTTCGGATTCTTGCGGAGCCCTGGACAATTCTGTCAGCATGTCCCGCACCATGCCCTGGGACTGCTCGACAATGCTGCAGACCAGCTCGTGGGAAAAGCTGGACCCGCTGAACCAGGTACGCTTGTTGCCCTGAACCCGCCGTAGTGCGCCGAATAGGCCGTCGCGCACGGCCTCGGCCTTGTATTGCGGGAAATATTGCCAGACTTTCTGCTGGATAACGCTTTCGATCGTGAAACCATGTTTCTGCGCGTCCGCCTCCAGGATCTCGCGCAGTTCTGCCGGGGTCAGCCCGGTTGAGAACTGCCCGGTCACATAGAGCCGCCCGCCAAGTTCTTCGCTCTCGCCTTCCCGTCGCCCTCCGAGGATGGCACCCTTGCGGCTGGAATCCATGCTCGCCTCGGAATACCCGATGATCATGTACCCATCGAACCAGTCCGGCGATGTGAGCAGCGTTGTCGTATAGTTCTGCCACTCAATGCCTTCGCAGATAAACATCTCGTCGCGCGTTGCGGCGCAGAACTTCACGAAATTCTGCATCGGCACAGTAGAGACCACGGCATCGAATGATTCGCTTTGGCCGCCTGCAGTCACGATGGGTTTTGGCCCGGATCGGTCGAGATGGGTGACCGGGCTGCCGAGACGCACATCCTTGTCCTCGGCAAACCGGGTCCAGAACTCGGTCCAGCCCTGATCCGGCATGTGCATGTCATTCAGGACGCCGGACAGCAGATAGTTGAGATCGCACCATTGTACGGTCTGCCCGATCGTCGCCTCATCCGTGAAGCCATAGCCTTGGGTTGTCTGGATGCGATGCGAGGCAAGGTCGATCTTCGGCAGGCCAAGCCGCTTGACCCATTCGGCCGTCGTCATTGAGGCTTCGGCGCGCACATCCGGGTCATCCGGGCGATTTCGGATGTCACGGCGCAGGCGACCGGCGGCCCGAATGAATTTCAACGCCTGGAAGGCGAGGGGCGGCCCGTCCCCCTGTTTGACGTAGTCGACCACCTTGACGCCATCATATCGCGCTTCGCCGAGCCGGGTCAGCGTGATGCCAACCTGCCTCATCCATTTCTTCACAAGCTTGTGGGAGCGCGTGGTGTAGCAGGTGCCCATCTCGTTCATGGCATCGCCGCGCACAACGGAGAAGGACTTGCCGCCAAGCCGATCCTCAGCCTCAAAGATTACCGCTTCGTGTCCGGCCTGTTGAATGAAATGGGCTGTGCTCAATCCGCCCGGACCGGCACCAATGACAGCAATCCTCAAAGGCGATTTTGGGCGGGACACAGGCGCGGCACTCTCTTCTACTGGAACGCACGCTACAGAATCCAAGACCGACTATGCAACCATTCTGTGTAACCTATTGTGGTTAATCCTCCCGTTAACGACAAGTTTCCACAGTCTTGCAATACCGCACCGACTCGCGAGCGGAATGTTCACTTCGCCCATGTATAGCGGTGTCATGGCGAAGCAGAAAAAATCATTTCTGTCCTATGTGACTGGCAACACGCTGCCTCGGGGCACGGCGGTTGACCGGCTGATTCTATTGCAGCAGCACCTTGATTTCTCTCGCCATGTGCTCGTCATGGCCTTGATTATGCTCGTGAATACAGTCGGCGCCAGTTTTCTGGTGCGCCGCTGGGTTCCTGATACCAATATCGATATCTGGGTTGCGCTGAATTTGGGCCTGGCGCTTTTGCTGGTCGTGGACTTCTTGTTGAAGCGCGGGCGCTCAGCGCCGAAACAGGTAAGCGGAAAATACCTGCGTCGTTCCGAATTCCTTGCCATCCTGTTCGGTATGGCCTGGGGCTCTCTGCCCTTCTTTGTCGGCCCTGATGAAAATGCCGCCATGATCATGGGCGGCCTCATGATCACGCCTATGGCTGCCGGCATGGCAAGCATGTTGACGCGGGTCCCGCGGATTGTGCTGCGCTACGCCCTCGCTGCCTTCGCCTCCAGCGCTGCCTACAGCACCTATGCCCAGTCGGTTACCGGCGTCACCATCTGCCTGATGATGATCGTATTCATGATCGCGCTCTATCTCGGGGCCCGATCCAGTTACATGGTCTATCAGTCGGATATTGACGCCACGCTCAAGGCTGAGGAATCCCGAGACCTGCTCATCGGAGCACTCGAGGCCAGCCATCAGGCGTTTGCCATCTTCGACGAAGGTGGTGATGTCATTGTCGAGAACCAGCTTCACAAGAAGGTCTTCAGTTCCAGCGAAGATTCCCTGGAGCCGGTTGAAAAGCCGATCCGACGCGAAGGCATGTACTGGCAGAAATCCGTTCAACACATTCCGAATGTCGGCACCGTTGTCGTGTACGCAGATGTGACACGCATCGAAGAGGCCCGTTCGGAAATCGAACATGCCCGAAATGAAGCGGAAGCGGCGAACGAAGCCAAGACGCGTTTCCTGGGCTCCATGAGCGCTGAGCTGAAAGTGCCTCTGGATGTCATCTCTGCTTGCGCGGGTGTGATCGGGTCTTCGTCTAACATTCCGTGTAGCAAAGAAGAGGTCAGCTCCTACGCTGACAAGATCGGCGAGCAGGCTGTGATCCTGTCATCCACTCTCGACGGGATCATCAACTACACCCGGATGGAGCGTGAGGACTATCTCGCCCATGCATCTGAAGTGTCCGTGACGCAATCCATTCAGAATGTCGTCCGCAAGCTGTCTGATGTTGACAATTCCCGATTTGCAGATCGACTGAAAGTCAGTGTTCCAAACAATTTGTCAGCCGACATGGATGAGAACAGCTTTGAGATCATCCTGCGCAATGTGATCAAAAACGCGCTGGAGTCCGGCTCATCTACGCCGATTGTCGTGAAGGCTGGCATGGTCTCCGGTGTGGGCCTTGTTGTCATGGTACGTGACCGGGGCAGGGGGATGACCCAGGACGTTCTGGAAAAGGCGTTCGAACCGTTCTTCCATTCCCGTCCGGCTCACCAGAAGTTTGACCATACGGCAGGTGTCGGTCTCGGCCTCAGTGTTGCGCGCCGCCTGGCGGATGCGCAGGGTCTGCGGATCAAGCTGCGGTCTGAACCTGGTCGCGGCACGACAGCCTTCATCACTATTCCGGAAACGCTGGTTCGCCGCGCTCCGAAAGACGAAGCCGAGACATCGCCTGATGCAGCAGAGGTCAGTGCCGCCGAGCTGCGCCAGAATATGGGCTAATTCGTAAGCTGTGTGTTTCAGGTGAGCACGGGAGATTGCAGCGCTCAGCGTCTCAGGTCTGCGTGGACGTTCTGTTCACTTTCTGAAACATGAAAGACTCAAGCGCCGGTCTTGCGAGACAGGTCCTGGAGATAGGTTGCCGGGTCATCCTCTGTTCGCTGCATGCGTCCCCCAATGCCGCCTTCGCCTCTGGCGGGGGCAATGGAAAGATAATGGATCCGCTTTTGCTCAATGCGTGACCGGGCCAGTGAGTCCAGAATAACCCCTGCTGTGAATGACATCATCGCGCCGAGCGTGAGCGTCATGGCCAGCATCCAGGTCGGCATGCGGCTGACAAGGCCCGTCTCAAAATATTCGACGAGAATTGGCAGGCTGAGCAGTGTCGCCGTACCGAACAAGACTGCCGAAACGGCACTGAAGAAAGCGAAGGGCTTGGTTTCCTTCATCAGCATGCCCATCATGCGGAGAATGCGGAATCCGTCACGAAAGGTTGAGAGCTTGCTTTCGGATCCCTCGACGCGCCGGCCATAATCGAACTCAATCTCCGAGACCGGCAGCCGCAGGCTGGACGCATGGACCGACATTTCTGTCTCGATCTCGAATCCTGGGGAAGAGGCGGGGAAGCTTTTCGCAAAGCGACGCGTGAACGCGCGATAGCCGGAGAAAATGTCCGTGAACTCGCTGCCGAACAGGGCGCGATAGATCTTGTTGAAAAGACGATTGCCGAAAGCATGACCGTTCCGGCCTGCGTCTTCGGTTACATTCCGTCGCGTGCCGACGACCATGTCGGCACGATCGGCCAGAAGTGTGTCGATCATGCGCGGCGCAGCGGACGGATCGTATGTGCCATCGCCATCGGCCATGATGTAAACATCCGCTTCAATATCTGCGAACATCTGACGAACCACATTGCCTTTGCCCTGACGACGGGAGGGAACGACGGTGGCTCCGGCAAATGCGGCTTGCGAGGATGTGTCGTCGCTGGAATTGTTGTCATAGACATAAATCCGCGCAGACGGCAGCGCCTTGCGAAAGCCGATCACGACGGACGCGATAGATTTGCCTTCATTGTAACAGGGCAGGAGCACAGCGATGTTCAGCCGGGGCAGATCAGTATCGGTCATCAGTCTTTCGCGCCTCCCTCTTTAGCGTTTCCTATACTCCCAGAGGTTAAGTTTGCCTTTCGGGAGCGCGCAGCCGCGGAGGGAGCACATGACGTTTCGGTTCGACGCCAGACTTGTTCTGTTGTTCCTATTGGTGCCTGCCTGCCTGATACTGAGCAGTGTTGTTCAGGCGAAATTCGGCGACATCGGACCGGATGGCGACGACATAATGCGACTCGTTCAGATACAGGATCTGTTGAATGGACAGGCCTGGTTTGACCTCCAGCAATACCGAATGGGACCGGAGGGCGGCACCGCCATGCACTGGTCGCGGCTTGTGGATCTGCCGATTCTGTTGCTGTTCCACCTGTTCAACATATTCCTGCCATCAGAGACCGCGCTCGTTTGGGCCTATACGGTCTGGCCGCCCTTGAGCGTACTGCTCTTGCTGGCCGGGCTCTACACAGGCGCGCGGCATCTGGGCGGCAAAGGGGGTGCGCTGGCGTGCCTCTTGTTGAGCGCCTTCATCTTCTCCACGCATTACCGGTTCATGCCGGGGGCTATTGATCATCATAATCTTCAACTTGGCCTGCTCGCCCTTGCACTAGGCTGTGCTGTTGACCCCTCGAGGCGTCCGGCACGTCTGGCGCTGGCTGGCCTTTCGGTTGCCGCGTCCGTGGCGATTGGAGGCGAAGTCTATGTTTTTGTTGGCATAATCTGCGGATTTGTGGCGCTGGATTGGGCGATCTCGGGCGAGGCCGCACGGCGCGGTGCGATGGGGTTTGGCGCTGGATTGGCGGCGGGGCTGGAGCTCGCTTTCTTTGCGACGGTGGCACCTTCGAATTATGCCGTCGTGGCTTGTGACGTGCTTTCATCCGTCAGCCTGCTTGCCGGACTGGCAGGGGGGCTCGGCCTTGTTCTGGCCGCGCTTCTGGCGTCTGCGCGGGGATTGGGCGTACGCATGGCGGCGCTGCTATGTATTGGCGCGGCAAGCGCTGCAGTCCTGCTGCTGGTGGGGCCGCAATGCCTGTCGAACCCGCTGTCTGATCTGTCGCCTGAGGTGAAGACGCTCTGGCTGGACCGCATTGATGAGGCGCGGCCCCTGTTCGCAGAGCGCCCCGGCAGGGTTGCGAAAATCGGCTTCATGCTGGGCATCGCATTGCTGGCGCTGGGCCTCAGCCTGTACGGCGCGTACCGGGGGAAGCGCCTGCGGGCGAATCTCCTCTTCGCCGCGCTCTTGGTTTCGGCATTGTTGATGTCGGTCTATCAGGTTCGGTTTGCGGGCTTTGGGCATGTGTTTGCCATCATTCCGCTCAGTCTATGGGTTGCAGACACTTACCGTGATGGAAAGGCACGCAATCCTTCCAGCGTCGCCTATATTGGCGCGCTGGCGCTTAGCCTGCCCTTCTTGTGGGCTGTTCCGGGCCTGATCCTGTCGCCAAAGTCGGCCACGGCCAATGATAGCAACAAATCAGCCTGTCTTGATGACAGCCTGTTTGAGCGATTGAACGCGCTGGAAACGGGACGAATACTGGCGCCGACAGACTTTGCGCCCCGTATTCTGAACCGGACCGACCACAGTGTGCTGCAGGGCAATTATCACCGCAATCATGACGGCATCGCACTTGCGCTGGACATCCTGATGTCGCCGCCCGGTGAAACCGAGGCCCTGCTGTCAGAAGGCGGGATCGATTACATTGTGCTTTGCGAGGCAGATGGCGAAAACAAACTGCTTGCCGACCGCGCGCCAGGCGGACTCGCGGCGCGGCTGACCTCCGAACACATGCCTGACTATCTCGTTCCCGCTGATGAAAAAGCGTCACCGAGACTTTATCGCGTGCGCGCTGAGCCGGAATCGCTTTCAGAAGATGACGAGCTTTCTTAAGCGGCGTCCATACATTGTTAATAATTGATGTACGGTCCGTTCCGTTTGTCCGTAGGCATGACAGCGAATGTCATCCAAAATTCCAGTAAATACAGCACAAAGCAGGCGCGTGAACGCTGCGTACCGCTCATCTGTTCGGTGTCTCTTGCATTAAAGGCGCGTTAACGGCACATGTTGTATGGGGCTGTGTATAGAATTTGCACATGCGCGCCGGATTCTCATGTCCGGCCGCTCAAGAAAGAGCTCGGGTACGACATGATTGGTAGCCTCCTCGGCATGCTGTCCACGGACATGGCCATTGACCTCGGGACAGCGAACACGCTGGTCTATGTGAAGGGGCAGGGCGTCAAGCTCGATGAGCCCTCGGTCGTTGCTTACATGACTCAGGGCGGCCGCAAGATTGTCTATGCGGTCGGAGAGCAAGCCAAGAACATGCTCGGCAAGACGCCGGTGAACATGGAAGCCATCCGCCCCATGCGCGATGGCGTGATCGCCGATTTCGAAGTCGCCGAGGAAATGATCAAGCACTTCATCCGGAAGGTTCACAACCGCCGGGCGTTCGTGTCTCCCCTCATCATCATCTGCGTGCCAAGCTCCGCTACCAGCGTTGAGCGCCGCGCCATTCACCAGTCGGCCCTCGCCGCCGGTGCCCGCGAAGTGCAGTTGATCGAAGAACCCATGGCCGCTGCAATCGGCGCTGGCCTGCCGATTGATGATCCGGCGGGCTCAATGGTCGTGGATATTGGGGGCGGTACGTCCGAAGTGGCGGTGCTGTCGCTGGGCGGCATTGTGTATTCGCGTTCAGTCCGCGTCGGCGGCGACAAGATGGACCAGGCCATCGTCAACTATCTGCGCCGCGAGCAGAAGATCCTGATCGGTGAAATGTCCGCTGAACGCATCAAGAAGGAAATCGGCACGGCCATGCCGCCGGAGAACGGCACCGGCATGGCGCTGACCGTGCGCGGGCGCGGAACACTGGATGGTGTGCCGAAAGAGACCGAAATCACCGAAGCCATGATCGCCGAAGCGCTGCGCGAGCCCGTGACGGACATCATTGATGCTGTTAAGATCGCGCTCGAAGCCATGCCGCCTGAACTGGCCGCCGACATTGTGGATCGCGGCATTGTTCTGACGGGCGGTGGCGCCTTGCTGCGCAATCTCGACACGGTCATTCGCGAGCAGGCTCAGCTGCCGGTAATGATCGCCGACGATCCGTTGAAATGTGTTGTGAATGGCTGCGGGCATGTGCTCGAGAATTTCACGAAGATGCGTACGGTGCTTTCACCGGAAGTCTGACATCATGAGCAGACAGGGGTAACACGCAAAGGGACAGGCCAATGGCGCGCCTCGGCCGATCAGCAACGAAGAGTCAGAAACGCTCTCCCAAGCGTCTGATCCTCGGCGTGTTCATTTTTGCTGCCGCTGCCCTTGTCCTTGCGCAATCTGCCCCGCAAATCCGTTCCATGTTCAATCCTGTCCGCACAACGGTTGGCGACCAGTTTGGCGGCAATGAGGGGATGAATGTCTGGGCCTGGGTCACCGGTCAGGCCAAGCGCGAGCGCCGCATCAAGGAACTCGAAGCCGAGGTGCGAAACCTGTCGCGCTACAAGGCTGCCGCCATTTCAATGGCTGAGCGGCTTGAGGCCTATGAAGAGATCCTGAATTTGATGGGCGAGCCGCCCGCGCGCGGCGTAACGGCCCGCGTCACCGCAGAAAATGACGGGCCCTTCGCGCAGACAATTCTGGCCAATGCCGGCCGGGCACAAGGCGTTGAGCCGGGTGCGGTCGCGCTGAATGAAGGCGGCCTTGTCGGCAGGGTGATCCAGCTTGGCGAATATTCTTCCCGTATCCTGTTGATCACGGACTTCAACAGCCGTGTGCCTGTGATGGGCGAAGTCAGCGGTGTGCGCGCCATTCTCTATGGTGGCCGGGATGGCCTTGGCAGCCTGACGGATTTGCCGGAAAGAGACGCCTTCGTCGAAGGCGAACGTATTCTGACTTCAGCCGAGGGCGGAGCATTCCCACGCGGTCTGGTGGTGGGAGAAGTGCGCAAATCCGGGGATGACTGGCGTGTGAAATTCTCGATGGCAGAGCGCGATGGAGGATACGTCCAGATGATCCCGCCGCCGGAGATCGTGAAACCGATGGCGCTTCCGGTGGAGGAAGTCGAGCCAGCGGCCAGCCCGACACAGGGAGCGCGCCAATAGAATGTCACGCTCCAGCAGCCGTCCCAATCGAAGCCTGTGGTCGCAGACTGGCCCAACGCCCCGCCTCCTGTTCGGGGCGTTTGCGATTGCTGCCATTGGTCTGCTTGGGCTGACACCACGCGAATTCTTCGGGTTTTCAATCGCATGGCCATATGCTGCGCTCTGGGGTGCCGTAGGCTGGGGCAGGGTGGGCCTGTCGGTGCGCCCGATGATCTTACTGATCATTTTCGGATTGGTGCAGGATGTGACCTTCCACGCGCCGATTGGCTGCTTCGTGATCCTGAACCTGCTCGCCTATGGCGCCAGCGCGGCGATTGCGGACATGTTCGACGTCATGAACGAGCCGCTGATCGCCATTCTTTCGCCGATCTTGCTGTTCTCGGGCGCCTTCCTGTTGCTTTGGCTCATGGCGTCGACCTTGGAAGATCATGCCGTCCGGGTGCTGCCTTTGGTGGCGTCGCTGATGACGACGGGGCTGGTGTATGCGGTGCTGAACAAAGTGTTTGATCTGGGGCGCCTGCCCGGTGAGAGTGTGGGGCAAGCCTCATGAGCAAGAAACCCGCCGATCTCGATCACGCATTCACACGTCGCGCCGCCATTGCGGGTGCAGCGGGCGGGCTTGTCTGGGCCGGTTTGATCGGGCGTCTGTTCCAATTGCAGATCCTGGATCAGGAACGCTATCAGGCGCAGGCCGAGGCAAACCACATCAAGCTGCAACTCGCCCCGCCGCAACGGGGGCGAATCCTTGACCGCTTCGGCCGCCCGTTGGCGTCGCATCGCCGGGCGGGCCGGATCTCCATTATTCCGGAACAGGCCGACAATCCCGAGG
Organism: Hyphomonas atlantica corrig.; assembly: GCF_017795365.1. Taxonomy (NCBI): domain Bacteria; kingdom Pseudomonadati; phylum Pseudomonadota; class Alphaproteobacteria; order Hyphomonadales; family Hyphomonadaceae; genus Hyphomonas; species Hyphomonas atlantica. The sequence goes on along the minus strand of NZ_CP051254.1, from coordinate 121,880 downwards.
AAACGCTGGCACGCATCGCGTCCCTGATCGAGGTGCCGGACCAGCGCCTGGAGCGGATCGCGAATGAAGTTCGCATGAGCCGTCGTCGCAATGCGGGCTTCGTGCCGGTCACGGTCGCGCATGAGCTGACCTATGAAGACTTTGCACGGATGAACGTGCATGCAGCGGAGATGCCGGGCGTCAACGTCGAGATGGCGCTGACCCGCTCCTATCCTCGCGGGCGGGACTTCGCCCATGTGCTGGGATATGTCGCGCGCGCAAGCCAGGATGATCTTGTGCGCCTGACTGACGACATGAGCGACAAGGAAGCTGAAACGCTGAAAACCATGTTCCGGCATCCCGACATGCGCACGGGTCGTCAGGGTATGGAGCGTTTCGCCGAGGAATGGCTGCGCGGCAAGCCCGGCTATCGCAAGCTCGTCACCAATGCGCATGGCCGCGTGATTGAGGAAATCCCCGATGAGCGGCTGGCACCGACGCCGGGGCGGGATCTGTTCGTGACCATCGATTCCGATCTCCAGCGTGTGGCGATTGAGCGTTTCGAAGGCGAAAGCGGTGCAGCCGTGGTGCTCGATGTGGAAAGCGGCGACGTGCTGGCCATGGTGTCCACACCGGCCTTCGACCCGAACGATTTTGTAAACGGTATTTCGTCTGCGGATTATGCAGAGCTGCGCGACAATAATCGCTCGCCGCTTTATCCGCGTGCGCATGGCGGGGTGTATCCGCCGGGCTCCACCTTCAAGATGGTGGTTGCGACAGCCGCACTGGAGGCGGGCGTGATCAAGCCGACCGACCGGGTGCATTGCAACAGCTACTACCATTTCGGTAACCGCACCTGGCATTGCTGGAAGCGGGGCGGGCACGGTTCGGTCAATCTGCATACGGCCATCAAGGGGTCGTGCGATGTCTACTTCTATGAAATTGCCCGCCGCACCGGCGTTGACAAGATCGCTGAGGTCGCCCGCAAATTCGGCTTCGGCGAAGACTGGGTTCTGGGCATGACCGGCGGACGAGGCGGTCTTGTGCCGGACCGGGAATGGAAACAGCGCGTCCGCAAGGAAAACTGGTACGAAGGCGAAACGCTCAATTTCGGAATTGGCCAGGGGCAACTCGGCACGACCCCTCTGCAGCTTGCCTTGATGACGGCGCGCATCGCATCAGAGGGCAAGCCCTTCACACCGCGCATGATCGGCATCGGTCCGAACTCGGCGGACGACCACTCGCTGGATGCGCCGCTGGATGCAGAAATCATGAAGCTGATGAAAGCGGGGATGTATGGCGTGACGTCGGAGGGTGGCGGCACGGCCTATCGCTCTGGCGATCTGGGCCTCGGAGGGCCGCGCCTCGCCGGCAAGACGGGGACAGCACAGGTACGACGCATCACCCGCGAAGAGCGCCTCAGCGGCGTACGCTCGGGCAGTGAGATTGCGCGCGAGCTGCGCGATCATGCCCTGTTCGTGGCTTATGCGCCTGCCGATAATCCAAAATACGCCATCTCTGTCGTGGTCGAGCACGGGGAGGGCGGTTCGCGCACAGCGGCTCCGGTGGCGCGCGATATCCTGCATTTCGCGCTCAAGACCGATAGTCGTCGCAAGCCGACCTATTCTCAAAGTGCTTCCCTGCCGGCCTCGATGAAGGATGAGGGAGAGCCGACATGAACCGCGAAGGTTTTACCGGTTTCTCGCGGGGCGAAGCGCGGACACGAACGGCGACATCGCTGAGCTTTGAAAATCAGGGTGTGCTCGAAAAGCTTATGCGCCTACCTTGGGGGTTCATCCTCCTCATCGCGGCGATGGCGCTGACCGGCATCGCGATGCTCTATTCCTCGGCGCACACGAACCCGATCGAGGCGCATCTCTGGAAACTTCAGTTGGTGCGCCTGGTCATCTGTTTCGTGATGATGATCGGCCTTGCCATGCTGCCGCTGTCCTGGTGGATGCGGCTGGCGTTTCCGGCCTATGCTGGCACGCTGGTATTGCTTGTGCTGGTCGAACTCATGGGTGTGACAGGCGGCGGTGCGCAGCGCTGGTTGCAGGTCGGGCCTGTGGCCGTTCAGCCTTCGGAGTTTGCAAAGCTGGCCGTAACGCTGGCGCTCGCGCGATACTACCAGATGATACTGCAGCCCCAGACAGGGCGCATTCTCGTACACCTCGGCGCATTGGCGATCATCCTGTTGCCTGCGGCCCTGATCTTTAAACAGCCGGACTTCGGAACCACGCTTGCTCTGGTTGCTTCCGGCGGGGTCGTGATCTTCCTCGCTGGCCTGTCGGTGCGCATCATTACGGCCGTGATTGTCGGCGGTGTGGCGTCCGTCTGGCCGGTGTACCAGTTCGTGCTGGCACCTTACCAGCGTGAACGGGTGGATACCTTCCTCGCCCAATTGTTTGGCGAGTCAACCAACGCGCTCGGCGAAAGCTACCAGATCGAGCAGGGCAAGATTGCCATCGGCGCAGGAGGCTTCAATGGCCGCGGTTTCCTGCAAGGAATCCAGTCGCAACAGGATTATGTGCCTGAACAGCATACCGACTTCATTCTCACCGTGATTGCGGAGGAGTTCGGCTTCCTCGGATCGACGGCCCTGCTGGTCGGATTTGCTGTCTTGCTGGGATGGTCGCTCTACAGTGCAGCGCGGTCTGTCAGCTGGTTCGGGCGGCTGGCGTCGGCAGGGGCGGTGGCCACGGTCGCATTCTATATCGTGTTCAATGTGGGCATGGTATTGGGGCTCTTGCCCGTCGTGGGAATGCCCTTGCCATTGATCTCTTATGGCGGCACAGCCATGCTGACGACAATGGCGTGTTTCGGCCTGATCATCGCGGCGCACATGCACCGGGATGAAAAGCTGACGGCGCGCGGAATATTTTAGCTCTAAAACATAACAATCGTTGATTTTTGTTTTGCCGTCGATAGGTTCGCGCAAAACTTTGACCCGGGGAGAGGGCATATGGCAGGAGAAATTGGCCGCAAGACGGACCATTGGGGCTCGCGCTTTGGATTTATCATGGCCGCGGTCGGCTCATCGGTCGGATTGGGCAATTTCTGGCGCTTCCCATTCACTGCAGGTGAAAATGGCGGCGGCGCATTCATCATCATCTATCTGATTTGCGTCCTGTTCCTCGGCCTTACCGTGCTGATGGCAGAATATGCCGTGGGACGGAAATCCGGCATGTCGGCGATTGAGGGCATTCACTCTCTCGCGCGCGCCGAAAACAAGAGTGAGAACTGGCAGGTTGTCGGCTGGATCGGAACGCTGGGCTCGTTCTTTATCCTTACCTTCTACATCGTGATCTCAGCCTGGGTTCTGGCCTTCATTCCCCAGGCCTTCGACGGCACTTTCACACGCTTCGCAGATGAAGCGGCGCGCCTCACTGCAGAGACCGGCACAACTGTCAGCCTTGCAGATGTATCCTCCACCAATTTCGGCCAGACGATCAGCAATAAATACATGATCGGCACATTGCTTGCGGCCTTTATCGCGCTGAACACATTCATCGTGGCGCGCGGCGTGAAGGGGGGGATTGAAAAAGCGGCCACTTTCCTGATGCCTGCCTTCTTCATCCTGCTGATCGGTATTGTCGGCTTTGCGCTCGTTGAGGGTGATGCCGGTGCTGCGGCCAGCTTCCTGCTGACTCCGGATTTCAGCAAGGTCACCATGGCCACCTTCCTGGAAGCGGTGGGCCAGGCCTTCTTCTCGCTGTCCGTCGGCTCCTGCCTGATGGTCACCTATGGGGCCTATCTCAGCCGCGATACCAACATTCCACGCTCATCGGCCATTGTGGCGAGCGCCGATACGATGGTGGCGCTGATCGCTGGCTTTGCGATCTTCCCGATCGTGTTTGCCTTCGGGGCGGACCCGGCCGGCGGACCGGGCCTGTTCTTCGTGTCGATGCCAATCGCATTCAGCCAGATGGGCGCGCTGGGCGTCTGGGTTGGCGGAGCCTTCTTCCTGCTGGCCCTGTTTGCGGCCTTCACGTCTTCGATCTCATTGATGGAAGTGGGCGTTGCGTGGCTGGAAGAGCGCGAAGGCGTCACCCGTCCCGGGGCTGCAATGGGCATTGGCTTCGTCCTGTTCATGATCGGCATGGGCTATGTCTTCTCATCAGACTTTATCGACTTTGCTGACATCATCACTGGCAACATCATGCTGCCGCTCTGCGCCTTGTTGCTGGCGGTGTTCGCGGGCTGGATCCTTAGCCGCGAGATGCTGACCAGTGAGCTTGGCGAAGGGACGATCATGAATCTCTGGCGCTTCATGTGCCGCTGGGTTGTGCCACCTGCGCTGGCCTTCATCCTCGTGCTTGGCACACTGACCAAGCTTGGCGTGATCTAGGCAACAGCACACACAAGACCTGCGGAGAAGGGGGCGTCTATGCGCCCCCTTTTCTTATATGGGGACAGGTAGAAACAGCCCGCCAATCCGGCGCGCGGAATTCTGCGGCAGGATGGTGCCTGTCACCGGACTTTCTGGCTTTCCTGTTCCGGTGGGGCGAACGAGGCGATGCGTTCTCCCGGCGGCGGAAGGTGCAGGGTCGCAACCTGAACTTCCCCAATACCAAAACCTGACGCGGCCTCTGTCTCTTCCGCCCGTCACACTCTTCGTAAAACCGGAAGGCGCGGCCTGTCCGGCCTTTTGTGTTACGCCTTGATCAGGTCGGCATACTGGATGGCAAAATCGTCCGTTGCCTGGATCAGCTTGTCGACAATGCCGGGCTCCATGGAGGAGTGACCTGCATCCGGAATGATGTGGATGTCGGCTTTTGGCCAAGCCTTTGAAAGCGCCCAAGCGGTGGAGAGTGGTGTCACCACATCATACCGGCCGTGCACGATCACACCGGGCACATCCTTCAGCTTGGTTCTGGCTTCTTCCAGCAACCAATTGTCCGACGCGAAGAAGCCGCGATTGACGAAATAGTGGCATTCGATCCGGGCAAAAGCGTCGACGAAATCATCTTCATTGAACCGGGCAGGGGTTGTCGTTGGCCCCTTGATGGACAGGGTTTCGCCTTCCCAGCGCGACCAGGCGCGGGCGGCGTCGATGCGTGCCTGCTTGTCGTCGCCGATCAGGCGCTTGTGGAAGGCCATCAGAAGGTCGTCGCGCTCGTCCTCCGGGATCGGCTTGATGTAGCGGTCATAGGCATCCGGGAACAGACGGCTGGCGCCGGATTGGTAGAACCACTGGATCTCGGCTTTCGAGACGAGAAAGATGCCGCGCAGGACGAGGCCGAGCGTGCGATCCGGATGGGTCACGCCATAGGCCAGCGACAGGGTGGAGCCCCATGAGCCGCCAAACACCAGCCATCTGTCGACGCCGAGGGCATCCCGAATCGACTCCATGTCATCGATCAGGTCCCAGGTCGTGTTTTCCCGCAATTCAGAGTGCGGGGTGGAGCGCCCACAGCCGCGCTGATCGAACAAAATGATGCGATATTTGCCCGGATCGAAAAAACGCCTCATTTCTGGGCTTGAGCCGCCTCCGGGGCCTCCATGTACGGCAATGACAGGAATCCCGTTCGGATTCCCCGATTCTTCCCAGTAAATTTCGTGAATTTCGCTGACTCGCAGCCTTCCAGAGCGTCTGGATTCCAGTCTCGGATACAAAATGCGGCGGTTGGAGCGTCTGTTCATGCAGTTTTCACTTATTCTCAGTCATATTGTGCGGTGTTACTGGACTTGTGCCAGTGGCAACCGTAAACATTATTGCAGGTGTGGTCCCAATCAGGTGTGCAGGTGGCTGTCAAATGCGTAGTATAGTTCTGGGTGCATCCCTATGCCTTCTGGCAGGATGCGCAACCGTTTCGATGGTATCCGGTGAGACTTCGGTTGAAACCAGTCTCACGCAATCCCAGTCTGCCCTGCGTAAAGTTTCTGCTGAATATTGCACCGATGCCGTCAAGAAGGGCTGGATTGAAGCAACCGGCGGCTTGGCTGGCTTTGCGTCCACGCTGATCAACGGAAAATCTGACGACGAAACCCGCGACTATGCTTCCCGCATTGGCGCGAAATCAGATGCACCCTCTCTGGTGCTGGCACGCATCGTATCGGACGCTCAGGCCGCTCGTACCGGTCTGGCAGATGTCAGCCGTGAAGCCCGCGATGTGCTCGAAACCGGCGGGCAGGATTCTGCCACCCGCGCCGATGTGATGAGCTATGAGCGGGCCCTGGTGCGCGCACAGATGGCCTATCGCAACTTCCAGGGTGCCCTTGGCGATGTCACGTCCCGGTCCGACATGGACATGGATATCGCGCCAGTTGACCGGGAGCTCAAATCGTTCGCAGACACGATCGACGACGCCCGCGATACGGCAGATGGTCTCGCGGATAAATACGCCTCGCTTAGCCGTTCGACTTCTTAAGTCGCGTCTCTAGGCTGCCTTTCGAGCGCCAAAGGCGCAGAGAGCCCACCCCACCAGCAATCCAACGCCGCCAATCGGGGTGATCGCCCCGAACCAGCGCGGCGCGCCCAACGCCATCGCGTACAGCGTTCCGGCAAAGATGATCGTCCCAATCGCAAACGCCCAGCCCGCCTTGCGCAGCAGGCCGGTGTTGCCGTGCAGGGAAATGGCCAGCGCGGCGACAGAATGCGCCAAGGCATAGAGCGTTGCCGTGTGCCACCAGTCTGTGCCTTCAGCCGTCAGAACACCTTCCAGCCCATGCGCACCAAAGGCGCCCAGCGCCACGGCTGCAAAGCCCAGAAGGCCGGCGATCAGTCCCAATGCATTCATGCCATTCCACTCGGTTCTCTCGGGATCGCATAGGTCACAACCGCATGACTTGACGGCTTGTCTGCGCCTTCGATCCGTACATCCACTTCCATGACGGCCAAAGCCTGACCGATCTTCAATATACGCGCATCCGCGACGACCACATCCCCGATACAAGGTCGCAGGAAGTTGATGCTGAGATTGCTGGTCACGGTCATGGGCTCATGGCCCGTCTTCGTCATCACGGCCATATAGGCGGCGGAGTCGACCAGCGACATCTGCGTCGGTCCGGAAATGTAGCCGCCGGGGCGCAAATTCGATTCATCCGCCACGAGGCGCATCACGGCGCGGCCATCTTCCATCAGCGTGACTTCCGTTCGATTGTCTTTCGTCGCGAATGCGCCGCGCAGGAATGTGTTGGCTTCGTCTGCCGTCATCTTGGTCATGATTTTTTGGGCTCCCTTTGCGTCACGGCTTGAACCGTCTGTGTGTGTCGTTCACCCTAGCTGCGGGACGTTGCCCGCCAAGTGGTGACGCGAAGGAAGGAAACGACATGCTGACAGCCGGAGATGAGTATCCGATTCACCAGACACCGGAACCTGTGGCCTTTTCAGGCTCCGACCGGAATTTCTACGACCGCTATTTCTTCAATGGCTATTCTCCCGATGGCGAGACGTTCTTCGCCGCGGCGATGGGCATTTATCCGCACCTGAACATTATCGACGCTGCCGTGTCCGTTCTGAGGGGCGGTAAGCAACATTCGGTCTTCTTTTCCCGTCCGCTGAACATGGAGCGGATGAACACCTTTGTTGGTGGCTTTTCAGTAGAAGTGGTCGAACCGCTGAAGCGCATACGGCTGAAGGTTGAGGAAACCGAAGGCATTGCGCTGGACCTTGTCTTCGAGGGGCGGGCCTTCCCGATCGAGGAGCCGCGCTTCACACGCCGCCAGGGGCCGCGCATGCTGATGGATGTGACGCGCATGACGCAGAATGGCCGCTGGGCTGGCAAGCTGCGCATTGATGGCACAGAGATCGATGTCTCACCGGAAAGCTGGACGGGAACGCGTGACCGCAGCTGGGGCGTACGTCCGATCGGGGCGCAGGATACACAGCCGCTGATCCCGCCGCTGCCGCCGCAATTCTACTGGATCTGGACGCCTACCAATTTCCCGAACCTGTCCATGTTCTATCATGTGAACCATGATGAGGCGGGTGAGGCGTGGAACACGCGCGCCGTGCTGGCGATGGATGGCGCAGGGCAGGGCGATCTGATCCATCTCGACAAGCCGCATATGGATATCCAGTACACGTCCGGAACGCGGCGGATGAAATCTGCGAAGCTGCACCTTGAAGACGGTCAGGGCGGCGCGCATACGGTGAGCTTCGAGCCGTTTGGTACCTTCCTGATGAAGGGCATTGGCTATGGCCATCCGGAGCGCAAGCATGGCTCGTATCAGGGCGATCAATTATCCGTATTGCGCGAAGACTACGAACCGGAAAAGCTGGCGTGGCAGCAGCCGGAGAATCTGCACATTCAGGCCATTGCCCGCGCAAGGCATGAAGGCCCGAACGGGTTGTCCTCCGAAGGGATCGGCGCATTCGAGCAATTGTTCATGGGCCCGCATGCGCCAAGCGGCTTCAAGGATATTCTGGACGGCGCGGCCTAGCCCCAGAGTTCGGGCTTCGGTGGGCTGATCATTCCATCCGTATAGGTCAGGCCGTCTACCACATCCTCGGCGAGCCAGAGTGGTCCGTCGAGGTCGGTGGCATCCGCAAGGCCAGCCAGCAAGACAGCAGGCGCCATGGAGATGGAGCCTGCGACCATGCAGCCAATCATGACATTCATGCCGCTTGCCCGGGCAGCCTGCACCATGCGGATCGCTTCAGTCAGGCCTCCGGTCTTGTCGAGCTTTACGTTGACCGCATCATAGCGACGGGCAAGGTCCTGTATCTCTGCGCTGGTGTGCGCGCTTTCGTCCGCGCACACTGATACCGCGCCGGGCCGACGCAGCAAGGCCTCGTCCTTGCCAGCGGGGAAGGGCTGCTCGACCAGAACGACGCCCAGTTCTGCGGCGCGCTTCATGATGCCGGGGAACTGGTCCACCAGCAGGCCCTCATTGCCATCCACAATCAGGCGCGCATCCGGGCGGGCGGCATGAACCGCTTCGATCCGGTCAAGATCCTCCGGGCCGCCTAGCTTCAGCTTCAGGAGCTTGCTCGGCGTGGATTTGGCCGCCTCTCCCATCGCTTCGGCGGTGTCGAGACTGACCGTCACGGCAGTTTCGACCGGCCCGGGTTCGGGCAGGCCCGCCAGTTTCCAGACAGGCGTGCCGGTCAGCTTCGCTTCAAGGTCCCATAGCGCGCAGTCCACGGCGCACCGTGCGGCGCCAGCTGGCATCGCGTCCTGAAGGGCATCCCGGCTCAGCCCGTCTTCGATTTGCGCACGCATCTCCTCAATCGCGGCGCGCACGCCGGGCTGGGTTTCGCCATAGCGCGGATAGGGCACGCACTCCCCACGGCCAACAGCGCCATCCTGGCGTATGGTTACCAGAATGGTCTCCGCGCTGGTCTTCGCACCGCGCGAAATGGTAAACGCGCGCTTCAGGGGCGAAGAAAAATCAGTGATTTCAAGGGTCCGCTTGGCCATGTATGGTCCTGATAGATGAAATTTGAACAATCCTGCTTTTCAGGTCTTAAGCATGTTTGGATAGGGTGGGCAGGTATAAAAGTATTGCATGGCAAACCCTAACACCCCCGAATTCGCGCTGGAAACCAGCGACGAACAGACTGTGCTCCGCGTCTCGGGCGACTGGACGGTGCGCACGGTTCAGATCGTGGATGAGGATTTGCGCGCCCTGGAAAGTGGGGCGGGTGTGACACTGGACGTATCGGGTCTGGGCCAGCTGGATACGGCCGGAGCGTTCGTCATTGACCGCACATTGCGCCAATTGTCAGACGCGCCTGCAGATATTGTGGGAGACCATCGGAACGCCGAAAACCTGATCGGTCAGGTTCACGCGGTCACCGACGTGGACGAGCCCAAACGCCCGGCGCATGGCGGATTGGTCGACATGCTGGAACGCACCGGTCGCGGCTTCATGAATATGCTGTCCGAGTCGCGGGACATGCTCGCTTTTCTGGGCGAGACGCTGGTGACGACGTTCCGTCTGGTGCTGACGCCTTGGAAACTGCGCTGGACGTCGATTGTGTCTGTCCTTGAAGAGGCCGGTCTCGATGCGATGCCGATCATCGCCTTCCTGTCGTTTTTTGTCGGCATGGTGGTCGCCTTTATCGGCGCGACGACTTTGCGCGACCTCGGATCTGAAATCTTCGTCGTCGAACTGATCGGCTTCGCCATGTTGCGAGAGCTGGGCGTCATGATGACCGGGATTGTGTTGGCGGGGCGAACCAATTCCTCCTTCACGGCGCAGATCGGCACAATGAAGATGCGTCAGGAAATCGACGCGATGCAGACACTCGGCCTTAAACCGATGGACGTTCTGGTCGCGCCGCGAATTCTGGCGATGGTGGTTGCAACGCCGGTGCTGGCATTTGTTGGTACGATTGCGGGAATTGCGGGCGGCGTGATGGTGGGCTGGATGGCGCTGGACATCAATCCGGCCCTGTTTCTGGATCGGTTGCAATCCAATGTTCCGCTGGACCAGTTCTGGGTGGGCATGTCCAAGGCACCCGTGTTTGGCTTTGTCGTGGCACTGATTGCCTGTCGGCAAGGCCTGAACGTTGGCGGGTCAGTCCAGTCGCTGGGCAGCAAGACGACGACATCGGTGGTGCAGGCCATATTCTCGATCATCGTGATCGATGCATTGTTTGCCATCTTCTACATGGAGATGGGCATATGACCGATGATTTCATCATCCGCATACGCGACCTCAAGACAGCCTATGGCAGCCATGTTGTTCATGAGCATCTGGACCTTGATATCCGGCGAGGCGAAATCATCGGCATTATCGGCCCGTCCGGCTGCGGCAAGTCCGTTCTGCTGCGGGCGATTACCGGCCTCAAGGAACCGGCAGCGGGCAGCATTGAAGTGTTTGGCAAGCGTCTGGAGACGCTGGACGCCGAAGAACGCGCCGCGGTCGAGCGGAGCTGGGGGGTGATGTTCCAGGATGGCGCGCTGTTCTCGAACCTCACCGTGCGTGAAAACGTCATGGTGCCGATGAAAGAGCACACCGAGCTTTCGCCGCAGCTCTGCCGAGAACTGGCCGACATGAAGATCCTGATGGCCGGGCTGCATGCTGATGCGGGGCCCAAATTCCCGTCGGATTTGTCCGGCGGCATGCGCAAGCGGGCCGCACTTGCCCGCGCGCTGGCGCTGGATCCGGAGCTCTTGTTCCTGGACGAGCCGACAGCCGGGCTCGACCCCATCACGGCGGCCAAGTTCGATGCCCTGATCCGCGATCTTCAGCGCGCACTGGGCCTGACTGTCTTCCTTGTGACGCATGATGTGGATACGCTGCATGCGACGTGTGACCGGATTGCCGTGCTTGGCGAGAAACGCGTGCTGGCGGTCGGAACAATTGATGAGTTGAGGGCCTTTGATCATCCCTGGGTCCAGGAATATTTCGGAGGTCCGCGTGGGCGGGCCGCTGCGGGACACTAGAAGAGGAGCCCGGAGACAATGGAAACACGTGCGAATTATGCGCTGATCGGTGCGTTCGTGATTATTGCGACCATGGCGGTTGCAGTCTTCACATTGTGGCTGGGCCAGTCGCAATTCCGTCAGGATTTCGAAGCCTATGACATCGTCTTCGAAGGCCCGGTGTCTTTGGAGCAGGGGGCATCCGTCCGCTATATCGGCATCAAGGTGGGCGAAGTATCCTGGGTGCGGATTGATCGGGGGGATCCGTCAAAGGTTCGCGCCCGCATCCGCGTCGACTCCGAAACGCCGGTTAAGGTGGACTCGACCGCCTCGATTCAGTTGGCGGGTATCACCGGCATTACCTTTGTTCAGATCACGGCAGGCACACCGAATGCGGCCTCCTTGCGCGCGCGGCCTGGACAGCCCGTTCCCGTCATCAAGGCAGAGCGCACCCAGCTCGACGAGATCTTTGCCGGTGGCGCCGAAGTGCTGGGCAAGGCGACGCGCACGATTGAGCGGGTCAATCTGGTGCTGACCGATGAGAACATCGAATCCCTTTCCAAGACGCTGACCAATATCGAGCGACTCAGTGGCCAGCTTGCCGCCACGGATGGCACGATGGCGCAGGCGACGACCACGTTGCGAGATGTGTCCGCTGCGGCGCAGCGGTTTGAAGAGGCTTCGGCCTCCTTTGGATCTTTCAGTTCCAATGCGGACGCGCAAATCACTCAGTTTGGCGGTGAGGCCAATGCGCTGATCGCTGATCTGAGAAACGTCACAGAGAACGCGAATACAGCCGTAGAAGAGAGCAATCGCGCCATCTCAGCCGCCGCCGATGCAATTGAAGGCCCGGCGACGGACGCGCTTCAGGATGCTCGTCTGGCCAGCCGTGATCTGCGCGTGTTGATCGCACGTCTGGACCGGGTGGCGCGTGAACTTGAACAGAACCCACAGGGCTTCGTGGTCGGTGACCCGGCCCCGTATGAGGAGAGCCGATAGATGATCCGTAAGCTTGCTACCTGCCTCGCAACGGGCGTTGCCGCCTTTGGCCTGGCCGCCTGTGTCTCTGTCTTGCCGGAACCGAAAGTGCCGCAAGGGTTGTACCGGTTTGCCGCCGTTGAGACGGTGTATGATCTTGAAGCATCCATTGTCGTTCGCGAACCGGAAGCGTCGCGCCTTGTCGCCGGACGGGCCATTGCAGCGGAGGATTCCTCCGGTGCGCTGAGGCTGGTGCCGAATGTGGAGTGGACCGATTCCTCCACGCGCCTGATGCAGATGGCAATGCTGGATGCGCTGGAAGGGAATGGGCCGGGCAAGGCGATTGTGCCGGAGACGGGCGCGCTTGCAGAATATGAACTTGCGTGGCAGGTGACCGATTTCACCCTGTCCGGAACGACGGGGCGGTGCCGGGTACGTGCGACCCTTCTGGAAGGGGCATCGCGGGATGTTCTGGATCAGACGATTGTTTCAACCACGCAGCAGGCCGATGGCGATTCCAATGCAGACCGCGCCAAGGCGCTGGCAGGGGCCGGGCGGGCCTGCGTGGACGAAGTTGCCGGCTTTGTCAGCCAGTACATCAACGCCCACGCGGCCAAACCCGAAAGCTGAGCTAGCCGCTCTTCATCTGGTCGAACGGCAGGTCCTTGTCGACCCGGACATCCTGAGGCAGTCCAAGAACGCGTTCGGCGATGATGTTCTTCAGGATCTCGTCCGTACCGCCAGCAATGCGCAGGCCAGGGGCCCACATGAAGCTCTGCTGGAAGATGGCGTCGGCTGGCATCCGGTCTGAATCCGTCAGGATGCCGTAATGGTCCTGCATCTCGATGGCCGAGTTGCAGATATCCTGAAGATGGTTGGCCGTGATGATCTTACCGATCGAGTTTTCCGGTCCCGGTGTCTGGCCGCGCGACAGGGCCGTCTGTGTACGGAACTTGGTCAGCTTGTAGCCTTGCGCTGCGACATACCAATCCGCCAGCTTCTCGCGGAAGGCCTGATCCGACATGGTGCCGGCCTCTTTGGCGTAGGCCATGATCTCCGCCCAGTCCGGGCCCGGCGATCCGCCCACGGCGAGGCGTTCGTTCATCAGCGTGACGATGGCCACTTTCCAGCCTTGGCCGACATCGCCGAGGCGATCGGAATCCTTGATACGGACGTCGGTGAAGTAGACTTCGTTGAACTCACGGCCGCCAGATGCCTGGTGGATCGGGCGAACTTCAACGCCAGCCTGTTTCATGTCCACGATGAACATGGTCAGGCCCTTGTGCTTTGGCACGCTCGGATCGGTCCGGGTCAGCAGGATGCCGTAGTCGGAATAATGCGCGCCGGAGGTCCAGACCTTCTGGCCGTTGATGACCCATTCGTCGCCATCTTTCACGGCGCGGGTCTTCAGGCCTGCGACGTCAGATCCTGCGGACGGCTCCGAGAAGAGCTGGCACCAGATTTCCTCGCCTTTCAGCGCCTTGCCGACATAGCGTTTCTTGTGCTCGTCAGACCCGAAGGCGATGACGGTCGGGATACACATGCCAAGGCCGATGGTGAACGGGCCGGTTGGCGCGTCGAACTTGCCTTCTTCCTGGTTCCAGATGACCTGCTGCATCGGTGTGCCACCACGACCGCCGATCTCCTTTGGCCATGTTATCTGGGCGTAGCCGTTCTCAGCCTTCGTTTTCTGCCATTCCTTGGCGCGGCGCATGAATTCAGAGCCATCGACGCGCTGGCGCAGGGGCTTGTCGCCTTTTGGGTCAAGGTGTTTGCCGAGGAAAGCGCGTGCTTCGGCGCGGAATTCGGCTTCTTCTTTGGTATCGTTGAAGTCCATGTCTGTTTCCTCCTTATGCGGCGTTCTTGTTTTCGAGGGTGCGGACGAGTTTCTCTTTCCACACTTTTGGGGCGCCGGCCTGAACGGCCAGCAGCTTGGCGCGGCGATAGAAGAGGTGGCAGTCCACCTCCCATGTGAAGCCCATGCCGCCATGAGTCTGGATGTTTTCCTTGGAAGCGAACCAGAAGGCTTCGCAGGCCGCGATACGGGCCGCAGCAGCCGCTTCCGGCAGTTCCGCTGCGCCGGTGGAGACCGCCCATGCACCGTAGAAACAGTTGGAGCGGGCCACTTCGTTCTTCACATACATTTCGGCCAGCTTGTGCTTGATAGCCTGGTTGCCGCCGATCGGACGGCCAAACGCGTAGCGCTCTTTTGCATAATCCGTCGCCATTTCCAGCGCGCGGGATGCTCCGCCCAGCTGTTCGAAGGCGAGCAGCACAGCGGCGTGATCCAGAATCTGGTCGTTCAGCATTTCGCCGTCGCCAGCGTTTCCGAGGCGTGTGGCCGGGGCCTTGTCGAAGACGATCTCGGCATGGCTGCGGGTCGGATCCAGCGTCTGAAGCGTCTTGCGGGTGACGCCTTCACCGGTCAGGTCCACGAGGACGAGGCTTGCGCCGGAGCCTTCCTTGGCCAGCACGACGGCATGTGTTGCCACATCGCCATCGGTGACAGGCACTTTCGTGCCGGAGAGGGTGGAGCCATCGAACGTGGTTTTCAGATTGGCCGCAGTCGGATTGCCGGGGCCTTCGCTGGCGGCGTAGCAGCCGACGACGTCCCCGCTGACGATGCGGGGCAGGACATCTGCCTGTTGTTCGGACGAGCCAGCGATCTTCAGCGCTTCGGTGAAGAAGTAGACGGTCGACGCCCACGGCACCGGCGCGAGGACGCGGCCCATCTCTTCTGCCAATACGCAGACCTCCAGCAGGCCGAGGCCAAGGCCGCCATGTTCTTCCGGAATGGCGGTGCCGAGCCAGCCCATTTCGACGACTTTTTTCCAGACGTCGGCATTGTGGCTGACATCATCATCGTTCAGGACCAGACGGACAGCCGTCATCGGGCATTCGGATTCCAGGAATTTCCGGGCTTCATTGCCGAGGAATTTCTGGTCTTCGGAAAAGTCGAAGTTCATGTCGCTTGCGCTCCCCTTGCTGGCCGTTGGGCCACTCTATTTTCTCCAATGATCAAGAAAATAGCGCGCTTTACGTGCGCGGAAACCCGTCACCCAACGGAAACGCCTGAATCCACTTTGGATTGGGAAAAATGCGGGTTGCGTGAAATTTGATCGTTCCGCTTCACGGCCCTGAAAGACCCGGATGGCATTTACCGGCGTTGAGATCGGGAGCTGTTGATGGCCAAGGCCGTATTTCACAAGGCGCAGCGCGTCTTCGTAAAGCCCGTAGGAACCTGGGCGTTGATCGAGCAAGTCATTCCCCATTGGGTGAAGGACGTGGACGAGCCCCTGCGCGTTACCTATGAGTGCGGATTGGGGCGCAGCTTTCAGGCGCATGAGCTGTCGGCTGACGACACGTCACCGACTGAAACGCGCCTGCACCGTCTCGAGAATGACGAAATCATGCTGGAACACTGGCATATCGTGCGGCGCAAGGCGAAATGGCGCGCGCGCATTGGCGGACCGGACCTCAGCGAAGTCGGAACGTTTCCGGTTGTTATCACCGATGAGGAAGACCTGAGCGGCTGGCGTGTGTCAGGCAGTGAGTATGACCGCGACCCGCAGCGCATCGAACATCAGGCGCGCATGATTGCCTGCACGCCGGACCTGTTGCAGACGGCGCGGCAAGTGGCGGACCAATATGAAGAGTCCCCTGACGCGTTTCCTCCAGAGTTGAAAACTGTCGCGCAGCGTTGCGCCTCCATCCTGCGATTTGTCTATGAGCTGGACGAGGAAGACGTAAAGCATTCAGCGACGGTCGCCGCCGAATAGGCGCCAATCCCCCCGCAAGAGCGTGACGATTGCGAGGCCGATGATCGCGCCCGCCACATTGGCTGCAATGTCGAGCCAGGATCCCTCTCGGCCTGCATCGCCCATCATCTGCGCAATTTCCATCGTCATGCCGTAGGTCGCAGCGATTGCGAAACCGGCCAGCACGCGCGCTTTGCCAATTCCGAATGCAACGCCCAGCGGGGCGGCGAGGGCGGCATACGCGACGAAGTGTTTGATCTTGTCTGAAAATTGGGGGGCAGGGGCCTCGGTGGCTGGGATGAGTGACAGGTAGCAGATTGTCGCCGCGATGATCAGCGCCGCCATCGCAGCGAGTATCCGCAGGGCGGGATGGGTGAGCAGGGTCGTCATATATAAATCCGGCTTTCTGCAAGCTACTGGGCGCTGGCCCTCGACGTTGCAAGTGCAAATCCCTAACTGGAAGACTGGAATTCTGTTTGCCGGAGAAAACATGCGCACTGAAGCCCCCGTTGCCGTCCAATTGTCCGATTACACCGCCTATCCGTTCGAAATCGAACAGGTGGACCTCAGGTTTGACCTTCACCCAGACGCGACTCTGGTGCGGGCGGACCTCAAGATCCGGCGCACGGGTGCTGCGGACGCCGCACTGGAACTGGACGGGGAAGCGCTGGAACTAAAATCCATCGCAATTGATGGCGCGCCTCTGCCGGAGAGCGCTTATGAACTGACCGAAAGCGGGCTGACCCTTCAGGACGTGCCGAATGCCTTCACACTGGTGACGGAAGTCGAGATTGCGCCATCGAAGAACACGGCCCTTTCGGGCCTTTACATGTCCGGTGGTCGCTTCTGCACGCAATGCGAAGCCATCGGGTTTCGTCGCATCACCTTCTATCCGGACCGGCCGGATGTGATGAGCCGGTTCACGGTACGGATGACGGCGGACAAGGAAACCTACCCCATCCTGCTGTCGAACGGGACGCCGGGCGAAACGGGTGATGTGGATGATGGACGCCACTTCGCGGTGTGGGATGATCCGCACAAGAAGCCTGCCTATCTCTTTGCGCTCTGTGCGGGGGATTACGATGTCTATCGCGACCAGTTCACCACGATGAGCGGCAAGGTGATCGACCTCGCCATCCATGTCGACAAGGGCGATGCGGACCGTGCTGCCTGGGCCATGGACAGCCTCAAGCGCTCGATGAAGTGGGATGAGGAGACCTATGGCCGGGAATATGATCTTGGCGTGTTCAACATCGTGGCCGTGCGGGATTTCAATTTCGGCGCCATGGAGAACAAGGGTCTGAACATCTTCAACTCCGCCTATGTGCTGGCCGATGAAGCCAGTGCGACGGATGCGGATTTCGAAGCCATTGAGAGCATTGTCGCCCACGAATATTTCCACAACTGGACGGGTAACCGGATCACTTGCCGTGACTGGTTCCAGCTGTGCCTGAAGGAAGGCCTGACAGTCTTCCGTGATCAGAACTT
Organism: Hyphomonas atlantica corrig.; assembly: GCF_017795365.1. Lineage (NCBI taxonomy): Bacteria > Pseudomonadati > Pseudomonadota > Alphaproteobacteria > Hyphomonadales > Hyphomonadaceae > Hyphomonas > Hyphomonas atlantica. Next base: position 104,359 of record NZ_CP051254.1, on the reverse strand, counting down.
CTCTGCCGACATGCGCTCGCGTCCGGTGCAGCGGATCAAGGATGTCATCCGTCTGCGCGCTCGTCAGTTTGCCGAAGACGCAGGCCCGCTGGCGCATTCCGTGCGGCCTGAAACCTATGGCGCGATCGACAATCTCTACACGGCAACCGTGTATGAGAAAGGCGCTGAAGTCATCGGTATGCTGCGCCGGATCCTGGGCGAGGAAACCTATCGCAAGGGGATGGACCTTTATTTTGACCGCCACGACGGACAGGCGGTCACGATCGAAGATTTCTATGCCTGCTTCGAAGAGGTCAGCGGCGATGATTTCACCCAGTTCCGCCTCTGGTATTCGCAGGCCGGAACACCTGAAGTGAGCGTGGAGGAATCCTGGAACCCGGAAACCCGCGAAGTGGCCGTGACGCTGAAACAGCGCGTGCCGGCAACGCCGGGTCAGGCCAACAAGAAACCCATGCTCATCCCGATGGAAATGGCCCTGATTGATGATGAAGGGAACATGGCCGAGTGGATTACGCTGTTCGAAGATGAAGAACTGACGCTGACCTTTGACCTTCCCGAAGGATCGGAGCGTCCGCTGGTATCCATCAACCGGGACTTCACGGCGCCGATCCGCCTGAAGCGCAATCTGGACCGTGAAACGCAACTGGCAATGATCCGTTTGGAGACGGACCCGTTCAATCAGTGGGACGCTGTGCAGGCGCTCGCCAAACAGGAAATCCTTGCTTTGTCCGAAGGTTCGCAAGCCGAGCCAGACGACGCGCTGGTCGATGCGATTGCTGCGGCGGTCACCGGGGCATCGGATGATCCGGCCTTTGCTGCGCTGCTGGCGCGCTTGCCGGATGTGAATGAACTGTTCCTTGAGCGCCAGCCCGCTGACCCTGTCGCGCTGGATGCGGCGCGCAAGAAGCTTCAGGCAGCGCTCTATGGCAAGCTGAGCCAATTCGCCGACAGCGTGTTGGGTGAATCATCGACGCAAGCCTATGATCCGGGGGCAGAGCAGGCAGGCGAACGCGCCCTCCGCACGGCGCTGATTGGTCTGTTGGCGGCGTCTGGCGCGGATGAGGCAGGCGACCGTCTCCTGTCGCTCTACCAGGCCGCGACCAACATGACCGAGAAACTGGCCGCGCTGCGCGGACTGGCCGGTCTTGACGGCGAGGCTCGCGAGACAGCGTTGGCGGACTTTGAAGCAGAATGGACGTCCAATCCGCTCGTCATGGACAAATGGTTCGGCGTGCAGGCCGGGACAGGCGATGCGGCCACCATCGAGAAACTCGCGGCGCATTCCGCCTTCGATTTGCGTAATCCGAACCGCGTACGCTCAGTCGCAGCAGCTTTCGCGATGCAGAATCTGGCCGGCTTCCATGCCCCGGATGGTTCCGGCTATCGTGTGGTCGAGGATATCATCCTGAAAGCTGACAAGGTGAACCCCGCACTTGGCGCTCGGCTTCTGACCGCATTCGAACAATGGCGGAGCCTGGAACCAAAGGCCAAAGCGGAGGCAGAGGCCTGCCTGCGCCGGCTGCAAGCTGCTGATTTGTCAAAGAATTCTGTCGACATCGTTTCACGCGCGCTTGGCTAGGGACAGAATCACCCCGGCTTTGGGTTAACGAATTCTTTCTCTTTGTTAAGAATTGCGCAACAATTACGCCCGAGAAGCTGAGTTTAGTCTTGGGTTTAAGATAAATTGGCGCGCACAGAACATGGTGTCCCACTCGGTCATCCCTGGTGATACGGACGCCGCGACAAAAGGAGTCGCGGAGCCTGACCGACGTCGCCTGAAATGGACCGTTGTCGCCATCATTCTCCTGTTAGCCGGTGCGCTGGGCCTGAAGGCCTGGGATGAGCGCCAGACCGCCGATGAGGGCTTGCTGGCCGCGCTGGAGGCCAAGGCCAGCACGGTCGCTGCGCGCCTGGTCGGTCATGCGGGCACGGCAGAAATGGCGATGCGCCTGATCGAGGATACGGGCGCGTCCCGAACGACTGTTGCATCGGCGACGCCGGGCGTGGATGTGGTGGCTACGCTTCAGGATGCGCGACGGGCCCCCGCCGACAGCCGACTGGCCGCCGCTGTGCCGGTGGCTGAAACCATGCTGGCAAACGGCCACGGGATCGGCCTGTCGCGTCAGGGAGACCTGATTGTAGCCACAAACTCTCCGGACGGGGAGATCATTCTGGCGATGGCGCCGGTGGGCACATGGCTGCCTGCCAGCAGCGGGCGCGATGGGATATTTGTAACGGATAACCAGTTCAGCGCTGGTACGATGGTGCCCGGCTTGTCCGGCATGCGCCCAGCGACCGGGTTTCGCGCGCTGACGATGCTGGACCGCGCCGCGACAGGATGTGCCCCGGTCTCCAATAGCGGATTGATGGTATGTTCCAGTCGGACGATGCCCTTGTTTACGCTGGATGATTTGATCCGGTTGCTGATCTTTGGCCTGTTGCTTGCCGCGCCGATGCTGGTCATTCTGGGGCTGATGAATCGTCTCTCGGACTCGGCAGATGCATCGCTGGTCGAGCGTGCAAATGAAGCGGAAGCCGACCGGTTCATGAGTCCGGTCATGCTGGGCGTGCGCGCAGGGTATTGGGAATGGTCAGACGATTCCAGCGCGGTCTATCTCAGCGACGCGGCGTCTGAACTGATGGGCATGTTCGGGGATGGCGTGATCACCGTCGACGAATTGCTTCAGCAGGTGCATCCGGAGCACCAGGCGCGCGTACAGGAGGCCTTCCGCGTTGGCTACAAGGATGGCTGGGTGCAGACTAGCTTCGTGACCAGTTTCCAGCCGCCTCGCTGGATGGAGTTGCGCGGAAGCGTCACCACAAATGCGCAGACCGGTGCCAATGTCTATGGCGGCGTGCTGCTGGATATCACTGAGCGCAAACAGGCAGAAGATCGCGTCAAGGCGGCTGAACGCCGGTTGCGCACGGCGATTGAGGGTTTCAACGGGCCGTTCGCACTGTGGGACAATCGCAAGCGGCTGCTTTACTGGAACCGGGCGTTTGCCTCGGATTTCCAATTGGAAGAAACATTGCGGCCCGGCATGGCGCACCATACGGTCGCCATCGCGCGGGCGGGGGCCTTGCGCGCTGAACATCCGTCTAAAGAAGATGAGCGCGCTGTCGTGCTGGAGCTGAATTCGGACCGGTGGATCAAACTGGTCGAGCGCCCTACGCTGGATGGTGGCCTGCTGTCTGTCGGCGTGGATGTGACGGAAAATGTGCGCAACGAAGCCGAATTGAAAAAGCAGAAGGCGCAGATGCAGAAGACTGCGCTGGAGCTGAAACGCTCAGAGGGACGCGAACGGGAGCTTTCCCGGAAATATTCCGAGGAAAAGGCCAAGGCCGAGCATGCCGCACACACAAAATCAGCCTTCCTGGCCAATATGAGTCACGAGCTGCGCACGCCCTTGAATGCGATCAACGGCTTCTCCGAGATCCTCTCGAACGAGCTGTATGGCCCGATGGGGGATGAACGCTACAAGGGGTATGCCCAGGATATTCTGACATCCGGACAGCATCTCCTGGACATGATCAATGACATCCTCGACATGGCCAAGATTGAAGCGGGCAAGATGACGATTGATCCGCAGCCGATCGACCCGGTGGACCCGGTCGATGCCGCGGTGCGAATGATCCGCCGTAAGGCCGAGGACAAGCAGATAGAGATGAAGCTGGACTCCCAGCCGAACCTGCCGGAGATTGATGCAGACCACCGCGCCATTCGCCAGATGGTACTGAACCTTGTTTCCAATGCTATCAAGTTTACGGATGCGGGGGGCAAGATCACCGTAACCGTCGAACAGCGCGGGCCGGAGATCTATGTCGGCGTCACGGATACGGGCATCGGTATCCCCGCGGAAGACCTGCCACGTCTGGCAACACCGTTTGAACAGGTGTCCGGCACCAAGGACCGGAATTATGAAGGCACCGGGCTCGGCCTGGCACTGACCAAGTCCTTTGCTGAAATGCATGGTGGACGGATGATCATGTCATCCATCGAGGGCGAGGGCACGACCGTTGCCTTCACGCTGCCAATTACCGGCGCGCGAGAGTTGGTTGACGAGGCCAAGGCGCGCAACGTCGCCTAGGGGCGGCAATTCCATTCCGTGATGCGTGATCCGGCGGGCGTGATGTCGACACTGCCCCACGCGCCGGTTTTCAGTTTTCGGTCCAGCTGCTCCGGCTGGGCGTCCACGACATCGGGCAGAAAACGCGCAATGCCGTTGGAGGTGACAATCAGGGCGGTGTCGTCGGTGCTGAGTTCTGCTGCACGCGCGAGCAGTCCGCGCCATCCATCGCGCAGAGCATCGCCATCGACGAGCCAGCCATCAGGCGGCGTCGCATCGCGTTCCCAGGCTTCAAGCGCGGCCTCACCAATGCGGGCGAGCACTTTGTCTTCTGGCTGGTTTTCGTCCGGGCCGTAGTCAACTTCTGTCAGGAAAGGCAGGACGATCAGGGCAGGGGAGTTGGTGCGCATGCCAATTATCGCGCGTGCCGTCTGACGTGTACGGGCGAGGGGGGAGCAGAACGCCGCGACAAAGTGCGTGGCGTTGAACTGCGCGGCCAGCGCGTCCGCCTGTGCCAATCCGGAGGAGGACAGCGGGAGATCCGTCCGCCCACCAACACGGGTGACGGTATCGCCCTTGTCGAAAGTGTTGCCATGCCGAACGATGATAAGCCGTGCCATAATCGATCAATCCTGTAGCGGGTCGCCATGCTGCGCGATCAGTCGTTCTGCCAGTGCAACGTCTTCCGGCGCATCAATGCCCGGTATGGCGATGGCATCCGGCTCCACTTCGACACATTGAATGCTCATGCCGCTTTCCAGAAACCGTAACTGCTCAAGACCCTCCAGGGTTTCATAGTGACCCTCCGGCAGTTTCACATATCTCCGCAGCGCATCCAGACGGTATGCATAAAGACCAATATGACGACATACGGGAGACATGGGGCCAGCTTCCCGTAGCGCGGCTTCCTTGCGGATCGCCGGAATCAAATTCTTTGAAAACCAGAGGGCGCGGCCGGATGTGTCATGGGCCAGAGTTGTCCCAGAGAAGGGCGTGGTCTTCTTGTGCGTGCGGAAATCGTCAAGGGCCTGCCAGGTGAGGCGGACATAGGGCGTTGCCGCATCGGCGCCGGATTGCGCCGCCGCTTTTGCCACGGCCACAACATGGGAGGGCGGCGTGAACGGGGAATCGCCTTGTAGATTCACGACGACTTCCGGAGACACGCCCATTGCTTCCACGGCGGCCAACGCCCGGTCCGTGCCGGAGGGCACGTTCGGATCTGTCATCACCACATCAATGCCGAGCTCGCGGCAGTGTTCGGAGATGCGGGTATCATCGGTTGCCACGATGCTGGCTGCGTCATCCAGCTTCGCAGCAGCACGGGATGCCATCGCAGCGACACGGCTGACCATTGTGCGACCGGCAATCTCAACCAGCGGTTTGCCGGGAAAGCGGGTGGAGCCATAGCGGGCGGGAACAACAATCAGCGTTTTCATGGCCGCGCTTTACATGACCTGCGAAGAATTGCCCACCTCATCTTCACGCAATTGTTGCATCAGGCCGATAATTGGCGCGACCCATTGCAGCGCCTCCTCGTCGACGCCTTCATCGCGCAGGAAGCCTGTCAGCGCAGGGGCGAACTGCTCGCTTTGCCCGCACTCTACGAGGGCAAGTTCCAGTTCCGGCAGCACGACATTCTGAAAACTGTCAGCAAAATTCTGGAGGTCGTCTGTACGTGACATCAGGCGCATCGTGGCAAACGTGTTCAAATCGCCTTCATCATTGGTGATACGCTTCAGATCATTGATCAGACCGCGATTGTCGGAGGCAAATTCGCCCAAGATGTGGTCTGTCTTGTATTCCACCCATTCCTGCGTGCAGGGTTCTGGTGCGGTGACGCAGGCGGCGAGCGGGCAGGTGGCAAGTGCAAACGCGGCGATCAGGCGGTTCATGGGCGTCCTCCGATGTGTTCCCACAGGCACCCTAATCCCGGAGCCTGTCGGCGCAAGACGGCCTGCTCAGCGGCAAGAAAAAACCCCGGCGCAATGGGACCTGCGCCGGGGGCTTCCGCCTATGCATTCCGTGCAATGCGCATGCGGAATCTCTTATTCGTCGGATTGGTCGGTTTCGATCGTGATCGTGTGGGTCGATTTGGAGTGAACCTGCTTCTTGAAGGCCTTTTTCTCCGCGGTATCGAGCTTGTCGCTGTCGAGCACCGTTTTGATCGTGGCCTTGGCAGTCAGGGCACCCTTGCCGCCTTTGACGCAGGCGATCTTCACCTTCTTCGCCGCGCCATCATCAGTCTTTTTCTCAAGGATGCGGGTTTCACCGGTTGCGAGATCAGCCGTGCGACATTCCTCCACCAGATCTGTCAGGGCGATATGGGTGTTTTCGATCTGGTCCTCGAAATCATCGCCATAGGCGAGGTCGATCTTGCGTTCGAGTTCGTCAGCATGCATTTCGATGCGGGCTTCGAGCATGGCGATCTTGGGCTCCAGATTGCGTTCCCAGGCATCGGCCTGCGCCTCGGCCCGATCCGCCATCGCTTCGGCATGCATCTCCCATTTCTCGGCCTGTCTCTCGACATTCTCGGCCCACGCTTCCCATTCTTCTTCCGTCTTGGGCATGGTTTCTTCGGTGAAGCTGACGGCCAGTTCCATCTCGCGATTGAACTGTTCGTTGAGGCCGTCGAAGGCGAGTTCGATCACCGGCATGGACTCCACGAGCTTGTTGATCTGAGCCGTTTCGGCTTCGATTTTTGCTGTGAGGACTTCGATCTCACGCTCGATGTTGGGGTTCTTCACATTCACATTGAAGGGCTCGCCAATGATCACGATCTGACGATCCTCGACCTGCTCGCCATCGACATAGACCGTGCCGCTGTCCAAGCGAAGGCTGCTGGAAGATTTCAGCTCACGGATGTCTCCAGGCGTCGGAGTCTTTGGGGGAGTGGGCGCAGCGCGCGGTTGGTCTGGCATCGGTGCGCCAGCGAGTTCTGCCATGTCGACCGTGTTGTCGACTTCTGCAGACGCGCAGGCGGAGGTTACGAAACCCGAGCTGAGCAGGGCCGCGCTTCCCAGCAGTCCGGAGATTCCAGCGCCCATGAGGCGGCGGGAGCGGGATGGGCTGGGCGTGGTCATGCGGATCATTCTTTCCTTGAGGGCGTGGGTCAGCGGCAGGCTGGCGGCGGCGGTGAGGCGTTCCGGCAGGGCGAGCTGCACAGCCTTGAGGAGCGTTTCGCCATAGGCGTGCGGCGAGGACGCGCCGGATTTCAGGACATCACTGTCACACGCGGCTTCCTGGTCCGTGCGGAAGGCGCGGCGCGCCATGTATGCCAGCGGGTTGAACCAGAGCAGGGCGACAAAGATTTCCGACACTTGCAGGGCCCAGAGGTCACCGCGCTTGATATGGGTCATTTCATGGGCCAGTGCAGCGCGTTGCTGGCTTTGGGTGTAGTCGTCCTCGAACCAGGCTGGCAGCAATACGGTTGGACGCAGCAAGCCGGAGACGAGGGGGCCAGACGAGATGAAGCTGGTGGAGACCTTGGGCATCTTCTTCATGCCAACCTGACGGGCGACCTCCTCGGCAAGACGGGCGAGTTCCGGAGAGGGGGCCATTTCCTCGCGGCGCAGCGTGTTCATGAAGCTGTGGTGTGCCCAGCTGCTGCGGAGGATCATGTATAGGGCTCCGCCAACCCAGACGGCGAACATTGTGCCGAGCAGCAATCCGCCCAGTATCGGATCGGACACTTCCGGGAATGCCACAAGACCGGGTGCGCCATCGAGTAGGGGGCTCGAATTGGCTGGGCTTGAGACAGGCGGAGCCCCGACGACATGAGTTACGGTGCCTACAGGTTCAGGTGAGCGAAACAGTGCAGGGGCAACTTCAGTCGTCCCGGCCGAGGCAGGCATCGGAGTCTGGAAGAACTCGAAGAAACCCGCCAGCGGCGAGGGCATGGACAGGGGAGGCAGGACCAGTCGGGCGACCGGAATGGCCCACAGGGCATAGGTGACGCCTGCGCCGAACTGGCGGGCGACATGCTTTCGCGCAACCAGGATGAGGGCGATGAGGATCGACACCGCGATAATGGTCTGCGCGGCATAGCCGATGTTGAGGCTGTTCAGGTCGAAAATCATTTCTTCAACTCCCCCAGAAGCTTTTCAAGTTCCGCAATGTCGTCTGCGGTCAGGCCGCGTGTGTCTGCGAGGTGGGCAACCAGAGGGGCGGCGCGTCCGGAAAAGACCTGATCAACAAACTGACGTGCTGCGCCGGCCTTGTAGGTGCCTTCCTCAATCAGCGGAAAATAGAGATAGCGCCGACCGTCTTCCTGGGTGCTCAGCGCGCCCTTCTCAACCAGCCGGGCCAGCAGTGTTTTGACCGTGCGGCTGGTCCAGTCTTTCTCGGATCCGAGCGCGTCGTGAACGTCCGCGGCGGCGAGGCCGGGCTGTTTCCACAACACGGCCATGACTTCGAGTTCGGCGTCAGAAATCTTCATATGTAGAACCCCTCTCTGGACTACAGGTGTAGTCGTACGCGATGACTACATTCGTGGTCAACAAGTTTTCGATGACACATTCGTAAGGTGCAGATCGTCGCAGGAATCCGCGCTCGTGTGGCTTCTATTCGGGGTCGCAGTCGAGTACGGTCCTCTGAATAAAGTGGAGGAGAAGGCCATGAAGCGTGTAATGATTGCGGCGATTGCGGTGGCAACATTGCCGGCAGGTTGCGCGACGACGGGCAGCTCTGGCGATTTCGGACGCGTGCTGGGCGAGGTGCTGAGCCAGCAGACGGGCGACAGCTCCCTCACCCAGGCGGAGATAGATGCGGGCCTGCGCGAAGCCTTGACGGTTGGCACGAACCTTGTCGCGGCGCAGCTGGGCCAGACGAATGGATATTTCGGGGATCCTGAAATCCGCATTCCCCTGCCGAAGACCTATCGTGATATCCAGTCCGGCCTATCCCGCGTCGGGGCGAGCGGCCCGCTGGACGATCTGGAACTGCGGATGAACCGCGCCGCTGAGGATTCTGTGCCGGAGGCGAAGACGCTGGTGCTCGGCGCGATCCGGCAGATCACGATTGAGGATTCTGTGCGTATTCTAAACGGTGGGGACACGGCGGCGACGGATTTCCTGCGCGCGAAGACAGAAAGCCAGTTGCGGGCTTCGTTCACGCCTTATGTCAGATCTTCGCTAGCAGAGGCGGGGGCGTTTACGTCTCTTGAACAGGTGGCCAATAGCTATGGCGTTGGCGGCGTTACCACGACGCTTCAGAATGATTTGACAGACCATGCTGTGTCGCTGGGTCTGGATGGGCTGTTCCACTATGTGGCCCTCGAGGAGAAGAAAATTCGTGAGAATCCTGTGGCTCGGACGACGGAGCTGTTACGGCGCGTCTTTGGATCGAGGGGCTGATGCGTCGCTTTACGTATGAAGCCAAAGCCGGCGGAGAGATGGCCGGCATCGAATTCGGTGATCCCATCAAGCCCTTCTCGGCGGTGTGGCTGCACGCAACCGGATTCAACGGGATGACGTATCAATCCTTGCTGGCCCCTCTGGGCCTGCGCCAGCGCGTTGCAGCGCTCGATATGCGCGGACATGGCCGCACGACGCTGCAGGCAAAGCCGGGTCAGATGAAATCCTGGAAGCGTCACCGCGATGATGTGATTGAGTGGCTGGAAAAGGAAGCGCCGCATGGCGTGATCCTGGCGGGGCATTCCATGGGCGGATGCGTTGCGCTGATGGTGGCGGGCAAGCGTCCGGACCTGGTGAAGGGCCTGATCCTGGTCGATCCGGTGATCATGTCAAAATCGATCTATTTCTGGCAGCATATGCTGACGCCGATTTCCTTCCTGATGCCGAAGAACGGCATGGCGCGGCGGGCGAAGAAGCGCCGGGCGGAATTCGGCACATTCCGCGAAGCGCTGGAATCCTATACCGGTCGCGGGGCGTTCAAGACGTGGCGGGAGCCTTTCCTGGCGGACTATCTTCTGGACGGGATCGAGCGGGTTGACCACAATCCGATCGACAGTGACGAGCAGACATGGCGCCTGTTGTGCGAGCCGAAATGGGAGTCGGCCACGTTCGCGGCTCAGCGCAACCGTCCGTGGAGCGCGCTCCGGCGGGTGAAGAAACACCAGATCCCGATGACCATTCTGCGGCCAACGAGAGATTCCGTGATCACCGACAAGGTGCGGGCGAAGCTGATCCTGACCTATCCGGCGATGATGATGAAGGCCGTGCGCGGGACAACGCATTTCCTGCCGATGGAGGCGCCTTATGAAGTGCGCGATCAGCTTTCGGCGTTCTTGGCGCGGCTGGTGGAGCGGTTCACGCTGGAAGAGGACGCCTTCGTGGAGCGGTCGTTGAAGGTGCGCCGGCGCGGCGCGCGATAGGGCGGGGCAGTCCTCAGTTTAGAAAAGATCAGTGGTGGAACATTCGGCAAGCGTGTAAGGGTTCGCGGTTGCCTTTGGAGCTGACCCCATGCCGCTTGATATCCTGGCCCTGCCGGGGGTGGAGATCGCCATCGTGCTGTTGCTCGTGGCGGTTGTGTTTTTCGGCTTCATCCGGGAAATCCTGCCATCAGATGTGGTGGCCTTGCTGGCAATGGGCGCTTTGCTGCTGACAGGCATTCTGTCGGTTCCGGAAACGCTCGCAGTCTTCTCCAACCCGGCACCAATCACGATTGCGGCCATGTTTGTCCTGTCTGCTGCGCTGGAGCGTACAGGCGTGATTGATGCGGCGGGGCGGATGGTGACGCGGCTGGCCGGGCGCGCGTCGCCGATTGTCGCGATGCTGGCCATGATGTGCGGCGTGATGGTTCTGTCGGCGTTCATGAACAATACGCCGATTGTCGTTGTCCTCATTCCGGTCGTGATTCAGTTGGCGCGCAGTTTGGGGGTCGCGCCATCCAAACTGCTGATCCCGCTTTCTTTCGCCGCGATCTTTGGCGGTACGACAACATTGATCGGTACGTCGACAAACATCCTTGTCGATGGCGTGGCGCAGGAGGCAGGGCTCGCCCCCTTCGGCATGTTCGAGATCACCGCAGCCGGAGCTGTTCTGGCATGTGTGGGGGCGGCCTATCTGGGGCTTGTGTCGCGCTTCCTGCTTCCGACACGGGAGTCATTGATCGACATGTTGCCGGATGCCAGAAAGCGGCGCTTCCTCGCGCAGATCCTGATCCCGCTTGGTTCTCCCCTGATTGGCAAAGCCATTTCCGAGACCGGATTTAGCGCCGAGAAAGGGTTCAAGGTGATCGACGTGTTCCGCGATGGCCTGTCCCTCCGGGCGGATTTGCGTGACCTGATTATCCAGGCAGGGGACCGGGTGGTCTTGCGCTCGCCCGTATCGGAAGTCCTGACCCTGAAGGAAGCCGGCAGCATCGCGATCGGCGCATCAGCCAGCGATCTCCGCCCGGCATTCGAGCCGATCCAGACAAGCGAGACCATGATCATGGAGGGCGTGATCGGGCCGCAATCCCGCCTGATCGGGCGGTCCCTGACGGGCCTCGGCCTTGCGCGCCTCTATGGCGTTTACGTGCTGGCCATTCATCGGCGCGGAGAGAATGTCACCAACACACAGGATATGCGATTTGATGTCGGGGATACGGTCCTGCTTGAAGGGCCAGCGCGCGGGATGCGACAATTGTTCGATGACGGTATTCTCAACAATCTGACCGAGACGACCGAACGGGCAATTCGGCGCGGCAAGGCCCCGATTGCAATGGTAGCACTGGTAGCGGTGATGGGGCTGGCGGCGCTGGGCGTGCTTCCCATTGCGGCGCTGGCCCTGATTGCGGCAACGGCGGTGGTCGCGCTTGGCTGCCTGGACCATCAGGAAGCCTATCGTGCAATCAGATGGGACATCCTGATGCTGATTTTCGGCATGTTGGCGCTGGGGCTGGCCATGGAGAAGTCTGGCGCGGCAAGCCTTCTGGTCGGGCATCTGGCAGAGTTGACCGCCGGGTTTGGCCCGATCGCGGTGCTGGCCGTACTGTATCTGGTCACATCCTTCCTGACTGAAATCATGAGCAACAATGCCGCTGCGATCCTGCTGACGCCAATCGCGATTGGGCTAGGCGCGCAGCTGGGTATCGATCCGCGACCATTCGTGGTTGCGGTGATGTTTGCTGCCAGCGCCAGCTTTGCCACGCCTATCGGGTATCAGACGAATACGCTGGTCTACAGTGCAGGCGGGTATCGCTTCTCGGACTTCCTGAAGATCGGTGTGCCGTTGAACCTTGTGATGTTTGCGGCCGCCATGATCGTCATTCCGATGTTCTGGCCGCTGGGCTGAGCACTACCAGAGTTCCCGGTCGGGGGAGGCGGCATCGGCCAGCTTGCCCATCAGGCGCTCAAGCTCCTGCTGCTCGTCTTCGGTCAGCGCGCCGGACAGCTTCTGCTCTTCCGCCAGGGCGATTGGGACAATGAGTTCATAGACGTCCCTGCCTGCAGGCGTGAGGAAGAGCTGGGACCGGCGACCATCGGTTTCAGACGTCTTGCGCTCCAGATACCCCATCTGGATCATCGCAGCGATGGCGCGGCTGACGGCAACCTTGTCCATCGCGGTCAGCTGGCCGATCTCGGTCGCGCTGATGCCGGGCCGGTCGCCGACGACGGCCATGACCCGCCACTGCCAGATCGACAGGCCAAACTCGCGATCATACAACGCCGCAATCCGCGTCGAGATCGTGTTCGACAGGACAGACAGCCGGTAGGGCAGGAATTCGCGCAGGCGAAGCAGAGAGACATTATCGGAATCGGGCATGCCCTATTGATTGAGGGTTGCGCGCGCCGTGTCAATTAGTTACATATGAAACTAATGGCATTCATCCCGATATCACGATTGGAGCGCGCTTATGGCAGACCTGTTTGAGAACCCCGCCGGCCTTGACGGATTTGAGTTCATTGAGTTCTCCGCACCGGAAAAAGGCATGCTGGAGCCGGTATTCGAGATGATCGGCTTCACCAGGATTGCCCGTCACCGCACGAAGGATGTTGAGCTGTGGCGTCAGGGTGGCATCAACCTGATCACCAATTACGAACCGCGCTCTGCCGCTTGGTATTTCGCGCGAGAGCATGGCCCGTCCGCTTGTGGCATGGGCTTTCGTGTGCGCGATGCCCGCAAAGCCTACCAGCATCTTCTGGCGCAGGGCGGCGAGCCCGTGAACGTCAATACCGGGCCCAGCGAGCTGCACATTCCGGGCATTCGTGGCATCGGCAATTCCATCATCTACCTGATCGACCGCTATGGCGACGATCTGGACATCTATGACATCGACTTTGAATACCTGCCGGGCGTGGACAAGCACCCCGAAGGCGCTGGCTTCAAGCTGATCGATCACCTGACGCACAATGTTTATGGCGGGCGGATGAAGTATTGGGCGGACTTCTACGAGAAGCTCTTCAACTTCCAGGAAATCCGCTATTTCGACATCAAGGGCGAGTATACCGGCCTGACCTCCAAGGCGCTGACGGCGCCGGACGGAAAGATCCGCATTCCGCTGAACGAGGAAGGCGACGGCGGCAAGGGCCAGATCGAGGAATTCCTGCGCGAGTACAATGGCGAGGGCATCCAGCACATCGCGCTGATCTGTGATGATCTCTATGCCTGCTATGACCGTCTGAAAGAGCGGGGTGTACCCTTCATGACCGCGCCGCCAGCGACGTATTACGAAATGCTGGATGAGCGCCTGCCATGGCATGGCGAAGACGTTGAGGGCCTGAAGGCCCGCGGCCTGTTGCTGGACGGCACGACCGAGGGCGGCGAACCGCGCCTGCTGATGCAGATCTTTGCGCAAGCGCAGATCGGCCCTGTCTTCTTCGAATTCATCCAGCGCAAAGGCGATTACAAGGACGGCTTTGGCGAAGGCAATTTCAAGGCCTTGTTCGAAAGCATGGAACGTGACCAAATCCAGCGAGGTGCATTGAAGGTCGAGGAAAAGGAGGACGCGTAATGACTGCTCCCGCCCCCCTGAAAGGCGTTCACCACGTTGCCTATCGCTGCAAGGATGCGAAGGAGACGGTGGAGTTCTATCGCGATGCGCTGGGCATGGATTTCCAGCTGGCCATCGCCGAGGACAAAGTGCCGTCGACCGGCGCGCATGACCCGTACATGCATGTCTTCCTGGATGCCGGAAATGGCAACGTGCTCGCCTTCTTCGAGCTACCGACCCAGCCGGATATGGACCGTGATCGGAACACACCGCAATGGGTGCAGCATATCGCGTTCCGCGTCGGCTCTCTGGACGAGCTGATGGAAACCAAGGCACACCTTGAAGGCATGGGGCTCGACGTGCTGGGCCCGACGCATCATGGTATCTTCAAGTCGATCTATTTCTTCGATCCGAACGGCCACCGTATCGAACTGGCTGCTGACATTGGCACGCCGGAACAGATGAAGCAGCTGAAAGACGTTGCCCAGCCCATGATCGACGAATGGAGCGCGACAAAGAAAGCGCCGAGGCATGCGGCTTGGCTACACGAAAAAATCGCAGACGAAAGCTGAACCATGAAACTCGCTACACTGAAGAATGGCGCCCGTGATGGCCGCCTTGTTGTCGTTTCGAAGGATCTGACTCGCTACACGGATGCGGCCGGCATTGCGCCGACGCTGCAGGTGGCGCTCGACAAATGGGACGTCTACGCCCCGAAACTGCAACAGCTGGCCGAGCAGGTGGAGCTTGGCTCTGTGCCGACCGCACGCTTCCACGAGCATGATTGCGAAAGCCCGCTGCCGCGTGCCTATCAGTGGGCAGACGGGTCGGCCTATATCAACCATGTCGAACTGGTGCGCAAGGCGCGCGGCGCCGAAGTGCCGGAAAGCTTTTATGATGATCCGCTGATGTATCAGGGCGGCTCTGATGCCTTTCTGGGCCCGCGCGATGCGATTCCGCTGGGTGACATGGCATGGGGCTGTGACATGGAAGGGGAGATTGCGGTCATCACCGATGACGTGCCGATGGGCGTCTCTGAGGCCGATGCCGCCGGTCACATCAAGCTGGTCATGCTGTGCAATGACGTGTCCCTGCGCGGGCTGATCCCCGGTGAACTGGCCAAGGGCTTCGGCTTCTTCCAGTCCAAGCCACCGAGCGCGTTCTCGCCGGTTGCCGTGACGCCGGACGAACTGGGCGACGCATGGAAAGACAGCCTCGTGCACCTGCCGCTGCGCGTGGACTATAATGGCGAGCCTTTCGGCCGCGCCGAGGCCGCAGAAGACGCCACGTTCAGCTTGGCGCGGCTCGTCTCGCACGCGGCGAAGACACGGCCCCTGACGGCTGGCACGGTGATCGGTTCCGGTACGGTGTCCAACAAGGGCGCCGATGGTGACCCCGGAAAACCTGTCAGCGAGGGTGGTCTCGGCTATTCCTGCATCGCCGAAATCCGCATGATCGAGAAGATCGCCACCGGCGACTTCAAGACACCCTTCATGTCCCCCGGCGATACGGTTCGGATCGAGATGTTCGACAAATCGGGCCATTCGATCTTCGGAGCGATTGAACAAACCGTCAAGCAGGTCTAGAACGTCTGCTGCACCGCAGCATGACCTAAGGGGAGGCCCGCACTTCATGGCGAGCAAGATATACAAAACGGCCGCAGACGCGCTGGATGGCGTATTGTTTGACGGCATGACGATTGCCGCTGGAGGCTTCGGCCTGTGCGGTATTCCGGAACTGTCCATTGCAGCGATCCGGGACGCTGGAACCAAGGATCTGACGGTCTATTCCAACAATGCCGGCGTGGACGATTTCGGCCTCGGCCTTCTGTTGCAGACAAAGCAGATCAAGAAAATGTGCTCGTCCTATGTGGGCGAGAATGATCTGTTCATGCAGCAATATCTTTCTGGCGAACTGGAGCTGGAGTTCAACCCGCAGGGCACGTTGGCAGAGCGCATGCGCGCCGGTGGCGCCGGCATTCCGGGCTTCTACACAAAGACCGGTGTTGGCACGCTGGTGGCCGAAGGCAAGGAAGAGAAGGTCTTCAATGGTGAGACCTATATCCTGGAAGAGGGGATCTTCGCAGACCTCGCCATCGTGAAAGCCTGGAAGGCCGACACGACGGGCAATGCGATCTTCCGCAAGACGGCCCGCAACTTCAATCTGCCCGCCGCGACGTGTGGCAAGATCTGCGTCATGGAAGTCGAAGAGATCGTCGAGCCGGGCGAATTGGACCCTGACGCGATCCACCTGCCGGGCATCTACGTGCACCGCCTGGTGCAGGGCGAGTTCGAAAAGCGAATTGAACAGCGGACTGTCCGCAAGAAGGAGAGTGCCTGATGCCCTGGGATCGCGATCAGATGGCGGCGCGGGCCGCGCAGGAACTTGAAGACGGCATGTATGTGAATCTCGGCATCGGCATTCCGACGCTGGTGGCAAACCACATTCCGGAGGGTGTGAACGTCACGCTGCAATCCGAGAACGGCATGCTGGGCATGGGGCCGTTCCCGTTCGAGGGTGATGAAGATGCCGATTTGATCAATGCCGGCAAGCAGACGATTACGGAGCTTCCGCAATCTGTCTACTTCGACAGCGCGACCAGCTTTGGCATGATCCGGGGTGGCAAGATTGCGATGGCGATCCTTGGCGCGATGGAAGTGGCCGAGAATGGCGATCTGGCAAACTGGATGATCCCAGGAAAGCTCGTCAAAGGCATGGGCGGCGCGATGGACCTTGTTGCCGGAGTGGGCCGGGTTGTCGTGGTGACCGACCACGCCAACAAGCGTGGCGAGTCCAAGGTGCTGAAAGAATGCACACTTCCGCTGACAGGGCTGGGCGTGATCGACCGGATCATTACCGACCTCTGCGTGATGGATGTGGTTGAAGGTGGTCTGAAAATCGTCGAACTCGCGCCCGGCGTGACGTTGGATGAAGTGAAATCCAAGACCGAAGCAACACTCGTCGAATAATGCGGCGCTTAGCTGGTGGGTGAGGCGAGCGTCTTGAGCGTGTCGCCTGCCAGCCGCGGCACGATGCGATAGCGCGCCATCACGAAGCAATAGACGGCAAATCCCGCCAGTCCTGCTCCGGCCAAGCCGAGCAGGATGCGCCCAAAGGCTTGGGTTTCCAATATGCGAAGCGCTTCGCCGAGCCCGGCCGCACGTTCCGGGTTGGCCGAAATGCCTGCCCACAGGATCAGTCCTCCGACGATGAGCAGGACGAAGCCGTGCGCAGCGAGGCCGAAGCGCACTGCGGGCTCCAGCTTCGGCGCCATCCCCTTGCGGACAATGTCTTTCCGATAAGCGGCCTTCCAGGATTTGATGAAGAGGTAGATGGCGACGCTAAGCGTGGTGATACCGGCAGCGATCACAATGAGGCGTCCTGCGGGATGCTGCATCAGCGTGGCGCTCCAATTCTCGGCCGAGGAATCTCCGCCACTTGCCTGCGCGCCTTTCATGAGGATGATGATCGCCGAGATGCCGAGTGCGGCATGGGTCAGGCCAGACATGATCTGTCCGGCGCGATTGGCGTAACCTTCCAGATCGTCGCCTTCATTCTCAAGGTCGAGCACACCATCCACAAGCCGCCAGAGCGTGTAGGCGAAAAGCCCGGCCGCCGTGACCCCCAACAGGATAGATCCCAATGGCTGGCGGATCAGGAAATTCAGCGCGCCAGACGTGCCTTCGGCCTCGCCGCCATTCAGCGCCGCAAAGAATGCCAGGCCGCCAACGATCAGGTAGACCACACCGCGCGCGCCATAGCCTGCGCGCATCAGCCATTCGATCGCTGTATTGGCATGGTCAGTCATTCCGGTCCTTTCCGCGTCTGACAATAAAAGCCGCTGCGCGACAATCGGTTCCCGTTGAGGCGGTTGCCGTAACGTCGGCAAATGCATAGGGTCCGCCGCGACTTCCCAGAAGAACGGACCTCCGACATGTCACAATTCTCGACCCTGACCCCGATGCCCGCAGACGCGCTGCTGGGCCTGATGGCTGCTTATCGCGAAGATATGCGCGCGGAAAAATTCGACCTTGGTGTCGGTGTCTACAAGAATGACAAGGGCGAAACGCCGGTCATGTCTGCGGTCGCCAAGGCCGAAGCGCTGATCCTCGAATCCCAGACCACCAAAGTGTACGAAGGCCCGCGCGGCAATCCGGACTATTGCGCTGCCATTGAGGCCTTTGTGTTCGGGGAGGGCGCACCCGCCATTACAGAAGGGCGCACATTGTCCTTCACCGCGCCGGGCGGCTGTGGCGCGCTTTTCCTCGGTACGGGCCTGATGAGCCGTATGGGCGTCAAAACCGTCTGGGTGTCGAACCCGACCTGGCCAAACCATCCGAATGTCGTGCGCTTCATGGGCCTTGATGTGGCGGAATATCCCTATGCCGATCCGGAAACGGGTGAGCTGGACCTTGCGGCCATGATGGCCGGAATCGACAAGGCTGAGCGCGGCGACGGCATCATTATTCAGGGGCCTTGCCACAACCCGACCGGCATCGACCTGACGGTGGATGACTGGAAAGCCGTTGGCGAACTGGTGAAGAAAAAGGGCCTGATCGCGATGTTGGACGTTGCCTATCACGGCTTCGCCAAAGGGCTGGATGAGGACGTGAAGGGCGTGCGCGCCTTCATCGATGCGGCCGGCGAGGCGCTGATCTCCTATTCCTGTTCAAAGAATTTCGGGCTCTATCGTGAGCGTGCCGGGTGTTTCCTCGCGGTGGGAGAAACGGCTGACGGGATCGCAGCCGCGTCGACGCATGTGGCGGCGCTCGCCCGGGCCAGCTATTCCATGCCGCCGGCACATGGCGCGGCCATCGTGGCCACTATCCTGAACAATGCTGAACTGCGCGCAGAGTGGGAAGCCGAGCTGACCCAGATGCGCGAGCGGATGATTTCCCTGCGCAAGGCGCTTGCGGACGTGCTGGTCGAGAAGACCGGGTCCAACCGCCTCGGCGCAGTGGCAAACCAGAACGGCATGTTCAGCCAGTTGCCCTTGTCCAAGGACGGGATTACGGCGATGCGCGAAAAGAGCGGCCTTTACATGCCGAACTCCGGACGGATCAATATTGCAGGCCTGAACCTGAACGACATTCCGACCATCGCGGACATCATCGCCAGCGAAGCCTAGATTGCCAGCCCCGGTGCGGCCATCTCGCTTAGCTCCCGGATCATTTCCGGCGGAGCAGGGATGGCCTTGCGGGCGTCAAGGTCCAGCGTGATCGCCGTTGCCTGCATGGTGGCCCAAGGCTTTCCGTTGGCGGGATTCATCATCCAGTGAATCAGGTTGTGCGTCTTGCCCTGCGCTCCGCCGAATGATGTGTAGAGTTCGTACAGATCCCCGGCCACGGGCATGTCATGATACCGCAGCCGGTATTCCAGAACGGCAGCGCCCATGCGCAAATCCCCGGCGGACTCGGCAACTTTCTTGCGCCAATTGTAAAGGATGTTCGGAACCGAATCCGATGTGCGGCCCAGCATCCAATAGGGATACATGTGGCCATGCACGTCGAGATGCTGAGGTGGCACAGCGCCGCGCCCGGCCAATGGTGCGCCGACCTGCTTTACGCGGTCCAGCGTGATCTCACTGTGAGGCAGTCCGGGGGCTGACATATCGATTGAGCGCGGTGCGGATTCTTCTGGCGCGGTATCTGTAACGTCGGGAATGGCCTGCCGCGTTCGGGAACTCCACGGGAAGGGTTTGCGCATGGTCGTGTCGACATGCAGCACACGTGTTCGCATGCAGGCGGCCAGGCTGCCATCGCCGTGGCGCAGTTCCTGGTAGATCAGCGCGTCATCTTCGCCGGCTTCCAGAACGCAGCCATTCATGGTCAGCGGCCTGCCGGGCAGAACTTCCCGCACGAAGCGTATGTGCTGGTCTACCGGAATAATGGTCGACGGTGAATTCGCCCGGAAGGCGTGCGGCATGCCAAGGCTGGGCGCAAATGCCGCGAGCCCTTCCACCTGCTTCTCGACATAGACGCGCACGTTCATGTGCCCCATCTCGTCGCAATCCCACTGATTGCAGCTCCCCCTCCACAATGTGATCATGCAGCGCAATCCCGGCAGGTGCCGCGAACTTCGATCACGGCGCGCGTCATGGTGAAGCCGGCCGCTTCGGTTTCGGCGCGCAGGGCCTTGTTGGTCGAGGTTGCGTGCAGCTCTTCTGCGGCGTTGCAGGAATTGCAGATCAGGAACACGGCCGAATGATTGTGGCTGGCATGGCCACAGGCCACATAGGCGTTCAGGCTTTCGATCTTGTGTGCGAGACCGGTTTCCTGAAGGAAATCAAGCGCGCGGTAGATGGTTGGCGGTTTGGCAGAGCCTTCTCCATCCAGATTGTCCAGCAAATCATACGCTTTCGCCGGTTCCGGGCTTTCCAGGAGCAGCCGGAGCACCTTGCGGCGAATTCGCGTCATTTTCAGTCCGCGACGCGCAACCAGCGTCTCTGCTTCGTTCAGGAAAGCGTCCACATCCTGCGGGCTGCAGGGCGTATTCGCATGAAGAGGTGTGTCTGCGTGGGCCATGGCCGCAATGTCGTGTGTTTTGCCCTGAATGTGAAGGCCTCTGTCGTCAGCTTTCCCCGAGAACGCCTCTAGACGGAGTCTGCAAATCACCTGAGATTCTCCGCAAAGGCGAACAACAAGGAAAATGAAATGGCATTGTCGGAGCGTGAAGGACTGGAATTGTGGCGACGCGCTGTAACGGCGTCTGTCCGGTCTGATGCGCCGGACCTGACAGCGCGTCAGCAGGCCATTCTGATGACGATCGCGCTGACGCCCGGCCCGCATACGGTGCGAGGGCTCGCTGAGCATCTCAACATTGCCAAGCCAGCCGTTACCCGGGCGCTGGACGCCCTGTCGCGTCTGGACTTCATCCGCCGCATCAAGGACGACACCGATCTCCGCAACATCTTTATTGAGCGCACACCGGCCGGTATGGCGTATTTGCGGACATTCTCTGGCCTTGTTCTTGCGGCAGCATCTGGCAAGGATGATCAGCAAATGGCGCCGAAGCATCGCGGGAACACAAATGCTGCTGCCTGACGCGCCCGTATTCGGGAACAGGCATGCCGACATTTGACGACAAGAGACTGAAGCGACCCGACGGCGAAGCAACAGCTTATCAGGTGACTGCAGGCGTGGTCGCCGTACGCCAGGCACCTCAGCCGGATGCCCGATTGGAAACGCAGGCCCTGCATGGGGAAATCGTCGACGTGTTCCGCGAGGAAGGCGAGTTTGGCTATGCGCAGTGTCGCCGCGACCGATATTGCGGATGGGTGCTTATGGAGGCGCTGTCTGCACCGACCTTGCCAGTTACCCACAAGATTATCTCGCCGCGCACGCATTGCTATAGCGAGCCCGATCTCAAATCGGCCCCGCACTTCCTGTTGAGCCAGGGCGCACGGCTGTGTGTCAGCGGGACGGAAGGGGATTGGCTCCATTCCGATCGCGGTGGATGGGTGCACAAGCGCCATGTGGCTCCTGTCGGAGCCCTTCAAGATGATCCGGTGGCGGAAGCCGAGCGATTTCTTGGCGCGCCTTACTTATGGGGCGGACGCGAAAGCCTCGGGATTGATTGCACGGGACTGACCCAGCAGGCCTTCGAGGCCGTGGGAATCATGCTGCCGCGTGACAGCGACATGCAATATGAATGGAGCGGGCAGGGCATCCCCGACTGGCGCGCGCCAAATGCCCTGCGGCGCGGTGATCTGTTCTTCTGGAAAGGCCATGTCGGGATCATGACCGATAGCGAGCATTTGCTGCATGCCAATGCGTGGCACATGGCCGTGGCGGTCGAGCCGCTGGAATCTGCCGTGACTCGTATCGCAAACTATTACGCCGAGCCCATTGGGGCCCGGCGCATAGACGTTTCTGCTGAAAGACGGCGCCAGCCTGACTGGTTGTCCAGCCAGTAGCGCAGAAGACGGTCTTATTCGTCTTCTTCTTCAGTCTCTGTCGGTGCAATTTCTTCAAAAGCGTCTTCAGCTGTCTCGGTTGCTGCATCAGCGCTTTCTTCGACGGCCTCGGCAACTTCATCAGGAATGGTGACGGTTTCGCCAACATCGCCGTCATTCGGGCCGGTGCCATCAACGGAGTCAACCGTTTCAACTTCGCCCGTCGCAAGCGTCGGGTTATCCATGTCGTCCACACCGTCTACGGGCAGAGCGGCGTCTACGGCATCGCC
Source organism: Hyphomonas atlantica corrig. (assembly GCF_017795365.1). Lineage (NCBI taxonomy): Bacteria > Pseudomonadati > Pseudomonadota > Alphaproteobacteria > Hyphomonadales > Hyphomonadaceae > Hyphomonas > Hyphomonas atlantica. The sequence continues at coordinate 82,235 of NZ_CP051254.1, read as the reverse complement.
TTCAGCCGTCTCTTCGCCCTCAGCCGGAAGCGGCTCGGGGAAGGCAGGAGGGTTGTCGGTGTAAGAGGCCAGATAGGCGATCACGTTGATGCGGTCGTCATCGCGGCGCAGGCCAGCGAACGACATTGTTGTGCCGCGGGCGTAGCCGGCTGGATTGTAGAGCCACTCATTGAGCGCCTCATAGGTCCATTCTCCGTCCATGCCGGAAAGGGCAGCGGAGTAGGCAAAACCATCATGGTGGGCTTTTTCAGCGCCGACCGTGTTGTAGAGGTTCGGGCCGGTGCCGTTGGCGCCGCCCTGGTCGATGGTGTGGCAGGTGGTGCACTTGCCTTTGAAGGTGCGTTCGCCGCGGGCAACGTCAGCATTTGCGAGCAGCAGGCCGAGGTCGAATACCTCTTCCTCTTCGCCGCCGGAGCCGCCTGCATCAGCAACTTCGACACAATATGCAAATTGCTCACACATTTTTTCTGACATCGAGGCCGGTTCGGCGTGCTCTTCGCCGTGATGGCCGCCATCGCTTCCATGGCTGAACACGATGCTGGATAGCGTCTGCAGGGCGAAGACTCCGAGTGCCGTCGCAATCAGCGCACCGAAAATCTTGTTGAGACCGAGTTCTCCCATGGAGGTATTCCTTCGAATCTGTCTGGTCATACGTCTTGGCGCGGGCTTATTGGCACGCTAACGGGAAGCAGACAATATAAAGGGTGTGCGTCATAGGGGCTTCCCCCTTTCGTCGCGGCGATCCGACGCACATTAAATCCACGAAAAGGGGCCTCCAACCCATGACCGGCAAAATCGCGTACCAGGGTGAACCTGGCGCAAACTCTCACATCGCTTGCAATGATGCCTATCCGGATCTCGAACCGTTGCCATGCCGCACGTTCGAGGACTGTTTTGCTGCTGTGGAGCGCGGTGAGGCCGAACTGGCGATGATTCCGGTCGAAAACACGATTGCTGGCCGTGTGGGCGACATCCACTACCTGCTGCCCAACACCGAGTTGCAGATTGTCGCCGAATATTACCTGCCGATCCGGTTTCAGCTGATGGCCCTGAAGGGCACGAAACTGGAGGCTGTGAAAAAGGCCCGCTCCCACATCATGGGGCTTGGCCAGTGCCGCAATTTCCTGCGCGCGCACGGCATTGATTCGGTCACAGCAGCGGATACCGCTGGCGCCGCGCGAGAAGTTGCCGAGCTTGGTGATCCATCTATTGCGGCCATTGCGCCAAGACTTGCGGCAGAGGTGTATGGGCTCGAAATCCTCGCCGAGGACATTGAAGACGCTGCCCACAACACCACCCGCTTCATCATCATGTCGAAGGAGCATTCCGACATCGAAGCGCAGGATGGCCCCGCCAAGACGGCGTTCATGTTCGAGGTCCGCAACATTCCAGCTGCGCTCTACAAGGTGATGGGTGGGTTCGCGACGAACGGCATCAACATGACCAAGCTGGAAAGCTATATGGTTGGCGGCTCATTCACGGCGACGCTGTTCTATGCAGAGATCGAGGGTCATCCGGACGAGCGGCATGTGCAACTTGCGCTCGAAGAGCTGGGCTTTTTCTCGCAATCGCTGAAAATCCTGGGCGTGTTCCCGAGCACCGAACACATCGCCGATTAGCACTGGTCGATTGCGTCCTTGAGAATATCGGTCACATGATCGGCGAAGAGCTTCGTCTTTCCGCGCAAGCGACCGGCGGTCCAGACGCAGTTGATGGGCAGACGATCCAGTTCCCAGTCCGGCAGGATCGGCACAAGCTGACCGTCATTGACGCAGTCCGCGACGAGCCAGTTCGGCGCCAGCAGGATACCGAGCCCCGCTTGTGCCGCTTGTAGCAGATTGTCGCCGCCTGACGCCGCGAATGGCCCATCGACGCGAACCGTGACGGATTCCTCGCCCCGCCTGAGGGTCCAGTCGGAGTAGAGGCCTTTTCTGAACAGAACCGCATCATGCTGTTCCAGATCGGACGGTGTCTGCGGTGTACCGCGTTTTGCGAGATAATCAGGCGAGGCCCAGAGTGAGCGGGGAGACTCGGCCAGTTTCCGCATCATCAGGCGCGAGTCCCGCAGGTGGCCAAAGCGAAACGCCAGATCGATGGCTTCCTCCACCAGATCCGTCAGGGCGTCGTCGGAGATAATGTCGAACCGGATACGCGGATATTTTTCGAGAAAGGGCGGAATGGCTGGCAGGATGATCCGGCGGGCAAATGAGTTCGAACAGGAAATTCGCAGCAATCCGACGGGTTCATGCTGAAGGCCGCGTGCCTCGGCTTCGGCGGCTTCGTAATCAGAGATCAGTTCGATCGCGCGGCGGTAGAAGCGCTCTCCGGCTTCGGTCAGGCTGAGCGCGCGCGTGGTGCGCTGGAACAGCGTAACGTCCAGCTGCGCTTCCAGGTCCTGGATGCGGCGCGAGACGGTTGGTTGCCCAACTCCGAGCGCTGTGGCGGCTTTGGAGAAATTGCCCGCTTCAGCTACGCGAACGAACAGGCGCATTGCGTCGATACGGTCCATCTGACCCCTCCCGGCATGACAGAACCCTATTTAGGGACGCCCATCGAGATTCGCGAGGGCAGGGCGAAAATTCACGAAATTTCGTGCGCCTGCTCACATAAAAGTGGGCAGGGCTCACACCCCATTGTTTTGAAAGAGAGCAGGAAGCGTGGGACAACCTCCGCCTCAAAGGGAGGACGCACAATGTCTGGTTTGGTCAAAAAATACGCGCCGGTCGCCTACGCATTAATTGCGGGCGCCGTGTTTCTGGACAGTCTGCGCTTCAAATTCACAAATGCGCCGGAAACGCAGGTCATTTTCGGTAAGCTGGATGAATGGGCCGCAAGTTTCGGCGCGAGCGGGCTTTTCACGCAGACAGGCCTGTTCAGCCAGTATGTGATCGGGACTGCCGAACTGGTGGCGTCGGTCTTGTTGCTGGTCGGAGTTGTGCCGGCGCTTCGCCGGCTTCAGACGCTTGGGGCATTGATTGCCGTTGCCGTCATGACCGGGGCCGTCAGTTTCCATCTGTTTACGCCGCTGGGCATTGATCCGAACAATGATGGCGGCGGCTTGTTCGCAATGGCCGTCACTGTCTGGCTGGCCTCGATTGCCTATCTCGTTTTTCATCGCAAGACGCTCATCTCGATCGTGACCGGTATTGGCCGGGCCATACTGCCCGGCCTTTCGGCTGGATCCGAAGCGGCGTGATAGCCAAATGCACTACAGGAGGTTTTCCATGAAACTACGTGCCATGATCATCGCGGCCGCAGTCGCAGGCGCGCCAATGCTGGTGACTGCTCCGGCAGCTTATGCCGAACCGCCAATCTATACTGGCGTGTTCTCAAATACCGCACTTCAGGGCCATGACCCTGTCGCCTATTTCACCGAAGGAAAGCCGGTGAAGGGGCGGGATGAATTCACGACGGATTATATGGGCGCACAGTTCAAGTTTGCCAGCGCTGCCAACCGGGATGCGTTCCTGGCAGATCCTGAAGCCTACGCGCCTCAGTATGGCGGGTATTGTGCCTGGGCGATGGCAGATGGAAAGCACGCCAAGGGAGATGCGCGATATTGGAAGATTGTCGATGGCAAGCTCTATCTGAACTACAACAAGAACATCCAGAAAAAGTGGGACGCGGATATTCCGGGCTTTATCGAAAAGGCCAATTCAGAGTGGGCGGCGATTAATGAATGAGGCCGCGCGCCTCATTGGTTAATCTGGTGTCGGTTGATACCGATGGCCAGTCGGCAAATGGGATAGCCGCCAAGCCTCGGGATTTGCAGGCATTTTCCGACTTCCCCGGGAGTCGCCTGAGGCGCGGGAGAAAAACGCCCGGTAAACGCGGTGCGAAAAGAAATGCCACAATAATCCGGTAGGCTGTGCTCAGGATCTTCGGGGGAACAGACCGACTCGAGATCAGTTCAGTCTGCGCAATCCGGAGGGCACTCGATGCCGTTTGCCGCCGGTCTGCCAGCGCCCCCGCATCCAGGCGATGCGGGGGTTTTTCATGCGCTGTAGTTAGGCATTAAAAAACGGGCGGAGGGCCCGCCCGTTCCTGACACTGATGGCCGCAAGCCTATTTCTTCTTTGCGGTCGTCTTCTTCGCTGCCGGCTTGGCCGCTTTCGCTGCTTTGGCAGCTGGCTTTTTGGCGGCTGCTGCAGCCTTCGGGGCGGTAGCCTTTTTTGCGGCTGGTTTCACCGCGGCCTTCTTTGCTGCAGGCTTCGCAGTCTTCTTTGCAGCGGGTTTGGCAACAGTCTTCGGGGCGGCCTTTTTCGCCGTGGCCTTCTTTACTGCGGCCTTCTTGGGTTCAGCCTTTTTCGCTGGTTTCTTCAAGGTTGTCGTTGCCATGTCGGGTCTCCTGTAAATGGCAACTTTCAGACTAGATTGATTCGAGGAAAATCAACTCCAGTTTTGTGGAGCTCAGTGAGGGGATAGTCGGAGGTCAGATGAGCGTGTCAGCCGCGCGCAGCCCAGGTCTTCAGCAAGTGATGCGCGATGGCCATCGGGGGCGGGCAGAAGAGGCGCGGATGCGTTCCGGCGAGCATCTGTTTCACATCGTCCCGGCTGATCCATTCCGCCGATTCCAGTTCGGACGGGTCGATGGTGATTTCCTCGGAGTCTGCTTCCAGAATGAGGCCGACCATGAGGGATGAGGGAAATGGCCAAGGCTGGCAGGCAACGTATTCGGCGCTTGCGGGGTCACAGACGATGCCGGCTTCCTCTTCCAGTTCGCGCGCAGCAGCCTGTTCGATGGTTTCGCCAGGTTCGCAGAAGCCTGCCAGGCTCGAAACAAAGCCAGCGGGCCAGTTTGCCTGTCGTCCGACCAGGCATTTTTCGCCTTTCACCGCCAGCATGATGGCAACCGGATCTGTGCGTGGGAAATGTTCGGTGCCGCAGGCCGGGCATTCGCGTTTCCAGCCGCCTTCGACAATGGCCGTGCCGGCACCGCATTTCGCGCAGAAGCCGTGCGAGCCATGCCACAGGAAGATGCTGCGCGCCGTGGAGGCGCAATTTGCCTCCAGCGGGCTCATGCGACCAGCGGCAGCCCGAAACTCGATGAATTCGCCTGCGCCAGCGATGAGGGAGCTTTCCAGATCGAATTTGGACGGCAAATTCACCGCAAAAATCGGCGTTCCGTTCTTGTCTTCACCGAGGAAAATGCGCGGGGACCCCGGTGAGACCTGCTCGATTTCCGGCCCCATCCAGACCAGACCGCCATCCTTTGCGGCGAACGGGTCGCCATTGCGCAGCAGCAATACCAGCACATCATCGCGTTTGAAGGCCGTATCGAGCCAGGCATCATCCTTGCGGTGATGGGCGGCGCGGTCGATGGGATTGGCGGCAAGGGGCATGTCATTGGAATTGGTCATGGAGGGTCCTCACTTTGCCGAGCTGACTTGCCGTCTGATGGTCCGTTTGTAAATGCGGTGCGCCGCGGCAGGGGGTGCCTGACAACAAAGCATAGCCATTTGCGGCGGGCCCGTGTATGTGCGCGGCAAAACAGCCTCCCTCCCGAAAGCATATCCTTCATGTCCACGCCTATCGAGAAAATGCGCAACATCGCGATTATTGCCCACGTTGACCACGGCAAGACCACGCTCGTCGATGAATTGCTGAAGCAATCCGGCACGTTCCGCGAGAACGAAAAGACCGCCGAACGCATGATGGATTCCAACGATCTGGAAAAAGAGCGCGGAATCACGATTCTCGCCAAGACGACTTCGGTTGAGTGGAAAGACTACCGCATCAATATCGTGGATACGCCCGGACACGCTGATTTCGGCGGCGAGGTGGAGCGGATCCTGGACATGGTGGACGGTGCCATCGTGCTGGTTGATGCCGCTGAAGGACCGATGCCGCAGACGAAATTCGTTGTGTCCAAGGCGCTGAAGGTTGGCCTGCGTCCCATCGTGGCTGTCAACAAGATCGACAAGCCTGAGCGTCGCCCGGATGAAGTGATCAATGAAGTGTTCGACCTGTTTGCGAACCTGGACGCGACCGACGAGCAACTCGATTTCCCGATTCTTTACGGTTCAGCCAAGCAGGGCTGGATGAGCACGGATTACGAGAACCCGACCGACAGCATGGATTCGCTGTTCGAAATGGTGGTCAATCACGTGCCGGTGCCAAAGGTGGAAGAGGGGCCGTTCCGCTTCCTCGCGACGACAATCTCGTCTGACCCGTTCCTTGGCCGCATTCTGACGGGCCGTATTGCCTCTGGCTCTGTGAAGCCGAACCAGGCAATCAAGATCCTCAATCGCGATGGCGAACTGGTGGAGCAGTGCCGTGTTTCGAAGGTTCTGGCTTTCCGCGGCCTTGAGCGCGTGCCGGTGGAAGAAGGCAATGCGGGTGACATCGTATCGCTTGCCGGAACAACGAAAGCGAACGTGGCCGACACGTTCTGTGATCCGTCAGTCAGTGAGCCGATGGCCGCCCAGCCGATTGACCCGCCGACCATCTCCATGACGTTCCGTGTGAACGATTCACCGCTGGCGGGCACTGAAGGTTCGAAAGTCACCAGCCGGATGATCTGGGATCGCCTGCTGAAAGAAGCCGAAGGTAACGTCGCGCTGAAAGTGGAACGCGCAACGGACGCCGAAGCCTTTACCGTTTCTGGCCGCGGCGAACTGCAGCTGGCGGTTCTGATCGAAACCATGCGCCGCGAGGGCTTCGAGCTTGGCGTGTCGCGTCCGCAGGTCGTGATGCAGGAAGGCCCCAATGGCGAGCGCCTTGAGCCGATTGAGGAAGTCGTGATCGACGTGGACGACGAGCATTCCGGCGCCGTCGTTCAGAAACTGTCTGAGCGCAAGGCCGAGATGCTGGACATGCGTCCATCCGGCGTGGGGCGTACACGCATGATCTTCCATGCGCCAACGCGCGGCCTGATCGGATATCAGGGCGAGTTGTTGTCTGATACGCGCGGTACGGCCATCATGAACCGCGTGTTCCACGACTACCAGCCGCACAAGGGCAAGATCCAGGGCCGTCACACCGGCGTGCTGATCGCCATGGACCAGGGCGAAGCGGTGGCATTCGCGCTCTGGAACCTCGAAGATCGTGGCCCGATGATGATCCATCCGGGCGACAAGGTGTATGGCGGCATGATCATTGGCGAGCACAATCGCGACAATGATCTGGAAGTGAACGTACTGAAGGGCAAGAAACTCTCCAACGTGCGGGCCTCCGGTACAGATGATGCCGTGCGCCTGACACCGCCTCTGCAAATGACGCTTGAGAAGTCACTGGCCTATATCTCTGACGACGAATTGGTCGAGGTGACGCCGGAGAATATCCGCCTGCGCAAGGTTCATCTCGACCCGCACGAGCGCAAGCGCGCCGCCAAGGCAAACGCGGACGCCTGATCGGCGCCGGCCGCACCCGGGAACCGCCAAGACATCCTGACGTTGTGTCTCCAGTTGCAAGAACAGCACTGGAGCGCACAATGTCGTCCTTCGGACTCTATCTTATCGGTTTCCTGATCCTGATTTCGGGTCTGGCCTATGCAGCCTACCTGATCGGTGCACCGCCCGTCTGGATCGGGGTTGGCGCCATCATCCTGATTGGTTTCGGGATCATCACGGGCGTCGCAAGAACTCGTCAGCGGGATGAAACCGCGGCCAGTGACTAGCAGGCGCCCGCCTACGTACCGGGCTGGCTGGGAATCTGCACTTGCCGGACGGATTTCGGCGGCTTGTTGGACAAGCGCAAAGTACGGCGCAGCCAAGTGTTCGACGGCGTTTCGAAATACCGGAAGCTGAGATAAGCGAGCACTGTTGTGAGTGGTATGATCACCACGAACATCAGTGCGGTCGCTACCCAATCATTCCCGGTAATATTGAAAGCCGCCACGCCCACTAGCGAGATGAGCAGGGGGTGGATCAGAAAGATACCGTAGCTGATTTGCCCACCGACTGAGACCATCTTGTTTTTGAGGGACTGACGGAACAGGTCCTGACCCGCGCAGGCGAAGACAAGCAACGCGCTCGGCGGCGCATAGGTCGCGATTTTGCCCCACCCCTCCCAATCGAGCTTCATTGCAAGTGCGAACCCTGCAAGTCCGATCAGAACGAAAGGCCACATGGGGGTGCTTCGTACGAAGTCTTGAACATGGCTCTGACGCAGTATCAGGCCGATGATGCACCCCATTGCAAACTCCACCAGAATGGGGTCGCCATAGAATTCGCGATACGCACCATTTGGCAAAAGATGCGCGCCTGCGATGACGCCAAGCGTCATCAAGATAGCGCTTGGAACCTGATATTGTTCGGGAACGAACAGCGTGAGCGAGAACAGTAGATAGAAGAGCATTATATAGCCCAGCGTCCATCCCACAAACAGGATCGGCTGGATGTCAGCCCCAAGATCGTAATGCGGCAGGAAGAGATAACCGCTTATGATGGATGACAGGCTGGTGTCCGCATCCTGGAACAGCCACGGTTTCAGGAGTGCCATGCCCAGAGCCAATGTAGTGGCAGTCCAATAGAGCGGGACGATGCGCACCGTCCGCTTAAGCATGAAGTTCATGGGGGTGTCGTGCGGCTGGGTGATGTAGACAAGGATAAAGCCGCTGATTGCCAGGAACAGGTGGAAGCCGGGCGCGGCAGAGAAGGCGAGGTGTACGGTATCAGAATGAGCGTGCACGAACTCCCGTATGTGGAAGATCAAGATAGCGAAACACGACAATGTCCTGAGCAGGTTAATGCTGTTGAGCATGACCAGCCCCTCCAAAACCAATTGCGTGTCCACAACGCAAGACGGGGGCCAATTAGAGGAGGTGGCCGGGCGCAACTCCCTGTTCTGTAAATATGTGTGCAGAACAGGTTAGATCGAACGACAGTGCCCGGAGGCCGGGCACTGTCTGAAACATGGTGTGAATCTATTCGCCTGTGTCAGAATCGGATTCCGTCTTGGCTGGATCATATTTGGCAAACCAGCCCATGATATTGTCCGTTTTGGCAATCAGGCGGCTTGGTCGGCCCGCGATGTAATGCGGTGAGCCCGGCACGCGGATAAGAGCCGTTTCCACGTCATTCATCTTGAGCGCCGTGTAGAATTGCTCCGCCTCCCAGGTCGGGGTGCGCCAGTCTTCCTCGCCCACCATGACGAGCGTCGGTGTAACGATCTTGTCGACATAGGAGATCGGCGACAATTTCAGAAAGGCTTCCGGATTCGTCCACGGATCTTCGCGAATCCAGTGCCGGCGAACATATTGGGAGATGTCGCTGGCCATCGCCATTGTCATCCAGTTGATCACCGGCTTGACCGAGGCCGCCGCAGCGAACTTGTCTGTCTTCGTGACGATCCACGCGGTCAGGATTCCGCCGCCGGAGCCACCGGTCACGAACAGGCGGTCAGGGTCTGCATAATTGCGCGTCACCAAATCATCGACGACGCTCATCAGGTCATCATAATCGTACCCCGGATAGGCGCGATCGATGGCTTGTGCAAAGTTTTCTCCGTACCCTGTAGATCCGCGAGGGTTCACATAAACGGTGACATAGCCCTCTGCAGCGTAGCGCTGGATCTCGCTGGCAAAGAACGGGCCATACATCGAGAACGGGCCACCATGAATTTCCAGGATCAGCGGGAAGCTGCCATCCGCCTTGAAGTCTGGCGGCAGGGCGACCCAGGCTTCGATTTCAAGACCGTCATGACTGGAGGCGACCTTGATCTCTTCAATCGGGGACATGTCCAGATAAGGAAGAACGTCCGCGTTGAGGTCCGTCAGGATACGGTTGTCGCGGCTGTCTGAGCGGATAGTGCCGACCTCAGCGGGACGGTCTGCGAAGCCGGCCGTATAGGCAATCTGTTCGCGGCGTCCATTCTTCGCCAAGGAGAAGCTGCCGCCGGCATAAGGCCGACCGATGGCAGTGCCGCCGATATTTGTGACCGTCTGTGTCATGCGGCCCTGCAAATCCACCTCGTTCAGCGTCAGCACGCCGTGATCCTCAAACAGGACGAACAGGCTCTTGCCATCCGGGGCCCAACGAACCTGATCCGGCGAACCGGTAAAGTCTGGCGCAAGCTCCCGCACATTCGAGCCATCGGCATCCATCAGGTAGAGCTTGTTCTGCTGATAGGATTTCAGCTCATCATCATAGCCGAGAAAGGCGATGACCTTCCCATCGGGAGATGGGAGCGCAGAATGATCGGGGCCATCCCGGCTTGTTAGCGGCGTAACGGACAAATCTGAAAGTTCGATTGCATAAATCTCGCTTTCGACCGGGTCCATGTCGCGATCATCGGCGAGATTGCCCGAGACGGTCAGCGTATCATTGTCCTGCCAGGCTGCGCCGCCCATGTCGGCTTCGCCCTTGGTAACCTGGCGCGGAGAGCCGCCTTCAGCGGGCAGAACGAACACCTGGTCTGAGCCATCCTCGAGATACCCCTGGCCATCAAACCGGAACGTCAGATCGTCGATCACTTTCACCGGCTCTGACCATTTTGCCCCTTCGGGCTGTTTGGGCGCGGTCGCGAAGCCGGGCTTTTCGCCAGGCACGAACATCGAGAAGGCGATATTCTTCCCATCGGGTGACCAGGTGGCGCCAGACGGCGCTTCTTCGAACTGGGCCAGTGAATAGGAGAGCCCGGTGTCCATATAGACGATCTTCAGCGCTGGCTTGCCATTCTCGGAGGTCGAGAAGAGGAGGCGCGTGCCGTCCGGCGACCAGCGGGGCGCGCCTGCGCTGCCATTCGCGCCGAGCAGGGGGCGCTGTGTGCCGGTTTCCACATCAATCGCCCAGAGATGCCCTGTGTCGCGGTCGGTCATCCGGTCCATGCTGTGGCGTACATAGACGATGGTGCGCCCATCTGGCGAAATCTGCGGGTCGGTGGCGTATTCCATGTCGAAGACGCGCTCAGCGGTGAAACGCTTGCTCTTGTCTGCTGCGTCAGAATCGGCGAAAGCAGGCGATACGGCCATAAGCGCCGCGACGCTGGCGGCGGTGGCGATACGGTGAAATTTCACGGGGCAGTCCTCCATCATCCCTGAAGGCAAGGAGGCTAACACGGGTTTTGAGCGCCGGGTAAGTGGTTTGGGTGTCGCTGGCCCTTGCGCCCCCGCTTTCAGCGAAGCATATAGGCGACAGGAGGCAGGCGGCGGACGGGTCGCTCGCCAATCGGGTCAGGTCGGGAACGAAGCAGCCCCAACGAGTTTTTCGCCCGGGTCGCTCGTCTGTCTCCGCTTTTCAGGAAATTCAGTTGATGTCGCGCAGGTCGGTGCCAAGTTCCAGATGGAGCCTCAGGCGCGCGAGCGTGCGGAACACCGAGAAGTTCAGCTTGGCGCGTTCCAATATGTAGGCGTGACGGTTCAGGCCAGAGGCGAGCACGCTGGATTCCTGAAGGTGCAGCAGCTGCCGACCATCTTTCTGCGGGATGATCGTGTACTCGCTCGACGATTCGATCACCGGGCAGTCAGCGTCAGCATCGCGGATCGTGGTGCGGTAGCAGTAACGTTTGCCGGGGCGCGCTTCAGTCACTTCGAAGATCAGTGTCTTGCCTGGCTCGCCGGGGTCTGTCGCTTCGAAGATGTCGTAGGCCGGATTGCCCGCACCGAACACGTATCCGCGTTCGCGATAGGCATTGAGGGGCGTCGCGAAGTCCAGCTTCTCGTAGATCTGTGCAGCGGTCGCGTCGATGATGGTTTCGCCATCATTCACGATGGGCGCGCTCGACCAATTGTGGAGTGTTTGATTCTTGAGCCAGTTGAGCATCGTGTCCTCGCGTGCCGGAGTGGGGCGTAGTGGCATAATGCACGGGGATAGTTAGCGAATTTCCCAATCAGGTCGGGCAATCGGTATGGATCTGGTCATCTGGCATTAACGGAATCGATTTCGACTCCGGTTTCGAGAGACTTTTTTGCCAAGGCGGGAAGCTGAAATTTGATGCAGTTTTGTGCAGCTTCCGAAAGGTCAATAGTGGCGGGAGTTTGCGGGGTGTGTTAACCATTCATTAACCCGAATTCCACGGCTATCTTGACGTTTTTGAGACTTGTCCCGTTGACCGCCTATTAACCTTCAGACACTATATGTTGTGTCAGGAACGGGGTTGAGAGCAATATCTGGCTTTCAGGGGCTTCCGGACCTATATGTTTCTAATGAATCTGGAGGGCTGCACCTATGTCTGCAACCGAGGCCAAATCTGTGTCTGAAACTGCACTGCGCAAGGGGAAGCCCAAGGCAGGTGTGGAAGGTCTGCTGCGCGTTGTTGAGGGCAACCCAATTCAGATTGACGAATCCCGCGATGCCTTGCTGACTGAATTCGGCAAGAAGACGCTTCAGGACCGTTATCTGCTGCCCGGAGAATCCTATCAGGACATGTTTGCGCGGGTGTCGCTGGCTTTCGCTGACGACAGCGAGCACGCCCAGCGCCTTTACGATTACATGTCCAAGCTCTGGTTCATGCCAGCGACGCCTGTTCTCTCGAACGGTGGCGCGGCCCGCGGCCTGCCGATTTCCTGCTTCCTCAACCAGGTCGGCGACTCTCTGGACGATATCGTTGAAACCTGGACCGAGAATGTTTGGCTGGCCTCCAATGGCGGTGGCATCGGCACCTATTGGGGCAATGTGCGCTCCATCGGTGAGAAAGTGGGCCAGAACGGTCAGACCTCCGGCATCATCCCGTTCATCCGCGTGATGGATTCGCTGACGCTGGCGATCAGCCAAGGTTCGCTGCGTCGTGGGTCGGCTGCTTGCTACATCGATGTCCACCATCCGGAAATCGAGGAATTCCTTGAAATCCGTAAGGCATCGGGCGACTTCAACCGGAAATCCCTGAACCTGCATCATGGTATCAACATCACCGACGACTTCATGGATGCGGTGAAGAATGATGAAGAATATGGCCTGATCAGCCCGAAGTCGGGCGAAGTGATCCGCACCATCAATGCCCGCAAGCTGTGGCAGAAGATTCTTGAGCTGCGCATGCAGACGGGTGAACCATACCTGCTCTTCACTGATACGGTGAACAATTCCATGCCGGCCCACCAGCGCAAGCTGGGCCTCAAGGTCACGCAATCGAATCTCTGTTCAGAGATCACCCTGCCAACCGGTATCGACCATGCGGGGCAGGACCGTACGGCAGTTTGCTGCCTGTCCTCGGTCAATGCCGAGAAGTTCCTTGAGTGGTCGAAGGATGAGACCTTCCTGGAAGATATCTTCCGCTTCCTCGACAACGTCCTGGAAGACTTCATTGAGCGTGCGCCGCCGGAAATGGCTCGTGCTGTCTACTCGGCGAAACGCGAGCGTTCAGTCGGCCTTGGTCTGATGGGCTTCCACTCCTTCCTGCAGACAATGAACGTGCCGCTGGAAAGCGCCATGTCCAAAGTCTGGAACGAGAAGATGTTCAAACACATGCGTCAGGGCGCAGACGCTGCTTCGGTCAAGCTGGCCAAAGAGCGTGGCCCGTGTGAGGACGCGCGTGACGTGGGCATGATGGCGCGCTTCAGCCACAAGATGGCTGTCGCTCCGACCGCGTCGATCTCCATCATCTGCGGGGGTACATCGGCAGGTATCGAGCCGATCCCGGCAAACGTCTACACGCACAAGACGCTGTCTGGCTCCTTCACCGTGAAGAACCAGCAGCTGGAGAAGCTGCTTGAGAGCAAGGGCAAAAACACTGACGATGTCTGGGTGTCGATCCTGGAGCATGAGGGGTCTGTCCAGCATCTCGATTGCCTCGACGAGCATGAGAAATCCGTCTTCAAGACGGCGTTCGAAATCGACCAGCGCTGGATCATTGAATTGGCCGCGGATCGCACGCCTTATATCTGCCAGTCCCAGTCGCTGAACCTGTTCCTGCCGGGTGACATCGCCAAGTGGGACCTGCACATGCTGCACTGGACTGCATGGGAGAAGGGGCTCAAATCGCTCTATTACTGCCGTTCCAAATCGGTACAGCGCGCTGCATTTGCCGGGTCCGAGAAGATCGGCACCCAGAAAATGGAGACGCCGAACACCGACTATGACGAGTGCCTGGCCTGCCAGTAAAGCGTCGCCGAAAACGGTCGAAGAATCAGAACCGGCACCTCAATGAGGTGCCGGTTTCTTTTGTTGGTCTACTACTAATGTAGCCGGAACTACTGGCCGCGCCGCAATCTTGCCACGAAATTCATGAAATTTTACAATAGGTTAAATTTCAATTCGGCGTCTCTTCCAGAGAAAACCATGTGAAAACCACACATTTTCCGGGTTCTGGAACAAAAACTACAGGTACGAGTTCAAATCGAACAAATTAATGTATTTCGGCTGATCGACGTTTGAGGCTGGCGACATCTTTATGCTAAGTTAAGCGTCGATTGGTCTAATCCTTGAGAGAGACGGCTCTGGGATTAAGACATGCGAGGCTTGAAGCGAATGGTATTTGTAATATCGACCGCAGTCATAACCATGGCTTGCCAGGGGTGCGCGACCACGTCCCCGCACGAACAGGTGCGTTCTGAAGCCATCGTTCCACCGAGCCTCGGCATGCAGATGGCCGTGCCGACTGCATCGAACACTGAACTCGTCGCTTCGGCCTCCAACAAGGCTTCGGTTCATGTGTTCAGCGCGCAATCGCATCGGTTCAGCGGTGTGCCGCTTGAGGCCACCAATCAGGTTGCCGCCCAGCTACTGGCAAGCGAGCCGGTAGATTATCGGCAGGCCCCGACAGCCGAGTTCAGCATTCCAAACAATACACGCATCGATTGGGGAAACAGCGACACATTGGTGGCCGTTTCCGCCGAACGTAGCCGTGCAGCGCTGACACGCCCTGGCCGTATCGAGAAGGACATCGCCGCAGAGATTGCCATCTCCGCCCCACGCGAAGTCACCGGACTGAAATTCGACGTTGGCGTTGCCCCGCGGATCGCTGTGCGGGAAGAGGGCGAGATCCTGACCCGCCGTGTAGGGGGTGAGGTTCGTATCGGCCAGAACATTGATATTCTCGATCGCAACGGACAGCCGCAGGGCTGGTATATCTTTGCCGGCGCAGATGGCGAAGCGCTGGTATGGGACGCCGACGCGAACGGCTTCCGGCCGAGCCTCGGTGATATGTCCCTCACAGATCAAGTGACTGTAGGAGATCTGCAGGCCGGCGTGTCCGTCCAGAGGAGCGGCGGAGAATTGTCACTCAGCTATATCCGCCGGGAAGTGAAATATTCCGACCGCAATGTCAGCATCAGTGAAACGGAAGATTTCGCAGGTGTTAGTTTCACGATGCGCCGTTAACTGCTAATCGCAGGCGCATGAACGCTCTAACCACACTTTTCAATGCTGCGGCTCTGTCCGCAGCTTTTCTGAATGTGCCCGCCGCCTTCGCGCAGGAGGATGAGCCAACCGTGCCGCGCAAGCCAGCGGTTGTTTCTTTCTCTACGGAGAATGATTTCTTCGGCGGTGGCACAGATCGAAACTATTCCAACGGATTGCGGATTGAGCGTGTTTCGGGCGCGGACAATGTTCACCCTGGCCTTCAATGGGTCGCATATCGCTTGCCATGGATTGATCTTGATCGGACAGAGCTTAGGCAGGGGTTTGCACTCTCTCACGCGATTTTTACGCCGGAAGACACGCAGGCCTTTGTGCCAGACCCGACCGACCGACCATACGCGGCCTGGCTGGCGCTCTCGTCAACAGTTGCCGCCAGCAGCGAGAATACGCAGGATACCCTACAGGTGAATCTCGGAGTGGTCGGTCCGTCCGCAGCTGGCGAATTCGTCCAGAATACCTGGCATGAGATCATTGGTGCACCGACCGCGAAGGGCTGGGACTATCAGCTGAAGGATGAGCCGGGTGTCGAAATCATCGCTCAGCGTCTTCAGATGTTTGACGGTCCAGACCTGCCCTTGGGGCTGGAAACCGATTTCGGGGCGCATTTGGGCGTCGCGCTTGGAAATGTGCGCACATATGGCGCAACGGGGCTGACCGCGCGGATTGGATGGGACCTTGATTCCAGCTTCGGACCGCCCCGTATTCGTCCGGCACTATCCGGAGCAGGGGAATTCGTGCCTGGCACGCCGGAAGACCCGCTCGGCGGATATTTCTTTGTCGGTGTAGATGGCCGAGCGATTGCGCGCGACATGTTCCTTGATGGCAATCTCTGGCGTGACGGCCCACGGGTGGAGGATCGCCGCGCGGTCGTCGGAGACTTGCAGGCTGGTATAGCCGTCCATTATCGCAGCGTGCAGCTGGCCTTTACCTTTGTGAACCGAACCGAAGAATTCGTGCGTCAGGATGGTCCACAACGCTTCGGGGCCCTCTCTATCAGCATCGCGCGCTAGGCATTGATTTCCCTCGCGGCTGGCTTGCGCTCAATTTCCGCCCATCGCACACTGCCCCGAAAGCGGAGCAGAGACATCCGCATGGGAGGAAATCATGAGAAGACTGGTCGGATTGGCTATCGCCATTGCGCTGGGGGCGTGTTCACAAAATTCGGAGACGAGTGACCGGTCTATCAAGTCGGAAGCGCCGCCAATGGGCGTTGCAACGGATGCGACCCGCGCAGCAAACGCCGCTGTGGCAGAGCGCTTGCCTCTTGGGGATACATCAGACTTCGTCGACGCAACCCGCGGGCTGCTCGCCCAATTGAAGCAGGATCGGATTACTGACGCGAATGGCAACACGGTCTGGCAGGTCAGTAATCGGGATTTCATCGAAGGCGATAGTCCGGATACGGTGAACCCGTCGCTCTGGCGACAGGAGCGGCTGAACTCCGAGCATGGCTTGTTTGAAGTGATGGACGGGATCTATCAGGTGCGCGGCTACGATCTGGCGGTGATGTCTGTCATTCGCGGTGAGATCGGATGGATCATTGTTGACCCCTTGCTCAGCCAGGAAACGGCGGCGGCCAGCCTTCAACTGGTCAACGATACGCTAGGCGAGCGCCCTGTGACCGGCGTGATCTACACCCATTCGCACGGCGATCATTTCGGGGGCGTCCGCGGTGTGATCGACGAAGCCGATATAGAGGCCCGAGGCGTGCCCGTGCTGGCGCCAGTCGGTTTCACGGAATCTGCCGTGGCGGAAAACCTGCTCGCCGGAAACTATATGAGCCGCCGGGCCGTGTTGATGTTTGGCAGCTCTCTGCCAAGTGGACCGACGGGGCAGGTAGGTGTCGGACTCGGGCCAGCGCTCGCGCAAGGCACTATAGGCTTGATAGAGCCGACCGAGGAAGTGCCGGGGCGCGGTACGGTGCGGGTGATTGATGGTGTCACGTTTGAATTCGTGGATGCGGCAGGGACGGAGGCGCCGGCAGAATTCATGTTTTACCTGCCTGAGTTCAATGCTCTGTGCACAGCGGAAGTTGCCACGGCGACATTCCACAATGCGCTGACCCTGCGCGGGGCGAAGGTTCGTGACTTGCTGGAATGGAGCCGCGTGATTGACTATGTCCTGACAGAGTATGGAGACAAGTCTGACGTCGTGTTTGCATCCCATCATTGGCCGACCTTTGGGCAGGAAAATGTGGAATCCTATCTGAGAGGCCAACGCGATATTTATCGCTACACGCATGACCAGACGGTGCGTCGCGCGAACAGGGGCGAAACTCAGTTCGAGATCGCCGAGGCGCTGCCCGAACCGTCGGTGCAGACCGATAGTTTCGATACGCGCGGCTATTACGGCACGCTGAACCATAATGCGAAGGCTGTCTATCAGGCATATTTTGGCTGGTGGGATGGTGTGCCTGCCACGTTCAACGCCCACCCTCTGGAGGCCAAGGCCGGACGGTTCATCAAGGCTGTCGGGGGCGAAGAGGCCGCGCTTGCAATCGGGCAGGAAGCCTTCGACGAAGGTGACTATCGATGGGCAGCCGAGGTCCTGAACTATGCCGTGTTTGCAAACCCGGAAAACCAGGCGGCCCGCGACTGGTTGGCAGCGAGTTATGAACAGCTTGGCTTTCAGGCAGAAAGCGGCGCGTGGCGGGATTACTATCTCACTGGCGCCCAAGAATTGCGTTTGGGATTGTCAGACGATGGAGAGGTCCGCACGCGAAGCCGGGAATTTGTTGAAGGTGTACCGACCGTTGAATTGTTCAACGCGCTGGCTGTTCGCTACTCGCCCGAAAGTCTGAGCCGTGATCCGTTCGAGCTGAATTTCCAGTTCACGGATACCGGCGAAGACTTTGTGATAGATGTGGGGGAGGCGACGGCATTCCCGCGCCCCAATACACAATCAGACGATGCGGTTGCCACGCTGACCCTGACGCGGGATGCCTTCAACGATCTCATTCTTCAGGCCCGCAGTTTCCGGGAGATCGCGGCTGCAGGTGAGGCGTCGGTTGAAGGCGACCCAATGGCATTGATGGCCTGGTTCTCGGCGCTCGAAACGCCGGACTTCTGGTTCAACGTGGTCGAGCCGTAAGGCGAATCAATCACTCATCTGATCGCGGAAGAAGTCCACGATCATTGGCGCGACCTTGTCGCCTTTTTCACCGAGGCGGTCATTCAGGCTTTTGTGGTCGCGCTTCTTCACGAGCCGGGCCTCCGCCTTGTGCCCGGCGCTATTGAGGGCTTCGGCCAGTTCCTTCGCGCGACTGGGGGAAACGGCGCGGTTCACATACAGCAGGAGAAATGGCGGGATGTCCGTGGTTTCCTCAACCTGAAGCGTGGGGGAGGCCGCTGCCCAGACATCCTGATCGTCGCCCGTGAAAGTTGGGTGGTAGAAATCCGGAATGTCGCCATCGCTGCCCGTGCGAACAAGATTGTAGGCGGCACTGTCCATCGCCACGACCCCCTTGATGACGGACGGCGTCAAATCATGCTCGTCGAGATAGTCTGGATCAATCGCGGTGAGCGCCGCCATGTGTGCGCCTGCCGAATGGCCCATCAGGAACATATTGTTGCGGTCGCCGCCGATCTCGTCGGCGTGTTCGTGGAAATAGGCGATGGCGGCGGCAACATCTTCCTGTTGCGCCGGGAAGGGATTGGCGGGTGCGAGGCGATAGTTCACGGAAATGAAGATGAATCCTTCGCTCGTGAAGTAGCGCGCCTGAAACATGCCGAGGCCGCTCTGTTTGTTTCCAAACGTCCAGGCGCCGCCATGCATCATCAGAATCATCGGCGCGCCGTCCGGATTCTCAGGCAGGTACACGTCTGCTCGCACGTCACCGGGGTCCAATCCGGGCGCATCATTGTAGATGACATCGCGGATCACCTTCGCGTTCGCTGGCGCTGCGGTCGACAGGCTTGCAAACAAGGCAAGTAGAATGACACTGAATAAACGCATGAAATCTCGTCTCGTAGGGCGGGTGTGGAACGCTTGAACGCTGCAATGGTGCCGATCTATCTGCAGGAATGCGTGCGGCGCCAGCCTTAAGCGGCAATTATGCCAAAACTGTGAGCAAGCCTGTGAACAAGTGCACTTTGCCACAGTCAAACATCTTGCGTGCCGTCCACGGTTCAGGCACTATATGTGGTGTAGATTGTTCCCAAAAATACAGCAGACGATTTAGGAGGCCCCGATGGCTGACGGAAATTCAAATGTGCCCGGATTGCTGACCCCGAGCCGGGCGTACAAGCCCTTCCGTTACCCGTGGGCGTATGACTTCTGGAAGATCCAGCAGCAGGTTCACTGGATGCCGGAAGAAGTGCCGCTCGGTGAGGATTGCAAGGACTGGGCTGTAAAGCTCAACGATTCCGAGCGCAATCTGCTCACCCAAATCTTCCGATTCTTCACCCAGTCAGATGTTGAAGTTGGTGCGAACTACATGGAGCATTACATGCCCCTGTTCAAACCGACCGAAGTGTCGATGATGCTCGCCTCCTTCTCCAACATGGAGACGATCCACATCGCGGCCTATGCGCTTTTGCTGGAAACTATCGGCATGCCGGATTCAGAGTTTTCGGCGTTCATGGAATACGAACAGATGGCGGCGAAGCACGACTATCTCGGCCAGTTCGGCACGGACACGAATGAGGATATCGCTGTGTCCATGGCCGTGTTTGGCGGCTTTACCGAGGGCCTGCAATTGTTCGCCAGCTTTGCGATGCTGATGAACTTCCCGCGCTTCAACAAGATGAAGGGCATGGGGCAGATTGTGTCCTGGTCCGTGCGCGATGAGTCGCTGCATTGCGAGGGCATGATCAAGCTGTTCCATACATTCTGTGCCGAAACAGGCGTCATGAATGATGCGCTGCGCGAACGCATTCGCGAATGCTGCCGGACGGTTGTGTCGCTCGAAGACAAGTTCATCGAGCTCGCCTTCGAAATGGGACCGGTCGAGGGTATGACCGCCGACGACATCAAGCAGTACATTCGCTACATCGCTGACTGGCGTTTGGGCCAGTTGAAGCTGGAGCCGGTATTTGGCGTTACGACGCACCCGATCCCGTGGCTAACGGAGATCCTCAACGGGGTTGAGCACGCAAACTTCTTTGAGCAGCGCGCGACAGAATACTCAAAGGGCGCGACAAGCGGCGACTGGCATGGCGATGATGGTGTCTGGTCGAAATTCGATCAGCGCAAGCTCGTCGACGCGACTATCGGCTAGTTACTGATTGAATTGATGTGTGAAAGGCGCGCCTTCCGGTTTGGAAAGCGCGCCTTTTTCTTTTGGGCCGAGGTTCTAGACCGGCGTCAGTACCAGAATGGCGCGGCACCGTAATAGGAATACACGCTGCGGCCATAAGCGTCGTCGCGTAACCGGTCGTATTCGGTCCGCTTCAGCGTAGGTGCCTTGCGAAGCTGGTCTTCGCTGATGTCTACGACATAGCCTTCCTGGCGCTCATCATAATCGAGAGATTGCCAGGGAAGGGGATGGTATTCCTCGCCTATTCCGAGGAATCCGCCGAAGGACATGACAGCATAGGCGACCTTGCCGCTGCGCTTGTCCAGCATGAGATTGTCGATATGTCCGATTTTGTCGCCTGCCGTGTTGTAGACGGTTGTGCCTTCAACGCGGTCAGAACTGATGAGAGGATTGAAAGTCATTGTAGCGTCGTTTGGCATGTTTGCCTCCGGGGTTTGAGTAGCCCACCCAGACCAAACCAACGTGCACAACAATCCTCCGATCCATAATTGCGCCAGTTTAATCTTCCCGGTGTATGCCCCTGATCCGGTTTTGTTGCTCTGCACAAAAAAATGAGGGGCTGCCCGTGGCCCTGGGCAGCCCCTCCAACGCTATTCCGGGAGGAAACGTGGTCTAGCGTTGTCCCGCGTCAGCGACGAGGGTTACAGCTTGTCGCGCGAATGCAGGCGCGGTGCTGAGGCCGGAAACTTCCTGCTTGTTCAGGATCTTTTTCAGGGCAGCTTTCTTGATGTTCTTGGTGCAGGTGCGGTCAACATAAGGCTGGTTGGTAACCGGCGAACGTGCGGAACAAGCTTCCTTGGCTTGAGCCTCAATGGACTCGAGAACAACAGCGGCACCGGCTTCAGAGCCCAGCAGCGCTTTATCGTAGGCAATTTCTACAGTGATGGGTTTGCCTTCTGCAGTGGCTGCAGCAGGAGCGAGGGTTACAGCGGCCAGAAGTGCCGGAACGATGAACTTTTTCATGTCTAAACTACCTTAAGAGTTAGCGACGGCATGATTGCCGACAGGGAACTCCTCCCGCCCCACGCCACGCCATTTGTCTGTTCTCCCCGCAGTGACGCCGAAGCGTCATGGCCTTTCCGCGCGGGACTGACGTGTCATGTTGCGCTGCAACAAAAGCGCATGTTTGCGCATGGCTCAACAAAAAGGTGCACAGCAGAAAGTCATAGCTGCCTTGCACCTCAAAATGCGCGAACGCTGAGCTTTGGCTGCCTATTTGTTTGTCACATACAGCGCTCGGAGGCCTGCAGATTGACAGAAAGTCGCAATGCAGCCATTTGGTGTCATGTCGAAATTGAATACACCAGATCAAGTTATTGACGCGCTCGAGAAACTCTATTCCGACGCTGTCTCCGCTTTGTCGTCCGCGCTGGACATCTTCCTTCATTCGGGAACGCCGCCATCTGCCGATTTGAGGGCGTCGGGCGCTTTCTGCTATCCGCAGATCCGTCTCGTCTACAATCCGGAAGGCCCTCCGCCGCCGATATCACGCGCCTTCGGGAAAATGTCGGAGGCCGGCACTTATGTGTCTACGATCACCCGGCCGGACTTCTTCCGTGGTTACCTGATGGAGCAGTTGTCACTGCTGATGCGAGATTATGACATCGACGTGTTCGTCGAGCAGTCGGATTCCGAAATTCCCTATGCCTATGTGTGGGATCAGGGGCAGGCGAGTGGGCTGGAAGAGATTTCCCCGGCTGAATTGGCGCGCCATTTCCCAAGCCCGAATCTTGCAGATATTGGTGACGAGGTTGCCGATGGAGAATTGTACGAGCCATACGAAACGCACCCGCTTGCCCTGTTCGATGCCCAGCGCGTGGATTTTTCCCTGAAGCGCCTTCAACATTATTGTGGAACGCCGGTTGAGCATTTCCAGCATTATGTGCTGTTCACGAACTATCACCGCTATGTTGATGCGTTCTGTGACTGGGCATTGCAGAAGCTTGGCGACGATAATCACTATACATCTCTGTCCGTTCCGGGCGGCCTTGAGATATCCGAGCCCACGGATACCTCGCGCACTGAGATTGATGCTTCACCCTGGCGCCGGTTCCAGATGCCAGCCTATCATCTGCGCGCGCCAAATGGTGGCGGCATCACGTTGGTCAACATTGGCGTCGGGCCCTCCAACGCCAAGACGATCACGGACCATCTGGCGGTGTTGCGTCCGGAAGTCTGGCTGATGGTCGGCCATTGTGGTGGCTTGCGACATAGTCAGGCGATCGGAGACTATGTGCTCGCCCACGCCTACCTGCGCGAAGATCATGTGCTGGACGCCGTCCTGCCGCCGGAAATTCCTGTTCCGCCAATTGCAGAGGTTCAGGTGGCACTTCAACAGGCTGCGGCGAGCGTAACCGGGGAAGATGAAAAGCAACTGAAACGCCGCTTGCGGACGGGAACCGTGGTGACGACAGATGACCGGAACTGGGAGTTGCGCTTTTCTGCGTCGGCCCGTCGGTTCAACAAGTCCCGCGCGATCGCGATCGACATGGAAAGTGCGACCATTGCCGCAAATGGCTTCCGTCTTCGCGTTCCCTACGGCGTGCTGCTATGCGTGTCGGACAAGCCGCTGCACGGTGAAATCAAACTGCCCGGCGCAGCGAACCGTTTCTATGAGCGTGCAATCGGGGAGCATATCCGTATTGGCATAGAAACGCTGGAGCGCCTTTCCGCCGACAAGGGCGCGAAATTGCACAGCCGGAAATTGCGTGCGTTTGACGAACCGCCGTTCCGCTAGTTGAACGAAAAAGGCGCAGGTACACGGCTGAGCCGGTATCCTGCGCCTTCGCCCTGGCTCACCTGAGCCTTAGCCGTTTAATGCAGCTTCGTGATCTTCGTGCCTTCAATGCTGATACCAGCCATCAGGCCCTTCTGGTCAAACACGAACGCATAAGCGTCTTCCTTCAGTGTAGAGGTCGACAGGTTTTCTGCGACTCCGGCGTTCACCAGAACGACAGTCGGCCCGACGCCGATCTCCCAACCATCGGATTCTTCAAGATATTCGACCGCATCGTCGTTCATCAGGAACACGGCATAACCGTATGATTGCGCGCCTGCCTGCAGGCCCCATGAACCTGTGAAGGAGCTATAATAGTCGACAGTTGATCCGCCGCGGATCAGCTCACCCTCACCGTAGGCGCCGCCGAGGCCAAGGCCTGCCTTCACCATTGATGGGAAGACGAGAACGGCGCGGGATTGGCCATTGATGGCGCGTGCCGCAGAGTTCTCGCTGATCAGCTTGTTGAGGGCCGCGCGGCTCCCGGCGTCGATCTGCGCGCGGTCCACTTCGTCAGGGAGCGATGAGCAGGCACTCAGGCCAAATGCGGAACTGGCGGCAAAGCAACCAGCCAGCAGGGCAAAACGAAACGTCTTCATGATCGGACTCCTTTACGATCCAGGTCACATAACTGTGGTAGGGCGGGGATGGTTCCCGAACGCGGCGCGCTTGGCGGGCGTGTCGCGCGGTGTCGGAATCAGCTGATTGGTTTGCCTCCGGTAACGCCGATGATTTCACCGCTTATATAGCTGGATTCCTGCGATGCCAGAAACACAAAAGTGGGGGCCAGTTCGGCGGGTTGGCCGGGTCGGCCCATCGGCGTTGCCTTGCCGAATTCCTGAACTTTTTCCTGCGTTTGGCCCCCGGAAGGTTGAAGTGGCGTCCAGAACGGTCCTGGCGCGACGCCATTGACCCGGATGCCCTTTTCGATGGCGCCTTGGGCGATTGCTTCAGTGAAGCCCCTGATCGCGAATTTTGTCGTCGCATAATCGAGCAGATATGGCGCGGGACTGAAACCCTGATTTGAAGTGACGTTTATGATCGCAGCGCCTGGCGGCATCAGGGGCAATGCAGCCTTTGTCAGCCAGAACAGTGCGTACACATTCGTCTTCATCGTTTCATCGAATTGTTCGTCTGTGATGTCTTCAATGCCGGGTTGGCGCACCTGCTTGCCGGCATTGTTCACCAGAATGTCCAGTCCGCCCAGTTTCGCTTGAGCGTCCTTCACCAGTTTCTGGCAGAAGCCCTTGTCCGTGAGGTTTCCCGGAATTGTATGGACGGTGTGGCCTTCCTCTTTCAGCAGTTCGACCAGCCACTGCGCGTCTCTCTCTTCTTCAGGCAAGTAATTGATGCAGATTTCTGCACCCTCTCTCGCATAGGCGATCGCAACCGCGCGTCCGATGCCGGAATCCCCGCCAGTTATCAGAGCCTTACGACCTTTCAGGCGACCAAAGCCCTGATAGCTGGCTTCGCCATGGTCTGCCTTGGGGTCCATCTTGTGATCGAAGCCGGGTTTGTCCTGCGGCTGTTTCGGGAAGGGGGGCTTGGGGTATTGCGTCCGCGGATCGCGCATGGCGTACTGGTTTTCAACTGTGTCTGACATGGTGGCCTCGTAAGTGGGTGACTAGCCAAACAACAGTCCCGAACGCCGAGGGTTCCGGACAGTGTCGAACCTGAGCGGCGACCTGGGACAGGGATCCGGAATGATCGGGTGAACCTGAACTGAACAAACGGGCCTGTCGGCGTTCAGGCGTGGTCTGGCTTACGATTTTGTAACGCAAACCAAAGAGGGGGCTGATCCATGACAGACTGGGTCGAACAGATAGATATCAACCAATACCTGCCGGGCGCACTGGCCTGGGCAACCAACGTATTGCTGGCAATCGTAATCCTGATCGTCGGATTCTGGATCGCCGGACGGATCGGGAAAAGCATCCGCAACATGGGCGAGCGGAATGCGCGCCTTGATGACACCCTGTTCCGGTTTCTCGGCAGCGTCGCCAAATATGTGATTTTGGCGTTCGTCATCATCGCGGTGCTCAACCGGTTCGGTGTTGAAACGACGTCAATCGTCGCCTTGCTGGGTGCCGCCGGTCTGGCGGTGGGTCTTGCGCTTCAGGGAGCAATGTCAAATCTGGCGGCTGGCGTGATGCTAATGGTGTTCCGGCCCTACCGTGTGGGCGAATTCATCGATGCGGCGGGCAAGTTCGGGAAGGTAGAGGAAATAACGCTGTTCACCACTGTGCTTCAGACGTTCGACAATCAGCAGATCATCATTCCCAACAGTCAGATCTGGGGCGATCAGATCATCAATCATAGCCACCATCCCGTGCGCGGCGTGGATATGCATTTCGGCGTCGCCTATGGCGAGGACATCGACAAGGCACGTGCAACCATCGAAAAGGTTCTGGCTGATCATCCGCATGTTCTCAAAGATCCGGCTCCCTTTGTGGAGGTTGAGACCCTGAACGACAGTTCGGTGGATTTCCTGGTGCGTCCGTTCTGCGATGGCGCGCACTATTTCGATGTGCGTTATTCGCTGCCGGAGCAGGTGAAGAAGGCACTGGATGCAGCTGGTATCGAGATTCCGTTCCCGCACCGCAAGGTGATTGTGGTCAACGAATAGGCCGAGACTGTCTGGGGGAGGTCACAAAACCTTCCCCAACGCTCATCTGGACGCGGGCGCGCATGCGGGCTAGGTCGCCAGCATGACAGACAGAATCTATTCGCTTCAGGGCGTTCGCAATTTTCGTGATTTTGGCGGGTATAAATCCCGTTATGGCGGCCAGATCAAACGGGGGCGCTTGTTCCGGTCCGGCCATTATGCTGAGGCGACCGAGGATGATCTGAAAGCGCTGGGCGCCCTGGACATCCACCTGCAGGCCGATCTTCGCCGCCCTGATGAGCGCGAACGCAATGTCGCCCGCTGGTCTGCCCCGAACACGCTGACCCATGATGGCGGGCGTGAGCATGAAGCGCCACACGCGCAATTCCTGAAAAAGGTCGAGGCTGACGCCCAGAAGGCCGATGACTGGATGAACGACTATTATGCGCTCGCGCCGTTCAAGGCACATCATGCGGAATTGTTTTCCAGCTGGTTTGAGCATCTCGCTGGACTGGAAGGGCAAGCCGCAGGGCTTGTGAACTGCGCCGCTGGCAAGGACCGCACCGGCATTCTCTGTGCCTTGACGCATCATGTGCTAGGCGTCGAAGAGGCAGATTTGCGGGCCGACTATGAGCTGACCAATACGGCGGTGAATGTCGATGAATTCCTGCCCCAGGCTGCTGCCTTCTTTAATGAGCAGGTTGGCAAGGTTTATGAGCCTGAAGTTTTTCGCCCCTTCCTCGGTGTTCGGCTGCGTTACCTCGATACGGCCTTCAATGTGATTCATGACAAGCATGGCACTGTTGACGCCTATCTGGCGGAAGTTCTGGGCGTGGATGACGCGGCTCAAGAACAGCTTCGGGCGCATCTGTTGGAAGTGTGAGCCGCGCCTTCCACTTTATTCGACACTCGCCCCATTGCCGCAGCGCCCTGAGACTCGCTAAAGTCGCGCCCGATGAGCGATTCCGAACTCCCCGAAGAACGCGACGACCAGACCTTCTCCATGTTCGGGGAGGATGAGGCTCCGAAATCGGAGGCTTATCAGGTCCTTGCGCGTAAATACCGGCCCCGCCGGTTCGAGGATCTGATCGGACAGGAGGCGATGGTTCGTACGCTCTCCAATGCGTTCGAGACGGGCCGGGTGGCGCATGCGTTCATGTTGACCGGTGTGCGCGGCGTCGGGAAGACCACGACGGCGCGCCTTCTGGCCCGCGCGCTCAACTATCAATCCGATGATCATGATGGGCCGTCGATCCGTCTCGACCCGAAGGGCGAGCATTGCGACGCCATCATGGCGAGCCGGCATCCGGATGTGCTGGAGCTGGACGCTGCCAGTCGCACGGGTGTTGCCGATATGCGCGACCTGCTGGATGGGGCGCGATATGCGCCGGTATCGGCCCGCCACAAGGTCTACATCATTGACGAAGTTCATATGCTTTCGACGGCGGCGTTCAACGCGCTGCTTAAGACTCTGGAAGAACCGCCACCGCATGTGAAGTTCATTTTTGCGACCACAGAAATTCGCAAGGTTCCGATCACGGTTCTGTCGCGGTGTCAGCGGTTTGACCTGAAACGGCTTGATGCGGTGAATCTCGCAGCGCATTTGGGGCGTGTCGCCGCAAATGAGGGAGCGAAAGTTTCAGAGGAGGGCCTCGCGCTGATCGCGCGCGCAGCGGAGGGCTCTGTGCGCGACGGGCTCTCCATTCTGGACCAAGCCATCGTCCAGACGATGGATGGAGAGGAAGTCACCGGAGCCGCAGTGCGGGATATGCTGGGGCTTGGCGATCGTGCGCGTCTTCTGGATGCATTCGAGAAGGCGATTTCCGGCAACGCGCCGGAAGCGCTGGCCGAAGTAAAGGACCAGATCCATGCCGGCGCGGACCCTGCCGTGATCCTGAAAGACCTTATGGATGTATGCGCGGATGTGTCCGTCGCGCAGGCGACCGGTGGCGAATTCCAGTCTGCCGGGCCCGCTGAATGGACGGAACGCACGCTCGCCATGGCGCAGAAGCTGACCGCCGCTCAGGCGTCGCGTTATTGGCAGATACTTTTGTCTGGGTTCAATGATCTTCAAACTGCGCCTGATACGGCGACGGCGTTGAACATGATTATCCTGCGTCTCGCAGCCGCTGCAAACCTTCCGTCTCCGGAAGAGGCGGCGCGCATGATTGCCGAAAAAGGCGGTGCGCCGGGAAAGCCTGAACAACACGGTCTGGCCCCGTCTCCCGCCGGCGGGCTGGAGAGCTTTGCCCAGATCGTCGCCTATCTCGGCGAGCATCGGGAAGTGAATTTGCAGGTCGAACTTGAGCGATATGTACGCCCAGGGCCGGTGCGGTATGGCTATTTCTCGTGCGAGCTGGAAGAGCAGGCGCCGAATGATCTTCTGGCGCGCCTGAAAGCCTTTCTGGAGCGAGATACAGACGATGACTGGGTGGTCGAGCAGATCCGTACCGACGCGGAAACCATGCGCCAGACCGAGATCCGAACCCGGGAAGAGCTATTTGCCGCTGCCGCCAGTCATCCCGCTGTCGCAGATGCCTTGAAGAGTATCCCCGGTATAACCATTGTTGACGTGACAGAGCCGCCGACGAGTGATGGCAATGTCATCGATTTGAACTCCAGACGAACGGCCTGAAGGAGGCCCGCTTCCCATGAAAGACCTTGGCAAGATCATGCAACAGGCCCAGCAGATGCAGGCCAAGATGCAGGAAGCGCAGGAGAAGATCGAGGCGACCGAGGCCGAAGGCGTTGCGGGGGCAGGCCTTGTCTCGGTTCGCCTCAAAGGCAAGGGGGATATGGTAAGTGTAAAGATCGACCCATCGCTTATGTCTGATGATGCCGAGATCGTTGAAGACCTCATCAAGGCTGCTCATTCCGATGCTCGCAAGCGTCTGGATGAAGCGATGGAGAAGGCGATGAAGGAAGCAACTCAGGGCCTGGGCGGCGGCATGCTGCCAGGGTTCAAGATGCCGTTCTAAGCCAGTCTAGTATAGTTCAGGTTCTGCAGTTCTAAACGCCGAAGCCATCCATCCGCGATGGAAAGCGGCGCGCATTGTCCAGTAATTTCGTTTTTGCTCTGACCATGCATGCAGCACGGCCATTCCGTAGCAGAAGCCCACTTTTGCCGCCGATGAAAGGACGGTCAAAGTGAGTGTCACCGGGTTGCGCGTTTTCAGATAGTGATAGCCAAAACTCATGCCGGAGCGAAACTTTCGTTGGCGAATCCACTCTGCATTCAGCCGCTTTGGGTCCACTGCTTCATGGACGATCGCAGCTTCACTGATCCCGAATTTGGCGCCTGAATACCATAGGCGGAAAAAGAACTCGGTATCTTCTCCGCCCGTTTTCCCCTTTTCCAAAAGGAAGCGCTGCCCTTTTACGAGTGAGGAGCTGGCACGCATCAGCGCGTTGCATGTGTGGCCCGTTTGAACGACACCAGCTCTCCGTACGGGAATGTTTGAGTGATAGTCCTGTTCGCGCATCCAGTCTGGAGCATTGTCAGGATACACCGCATAGGCCGGACCAAACACTGCGTCCAGTTCACGCGTCTTGGCCATCTGGAGCAAAGAAGCGAGCCAGTCCGGATCTGCGACTTCATCATCGTCGATAAAGGCGATCCATTCTGCCGTCGCAGCATCCAACCCGGCATTCCGGGCAAGGGAGATATTATTTGCTGGCGCATGTATGTACGTCACGGGAACGGCAAGCGTCTTGGCAATTGCCTCGACGCGGTCTTTTGCGCTTGGTGTCTCATCGTTGTCGATCACGATGACCCGGTGTGAAGTACCTTTCGGCAAGTTCTGCAGATCCAGCGATCGCAATGTGTCTTCGATGGATGGTCTGCGATAGGTGCAGACGCAAATGTCGATCGTCACTTTGGCGACCTCGTTCCAGAGTTCTTGCGAGTAAAACATGCTGGTTGTAGCTGCCAGCAAATCCTGTGCCATGCTTTAGCGAATCCGCGCCTGGATTACAGTCCTATGTTTCTGCTGGCGGTAAAGTTCTCGCGATAAGCTCATTAATCAGGCGTTGCGCCTCTTCTGTCTTCCGTGGATCGCGGGCGTCAATCTGACAGTACCATACTAGTTCATTTGTCTTTGAGTTCACTAGGAGGAGTTCTGCGGATTGTTCGATCCCATCCGGACCGGGCACGCCGCCGAACATGACGTCAAGACTGCCCTGAACGAGCCGGCTGGCAGAGCTTTCGAAATCATAGCGGACCCGAATGAGGGCAACGAGTCGGTCTGTCGGCTCAGCCACTACAACAGTTGCAGGGTCCAGCGTGCCCAGGTGTTGCGACAAGAGTCGAGCTCGATCCGTAGCGTTTCGAGATGGATCGAAAAGCTCTTCTGGCACCGTGCTGGATAAGGCTTCGGCAAGGTTAAGACGTGCGGTATCGCTTTCCTCCGGCCGTGGCTCTCGCATGCCGGCTGCGGTGACGAGCGTTACTTCAGCCAGGGGCGGAAGGTATGTGATCTCTGCTGCCTCTGGCGGCTCAATATCCACCGGCGCGCGGGTAGGCGATGCGCACGCCACAAGCCCTGCCAGTAGGCCGATCCAGAATAGCCGCATCAATTAGCCCCTTTAGTGATCCGAGTGGAAAAGGGTATCATCCTTTGCGCGAAGTCAAGTTCGCCCGAAAATGAGCCCAATCATGGACACAATTTGCCGTTCCTTATATGTTCCGGCGAGAATCGTGCGAGGCAGAGCGAATGGAACCTGTTATCATTATTGGCGGCGCTGGGTTTGACGCTGCGCATCTCATCCTCTTTCTGTTGGCGCTTGCACTCGCGGGCACGGCATGGTGGTTGGCGAGCAAGTCGGGCGCGAAAGAAGAGCGGCTGACGCTCGATCTGGAACGGGCGACTGACGATCTCGATGAAGCGAAGCAACGCGCGCGGACACTGGAAGAGGTGGCGCGAAAAGCTGAACTCGAACTGGCTGAAGCGAAAGCAAGAAGTGCGGAGGATGAGCGCAAATTCGCCGAAATGGCGCAAGGCGTGCTGCAGAGAGCGAATGCTCAATTTCTTCAATTGGCAAATGAGACGTTCGAGAAGCACAAGGAAGGTGCTCAAGGGCATCTGAACGAACTGATGAAGCCGATCGGGGAGAATTTCGACGCGTTCAAGAAGCGGGTGGATGAGATCGAGAAAGTCCGGACCGAAGACAAGTCTGCCATTCAGGAACAAGTCAAAGCGATTCACGAAAGCCTGAAGACGAACACTCAGGAGACCGGCAAGTTGGTGAGCGCGTTGACCGCACCGAAGGGCGGAGGACGTTGGGGTGAAATGACGCTCCGCAACGTCATGGAACAGGCTGGGCTATCGGCGCATTGCGACTTTTCCGAACAGGTACACGACGATACAGAGCAGGGGCGGCAGCGTCCGGATGCCGTCATCCACTTGCCTGGAGGGCGTCAGATCGTCGTCGACTCCAAGGTTTCGCTCGCGTCATACATGTCAGCCGTAAACGCCGAAGACCCTGCAGAACGGGCGGCGCACTTGAAAGCGCATGCTGCCAGCGTTCAGCGCCACGTGAATGGGCTCGCGTCAAAGGATTATCAGTCCAATCTGGGCGGACGGTTCGACTATATTGCCATGTTCATTCCAGGGGAAAACTTCTTCGCGGCGGCTTTGGAGCATTCGCCAGACCTGATCGAGAAAGCAATGAGCCGTCAGGTTATCGTCACAACGCCCACGACACTTATCGCGCTTGCGCGAACCGTCGCCCATCTGTGGCGGCAGCATCACCAGAATGAAAATGCCATGGCTGCGGCTGAATTGGGGGCCGAATTGTACGGCCGTATGGGCGTGATGCTGGGCCATATCGAAAAGCTCGGGAAGTCTCTCAACGGGTCGGTTGATCACTTCAATTCAGCCATGGGATCTTTTGATAAACGGGTTCTGCCAACACTGCGCAAGTTCGAGGACATGGAAATCGCACCGCCTTCGAAAACCTTGTCTGAGCCGAAACAGATCGAAAACAGGGCGAATGTTTCTGAAAACACCGGAGAGCTGGACTTTGGGGCGCCGAAGAAACCCCTTGCCGCCGAATGAGGGGCAAGTGTTGACCATCCGGCCCAGCGTACATATTTCATCGTTATGGCTATCAGAGAAATCCTCACCGTCCCGGACCCGCGTCTGAAGGAAGTGTCGAAACCCGTCGAGGGTGGCGTCACTGACGACATTCGCGCGCTTATGGATGACATGCTGGATACGATGTACGACGCGCCGGGCATTGGCCTTGCTGCGATCCAGATTGGCGTTCCGTTGCGGGTGATCGTGATGGATCTGGCCAAGGAAGGTGAGGAGGCGCAGCCGCGCTATTTCGTAAATCCTGAAATCCTTCCTCTGACTGAGGACAAGGCCCCCTATGAAGAGGGGTGCCTGTCGGTGCCGGATATTTTCGAGGAAGTTGAGCGCCCGACAGAGTGCCGCGTGAAGTATCTCGACTATGATGGCAACGAGGTCGAGGAAATTGCGACCGGCATGTATGCGGTCTGCATCCAGCACGAGATGGACCATCTCGAAGGCACGTTGTTTATCGATTACCTGTCTCGCCTGAAGCGCCAGCGCGCCGTGGACAAGGTAAAGAAGATCAAGCGACTCAAGCAGAAGAGCGCAGCCTGATCCAGATGAGGAAACGCGGAAATCCTTTCGCGTTGTCTTGGTTCCGATGGATGTTGGCGCTGATTCTTGCCGCCGTTGTCGTATTTGTTGTTGGTGGAAGCGGGGTGGTGCCGTTCAGCATGACATCGGCAATGCGCTGACACATCCTGGACTCTGCGCTTTCAAAAACGTCTCTGAGCGCTTATCTCCGACGGCATGACAAAACCTCTTCGTCTTGCCTTCATGGGCAGCCCCGATATCGCCGTCAGTGTTCTTCAGTCACTGATGGCGGCAGGCCATGAAGTCGTTTGCGTGTATTCCCAGCCGCCCCGGCCTGCCGGGCGGGGCAAGAAGTTGACCCCGACACCGGTGCATGCTTTCGCCGAAGCGAGAGGCATCGAGGTGCGCACGCCAAAATCCCTCAAGAAGCCACCGGAGCAGGAGGCATTTGCTGCGCTGGAACTCGATGCAGCAATTGTGGTCGCCTATGGGCTGATCCTGCCTCAGGCTATTCTGGATGCGCCCAGGCTGGGGTGTCTCAACATGCACGCATCGATCCTGCCGCGCTGGCGTGGCGCAGCCCCAATTCAACGTGCGATTATGGCCGGCGACACGGAAACGGGTGTCGATGCGATGATGATGGAGGCGGGGCTCGACACAGGCCCGGTCGTCGCTACTGAACGTACACCCATCACGGTAGAAGACACCGCAGGCTCAGTTCACGATCGCTTGGCAGAATTGGCAGCACAGCTTGCGCCCCGCGCGCTGGCTGGGTTGGCGGATGGAAGTCTCACGCCTGTTCCGCAGGCGGAAGAAGGGATGACTTATGCCGCGAAGCTCGGCCCGGCGGACCAGCGCGTTGACTGGGGCAAGTCGGCGCGGGAGGTGGATTGCCAGATAAGAGGGCTTTCACCGTTTCCGGGTGCCTGGTGCGAATGGACGCCGCCGGGCAAGGATGTGCCAATCAGGCTGAAATTATTGATGAGCCGGCGGTCCGGGCGCGAAACGTCCGCGCCAGTTGGCATGGTTCTGGATGATCGTTTACTCGTGGCTTGTGGCGATGGGGGTGCTGTGCGTATCCTCAAGCTGCAAAAACCAGGAGGGAAGCCGATGGATGCTGAGCAGTTCCTGAAAGGACAAGCAATTGCTCCGGATACGGTGTTCGGCTGATGAGTTTCTGGATTCGCCCCGCCCGAGACGAGGATCTCGCGGAAATCATCGCCCTGAATGATCTTGCATTTGGTGGCAAGGACGAGGGCAGGATTGTGAAGGCTATGTCCGAAGGTGAAGACAGTGTTCTCTCCTTGGTCGCGAGCGATGACAATCTGATTGCCGGCCATATCCAGTTTTTCCGAATATGCATCGACGGCGCGCCAGTCGCCGTCGGATTGGGGCCGATGTCGGTTCATCCTGATTTTCAGAAGACCGGTATCGGAAGCGGCCTGATCCAGATGGGGCTTATGGCGTTGGAAGGAGCAGGCGAACAAATTGTGTTCGTGTTGGGTCATCCCGAATACTATCCGCGATTTGGGTTTTCTGCGGATCTGGCTGCACCGTTCGATAGCGATTGGTCAGGCGAAGCGTTCATGGCGTTGCGCCTTCATCCCGATGCGCCAGCGTCCGGACGGTTGACCTATCCGCCTGCCTTTGGCTAGGGCAGCGCGATGCCACGATACAGACTGCTCATAGAATACAACGGTGGCCCGTTTCAGGGCTGGCAGCGCCTGCCAGGGCTCCCGACTGTGCAAGGCGCGCTGGAAGAGGCCGCGACCAAACTGGATGATGGCGCGCCAGTCGAAGTGTTTGGCGCGGGACGTACAGACAGTGGTGTGCATGCCACCGGGCAAGTCGCGCACATGGATTTGCAGATCGATCGTGGCCACAAGGTCGCCGATGCGATGAATTTCCATTTGCGTCCTCATCCGATTGCTATCCTGAAGGCCGAAGAAGTTGACGATGAGTTCAGTGCCCGCTTCAGTGCTACCGAACGCCACTATCGATTTATCATCGTCAACCGGCGGGCGGACCTGACACTGGAGCGTGGATTGGCCTGGCGCGTGCCGTCTGCACTTGATGCGGACAAGATGCACGAAGCGGCGCAACACCTGGTCGGGACGCACGATTTCACGACATTTCGCGACACGGATTGTCAGGCAAATTCGCCGCTTCGCACGCTTAATGCCATTTCCGTGTCGCGATATGGTGACAGGGTCGAACTGACCTGTCGCGCTCAGAGCTTCCTGCACAGGCAGGTGCGCTCAATGGTCGGCAGTCTGGTCGAAGTGGGCCGTGGCCGTCGCCCGGTGCAATGGATCAAGCAGATTCTGGAGGCTGCAGACCGAACGAAGTGCGGGCCAATTTCGCCGCCCGATGGCTTGTACCTCGAGAAAGTCGACTACGAGTGACGTATTGCTGACGCGAAGTCAGCCTGTTCTACAAAACGCTTCCGACTTAGCCTCCCTTCAAAACGACAAAGGGAGACAGGCAATGGCGATTGATTTCACGATTCCGGAGGATGCCAAGGAAGTTCGCGAGCGCGTGCGCCAGTGGGTGCAAGATGAGTGCATTCCCGCGGAGAAGGAAATGGCTGCGGGTAGGCCTTTCAAGGAGGTGTTGCCCGAATTGCGGAAGAAAGCGCGGGCGCGTGGGCTTTGGTGCCCCTTCATCCCGGTAGAGCATGGCGGCATGGGGCTTGGCCCGCTCGCCAATGCGCTCGTGCAAATGGAACTCGGCCAAAGCCACCTTGGCGCTCTGTCGATGAACTCTCAGGGGCCGGATGACGCCACCATGCTGACCCTGCTGGCACATGGTACGGTTTTTCAGAAAGAGACGTATCTGAAGCCACTGCTGAATGGCGAAAAGCGGATTTGCTATTCGATGACGGAGAAAGCAGCCGGGGCAGACGCTACCGGGATGCAGACGCGCGCCGAGAAGGATGGCAAGGGAAATTACGTCCTGAACGGCGAGAAGTGGTTTTCGAGCGCGGCTACGGCAGCCGACATCGCCGTGGTCATGGCGAAGACAAATCCCGATGCGCCCCGCCATCAGCAATTCTCTACGTTTATCGTTGAGCTGCCAAATCCCGGCTACAAGATCATCCGGGGTATCCCGACCATGGCAGTTCACGGGCCCCATTATGAGGAGATGGGCGGCGGACATGCGGAAGTGAAGATCGAAAACCTCGTTGTTCCCGAGGAGAATCTGCTCGGTGGGGAAGGGGGCGGATTCTCAATGGGCCAGCATCGTCTTGCCTATGGTCGCCTGCGCCACGGCATGCACAATGTGGCCATGGCTCAGCGGGCACTCGATCTTGCTACGGAACATGTCACCAATCGGGAAACCTTTGGCCAGCCCCTCGAAGACCGGCAGGGCGTTCAATTCATGCTCGCGGAGTGTGCCAGCCAGCTCTACATCGCGCGCCTCATGCTGATGCATATCGCCTACAAGGCGGAAAACGGCATGGATTTGCGCCAGGAAAACGGTATCGCCAAAGTCTATCTGGCCAATATGGTTCACAAGGTAGTGGACACAGCAATCCAGCTGCACGGCGCGCTTGGCTATTCGCTCGATACGCCTCTGGCCGCTTGGTACACACACATTCGTTCACAACGCCTGGTCGATGGGCCGGATGAGGTGCACAAATGGATCACGGGAAAGAATGTCATCCGCGCTTTCAAGAAGGATGGTACAACCGCCGGTGCGGCGGGGGGTGATTTGCTATGATCAAGCTGACGTTCTGCCTGCGACGATTGCCACATCTCAGCCGAGAGGAATTTCAAGTCTATTGGCGAGAGAAGCATGCACCACTGGTGGCGAAGCATGCGGAGGTTTTAGGGATCCTCCGCTACGTGCAAAATCATACATCGCATGATAATTTGAATGCCAGCATGCAGGCGAGCCGCGGTGGTCCTCCAGCTTATGATGGCGTCGCTGAGCTATGGTTCAAAAGCGAAGAGGCCATGGCCGCCAAGAGCAACGCGGCGGCGGCAAAAGCCGGCGCCGAACTGCTCGAAGACGAAAAGAAGTTCATAGACTTGGCAAGCTCTCCGCTCTGGTTTGGGGATGAGTTTGAAGTCGTGAGTTAGCTGACGACTTGCCCGAATGGAACTTTCAACTGTTTCACGTATTCTGCGCAGGTGAAACGGAACGAAATCGCAATCGGCAATCTTTGCTCGCTGGCAAATGGAGTATGCGTCAGTCTGATGATGCTTTGCATTGCGGTGGTCGGCCCGATAGCGTTTGCACAATCATCAGGGCCGATCGAGGATCCTACGCCTGCTATCCAGACTCCGCCACCACAGGCGAGCGATTCAGAAATCAAGACGCGTATTTCCGGTATTTTCGATGAGATTGCTACGCTGCGCAAAGTGACCGTGGACGTAAGCCACGGTGTGGTCACTCTGGGTGGAGAAGTGGCGAACACGGCTGCGGAAGTTCGCGCTGAAGAAATTGCCCTGCGCGTGAATGGGGTTGTCACAGTTGAGAACCAGATAGAAAGAAGGTTATCGGTAGATAATGGTGACGGGCCGTTTTTCGGAGACCCCTCCGGGAGGCTGGACAAGCTTTACCGCGCTTTACCACTGTATGGCGCAGCCCTCGCGGTTTTCCTGTTCCTGGCTTTACTGGGGCATCTTGTGGCCTCGTGGCGTAGCCTGTGGCGTTGGGCGCTCCCGAATCCCTTCCTTGAGGAGTTGGTGTCCGGCGCGTTCCGAATACTGATGCTGTTGGTTGCGCTGATCGTCTCAATGAATGTGCTTGGCGCGACTGCATTGATGGGAACGATCCTGGGCGGTGCTGGCGTGATTGGCCTGGCAATCGGCATTTCGGTCCGTGATACGCTGGAAAACTATGTGTCCTCAATCATGCTCAGTGTACGCCAACCGTTCCGGGCGAACGAGCACGTTGTCATCGATGAGCATGAGGGAAAGGTGATGCGGTTAACTTCGCGTTCGACCATCCTGATGACGCTGGACGGCAACCATCTACGCATTCCTAACTCCGCTGTCTTCAAGGCAGTGATTCTGAATTATACGCGTAACCCAGAGCGCCGTTTTGAATTTGAACTCGGTGTTGACGCAGCTGATGATCCTGTGGCGGCAATGCAGATAGGCCTCGATCGACTGAAGGCCATGTCGTTCGTGCTATCCCGCCCAGAGCCTGAAGCACTCGTGCAGACTGTCGGAGACTCAAATATTGTGCTGCGCTTCATGGGCTGGGTTGATCAAAGGCAAACGAATTTCGCCAAGGCCCGAGGTCTTGCGATCGTCGCTACCAAGGATGTCTTGGAAGAGGGGGGCTTCACCTTGCCGGAACCGATTTATCGTGTTCGCTTCGATAGCGGCGTGGAAGATGCATTAAAAAGCGCAAAGCCTGAAAGCCGCGGCGCTGGGGCAGCTGAACAGCCGCGCGTGAAAGCTCGACCGAGTTCAAATTATGATTCCGATGTCGCGGCTGACAATACGATTGATGAGAAAGTCGACGCCGAACGTGCCAGCAGTTCTGAGGCTGACTTGCTGGACGAACAAATACCCGTTGAATAGGAATTTAGCTGCGATCGCTACCGAGTGCCATATCCAAATCTGTCAGCAGGTCCTTTGAATCCTCCAATCCGACCGACAGACGGACGAGGCCATCTGAAATGCCGTGGGCGAGGCGTTCTTCCTGAGAGTAGGTCGAATGGGTCATGCTGGCGGGGTGTTGGATCAGAGACTCGGCGTCCCCAAGGCTTACGGCGCGCTGGATGAGCTGTAGTCGGTCCATCATTCTCGTCCCGGCCTCAAACCCGTCGGCCAGTTCAAAGGCGATCATGCCGCCAAAGTCCGCCATCTGGCGTTTGGCCAGATCGTGCTGAGGGTGGCTTGGCAGACCGGGATAGTGCACGGCTGAAACGGCGGGATGCTGTTCGAGCCAGTTGGCGATGCGAAGGCCGCTTTCAGAATGGCGCATCATCCTTAGCTGGAGGGTTTTGAGGCCCCGGATGACCAGCATGGCGGTCAGGGGCGCCATCACTGAGCCGGTCATGTCCTTCACACCAATCAGGCGAATGTCCTGAACAAGGTCAGCCGGGCCACACACAGCACCTGCCACCAGGTCTCCATGCCCGCCCAGATATTTGGTGGCGGAGTGGACAACCAGGTCCGCGCCAAGCTCAATCGGGCGCGTCAGCAAGGGCGTCGCGTAGGTGTTGTCTACAATGGTCAGTGCGCCGGCCTGTTTCGCGATTGACGACACCGCAGCGATGTCGACGAGGCGCATGTTGGGATTTGCTGGCGTTTCGAAGTACACAATCCGCGTCGTGTCGCTAATTGTCGCCTGCAGATTCTCCGGGTCTCTCAGATCCACATGCCGAACTTTGACACCGAAGCGAGACAATCCATCCCGCATGAACGCAAAGGTGCAGCCATAGAGCGTCTGGTCCGTGATGATCTCGTCGCCGGGTTTGACGAGCGTCCAGAGCGTCGAAGCAATCGCGCCCATTCCACTGGCCGTCGCAAGACCAGCCTCAGCCCCTTCAAGGTTCGCCAAGCGCGTTTCGAGGACTTCAAGCGTGGGGTTGGAGATGCGAGAATAGAAATGCCCTTCGGTTTCCCCCGCAAAAAGTGCCGAACCTGTTGCAGTATCGGGGAAAACGAAGGTAGACGTCATGTGGACGGGCGGAGTAAGAGAGTGCGAATGATTCGCAGGTGAGTAGCCATGATGAATGGCTCGGGTTGCAAATCCTGGATCGCGTGACGGTTTGAGGGCCATGGGGGAACCTTGCTGTCTGTCGAAGCAATATAGCAGCGCTCTCGGGACAGGTGCTGTCAATTTATGCCAAGCATGGCGTGATGATTGGCATATTATACCAGTTCGAGGGTGGTATGGATAAAATTGACGCTAAAATCGTTCAGGCCCTTCAAGAGGATGGCCGTCTGACGAATCAGGATCTCGCAGAGAAAATTGGATTGTCTCCATCTCCCTGTCTGCGCCGGGTTCGCAATCTGGAGAAGGCCGGTATCATCAAGGCCTATTCCGCGACGATCGACCAGAAGGCCTGCGGATACCCGATAACGTGCTTTGTCAGGATCCGCCTGTCTATCCATACAGAAGACACGATCCAGAAGTTCGAGAAGATTGTTGAGGAAACGCCTGAGATACTCGACTGCTACCTGATGGCAGGTGGCTCAGATTATCAGTTGCGAGTCGTAACGGGCAGCCTCGACGAATACGAGCAATTGGTAAGACAGACGTTTCAGAAGCTGCCGGGGATTTCATCGGTCGAGACCAGTTTCGCCTATGGCGTGGTCAAGAAATCCCGCGTGTTGCCGGTAAAGATCAATACCTGACCGGATGCGGGGCATTACGCCGCCGGATTGCCAGATTGGCAGCGCACCTGAGGTCGAGAAGCGGGAAAATCCGGCCTTCGGTGATCATGGCATAGGCGGGACAGTGTGACTTGCTATATAGGCTATCCATGAGCACAGATTCTCCCGCCAAACCCGCGCAAGAGCCCACTCTCGTTGAATCCCGCAACCGGACGAGCCGCCGGCCGGGCAAGTGGCGTATTTCAAACATCATTGATGGTCGCTCGCTGAGGGTGAAATTGACCACGGCAGCGCTTGATAATCTTGGGGACGCGCAGGCGATGCGCAAAGCGGCCCTGGATCATTTGCACGGCGCCATGTTCAGAGGCCGCATGATTGCGCAAGAACGACTGCAGCAAGGGGCGGACGGCCTGGATACGGCCCGATTACTTGCCGCCGTGCAGGATGAGGTTGTGCATGCGCTTTATGATTTCACCACCACGCACGTGCACCGTGCGCGCAACCCCACAGAGGCCGAGCGTCTCGCCATTCTCGCGACGGGAGGATACGGGCGAGGGGTGATGGCGCCGTCGTCAGATACGGACTTGCTTTTCCTGCGCGCCTACAAGGCCTCTCCGCACACGGAAAGCGTGATCGAGTACATGCTATACGCATTGTGGGACATGGGGCTGAAAGTTGGCAACGCATTCCGTACCCCAGCAGAATGTGTGAAGCTGGCTGCAGAAGACGTAACGATCAAGACGTCTCTGCTGGACTCTCGTTTCATCTGCGGTGATCAAGCTCTTTCCGACGAGATGATGTCGAAATTCATGAAGGAAGCCGTCGAAGGAAAAGACGCCGAGTTCATCATGGATAAGCTTGCCGAGCGCGACGCCCGTCATGCCCGACAGGGTGATGCGCGGTATGTGGTTGAGCCAAACATCAAGGAAGGCAAGGGCGGCCTTCGGGATCTGCAGACCCTCTACTGGATCGTGAAGCATATTTATGGTGGCGAGACTCTCGAAGACGTAATGAAGGGCGGACCGTTCACGCGTAGTGAGTATACGTCCTTTATTCGCTCGGCGAAGTTCATGTGGACGGTGCGTTGTCACCTGCATTATGTGACAGGGCGCGCGGAGGAACGTTTGAGCTTTGATCTGCAGCCGGAAATTGCGGCGCGTATGGGCTATCGGGACCGTACGGGGCAATTGGGTGTCGAGCGTTTCATGAAGCGCTATTTCCTCGTTTCGAAAGATGTTGGCGCGTTGACGCGCATTATCGCGGCGAAGCTGGAGGCTGAACAGAAGAAGAAGCCTGAAGGGTTCCGCAGACTGCTGCCACAGAAAACGCCGCAAGCCTTGGCTGACAAGGGGTTTGTGGTGGATGCCGGGCGGGTGAGCATCACATCTGAAGACGTGATGAAGGATGACCCGCTGAACATGCTCCGGCTCTTCATTATTGCCCGCAGGGAAGACAAGGACATTCATCCGAATGCCTTGTCGGCAATTACCCGGAACTTGCGTGCCCTGAATGAAAGCGTCCGTAGTTCCGACGAGGGAAGGCGGCTGATACTGGACGCTATTCTTGGCAGCAAGGAGCCTGGTCTCATCCTGCGGCGGATGAATGAAGCGGGCGTTCTGGGTAAGGCCATCCCCGAGTTTGGCGGTATCGTCGCCCAAACACAGTTCAACATGTATCATCATTACACGGTTGATGAGCATACGATCCGCGCAGTTGAGGCAATCGCGGAGATGGAGCAGATCAATGCCGAGCGCGTGCCGCTTGCGACCGAGATATTCCAGCTCGTTGAGAATCGCCGGGCGCTTTACCTTGCCATGCTGCTGCATGATACCGGAAAGGGAAAAGGCGACCAACAAATCGAAGGCATGAAGACAGCCACGCGGGCTTGTCAGCGTTTGGGCATTCCGGAAGACGAAACGGAATTGGTCGCCTGGTTGGTCGGCAACCATTTGGAGCTGAGTGAGACCGCGCAGAAGCGCGATATTTCTGACCCTCGAACGGTCACGCAGTTCGCCAATCTGGTTGGCTCGCTTGAGCGGTTGCGCTTGCTTTACATTCTGACGGCTGCGGACATTCGCGCAGTCGGACCGGGCGTATGGAATGCCTGGAAGGGGCAGCTGATGGCAGACCTCTACCACAATACGGCAGCTGCCTTGCGCGGCGGTCGGGCGGATGAATCGGGCGTACAGGCGCATCTTGAAGCAAGAGCGGAAGCGCGGCGGGAATCCGTTGTGGAGGAGCTGGGAAGCATTCCGCACACGCTGCTTGAGATGGAGACTGCATACTGGACAGGGTTTGATGTGCCGGACCTGACATGGCACGCCACAGCGCTGAAGGAGGGGGGGAGCGTCGTATGCTATCGTTTCCCGCCTGAAGGGGGGGCGCTCACGCTCATGGTCTGCGGGGAAGACCGGCCCGGCCTGTTTGCGGATCTTGCGGGAACCCTTGCAAACCTTGGGGCGAATGTTGTCTCAGCGCAGGTCTTTACCAATCGTAGCGGACGCATCCTCGACATCTTCATTCTTCAGGATGGCTCACAACAGCCTTATGGATTGAAGGACGCGTCCCGCCTGCAACGTCTGGAAACCGCATTGGAGCAGACCCTTTCGGGCACGAGCGTGAAAGAGCCAGCCGCTGCACGCATGGGACGGCGCGAAGCGGCCTTTCTGGTGCAACCATCCGCCCAGATACGGAATGATGTTTCGACGGAATATACGGTGGTCGACATCGCGGGCCGGGATCGTCCCGGGCTGCTTTATGATGTCGCGAGCGTTCTGGCAGAAAGCGATTTGTCTATCCATTCAGCGCATGTCGGATCGTATGGAGAGCGTATGTTCGATGCTTTTTACGTGCAGACGGCTGCTGGAGAGAAGCTCACGGATGCTGACCGGATTGAGACATTGAAAGAACGTCTTCTTGACGCATTGGGGCAGCATGAACCGGATGCACCGGAAACGCCGGCCAGGAAGCTGAAGCGATCACGCGCCGTGGACAGTTTCTGAGAATTCGATCAGGGGAGGCCGCATGAGCGTCGCTCGCAACACACTCGTGCAATCCTCGCTGACATTGGCCAGCCGCATTCTCGGTATGGTTCGCGACATTCTGCTTATCGCGAAAATTGGTGCCGGGCCGATTGGTGATGCCTGGGCAACGGCCCAACAGTTCCCGAACCTGTTCCGCCGGATTTTTGCTGAGGGGGCGTTCGCCTCTGCCTTTGTGCCGACATATGCCCGCACCTTGGAGGCAGAAGGTGCAGAGGCGGCGCGTGATGTGGCGCAGGAAGCGTTGAGAGTTCTGTTTGCGGCGACGGCAGCGCTGACCATCGTGGCGCAAATTTTCATGCCATGGG
The DNA here is from genome assembly GCF_017795365.1 of Hyphomonas atlantica corrig. Classification (NCBI taxonomy): domain Bacteria; kingdom Pseudomonadati; phylum Pseudomonadota; class Alphaproteobacteria; order Hyphomonadales; family Hyphomonadaceae; genus Hyphomonas; species Hyphomonas atlantica. Next base: position 39,103 of record NZ_CP051254.1, on the reverse strand, counting down.
TGCTGTTGCTGATACACGGCGGACAGGCCGACGATCCGGAAAGCTATGGTTTGGCTGTGCTGCTGACGCGAATTACGATGCCATATCTGACGTTCATGGCCATCGCCGCCTTGTTGTCAGGGGTTTTGAACTCGGCCGAGCGATTTGTCTTGTCAGCAGGCGTGCCAACACTGCTGAATTTGTGTCTGATCCCGGCAGCCTTCGTCGCTCCGGACGCCGAGGGCACAGCCCTTGCCGCTGCGATGGCGTATTTTGTCGCCGGTCTTTTGCAGGCCGGCGCGCTTTGGTGGGGCGTCAATCGCCAAAAGGTTCGCCTCAGCCTGATTGGCTGGCCTAGGCTGACACCCGCCGTGAAGAAGGTTTTGAAGCTCGCCATACCCGGAACGATCGCGGCGTCCGGTACCCAGATCAACATTATCGTCAGCCAGTCGCTGGCGAGTTTCGAAGTCGGGGCGAAATCCTGGCTATATGCGGCTGATCGCTTGTATCAGTTGCCCCTTGGTCTGGTCGGCGTGGCGGTTGGTGTCGCGATTCTTCCTCGTCTCAGCCGTGCTGCGCGCGCGAGCGATGACGGTTCCAGTCGACAGACAATGGATGAAGGGATCGGGCTTGCCATGGCGCTGACCCTGCCAGCGGCGGCGGCGCTGATGATTGCGCCGGTCTTTCTGATCGATGCGTTCTTTACGCGCGGCGAATTCTTGCCATCTGATGCGGCCATGTCCGGAAGCGCGCTGTTCCATTTCGCCTGGGGGGTACCTGCCTTCGTTTTGATCAAGGTGCTCGCGCCGGCATTTTTTGCGCGGGAAGATACGAAGACCCCAATGCGCTATGCGCTCGTCTCCGTCGTCATCAATACCGTGCTGGGCGCGGGTCTTTTCTTCTGGATGAAATCGAATGGCGGGGCTGGGTTTATAGGTCTGGCCATCGCAACCTCCGTTGCTGCCTGGATGAACACGGCGCTGTTGGCGATGACCTTGCTGGCGCGGGGATGGTATACGCCCGGTCCGCGTCTTGTTTCTGGTGTGGTGCGTGCAGCTTTGGCCACCGCGATCATGTCTGCAGCGGTCTGGTTCATGCTCCAAAACCTGCCCGAGATCCGCGCGGAGTTGTGGGATTCCCGGATCGCTTCTGCCGCAGCCATCGTGTTCGCGGGCGGGGTAATTTACGCATTTGCCGCGCTTTTAACTGGGGCAATCCGCATTTCTGACATTCGACAGGCTTTGCGGCGCTAGACAAACGCGCTAAAGCGCCTGCCCATGACTGATACACCTGCATCCTATAGTGGCCCGCAACGCATTTTCTCGGGCATCCAGCCAACAGGCAACCTCCATCTGGGCAACTATCTCGGCGCCCTGAAGAAGTTCGTGGACCTGCAGGAAGATGGCTGGGATGCCGTTTACGCAGTTGTGGATTTGCACGCGATCACAATGCCGATGGAGAAGGGGGCTCTGCTCAGCCAGACCCGCCAGATTGCGGCGGCGTTCCTGGCCTGCGGCGTGGACCCCAAGAAATCCATCCTGTTCGCGCAGTCTTCAGTGAAGGCGCATGTCGAACTGGCATGGATCTTCAACTGTGTCGCCCGGATGGGTTGGGTCGAGCGGATGACCCAATTCAAGGACAAGGCGGGCAAGGATGCTGAGCGCGCTTCCGTTGGCCTGTTTACCTATCCGGTTCTGCAAGCGGCAGACATTCTGGCATACAAGGCAACGCATGTGCCCGTGGGCGAAGACCAGAAACAGCATCTGGAGCTCAGCCGCGATATCGCTGACCGCTTCAATCGTGAATATGATGCGCCAGGCTTTTTCCCGCTGCCAGAACCGCTCATCAAGGGGCCGGGCGCGCGCGTTATGAGCTTGAAAGACGGCACCAAGAAGATGTCGAAATCCGATCCATCGGAGCTCTCTCGCATCGCGCTTGTGGATGACGCCGACACGATTGCGAAGAAGATCAAGAAGGCGAAGACGGATTTGCTGGGTGATATGCCGAGCGAAGTGGATGGCCTTGAGGGCCGTCCGGAAGTTGAGAATCTGGTCGGCATTTACGCAGCGTTGTCAGGAGAAAGCGTCGAGGCAATCCTGAAACAGTATGGCGGACAGGGCTTTGGTGTATTCAAGCCGGCCCTGGCGGAGGTGACTGTGAATCATCTCTCGCCGATCACACAGCGCTATCGCGAAATTCTGGATGATCCGGCCTTTATTGATTCTGTCCTGCAGGACGGTGCAGAGCGGGCCGATGCGATTTCTGCTCCGGTTATCGCAGAGGTGCGGAAACTTGTCGGATTCTGGGGCGCCTGATCCGGCCTGCGGCAACGGGAGTTGTTGACCTTCGCCTGAAGTGGGGTAGGTCTCGTGTCGCTATCACACGGTTGGAGACCTGTACCATGCGTATCGCTTCTATCACTGCCGCTTTCGGACTTGTCGCTATGGTCGCCTGTGCGCCAGCACCAGAAACTGCGGAAAGCTCAGTGACGGCGAGCGGCGCATTCGTCGTGAAGCCTGCACCGGGGCGCGATGTTGCGGGTGGAGGACTGACTTTGACTGTTACGGGCGAGCCGATGTCACTGGTCGGCGCAGAGACCGATATTGCAGACACGGTTGAGCTTCATACGATGAGCATGGACGACGGCGTCATGAGAATGCGCAAGGTCGATCAGATGGACGTCACTGAAGATGCTCCGCTTGAGCTGAAGAGCGGCGGCAATCATCTGATGCTGTTTGGGGTTAGTCCTGACATTGAAATCGGTGAAACGGCGGAATTGGTCCTTACGCTGACCGATGCCGACGGCACTGAGTCAACCCTGACCACCCAGGCAGAGATACGCGGCCTCGGCGATTGAGCCTGATTTCGGCAATTCACTGCCGGATTTTGCCACGAGAAATTCCTGAAGATATGCCCCGCCCGGTCAAATCGCGGGCAGGCATGTTGCTTGCATATATTTAACAGTAAATAGACTGTTAATATCCGCTTTTTGCCTGCATAGTGCTTTAACCGCAACAGGCTTGGCGTGGGCATGTTTTGGAACAGGGTAGAGTGAATGGCATTTGATAGTCGTCTTCCAGCGGCGTACCAGGAGGAAGGTCCTGTGATGACCGTACTTGGCTCTGACCATCTCGTGACATTCGACTATGCAGAACCCAGCCCCATCATGTTGTTCGCTCAACGTTGGTGGCGCCGTACCATCACCTTGATGAAAGTGGGTGTCGTGATTGCCGCCGTTGGCGCGTATCCGATCATGACTGTCGCATCGAACAAGATTGATGACAGCCCGATTGAGGTGGCAGGCCAGGACTGGACCGTGCCAGCGGTGGGCGTGTCGATCGTGAAGATCGCACGCGAGCTGGAAGGCGCTGGCTGGGCGGGCGATCGTGCCAATTGGCACCCTCAGGCTCGATTGACTGCCATGCCGGCCTGGCAGGGCGCGACTGCTGATGCCTTGTCTGAACATACGAACTTGCTGGCTGAACTGACTGTGCAGGATGGCGAAGTTGATTCCGATCTCAAGGCTGCCGCGCGTTTGCTGATGGGCGTGGAGGGTGAAGATATGCGCCCGCGTCTCACAGCAGCCGCTGAAGCCTTGAACCGATATGATTCGCGGGCTGCCCGCGGATTGGCCACTACGCCGGCAAAACTCGACAAGCTGAAGGCGGAAGCGGCATTGTTCTCCGGGTGGGCTGAAGCGGACCGAAACGATTTGTCGCTTCAAGTGAATCAAGACGTCGTGGAGTGGCCCGCCAGCAAGACAGACATCGAGACCTTCTATGGCGCCAAAGCTCGCGCTCATATTGCGCAGCAGATGCTGGTTGCGGCCCGCAACTCCGAACCACGCCTTGCAAGATTGCCCGCCGTAAGTTCGGCTTTCGATCGGGCTGAACTGGCTTGGAGCCGCGCCGCTCAGATGCAGCCACTGATTGTGTCAAATCAGAACGGCGATGGTCCTTTTATGGCCAATCATCTGGCCAGCATCGGATTCTACCTCGGTGAAGCGCAGGACGCGTCGCAGAATCTCGCTGAAGCGTTGGCGCATGTACCAGCTGGAGCGCTGGAAAATGTGGCGTCGCTTGAAAAGCAACTGGCCGCCGCACCCTGAGACTTCACGCAATCCCTTGAACTGGTCGCTCGGCCAAGCCATCTGGTTGTCAAGACTGCAATCCAGAAAGGGCCCCCAAGGCCATGTTCATACAAACCGAACCCACGCCAAACCCGGACACCGTCAAATTCCTGCCCGGTCACCCTGTCGCGGGCGACGCCGGTCCGTTTGATTTCCCCGATGTTGCGAGCGCCCGCATCAGCCTGCTGGCGCGCGCACTGTTTCAGGTAGATGGCGTTGAGCGCGTGTTCTTGGGTAGCGATTTCGTGTCGATCAACAAGGATCCCGACAAGGAATGGAAGCACGTCAAACCGATGGTGCTGGCTGCGATCATGGATCACTACATGGCGGGTCTGCCAGTCGTGGAGGCAGGCGCGGCGTCTTCGGCCGACACCGAGGCTGATGTCAGCTATGAAGGCGAAGCTGCCGAGATCGTGGAAGAGATCCGCGAACTCATCGAAACGCGCGTTCGCCCTGCCGTGGCCCAGGATGGGGGTGATATCATCTTTCACAAGTTCGAGCCGGACACGGGAATTGTCCACTTGTCCATGCGAGGCGCGTGTGCCGGGTGTCCGTCGTCGACCATGACCCTGAAGCAAGGGATTGAGAACATGCTGAAGACTTATGTTCCGGAAGTAACGGCAGTCGAGGCCGTTCTGTAGCTTTGCCGGCATTGTCGCTGACGACATGTCATTGATTGTGCTTGCGTTTCCCGGCAAGACTTCTTGAAAGAACTTGTTTTGACGGAAGGATACAGGACATGGCCCATCCGGTGAATGACCATGCGCTCGACGTAATTTTTCGCGACGGCCGTAGCTATAACGGGTTTGAGGACAAGGACGTGCCGGAGATTCTGGTGCGGGCCGTCTATGACCTTTCCAAGATGGGGCCGACGAGCGCGAATTGCTCACCGGCGCGATTCGTCTTCGTTTCGTCAGAAGAAGGTAAATCGCGCCTGCTGCCATTGGTGTCCGAGGGCAACCAACAAAAGGTGAAGCAAGCGAAATGGTCCGTGATCATAGCTTATGACATGGAGTTCCAGGAAAAGATTCCGAAACTCTTTCCGCATAATCCGAGCGCGAAAACCTGGTTCGACAACAATAGGGAAGAAACGGCCTTTCGGAACGGAACGCTCCAGAGCGCTTACTTCCTGATGGCTGCGCGCTCACTTGGGCTCGATACGGGACCAATGTCCGGGTTCGACATGGATGGTGTGAACAAGGAATTTTTCGCATCTCAGGATGGCGAAGAAAAGAACTGGCGCGCCAACTGGATCTGCAATCTTGGCTATGGTGACCGGTCCAGCATCTTTGCACGCAGCCCGCGCTTGCGCTTTGAAGAGGCATGCAGGATCGTCTGACGTGTCATGATCGTCCTGGGACTGAATACAGCGTTCACCGCCATGGAAGCGGCTATCGTCAAGGATGGTGAAATCCTGGCCGATGCGCGCGAGACGATGGCGAGAGGGCAAGACAAGGCCTTGCCGGGCTTTGTGGAGCGGCTGTTGGCCGACGCAGGAATTGACCTGTCGGACATTGACAGGCTGGCCGTCGTGACGGGCCCCGGTAGTTTTACCGGCATTCGCATTGGCGTGGCCTACGCCCGCGGTTTGTCACTCGTCACGAATGTGCCGTGCGTAGGTGTCACCAGCATTGAAGCTGCCATTCCGGCGGGCATGAAAGACACGGCCCTGGGGTGTCTTGCGGCCCAGAAACGACCGCCTGAACAAACCTGGTGGGTGCAAGGTGTATCAGACAATGCGGGTATCGCAGATACGATAGAAGTCGGGCTGAATGAGCTGAAGGCCATGCTGACCGGATTTACCGCGCCCGTATTCATGCAATCGCCTGAGGCTTTGGAAGGTCAGGCAGATTTGCTGGACATTCGCCCGCTCAATCCCTCAGCCGTGACCGCTGCGCTCAAGGCACCGCTGTTCGACCCGGCATATCACACCCCTGCGCCCGTTTATGCGCGTGAGCCAGATGCGAAGCTGCCTGAGTTGAAATCCTGATGACCGGGCTTGTCATTCTGAGGCCAGACGATGCGCGGCAGCTGGCGACTCTACATGCGCAGTGTTTCGACGACGCGTGGGACGCCGCCGCGATTAGAGGACTGTTGGAGGATTCGAAGGTTCTGGCACTGGGCGTTGAGAGCGTCGGCGCAATCGTCGCCTTCCTGATTGCGCAGACGGTGGCGGGAGAAACCGATATTCTGACGGTGGCGACTGATCCGGCCGAGCGCAGGAAGGGGTTGGCCAGCCAGTTGATTGATGCCTTGATCGCACGTGCCGGCGAGCGGGGCGTGTCACGGATCATGCTGGACGTGGCGGAAGATAATGTGGCTGCACGTCAATTGTATCGAGATCATGGCTTCGTAGAAGATGGGCGGCGGCCACGATACTATCGAGCCGGAAGGGATATTCCTGTGGATGCTATCTTGATGTCCCGCATGCTTGGAATAGCCACATAGTTCCAGATCACGTTGGGCCTCGCGAGTTATTGGACTATGTTCCGGTCCAGACCGAGATGGAGGCCTTGATGTCGAATAAGCAGGATATTCCGCAAGAAGTGTACGAACTCTATGACGCCTATTGCCATGGCGACATTTCGCGACGGGCTTTTTTCTCAGGTCTCGGAAAGTATGCGGTGGGCGGCATGACGGTAACCAGCCTCGCGGCCTGTGTGATGCCGGATTATGCGAAGCAACAAACCCAACCCGGCGCGGACGGCCTTTATGAGGAAATGCTGATCTACAATTCGCCCAACGGAGCGGGTGAGATGGAAGGGTATTTCGTGCGACCTGCCAACGCCGCGGGAAAACTGCCCGGCATTGTGATCATTCACGAAAACCGCGGACTGAACCCTCATATTCGAGATGTTACGCGCCGAGCGGCTCAGGCAGGCTTTGTCGCCTTCGCGCCGGACGCCCTGTATCCGCTTGGGGGATATCCCGGAAATGACGATGATGGCCGCGCGATGCAGGCGAAACGTGATCGCGAAGGCATGGTGCAGGATTTCATGGCGGCAGCAGAATTCCTGCGCGGACATGTGGCGGTGAACGGCAAGGTCGGTTGCGTTGGCTTCTGCTTTGGCGGCGCCGTTTCCAATCTGATGGCGGTGCGCCAGCCCTGGCTGTCGGCCTCAGTTCCGTATTACGGTGGTTGGCCAACGGCAGATGAGGCCGCACAGGTTCAGGTCCCACTTCAGATCCATCTTGCCGGCCTTGATGAGCGCGTGAACGCCGGGTGGCCTGACTACAAGGCGGCGCTGGACGCCAATTCAGTGTCATATGAGGCATACATCTATCCGGGCGTGAACCACGGTTTCCACAATGACACGACGTCTCGCTACGATTCAGAGGCTGCGAAACTGGCATGGGAGCGCACTCTGGACTTTTTCCGCCTTCACCTCGTTTGAGACTGAAAATCATGAAAAATCAAACAGGGTTACGCTGCGTTCAATCGACTGGACTTCCCTGAAATGTGAGGGCAAAACACTTCCATGGATCGACTCGAAAAACTCTGTGCGGAAAAAGGATTGCGGATGACAGAGCCTCGGCGCGTCATTGCGCGGGTTCTTTCGCAATCTGATGACCACCCGGATGCAGAAGAACTGCATCGCCGTGCCAATTCCATGGATGCGTCAATATCCCTGGCGACTGTGTATCGAACGGTAAAACTGTTTGAAGACGCCGGTATCATTCAGGCTCACGACTTCCGCGACGGGCGCGCCCGTTATGAGGAAGTGCCTGATGAGCATCATGACCATCTGATCAATGTGAAGAATGGTGAGGTCGTCGAGTTCCACTCCGAAGAGATCGAACGACTACAGGTCGAGATTGCCAAGAAGCTTGGCTTCAAACTGGTGGACCATCGTCTCGAACTGTACGGTATTCCGCTCAAAGACGGCGAATAGCCCCCGCAAGTCTGCCATAAGCGCGGCCTGTTCAAGACCCGTAAAGCATTGCTCTAGCAGAATGGCCCGACAGGTTTGACCGGACGGGCCATTCGCGCGCGAAATTGATTGCGCTGCCAAAGATCAGCCGCATTCCGGACCTAATCACATTACGGGACGGTAATTCGATATGCTTCTGGCTTTTCTTGCGAGCTTTTTCCTCATGACGCAGGCGCCGCCACTGGATACGGCGCTTACGGCCACGGAAGCACCGACATCGCTGCGTGCAGCCTTCACCGTTGAACTCCAGAGCCAGCATGCCAGCCGTGTTTATTCGTATGATCCTCGCCGCGAAAAAGGGCAGCGCTGGCAAGTCGTCTCCTGGCAGGGCGAAGATGACGAACTCGAAGAGGTTGCCAGAACCTGGGCGAATGAAGCGGCTCCGGATGGCCGACTGTTTCCAGATGATTTGCGCGCGAGCATGGGGCGGCAAGTCAGTGTCGACGATATGGGACACGCTTGGCGAGTGTCGTTTCGCCACCACCCATCCACCAATGATGGCGAATTCGATGTATGGGCGGCCGAGCGCCTTCAGGCGTCTGCCTGGTTAGATCCGGTCGGCGAGCGGTTTCTGCGTATAGATTATCATTTGCCGAAGCCTGTTGCCGGTCCAGAAGGCGGTAAGCTAACGCGGTACGAGCAGAGCTATTTCATCCGGACGGAGCCGCGCTGGGGGATGAGCTATGTGTCGAGCTTCTCGATTGATCTGGAAGCGCGGGCGGCATTCCGAACGATGACACGACAATATTCGGCGAACATCATTCAGACGGAATTCTTCTTTGCGAGCGCAGAGGCCGAGGCGGAGTTTGAGGCCATTCGTAAGGGTCCGCAGCTGATGTCTGGATTGCCGCGCTGAGGTCGCTAGATTACTCGCATGACGATTCACATGGTGAAGCTCTGCGTCGGCGCGGATGATATCGACGATCTGGTCAATTGGCAGAAGCGTCTGATGAAACAGGGGCATGAACCCTTTCATCGCACACGCATGATGCCAAAGCAGAAAGACCAATTGCTTCAGGGCGGCTCTATCTATTGGGTGATCAAGGGCGCCATCCGCGTTCGTCAGCAAATCATCGATGTTCGCGAAGTGGCAGGGGATGGCCACACAATGTGTGAATTGGTGTTCGACCCTGAGCTCGTGCGGACATATGCCAAACCCAAGCGTCCATTCCAAGGCTGGCGGTATTTGAAACCGGGGGATGCGCCGCGCGATTTGGGTAGCAAGGAAGCGGCGGTGGATATTCCGCCGTCCCTTGATGCTGCACTGAAACACGCTGGCGTCTGGTAGGCCTTAGTCCGACAGTTCTGTCAGCAGGATTTCAGCCTGCAATTCGAACGCATCGCTGCCAGGCGCGATCAGCTCGACGTGGCCGGTCTCCAGTACGAGAATGGAACGGGCGTCGCTGCCGGCCGCCTTTGCCTTGTTGGAGTATTCCTCCCCGAGAATGGGCGGGGCAATCTGGTCTAGCGCGCCATTCACGCTGAATTGGTGGGCTGCGAATGGCAGGAGCTCGGCGGGCGACGTATCTGAAAAGACATCAGGTCGACCGCCTGACGCTGCACCCGTCAAATCATCCATGATGGCGCTCAAACAGCTTTCCAGCGTTACGGGAGCGGAAGCCTCCAAATCAGCCAGGCCGCCGGAATTTACAACGAGGTCGATATGAAGCGGATCTGATTGCCAGAGCGGGCTGGACTTTGGCAATTTGGGTCTCGCCGCGAGCCACAGCGCCAAATGGCCGCCTGCCGAGTGGCCGAACGCGCCGATGCGGTCGATCTTGAGATTGTAAGTGTCGGCATGCTCTCTCAGCGCGTCTGCGGCGTGTGCGACGTCCTCAAACGTGCCTGGGTAGCCGCCGCCATCTTCGTCCACGCCGCGATACTCAATGTTCCAGACGGCAAATCCCTTCTGGCGAAGGTCTTCGGCGGCGAAATCCATCAGCGAATGGTCTGCAACGGATTTCTGCCAGCACCCGCCATGAACCATGATTACAACCGGGTGGGGGCCATCCCCATCTGGCAGCCAAAGGTCGACGATATCAGTGTCGCGGGGCCCCGTTCGGATCGTATGAGGCGTTGTGGGGCGGTCTCGAGATAAGAGATCCGCCCAGCTCATCAGCGTCGGGGTGCTTGTGTCTTTCGGGGCCGGAGCAAGCTGCTCCGTGTCAGACATGTCGCATCCAGTCGCAAGAATTAGTGCGAGAGTCGCTAGGAAAGGTGCACGCATGGCATGATTGCTACTAGCCTCCGTGCGGTCTGTCATGCACAAACATGCGATGACCTTGATATCCCTTCCAGAATCCCGCGCAGAAGCGGAGGCATTGGATGAAGTCGACCCGCTGGCGCGGTGTCGTGCGGCCTTTGCGTTGCCAGAGGGGGTGACTTACCTCGTCGGACATTCCCTGGGGCCAGCGACAATTGGCGCGATGGAAGCGGTGCGGGAAGCATCCGAAGGCGCGTGGCTGAATGATCGTGTGGGCGCATGGAACAGCGCAGACTGGATTCAGCTGGCTGAACGTGTCGGTGGTCGTATTGCAAAATTGGTCGGAGCGGATGTGTCCGAGGTGATCGTGTGTGACAGCGTCTCGGTCAATCTGTTCAAACTGGCGGCAGCGGCCTTGCCGCTCGCGCGGACGCGTAGGCTTGTCGTTGAGACGGACGAATTTCCAACCGACCAGTATATTCTGGAAGGCCTGTCCGGTGTCGCGGATGTGGAGCTGATCCGCGCCGAACCGGGGCAGGGGCTTGCCCAGCTGAATGGCGGCGTACTGGTCAAAAGCCTCGTAAACTATCGCTCTGCCGACGTGGCGGATATGTTCGCGGATGAGGCTGCCGCGCAGAACGAGGGCGGCTGGATCGTCTGGGACCTTAGCCACGCGACGGGGGTGCTGGATGTTCAACTGGCCAAATCCCACGCAAGATTGGCCGCGGGCTGTACCTACAAATATCTGAATGGTGGCCCCGGCGCACCAGCCTTCCTTTACGCGCGCGGCGATGTAGCCGGTGAATTGTCTTCTCCTTTGCCTGGTTGGATGGGGCATGCCGCGCCATTTGAATTTACTTCTGACTACAAGCCCAAGCATGGCGCAGCGCGGTTTGCATGCGGAACGCCGCCAATTCTCTCGCTTGCTGCGTTGGATGGAGCACTGAAAGTGTTCGACGATGTTGCCATGCGCGACGTACAGGCCAAGTCCAGGTCGCTGGGGCAGATGTGCCTGATGATGGCGGAGGGCATGGGACTGGACATTGCGTCTCCGCTAGACCCTCAGCGGCGCGGTGGCCATGTCAGCCTTCGCCACCCTGACGGTTATCCTTTGGTACGCGCCATGGCGGATTGGGGGATTGAGGCAGATTTCCGGACCCCGCACACCATCCGGCTGGGGCTGTCTCCCTTGTTCCTGAGCTATGCCGAAATTTGGGATGCCATGTCTGAGCTTGCCGAGATCGTCGAAACGCGCAGCTGGGATACGGCGTGCTATCGCGAAAAGGCGATCGTCACCTGATGGAGTTGATTGTTCAGTATGCCCCTTTGCTGCTCGCACTCGCCGCAGCAGGGATCGCCGCTGGATTGGCCGCAGGCCTCTTCGGAATTGGGGGCGGGGCGATCATTGTGCCTGTGCTGTATTTTCTTTTTGAAGGGATGGGGTATGGAGAAACGGCCATGCATGTGGCCGTGTCCACATCACTTGCCACGATAATCCTGACATCCATCCGCAGCGTGATGGCGCACAATTCCCACGGCGCAGTGGATTGGAGCATAATTCGCGGTTGGGCGCCGTGGATTGTGGTCGGGGCTCTGCTCGGCATGGCCGCCAGTGGGTATCTTTCCAATCGCGGCCTGCTGGCGATTTTCGGATCTCTTGCCTTTCTGCTTGCGGCGCAGCTTTACTTTGGACGACCCACCTGGCGCTTGGCGGACGACATGCCACGCGGCTTTCAGCGTGCCGGATTGGGCACAGCCGTTGGGGCGCTGTCGGCACTGATGGGAATTGGTGGAGGCACATTCGGCGTCAGCCTGATGACACTGTGCGGACGTCCCATTCATCGCGCCGTGGCGACGGCGGCTGGGTGGGGTGTTGCGATTGGTTTGCCGGGCGCATTGGCGGCGATCTTCGTTGGATGGGGCGTGGACGGGCGCCCGCCATTCTCGCTTGGCAATGTGAATCTGGCCGCGTTCGCGCTGATTTCTACCTTTACCGTCACTATGGCGCCTATTGGCGCGAAGCTGGCGCACAAGCTGGATGCGGCCAAGCTGAAGCGATGGTTCGCAATCTTGCTGGCGGTCGTGGCGGCTCGCATGTTGTGGAAAGCGCTGGGCCTTTAGAAGAAGGTCGCCACAATTCGTTCGATCGCCCAATAGCTACCCGTGATTCCGATTGCATAGGCTGCAGCCGTCTTCACAGCGTGCTCCCCGTGGCGGTAAAGGCGAAACCCTAGCCAGGCGAGCGCGAGGAGGAACAGCACAAAGGCGACCTGCCCCGCTTCGACTCCCAGATTGAATAACAGTAGCGCCATTACTTCGGCGTCTCTTGGAAGACCGATTTCGGATAGCGCGCCAGCGAATCCAAATCCATGAATCAATCCGAACCCAAATGCGATGATCCAGGGGCGTGTCTGGGACAGGGTATCCCGACCCTGCATCCTGTAAATGGCTTCCGCTCCGAGCAGAGCGATACTCATGGCGATTGTGATCTCGACAGGCGGCCCGGGCAGCGTGATCCCGGCAAGAGACGAGGCCGCAAGCGTGATGGAATGGGCAATTGTGAAAGCGGTAACTGTGGCGAGCAATTGGCGCGGACGAACAAGAAGGACCAATCCGAGAACGAACAGCAAATGATCGTATCCGAAGATAATGTGCTCTACCCCGATGCGGAAATAAGCCAGCAAAGGTGCGCCCTGAGACTGACCCAGATCCACCGAGTTTGCCTCGGGTCGCAGGACGATCGAGATATCTTCATTCTCCAGCCGGTCCATGCGCAGGAACACGTCAGTGAGCGTGCGGTCCAGCCCCTCAATTGCCAGGGTGGCAGAGTTGAGATCACAGCTCATGGACCAACGCGTAATCAATGTAGCGGCAGGGGCCGACACACGCTCGTTCTCTCGTGTGCACCCCTCCGGGAATGACGGCTCGAGTTTCAGGCGACGTCCATCGAGAATGGGCTGTTTCCAGATGACGTCATAGTGCCCGGCTTCGGTTTCGTTGACTTCTAGATAGGCCGGGCGGACTTCGTGAGCCGCAGCGCACAAGGCGATCATAAAGGCAGCAAAGAGACTCAGGACGAAGCGCACTATTCGACGCCTTCAATCTCGACGGTATAGCGTGCAATAATGTCCTGGATTGCCTGCTCGTTCGCAATGCGCCGTGAATTCTCCAGCCAATCCTTGCGGACTTGATCCAAAATGTCGTCGAAGGGAATGACCGAGGCGGGTGTCGAACTTTCCAGCTTGACCAAATGAAGGCCAAAGGCGGAGGGGAGCGGACCTTGCCATTCATCTGATACGCTTAATTCAGAGAGTTCATTTGCGAACTCGCCCCCAAACTGCCGTGCGACCTCCCGAAGGGGCACATCACCATATTGGCGCTGCAGCATGAACGGGTCTCCGAGATTGTCCAAGGCGGTTGCCGATGAGGCGTTGAGCTGTGCGAGCGTATCGGCGGCATCTGTTTCGGTGCCGTCGCCGCGCACATCGGGGCTGAAATAGATGTGTGAGAATGTGAGGGTCGCGGGGGTTGTAAAACGCTCTGTATGCGTTGCGTGCCAATCCAGCATCTCATCACGCGTCGGTTCCGGGTCTTCTGCCAGATCGGACACGACAAAGCTCATCTTCTGGGCAAGTCGACGCGTGATGATCGTATCATCCCTGTCCAGCCCCAAGCGCCGGGCTTCGCGTGACAAGGCCTCGTCCCGCACAAGATCGGAGACCATCGCGGCCATATCCGCTTCACTCGGCAGTGCGCCTGCTTCAGACGTATATAGCGCGGCGAGACGTTCAAGCTCGCCCGTTGTCACTAGAATGGTCGAGTCAGCCTTGTCGGACCGGTTTTGCCAGACTGAGTAGGCGACAAAGATCAAGGTTGCCGCCAAGACGAAATGGGTCAGCGGATCGCGAAGTAATTTCACTGAAGTACCAATCCTTACTCGCTGGGGATGTACCAGATTGGCGAGGTGTAGGCCCGCTCCTGAATGGTTTGCGGTACATCAGGCCGAGGGGGAACGTTAGCTCGCATGGCTTCCCATGTCGACCAACGGCAACTCGGATTTTCCAGGACACGAACATAGTAGGTTGCGCGCCTTTCCGGATCGAATTCCGGATCTTGCCAAAGGGCTTTCAATTCGCTCGCGCCGTCGCCGGTTGGGGTGCAGGTTTTCATGTCGACTGCTGCGCCGTTGTCGGTGCACCGATGCGTATCCGGATCGGGCGTCCCATCATGACACGCCACATCATAAACGGCTTCGCCTTCTGAGGTGACCTTGATAATTTGAACGCTCTGCAGTGCGCCCATATTCGGATCGCGCTGTGCCCAGGCAAGGAATGTCGGGGCTGCACCATTGCCCACCAGGTCACTGCCCATCGGCACCCCGCCATCATAGGCAAGTCGGGTGAGATTGGAGTCAGATACTATGTCGTCGGAATAGTCGAACCCGGCAAAGAAGCGGACCTTCATCCGGGGGCCTGTGGTGGCGAATGTTTCCTTGCGGCGGAATGCGTCAAAGATGGATTCCCGCGTGTTTTCTTCCGCCCAAACGCCCGTCAAGCCAGACGCGCCCCAGCGCGAAAACCACTCCCGAGCATTCTGAACGATCTGGTTGTCTGGCTGTTCGTCCCAGCTCTTTGTACCGAAGAATGGGACGGACCCACGTTCCATTGGCGTGCCATCGACAATGCCAACCTTCGACCAGTAATCATTTTCGGCATAGGCGCCGCCGATAACATGACTGTCAGATGCCGCGACCAGGCCGAAGCGAAATGGATCAAATCCTTGCTCTTCCTGCAGTTTCAATCCGTTGCGATACGCTTCCCGGACATAGCTGCCTTCGGCCTTGGAAACTTCGTAGGAGGCAAGCAGGCGATCATAAATCTCGAAATCTGCCCATTCGTCGTTTGGCGAGAGGGCAGGGTGCGTTTCGCTGGTGCCTTTGACTTGCGTGACTTCGACAAGCGGCTCATTGCGCATGCGCTGCTCTGCATAGGCGGCATCAAGTGGGTCGCCATTATAAGTCTGCAGTCGGAACATGAGTCCGTCCGACACATTTGGATTATGCGGGATGGCAATGGATTCGTAACCTTCGGCGCGCTTGGCGTCCATCCAGTCCCAAAGGTCTTCGGGGTTGGTCGAGTCGAGCGTTGAGAAAGCGCGGTCAGGTGCGTCGCCCTTGAAGAAGACATTACGGTGGAGGTTGCCGCCAGCGAAGGATCCTTCCTCTTCATTGGCTGCCACGGACGTGTATTCATAGGCTGCGAATGTTGTGAACTCACCAGGTACATAGTGCCGGTCAGCCGCAGCGACATTTTGCATCCAGACCGAATCCATCACGTCCGTATCGTGCATTTCCGCGATCACTTCGCCGGAACGGACAGATGCGCCAACCCCCTGGAAGGCCGCAGTGATCCGGCCCGGATCGGTTGAGAACATGTCTTTCGCGCGGGGAAGTTCAGAAAGTTCCGTGCCGGGCGTATTCATGGCAGGCAGGATGCCTAGATACTCGGCGTGGTCTGTCACTGTGTAGAAATCAAGCGGACCGCCGGCAATGGTCATGTCAAAGCCGGAAGGGTGGGTGATCGTGTCCCCACGTGCAAACCGGTATGCATCATCGGCGGTCCTGCGAACATTGAAGATATACGCATCAAAGCTCGACCGGGTGTGGATATGAAGATCACCGAAATAGGCATTTCGGTCTTCATTGTATCCAGCTGTCCGCTCGGTCGATTGAGCATCTGTTTGCGTTTCTGCGGTATCGGTTTCCGGTGCAGACGATTCTGGCGCAGGGTTACTGCACGCAGCCAAAGCAATCGCCGAAACGGCGAGGCTCAGATATCTCTTCATGTTTTCCTCCCAATGGGCAGGTTTCCTGCTCTCATTGGTGGAAATAGTGCGCCGTTATTACAGCTGTGTCCAGCTTGACGCCCGGTAAAGACTAGACGGGGCTGATGTCGGTAATCTTGTATGTAAGGGGTGTTTCGCCGTGGCTGGCGATGGTGACATATTCGCCTTCCTTGAAGACATGATCACCAAGCCGGTAGCCGGATTCATCATCGCCCTCATCATCTTCATCATAGTGAAAGAACCAGCGGCTGCCCCGATGGGTCAGTTTGCCGGTGGCGTGCTCATCGGGATCCGG
This sequence comes from Hyphomonas atlantica corrig., assembly GCF_017795365.1. NCBI lineage: Bacteria > Pseudomonadati > Pseudomonadota > Alphaproteobacteria > Hyphomonadales > Hyphomonadaceae > Hyphomonas > Hyphomonas atlantica. Next base: position 22,721 of record NZ_CP051254.1, on the reverse strand, counting down.
GCTGAACCGAACGACATGGCAGGCATCACGGTGCGCCCGCCAGGCTTCAACATCAATCTGCCCGGACGTGTCCAGCGGGGCGACCAGCGTGTAGCCCTGACCGGCGTCGCCGTTCGGCAGGCCAGGATTGCGGGCAAGTTGGAGTACAATCTTGGACAGGCTCATGTCTGAGTCTCCTTTAGTGGGCCAGAGCAAGTGCGGGGGCATGTTCCGCGTTCAAAAGGCGCCGTGTCGTGCCACCGAAGATCCGCTCAGCCAGACGCGAATGACCGTAGGCGCCCGCAAGGATCATGCTGGCATTTGTGCCTTTGGCCATGGCGAGCAGTCCGGATGCGACTTCACCTTCGATTTCCATCAGGCGCGATGAAATACCCTGCAACAGAAGCCAGTCGGAAAGGGCCTCCGGGGCGGCGATTTCCCTTTCAGGATCCTTGTTCAGATCGTCTGTGTTCTGTGCGATGATGACATCGCCAATTGCGCGGAGGAGGGGAAGGTGGAAGCGGACAGCGCGTGCGGCGCCATTACTGCCGTCCCACGCGATGATCGCCGGACCTGACATGTCGGTCGATGTTCCTGCCAGAACAACAGGCAAGTGTGCGTCCATCAGCACATGGTCAAAACCGATATTCAGCGGTTGCGAGGCATCTGTGGCCGTACGCGGAAAGATCACTGCATCAGCCAAGGCCGCAGCGTTAGCCGCAGCGCGTTCGACAGTGTTCACTTCATGCTTGAATTCGCAAGTGATGTCGTCGACGCCCTGCTTTGCCGCCAGAAAGGCTTCGCGGGCATTGGCAAGCACTTCTTCCTGCATGTCGAAGATGGATTGAGTGGCAACGCCGGTCAGTCCCGCAGCTTCCGGCGTCGCGATCACCATCATGGCAGAGTTCGGATCGGGAAGGGCGCACAAGGCACGCACTGGAACGTTCATGCGACGGGCCAATGACAGCGCAGTCTCTACGGTGGCACGGTCGGTCTCAACCGTTCCCTGCAACATGGCTACTACGGACATTGTCTCACTCCTCGTGTCGATCAGCTTCGATAGGATATGTGTAACATCTATCGCAGAGAACGAACTAAGTGAGACTACCTAATCTGTTCGGCCAATCCGTTGGCGGGCGATCCGGTCTGCCACATGGTTGGTCGGCTCGTTTGTCTCAAGCGCCGCGTCCAGGACTTCTCCAAGCGTTTCCATAAGTGTTTGGACCTTGGCATCTACCCATTCACGCGAATAGGTGCCGGATATCTCTGCGCATACATTGATGATCCCGCCGCCATTGATGACATAGTCCGGCGCATAGAGGATTCCCCGGCGACGGAGCAGTTCACCCATTTCAGGCACGATCAGCTGATTGTTCGCGCCTCCGGCGATGGCCTTCACACGAAACCGCTCAAGCGTCTGCTCGTTGACAATCGCGCCCAGCGCGTTTGGTGAGAAGATGTCCGCCTCGGCGTCATAAATCTCATCCGGCGCCACGATCCGTGCTCCGGTGCGGGATGACACGTCCGCCAGTGCCACCTGATCAATATCGGTGATGATCAGATTTGCGCCTGCCTTGGCCAGATGTTCGCAAACATGACCGCCAACCGACCCCACTCCTTGAACTGCGATCGTCCGGCCATTCAGGTCGTCGGTTCCGAAGGCACGCTTGGCGGTTTCGCGAATGCCCAGATAGATACCCATGGCTGTTATCGGGGAGGGGTCACCGCTTGCTGCGATGCCCTGGTCCAACCCGGCTACATGCGCCGTCTCTTCGCGCACGATCTGCATGTCGGCGACATCAATCCCAACGTCTTCTGCCGTGATGTATTTGCCTTGCAGGCTCTCCACCGCCCGCCCGAATGCGCGGAACAAGTCCTGAGATTTGTCGGTCTTTGCATTACCCCAGATGACTGCTTTGCCGCCGCCCAGTGGAATGTCGGCCATGGCGTTCTTGTAGCTCATACCGTGGCTGAGGCGCAGCGCGTCGCGCAGCATGGCTTCGCCGGTGTCATAATTCCACATACGGCATCCGCCCGCCGCAGGGCCTCGCGCCGTTGAATGGATCGCGACAATCGCCCTCAGGCCGCTTGCCGCATCGTGAAACATGTGCACGCCCTCATGGGCATCGAAGGAAGAATGGTCAAACATGCGAGGGATCGTCAGTTGCAAATGAAACGAAAGCCGCGTGTAGGCCCTCGTAGTTGACCGCGTCAACAGGGCCAGCGCTCTTGGACTTGGCGTGAAAATGGCATATCTGCCGTGCCGCAGGCCACCAAGGGTCGCAATCAAGCGTCAGGAGCCACAGGAATACGCTCGAAAACCATTCAGATCACTCATCTGATGCAGACTGCTTAACCACGCAATGCGTTGACACCTCAGCAGGATTTGCAGCGTATCCTCCCGCCAGTCATGCAGCTTCGTTCCGTTTTCCTTGCCATTGGCATCATGACCGTCCTGCTCGGCATGGCGATGATTCCGTGCGCGTTGATCGACATGGCTGATGGTCGGCAGGAGACATATGTCTTCGAAGTCTCTGCATTTGGCTCAATTTTGATCGGATCGTGCATCTGGGTCTTGTCGCGCGGCGAAGTGGAGCGCTCAGGTCAGCGTGAAGGATTTCTGCTGACCGTCCTGGTCTGGGTATTTCTGCCCATGATTGCCGCGATTCCGTTTCTGGCGCTGGGTATGAGCTTCACTGACGCCATGTTCGAGTCGATTTCGGGCCTGACGACAACCGGCGCAACGGTGCTGACTGGACTTGATGACATGCCGCGCGGGATCTTGCTGTGGCGGGCGATCCTGCAATGGATCGGCGGGATCGGTATCATCGTGACGGCCATTGCCATCCTGCCACAGCTAAGGGTCGGCGGTATGCAGCTGTTTGAACTCGAAAGCTCAGACATTTCAGGGAAATTCCTGCCGCGCATTACCGATATCGCCGCCTATCTCGGCCTCACATATCTGCTGATCTCGGTGCTGTGTGCGTTTCTCTATTACCTGACAGGCATGAGTTGGTTCGATGCGATTGCGCATGCGATGACCACGATGTCAGCTGGCGGCTATTCCACCCATGATGCCTCATTCGGGTATTTCAACGACACGAATGCGCCTTATGTGGCGACCTTTTTCATGTTCGTGGCGGGCCTGCCATTCAGCCTGCTGGCCATGCTCATGCTGCAAGGGCGCATTCGCCCGATGCTGTCAGATCCACAACCGCGCCTGTATGTGTGTCTTGCGCTGGCCTTCTCGACGATCATCGTGGTGTACCACGAAGCCGTTGTAGACCCGCCCGTCTTCGACCACATCTTTCACGGCTTCAAGGAAGCCCTGTTCAACATCATCTCGATCATGACAGGCACAGGCTACGCATCCGCGCCCTATGATACGTGGGGGCAACCGGTCATGGTTGTGTTCCTCGGCGCGACGTTTGTTGGTGGGTGTGCGGGATCGGCAGCCTGCGGCCTGAAAATGTTCAGGCTTGAGATCGCCGCGAAGACCATACTCGCCTATTCCCAGAAAATGATTCAGCCCCATCGCCGAACGCCCGTGCGTTATGCCGGCAAGACCGTGGACGAGGAAGTCCTGCAGTCGGTTATGGTGTTTGTCAGCCTCTATCTGCTGACCTTCCTCGTCGCGGCAGCCTTGATCAGCCTTACGGGCGTGGATGCCCTGACGGCGATTTCAGGTGCCGCAACCAGCGTCTCGAATGTTGGGCCTGGTTTGGGGCCAATGATCGGGCCGTCGGGAACCTTCCAGCTATTGCCAGACTTTGCGAAATGGGTCTGTGCCATCGCCATGCTGCTTGGGCGGCTTGAGTTTGTGGCGGTGTTCGTGGTGCTGACGCGGCGCTTCTGGCGCGGTTAGGCCTAGTTCCAGGGATTGAACCGTTTGACCGGGCGTGGCGCCGGTGTCTCAGCTTCTGGCACTTCTTCCTCAGACGCGGCAGCCGGTTCCGGCGCGGCAACAGCTTCTGGTACGAATTCCGGCTCTGGTGCCGGGCTGTGTTGGGGCTCCGTCACGGGCTGAGGTCGGTCGTACTCTGCTATCGGTTCCACGCTCTCATCTGCTTCTGCGAGCGGCGTGTCGTGGCCCAGCCAGGTGGGAAGATCGCTGGTACCATCGATGACGACATCCGGCGCAGGTTCGGTTTGCTCGGGCGTGCTGGCCTCGACGGGAGCGGGCGGCTCAATAGAGTCCCGAGGCGCGGTGATGCCCGACAGGCTGAAGGACCGCATGGGTTCCGGGGAAGGTTGGGGCGCTTCGACGGTTTCGATTGGTTCGGGTTCTGAAGGCGCTTCGTCTGCGACTGGAGCCTCCGGAGAGCTGTCGACAGGACGATCCGGCGCAGGGGCTGTGTCGGTGCGGTACGCGCCGAGGCTGCTGCCATAGCCGCCACCGAAGAAGCCGCCAGTGTTGCCGAAACTGCCTTGCGGGGCAGGGGCTGGCTGTGGCTCAGGGTCATCAGCGGCTTCCGTCTCGGTTTCAGGCGCGTCGATGTCTTTCTCGTATTGCGGGGCTAGGTCTGCTGTTGTGTCTTCTGCGGGGTCTGCATCGAATACAGGTGTTTCGGGCGCGTCTTCGGATGTGGGGGTGAAGTTTCCAAACGGCTCGGCCTGTGCGTAGCCGGGCGCATCTGAAACGTCCTCAGAGAAGGCGGGCGCGTAGGCGTGGTCGGCCTGTGCTTCTACAGGTGCCGCCTCCTCCACGATGTCCGGAACGGGAGAATCTTCGGCAGGCTCTGGTGCCGTGTCTTCTGTTGTCGTTGTTGTGAATCCTGTGGGTGTGTAGCCACCGGCGGGCTCATTGAGCGGCGTTGGCTCTTCGATCTCTTCCAGCGCAGCAGGTTCGTCTTCCGGTGTCACGCTGAACGCATTGATCGCATCGTGTTGCGCATCGTCGCTCGCTGTCGCGTCGGCGTCGCCGTCTGTCGCGACGGTGTTGTCATATGTCGCCATTTGTTCAATTTCGTCGCCGGATGTCGTCTCACTGTCGACTTCGGTCGCCGTCACGGCTGTGTTCTCGTCCGTCAGGATCTCGTCTTCCTGCGCCGCCTCTTCAGGCCCGGCAGGCGCAACCATGGAGGCACCATTGACCTGGTCAGCGAGGCTGGCGACCGCGAAGGTGATGTCTTCGGACTGGCTGTCCATCTCGGCATAGTCTTCCGCGTCGAGCGGGGAACTGTCATCGAGTGGGTCTTCGACACTGTCTTCGGTCACCTCGACCATTTCGACTGGTTCGTCGACCGGTGGATCGATCATCTCTTCAGCCGGGGCCTCCACAGCGTCCAGTCCGGCCAGCACGGCGCTGATGGCTTCTTCCGCGCCGCGCGCATGGCGTTTGGCTTCGCGGTACAATTCTTCGACGAATTGCGCATAGGGGCGGCCCTCTGCGTCGATCTCATCAGCAAATTCGGCCGGGCTGCAGGTCTCTATTTCGCGGCCCTGGGAATCTGTCAGCAGCACCGCGTGGGGGTCGGCTGTCAGCGTGACCCGATATCCTTCGGTGTCGTGGGTGATGTTCCCATCTTCGCCTTCCTGCCACGCCACTTTTTGCCGGCGCGTCATGTCGCCGAGCTTGTCGATCAGCCGTTTGGTCGATGGGTGTAGCATCAAGACCCGCCTTTCTGTTTGTCCCGCGCCTGCGTTTCTATCAATTACAAGCTGCTAGGCGAATGATCAAACGTCCAGACGCGCCAAAATCATGGAAATGGCGCGAAATCCGGCAGGTTACAGTTTCCGCTGAGTTAATCGGCGGTCTGGGGCAGCTCTGGCAGGAACATCATGCGCGCAAGAACGGGTTGCGACGTGTCGCCATTTGTCGCGAAGCCCCACTGAAAGCGTGCGCCCGTGTCACCGCTTGTGCAGATCAGGAGCCCTTCGGCCTCATCCACGCCGTCCTGACAGGTTTCTCTCTGTGCATCGGTGAGCTGGTCGAGCGTGAAGCTGCCCACGCGTTCGCCGCCCGGACCGGCAACATCCGGGTGCGTGGTCGTGACACGCTGGACCTGGCCAAGTGACCAGTCAGGCTCCAGCACAAAGGCGGCTTCGGCCTGGCTGTCGGCGACAACTTTGAAGACCGGATAGGTCTGGCCTTCTGCCTGCATCTGGTCCGGGACGACCTCAAAACCGGGGAAGGCGGCGCGGATGGCATTTGTATTGAAGGGAATTGCGCCGGACAGGGATGCCGCGCCGTCCGGACCGATGGTCGCGAGCGATGCTTCAGGAAGCGAGGCCTCCTTCGTTTCGGCCTTCACCCTGGCGACATCCTTCAGGAAATCCTTCACGGGTTCCCCCTCTGCGACGGAAAGGTCCGTTCGGAATCCACGCACCACGCCATTCGGATCGACCAGCAGGTAGGACGGCGTCCATTTGATGGCGAGCGCGTCGCGCAGGCTGGCATCTTCATCGAGCAGCGTCGGATAGGAATATCCCTTGTCCTCGAAATAGGCGCTGACAGAACCGTACTTTCCGTACATGTCAGACGGCGTTGCGCGATTGGCGTTGGCCGGCGTGTGAATTGACAGGAAGCCGAGATCCGGATCCTGCTCGATCGCAGTTACCAAGGCAGCGACATAGGGCGCATCGGCCATGCAGTCGCCACACCAGATGCCCCAGACGTCAATCACATTCCATGTGCCGTCCAGCGAGGCCGGATCAAATGCGGTGCCGTCCGCCATCTGGCCGGACAGGGCGGGCAGGGGCTCTCCCAGGAGAGCATAGCTGTAGGGCCTGCCGTCCGCGTCGCGTGCGATGGTTTCGCCTTCGCGAACCGTGGCGGTTTCCGGTGCGACCGTGTTGGAGGTGATGAAGCCCGTTGCAGCGTTCGGATCCGTGCTGACGCCGTGATCGGCTTTGTCTGCTCCTTGCCCGCAGGCAACAAGCGCGATCAGGCTGGCGGCAGAGATGAATTGGCGGATCATGATGGCTCCAGTTCGGGCAAGTCGATGGGTGTCAACATAAGGTCTTGTCCCCAAAAGGAAAACGCCCCGAACCGAAGTTCGGGGCGTTCGCTGCGTTCAAACTGAAAAGGATCAGCTGAAGATTTCGAACAGTCCGGCTGCGCCCATGCCGCCGCCGATACACATGGTCACAACACCATATTTCGCGCCGCGGCGCTGGCCTTCCATCAGAAGGGAGCCGGTGCAGCGCGCGCCGGTCATGCCGAATGGGTGACCGATGGAGATCGAGCCTCCATTGACGTTGTACTTCTCCGGGTCGATGCCGAGACGGTCGCGGCTGTAGAGGCACTGCGATGCGAAGGCTTCGTTCAGTTCCCACAGGTCGATGTCGTCAACTTTCAGGCCGTGACGCTCCAGCAGGCGTGGAACAGCGAAGACCGGGCCGATGCCCATTTCATCCGGATCACAGCCAGCGACGTTGAAGCCGACGAAACGGCCGAGTGGCTTCAGGCCACGCTGTTCGGCTTCCTTGGCTTCCATGACGACCACAGCGGCGGCGCCATCGGACAGCTGGGAGGCGTTACCAGCGGTAACGTATTTGCCTTCCTTGACCACCATGCCGCCAGAGAAGACCGGCTTCAGGCCAGCAAGGCTTTCATAGGTCGTACCGGGACGGTTGCATTCGTCACGGTCACAGACGACTTCCTGGAAAGTCTCTTCGCCGGTTTCGCGGTTGACCAGCTTCATCGTGGTCTTCAGCGGAACGATTTCCTCGGCCATGTAGCCTTTTTCCTGGAAGGCAGCGGTGCGCTTCTGGGATTCAACGGAATATTCGTCCTGATATTCGCGGCTGACGCCATACCGGTCCGCAACGATCTCGGCGGTCTCGATCATGGTCATCCAGATCGCAGGCCACTTCTTCATCAGTTCGTCTTCGGTGTAGCGGTGCACGTTCATGTGGCCGCTGCGGGAAACGAGGGAGAGGGATTCAACACCGCCGCCGATGGCAACCGGAGCGCCTTCATTGATGACAGTGTGCGCTGCGTTGGCGATGGCCTGCAGGCCGGACGAACAGAACCGGTTGATCGTCGCGCCGGACGTGGAGGACGGGCAGCCAGCCCAAAGCGCCGCGTTGCGGGCCACGTTGTGGCCGGTTGCGCCTTCTGGCTGGGCAGAGCCGAGGAACACGTCTTCCACAGAAGCGGCTTCGATGCCGGCGCGGTCAATTGCGCCCTTGATGGCATGGCCGGCCATCGTGATGCCGTGCGTGTTGTTCAGGGATCCGCGGCTGGCTTTCGCCATGCCAGTCCGGGCGTAGGATACAATAACGGCTTCGCGCATGAGCTTTCCTCCAAGATAAGCGTCGTTGTTGCGGCGCACACTAATCAGCAGAATTCCGCAACGCCAGCCTTACCTTAGCGTAAGCGGAACGCAGAAACTGCATTGTGATCGAAAAACCCGTGCGAGCAGGGGGCTGAAGCCCGTCCGAATGAAACCTAGTTCTCTCCCGGTTGATACTTGAAAGACCAGGTCAGCGAGTAGATCGGATCGTCGTCAAGGCCGGGTACGGGCTGTTCGAACGGCTGGGCCATTTCAAACCCCAGCGAGGCATAGGTTTTCCATTTCAGACGTACACCCAGGCCGGCTGATCCAAGCGTGATATCGCGCAATTCGGTGCCAGATGCGTTCAACGATCCGCCGCCATAATCTGCAAAGGCATAGATCTCGCTATTCTTGAAATCGCCATCGCTGAGCGGCCGATAGGCGGGCTCGATCAGGCCAGCATAGCCAGTGTCGAACGCCACCAGGCCGTTGCGAAAGCCGCGACCATAATTCGTGCCGCCAATCAGAAAACGTTCATTCGCAGGCAGGGTGTCATTCGTCCACTGTCCGGTGAGGGACGCGCGCAGGAAAGTGCGGTCGCCGAATTTCTGAACCAGACGGGCCGTGCCGCCGAGCTTGCCGAAATCGAGTGATGCACCGGGCGTCGAGGTCTCGGCACCTTCAATATCCACCCCCCGGGAATAGAGCACGCTGCCTGTCAGCAGGCGTGTCTTTGCTGACTTGCGCGCAGACAGGCCAAGGCGGGCTGCTGTGACTTCGTCATTGGCGATGACCGAGCCGAAGGCTGCATTCGAACTCATTGTGTGATCGATCCGTAGGCTGGCCGAGACTTCATGCTTGAAGTCCAGGAGGATCGGGTGGGTCAGACTCGCCGACAGCCGCGTCGCTTCGCCTTCAATGGGCAGCGTGTCGGGTTTTGTTTCTTGGTACACAGCGGCGACATCCAGCAATGTTCCGCGCAGGCCGACAGTCGTGGCATAGGTCAGCTGCGCGGACCGGGCCTGTTCGCCATCGCTCGCGACCGAGACTTGTCCGGAAAGCTTGTCGCCTTCCCGGAGGAGGCCGTAGACGGTTCCACCCGCTGCGATGCGCCCGGTATCGATCAGGCGGGATTCGCGACTGTCGAAGCCGGCATAGAAGCGGTTCTTGCGGGGTTCGATGTCGAGGATGAGATTGGTCGCGCCTTGTTCTCTGGTTGTGCCAAGGCGGGGGTTGACCTTCAGGCCGGGCACACGCCGGACGAGTGACAGGGCGCGCTCATAATCCGTGCTCGAAGCAGGCTGCTGACCGACAAGGGGCGCCACATAGCCTGCGATGAGCGGGCTTTCCGTCAACTCGCCATCCTTCCGGATGATCGCCTGTTTTACATAGCCTTCAGCGACATGAACCCGCACCACGCCCTTGGAAAAATCCTGCGACGGAATCGCCAGAGAGAAGAGCGCGACAGGAGAATTCTGGTACGCCTCCGACATGGCGGCGGCGAGAGCTTTGAGAGTTTCTTCGTCCGTAGGCTGACCGAGAAATGCCTCGGCCGCGAGCGCGACGTTTTCCGGGACGTCGGAGCCGACAAAGTCAATGACTTCAATGTTTGCCTTCGTCTTCTCAGTTGGCGTCGAGACGTCGAGCCGGCCGCGTATTTGAGGCGCTTCGAGTTTGGGTGGTTCGGTCTCAGGTGGTGAAAACCCCGGATCGAGTGAGGGATCAGGATCAGTCGCGGAGCTTTGAAGCCCCGCGGCTGGGAGTGGCAGAAGCATCGCGCTCAAAAGCACGAACGGCACTGCGATGTGAGCGCGATGTTTCATGTCTTGGCCTGGGCTTAGCGTCCGCCGCCCAGTCCGGAAAGCAACCCGCCAAGGCCGCCTTCGCTGTCGTCGTCAGAGCTGCCGGTGACTCCGTCCAGAAGGCCTGCTTTCCCTTCGCCGGAGAGCAGGTCTTCCAGCCCTTCCTGCAGGTCTTCGCCTGCGTCTGCCAGCAGGTCACCGGACGAGTCGGGATCCAGCAAGTCGGTCCCGCCGAGCGTGTCCTCCACGCCGCCAACAACATCAACTGTCGCGACGCCGGGGATTTCCAGGCCACTCTCACTTTCAGGGGCCAGGTCGACGTTCAGCAATGTGTCGTCGCTCGCGACGCCTGCTTCGAGAAGGGTGCCGGATGCCTGCTCTTCAGACAGGACACTGAGGCCAATGAGGCCAGCCTCGCCGTCTCCGCCGAGCGATTCGGACTGGTCGAGCAGGTTCACCGAGGCCAGGGTTGCTTCGCCATCAATGAGATCGCCTTCACCTCCGATGACATCCACGCTGGCCACGCCCGGAATATCGAGCCCGCCATCGCTGTTTGGTGCGAGGTCTGCGTTGAGGAGCGTGTCATTGCTTCCCACGCCGATTTCGCCGAGCGTTCCGGATTGTTGGTCGGCTGCCAGAATGCTCGTCCCGATAAGGGACTCTGAGCCGTCGGCACCGCCCACAACATCGGCCGCGCCGACGCTTGCGGTCAGGATTGGCGACGGCGCTTCAAGCACACCATCCACCAGGGGTTGTTCCCCATTGCCAAATCCGCTGAGTGCGTCGCCTGTCGCGGTGACGGTATCTGCCGCTGCGACAATGATGTCGCTGACGGCATTGCCGTCCGAACCGCCAACTCCTGCCGCGAGCTGCTCACCCGTTTCTGACAGGGTATCGCCAAGCGAAACGGCAGGCTCGCCAATGACAGGCGGGGATGTGGACGGGTCGCCCAGATTGGCCAGCAGGCCTGTGCCGCCGATGCCGTTATCGCCTGTCAGGCCGCCCACGGCGATCATGCCAGCCTCGCCGAGTCCGAAATTGCCATCCTGGCCGTCCATGCCGTTCATGCCGTCGGCGCCATCAGTGCCATCCCGGCCATCAATGCCATCGCGTCCGTCTGCGCCGGGCGCTCCGCGTTCACCCTGCGGGCCAGCCGGGCCTTGTTCGCCCTGAGGGCCAGCGGGACCCACTTTGCCAGCCGCGCCGGATGCGCCGGGAGTGCCGATACTGGCATACCGTTTGGTTCCGCTGGAGTTACATGCGGTTGCCATCAGCAGTGCGCCAATGGCGGCGGTTGTAATGAGGTGTTTCTGCATTGAGGTCGTCCTCCTTTGTAGCCAGCGGCTAAGGGATCGGGCCTTTTCGGCCCTTGTACTGGCCAGCAATCAAAGGGTGTTGGAGACATGTTGCAGAGGCATTTCGAGATCCTGCCATTCCGCGAGACCTCATTTACGTTTCGATAAGAAGCCAAGCGTTTCCGCGTCAGGTCAGCCGCGGTTTCCGTCTTCGAAACTTGCCAGAGTCCACTCTGCAAACTCAGACAGGTTTCCGCTACGGAACTTGAATCCTGCAATGCCTGCTGCACGCGCAGCGGCGATGTCGGTATCCTTGTCACCGATCAGGAAACTTTGCTCACGTTTGACGGGAAATTCAGCCATCGCCGTCAGCAGCATCCCGGGATTTGGCTTTCGGTCGAAACTTTTTTTCCGATAAAGCGGGTTCTCACCCTCTTCGTGGAAGGGGCAATAATAGACCTTATCAATGTTAGCGCCTTTCATCGAAAGTTCCGCCAACATCCAGTCATGAAGCGTTTGCATATCGCTTTCGGAATAATAGTTCCGGGCGATGCCTGACTGGTTTGTCACGACGAATACAAACCAATTGCGCGCATTAAAGGCTGCGATCGTTTCCGCCGCGCCGGGAATCCACTCGAAGTCCTCGATGCGGCTGACATAGCCCTTGTCGACGTTGATCACGCCATCTCGATCTAGAAACAGGGCTGGCCGGGAAGCAGTCATTGGATCGGTCTCTGCCCGTCCTCCCGCCAAGTTGCAACTCTCCCATTGGGGGGAATTTGCTGGACCTGACCGGCAAAAGCAGATTTCCTTAACCATGGAGGGGCCGAAAGAGCCCCCCGAAATGCCTTAAGGGAGGGCGTATTATGGAAAGTATCTTACCACTCATTCTGAGCGCGATTGGCGGGCTAGTCATTGGACCGTTGGTTGCGCGCCTTGGCGGCGGCGGTGGCACCGGGGGACTTATCGGTGGCATTGTTGGCGGCATTGGCGCGCATTTCGGACTGGATGCGGCAGGTATTCAGGTGCTGGGTGATGCGGCAGCTGATCCTGCATCCCTGATGAATATCATCAACTCGCTGCTCGAAGGCGGCGTGGGTGGTGGCATCGTTGGCGTGCTGGCCGGACTGGTCATGAAGCCGAAGGGCTGATCACGCTGCGAAATCCAACGGACGCCGGCCCTGTCAGGGGCCGGTTGTCCCGTCATCGTCGGGCAGGGCGCCCCGGTTCGCGATGACCCCCCGCTGAAAGGGAATGAGCGAGACTGCCGTCAGGATTGCGGCGAGCAGGAATGCCGCGCCTGCAAAGTGAATGCTGGATTCCGGACGGGTGAAGTAGAACAGCGCGCCGCTCATCAGGATCGGGCCGAAGATCATCGCGAACGAGTTCAGGCTGGCGGACGCCCCCTGCAATTCACCCTGGGCATTCTTGGGGGTGACAGTCGACATGAGCGCATTGAGGGCGGGGTTTGCCACGCCGCCGAGCGCGTTGAGCGGAATGATGAGATAGACGATCCATCCGGCGCCCGCGATCGCGAACAGGAAAAGCGATACGGCATTGATAAGGATGCCATACAGGGCGGTGCGAACCGTGCCGAAGCGTTTCAGCGCCTGTCCCATGAGGCCAGCCTGAACGATTGCCGCGCCGACGCCCACAAGGCCCAGCGACAGACCGATATCGCGCGGCGTCCATTCGTAACGGATCTCGGTATAGACCGACCATGTGGATGGGAAGACGGTGTGCGCCAGGAAGAAAATGCCTGCACAGGCAAGGAACCAGGACACGTGGGGCAGTTTGGAGAAGTGTTTCACCGCGCCGAACGGGTTTGCGCGTTTCAGGTCAAAATTGCGTCGGTCTTCCTGGTTGAGCGATTCCGGAAGCACGAATGCGCCATAGATGAAGTTGAGACCGGCGAGCGCGGCGGCGGCGAAGAAGGGCGCGCGCGGGTCGAAATCCCCGAGGAAACCACCCAGAACCGGGCCGAACACGAACCCGAACCCGAATGCTGCGCCCGTCATGCCGAACGCCTTGCCGCGTTCTGCCGGTTCGGTGACGTCGGCAATATAGGCGTTGGCCGTTGAGAACGTCGCGCCTGAAATTCCGGACAGGGCCCGCCCGAGAAACAGGAGCCAGACAGAGTTGGCAAAGCCCATGATCAGGAAGTCCAGCCCCAGCGTCGCGATTGAGGCGAGCAGAATGGGGCGACGGCCATACCTGTCAGACAGCGATCCCAGAACCGGCCCAAACAGGAAATTCATGATCGCATAAGTCGCGCCGAGCGCGCCGATATACAGGGTGGACTGTTCGGCAGAGATGTTGCCGAGTTCCTGCACCAATGTCGGAATCACCGGAATGATCAGGCCGAAGGCCAGCATGTCGATCGCGACCGTGATGATCACGAACATGAACGCGTTCTTGTCGTGGCGCTTCGTTGAGGCAGGGGAATCTGTCATGCGCGCATCTGGCCGTAGCGTCCGGTCTGGTCAATGCGTTTATGCGTCCACTTTGTTGACCATGTCGCCGGGTGACGCCTTGCCGAGCAAACCGGGCTGTGGCCAGTCTGGGAAATGACCGATGGAATTCCCGTCACGCGTCGGCTCGTGTCCGCCCAGCGGGCTGACAATATTCGCCAAATGGTGCGCAGAGCAGAGACGCTCGGAGATGCGCCTGATGCGTCTCGGCTGGCGAGGCCGGACGACGCGCCGGCGCTCTATGCCCTGTTGTCTGATCCTGCAGTCCATGCACCGATTTACACGCTGCCGCGTCCGCTGACAGAGGCAAGTGTTCAGGCGTTCATCCAGTCCCATCTGGACGAACGGGAGGCGGGCACGGGCCTGCTGTTCGTGCGGGCGGCAGAGGATGGCCGCATCATGGGCTACAGTGATGTGCAGGTCTGGCCGCACTGGGCCGCAGGGGAGCTGGGCGGCGCGCTGCACCCGTCAGAGCACAATAGAGGGCAGGGCACACGCGGCGCGGCGGCAAGCTTCGACTGGATGTTCGAATCTCTCGATCTGGACCTGCTGTGTGAAACGGCCAGCCTTGAGAATGTGCCCACCCAGCGCATGCTGGACGGTATGGGCTTTGAGCGCAAAGGCGAGGTAGAAAGCCGTCGGCCGGACGGCTCGGCGCGACGGTCCCTCGTCTGGGAAATGACGCGAGATGCCTGGCGCGCCAGACAGGGGGCCGGTCAGCCTTAACAGCGCCTGCAAGGCCGGATAAGGATAAGGTCTGCGAATCCGGAGGGCCCGACACGTGCTGACCTATATCCTGCTTGGCCTTGTGGCCGTTCTCATTGTCGGGGGCGTGCTCATCTACAATCGCCTCGTCAGCCGGTCACAGATGGCCGACAATGGATGGTCCGACATTGATGTTCAGCTGAAACGCCGGGCGAACCTTATCCCCCAATTGGTGGAGACGGTGAAAGGCTATGCCGCGCATGAGCGGGACTTGTTCGCGGAGATCACCGAAAAGCGAACCCAGGCCCTGGCAGCGGGTGATGATCTCGCGAATCGGGGCGCGGCGGAAAGCGCGCTGTCGCAACCGGTTGCGCGCCTGATGGCTGTGGCCGAGGCGTATCCAGACATGAAGGCCAGTGCGAACTTTCTGGAGTTGCAGCAGGAGCTTTCCGAGACCGAGGACAAGATCGAGATGGCGCGGCGTTTCTACAATGGGGCTGTGCGTGAGCTGAACACCAGTATTCAGAGTTTTCCGGCCAATCTGCTTGCCGGACCGTTCGGGTTCCACGCGCGATCATATTTCGAAGTCGACATGGCCGATCGCGCACTGCCCGAAATCGATATGGGGAGCCGGTCGTGATGCTGCGCTTTTTCGCGGCATGCCTGGCCGCCAGCCTGTTTGTGCTTTCCGCCGTCGCCGAAGAGCGGATCAACAGTTTCGACGTGGCCATCACGGTGGAAGAAGATGGAGATATTCAGGTGTCTGAAACACTTCAGGTTACATCAGAGGGCGTCCGCATCCGCCGGGGCATTTTCCGCGAATTGCCGCGATACTACGCCGATGATGAAGGGCGGCCGGGGGACAAGCTGCCCTACCAAATCAATGTAAAGCGCGTGACACGGGATGGCCGCAAGGAGCCCTATGCCGTGGAACGCGACGGCAATGCCTTCCGTATCCGGATCGGGGATGCGGATGTGTTTATAGATCGCGGCGCGCATACCTATGAGATCGAATACGAAGTAAAGAACCAGATCCGCTACTTCGACACGCATGACGAATTGTACTGGAACGTGACGGGAAACTATTGGCTGTTCCCGATAGATCAGGCCGCGGCGCGTATCACGCTGCCAGAGGATGCACGCGTGGTCTTGCAGGACGGATATACAGGCGGTTACGGAAACTCGGGCAGCGATTACGCCTATCGGCAGAGCGGCGGCGCCCATGTGTTTGAGGCAACGCGACCCTTCGATGCCGGAGAGGGCCTGACCATCTCGCTGGGTCTTGAGAAGGGCGTGATTGAACCGCCGTCATTTGCAGACAAGAGCGTGCTCTGGTGGTTCCGGTATGGCGCGCTGGGCATATTGCTCGCCTCATTCCTGGGTGTTCTGGGATTCCTGATGCGCAGCTTCAGGAAAGTCGGAGAGGATCCTCCGAAGGGCCCGGTCTTTGCGCGTTATGAGCCGCCAGAAGGGTTGTCTCCGGCTGCGGTGCATCATGTTTACTTCAGGGGCTTTCGCGGCCACGGGGCGCTGATCTCGACACTGATAAATATGGGCACAAAAGGCCTCGTGGATATTGACGCATCAGAGAAGAAGTCCACTGTGCTGACCCGCAAGGGCGGTGCGGCGGCCGCCCTGACTGCTGACGAGCAAAAGCTCGATAGCGAATTGTTCGATGGCAAGAAGACGCGCACGCTGGGCGGCAAGTATGATGCCAGCTTTACCACCTCCTACACCTTGTTTCGCAAGGCCCTGTCGCGGAAATATGGCAAGCCGTATTTCCGTTGGAATTTGAGCTATACACTTGTGGCCGTGGTGCTGACCATTGTCGGGGTCGCTGTGGCGATCACGCAGACGGTCAATTGGTCCGTCTGGCATTTGGCGTTCATCCTGGCGCTCGCTGCGCTCAATGGCCTGTTCATGTATCTGATGCCGGCCCCGACGCCGAAAGGGCAGAAGATCCGCACAGAGATCGAGGGCTTCAAATTGTATCTGGAAACAGCTGAGAAGTTGCAGCTGAACACGGTCGAAGTTGGCAGTGACGCACCGCCGCCCATGAGTGTTGAGCGCTATGAGCGGTTCTTGCCTTACGCGATTGCGCTGGATGTGGAAAAGCCCTGGACGAAGTATTTCGAGGACACATTGCCGACAGAGGCGGCGTCGTATTCTCCTGCCTGGGGACATTTCGGCAGTCGTTCGTTCAGCAATGTTGGCGGCATGAATGATGCTGTCATGTCCAGCATGAGCACGGGTGTCAGCGCTTCATTGCCGCAAAGTTCCAGCTCTTCCGGTGGAGGAGGGGGCGGTTTCTCCGGCGGCGGTGGCGGCGGCGGCGGGGGCGGCGGCTGGTAGCTGCCTAGCGAGCGCCCGGCGCGTGGCGATCAAGGAAGGGCACGATAAGATCCAGCAGCACGGGGATCATTTTCTCCGGCATGTCGTGGCCCCATTTGTCGAGGATGTTTAACTCTGCTCCCGGAATACGGCGGGCGATATCCTCTCCGGCGGCCGGCTTGATCAGCGTGTCCACTGCGCCGTGCAGAACCAATGTAGGGTGCGATACGCGCTCCAAACGCTCATGCCATCGCGGCTGGGCCAGAATGGCTGCGTACTGCCGTGCGACGCCCACGGGGCGATCCGAGCGCGTCATGGCATCCATTGAAAGCTTCCGGATATCATCGTCTGAGTTGCGGATATCGGGATGCGATCCGTATGCCGCTGCAGACTTGACCGCCTGGTCCGCTATGGCTTCAGGCGTGCGCTCCGGCGGGACCGATGTAAGAGCCTCAATGGCAACCGGATCTGACGGGGGTAGGGACGGGTCACCCGATGTTGTCATTACCGGGATCAGTGTTCGAACTTTCTCCGGATGGTTCAGTGCCATGAGCTGAACGATCATGCCGCCCATCGACACGCCCAGTATGTCAGCCTGGTCTGCACCGAGGGCTTCGACAAGGTTGGCGGCGTCTGCGGCCATGTCATCCAGAAGGTAGGGCACGCTTTCATGGACCGGTTCGCCCGCGGCAATGCCTTTGACGATGCTTTCAGGAGATGGCGGCACTTTGCCTGCCAGTTCCGTGCTCAGCCCGATGTCGCGATTGTCGAATACGACGACGCGTCGGCCGGCATCGGCCAATCCCTTCAGGAATGCTTCGGGCCACCGGGTCATCTGCCCGGAAAAGCCTGACACGAGCAGCATCAGCGGATCTTCAGGTGAACCTGTCTCAGCGTACTCGATTTCAATTCCGTTGACGGCAATACGCGGCATACAAGATCCTTTAGCGGCTGAGTTCCTTCATCGCCTCGTCCAGGCCTTCCAGCGTCATCTCAAACATGCGGTGCCCGCCAATCAGCTCGCGGATCAGTTTGATGGAGCCGGTATATTCCCACGCGCCTTCCTTGACCGGGTTCAGCCAGACAAAGTTCGGATAACGCTCAACGAAGCGCTGGATCCAGATGCCGCCGGCTTCCTCGTTCCAATGCTCGACGGAGCCGCCTGCATAGGTGATCTCATATGGGCTCATCGTGGCGTCGCCAACGACGATGACCTTGTAATCGGATGGGAATTTGTTCAACACGTCCCAGGTCGGGATGCGATTGTTCATGCGACGGCGATTGTCCTTCCACAGACCTTCATAAGGGCAGTTGTGGAAGTAATAGTATTCGAGGTTCTTGATCTCGGACCGCGCAGCTGAGAACAGCTCTTCCATCACGCGGACATATGGGTCCATAGATCCGCCGACATCCAGCAGCAGGAGCACGGAGACCGTGTTGCGTTTCTCCGGGCGCATTTCGATGTCGAGATACCCCTTGCGCGCCGTGTTGCGGATGGTCTGGTCCAGATCGAGTTCATCATCAGCGCCGGTGCGCGCCCATTTGCGCAGGCGCTTCATGGCGATCTTGATGTTGCGTGTACCGAGCTCAACCGAGTCGTCGTAATTCTTGAATTCGCGCTTGTCCCAGACTTTCACCGCGCGGCGATGGCGGGATTTTTCCTGCCCGATGCGCACGCCTTCCGGGTTGTAGCCGTTGGCGCCGAAAGGAGAGGTGCCGCCCGTGCCGATCCATTTGTTTCCGCCCTCATGGCGCTTCTTCTGTTCTTCGAGCCGCTGTTTCAGCGTCTCCATCAACTTTTCGAAGCCGCCCATCGCTTCGATCTCGTCCATCTCTTCCTTGGTCAGGAATTTCTCGGTCATCTTGCGCAGCCATTCTTCCGGCAAATCCTGCACGTCTACCGCGTCGGCGAGCGTATCGAGCCCCTTGAAGACGTGGCTGAACACCTGGTCGAACTTGTCGATGTTGCGCTCGTCCTTCACCAGGGCCGCGCGGGAGAGGTAGTAGAAATCCTCCACCTCCATATTGATGACCTGCTTGTCCATCGCCTCCATCAGCAGGAGGTATTCCTTCAGCGTGACAGGCACTTTTGCTTCGCGCAGCTCATTGAAGAAGTTCAGGAACATGGGGCGGTCTCTTCGATTGGGTTCTCCTGAAAGATAGCGTCGCCGGGCCGCCCTGTCCAAGATGACGCTGGGAAAAGCAAAATGCTGCTTGACATGAAACCTTTTGGTTTCCTATTAAAAGGGAAACCAAAAGGTTTCCTATATGACTGATCCAGACGTATTCCGCGCGATTGCCGACCCCACTCGTCGCCAGATTATGGCCTTGCTCGCCAGCGGCGATTTGCGCGTGTCTGACATTGCCAGCCGGTTCGACATGAGCCGACCAGCGGTTTCCAAACATCTGGCCCTGCTTGAATCGGCCCAGCTGATCCGCGTTGAGCGCCAGGGCAGGGAAGCCATTAATTGTCTCAATCCCGACGGGCTGAAGCCTGTTGCGGAATGGCTGACCTTCTTCAGCCAGTTCTGGGACGACAAACTTCTCAAACTGAAACAGGCCGTGGAGGGATCCGATGACTGACGCCACTCTTACCAAAACCATATTCATCAACGCCGCGCCGGAACGGGTCTGGACCTATCTCGTCGAGCCGGAAAAACTGGCGCGATGGTTCCACGAGGCAGATTCGGACCTCAGCGCAGGCACTGACTATGCGCTGCTGCGCGAAAACCCGGACAAGCCCGACCCGAAGATGATTTGGGGCAAGGTTCTGGTATCGGAGCCGCCTCGTCGCCTGCGTTACACATTTACGCATGCGTTCCTGAATGGACACGAAACCATTGTGGACTGGACGCTGGAATCCGCATTTGGTGGCACACGACTGACACTGGTGCATTCCGGGTTTGAAACGTTCGACGGTGATGTGTTCGACATGCTGACAAGTCACGACAAGGGCTGGGACCAGCATTTCGTTCGGCTGCGCACGGTGGCTTCCTGAGCGGCTTACTCATGCCCGGTTCAGCTGCTTCTTGCTAACCGGGCAGCATGAAATCCCTTCTGACCAGTTCGCTGTTCAGCATTGCCGCGTTCGGTTTGGACGCTGCACATGCGTTCGAACATCCGGCGTGCGGCACCGCTGATGAGGCGGCGTGTATGCTGGACGCGATCTGGTCGGCGGCTGAGCACTTGCCCGCAGAAAAGCAGAACCGGTTGAAGGCGCCGTTTCTGGAAACCGTGGCGAAGAGTGGCGACACGCTGTTGCTGCGGCACTGGCAGGCGCGGCTTGGCGCAGATCTGAGACGTGAGAAGGCCGTCGAACCCTATGCGAGGAAAAAGGCCAAGGCGGCTTTGTCGCGGGGGAATTGGACAGCATTTTTGCGCGATGCACGGGCAGGGGCGCAGCCTTTCAATATTGGCCGTCCTGAGATCATGGCAGAGGGCGCGCGTCATGCAAGCGGACTGGACCGGTCGTTTGAACAGGCCGATTTCGGTCATTCCCTCGCAGAACTGGCGATGGAGGCATGTGACTTGAGCAGTTTTGACCGTGCCATTGCGCTCACCGCTGATCCGGAGTCTCTACGCTATGCGCTGTGGCGGCGGCGGATTACCGGGCAGGCCGGAGCGCTGGCTGGGCGCATCCGGGCGGACGCGAATTCCGACGATACGCACCATGTTCGTCTTGCCCTCGACGGCTATGGACCCGTCCTCAAGCTCGGTTATTGCAATTGATGGGAACCTGAACCGGGTTCGCGCGTTACACGCGGATGGAGTTTACGCCCATTGAAGACCTGAAGACCGAAGTCGAAAACATGGCTTCAGCCTTCTTCAAGAGCCTGCCCAATCTCACCATTGCGCTGGTCATCCTGATTGTGACCCTGATTGCGGGCCGGATTATCCGGGCGATTGTCTCGACGGCCATGCATCGCGCGCGGGTTCGGGACGCATTGGTGACATTGGCGCAAAACCTGATTTCCATCGCGGCCTGGATCGTCGGCGTTGCGATTGCGATGACGGTGATTTTCCCGTCCGTGTCGCCATCTGACATTATTGCCGGTCTGGGCCTGACATCGGTCGCGATCGGCTTCGCGTTCAAGGACGTGTTCGAGAATTTCCTCGCAGGGGTTATCATCCTTGGCCGCGAGAAACTTCGGATCGGTGATGTGATCGAATGCGAAGACGTCTATGGCCGGGTCGAGAGCATTTTGATCCGCGAAACCCATGTCCGGGAAACGGATGGCGAGCTTGTCATCGTGCCGAATTCGTACCTGTTCAAGAATCCGGTCAATATTGAAACCGACCGCACCCTGAAACGTCAGGAGCTCGTGGTCGGCGTCGATTATGATACCGACATGCGCAAGGCCAAGTCGGTGTTGCAGGACGCGCTGGCAGGCTGTGAGTCGGTCGAGCAGTCTGAAACCATGGACGTGCAATGTGTCTCGTTCGGTGGCTCGTCCATCGATTTCAAACTGCTCTGGTGGTCTGGCAGCCGCCCGGCGGACCAACGCGCAACCTATGACGAAGTCGCCTTTGCGGTGAAGGATGCGCTGGACGAGGCGGGCATCACCATTCCATTCCCGCAATCCACGCTATCGTTCCGGGAAGAGGCTGTTCCAATTCCGTTGAAGACGCGGGTTGTGAAAGAGCGGGAAGAAGCCCGCGAAAACAACTGAGCCCGCGCCCGATTGCCCCTTGGCGCGGCGGAGATTCGCGCCGTAGAATGCCCGTATGAGCGATTTGGAATTTACTGAAGATCCTGATGGCGATCCGCCTGAAGCCATTGTGGGCAGCAAGGAGGTTGGCGCGCTGGCCCACCTCTATCGCGCGGAAGTCTATCGTTCGACCATCTGGCGCCAACGTCTGGACCAGACGACGAACTGGGCTGTGATCTCGACCGGGATCGGCCTGTCAGTATCCTTTGCCAGTGATCGCGCATCTCCCTTTCCCATCGTGCTGGTCGGGGCGCTCTGCATCATGTTCCTGATACTGGAAGCGCGTCGCTATCGATTCTTCTATGTCTGGCGGTTTCGCGCGCGCGTGTTGGAGATCGCATTTTACGTCCCCATGCTGCGCGGGAAGGGCGCCCGGATACCGCTCGACCGAGGCACCGCCCTGTCGGACGATTACGAAAAGCCGCAATATCGAATATCCATGGCGCGCGCCATTGGGCGGCGGTTGCGCCGGAATTATGGCTGGATTTTCGCCATTCAGGGCGCGGCCTATTTTGCCAAGATTGCGATCCATCCAACCGATGTGCTGACTCTGGGAGAGTTTGTCCGGCGTGCCCATATCGGGCCGATCCCCGGTCTGGTTTCGATCATCTGTGGCCTGCTGTTCCATGCCGCCTGGATGACACTGGCCTGGAAAACCTGGTTCGACGAGCGCCAGGACAAGACCAAGATGGCCGACTTCCTGAAAAGCCGCGAAGACGTCAACCGGCGGCCCAAGGCGCAGCCGCTGGGCGACATCTCAAAGGATTGAGGTGCGTGTGACGTTGCCAATCGGTAGTCGCCCAAGCCAGTCAGTCATTCCAAATGAGCGACAATTGAAAAGTACTCTTAGGCAACAGGCTGAATACGTCACCGGTCCGTGAAGCGTTTAGTATGCGATCACATCGAAAAGTGCGGGGCTCGTTTCGTAGATGATCAAATGAGACGACATACCAGACCGGATATTTTAGCAGGAGGTAGTGCGGATCAATCCGTCGCCGCGATACCGCGCCATCCTCGCTCTTGTAGTCGATTTCCAGTGTTTCCAAATCCATAAATGCCTGATGCAAGGATTGAACAATCCGTTTTGGGGGAGCGGTGACACTGGCCTGCACATATGTCGAGGCCGTAGCGCCTACCAGAATTCGGGCTCTTAATCGGTCAACAGATTCACGTTTGGTTGGCGAGAATGACGCTACGAGTTGACGGC